>OZ220713.1:0-1060000 GCA_965116805.1 Vicinamibacteria bacterium
ACCTGGCGCCTACCCCGCGGCAGCGACCTGGTGCTGCAACTCCATCTCCTCCCCCGCCCTGACGCGGACCCGATCCAGGTCCAGGTGGGCTTCCACCTCGGCGAAGCCCCCTCCCGCATCTCCACCCGGCTCCGGCTCGGCACGAAGGCGATGGACATCCCCGCGGGCGAGGCGAGCTACCGGATCCGGGACGCCTACCTCCTGCCCGTGGACGTGGAGCTGGTGGGCCTGTACCCACACGCCCACTACCTCGGCAAGGAGATGCGGGCCTGGGCCGAGTTCGAAGACGGAAGGCGCCACTCGCTCCTGCACATCCGCGACTGGGACTTCAACTGGCAGGCCGAGTACCGCTTCGCGCGGCCGGTGTCCCTGCCGGCGGGTGCGAGGCTCGCGATGGAGTTCACCTACGACAACTCGGCGGACAACCCCCGGAACCCGTACGATCCGCCCCGCCGGGTGCTCTACGGCCCCGAGTCCTCGGACGAGATGGGGGACCTCTGGGTCCAGGTGGTCCCCCGGCGGGCAGCGGACCTCGCGGCGCTGAAGCTGGACTTCGCGCGGAAGGAAACGGCGGCGCGGCTGGCCGGCTACCGGTTCAAGCTGGACCGGAACCCCCGGGATGAGAAGGCCCGCTTCGGCCTGGCGGGGATGCTCGCCGCGCTCGGGGAGCGGGACGAGGCGATCCGTCACCTCGACGAAGCCGTGCGCTTCCGGCCGGACTTCGCCCTGGCGCTCAGCGACCTCGGCCGCCTCCACTTCCTGAACGGCGACATCGAGCGGGCCGTCTCGCTCTTCGACCGGGCCATCGCGGCAAGCCCGGCGCTCCCACAGGCGCATCACAACCTGGGAACGGTCCGGCTGGCGCAGCGGAACGGGGAGCAGGCCGAGGCGCACTTCCGCCGGGCGCTCCGGGAATGGCCGGAGTTCGGCGAAGCGCACTACGGACTCGGCGAGGTGCTGGAAGCCCGGGGGGAGTCGGAAGACGCCCTCCGGCACTATCGGCGGGCCGTGTCCGTGAGACCCGACTTCGCCCTTGCCCACTTCCGGTTGGGCAACCTGCTGGCGAAGGCCGGCGACGGCGACGCCGCCATCAGCCACTACGACTCCGCGCTCGCGACCGAGCCGGACCTCGTGCCTGCTCGCTTCAACCGGGCGGCGGTGCTCGCCCGCCAGGGGAAGACCGACGAGGCAGCGCTGGCGCTCGAACAGCTACTTGAACTGGAGCCCGATCACCGGGAGGCGCGGGAACTGCTCTCCCGGATCGACCTGCGAACACCACGACGGAGGTGACGCAATGATTCGAAAAAGCCTGCTACTGACCACGGCGCTGGCGCTCGCTGCCGGCTGTGGCCCCATGGGCGCGGATACCGCCGGCGATGGCGACGCCCGGCCCACCGAGGTGCTCGACATCCCGGACGCGCGGGAACGCGCCCAGATCCGGAAGGATCTCATCACGAAACGGCTGGACGCCGTTGTGCTCCCCGCCATGCGGGCGCACGACATCGACATGTGGCTGACCTTCAGCCGCGAACACCACGTGGACCCGATCCTCTCGGAGATCGGTGGCGGCTGGGGAGGCGTGCGGAACGCCTACATCTTCTTCGACCGCGGCGAGGACACGCCCGAGAAGATCTTCATCGGGTCGCACTCGCTCCGCGACCCGACGATCAGCGACGCCTACGACGTTCACATCTTCTACGGCTACACCGAGGAGGGCGTCCGCCCGCACCTCCGGCAGGTGATCGAGGAGCGCGACCCGCAGCGGATCGGTCTCAACGTCTCTCGCACCCTGCCGATGGCGGACGGCCTCACCTGGACGCTCCGGAACTTCCTCGAGGAGACGCTCGGCGAGAAGTACTCATCCCGCATGGTGTCGGCGGAACTCGTGATCCGCGACTTCCGGGAGATGCACATCCCCGAGGAGATTCCGGTCTTTGCCGATCTCTGCGCCTGGACGGTCGCCTGGGAGGAGGAGGCCTTTTCCGACGCGGTGATCACGGTGGGTGAGACCACCATCGCCGACATCCACTGGTGGATGCGGCAGCGGACCATGGAGCTCGGGCTCATCAACGAATTCCTTCCCGGGGTGCGAATCACCCGGAACGGGGAGAACCTCCCCATCAACAGCGCGGACCACGTCGTGATGCCCGGGGACATCCTGTCGGTGGACGCCGGGGTCGGGTACCTCGACTACCGCACCGACATCAAGCGGACCGCCTACGTGCTGCGGCCCGGGGAGACCGAGGCCCCGGAGAGCATCCGGAACGCCTGGGAAAAGGCGCTCGAAGTCACCGACATCCTGACCAGCAACTGGAAGCCGGGAGCGATCGCCCACGAGGTCTGGGAGCAGACGATGGAAGACGTCGGGGAGTTGGGGTACCAGTCCGGTCAGCCGAAGACGGGAGGCAACGAGGAGGTGGACCCGAGGCAGCCCGAAGTGGGCGTCTATTCCCATTCGGTCGGGAACTCCACCCACGACATCGGGGCCCGGGTCGCGGTGGACTGGCCGTTCGCCTACGGGGACCGGGTGCGGTATCCGCTGCGGGCCGACGCTTGGTACTCGGTCGAGCTGCACATCAGCACCCCGATTCCGGAGTGGGACGGCCTGGTGCTCCCGATCCGCATCGAGGAGAACGCCCGGGTGCTCCCCGAGGGCGACGTGGAGTACTTCGCGCCGCGGCAGACCGAGCTGCTGCTCATCGGGGGGAGCCAGTAGGGGAAGCGCCCGCCACTGCCCCAAAGACGAACATGGGACTTCCCGACCCGCGAAACGCCGACATCCTGGTCTCGATCAACGGCGAGTTGAAGCCTCGAGCAGAGGCCAGGGTCTCCGTGTTCGACAGTTCGGTCCAGGGCGGCGACGCGGTCTGGGAGGGGCTGCGCGTCTATCGGGGGCGCGTCGCCGACCTCGACCGGCACCTGGACCGGCTGTTCGGGTCGGCCCACGCCATGGACTTCGGGCAGGTGCCGGCGCGGGATACGGTCCGGACCGCCCTCTTCGAGACGCTGCGGGCCAACGGGATGACCGACGGCGTTCACGTTCGGCTGACCCTGTCGCGGGGGGAGAAGGTGACCTCGGGGATGAGCCCCGAGTGGAACCGGTCGGGCTGCACGCTCATCGTGCTGGCCGAGTGGAAACCGCTCGTCTACGACCCCGCGGGCATCCGCCTCATCACCGCCTCGATCCGGCGGAACAGCCCGCAGTGCATCGATTCGAAGATCCACCACGCCAACCTGATCAACAACATCCTGGCCAAGATCGAGGCCAATCACGCCGGGGTGGACGATGCGCTCATGCTGGACCTCGACGGTTTCGTCGCCGAGACGAACGCCACGAATGTCTTCCTTGTCCGTAACGGCAGGCTGGAGACGCCGCACACGCACGCGTGCCTGCCCGGGGTCACCCGGGCGACGGTGATCGAGGCGGCCCGGGAGGACGGGCTGCGGGTGGTGGAGAAGAACCTCTCGCTGACCGAGGTCTACACCGCGGACGAGATGTTCACGACGGGGACGGCGGGCGCGCTCACGCCGGTGCTCGAGGTGGACGGGCGGCGGATCGGCAGCGGGTCACGCGGTGCGCTCACCGTGAGGTTGCAGGAGCTGCACCGCGAGTGGGCGTACGCGGAGGGGGAGCCGATCGGCTAGCCAGGTCGGAGCACCGGCCTCCAGCCGGCCCAGGTGCTGCGGAAATGCTGACGACGGAACGGCTTGGAACGCCGGCTTCAGCCGGCACAGCGGCCCGCAGGGCCGCGGGCGGTTCGTCGCTACCCGCGGGCGCATTGGCGCGCGCAGCCGAGCCATTTCGGCGAGCGAGCGTCGTCCCGCCGTTCGGCGGGCTGTGCCGGCTGAAGCCGGCGTTCCAAGCCGTCGCGCCATGCGGCAGGGCAGCCCGACGCGCTCTGCGGGCCTGCGGCCCGCGTGCCGGTCTGAAGACCGGCGCTCCCTGCGGCTACCGCTAGTACCCCTTGGCGAGGCCGAGGCGGCGGGGGTCGGTGACCCCGTGGAGCTTGCCGGTGTCCGGGTCGCGCCAGACGATCTGCATCGAGCCGGTGTGCCAGTTGTAGGGCCCGAGGTCCTGGATTTTGATGCCGCGGGCCTTGAGGCCCTTCCGCACCTCGTCGGTGATCCGGGACTCGATCGCGAGCACCTGCTCGCCGCCCCGGAAGGCGAAGAAGCGTGGTGCGTCGGCCGCATCACCTGGGGTCATGCCGAAATCGATGATGTTGACCAGCACCTGGGTGACGGGTTGCGGCGGGACGCCCGGTGAGCCGAGCGAGAGCCAGGGCACGCCGTCCTTCGCGACGATGGTGCCGGTGCTGTTCGGGCTGACCCGCCGGCCGGGTCCGACCGTCCGGCCGGGGAAGCCGCTGCCGGTCGCCCGCACCCCGTCGAGGAAGATCCCCGGCGCCCCGCCGTGCCCGGTGTGGAGCGAGGTGATCCAGTTGCCCTCGGCGTCCACGATGACGTTGTGGTTGCTCTCGTCCACCATGGGCGGGGCGTCCGCCGACCGCGCGATCCGCACCGGTTCCGGACGGCGGAGCGCCGCGGTGGCGGTGGGCGGCGTCAGGTCCACGCCTGGCACCACCATCGTGGTCCGCACGAATTCCGCGCCGAACTTCGCGTAGTCCTTCGAGAGCCAGACCTCGGTCGGAATCTGGAAGGCCAGCGGATCGGTGACCCCGTAGCGCATGTCCGTCTCCACCCGGCCGAGTGTCCGGGTGAGGATCTCGAGGGTGTCCACCGACTCGGCGAAGTGGCCCATGCTCGCGAGGTCGAAGTTCTCGAGGATGTTCAGGTTGTAGCCGATCTGGATGCCGCCCTTCTTGGGCGGGGACTCGCTGAGGACCTCGTAGCCGCGGTAGGTGGAGCGGACCGGGTCCGACCAGCGCACCTCGAAGGCGCCCATGTCCTCGAGGCTCACGCAGTAGCCCTTGGCGCGGGACTTCTCGACGAACTTCTGACCCCAGGCCCCGGTGTAGAGGTAGTCGGCGCCGTCCGATGCGATGCCGCGGAGGGTCTTCGCCATCGCCGGCATCTTCCAGAGGTGGCCCACCGGGACCAGGTGGCCGTCCGGCATGTAATGGGCCCGCGCCTCGTCGTTCTGCTGGATGAGGTCGCCCGTCTCCCAACTGTTGTAGTTGTTGGCGTACATGAAGGAGGTGACCAGCACCCCTTCGTCCGCCGCCTTGACGGCCGGCTCGAGGTAGTCGGCCCACTCCATCGTCCCGAAGCGGTCGGCGAGGGCGCCGAGGCCCGCGACCTTGCCGCCGATGGCGACCTGGGAGGGGTCGCCCTCGCCGCAGCGGCCGGCGAGCGGCCGTTCCGAGTAGGACTCGAAGACGGTGTAGCTCCCGCTCGCCGCGTCGTAGTAGAGCCCGCCCATCGCGCCGAAGAGGCTCACCTGGTGGTAGTCCACGACGTTTTGGAGGAAGACCGCGGTGACGAAGGCGTCGATGGCGTTCCCGCCGTTCCGGAGGACTTCGAGCGCGGTCTCGGTGACGATGGGGAGCTGGGTGCTCACCATCACCGAGTCGCCGACCGACTCCTGCTTCGGTCCCTGGTTGTAGAGCGCGTCCCGCGCGTCGGGTGGGTGCTGGCCGGACGCAAGGCCGGCGGTCAGCAGGAGACAGGCTGTTGTAGTGAAGAACCGCATGGTTGAACCTCTGGGCAATCGCCGCTGATCAGCGGCGCGCATGTTTCGCCCGCCGACGGCGGGCGGTGCCGGTCTGAAGACCGGCGCTCCCACTGGCGAGCGTTTCATCGCTTCTCCTCGGGAGACGGGCGCCCGGACGCGGGGCCCGTCTCCCAGCGGACGTGTTACATCGTCAGTAGCCGACGACGACGCCGAGACGCCTCGGGTCCGTCGCTCCGTGGAGCTTGCCGTCGTCGCCCATCCAGATGATCTGCATGGAGCCGGTGTGCCAGTTGTAGGCGCCGAGATCGGTGATCGCGATCCCGCTCTTCTTCATGCCCTTGCGGACCGCGTCGGAGATGCGGGACTCGATCTGCACGCCTCGTTCGCCGCCCCGGAACGCCCAGAAGCGGGGCGCGGCGGCGGCGTCCTTCGGGTGCATGCCGTAGTCGATGATGTTCACGAGCACTTCGGTGACCGGCTGCGGCGGCGAGCCCGGGGTCCCCATCGCGAGCCAGGGCTTGCCTTCCTTCGCCACGATGATCCCGGTGATCGGCAGGATCAGACGGCGGCCGGGACCCGCGGTCGCGGCGCGCGCGGTGCTCCCCGTGGCCCGCACGCCGTCGATGAAGATGCCCGGCGCTCCGCCGTGCCCGGTGTGGAGCATGGACACCCAGTTCCCGTGCGAGTCCACGATGACGTTGTGGTTGCTCCCGAGATCGGCGGTGTCCGCCCCACCCGCTCCCGGCGGGAAGAGCGAGGCCGTCATGTCGGGGGTCTCGCTGTTCGAGAGGTCCACGCCGTCCAGCAGCATCGTGTTCTCGACGAAGGTGGCCCCCAGTTTTCCGTACTCGTCGGAGAGCCAGAGATCGGTGGGCATCTTGAAGTTGAGCGGGTCCTTGATGACCCAGCGCGTCTCGTCGGAGACCCGGCCGAAGGCCCGGATCATGATCTCGAGCGCCTCGGGAGACTCGCTGTAGTGCCCCATGCCCTTCAGGTCGAAGTTCTCGAGGATCTTCAGGTTGCTGCCCACGATGACGCCGCCGGTGTCGGGAGGCGGCGAACCGTAGAAATCAAGCCCGCGGTAGGTGAACTTCGTCGGGTCGTCCCAATGGGGCTTGTACTCCGCCATGTCCTGCATGCTCACCGCGAACCCCTTCGCGTTCGCGGCCTTCACGAACTTCTCCGCCCAGGCCCCGGTGTACATGTAGTCGGCGCCCTCGGAGGCCACCATCTTCAGGTGCTCGGCGAGCGCCGGCCGCTTCCAGCGTTCGCCCACCGGCACCAGGTGGCCGTTCGCCATGTAGGCCTCGCGCGCCTCGGGGTTCTTGACGAGGTCGCCCTGTTCCATCAGGTTGTAGTTGATGCCGTACATGAACGAGGTGACGATGGCGCCTTCGGTGGCCGAGGCGATCGCCGGCTGCAGGTACTGCGACCACTCCATGGTGCCGCTGCCGTAGCGATCCGCGATCGCTTCGAGGCCGCGGACCACCCCGCCGATGGCGACCTTGGAGACGTCGCCGTGGTCGTGGCGGTCGGCCCGGGGACGCTCCGAGACCGCGTTCAGCGACCAGTAGGTGTCGCTCGCCGCGTCGTAGCCGATCACCGACATCGAGCCGAAGTGCGAGACCTGGTGGAAGTCCTGGACGTGCTGGACGAAGACGGCGGTCACCATGGCGTCCACCGCGTTGCCGCCGTCCTTGAGGACCTGGAGCGCCGCGTTGCTCACCACCGGTAGCTGGGTGGCCACCATCACCGAGTCGCCGGTGACGGTCGGCTTCGGCCCCTGGTTGAGCTGCGGATCGGGTCCGTTCTGCGCCGTCCCGGTGGCGGCGAGGGCGAGTAGCCCTGCCGCTGCCAGAACGCGAATCAATGTAGAGCTCCTTCTCATGGCGCCCCTCCCTTGTTTTGTGTTCCGTGGCCGGCGGCCAATCCAAGCCGCCGGGGGTCGCTGACCCCGTAGAGTTTTCCGTCGTCACCCCGCCAGATGATCTGCATCGAGCCGGTGTGCCAGTTGTAGTCGCCGAGTTCCTCCATCGCGATGCCGCTCCTCGCCATCCCCCGCCGGACCTCGTCGGAGATCCGGGACTCGATACGCAGGAATCGTCGCTCGGTCTGCCCGTAGAGGAACGCCCAGAAGCGCGGCGCGTCGGCCGCCTCCTTCGGGTGCATCCCGAAGTCGAGGATGTTCACCAGCACCTCGGTCACGGGCTGGGGCGGGAACCCCGGCGTCCCGAGCGAGAGCCACGGTTTGCCGTCCTTCATCACGAAGACGCCGGTGACCTCGGCCAGGATCCGCCGCCCCGGCCCCATCGTCTCGGCCTTCACCCCGCTCCCGGTCGCCCGGACCCCGTCGATGAAGATGCCCGGCGCCCCGCCGTGCCCCGTATGGAGCGAGCTGATCCAGTTCCCCTCGGCGTCCACGATCACGTTGTGGTTGCTGCCGAGGGTCATCGCGGCGGCAACGTTCGTTCCGCCCGCTTCCCTCTCCATCATCGCCGTCAGGTCCACCCCCGGCTGCGGCATGGTCTGCCGGACGAACTCGGCGCTCAGCCGCGCGTACTCCTTCGAGTTCCAGAGTTCGTAGGGGTTCCGGTAGGCCGCCGGATCCTGGATGGACCACTTCATGTCCGACTCCACCTTGCCGAAGCTCCGGACCATGATCTCGAGGGTCTCCGGGGACTCGGCGAAGTGACCCGTGTCCGTCAGGTCGAACTGCTCCAGCACGTTCAGGTTCTGCCCGACGAGCAGGCCGCCCTTGTTGGGCGGTGGCTCGACGAGGATCTCGTGGCCCCGGTAGGTGAAGCGCGCCGGCTCGAGCCAGCGCGTCTCGTACTCGGCGAGGTCTTCGAGGGTGACGCAGAAGCCGCGGTTCGTGGCCTGTTCCACGAACTTCTTCGCCCACGCGCCCTTGTAGAGGTGGTCGGCGCCGTGCTCGGCGACGGCGCGCAGGGTCCCGGCGAGCGCCGGCATCTTCCAGGTCCCGCCGACCGGGACCAGGTGGCCCTCGGGCATGTAGAAGGCCTGCGCCTCCTCGTTCTCCCGGATCAGGTCCCCGTTCTCCCAGAGGCTGTAGTTGTTCGCGTACTGGAAGTTCGTGACCAGGACGCCCTCTTCGGCGGCGGCGATCGCGGGTTCCAGATAGCTGGCCCAGGGCCTCGTGCCGAAGCGCTCGGCGATCGATTCGAGCCCGCTTACGGTGCCGCCGATCGCGAGCCGTCCCACCCGCTTGCCATCCCCGCACCGGTCGGCCCGCGGCCGTTCCGAGAAGGCATTGAACGCGTAAGTCGTCCCGGTTGCCGCCTCGTAGTAGAGGCCGGACATCGCCCCGAAGTGCGAGACCTGGTGGAAGTCCTCGACGTGCTGGAGGAAGACGGCGGTGACGAAGGCGTCCGCCGCGTTCCCGCCGTCCTCCAGCACCCGGAGCGCCGCGCGGGTCACGTTCGGGAGCTGGGTCGCCACCATCCCGCCGTCGGAAGTGGCCACCGCTTTCGGCCCCTGGTTCAGCAGCGGGTCGCGGGAACCGGTCGGCTGGGCGAGCGCCAGCGATGCGGCAAGCAGCGCGGCGAGCACGAGGCCGCCGGGAAGCGCGTGTTTCATTCGATTCTCCTGCCTCAGTGCAGCGGTCTCGCGAACAGGTCCCGGACCTCGTCGTCGTGGCCGGTCATCTCCCAGCGGATGAGCGAGATCGGAATCCAGCCGGAAGCGAGGAACTCGTCGTGGAACTCCTTCAGGTCGAACCCGTCGCCGAGCTGCAGCGCTCGGTCCATGAGGAGTTCCTCGATCTGGAGCTTTCCCATCTGGTAGGCGATTCCCGAACCGGGGGTCTTCAGATAGATCTCGGCGTCCACCCGGGCCACGTCCTGGTCCATGAAGGGAGTGTTGTCCACCATGAAATCGACCGCCTGCTGGACGGTGAACTCGTTCGTGTGCATCAGGGCTTCGGCCCCGTTCCGCACCGCCCGGGCGATCTGGAAGATGTAGTAGAGCTCGCGGGTTCGCGGCAGTTCGTCGAGGAACCCGGCCTGGAGCATCATCTCCTCGAGATAGAAGGCCCACCCCTCGGTGCGGCCGCGGTCGCGGTAGGCGCCCCGGATGGAGGAGCGGTTCGGCCCCGGCTCCCGGCTCCGCAGCAGGCCGTCGAAGCGGTGGCCCGGGATCACCGCGTGGACATGGTCGGGCCGCGGGTCGCGGTACTGCACCTCTTCCCAGAAGTTCCGGCGCCCGCCCTCGCGGACGATCCAGGGCACGTTCGTGCCGAACTCCCCGACGTAGTCCGGGATGGTGAGGATGTCCTGGTCCACCAGGAACTTCCGGACGTGCTCGTCGGCCTCCTCGATCCGCCGGGCGTAGTCCTCGGCGCTCGGCGCGGCATCCACCACCGGGAGACCCCGGTTCCTGTTGCGCTCGAGTTCGAGGAAGGCCCACGACCGGTGGAGTTCGCGGTCCCCGATCCGGTTCACGTCGTCCCAGTCGAAGGGCATCATGGCGACGTACTTGAGATACCAGTCGTAGTTCTCGCGGCCGAGCCCCGAGGGCGCGTCCATGCGGTCCCGGTTCCCGGTGAGCCAGGCGTGGAACTCCCCGACCGCCGCCTGCGCCTCCTTCGCCGGCGGCAGGAGTTCGGGGTGGTGCGCTTCGAGCTGCGCCACCAGATCCTCGTACCAGGCGATCGTGCCGGCCGGCGGAACCTCGCGGTACGGATGGCCGTGGCCGACCCCGTCGGCAGTCACCAGGTTCCTGAGCGCCAGCATGGTCAGCTCGCCGCCGGCGTCCGTGAGGTTCTCCCGGGCGCGGGACAGGAACGCCGGCACCCCGGCCAGTTGCGTCCCGAGCCGGGCCCGCTCCTCCTCCCCGATCGGGAACTCGTGGAAGGCGAGCCGCTGCACGGTGTCCACGTAGGTCCCCGGGTCCCGCGCCCAGGGACGGCGCACCCGCAGGTCGTAGTCGAGGCGGTTCAGCCGCGCCCGCACCAGCAGGTAGTCCACCTGTTGCGCGACCGGCCAGCCGGCCGGATCAATCGCGTCCAGGCGGTCCGCGAAGCCGTCGAGTCCGGCCCGCTGCCGCGCGATGGTTTCCGGGCGGACGTCGGGGAGGCCGTTCTCCATGGCGGGCCGGCCGAACTCGACGAGTTCGTCATGGAGCGCGACGAGCGCCGAGTAGTCACCGGCGCCGCCAGCCACGCCGCAGGCGGTCGCGACCACGCCCGCGAACGGGAGGACAAGTACCGATCGTCGCTTCATCGGAAGGGCTCGAGTGCTCATGGCGAGCCCGCGTCGGATACACGCTGGCGGAGGAAAGCGACGAAGTCCCCCGGAGGCTGGGCCCCTGTCTCGCGGGCGGCCACCAGGTGCCGCCAGGCCCCCTCGTAGTCGTTCGCGCCGGCGAGCGCCATCGCCAGGTCGAGATGGACCGGACCGGACTCGGGACGCACCGCCAGCGAGGCGCGGAAGTGTGCGATCGCGTCCGTGGCGCCCCCCTGCCGCACCAGGATCTGACCGAGTTGATGATGGGCGATCGGGTTTTCCGGATCGGCCTCGACGGCGCGCTGGTAGAGCGGTACCGCTTCGGCGATCCGGTCCTGGCGGGCCAGCACGTTCGCCAGGTTGGTCAGCGTCCCGCTGTGGTCCGGCCAGGTTTCGAGCGCGGCGCGGTACTCCTGCTCGGCTTCGGCGAGCCGGCCCTGGTTCAGGAACATGTTCCCCAGGTTGAAGCGGGCCTCGGCCTTTCGCGGGGCGATCTCGAGCGCCCGGCGGTAGCGGACGATGGCCTCGTCCGTCCTTCCCAGGCGGGCGAGCAGGTTCCCCAGGTTGTAGTGGCCGTCCGCTTCCTCCGGATACGCGTCCAGCAGCGTGCGGTAGAGCGACTCGGCCTTCGTCTGGTTCCCCAGCGCGTCGGCGAGGGCCGCCCGGCGCTGGTAACCCATCGCGGAAACGCTCTGCTCGACGACCTCGTTCATGAAGGGGTCGTTCTGGAGGACTTCGCCGTTGAGCTCCGCCGCCCGTTGCGCGGCGCTTCGGGCCGCTTCTGCGTCGCCCAGGCTCCGGTGCACCCGTGCGAGGAATGCGTAGGGGGCGCGGGCCTCGGGCTGGAGCGCCGCCGCGCGTTCCAGGTGGACGCGGCTCGCCTCGAGGTCTCCGGCGGCCAGCGCGATGCGGCCCAACCCAAGTTCACAGGGAGCGCAGCGACTGTCCAGGTCGATCGCCCTCCGGTAGGGGGCCAGCGCCCCGTCCGTGTCGCCCGCCTGTTCGAGTAGCTGCGCGTGGAGCACCTGCGCGGGCGCGTAGCCCGGAAACAGCGTGACGGCGCGCTCGGAGGACTCCAGGGCCGCCGCCGGATCTCGGGTCTCGAGCAGACGCGCCAGCAGATAGGGCCAACGGGGTTCTTCGGAGTCCAGTTCGGCGGCCCGCTGGAACGCCGGAATTGCGTCCGTCTCCCGTTCGTGCGCGTAGAGAACGGAGCCGAGCCGGCCCCAGGTCGCTCCGAAGCGGGGATCCGCGGCCACCGCCTGGCGCGCTGCCTCGATCCGGGCACGGACGCGCTCGTCCATCTCGCCGGCTGGAGCGCCCGGAACCTCCGCCAGGTCGAGCGTGGGAGGGAACGCCACGCGCGCCAGGAGGAGACCTCCGAGCAGGGCGGCGCCGGCCGCAGCCCACAAGCGCAGGCCGTGCCGCCGAGGTCCGCGTGCCTTTTCTTCCTGCCCTGCGGGCAGAGATGCCGGTCTGAAGACCGGCGCTCCCGGTCGGCGGGGTTTCCTGGTCTTGCTCACGCGGACAGCGATGCCAGTCTAAGGACTGTCGTGGCTGGCGGGGGGCGGCGCCGAAGCGCCGCCCCCGCACTCTTTCCTAGAACTGGAGGCGGACCCCGATGCGCACGATCCTCGGAGGTTCGATCGTGGCCGGCACCAGGAATCGATCCCCGAGCCCGTAACGCAGCGACTGCACCGCCGTCGTCCGGTTGATGTTCGTCAGGTTGAACACGTCCGCGATGATCCCGATGCGCCGGTTGTCCCCGAACGGGAACTGTTTTTCGAGTCGGAGGTCGATCTTGTTCCGGAAGTCGTGGCGGTAG
Organism: Vicinamibacteria bacterium; assembly: GCA_965116805.1. Lineage (GTDB taxonomy): Bacteria > Acidobacteriota > Vicinamibacteria > Marinacidobacterales > Marinacidobacteraceae > Marinacidobacterium. Next base: position 12,704 of record OZ220713.1, read on the forward strand.
GTGCCGCGCGGCACGCCGGCCACGTCCACGAAGCTCTCCACCACCATCCCGGGCACGTCGTCGCGGAAGAAACGCACGGTGTAGGCGCCGAGCGCCGGGTCGGGAGCGAAGTTCTCGGGCGGCTTCAGCGGGAATCCGGTGACCGCCTGGTAGTAGCCGCTCAGCAGGATGTCCCAGGGCAGCGTATACGTCGCCTGGAGCTTGAACTGGTAGGTGGCGTCCAGGTCCAGCGGTCCCTCGGCGTTGATCAGCGTGTTGGGGTTGTCGTAAATCGCGTGGCCGCCCCAGGTCGAGCCGTAGCTGTTCCCGATGTTTCCGACGGCCTCGGCGACGTTCAGCGCGGCCATCAGCTGCCAGCCGTCCTGCCAGCGGCGGCGGACCACGAACTCGACGCCGTTGTAATCCCGGAACAGCGGTCCGTCCTGCCCGGGATTCGTCAGGAAGCGAATCCTGCCCGAACCCTGGAACTCGGGCTTCAACGCGTAGATGGTCATCGGCGAGCCGTCGATGGGGTTCGTGACCGAGAGCGGGTTGTAGGCGCCGAAGGGCGTCCCATCGGGCCCGATCCGGCCGATGTCGATGGTCTCCATGATGTCCTTCTCCCGCTTGAAGATCCCGGACACGGAGAGGACGATGTCGTTCTCGAGCTGGTGCTCGATTCCGAAGTGAACCGAGTTCACGTAGGCGTTCTTGAGGTTCGGGTCGGCGCTCGAGGTGTTGGGCTGGATGTTGTCCCGGGTCAGTTCGCCCTGCTCGCCGTCCTGGAACACCAGGTCGCCGTTGTGGTCGAGCCACTCGTACTCGTGGAAACCACCGGACCGCGGCAGGATGATCAGGGTGTCCTGGTTCAGGAGCGGCTTGTAGTACCGCCCGTAGCTGGCCTTGATGGAGGTCCGCCCCTCCTCGCCCAGCGCCCACACGAGACCGGCGCGCGGCGCAACGGAGTTGAAGGTGATCAGGTCACGGGTCTCATCGAGGAAGACCTCGGGGAACCAGCGGCCGCCGCCCGAACTCTGCCGTGGATACCAGCCCTCGGTGCGCTCCCAGCGGACGCCGAGGTTCACGGTGAGCGCCTCGCCGATCGTCCACTGGTCCTGCACGAAGAACGCCTGCCGGTTGATGTTCGTCTGCTGCAGGTTGATCGGGTAGTTCTGGAGCTGCACCCGGTGGGGTACGCCGTTGTTGAGGATCTGCACCACGTCTTCCCCGTTCGGGAAATAGAACTCGCGCTTGAACGGCGAGTGCTCCCAATACACGCCGGTCTTGAGCTCGTGGGATCCGCCAAGCCCCGTCCGGAAGTGGGAGAGGGTCAGGTGGGCCTGCCGGATGTCCCGGGCCAGCGTGTCGCCGACGCCTCCGGTGAGGCCCCCGAAGTTCTCGCCGGTCCCGATGTCCCGATAGCCGATCTCGAAGTTGGGGTTGTTGGGGTATTCCCGGTTGAAGGACTTCCACACGCCGTTGTATCGCGCCTCGAGGATCGTGTCCTGACCGAGGAGCTGGGTGGCGTTCAGATTGACGATTCGCTGGTTCCGGTAGAGGATGTCCCAGGTCTCGGGGTGGTCCGCGTTCGAGAAGCTGGAGACATTCCCCGGCCACTTGTCCTGGTCGCGGGTCGTGAAGGAACCGCTGAACCGGGTGTTCGCGGTCAGTTGGGTGGTGAGCTTCAGGAACGAGTGGGTCTGGTTCGTCTCGAACGCCTGGGTGGGCAGGAAGGGTTCCTGCTGTTCCACCTCGAGGCGGCGCAGGTTCCCGAAGAACCAGGCCCGGTCGCGCATGATGGGTCCGCCAAGCGTGGCGCCGTACTCCTGGTTCTTGAGGTTGCTGGTCTCGGTGAATGACTCCGGGAGCACGTCGAGGAGATCGGGCGTGAGGTTGCTGCTTTCGGTCTGTTCCCCCTGGTAGTAGCCGTTGAGCGTTCCGGAGAACTCGTTGCCGCCGGATTTGGTGACGAAGTTGAAGACCCCGCCGAGCGACATGCCGAACTCGGCCGAGATGCCCCCGGTGGTGACCTGGACTTCCTCGATCATGTCGATCGGGATCTCGGTGGAGATGTAGCCGACGGTGGTGTCGTTCATGCCCGCCCCGTCGATGTTGAACAGGTTGTCGCGGGGCGAACTCCCGTGGACGGTCTGCGTGGGCGTGAACGAGTACTCGCTGTCGAGGACGCCCGGCATCGAGACCAGCAGGTCCGAATAGGTGCGCCCCAGCGGGATGTTCTCGATCAGGTCCACGTCCATGGTGCGCATCGCCTGGTTGCTCCTGACGTCCACGAGCGGCGCTTCTCCGATGACGGTCACCATCTCCTCGACCCCGGAGGGGGACAGGGTGGCGTCGAGCCCGATGTCGTTTCCGGCGTTCAGCACCACGCCCTCGAAGGTCACCGTCTGGAAACCCGCGAGCTCGACCGTCACCGTGTAGGTGCCCGGCGAGAGCAGCGGGACACGGTAGTCCCCCCGGGCCCCGGTGACGCGGCTCTCGGTCTGGATGTGCGACGGACTCGTGAGGGTCACCGTGGCGCCCGGGATCGCGAGCCCCTGATCGTCGGTGACCTCGCCGTAGATCGTTCCGGTCAGTTCCTGCGTGAAAGCGGTTCCCGCCCCCAGCAGGAGCGCAAGGCCCAGGACCAGCGCCGGACACGGCCGACCGGCCGTAAATCGTTGCAGCGTCATGTTGTGTTGCCCTCCTGTGGGGATGTGATCGAAGCGAGTGGGATTTACCCGCACGGCGCGACAGCCAGCGCCGAAGCGGCGGTGCGTACGCACCTACGCCTCACCTGACGCCGGGAACCGGTGCGGGAGGAAGTTACGGAACTGGCGGCGGGTAGGGGCGATCCAGCAGCGCTACGAGCGGATCGCACTCCCCGCATAGGCATGCCGTCTCCCTTGCCTGAGGCATGTGCCAGCGCAACCGATCAGACCGCCCGGCCGCATCCGCCGTCAAACGTGACACCCGGCCCCAAGTCCTTGAAAAAAGGACGAATTCAGAGTATGTCACTAAACCGTCATGTATTAGTAACTTACTTGTAATACAAAGCCGTCCCCGGTTTGTGTAGAGGCGGCCGGCCGCAGGGATGAAGGACCGGCGCTACTTCCCCGGGCGCCGCTCGAAGACGCCGGCGCTCCGGCGCCGCGCGGACGCTGCCTCACGATCCACGGAACAGCGCGTTCCCACGGGTCCAGCGCCCCCGGCCGAACTCTAGACAGCGTTGCCGGAATCAGTGGGTCTCGGTGCCGAAGAGCCGGAAACCGGCGTCCACGAAGTCGGCGTCGAACGCCAGGGCCTCTTCGATTCCGCGGCGCCGCATCACGAGAAAGCTCACCTGATCCACCAGGCTCGCTCCGGCTCCGGCCGAAAGGGCCGCCGTAGCCTCTTGATGGAGAGCTTCTCCCACCCACTCGATGTCGAACGCCGAAACGTCGCGCGCCAGGTGGAGAGCTGCCTGACGGCCCAGACGCCGATGCAGCAGGGCCATCGACTCCACCAGCACGTAGTTGTGGGTAACCAGCAGCGAACGGCTGCGGAGGGCGACATCGAATCGGCGCCGGGCGAGCCGGTGGAACTCGTCCCGGCGATCGGCCAGGGCGTAGATGACCGAGGTGTCGAGGAAGATCACGCCTTCCGGAACCGCGCGGAGATGGCGTCATCCAGGAATTCGTCGTGGCGCTCGGACACCGGCCCGCCCGGGGGCGGCTCGCTGCTTCCCGAGCCCACGAATTGGAAGTCACCGAGGGAACGCCCGGAAGTCCCGGGAGTCCCGAAGGATCGCGCGAGCGCGTCGCGGACCACGGACGCCATGGAAGCCTGTTCCTCGAACGCACGTCGCCGCAGCGCCTCGTACAGCGTTTCGTCCAACTGGATCTGCAGCCTCTTCACGTTGTCACCATAGCATGCCATCATGATGTAATGACATCGCTCGGGGAGTCGGTGACCTGCGGCTCGTGCAGCGTCCTATTCCCCCAGGTGCCGCTCGAAGAAGTCGGCGCTGCGGCGGAAGACCTCCAGCCAGTTCTCGTGGCGGAGGAAGCCGTGGACCTCGTCGGAGAAGATGAGGAGTTCGTGCTCGACACCCAGTTCCCGGAGCTTCTCCACCAGCTCGATGGTCTCGTTGAAGGGGACGTTCCGGTCGTCGTCCCCGTGGACGAGCAGCACCGGGGAGCGCCAGCCGTCCACCGTCGCGAGTGGTGAGGACTCGAACGCCAGGCGCGCCGCCTCCGGGTGGTGGTCCGGCTCGTAGGCCGGGTTGAATCCCTGGATGGTGCGGTTCCAGTCGTGGACGCCGTGGATGTCCACTCCGGCGGCGAAGAGGTCCGACGCCCGGGAGAGCCCCATCGCGGTCAGGTAGCCGCCGTAGGAGCCGCCCCAGAGGCCGATCCGGTCTCCGTCCACGCCCGCCATGTCCGCGAGGGTGCGGCCCGCCCCGAGCACGTCCTGGTGCTCGGCGCCGCCGCTCGCCCCGTAGTTGAGCGCCTCGCGGAACTCCATGCCGTAGCCGGTGCCGCTCCGGTAGTTCACCGAGATCACGGTGAAGCCCCGGCTCGCGAGGTACTGGTGGAAGGCGTAGCAGTTCGAGTAGTAGCCCATGTAGTGCCAGCCCAGCAGCATCTGGCGGCGGGAGCCGCCGTGCAGGAAGAGGACGCCGGGGCCGGGTGCGTCGGAGCCTTGGGCGGGCCGGAAGAGTTGGCCGTGGATCTTCATGCCGTCGGCGGAAGCGAAGACCACCGGTTCCGGATCCACCATTTGGTCGAGCGGGAAGTCCGCCGGGAAGGCGTCGGGGGCGAGGGCGCGCGCGTCGCCGCCCCCGGTCTGGATCATCGGCTGGAGCGGGCGGCGCCCGTCGCCGCCGAGGAAAGCCACGCCTCCCTGGACGGCGACCGGCAGCGTCTCGACGCCCGTCCCGGAGGTCAGGGCTTCGGCGGCCGATCCCGCCGCGAGCCGCCAGAGGTGGCGGCGGTCGATGTCTCCCTGGTTCGTGGCGGCGATGAGGCCCCCCTGCCCGTCGCTGACCGCGTACTCGATCTCGAAGGCTCCGGCGGTGAGCGCTTCGGGTTCGCCGCCGGCGGCGGGAACGGCGTAGTAGTGCCGGTAGCCGGTGCGCTCCCAGGGGAAGAGGATGCGGCCGTCATTCGTCCAGTGGAGCTGGTTCGCGGAGGCGGTGCCGGAGAAGGCGCTTCCCATTCCGGGCTCCGCGCGGAAGACCTCGCGGCTGGTCGCCGGTTTCTCCACGGAGGCCACCCGGATACTCCAGGGGGGTCCTTCCCGGCTCGGAACGAACAGGAACCGCTCGAGCACCGGCGGCGTGCGCAGGAACGCCACTTCGCTCCCGTCGGGGGAGAAGGTGGGCGAGCCGTCGCGGTCCACCGCCGGGTCGAGGTAGTGGACGGTCTTCGCGGCGAAGTCGTAGACGCCGACGAAGGAATGCGCCCCCCGCGAGGAGACGAACGCGAGCCGGTCGCCGCCCGGAGAGAGGCGCAGGTTCCCGAAGGAGCCTCGGCCGTGGATGAGCTGCTCGGCTTCGGCGTCCGGATCCAGACCGACCGTCCAGACCCGGCCGCGCCGGATGAAGAGCACCGCATCGCCGTCGGCGGTGAAGAGGGGCGAGGCGGCGGGTTCGGTGATGCGGCGCGGTTCCCCGCCCTGATCGATCACCCACAGCGCCTGCTCCACCCCGGCGGGGTTGCTGGTCGGGTTCGGCAGCTCGCCCGCCCGGTTGGGGCCGTCGCCGCGGATGAACGCGATGCGGCGCCCGTCGCGGCTGAACGCCACGCTGTGAATCGTCGTCCCGTCGTCGCCCTCGAAAGCGGTGAGGCGGCGTCCTTCGAAGCCGGGGGCGTCGGCCGCCCAGACGTTCCGCGCGCCTCGCTCGTCGAACACCCAGGCGACCCGGGAGCCGTCCGGAGACGCGGTGAGACTCGTCGGAAACGGGGCCGAGAAGACCGCTTCGAGGGGAAACTGGGCCGCGGCGCCGGAGGCGCCGAAGACCACGAGCCAGACGGAGATCGCTATGCGTCGCATGGGAACGCTCCTTACCTGGGGATCAGACGCACCGGCAGGTGCTTGATCCCGTGGATGAAGTTGGAACGGAGGCGGTCGGGCGGGCCGGTGAGTTCCACGGCGCGCACCCGGCGGAAGAGTTCCTCGAAGGTGACCCGGACCTCGAGGCGCGCGAGCCAGGCCCCGAGGCAGACGTGCCGGCCGGCGCCGAAGGCCAGGTGCGGGTTCGGGCTCCGGCGGACGTCGAACCGCTCGGGCTCCGGGAACGCCTCCGGGTCGCGGTTCGCGGCGATGTACCAGAGGACGGCCTTGTCGCCCCGGCGCAGCGAGGCGCCGTCGAGGTCGAGGTCGCGCGTGAGGGTGCGGCGGAAGTGCATGGTCACCGAGGTCCAGCGGAGGATCTCCTCGGTGGCCGACTCGTAGAGATCGCGCTCGCCGGGGGCGCTGTCGAGGGCGTCGCAGGCGTCGGGATGTTCGAGGAGCGCCAGCAGACCCTGAGAGATGGTGTGGCGGGTGGTCTCGTTGCCGGCCACGATGAGGAGCAGGAAGAAGTTCTGGAACTCGAGCTCGGTGAGCGGCCGGCCGCCGGCATCCTCGGCCAGCATCCCGGAGATGATGTCGTCGGTGGGCCGCCGGAGACGTTCTTTCCGGATGTGGCTCGCGTAGTCGAAGACGGCCCGGGCCGCCGGGCTCCGGAACGGCAGCAGGCGGAACTCCTCGGTGTCCACCTGATCGATGACCGCCATCGAGAACTCGGGGTCCGCGTTCGAGATCAGCGCGTCGCCCCATTCCACGAGTTCACCGGCGTCCTCCTCGGGGACCCCCAGGATGCGGCAGAGCATCCGGATCGGGAGCTCCCGGGAGACTCCCTCCACGAAGTCCAGCTCGCCGAGTTCGAGGGCGCGGTCGAGCACCTGCGCGGCCAGCTCCCGTACCGAGGCCTCGTAGGCCGCGATCGACTTCCGGGAGAAGCCCGCGCCGACCAGCCGGCGGAGCCGCGCGTGTTCGGCGCCGTCGTACTCCATCATCGTCCGCCGGGCCTCGAGTTCGTCCTCGTCGAGTTCTTCGAGCCGAATGCCGCGGGCGCAGGAGAAGTCCCTCGGGGTGGAACTCGCGTGGAAGACGTGGGCGTGGCGGGTGAGCGCCCAGAACCCGGCGCCGTCGGGCTCGTCCACCCAGCAGGGTGATCCGCGCTCCCGCATCCGCGCGAAGAGATCCCACGGCACCCCCTTCGTGTAGGTGTCATGCGAAACGATCGCCTCGAAGCCGTCCGGGGACCCGTTTCGGCCGTTCGTCGTCACCGCCCGGATGGTACGCCGAGCTTGCGCATCCGGCTTGGAACGCCGGCTTCAGCCGGCACAGCGGCCGCGAGGGTGGCGCGCCGGGCCGCCACAAAAGCGCCGTGGGCCGCTTCCCCTACCTAATGTAGGCTCCCCGGTCCCGATGAACCCGAGCAAGATCGTTTGTGTTCATCTCAACTATCGCAGCCGGGTCGAGGAGTTCGGAGCGCGGCTTCCGAAGGCGCCCACCTACTTCCTGAAGCCTCCCTCCGCCCTGATCCGGAGCGGGGAGCCGGTGGTCCGCCCGCGGGGCTGCCGGTACCTGAACTTCGAGGGAGAAATCGTTGCGGTGATCGGATCGCGGTGCCGGGGAATCGCCCCGGAGGACGCCGGCCGCTTCGTGGCCGGGTACACGGTCGGCAACGACTTCGGCCTGCACGATTTCCGGGACACCGACGCCGGTTCGATGCTGCGCGTGAAAGGCGCGGACACGCTCTGCCCGGTGCTGGAGCCGGTGGTTTCCGGGTGGGATTTCCGGGGGCGCAGGATCCGCACACTGGTGAACGGCGAGGTGCGCCAGTCGGGCAACACCGGCGAGATGGCGTGGGACCCGCACTACCTGATCGCCGACATCTCGCGGACCCACACGCTGCTGCCTGGCGACCTGGTCTTCACCGGCACCCCGGCCGGCTCGCGGCCGGTGGAGCCGGGGGACGAGGTCGCGGTCGAGGTGGATGGGCTCGGGCGCCTCGAAAACCCGATCGTGGCCGCGGAGTGGGGAATCCCCGAGGGTTACGGCGCGCAGCCGACGGAGTCCGAGCAGGTGCGATCCACGGCGCTCGGCGGCGACTGGGAGTTTCGCGGGATCCGCCCGCCGCGGGCGACGGCGCGATGAGCGGAAATAGACGCCGCAGCCGGCCCCGCATCGGGCTCACCCCCTGGAAGCGCCCCGTCCACACGATCGTGGGAGCTCCGGAACAGCTCTTCACGCTTGCCGAGGAGTACGTGGAGAGTGTGCGGATCGCCGGGGGCATCCCGATCATCCTTCCCCCGGGGCCACTGAGCACGGCCCCGGAGGCGGTGGCGGCGATCGATGCCCTGGTCCTTACCGGCGGAGGCGACTTCTCGCCCTCCTCCTATACCCGGACCGACGAGGGGCTGAGCGCGGACATCGATCCCCAGGAGGACGCCTGGGACGTCGCGCTCACGCTCGCCGCCCGGGACGCCAACCTTCCCTTCTTCGGCATCTGCCGGGGCATGCAGGCGCTCAACATCGCGCTCGGGGGCACGTTGCACCAGGACATCACCGACCGCGCGAACCACCCTCCGATCCCCCCCGTGCCGGCGGACGCGGTGGCGTTCCGGCACCCGGTGACGATCCAGCCCGAGAGCCGCCTCGGCCAGATTCTCGGGGTCACCGAGCGAAGCGTGAACAGCATCCACCACCAGGCGGTGGACCGGCTGGGCGAAGGTCTGGCGGCGGTGGCGCACGCGCCGGACGGCACCATCGAAGGCATCGAATACAACGGGTCTTCGCGCCGAGGCCGCTGGGGGGCGCTCGCCGTGCAGTGGCACCCCGAGCGCATGGGGCACGACCTGGACCAGCGCATCTTCGACGCACTGGTTCGGGCCGCCGGGCGGCGGAGCCTGAACGGGGACTGAGTCCGGCCCGGCCGTGCCGGGGCGTCCTGGCCGAAAAAGCCCGGCCTGACACCGCGCCTGCCTGGCCATATCGTTGACCAAGCTCAAGGCCGGGAGTTTCGATGACAACTGTGAATGTTCGCGAGGCCAAGACGCATCTGTCCCGCCTGCTCGCCCAGGTTGAATCAGGAAAAGAGGTGGTCATTGCCCGCAACGGGGCCCCGGTGGCGCGTCTCGTCCCCTTCCGGCAACGTGGGAAGCGGGAGTTCGGCGCTTTCAAGGGACGCCTGGAAGTACCGGAGACCTTCTTCGAGCCTCTCCCGGAATCCGAGCTAGAAGCCTGGGAGAGGTAACCCGTGCGGCTGCTCTCGACACCCACAGGTTCCTCTGGGAGTTGAGCGGCCCTCCCTGAAGGCTGCGATGACGGGACCGATGCCGGCAGTGGCGGCGGGGTGCGTCCCGGGCTAACCTGCCGGGCAGCATCCAGAGGGGGCAACGCACCCGCGTACCCCCGCCAACCTGCCCGGTCCGGGCAAGGTGGCGCCCGATCTCGGGGATGTGGCCGCACGGCAACCAAGCGGACCCACGGGGCTTCGGCCCTCCTCGGATGTCATCCAAGGAGAGACGCCATGCCCCGACATCACAACCTCGCCGCCGGGCCCGTCACGTTCCCGGGTCCACTCGAGGAATCCGCGCAGGAACGGCTGACCGGGTCCGTGTCCGCCGCGTCCGTGAGCTTCGTCGCGTGCGGCGCGGCGATCAGCGACCTCGGCGACCTGCTCCGGGACCTGCGGCTCGCGCTCGAGGTGAACGGCCGGCAGACTACCGGGCCGGAGGGACGGCAGGCGGCGGCGCTGCTCGCCGCGCGGCTCGAATCCGTCCGCTGGGCGCTCGACGGCGCTACCGCCGCGACCCGCGGTCTGCTGGAAGACGCGTTCCCGTCCGCCGCGGGCGCCCGGAACGGCCGCTCGCCGGCGGGCTGGAGCCTCCCATGAACGGTTTCCGTCCCGTCGGATTCCACGAACCGGTCACCACCGGAAACCGGGCGCCGGCCCCGTTGGCGGCAGCCCCGCTGGCCGTCCTGAAATTCGGCTCCTCGGTCCTGGCGAGACCGGACGACTACCGCGAGGCGGCGGTGGTGACCGCGGCGGAAGTCGCCCGCGGCCGGAAGATCGTGGCCGTGGTCTCCGCGATGGGCCGGACGACCGATACGCTGCTCGCCGCGGCCCGCTCGGTCGCGGCGGCGCCGCCGGAGACGCAGATCGGAGCGCTGCTCGCGACCGGCGAGGAGGCGTCGGTGGCGCTCCTCACCATGGCGCTCGTCGCCCGCGGGGTCCGCGCGGCGGGAGTCAGCGCCTCGCGGGTGCCGGTGCGGACGCGCGGCCCCCTCGACGACGCCGAGCCGGTCCACGTGGATACCGGCCGGATTCACCGGGCGCTCCGGACACGGGACGCGCTGGTGTTCCCGGGCTTCGTCGGGAGGGACGCCTCCGGGGCTCCCTCCCTGCTGGGACGGGGAGGCTCGGACCTGACCGCACTCTTCCTCGGCGAGGCGCTGGGGGCCTCGGAGGTCCGCCTCGTCAAGGACGTGGACGGCATCTTCCCGGAAGATCCGGACGGCCGCGACGACCTGGCGCCCTACGCGGCACTGACCTGGGACTCGGTGCGCCGGCTCGGCGGCGGGGTCGTGCAGCCCAAGGCGATCGACTACGCGGAGCGGCGGCAGGTGCGCTTCCGGGTCACCGGACCGGGGGGCGCGGGCACCTGGGTCGGAGCGCCAGGGGCCAACGCCGCGCCGGCCGGGTGCTGGCCGGCGACCGCGGAACCGGGTCGGAGGGCGGCAGGACGATGACCGGGGAGCGGACCGACGACCGGATCCCCACCGCCGTCGTCGGGGCGACCGGCATCGTCGGGCAGCGCCTCGCGGACCTGCTGGAGGCGCACCCGTGGTTCCGGCTCGCGGAGGTGGCCGCGTCCGACCGCTCGGCCGGAAGGCGGTACGGGGAGGCGGTCGCGTGGCCGGCCGGCGAGCGTCCGGCGGCGGGCGCGGCCGACCTCGAAGTCCTGGGTCTCGACGCCACGCTGCGGAGCCCGCTCGTCATCTCGGCGCTTCCGGCGAGCGTGGCGAAGGAGACGGAGTCGGCCCTCGCGCGGTCGGGGCACGTCGTCTGTACCAACGCGTCGGCCCACCGGTTGGACGGGAGCGTGCCGCTCGTCGTCCCGGAGGTGAACCCGGAGGCGGTGGACGCGGCGCAGCGCCAGCCCTGGGCCGGGACCGGCGGCGCCCTCATCGCCAATCCCAACTGCGTCGTCGCCGGACTCGCGCTGGCGCTCGCCCCGCTGCACCGCGCCTTCGGGATCGAGGCGGTGACCGTCGTCACCCTGCAGGCGGTCTCCGGGGCGGGGCGGAACGGCGTGGGCGCGGTGGCGATCGCCGGCAACGCGATCCCGTGGATCCCGGGCGAAGAGGAGAAGCTGGGACCGGAGCTTCGCAAGATCCTCGATTGCGACCTGGCGGTCACCGCCGCCGTGAACCGGGTTCCCGTCCTGGACGGCCACCTGGCGCACGTCTTCGCCTCGCTGCGCCACCCCGCTTCGCCCGGCGATGCGGCGCGGGTGCTGCGCGACTTCCGTGCCCCCTCCGCCGCCGCGGCCCTCCCCTCGACGCCCGCCCGGCCCCTGGTGGTGCGCCGCGAACCCGACCGCCCGCAACCCCGCCTCGACCGGGACGCGGGCGGCGGCATGGCGGTGAGCGTCGGCAGGGTCCGTGCTGCCGGCCCGCCGCACGATCTCGCCCTGACCGTCGTCTCGCACAACGGCGTGCGGGGCGCGGCGGGCGCCTGCCTCGCGAACGCGGAGCTCTGTCTCAACGCCGCCGCAGTGCCCCTTCACTCCCACAGTCCTGCGCGGCCCCGCGCCGCCTTCCCTCCCGGGTCCGTTCCGGACCGGGAACTCCCACACCCCCAGGAGAGATCCCATGCGTGACGAAACCATCGCCATCCATATCGGATACGAGTCCGAACCCACGACGCACGCGGTCGCCGTGCCCCTCTACCAGACGGTCGCCTACGAGTTCGACGACGCCCGGCACGGCGCCGACCTCTTCGATCTCGCCGTGCCCGGGAACATCTACACCCGCATCATGAACCCCACCCAGGCAGTGCTGGAGGAGCGGGTGGCGCAGCTCGAGCGGGGCGTCGCCGCGCTGGCGCTGTCCTCGGGCAGCGCCGCGGTCAACTACTCGATCCTCAACCTCGCCGTCGCGGGCGACAACGTCGTCTCCGTCCCGCAGCTCTACGGCGGCACCTACACCCTGTTCGCCCACATGCTGCCGCGGCAGGGAATCGAGGTGCGGTTCGCCGAGGGAGACGGCCCGGACGACCTGGCGAAGCTCGTGGACGGCCGTACGAAGGCCATCTTCTGCGAGAGCATCGGCAACCCGGCGGGCAACATCGTGGACCTCGCCGCGGTCTCGGCGATGGCGCGCGCCCACGGCATCGCCACCATCGTGGACAACACGGTCGCGACGCCGGCGCTCCTCAAACCGGTCGAGCACGGCTTCGACATCGTCGTCCACTCCCTGACCAAGTACATGGGCGGACACGGCAGTTCGCTCGGCGGCGCCATCGTGGATTCGGGGCAGTTCCCCTGGACGGAGTTCAAGGCGCGCTATCCGATGTTCACCACGCCGGAGCCGAGCTACCACGGCGTGGTGTACACGGAGGCGCTGGGGCCGGCCGCCTACATCGGCCGCGCCCGCACCGTACCGCTCCGCAACACCGGCTCCGCCATCTCGCCGTTCAACGCGTTCCAGATCATGCAGGGCATCGAGACCCTCGGCCTGCGCATGGAACGCCACTGCGAGAACGCGCTGGCGGTAGCGAAACACCTCCGCGACCATCCGAGGGTCGAGTGGGTGAACTACGCGGGACTGCCCGGCGACCGGTACCACGACCTGGCGCTCCGGTACCTCAACGGAGCGGCCTCCGGCATCCTCACCTTCGGCGTCAAGGGCGGATACGACGCCGGCGTGCGGTTCTACGACGCGCTCGGGCTCTTCAAGCGGCTGGTCAACATCGGCGACGCCAAGTCGCTCGCCTGCCACCCGGCGTCCACCACCCACCGGCAGCTCACCGAAGAGGAACAGCGGAGCGTCGGGGTGCGGCCCGAGGCCATCCGGCTCTCCGTCGGCATCGAACACATCGCCGACATCATCGAGGATCTCGATCAGGCGCTGGAGGCGGCGTAGGCGGATCTCCCGGGGCGAGAAGCCGCGGCGCGGCGGGAGCTGGGGGGCGCTCCAGGCCGTTGCGCGGCAGGACCGGATGGCGTGGTGCGGTTTCGCGGCCCTCGCGGGCCGCGCTGCCGGCCGGAGGCCGGCGCTCCGAGCCGGGTTCCCTGGCCCGGGTGTCTCATAGGATTCCTTCTCGTGTTCGCGATGTCAGGGGCCGGGGGATGACGAAGATGAAGGCGGGGATCGCGGCCTGCCGGGCGCCGGGCCACCGTGCCACTCGCGCGCCGCGGCGCGGGCTCCGCCTGCTGGCCGCGATGTCGCTCGTCGCGATGTCCCCGGCCGCGACCCCGGCGCCGCTCACCGCGCAGGACCTCGTTTCCCTCCTTCCCCCCATGGAGTGGCGCTCGATCGGTCCGGACCGGGGCGGCCGGTCGATCGCCGTGGCGGGTCATCCGGAGCGACCCTTCGAGTATTACTTCGGCGCGACCGGCGGAGGGCTCTTCAAGACGACCGACGGAGGGACCACCTGGGTCCCGGTGACCGACGGCCAGGTGGCCAGCGCCTCGGTGGGCGCGGTCGCGATGGCGCCATCCGACCCCGACATCGTCTACATCGGCATGGGCGAGGTCCAGTTGCGCGCCAACGTCCTCCAGGGGGACGGTGTCTATCGCTCGGACGATGGCGGAACGAGCTGGCGCCACCTCGGTCTCGCCGAAACCCACGCCATCGGACGCATCCGCATCCATCCCACCGACCCCGACCGGTTGTACGTCGCGGCCCTCGGGCATCCCTTCGGGCCCAATCCCGAGCGCGGGGTCTACCGCACCAGCGACGGGGGCGGGACCTGGGAGAAGGTGCTCTTCCGCGACGAACGCACCGGGGCCGTCGACCTCGCCATGGATCCGACCGATCCGAACGTGCTGTACGCGACGCTGTGGCAGGTGGTCCGCAGGCCCTGGCACCTCTGGAGTGGCGGCCCCGGGTCGGGGATCTTCAAGTCCACCGACGGGGGCGACACCTGGAGCGAGATCACGCGCCATCCGGGCCTGCCGGAGGGGGTGCTCGGCAAGATCACGGTCACCGTCTCCGGCGCGGACCCGAACCGGGTGTGGGCAAACCTCGAAGCCGAGCGGGGCGGGCTCTACCGGTCCGACGACGGAGGCCGTTCGTGGGAGTTCATCAACGGGCACCGGGACATCTGGCAGCGCGCCTTCTACTTTCAGCGTCTGGAGGCCGACCCGGTCGACCGCGACACGCTCTACATCCTCAACTTCCGGCTCATGCGGTCGACCGATGGCGGAAGGACGCTCGAGAGCGTGCCCGAGACCCACGCCGACCACCACGACCTGTGGATCGACCCCACGAACCCCCTGCGCATGATCAACGGGAACGACGGGGGCGGCGTGGTGACGGTGAACGGGGGGCGGACGTGGACCTCGATGCGCTACCCGACGGCCCAGATCTATCGCCTGACGACAACTTCGGACTTCCCCTATCACGTCTGCGGCGCGCAGCAGGACAACTCGACGGCGTGCGTGGCGTCCGAGCCGGGGCATTTGCGCAACCCGCGCAGCCCGAGCGCGGAGTGGATGTACGCGGTGGGCGGAGGCGAAATGGGCTACATCGCGCAACACCCCGCCGATCCCGACATCTTCTACGCGGGAGCGACCAACACCCTCACCCGCTACGACCGGGGGACCGGCCTGGTCACCGACGTCCAGCCCTGGCCGCGCATCGTCATGGGCGAACCTGCCCGCGACATGCCCGAACGATGGAACTGGACGTATCCCATCGCCGTGGCGCCCCAACCGCCGCACGCGCTGTACGCCGGATCGCAGCACCTGTGGAGGTCGCTCGACGAGGGCAGGTCATGGGAGAGGATGAGCCCGGATCTCACGCGTGCCGAGCCGGAGACGCTCGACGACTCCGGCGGCCCCATCGTCCTGGACCAGGACGGCCCGGAGATCTACGGCACGCTGTACGCGATCACGCCGTCGCCGCATGACCCGAGCACGATCTGGACCGGGTCGGACGATGGCCTCGTGCACCTGTCGCGCGACGACGGCGCCACCTGGCGCAACGTGACGCCCCCCGACATGCCGCCGCACACGCGCGTCATGACCGTCGAGGTGTCGCCGCATCACGCCGCGGGCGCGCTCGTGGCCGGCATCCGGTACGAGATGGACGACCGCGCGCCGTACGTCTGGAGAACCGACGATCACGGCGCGACCTGGGCCCGGATCAGCGAAGGCATCCCCGATGGCTCCTTCGTGCGCGTGGTGCGGGAGGATCCGGAGCGGGCGGGGCTCCTGTACGCGGGTACCGAGCACGGCGTGTTCGTGTCCTTCGATGGCGGCGCGCGCTGGGGCGACCTGTCCTCCGGGCTGCCCGACACGCCGGTCACCGGGCTCGCGGTCGAGGCGCGTGACCTCGTGATCAGCACGCACGGGCGTTCCTTCTGGGTGCTCGACGACATCGCGACGCTCCGGCAGGTGGAGGCGGAGCTCGCCGACGCCGGCGCCCATCTCTTCCAGCCGGCCGGCGCGATCCGCCGAGCAGTCCCCGCAGTCATCGACTTCCGGCTGAACCGGGCCGGGAACGCGAGACTCGAGATCCTCGCGGACGACGGCGGGCACGTGCGCACCCTCATCGACGAAACCGTGGCCGCGGGCGCCCACCGGACCCGCTGGAACCTCCGCTATCCCGGCGCGACGACCTTCGAGGGCATCGTCCTGGAGGGCGGCAACCCGGCGGTGGGACCGTGGGCGCCGCCGGGACGCTACCGGGCGCGACTCACCACCGGCGGCAGGACGCGGGAGGCGGCCTTCGACGTGCTCCCGGATCCGAGGCTCGGCGACATCCCCCCCGCCGCGTTCACCGATCAGTTCGGCCTCGCCATGGAGATCCGCGATGCGGAGAGCCGGGCGAACGAGGGCGTGCTGCTGGCGCGCGACCTCCGCTCCCAGGCCGACGCCATCCTCGCGGAGGCCGATGACGCCGACCTCAGGGATCTCGTGTCCCGCTTCGCCGCCGGGATCGAGGCGGTCGCGGGGGAGCTCTACCAGTTACGCAACCAGAGCCCGAAGGACAAGATCGCCTTCCCCATCAAGCTGAACGATCGCCTGACCGGCCTGCGCAGCCACCTGGAGCGGGGCGACGGCACGCCCATAGGCGCCTACCAGGCGGTGTTCGACGAGCTGTCGGCGGAGCTGGAGGAGCGCCTGGGTGTCCTCGGGCGGATGCTCAGCGACCGTCTGCCCCGCCTGAACCGGCGGCTGGAGGAAACGGGGCTCCCGAGGATCGTCGTCGATGGACTTGCGCGGCGCTGAGTGCCGCGCGTGCCGATCTGAAGACGGGCGTTCCAAGCCGGGGGCGCCATGTGAGCGATCAGCTCGACGCGCTTTGTGGCCCTGCGGGCCGCTGTGAGCGTCTCGTAAGTCATTGACTGTTCGAACGATTATACGCGATCTCCAACTGCCGGCATCACCTCTGACAGCACATCCAGAATCGGCCGGCAGTCCCGATACAAGGGGGGTAGCGGCAGGAATCTGGAGCACCTTCGGGCGCACCGGGCGGCGGGGTCCGGAACCCCGGGCCGCATCGGAGGGAGCAGCGGCGGGAAGGCATGGCACCGTCGAACGCCGGCCGGGCGCGCCGCGGTGACGACGACCAGCGCACCGGCGACCTGGCGCCGGGCCTCGGAGCTCGGCCGCAACGACCTCCCGCACCTGGCGATCCTCGCAAGCGGCGCTCGTCGAGGCGTCGAAGGCCGGACGCCTCGTGCGGGTGCGCGCCGGGCAGGGCTTTTGCCGCCGGTTGCGCAGCTTTCGGGGTCGGCCTGGAGCGGCAAAAGGACAGCACCCCCCTCTTGCCGCTGCTTTTGCCGCTTCCCGCGCCCGGCGTCGTGCTCGAAAGCCGGTGTCCCCGTTGCGGTTCCCCCGCATCCCTGCGAATCCACTCCCCGCGTTTGCGCGGGGAGTGGGGCTGGGAGCGACCCCCCTCCCTGATCGGGAAGGAGAGCCCGGAAAAGGGCGGCTTTTGCCGCCCCTTTTGCCGCGCTCGGGGTCGCTCCCAGCCCGCGCCCTGCGGCGCGAGTGATCCCTGCGGGAAGGCGAACAGCCCGCCTTCGGCGGGTGGAGGCGGCGGCGGGTGACGTCACCGGTCGCCGCAGGCTCCTCGATGCGGACGGCGGCATCGAGGCGCTCACCGAGGCCGCCGACGGCCTCGTTGGCCCGCTCCCCGACGTTGGGGAGCCGGAGGGCCGCCGCGGCGGCGGCGAGCTGGTCTGCCGGCGTGGCGTGGGCGGCGACCACAGCGGTGCGCCGCTGCGCCAGGCGTGCGCCGCTGCGGGGGTCCGGGGGCTGCGCCCCCGGTGCGCCAGGTGCTCCGGCAGCGGCGCGAGAGGCCGGGGGTTCGAAGGGGAGCGCAGCGCCCCTCGCCAGTCCCCGTGTACGTACACGGGGTAGGCTGGCTCTCCTGCCGTAGAGGACCTGGTGACGGGAGTCACCGGGGCACACGGGGGCGCGGCTGTGGTCATGGCGCGAGCCCCGGTTCCGCACCTTCGGTCCCGGCCAGGAACGCCGCCCATTGCTCCATGAGCGCCCGCCGCCGCTCGAACAGGTCGGTCCGCCGGTAGGCGGCCTCGATGCTGTTCGTGTTCACGTGAGCCAAGGCCAGTTCGCAGACCTCGCGCGGCGCATCGGAGCACTCCGCCGCCCAGTCGCGGAAGCTCGAACGGAACCCGTGAGGCACCGCTCCGATGTTCAGCTCGCGGACCAGCTTCGAGATCGCCACCTCGTTGAGCGGACCGCCGCGCGCCGCGGGGAACACCGCCCCGGAGCCGTCCGCGAGCGCCTGGGCCTCCTGCAGGACCGCCACCGCGCCACCGGAAAGCGGAACCCGGTGCTCGCGCCCCGTCTTCATCCGCGCGCCAGGAATGCGCCATTCCCGTCCCGCAAGGTCCATCTCCTTCCACCGCGCGCCGCGAACCTCACCGCTCCGGCACGCCGTCAGGACCAGGAACTCGAACGCCAGCACCGTCGCGGGATCGGCCCCCGAGGCTCGAACCGTCCCGATCGCGCCGGCGACTTCGGCATACGGCAGCGCCCGGTGATGCCGGGGCCGGACCCCGTTCCGGGGCAGCGCCGCGCCGATGGCATCGCCCGCCGGGTTGTCCTCCCGGTAGCCCTGGGCCACCGCCCAACGCATCACCGCCGAGATCCGCCGCCGCACCCGCTTCGCCGTCTCCCGCTTCGCGTTCCAGATCGGCAGCAGGACCGCCATCACGTCCGCCGTGTGGATCCGGTCCACCGGCAGCCCTCCGAGCCGCGGCATCGCGTAGTCCCGTAGGCTCGAGCGCCACAGCTTCTCCTGCCGCCCGCCGCCCTTCCAGCCGGTCGAGTGGACCGCGATGACCTTCTCGACGGCTTCAGCGAACGTGGGGACCGTCCGTCTGCGGCCGGTGACCAGCTCGCCGCGCTGGCGCGCCAGGAGGTTCAGGACGCACTTCTGGCGGGCCTCGGCGAGGCTGACGTGGGGCCAGGAGCCGAGCCCGAGGTTGCGGGGCCGGCCATCCACGCTGATGCGCTGCCCCCAGGACTTGGCGAGGTGGCCGCGGGCGGTGCGCTTCACGCGGAGGGACAGACCGCCGGAGCCGCGGCCGTCGCCGTAGGTTCCGGGTTCCTGTATGGTCTCGACAAAGCGCGCGGAGAGTCGGTAGGGGCGCTCGATCATGGGTTGCGGACTCCAGTTGGGAGCAGGTGGCCAGCACAAACTGGCCGGGAACGGGGGAGTCTGCGGCGATCCGGGAGGGAACAGTATAGCACCGTAACCCTATGACAAACCGTCATGTTAGGGGAATGTCAGGGCACCCTGCGGAACCCGGTGGAACCGGCAGACTGCGGCCCTGCGGGCCGCGTGCCGGTCTGAAGGCCGCTACCGCGAGAACCGGCCGGCGCTCCCACTAGAGGAAGCCGAGTTTGAGCTTGGCGGCTTCGGACATGCGGTCCGGATTCCACGGGGGATCCCAGACGAGGTCCACGCGCACGTTCGAGACGCCGTCGAGGCGGCTGATCTTCGCCTCCACCTCGGGAGGCAGGGTGCCCGCGACCGGACAGGCCGGCGAGGTGAGCGTCATGTCCACCGCCACCTTGCCCCCGTCCTCCACGTCGATCTTGTAGATGAGGCCGAGCTCGAAGATGTCCACCGGGATCTCGGGGTCGTAGCAGGTCTTCAGGACGTCCACGACCTGGTCGTGGAGCCCGTTTCCGTTCGCGGCTTCTTCGGTCATGTGGTTACTCCGTCTTGACGGTCTCGCCGGACTGCTCGATGGCGGCCCGCAGGGTGTGCCAGGCGAGCGTCGCGCACTTGACGCGCGTCGGGTAGTCGCGC
Source organism: Vicinamibacteria bacterium (assembly GCA_965116805.1). Taxonomy (GTDB): domain Bacteria; phylum Acidobacteriota; class Vicinamibacteria; order Marinacidobacterales; family Marinacidobacteraceae; genus Marinacidobacterium. The sequence continues at coordinate 32,240 of OZ220713.1, forward strand.
ACTCCGGCAAACACGGTCAGCTTCCCGAGCGCCGTTTCATCGACCTCGTTCTCCCCGGACACCATGTTCCGGAAGCTCTCGACGAGCTGTAACGCCTCATCTTCGGGACGTCCCCGCATCGCTTCCGTCAGCAGCGACGCCGACGCCGTGGAGATCGCGCAGCCGTCGCCGACGAAGGACGCCTGCCGGACGGCGCCGTCCTCCACCCGCAGGAACAGCCGGAGCCGGTCGCCGCAGAGCGGGTTGAAGCCGTCGGACTGCCGGTTTGCGGCATCCATCGCCCCAAAGTTCCGCGGCCGCCGGCTGTGATCGAGGATCACCTCCCGGTAGAGATCGCGAAGCGCGTCGTTCACGGGCGGAAGACCTCAAGCGCGGTCCGGAGTCCGGCGGCCAGCCGGTCCACCTCGGCCTCGGTGTTGTAGAGGCCGAAGGAAGCCCGCGCCGTCGCCGGCACCCCGAAACGCTCCATGAGCGGCTGGGTGCAGTGGTGGCCGGTGCGCACCGCGACGCCCTCCTGGTCGAGCACGGTGCCGAGGTCATGGGGGTGGACGCCGTCCACCACAAAGGAGACCACCGCAGCTTTCTCCTGCGCCGTTCCCACCACCCGCAGGCCCGGGATCTCGGCGAGGCGCGACTCCGCGTACTCGCGGACCCGCGCCTCGTGCCCCGCCACCTCGGGGATCCCCAGATCGTCGAGGTAGTCGGCGGCCGCCGCGAGCCCCACCGGGCCCGCGATGTTGGGCGTTCCCGCCTCGAACTTCGCCGGCGGCTCGGCGTAGGTGGTGCCTTCGAAGCTGACCGTCCGGATCATCTCGCCGCCGCCCTGGTAGGGAGGGATCGCCTCGAGCAGGCGCTTCTTGCCCCAGAGGACCCCGATGCCCGAAGGGCCGTACATCTTGTGGCCGGAGAGGCAGTAGAAGTCGCACCCGAGCTCCTGCACGTCGAGCTTGAGATGGGGAGCGGCCTGGGCGCCGTCGAGCACCAGGTAGGCCCCGCGTTCCTTCGCCAGCCGGGCGATCTCGTCCACCGGATTCACGGTCCCGAGGGCGTTCGAGACGTGGACCACCGAGACGATGCGGGTCCGGTCGCTCAGCAGCGCCGCGAAACCGTCCATGTCGAGCTCGCCGCGGTCGGTGACCGGCGCCGCCAGCACCTTCGCGCCGGTCAGGTCGGCGACCATCTGCCAGGGCACGATGTTCGAGTGGTGCTCCATCCCGGTGAGCAGGACCTCGTCCCCCTCGCGGAGGGCGTAGCGGCCGAGCGAGGAGGCCACCAGGTTCAGGCCTTCGGTGGTGCCCCGGACGAAGATCACCTCGTCGGCGGACTGCGCCCCGATGAACTTCGCCATCCGCCGCCGCGAGCGCTCGTAGTGCTCGGTCGCCCGTTCCGAGAGGACGTGGACGCCGCGGTGGATATTCGCGTAGCCGGTCTCGTAGACGTGGTCCACGGCGTCGAGGACCGCCCGCGGCTTCTGGGAACTCGCGGCGTTGTCGAGGTAGGCGATCCGCTGGCCGCGGACTTTCTCGGACAGGATGGGGAAGTCGGCGCGGACCTTTTCGAGGTCGTAGGCGGGCGCGGAGATCATGCGGCGAAACTCCGGCTCTCCCGGACCCGGGTCAGGCCGTCCTTCGCGAGGCCGCGAACCGCCGCCACCGGCACCTTCTCGACCACCTCGCCGGCGAAGCCCCGGACCAGGATCTCGTGGGAATCCATCCTCCCGAGCCCGCGGGAGCGCAGATAGAAGAGCGCGTCCTCGTCCAGCTTGCCGATGGCGGCGCCGTGGGCGCACTTCACGTCGTCGGCGTTGATCTCCAGCCGCGGACGGGTGTGCACCGCCGCCTTCGTCGAGAGCAGCAGATTGCGGTTCGCCTGAGTCGCGTCGGTGCCGATGGCGCCCGGCGCCACCACCACCTTGCCGTCGAACACGGCGCTCGCCTCGTCGGAGAGCACGTTCTTGAAGAGCTGGCGGCTGGTGGTGTGCCGGGCGGCGTGGATGGCGAGGGTGTGCTGGTCGGCCTTGGCGGCGTCCACGCCGAGGAAGAGACCCGCGAGGTCCACTTCGGCGCCTTCCTCGGTGAGGATCGCGGCCGTATCGGTGCGGGACTTCCCGCCGGTAAGGGACAGGACCGTCGAGTGGACCCGGGCGTTCCGGGCGAGCTCGAACGTGACTCGGCCGGTGTGCGCGATGTTCCCGCTCTCGAGTTCCACCCGGACGTAGAACAGTTCGGCGTTCTCGCCCACGCGGCAGAGGGTGCTCGGGTTCGTCCAGCCGGCCGTTTCCGAGGCGCCGTCGTGAGCCTCCACCACGGTCAGCCGGCTGCCGGGGGCGAGCTCGATGACCGAGCGGGGATGGAGCATCGCCGGGTGGCCGACATCGTGCCGGAGCGAATAGAGAAGGATCGGTCCGGCGTCCTGGCTCCGCCCGACGCGCACCCGGAACCCGCACTCGAAGAGCCCCGCGTTCAGGATCTCGAGGGGGTGCCGGAGCGGGGCGTCGAGGTCCGCTTCGGTTCCGCCGGGCTCCTCCCCCGGGGCCACGAAACCCCAGTCGCGCTGTTCGTCCGCGGCCGGGACCGGCGGCAGGTTCCCGACCTCGAGCCCGTTCCGGTTCTGGAACTCGTGGGCGTTCAGCGGATGCCCTTCCGACAACAGGACCCGGCAACCGAAGTCACCCACCCACCCCGGCAGCTCGTCGATCTGCGCGGGTACCAGCGTGGGAACGTCGGAGTACCGGCGGTAGGCGGTCCGGCCCAGTGCGTCCAGGTCCGAGAACCGCCAGTCCTCGAGCGTCGCGGCCGGGAAGCCCCCGGCCCGGAAGAACTCCCGGACCGCTTCCGTCCGCCGGACGGCGTACGGGTCGCCCTGGCGAACGGGGATCTCGTCGCGGTAGTGCGCCTCGACCGCGGCTGTCTCCCTCATCGCCTCAGGCCGTGACGGCCGCCGCCTTGCCGTAGCCCTCCGCCTCGAGCCGGAGCGCGAGGCCGCTGCCGCCCGACTCCACGATCCGGCCGTCCTGGAGGACGTGCACCCGGTCGGGGACGATGTGGTTCAGGAGGCGCTGGTAGTGGGTGATCACCAGGAACGACCGCTCGGGCGAGCGCATCCGGTTCACGCCCTCGGCGACGATCCGGAGGGCGTCGATGTCGAGCCCGGAGTCGGTCTCGTCGAGGACCGCGAGGGTGGGCTCGAGGACCGTCATCTGGAGAATCTCGTTGCGCTTCTTCTCGCCGCCCGAGAAGCCCTCGTTCACCGGCCGCTTGATGAGGTCCTCGTCGAAGTCGAGCAGCTTCACCCGGTCGCGCATCAGGCTCAGGAAGTCCACCGCGTCGAGTTCGGGCTGGCCCCGGTGCTTCCTGATTTCGTTGATCGCCGCCTTCAGGAAGTAGGTGTTGTTCACCCCGGGGATCTCGACCGGGTACTGGAAGGCGAGGAAGACGCCCTTGCGGGCACGCTCCTCGGGCTCCAGCTCCGAGATGTCGTCGCCGCCGTAACGGATGATGCCTTTTGTGATCTCGTAGCCCTCGCGGCCCGCGATCACGTGCGCCAGGGTGCTCTTCCCCGAGCCGTTCGGCCCCATCACCGCGTGCGTCTCCCCCAGCGGGATCTCCAGATCGAGGCCGCGCAGGATCTCGCGGCCCTCGACCTCGACATGCAGGCCGCAGATCTCGAGGAGAGGCGTCATCCCACGGCTCCTTCCAGGCTCACTCCGAGCAGTTTCTGGGCTTCCACCGCGAACTCCATCGGGAGTTCGGAGAGGACGTCGCGGGCGAACCCGTTCACGATCAGCGACACGGCTTCCTCCGGGTCGATGCCGCGCTGGCGGCAGTAAAAGAGCTGGTCCTCGCCGATGCGCGAGGTGGACGCCTCGTGTTCGAGCTGGGCCTCGGGGTTCGCCACATCGATGTAAGGAACGGTGTGCGCCCCGGAATCGGGCCCGATGAGCAGCGAGTCGCACTGCGAGAAGTTGCGGGCGTTCGAGGCGCCCGGGAGCACCTTCACCTGGCCCCGGTAGGTGTTCTGGCCGTGGCCGGCCGAGATGCCCTTCGAGATGATCGTGCTCTTCGTGTTCTGGCCGATGTGGATCATCTTGGTCCCGGTGTCCGCCTGCTGGCGGTTCGCGGTGAGCGCCACCGAGTAGAACTCGCCGATCGAGTCGTCGCCGAGCAGGATGCAGCTCGGGTACTTCCAGGTGATCGCGGAACCGGTCTCGACCTGGGTCCAGGAGATGTGGGAGCGGGCGCCGGCGCACTTCCCGCGCTTGGTCACGAAGTTGTAGATGCCGCCCACCCCGTTCTTGTCGCCGGGGTACCAGTTCTGGACCGTCGAGTACTTGATGCGGGCGTCCTCGAGGGCGACGAGTTCCACGACCGCGGCGTGGAGCTGGTTCTCGTCGCGCATGGGCGCGGTGCAGCCCTCGAGGTAACTGACGTAGCTGCCCTCGTCGGCGATGATCAGGGTGCGTTCGAACTGCCCGGTGTCGGAGGCGTTGATCCGGAAGTAGGTGGACAGCTCCATCGGGCAGCGGACGCCCTTCGGGACGTAGACGAACGAGCCGTCCGAGAAGACCGCGGAGTTGAGGCTCGCGAAGAAGTTGTCGGTGTGCGGAACCACCGTGCCCAGGTACTTCCTGACGAGTTCGGGGTGTTCCTTCACCGCCTCCGAGAAGCTGCAGAAGATGACGCCGAGTTCGGCGAGCTTCTCCTTGAAGGTGGTGGCGACGGAGACGCTGTCGAAGACCGCGTCCACCGCGACCCCGGCGAGGCGCTGCTGCTCGACGAGCGGGATGCCCAGCTTCTCGTAGGTGCGGCGGAGCTCCGGGTCGATGTCGTCGAGGCTCTTCGGCCCGTCCTCGACGGCGCTCTTGGGCGCGGCGTAGTAGCTGATCGCGTCGTAGTCGATCTTCGGGTAGGAGACCTTCGCCCAGTTCGGCTCGGTCATCCCCTGCCACATTTCGTAGGCCCTGAGCCGCCAGTCGAGGAGCCACTGCGGCTCTTCCTTCTTCTCCGAGATCAGCCGGATCACGTCCTCCGATAGCCCCGGAGGGACGACCTCGGTCTCGATGTCGGTGACGAAACCGTAGGCGTACTCGCGCTCGACGAGCTGTTCGACCTCGGCGGCGCCGAGCGTGCGTTGGGGTTCAGGCATGAAGGATCACTGCAGTACGGGAAGCTGGGGTCCGCTGGCGCGCCCGACGGGAAGGTCGGCGTCGGCGACGATCTGCGCCAGGGTCAGGTCGGCAAGGGTGGCGAGGACGCGCTCGTGGACCCGGGTGAGCGGGGTGCGCACGCAGCACGTGGAGGTGAGGCTGCACGAGGCGTCGTCGAGCATGCACTCCACGAGGGCGAGCGGCCCCTCCACCGACTCGATGACGTCGGTGATCGGAATCTCCTCCGGCGGACGGGCGAGGCGGTAGCCGCCCCGGATCCCCTGCCGGGTCTCGACGATCCCGCTCTTCTTGAGGCCCTGGAGGACCTTGGCGGCAAGCTCGGGAGGCAGGTTGTGGCTTTCGGCGACCCGCCTCGCGCTCACGGTCTGGCCTTCCGGCAGGAGGGCGAGATCGGCCAGCGCCATGAGGGCGTAGTCGGTGCTCTTGGAGAGTCGGATCATGCTGAGGGTTCGTCGGAGGGGCTCCGGGGGGTTCGCTTCGCTCGCGGCGGCGCGAAGAACAGGACCATGCGGTCAGCCAGGCAACCTAAATCCGACTAATTAGGTCGCATATTTTAGCACGGGGCGACCGGCCTGAGAAGGGGGGAAATGTGGGGAGGGTGCGACTTGGCCAAGGACAGCCGGCCCCGGGCCGCCATGGCGGCGCGCCGGCTTGGAACCCGGCCGGATCCACGCAGTCGACGGCGCTTCCCTATGCTTGTCTGCGCCGCGCCGGACGGTCGTTGCTTGCCCATGGAACGGATTGTGAGACTGCACATCGCCAAGCTCCCGGAAGGTGTGTATCTCGCCACTTCCGAGGACGTTCAGGGACTGCTGGCGCAGGGCCGCACCGTTTCGGAGACCGTCGAAATCGCCCGCGACGTGGCCCGGGAGCTCCTGGAGTTGCAAGACGACAGCGAGCCGGCTTCCCAGCTGGAGTCGCCAGGCGATTCCTTTGAACTGCCGCTGGTCGTCAGCCTCTAGTGGGTCGCCTCGCGGGTTTTCGCTACCGCGAGGTCGTGAACCGGCTCCGCCGGCTCGGTTTCGAGTTCCGTCGCCACGCCGCCGGTTCCCACGAAATCTGGTTTCACCCCTTGACGCACCGGCGCACGACCATCCCCAACCATCCAGGTGACCTGCCGGACCGCTACTAGACTCCGCCGCCCATGACGACCGAGGAGGGACCGTGGGCCTCCGGCAGCGATGGGAAGCCCGACTGGTCCGAGGCGACGCGCCGTCTGTCCGGCCGTGATCCGGTACTCCGCGCCCTGATCCGGCGGATCGGCCCCTGCACCCTCGCCCCCCGTCCCAACGTGTTCGGGACGCTGGTGGGCGCCATCGTGGCCCAGCAGATTTCGGCGGCGGCGGCGCGCTCGATCCACAAGCGGCTCTGGGCGCTGACCCGGGGACGGCCCCCGGGGCCGCGGGACATCCTGAAGCGGCGGGAGGCGACGCTCCGCCGGGTCGGGCTTTCGCGGCAGAAGATCGCCTATCTGCGGGATCTGGCCGCGCGCGTCGACAGCGGAGAACTGGATCTCCGGGCGCTCGAGGCGATGGAGGACGACGCGGTGCGCGCCGCGCTCACCGCGGTCAAAGGGATCGGGAACTGGACCGCCGACATGCACCTCATCTTCACGCAGAACCGGCCGGACGTCTTCGCGCCGGGGGATGCCGCGGTCCTGTTCGCAATGCGGGATCTCTACGGGCTCCCGAAGGACGCGCCGCCCGCGGAGTACGTGCGGATCAGCGACGGCTGGCGGCCGTTCCGGAGCATCGGCGTCTGGTACATGTACGAGCACATCCACGCGCTGCGGGCGGCGCGGGCGGGGGCCGACTAGAGTTCGGGCAATGAAGAGTCTGGTTCGCCACTACCGGGGCAATGAGGCCTCGGTCACCTTCGATGCGCCGCGCTGCATCCACGCGGAGGTCTGCGTCCGGGGGCTGCCGCAGGTCTTCGACGCGTCGCGCCGCCCCTGGATCCTCCCGGATGAAGGCGATCCGAAACGTCTCGAGCGAGTGGTGCTGGGCTGTCCCACCGGGGCGCTGCGCATGGCGCCGGCCACCGACCGGAAGGTGGAGAAGGGCGCCGCCGCGGCCGCGACCGTGCTGCCCGAGGAACCGCGGAAGAAGAACTCTGCGTCCATCAATCCGGACGGGCCGTACTACGTCCGCGGCAACCTCGAGATCGAGGAGAGGCCGGGCGCGGAGGTCGTGAAGGACACGCGGGTCGCGTTCTGCCGGTGCGGGCATTCGGAGAACAAGCCTCTCTGCGACCAGTCGCACGAGCGCGTCGGTTTCCGCTGCGAGGCTGCGGTCGCCCCGGGCTCGGAACCGGCGCCGGTCGCCGACGAGGCGGCTCCGGTGCGTTTCACGCCCTTTCCGAACGGCCCGCTGGCTTTCCGAGGCCCGCTCACCATCTCGGGCCGCGGGGGCGCGCGGATCACGCTCGACGGCGGGAAGCTCTGCCGGTGCGGACATTCGAAGAACCGCCCGCTGTGCGACGGGTCGCACCGGGAGGCGGGGTTCCGGGCACCGTAGTACGCGCCGTGGGGGTGGTTGGGGTTACGGCGCTCCGAGCCGTGGGTGTTCCCGCGGCGGATGAGGTCAGTGCCGCCGCCCGCCTGCGGCGGGCTGTGCCGGCTGAAGCCGGCCCAGTTCTCCCGGTGGGGGCTCCAAGCCGTTGGGGTGGGTGGAGTTACGACGTGCGCGGCTCGGCGCCTCGGAGCGCCGGCCTCTGGCCGGCATCGCGCGGGAGCGCGAAAACCGCGTTGATCGCGCCGCACCATCGCAACGTGAGAGCCGCAGTCCGATCATTGGGGTAGTGCGGTTTCGCGGCCTGCGGCCGCGATGCCGGCCAGAGGCCGGCGCTCCGAGCCGTGGGTGTCACCGCGGCGGATGAGGGGAGTGCCGCCGCCCGCCTGTGGCGGGCGGTGCCGGCTGGAAGCCGGCGCTCTGGCCGGACGCTCCTAAGGATCCGGGGTCAGGGCGCGGGCGTCGAAGAGGCGGTAGGCGCGTTCCACCGCGATCAGGGGCGCGCCCGGCGCGGTGACGGACGGGAAGTGGTCTCCGTGGGCAGTGAGATCGATGCTGTTCGCCGCTTCCTCCGCCGATACGCCGTCGCCGTGGGCAGCCTCGGCCTGGGCCCAGAAATCGTCGAGGTAGGCGGCGAGGTACTCGAGCTTCGCCTTGTCCTCGAAGGGTTGGCCGTGGCCCGGGAGCACCAGGTCGAAGTCCAGCTCGGCGAAGCGGCGGATCGTCTCGCCCCATTCCGGGTACCCGTCGCCCATGAAGGGCAGTCCGAAGGGGACCAGATCGCCGGTGATGAGCACCTTCTGCTCGGGCAGGAACGTCACCACGTCCCCGCCGGTGTGCCCGAGCCCGAGGAAGAGCAACTGGATCTCGTGTCCGCCCCGATGCAGGGTCATCCGGCGCTCGAGGGTGATGGTGGGCGGCACCGGCGTGATGCTCGCGGTCGCTTCCTGGTACGCCCGGGTCCGCGCCAGGGCGTCCGCGATCTCGGCGCGGTCGGCCTCCGCGGCCGCTTCCAGCCGGCTCTCGAGCGTCGCGATCTGTTCCGGGAGCGTCCCCACGAACGCGTCCCAGGCGGTCCCGGAGTTCGAGCCGCCGCTCGCGACCACGTCGTAGGTGGTCTCGTGACCGAGGATCTCCACGTCGTCGCCGAAGACCTGGTTCCCGTGGATGTGGTCGAAGTGGAAGTGGGTGTTCACCACGTAACGGACCGGCTTGGGGGTCAGCGGCGAAAGCTCCTCGAGCAGCACCCACGCCGCCGCCGGGGTGATGTGGGAGTCCACCAGCAGCAGCGATTCGCCAAGGTCCACGATCGCGGCGTTCGCGCCCACGTTCATGGCGCCGGTGCCGACCGCATGCCAGATGCCGGGACGCACCTCGGTGATTTCGAAGGCCGCCCCCTGGTGGGCGGCGGCCCCCGGAGGCGGCGGGTCTTCCGGAAGAGGCGGGGCGCCGCAACCGGCCAGGAGGGCGAAGAGCGCGAGGGGAGCGAGCCGCTCCGGAGTCCGATACGTCATGGGTCCTTCCTCCGTCCCGCCATCTTGCCAGAACCCGGCAACTCCTGCTCCAGGGCGTGCGCGAGCTGGAGCACCCCGAAATCGTCCCGCGGACGGCCGACGAGCTGGAGGCCCACGGGAAGCCCTTCGGGCGTCGCGCCGGCGGGGACGGACACCGCCGGAGCGCCGAACAGCGAGACCCAGGCGCAGGACGCCATCCACTCCGTGTACGTCCGCATCGGGACCCCGGCAATCGCCGCCGGATACTCGACGCCGATATCGAAGGGCGGCACCTGGGCGACCGGCAGCGCCAGGAACTCGTAGCGCTCGAAGAACGTCCGCGCCCGCCGCAGGAGCGCCGTCCAGCATCGGGAAGCCTCCGCAAGGTCGGAGACGTCGAGGGCCCGGCCCCGCTCGATGTTCCAGACGACCGTCTCCTTCATGGACTCCCGGTGGCGATCGAGGAGCGGACCCCAGTTGAGCTCGAAGTACCAGGCCCGCCACCGGTCGAAGGCTTCGGCCGCGCCGTCCATGTCCGGCTGGGCGTCCTCGACCGCGCACCCGACCCGCTCCAGCGCGCCGCGCGCCGGGGCGAGCGCCGCCGGAACCTGCGGCTCGAACGGGACGCCGCCGAAATCGGTGCTCCACGCCACCCGGGCGTCCCGGAAGTCCCGGTCGAGCGGCTCCCGGAAGGCCGCTCCCGGTTCCGCCAGCGAGAGCGGCGCCCGCGGGTCCGGCCCGGCGATGGCGCTCAGCATCAACGCCGCATCGGCAGCGCTCCGCGCCATCGGCCCCTGCACCGGGACCGGGAACCAGGGGGTCTCGTCGGGCCAGACCGGCACCCGTCCGGGCGAGGGCCGGAACCCGACCACCCCGCAGAAGCTGGCGGGATTGCGGAGCGAGCCGCCGTAGTCGCTGCCGTCCGCGATCGGGACCATCCCGCTGGCGAGCGCCACCGCGGCGCCCCCGCTGCTGCCGCCGCAGGTCCTCGTCTCGTCGTGAGGGTTGCGGGTGGGCCCGAAGACCGCGTTGAAGGTCTGGGAACCGGCGCCGAACTCGGGCGTGTTCGTCTTGCCGATGGTGATGGCGCCCGCCGCCCGCAACCTCTCGACGATCAGCGCGTCCTCCCCGGGAACGAAGTCGGCGAAGATCGGCGACCCGAAGGTCGTGCGGATGCCGCGGGTGAGCGTCAGGTCCTTGTGGGCGACCGGCAGCCCGTGGAGCGGCCCGAGCGGGCCGCCCGCGGCCACCGCGGCGTCGGCCTTCTCCGCCTCGCCGAGCAGCGTCGCTTCCGGCAGCAGGGTGACGATCGCGTTCAGGCGCGGGTTCGCCTCCTCGATCCGGACCAGATGGGCGCGCATCACCTCCACCGCCGACGCCTCGCGGCGGGCGATGCGCCGGACCAGTTCGCCCGCCGGGGCGGAGCACAGATCGGACATCAGGACGACAGCGTGATCAGCCGCGTCGTGAGTTCGGCGAGGCCGCCGAGGCCGGGGAGGGCGGCGTCGAGCCAGAGGACCCGGCGCCCGCGCCGCCTCAGTTCCTCGTAGTCGGCGGCGGCCTGCAGGCGGGCGAGGGCGCCGACGCCGAGGCCGCCGAGCGCGGCCGGCAACTCCGGACTCGGCGGAATCAGGATGTCCGGTCCGGGGTCCCAGGTGAGCATCAGGACGGCCAGGTCCGGGGGTCCGCCCTTCTCGATCTGGCCGAGCGAGTGCAGGAGCCCCGACCCGAACCCGATCGCGGGCGTCACCCGGAACCGCGCCGCGAGCTGCCGCTGGAGCGCGTGGACCAGTCCTTCGGACATCCGGCTCCGGTGGCCGAACGCGTTGACCGCAAGCCCTCCCGCCGCCGCCTCGGTGAGGAAGTCCCGGATGTCCGGATCGGAGACTTCGGGCGGCCGCGGAGCCGACTCGGGACTGGCCGACAGGCGGCGGGTGGCGGTCTTCGCGTCCTCGACGTCCGGCTGGTCGTAGGGGTCCATTCCCATCCGGAAGGCCGCGACCGCTACCGCGATCTGCCAGCGGAAGAGGAAAGCCAGCCGCCCGCACGGATCCGGGGGGCAGTGGATTGCCGGAACTCCGGCGGCCGAACCCGCCTCGAGCCGCTCCCGGTCCCCGTCTTCCGCGGGACCCAGGTGGATCACCAGGCTCGTGTCCGCCAGGCGCTCCGGGTGCGGCCACTCGCAGACCACCGGCAGGATCCCGGTTCCCTGCTTCCCGGTGCTCTCGGCGAAGAGCTGTTCCAGCCAGGGGAGCACCCCTTCCCAGCCGGGCGCCGCGGTGAGGTGCGCCTGCCAGCGTCCTTCCGCCCGCAGCCGGGCGAGCAGCGCGCCGAGCCGAAAGGCCGGCTCCGCCAGCCCGCCCGCGTCCAGCGCTTCGCGGACGCGGCGGACCCCCGCCAGTTCCTCTCCGAGCGCGCCCCCGGCGAGGACCGCCGGGAGCAGCCCGAAGGCGCTGAGGGCCGAGAACCGGCCGCCCACGTCCGCCTTCCCGGCGAACCGCGCCCGGTACCCGGTCCGGTCGGCCCACCGGTGGAGGGGGGTGCCGGGATCGGTGACGGCGAGGAACTGCCTCCCGGGGACCGCCCCGGCGCCCTGGAGCGTGCCGTGGATCACGGCCTCGAGGGCGCGCGTCTCGACGGTGGTCCCCGATTTCGACGCCACCAGGAAGACGGTCTCGCGCTGGAGGTCCGGCCGCAGGGTCTCCAGCACCGCTTCCGGCGCGAGGCCGTCGAGGAAGTCCACCGCGAGCCCGCGCCCCTCGGGAAGTCCCGAGACGAGGGCCCGGGGGGCGAGCGCGGAGCCGCCCATCGCCACCACCACGAGGCGCTCGAAGCCTTCGGCGAGAAGTTCGTCACGGAGCCGCACGTACTCGGGCAGCTCCCGGCTGGCGGTGAGCGGCAGGTCCACCCAGCCCAGCCGCTCCTCCCGGCCCAGGGAACCCGTGACCCCGAGCCCGCCCGGCGGCGAGCGGTCGGTCCAGGACGCCGCCTCGTCCTCCGGCAGCGCCTCCAGGGGCCGGACCGACAGCTTCCCGTCCCGGGCGTTGAAGAAGCTCCAGGTCATGGCGGCTGCGGTGAGCGAGGAAGGAGGGTTCAAGCGGTTCGGAGGACCCGGAGCACCGGGGGACGCGGCGGCCAGCAAGGGCGCCCGGCGGCGGGCTACCATTGGGGAACCGGCTCCCGCACGTCGGCCGGGAGCCCGCGGAGCGTACCAATGAGCCATCTCGTCAAGACTTCCAAGCGGACTCGCTACGAAAAGAGCCCCGTCGGGGGTTCCGTCACCGATCCCGGGGTCTTCTTCAACCGCCGGGCCCTCGTGAAAGCGCTCGGGAGCGCCGCGCTGGTCGGGCCCTACGCGCTCGCCTGCGGCGCGAACGCCGAGGGCGCGGAGATGCTGGAGATCCCCTACTCCCGGCCCGACGTCTTCCCCGCGAAGAAGAACGAGGCCTACCGGATCCCGGAGATGATCGAGCGGCAGGAGCTGACGGCGCGCGAGGTGGCGGGTTCGCACAACAACTTCTACGAGTTCCTGGCCGGCCGCGGCGGCGCGGTCTGGAAGCTCGCCGGCGACTACAAGCCCATCCCGTGGGCCGTCGAGGTGACCGGCGAATGCAACAAGCCGCGCACCTTCGATCTCGACGACCTGCTCAACTTCGAGCACGAGGAGCGGATCTACCACTTCCGCTGCGTGGAGCGCTGGGCGATGAACGTGCCGTGGACCGGCTTTCCGCTGTCGGCGCTGCTGGACGCGGTGGAGCCGAACGGCAACGCGCGGTTCGTGGCGTTCACTTCCCTGAACCGGCCGGAGGAGATGCCGGGCCTCGCGTCGAGCAACTGGTATCCGTGGCCCTACCACGAGGCGCTCCGCATGGACGAGGCGATGAACCCGCTGGCATTCGTGGTCACCGGAATCTACGGCGACCCGCTGGTCCGCCAGCACGGCGCACCCATCCGGATGGCGATCCCCTGGAAGTACGGCTACAAGGGCGCCAAGGCGGTGGTGAAGATCGAGCTGACCCGCCGGCAGCCGCCCTTCTTCTGGGAGATGCAGCAGCACGAGTACGGGTTCCTGTCGAACATCAACCCGAACATCCCGCATCCCCGCTGGAGCCAGGCGGAGTCCTACTGGCTGGACAACCGGGCCCCCTTCCCGACCCCGCTCTTCAACGGCTACGCTGACCAGGTCGCATCGCTCTATCCGGACGAGCCGATGACCCCGCAGCGGGCGCTCCGGATGGGGCAGACCGCGCGCTGATCGCGGCTTCGGATGCACTGGGTTGCGGTGGGCGCCGCCGCGCTGCTCCTCGGCGTGGCCGCCGGCGCCTTCGGCGCGCACGGCCTGGCGCCCCGGCTTGACGCCCGGTCGCTCCAGACCTTCGAGACCGCCGTCCGCTACCACCTGATCCACGGGCTGGGCCTGCTGGCGGTCGGGGCGCTGGTGGCGCGGGACCTGGGCTCCCCGGCCTCGTTGGCGGGGGTGCTGATGACCGCCGGGATCGTGCTGTTTTCCGGCAGCCTCTACTGGCTGGCGCTCGGCGGGCCGTCGTGGCTCGGTCCCGTGACCCCGCTCGGGGGGCTCTGCCTCATCGCTGCCTGGGGCTGCCTCCTGGTCGCCGCGCTCCGCCAGACATGAGCGCGAGCGGCGAACGGAAGGCGTTTCAGGACTACTACCCGGACGCGACGAAGCACTGCTACGGGTGCGGCGCCCGCAACCCGGACGGCTACCGCATCCGGAGCTTCGCCGAGGGAGACCAGGCCGTCTGCCGCTTCACGCCGGAGCCCTTCCACACCGCGGTGCCGGGGGCGGTGTACGGCGGGCTGATCGCGTCGCTCATCGACTGCCACGGCACCGGAACGGCCGCGTGGGAGGCGTACCGGGCCGCGGGTCGGCCGATGGACAGCGACCCGCCGCTCCGCTTCGTGACCGGCTCGCTCCGGGTGAGCTACCGGAAGCCGACGCCGCTCGGGGTGGAGCTGGTGCTGCGGGCGCGGGCGACCGAGGTCGGCGACCGCAAGGTGCGGGTGAGCGTTCAGGTGGAGGCGGGCGGGGTGGTCACCGCGGAGGGCGAAGTGGTCGCGGTGCGCATCCCGGAGGCGTGGCTCGAGAGCCTGGCGGGGGGCGCGGAAGCCTGAGGCAGGCCCCGGCCGCCCGTTCCCGGCCGGCGGAGCCGCGATCATGTTAGACTAGTCTGACTAGTCCAACTTTGACAATGAACTTGACCCTTTCCACCTACGAGGCGAAGGCCCGTTTTTCCGAAGTCATGCGACTGGTCCGCGAGGGACGCACCGTGCACATCTCCTACCACGGCAAGCCGGTGGCCGAGATCCGGCCCATCGAGGGGAAGAAGAAGACGCTCGAAGAGCATCTCGACGATCTCGAGCGGCGCGGCATTGTTTCGCCGGCCAGGAATCGCAACGCCCCTCTCGAGCCGATCGCCCACCGGCCGGGAGCGTTACAGCGGTTCCTTGACGAGCGGGAATGAACGCCACCTACGTGGACTCATCCGCGCTCGTCGCGGTCGCGTTCAACGAGGTCGGAGCCGCGGAAGTGGCGGATCGCCTGCGCTCCCATGACCGGTTGTACTCGTCGAATCTGCTGGAAGCCGAGCTTCGGTCGGCGTGTGCAAGAGAGGAACTCGTGCTGGATTCCACCTACCTGGACAGGATGGAGTGGTTGTTTCCGGATCGACCCCTGGAATCGGAGATGAAAGCGGTCCTGGCGGCGGGGTACCTCCGCGGCGGCGACCTGTGGCATGTCGCCAATGCGCTCTACGCGTTCCCGCGAGCGGCCGATGTCGGGTTCTTCACGCTCGACGAGCGGCAGCGGGCGGTGGCTGCCGAACTGGGCTTCCGGGTCTGATGCTGCGCGACCGGGCCGTCTCCTAAGCGGAGTCGGCCGATTCGCCCGTGTAGAACGCGGTCGTGCGCTTCGCCGCCATCCGGGCGGCGCCGGGGTCGGCGCCGGCGGCGACCGCCGCCCGTTCCCATCCCCGGCTGCTCCCGGCGCCGAACGCCCTGCCGTCCGCCGACGCGGCGAACGCGGCCTCGTCCGGCCTAGGGGCCGTGGGGTCGGCGAGGTGGCGCGCCAACCCCAGGAGACCGAACTCCCACCCCACTCCGGTCGCTCCGGGCCCGTAGGTGTCCCAGTGGCCGGACGGCCGCATGGTGTGGGTGAGCGTCAGCCGCGCGCGGCCCGCCCCCTCGTCCGAGACCGAGACTTCGACCCAGCTCACGTCCGCGCCGAACTCCCAGGTCAGGGCGAAGCGCGACGGCGGTTCGCAGTCGGTGATGACGCCGCCGGCGTTGCCCTCGACCTGGTAGCGGCCGCCGGTTTCGAAGTCACCGCTCACCGGCGCAAACCAGCGCGGCAGACGTTCGGGGTTCGTCACCGCGTCCCAGAGGGTCTCGGGAGACGCCTCGAAAGCGCGCGACAGCGTGACCGCGCGGGTCGGCTTTCCCTCGCGCTGGCCGGAGGAGACGGCGCGTTCGACGGCGGAAAGGTGGGTCGTGGGGTCGAAGTTCATGCTTTCCCTTTTCGAGTCGCGCCCCTTCGCGGTTCGCGACGGCTGTTTCGCCCGCTGCGCGGGCGATGCCGGCCAGAGGCCGGCGCTCCGCTCCTAGTCAGCGAGCACCCCGAGCGGCTTCCGCCGCAGGATGTCCACCGCCGCGAGGGCCCCCACGCCGGCGGCGCCCAGCGCCGGGAGCGCGATCGCGAACAGGATGAGCGAGGGGTCCGCCTCGAAGGGGAGCTGCATGATCTCCCGCACCACGAAGAACGCGGTGGCCGAGGCCCCGACCGCCGCGGCGGCGCCGGCCACCGCGCCGATGACGCTGTGCTCGAGCAGGGTGATCGCCACCACCCGGTTGCGGCCCGCCCCGAACACCCGGAGCACCGCGGTCTCGCGGCGGCGGGCCCCGATGTGGACCGCGACGGTGCCGATCAGGATCAGCAGGCCGCCGACCAGCGCGATCAGCCCCACGATGCGGATCGCGAGCGCGACGCTGTCCGCCACCTGCTGCATGGTGTCCAGCACGTCCCGGAGATCCACCACCGAGACATTGGGGAACTCGCCCACTACGGCTCCCTGAAAGCGGGCCCGCTCCACCACGTCGTCCGGCCCCCGGACGAACCCCGCGTAGGACATGGGGAAGTGCGCCACGCTGTCCGGATGGAAGAGGAAGGTGAACCCGCCGTTCCGGGCGTTCCGCCACTCCACGTCGCGGATCGAGGTGACCCGCGCGTCGAGCGTCTCGCCCATGATCTCGAAGCGCATCGTGTCCCCGAGCTGGACGCCGCGGTCCTCCTGCACCCAGTTCTCGATGGACACCTCGGCGCCCTCGGCGGACCGCTCGCCCCAGAACTCGCCCTCGGTGACGACCTCGTTGTCTTCGAGCCAGTCGCGCGAGCTGACCGTGTACTCCCGCGACAGCCCCCCGGCGCGCCGCACCGCCGCCCGGTCCTCGAGGTGCACCTCCCGGCCGAAGATGCCGTGGATCCGGGTCTGAAGCACCGGGATCAGGTTGATGTCGGGGAACCCCCGGGCCGCGGCGTTCGCGCGGACCCCGTCCACCTGGTCGGCCTGGATGTCCAGGAAGAAGAGGTCAGGATCGTCGCTGCTCTCCTGGAAGCTGAACTCGCGCTGGACGTTCCGCTCGATGCCCACCGTGGCGAGCACCAGGAACACCCCCACCCCGAGCGCGACCAGCACGACCCGGATCTGGCGCGCCCCCCGGAGCACGGTGCGGACCGCGTGGCGCACAGCGAAGGTGCGGGCCGCGGCGAGCGGCGTGAGGCCGCGGAGGATCAGGCCGCCCAGGATCCAGAGCAGGACCGCCACCAGCACGAACCCGCCCGTGACCGCGAGGGTGATCCGGAGCGATCCCGACTGCCAGCCCGCGAATCCGAAGAACACGAGCACCGCCCCGGCCGCCACCGCTCCCTCGAGCCGGCGGGTGGCCGGGGATCCCCGCTCGTCCAGCATGTCCCCGCTCCGCAGGAGCCCCAGCGGACGCACGCGGCGGAGCGGCAGCAGCGGGAAGACCGCGGAGAGCAGCGAGACGAGGCCGCCGGTGAGCGCGCCCTGGAGCGCCGCCGCCGGGGTGAGCCGCGCCGCGACCTGCAGGCCTCCCACCTCCACCTCGGGGATGAAGAGCTGGAGCGCCGCCGCTCCGGCGGCGATGCCGAAGGCGCTCGCGAGCCCGGCGAGCACCGCCATCTGCAGCAGCGCGATCCCCAGGATGGTGCGCGAGGGCACTCCGAGGCAGCGCTCGATGGCCGCGGACGGCAGGCTCTGGCGGGTGAAGGCCCGCGCCACGCTGAAGACCCCGATGCCGCCGAGCAGCAGGATCACGAAGCCGGCGAGGCTCAGGTAGTCCTCGCCGCGCCGGATGCGCCGGGCGAGGCGGTCTCCCGTCTGCCGGAACGTCCGCACCCGGACGGGCTGGTCCTCGAGCGCCGCCCGGAGACCAGCCGCGAGTCCGCCGACCGCCTCCTCGTTCGCCACCGCGAACAGGACCTCCCAGCGGGCGCGCTCCGGGACGTCGAGCAGCCCGGTGGCCTCCAGGTCCGAGAGCGCCACCAGCACCCGCGGCCCGCGCCGGAAGAAGTCGATCCCGGCCCCCGGCTCCGCGAGCAGGTCGCCGCGCACCTCGAAGGGTTCGCCGCCGAGGATGATCGGGTCCCCGACCTCGAGGCCGAGCCGGACCCGGACTTCAGGCCGGACCAGCGCCCCCCGCCCGCCCAGCAGCTCCGGGCCGAAGGGCGCTCCGGACACTTCGAGCTCGCCGTAGAGCGGGAAGGCGCCGTCCACCCCCTTCAGTTCGACCATCGCGCCCCGCAGCGGGTCGTCGGCCGAGCGCGCGAGCGTCGCGATCTGCGCCGAGCGCGACACGCCGGTGAGGGGATGTCCGGAGGCGACGTCGTCGAAGATGACCTCGGTCTCGCCGGTGAAGCCTTCCCCGGTGGACACTGTCACGTCGGCGGCCATCAGGAAGCGCGACTCGCTGGTCAGCGCCGACTGCAGGCTGTCCGCCGCCGAACGGAGCACCACGATTGCCGCCACCCCGATGCCGACCGCGACGAAGAAGAGCGCGAGCCGGCGGGCGGAGGACCTCAGTTCCCGGAAGGCCATCCGGACCGCGAACCGCATTCCGGGTTCCGTCAGACGGCCGTCAGCGCCGGCTCGGGGACGGGTTCGGCGACCGGCGCGTCGTCGTGGAGCCGTCCGCCCCGGAGCAGCAGCCGGCGATCGGCGCGCTCCGCGAGTTCCGTGTCATGGGTCGCGACGAGCACGGTGGCGCCGGTGCGGTCGCGGACGCCGACCAGCAGCTCCGCGATCCGGGCCCCGGTGTCCTCGTCGAGGTTGCCGGTGGGCTCGTCGGCGAACACCACCCGCGGCTCGTTCGAGACCGCCCGGGCGATGGCCACCCGCTGCTGCTCGCCGCCGGACATCTGGGACGGCAGGTGGTGGGCTCGCTCGCCGATCCCGAAGGAATCGAGCAGTTCGCGCGCCCGCTCCACCGCATCGCCGGCCCCCGCGATCTCGAGCGGCACCGCCACGTTCTCGAGCGCGGTCAGGTTGGGCAGCAGGTGGAACGACTGGAAGACGAAGCCGATGTTCTTCGACCGGAACTGCGCCAGGTTCTCCTCGTCGAGGCCCGTGAGATCGGTGCCGGCCACCTCCACGGTGCCGGCGGTTGGGTGGTCGAGTCCGGCCAGCAGTCCGAGCAGGGTGGACTTCCCGCACCCCGACGGTCCCCGGACGCAGACGATCTCGCCCGCGGGGACCGACAGGTCGAGTCCGCTGAGGATGGTGAGGTCGCGGTCGCCGCTCCGGACCGTCTTCTCGAGGCGGGTCGCCTGGATCATCGCTTCCCTCAGGGAACGCCGCCGGTCGCCGGAGGTTCCGCAAGAAGGGGTTTCAGGGCGGCGAAGGCATTGTCCGCGAGCCGGAGCGCCCCCTCGGCGGTGGGGTGGATCCCGTCGCGCTGGTTCAGCTCGGCGACGCCCGCCACGCCCTCGAGCAGGCTCGGCAGGAGCGGCACTCCGGTGGCTCCGGCGACATCCCGGAACGTCTCCGCGAAGCCGTCCTCGTAGTCCCGGCCGAGCTCGGGAGGTGCCGGGACGCCAGCCAGCAGCACCTGGAGGCCGCGTCCTTCCGCCTCCCGGATCATGGCCTCGAGGTTGTCCATCATCACGTCCACGGGAACGCCGCGCAGCCCGTCGTTCCCGCCGAGCGCGATGACCACCACTTCGGCGGAGGGGTTCCGGTCGAGCACGAAGGGGAGGCGCCGCAGCCCGCCCGAAGTGGTCTCGCCGGACACCCCGGCGTTCACGACCCGGTACGCGAACCCCTCGGCGTCGAGGCGTTCCTGCAGGCGCGCCGGCCAGGCCTCGTCGAGGTCGATGCCGTAGCCGGCGGTCAGGCTGTCCCCGAAGGCGACGAGCGCGGGACGGGGGTCGTCCTCCACGGCCGCGGCGGGGGGCGGCGGGGCCGTCTCCGGCGCCCGCGAGAGCTCCCGCACGTCGGGTTCGCCGCACCCGGCGAGCCCGAGGACCAGTCCGGCGATCGGGAGGCGCCGGCGGACGGCAGGAGGGAACGCTCGTCGGAACATCGGTGAAGAGGCGGCGCCGGGCCGGCGCGCGGCCGGAATCCCCGCGGAAAACGGGGTTCCGCGAGGGGCGCGGCAAGGTCCCGGGAAGGCGCGAAGAATAGCCCCTGCCGGCCCCGGCCGTGGCGCCGCTCCTCCCCCTGCCGGGCGCTCCAGCGGCCAGGTCCGTAGAATCCGCGCCGACCGTGGCCAACCGCGACCCGAGCGCCCCCCGGACCGTCGTGTTCCTCTGCGTCGCCAACTCGGCGAGGAGCCAGCTCGCCGAGGCCCTTGCCCGCCGCATCGCGCCGCCGGGAACGATGGTGCTGAGCGCCGGGTCGAACCCCTGGCGCGTCCATCCGATGGCGGTGAGGGTCCTGGACGAGGTCGGCATCGACATCAGCCGGGCCCGCTCGAAGGGGATCGACGAGATCCACATCGAGCGCGCCGGGCTGGTGGTCACCCTCTGCGCCGAGGAGGTGTGCCCGGTGGTGCCCGGCAGCGTCCGGCGCCTCCACTGGCCGCTCCCGGACCCGGCGGAGGCCTGGGGCGAGGAGGAGATGCTCCAGCGGTTCCGCGAGACCCGCGACCTGCTCACCGAGAAGCTCGGGGAGCTGTTCGGGGTTACGCCCGTGATCGGCCCGCCCCGGAACGTCTGACGGGTCTCCGTTTATCTGTGAAAATTGGACATGCGTCGTCCAATTTTCAATGCTATAATCCGTGCTTGTTGATCCCCCGCAAGACGCATGGCAAGGCCGTGGCCCGTCTTCTCCGCGAGAGCCCGGCGGCGCTGCTGCTCGGCGCCCGGCAGGTCGGCAAGACGACACTCGCGAAAGAGATCGCCAGGTCGTGGTCCCGCGGAGCACACCGGTTCGATCTTGAGGACGACCGCGACCTGGCGAGGCTCGCGGACCCGTTCCTGGCGCTCGACCCGCTCCGGGGAGTCGTGGTGCTGGACGAAGTCCAGAGACGTCCGAATCTCTTCCCCGCGCTCCGGGTGCTCGCCGACCGGCCGCGAACCCCCGCCCGGTTCCTCCTGCTCGGCAGCGCCTCCCCCGCCCTGCTACAGCAGAGTTCCGAGACCTTGGCCGGACGCGTGGCGCACTACGAACTGTCCGGCTTCGACCTGTCCGAGGTCGGACCGGCGGATGCCGAGCGCCTGTGGGTTCGCGGCGGGTTTCCGCGGTCGTTCGCGGCAAAGAGCGGGGCTGCCAGCTACCGCTGGCGTGACGACTTCGTTCACACCTTTCTCGCGCGGGACCTGGGTGCGCTCGGCATTTCCATCCCGGGGGCCACGATGGAGCGGTTCTGGACCATGCTCGCGCACTACCACGGCCAGGTCTGGAACGGCTCGGAACTGGCCCGGGCGTTCGGCGTCTCCCACCATGTGGTCCGGCGCTATCTGGAGGCGCTCGAAGCGGTCTTCATGGTTCGCAGCCTGAGACCGTGGAGCGCCAACCTGAAGAAGCGCCAGGTCAGGACGCCAAAGATCTACATCCGCGACTCCGGCATCCTCCACCGCCTGCTCGACATCAGGACAACCCGCGAACTGGAGCGCCATCCCAAGGTCGGCGCGTCGTGGGAGGGCTTCGTCATCGAGTGCGTACTGCGGGCGCTCGACGTCCCGCCTGGCTCCAGCTACTTCTGGCGGACGCACACGGGCGCCGAGCTGGACCTGCTGGTCCAGCAGGGGGGACGGCTGCGCGGCTTCGAGATCAAGCGCACGACCGCGCCCCGGTTCACGCGCTCGATGCGCTCGGCCATGAGCGACCTGGAACTGTCCCGTCTCGACGTCATCCACGCGGGAGCGGACAGCTTCCGGCTCGCGAAAGACGTGCGGGCCGTGGCGCTCGGACGGCTGCTGGACGACCTCTGAGCGGGCGGCTCAGCCGGACCGGGATCCGGGCCGGCGGGTCTTGCGCCGGCGGGACATCCGGTAGGCCCGGATCGCCGCCATCCCTTCGAGGATCTTCTCCCGGTGGATGTTCGCGGGATCGAACGGGCCGCCATACCAGGTGAGCAGTTCCTCCCGTTCCTCGTGGCGGGGATCGGCGACCACCTCCTTGAACCTGGCGAAGCCGCTCGTACCTCCGCTGTCCTCGCGGGGCGCCGCCCAGGCGCCCTCGACGAACGCCGGAAGCGCGTAGACGTCGTCAGCCGTGAACATCCCCTCCAGCCGGACCTCGTGCTCCCAGTAGTCCCCGAAGTCGTACAGATAGACCATGCGCTCTACCCCCCAGGTCAGGCACCGCGAGAGGGGAAACCGGCGGGCGTCGGCGAAGGGCCGGGGATCCGGGTACGCCTCATCCTCCGGGTCCGGCACGGCAATCCGCCACGTTCCGATCTGGAACTCCCACAGGTGGTAGTCCCACCATCCGAAGGCAACCTGGATGACGTGGTGGAGCGCGGCCAGGGTGAGAGATAGCGGAACATCCACCACCCGCTGCGGCGCGGGTTCGATGTCCTTCAGGGTGATGCCGAGCCGGACCGCATCGGCCCCCTCGGGGCGAGTCACGGATGGCCGCCGGCCCGGACCGAGCGGGGAGCGACCGTTTCCGGGTCGGCTGCGGGTTCCGGAACTCACGTGCGGGCCACCGGCGCCGGTCTTGGCGGCCTCATTCCGCGCCTCGCAGCCGGACCAGGTCCGCCAGCGTGATCTCCCGCGCTTCTTCCAGCGACACCACGTCGAGGCCGACCTCGGCGCCCGGGAGGGCCTGGGCGAGGCGGGCGAGGTCCGGGGCCACAACGGTGCCGATCTTGGGATAGCCGCCGGTGATGCCCTGGTCGGCGCCCATGACGATGGGGTGGCCGCCGGGCGGCACCTGGATCGTCCCGTGCGGGTTCGCGTCGGAGACGATCTCCTTCATCCCCTCGCGGTGTTCGAGGATGGGGCCGTCGAGCCGGACCCCCATCCGGTTCGAGTCGTTCGAGACCGTGAAGCGGAACTCGGAGAGGCGATCCACGCACTCCTCGGTGAAGCAGTTCTCCTGCGGCCCGAGGCTGATCCGGAGCCGGAGCGGCCCGCTCCCCGCCGTGCGGCGGGCCTCCGGCTCGAACCGGTTCTCGCGAGCCCCCTCCGGGGCGGGGCCGACGTGGAGGCGGTCGCCGGAACGGAGCGCGCGGCCCTTGAAGCCCCCGAGTTCCGCGGTCAGATAGGTCGCCCGCGAACCGAGCACCTCCGGGACGTCGATTCCACCGGCAAGGGCGACGTAGGTCCGCATCCCGTCCGGGGGCCCGGCGAACCGGAGGACGCTCCCTCCCGGAGCGAGGAAGGAGGTCCCCACCGGAACCGGCCAGCGGCCGCCGCCCGGCAGGTGCAGGACCGCCCGGTGGTCGGCGCCCCCGAGCGCGGTCAGCACCGGCCGGCGGAACCGGAGCACCGGGCCCATCAGGGTGCACTCGAGCCCCGCGGCGCCGTCCGGGTTCCCGACCGCCCGGTTGGCGAAGCGGAGCGACGCCGGGTCGGCGGCCCCCGACCAGGGGACCCCGTAGCGCTGGTAGCCGGGACGCCCGAGGTCCTGGACGGTGGTCAGCAGGCCGCCGCGCTCCACCTCGACGGCCAGCGGCCCCTCCGGGGGCGGCGGGGCGGCGGTTTCCCCCGCGGGGCGCTCGGGGAGCTCCGCCACCGGCAGGAAACGCACCCGGTCGCCCGGCAGGCAGCCGCTCGGCGGGCTCTTGCCCGGATCGAAGAGAAGCGCCGGGTCCATCCTCCCGAGGAGGTGCCAGCCGCCCGGGGTGACCCAGGGGTAGATGCCGGTCTGGGCGCGCGCCATCGAGACCGAACCGGCGGGGACCCGGACCCGCGGGATCGGACGGCGCGGGATGTCGAGGCGGGGATCGGCCATCCCCAGGTAGGGAAAGCCGGGCGTGAAGCCGATGATGAAGACCCGATAGTCGCGCCCGGAGTGGATCCGGATCAGCTCCTCGACGGACACGCCGATCCGGGCGGCCACCTCGGGGAGGTCCTCCCCGTCGTAGACACAGGGGAACTCGATGCGGCGCGGCGGCCGCGCGGGCTCCCGGCCGGCCCGGCGAGCAAGGTCCAGCGCGGCGCGGCGGATCGCTTCCGGGTCCGCCTCCGGGTCGTGGAAGACCAGCACGGAACGGAAGGTGGGAATCGCCTCCCGGAAGCCCTCGAAGGGCTCCCGCTCGAGCAGCGCGGCGAACGCGGTGGCCCGCTCGTTCAGCTCGATGGAGATCTCGTTCCCGAACTCGACGGCGAAGGCGGCCTCCCCGGCGTTCCGGATGACGGGCTCCCCGCTGCCGGACACGGGGGCGATTCCGGGAAGCCCCGTCAGGCCAGCGCGCGGACCGCGACTCCGGCCGCTTCGAGCCGGCGCCGGACGGTGCGGGCGTTGTCGAGCGCCGCCGGGTTGTCGCCGTGGAGGCAGAGGGTCTCGGCGGCCACCGGCACCTCGGTGCCGTCGTGGGCGATCACCGTTCCCCGGGCGATCGCCACCGCCTGCGCCGCGGCCTTTTCGGGGTCGTGGATGACCGAACCCGGGATCCGCCGCGACTGGAGCGTGCCGTCCGGGTTGTAGACCCGGTCCGCGAACGCCTCGCCGGCGAAGCGGAGCCCCTCGGCCTCGGCGGCCGCGCGCATCGTGGCCGCGGTCGCGAGCCCCACGAAGACAAGGTTCCGGTCCGCCCGGGCCACCGCGCGGGCGAGCGCCGCGGAGAGCTTCGGATCGGCGACCGCCTGGTTGTAGAGCGCGCCGTGCGGCTTCACGTGCACCATCCGGCCGTTGCGGGAGCGGACGAAGGCGGCGAGCGCCCCCACCTGGTAGAGGACGTCGGCCTCGACCTCGTCCGGCGGCGCCTGGATGGGACGGCGGCCGAAGCCCCGGAGGTCGTGGTGGCCGGGATGCGCGCCGACCGCGACCCCCTTCTCCATCGCCATCCCGACCGTGCGGTCCATGATCACCGGATCGCCGGCGTGGAAGCCGCACGCCACGTTCGCCGAGGTGACGATCTCGAGGATCTCCTCGTCGCAGCCGAGGTCGTAGTTGCCGAAGCTCTCGCCCATGTCGCAGTTGAGGTCGATGCGCATCGGCCGATTCTAAGGAAAGGCGCGCGTCCGCGCCGCCAAGGCGTACCGCCCCGTTACAATCCCGCGCCATGGGCAAAGGTGATCGGCGAACCAAGCGAGGCAAGATCTTCCAGGGAACGACCGGGAAGCGTCGGCCGAAGCGGCGCAAGAAGTAGCTAGCGTGCCCGCCTCGGGCGGCGTCCTGCGCTATCTGAGGGCCAAGGGCTCAGTGGACGCGCGCTCGGTGAACCTGCGGGTGCGGGAGGCGTGCGTCCGGGCGCTCGCAGAGCTCCCGGCGGACCGCCCGGTGCGGGTGCTCGAACTCGGAGGCGGCGCCGGGGGCGCGTTCCGGTACTGGATGTCGCTGCTGCTCCCCTTCCAGCGGGTGGAGTTCACCGCGGTGGACCGGGACGGCGGGCTGCTCGAGGCCTACCGGGACGAAGTCGTTTCGCTGGCCGGCGAACGGGGGCTCTCGGTGGCCGGCGACACGCCGGACCGCCTCCGCCTCGAAGGGGACGGGCGCTCGATCGATCTGCGCCTCCGAAAAACGGTGTTGCCGGAAGGATTCCGGAAGGAGGACGAGGCGTCGTTCGACCTCATGGTCGCCCAGTCCTTCTGGGATCTGGTGCCGGCGGGGACGGCGCTGGCCCTCGGCAGGCAACTGCTCGCTCCGGGGGGCCTCTTCTACGCCACGCTCACCTTCAGCGGCGGGACGCGCTTCACGCCGCCGCACGAGCTGGACCGGCAGCTCCTGCACTGCTACCACGCGAGCATGGGAGGCGAGCGCGGCGGGGATCCCTACGCCGGCGAACGCCTCCTCGGCCACGTCCGCATGCCGGGGTCGGGTTTTTCGGAACTCGCCACCGGGCGCTCCGACTGGAGGGTGAATCCGACGGACGAGGGCTACCTGGCCGACGAGAAGTACTTCCTGCTCACCGTGCTCGGGTTCATCGAGAAGGAACTCCTCACCTCGGCGGAAGTCCGGGACGACCAACTGGACTGGTGGATGGGGATTCGCCGCCGGCAGCTCGCCGACGGCCAGCTCGCCTACGCCGCCCGGCAGCAGGACCTCGTCGCCCGGCGCGACCCCTAGTTCGCGCGGTCGGCGATCAGCCGGTCCACCTCGACCTTGAGCCGGTCGAGGATCCGGTCGTAGGGATAGGCCCCGAGCGACTCCGGGCCTTTCTTCAGGTTCACGAACGCCGGCCCGCACCAGAGGCCGAGGTCGGCGTCGTCGGTCTCGCCCGGGCCGTTCACGCGGCAGCCCATGACCGCGATGGTGATCGCGTGGCGCTCCGCGTAGCGGGTCATCTCCCGGACGTCCTCGGCCAGCTCGATGAACTTCTCGTTCTCGACGCGCGAGCAGGAGGGGCAGGAGATGATGTTCAGCTTGTCCTTCGGGAACTCGGGGACCGAGCGGAAGCGGCCGTTCGCGATATCGGTGAGGATCTGGTGCCCCGCCGTCACCTCTTCGGGCTTCCGCGGGTTCGGCAGGGTGAGCGAGACCCGCACGGTGTCCCCGATGCCCCGGCTGACGAGCTGCTCGAAGGCGATCCGGGTCTTGATGACGCCCTCGGGCGGCATCCCGGCCTCGGTGACCCCGAGGTGGAGCGGCACGTCGGGCCGTTCGCCGGCGAAGCGGCGGTTCCCCTCGATCACGTTCGCGGGGTCCGAGTCCTTGAGGGAAACCACGTAGCGGGTGAACCCCAGCCGGTCGAGCATCTCGCAGTGCTCGGCGGCGGACTGCACCATCGCCCCGACCGGGTCACCCTCGAAGCGGTCCTGGTGCGCGGGGTCGATGGACCCGCAGTTCACCCCGATGCGGATGGCGCAGTCGTGCTCCCCGGCGACTCCGGCGAGGTACTTGACCTTGTCGGCGACCGGCCGCGAGGTCTCGTGGTGCCAGAGGTGGCCGGGGTTGTAGCGGATCTTGTCCACGTGCGGAGCGACGGTCTCGGCCAGCCGGTAGCTCTCCTGGAGGTCCACCGCGAGGTTGGCGGCGGTGCGCTGCCGGACCTCGGCGAGCGCCTCGACGTCCTTCCGGCTGTCCACCGCGATGCGGACGATCCCCGCCCCGGCTTCGCGGAGCGCCTCGGCCTGGGCGGCGGTCGCCTCCACGTCCTGGGTGTGGGTGGCGCACATGCTCTGCACCACGATCGGCTGGTGGTCGCCCACCGTGACGTTCCCGACCCGGACCCGGCGGGTGGAATTCCGCTCCGTCATGAGTGGAATGTTAGGCGGGTGGGCGTAGGATTGCCGGCTCAGGAGCCTGACGCCCATGAAGTTCGAACCGTTCGTGATGGAACGCTGCCTCTGCCGGTGGGAGAACACCGTCCGGCTGAACATCTCGGAGAGCGGGGTCCACCCGCTGACCTTCGCCGAGCTGACGGACGGCGCGGACCTGGGGGACACCCTGCTCGGCTACACCCAGAGCAACGGCACGATCCCGCTCCGCGAGCGGATCGCGGCGCTCTACCCGGGATCGAACGTGGACCAGATCCTGGTGACCACCGGCACCGCCGAGGCCAACTTCCTCTCGGCACTGACCACCCTGTCGCCCGGCGACGAGGTGGTCGCGATGATCCCGAACTACATGCAGATCATCGGGGCCTGCCGCTCGCTCGGGGCCCGGGTCATCCCGTTCCACCTGGTCGAGGAAAACGGCTGGCGGCCCGATCTGGACGCGCTCGACGCCGCGGTCAGCGACCGGACGAAGATGATCCTCGTCTGCAACCCGAACAACCCGAGCGGCGCGGTGCTCACCGAGCCCGAGATGGACCGGATCGTGGCGGCCGCCGAGCGCTGCGGCGCCTGGCTGCTGGCCGACGAGGTCTATCGCGGCGCCGAACTCAGCGGCGAGGAGTGCCCGACCTTCTGGGGCCGGACCGACCGCATCCTCCTGAACGCCGGCCTCTCCAAGGCGTTCGGGCTGCCCGGCCTGCGGGTCGGCTGGACGGTGACCACCGAGGCGAAGGCGACCGAGCTCTGGGGCCACCGGGACTACTCCAGCCTGGCGCTCAGCGCGATGTCCGACCGGCTCGCCCAGATCGCCCTCGACAAGCGTCCGGCGATCCTCGAGCGCACCCGCAGCATCATCCGCCGCCAGCTCCCCATGGTCTCCAACTGGGTCGCATCCCATGAGGACCACCCGGTACGCCTCAGCTGGACCCCCCCGGTCGCCGGCGCCATCGCCGCGGTCCGCTACCACCACCCCATCTCCTCCGAGGACCTCATCGAGCGCCTCCGGATCGAACGCAGCCTCCTCGTCGTCCCCGCCCACCACTTCGAGCTCGACGGCTTCCTCCGCATCGGCTTCGGCGCCGAACCCGAGGTGGTCACCGAGAGCCTCACCATCATCAGCGACATGCTCGCCACGGTAGCCGCGGAAACCGCCGTCGCGGCGTAGCGCCAGGAGCCAGGGACCGCCGGTCTTCAGACCGGCACGCGGGCCAAAGGCCCGCAAAGCGCGTTTCGCCGCTCGCGGCGCTTCGGAGCGCCGGCCTCCGGCCGGCATCGCTGCGCGACAGCGCAGCGAAACCGCGACCCCTCCACCACAGCCAGACCACCGAACGGCTTGGAACGCCGGCTTCAGCCGGCACGCGGGCCGCAGGCCCGCAAAGCGCGCTACGCCAACACGCGTCGCGGCGCCCCTCGGAGCGCCGGCTTCCGGCCGGCATCGCTACGCGACAGCGCAGCGAAACCGCGACTTCTCACCCTGCCAGGCCACCGAAACGGCTTGGAACACCAGCTTCAGCCGGCACGCGGCCCCCAGGCCCGCAAAGCGCGCTACGCCAACACGCGTCGCGGCACGCCTCGGAGCGCCGGCCTCCGGCCGGCATCGCTGCGCGACAGCGCAGCGAAACCGCGACCCTCCACCCACCCAGACCACCGAAACGGCTTGGAACGCCGGCTTCAGCCGGCACGCGGCCCGCAGGGCCACGGTAGCGGTTGCGTAAGTCACAGAATATGCTGGCTGTTATATGTGATTGCCGAGACGTGGCGGGACATCTCGTGGCACATCTTCAACGGTCGGAAACCCCGAGTCGAAGGGGGCAGCGTCAGGAACATATCGCACCGTCGAACGCTGGCCGGGCGCGCCGCAGTGACGCCGGCCAGCGCACCGGCGACGTGGCGCCGGTCCTCGGAGCTGGCCGCAACGACCTCCCGCACCTGGCGAAACTCGGCGGCGGCGCGCATCGAGGCGTCGAAGGCCGGACGCCCCGTGCGGGTGCGCGCCGGGCAGGGCTTTTGCCGCCGGTTGCGCAGCTTTCGGGGTCGGCCTGGAGCGGCAAGGGGGTCCGCCACCGTCAAACGCACAAGCCTTTTGATTCCATTGGGTTTACGGGCATCGATCCGTGGCGCTGGCCCCCGGCGCGGCCCCCCGCGTGGATGGGGTGTTGGGGGCAGTTTTGAGCCTGCGCGGGAACAGTGACGCACGCAACGAGTACCGGACAGGGCCGAGCCCTCTGCAACCGCGCCCGCAGCGTTGCGTGATCGAGAGCTGGTCCCGGCGCATGTGAACACGAACCGTATCGAGGCCGCGTGCCGACGGTCAGACCGGTTCGAGCGGCGGCCGGGCGCTCATAGAGCGTTGGGCCGCGTTGTCGGTTAGGCGCCGGGGATCCCGCAGGAGTGCTCACCATGGTTCCCGGCATCGGGAGCGCGAGTTCTTCGCTTCCGGGCTTGAGGCGCTGAGCGGGCCGCTCGCCTTCGCGCTGGCGCACGTGGCGGTCTGGATGGCGATCGCCGTTGCGCCCGACCGGAGGCGGGGGATCTACCTCAACGCCTGAGTTCGATGACCGCCGGGATGTCCGTCGTGATCCGGGATCGGCCGCCCGTGACGTGAAACCAGTGCTCCTGCGCCGCGTCACGAAACCTCCGGTGCAGGTCGAGCATCTCCGGGGACGGTTCCTGTCCGGGCTCTACCAGATAGATGAAACCGATGTTGAAGTCCTTCTGCGCATCGGCGGCAGAGGGCACTCGCTCACCTTCCGCCGCGATGACTTGCTCGATGGACACGACTTCCTTTTCCGCCCTGTACCGTCCATTGCCAAGGTGCTTTTGGTTCCGCAAGATAAACCAGTCTGGGGCGTCCCTTGCCTCGGCAAGTCCCATGGCATAGAGATCAAGCCAAGAATGTCCGTTTGCCGACCGCGACACCGACGTCCTTGTAAAGGTGCCGTCGCCGTTATCTCGCCAATGGCTCCCGCCCATTAGAGATCGGTGCCTACCCTGATCCAGGCGCCAGGGGAATGCGGCGGGCAGGTAAGAATCACGACGCCAATGGCAGCCACAGGAGTCGCCGAACATAGGTTCATGCTCCCCGTTTCTCAGGTAGTACGCGCTTGCCGTCCACGTGTGAGTGATCTCGTGAGCGAATGAGGACAACCCTAGGTCGAAGCCAGCGTTGTCCGGATGACGATGGCCGGGAGAAGCCTCAAAGACACGCCTGTCTCCCATCCACCAAGGCCGGACGATATGTCCCTTGAGGCGGCCGTCGCCACAGGGGGCGGGCCGGTCGCCCTGATATCCCGTTCCTGTCACGTTCGTGTTGGCGTAGTACCCTCTCCAGCTACTGCCATAACGCTGAACATCCATGCGAAACTGCGTATGGAAGACGAAGAAGTCGAACTCATCGCCGAAGTGGGCGATCACGCGGCAGGCAACGGTCGATGTATCCGGAACGCTCCGATGGTGAAACACCTCGCTCTGCCGGTTCGAAGGGCTGGTATCGGAGCGCGACAGATCGGTCACGGGCGATGCTTCGGGTAGTTCCAACCGCACCGGCTGCTCCAAACGGTCGTCCCCGCCGTCACCAGATACCCACGCTCTGGCCGTCACGGATGCGGTAATCCCGGACAGGTCACGAATGTCCGCCAGCAACGCGACTCGATGGGCGGAATCACTCGGAAACGGGCGTCCGCCCCGCGCCCTCCGTTCGCCGCTTTCCACGACATCCACACCCCAGTAGAAGTCCCTGTCCGATCGGTCATAGCGAGTCCAGTACGGCTGGTCGATATCGAAGTACAACCAGTAGGAATACGACGTGCCTTCTTGAGGGACAGGGATCGACTCTCTGGTCGTCCATTCCACGATCACGCCGTCGGCGTTGACGGCTTCGTAAATCGTGACATCCAGAAGATCGACATGACCGGGAACGTCTGGATCCGTTTCGTCAACGATGCTTGCAATGACGTCACCCTTCGTCACATCGTAATTCGGAAACAAGCCGACGACCCCGTCGCCGAAGATAACGTCGGCGTAGTTGAAGCGCACACTCCCGTCGGCATACAGGACCGCCTGAAAGCGGGATGGCTTCTCTGGGGGAACGCCGTGGGGGTACGCCTCCGGCTCCGTGGTGATCCAGGTGACGACGACCCGATCCGGGAATTGCGCCACATGCTGCTCCGGTTCGTGAATCTCAGCCCCGCTCTGCACATCTACCCCCAAGAGTGGCTTGAACAACGGACTCACGGTGGGGAAGTCGGCGATGTCGTGCGCGTGTTCCCGTAGGGGTGTGTTCTTGGGTGGCGTATCCTCGTAGGTGAGGGGTGTACCGAAGGTCAGCACCCCGCTCCTGCTAACATAAATCGCATTCCAGCTACGGTCGGCAAAGGGAAACTGGAAGGTCTCGAACGCAACCTCGGCCCCGTCCTCCACCGCATCCCCGATCTGGGGTTCCCACGCAAGAAATCGAACCGAACGTGAGTACCCGCCGGCGCCATTCGGCGTGAAGACCAGCGTTCGAAAGTTCAGATCGAACGGCCGAGGTGGAACCGTGTCGTCAGGAGCGAGTTCGTACAGGATCTGCCCGTCCTCGGTGACGGAAATCAGGTCGCCGATGTCCGGTGCGACCTCATCAGCGGATTGCGCCGCGCCTCCCCCTCGCAACAACCGGGCGTATGGAGGCCGCCAGTCGTCGAACTCGGCCACGCACTCCATGTCATGCTCATGAGGCAACGGGACGGTCTGTCCCCCGGAAGACCGCGACAACAGCAGCGCCGCCAGCCAAGTCAAGGTTGCCGCAAGGCACCTACGGGAACTCTTCACGATCTCCTCCGGCTGCGGGGCGGTCCATTCGTCCAATCAAGACACGGGTTGCTCAATCGGGCACTCTCAGGAAATCGTGGACGCGCAGCATCGGGCCCGGTTCTGGCGGGCCGCAAGAGCCCCCGCCTCCCTTGCCAGCTCTACGAACGACCGGACAGTGGGGGTCGCGCCAACCGCCACCGAGAGGAAAATCGAAAGTACCGCGCTCATTGCGCCTCCTTCGTGCCTAACTAGACTCTTGGGAGGCCAAGCAGATTACAGGATCTAATGTGATGTTTCGGTACACAACGTTGGCGAAACCGGTGAACAATACGTGACGCTCATGACAGGGTTCGAGTCGACTGCGTACCGGACGAGAAGACGGTGAGGCATCGACAGCGCGACTAGCGGTCAGCCAGCGATGGCGGACGACAAGCAAGCGCGGAGGGGTCGGCGAAGAGTTTCCCCGGCCATCCCGATCCGTTCTACCGCAGAATCACCGCTTCATCTCGCCGTCAAGAGCGCTCCACGTGAAGATGGTCAGGCCGATGCGGTCGTGGTTGCGCTCCGCGGTCCCTGCCACACTCGGAGCCACTCTAGTCTCCTCTTGCATGGCTTCTCGACCTGATCGGTATGGCCTCGAACAGCGCACACAGCAAACGCGCACGGTGCGGCGCTCAGCCATGGGCACACCGGTGAGGGCGGAGCTGGGCCAAAGCACATGAGCAATGCCGCCCAGCCATGGTTAGACACCTTCGTTCGCCCGGAGGATCGCGGCAGCTTCGGAGATGCCGCCGGCAAACGCCCGCAGCCCGCCGCGAGCGGATCCGCAAGCCTTCCCGCAGGGATGAATCGCGCCGTCGGCGCGGGCTGGGAGCGACCCCGAACCACGGGACAACCGGCGTTACAAGCGCCGGGTTCCTGGGCTGTAGATCCGTAGGACAAGGGGGGGTCGCTTGTCTCTTCCATACTTGGCGATTCCGGCCTGATTTCCGGGTCGGGGACGGTGATCGGATCGCGGGGTCGCATGGCCGTAAGGGGCCGCTAGGGAGTCCTGATCGCCACCGTCCTTTCCTCCGTCCTGAATGGATACTCGAGCATCGAGGCTCGCACGACTAGCACAGGAAAGGGAAGACCCCATGAACAGCATCCTTCGCACCGTCGGGATCGACATCTCGAAGAACTGGTTCGACGCCTTCGCCGCGCCCGAGGGAAGGACAGCCCGGTTCTCGAACAACCGGGCTGGCTTCCGACAGCTGATCGCCTGGATCGGCTCCGGAGTTGACCGGATCGCCTATGAACCTTCCGGCACCGTCCACCGGAACCTTGAGGAGACGCTCCTGAAGGCCGGCCTCCCGCTCTATGCGATCAACCCGTTCCAGGTGCGGTCCTTCACCCGCTCGCTGGGGCGGCGCGCCAAGACCGATCCGGTGGACGCCCGGATGCTGGCCACCATGGCGGCGTCCGTCGAGGATCTGCGGCCGACCGAGGCGCGGTCGGAGGGGCAGCACGACCTCGCCGAACTCCAACAGATCCGGGACGGGCTGCGTCGGGACCGGGTCACCGCCATCAACCGCGGCAAGCAGTTGCGCACCCCGGTGGGCAAGCGGCTCAACAAGCAGCGGCTGGGGCAGATCGAGCGGCAGCTGGAGGTCATCGACGCCGAGATCCGGGAGCGGCTCGCGGAGGAGAAGACCTTGCAGCGCCGGGCGGAGATCCTGACCTCCATCCCGGGCATCTCGGACATCACCGCGGCCGGCCTGGTCGTCCTGATGCCCGAGCTCGGCACGCTCACCGGCGCACGGGCCGCCAGCCTCGCGGGGCTGGCCCCGGTCACCCGGGAGTCCGGGCAGTGGAAGGGACGCGGCTTCATCCAGGGCGGCAGGCACCGGGTCCGCCGGCTGCTCTACATGCCCGCGCGGGTCGCCGCGCACCACAACCCCGGTCTCAAGCACACGTACCAGGCGCTCCTGGCTCGGGGGAAGCCGCCGAAGGTCGCCCTGACGACGGTGATGCGGAAGCTCCTCGTCCGCTCCAACGCCTTTCTGCAGCAGAACCGCACCTGGACGGCACATGCTCCAGGCGCTCACGGGTGAGCGTTCGGTCGTGGGGGTATTGAGGACTGGGAGCACGGTGAGGCGGGAGCCGCTTTTGCCGCCGGTTGCGCAGCTTTCGGGGTCAGCGTTTTGCGGCAAAAGGACAGCACCCCCCTTTTGCCGCCGCTTTTGCCGCTTCCCGATCACACCGTCGTTCCCGAAAGCCGTTGTCCCCGTTGCCTTTCGGGCAGGGCATCCTCTCCCCCGTTCTCCGCGTTTGCGCGGAGAACGGGGCGGGGAGCGACCCCCCTCCATCTTCGGGATGGACGGCCCGGAAACGGGCGGCTGTTGCCGCCCCTTTTGCCGCTTTCGGGGTCGCTCCCCGGCCGCGCCTGCGGCGCGATTTGTCCCTGCGGGAAGGCGAACAGCCCGCCTTCGGCGGGTGGAGGCGGCGGCGGGTGACGTCACCGACCGCCGCGGGCTCCTCGATGCGGAGGGCGGCATCGAGGCGCTCACCGAGGCCGCTGACGGCCTCGTTGGCCCGCTCCCCGACGTTGGAGAGCCGGAGGGCCGCGGCGGCGGCGAGCTGGTCTGCCGGCGTGAGGTGGGCGGCGACCACACCGGTGCGCCGCTGCGCCACGCGCGCACCGCTGCGGGGGTCCGGGGGCTGCGCCGCCGGTGCGCCAGGCGCTCCGGCAGCGGCGCGAGAGGCCGGGGGTTCGAAGGGGTGCGCAGCCTCCCCTCGCCGGTCCCCCTGTACGCACAGGGGGTAGGCTGGCTCTCATGCCGTCGTGGACCTGGTGACGGAGTCACCGGGGTACACGGAGGCGCGGCTGTGGTCATCGCGCTGTAAGCGGTCACTTGATTTCGCACTGAGCGCAGGGGCCTTGGGCCCAAGCTGACGGCAAACGGCTCAGATTCGGGTTCTGAAAGTGGCGGCGCGGAAACCCTTCCGGTCGGAGTTGTAACAAATTTTCGCCCCCAGCCGAACGCGTCTGGTAGCGGCACTCCCGCGCTTCCGCGCGCTGGAGGGGCTATTGAACGGCTCGTCAGAGTAGAGCGAGACCGCAGTACGTCGCGAGGAAGCCGAACGCCGCCAACGCGGCAAAAAAGCACCCTACGCCGGCGAGTAGGCTCAGATCCCGGGCTCCCTTCTTCGCGGTGTCGGCGATCTCATCCACCCGTCGGTGAATCTGGGCCAGATGCTCCTCCGGCGTCCACTGGGGCTCCGGCGGTTCGGGCTTTGGCGTGCTGCCGAAAAGGCTCATGGCACACCCTCAATGTAACAGAGCTTTTGACAGAAAGAACGGTCAGCGACGCCGGGGATCGCGGTGGTCGGCTCCCGGAGAGCGACCCCCTATGGAGTCGCGGTCGCGGTAGAACGCCACCGCCTCGTCGATCTGCGCGGCGGTGAGTTCGCCGACGAGAACGGCTACCGCTTTCCCGCCACGGCCCGCCAGATCCCGCAAAATCCCGCGTTCCCACCCCTAATTCCCCGGAAACCGCCGTCGCGAGATCAAGTGGCCGCCGACACATGGCGCGCCTTCGGTCCCGGCTAGGAACGCGGCCCATTGCTCCATGAGCGCGCGGCGCCTCTCGAACAGGTCGGTCCGCCGGTAGGCGGCCTCGATGCTGTTCGTGTTCACGTGAGCGAGAGCCAGCTCGCAGACTTCACGCGGCGCATCGGAGCACTCCGCCGCCCAGTCCCGGAAGCTCGAACGGAACCCGTGAGGCACCGCACCGATCCCCAGTTCGCGGACCAGCTTCGAGATCGCCACCTCGGAGAGCGGGCCGCCCCGCGCCGAGGGGAACACCGCCCCCGAGCCGTCCGCGAGCGCCTGGGCCTCCTGCAGGACCGCCAGAGCACCACGGGACAGCGGAACCCGGTGCTCTCGGCCGGTCTTCATCCGCTCGCCCGGAATGCGCCATTCCCGTCCCGCAAGGTCCATCTCCTGCCACCGTGCGCCGCGAACCTCACCGCTCCGGCACGCCGTCAACACCAGAAACTCGAACGCCAGCACCGTCGCGGGATCGGCCCCCGAGGCTCGAACGGCGCCGATCGCGCCGGCAACCTCGGCATACGGCAGCGCCCGGTGATGCCGGGGCCGGACCCCGTTCCGGGGCAGCGCCGCGCCGATGGCCTCCCCGGCCGGGTTGTCCTCCCGGTAGCCCTGGGCCACCGCCCAACGCATCACCGCCGAGATCCGCCGCCGCACCCGCTTCGCCGTCTCCCGCTTCGCGTTCCAGATCGGCAGCAGGACCGCCATCACGTCCGCCGTGTGGATCCGGTCCACCGGCAGCCCTCCGAGCCTCGGCATCGCGTAGTCCCGAAGGCTCGAGCGCCATAGCTTCTCCTGCCGCCCGCCGCCCTTCCAGCCGGTCGAGTGGACCGCGATGACCTTCTCGACGGCTTCGGCGAACGTGGGGACCGTCCGCCTGCGGCCGGTGACCAACTCGCCGCGCTGGCGCGCCAGGAGGTTCAGGACGCACTTCTGGCGTGCCTCGGCG
Source organism: Vicinamibacteria bacterium (assembly GCA_965116805.1). Taxonomy (GTDB): domain Bacteria; phylum Acidobacteriota; class Vicinamibacteria; order Marinacidobacterales; family Marinacidobacteraceae; genus Marinacidobacterium. Next base: position 68,602 of record OZ220713.1, read on the forward strand.
AGGCTGACGTGGGGCCAGGAGCCGAGTCCGAGGTTGCGGGGCCTTCCGTTGACGCTGATGCGCTGCCCCCAGGACTTGGCGAGGTGTCCGCGGGCGGTGCGCCTCACCCGGAGGGACAAGCCGCCGGACCCGCGGCCGTCCCCGTACCATCCGGGTTCCCGGATGGTCTCGACAAAGCGCGCGGAGAGTCGGTAGGGTCGTTCGGTCATGGATCTGGGTTCGTCGTCGCGGTAGCTGAGCGGCACATAGCAGGCGGGAACGAGGGAGTTTACGGCGTTCCGGCGGGGAACAGTATAGCACTGTAAGTCATTGAATAAAGGATCGTATAGAGGAACGTCATGGCACTCGACGGAACCCCGTGGAACCGGTGGACTGCGGCCCGCAGGGCCGCAAAGCGCGCTACGCCAACACGCGTCGCGGGAGTCGGAGCGCCGGCCTCCGGCCGGCATCGCTGCGCGGAAGCGCAGCGAAACGGAAACCCCTACCCCGCCGGCACCGGCCGCTCGTCGTACCCCAGATACAACTGCTTCGGCCGCGCGATCTTCTGCTCCGGATCCTCCAGCATCTCCTGCCACTGGGCGAGCCATCCCGACATCCGCGGCACCGCGAACAGCACCGGGAAGAGCCCCACCGGGAAGCCCAGCGCCTCGTAGATGATCCCGGAGTAGAAGTCCACGTTCGGGTAGAGCCGCCGCCGGATGAAGTAGTCCTCCTGGAGCGCGATCCGCTCCAGCTCCAGCGCGATGTCGATCTTCGGGTTCCGCCCGGTGATCTCGAAGACCTCGTAGGCGGTCCGCTTGATGATCTTGGCGCGCGGGTCGTAGCTCTTGTAGACCCGGTGGCCGAAGCCCATGAGCCGGCGCCCTCCGCCCTTGGCCTCCTTCAGGAAGTCGTTGACGCGGTCCTTGCTTCCGATCTCGGTGAGCATCTTCAGCACGGCCTCGTTGGCGCCGCCGTGGAGCGGGCCGTAGAGCGCCGCGGAGGCGGCGGCGGCCGAGGAGTAGGGATCGGCGTGGGAACTGCCCACCCCCCGCATCGCCGAGGTCGAGCAGTTCTGCTCGTGGTCGGCGTGCAGGATGAAGAGCACGTCCATCGCCCGCTCGAGGACCGGATCGATCGCGGCGTCCTCGCCGAACACCATGCGGAGGAAGTTCGCGGGGAAGCTCAGGCTCTCGTCGGGCGCGACGGGCGCGAGCCCCTTCCCGCGCCGGTAGGTCATCGCGGCGAGGGTGGACGCGGCGCCGATGAGCCGCTTGATGTGGAACGCCCGGCACGCGGCGTCGGTCACGTTCTTCGAATCGGGGTGCAGGGCGCCCAGCCCCGACAGCAGCGCGATGAACATCGCCATCGGGTGCCCGTCCCGGTTGAACCCGTCGAGCATCCGGGGCAGCGGGTCGGGGACGGCCTGGAGGCCGGTGATCTCGTCCCGCCAGCTCGCGCTCTCGGCCGGAGTCGGCAGTTCGCCGTTCAGGATCAGCCAGGCGATGTCGAGGTAGCTGGAGCCCTCGGCGAGCTGCTCGATGGGATAGCCGCGGTAGCGCAGGATGCCCTTGTCGCCGTCGATGTAGGTGATCCGGCTGATGCAGGCGGCGGTGTTCTTGAACGCCGGGTCGTAGGCGGCGAGGCCCGGATCCCCGGAGTTCGCACGCACCTGGCCGAGCCCAGCGGCCCGGACGGCGCCGTGTTCGATATCGAGGCGGTAGTCGGCCCCCGTGCGGCTGTCGGTGAGGGTCAGGGCCCCCTCATCAAGAGGGCCTTCGGCGTCTGATCCGTTGTTCTCGATCAAGGGGGCGTAATTTTATGCGGAGCAGGTGCCGAAACCGATGCCACAAAAACAGGTCGCGCGCGGGATTCCGACGAGGGGGACGTGATGGGGAGGGAGCGGTTCACCGAGGTCGCGATCGCATCGTGAAGCCGGACCCGAGCGACATCGTGGCCAGACTGGACCGCTTCGCGGGCGGGGGTCTGGCTCGGAAGCTGGCCCGCATCGAGGGGGAGGCACAAGGCCTGACGGCCGAGGCCTGGGGGCCACTCCTTGAAAGGACGCATGCGACCCCCGACGCTCTGGCAGCCGCCGCGGAACTGAAGCGCCTGGCGGGCCAGGTGAACGTGACCATTCACGCGCTCGGGATTCTGCTGTGTCTGAGGCACATCCTTGAGCCCGGGGAACGGGTCGAGTCGCTGTCCCTCGGCGCCGGAAGCACGGGCAAACCGTTCGACCTGGAAACGAGCCGGCGCGTAGCAGAATTCAAGTTCATTCGGTGGCGCGGGGGGCCGGAGTCGATCCGCCAAAACGAGACCTTCAAGGACTTCTATCTGCTGGCGGCCCATCCGACATCGAAGCGCAAGCACCTGTTCTTGCTAGGCACCGAGCACGCGCTACGGTTCTTCCGAGGCCGGCGGAAGCTCACCAGCGTGCTGAGCAAAAACGAGGAGGTCCGGCGACGGTTCTTCGGCCAATTCGGCGAAAGGTACAGGACGGTCGGCGACTATTACACTGCCCACAAGGGCGCCGTGGAGATTGGCGATGTCTCTGCCTGGGTGGGCGACCTGTTGGCATGATCGTGGACCCGTCCGGAGGCCGCTGGACAGCACACGCCTCCACAACGCCGATGCGGCGACCGGTGCCGAGCAGCCCGCGGAGCGTCATGTAGTGCCGCGGGACCGTTTGGCGGAGGTCGCCATCGTCGGCGGCGGGGTGATCGGGGCGTCCATCGCCGCGCATCTCGCGGAGCGGAAGGTCGGCCGGGTGGTCGTTTTCGAGCGCGAGGACGCGCTCGGGACCGGGTCCACCGCGAAGGCCGCCGGCGGCGTGCGTCTGCAGTTCACCACGGCGGCGAACGTGGCTCTCTCCCGGTATTCGATGGAGGAGATTCGCAACTTCAAGGAACGGACAGGGGTGGACGCCGACTTCGTCCAGGACGGATACCTGTTCCTGCTGGACTCCGAGGAGGACCTGGCGCGGTTCTCGGAGATGGCGGTCGTGCAGCGGGAATTGGGGGCGCCGGTGGAGGTAATCACGCCCGAGGAGGCGCGGCGGATCCTGCCGGGAATCGAGATCGGAGACCTGGTCGGCGCGACGTTCTGCGCCGAGGACGGGGTGGCGACCCCGGCGGCGCTCGTGGCCGGGTATGCGGCTCTGGCCCGGCGGGAGGGCGTGGAACTGCGGCGCGGGTGTGAGGTGACGGCGGCATCGGTTGCCGACGGCGGCGGGTTTTCGTTCGTGGCCGGCGGGGAGCGGTGGGAGTGCGACTGGCTCGTGAACGCGGCAGGGCCGTGGGCCGGCCAGGTGGGGGCGCTGCTGGGCGTGGACGTGCCCGTGTCGCCCGTGCGTCGTCAGTTCTTCACGACCGAGCCGCTGTCGTGGGTCCCGAAGAGGATGCCGCTGACCATCGACTGGGGAACCGGCGTCTACATGCACCTCCACAGCGGCGGGATGCTGATCGGGAACTCGGATCCGGATGAGCCTCCCGGGTTCTCGCAAACCCCGGATCTGGACTACCTGGCGGGGGTGTGGGAGGACGCGACCCGGCGGCTGCCACGGGTCGAGAACGCGGTGATGAAGACGCTGAATGCGGGGCTTTACGAGGTGTCCCCGGACCACAACGCGATCCTCGGTCCGGTGCCAGACCTGCCCCGATTCGTGCTGGCGAACGGCTTCTCGGGCCACGGGATGCAGCACGCGCCGGCGGTGGGACGGGCGACCTCCGAGGTAATCGTTGACGGGGAGTCCCGGACCCTGGACATCTCAACGTATTCCGTCGCGCGATTCGCAAGCGGCAGAAGGAATCCGGAAGGAAACGTGATCTGAACTCGACGACTTGCACCTGAAGGGGCCGCCGGTCCTCAGATGGGCATCGCCATCCCGAGCCCAACGAATGGGGGTCGCCGCTGCCAACGCGTATTGGCGATCGTTATCCATCGTCGTGACCCGGCTCGCTGTCCGGCAACAGCGCCGCCTCCAGCCCGGTGATGATCTTGAGACAGCTGTCGGCGAAACCTCCAATCTCTTCAACGAGAAGGGCAACCGTTTCGCCGAGTTGGTCTTCCTGAGTCAATGCGACATAGTGCTCATCGGCAATACCGAGGTTGTGTCCGATGACATGGCGCTTTTCGAAATTCAGCGTCACATTAGCAAGTTCTTGATCTGAAAGCACGGCCAATGGATCAATACGGAGTAACGCGAACTTCTCCCGTCCGCGAACGACGCTTTGAAAGGAAGTGCCAATCGCCTTCTTCGTGCATAGCGCCTTCACTTGCTCCGGCAAGCGTACGCGGATCAGATGGCGATACACCGTCTTGAGTGTCGTCTCGAACGCAGTCAGGACATCTTCATGGGCGTTGCCCATGAGCCGATACGCGAGTTCAGAGCGACCGGCGGCATCCTGTGCTGAGGCAAGCGTGAGCTGTTCATGCACCAGTTCGACCTCGCGGCGGTAGTGCAAGGCTAAATTGGGCGCGCCGCAGTCGGGACAGAAGAGGGCAATGGCATACACGGCATAGGAGCGTGCGCAAATCTCGCAGGAGAGGTCACGCAGTAGATCCTCACGAATCGCGATCGGTCGTCGTATGTGTCGCCGTTTGTACTCCATCTTGACGGTAACCAGGCCTCCGAGGGGTTGCCGTCGGTTGAAGTCCCTCGCCACATCTCCCAGATAGTCGCTGAAATCAGCCGCCACGTCATGTTGTATCTGCTTCTGAATCGCTTCCATGTCGGCGGCGTGAACGAACTCTGCATCACCCGCCATGTAGCCCGTGTACGGACAGATGGTGTGGCCCGGCCCCGGATACCGGCGGATCCGCGGCCGGTGCTCGTCGGAAACCTCCCGCTCCGCAGGCGCATCGCCCATTAGGAACAGCCGAGGGACCGCATCTGGGTTTGGCGAGGATTGATACACCTTGCCGGATGGACTGCGTGGAGGCGGATAGGACAGCACCATCCGATCCCGTGTCCCTCCTACCTTGTGTTTCCCTAGCCGCCGAAAACGCAACTTGGTCATCGCTAAGCCATTCTTCCTAAGTCTGCAGGCGGGACTGGCTGCCCCTCAACTCACGGAATCCTGTGATTGCCGCGCTGTGGGTTCAGGCGCGCCCGGCATCACAAACGCCTGCATGAGATCGCTGTTGGCGGCATACCCGTCCGGGGAGTGGACCACGAGCTCTTCCGCAACCAGCCAGTTCAGATCCCGATCCAGCGTCTTGGGACTCAGGCCGGAATACGAATGGGCAAGCTTCACGCTGTGCGTGGGAATCTGCTCCTTGGGCACCGGAGTCGAGGCAGGCGGCAACTCAAGGAGGAGCTGCCGGCGGCGAAGCACCGCCGAGGACGTCTCTTCGTCATCGAACCGGCGATACACAAAGTCCCTCCAGGCGATCTGGTGATGAACCCGGGTCACCTCCCTGCACTGCTCCCGTAGTCCGTCGGAGAGTCCCTGAAGGGCGTAGCGCAGGAAGCCGATCGGGTCGCCGCGCCGCTGGTTCGCCTGGCTGGCACGGTCGAGTTCGCGGTAGTAGGCAGCGCGGGTGTCGTTGTAGTGGTTGCTCAGAAGTTGCGCCGATGGAAACGGCAGGACGCGCGCCAACAGGGATAGCTCCACCAGCCGGGCGGTCCTCCCGTTGCCATCCCCGAAAGGGTGGAACCAGGCAATGTAGAGATGGGCCAGCACGGCCCGGAGGACACCGGTTGCGACGCGGTTGTCCGATTCATTGGCAAGGGCCGTGAGTTCAGGGATCTCCTCCAACCACTCCCCCAGTTGGTCCAGCAGGTACTCGCAGTCCTCGGCGGGCGCCCCCCGGTAGCGGCCTACGCCGACGGAGTGCTTGCGGATACGCCCAGGCTCCACCTCGTCTCCAAGCACCTCGGCAAGCCCCGCGAGAATGCGGCCGTTGCAGTCGGCCACGAACGCTGCGGTGAGCCGCGGGGCACTCCCACTGTGGATGCGCTCGACGATCTCGTTGGCCGCATCCAGAACATTCCCGACTTCCCGGCCCAGATACTCCCTGGAAGCGGGAAGCTCGAGCTTGTCGTCGATCCGCGCGAGCACCTCCTCCTCGGTGAGCGTGTTGCCCTCGATCGCGACCGTCGCCTGAACGCCCTTGGCGAGGTAGATCCGTGCCAGGTCCGAAGCCACCTTCGGAGGCAGCAGCGCCCGCGATACGAACTCTCCAAAGGCGACGATCTGTCCGAGCAGGACCCAGAGTCTGGGATCCGCTTGTCGGAGGTCGAGTTGGAAGCTGATCCAGGGATGGGTTTCCCGGTACTCGCGCTCTCCCGAAGTCATCATGGCACTGCCCTCCGGGCCAACGTTGGGCCGTGGTCTGTCCTGAGTATTGTCCAGTAGATTGTCCCGTGAAGTGTCCATGATCTTGTCCCGGCGCGCAAGTCGCACCGACACGACGGACTGGGCACGAATCCCCGTAGGCTGCCCGCGGTGCTTGGGCTCCGGGGTTAGCCGATCAGGACTCTCTCGGCACTACCTCAAGACCCAGCGCGGCGGCGTTCTCGCGAAGCCGCCCGTCCAGCGAAAGCACCTGCAAGTCGGGACGGACGTCCCGGATCACCAGTGCCGTGGCGAGATGTATGGCGTCCAGCGACCGAATCGGCTCCCGGGGGAACGCGCCGCGCGACCGATCGACGACTCTGGGAGTGATCCGATGAACGACCCAGGTGGCGGCGACGTTTTCGAGCCGAGCACGGACCGCCGCCGCATCGCCGGGGTCAAGCTCTCCCGTGGTGGCCAACCGGTGAAGCGTGCGGTCCGCTTCGACCAGAGTCACGTCCGAGGTGAAGACGCCCTCGGCTCGCTGGAAAGACTGCCGGACGGCGTCCCCCAACCGCTGGCCGAGAAGCCATGACAGGACGGCGCTGCTCTCCGCATAGAGGGTCACCGCTCACCGCGCGTCCAATCAAGCGCTTCCTGAATCTCTTCCTCTGACAACAGACCGGGCGGCGGCGGATAGAGCTCGGGCCGGTGGGGCTTGCCAATCCGGATCTCCCCTGCTCGGGCCATGCGCTGGAGGGTCTCCTCCGCTGTCTCGCCCGGCGCCTCAGGAGGAACCAACCGGGCGACGACCGTCCCGCGATTCGTTACCGCCACGCTGTGGCCGTCCTGGGCCATCCGCAAGTACTCGCTGAGGCGGTTTTTCAGCGTTCGAATTCCGACGGTTGTCATTGCGATCCAATATAGCCCCATGTAGCTACATTGTCAATCTCAACGAGTGTTTCGACTACCAGGAGCGTCGGGCAGGCGACGATCCCTGACTCGGCCCAACCCCCCTTCCGTCTGCCCTGAGAGGAATCAACGGCCGCGGACGTCATCAAGTAGCGCCATCACCTTGTCGTGCGGCAGCTTCTTCCAGGGACGGGGTCTTCGGTAGACCTGTGGATCGTTCGGGTTGCCGAGCCGCACCTTGCCGGCGCGGGCCAGCCGAAGGAGTTCGTCTTCCGGGTCGAGCCCGGGCGGTGCGTGCGGGACAAGGTCCATGACCGGTGCGCCGCGGCTGGTCACCGTCACCCGCTCCCCGTTCTGGACGATGCGCACGTACTCGCTCAACCGGTTCTTCAGGGCGCGGATCCCGACGGTCTTCATGGGCATCAATGGTGCCTCATGTGGCCACGCGTGCAATCGGCCCGCTGGGCGCAAGCTATCCGCAGTGACGAGGCCCGTGGGCGTCAGCTATCCGCATTCGGGGAGCCGGTGGGCGCAAGCTATCCGCATTGGCGGAGCCGGTGGGCGCAAGCCATACGCATTGGCGGGGCCGGTGGGCGTCAGCTATACGCATTCGGGGAGCCGGCGAGCGCAAGCTATACGCATTGGTGGGGCCGGTGGGCATCAGCTATACGCATTCGGGGAGCCGGTGGGCGCAAGCTATCCGCATTGGCGGGGCCGGTGGGCATCAGCTATACGCATTCGGGAAGCCGGCGAGCGCAAGCTATACGCATTGGCGGGGCCGGTGGGCGTCAGCTATACGCATTCACGGAGCCCGTGAGCGGCGTTCCGCGCGGCGTGAGCCGTGAGGCTGGGTGGGGTCACGACGCGCGCGGCGCGGGGCGCCGCGCGTGCCGGCTGAAGCCGGCGTTCCAAGCCGTTGCGTGACTCGGCGGGCTTACGGACCGGGGTTCGGCGGAGGCCGCTGTGCCATCAGCAGCGCCTCGATCCGTCCCATCCGGTCCTCGAGCCGGCCGAACCGCTCGTGCATGTCGTCCCGCAGGCCGTCGATGCGTTGGTCCACGCCATCGAGCCGACCCTTGACCTCTCCCAACTCGCTCCGGACATCTCCCACTTCCGCGCGAAGCTCCCGGGTCTGGGCGGAGACGTGGACGGCGAACCAACCGGCGATCGAGAAGATTCCACCGAGCAGCGCCGGAACCAGCGCCCGTTCCACCCAGGGCCGCCGATCCGCGCCGACCGCTCCCGCTCGCGCCTCGTTCATCGTGTCCCGCGTCCCATCGCTTCGATCAGTATAGGGCCGCTCCACCACCTCATGGGTGGCGACAGCTACGGGGTTGTTCTCGGGTCGATCCACGGCTCTTTCTCCAGCGGATGGCGGCGAAACGAGGGGCGCCGGTTCCCTACTGGAGATAGACGCAAATCGGGCCGGATTCTTCCCACCAATTGCCCGAATGTGGAAAAGTCGGAGCGAAGCGGACCTGGAGTCAGGGCGTTCCAAGCCGGGGGCGCCTTACGGGAGCGGGGAGGGCGCGGTTTCGTGCGCGGCGCGCCAGTTCTCCCGGCGTGGGGCGCCGCGCGTGCCGGCTGAAGCCGGCGTTCCAAACCGTTGCGTGACTTGGCGGGCTTACGGACCGGAGTTGGCGGCGCCGCTGGGCCGAGGCGCGCTACCGGGGCCCGTCGGTGAAACGGTCGCAGCCGCGGCGCCGCCAGCCGCTGTCGCACGCGACCCCGGCGGCCGTCCGTTCGATCCAGCGCGAGATCGCGTCGTGCGGGAGCAGCCCGTCGCCGGCCGCGTAGTCGAGCCCTTCCAGCACCTTGGCGTAGGGCCCGAATCCCGACAGCCGGTAAGGCAGCACCAGCACCCGGCGGCCCGCGGCGGCCCGGCTCTCGACGAAGGAACGGATCGCGGCCTCGGCGGTGACCCGCGCCTCCTCCCAGTCCTCGCGCAGGGCGGCGACCTCGACCTCTCGGAAGCCCTCCTCGGCGATGCGGCCGGCGGCCAGCCGCATGCTGTCGAGAACGCGGTCGTTTTCTCCCTCGTCACCCATGCCGTGGGCGATGAGCAGGACGCTCTCGCCGGCCGGATCCCTGCTGAGGGCGAGCGCCCGGGTCAGGAGGATCTGCGAGACCTCGGGAGAGCCCATCAGGCCGTGCTCGTGGGTCGCGATCGTCAGATCGTGCTCGAGCGGCGCCCTGACCCACGGCAGCTCGGGTTCTTCCTCCGAAAGCCCGAGCAGGTAGCGGGTGTCCGTCCGGAACGACTCCCCCGACACGAACAGCCGCACGACCGACACCCGCTCGGCGCCGAGCTCGTCCAGCGTGTCCACGCCCTGCTGCATCGAGACCGGATGCGCCATCCCGAAGGCGACGACCACCGGCCCCTCGTGCCGGGCACCCGCCGCCGCCTCGATCACGGTCTCGTTCCAGACCTCGCCGCCGCCGTGCGCCATGATCAGGACGCCGTGACCGCCGTTTCCCGGTGCAGTCTCGGAGACAACCACCGGCGGTGGAGGTGGCGGCATCCTCATCATGGGCGTCGCGGGAGCGGCCGGCTCCGCCGCCGCGGCTGCCGGCCGCGCATCGGCCACCGGGTCCACCCCGGTCCGGGCGGCGCAGCCCAGAGGACCCGCGAGCAGCAGAGCGCCGAGCCCGGCGAGAACGGGGAGCGAGCGCCAGCCAGAGCGGCCGGACGACGGCGAAAGACAGCGGGACTTCATGAATGTCCTTCCTGGATGGGGTGGGAGTTCAGGTGCGGCCGGCGCACCTGACGACGGATCAATGAAACTGAAACTCGGTTTCAGCAACAAGATAGCAAGGACGGTCGCCCGTGGTCAAGATGTGGGAAGGGTGGAGGGCGCGACGCGGGAAAACTCGCGGTCCGCGTTTCGCCCGCTGCGCGGGCGATGCCGGCCGGAGACCGGCGCTCCGAGCTACGCCCAGGCGCCGGTCACGTCCAGCAGCGCGTCGATCTCGGCGGCGTTGTTGAAGAGCGCCGGGGATACGCGGAGCTGGGTGTCGCCGACGCGGAAGCTGAGCTTGATCCGCGCCGCCTCGAGGGACCGCCGGACCATGTCGGCGTCGCGGGCGTGCTCGAAGGCGACGATGGAGGAACGGTTGCCGGGTGGGGTCAGGACCGCCTGGCCCTGGGCGGTGAGCCCTTCGTGGAGGCGATGGGCCAGTCCCACGGTGTGCCGCTCGATGTTCTTCACGCCGATGCGGAGCAGGTAGTCGAGCGCCGCGCTCAGCATGTAGACCGCCTCGAAGGCGAGGGTCGCGTATTCGTACTTCCGCGCGTCGTCGTGGAGCCGGTACTGGTAGTCGCCGAGGTCCTCGGCCACGTGGAGATGTCCGTATCGGTCCGGGGCGACGAGGTCCAGGAGTTCCTCGCGGACATAGAACGGGGCCACGCCGTGTCCGGCGAGCAGCCACTTGTAGGTCCCGGTGGTGAAGAAGTCGATGCCGGCCTCCTTCACGTCGAGGTCGAGCATGCCGATCCCCTGGACCGCGTCGGCGTAGAGGTAGGTGCCCCGGTCGTGGGCCAGGTCGGCGAGGGCCGCGAGATCCTGCTGGTAGCCGTTCTGGTTGGACACCCACGCCACGGAAACGAGCCGGGTGCGCTCGTCGATGTGATTGGCGAACGCGTCCACCGGCGCGGCGCCATCGCGGGACGGCACCACGCGGACCTCGATCCCGCTGGTTTCGGCCAGGTGCTGGTAGAGGACGTAGGTGGTCTGGAAGTGAAGATCGTCGATCACCACGTTGTCCCCGGGGCGGAGGTCGAGCGACCGGGCGACGATGTTCTCCCCCTCGCTGGTGGCGTAGAGCAGGGCGACCTCCGACTCGCCGGCGCCGATGAGCCGGGCGAACTTCCGCCGCGCGGCGTGTGACTCGTCCACCATCGCCCCGAGGCTCAGGGGACTGCGGATCTTCGCGTCGAGGAATCCCCGGACCGCTTCGACCACCGGGGTCGGCGAGGGCGCGATGTAGGCGCAGTTGAGATAGACGCCCTCCTCGACCACCGGGAAGTCGGCCCGGACGCCGAGCGGGTCGTCGGCGGTTGCGGCCGGGAACGCGGGTTTGGACGGGGTCAGGACGGTGGCAGCGGAAACGGTGCCGATGAACTCGCGGCGGGTGGTCTCCATGACGACCTCCAGGGGTGTGAGTGGACGCCCGCGATCATAGGGGGTGGGCGCCGAACCACCTGCGGGCCTCCGGCCCGCGTGCCGGTCTGAAGACCGGCGCGCCCGGCCCTCCGCGATCCGGGTTGCCCGGCGGCGCGGTTTCGCGGCCCTGGCGGGCCGCGATGCCGGCCGGAGGCCGGCGCTCCGAAGTGGTAGGATTGCCGCGTTATGGCGGTGCGCAAGGCCAAGTTCTTCGTGGGTGGAGGGCTGTTCCTGGCCGCGCTGGCCGGGCTCCTGGTCACCGGGTTCGAAGAGGGCAAGGCCTACTACCAGACCGTCGGCGAACTGCGGGCGATGGGGCCGCGCGCCGAGGGGCGTCGGGTCCGGGTCGCCGGGGACGTGGTTCCCGGGACGATCGCGTCCGAGGGCGAGGGCAAGGTCCGGTTCGAGATCGAGCACGAGGGTGCGCGCCTCGCGGTGCTCTACACCGGCCGCGAGCCGCTGCCGGACACGCTCGTGGACCGGGCGCAGGCCGTCGCCGAGGGACACCTTCTCCAGGACGGTTCCTTCGAGGCGAACCACGTGCAGGCGAAGTGCGCGTCCAAGTACGACGCCGCTTACGAAGAGACGAAGACCGCTCCCGCCGCGAAGCCGCCGGTGGGACGGCAGGCGACCAACTAGCGTTCGTCCGGTGAGCCGCTAGCCGCGGGGCCGGAGTCGAGGAAACAGAGTGCACCACCTCGGCAACTTCTCGCTGATGGCCGTGGTGGTCATGTGCGCCTACGCCGTCGTCGCCTCGCTCCTCGGGGTCAAGAAGCAGTCCTCGCAGCTCGTCAACAGCGCCCGCCGGGCCCTGATCGCCGCCGCGGGCTTCTCGGCTCTCTCGGTGGCCGCCCTCCTCGCCCTCTTCCTCGCCGACGACTTCCGCTTCGAGTACGTCGCGAGCTACTCGGCGGCCGCCCTGCCCTGGTACTACAAGGTCTCGGCGCTCTGGGCCGGGAACGACGGATCGCTCCTCTTCTGGACGTTCCTGATGCTCGTCTTCGCGGCAGCCTGCGCCATCAGCCGCCGGCGCGACGAGCTCATGCCCCACGTGGTCGCGACCCTCGGCGGCGTGATCCTGTTCTTCGCCTACATGAACTACTGGGTGTGCAACCCGTTCGGGCAGCTCGCCGAGATCACCGCCGCCGGGCCGATCCCCTTCACCCCCCGCGACGGGAACGGGCTGAACCCGCTGCTCCAGCACCCGATCATGGCGATCCACCCGCCGATCCTCTACACCGGCTACGTGGGGTTCGTGATCCCGTTCGCGTTCTGCGTGGCGGCGCTGTGGACCCGCCGGCTCGACGCCGCCTGGATCCAGAACACCCGGCGCTGGACGCTCATCGCCTGGTTCTTCCTCGGCAGCGGCATCCTGCTCGGCGGCCGCTGGGCCTACGTGGAGCTCGGCTGGGGCGGCTACTGGGGCTGGGATCCGGTCGAGAACGCCGCGCTCATGCCCTGGCTCACCGGCACCGCCTTCCTCCACTCGGTGATGATCCAGGAACGGAAGGGGATGCTGAAGATCTGGAACGCGGGACTCGTGATCGTCACCTACCTGCTCTGCGTGTTCGGCACCTTCCTCACCCGGAGCGGGATCGTCTCCTCGGTGCACGCCTTCGCGTCCTCCGAGTTCGCCTGGCGTTTCCTCGTCTTCATCATCTTTGCCGCCATCCTCTCGGCGGCGCTCCTGATCACCCGGATCAAGGACCTCCGCACCGAGAACGAACTGGAAGCGGTCGTCTCGCGCGAGTCGGGCTTCCTGTTCAACAACCTGCTGCTGCTCGCCGCCTGCTTCGCGGTGCTCTGGGGGACGCTCTTCCCGGTCCTGTCCGAGGCGGTGCAGGGCGAGCAGATCAGCGTGGGGGCGCCCTTCTTCAACCGGGTGAACGTCCCGCTCGGGCTCGCGCTCCTGCTGATGACCGGGGTCGGGCCGCTCCTCGCCTGGCGGCGCTCGTCGCTCGACAGCCTGAAGCGCAACTTCACGGTCCCCCTGCTCTCCGGGGTCGTCGCCGGCCTGCTCCTTTTCGCCCTCGGGATGCGCCACCCCTACGCGATCCTCTGCTTCGCGATGAGCGCCTTCGTGGTGGTGACCATCGGCTCCGAGTTCCACCGGGGCGTGCGCGCCCGCCGCGCCCACCGGGGCGGCAGCTACGGGACCGCGCTCGTGGACCTCGTGCAGCGGAACACCCGCCGCTACGGCGGCTACATCGTCCACTTCGGGATCGTGCTGCTCTTCATCGGGTTCGCCGGGAACGCCTTCAACAAGGACGTCATCGCCGACCTGAACCGCGGCGAGAGCACCGCCATCGGGCCCTGGAAGGTCACCCTCCAGGACCTCCCGGGCGGTGAGACGCCGGTCTACAACTGGCTGGGGGCGCAGGTCCTGCTCTCGAAGAACGACGAGCCCGTCGGCATCTTCCAGCCCCGCCGCCAGCTCGACAAGGCCACCGGACAGGCGACCTCCGAGGTCCGGCGGCACGCCACCTTCCAGGAGGACGTCTACCTCGTCTTCTCCGGCATGACCGAGGACGGACGGGCCACCGTCCACGTCTACCGCAACCCGCTGGTCCGCTGGGTCTGGATCGGGGCGTTCGTGATGTTCCTCGGCACCGTGCTCACCCTGCTGCCGAACCGGTCGCCGGTGCGGCGGGCGGAAGTCACCGCCGCCGAAGGAGCGGCCCTGGAGGCCGTCTGATGCGTTTCCGATCGCTGCTGGCCATGGCCGCGGCCGCCGCGCTCCTCACCGGACCGGCCGTCTCCCAGGACCGCTACAACTCGGCCGACTTCCAGCGGGTCACCCACGCCCTCACCTGCCAGTGTGGCGGCTGCAACGCGATCGTCGGCGAGTGCGCCATGGACCGGTGCCCCTCCTCGGAGCCGATCCGGGAGGAGGTCGCCGAGCGGCTCCAGGCCGGGGAAGCCCCGGAGGACATCATCTCCATGTTCGCGGAGCGCTACGGCCTGGTGATCCTCTCGGCCCCGCCGACCAGCGGCTTCCACCTCTCCGCCTGGATCCTTCCGGGGGTGTTCCTGCTGGGCGGCGCGGCGGTGGTCTTCGCGGTGCTGCGCCGCCGGCGGAGCGCGGTGGCGGCCGCCCCCGCCGGCGGAGACGCGGCCCTGCCCGCCGTGGACGCTTCGCCCGAGGTGCTCGCCCGCATCGAACGGGACGTCGAGCAGATCCGCTGACGTTCGGGTGACCCTCGTCCTGCTCGCGGTGCTGGCCGCCGCCGCCACCGCGTTCGTGCTCCAGCCGGTGTTCTCGGGACCGGAGACCGCGCCCCGCCGCGAGACCGACCGCAACGTGCTGCGCCTCCAGGAGAAGCGGGACCAGCTCCTCCTCACCCTCGCGGAGCTCGACTTCGAGAAGGACGCCGGGAAGATCGCCCCCGAGGAGCACGCGGCCAGCCGGGCCGCGGTGCTCGCCGACACCGCCGCCGTGGTGGCCCGGCTGGATGAACTGACCGCCGCCCGGAAGACGTCCAGAGGCAAGGGCAGGAAGAAGTGAGACTCCCGCTGGCCGCGGCCCTGCTCGCCCTCCCCATCGCCGCCGCCGCGCAGCCCGTCCGCGTCACCATCGTGAACGGCACCACCCAGGGCCCGGCGTCGGCCGACCTCGTCACCCTCTACCGCCTCGGCCAGGGCATGGAACCGGTGGACCAGATCGAGAACCCGGACGCCCAGGTGACCCTCGAAGCCCCGGACGAAGCTGCCGCCGCCGGCGGCATCCGCCCCTTCCTGCTCCAGGCCACCTACCGCGGCGTCAACTACAACGCCCCGGTCCGCCTCACCCCCGGCGAGACGACCGAAGCCGCCATCGTCGTCTACGACCCCTTCGATGCGTGGAACGAGCCGGAGATCGGCCTCTCGACCTGGCGCGCCCTCTACCGGCGGATGCCGGGCGAGCGGGACGCGCTCCGGGTGGACCACATCTTCGTGGTGGACAACCGCACCGAGCCGCCCCGCACCTTCATCCACGACGACGAGACCCTGCGCTTCCGGCTGCCTCCGGAGGACCTGCTGCTCGAACTCCCCACCGTCAGCTCCACCGGCGAGACCGGGATGCCGGTGCCGCAGAGCAGTTTCGCGGTGGGGGACGAGGGCGACTACGCCATCCGCACCGCCTTCAAGCCCGGCGAGACCGAGATCGTCCTCTCCTACGCGGTCGCCTACGAAGGCGAGCGCTACGAGGCCAGGCTCATCGCGCCCCGGGCGAGCCCCGAGGTGCTGCTCCTCGCCTCCCCGCTCGACATCGACCTCGAGCTGCCGCCCGGCGCACCCCCCGGCTGGGAGATCCTCGGGCCCGACCAGGAGGCCCGGCTCACCGCGGCGCGGAAGTTCGACATTGCCGCCGGAGAGGCCGTGGGAATGGTTTTCAGCGGCGGGACGCCGCCTCCCGCCACCGCGACTCCGGGAGGGCGGCAGCTCCCCGGACTCGTCGCCCAGTCGGAGGAAGAGAGGTCCGCGGTCGGCACCATCGGCCGGCTCCCGGACCCGACGATCGCCTCCAAGTGGGCGCTCGCGCTGCTGATGGCCGCCGCGCTGGGCTTCGGCCTGCTGCACCGCGCCTTCGGCGGCGGGCGTTAGCCGGGCGGCAGCGGTGCCCACCCCCCTCTTCGAGGCCGAGCGCGTCACCCGGCGCTACCGGGAGGTCCCGGTGGTGGACGAGGTGAGCCTCACGGTCGCCGCCGGCGAGATCGTCGGCCTGCTCGGCCCGAACGGCGCGGGGAAGACCACCCTGATCCGGATGGCCGCCACCCTCGCCCGGCCGTCCGCGGGCGCGCTCCGCTACCGGGGCGTGGAACTGAAGAAGGCCGCTCCGGCGGCGCGCGGCTGGATCGGGTTCGCCTCGCACCAGTCGCTCCTCTACCCGGAACTCACCGTCGCCGAGAACCTGCGCTTCCACCGGCGCCTCCACGGGGCCCGGACCAACATCGGCGAGCTGCTCGAACGGCACGGCCTCACCGCCGTCGCCGGCGTCCCCGCGCGGCACCTCTCGCGGGGAACGGCGCAGCGGGCGACGCTGGCCCGGGCGCTGCTGCACGAGCCGGACCTGCTGCTGCTCGACGAGCCCTTCGCCGGACTCGACGGCGCGGCGCGCGAGCGGCTCGCCGGCATGGTGCGGGCGGCGCGCGGGCGGGGCGCGGCGGTGCTGTTCGCCACCCACGACGTGGGCCGGGCGGTCGAACTCGCCGACCGGGCGCTCGTCCTCCAGCGGGGCCGGGTCGTCCTCGACGACCCGGAAGCCGACCCCGAAACCGTGCGCCGCACCTACGACACCGCGGCCGCCGGCTTTCCCGCGGGAGGGACCGCGTGACCACCTTCTCGGCGGCGGCGGCCATCGCCGGCAAGGACCTGTTGAGCGAGGCCCGCTCCCGGGAACGGCTCCCGGCGATGCTCCTCTTCGCCGCGCTCGTGCTGCTCGTCATGCATTTCGCCATCGGGCTCGACTCCGCGGACCGGCGCGAACTCGCCCCCGGCGTGCTCCAGGCGGCCTTCCTCTTCGCCGGGACGCTGGGGCTCTACCGGAGCTTCGCCCCGGAGACCGAGGCGATGGCCATCCACGGGCTGATGCTCGGCCCGGTGGACCGGTCGGCGATCTACTTCGGGAAGCTGGCCTCGGGGACGCTCCTGCTGCTCGCCGTCGAGATCCCGGTGGTGGCGCTCTACGAACTCTTCTTCCGGGCGAACCTTTTGGGTGGCCAGTCCGTAAGTGGTCTGCTGCTCTTCGGCGCGATCCTCCTGTGCTTCTCCCTCGGTTTCATGGCCCTCGGCGTGACGGTGGCGGCGATCTGCGCCGCGACCCCGGTGCGCGAGGTGCTCCTGCCGCTGCTGCTCTTCCCGCTCTCGGCGCCGCTGCTGATCGCCGGGGTGTCCGGGATCCGGGCCGCGATGGCGGGCGAACCGGTCTGGGACGCCGCGCGTTTCCTGGTACTGGCCGCGGTGGCTTTCGTTTCCGTGTCATGGATGTGCTTCGAGTTCGCGCTCGAGGAGTAGCGCTTCTCGGACTCCTGCTGCTGGCCGCCGGCCCCGCCTCCTCCCAGGAGGAGCACGACCACGACCAGGTGCTCGACGTCCCGCTCGTGGAAGAGGTCCCGGTCGCCGACGGCCGGCTCGACGAGGAGGTCTGGGCGCTCGCGGTGGTGGCCGACGGTTTCATCCAGACCGAGCCGGTGGACGGCGCCGAGCCCACCCACGCCACCGAGGTGTACGTCGCCTACACCCGGGACGCGCTGCTGATCGGCGCCCGGATGGAGGACGACGACCCGGCCGCGATCGTCGCCCGCGAGTACCGGCGCGACGCCAACCTCGAGAGCGACGACAACTTCTTCATCGTGCTCGACACCTACCACGACCACCGGAGCGCGGTCTTCTTCAGCACGAATGCGGTGGGGACCCGCCAGGACGGCCTCGTCCAGAACGAGGGTGTGGCCATCAACAACGAATGGGACGGCGTCTGGACCGTGGGATCGCGGCGGACCGAGGACGGCTGGGTTACCGAGATGGTGATCCCCTTCGAGACGCTCCGCTTCCCGCGGGGAACGCCCGACTTCGGGGTCAACTTCGGCCGGCAGGTGGCGCGCACCCGTGAGATCAGCTTCTGGGCGCCGATCTCCGTGGACTGGGGCTTCAACGCGATGTGGCGCGTCTCGGCCTACGGGGTGATGCACGGCATGGAGCACGCCAATCCCGGCGGGCGCATCAAGCTGAAGCCCTTCGGGGTCGCCGGGATCACCGGCGAGGGCGAGGAACGGGCCGGGAACACCGACCTCGGGCTCGACGCCAAGGTGGGGCTCGGGTCGAACCTGAACCTGGACGTGACCCTGAACACCGACTTCGCGCAGGTGGAGGCCGACGAGCAGCAGGTGAACCTGACCCGCTTCGAGCTCTTCTTCCCCGAGCAGCGCGAGTTCTTCCTCGAGAACGCCGGCCTCTTCCAGGTCGGCGAGACGACCCGGCCCTTCGAACCGCCGGAGATGTTCCTGTTCTTCAGCCGCCGGATCGGGCTCTCCGAGGACGGGGAGATCATCCCCATCGTCGGCGGGGCGCGCGTCACCGGCAAGCTGGGCGCCACCGACGTGGGCGCCTTCCACATCCGCCAGCAGGCGTTCGAGGGGGTGTCGCCGGCCACCGGGTTTTCGGCCCTGCGGCTCCGGCGGGACGTGCTGGAGCGCAGCTCCGTCGGGGTGATGGCACTCGACCGGACGGAGATCGGGGGCGACTCGCACCGGGTCGGCGCCGCGGACTTCGCCTGGGCGCCGAACGAGTCCGCCACCGTCACCGGATTCGCCGCGCAGAGCGCGACGCCGGGCGTCGAGGGACGGGAGAGCGCCTTCGGGGTGACCGGGCAGGTGGGCGACGACCGCTGGAACCTGTTCACGACCTACACCGATATCGGCGAGGGCTTCCGGTCGGAACTGGGGTTCGTGCCCCGCACCGGGATCCGGAAGATCCGGGTCGACGGGCTCTGGAGCCCGCGGATCGGCCGCTACGGGATCCGCCAGATCTTCATGGGACCGGGCCTCATCCGCATCACCGAGCCCGACGGTTCCATCCAGACCCAGAACGCCAACTTCGGGCCCTTCTTCCTCTTCGACGACGGCAGCCAGTTCTTCTTCAACGTCTCGCAGAACATCGAGGGGCTGAGCGAGTCGTTCGAGCTGCGCGACGGGGTGGTGATCGAGGAGGGGCAGTACACGACGACCGATTTCATGACGATGGCCAACACCTCGGAGAGCCGCCGGGTGTCGTTCAACCTGTTCGCCATGAACAACGGCTTCTTCGACGGCCGGCTCCGGGTCTACTCCCCGGGCCTGGCCGTCCGCCCGCATCCCCGGGTACGGCTCCAGGTGAACTACTCGCGGAGCGAGGTCCGGCTGCCGCAGGAGAACGGCGACTTCAACACCAACCTGGTGGTGCTGCGCGGGCTGGTGGCGCTCTCACCCGACGCCTTCATCCGCGGCCTCCTCCAGTGGAACGACGACGACGGCAACTTCTCCGGGAACGTCCAGCTCCGTTGGAACTACCGGCCCGGCAGCGACATCTACGTCGTCTACAACGAGCGCCAGCCCTTCGGCATGGACAGCGACGAGCCCTCCTACCGCGAACTCCTCGCCAAGTTCACCTGGTACTGGGTCCCCGGCTAGTAGACCACGCAGATACTTCGCCCCCTGTCATGCGTGGTCCTGGTGTGCGCGCCGGAGGAACGGCAGCCCTCGGACTGATCCTCGCCCTGCCGGGCCTCGGCTTCGCCCAGGAGGATCACGACCAGGTGCTCGAGGTGCCGCTCGTGGAGGAGATGCCGGTGGCCGACGGGCGGCTCGACGAGGAGGTCTGGGCGCTCGCGGCCGTGGCTGACGGGTTCCTCCAGACCGAGCCGGTGGAAGGCGCCGAGCCGACCTTCGCCACCGAGGTGCTCGTCGCGTACACCCCGGATGCGCTGCTGGTCGCCGCCCGGCTCGAGGACGACGACCCGGACGCGGTCGTCGCGCGCCAGTACCGCCGGGACGCCGACCTCGAGAGCGACGACAACTTCCTCCTCTTCCTCGACACCTACCACGACCACCGGAGCGCCTTCTACTTCATCACCAACGCGGTGGGGACCCGGCAGGACGGGCTCGTCCAGAACGAGGGCGCGGTGCTCAACAACGAGTGGGACGGCGTCTGGAAGGTGGGGTCGCGCCGTACCCCCGGCGGGTGGGTCACCGAAATTGTGATCCCCTTCGAGACGCTCCGGTTTCCGAGCGGGACGCCCGAGTTCGGGGTCAACTTCGGCCGTCAGGTGGCGCGCACCCGGGAGCTGAGCTTCTGGGCTCCCATCGACAACGACTGGGGCTTCAACGCCATGTGGCGCGTCTCGGCCTACGGGGTCATGCACGGGATGGAGCACGCGGATCCCGGCGGACGGATCAAGCTGAAGCCCTTCGGGGTGGCGGGGGTCACCGGCGAGGGCGAGGAACGCGCGGGAACGGCCGATCTCGGGCTCGACGCCAAGGTGTCGCTCGGGTCCAACCTGAATCTCGACGTCACGGTGAACACCGACTTCGCGCAGGTGGAGGCGGACGAGCAGCAGGTGAACCTGACCCGCTTCGAGCTGTTCTTCCCCGAGCAGCGTGAGTTCTTCCTGGAGAACGCCGGGGTCTTCCAGGTGGGCGAACGGACCCGGTCGTTCGAGCCGCCCGAGACGCTCCTCTTCTTCAGCCGCCGGATCGGGCTCTCCGAAGACGGCGAGATCATCCCCATCCTCGGCGGCGCGCGCGTCACCGGCAAGCTGGGCGCCACCGACGTGGGCGCCTTTCACATCCGCCAGCAGGAGTTCGAGGGGGTGTCCCCCGCCACCGGATTCACCGCGCTGCGGCTCCGGCGGGACGTGCTGGAGCGGAGTTCCATCGGGGTGATGGCGCTCGACCGCTCCGAGGCCGGCGGCGCATCGCATCGGGTGGGGGCCGCCGATTTCTCCTGGGCGCCGACGGGGGCCACCTCGTTCGGCGGGTTCGCCGCGCAGAGTTCGACGCCAGGCGTCGAGGGGCGGCAGTCCGCGTTCGGCCTGAACGGCCAGGCAGGGAACGACCGCTGGAATCTCTTCGGAAACTTCGCCGACATCGGCGAGGGGTTCCGCTCGGAGCTGGGGTTCGTGCCGCGCACCGGCGTCCGGAAGATCCGGGTGGAAGGGACGTGGAGCCCGCGGATCGGCCGTTTCGGGATCCGGCAGATCTTCGTGGGCCCCAACGTCATCCGCATCAGCGAGCCCGACGGCTCGATACAGACGGAGAACCTGCAGTTCGGTCCTTACGTCCTCTTCAACGACGGCAGCAACCTCTTCTTCGCGGTCTCCCGCAATACCGAAGGGCTGAGCGAGTCGTTCGAGCTGCGCGACGGGGTGGAGATCGCGGAGGGGCAGTACGTGACGACCGACTTCATGACGATGGCCAACACCTCGGAGAGCCACCGCATCTCGTTCAACCTGTTCGCCATGAACAACGGGTTCTTCGACGGACGGCTCCGGGTCTACTCGCCGGGCGTCGCTGTCAAGCCCCATCCCCGGGTGCGGCTCCAGGTGAACTACTCGCGGAGCGAGGTCCGGCTGCCGCAGGAGAACGGCGACTTCAACACCAACCTGGTGGTGCTACGGGGTCTGGTGGCGCTGTCGCCCGACGCCTTCATCCGGGGGCTGCTGCAGTGGAACGACGACGACGGCAACTTCTCCGGCAACGTCCAGCTCCGCTGGAACTACCGCCCCGGCAGCGACATCTACGTCGTCTACAACGAGCGCCAGCCCTTCGGGATGGACAGCGACGAGCCCTCCTACCGCGAACTCCTCGCCAAGCTCACCTGGTACTGGGTCCCGGGCTAGGCCTCGGAGCGCCGGCCTCCGGCCGGCATCGCTGCGCGACAGCGCAGCGAAACCGCGGACCGCAATCCAGACCACGATCCCGTCGTATCGCACAAGACAAGGCATCCTCGCCGGAGGCTCACCGCTCACGGGGTGAGGCCGGGCCACGGTACGGCTTGGAACGCCGACCTCCAGACCGGCACGCGCGGCGCTCCGCGCCGGGCACGACGCAACTCCACCGACCCTCACGGCCCCACCCAGGCAGTTCCTCACTGCTCGCCTGACAGTTCCGCCTCCAAGTCGTCCAGCGCCACCGGCCAGCGCGGATGGCGCGCGGCCCTGATCTCCGCAAGCGGCCCCGCCACCACGGTCGTGAAGTCCGCCGGGTCCAGGTACTCCTGCGCGACGCGCTTGACGTCCCCGGCCGTCACCGCCCGGACGGCGTCAGGCCAGCCCATCAGCCGGCCGGCGCTTCCGTGCCGCACCTCCTCGATGGCGAAGGTCCGGCTCGCATCGATGGCGAGTTCGAGCGACCGCTGCCAGACGGCCCCGAGGAGCCAGCCCTGCGCGCGGACAACCTCGCCATCGGTCACCGGTGCGTCCGGATCGTGCATCCGCGCGATCTCGTCCAGGCTGTAGCGGACGAGGGGCCCCACCGCCTCCGGGCGCCCCCCGGTGCGCACGAGGAGCAGGCCCGTCCCGAATGCCGTCTCCGGGACCTCGAAGTCGTCCCGGTTGGCGAGGCCGCGCTTTTCGCGCGCGGCGATGTTGAGGCGCTCGGCGAGGATGAACCTGAGGACGGCCAGCGGGGCCCGGTCCGCCTCGGGGACGGCGCCGACGGGCCGGCCGATCGCGATCCAGCCCTCGAGGCTCGGGACGTCGACGGTGTGGAAACGGCCCGGCGGCTCGCCGGGCTCGATCACGGCGGGGCCGGGGGCGGGCTCGCCGCTCGCGGCCCAACCGGCCGTCGCCGCATCGAGCGCCTCTTCGACCTCGCTGCGGGACACGGCACCCCCGATCCCGAACACCACGCGATCGGCGGCAAGGCTCCGGGCCGCCAGCGCCCGCACCGCGGCCGGCGAGACCGAGGTTCCCGGTTCCGGCGGCGCCAGGGGGTATCCGTGAACGAACCGCTCCAACTCGACCTTGGGGCGGTAACCGGCGCCGACGATCCCGGCCATCGGCATGTCGTAGCCGGCGCCGGTCCGGTAGGCACGGATCGCGGCGCCGTCCAGGTCCGGACGGCGGACTACTTCCACGAGCAGTTCCAGCCCCTCGCGCCAGTCTTCGGGCAGCACGTTCAGCGAGAGGTGGGTCGCATCGAGGGTCTCAACGGCACTCAGTGAGCTGCCCAGTTCGGCGAGGCGCAGCGAGAGCGGCTCCTCCGCTCCCGCAACTCCGCGCGTCGTCAGGAGATGGGTCAGCAGCGCCGAGGCCCCGGCCTCGCCTTCGGCTTCGTGGAGCCGGCCGAGCGGTAGTGCCGCCGTGATTCGGACCAGCGGGTCTGTTTCCGCCGGCACGATGTAGGCCCGGAGGCCGCTTGAGGACTCGTAGAGGGCCTCGGCGGAATCGGGTGGGGTGAATGCGGAAGTCCCGCCAAGAACCTGGCCCGGGTCCGGCCAGTCGTGCTCGAAGATGGGGCGGGAGCGGCCGGGAAGGGTGTTGTCGGAGTCGCAGGCGGTGAGGGTGAGCGCGGCGGTGGTCAGGGCCGTGAGGGCAATCCGGCTCCGGAGCGCGGCCCTCCGGGCCGCGGTGCCGGTCTGAAGACCGGCGGTCCCGGCCGTTCCTGCCGTCCAGGCCGCTCGGCGGAGCGCTCCTTCGCAGCCCGTTCGGGCGGCGGTGCCGGTCTGAAGACCGGCGCTCCCGGCCTTCATCGCCCGTCCCCGCGCAGCTTGGACCAGGCGAAGTCGAGCCAGCTCGGGCCGCTGCCCTCGGGGGGCTCGGCGCGGGCCGTCGCGATGACCCGGTTGGAGGGCACGAAGTAGGCCGCCGCGACCCGCTGCACGTCCCCCGGCGTGGCCGCGTCGCGCGCTGCGATGAGCTCGGGCAGCACGCTCCAGTGGTTCATCGTGTGGTGGTGGCCGATCAGGAAGGCGAGTTCCTGGGTGTTGTCGAGGAGTTCCGCCCACTCGAGGCGCAGGCGCTTCTTCGCCCGCGCGAAGGCTCCGGCGTCGATCCGCCCCTCCCGGAGATCGGCGACCGAAGCCAGCAATGCGCTCTCGACCGCCGCGAGGGCGCCGTCGCTCCCTGCGTGCGCCACCAGGTTGAACGCCCCCGGCGAGCCGAAGCGGTAGGTGTGGATGACGCGGAAGTCGGCCGCGACCGAAGCCGAAACCCTCCGTTCCGCCAGCGCCTGGCCGGCCATCCCGTGCGGACCGCTCAGCAGCGCGGCGATGAGATCGAACACGGGCCGGTCGGGGTGGCCCATGCCCGGCACGCGGTAGCGCAGGTGGACCTGCGGCGAGAGCGGCTCGGTCCAGTCGAGCCGGATGGCTCCGGTCGGCACCGGCTCGGCCTCGACGTCCAGATCGAGCGGAGGCTCCGGCCCGCGGGGCAGCACGCCGAAGTAGCGCTCGGCCAGCGGCAGGACCTCATCCATCGTCACGTCGCCCACCAGCACCAGGGTCGCGTTGTTGGGGACGAAGTAGTCGTCGTAGATGCGGTACGTCGCGTCCCGGGTGAAGTTCCCGAAGTCCCGGATGTGCCCGCCGTCGGGGACGAAGACCGGGTGGATCTGGGCGGTGACGCCGTCGATGGATTCGTTGAAGCGGGTCTGCGGCCGGCTCTTGCCCCCGAGGATCTGCTCCACGACGGTGAAGCGCTGCGACTCCCAGCCCCGCTGGATCGCGTTGACCAGGCGGTCCGCCTCAAGCCGGAAGAAGAGTTCCAGGTGCTCCTTCGGGAGCGCCATGTTCATCTCCATGTAGTCCTGCTCGGTGCTGGCGGGCACCGGGTCGGTGTGGCGCACGTAGCCGCCGCTCTGCATGTACCACTTGTAGGAGGTCCAGAAGTCGCGGTACTCGTCGTCCATGTCCTCGAGCTCGTAGAGCCGCTGCCGGAGGGCCTCCATCTCGGGCGTCATCGGCCAGTCGAGCTCGTCGTAGAAGACGGCCCGCTCCCGGAGCCGGTTGCGCTCGCGGTTGCGGAGCGCGATGAGCTCCTGCTCGGTGTCGTGGATCTCCTGCAGGATGGGCAACTCGGCGGCCAGGTCGCGGGTGCCGACGGTGGTCGTCCCCTGGTGGATGACGTGCTCGAGGAAGTGCGTGATGCCGTGCTGCCCCACCGGTTCGATCATGGAGCCGACGCGCACCCACAGGTTGGCGGCCACCCGCGGCCGGCGGTGGTCCCCGGCCAGCAGGATCGTGAAGCCGTTGTCGAGCTGGTGCTCCTGGATCTGGAGCGGGTTCGCGGGCTGGGCCGCGGTGAGCGACGCCAGGGCGCCGACCGCGCCGGCGAAGACGAGGTTTCTCATCGGACTGGCCCCTCCTCCCTGGTGACGAGGATATCTCCCGCCAAGAGCTCCGCCACTCATGCGGAACGCGGCTACCCTTGCGACATGAGCACGCTGAGGATCTTGCTACCGGACTCCCTCAAGTCATTCGTGGACGAGCAGGTGGTCCGTCGGGGGCTTGCAACTCGCAGCGCCTATGTCCGCGAACTCATCCATCACGATCGGGACCGGCAGCACCTTCGCAGTCTGTTGGTCGAAGGTACGGAGTCCGCGCCTTCGATCGCGGCCGATTCGATCTACTTCGACAACCTCCGCGCCGGAACTTCGCAAGACCCACGACTCGGCAGAGGCTTCTAGCTCTACGTCGAAAACCGGCGGGCGTCCACGCCTACCGGCCCTCTTCCTCCGAGCTCCGCTCCGGCGGGCGGCACTCCGGCCACGCCTCGCCCTCCGGCATCGCGCGCCGGTCCCGCGGCATGGGCTCCGGATCCTCGGACGCCAGGTAGGCGAACAGGGCGGTCATCAGCGCATCGTCGCGCAGGTCCTCGAACACGATCTTGTCGAAGCTGTCCCGGTTCGTGTGCCAGGTGTAGATGCTCGTGTCCCAGCGGTTCGTGCCCATCGGGAGGTGACCGCCCCGGCCGTCCCCCACGTGGAAGCTGAACGCCGGCACCCCCGCGCACAGGAACGACGCGTGGTCCGTCCCGCCGGCTTCGGGCATCCCCGGGATCTCCAGCGTCACCAGGTCCGAGAGCTCGCTCGGGATCTGCGCCAGCCACTCGCCGAAGCGGCCCGCCGCCCCCGCGAACCCCTGCATCGGGATGAAGGTGACCGGCCCGGTCCCGTGATCGATGTTGAGGACCGTATGGGTGCGTTCGAGGATCTCGGGGTGGTCCTCCACGAAGGCGCGGGAGCCGTTCAGGCCCTGCTCCTCCCCGTTCCAGAGGGCCGCGAGGATGGTGCGCCGGGGGTTCGGGACCGCCGCCTTCAGGATGCGCATCGCCTCCATGATGGCGACCGCGCCGGTGCCGTTGTCGAGCGCCCCGGAGGAGCCGTCCCAGGAGTCGTAGTGGCCCCCGAGGATCACGAACTCCTCCGGCTCCGCGGTGCCCGGGATCTTCGCGAAGGCGGTCGAGACCGGCACCTCGCCGAGGAACTCGGCCTGCGCGTCCACCCGCAGCACCGGTTCCTGCCCGTTCTCTGCCAGCCGATAGACGAGCCCGTAGGCCTCGCAGCTCAGGTCGAGGACCGGGGTCCGCTCCAGGTTGGTCCCGAAGACCTTGATGACGCCCCAGCCTTCGGACCACTGCGAGCGGATGATGCCGGCGGCCCCGGCGGCGTCCAGCGCTTCCGGCAGGTTCCGTCCTTCAATCCCCGCGCTCTCGTAGCGGTCGCCCCAGTCCTCGACCAGGCGCTCCTCTTCCGCCGCCATGCGGGTGAGCGTCTCGGGCCGGGCGAACCACTCCAGGTTGTCCTGCGGGCGGCAGCTCGCCACCGGCGGCGAGACCAGCACGAACTTGCCTCGAGCTTCCGGGAGCCACGCCTCGAACGCCTCGGGAGTGTCCGCGTCGGCGAGGATCACCACGCCCGCCTCGACCGGCCCCTCGGTGGCCGGGCTCCAGGCGGCCGCCATCCCCTCCAGCGTGCGCACCCGCGGCGAAACGAGATCGATGTGGCTGATCCCCCGGTCCCATCCCCGCCAGGTTCCGTACTCCTCCTTGTACGCCTCGATGCCCCACTCCTCGAACTTCGCCACTGACCAGTCGTTCGCGGCGGCCATTCCCGGCGACCCGGTCAGGCGCGGCCCGATCACGTCCATCATCACCTGGCCGAGTTCCATCACCCGGGAGCGCTCGACGCCCTCCTCCCAGATCGCCCGGATCACCGGGTCGTCGGAAGGAAAGGCCGGCCCAGCCTCCTCCTGCGCCGCGGCGTGCACGGAGAAGCAGACGACGGCGACGGCCGCGCGGGCCGCGGGCCTCATGGCGAGCACCGCAGCCTGTCCCTCATCGTTGGAGAGTATTCTGTGCCCGGTCATCGATCAAAATGGGCCGAGCGGCGTGGGGGCTGGCGCTGATTGCCGGGGTGACGCTCGGTCCGCAGCTCTCACCCGCACAGCCGCTCACCGAGGCGCGGCGGCTGTTGGCCGCGGGAGAGGCCGCGGCGGCCGTCTCGCCGCTCGTCGAGAGCTTCTCCGCCGATCCGGAGTCCCCGGAGGGACGGGACGTCCTGTGGAACCTGGCCCGCCGCGCCACGGCGTATCCCGACGTCGTCGAAGCCGTGTTCCAGCGCGCCGGCGACCTCGGTTCCGACGGCTGGATCGCGGCTGGCGTCCTGCTGCGGCGCGGTTTCCGGCCGCTCGACGCGCTGGAGGCCTTCGACCGGGGCGCGCGGACCAGGCCTCCGGGGGACTCCCTCGCGGACGTCGAGGCCGGTTGGCTGCTCATGGAGCTGCATGCCGACGAGCGCGCCCTGGCCCGCTTCGAACGCCACCCCACGGACCCGCGGGCGGCCTACGCGCGGGCGGTGATCCTGGCCCGGTCCAGCCGTTTCGACGAAGCCGGCGCGGTCACGGACGCGCTCCTGCGCCGCGATCCGGAGAATCCGGCGGCGCTCCTGCTCCGGGCCGAACTCCTCGACAGTGGCGGCCGGGGGAGCGAGGCGCTGGAGATGCTTCGCGGGCTGGTGGATGCAACCGGCCCCAACGGACCGGCGGCGCTGCGGCTGGCCCGGATCCTGGTGAAGCTCGGGCGGTCCCCGGAGGCGGTCCCGATTCTCGAAGCGATCCTCTCGGCCGACCCGGACAACGCCCTGGCCCGGCTCGCGCTGGCCCGGGCTCACCAGGATGCCGGGCGGCAGCCGGAAGCCGAGGAGGCGTTCCGCCGGGCGCTCCTGGCGGATAACGCGCTCAACGAGGCGCGCTTCCGCCTCGCCCAGCTGCTCAGCCGGACCGGGAGGCCCGAGGAAGCGTGGCCCCTGTTCGCCGAGTTCGAACGGCGAAACGCGGTGGACGCCGAGTCCACGCGGCTGCTCGCCGACGCCGAGCTGCGACCCGAGGATTTCCCCGCGGTGGCCGCGTTCGTGAACCACGCGCTCCGGAACCGGGACTTCGGGCTGGCGCTCAGGGCCGCCCAGCGGTTTCTGATCGAGGTCCCCCGGGACCCGGAGCGTCATCTGCTGGTGGCCCGCGTCTTCCGGGAGGGCGGCAACACCGCCGAAGCGGAACGGCTGCTCCGGCGGGGCCTGCTCCGGTTCGCCGGCGACGCGGACGCCGAACGGCGGCTCGAGGCGGGACTCGCGGCCATCGGGGCGCGGTAGGGAGGGACGCCCGGTACGCGCCGAGGCCCGCCGCTCCGGAGAGCGGCGGGCCCGGGACGCCGAAGCCGGGAAACGGCTAGAACGTCAGGCGGGCGCTGAGGCCGATGGTGCGGCCCTGGATCCACTCGATCGTCTTCAGGTAGTTGCCCCCCGCCGTGAAGAAGAAGTTCGTCTCCGCGGCGCCGTTCAGGGCGTTGAAGAAGTCGAGGATGAACTGGACTTCCGCCTGGTCACCGAGGGACACGCCCTTGTCCACCCGGAAATCGAGAATCGTCACAATCTCCGACCGGTTCGCGTTCATGTTGTCGAGGAAGACCGTCTGGCTGCCCACGTTGCCCACGTCCAGACTGACCAGCGGCGCCCAGTTGAAGCCGCTGACGTAGCGGAGCGTGCCGGCCAGGCCGACGTCGTACGGCAGCACGTAGCGGGCGGCGCTCTTGAACTGCCAGTTCGTCAGGTCCTGGATGAGCGGAATGGAGCCGTACTGGTAGGTCCAGCCGACCCCGACCGGATCCGTCGAGAGCGGACTGGTGCTCTGGCCCGGTGTCCGGCCCTCGTGACGCCACTGGTAGTCGAAGTAGGCGTTCCAGAAGAAGTTGTTCCGGAACCTCCGGTTCACGCCCAGCGACACCGTGTTCCAGTTGAACTTGGTCTCGTCGGTGGGAGCGTTCGTGTAGAGGTTCTGGCTCAGGGGAGCTCCGTCCGGAAGGTCGTAGACCGTCAGGGTGGTGCCGCCGAAACCCGGATCGCCGAAACCGTGACCGGGCCCGCACGCGGCCGGACACGGAATCTGCTTGGCGTTCGTGAGGGTCCCGATGCGGGCGATGTTCAGGTTGCCCCAGTCGCCGGTCTGGCGCTTGTGGACGAACGACGCCCGGACGCCGATGTCGGAGCCGATCTGGTGCTCCGCCGAGACGCTGATCTCGTCCACGTACGGCTGCCAGGTGTCCGGATCCACGTCCGCGCCCACCGGGGCGGTGCGTTCGATGCCGAGCCCCGCACCGGTGCTTCCTCCGAGCCGGGTGCCAAGCTCGCTCACCCCGTCGAACAGCCCGTTCATGTTCTGGTCGAGGAACTCGTAGGTGACGAACTTGTTGCCGCCCGGATTCGCCGCATCCATCCCGCTGTTCATGTTGTGGTAGTAGCGGCCGTAGTACGCCTTGAACACCGAACGGCCCTCGCCGGTCAGGTCGTAGGTGAAGCCCAACCGCGGGGCGATGTTCCACCAGCTGATGATGTTGTCCTCGCCGGGCACTTCGCCGCCCGCGCCGAAGAGCAGCGGCAGCGCGGCGTGGACGTTCGGGTCCACGTCGGCGATCTCGCGGAGGCAGCCGAGCGCGGCGTCACAGGGCCCGCCGGGAACGTTGTTGGAGCCCAGGTAGCCCATCCGCTGGCTCCCGTAGCGGACGCCGGCGCTGACCGTGAGCCGGTCGTTGATGGTCCACACGTCCTGGGCGTAGAGGTCCAGGTGCGTGTTCCGGTCGTAGTTGAAGTTCGGGAAGCTGTGGAACTGGATCTCGTTTACGTTCTGGGGCCGGGGCGGGTCCAGCGTGCTGTTGTCCAGGTAGCGGACGGCGCCCGAGTTGGCGTTCCAGCCGAACTGCGCCTCGTCGATCTGCCAGGACCAGCCGAACTTGAAGTCGTGGCTGCCCGCCTCGGTCGGCAGGTAGTAGTTGAACTGGCCGGTCGAGTGCGGCTTCCAGCGGTTGAACGTGAACGGCCGCCAGCCGGCGCCCGACCACTGGCCGGTGCCCGTGTCGATCCGCGGCGGGTTCGTTGCCGGGTCCACCGCCGGCGTCATCGGCCAGCCGAAGCCCCAGTGGTTGACCTGGATGTTGCTGTAGAGCCGGTCGTTCCAGACGCGCTGCCACTCGGACTTGTGGAGCCAGGTCCACGAGTCCTGCGCCAGGATGGACTCCGCCGGGCGGACCGCGGACAGGCCCCGGAAGGGCTTCTGCTTCAGCGACCAGTGGTGGAAGGTGATGAACTGGTCCCGGTCGGTGATCTGCCAGTTCGCCTTCACCGTGAACATGTCGAAGTCGCCGAGGTCGGTCGCCTGATCCTCGGGAACTCCCGAGATGATCCGGTCGATGACGAACCGGTTGTAGGCGGCATAGAACCACGCCTTGTCCCGCACGATCGGGCCGCCGAGGTCGATGTGCGCCTCGTAGAACTCGATCACCGGGGCCTCCGTCCCGCCGCGGGCGCGCAGCGCGTCCGGCAGGTTGTTGGCGATCATGTCCGGCGGTTCGTAGGCGAAGTGCTCGGTCCCGGAGAAGTCGTTACCGCCGCTCTTCCACACCGCGTTGACCTGCGCTCCGGAGGAACTCATCTCCACGTCGGCGCCCTGCGCCGACACCTGGAACTCGCCGATCGCGTAGAAGTCGTAGTAGCCGCCGGCCCAGCCGATGCCCTCGGTGGTGTTGACGCCATCATTGAGGATGACGTTCTGTCCCCGCACTCCGAAGGTCTCGTAGCCGGTCTGCTGGCTCTTGTGGGAGCCGCCGACGTCGTAGCCGGTCATGCGCACACCCGGGGTCTGCTGCAGGACAGCCCACATGTCGGTCGCCGAGGGAACGTCCTCGAGCTGGGTGGTGTCGAAGGTCGCCGACACCCCGGTGGTCTTGACGTCCACGACCGGGGACTCGCCCGTGACCGTGACGGTTTCGGCCACCGTCGCGATGTCCATGGTGGCGTTCACCTCGAAGGTGGAGCCGCCGACCACGATGACCTCCTCGAAGACGACGGTCTGGAAACCGCCGAGCTCGAAGGTCAGGTTGTAGCTGCCGCCGACCAACTGCGCGAACCGGTAGGAACCGTCCACGTCGGTGGTGAACGCCCGGGGCGCGACGAGTTCCTCGGACTCGAGGGTGACGGTCACGCCGGGAAGGACAAGTCCTTGGGCGTCGCTCGCGGCGCCCTCGAGGCGTCCGTATTGCTGCTGACTGAGCGCCGCCGTCGGCCACGCCACCAGCAGGGTAAAGAGGACGATCTTCTTCTTCATGCTGCTCCTCCCATGGTTCAATCCATTGAACCTATTGACATGGTTATTTGAATGCACTATGGCAACGGGACGCAACTGCGAAACCCGGCTTGCGCCCGGGCGCCGCACCGCCCCCCGGGGGGTCCCGCCGCATTGCAAATCGCGGCTTGTCCGCTTACGTTTGTCCGCCCGGCGGCCCGTGCGCCGGGACCGCCGATCCTCCATGCGTCTCGCAGGCAAGCGCGCCCTCGTCACCGGCGGCTCGCGCAGCATCGGCCGGGGCATCGCCCTCGGGCTCGCCCGGGAGGGGGCGGACGTGGCGGTGGGCTGCCGCGGCAGCCGCGCGGACGCCGAGAGCGCCGTCCGGGAGATCGAGGCGTTGGGGCGGCGGGCGTGCGCCGTCCAGGGATCCACTGACTCCCGGACGGACGTGGAACGCATCGTCGCGGAGGCGCACGGCTTCCTGGGCGGCCTCGACATCCTGGTCAACAACGCCGGGGTCCTGAAGCGGACGCCTCTCCTCGAGATCAGCGAGGAGGAGTGGGACGCCATCCTGGACGTCAACCTGAAGGGCTATTTCCTGGTCGGCCAGGCGGCCGCGCGCCGCATGATCGAGGACGGGACGCCGGGCGCGATCGTCAACGTGTCCTCCGCCGGACAGGCGGTCGCGGCCCCGAACCTCACCCACTACTGCGTGTCGAAGGCGGGTGTCGAGATGCTCACCAAGCAGCTCGCGCTCGAACTCGCGCCCCACAAGATCCGGGTGAACGCCATCGCCCCGGGCCTGATCGAGACCGACATGAACCGCGCCGACATCACGCAGGAGGACTTCAGGAAGCGCCGGCTCGCCCGCATCCCGCTCGGGGAGATCGGCGTCCCCGAAGATCTGGTGGCGGCCGTGGTGTACCTCGCGTCGAACGACGAAGCGCGCCTTGTGACCGGCGCCAGCCTGTTCATCGACGCCGGCCAGACCATCTGGGGTGCGTAGGTTCGGGTCGCTGGCGGCGCTGCTCGCGCTGTCGTGCAGCGGCCCCGCACCCGACCCGCCCACCTGGACCGCCCGCTTCTCCCACGTACTCTCGACCAGCTCGGAGTTCCACCTCATGGCGGAGCGCTTCCGGGACCTCATGGATGAGCGCACCGGCGGGCGCTTCCGGGTGGTCATCTATCCGTCGGGACAGCTCGGCGGCGAGCGGACGGCCTTCGAGCAGATCCAGGCCGGCGCGGTGCAGGTGGCGATCACGGGTACCCCGGTGCTCTCCGGCTGGGTGCCGGAGACCCAGGTGTTCGATCTCCCGTTCCTGTTCGAGACCCGGGACCACGGGCTCCGGGTGATGCAGGGCCCCGCCGGGGACTGGTGGCGGGAACTCCTCCTCGAGCGCACCGGGGTCCGCTCGCTCGGGTTCCTCGACTACGGGTTCCGCCACGTCTACAACCGGCGGGGACCCGTCGAGGCGCCCGGCGATCTCGCCGGCCTCAAGCTGCGGGTCCTCCAAAACGCGACCTATCTCGCGGCCTACTCCGCGCTGGGCGTCCAGGCGACCCCGATGAACTACGGCGAGGTCTATTCGGCGCTCCAGCAGGGCGTGATCGACGGCGGGGAAGCGAACGCCGTCGGGTTCGTGAGCAGCCGGCTCTACGAGGTGGCGAAGTTCTACAGCTTCACCTCCATCACCTACAACCCGATCACGCTGCTCGTGAACGAGCCGTTCTACCGGTCGCTGCCGCCGGACGTCCAGGAACTCGTCGACCGCTCGGCGGCGGACGCGCTTGCGTACCAGAGCGAGGTCGCCCGCCGGATGGAAGCGGACGCCCTGGAGGAAATGCGCGCGAACGGCGTGGAAGTCTCCCGCCCCGACCTGGCCCCATTCGTGCCCGCCGTCCGCCCGCGCGTCTGGGACGAGCTGGCCGCCCGGCTGCCGGATGGCGAGGCACTGATCACCAGACTGGTGGCGGACGCAGAGCGCACGCCGACCGAAGCGGTGCAGCCGTGACCCGGCTCCGCATGCTCAACCGGGCCCTCGTAGCGGCCGAGACCTGCGCCGCGGGCGTCCTGGTCATCACCGTCTGCGCCGTGGTCTTCCTCCAGGTGCTGATGCGCTACCTGTTCGCCGCCCCGAACCCCTGGAGCGAGGAACTCTCGCGGTTCGCCTTCATCTGGGTGTCGCTGCTCGGGGCCTCGCTGGCGGTGGAGCACCGCGCCCACTTCGGGTTCGACCAGGTCACGAAGAAGCTGGCCCCGCCGGCGCGGCGGGCGGTGGAACGGTTCGCCTGGGCGGTCGTGCTGGCGTTTGCGCTCCTCCTCATCGGCACGGGCGCCGCCCTCATGGACCTCACCGCCGGAGAGCGCTCCGCGGCGCTGAACCTGCCCGTCGCGCTCGTCTATGCCGCGGCGCCGGTGTCCGGACTGCTGATGGCGATCCACCTGCTCGCCGGGCGGCGCGGCCATGGCACGGAGACCAACTGATGGGCGGCCTCCTGCTCGGCGCCTTCGGCGCGCTGGTGCTCGCCGCGGTGCCCATCGGCTTCGCGCTCGCCACCGCCGCCGTCATCGCCATCGTGGCGGCGGACCTTCCGCTCGTCCTCATCCCACAGCAGATCGTCGCGGGGATGGACTCCTTCCCGATGCTGGCCGTGCCGCTCTTCATCCTGGCCGGCTTCCTCATGGATGTCGGGGGCATCAGCCGCCGGCTGGTGACGCTGGCGCGCTCGCTGGTGGGACACCTCCCCGGAGGGCTCGGGCAGGTGGTGATCATGGCCGAGATGTTCTTCTCGGGGGTCTCGGGCTCCACGTCCGCGGACGCGGCCGCCATCGGGGGCATCATGGTCCCTCAGCTCACCGCGAACGGCTACAGCCGGGAGCGCTCCACCGCGATCGTTTCGGCCGCCTGCGGGATGGGGATCCTGATTCCGCCGGCCATCGTGATGGTCATCTACGGCGTCATCGGGGGCGTCTCCATCGGCGCCCTGTTCGTCGCCTCCATCGCGCCCGCGCTCCTCATCGCCGCCGGCCTGATGGCGCAGATCGGCTGGCAGGCGCGCCGGCAGGGCTGGCCGGCCGGCGAGCGCGCCTCCTTCGCGGACGTCCGCCGCGCGGGGCTCGACGCCCTGCTCCCGCTCTTCATGATCGTGGTCATCCTGGGCGGCATCCGCTTCGGCCTGTTCACGCCTACGGAGGCGGCGGCGGTCGCCGTCGCCTACGCGCTGCTGCTGGCCGGGCCGGTCTACCGCTCGCTGACCGCCCGGGACCTCTGGAGCAAGATCGTCCAGACGGCCGTGGTCTCCGGGATGGTGCTCTTCGTGGTGGGCGCCGCGCGCCTGCTGGGCTGGGTCCTCGCCGTCGAGGAAGTGCCCCAGGCGCTCGCGTCGTCGGTGGTGGGGCTCGGCGGCGGCGCGGCCGGCTTCCTGATCCTCACGATCCTGGTGTTCCTGCCGCTCGGGGCCATCCTCGAGGGCGTGCCCGCGGTCGTCATGCTCACGCCGATCCTGCTGCCCATCGCGCGCCAGCTCGGGATCGACCCCGTGCACTTCGGCGCGGTGATCGTCGCGACCCAGGGGATCTCCGTGTTCTTGCCCCCGGTGGGGGTGAGCCTGCTGGTGGCCTGCTCGGTGGGAGGAGTCGAGCCCGCGAAGGTCGCCCGCCCGCTCGCGCCCTACCTGGCGCTGATGCTGGCGCTCACCCTCCTCATCGCGTTCCTGCCGGGCGTGGTGCTCTTCCTGCCGAACCTGCTCGGTTACTAGTGCGGCTCGGCGTTCGACCAGGGATGCACCCCGGCCAGACAGCCGTGGTAGCCGGGACGGCTTGGAACGCCGGTCTCCAGACCGGCACGCGCGGTGCTCCGCACCGCGCACGGCCCAACGCTGACGTGCCCGACGGGGCTCTTCCCTCCGTCCAACTCGACAGACGGGACGTTCCCCGATGACGGACGTCTTCCTCGATTTCGCCCTGATCTCCGGGCTGCTGGTCGTCGCTCACCTCCTGCGGACCTGGGTGCGGCTCTTCCAGGCCATCTTCCTGCCCACGCCGATCCTGGCCGGGCTGATCGGACTCGCCGCGGGGCCGGAGGGGCTCGACCTCCTTCCCTTCGCGCGGAACGCATCGGGCGCCCCGGTGATGGGCCGCTACCCGGGCGAGCTGATCGTGGTGCTCTTCGGCACCCTCTTCATGGGCTGGCGCCCGAACGCGCCGCGCTTCCGCCAGATGCTCCGCGACGTCGGAGACACCTTCTTCTACAACCTCTCGGCCTGGGTCGGCCAGTTCGGCCTCACGCTCCTGTTCGCCGGCGCGGTCCTGATTCCGCTGTTCCCCGAGGTGGGCGGTCCCTTCGCCCTGATGCTTCCCGGCGGCTTCGTCGGCGGTCACGGCACCGCCGCCGCCATCGGATCCGTCCTCACCGAACAGGGTCACCCGGACGCCCTCCCCGTCGGATACACCTTCGCGACCATCGGGCTCCTGGCGGCCGTGTTCGGCGGCGTCGCCGCGATCAACCTCGCCACCCGGGCGGGCTGGACCCGCCTCGTCTCGAGCCCGCACGAGCTTCCCGAAGACCAGCGGCGGGGCCTGATCGCACCGGAAGACGCCCGGGACGCCGTGAAGGAAACCGTCAGCCCGCTGGCCCTCGACACCCTGTCCTGGCACTTCGGACTCGTCCTGCTCGCCTACGGAGCCGCCCACGCCGCGAGCTGGGCGCTCGGGTCGGCGGGAGGCATCTTCACGGCCCTCCCCATGTTCGCGCTCGCGGTCCTCTGCGGCGCGCTGCTCCAGGGCGCGCTCAACCGGCTGGGCGCTGGCCGGAACGTGGACCGGGCCACGATGGCGCGCATCGGCTCCTCGGTGTCGGACTTCCTGGTGGCCTTCGGGGTGGCGTCGATCCCGCTCTCGACGGTGGCGGCGTACGCGGCGCCCATCCTCGTGATGTCGGTGTTCGGCTTCGCCCACGCGGCCCTCATCACCTGGTGGATCGCCCGCCGGACCTTCCGCAACTACTGGTTCGAGCGGGGCCTGTTCACCTTCGGTTACGCCACCGGCGTGGTCGGGATGGGGATCGCGCTCCTCCGCGTGGTGGACCCCGAGCGGAAGTCCGGAACGCTCGACGACTACGGCGTGGCGTACCTGCCGATCGCGGTGGTCGAGATCGCCATCCTCACGACGCTGCCGCTCTGGGTCGCCGCCGGCGCCGTCTGGATGCCGGGTCTCGCACTGACCGCCTTCGCCGCGGCGCTGCTGCTGGTCTCTTGGAAGTCGATCGGCCTCTTCCCGTCCGATCCCCGGACGCGCCGAGCCGGAGAGCCCTGCTGACTTGGGCGCTGTCCGACCTTGGCGTCGGCGTGAGGATCACGCTATAGTTCCGGCAACGTTTCCGGAAACATGCCCAACGACATCGAGAATCGCACGTCCACCTCGCGCGTCAACCGTCACCGCCTTCGGGCCTCCGCGCGCGGCACCATCCGCGTCGAGGTTTCGATTCCTCTTACGGACGCTCCGCTAGTGCGATCCCTTGCCCGAACGCTCCGCGAGGACGAACGCGAGGCCTCTCGCCTGCGGCAGCTTCTCGAAACGGAAGTGGTGCGGGCTCCGGCGGCCACGGGCAGCGACCTCGTCGATTTTCTCCTCGCTTCGCCCCTGCGCGAGATGGAGCTTGAAATGGAGCGTGATCGCTCCTCCGGACGGCCGGTCGACTTCGAGTGACCGGTTTCCTGCTGGACACGAACGTGATCAGCGAGACGGTGCGGCCACGGCCCGAGCCGCGCGTCCTGAACTGGTTTCGCGAGCGGACGCCACGGATCCTGTTCCTGTCCACGGTCACCCTCGGTGAGTTGGTCCGGGGAGCGTTGAAGCTGGATGATCCGGCCCGGTCCGTTCGGTACCAGCAGTGGATCTCGCGGGACCTCGCCGGTCAGTTCGAGGGGCGGATCCTGGCCTTCGACGAACGGGCTGCCTACATCTGGGGCGAGATCATGGCCGCCGGCGATCAGGCCGGAAACCCGCGGCCCGCCCTCGACGCCCAGATCGCGGCGGTCGCCCGCCGCCACGATCTGATTCTGGCCACGCGCAATACGAGGGACTTCCGGGACATGGGCCTCCCGCTCGTGAACCCTTGGCGCGATTGAAACGCGAGGCCGTCAGTACTTGATGTCGTTCCGGCCGACCGTCATGCCGATGTTCCCCACCCGGCGGCCCATCGTGTAGTGCTCGCCGCTCCCGGCGGTCATCCCGAAGAAGTCCACGGCGGGCACGATCAGGCGGCCGCCGTCGTCCACGGCGTCCTCCATCGCGGTCGTGGCCACCACCTCCGCGACAAAGAGCTTCCGCACCGGCGGGACCTCGAGCGAGGCGATGGTGCGGCACTCGCAGTGGATGGGGGACTCCTCCACGGTGGGCGCCGCGACCACGGACGCCGCGCTACGGGTCAGGCCCGAGAGCTCGAACTTGTCGGCGACCCGGCTGGAGTTCATGTCCACCGTGTCGAACGCCTCGATCATCGAGGCCACCGGCACGTTCAACACGAACTCGTCGTGGAGCTCGAGGAGTTCCCGCGCCTGGTGCTCGAAGCCCGCGCTCACCCCGATCTGGGGCGGGTCGCCATTCACGACGAATGTCCAGAGCACCGAGATCTCGTCCGGGTCGCCGGGCCGGCCGTTCACGGTGAGCAGGATCGCCGGGCAGGGCGGGATCATCGGGCCGGGCTCCGCCAGGTTGCGACGCGGGCCGGAGAGCGGCGCCGGCTTGGCCGGAGGCTCCGTCGCGCCTGGCGAGGTCTCCGCTCCGGTCCGCTCGTCCGGCGCGCAGCCCCAGACGGCGGCGATCGCGGCCGCCGCCGATCCGTGCTCCAGGAACCGCCTCCGCGACCAGTCGGGCATGACGGCGTCGGACGATACCGCAGCGCATCCCGTTGGGACCGGCCGGCCGAAACCGTTCGATGATCAGCGAGGACCCGGTGGGACGTCCGGCCCGATCACCAGGCACAGCCGCGGGTCCCCGTGCTCCGGCCTGACGTCCCTCAGGAAATCCGGGGAGACGAGCTGCATGCACCGGATCAGGTGTTGTCCGAGGATGTCGAAGCCCATCGGCGTGGGGTGGATCTCGTCCTGCCAGTGCTCCGGGTTGCCGGGCTCGAGCGGTGGAACGGTGTTGCGGGTGTCCACGATCACGATGGGGGCGCGCCCGCCGCGGTGGGACAACAGGACGTTCCGGATGGTCTCGTTGACCCGGCCCAGCAGGTAGTCCATCACCTCCTGCTGGATCCGCTCGTCCACGATCCCCTTCTCCCGGAGGAACGGGGCGATCCACGGACCGTCCACCTCCACATCGAAGGACGCGACCTCCACGCTGGCCGGCCGGCCGCTCGGCTTGACCCGCGCATAGGTGTGGGTGACCACGATCGCCTCCGGCGCCCAGGTCTCCCGCATGTCCAGGATCTCCTCGTAGGCGATTCGGATCCCCTCCAGCTTCCGTTCCAGCGTCGGCTGGTCGAAATAGGTCTCGGCGGCGGACGGATCCTCCGGGGGAACCGGTTGCCGCAGGAGCCGGTCGATGTCGTTTCGACCCAGGACGTCATTGCCGCCCCCGGACAGCAGGATGAAGCGGATCTCGTAGTCGCGGTATCGCAGGACGTCCGCGAAGTCCCGCTTGATCACGCCGGACACGGCGGTGCCGGCGTCGTTTCCGGGCTGCGCCAGGTTCAGCAGATTGCTGGCCGGCCGGGCGCGCGAACGCTGCATCGCCACCCGGATCGGAAACAACAGGTTGCCGTCGGTGAAGGCAAACCAGGAATCGCCGATCGCCACCATGTTCACGCGCCCTTCGCCGCACGCGTCCAGCATCTGCCGGAACAGATAGGTGCTGGTCGTGTAGCCGACGCGGCAGGCGGCCTCCGGGGAACTCGGGTCGGAGGGGCGAGGAACGTTCCGCCCCGGAACGGATGTGCATCCCGCTCCCATTCCCAGAAGCCCGGCGAGCAGCAGGCCGGCAAACGGATTGCGGCGCGGGTTCCTCAACCCGGCACGTCCGTTTGCCCTCGCCGCGAACGTGAGCGCTGTCGGGTCCGTCGGCGGCCGGGATACCGCCAGCCCATGCCGGGACAAGGTGGTCTCCCAAGTTAGCACGAAGTCCCCGCGCGGACCGGAAGGGGCGGACCGCGCAACGTGGCCCGAATCGGGCGGCGTGATCCGGCGCTGCGATCACGCGGCGGAAGCCGGCCGGTATCCTCCGTGAAGGGCCTGCTCGTCCACCCGGCCCGCCGGTTCGGCGCCGGGGCTCCGAGGGGCCGCCGGCCCCGGATAACGCCATGAGAGTCAATGGAGACCGCCGCGCCAACCGGCCTGCGCCGGTCGCGCTCGCCATCGCCGCTGTCCTGGCCGGCTCCTGCGCCGTCGCCCCGCCGGAAAGCCCGTCGTCCGGCCTGAACCCCGAACGGCTGGCCCGGCTCGACGCCGCCCTCGAGGACTACGTAGCCTCCGGCGCCCTGCCCGGGGCGGTGGCGCTCGTCGCGGGTCCCGAGGAAATCCTGTACCTCAAGGCCTTCGGCTACCGCGACCGGGAGGCCGGAGACGCGCTCGAGACCGGCGACATCTTCCGGATCGCGTCCCAGACCAAGGCGGTCGTGAGCGTGGCCGTCATGATGCTGCAGGAAGAGGGACGACTGCTCATCTCGGACCCGGTCGGCCGCCATCTCCCGGAGTACCTCGAGACCACCGTCGCGAGCCCCAATCCCGACGGGACCTACGACGTGGTGCCGGCGCGGCAGCCGGTCACCATCCGCCACCTGCTCACCCACACCGCGGGGATCACCTACGGCGGCGGGACCGCGGCCGAGGAATGGGTGGAGGCGGACATCACCGGCTGGTACTTCGCGCACCGGGAGGAGCCGATCCGCGAAACGGTGCGCCGCATGGCGTCCCTGCCCTTCGAAGCCCACCCCGGCGACTACTGGGTCTACGGCTACGCGACCGACATCCTGGGAGCAGTCGTCGAGGTGGCCTCCGGTCTGCCGCTCGACGAGTTCCTGCGGAGCCGCATCTTCGAGCCGCTGGGGATGGCGGACACCCACTTCTACCTCCCGCCCGAGAAGCGCGACCGCCTGACCGTCGTGTATTCGGCCGGCGAGGACGGCTTCACCCGCGCGCCCGACCCCGGCGGCATGGTGGGACAGGGGGCCTACGTGGACGGCCCGCGGACGAGCTTCTCCGGCGGCGCCGGACTCCTCTCGACGGCCTCCGACTACGGGCGGTTCCTCCAGATGCTGCTGAACGGCGGCAGGTTGGGCGACGCCCGCATCCTCTCACCGACGAGCGTCGAGCTCATGACCGTGGATCACCTCGGCGGGCTGCTGGTCCGGGACCTGAACGACGCCAGCGCCGTGTTCGGCGCCGAACGGGGGGTCGGGTTCGGGCTCGGCTTCCGGGTGGTGGAGGACGTGGGCGCGCACGGCACGCCCGGCTCGGAAGGCGTGTACGGGTGGGGAGGGGCCTACCACTCGAGCTACTGGGTGGACCCGGAGCAGGAACTGGTCGCCGTCTACCTGGCGCAACTGATCCCCTCCGGGAACCTGGATGACCACGCCAGGTTCCGCGCCCTCGTCTACCAGGCGATCGACACGGCCAACTGAACCCCGGCGAACCGGGGACGGCCGACTACTCCCGGATCAGTTCGGCCACCTGCGCCGGCGCGCACAACGTCACCTCGAAACCTCCCAGTCGCTGCGGGACCGGCGCGTCCACGTGAGGACAACAAAGCAGGTTCGGGCCGTCAGGATAGGCCTTCCGGAATCTCGCCAGCGCCTTCGGGCTGAAGCCGTCCGGCGAGATCTTCGCCTCCACCGCGGCCACCCGGTCCCGTCCGGCAACGATGGCGAAGTCCACCTCGTGCCCGGCCGCGTCGCGCCAGTAGTGAATCCGGCTTTGGGGAATCCCGGTCAGCAGCTCGTCCAGCACCAGGTTCTCCCATAGCGGACCGCGGTCCGCCGGCCGGAGGTTCGTCCACCCCCGCAGGTGACAGACGAGGCCGGTGTCCAGCGCGTAGGCCCGCGGACGGCGCACCATTTCCCGGCGGCCTCCGCCGTGGTAGGGCGGCACCCGCACGGTGAGGTGGCAGTCGTCCAGGATGTCCAGGTACTGGACGGCGGTCGGGCGGCTCACGCCGGCGTCGCGCGCGACGGTCGAGATGTCCAGCAGCGCGCCGTTTCGGACGAAAACCGAGGCGACGACCCGGAGGAAGCCGCCCCGGCTCCGGACGTCGAAAAGCGGCAGGATGTCCCGCGCGAAGAAGCTGTCCACCCACTCCTCGAACCAGCGCGGATCGGGTGAGGGGAGCAGTACCTGGTCCGGAAAACCGCCGTTCAGGAGCCGTCGCTCCAGATTCGCCGCGCCGGTCCAGCCGGGGGACTCGCGCCACAGGACGGGAGCGAAGCGGATCGGCCATTTCCTCCCCACCAGGGAGTCGCTGAATCGCCGGCTTGCGTAGAGCGTCGAGGAGCCGGTGGCCAGCACGCGGATGTCCGGCCAGGCGTCCGCGGCGATCTTCAACAGACCAGCCGGGTCCTGGGCCCGATGCACTTCGTCCAGCACGATCCGGGAGCCGGGAGGAAGATGGGCGAAGAAGGCCTCGGGATCGGCGAGACGATCCCGGACCGAGGGCAGGTCGCAGTTGAAGTAGCGGGCGTCCGGCAGTTGCCGGCTGAGCACGGTCTTCCCGAGGCGCCGCGCGCCCGAGAGCCAGACGATGTTGCGGGAGTCCCACGCACGCTCGATCCGGTTGACCCAGAAAGGGCGCGGAATGGGGACGGGCATAGGTGTATTTTATAAAAAACCGGGTTTTTTAGTAACTACGACTGCGAATGGGCGCGCCGCTACGGGCGGTCCCGCGGAGCCCCGAGGATCAGAGTGTCCAGCTCGGCGTCCGGAATCGCCGCGAACTCGCGGGCGCGCCGGAAGTAGAACAGCGCGCCGAGCGCGACCCAGCCGGCCAGGGCGATCCACGAGGGCAGCGCCATGAACCCGGGCATCCCGGGAACGCAGAGGAGGACCAGGAACCCGGCCGACAGGAGCGCACCGAGCACCGCTTCCACCCGCGCGCGCCGGCGCCGCGTCACCGAAAACGCCGCCAGACAGGTGTACAGGTAGCCGCAGGCGGTACCGACCGCGGCCATGTCCACCACCCAGACGATGACCTCGCGGCCGAACCAGGGCGCGAGCAGCGACACCGCTCCGGTGAACAGCAGCGCGTTCCGCGGCGTGCCGCGGGCGGGGTCGATGCTCCCGAACCAGGCCGGCAGCAGCCGCGCCCGTCCCATGCTGAACAGGAGGCGGCTGCTCGCCATGAAGAAGCCGTTGATGCCCGTGAAGATCGCGGTGACGACGGCGACGCTGAGGACGGCCACTCCCGCCGCTCCCAGGCTCGCCCGCACCGTGGCACCGGTCGCCCAGACGGGCTCGCCGGCCACCAGTTCGCGCCAGGGCAGGACCACCCCGGTGGCGAGCAACACCACCACGTACATCCCGGCGCCGGCCAGGATCGCCGCGGCCATCAGCCGGAACGCCTTGCCGGCCGGGAACGCGAACTCCTCGGCGGCCTGCGGCAGGGTGTCGAAGCCGACGTAGAGCCAGGGCGAGATCGCGACCATCGCCAGAACGCCCGTCCAGGCGGACCGGCCGGGCGCGAACCAGGGCTCCCAGTTGGCCACGCTGGCGCCGGGACCGGTGAGCGCCCCGAGCCCCACCAGCGCCACCGCCGCCACCATGAGGCCGGTCATGACGGCCTGACTCCTGCCGACCCCCTCGACGCCACGGGAGTGGAGGAACCCGACCAGAACGACCGCTAACGCCGCGAGGGCGACCTCTCCGGCGAACACCTCGAAGCCGGCGACCTGATAGAGGTAGCCCCGCGCGAACAGCTCGGGCGCCAGGAACTTGCCGAGGACGGCGAGCGCCGTCGCGTTGAGCGGCACGATGCTCAGGTAGCCGAGGGCAAGGAACCAGCCGCAGATCACCGCGTGATGCCGGCCGGCGGCCCGGTAGGCGTAGGCGAACTCGGCCCCCGCCACCGGAAAGGCGCGGACCATGCGGCCGTAGCTCCGGGCGATCACGACCATCGCCAGCCCGCCGAGCGCGATGCCGAGCGCCGCGCCGAGCGGCCCGGCGGTCTCGAGGAAGTCGCCGGCGAGGATGAAACAGCCGAAGCCGATGACGCAGCCGAGCGCCAGCGACCCGACCTGGAGCGGCGCGAGGACAGGCCTGAGCCGGGGACGTTCGCTCGAAGGTTGGTCAGGCATGGGTCAGGTCCACCGGTGGATCGTCCGGGCAGGGCGGATTATCGGGGTGCGGGGCTACTACAGTTGCCGGCATGAGACTTTCCCGACGCGCCTGGCTGCGGTCGGCGCTGGCGCCCGCCGCGCTGGGATGGGCCCCGGCTCGCGCCGCGGCGCAGACGACCGTCCGTCACTCCAGTTTCGACCCCTGGATCGAGATCCGGCCCGACCACGTCCGGCACAACGTCCGGGAGGTCAGCCGCCTCGTCGAGGGCCGTCCCATCCTGGCGGTCATCAAGAACAACGCCTACGGGATGGGCCTCCTCAACATGGCCCGCATCCTGGAATCCGAGACCGCCGTGATCGGCATGGCGGTGGTGAAGCTGAGCGAGGCCCTCGAGCTCCGCGACGCCGGCATCGCCAAGCCGGTCCTCCTGATGGGACCCTTCGACGACGCCGGCCTCGAAGCGGCGGTGATGCGCGACGTGACGCCGATGGTCTATACGGAGGTGGGCGACGCGCTGGACCGGCTGGCGGCCCGGCGGCAGGCCGCGGTTCCCGTGCAGGTCTGCGTGGACACCGGGATGGGCCGGGTCGGCGTCCCGCACCGGCAGGCGGCCGGACTGATCGCCGATCTCGCCGGACGCGACGGGGTGAACCTCACCGGCACGATGACCACCCTGAACGAAGACCCCGAGTTCGAGAAGCTGCAGCTCCAGCGGTTCCGGGAGGTCGAAGAATCGCTCGCCCGACGCGGGGTCGCCATGGGCCGGCGGCACGCGGCTTCGAGCTACGGCCTCTTCGACAACCCGCCGGCCTACCTCGATGCGGTCCGGCCCGGCATGGCGCTCTTCGGCCAGTACTCGACCCAGCGGTTCCGCGAGCTGGATCTGCTCGACCTGAGGCCGTCCATGAGCCTGAAGGCGCGGGTGGCGCTCGTCAAGAAGCTGGAGCCGGGCGACACCGCCGGGTACGAGGCGGCCTACCGGGCGGACCGGGAGGTCTGGATCGCGACCGTCCCCGCCGGTCACGTGGACGGGG
The DNA here is from genome assembly GCA_965116805.1 of Vicinamibacteria bacterium. Classification (GTDB taxonomy): domain Bacteria; phylum Acidobacteriota; class Vicinamibacteria; order Marinacidobacterales; family Marinacidobacteraceae; genus Marinacidobacterium. The sequence goes on from OZ220713.1 coordinate 113,305, forward strand.
TGCCGCGGGTCGCCGCCAACGGCGGCTGGGTGAAGATCCGCGAGACGCGCTACCCGATCATCGCCAGCGTCTCGGCAAGCCACACGATCGTGGAGGTCGGGCCGGAAAAGACCGTGGAGGCGGGTGACGTCGCCACCTATTTCGACTGGCGGGACGGTTCGCGGCCCGAGGACGCGAGCGCCGCCTCGGGAGCGTCCGTCTACGACCTCGTCATGCACCTCAACCCCACGCTGCCGCGGCGGCTCGTCGCTTGAGCGGCTCTGCCGCGTCGCGCGGCCGCAGCTCCGCCGACGGAACATTCCGCGGAGCGGCGGCGTTCGGGGTTCCACCAAGGACCACGAAATGGCGCGCCTGACCGACTACCGGGTCCTCACCTTCGACTGCTACGGCACCCTGATCGACTGGGAGACAGGGATCTGGGAGGCGCTCCAGCCGGTCATCCGGTCGAACGGCGCGGCCGGACTCACCCGCGACGAGGCCCTCCGCGCCTTCGCCCGCTTCGAAGGGCAGCACGAGCAGGCCACTCCGGACCTCGCCTACCCGGATCTCCTCGCCCGCGTGCACCGGGACCTGGCGGGGAGCTTCGGCCTGCGGACGGACCCGGAACTCGACGCCGGTTTCGGGGACTCCGTGCCCCGCTGGCCGGCGTTTCCGGACAGCGCGGCGGCCCTCGGGGTCCTGAAGCGCCACTTCCGCCTCGTCATCCTCTCGAACGTCCACCGGGAAGGCATCGCGGCGTCCGCGCGTCAGCTCGGCGTGGAGTTCGACGCCCTCTACACCGCCGAGGACATCGGCTCCTACAAGCCGTCGGACACGAACTTCCAGTACCTGATCGACCACCTGAAGTCGGACTTCGGGCTGGAACGGGGCGAGGTCCTCCACACCGCGCAGAGCCTCCACCACGACCACGTTCCCGCGAACCGGTTCGGCCTTGCGAGCGCCTGGATCGACCGCCAGCGGCTCTCGGGAGGTGGGGACTGGGGCGCGACCGCCAGGGTCGCGACCATGCCGCGGCTCGACTTCGTCTTCTTCACGCTGGGCGAAATGGCGGACGCGGTCACCGCGGAAGCGGGCTCGTCGATCAGCCCAGGACCGCCCGGTCCAGCAACAGGATCGTGATCAGGGCGGGCACGTAGACGATGGACGCCTTCAGCACCCGGCGCGCGTCGGGCTTCCCCCGGCTCCAGCGGAACTCGGCGGCCGCGGTCATGAACCAGATGGCCAGCGCGGCGGCGCCCGTGAAGTAGATCGACCCCGCCAGCGACAGCGCGACGGGCCAGAGGCTCAGCGCCGCGAGCAGCACCGTGAAGAACAGGGTCTGCCGCACCGTGGAGCGTCCCGCGGGATCCACCGCCGGGAGCATCACGAACCCCCCCTGCCCGTAGTCCTCGCGGTACATCCAGGCGAGCGGGAGGAAGTGCGCCATCTGCCAGGCGACGAGGATCGAGAACATCGCGATGCCGCCCCAGCCGACCGACCCGGTGGCCGCGGTCCAGCCGCAGAGCGCCGGTAGGGCGCCCGGGACGGTCCCCACGAGGGTGTTCCAGTGGGTCCGCCGCTTCAGGGGCGTGTAGACGAAGACGTAGAGGAGGACGGTCAGGAGCGTCAGGCCCCCGGTCAGCAGGTTGACGGCCAGTACGAGCGTTCCGGTCCCCGCCGCCGCGAGGCCGATCCCGCTGCCGAGCGCCGCCGCCGGCGCGAGGCGTCCCGACGGCAGCGGGCGGCCCCGTGTCCGGCGCATGCCGGCGTCCTCCTCCCGTTCGATCCAGTGGTTCAGGGCGCCGGCGCCCCCGCTGGCGAGGATGACGCCGAGGAGAAGGAACAGGAGCCGGCTCCAGCCGAAGAACTCCGCCGGCGCCAGCACGAACCCTCCCGCCGACGACAGCGCCACGACCAGCGCGATCTCGGGCTTGGTCAGTTCGAGGTACGGAGTGAGGTTCGGCCGCACGAGTCAGTCCGGGGTGACCGGGTTCCGGCCCCAGCGGTGGGCGCCGAGCACGGCCAGCACCGCACCCGCCATCAGCAGCGCGCCGATGACGGCGTGCGTGGTGTTCACGCCCACCTGCAGGTTGCTCGGCTGCAGCATCCCGGCGTCATCGAGGGTGACGAAGTAGGCGGTCAGCCCCAGGATCAGTTGGAGGTCCACGAGGCCGGCGAGCACCCACGCTCCCCGGTACAGCGCCCGCGATTTCCGATACCCGTTCCGGATCCGGAGCAGAAAGGCCGCCACCACGGCGGCCACCAGGACGGCCCCGCCGATGTGGAATCCGACGAGCCACGGATGGATCCCCGTGCCCGGATGGCGGAGCAGCGCCCCGAGGATGATCTGGAGCCAGACGGCGGCGGGGGCGGCGAGCGAGAGCCGCCAGACGCGGTGGTCGCGGGGACCGTCCCTCACGGCATCGAGGTTCAGCCACCACCTCGACGTAAAGGCCGCCAGCGCCACGACCAGCCCGAGGAAGAGCTGCGCCGTCGCGGCGTGGACCACGGCCAGGTCGAGCGACAGCCACACCACCCGCAGCCCGCCCAGCAAACCCTGGAACGACACGAGCGCGAGCGCGCCGAGCGCGAGCCAGCGGAGCCAGCGGCGGGACTCCGTGAACCACGTCCAGACGGCGAGGATGGTGGTCAGGAGTCCGACCAGCAGCCCGAGCAGCCGGTGGCCGTGCTCGGCGAGGAGCGGCGTGACCCGCCACCACCCCGGCCAGGGATTGAACGGGTCGTAGGAGTCGTAGGACGACGGCCAGTCGGGGACGGCGAGACCCGCCTCGATGCTGGTCACGAAGGCGCCCCAACCCATCAGCACGAGCGTGGAGAGCGCCGTCACGATCGTGAACCGGTGCCGCCACCGCATCGCTGCCGCGCCCGAGTCTCTCGTCATTCCGAAGCCGCGGAACGATAGCGGCGCGCCTCAGCCCCGCTCCCGGTAGAACGTGATCAGGTCCTGACTCGGCGGCGGCTCCGCGCCGAGCTGGCGGAGCATGGTCGTCACCTGCCCCCGGTGGTAGCTGGCGTGGTTCACGACGTGCTGCAGCATCTCCCAGAAGATCGAGCGCACCGGTCCCCCGCCGAGGGGGGCGTATTCGAGCTCGCGCCCGATTCCTTCCGGCCCGAGCCCGTGCACAAAGTCCCGTATCCGCTGCTCTTCCTCTTCCCAGCGGGTGCGGATGTCCTGAACGGTCCCGAAGTCCTCGGGCGCCAGGTGGGCGCTCGGCCCCTCCCCTTCCCAGCGCGAGCACCAGATCCACTCGGCCGAGACCAGGTGGACGAGGGTGTTGCGGATGGAACCGAAGCTGTTGCCCAGGTCCCGGTGGAACTCGAGGGGAGCGATCCGCGCGACCGCGTCGAGCAGCCGGTCCCGGGCCCAGTAGTGGTAGTCGAGGAGGGCGATCAGGGCTTCGTAGGACATCGCCGCAGCCTACCGCCACGTCTTGACTTCCAGGCCTCCGCGATACCGTAGAACGCCATGACGGTGGGCCAGCTCCTTGCCTTCAACGTCACCCTGCTGGTGGCCATGTTCACTCCAGGCCCGGCATTCCTCGTAGCCGTCCAGACCAACCTGAGCGCGGGACGGCGAGCCGGGATCGCAGTGGGCTGCGGCCTCGGTCTGATGGCGGCGACCTGGACCCTCATGGCGCTCGCCGGTTTCGCGGCGGTCTTCGAGTTGTTCCCGGCGGCGTACACGGGCGCCCGCATCGCCGGGGCGCTCTATCTGCTCTACATCGCGTACCGGATGTGGCGGGGCGCTTCGGCTCCCATGGGCGCGCTACCCGAGCCGGCGCGCCGGGCCTTCCGGCAGGGTCTCTTCATCAACGTGTTCAATCCGAAGGCGGTCCTCTTCGCGGCGGCGGTCCTCATCGCGATCTTCCCGGGCGGACTGGGCGCCGTGAACAGCGTCGTGATCGCCGTGAACCACCTCCTGATCGAGCTCTCGTTCTACACGGCCCTCGCCTTCTGCCTGAACACCGAGGCGGTCGCCGGACGCTACCTGCGGGCCAAGCGCTGGATCGACCGCGGCGCGGCGGCGGTCCTCGGCGCGCTGGGCCTGCGGATCCTGCTGAGCCGCTGATCCGAATGGACCCTTTCCCCGCGCGCTACGGAACGTGGGCGGTGGTGGCGGGCGCCTCGGAAGGGCTCGGGGAGGCCTTCGCCGCGGCGCTCGCCGAGCGGGGCATGAACGTGGTGATGGTGGCGCGCCGCGGCCGGATCCTGGAGGAGATCGGGGCGCGGCTCGCCGCGGAACACGGGGTCGAGGTGCGGTGCCTCGAACTCGATCTGGCCAACCCGGGGTTTCCGGAAGCCCTGGAAGACGCCACCAGCGACCTCGACCTCGGCGTCCTCGTCTACAACGCGGCCTTCGTACCCATGGGCCCGTTCCTCGATAACGATGAGGACGCGATCGAGACGGCCGTGGACGTCAACGTGCGCGGGCCGCTGCGCCTCCTGCGGGCGCTGGCGCCGGCCATGAGGGAGCGCGGCCGGGGCGCCGTGGTGCTGATGTCGTCGTTGTCCGGTCTGCAGGGCTCACCCCAAATCTCGGTGTACGCGGCCAGCAAGGCATTCAACACGATCTTCGCCGAGGGCCTCTGGTACGAACTGGCCCCGCACGGAATCGAGGTCGCCGCCTGCGTCTCCGGCGCGGTGCCCACCCCGGGCTACCGCGAGCGGTTTGGGCGCGAGGTACCCGGCATGCTCTCTCCCGACGAAGCAGTGCGCCAGACCCTCAATGCGCTCGGGAAAGGCCCGCGCATCATCCCCGGAAGGATCAACCGGTTCGCGCACCAGCTCGTGAGGCGCCTCCTGCCCCGGCGGGCGGCGATCGGGCTCATCGCGAAAAGTACCAAGCACGTGGGATGACCGATCTGCTGATCGGGTTCTTCGCGCCCTGGGCCGTGTTCGCGGGGATCTTCGGGCTGCACCTGGTACTTCCGGCGCGCCGGGTGGCGGGCTACGTGCGCGACGAGACGCGGGGTGAACCGCTGCGCTATCGCCTCAACGGCCCGCTGGTGTACTTCGTCACCCTGGGAGCGTGGTTTGCCGCGGGTGGGAGCGGCGTCGTGCCCTGGGACTGGCTCTGGCAGCACCGCTGGTCCGGCGCCGCGGGCGCCATGACGCTTGGCCTGGTGGTTTCCGCGGCGGTGGTGCTGACCGCGGCCGGCGGCACCGGCAGCCTGCTCCGGGACCTCTATCTCGGCCGCCGGGTCAACCCGCAGCCGTTCGGCGGCCGCGCCGACGCCAAGATGTTCCTCTACCTGGCGGGCGCAGTCCTGCTGGAACTGAACCTGCTCTCGTTCGCCGCCCACCACTTCCTCACGCATCCGGACGACCCGTCACCGGGAGTCGTGCTCTACGTGGCCCTGTTCACCTGGTTCGTGTGCGACTACCTCGTCTTCGAGCGCGTCCATCTCTACACCTACGACCTCTTCGCGGAGCGCCTGGGGTTCAAGCTGGTCTGGGGTTGCCTCTGCTGGTATCCGTACTTCTATGCGGTGGGCCTCTGGTCGGTGGCGGACCTTCCCGACCCGGGGGCGCCGGCCTGGCTTCTGGCCTTCTCCGCCGCCCTCTTCTTCGCCGGCTGGACGCTTTCGCGCGGCTCGAACCTCCAGAAGTTCCACTTCAAGCGGGACCCCGGGCGGGCCTTCCTCGGAATCCGGCCGCGTGCCCTCGAGGGCGGCGAACGTCGTTTGCTGGTCAACGGGTTCTGGGGTCTCTCGCGGCACGTCAACTACCTGGGCGAGTTCGTGATGGCCGTCGGCCTGACACTCGCCCTCGGACGGCCGGAAATGCTCGGCCCTTGGCTGTATCCGCTCTACTACCTGGCGCTGCTGGTCCCGCGGGAGCGCGACGACGACCGGCGCTGCGCCGCGAAATACGGTCCGTTGTGGGAGCGGTACCGAGCGGAGGTGCCGTGGCGCATCATTCCGCGGGTCTACTGAGGAAGCCCCATGAGAAAGCTCGCGATCGGACTGCTGGGACTCTTCCGGCGCGTTTCGCTGCTGGTGCTCCGGTTGCGGGGTCAGACCCCGGCGGACGCCGCCGCCGCCCGCGTCGTCAGCGGCCGCGCCTGGGACGAGTTCTGCGACACGCTGAAGGCCGCCGGGGCCGCGCTCAACGCCCCCGGAGCCCCACGGGATGCGTTCAACCAGGCGGAGGGCTACCGCTACCTGAGCCGGCTGACCCGCGCGGGGCTGATGGCCTTCGTGGAGTACGCCGACCCCCGGGCGCCGGTGCTCCACCGGGTGGCCCACGAGACGGTCAAGCTGGGGAGCGACAACCCCGACAACCACTACCAGACGGCCGCCATCCACGGTGACTGGGACTACCGGATCTCGGGCCGGCGCAACACGGTCGGGTACCTCGGCTTCGGCACCCAGGCGGGGCACTACGGGCAGAGCGGCGGACTTCCCCCCACCGGGTACATCGAGGCGGGAGAACTCGAGATCGGCGACGACGGCCTCTTCGAGCTGATCGTCAGCAGCCGGCCCCACGACGGGAACTGGCTCCCCATGACGGCCGAGACGAGGACGCTCATCGTGCGCCAGACGTTCGGGGACCGAGCGACCGAGACGCCAGCCGAACTGCGCATCGAGCGGATCGGAATCCCGGACGACGAGAAGCGTCCGCGGCCGCTCACCGCCGAAGAGCTGGACGAAGGTCTCAGGTCCGCCGGCACGCTGGTGGCCGGCGCCTCGCTGCTCTTCGCCAACTGGGCTCGCGGCTTCCAGAGGCACACGAACACCCTGCCCCGCTTCGATCCGGAGGTTTCGCTCCGGGCGGGCGGCGACCCGAACATCGCCTACTACCACAGCCACTGGGCGCTGTCGGCCGACGAAGCCCTGGTGATCGAGGCGACGCCGCCCGAGTGCGAACACTGGAACTTCCAGGTCAACAACTACTGGATGGAATCGCTCGACTACCGCTACCACCGCATCCACACGAACAAGCACCTGGCGCAAACCGAACGGGACGGTTCCGTGCGCCTGGTGGTCGCCCACGAGGACCCGGGGCTGCCGAACTGGCTGGAGACCGCCGGCCACACCTCGGGGACCATGTGTTTTCGCTGGATCGGGGCGGCCGAACACCCCGAGCCGCGGACCCGGGTGGTGAAACTGGCCGAACTGCGCGCGCAACGTGAGCGGTAGTCCCAGGCCGGTGGAGACCTCGACGGACTACACGCGTCCGTACCGGCCCCGGTCCGTAGCGCTCTTCAACCGGGCCGGCCGCGTCGCGCGCCGTCTCGGTCTCGACGACCGCCTGGATGTCGACCGGATGATCGCCGCGGCGCGCCGGAAGTCCGGGCTCTCCGACTTCGGAGACGAGTGGTTCCTGGAGCCGCTCGGGGTCCTGGTCGAATCGATCAACGACGAAGCGGTCCTGACTCCGGTGGGCGTCCGCCTCCTGGGCGCGCGGATCGTTTCCGCCCTGGCAGTCCGGCTGCGCGCCGAACGGCTGTTGCGGGAACACCCGGAGATTCGGAACCTGGACCTCGGAAAAGTCGTCGTGATCGCCGGTCTGCAGCGCACCGCCACCACGACGCTCCACCGGCTGATCGCCGCGGATCCCGGGGTCCGCGCCCTCCGGTCATGGGAAGCGCTGAATCCGGTGCCGCTCCCCGGGGAAAGGCCCGGCGATCCCCGGGGCCGCCTCCGGGAAGCGAAGCTGGCGGTGCGGGCGATCCGATTCCTGGCGCCGGACTTTCTCGCGGTGCATCCCCTCGCCCCCGACGCACCGGAGGAAGACGTCCTGCTGCTCGACGCCTCCTTCATGAGCCAATCGGCGGAAGCGACGATGCGCGTCCCGCGCTACGCAAGCTGGCTCGAAGAACACGACCACCAGAAGGCCTACGAGTATCTCGTCACCCTGCTCAAGATCCTCCAATGGCAGCGTCCGGGCCGGTGCTGGGTGCTCAAGACTCCCCACCACCTGGAGTACCTCGATGTCATCCTCGCGGTCTTCCGAGACGTCTCCATCGTTCAGACCCACCGCGACCCGAAGAAATCGATTCCGTCGTTCTGCAGTATGGTGGCCCACGCGACGGGGCTCTGGAGCGACCGGGTGGACCCGCAGGAGATCGCGGCGCACTGGATGCGCAAGACGCTCCGGATGATCGAGCGCTCCATGAACGTGCGAAAGACCAGTTCGGACGGGGTGTTCGTGGATGTCCTGTACCGCGATCTGGTCGCGGATCCAATCGGCGCGTTGCGCACGGTCTACCGGTCCGCGGGAATCGATTTCACCGAGGCAGCCGAGAACGCCGCGAGGGAGGTCGCCGCGCGGGACGTGAAGGACCGCCACGGCAGGCACGTTTATGCGGCCGCGAGTTTCGGCCTCGACGGCCGGGCCATCGACGAGGCGTTCGGCTTCTACCGGCAGGCGTACGGGATCCCCGACGAGAGCAGCGCGTAGCCATGCGAAGGATCATCAAAGCGGTGTCCGGCGCGATCGGCGACCGCTACTCCGAGCGTCCGACGCTGGACGCGGTGCCCGACAGCGTGCGGATCAACGGCAAGGTGTGCCTGGTGACCGGGGCCAACAGCGGGCTGGGCAAGGCGGTGGCGGTGGACCTGGCGCGGCGCGGCGGCCGGGTGCTCATGGCCTGCCGCGGGGGCCACCCCGAAGCGGGCGAGGACGTCCGGCGCCTCTCGGGCTCCGATGCGGTCGAGATGCTGAAGGTCGACCTCGCCGATCTGGAGTCCGTGCACGCGCTCGCCGACCGGCTCCGGCGCGAGCCCGGCCGGGTGGACATCGCCGTGTTGAACGCCGGGGTGATGCCGCGGACGGCGCGGCGGTCGGCGCAGGGCTACGAGTTGATGTTCGCCGTGCACTTCCTGGCCAATCGGCTCCTGGTCGCCCGGCTGCTGGCGGACGAGACGATCCGGCCGTCGAGCGATCCCGGCGAAACGCCCAGGATCGTGTTCGTGGCGTCCGAACAGCATCGTTCGGCCCGCCCCATCGACTTCGAGGCGTTCGGCGCGTTCAACGACTACGGACTGACGGACGGGCTCTACTACTACGGGTTCAGCAAGCTGCACCTCGTCACCTATGCGAAGGAACTGTCGCGACGGCTGAACCCGGGCCCGGAGGTCGGGGTGGCCGTGCACTCGCTCTGCCCGGGCGCGGTCAACTCCAACCTCGCCCGGGAAGCGCCGGCGTTTCTGAAACCCCTGCTGTTTCCGGTCATGCGTCTGGCGTTCGCGTCGCCCGAGAAGGCCGTGGCGCCCGTCACCTACGCCTGCTGCGCGGCGGACATGGGCCGGCGTACGGGGCTCTACCTGCACCTGATGCAGGAGAAGGACCCGTCGCGGCACGCAATGGACGAGGCCGCCGGCGCCCGGCTCTGGGATGCCAGCGCCGCGCTGCTCGCGAAACACGCACCGGCCGGATCGTGAATGTGTTCCAGTTCGTGGTCGCTTCCGACCCCGTCGAGATCGAAGCGCCGGCGGAACGGGTGTGGGACATCCTCGTGGACTTCGAGCGGTACGGGGAATGGAACCCGTTCACCACCCGCGTCGACGCGAGCCTCGCAGTCGGCGCGCCCGTCATGCTGCACGTCACGCTCGGGCGTCTGCAGCGGAAGCAGCCCGAGCGGATCGAAACCGTCGAGCCGCCGCAACTCCTGGCCTGGGGCACGACGATGGGCCACCCCCTCCTGCTCTCCGCGCTCCGGGAACAGAGAGTGGAGGCGCTGAGCGACACGCGTTGCCGCTACTCGACGACGGACGCGACGAGCGGACTCCTCACGCCTCTGGTGGCGCTGTTGTTCGGCCACCTCATCCGCCAGGGCTTCAACGACATGGCCGCGGCCCTGAAAACCCGCGCAGAAGCGTAAGACGGACCGCCGGACGGCACCGCCGGCCTGGAACGCCGGTCTCCAGACCGGCACGCGCGGCGCTCCGCGCCGCGCACGTCGCGACCCCAACCAGCCTCACGGCGCGTGCCGCCGGGAACGTCCCGCGGGCCTGACCGCGGAAACCGACTACCGGTCGTGCATCCCCTTCCCCTCGAGAATCCGCGCCGCGTGCTTCTCGATCCGCGCGGCGCGCGTCTTCGACTGTTTCGCCGCGCCGAAGAAGAGGTTGTATCCCCGCTGCCGCCCTGGGGTCAGCGCCTCGAAGGCCGCCCTGAATTCAAGGTCCGACTCCATCTTCGCGAGGAGTTCCGCCACGAGTTCCAATTCGCGCTTCTGCTTGAAGTCCACCTTCAGGCCGGCCCGTTCCACCTCGATCGCGTTCTCGATGGTGGCCCTGATGATCGGTTCCTTCGCCTCGATCTCCTCGACGCTTGTGAACCGCAACTGGCGGGACGCCTGCGAGTGCGGCCCCGGCGGGATGAGCAGCCCGTGCGGGTTGTCCAGCAGGGAGCCCTTGAAGAAACCGAGGTCGCAGGTGTGCTTGAACCCACCGAGGATGACCACGTTGGCTCCCTGAAACGTGTAGCAGGGCTGGCGCCACTTCAGCTCTTCCGTGAGCGGGAAGTCCAGCAGGATCGCCCGCAGCCGCTGCTTCTCCGCCCGCCAGTCCCTGGTGCGCTCGAAATACCGGTCGAGTCTTGGAGTCGTCTGCATTTCTCGTTCGGAGGTCAAGCCGGTTCGCAGAACCGGATGCCGCACGCGCCCACCCGACATCGGCGGACGGTGTCCGGCATGGCTACCTCATCCTCCGCCGTTCGGCCTCCCGCTGGGCCTGCACGTAGGTCTCGAGCACGCGGTTCATGCGGGTCTGGTAGCCCTTGCCCGGTCGCCTGAACCACCGAAGCACGGAACTGCGGACCCGGAGCGAGATCTGCTCGGTACGGTCCGGTTCAACGAGTCTCGCCTCCCGCCAGAAGGTCTCGTCGAGCTCGGGAATCTCGCCGAAGTCGATGTCCTTGTCCCGGACCGCTCGGATCTGATCGGGTTCAAGTGGTTTCTCGGAGGTACTCATGCCAAGCCTGCCTCTCTCTCCTGGACGCGGGACGGGCGGAGATCAGCCGAATGCGGCCTTCCCTCCTGGTGTGGGCGACCACAACCACAGCCACGCCGTCCACCTCTCCAACGCTGACGTAACGGTCCTCCCCGTAGTCTCGACGCAGGTCGAGCCGGGTCAGATGCGGCCTCTCGAAGACTCTGCGGGCGATCTCGAAGCTCACGCCGTGCTTGCGGATGTTGGCGCCATTCTTCGTGTCGTCCCATTCGAACTCCATCGGGCATGTATATACAGATGGTAGTTATAGCACGCGCCCACAGGGGCCTTCGGTGTGCCACACGGTCATGCACCCCAACCCCACGTGGCCACGAGGGTTGCGACCTGACCGCCCGTTTTCTCGGCGGTCCCTTCCCTACCGCACTCTGCGCGAGTAGTTCACCCCGACGAAGATCCGGGTGACCTCGCCCGCGTCGTTCACCTCGAAACGCACGAGCTCCCCGTGAGCGCCGTAGCCGTCGCTTTCCAACCGGAAGACGTGGGGCGTGTCGGTCGGCTTCAGCACGCCCTGTGAACCGCTCGGATCCTCCGAGAGGGGCGACAGGATCACGAGGTCGTTCTCCTGGCGGAGCACGGCGGTGTCCCCGCTGCGCCTCCGGTAGGTCCCGAGGTAGATGTCCCAGTCGGAGGACCAGGCCGCGGGCTTCGCCTTCCCGGCGCGGGCGGCGGCAAGCGCGGGAGCGACCCATTCGAAAGCCTTGTCGAGGTAGCGGCCGGGATTGCCGTCACCGCCGTTCGTGAACACGACGACGCCGATCCTCTCCTCCGGGCTGAGCTGCGTCTGGGTGCGATAGCCGGGATATCCGCCGCCGTGGCCGATCAGGTCGCGGTCTTCGGTGTGGCGCACCGAGAAACCGAGGCCCCAGCCGCTGTTCCACGAGGTATGGAGCCAGTGAACCCGCTGCATCTCCAGCAGGGTGTTGCTGGCGAGGACCTCCTCGCTGCGGCGGTCGCGGACCCGCATCTGCCAGGAGAGGAAACGGAGCATGTCGGGGACCGTCGAGGAGAGGCCGGTCGCAGGATCGAACGACCGGGCATCCACGAAGGAGAAGACCTCGCGGGGGCCATCGGGCATGCGGCGGCCGTAGCCCGTCGCGAGCCGGTCGCGCTGCTCCGCCGGGACCGGGCCGACGCTGGTCGAGTCCATCCCCAGCGGCTTCAGGATCCCGTCGGACACGAGGTCGGCGAACGAATCGCCGGCGGCGGCTTCAGCCACCATGCCGGCGAGAGTGAACCCGAGGTTCGAGTACTTCCACTTCGTCTCCGTGGCGTAGGTGGTCTCCTGATCCGAGACCGTTTCCCGCAGGGCCTCCACTTCCGGGAACTCGAAGTCGGTCCAGGCGGGGTGGATGGACTCGCGCGGCAGCCCCGCGGTGTGGGTCAGCAGGTGGCGGACAGTGACGGGCCGCGCCTCCGGATGCCGGTTCCGGATGTCGAACCACGGCAGGTGCTCGGTGACCGGATCGTCGAGACGGAGCTGTCCGGCGTCGCGGGCGCGCATCACCGTGATCGCGGTGAAGAGCTTCGAGTGGGAGGCGATCCGGAAGATGGAGTCCGCGCTCATCGGGACCGGGGGGTCCAGCGAGGCGTGTCCGTAGGCCTTCACCCACACCGGTTCCTGATCGTGGACGATGCCGATCACCAGCCCCGGCAGACCGCCGAATTCCATCTGGCTCTGGATCCAGGTGTCCAGCAGGGTGATGCCGGCCTGCACCGGGGAGTCGGGGCCCTCCTGGGCGACCGCCGGGGCCGCCGCGAAGAGCAGGACGAAGAACAGAGCTCGTATCCGCATGGTCATTCCTCCCGCCGGAAGACGCTTCCCGATTCTATGGAACTCCCGGACGGTGTATTGGGCTCAGGAACGCCGGGTCCTTCCCGCCGCCCGCCTGCGGCGGGCCGTGCCGGCTGTTTCCGAAGCAGAGCGATAGCTCTGCGGAGACCCCTTGAGCACGAGTGATGGAGGACGGCGCCAGCCGGCCTCCATCCCTCGTAGCTCGGGAACCCGGCGTTCCAAGCCCGTACGCCATCGGTGCCGAGCGGGGTGAGCGACTAGTTCGCGAGCTGCGCGCGCCGCGCCGCCTTGACCGGCCGCGGGCGGAAGAGCGACAGCCGCACCCCGTCGGTGAAGTCCTCCTCGAAGCGCTGGACCTCCCAGTCGCTCTCGTACATGAGCTTCACCACCGACATCAGGTAGCCGAACTGCCCGCGGGCGGCGATCTTGTCCATCCACTCCGGACCCGCCGTCTCATCCGGCATGTCGCAGCCGAGGTCGAGCACGGTGATCTGGGGGTGGCGCTCGATGAACATCCTCCCGTTCGGATCCGGCCGCTTCCACATCGAGCTCACGTAGATCTCGTCGCTGAACGAACCGCCCTCCTGGAACGAGTAGGAGTGGTCGAACAGGATGTTCATCCCTTCGTAGATCTCGAGCCGGAACGGGTCGGGCTGGTAGCGGCGCGCGTACTTCTCGAAACGGTGGACGAGCCGCTCGTTGGCGGCGCGGATGTCGGCGACGCTCTGCACCTCCTCGATGATCCGCTCCCGCAGCTCGGCGCCGACCGGCTTGTGGTCGGGATAGTTCGGATCGTCAATGTGATGCAGGTTGATGTGGTAGCCGCGGGGGATCCAGAAGGCGAGGAACCAGGGCACCTTGTAGCCGGCGAACTGGTGCACCCACTCGTGGCTCGGGTAGCCGTGGGGGTTCATGTAGACGTCCGGCAGCCAGCGGTAGTAGAGCTGGCGCCGCACCAGCGCCTCCGGCAGGAGCGGGTCGTCGTCCCAGATGTAGGCGCCCACGTCCCGCGCGACCGAACTCCAGTAGCCGCCATGCAGGATGAAGGTGGGACGGAGCTTGTGGAACTCGTAGTGGTTCGCCGCGCCGTCCGGGTTCTCCATCGGGTGGTAGACGATGTTTATCCGCTCCAGGTACTTCCGGTAGTCGGGATCGGTCGCGACGAGTTCCATGAAGCGCATCACCCCGCTGGTTGCGGAGACCTCGTTCGAGTGCTGGCGGGTGGTGATGAAGAGGACCGGTTTCAGGGCGCTCGCCTTCGCCTGCGAGAAGAGTTGCGCCTCGTGCGGCAGCATCACGTCCATCGCCCAGACGTTCCGGCCCCGGTAGGTGCGCCCGGCGACGTAGGCGTTGAACTCGGGGAAGGTCTGGAGGCGGGGAATCAGCTCCTCCTCCAGCTCGTCCGGCCCGATCACGTGGTCCCAGGTCACGAACCGCTCGCCCGGCGTCGGCTCGATGGTGTCGATGCCGCCCGGCTGGGTCAGCAGACCGGGATCCGCCGGCCGCAGCCCCTCCTCGATTGCCGCGTTCCCGATTCGGGCCGCGACGACGAGCTCCTCGAGCCGGGCGTAGCCGAGCGCGGTCCGGAGCCCGCCCGCGGCCTGCATCGCGCCGAGCCCCTCGACCATCCGTCCCACGGTCCGGGCGGTCTCGAAGTCCCCGGCATCCACGCTCGCGGTCAGCCGCGCCGCTCCCTCGGCCCCCGCCCGCACCGTCACGGAGGTGACCCGGGGGGCCGAGACGTCCAGCTCGGTCAGGCCGATCCGCCGCTCGACGGTCGCGCCGGCCCGGGTGGTCCATTTCATCGCGATCTCGGGGTGCGGCACCGCGTTCCCCACGAAGGTGACGCGCACCTCGGGCGGCCCCTCCCGCGTCGGATGGATCATGGGCATGAGCCGTCCGGGAGCGACCTCCCGGCTCCCCGACTCCTGGCCGCTGAAGATGCCCCAGAAGTCGATGGTGTTGAAGGTGAGGTCCTCGTGCAGCGAATCCATCGAGGAGATCCGTTCCTCGTCGAGGTCCAGGAGGAAGTCGGGCTCGCTCATCCTGATGTCCAGGAAGAAGTCCCGGAAGAAGGGCTGGTTCTTCAGGCTCAGGTCGCCGCGGGTGTACTCCCGCGCGAACTCGAACATGCGGGGCTGCGCGTCGAACTGGTAGTAGTCCCAGAGCCGCTCCGGATCGGTGCGGACGTGGACGTCGGCGACTTCCTCGCCGTTGACCGTCGCCCGGAAACCGCCGCTCGTGTAGTGGATCTTCGCCGTCGGGACGTGCGGGAAGTACTCGCGGGTCGTGAAGCGCGGCGCGAAGCGGTCCTCGTGCAGCACCCGGCCCACATCGTCCGTGACCTCCACCTCGTACTCGACCGGCCCCTCGTCCACCTTCACGAACTCGGTGTCATCGACATCGATGCCCAGCTCCCGCGCCAGGATCCAGTCGATCGGGAAGATCTCCTGGAGCCAGCGGATGTCCTGGCCGTACCAGCGCTCGTTCGCCGGGTAATGGGCGGTCGGGAACCGGACCGTGATGCGGCCCACGTCCTGGCCCCGAACGGCGGGAAGCACGTAGTCGGCGAGCCAACTGAACCCCTGCTTGTAGGCGCAGATGACCCGGACGCGGGTCTCCGCGGCGCCGGCCTCCCGGAGCGCGGCTTCGAACTCCTGCTGGAGCCGCATCCGGAGGTCCGGCGGCTCGCTGACCAGGATCTCGACTTCAACCCGGTCCCCGGAACTCACCCGCGACACGACATCGGCGGTGAACCGCTCCCGCAGCTCGTCCACCTCCCAGCCCAGGTCGAGTTCCTCGTCGAACACGGTGACCGGTCCGTAGCGTGAAGCCGCGGTGACCGAAACCTCCGGGACGCCCGTCCGCTCGCGCAGCCGCGCCTCCAGGAACGCCCCCACCTCGGCGCTGGCCTCCTCGAGGAAGACGTCCACCTCCAGCGACGCGATGTCACCGCCGGACCACATCCCGCTCAGGTCGTCGAGATGGACGAGCGCCCGGGCTGCCTGTCCGGCGCTCGACCGCGACCGCAGGAAGGCGCGCGCGTCCTCCTCGATGGCGGTGAAGTCCACCTCGCCGCGCCGGGTCTCCCAGAGCGAGGGCAGTCGCCCCGCCAGATAGGCCGTCGCGGCGTCGAGACCAGCGGCGTCACCCCCGCGGACCCGAACTGCCGGAGAGTCACCGAACGCCCCCGGGACGATCTCCACGACGCCCTCGCCGGCGTCGAGCGGCCTGCCACCCGGCAGCGACGCCACCAGATCCCCCGGCCCGATCAGCACCGGATTCGGGAGCACCGAGGGATCCTCGATGTCCCCCTCCACGAACGCGATCGGAAGGGTCAGTCCCGTCGTCTCGAGCCCGATGCGGGCCGCGAGGTCCACTGCGCCCAGCACCGGACCGGCCCCGGAGCCGATCACGAGCACTGTTTCGGACTCATCGGCGATCATGTCGTCCCCGCGCGAGTCGCCGAGCAACCCGTCCGTCGTGTAGAGCTGCGTCAGGTTCAGCGGCGCGGCCTTCGGCTGCCACGGGTTCTCCGGAAACCGGCTCTTGTAGGGCGGCCCGAAACGGTCCACCACCACTCCATTGCCGTCGGGAAGCTGGAAGTCGAGGGCGCCCGCCCCGTAGTAGTTGAGCCGCACCGCCCGCCGGTCGGTGAAGCGCGCCTGTCCCACCCGGTGGTCGGCGGCGAGCTCGTCGAGCACCTCCGCGGCGTTCCCCGGATCCACCACGTCGAGCGCCATGACGAGGCGGCTCACCTGCTCCCGGCCGTCCTCGTAGACGGCTTCGGTGGCCCGGACCCCGTCCACGTCCACCCGGCTCTCGCCGAGGAACTCCTCGACGTCGTCCATCACCGAGGAGATGGTGTCGCTGCGGAGCTGCCAGAGGTAGGGAAGCCGGGCGGATGCCGAGTTCGCCGCGTAGAGCGTCCCGGCCGGATCGGCACCGGCGACCACCACCGCGTCGGCGCCCCCGAAGGGGGACGAGACGATGGCGAAGAGTCCCTGGCCCGGGGTCAGGCCGGCCAACTGGATGCGGCCCTGCTCCTCAAGCTGCCCGACCCAGCGGTTCGAGCGGCCCACGAGGAAGAGTGGCGGGGTGTCGGCGCCCGGTTCGATGTCCGAATCGAGCACGGCCAGGCCGGGCGTGAAGGCGGACGACTCGAAGCCCAGCCGGGCCGCGACGTTGGCGGCGGCAGCCACCTCCTCCGGCGCCGGATCGGCCGGCAGCACGATCCGCGCGTTGATGAAGTCCACCACGCCGTCGCCGTTCCGGTCTTCGAGGAAGACACCGGGAGCGAAGACGTCCTCGAGTCCGGCGAGGGACTGTTCCTGCTGCGCCTTCCCCGCCGGGGCGGAGTAGAGCAGGGTGAGGGCCGCGAACGACCCCACGATCCAGGCAGTGCGCTTCGCACGCATGACGAACTCCCTTCGGTTCTCGGGCTCAGTTCCCGACGGATTCCACCACCCCGCGGAACTCCTCCAGGAGGCCACTGAGGATGGGATCCAGATCATCAAACCTCTCGAACGCGGAATCGGTCGGCTGTGAGTCCGCCCCCTCGACATACCCGTAGAGGAGGTCGAGCTGCTGGATCAGCTTGGGGGCGTAGTCCTGGTCCTCGCGGTCGTAGTCCTCGGGAAGCGGCACCAGTTCCCGCTCGATCCGGGTGAGCCGTTCCGCGACGGACGCGGACGCTCCCTCCCGCAGTTCCCGGATCTCGGCCACCGCCCGGTGGAGCTCCGTGATCCGGTTCCGAAGCTTCAGCAACAGGTCGAACTGGCTCTGGAACTCCTCGGCGGTGGTGGTGACCCGCGGATCGGGCAGCACCTCGATCGGCTGCGTCCCGCTCCAGCCCTCCGTCGAGACCCGGATCTGGTACGTCCCCGGCACCACCAGTGGCCCGAGCGGCGCGCCGCCGAACGCCGAGGGATGGCGCAGGTCCCAGACGAAGCGGTTCAGACCGGCATTGAAGAAGGTGCTCTCCTCCTTGAAGAAGGGCGCCTCCGGCCGGGCGATCACGGAAGGATCCTTGGGGTCGTCGTGGCTGGAGAACGTCCGGATGATCTCCCCCGCCCCGTCGAGGATCTCGAGGGTCACCTCGCCCGCCGGCGCCTCGGCGAACCAGGTGTAGATCGTCGCGCCGTTCGGGGCATCGGTCCCCTGCCGGTCCCGGGTGATCCGGGCGCCCCCGTAGAGGTCCCGCGGGTTGGCCACCGAGCGCCAACCGCCCACGTACTCGTCCACCGCCTCCTCTTCCGCGGTCCGCACCCGGTGGGTGTCCCGCGGCGCGAAGAGATGCGCGGCGGACGCCGCGATCTCGTCCGTCAATTGGTGGAGCGGGGAGAGGTCGTCGAGGATCCAGAAGGAACGGCCCTTCGTGGAGAGGACCAGGTCCTTTTCGTGGACGACCAGGTCGGTCACCGGCGCCACGGGGAAGTTGAGCTGGAGTGACTGCCAGTGCGCGCCGTCGTCGAAGGAGACGAACACTCCGTACTCGGTGCCGGCGTAGAGCAGCCCTTTCCGGTCGGGGTCCTCCCGCACCACCCGCACCCACTGGTCGTCCGGGATCCCGTTCGTACCGTCGGTCAGGAGCGTCCAGCTCTCCCCGAAGTCATCGGTGCGGAAGACGTAGGGCCGGAAGTCGTCAAGGCGGAAGCGGACCACCGAGAGGAAGGCGCGCCCCGCGGCGTGCGGCGAGACCTCCAGGATGTTCACCGTCCCGGAGTCGGGCATGTCCGGCGGGGTGATGTTCGTCCAGTTCTCCCCGCCGTCCCGCGAGATGTGGACGAGGCCGTCGTCGGTGCCGGCCCAGAGCACCCCCGGAATGTGCTTCGATTCGGCGAGGGCGAAGATGGTGCAGTAGACCTCCTCGCTCGTCACCTCGCGGGTGATGGGGCCGCCCCAGGTACCGATGCGCTCCGGGTCGGCGGTGGTCAGGTCGGGGCTGATGACCTCCCAGGTCTGTCCCTCGTTGGTGGAGCGGTGGACCACGTGCGACGCGTGGTACAGCACGTTCGGGTCGTGCGGTGAAAGCACGATGGGGGCCGTCCGCTGGAACCGGTAGCGGAGGTGTTTCGCCGGCATCCCGCCGACCTCGGGATAGGCCTTGATCGGACGAATCTGGCCCGTGGCCCGGTCGAAGCGGGTGATCGCTCCGCTCGTGCTCCCGGAGAACACGATGTTCGGGTTGTCGGGCCGGATGACCGCAACCCCTCCCTCCATGCCGCCGACGCCGTCCCAGTGCTGGAGCTGCAGCCGCATGCCGTAGTGGCCGGACCGGCTCGGGACCGACAGCACCTCCCAGGTGTCCTGCGCCGAGCCGTACACGCGGTAGGGGAACTGGTTGTCCACGCTCACCCGGTACATCTCGGAAGTCGGCTGGTTCAACTGGCTCGACCAGGTGCGTCCCCCGTTCCAGGAGACGTTGGCACCGCCGTCGTTCCCCTGCACCATGATCTGGTTGTTGCCCGGGTTGATCCAGAGATCGTGGTTATCGCCGTGCGGGGTGGCGATGAGGTCGAAAGTCTCGCCGGCGTCGTCCGAGCGATGGAAGTAGCGGCTCACCACGTAGACCCGGTCCACATCCACCGGATCGGCGTAGATGTGCATGTAGTACCAGGGCCGGTTCTGGAGTTCGCGGTCGTCGTTGATGAGCTGGAAGGAGGCGCCAGCATCGTCCGAGCGGTAGACGCCGCCATCCCGCGCCTCGACGAGCGCCCACACCCGGTTCGGATCGGCCGCGGAGACCGAGATCCCGGTCCGGCCGATCATCCCCGTGGGTAGGCCGTTCGTGAGTTCCGTCCAGGTGTCGCCGCCGTCCGCGGTCTTGTAGATGCCGCCTTCCTCGCTGCCGGAGATCATGGTCCAGGGCTTCCGCTCCGCGGTCCACATGGTCGCGTAGAGCACGTCCGGGTTCGAGGGGTCCATCGCGATTTCGTTCGCGCCGGTCCGCTCGCTGACGTAGAGCACCTTCTCCCAGGTGGCGCCCCCGTCGGTGGTCCGGAAGACGCCCCGCATCTCGTTCGGGCCAAAGGCGTGGCCGAGCACCGCCGCGTGGGCGATGTCCGGGTTCTGCGGATGGATGATCACCCGGCCGATCTGCCCGGCGTCGCGGAGCCCGACGTGAGTCCAGCTCTCGCCGCCGTCCGTGGACTTGTACATCCCGTCGCCCGGGGAGACGTTGCCCCGGATACCGGTCGAACCGCTTCCCACGTAGACGATGCTCGGGTCGGAGTCGGCCACGTCGATGGCGCCGATGGAACTCGAGGTGTAGTAGCCGTCCGAGACGTTGATCCAGCTCTCGCCGGCATCGGTGGTCTTCCAGAGGCCGCCGCCGTTCGTGCCCATGAAGTAGGTCCAGGGTTGGTCGGCGATGCCGGTAACGGCAGTGACCCGGGAGCCCTTGTGGGGTCCGATCATGCGGTACTTGAGGGCCTGGTAGGTGGCGGGCTCGTAGACGTCGTTCTGCATTGCGGCGGCGGCCGGCGCCACGAGGAGCGTCAGGGCGAGCAGCCGGGTCGTAAGTCTCATCGTTGCTCCTTTCTTCGGAAGGGACGATCGGGGCACGGCTTCGCCGCTACTCGAGCCGGCGATAGATCACCTGCACCGCGGGACCCGACTCCTCGGTGCGGCGCGGCAGGTCCACGAACATCCGGTCGCCCTCCACCCGGACCTTCGCGACCGACTCCAGACCGATGATGTCCGGCCCCAGGCTGACGTCCCACTGGCGCCGCAGCGTGTCCCCCTCGATCTGGTAGGTGCCGGCGGTCCCGGAGTAGTTGAGGAGCTGCTCGTAGTGCGCCACCTGTTCCTCGGGCGAGAGCTCCGCAAGTTCCGCGGCCGAGCGCGCGACGCGGTTGTTGTCCATACGGGCCAGGCAGTGGTAGCCGTTCGTGAAGACCCAGATGCCGCTCCAGGTGGAATCGTCGCGGACCAGTTCCCCGGTCTCGGTGTTCGTCTCCGAGACGAAGGCCCACACCCCGGTGATGAGGGTGCCCTCGTCCTCCTCTTCCATCGGCGGCGCGGGAGTGCAGGCAGCCAGCAGGAGCGCCACGCTCGTTGCGAGCAGCAACAGATCGGTCGTTTTCATATTGGATCTCCCCCGAGTTCCTCGGACCTCACACCGCCTCCGAAGGCCGGTAGAAGTTGAAGTTCGCCACCCGGAGCGCCGGCATCAGGTTGCCGTTCAGCCCGGAGGACCCGAAGCTCGCCGCCTTGTAGGGCCGGGACGCATCCTCGATGTTGTTCGCGAACTCATCGAGCCGCAGCGAGTACCAGGCGTTCTGGAGCGGTCCGCCGAGCTGGCCGTCCTCGATCCGGAAGAGGCCGTTCCGGGTCATGCCGTTGACGTGCGGGGGATCGATGGTCCGGAGCATGGTGTTCCAGTTCTGGGTCATCAGGATGCCGCGGTCCACGCCCGCGATCACGTCTTCGAGCGACTTCGACCCGCCGTCCCCCACCAGGTGGACCGCGGGGCCGTTCTCCCCGCCGGGCACGTTGCGGAGTGCTCCGTTCTCCACCCAGACCCGTTCGCCGAGCGGCATGCCGCCGGGTCCGTAGGGGCTCCCCATGATCTGCGGATGGCCGGGCTGGGTGCTGAGATTCAGGTGCTCGCTCGCCACCCGGGTACCCGCCTCCGAAGGACTCCCCCAGGCGCCCACCGTGCGCGCCGACCCGCTCCAGAGCCGCATCAGGAGCCCGATGAACGAGGCGGCTGCCGACGGCTCGAGCACGACGGTGTGCGGCCCCATCTCGAAGGGCTGCGGGTCCACCGACCCGAGCGCCTTCCGGATCGCGACATCGGTGATCCCGGGGATGTCCAGGTCGGCGAAGCGCCGCAGGTCTCCGACTGCCGCCCAACCGGAACCGACGCGGCTCGACTCACGCCCGGTGGTGTCGTCGGAGCGCACCGTGACCGCGTACCCCGTCTTGGTCGCCCGCCGGTAGAACCAGGCGCCCGCGCTGTTCGCGTGCGCCTCCAGCGTGTCGTCCACGTGGAAGTAGCCCGAGCCGTTCAGCCCCTCCGCCTGCAGGCGCTCGATGACGCCGGCCACCGCTTCGTGACGCTCCTCATCGGTGAGCGCCGCCGTCGCCTCGTCGAAACCCGGGATTTCCGGGTACTCCTCGGGGCCGTGGAGCGAACGGTGGGACTCGTTCGGGGACGCCGCCCGCGCGATCGCCTCCGCCCGCGCCACCGCGTCGCGGATGCCGGACGGATCGAGCTGGTTCGTGATCGCGGCCCCTTCCCGGTTGCCGAAAGCCACGTGCACCTGGAGCGGGTGGCAGGGCATCACCACCGTGTCGTCCCGGATGTAGCTGTTCGAGAAGCGGATGACCTTGGTGGACCCGCAGACGACCTCCCGGTTCACCTCGTGGTACCAGGCCATCGAGAGTTCGATCTCGTCGGCGGTGGCCGCCGCGAACGCAGTGTCGAAGATGGCGCGGACTTCTTGTTCAGTGAGGATCAACTCGCCGGCCCTCCCACGTTCAGGTTCCGGAACCGCGCCCAGGGCGCCCCGTGGGTGTTGTGGTTCCGCTGGGTCGGCTGGCCGATGTCGTCCGAGTCGAGGGCCGCCGGTTCCCAGGAGGCGGGGTTCGCGACGGTCTCCAGCCGGTGCCAGAGCTCGCTCGGGTTCTTCCCGTAGTAGTGGGCGCCGCGGAGCATCCGGGTCGTCCGGCCGTTCTCGATCTCCCAGACAGCGTTCCCGGTGTAGGTGTGGTAGCGCCGCTGGTAGTCCTGGACGATCCGGCTCGAGAACCCGCGGAAGAGGAGCCCGCGCCGGGTGTCGGCGATGAGTTCCTCGGCTGACGGAGCATCCTGCCCCCCGGGTTCGAGGCTCAGGTTCGGCATCCGTCCCTGCGGCACGCGGTCCCAGGACTCGGTCATGCAGCAGCCGCGGCTCGCCTCTTCACCCACGTAGGTAGCAAACTCGCGGGTGGTCTGGAAGCCCACCAGCTTTCCCTCCCGCACCACGTCCCACTCCTGCGTCTTGACCCCCTCGTCGTCGTAGCCGCAGGTGGAACGGAGCATGGGACGGCTGCGGTCGCCCACGAAGTTCATGACCGGGGAGCCGAACTCGTAGTTCCCCATGTCCCCGGGGGCGAGGAACGTACTTCCCGCGAAGTTCGTCTCCACGAGTACCGTCCGGTTGAGTTCGGTCGGGTGCCCGATCGTCTCGTGCTCGAAGAGGCAGATGTTCTGCGGGTCCATGACCACGTCGATCTGCCCGGAGAAGTCGATGATCGGCGCTTTCGCCTTCTCCACCGCCTCGGCGGCGATCCGCTCGGCGTGGCTGGGGAGGTCGAGCCCGCGGATGTACTCGTAGCCGATGTTCAGCGGGTTGACGAAGAACCGCCGCTGGGCGGTCACCCCGTCCACGCGGGCGCGGGCAAAGAAGGACCCGTCGGAGCGAACCAGCCGCTGCTGGATCTCCGCGCCCTCCGAGTTCGCGTAGAACTTGTTCTCGTCCCAGAAGTCGAGCCAGGAGAACGCGCGGTCGGTCTGGGGATTCTTCCGGACCTCTTCGTTGATCCGGAGCAGGAGGGCGACCTTCTCGTCGAGGGGCACGGCGAACGGGTCCTCCTCGTGGGGCGTGACCCAGGTGTCCACGTGCACGGGTTCCGGGACCAGCCGGATCGGCTCGGACACCGTCAGCGCGGCCTTCTCCGCCAGGTCGCACGCCAGCCCGGCCACCGCGGCCGCCTCGTCCTCGCTGAGGACGGGGCTGGCGGCGAATCCCCACGCGCCGTTCTTGAGAACCCGGATGTTGAATCCGATGTCCACCTTCTCGAGCACGTGCTCCGGCGAGGACCCGTAGTGCCACTCGCCGGGGACTCCCTTGATCACCTGGTCGTCGGCGGCGATCGTCTGGATGAGGTTCCGGACCACCCGCACGTCAGCGAACGTCGCACCGCGGCTGGTTGTCACGCGGAGGGCCGCGTCCGCGAGCCCCTTCTTCCACTCAGTGTCCCCGACGAGTTCGTGGGCCGGCCGAGGGGACGCGCAGCGGGTCAGCCCGAAGGGCAGGACGACCGCGGCCGTGCCTCCGCAAAGCCGCACGAACTGGCGGCGCGTGATATCCATCGTGTCCTCCCCGAAGGCCGGTGGCGCGGCCCTCCGAAGAGAACCGCGCCAGGCGTGAGTCGGCCTAGAAGCGGACCCGGAGGGCCAGCTCCATCTGCCGGGCCTCGGAAACCTGCGTCGACTGCCCGAAGCCTCCGGAACGGAGGTTTCCGTTCGGAGGGAAGTAGTTGGCGCGGTTCAGCAGGTTGAACACCTGGAAGATGGCCTCGACGTAGGCGTTGTCCCCGAAACGGAACTCCTTCGCCGCCAGCACGTCCACGGTGGCGTAGGCGGGACACTCGACCGAGGACACGGTCGACAACCCGTTCGCGGTCCGGTACGCGTTCGCCGCGTTCAGATCGAGATCGCGGCAGCCGTCGCGGAGGTTGATTCCCGGCGGCCGGTCCCCGCCGATGCCGTCCCCGTTCAGGTCGGTGCCCGCCACCACGTCGAACGGGAGGCTGCTCTGGTAGCGGACGATGCCGCTCAGGTTGACTCCCCCGGGGAGCATCGCCAGACCGCTGACCGTCAGCCGGTGCCGCCGGTCGGCGGGCACGTGCCCATAGTCGGCGCCCCGGTTGAAGTGGTCCGCGGGAAAACGCTCGTTGTCGGCCTGTACGTCGGCGAGCGTGTAGGAGCCGAGCATCTGCCAGTTGTTCGCGAGGCGCTTCGTCACTCTCGCCGACAGTGCGCGGTACTTCATCTCGCCGTCCGTCATGCCGGCCGTGACGCGGCCGATCGGGGCGTAGGGTCGTTCCCCTCCGGGGGTCAACGGGTAGTTGAAGTCGATCTGGGTGTGCTGGTTGAAGCCATCGGCCGCGATGCCGTCCACGCTGACGCTCAGATCGTCCCCGAGCTGGATGCTGTAGCCCACGCTGTACTGGTTGGTGTACGGCGTCCGGTTCTCGTTGCCCTGGATGGAGTAGTTCCGCTGGGAACGGGCGACCTCAAAGGGGTCCTGCCCTTCATACGGATCGGGATAGCTGGGATTCTGGATCACCACCAGCAGGTCCTCGGGATTTCGCTCGGCGCGCGGGGCGCCGTTGGCCCGGTAGCGGTTGTAGAAGACGCCCCAGGCGGCCCGAACGGACTGCCGGCCATCGCCGGTCGGGTCCCACACGAACCCTACCCGGGGGCCGAAGTTGTCGCTGTCTCCGCGGGTGCTGTTGTCATAGAACGGGAAGAGGGACGGATCGAGCCGGCCCGCCGGGCGCACCACCCGGTCCCGGACCAGGATCTCGGGCACCGTCTCCTCCAGCAGGTTCTCGTTCCAGACGCCCTGCTGCAGGTCGTACCGCAGACCGAGGTTCAGCGTGAGCCGAGGGTTCACGATCCAGGTGTCGCTGATGTAGATGGAGTGCTCCGTGTTCTCGAAATCGTCGTAGCGGGGCAGAAGCCGCTGCCGAAACCGGTCGGGATGCGTTGAGGGGTCGTTCGGGTCGAACGGTGCGTCGGAGGAGAACCACCACTCTTCGGCGACGCCGACGTTGTCCGGTTCCCAGTCAATGAACGTGAGGTCCACGCCGAGCTTCAGTTCGTGGCCCCCCACGTAGTGCGAGACGTCGTTCTTGATCTGGATGTGGAGTTCCGGCCCCAGGAAGGCCGACTGGCTCCCGGTGCGGAGACTGGGGCGGTTGATGAGCGGCCCGACATCCACGCGCTCGGCGGGGAACTCACCGGAGGCGCTCCACTTCTGGTGTCCGGGAGGCCAGCCGATGTAGGTCGCGTGCGCCACCTGGACCCGGAAGTCGTTGAAGGTGTTCGGACTCAGGAACCAGGTCTCGCCGATCACCAGCGAGTGCCGGGGGGCCCCGAAGCTGAAGCCGCTGCTCGCCGCCCGGATGCCGCCGGAGCCGCGGTGGGTCAGTTCGTTGTTGTGGTGCGCGTAGCGGGCGAACAGGCGATGATCGTCGTTGATGGCGTAGTCCAGACGGGCGAACCCCATGAAGTTCCAGTCCGGCTTCTCGAAGGTGCCCTCTTCCGAGGGAAACACGCCGCCGGTGTTCACGGTGAAGAAGGAGGACTCGTCGGTGTACTCGGCGGAGAGGTAGAAGTGGGCCTTGTCCTCGACGATGGGGCCGCCGAGTGACCCGCCGAACTGATGACGGGAGAAGTCGGGCTTTTCGTCCTGCAGGACCGTCTTCGAGTTGAGCGCCTTGGTGCGGAAGAACTCGAACGCGCTACCGCTGATCCGGTTCGTCCCGCTCTTGGTGACCACATTCAGGTAGCCGCCCTGCGCGAAGCCGAAGTCGGCGCTGGCGTTGAACGCCTGGACCTTGAACTCGGCGATGCCTTCCTGCGGGAAGTCCTGCCGCGGCTCGCCCTGCTGCTGCCAGTTGTTGCTGACTCCGTCCACGTAGAAGCCGTTCGAGTAGAAGGTGACCCCGGCGCCGATGTTGACGTTGTTGTAGTAGACGCCGCGGATCGCGTCCTGGCTGGTGGCGGGACTCAGGGTGGCGAGATCGAGCCACTTCCGGCCCTGCATCGGCAGGACCTCCACCTGTTCCTCGGTGATGACGGTGGAGAAGTCCGCCTGCCGCGACTCGATGAGCGGCGCCGAGGCGGTTACGGTGACCGCCTCCTCGACTCCGGCCAGTTCGAGCGAGATGTTGAGGGTCACCTGCTGCGCCACCTGGAGCCGCAGGCCCTCGTTGGTGAGGGTCTGGAACCCCTGGAGGCTCGCCTCCACCGAATACGTCCCGACCGGGAGCGAGGGCACCTGGTACTGCCCGTCCGCTCCCGAGGTGGCGATCCGCTGGAGCCCGGTCTCCGCGTTGGTGACCGTGATGGTCACTCCGGGAAGGGCGTCGCCGGTGGCGTCGCTCACCGTTCCGTACACGCCCGCTTCCTGGGCGGCCGCGGTAGCGGCCATGCCCACGAGCAGCGCGGCGAACAGCACCGCCAGGGGCCTCGCCCCGCTGCAGTTACCGAAATTCATACCCGTCTCCTTTTGGGGTGAACGCGCCTGTGGGGAGGCGCTACGGACAGATGCAGTCGCGCAACCGGTCAATCGGTGGGACTGGATCTGTTCCAGAACGCAATGGAGAACCCGCCCGGAGGCGGCCCGCAGCGCCTGTTTGAGCCAAAGCGCGCCGTCCAGCGGACAGGTGGCTTCGGGTCATGCCGCAGTCGTTCTCCTCGGCCGCGCCCGGACAACGGGCGCAACCAACTTCCAACCCCCATTAACTCGCTTCGAGGGGTGCGCCGTCAAATGCGACTTCTTCACTCCGATTTTGCGCCTCCAGCGGGACCAGTAGCGGCACAAACCGCCGTTCCCCTGCTAATCTCCACGGTCCCATGCAAAGACGCGAGGCGCTCAAGGTAACGCTCCTCCTGTTCGCCGCCCCCGCCGTCACGAGCGCCGCCCGGGACGGACGCGAAGTCATCGTTTCCGGACGCGCGGTCTGCCTCAAGGACGGCGAACCGGGACCGGCAGCGGACTGCTCCTTCGGCGAGCAGTTCGGAATCGAGACGCCGGACGGCACGATCCACCGGCTGGATCCGACGGATCTGCGGGTCGAGATCCTCACCGACGAGCGGGTGAGCCGGCATCCGCTGGAGGTTGCGCTCTGGCAGGAGGACGGGCTCGGCAAGATCATCCGCCTCTACACGATCCAGGACGGCGAGACGATCGAGCCCTACTACTTCTGCTTCACCTGCAACATCACCTCGCACCTGCCGGGACCCTGCTGGTGCTGCCAGGAGGACTTCGAGTTCGAGGAGCGCCCCGCGCACCCCACGACGGACTAGCGGCCGGCGGCCCCGAGGGGGGTGCGCGGCCGGTCAGGCGACCGGATTCCGCCAGCGCAATCCGGACAACCGGGCGAAATCCCAGTCGTTCGAATGGAGTTTCTCCACTCCTCGATCCCGGGACACAGCCCCGGTCCAGCGGTCGTGTCCCGCGCTAGGTTTCCGTCGTGCCGACCGTCCTGATTGCCGCCCTCCTGTTGTCAGTCCCGGCGGCTGTTCCCGCCCAGGGACGCGACCGGCCCACGGACACCGAACTGGGCTGGCTCGAGTCCTTCCTGATGACCCAGGAAGAGCGCCGGGCCTCCATCGAGGCGCTGACGCACGGCGACCGGGAGGGCTTCCGGCGCCTGTTCTGGATGCGCCGGGATCCGGACCCGTCCACTCCCCAGAACGAGACCCTCGACCTCTACCTCGCGCGGGTGCGGCTCGCCGACTCGAACTTCTCCGAGGACGGCGGCTACGGCGGGGATGACCGGTCGCGGGTCTTCGTACTGCTCGGCATGCCGGTGCAGGCCCTGCCCCAGCCCGCCACCGAAGAAACCCCGGAAGGACTCCTCTGGGCCTTCCCTCCCGATCCGGAGAACGGTCTCGCGGACACGCTGGAGGCGCTCTACTACCGGGACGAGGGGGGCCAGCTCTTCCTCGAGAACCGCGTCGACGTTGACGAGAGCCTCGAAGAAATGCGGCGGCGCCTCATCGCCCGGCCGGAGATCGGCTTCGACCGCGACGAGGAAGGGCGGCTCGTGATCCCGAACCTCCCGGCAGGAGGATCGGAACGAGCCCGGCGCGTGCTCGCCGATCTGAGCGGCGATGGTCCGCCGGGGGACGGGTTTTCCTTCCGGGTCACCCCGGCCTACTTCCGGGTGGACGACCGCGCGACCTACGTGGCGCTGCTTTTCGAGACTCCCGCGGATGCGCTCGCCCCCGGGACGGATGGCCAGTTGGCGGCTTCCCTGTTCGCCAAGACCGCGTCGACCGAGGCGGAAGGCCCGGGAGCCGCGACCTACCGGCTCGAGACGGCGCACACCGAGATCCGGTCGGCAGAAGGCCCGGTCCGTTTCGAGGCCTCGCTGGTGCTGCCTCCCGGCCGGCACCGATTGCTGCTCGGCGTCGTGGACGAGCAGTCGGACGCCTTCGGCACCACCCGGCTGGACATCGAGACGCCGGCCTTTCCCGAGGCCGAGCCCGGGTTCTCCTCGGTGGTCCTCTACGGCGACACCACCATGCAGGAATACAGCGGCCGCGTTCCCGGACGAGCCTTTCAATTCGGGCGCACCCACTTCGAACCCCGGTCCACGGCGGTGTTCCGCCAGGACGAGACGCTCGGCGCGTTCTATTTCTTCTACCCGGGCCGACGGGTGGACGACGGAGAGCTACCGGAGATCGTCGCCGAGTACACCCTGAGCCGGGAGGGCCGGGACACCGGTTTCGTCCGTCCGGAGGCGCTCCCCACCAGCACCCGCCAGGCTGCTGCCAATGCGGAGATCGAATTGAACGACTTCGCGCCGGGGCGCTACGAACTCGGAATCCGGGTCCTTTACGGCGAGCAGGTCTACGAGACGCGGAAGGCGTTCACGCTGGTCCGCTGAGCGGGCTCGGCGCCCGCTTCAGGGCCGGCACTGACCCGTGACCACCGTGTCGTTGTCCTCCATGTAGTGGGCCTCGTACGGGCATTCGATCCCGGTGATTCCGGCGAACTTCCCCGTGCCGCCGGTGAACACGAAGGCGCCTTGCCCGCCACCTCCGACCTCGGTGTCACCCAGGTCCCGATGGGCCTCGAGGAACACCGCGTCGTCGTCCTCAGGATCGTGGAGCGTGCAGTGGGAGTCGATGGCGATCCGCGAACCCTCGACCTTGATGGCGGTCGCGCAGGTCCCGTGGAGCCGGGTGTCCTCGGTGAAGGGGCTCTCCGGACCGGCGAAAGGAATGGTCAGGACGCCGTGGAGTCCCCCGGCGGTGAACGAGTGATCGCCGTGCCCGACGGTGGTGTAGTCCCGCTGCCCGACGAACACGAAGCGGAAAAGGTCCTCGGGCTGCGCGAAGGCGGGCGCGGCGGCGCCGACGGCCATGGCGGCAGGTAACAACAGACGTATCAGGAACACGCGCACCTCCTTGTGACGGTGTTCGGGAATCCCGGGTTCAGGAGCCGAGATGCTCCCGGAAGAACCGGATGGTCGTCGGCCACGCCTGCGAGGACGCCGCCAGATTCCGTCCCTCGCGGCCGTCCTGGGCGCGCAGGAACCCGTGCCCGGCGCCGTCGAAGATCTCCACCTGGAAGTACTTCCCCAGTTCCTCCATCCGGTTCTGCGCCGGCGGAATCGTCTCGTTCACGCGTGCGTCGTCCTCGCCGTAGAGTCCGAGGATCGGAGCCTCGATCGCGGCGAGCGCCTCGCTGTCGGGTGAGGTCCCGTAGTACACGACCGCGGCGCCGAGCTCCGGATCGTGGCTGGCGAAGGTGAAGCTCGTGCGCCCGCCCCAGCAGAAGCCGACCACCCCGTAGGAATCGCGGGCGGCGGGAAGCGCCGTGGCCCAGTCCGCCACCGCCTTGAGCCGGGTGTGCACCTCGTCGCGGTCGAGCTCCCGGATCAGCGCCCGCGCCCCGTCGTTGTCCACCGAATCGGTCCGCCCCCCGCCGGGCCCCTTGCCGGTCAGCAGGTCGGGAGCGATCGCGATGAAGCCCTGGGAAGCCATTTCGTCCGCCACCCCCCGGATCCAGTCGGTGAGCCCGAAGATCTCGTGAATGACCACCACCACCGGCGCGGTATCCGACCGTTCGGGATAGACGATCCAGGACTCGACGGCATCGCCGCCCGGCGCCGGCACCGAGACCCACTCGCCGTGCCGCGGCGAGGTGTTCAGCCGGTCCCGGGCGGTGTCGGCAGAGCCGGGGAGTTGCTGGGCGTAAGCCGACCCGGCGGTCAGGAAAACGGCGGCCAGAAGCAGTGGAAGCGAGCGCGGAATGGGCGGAAACGAACGCATTCGCCGAGTATAGTCCTGCCCAGTCGAGCCAATTCCAACGGAAAGAATGAGCAGCGAAACACCCGGCAACCGCCCGGGAGCCGGGAACCGCAGCGCGCCGCGACGCGGCGGCCGATGGGCCATCCCGGCCGCCCTGGGACTCGTGGTGTCCCTCTGGGCGGTCTTCTTCTATGCGCCCACCGAGCTCACGATGGGCGACCTGCAGCGGATCTTCTATTTCCACATGGCGTCCTGGATCCTCGCCTTCGCGGCCTTCCTGCTGGTGGCCGGAGCGAGCATCGCCTGGCTCCGCACCCGAAACCCGCGCTACGACATGGCGGCGTTCGCCAGCGCCGAGATCGGGACGCTCTTCGCCAGCACCGGCCTCGCGATGGGGATCATCTGGGCCAAACCTGCCTGGGGGATCTGGTGGACCTGGGACGCCCGCCTCACCACCGCCTTCCTGCTCTGGCTGATCTACGTCGGCTATCTCCTGCTGCGGGGCTATGTGGACGACCCCACCCGGCGGGCCAATCTGGCCGCGGTGCTTGGCATCCTGGGGGGCGCCGACGTTCCCATCGTCTATTTCTCGATCCGCTGGTGGCGAACCCAGCATCCGGCGCCGGTGATCATGGGAGGGCCGGACTCGGGGCTGCACCCCGACATGTGGGTCGCGCTGCTCCTCTCCTTCGCGGCCTTCACCTTCCTCTTCCTCTGGCTCTTCGCCTGGCGCATGGAACTCGAGCGCGAGGCGCGTGCGGTCGAGGCGATCCGCCAGCGGCAACTCGCGGAGGCCCCATGAACGAGTGGCTTTCCGCCGGCTACACGGCGTTCTTCGTGCTGCTTGGGGCGTACGTGGTCCGGTTGGGACTTCTCGAACGCCGTCTCCGCCGCGAACGGGAGCGGCTGAGCGCCGCTGAACCACCGGGCGAAGGGACATGAGGCGGCTCGACGGCATCTCGGCGCTGATCACCGGCGCCTCCTCGGGAATCGGCCGCGGCCTCGCCCGCGTTTTTCTCGATGAGGGAGCGCAGGTGTTCCTCACCGCCCGCGGCGAGGACCGTCTCCGGGAGACCGCCGGCGAACTCGAAGCAGCGCACCCCGGCCGGACCGGCTACGCCGCCTCGGACGTGGGGGACCCGGATTCCGCGGGAGCCATGACGCGCGCCGCGCTCGCCCGCTTCCCCGACCTTTCGGTGCTGGTGAACAACGCTTCCATCCTGGGGGTGCGGGCGCCCATCATCGAGCAGGACCCGGAGGTCTGGGAGGACACCCTGCGGATCAACACCGCGAGCCTCCTCTACGTGACGAAGCCGCTCCTCCCGGCGTTCCTCGAACGGGAAACCGCTTCCATCATCAACGTCAGCTCGACCGTCGGCCGCATCGGCAAGCCCAACTGGGGGCCCTACGCGGTGTCCAAGTTCGGCCTCGAGGGGTTCACCCAGACGCTCGGCGCCGAGTTGGAGGACACCGGGGTCCGGGTGAACAGCGTCAATCCGGGAGCGACCCGCACCCCGATGCGGGCCGCCGCCTATCCGGCGGAGGATCCCCTCACGCTGCCGACCCCGGAGGACATCGCCGAGGTCTTCGTCTACCTCGCCTCCCGGGAATCGGCGGGAGTCACGGGACAGGCGCTGAACGCCCGCGACTACCTCCGGTCGTAGTCCCAGCCAGATGAGCGTCGGCGAGCGGTTCGGGACCCGCTTCGGGACCGCGATGACGCTCATCGGCGTCGCCGTGGGTCTCGCGAACGTCTGGCGGTTTCCCTACATGGCCGGGCAATACGGGGGCGGGGCTTTCGTCGCCATCTACGTCGCTTTCGTCCTGCTACTCGGCGCCCCGGCGCTGATCGCCGAATGGAGCCTGGGCCGGCTGACCCGCGCGGGCCCCGGCGGCGCCTTCACCGGCATCGGGATGCCCGGCGGCCGCTTCATCGGCGGCCTGCTCTTCCTGACCGTGTTCATGGCCTGCTCCTACTACACGGTGGTGGTGGCCCAAGTCCTTTTCTACGCCGCGCTCGGCGGCGTGGTGGTGGAGCCCGAGGCGTTCTACGCCCGGAACTTCGGCGGCATGACGGGGCTGAATCTCAGCCTCACCGTGCTCGTGTTCGGCGCGATGGGCCTGGTGGCCGCATTCGGCGTGCAGCGGGGCGTCGAGCGCCTGTCACGGATCGCGATGCCGCTCGTCGCGATCGGCCTGGTCATCGTCGCGGTCCGCTCGGTCACGCTGCCGGGCGCCTCCGAGGGAGTGCGGTACCTGCTCTGGCCCGATCTCGGGAACGTGAGCGCCGAGACGTTCCTGGCGGCCCTCGGCCAGGCGTTCTTCAGCCTCTCGCTCGGCGGCACCTTCTTCCTCGCCTACGGCAGCTACCTGCCCTCGAACGCCAACCTGCGCCGGTTGTCGGGCACGACGATCTTCGGGGATTCGGGCGCCGCCATCCTGGGCGGGCTCGCGGTGCTGCCGGCCGCCTTCGCTCTCGGCGTGGAGCCGGCTTCCGGGCCGCCGCTCGTCTTCTTCACCCTGCCCCGCGTCTTCGCCGCCATGCCCGGCGGCGAGTTCTTCGGCCCGGTCTTCTTCCTCGCCCTCTTCCTGGCCGCCTTCCTGTCGGCCCTCGCCGCGCTCGAAGTCATCGTCAACTCGGCCGTCCCCTGGACCGGCTGGAGCCGGCGGACGGTGGTCGGGGCGGCGGTCGCCCTCCAGATCCCGCTGGCGCTCCCTTCGATGGTCAGCTCCGACTACCTCGGCTGGAGCGACCTGATCTGGGGCTCGACCATGCAGCCCATCGGTTCGGCGCTCACCCTGATCGGCCTCGGGTGGTTCGTCTCGCGGGGCCGGGCGCTCGCCGAGGCGAGTCGGGGCTCGGCAAAGCCGCTCGGCGGGCTCTGGCTCTTCTGGATCCGCTGGGTCATCCCGGCGGCCATCGTGGTGGTGCTGTTCTGGGGCTGGAGCGGGACGCTGCGGGAGCTCTTCTCATGAGTGGGGAAGGCGCCCCCCTGCGCGTCCGGCACGGGCAGCTCCACTTCTTCGTGCGGGAAACGCTGAAGCGCGTGCGGCTGGCGCCGGAACTGGCGTCGCAGACGGCGGACGCGATGGTGGCGGCCAATCTCGCGGGCGACGACGCCGACGGCGTGGCCTGGCTGCCCGACCTGGCCCGGAAGCTCTCCACCCGGCACGTGAACACCACGCCGGAAATGAAGCTGGTGGCGTCCTCGGGCGGGACGGCGGTGCTCGACGGCGACAACGGGCCAGGGCCCGCCGTCGCCCGCCGGGCCATGACCGAGGCCATCGGGGGAGCGAACCGGCACGGCGTCGGCAGCACCGCGGTGCGCCGGGGCAACCGTCTGGGCTCGGCGGGACACGCCGCCGCCCTGGCCCTCCCCCACCAGATGGCGGGCATCGCGATCGCCGGCGATCCGCAGCATCCGGAACCCGGAGCCTCTCCCGCCGCGGCCCACCCGGTTGCCCTCGGCATCGCGGTTCCAACCGCGGAAACCGCGGCGCCGCTCGTCCTGAATCTCCGCTTTCCGGACGGCGACGACCGGGACCTGGCGCTGGCGCTGGAGTTCCTGGTGAGTCTCGGGGGCGCCGCGCTCCCGGCGGAATTCACCGCGGAGCCCCGGCCCGAACCTGTACACGGCGGGACCGGACAGTTGTTCCTGGCCTTCCGGGTCCGGGCGTTCGCTCCCTGGGCCGGCTTTCGCAACCGGATGGTGGAGCGGCTCTCCCAGTTGCGGCGGGCCCGCATCGACTATCCGGGGCAGGAAGCCGCCGCCGTCGAGGAGGAACGCCGCACCCGGGGAATCCTCCTCGACCTGAAGACAACGGACTCCCTGCGCCAGCTCGCTTACCAGCTCGGCATGAACGAGATCTGGGACGGCCTGGGGAAGTAGCGGCGATCCCGCCGGGAACAGGCGGAGCGCGCGTTTCACCGACGGAGAGGATCGGAGCGCCGGCCTCCGGCCGGCATCGCGCGGGAGCGCGAAACCCGCACGGGTGGCGCCGCGCCATGCGACCGCGAGAACCGCAGTCGGCTCCTGGCGCCTGGTGTTTCGCGGTCCCGGGTTGGCGGAGACCGGCGCTCCTAGCGGTGGATGAACGGGGCCTTGACCCGCGGACCGTTCTCCAGGAAGTTCCGAACCCCGATCCGCATGTCCGCGAGCGCGCAACCCTCGCCGAAGAGCCGTATCTCGTGCTCCAGTCCGGCGGCGAGATCCATCGCGGCGCCCTCGCGGACCGCCCGCTGGAGGAACCCGTCCACGGCGCGGGAGAGATGGCCGAGGTCCACGTCCAGACACGTCTCCGGTGCGGGGATCGGCCCCGCCGGCATCGTCGGCAGCACGCGTTCACCCCGGGCGGCGGCGGCGACGACCTGAACCGCCCGCTCCCCGAGCCGCTCGCCGGGGACCAGCTCGCTGACGAGGCCGAGTTCGAGCGCCTCCGCGGCCGAAACCGGCCGTCCCGTCCGCAGGATCTCCCACGCGGCCTCCACGCCGATCAGGCGGGGCAACCGCTGCGTGCCCCCGGCGCCGGGGATGATGCCCAGGTTCGGCTCCGGCTGCATCGCGAGCACCCTGAGTCCCTCCCGGGCGATGCGGGCGTGGCAGGCCATGGCCAGTTCGTTCCCTCCGCCGACCGCCATCCCGTTCAGGGCGCAGACGACGGGTTTCGGAAGGCCGGCGACGCGGTTCAGCACCTCGTGCGAGGCGCGGGAGAGCCGCTTTCCGTCTTCCGGGCTCCCGATCCGGGCGAGCGTCCGGACGTCGGCGCCCGAAACGAACGCCTTTACCCCGAAGCCGGTGATCACCATCCCGAGGATCCGGTCGTCCGCCGCCACGTCGGCCAGGTGGCGGTCCAGTTCCCGGAAGACGTCCTCGTCGAGCGCGCCGAGCACCTCCGGCCGGCGGATGGTCAGCACCGCCACCGCGCCGGACCCCGCCGGAACGTCGCGCCGGCCCACCCGGGAGACCGGCCGGGATGTCCACTCGGGCAGGTGTCCGGCGAACCCGGCGGGATCGAAGAAGTCCGGCTCGCGCTCCCGGTAGGAGCCGAGGAGGTCCGAAACCCGCGCCGCCCCCAGCTTCCGCATGAGGCCGAAGGGATGCACGACCGCGAGCGCCAGGTGGCAGGACATGTCCAGGTCGGGTACCGAGATCGCGCCGTCCGCGGCGGTCCAGGCGGCGAGCCCCAGGTACGCCGCGGTGATCCGTTCCTCGATGCGTTTCCGGCGCTCCTCGGGAACGAACACCTCCTCACCGCGCGCCGGGACGTCCCACACCCGGCCGGTGGGCCCCTCCTCCGCCACCGCCTCCTCGAGCAGCCGCGGCACCCGGAACCAGGGGTGGAGCCGCTCGTGCATCTCGGCAAACCCCTCGTAGGTGATCGGGTTGCCGCCGGTCAGGTT
Organism: Vicinamibacteria bacterium; assembly: GCA_965116805.1. Taxonomy (GTDB): domain Bacteria; phylum Acidobacteriota; class Vicinamibacteria; order Marinacidobacterales; family Marinacidobacteraceae; genus Marinacidobacterium. The sequence goes on from OZ220713.1 coordinate 149,229, forward strand.
CATCGCCGTGAACGGCCCGATCCCGAGCCGGAGCGCCCGGCGGGCGACGTCGTCCACCTCCTTCGAGGTCCCGAGCCCTTCCTCGACCGCGAGCGCCGCGGCCAGGAACATCCCCTCAAAGATGGGGTTCAGGGCGTGGCCGAACCGGCTTTCGACGGCCACCGGCACCTTGCCGATCTCCTCGTAGAAGCCGAGCAGCCACGGCACGAGGCCGCGCGCGGGTTCGGCGGCGACGATCTCCACGACCGGGTTGCGCTCCGCCGGGAAGAAGTAGTGGGCCACCGCCGCGCGGCCCGGTTGAGTCAGCTCGGAGAAGATGCGGGACGGCTCGATGTGGGAGGAGTTCGAGAGCAGCACCGCCTCGGGGCCGGCGAGCTCCTCGACCGAAGCGAAGATGCGCCGCTTGATCGCGAGGTCCTCGGATGCCGCCTCGATGACCAGGTCCACCCCGCCGAGCCGGCCGTAGTCGCTCGTGAACTCGACGGAGCCGCGCATCCGCTCGGCCTGGGCGTCGCGGAACGCGCCGGTCTGCTGACCCTTCTCGATCTTGCCGAACATCTTCCGGCGGCCGGCCTCGAGCGCGGCTTCCGCGATGTCCAGCACCACCGTCTCCACCCCGTGGGGGGAGAGCGTCTTGACCAGGTGCAGGGCGATGTCGGGTCCTATCTGACCCGAGCCGATGACGGCGGCGCGGCGGATGACCCGGCCGCGCCAGGAAAAGCTCCCTGGCTGACTGTCCACAGGCCCCTACCGATCCTCGTCCGAGATCCGCGACTGCCAGCGCTCGATCTGCCGGGCCGCGGCGTCCCGGCCGCCGAGGCCGAAGGCCACCGCGAACGCCACCGCCACCGCGCCCAGCACGATGCCGAAGGCCAGCTCGATGATCTCGTTGGCGATGCCCATCTGGCGGAGCCCCACCGCGGTGGTGAACAGCAGGATGCCCACCCGCGCCGCCAGCGCGAGGAGCCGCGCCTGCGGGACCCGGCTGGCGCTGATGGCCCGCGCCGACAGGTTCGCGAGGAAGACCCCGAAGCCAAGGAACACGACTCCCAGCAGGAACTGGCCGGTGAACTGGAGGAGCCGCGTGAGCAGCCCCGCGGCGTTGTCGAAGCCCACCAGGCTCGCCGCCTCGATGCTCGCGAACAGCATGATGAGCGCGAGCACCACCACCCGCACGACGTTCGAGGCCGTGTGGTCGTCGGCCGTCGCGGTGCTGGTCAGCCCGATCCGGGTCAGGACGTGGTCGAAGCCGGCCTGCCGCAGGAGGTCACGGGTCAGGTTGGCGATCACGCGGCCCACCACGTAGGCGGTGAGCAGGAGCGCAACCGCGACCAGCAGGAGCGGCAGCGCACTGAAGACCCGCCCGAGCATGTCGCTCGCCGGCCGCGTGATCACGTCGAGGCTCAACCGGTCGAGCCCGGTCAGGATCACCGGGAAGAGCACCAGCAGATAGGTGATCCCGCCGAGCAGCGCCGACGGAGTCCTCGAACCCAGGATCCGGCGGAGCCCGAGCCGTTCCGCCGCCGTGTCGAGCCCCACCGCGGCGAGCAGGTTCGTCACCACCGCCTTCGCGATCCGGGCGATGAACCACCCGACCAGGAAGATGATGATGGCGCCGAGCACGTTCGGCAGGAAGGTGATGACCTGGTTCACGACCGTCTCGATCGGCAGCAGCACCCCCTCCAGATCGAGCGCCGCCAGGATCGGCGGCAGGAACAGGAGGAGGACGACCCAGTAGACGATCTCGGGCACCGCGTGCGAGATCCGGCCCGGCGGCCGCTCGGTCCCCCGGTCGAGCCGCTCGTCCACACCGGCCGCCTCGAGGGCCACCCGCACCGCGCGGCGGAGCACGGCCGCCAGGAACCACGCCGCGAGAAGCAGGACCAGCGCCCGCCCCAACTGGGCGACCATCCCCATGATCCGGCCCAGCAGCGTCCCGCCGATGCCTCCCACCGCGGAGAGGTCCACGACCGACGCGACTCCCGCCACGACCAGGATCAGGAGCCCCCAGAAGACGATCCGGCCGGCGATCGCGTCGACGTCCTGCTGGGAGGCCCGTTCGGGGCCGAGCGCCAGCCGCACGCCGCCGGCGACGCGGGACCCGATCCGCTCCCGCAGTCCCAGGCGGAAGAGGGCCCGGCGGAGCAGGATGACCACCACCAGCGCGAAACCGAAGGCGGCTACCAGGACCCCCAGCGCGATCACCAGGTGACCCACCGTCGTATCGAAGATCGGGGGCATCCGGCGCAGCAGGTCGGAGAGTGCGTCGAGCATTCCGGGATGGTAGTGAATCCGGCGTTCGCCATCCGGCGGCGGGCCTCACGGCACGCGGCGGGACCGGCTGCCGGACCCGATCCCGGTGGTAAATTCCGCCGAATTCAGGGCCCCGTCCGCCGATTCCGGTTCGGATCCCGGGTTCCCTCAAAGGAGTTCCATCATGCGGCGCAGGCGGTTTCTCAGTTCGGTGGGCGAAGCCGGCGGCGCCGCGCTCGTCACCACCCTGTTCGGCCCGGAAACGATCCGGAGCGTCGAGGCCGCGGCGCAGCGGACCGTGGGGGCGAGCCCCGAAGACCTCGCCCGCGACGAGAACTACTGGAGCGAGATCCAGCAGGCGTTCAGCGTCACCCGCTCGATCATCAACCTGAACAACGGCGGGGTCTGCCCCTCGCCGCGGATGGTCACCGAGGCGTTCGTCCGTTACATCTGGGAATCGGAGGAAGCCCCCGTCTACACGATGTGGCAGATCCTCCAGCCCCGGAAGGAGAACGTCCGCCAGCGGCTGGCGGTGCTGTTCGGATGCGACCCCGAGGAGGTCGCGCTCGTCCGCAACACCTCCGAAGCCATGGAGATCCTGCTACTGGGCATGGACCTCCAGTCCGGCGACGAGATCCTCACCACCACCCAGGACTACGGCCGGATGCTCACCACCATCCGCCAGCGGGTGCGCCGAGAGGGCATCGATCTCAAGTTCATCCAGATCCCGACCCCGGCGGAGACCGACGAGGAGGTCGTGGAGGGATTCCGCGGCGCCATCACCGACAAGACCCGGATCATCCTGATGTCCCACCAGATCAACCTCACCGGGCAGATCCTGCCGGTGAAGGCGGTCTGCGACCTGGCCCGCGAACGCGGCATCGAGGTCATGGTGGACGGGGCGCACTCGTTCGCCCAGTTCGACTTCAAGCTCGCAGACATCGGCTGCGACTACTTCGGCACCAGCCTTCACAAGTGGCTGCTCGCCCCCAAGGGCACCGGGATGCTCTACGTGAAGAAGGACAAGATCCCGAAGATCTGGCCCATGATGCCGGCTCCCGAGCGCATGGACGGGGACATCCGCAAGTACGAGGAGATCGGCACCCATCCCGCCGCCAACTTCGTGGCTGTCGGAGAAGCGATCACCTTCCACAACACGGTGGGCGCGAAGAACAAGGAGGCCCGGCTCCGCTATCTGAAGGACACCTGGGCCGATCGCCTCTCGGCGCTCCCGAATACCGAACTCCACACCTCGCGGAACCCCAGGCTGAGCTGCGCCATCGGCAACATCAACCTGACGACGGTCGAGCCGCCCCGGCTCCGCGACTACTTCTGGGAAAAGCACCACATCATCGTCACTCCCATCATGCACGAGGAGTTCCAGGGACTCCGGATCACCCCGAACCTCTACACGACCATGGCCGAGCTCGACTACTTCTGCAATGTGTACGAGGACGTCGCACGGAACGGCCTCCCGAAGTCGGCCTGATCCCCAGATGAACGTCGGTCCCGGTCCGGCGCGCGGCGCGCCGATGCGGCTGTCCTCATGAGCCACACCGCCGCGCATCCGAGCGCCGCTCCTGCGTTCCGCCAGTACGACCACAACTCGACGTTCTACGACGAGATGTTCGACGGCGGCGGGTCCCCGCGGCGGCACTGCGCTGATTTCTTCGAGACCATCCGGGAAACGCCGCCGGATGACCTGAGGCAGATCCAGGAGCGGGTCACGCGCTCGTTCCTTCACGAGGGAATCACCTTCACCGTCTACGGCGACGAGCAGACCATCGAGCGCGTCTTCCCGATCGACTGCCTTCCCCGCATCGTCCGCGGCGACGAGTGGGACGACGTGGCCCGCGGGCTGGAACAGCGGCTCCGGGCGCTCAACCTGTTCCTCCACGACATCTACCACCAGGGCCACATCATCCGCGACGGGGTGATCCCCGCCGAACTGGTGTACGGAAACAAGCACTACCGGATCGAGATGCGCGGCGTCGAGGTTCCCCACGGCGCCTACGTCTCGGTGTGCGGCACCGACCTCGTGCGCACCCACGACGGGTTCGCGGTGCTCGAGGACAACCTCCGCGTGCCCTCGGGAGTGAGCTACATGCTCGCCTGCCGGGACGCGATCAAGCGCAGCATGCCGCGGCTCTTCCGGCGTTCCCGGGTCCGGGACGTGGAGCAGTACAGCCGGCGCCTGCTCGAGACGCTCCGATCGCTCGCGCCGCCGCAGGTGAGCGATCCCAGCATCGTCCTGCTCACTCCGGGCGTCTACAACTCGGCCTACTACGAGCACGCCTTCCTGGCCCGCCAGATGGGTATCGAACTCGTCGAGGGACGCGACCTGCTGGTCCACAACCGGCGGGTATACATGCGCACGACCGCCGGGCTGCGGCAGGTGGACGTGATCTACCGGCGCATCGACGACGATTTCATCGACCCGGTCACCTTCCGCGAGGACTCGGTGCTCGGGGTGCCCGGGCTCTTCCACGCGTACCGGGCGGGCCGGGTGGTGATCGCGAACGCCCCCGGGACCGGCGTGGCCGACGACAAGGCCGTCTATGCCTACGTGCCGCGCATCATCAAGTACTACCTGGGCGAAGAATCGCTCATCAAGCCCATCCCGACCACGCTCTGCCGGGAGCGGGAGGGGCTCGCCTACACCCTCGCCAATCTGGACAAGCTGGTCGTGAAGATGGTGGGCGAGTCCGGCGGCTACGGGATGCTGGTCGGTCCCCATGCCTCGGAAACCGAACGGAAAGAGTTCGCGGCGGCGCTCCGGGCAAACCCGGACAACTACATCTCCCAGCCGACGCTCGCCCTTTCCCGGGCCCCCTGTCTCGTCGGGGCCCATATCGAACCGCGGCACGTGGACCTCCGGCCGTTCATCCTGCAGTCGGACCGGACGGAGATCGTCCCCGGCGGCCTCTGCCGGGTCGCGCTCAAGAAGGGCAGCCTGGTCGTGAACTCCAGCCAGGGCGGCGGCTCCAAGGACGCCTGGATCGTGGACGTCCCGGAGACGGCCGAGCCTGCCGCTGCCGGCGCCTGATCATGCTCGCCCGCGTCGCCGACAACCTTTACTGGATGAGCCGCTACCTCGAGCGGTCGGACCAGACCATCCGGCTCCTGGGAGTGCAGGTACGCTCGGTGACCGACAACACCTCCGCCCAGGTCGCGGCCGGCTGGACCCGGCTCTTCCGCAGCCTGAAGGTCGCGCCACCCGGGGGCGACCCGCTTTACGGCGACCAGCTTGAGGACTCGTTCCTGCTCGCCGACGCCTACACGCTCGCGGACTTCATGAGTTTCGAGGGCGACAACCCCGGCTCGATGGTGTCGCTGTGGGGCATGTCGCGGGAGAACGCGCGGCAGGCGCGGCAGGAAATCACCCAGGAGATGTGGGGTCAGCTCAACCGGACCTACCTCTCGCTCCGCGACACGCAACTGCACTTCTTCTGGAACAAGGAACCCGAGAACTTCTACAGGGAGACCTCGGCGCAGATCTACCTCTTCCGGGGAGTGACCGACAACGGCCTGCGGCACGGACTCGCCTGGGACTTCATCCGGCTCGGCCGGTTCATGGAGCGCATCCAGGTCACGACGGAGATCCTCGACAACTACCTCCCCGCCCTCGACGACGAGAACACCGACCTCGACTGGTCGCTGCTCCTCCGCAGTTGCGCCAGTTTCGAGCCCTACTGCCGGCACTACACGCCCGAGATCGATCCCTGGAAGGTGATGACCTTCCTGATCCACGAACCGGAGTCACCCCACACCCTCCGCTTCGCCGCCGAGGAGATCCGGAACGGCCTGGGCCGCATCGACCCGGCTGGCGGCGCCCGCCATCCTCTGCAGGCCGCGCACCGGATCGCCGGACAGCTTCGGGCGCTGCTCGTCTACGGGTCCCAGGAGCGGGAGGACCTCGCGGGGACGCTCGCCGAGGTGCGCCGGCTCTCCCGCGGGCTCCACGACGAGATCTACCGCCGCTACATCTTCTATCCCGCGGACCAGGCCCTGCCGGGAAGATGACGATCTCCGTGACCTCAGAAGACACCCTGTACCGCATCGAACACGTGACCCGGTTCCGGTATTCGGAACCAATCCGGGAAGCTGTCGTCACGCTCTACCTCGAACCCCGGAGCGACGCTTCCCAGCATCTCAGATCCTTCCAGATCCTCACCGATCCCGGCGCGGAACTCGGCAGCTACGAGGACTGCTTCGGAAACGCGGTGCACTTCTTCGACGTGCCCGCCGAACACGAGCAACTCACGGTCACCTCCCGGTCCCTCGTGGCCCTGCACGCCAGCGATCCCGACGAGACCAGGAGAGCGGCTTGGGACGATCTGGAGGAGTTGCGGACGCCTTCGACGTGGCATCTGCTCCACCCCACCCCGCTGACCCGGCCGACCGCCGCGCTGGAAGCCTTTGTTTCCCGCCACCGGATCGAGCGTGGCGAAACGCCGCTGGCGTCCATTCGCGAGCTGACGTCCCGCATTCACGAAGCGCTGGACTTCGAGCGGGGACAGACGCGGGTCGACTCCCCGATCGACGATGCCCTGGCGGCGGAAAGCGGCGTCTGCCAGGACTTCTCCCACATCATGCTCGCCATCGTGCGGGGCTGGGGGATTCCGGCTCAATACGTCTCGGGCTACCTCTTCCCGGTTCACAAGGGGAGGGAGCAGACCATGGCGCAGGCCAGCCACGCCTGGATCGAGTGCCTCCTCCCGGGTCTCGGCTGGGTGGGCGCCGACCCCACGAACAACACGGTTTCTCCGAGACATCACGTCCGGGTCGCGACCGGGCGGGACTATCGCGACGTACCTCCCACCCGCGGCACCTTTCGGGGAGCCGCGCATCAGGAGCTGGAGGTCGCCGTCAAGATCTCGATGCTGGATCCGGAACCCTCCGGCGGTCCCGCACGCCTCGAAGACGTGCGATCCCCGACCCGCAGGCAGTGACGGACCGCGGCGGAACCCGCCTTTGCGTGTTGCGTTTCGCCCGGAAAACGCCGAGTATTCCTCCGTCGCGCGCCGCGTCCGCCGGGTTTCTGACCGGTTTCCCGGCGGACGTGGGTTCCCCCGGAGGCTGCTAAAGTTGGCGCCCCGATGGCACCGAGGCGCGGCCCAGCCGGTAAGTCGAAGGCTCCCGCCTTCTCCTGCAAGCTGGACAAGGACCTGGGCGAACTCAGCGAGATGCTCGTGGCGCTCGAGGAGTTCGCGGAGAAACATGGCGTGTCGCCGCTGCAGACGCAGCGCATCACGCTCTCGGTGGACGAACTGGTCACCAACATCATCAAGTATGGAACCCGCGAACTCGAACACACCCACATTCACATGTGGGCCACGATTGCGGACGGGACGTTCCACATCGAAATCGAGGATCACGGGATACCATTCGACCCGTTTCACGAGGCGCCGGTCCCCGACACGACCCTTCCCCTCGAGGACAGGCCGATCGGGGGACTCGGTGTTTTTCTCGTTCAGTCCCTCATGACCACGACCAATTACGAGCGAATCAAGGATCGAAACCGGATCACCCTGACCCGGTCGCTTACAGCCAGCGACCAGGAGGAAGCCCAATGAACCTGACGGATGAAACCAAGAACGGAGTTCTCGTGCTGTCGCCCCAGGGGCGCATCGACACCCGCACGAGCAGCGAGTTCGAGCACGCCGTGATGGCGCACGCCATCGGGCCGGAGGGCGCCACCCAGGTGGTGATGAATTTCGGTGGGCTGGACTACATCAACTCGACGGGGATGCGCGTTCTGCTGATCCTCGCCAAGCGGCTGGCCGGGGTGAAGGGCAAGCTCGTGCTCTGCGAAATGAAGGAGCACATTCTCGAGGTCTTCAAGATCAGCGGCTTCAATCAGATCCTGACGATCACCGACACCGAAGCCGACGCTCTCCAGCGCTTCTAGCGCGGCGGGTCAGTCCCGGGCGGGCTGACTGGCGGGGCGCCAAGACCACGCTTCGCCGGGTCCCGGGATCGAGATGACACCGTAACGTGACGCGGATCACACCGCGGCGAAAACAGTTCGGAGCGCCGGCCTCCGGCCGGCATCGCGGCCCGCAAGGGCCACGAAACCGCGTACGGCCTGGAACGCTGGCCGCCTCTCGCCGCCTCCCGGCAGACGCGATGCTCCGGCGGCGGCAAACAGCCCTGCCTCAGCGAATTCCCTTCGCGCCGGGACCGGCCGCCGTGCGGGGATCCACCACCCGCACTCCCCGCGCCCGGAAGCCGCCGGGGATCTTCAGCAGTTCGAACTCCACGGCCTGACCCTCGATCAGGAATCCCGGCTCCCGGTCGGCAAGCGCGCTGCTCGGAACGTGGACATCCGGTCCCTCGAAGCGCTGGATGAACCCCTCGCCGCGCTGGCGGTCGTACCACTTGACGGTTCCCTTGGCCATGATCCCGGATTCTGGCACGACCGGCGAGCTCCTAGACCGCCGATTCGGCCGGCTTCCGCCAATCGGTGTGGGGCGCGCGGTTGTGGACGAACCACTGCCAGAGCAGCCGCCCGTAGCTCGTTGGCTGCGCCCCGATCTCGTCGAAGAAGGGCCGGAGCAGGAAATGGAGCGCCCGCAGGTTGTAGAACGGCACCCGCGGGAAGTAGTGGTGCTCAAGGTGATACGCCGACCAGAGGAACGCGACGTCCCAGAACCGTGAGGGCCGCAGCACGCTGCCCCAGAGCGCCGGGTTCTCCGGGGCGATGTCGTAGTGCTGGCCCAGGCGGTTCACGGTGAAGGCGACCGGGAAGACCAGGAACACGGGGACCAGGTAGGCCTTGAACGCCGGGAAGAATCCGCCGGCAGCGATGAGGGCGGCGAGGATGGCCAGGTGGCCGGCCACGGTCAGCCTCCGCTCCCGGGCAATCGCACGCCGTACTTCGTCCGGATAACTCGCCGTCTCGTTCCGTGCCGCCCGGAAGTAGATCGGGATGAGCGCCGGGGTGAGATAGAGCGCCTTGAACCAGCGCGCGTTGCGCTTCGGCGACAGCCAGTGCCGCTTCGGGTCCGCCTCGGCGTCGCCGAGCTGGGCGTGGTGGTCGAGATGCCAGCGGGTGAACTGGGTCGCCGAGATCCCGCTCGGGAACGCGTACAGATGGCGGAGCACCCGGTAGCCGGGATGTCCGCCGGCTCCGAAGACCAGTTCGTGCACCACCTCGTGCAGCATCACGGTGAAGTTGAAGATCGTGAACCCGACGACCAGGGAGGCCGGCAGCCAGATCCACCACTCGGAAGCCCTCCAGGCGATGGCCCCGCCACCGAAGAGCAGGAGGAACTGCCAGCCCAGGACCAGGAAATGCAGCAGGGGGCGCCGCCGATGGAGCCGCTTCAACTCCTCCGCCGGCACCGCGGCGGCGAGCCGGGCCCGCAGGTCACCGGTCTGGTCCGCCCAGTAGGAGCGCCGCTTGGACTCGGATGACACGGTTTGCCTTGATGGTACTTCTGTGGCGCGGTCACGGGTGCTCGCCCCCCCTCACACTATGATCGGTTTCCGCCACCGGCAGCCTGGAGGAACCCAATCACCCCCTACCGCGCCCGCTCCTTCTCGCGTAGCGGCGAGCGCCGGAAGGCCCCGCGAGGAAGCTCCGGCCTGGCCGCCGCCTGCCGCGGTCTGGACGGACGCGGCTACCCCGCCTACCGCGATCTCGAGGGGGAGTGGTCCCTCGGGACCGGGGTCACCGTTTTCGTGGACCGCGTGGCCCGCGATCCCTTCGCCCCTCCCTCCCGCGTCCGGGTCCGGATGGACGGGGAGACGGCCGGCTTTCCCGCTGCGCTCGCTTCCCATCGGGCTCGCCGGACCGCCCTCGCCGACTTCCTGGCCCGGGGATTCCGCCGGGCGATTCCCCGTTCGGGAAGCTCGGCGGGCTCGGGGCACAGCGGCCAGATCCGGATCGACGCGGGCGGCCAGGAGGTCCTCGAACGCGCGGCGATCCGCATCTCCGGCGATCCCTCCGGCGCAGGCTTCGTCGAAGCCCGCGTGGAGGTGGGTTTGCCGGCCGCGGGGCGCCGCATCCTGGGCCACCGGGCCGCCGACCTGCTGGCCCGTGACCTTCCCGAAATCGCGGGGCGGACGCTCGTGTTCGGGAGCCTTCCCGCGGGGGCGGCAGAGTCCTTCGTGAACGCGATCGAGAATCAGCACGACCTCCGCTCCCAGCTCGAGGACCGCAATCTCGCCGCGTTCGTGCCCGACGGGGCGATCCTGCCGCGCGCGCACGGCGCGAGCGAGCGCCCCCTCACGGACGGGGTCGTTCCCTTCGAGAGCCCGGCATCGCTGCGGGTGAGTCTGTCCCTGCTCCACCCGGGAGACGGCCCCCGGGAGATCCACGGAATGGGCATCCCGGAAGGGGTGACGCTCATCGTGGGCGGCGGCTTTCACGGAAAGTCCACGCTGCTCCAGGCGCTCGCCCGCTCAGTGGTGCCCCACGTCCCCGGAGACGGGCGGGAGCTGATGGTCACCCGGGCGGACGCCGTCACCATCCGCGCCGAGGAAGGACGCGCGGTGTCCTCGGTGGACGTCAGCCCCTTCATCCGCGAGCTTCCCGGCGGGCGGGCCACCACCGCGTTCACCACCGACAACTCGAGCGGCAGCACCAGCCAGGCGGCCTCCATCGTCGAGGCGCTGGAAGCGGGGTCCCGGCTCCTGCTGATGGACGAGGACACCTCGGCCACCAACCTGATGATCCGGGACGCCCGGATGCAGGCCCTGGTGGCGCGGGAGGCGGAACCGATCGTCGCGCTGGTGGACCGGGTGCGGGAACTCTTCGAGCGCCACCGGGTCTCCACCATCCTGGTCATGGGAGGTTCCGGGGACTATCTGGACGCCGCGGACACCGTGATCCAGTTCGCGGACTACCGGCCGCGGGAGGTGACCGCCCAGGCTCGCGAGGTGGCCGCGCGCTATCCCACGCGAAGGTCCCCCGATGCCGGGGCCGCCGGTTTCCGCGGGCGGGAGCGCTGTCCCGAACCCGGGAGTTTCGACCCGGCCGGCCGCAAGGGGACTCCGCGGATCCGGGCCACCCGCCGCGACCTCCTCCTCTACGGAGAGGAAGAGGTGGACCTCAGGGCGGTGGAACAGCTCTTCGACGAGAGCCAGGCCCGGGCCGCGGGGTACGCGATGGCCGCCGCTGCCCGGGACTTTCCCGGGCTCCCGGTCCGGGAGCTCCTCGATTCCCTCGACGCCCGGCTCGACGAGGCGGGACTCGAATCGCTCACTTCCGACGGCCGCGCCGGCCGGCATCCCGGCCGCCTGGCCCGCCCCCGCCGTTACGAGATCGCTTCCGCACTGAACCGGCTGCGCCGCGGCCGCTTCGAAAGCCGGTCCTCAAGAACCTCAGACCAGTCCCAAGGGAGTCACTGACATGCCGAAGAACCCGTTCCGCCTTGCCATCCTCGGGGCGCTCCTGGCTGCGAGCGCCGCCGGCGCCCAGACGAATCCGCTCTGGGGAGAAACGAAGGTCAAGAACTATCTGCCGCACATGAGCTGGACGGAAGTCGAGGACCTTCTCACCCGCACCGACATGGTGATCATGCCGGTCGGCTCGCTGGAACAGCATGGGCCGCACCTGCCCATCGGCACCGACTTCCTGAACGGGATGGAGCGCGCCAAGCTCGTCGCCCAGCGAACCGACGTGCTGGTGGCGCCGATCCTCTTCGTCGGCAACGCCCCTTACCACTTGGGCTTCCCGGGAACGGTGAGCCTGCCGGCGGAAACGATCCAGCAGGTCTATTTCGAGGCCGCCCGGAGCCTGATGCGGCAGGGCTTCAAGCGATTCCTGATCCTGAACTCGCACGGGGGCAACCGCGTCATCTCCCAGTACATCGCCGACCGCATCAACCACGAGACGGAGGGGATCGCCGTCGAGCTGGGCGCGGCGGCGGCGCCGTTCCGCCAGGAGTCGGCGGAGCCCTCCTCCGAAGAACCCGTCTTCGACCGGCACGGGGGCGTGGGCGAGACGTCGAGTTCGCTGTATCTCATCCCCGATCTGGTGGATCTTTCGAGGGCGCGGGCGGCCACCCTCACGATGCCGGAACACCTGGAGCGCCTGGTCCCCGAGGTGGTCGCCGGCGACCCCACCGCGCTGAGGGTGTTTCTCGCCGAGAACCTGAAGGCCGAGGAGACGGGCAAGGGCACCTCCACCCGGGAGATCACCGACACCGGCGTCTGGAGCGTCCGCGACCTTGAGGAATCGAGCGTCGAGCGCGGCCGCCGGGGAGCCGAAGCCTTCGTTGACGCCGCCGTCGCGTTCATCGAGCGCTGGAAAGAGCTGAGACCGATGGAATAGGGAGCGCCCGCTCGGAGCGCCGGCCTCCGGCCGGCATCGCGGCCCGAGAGGGCCGCGAAACCGCACCGCGGTATCAGGAATGATCGCCCGACCTGGAGATCCTGGTCTCCCTGGTTTCCGCTAGGGTTTCCTGGCGCCCACCGGACCACCCCATGACCCCCATCCCTACCCACAGTCTTCTGCTCGCCGTGCCGCTCGCGGGAGCCGCGTGTTCCGGTTCCGGGGCGCCCGCCGCCCAACCCGCCGAGCGCCTCCTGATCGACGGCGGCACCGTGGTGGTCATGGACGACGCCGGGACCATCCTCGAAGGCGGCGCGGTACTCGTCGAGGGCGACCGGATCGCGGGGCTCTTCGACCGGGCGGCGCCCCGGCCGCCCGGGATCCCCACCCTCGACGCGACCGGGCAACTGGTCATCCCCGGACTCATCAACACCCACGGGCACGCCGCGATGTCCCTGCTGCGCGGGCTCGCGGACGACCTGCCGCTGATGGACTGGCTGGAGCAGAACATCTTCCCGGCCGAAGCCGAACTCGTGGCGCCCGATTTCGTCTACTGGGGAACGCTCCTGTCATCCATCGAGATGCTGAAGAGCGGGACGACCACCTTCACGGACATGTACTACTTCCGGGACGACGTGGCCCGGGCGACGATCGAGGCCGGAATCCGCGCCGTGGTCGGGCCGCACGTGATCGGCTTCCCGACCCCCGATTTCGCGACCCCGGAGGAATCGCTGGCCGAGGCGGACGCCTTCATGGAGCGCTACCGGGACCACCCGCTCGTGATCCCCGGCACCGCCGCCCACGCGCTCTATACGACTCCGCTGGAACCCACCCGGGCCGCCTTCGAGGTCGCGGAGCGCCACGACGCCCCCTTCCAGATCCACGTGGTGGAAGCTCGCGACGAGGACGAGCGGATCGAGGCGGCGATCGGCATGCGCACGATCGACGCGCTGGACTCCATCGGGGCCCTGCGGCCGGGAACCGTGCTCGCGCACGGCACCTACATGTCGGATGAGGACATCCGGAAGGTCGCGGCGGGAGGCGCCGGGGTGGCCCACAACCCGGAGAGCAACATGAAACTCGGAGCCGACCGGGCGGCCCCGGTCGAGGCGCTGCTCGCCGCCGGGGTGCCGGTGGGCCTCGGCACCGACGGCCCGGCGAGCAACAACGACCTCGACATGTTCGGCGAGATGGACACGGCCGCGAAGCTGCACAAATTCGCGACCGGCGATCCGACCTCGCTGCCGGCGGAGACGGTTTTCCGGATGGCCACCACCTACGGCGCGCGCGTGCTGAACCAGCAGGACCACATCGGCTCCCTCGAGGTCGGCAAGCGCGCCGACATCGTGCTCGTCGAGACCCGCCGCGCCGGCATGACCCCGCTCTACCGTCCGTATTCCCACCTTGTGTACATCACGCGCGGCAGCGACGTCCGCACCGTGCTCGTGAACGGGCGGATCGTGGTCCGCGACGGCGAGATCACCACCGTGGACGAGGCCGAGGTGATGGAGAAGGCGCGGGAATTCGCGGATCAGGTCCGTGAGGTCGTGGCGCCGGTGAAGGCCGGGCAATAGAGGCGGAGCGATCCCGGTCGTCCGCTGCGGCGGGCGGCGCCGGCCCGACGGCTCCCACCGGGAGGGCTGGCCGGCGCTCCCTCTACGTCCCGCGGACTTCCGCGAGCAGCTCCAGCACCTCGTCGTGGAGGGCGCCGTTCGTGCTGAGCGCGTTCGGCCCGTGGATGGTGCGGTTCCCGTCCCAGTCGGTGAAGCGGCCGCCCGCCTCTTCGAGGATGGGCAGAAACGGGCTCGAGTCCCACGCCTTCATCTCGGGGTCGAGGCCGATTTCGGAGCGTCCCGTGCAGACCAGCGCGTGGCCGAAGGCGTCGCCCCAGGTGCGGCGGACCGCGCCCTTCGCGCCGACCGCATCCCAGATGGGGCCGATGGTCGCCGGGTCGGTGGTGGTGGCGAGCGCGTTCCCGATCTCGGTCACGTTGGAGACGTGCGCCGGGCGGCCGTTCCAGAAGGCCCCCTCGCCGCGGGCGCCGGTGACCATCTCGCCGAGTCCGGCGATGTTGCAGACGCCGACCACGGCCTCGCCGTTGATCTCGAGGCCGATGAGCATCCCGAACAGCGGCACGCCGTGGATGAACGAAGTGGTGCCGTCGATGGGGTCGAGGATCCAGCGGTGCGCCGGGTCGGACCCCGATTCGCCGTCCTCCTCCCCGAGGATCCGGTGGCGGGGGAACTTCGCCTCGATGCGCTTCCTGAGCAGGCGCTCGCCGGCGATGTCCGCCTCGGTGACCGGCGTGCGGTCCGGCTTGGTGGAGACGCCCACCCCCACCTGGAAGTGGCTCATGATGAGACGGCCGGCCTCCCAGCCGATCTCGGTGGCGAATTCCAGCAGTTCGCGGGTGCTGGCCGGGGCCCTGTCGTTCATGTCCTGCGTGTCTCCTCTCCCGCCGGGCTGGCCGGGCGGCGCGAACTATGTCATGCGGCCGGGGCCGGTACGGCCCGGAAACGGTCTCTCCCGACGGTCTTCACGGTCTTTTCACGGCTGCGTTCCGTGGCTCTCACGCGCCTTGGAACACCGGTCTCGGCGCCGCCGTTTCCCGGAAGTGCGCGACGGCTCGCGGCGCGGTAAATTTGACCGGTTATGCGCTTTCCGGCCCTCCCCCTGTTCGCCCTCGGCGCCCTGCCTCTTGCGGCCGGGCTCAGCATGGGTTCGGAAGACGAATCGGCGACCGGCGCGCGCATCGGCCGCGCCTTCTCCACCATCGAGGCGCCGGCCATCGACGGCCGGCTCGACGAGGACGTCTGGGCCGCCGCCGAGCCGCTGACCGACTTCATCCAGGCGGAGCCCTTCGAGGGCCAGCCGGCCACCGAGCGCACCGAAGTCCGCATCCTCTTCGACGACGAGGCGGTCTACATCGGCGCCATGCTCTACGACAGCGATCCCGCGGGGATCATCGCCACCGACGCGCGCCGCGACTCCAACCTGCAGGACACGGATTCCTTCCGGGTTGTCTTCGACACCTACCACGACCTCCAGAACGGCTTCGTCTTCGGGACCACCCCGGCCGGACTGGAGTACGACGGACAGTTGAGCAACGCCGGCGGTGGCGGCGGCGGTGGCGGTGGGGGGCCCCAGATGCGCGCCCGGACCGGGTCCGGCGGCGGTTTCAACGTGAACTGGGACGCGAGCTGGACGGTGGCGACCCAGGTGACCGACGAGGGTTGGTCCGCCGAGTTCGCGATCCCGCTGCGGACGCTGCGTTACGGATCGAGCCCGCAGACCTGGGGGATCAACTTCCACCGCAACATCCGCCGGAAGCGCGAGGAGGACTACTGGTCCCCGGTGGCCCGGATCTATGACCTCTACCGGCTCTCCTCGGCCGGCGAACTGCACGGGCTGGAGTTGCGCAGCCCCCGGAACTTCAAGGTCACCCCGTATGCCCTGTCCGCCGCCGGCCGTGACTACGCCGTGGAGGTCGAGACGCAGACCAACACCGATTTCGGAGTCGACGCCAAGGTCGGCCTCACCCCGAGCCTCAACGTGGACCTCACCTACAACACCGACTTCGCCCAGGTGGAAGTGGACGACCAGCAGATCAACCTTTCCCGGTTCAACCTCTTCTTCCCCGAGAAGCGGCCCTTCTTCCTCGAGAACGCCGGCAACTTCTCCATGGGACAGGGGAGTTCGGTGGACCTGTTCTTCAGCCGCCGCATCGGGATCGGGCCCGGGGGAACGCCGGTGCCCATCCTGGGCGGCGCCCGACTGTCCGGCAAGGCCGGCGACTACAACCTCGGCTTCCTGAACATGCAGACCCAGGAGGTCGCCGGCGTGGTCGCGGCGAACAACTTCTCGGTGATGAGCCTGAGCCGCGAGTTCGGCGAACGTTCCTCCCTCGGGGCCATGTTCGTGAACCGGATGGGGACCAGCGGCCCCGCTTCCGAGGATGACTGGAACCGCACGTGGGGCGTGGACGGCCGGCTCGGCATCGGCGAGACCCTCACCTTCACGGGCTTTGCGGCGCGCACCGAGACACCGGGATATGAACTGCTCGACGGTGGTGAGTACGCCTACATGGTTCGCGGCGAGTATTTCCGCCGGGACCTCCGCCTCTGGCTCGGGACGTCGGAGGTGGCCGCCAACTTCAACCCCGAGGTCGGGTTCCTGCGCCGTAAGGCCTACCGCAGCCTCGACTACGGGTGGTTCGGCTACTACCGGCCGAAGATCTTCGAGGGAATGCCGTTCGCCTTCCGCGAGCTGCGGCCGCACATCACCTACAACGGCTTCCGCACGCTCGATGGGTTCCTCGAGACCAGCCGGCTGCACGTCGACAATCACTTCGACTTCGAGAACGGCTGGTACTTCAGCCCGGCCATGAACCGCATCACCGAGGGACTCGAGGAACCATTCGAGATCCGGGAGGGCATCGTGGTCCCACCCGGCACCTACGCGCACTGGCAGGCCGGCTGGCGCTGGAACACGAACCGGGCCGCGCCGCTGTCCTATTCGGGCGCGC
This sequence comes from Vicinamibacteria bacterium, assembly GCA_965116805.1. Taxonomy (GTDB): domain Bacteria; phylum Acidobacteriota; class Vicinamibacteria; order Marinacidobacterales; family Marinacidobacteraceae; genus Marinacidobacterium. The sequence continues at coordinate 166,289 of OZ220713.1, forward strand.
TCGACTACGGCGGGTTCCTCTCCGGCGACCAGACGTCGGTCGACACCACCATCAACTACCGCTGGGGCACCCGCCTCATCACCTCGGCCGCCTGGCTCTACAACGACATCCAGCTCGCCGAGGGCAGCTTCGTGGCGAACCTCGGCCAGTTCCGGGTGGCCTACAACATAACCCCCCTGATCTACCTGCAGGCGCTCGTCCAGTACAACGACGATGCCGACATCTGGTCTTCGAACGTCCGCTTCAGTTGGCTGAACACCGCCGGCACCGGCCTCTTCGTCGTCTACAACGACACCGAGGGACTCGGGAACGTCCTGATCGGACCCCAGAACCGCAGCCTGACGGTCAAGTACACCCGCCAGTTCGACGTTCTCCGGTAGCCCGCGATGAGCGCCGGGATCCTCGGCGGGCTGGTGGTCTCGCTCCTCTCGGGGCTCTACACCTCTTTGTGGGGGGGGTTCAAGGACTCACCCTGGGAAGGGTTCAAGCCGCGCACCTTCCCGCGCAGCATCCTCTTCTCCGCGGCGATCTTCGCGTTCCTGCTCGCCGTTCCCGTCCTTCGCGTTGCAGAGTTGGGATTCGTCCAGCTCTTCTTCCTGGTGATGGGGCTCGAGCGCTTCCTCACCGAACTCCACAAGGGCTGCTTCCGCGAGGAGCCGCAGGAGAAGTACTTCGTCCCCTCGGCGCTTACGATTCTCGGACGGCCGGTGAGGAGCCGCGCGCTCCGGATCGCGGCCGGCGTGGTGCTCGTCTCCGGAGTCATCGCGGTGCTCTTCATCGGGACGCCGGTGACGCGCTTCTGGGCCTATCTCGCCGTTGCTTATCTGACCGGCCTGCTGGTCTCGGGGGGCGGCGCCTGGAAGGACGCCCCGTTCGAGGGGTTCCACACGCTGAAGTTCTTCCGCTCCGGGCTTACCCTTGCGGTCGCTTCCCCGCTCTTCTTCTGGCTCCAGACTCCCGGTGAGCCTGTCGCCCTCGGAATCCTGATCTACATGAACGGGGGCCTCGAGCGCTTCCTCGTGGAGTACTACAAGACCTACATCCAGCGAAACATGTCCGGGAAATTCCGGCCCGACCTGCCACGGGTGGAGTCTTTCCGGCGCGAGGGATTCCACTACGGCGCCTGGGTGCTGATCCTGGCGGTCGCGGTCACCGCATTCTTGGAAGCCAGCGCCGCCTAGACGTGTCCCGCTCGGACGACGCCGCCGGCTGGGACGCGATCGTCATCGGCTCCGGCCTCGGGGGAGCGCTCGCCGCCCACCGGCTCACCAAGGCCGGGGCCCGGGTCCTCGTCCTCGAGCGGGGGCGCTGGCCGCACCGGGACGAGGGCGACTGGAATCCCCGGGCGATCCTGGGCGATCTCCGTTACCGGGGAAGAACGCCCCTCGCGGTGAGGCAACTCGGCGACCGCCGGTTTCGCCCGCTCCCGATGAACGAGACCGTCGGCGGCATGTCCGTCTTCTACGGCGGCGCGTCGCTACGGCTCCGGCCCCCGGACTTCGGTCGCTGGCCTTTTGACTACCAGGATCTGGAGCCCTCCTACGCGGAGGCGGAGCGGCTGCTCGGCGTCCACGGGACCGCGGGCGCCGATCCCCTGGAACCCCCACGGTCGCGTCCCTACCCCTTCCCTTCCATTCCGTGGTCGGCGCCGGCCGAGCGCGTCCGGCGGGCCGGTGAGGATCTCGGTTTCCGGCCGTTCCCGATCCCGCTGGCGATCAACTTCTCGGGGGCGGAGCGACCGCAGTGCGTGCGCTGCAACACCTGCGACGGCTTCCCCTGCGCCATCGACGCCAAGAACGACGCCGCCGGCATCCTGCGCCGCGCCGAGCCGGCGGGACTCGTGGTCCGCTCCGGAACAGTGGTCTCGAGCCTGCGGACCCGGGGATCGAAGGTGGTCGGCGCCGAGTGCGTCGATCAGAGATCGGGCGAAGCGGTCTGGCTCGAAGCGCCCCTCTTCGTCCTTGCCGCCGGCGCCCTCGGCAGCCCGGCGATCCTCCTCCGGTCCGGCCTGGGCGGTGACGGCGCGGAGGCGCTTCCCGTAGGGCGGTTCCTCATGCGGCACTGCAACGCGGTGGTCGCCGGGCTCTTCCCGTTCCGGACGAACCCGGAAGCGGTGTTCCACAAACAGGTCTGTTTCACCGACTTCTACGAAGAGGTGCGCGAACGGGACGGCCTCGCGGTGGGCGTCATCCAGGACATCTACACCCCCGACGCCGGCGTCGTCCGGCGCGCGGCCGGCAAGGTGGCCGGCGCCTTCCTTCGGAAGCCGCTCGTGGACCGGCTCCAGAATCTCCTGTGTGTCGCGGAGGACGAACCGGACCCGGACAACCGCGTTTTTTTGGGAGACGAGACGGACGCGTTCGGGATGAAGCGGATTCGGGTCGAGCACCGCTACCGGAGAGCCGACCACGACCGGTTGCAGTTGCTCGTCCGGCGGGCCCGGAAGGTCCTCCGCGCGGCGGGCGCGCTCGCGACCCACGTCTGGCCCATCTCGTCCTTCTCCCACGCTGTGGGCACGCTCCGGATGGGTAACGAGAGGGATGACGCGCCGCTCGACCCGGCGGGCCGGCTGCGAGGGCTCGACAACCTCTTCGTCACCGACGGCAGCACCTTCCCCGCTTCCGGAGGGGTGAACCCCAGCCTCACGATTGCAGCGGGGGCCCTCCGCGTCGCGGAAGAGATCGTGAACCGGAGAACGTCTTGACCGGAGAAGGTTCCGCGGACACCGCCGGGCGTCCGACGGTCGCCATCGTCGGTTGTGGCCGGATCGCCCGCGTGCACGCGGCCAACCTGGCGCCGCGCGCGCATCTCGCGTTCACCAGCCGGCGTTCCGAGTCGGCCCGCACGCTCGCGGCGCGGTTCTCCGGGGAGGCGCTCGCCGGTTTCGAGGAGGCCCTGGAGCGCCCGGACATCGCGGCGGTCGCCATCTGTTCCCCGCTCGAGCACCACGCCGCCCAAACCGTCGCCGCGCTCGAAGCCGGAAAGTCGGTCCTGGTGGAGAAGCCGATGGCGCAGTCACGCGCCGAAGTCGAAGTGATCGGCCAGGCGCTGATCGGGCGGCCGCCCGGGTCGCTGATGGTCGCGGAGAACTACCTCTACAAGCCGTCCCTCGGCCGGCTCCGGGCGTGGCTCCCGGGCATCGGGCCGCTGCGCCGGGTCCGCGTGTCGAAGCTCACCCGGCAGCAGCCATCCGACTGGCGGGCCAGCCACGGCGCCCTGCTCGAAGGCGGCATCCATTTCGTCGCGCTCCTCGGCGCCATCGCCGGCGCCGAGCCGGCAGCCGTGCGGGCGGACTTTCCGGGCGGAGGCGAGCCCGAGCGGCACGCCCGTCTCGAACTCGACTATCCGTCCGGAACCCGCGCCGAAGTCCGCTACGGCTGGGACACGCCATCGCTTCCGGGAGGGATCCTGCAGCACTCGTTCGTGGAAGGTGAGGACGGCCGCCTCGTGTTCGAGAGCAACGGGCTCTACCTCTGGTCGCGCGCCGGGTCGGGATTCCGGCTCCGGGCGGGCCCGTTCGCGGACCTCATGGGGTTCGGCGCGATGGCGCGGGATTTCCTCCGCTCGGTCCGGAATCCCGCACTCCGTCCACGTTCCGATTTCGAAACCGCGCGCCGCGATCTGGAGGTCGTTTTCCGGGCCTATGACACTCGGTAATTCAGTGGCTTATGGTCCTCCAGATGTGGTATATTTCCATTGCGCTGGAAAGTTCACCTCCTTACATCCGGCGTCCGGCGTTGCCGGGGGCTGTCGCGCGAAGACCCACCCATCCCCAAGCGGCAGCCCGAAGGGGGGCTTGGTGGAAACCAATCCCAACCGCGTTGGGGAGATGTCTGTCCGGCTACGAAGAAAAACGCGCGAGCCGGTAGTCCGACAGCAGGGTGACCTCGACATCGTCGAGGATCTCCATGGCGGCGAACATCCCCATGACGGGGGCCATCGTGATCCCGCTGTGCATCGAAGCGAAGTAGATGCCGGGCGCCGCCGGATCGAAACCGACGATGGGGTGCCCGTCCCTCGGTAGCACGCGGTAGCCGAGGCTGACCTCTTCCACCTCCAGGCCGGCCGCCGCCGGGAGGACCTTGGCGGTCTCCCGGAAGATCTGCTCGCCCACCGCCCGCGAGTGGTCCGTCGAACCCGCGCCCGCGAAGCCGACGCCGGCCACCACCTTGCCGCCGGCGGCCTGCTTCACGTGGATGCTCGGCGCCAGCACGATCCGGTTCACTACCGTCTTCGCCGGAGTGGAGTGGGCGAGGATGCCCGGCGACTCGATGAGGGGCACGTCGACCCCCGCCTGGCGCGCCAGCTCGGGCGCCTGGACGCCGGCCGCCAGGACCAGCGTGTCGAGTTCATGGTCTCCCGCCGAGGTCCGGACACCGCGCAGGACGCCGTAGCCGATGTCCAGCGCATTCACCTCGGCAATCAGGAACTTCGCCCCGGCGGCTTCGGCAGCCCCCCACAGCGCCCGGGTCGCCGAGCGCGGCTCGATATGCCCTTCGGCACTCGCCCAGATCGCGGCGAGGACCGGCGCCTCCGGGGTCAGTCCCGGTTCGAGTTCGCGGAAGCTGGCTTCGTCCACTTGGTGGATGGGGTAGCCCCAGCACTGACTCCGCGCGAGTTGTTCGTGCAGGAGCCGCACGCGATCGGCCTCGATGCGGTACTCCAGGCTGCCCCCCCAACTCACTTCCAGCGCGCCGCCGAGCTCGGCCTGGAGCCGCCGCCAGCCCTGGAGACCCCGCCAGTTCAGCTCGTGATACGAGTGCGGACGCTTCGAGAAACTGGCGTTCATCCAGGCGAAGGAGTTCCCGGTGGCGCCGGCCGCGGGTCCCTCGCGCTCGAAGACGGTGACGTCGGCGCCCCGGCGTGCGAGGTGTAGCGCGATGGAGCACCCCAGGATGCCTCCACCGACGATGCCGATCCGTCCGTTCAGCCGTGCGGCCGCCGGCACCCCGCGGTAGCCCGAGACCACCGCGACACCCGCGACCGAGGTCAGAAACCGGCGGCGTCGCATTGCCTGCGCTACCCGGCCAGGGCGGGAAGGACGCGGAGCGTCGTGTGTCGGGACTTCAACGTGCGCATGGAACGGCCAATTTACCGGACGGTGCGACGTCCGGCGACTCTCCCCTTGCCGGAACGTGGGAAGATTCGAGGCAAGATGGCCAGCGATCGAGACCCCGCTCCTGCCGCCGGCCAGGCCCCGGGGAACGACCGCGACCTCGGGATGAGCCGGAAGATCAGCCGGCGCGACTTCCTGAACGGGATTCCGGTGGGCGTAGGGGCTCTCGCGCTCCCGGGGGCATCCGGCTGGCTGCTCGGCGCCTGTACCCCGCCCGGACCGAGCGGCCCCTATCCTCCGGCGCTCACCGGGTTGCGCGGCAGCCACCCGGGCTCCTTCGAGGTCGCCCACGAACTGCGCGACCGGGTGGAGAACGGCGGGTCCTGGGACGACTCCGGCGCCGCCGACGGGGGCAGTTTCGACCTGGTCGTGGTGGGAGGCGGCATCAGCGGCCTCAGCGCGGCCTGGTTCTACCGAAAGGCCTTCCCGGAAGCGCGGATCCTGATCCTCGACAACCACGACGACTTCGGCGGCCACGCAAAGCGGAACGAGTTCACCCACGAGGGCCGCACCGTGCTCGGTTACGGCGGCACCCAGTCCCTCGACTCCCCCTCCACCTTCACCCCGGCGGTGAACGGCCTGCTCGACGATCTGGGAGTCGACCTCGACCTCTTCTTCACCGCCTTCGACCGCGACCTCTACCGGTCCCACGGACTGCAACGTTCCGTCTTCTTCGGCAGCGAGGACTTCGGCGAGGACCGCCTGGTGACCGGCATGGGACGGCGCCCCGCCGCCGAGTTCGCCGCCGAGACGCCCTTGAGCGAGGCCGGACGCGCCGACTTCGTGCGCCTCTACGAGGCCCCCGGAGACCCGTGGCCCGACCTGGACGAAACCGCCAGGAAGGAGCGGCTGGCCGCCACCAGCTACGAGGCTTTTCTGGACGCTCTCGGGATGGGGGCCGAGATCCAGGCGCTCTACCGGCAGCGCACCCACGGGCTCTTCGGCATGGGGCCGGACGGGGTTCCCGCGCTCGACCTCTGGGGTCTCGGTTATCCCGGGTTCCGGGACATGGATCTCACCGCGGGAGACCATCCCCGGCTCAGCCTGACGGCGAAGCCGAACGACAACCCGGATCCGTACATCTTCCACTTTCCGGACGGGAACGCCACCATCGCCCGGCTGCTGGTGCGCAGGCTGGTGCCGGGCGCCGCCGCAGGCAGCACGCAGGAGGACATCGTCGAGGCGCGGCTGGACTACGGCGCTCTCGACCGGCCCGGTTCCCCCTGCCGCATCCGCCTGAACAGCACCGCGGTCCGGGTGCGCGACGGCGGCGCCGCCCCGGCCAGCGTGACCTACGTCCAGGACGGCGCCGAGACCCGGGTTCAGGCGGGCCACGTCGTGCTCGCCTGTTACAACCGGGTGATTCCCTACCTGCTGCCCGAACTTCCCGAGGAGCAGCGCGAGGCGCTCGCGTACCCGCCCAAGGTGCCCCTCGTCTATTCGAACGTCCTGATTCGGAACTGGACCTCCTTCGTTTCGCTGGGAACCTCGAACATTTACTTCCCCGCCGGGTTCCACGCCAGCGTGTCTCTGGACTTTCCGGTGAGCGTCGGGGGCTACGACTTCTCGAGCGGCCCCGAGGACCTCATCGTGCTCCACACCGTGCGCACACCGTGTCTCCCCGGAGCCAGCGCCCGCGTGCAGCACGCGGCCGGACAGCACGAACTGCTGGAGATGGGCTTCGAGACCTTCGAACGCGAGACCCGGAGCCAGCTCGCGCGGGCGCTCGGTCCCGGGGGCTTCGACCCGGCCCGCGACATCCTGGGGCTCACCGTGAACCGCTGGCCGCACGGCTACGCCTTCGAGTTCAACTCCCTGTGGGACCCGCCCTTCGCTCCCGGGGAGGCCCCCAACGAGATCGGCCGCCGGCCCTTCGGACGGATCCGCATCGCGAACTCCGACGCCGGCGCCTACGCCTACACCCAGTCCGCCATCGACCAGGCCCACCGCGCCGTCAGCGAAATCCTGAGCGGCGGATAAGCGCCTCACCTTCTTGCCGGAACTGCCGGAAGCGGAAGCGAACCGCGAGAACCTCACGACCTGGCTCGCCGGGGAACGGCTGCTGGAAGTCGCGGTTCCTGACCCGCTTACCCGGCGCGGACAGTCGGAGAGCGCGATCCGGGCGGCGGCCGAGGGTCGCGTGGTGGCGGCGGTTCGCCGGCGCGGCAAGTTCCTGCGCATCGAGTTCGAACCGGGCGGCCCGGCGCTCCTCAGCCACCTCGGCATGAGTGGCAAGTGGGCGCTCCGTGATCCGGGCGATGCCGACCCGCCCGCGGTCCGGGCGGCTCTCGGGATCGCCGGCGGGCGCCGGGTGCTCTTCTCGGACAAGCGTCGCTTCGGTCACTTCTCCGTGTGTCTTTCCGCCGACGACGAACGGCTCGCCCGTCTGGGTCCGGAACCCCTGGGGCCGTCATTCACGGGGCGGCGGCTCGCCGCACTGCTGCGCGCCAGCCGCCGCCCTGTGAAGTCGCTCCTCATGGATCAGGACCGGATCGCGGGGATCGGCAACATCCAGGCGGCCGAGGCGCTCTGGCGCGCGGGCATCCACCCGGCCCGGAACTCCGCCGAACTTGGGGACCGCGAGGCCGCGAAACTCCAGCGTGCGATCCGCTGGACGCTGCGTCGCTCGATCCGCAGCACCCGGACTCCCGAGATCCTCTACCTGAGCGATGGCGAGGCCGGCCGGCAGAGCACCTCGTCCCGCTTCTTCGTCTATGGCCGCGAGGGCGACGCGTGCCCCCGCTGCCGGCGGGGGGTCATCGCCCGCATCCCGATCGCGGGCCGGTCCTCCTTCTACTGCCCCCGATGCCAGGCTTGACGGTCCCGCTTCGAGGCGTGTTAGGCTTCGGATTCAGCAGTCGGGGTTGATGCCCCGCGTCCCTGACGCTCCTCGAACTGCTCCTTTCGTCGGCGATTCAGCGCCGCTGGGTCGTCCCGGGCATCCGATTGATCAACGTGTCGCGCCTCGTTTGCGCGTCTTCTCCGGACGGCCCCCCGGGTTGTCCTTCGAAATCCCCGTAGATCTTCCTCCCGAATGAAGTACCGCCGCCGCGGACAGCGCAAGCGTCGCGATAGCGAAGAGCAGCGCCGGTTCCAACGCGAAGTGGGTGAGCGGCTCGCCGATCTCGGCAACACCGAGCAGTTGCGGACGCTCCGCCTCGCCGGAGACCGGCGCGCCACCATCGTGACCCGCTGCGCCCGCTGCGGGTATCAGTGGCCGACCGGAGAGGTGTCGATCGTCGTCGGCTCGACGTGTCCCACGTGCAGCACGCCGCTCCGCTCCTGCCGACACTGCACGTTCTTCGATCCGAAGGAACGCTACGAATGCCGGGCCGACGTTCCGGAGCGCATCGTCAACAAGTGGGCCGGCAACGAGTGTCTCCACTTCCGCCCCACCGAGGTCCTCGACGTGACCGGGAGGAAGCTGGACTCCGCCCGGGACGCCAAGGCCGCGTTCGACAGCCTCTTCGAGAGCAGTTGAACCTCCTCGCCGGCACCTCCGGCTACGGCTTCCGGGAGTGGGTGGGCGCCTTCTATCCGGAGAAGACGAAGCCCGCCGACTTCCTTTCCCACTACGCCTCGGTGTTCCGGAGCGTGGAGGTGAACCACACCTTCCGGCGCTTTCCCAAGCCCGAGCTCGCGGCGTCCTGGGCCGCGAGCACGCCGGAGTCCTTCCGCTTCGCGGTCAAGGCGAATCAGGGGATCACCCACCGGGCCCGGCTCGCGGACACCGGGGAGTCGGTGGCTTCCTTTGTCAAGGCGCTCGAACCGCTCGGAGACCGCCTGGGCCCGATTCTCTTCCAGTGTCCCCCGTGGTTTCGCCGCGACGAACAACGGCTGGCGGCGTTCCTGGCGAGCCTGCCCGCGGGAACCCGCGCCGCACTCGAGTTCCGGCACGATTCGTGGGACTGTGACGCCGTGCGCGACGCCTGCCGGACGGCCGGCGCGGCGCTGGTAGCCGGAATCTCGGAGCTGGAAGAACAGCCGGACGTTCCCGTCACGGCCGATTTCGCCTACGTCCGCCTCCGCCGGGACCCTCCCTACACCCGCGAGGAGCGCATGGTGATCGCCGGGATGCTGGAGCGGCTGCGCGACCGGGTGGAAACCCTGTATCTCTACGTCAAGCACGACGGCCCGGGCCTGGCGCCCGAAGCAGTTTCCTGGATCCAGAGTTTGGGGTAGCTGGGGTTCTCCGGCGGGGGGTTCCGCGGCGACGCCATCGGGGGGCACGGCCCCATGTGCTGTGCGGCCCTACGGGCCGCGTGCCGGCTAAAGCCGGCGTTCCAAGCCATTGTGTGGTCGGGGCGAAGCGCCGGGCGGTCCTCCGGACCGCTCGAGGCTAAAACGGCCAGCCCATCCAGAAGTCGAACTTCCAGCCGTCGAGCGTGGTGGCGAAGTCGGTGCGCTTGGACCAGGCGAAGTTCAGCGGCAGCCCGAGGAAGTAGACGCGGGCATTGAACCCGTAGGAAGCCACGAAATCGTCGAGGCCGCCCCCTTCCGAGACGCAGACCACGTTCTGGCGCGGACCGCAGAGCCGGCCGAGCCGCGACTCCCGGCGCTCGGAGGAGTAGATGCTCAACTCCTCTCCGTCGTAGGCGGCCCCGCCGGCGTCAATGAACACGCTGCCGCGGAACGGGCCGATCAGCCCGAGAGGCGTGATGGCGGCGTCGATGATCGGGAAGCGGAACTCGACGGTGGCGTGGCCGCCGCGGTTGCCCACGAAGGAATAGAGGTCGTAGCCGCGGAGTTCACCCATTCCGCCGAACCAGAAGAACGCCGGCGCGTCGCCGGAGCTGTGCATCCACTTGAGCCGCGCCGCCAGCACGCTGGAGGTCGTGACCTGGAAGTACTTCCGGGCATCGAGGTTGAAGGTCGTCCTCGAAAGGAACGGTCCGCCGGGGGACCACTCGAGTCCCGCATAGACCGTGCTGCCGGCCTGCGGGAACACCGCCGGCCCCAGCTGGCGGAACCGGATCGTGTCCTGAACGAAGGCGAAGCGCGCCGGCAGAACGTGACCGGTCGGGAAGATCCGGGTGTAGAAGTCGTCGTACTGGTCGACGAACTGCTGGGGGAAGAGCGGATCCTCGCCCGGTTGGAGGTAGATGTTCTCGAAACCGGCCTTCTGGTAGTCGTAGCCGATCCCCATCTCGAACCGCCGGAAACGGCTGAGCGGATAGAGCGCCCGCGCCGAGGCCCCCGAGGAGCGGATCGTGCCGATGCTGTCCGCGCGCGACCAGAAGTTCGTGAGGTAGTAGGGAAGCCCCGGGTAGAAGAAGGAGGTCTGGTCGTGCGCCTCGACGGCGTACTGCAACCGTCCCGACAGATTCGCGTACTGGGCGTTGTAGATGCGGTAGGAACGGACGGAGTACGCGGTGAACGAGAGCCGGTCGTCACCGAGGACGTCGGAGAGCGAGATCGCGGTGCCGCCGAGGAAATCGAAGTCGCTGGTGAACCCGGCGGTGATCGGGGGCGGGCCATCGAGGAACAGCTTCTCGAAGCGCCCCTTCTCGCGCTTGTTCTCGCTGATGACCTGGTGATTCACGGTGGGCACGAAGTCGATGACCGGCCCCGGGGTCCGGACGATGGTGTCGGCGAAGATCTCCTTCACCGGCTCGTCCATGCCGAGGGTGTGCAACCCCCAGTTGCCCTTGTAATAGCTCGTGAAGAGCAGCGTCTCCTGTTCCGTCTCGGGGTCCCTGATGACGCTGGGCGCGAAGTTCCCGCCGAGGACGTCGGTGTACTGGAGGATGTCGCCGGTCTCGGTGTCCAGCGACCGGATGTTGAAGATCCCGTCGTCCTCATTCGAGGAATAGATGAGGTCGCGGCCGTTGGGCGCGAAGATCGGGGCCACGTCGTTGAAGGTCCCGAAGGTGACCTGCTCCTTCTCGCCGCTGGCGATCCGCAGGCGGTAGAGCTTGTCGTAACCGCTGATCCGCCGGCTGTAGTAGACCCATTCCCCGTCCGGGCTCACCGTCGGAAACTTGTCGTGGAAGTCGTCCCGGGTCAGGTTCTCGATCTCCTCCGTCGCGATGTTCACCCGGTACACGTCGGAGATCGCGTTGTTCAGCGCGGTGAAGTAGACCCACTCCCCGTCCGGCCCGACGTGCGGAAACTTGGCGCGGTCGAGGGGCATTTCGATGCGCCGGACGATCCGCGATTCCACCACGTCGGCGAAGAGGAGCGCCCGGCGTTTCTGGAACCGGCCGAAGAAGGCGACTTCCGACCCGTCCGGCGTCCAGCTCAGGTTCCGCCCCATGAGCTGATCCTCACCGCTGAGTCCCACCACATTGATGAACTCGCCCGCGTAGCCGGGGGTCAGGTTACGGATCACCTCGCCGTCCCGGGCGGACAGCAGCACCACGTCGTATTCCGACTCGCGCCGGTTCCCGGCCAGCACTGCGATGACTTCTCCCGACGGTGACTGCGCGGCGGAAATCGCACCGACGTAGCGGCCTTCGCGCGGCGACAGGTCCACGCTGTAGTCCTCGGGAATCTCCTTGTCCCGGTACGGCTTGAACCGCTCCTTCATCCAGCGCTTGTACTCGCGGTAGAACTCTTCCGAAGGCATCCGGAAGGCCTGCTCGAACACCTCCTCGCTGACCCCGCCGGTCACTGCCCGGCGCAGCGAGAACACGAACTGCCGCACGCCCTCCTTGCCGAAGCGCTCCTCCATGAAGTCGAAGATGGACGCCCCGAAGGAGTACGGCGCTCGAGCGAAGCGCTGGTTGAGTTCCTGGAAGGTGGGAATCTGGTCGGCGACCGCGGCGTCGCGAACCACCATCAGGTCGATCGGGTCCCACTCATCCTCCATGTAGGTGGCGAGTCCCTCGTCGATCCAGAGCGGCACCGTCTGCCGGAAGAGCGACCGGGGAATGATGTCGAACTCGAAGATGTGGGTGAGCTCGTGGAGGAAGAGCTCCTGGAGTTCATCCGGGGGGTTGTCGATGGGGATGACCATCCGGTCGCGCGCAGACTCCGCGAACGCCCCCACCCCTTCCGGGATCTCCGACGGCGAGAGGTTCGTCTGGGCGAACTCGGAGAACGTCTTGTAGAGGATCAGCGGAATGGCGAAGGGGATTTCGTGCTTCAGTTCGTCCGACAGCGTCTCGTAGGCGCTCTCGGCGTAGCTCACCAGCCGCCCGAGTTCCTCCTCCATCTCGGGGTAGTAGTAGACGTCGAAGTGCGGCGAGCGGTACACCTGCCAGTCGTGCTTGTCGTACTTGACCTTGTTCTTCCCGTAGAACGGGATGAAGTACTGCGCCGGAGCCACGGCCGCCGTGCCGAGCGCTGCCAGCAGGACAGTGAGAACGAAGGGCGCCCGGGCCCGGGAGCCGGATTTCGAAGAGTCGCGAATCACGAGCCTTCTCCTTTCTTTGCCGGACAGCCCATCAACGCAACAGGATTCGGGTGCCTCGGAACGTCTGGGGCGTTACCACGCTCAGGAAATTCGGGAGGATGCGGTCCATCAGTTCGAAGTACGAAGAGAGCGCCGAGCTCTCCTCGTCCCGCCCGAAGATGACCTCCTCGGTGAAGCGCTCGCGGTGGATGGTGCGGCCGCTCGCGCCGTCGATGAAATAGAACTCGGCGGTCAGGGTGTACGCGTTGCGCTCCTGGAACTGCGTGCTGCGCACCAGCCGGGGCCGGTTGAAGTTGTCGCGGACGTAGCGGTCGCGGCGGGAGAACCCCGAGCGCTCCTCCGCCGCGAAGCGGAGCCGGCCGCTGATGATCAGCGGCTCCTCGAACTCCTCGCCCAACCGCCGCCAGTACTCCTCGTCCTCGAGGAGCTTGTCCTGCTCCAGGTCGATCCACTCCTGCCGGGAGATTTCGCCGTCGCCGATCGCGACCGCTTCGGCCGCCATGTCGTCGAACTGTTCGGCCAGCCCGCTGGCTTCGAGCGCCGCATCGGAAAAGTCTCCGAGCGGCTCGACCTCGGCCTCGATCACCGCCAATCGCGAGTTCAGGCGTAACTGGTTCCGGAGCAGCCGCGAGGTCTCCGAGTCGAGATCCAGGTTCTCGTTGGTCTGGCTGACGAAGCTGCCGACGAGCACCCGCCCGTATTCCGAAAGGTCCAGCTTGGCGTCGATCGGGATCTCGATGGGCACCTCGACATAGGGCCCGGCGGCGCAGGCGGTGAAGCCGAGCAGTGAAAACGCAACTCCCGCAGCGAACCGGCGATGGCAGGCAACACCCATGAGCCGGTCAGCGTCTCCGCGAGCGGGCGGCGTCGCGGTCCTTCCGCTTCTTTCGCTCGTAGGCCTCGCGGAACAACTCGTAGTTCTGACGAATCTGTTCACTGCTGGGCGCCAGCTCGAGCGCCGTCTCGTAGGCGTCGAGCGCTTCTTCGAACTTGCCGGAGCGCTCGTAGGCGACCCCGAGATTGTTGTGGGCCTTCGGGTTCTGGGGATCGAGTTCCACGGCCTTCTCCCAGCGGTAGGCCGCCTCCTTCCAGAGGCCCTTGCTGGCCACCTCCACCCCGAACGAGTTCTCCTGGCCGGACCGCTCGCCACCGGCGGATCCGGAAGCGTCGAGCGTCGCGGTGGGCTGGGCCGCCGCGGATCCCCCGATCAGCACGGTCGCAGCGACGAGCGACGCGACAGTGCGGAGGGGCGCGGGCAGCCGGTGCATCGTCAGAGGTGAATGCAATGAACAGGCCATGTCGCTGGTTCCCGGGCAACTGCCCTGGCGAAGGCTCCGGACGCGAATCCGGACGGTCTCCGATAGTAGCGCGTGCCGGCCGGTGGGGGAAAACCCCATCGGGGTGAGAAGAAATCGACACGAATTACGTCAATAGGTCTTGAGGGCGTTTCGACCGGTTCCGATCCCCGGAGCGGCGGACCGGCCTCAGGGAGAACCTCGATGACGAACCGCCCCGTCCCACCCCGGAAGCAGTCTCGGGCCCGCCTCGAAGAGGTGGCGCTCGCAATCGCCCTTGCCGAGCGGCCGCCGCCCCGGGAGCGCGCCCGCTGCTTCGAGAGCGGCAACCTGGAAGCCGCCGCATCCACGTTCCGGCGGAAGTTCGGCGAGTTGCCGGCCGGTTGGCTCGACGCCGCGCGGCGCTGGCGCGACGCGGCCGCCGCTGCCGGGCGCCGGCTGCTGATTTTGGGACAACCCGGGTTTCCGCCCCGGCTCGCCGAGATCGCCGTTCCACCCATCGCCCTCGAGGTAGCGGGCGATGCCGACCTCGCGGCGCCGGGGATCGCGGTGGTCGGTTCCCGGAGAGCGACCCCCTACGGAATCGCCGTCGCGGAACGGCTCGCGGCCGGGTTGGCCGAGGCGGGGCTCGTGGTGGTGAGCGGCCTCGCCCGGGGCGTGGATGCGGCGGCTCATCGGGCGGCGCTCGAGGCCGGGGGCAGGACCGTCGCCGTCCTCGGTTCGGCGCACGACTCGCTGTACCCCCCGGAGCACCGCGACCTGGCGCGGGCGTGCTGCGCGTCGGGAGCGGTGCTGACCGAGTTCCCCCCCGGCACGCGTCCCCTCCCGCATCACTTTCCGCGCCGCAACCGGATCATCGCCGGGCTCACGCTGGGAACGCTGGTGGTGGAAGCCGCGGCGCGGAGCGGCTCCCTCGCGACGGCCCGCCACGCGGTGGACTCCGGACGCGAGGTCTTCGCGGTCCCGGGCCCCATCGGGTCGGAAACGAGCGCCGGGTGCCACGCGCTGATCCGGCTGGGCGCCACCCTGGTCACGGGCGTGGCCGACATCCTGGAAGAGCTGGGGCCCCTCTCCGGTGTCTCCGGACCGGGCACGGAAGCGGGAGCCGCCCGAAACCGGGAACCGGAGAGCGGCTCTCCGAGGCCGGGCATCGGCCCCGAAGCGACCCGCCTGCTGGACGCGCTGCGGAAACGGCCGTCCGGGATGGATCTGGACACTCTCCTCGGCGCCGCCGGCCTCCCGGTGCCGGTGGCGCTGGCTGCGATCTCGGAGCTGGAACGGCGGGGGCTGGTACGTCGGTTTCCGGGCGACTTCTTCCGTGGCGCGGATGGATCGTTAGACTGATCGCACGTCATGGGAAACGCACTCGTCGTCGTCGAATCCGCCGCCAAGGCCAAGACCATCGAGCGGTTTCTGGGGGGCTCCTACCGGGTCATGGCCTCGGGAGGACACGTCCGGGACCTGCCGCAGCGGGGCCTCTCGGTGGACATCGCGAACGGTTTTCGCCCGCAGTTCGAGGTGGTTCCGGACCGGGCCAAGATCCTCGAGAGCCTCAAGCGGGCGGCAAAGAAGGCCACCCGCATCTACCTCGCGACCGACCCGGACCGGGAAGGAGAAGCGATCAGCCACGACCTCGCGGAGGAGTTCCTCGGCGCGCTGCCGCGGGGACGCCAGGTTCCGATCCAGCGGATCACCTTCCACGAGATCACCCCGCCGGCGGTCCGGCGCGCGCTCGAGAGCGCGTCCGAGGTGGACGGGAACAAGGTCAAGGCCCAGCAGACGCGCCGGGTGCTGGACCGGATCGTCGGCTACAAGATCTCGCCTCTCCTTTCCCGCAAGGTCGCTCCCCGTCTCTCCGCCGGGCGCGTGCAGTCGGTGGCTCTCCGCCTGATTTGCGCGCGCGAACGCGAGATCCGGGCCTTCAACGTCGAGGAGTACTGGACGATCGACGCGCTCCTGCTGACCGGCGACGGCGCCTCGCTGCGGGCGACCGCCGAAGTTCCGAAGAGCCTCCCGCGGAAGCCGGCGGTGCGCGAGGAGGCCACGGCCCGGGCGATCCAGCGCTTTCTCGAGACGTGCGACTACCGGGTGGCGGAGGTCGAGTCGAAGGACCGCCAGGAGAAAGCTCCCCCGCCCTTCATCACCAGCACCATGCAGCGGCAGGCGGCCTCCCTGTTCCGCTTCCCGGCCGCGCGGACCATGCGCGCCGCGCAGGGGCTCTACGAGGGGGTGGACCTTGGCTCCGGAGACCGCGTCGGATTGATCACCTACCTGCGGACCGACTCCACCCGGGTCTCGAAGGAGGCGCTCGGGGAGGTGCGGCAGTTCATCGGCAAGCGGTTCGGAAGCGACTTCCTCCCCGAGCGGCCGAACTACTTCCGCAAGCTGAAGGGGGCGCAGGACGCCCACGAGGCAATCCGGCCGACGTCGGTCGAGCGGACTCCCGATCGGGTGGCGCCTTTTCTCACGGAGGACCAGCGGAAGCTGTACCGCATGATCTGGGAGCGGTTCATCGCCTCCCAGATGACCCCGGCCGTCTGGCACGACACCAGGGCCACGATCGTCGCGGAGCGCGCCGGCGGGGGCGCGGCTCCCGAGATCCCCGGGTTCGGCAAGGCGCCCGAACGACTGGTGGCGAGCGGGTCGGTGCTGGCGGAGCGCGGCTACCGGGTTCTCTATCGCGAAGCGACCGAGGACGCGGGGCCATCCGCCGAGTCCGACAAGAGGACCGTCATCCCCCCGCTCGAGGCCGGACAGGCGCTCACCCTCGAAGCGGTCCTGCCGGTCCAGCACTTCACGGCTCCCCCGAAGCGGTACAGCGAGGCGAGCCTGATCCGCAAGCTGGAGCAGAACGGAATCGGCAGGCCCAGCACCTACGTGCCCATCCTCCGCAAGATCAAGGACCGGGAGTACGTCCGAACGAAGCAGCGGGTCTTCCTGCCGACCGAGGTGGGCATGCTGGTGAGCGATCTGCTGGCGGGGAGCTTCGACAACCTCTTCAACGTGCGTTACACCGCGGACATGGAGGAGAACCTCGACCGGATCGAGCAGGGCGAGGCCGGTTTCGAGGGCACGCTGAAGGCGTTCTACGAGGATTTCTCGCTCGACCTCGACAAGGCCGTCGTCGAGATGCCCCGGATCAAGGGGCTGCCGACCGCCGAACCCTGCGAGCGCTGCGGGCGTCCGCTCGTCCTTCGCTGGTCGGGAGGCGAGAAGTTCCTGGGTTGCGAGGGGTTCCCGGACTGCCGCGGCAGCCGATCGCTGGGCGACTCCGGCGAGGAGGCGAGCGACGGGGAGGCGCCGGTCTGCCCGGAATGCGGCGCGCCCATGTCCGAGAAGCGGGGCCGGTTCGGGGCCTTCCTCGGCTGCACGCGGTACCCCGAGTGCACCACGATCATTCAGGTCAAGGGGGGCCGGCCGGTCGCCAGGCCCGCGCCGGTGCCGGTCGAGGGCAAGTGTCCCGAGTGCGGGAAGGGGCTCGTCCAGCGGCAGGGCCGGCGCGGGCCCTTCGTCGGCTGCAGCGGTTTCCCGAAGTGCCGTTACATCCAGCCGCGGCCAGCGAAGAAGGGCAAGAAGGCGACCTCCCGGAAGACCGCGGCGCGGCGCGGCACGCGCCCATCGCCGTGAACCCGGGCGAGGAACCCGCAAGCAGACAGAAGACGCCGCTGCGCGCGTTGATCCGGGATTTCCTCGAAGACCTGGAGGAGCGCCGGGGGGCCTCGCGCCACACGGTGCGGAACTACGGCAGCGACCTGTCGCAGTTCGCCGAGTTCCTCGAGGCGAAGCGCGCGCCGGAGCACGAGCCCGCCGGTCCCGGACCCGTGGATACGGCGGTGCTGCGCGACTACCTCGGGTCGCTGCACGAGCGCGGGCTGTCCAGCACCACGGTCGCGCGCAAGCTCGCCGCTCTCCGCTCGCTCTACCGGTATCTCACCCGTTCGGGAGCGGTGGACCGGGATCCGGCGCGGGCGCTCCGGGCCCCGCGAACTCCGGCAAGGATCCCGACCCGCATGGAAATGGACGAGGTCGAGGCCCTGCTGCGCGCGCCCGATCCGGCCACGCCGCTCGGCTGCCGCGACCTCGCCATCCTCGAGCTTCTCTACGGCACCGGGCTTCGGGTTTCCGAGCTGGTCGGTCTCAACCTCGCCGACGTCAACCCGGGCAGCCGCATCCTGCGGGTCCTCGGAAAGGGCGGCAAGGAGCGGGTGGCCCCCTTCGGCGAGGTCGCCGCCGACGCGCTCGGTCCCTGGCTTCGGGCCCGCGCGGAAGTCCAGGGAACCGCGGGCGACAGCGAGGCCGTCTTCCTGAATGCGCGCGGCGGACGCCTCTCCGACCGGTCGGTGCGCACGGTGGTGCGGCGCTATCTGGGCGAGGCGGGCCTGGTCCGGCTCGCCGGCTCGGTGTCCCCCCACACGTTGCGCCACGCGTTCGCGACCCACCTGCTCGATCACGGGGCCGACCTGCGTTCCATCCAGGAACTGCTCGGACACACAAACCTCGCGACCACCCAGAAGTACACCCACGTTTCGACGGCCAGGATCTTCGAGGTCTATTCGCAGGCCCATCCGCGCAAGGCGGGCGGCCCGGAAAAAGGGGAATAGGCTCGGCGATTCAGTACCTGGGGACCCGGGGCGACGCGGCGGCGGCGCCGAAGATCCGGCGGTAACGGCGGATCTCGGCGGGACTGCCGGTGCTCTTCCCCGGGTTGTCGCTGAGCTTGACGAGCGGCCGGCCGTTCGCCACCACCGGTTTCATGACCAGGGAGTAGTTGGGGACCCCGCAGTCGTTCGTCAGGTTGGTTCCCCAGCCGTAGGACACCCCGATCCGCCCGGCGAACCGTGCTTCCAGGCCGAGGATGTCGGGGAGTTCCAGGCCGTCACTGAAGACGAGGGATTTCGCCCTCGGGTCCACACCGAAGTCCTCATACCAGCGGATGGCCCGCTCCCCGAACGCGGCCGGATCGCCGGAGTCCTGCCGGACCCCGCGAAACCTCCGGGCGCGCGCTTCCCCGACGGCCGCGAAGAAGAACTCCGAGCCCCAGGTGTCCGTGAGAAAGAGCGAGAACGGCTCGCCGTACATGTCCCACCACGCATCCAGCATGCGGCGCTGCGACCCGCGGATGGAGTCGTCCGATCCATCTCCGGCCGCGGCGCCCACCATGAAGACCTCATGGGCGATGGTCCCGACCGGAACCAGGCCGTGCCGGAAAGCCGAAGCCACGCAGGAGGTGCCGATGAACTGCTCCGGCAGCGCCTCGGCGAGACGCTCCTCCAGCGCGAACTGCCAGGTCCGCGAGAACCGCCGGCGGGTGCCGAAGGAAGCGAAGCGGATCCCGGGATGTCCGCGGAGCGCGGCGATCTTCCCCTCGAGCCGCTCCCGGCCCACGGCTTCGGCCCGCGCCCGAGCCCCGGCGCCCGCCCCGGCGAGAGCGGCCCGCGAGAGGAGCTCGCTCAGCACCGAAAGCGCGAGCGTCTCCCAGAGGATCATCTCCGGCCAGGTGGATTCGACCTCGAGGCGGAGGTCGCCGTTCCTGACCTCGAGTTCGACCGGAGGCAAGCGGAGACGGCGGAGGAAGTCCAGGTAGTCGTCACCGAAGAGTCCGCGCGGCTCGAGCCCCCTGAGGTACTCGAGTTCCGCCGGGGCGAACGCCAGGGACCTGACGGCGTCGAGAGCATCCCGGAAGGCCTCTGCCGGTACGAGGTCCGCCAGCCGGACATCCGGCGTCCGGCAGAGGAGCCGGTATCGGACCCGCACCCCGGAGTGCCGCCGGAAGACAAACTGCCCCATCGTGAACTTGTAGAAGTCCACGTCGAGGAGGGAGGCGACCGGAGGTCCGGCCGTCAGGCCGGAAAGCCGGGCCACTCCTCGAGCGGGTCGGTGCTCCGCACCCGGACCATCCCCGCGCGCTCGAAATCGGCGAAAGCCGCGTCGGCGGCGTCGGTGAAGTCGGCGCCGGGGACCACGACCGGCGAGGTGGCGTCCTCGAGCAGGAACACCCGTCGGGCCAGCCCCCGGGTTCCCTCCGGATCCCGCCGCGCGATCTCGTCGCGCAGGTCGGACACCGTCCAGGCGACGCAGTGGCTCTTGGCCTGGCCGGCGACGATGAGGGCGTCGTACTCGAGCAGATGGTCGAGCAACTGCCGGTTCGGCTCCGCGATGGGGTTTCCGTCAGCGTCTTCGAGGACTTCGGGCCGCAGCACCGAGTAGTTCTCGGTCAGCGGGTTCAGGCCCTTGGGCTCGAATCGGGGCTGGGCCGACCGCGCGATCGAGTGGAAGAAGACGGCTTCCTCGATCGCGGGCACCACCGCGTGCCCGGCGCCGCCGAGCATGGCGTGATACGGCCAGACGACGAGCACGTACTTTCCCTGCGCCTCCAGCCGGCGGCAGTAGTGGAGCGCGTGGCGGGATAGAGCCTTCTCGTCGAGGCCGGCTCCCGCGGCCGCGTCGGGATTTACCCGGTAGCGGCCCGTTTCGAGGTCATCGGAGGTGATCTGCGTGTACGCGGCGGGTGGATTCCCGTCCCGGTCGAGGAAGAAGTGGGCGTGGAAGACCTGGATCGCCGTGTGGGTATCCAGCGTCAGGACGATCTCGCTGATCCGGCCCAGGTGCCCGTAGAGGAACTGGCAGAGGCGCCAAGAGTCCTTCACCGCACCGAGTCCCGATCGGCCGGCGACGAAGAGTTCGCCCCCGGGCAGGCAGAAGGTGTTCTGGCAGTCCACCAGCAGGAGGCCAACGCGTGGCGCATCGCCGGTGGCGGGAGTGAGCCCGTGCTGCCGGGCCCACGCGCGGGCTTCGGCGGCCCGGGCCTCGTAGGGGACCCGATAGAGCTGACCGACGCGCTCGGAATCGAAGAAATCGGGAATCGGAAGCGTTTCCGGCATGGAAGAGAAACGGGGGGATTCGCCCCGGACGCTGTCGGTTTAGGCTAACACCCGATGCTCGATCCCGACTTGATACGGCGGGACCCCGAGGGGACCGCCGAGCGCCTCCGCAACCGCGGTCACAGCGGGGATCTCTCCGCGATTCTGAGTCTGTTCGAGGAGCGGCGCCAACTCCAGGCGTCGATCAGCGACCTCCGGGCGGGGCTCAAGGCGCGGAACCGGGAAGTCGGAGCGCTCTACCGGGCCGGGGAGAAGGCGGCCGCCGACCGGCTGCGGGAAGAGCTCGCGCGGGCGCCCGACGAGGTTTCCGAGAAGGAAGAGCGGATGCGTTCCGCCGAACGGCAGCTCGAGGAGAGCCTGCTCGAGCTTCCCAACCTGGCTCACGCGAGCGTGCCGGTCGGTTTCGACGAGGAGGCCAACCGGGAGATTCGGCGCACCGGGTCCCCGCGCTCCTTCGATTTCGAGCCCAGACCCCATCACGAACTGGGCGCGGCGCTCGGGATGCTGGACCTGCCCCGCGCCGCGAAGCTCAGCGGATCCCGTTTCGCAATCCTGACCGGGGCCGGGGCGCGCCTCGAGCGGGCGCTCATCCAGTTCATGCTCGACGTCCAGACGAAGGAGCGCGGGTACGAGGAGGTCTGGCTCCCCTTCCTCGTCGCCTCGCGGTCCCTGGTCGGCACCGGTCAGCTCCCGAAGTTCGCGGACGACCTCTTCAAGGCGGAGGGACGCGATCTCTACCTGATTCCCACCGCCGAGGTTCCCCTCACCAACCTGCACGCCGGAGAAACCCTCTCGGCCGACGAGCTGCCGAAACGCTTCGTGTCCTACACCCCGTGCTTCCGGGCCGAAGCCGGCGCCCACGGCAAGGACACCCAGGGACTGATCCGCCAGCACCAGTTCGACAAGGTGGAACTCGTCAAGGTCACCGACGACGAGTCCTCGTTCGAGGAGCTGGAGGGGCTCACCCGCGACGCCGAGCACATCCTGGATCTCCTGAGAATCCCCTATCGGGTGGTCCTTCTTTCAACCGGGGACATGGGATCGGCGGCCACCAAGACTTACGACATCGAGGTCTGGCTCCCGTCGCAGGGCACCTACCGGGAGATCAGTTCCTGCAGCAACTGCGGCGACTACCAGGCGCGCCGCGCCCGGATCCGCTACCGCCCGGCGCCGGGCGAAAAGGCCCGGTTCTGCCACACCCTCAACGGCTCGGGCCTCGCCGTCGGCCGCACCTGGCTCGCGATCCTCGAGAACTACCAGCACGCCGACGGCAGCGTCACCGTCCCCGACGTCCTCCGCCCCTACCTCGACAACCTCAAAACCTGGCGCCCCGCGTAGGTCGGAGCGCCGGCCTCCGGCCGGCATCCGCCGGGCCCAGCCCAGCGGAACCGCACTCCGCTCCTCGCGCGCGGCACGTACGGCTTGGAACGCCGGCTTCAGCCGGCACGCGGCCCGCAGGGCCGTAGAGCGCGTACGGCCCGTGTATTCGGATGGCGCACCCGGCTTGCCCCACCGTCAGACCCGCCGCATCCTCGCGAAGAAGTCGATGTTCGAGTTCACGATGTACTCGCGCGCCGCGGCATTCGGCTCCAGCGACCACTCCCCCCGCTCGCCGGTCCCCCCGAGGATGATCCCGGAACTCCGCGGCTGCATGCTGAAACCGCCGACGCCCGGCGGCGCGCCGGGAGCGTTCCCGGACACCGCGTAGTTGATCTCCGACTGCGGAACGAGCACGGTGAGCTGTCCCTTCAGCGGCATCAGCTCGGGATCGGGGAACAGCTCCCCGGATCCGAGCCCGGTGCAGTTGATCACGAGCGATTCATCGAGCGCGACGAGTTCCCGGGCGTCCGTGAACCTGCGGATCACGATCCGCCCGCCGACCTCCACGAAGTCGCGGACCAGCGCGTCCAGATAGGTCGCCGGCTCGATCCGCATGTAACTGCGCCGGGTTGCGTAGCGGGTGGGAAAGGGATGTTCCCCGGGGCCCAGCCGGAGCCGGCCGCTGATCAGGTGGTCGGGGAGGAGCGGTTCCCGCCGGCGAGGCCGCCGGCTCGCTGACGGATCGCGCGGCTCGATGTCGGTGGCCGTGTAGCGGTCGAGCCAGTCGATTCCGTACCCCCTGCCGACCAGCCACTGGAACTCGCGAAAGGAGATCTCGGCGGCGTCCCGGAACTGAACGTCGAACGCGGGCGTCCGCATGTTGTCGTCGACCAGCCAGGCGGCGGGAGTGAACCCCGCCCAAGCCATGTTCGAGGTCGTGTTCGGCGGCACCGACATGGCGTAGATCGTCACGTCGAAGCCGCGGCGCTGGAGCTGACGCGCCGTCGCGAGTCCCACCGCTCCGCAGCCAATCACGGCGGCTTGGCGGCTCCGGTGCTCGAGCGCCATTTCCGCCACCCGGCGTCCGGTGCCCCAGGAGAGCGAGATCCCTGACCCGCCGTGGCCGTAGTTGTGGAGGACGGCGGTGCCGTCGAGCTTGTCGGCACGGAGCACGAACCCGGAGGGGCGGTACGGCCGAAGTCCGACGGTGGTGCGGATGATCCGGTTCCACGCCACGTTCACGATCGGCAGGCGGAACGCCGGCTCCCGTGGCAAGACGTCGGAGCGCGCCGCGCAGGCGCCGAGACCCGCGCCCAGCAGGCCGCCGCCGCCGAGTCTTAGCAGGGTCCGTCGGTCCATCGTCGTTGCCGCCGGGAGCGGCGGGCAACAGTAGCAGGCCGGCTCCACGCCCGGCATTCGGGTTTCCTGCCTGCCTGGGCCGAAATCAGCCGCCCGGGTTGGTACTCTCCTGACTGTGACATCTGTAATGGACAGGTGTCACCCGAGATCTTTCGCGGCGGGCTCTCCCGCCGGCACGAGTTGCTCGTCGAGAGGAGAGCCCAACAATGCACCAGCTTGCGGCGGTATCGGTCTGCCTCCTTGCTCTCGTCGGGTGCGGTAGCGATGGCGCGCCCGCCGCTCCAGCGTCCCCAGCCGCGGCGCCCACGACGCCCGCACCACCGGCACCGCCACCCGCCCCGGACCCTCCGGCTGCCCCCGCCGGACTCCGCGTCTCGGAGGCCGGCGGTGATTTCATCGAATGGACCTGGAACGCCGTATCGGGGGTCAGCGGTTACCAGGTCCAGTACAGCCCCGACGACGCGTTCACCGATGCGGATGAGGTGATCGACCGGGCGGCCGACCAAACCTCGTATCGGCGGGAGGATCTTCCCGCAGGAACGACCGCCCACCTGCGTGTCCGGTCCGCCAGCGGGATGGGGGAAGAGCTGATCCATGGCGCATGGTCCATGCACGCAACCGGGATGACCGCGGCTCCCCCACCCCCGGCCACCGCAACGACCTGGCGCGGACTGACGGTCGCCCCGGAGGAACGCTGTGCGCCATACGACGCCGATGACTACCGCTACCCGCAGTCCGTCGAGAACAGCGTCGTGCGCGACCTGGGCGGGATCTACAGCCCTTATACCTGCGAGAGCTTCGACTCTATCCGGGAAACCGACATCGAGCACATCGTGGCGCGCTCGGAGGCCCACGATTCGGGCCTCTGCGGGGCCGACGCCGCGACGCGGACCCGCTTCGCGCGGGACCTACTCAATCTCACGTTGGCATCGCCAGCCGTGAACCGCCGGGAGAAAGTGGCCCACGACGCGGCGGAATGGCTGCCGGACCAGAACCGCTGTTGGTTCGCCCAGCGGGTCTTGGACGTTCGTCTCGCGTATGGATTGACGATCGATCAGGCCGAAGCCGATGCGCTCGACGGGATTCTCACCTCCTGCCAATCCACGGAGATTTCCTGCGACCTCACCCGGCCCCCTGCCGTAGCCGAGGCGCCACCAGTTCAGGCTTTTCCGAACTGCAACGCCATGCGCCAGGCGGGATGGACCCGCGGCGTGAACCGCGACGGCGGGACCTACCAGGCGGCGTGGGACGAGGCTGAGAAGCGGACCTACGCGCTGAACACGGCGCGAGACCGCGATGGCGACGGGCACGCCTGTGAGTGACCGGGTTGCGGGCCTTCCCGCGTAACGGGCATGCTCGGGGCGTGGCTGCCTCGACACCGTCGCTCCCCCGTCTGACGCTCGTGATCACCGCCCTGCTGGCGACGGTGTGCAGTGCTCACGAAGCCGTCAGTCAGAGCACCTACATCCTCGCGACGGGGCGGCGGTTGCCGTACCTCTACGCGGTTTCTCTTGACCGCGCCGTCGATCCGGCGAACGACAACACCCCGAACGCGGTCGTCAGTCGCGCCAAGGTGGCGCTCGACCGGCTGGACGGTCAACCGCTGGGCGATCCCGCCAATCTGGTCGTGAACGAGGACGGCGGCACCGTGTATGTGGTCAATCACCATGGCGCCATCGACAACGTCGAGTTCCGGCAACACGGTGGCCGGGGAATGATCGCGGTGCTGGACGTGGACGAAGTCCTCGATCCGGACAACGACAAGACAGCCAGCGCCCTCAGGCGGCACCTTGACTCGGGCGGCTTCGGCGCGCTCGGCGTCGTCCTGCTGCCCGACATGCTGATCGTCGGCAACGCCGAGAACCACCTGACCGAGGACGGCGGAAATCGCATCACGTTCATCGATCGACGGACGGGAAGTCTCCGCGCTACGGTGGAGTTGGCGCTCGGCTCACCCGGGTTCGCCTGCGAGGAGTACCCGGTCCCCCACGCCGCTCCCTACGGGCCGCCCGGGAATCTGGCCGTACTTGCCCCAGGTCCCCACCTGGGGTGTTTCCCGAATCCGAACGGGCTGGCGCTCGGACGCTCGAGCGATGGCGGCGAGTACGTGTTTTCCGCCAACGGCGGCACGAACGACGTGTCGGTGATTTCCCTCGCTCGCGCTCTTGAAGGCGATCGGCGCGCGGAACTCGGCCGGATCCCGATGCAGGTCGGCCCCTGGGGCATCACGGCGACACCCGACGGGCGCCACGTCATCGTTGCCAACGGAGGAAGCCAGCGCGAGAGCCGGTCGGGGAACACGATTTCGATCATCGATGTCGATCGGGCGAGCGCCGGTGACGAAGACGCCGAGGTCGCGCGCATCCTGGTAGGGACGGATGATCCCGAGGAGCAGACACATCCGCTCATACCGTCCGTGACCCCGGACGGGAGAGAGGTGATCGTCCCGAACGTTCGCGCCGACAACGTGTCGATCGTGAGTTTGGAACTGACGCTGGCCGGCAATCCCGACGCGGAGGTCGCGCGCATTCCGCTGAGCCGGGCGGACGGACGGCCCGCCCGCCCGAAGGGTTCGGCGATCACTTCCGATGGCCGCTACGTGGTGATCAGCGGAGGGCCGGGGTCGCAGCCGTTCTCCGAGGAGACCGGGTACGTCTATGTGATCGATCTTGGAGCGCGCCGCGTCGTAGGCACGGTGACCGGCGTTGGTAACGATCCGTACAACCTGGCCCTCGTACGAAGGTAGCGGCGGCACGCCGGGCGCGTACTACGCTGGCCTTCGGCCAGCGGTGCCGGTCTGAAGACCGGCGCTCCCGCGGAGGGGGAGGGATTCGAACCCCCGGACCCTTTCGGGCCAGTGGTTTTCAAGACCACCGCCTTAAGCCGCTCGGCCACCCCTCCGGTGACTGCCGCCGGGCAGGCGCCGCGCTGGTTACTCCGGCTTCGGAAGGGCGTCCAGCATCGCCTGCGCCTGCGCCGCGGCGGCGCTTTCCGGCTCCACCTCGATCGCCATCTCGAACTGTTCGGCGGCAGCCGGGAAGTCGCCCATGTTCAGGTAGACGATGCCGATCTGGACAAACGGCTCGGCCCAGTCCGCGCGCCGGTCGGCGGCGATCATGTAGTACTCGATCGCCTTGTCCGTTTCGCCGTTCTGGAAGGAAATCTGCGCCACGTTGTAGGGGATGACCTCGTCCTCGGTGGAATCGACCGCCTGCTCCCAGTAGGCGAGCGCCCCGTTCATGTCCGAGTCGGCCATCGCCATTTCGCCCAGTGACACGAGAGCCGCCGCGTTCCCGGGTTCCTGGTCCAGCACGATCTGGAAGGCCGCTCTCGCTTCATCCGGCCGGCCGAGCTCGCGGAGTACCGCGGCCCGGTTCAGGTTGATCTGGTACACCGTCGGATCGGCCGTGAGGACCTCGTCGTACATCGCGAGCGCCTCGTCGAAGCGCCCGGCCTGGTGCAGTTCCTGAGCCTCCGCCAGCAGGCCGCCGCCGGTGCCCGCGGACCGTCCCATCTGGGCGCGCTCGAGAATGAGGTCCATGTCGGGGTTCTTCCCCGCCTGGCGCATCGGCGCCTGATAGTTGTAGGGCATGAAGCCCGGCGCCTGGACCGAGAAGTCGTAGGCCCGGGACCGGAAGCCGAGGATGGCCCAGCGGCCGCGCTCGTCGGTGGTGGCCTCGAGGACCCGCCCCGAGTCACCGGCCTGTGCGGTGACGGTCGCCCCTTCGATGGGGTTCCCCTCCTGATCCTTCACCGTTCCGGACACCCGGCCGGTACCCATCTGGGCCATTGCCGTCTGCGCGACAAAGAGCAGGCCGAGCGCAACGAGTCCGGCCTTGCGAATCGTGTTTTTTCTCATCGGAGATCTCCTTCGCCTCGGGCGTCGGGGCTCCCTTCGGGCGGACGCCCCTTCCGCCCACACCCGGCTGGCTGGGAAGCAGGGACTCGAACCCCGATTCCACGGTCCAGAGCCGTGTGTCCTGCCATTGGACGACTTCCCAGTGTTGCGGGAACACATGAGGATAGCAGGATTCGATGTCGTACGCCGGCCTGACGCGGTCGTGATTCCACCGGTGTACCATGCCCCATCCGGCGGCGAAACTACCGCCTTGTCTGGCGTTGGAGAGGTGCTGGAGTGGCTGAACAGGGCTGCCTGCTAAGCAGTTGCGCGGGATACCGCGCCGAGGGTTCGAATCCCTCCCTCCCGCCGCCGGGGTGGTTCTCGCGTTCGTTCCTGTTCCCAAGAATGAGTTGTAATACCCCACATTTCAACATCTTATGATCTTGCGGCGTTCGGTCGCTTCCTCT
Organism: Vicinamibacteria bacterium; assembly: GCA_965116805.1. Taxonomy (GTDB): domain Bacteria; phylum Acidobacteriota; class Vicinamibacteria; order Marinacidobacterales; family Marinacidobacteraceae; genus Marinacidobacterium. The sequence continues at coordinate 193,925 of OZ220713.1, forward strand.
ATAGTCCCGTATGGCGCGTGGGACAACGCGTTGGGTAACTATGGGAACATTGACTGTCGCGCGGGCCAAATCGCTCTCTGAACCCGGCCTCTACCGAGCGGACCCGACGCTCTACCTCCGGATCGCGCCCGGCGGATCGAAGTCGTGGGTTCAGCGGCTGACGATCGAAGGGCGTCGTCACGATCTCGGGTTGGGCGGCTTTCCGCTGGTAACTCTTGCCGAGGCGCGAGCCAAGGCATACGACAACCGACGGCTCGCCCGCTCCGGAGGCGATCCGCTCGCTGCGAAGCGTCGCGCCAAGACGCCGACCTTCCGGCAGGCGGCGTCGCGGACGTGCGACGCTCTCCGTCCACGCTGGCGGAACCACAAGCACGCGACGGACTGGATGGCGACCCTGGAGCGCCACGCCTATCCGGTGATCGGCGATATGAGCGTGGACCGAATCCGCCGAGAGGACGTGTTGCGGACGCTGACCCCGATTTGGACACACCGCCCGGAGACGGCGCGACGCGTCCGCCAGCGAATGCGTGCCGTGCTGCGCTGGTGTTGGGCGCACGGCCACGTAGCGGAGAACGTCGCTGGAGAAGGGATCGACGGCGCGCTGCCGAAGATGCCGGCGGTCAGACAGCACTTCCGTGCGCTGCCGTATTCGGAGGTCGCGTCCGCGCTGGAAACGGTGGAGGCGTCACGAGCGAGCAAGGCGGCGAAACTCTGCCTCCGGTTCCTTGTCCTGACCGCGGCACGATCCGGCGAAGCTCGCGGGGCGACGTGGGCGGAGGTTGACGCGGAAGCACGGGAATGGCGCATTCCGGGTGATCGCATGAAGCGGGGTGCGGAGCATCGGGTTCCGCTGAGCGATGCCGCGCTGGGTGTTCTCGAGCGGGCGCGGCCACTGGACGATGGGAGCGGACTGATCTTCCCGTCAGCCCTGAGGCCGGGACACTCCCTTTCCAACATGACTCTCACGAAGATCCTGCGGGACCAGGGCCTCGCCGGCCGGACGACCGTCCACGGGTTCCGAAGCGCGTTTCGCGACTGGTGCGCGGAGACGGGTAAGCCCCGCGAGATCGCCGAGGCCGCGCTCGCCCATACGGTCGGGGGAGTGGAGGGGGCCTACTTTCGAAGCGATCTGTTCGCACGACGCCGCGTGCTCATGGACCAGTGGTCGGCCTTTGTGACTCGATAAACCATTGATTCAATAGGATGTTATGCGATGTTCCAAACCCTGGTATCACGTCGTTTGTCACTCACGCTCTCCGATGCGGTGATTGAGCTCAACGCGGTCCTGCGAAGCGAATCGCCATCGATGATCAGGGCTCCTGACGGATCCCCTGCACGAACTCCACGTATGTCACTTCCCCGTCCGGGAAGGCGATTCGCCACCGGCCGTGTCGCTTCCCGTCCACGAACGGCCCCTCGGCTACGTTTCCATCGGCATCCCTGGTGACCCACCGTCCGTGGTTCTTCCCAAACCGGAACGGGCCCTCATCAACCCAACCGGTATGGTCACGGATCACCGACTCGCCGTGCGGCTGCCCGTATCGCCGGTTCCCTTCCCCTCCGGCGCATCGCGCCGCTCCAGGATCCGATCCACGTCTTCCAGCAGCGCTACCGCCTCGACATATGACTCCGCTCACCTGCTCGTAACCGTTAGGTATTCGGTGACGGACTCCTTCGCCGTCGCGAGCAGCCCCACGGCAAACGCCACCCGCGCGTGCTGGAAACGGAACTCGGGTGGCAACTCCAATTCGTGCTCTGTCGCGAAGGCGAACGCCTCCTCCATGACCGGAACCACCAAGTCGAGATCGCCGGCCTCGACCAGCCGCTCGGTCCGGAGGAGAAGCTGGTCCAACAGGACTTCCGGCGGAAGCTGGAGTCCACCCGCCGGTGTGACCTCGAACACTAGGGGCGCCTAGAAACGTGCCAACAGGCCGAGTCGGTTCTCGCTCACGGCGCTCAGCGCGGTCCGATGTGGGGTAAAAGGTGTATCGGTGGGTAGCCGCATACGCGATTCACTCGGGCGTGGCTCTACCCGCCGCTAGAGCGATAGGGCTACTCTCCCGGCACGGAGCCGGTGCGGTAGAGCTCGCGAGTCTGGACGACTCCCCTACTCGACATCACGACGGGGACGCTCAGGAGTACCTGGGCACGGAGGTCCGAATCCAGGTTAGAGGACGCAGCGAATAGTGTGGTGTAATGCGTGTACGACCTGCGTAACGAATGGAGGATAGTGCGATGCCCGACGAACCAAGCTCTCAGCAACTTGAACAACTGCCTAGACACATGAAGCACCTTGTGTACGTGCTCTGCGCCACGCTCCTCTTGTCGACGATTGCGGTCGTCGTCTATGCCATCGTGATGTCTTTCAAGATTGGGCTAGCTAAGAATGTCTTACCCGGAGCTGACGCCGGATTCATAGCTGTGACGGCTGCAATCTTCGGCATTCTCATTACCGGCGTCTTCGTGTTCATGACCTTCCGCATCGACCGCGGTGCAGTAATCGAGGCTCGTTCCACCGCACTACGGGAGGCCGGGAAGGTAACGGAGTCTGCAAGGACCGAGGCACGAAGGGCGGCTGAGCAAGCGATAGTGGAGAAAAAGGCAGAAATGCTGAGGGAGGCCGGGCAAGCTAGTGAAGAGTTCGCGCTGAGTATCGCGAACAGGCTGAGGGAACACACGATTACAGTTCTACAGGAAAGGAATGACAACCTTGCTTCGGACATTCCGAGACTTACCGCAGAGGACGCGCGGAACGGCTAACCTGTTGGTACGCCAAAGCCATGGAGCAAAACGGGAAGATCGATCTGGGTGCGAGGACCGTCGAATCGGCTAGACGGTTCCTGACGGGATTTGACTCGGCTAACTACAAGGAATTTCGCAGGGCGCTGAGCGAGGTCCGCCCGCCGGGCGGTGCGGACGCGGGGCCACTTCCCGAATGACCGGGCGGCAACCAAGCTGATCTACCTGGCGCTGCGCGACCTCAAGAACGGATGGCGCGCGCCGCCGCTGTTCTGGCACCAAGTGCGGCCGGAGTTCGCGATCCGCTTCGGCGAGCGCTACGTGCTGGACGGCTCGTGAGCGGACATCGCGATCCCCGCTCCGTACCTGTCGGCGCTGCCCTGATGGCGCGGATGGACAGCCCCCGGAGATCGCTCCCGGACCCAGCCCGGCGGCACACGCCAACGGGGGTTCGGACACTCGGGACCACCGTCCCGACCGCAACCGTTACTGTAGTGAGATCCGGGCGGACCCATCAGGTCCGCCCAGAACGGCCCAAACACGGAAGTTCTGACAGTCCCTCACCGGGTCGGTCCGTCACTGCGTTCGCGTACGCGCCGACGCATCACGTCCAGTGCACGCGCAACGTCGCGGTGAGCGTCCTGTAGTCCTGGGCCAAGCTTGTCACCTGCCCGTCGAGCCGCTCGAACTCCTGCCGCAAGATTGCGTTCTCCGCTGGCTGCCGCTCGATTCGCTGCCGCAAGGCTTCGATCTGCTCGCCTTGCCGCCGCTGTTCCAGTTCGTAGTGCGTCAGGTCAGAGGCGCTCCTCGAACGAGACCGTCAGGAGCGCGCGCCACCGTGTTCTCGACTCCGGCGAGGAACGCCGCCCACTCCGCCGGCTAGGGCAGTTGAGACTCCGTACGGGCATCCGGCGCATCGAGAAGGCGGACGGGAAGCCGCTGCAGTCAGTCTCGTCCTAGGTTGTAGTAGCTCCGCGGACAGCGACAATCGCTCCCACCTCTTCCGGCCATGGCCTCGAGAAGGTCGCACGCCTGCGCCATCTGTTCACGAAACAGCCCTACTTTTTCCGGAAGAACCATCCCCATAGTGAACTGGCAGCGCTTCAGTTCAGCGTCCAGCGCATAGAAGATCAGATGATCGGGTCCCCATTGCCCACCGACTCGTACTTCGCAGTACGAGAGTCTCGTGTTGTTCGGATCGAATGCATCGGGATTGTTGGGAAAGCCGGGAATCTCACATGCGCCGGTGGTAGCGGAATCGACCCTTGGCTGGCCTTGGGAAGTACGCGTCCTACCGGCGCTCGTGGCTGACGGGCTGTCGCGAGTGGTGCCTTGATTTGTGGCGCCCGGGGCCGGAAAGTCTTCCTGCACATCCTGCCGTTCCCAAGCGCCCGGCCTACCGTCCACGAACCTATTCTCGTAGGTGGATCCGTCTTCCTCCTTCAGCACCCAAACTCCATGGCGCTTTCCGTCCACGTAAGGCCCTTCTCGCGTGCGTCCGTCCGCACCCTCCTCCACCCATTGGCCGTCGCGCTGTCCGTCCACGTACGACCCCTCGCGAATGACTCCGTCCGCATCCTTCTCCACCCAATGGCCATCGCGTGTGCCATTGACGTAAGACCCCTCCTGAGTGCTCCCGTTCGACAACTTGTGTACCCAACGGCCGTGCCGCTCGCCGTCCACATATGAACCCTCCTCTAGAGTTTTTCCCAACAGGCCCCGGTGCACCCACTTGCCATGCCTCTTTCCTAACCGGAACGTTCCTTCGTGCCCTGCATGGCTGACTCGATCTCCAGCCCGCTTTAGTCGTCCCGCCCCTGTGGCTCGGCCTTCCGAACAACCACCCGTCCACTCAAGCCTTTCATCGGTGCCAAAGAGAAGACGCTCAGGTATGACGGACTTCGGTATCCAGATGAAACAATCCGGCCGCCCGATCAGTGCCATCCAACACGCGGATGCTGCCGCTTCGTGACAGTCGGGTCCAACGCGGGTTCTAAGGCCATCTAGTTCTTCCAATAGCGTTAGAGCCTCCCAATAGAACTCCCCCTCCCTGCCGACACTCTTGAGGTATTCCGTTACCGATCGCTCCGCAGTTTCGATGCGACCTGCCTCCAATGCCATCTGCGCGTGCACGAAATGGAACTTCGGGCGAAATTCGAGGCCGTACTCTTCCTGAAGGGCCAAGGCTTGCGACATCACGGCAAGCGCACCGTCGAGATCGTCAGCGGCATTCAGCGTTTCGGCTCGCACCAACAACCGGTCCAACTGCACCTCTGGCGGTAGCTGGCGTCCACCCACCATCCCGCCGATGCAGAGCGACAACACCAAGAAACGAACTACGTTCTTCGTTGTTTTCATACCTTCTCATCCGACAAGCCAAGACGGGGAGATGTAGCTCCCGACAGTGCACAGGTGCCCAACAATCGGCTGACCGCCCATCCTCGGGGACGACTCACCGGTTCGTCGGTGCGCGGGTTCCGCGCCTTTCCCGTCTTTCGGGGGGCGGCTTGGAACACCCCGAACCTCCGCAGCACCATGTGGTCGCCGCGCTGAGGCGCTGAGCCAAGGTTCTCGAACAGCGTCTCCACCGCGCGCCGCGCGGCGAAAAGCTCCAGATTTGCTACCTCTGTGGCCCGGTTGATGAGGTCCGTTTTCACCACGACGGTTGGATCTTATGCGGCATGCGACCCGTAGTTCACCCGCGATCCTGGAGCCGGGCGGAAGGTTACGACGGCGGGTCCGGCCAGGAACACGGCCCAGAGGTCCATTGCGCCGCTATAATAAGTCATTGATTTATCCCGGCAATACGGCCCGTCTCAGACCCGTGTTATCACTTGCCTTATCATGTTTTCGTTTGCCGAAACGCTCGGGGCCATCGGGGAAGTAGCGAGAATGCTCACGCGCAAATGCGCTTGATGGTGTACCCAGCGCACGGCAGGAACGACAACACGGGCGACAGACGTCAGGGAGGTCAGGAGTCGGATGTGATGAGGTTTGAGCGCAGCCCCGATGACCTCGGGGCTGCGAAATCGGCAGTAGTTGCCGATCGCCGCTACGGATCTCCTCTCCGGGACGTTCCACGTGGTCCGGAACAACTGCCGTTGCCTCGCCGCGAGGCTGTCGCGCGCCCTCGGTCTTCTTCACGCTGTACGCAACAGCGAGAGAAGCACGTACATTGCCGCAGCGGGAGACCACAAGGGTGCCCACCCAAGACTATCCGCTCGGCGGAAACACAGGAATGACCAAGAGAAAGAAGAAGACTCGGGACCGCGCGGGTGACCTGTCGTTTGTCCGAGCTTTCTTACGGCAGCTATTGAAGGACAGCAGCTTTAGCTCAGACCCTCGCGACATGCTTAGAGGTGCCTCATGGTTCCGGGCGGCTGAGGGTATTCTGACCCTCCCTTCAAGCGAATACAGAGAGTACAAACGGGTTCTCACCCGGTTAGACAAACAACTTGCCCCGGACGACGATCTATCTCGTGCCGCCATCGAATCTGCCCTACTCGATGCTGTATTCGCAACCGTGGACATTCCTCAAAGCAGAAACTCCGATGCACAGATCCGCATGGACGAGGCTGTCGCGGCGATTCAAGAGCTCGCTAACAGAAAGCTCGAGACCTACGAGTGCTGGCTTAAAGTCGGCGGTCTGGACAAGCGATCGCTACCATCAGCCTTCGGCCGCATCCGATTCGTTGCATTCACCAACTACCAACGTCGCCAGCTCCGCAAGAGGTTCAAAGCCAAACAACGTCCCTTCTTGGCTGCCTCAGAAGAGCGCCTCTTGGGCTCCAATGTTGCCATAGTGAAGTGCGAAGCCCGTGACGTCAAGGCTGCACCAGCATTGGCCGAAAGGGCGCTTCAAGCAACCATCGAGTGCCTAAACTTCTTTTCCGACCTGCTTGACTACAATCATGGTTGGCTGTTCCTACCCGGCGAAGGTGAACCAACACTTAAGACGAGGATCGCCGTCGACGGGAATGGGGCCTTCGTTAACGAGTCACACGCTACCGGACCGATTGGAGGGTACGCAATCGCAAGGCTCCGCTCACAAACCGGCATTAAGCGTGCCGTCAAACGAGTTAGTGCTCTACTCCAAGGAGAGAGCACGGCCGTTGACGCACTCTTGCTGAGAGCGGTCCGCTGGGCAGGACGAGCTACAGTTGCACCCGTGCGCGAGGAGGGGTTCATTCTGAACACGATCGCGTTGGAATGCATCGTCTTGCCCAGTGTGAATCAAGGTGAGTTGAGCCACAGGTTTTCTCAGAGAATTGGAAGAATGCTGTCGAGGACGGTTCGTGATCGGCGTGAGTTCCAAAGGATGGCGACAAGACTCTATAACGTTCGGTCAGAAGTCATTCACAGCGGCGCCTACCGCGTGAGTGAGGATGATGCTCACAACATGCGACTCCTCACAAAGCATGTGATACTCACACTGTTAACCGATTCGAGCGTAAGACGTTTTGCGAAGGAGAAAGAGCTGAATGACTGGTATGAGGACAGGATGATGGGAAGCTGATCGCGCTGGTAGGAAGTCTACTGTCGAGTTGACTCATCGGTGCACGGTCTGCTGAAACGGCACGTCGGAAAGAACCGCGATTGGAAAATCGGTTCCAGAAACAACTCCGAGGTCTGGAACATCGAAACACAATGTCATACCGGTATCGTGACGACGACGATCGGCCCTTCTTTCTGAACGCAGGACACTACATCCAAGCGCATCAGATCTGTAGGGATGCCGTGAGTTCGGCCGACCTGCGCTCGGGACAGCCGCCAACAAGAGTAGGCGACGGTCGATTGTTGAGTGGAGTAGGGAACCCCAGGATCGCAGAGAAGAATCGACTGCTCCCCGTTGACGGGCACTTCTCGTTCTATAGCGATCTCTTGGGATTCACCATGGAAGTGTCCAAGGGAGGCATGGATAGCCTACCTGACTACTACGGGGGAGCGGTCGTAGCTGCTTCCGGAAGTCCGAACGTCAAGGTTTATCTGCTGTCCGACACGTGCGTCGCAACGGCCTCTGCCGAGAACGCCGGCGAGTTCGTTGAGTTTATTTCCCTAGTCGTTTCTCGATGGCTTTCCGATGGCCTCATTCCTCAGTGTCTCATTGGGCACGGCAGCTTCGTGGAACGCAAGCCCTTTCCCCGTTTGCAACTTCAGAACTTTCTTGGGACTCAGATATCAGGCACGGCCATATCTGACGCCGTGGGGCTCTTGAAGCGACATAAGCCTCTGGGTTCCAGGATACTGGTGTCAGAAGCTGCCTACCGGCACTGGCCGGCCAATACACGGGAGCTCGTAGGGCGAGATGGGCAGATTCGAGAGTTTTGGCCAGAACGGCCCTTGGGGGAGTACGTCTTTGATTGCCTCTACTACTTGCTGTGCCTTCGAGAACATGAACCTGGCACGCGTCCATTTGACCATTACGTCTGGTCATTCGCATCGAGAGCCAGGGCCGGAGGCGACGCCGTGCGAAGGCTTGCAAACACTCTTGCTGCACCCTATTGTGCTGACGGTCACCACGAGGCAGCCCTCCACCAGATTGACCACGTAGTGCGACTCTATGAGACTGCTACATCTTCGTCGGAGTTCAAATGCACGTCCGACCAGTCGGCGAGGTGAATGGAGTCCCCGCGCATCTCATCGAATGTGTCATGTGGTGTTCGGCGCCGAGGCACTACGCCTCGCGGACTGCCTCGAAGAGCTCGGACGGGCGGGCCAGAACCTCGTATTCCGCCACTAGACGGATACAGGTGATTGCGCCGATTGGTTGGTGGGTTCGGGGCGCGCGGCGAACTGGTTGATCCAGGCAGCGACGTTGCCGAACCGGGCGTGAGAGAGGTGGATGGCGCGCGCGACCTGGTAGATGGAGAGGCCGCCCCGCGCGAGCAGACGAACGAGATTCTTCGTATGGATGCAGGCGAAGATGTGCCAGAGCTGGTCGCGCTCCACGGGGGTGAGCTCGGCCGCGCGGAAGATACGGCCGAGCGCGGCGCCATGCGGGCGGTTCGGATAACCCGCGAGATAGCTGGCGGAAAGACCGGCAAAGAACAGGTCCGGATTCTCTGGTGTGACGGGCGGTGTGGCGCGGGCGCGAGGATGATCGAAGCAGCTCAAGGGAAGAGGGTTGCGGGGAAGGCGTCTCTCAGGATTGAAACCGAAGCAGCGGGCGGGTTTGTCCGGCCCGCCGACGAGAGAGCCGTGTTCGCCGAGGCCCTCAGCTCTCGGATCGCCGGCCCGGAGGAGACATTCCTCGACCGCTTGGCGTTCGGCCGCCGCCCACAGTTCTTCAGGAGTCGATTCGTGTGCCGGGTCATCGGGCGGAGGATGGAAGTAGAAGTGACGGATCTTCACGACATCGAGCATTGTTGTGTGCCCTCAGCGTTCCCAGGGGGTGTCGGTTCGGAACGATCGGGACGGCACCCTGGAACGGAGTGCGTCCGTGATGATCTCATCAGTGATGCGGACGGCGTTGGAGGCGGCACGGCGGCTGACCGGTCTGATGAGTGGCTGGCCATGGTTTGCCAGCCAGCGGTCGGGCAAGGAACGCAACTGCGCCTGGATCGCCCGGAGATCGGGAGTATCGACAGCGCATAGCGCGGAATGGAGCGAGCCGGGCTCGCGTTCGCTGGCGATGGCCAGGTCGTAGAGGTCGCGCGGGAGGAGCCGCCCCTGCAGGAACATGCGGTAGTGGAGCTTCTTGGCGAGTATCTCGGCGGTTGCTTCCAGGTGGACAGGGGTGTTGCGGACAGTGTCCGAGGACGCCGGAAGCCTAGTGAGAGGGGGGCTGGTGGCGAGGGTCACTTCGCCAAGCTGATCATTCTGGCGGAAGTGGATCGTGGCGAGCCCAGCATCGATATCGACGGCATGAGCGCCCAGATGGCGCTGTACATGATCGCGGAACGAGAGCCGTTCGGTGAAGAGGCCTTCGTAGGGTGCGGGCCCAATGAAGAGATCCACGTCGGTGCTGTGACGGTGCGCCCACCGGGCAGCAAGCGCCGTCCCGCCGCCGAGCCGCATGTGGTGTTGGCCACCAAGGTAGTCGCCAAGGGTGCCGCGCACGGCTTCGAAGAGTTCGGCCGGGCCGGCGGGCAGGTCGTATTCCGCCATCAGACGCTGCTGGTGTCCTCGTGGGACATCGGTGCGGATCCCAAGCGACCGTTACCCATGATAGCGCCCCAGTCTCCAGGAGACTTCAGGCACACTCCCGCTCCGACCGGCGGTAAGCACACGGATGCTCATATCTGGCCGGCTTCCCGCGCGCGCCAGTAGGGGCGGTCGCGGGGGAGGTAGTGTGGCTTGAGATAGACGCGGGTGGCGGGCTGCGCGTTGGTCCCGTCGTAGGGGAGGATGATCGCCTGGCAGTTCTCGAGGAGGGAGAAGGCGCGGGAGTGGAAGAGCGGCTCCCGCTGCTCGCGGTAGGACTTCGAGGTGCCGAGGGTGCCTTTCGCCCCGCCGGCGCGGGCGGTGATGACCGAGAAGCCGGGCTTGGCGGACTCCGTGAAGGAGTAGGAGGGGGAGAGCCGGAGCACCTTGCCGCACATGTTGGACGCCAGCTCGGCGCTGCTGTCGTCGCTCAGCGACAGGAAGACCTTGGTCCGGAGGGTCTGGAGGAGCGTGCGCCAGGCGTCCTGTCCCGACAGCACGCTCTTGAGCGAGCTGATGGACTGGGTGGCGACGATCGGGATGACGCGGGACTGGCGGGTGAGGGCGAAGGCCTTTTCGTCGCCGGCGGGGTCGTCCTCTCCCACGGACGCGAAGCTCTGGTATTCGTCGCAGAGGAACACGGCGGGGCGGAAGTAGCGGTTGGGGTTGAGCTTGATCTGCGCCGGGCGGGCGAGGAGCGTCTGGAGCCAGGCGTTCTTCAGCAGGACGCCCTCGGTGCGTGCGAGGGCGGGGTTGGCTCCGGCCGGCATGTTGAGGGCGATGACCTTGCCCGACTCGATGAGTTGCTGGAGCGGCGGGAGGCGTTGGAGGAGGCCGGTGGCGACGGGCGTCGTCGCGCCCGGTGGGGGCGACGGGAGGTCGTGGGGGACGGGCGCCGCGGGCGGCGGCGGTGGCGGGCAGAACACTCGGGCCACATCCGGGAGGTCGAACATGGAGAGGAAAACGCTCACACCTTCCACGATGGAGGTCCGGAGCTTGGTATCGAGCTGGAGCCAGTCGTAGTGGTACCAGCGCTCGATGGCGGCGACGCGCTGGGCATGCTCGCTCGGCGGGCGGTAACTCGCCTCGACGGTGGCCTCGACCCCGACGGACCTGAGGGAATCGAGCAGCTCCTCGTCATAGGGGACCCGGATGCCGTCGCCGTCGTCGCTGGCGGGTTGCCACGGGTATTCGAGCAGGCCGTCGTCGCGTTTGCGGAGAATGTCGTGCCTCGAAGCGACGATGTAGTAGGTGGGCGGGGGGCCGTCGAGCGCCTTGGCCTGTTCGATCTTCTGGCCGATGCGCTGGGGGTCAATGGCGCAGTGATAGAGGTCCTGGAACGTCACCCACTGGTCGGGGAGCGCCCGGTGGAGTTCGATCAGCCAGCGGATGAGGTTGGTGTACGCCTGCTGCCAGAAGGGCTCCTTGCTCTTGCCGAAGAGCTGGTTGAGCAGCGAGGCGACGGTGTAGGCGAGCGAGTAGCTGTCCAGGGAGGACGCGAGGGGGTTCCACTGCCAGCGGCCCCCGAGGGCGAGTTCGATGTAGTCGTCGCCCCGGCCGGCGTCTTCCAGGTCCGCGCGGATGTCGTGGCAGAAGTCGCCCTTGACTTCGAGGACGAGAGCGGCGGCCCGCTTCTGCGGGTCCGCGGACTGCCACGAGAGGAGCTGCTGCGCGAAGGGCCGCATGCAGGCGGAGGTCTTGCCGGTCCCGACGGCGCCGAAGACGGCGATCCCGGTATACAGGCCGCGCTCGGGGAGCGTGAGCCAGGAAGGCCGGGTGATTTCGCGGGGCTCGGTGGGATGGTGGAACTCCCCGACCACGAGAGAAAGAGAGTTGTCGGCGGGCGAGGTGGGCCAGGGCGGCAGGGTGCCGCGGCCGAAGCGGCGGTCCCGCGTGCGGGAACCGAACCAGAGGCGGTAGGAGCTGGTGACGACCATGACGCCGATGAAGGCCATGACCGACGGCATGAGGAGATGCCAGGTGCGGATGACCGCGTAGAAGCCGGGGTCTTCGAAGGCGATGAGGTCGAGGATGGGAACGTCGCCGGGCGCGGGGAAAGGGCGCGCCACGGCGGACCACGCGAGCACAACGCACGCGAGAAAGAAGGCGACGACGACCCGCCAGCTGAGAAGTCGGTTGGCCGCTTCGGCGGCGCCAGCGAAGCGGTTCAAGGGAAGAGCGGCAGCCCGGCCGGCGGCGTGGCGGAGGAGCGCGGCGTGGCGGACGACGGCGCAGCCGAAGGAGAGGGTGACGCAGGCCGGTGCCGCGTAGTGCCACGCCCAAGCACCCCGGAGGCGCGGGGATCTTCGAGGGCGATGAGGTCGAGGACCGGAACGTCGCCGGGCGCGGGGAATGCGCCGTAGCGGAGCGTGAGGCAGGGCGCGTCGAGGGCCGCGGTGATGGGGACGACGAGGCGCGTGGGCCGGGTTCTCGAGGTACTCCACGAGGACCGGCGCGCGGGTGGTGCCGTCATCCCGAAGTTGCCTTCCCGCAGGGATCAGTCGCGCCGTCGGCGCGGGCAGGGAGCGACCTCCGACACCTAGCAGAAGGGCTAGCCTGAATGCGGGTTTCGGGACCGTAGATCGGCCGATCGGAGGGGGGTCGCTTGTCTCTTCCATACTTGGCGATTCCGGCCCGATTCACGGGTCGGGGACGGTGGTCGGATCGCGGGGTCGCATGGCCGTAAGGGGCCGCTAGGGAGTCCTGATCGCCACCGTCCTTCCTCCGTCCTGAATGGATACTCGAGCATCGAGGCTCGCACGACAAGCACAGGAAAAGGGAAGAACCCATGAACAGCATCCTTCGCACCGTCGGGATCGACATCTCCAAGGACTGGTTCGACGCCTTCGCCGCACCCGAGGGCGGGACAGCCCGGTTCTTGAACAACCGGGCTGGCTTCCGCCAGCTGATCGCCTGAATCGGCTCCGGAGTCGACCGGATCGCGTATGAGCCCTCGGGCACCGTCCACCGAGAGCTTGAGGAGACGCTCCTGAAGGCCGGCCTCCCGCTCTATGCGATCAACCCGTTCCAGGTGCGGTCCTTCGCCCGCTCGCTGGGGCGGCGCGCCAAGACCGATCCGGTGGACGCCCGGATGCTGGCCACCATGGCGGCGTCCGTCGAGGATCTGCGGCCGACCGAGGCGCGGTCGGAGGGGCAGCACGACCTCGCCGAACTCCAACAGATCCGGGACGGTCTGCGCCGGGATCGGGTCACCGCCATCAACCGCGGCAAGCAGTTGCGCACCCCCGTGGGCAAGCGGCTCAACAAGCAGCGGCTGGGGCAGATCGAGCGGCAGCTGGAGGTCATCGACGCCGAGATCCGGACGCGGCTCGCGGAGGAGAAGACCTTGCAGCGCCGGGCGGAGATCCTGACCTCCATCCCGGGCATCTCGGACATCACCGCGGCCGGTCTGGTCGTCCTGATGCCCGAGCTCGGCACGCTCACCGGCGCACGGGCCGCCAGCCTCGCGGGGCTGGCCCCGGTCACCCGGGAGTCCGGGCAGTGGAAGGGACGCGGCTTCATCCAGGGCGGCCGGCACCGGGTCCGCCGGCTGCTCTACATGCCCGCGCTGGTCGCCGCGCACCACAACCCCGGTCTCAAGCACACGTACCAGGCGCTCCTGGCTCGGGGGAAGCCGCCGAAGGTCGCCCTGACGACGGTGATGCGGAAGCTCCTCGTCCTCGCCAACGCCCTTGTGCAGCAGAACCGCACCTGGACGGCGCTTGCCCCAGGCGCTCACGGGTGAGCGTTCGGTGAGGGTATCGAGGACAGCGAGCACGGAGAGGCGGGAGCCGCTTTTGCCGCCGGTTGCGCAGCTTTCGGGGTCAGCGTTTTGCGGCAAAAGGACAGCACCCCCCTTTTGCCGCTGCTTTTGCCGCTTCCCGATCACACCGTCGTTCCCGAAAGCCGTTGTCCCCGTTGCCTTTCGGGCAGGGCATCCTCTCCCCCGTTCTCCGCGTTTGCGCGGAGAACGGGGCGGGGAGCGACCCCCCTCCATCTTCGGGATGGACGGCCCGGAAACGGGCGGCTTTTGCCGCCCCTTTTGCCGCTTTGGGGGTCGCTCCCCGGCCGCGCCTGCGGCGCGAGTGATCCCTGCGGGAAGGCAAATCCGGGATGATCGCGCCACCCGCGCCCGGGCCCTGGTGGAGTTCCTCGAGGATCCGGCCCACGCGCCTCGTTAACGGATGATCGGACTCGTTCGGAGCGGCTCCACTTGACATGGATACTCCCTGCCCAACTCTCCGCCCCGAAGCGGAGAGTGCGGTTCGGGAGTACGCGAGCGAACCGTAGCAATGCCAACGGGTCTTGCAGGGCACGGTGGCGAGAACGGGGGTAGCGGAAGTGCTAGCGGAAGGGGGTGCTGACTTCCGCTAGTACAGACGTGGCCCCCGACGTGGCCCCGTGGGGGATGACTTACCCGCGGGAGTCGGGCGTCCGTTCGTGAACGGCCCGGTGCGTTCGAACGGCGACCACCACCAGTTGTGACAGGTTGTTCAGGCCGAAACCGCGGGTGCTCCGTCAGCCGTCGTCGGTGCGGTGTCGGCGCGAGAAGGCGACGGGGAAGGGTCTGCCATCGGACTCGTTTTCCCGGCGGGCGACGTTCCGGGAACCGACGTGGAGTTCTCTCGTCGTGGGGTTTGGCGGGGGTGTCGACCACAGGGGGACCTCCGGCTGGGTTAGAGAGCGAGCATGTCGGGAGCGAGGCGTTCAGCGACGTGAGTGGAGTAGGCGTCGATGCACTTCGCCGGCCCACGGGCGTCGCTAATGCGCTGCTCGATGCGCAGCGCGCGTCTGCCCGCTTCGAGCCAGCCGCCGTGCCTGTCGAGCTGCGAGAAATCGCCGGTGGAGTTGGCGAGCTCGACGTCATCAAGGAGTTGCTGGTCTGTTGCGGAGTGAGCAACGGCGGGCGCCGGTGGCCCGCACCATTTCTCCAGGATTGCGGCGTTCCTCGCGGCAGCGTCGTCCGTGCGGGTGACGGCAACGACGTGCACGGCGTCCCCTCGGTTACGGAGGGCTTCCCAGAGAGCAACGTGGGCGGCGGCCCAGGACCGGATGCCGGCGGACCGGGGCGGGCGCCGGTCGGCGGTGTCCGTGTAGACGAACGTCGTGGTCGTCCGATCGCCCGCGATGGGGAGCTTCAGTGCGAAGTAGCGGTGGGTGGAGCGATCGGTACGGGGCCGCGATAGACGCGCTGGGGAAGGGTGGCGACGGGGATACCGAGACTCTCGAAATAGGCCAGCTTCTCGGGTTCCGTGGGCAGCCAGTGGAGATCCTGGTGTTCGAGGACGTAGTCGAGCGAGAGGAGCCGGCGCATGGTGATTTCCGGGGAGGCAGGCTTGCGGTGACGGTTGTTCTCGATCCCAAGCGCGCGGTAGAGCGGGCGGGCGTGGATGTGGCAGACACCGGTCGGCCGATAGGGACGGCGATCGGGGAACCTGGCTTCGCGGGCAATCCCGGCTTCGATCAGTGCCACGGCGACCTGGTCCGCGCGCTGTCGGCAGACGCCGTAGCAGTCGGCGTACTGGCGACGGGTGAACACGCCGGAGTGGAGGCAGACCAAGGCGAGCCACTCGGCCTGCCGCTCCGTCCAGCCGAGGCCACGAAGGGTCGCGGTCCGCTCCGCGAACGTGGGGAGCGCGGTGGCGGCTGCGTCGTTCATGGGCAGGCCGGGGCGGCGAGAAGGGGCCGGAGCCGGTCCGCCCAGATGGCGACCCGCGCAGCGGTCCACGCTGCCACCGGGCTGACGATGCGGGCGACCACGCCAGCCCGGGTTTCGAGCCAGCCGTTAGGCCAGGTCCTTACGGGATTGGCGGCGTCGCGAGCGGTCGTTGCGGAGGCGGTGCCGGCTTCGAAACCGGCGTGATAGCCGACGAGCGTGTATTGCAGTGAAATCCAACGCACGAGGGCAGCATTGTAGCGTCATAACCCATTGATATTACTCGGTGTTATTGAGCGTTCATGGGAAGCTATCGGACCGAATAGGCACCCTCGGAATCAATGAGGACTCTGCCTCCCGGCGGGCCTTGGCACGGTGAAAGGAGAGCAAATCAGCCGTTCGCGACTTGATCGGCGTTCCTACGCATGAAGCCGCGACTCGCGGTTCCGCCAATCAGCGAGAACTGCCGCCCGATCAGGCCCGAGTCTCGCCCGATGCGGCGGTTCTCGGTTCGAGCCGTCCCCTATGCGTCGGCTGCGGGCCTTCCTTCACGGCTTTCCGACCCACACCTCCCGGTCTTCATCGATCTGGACGTAGCAACGCTCGTCCAGTGTTTCCTCGGTGATCCTCACCCACCGGAACGGCTCGTGGAGCCGTACGTTGCTCGTGTCTGCCGTCGTTGGCTCCTGGCCCGCCCGTCGGGTCCAGTACTCCCATGTTTCCCGCGTCAGCCGTCCCTGCCTGGCTACGGCGTCCCGCGCGCGAAGGATCCCGTCTGATCCGAGCGCCTCGTAGATATACGCCACCCCGCTGTGCTCCGGATGGTCGGGGTCTCCGATTTCGGTCAGCACCACGGCGAGCTGCTCGTCCTCGCTGAGCAACTGGGGCGCTTGCCATAGTGCGGCGTAGCGCAGCCAGTGCCACACTCCGCGTCGGTCGAGTTTCTCGATCGCCTCTGCGATTCCCCGATCCTTTGTCCTGGGTTCCGTCCGTTGGCCGTTCAAGCAGGCGTGAATGCTGAGTTCCACGGGTCCTCTTGGCCCCTGTGTTCTGATCATCAATCGCTCGCTCCGCCATTCTCGCCTGTCGTGGTCGATTCTCGGTCACGGCCCACGCGAGGGCTGCCGGAGACGCGTTGCGATCCGCGGCCGGACGGAGGATTGCCGAATGCAGACGTTGCGCCGCGCAGCACTTCGGCAGACGAAGCGCCGACAGGGCGCCCCGGGAGGGGCGACGGGTGTGCCATCATGGCTGCCCCGCCGGGAGGAAAGCTTGGATGGCCAACGGAGTCCGTTTGCTGTTGTTGATCGCGTTGCTGGGGAGCAGGTCTGCAGGCGGCGTCCAACTTCCCCCCGAAATCCTAGTGGATCAACTGCTGCTGCGCGCCGGGCGGCTGGTCGAGGCCGACGACCTGGACCCCGCAGCAGAGGCCATGAAGGAGGTGTTCGCCGTCGCGGCGGAACACGATCTGGAGTTGCCGCCGGACGTCCATTTCGAGCGCGCGCGCGTTGCTTTCGCCGTGGGGTTCCTGGGCACGGCGAAGGAGTCCGTTACCAAGTATCTGACAGTTGCGGGTCGGGAAGCGCAGTCGTACTTCCGGGCCCTGGCGTTGTTGGAGGACGTGGACCGGACCCTGGAGCGCCGCGATGCGCCGGAGTGCTCACCGCTGCCGGAGGGTTCGGCGTGCTGGATGGAACTCGCCAGCCATCCCGGGTGCTATGTGTGGAATCCCGCTCCGCAGGCTACGGAGACCGCGACGTGGACGGGCGGGTGTTCGGCCGGTTTTGCGCAAGGCCCCGGGAGAGTGACCTGGACGTACCGTGATGGCGAGCAGGAACACGAAGGGAACCGGCGATACGGGCATCCTCACGGCAAGTCGGTGATCCGGGACCATACGGGTTGGGTGGATGAGGGGCCGTTCCGGTTCGGGAAGCAGCACGGCCACTGGATTCTGCGGGTTGCGGACGGCCAGGTAGAGGAGGGGCCCTTCGTGGACGGGAAGAGGGAGGGCCATTGGATTCTGCGCTCGGCCGATGGAGGCGTCCACGAAGGGCTGTTTGCGGACGGCGAGAAGAATGGCCCGTGGGTCGAGCGATTCGCGGACGGGGAAGTTCGGGAAGGTCCATACGCGGACGGCGAGCGGCACGGAGCTTGGGTCGAGAGAACCGCGGACGGAGCTGTACTTGAAGGGCCTTACGTAAAGGGCGTCGAGAACGGCCACTGGATCCTGCGGTTTCCAAGCGGTTCCGTTCATGAGGGGCCTTTTGTGGACGGCGAGCGG
The DNA here is from genome assembly GCA_965116805.1 of Vicinamibacteria bacterium. Classification (GTDB taxonomy): domain Bacteria; phylum Acidobacteriota; class Vicinamibacteria; order Marinacidobacterales; family Marinacidobacteraceae; genus Marinacidobacterium. The sequence continues at coordinate 211,744 of OZ220713.1, forward strand.
AATGGGCGTTGGGTCCTGGGGTTTGCTAGCGGCCAGGTAGAGGAAGGGGAGTACGTCGACGGTGAGAAGACCGGCCACTGGATCCTGCGGTTTCCGAGCGGCGCCGTTCATGAAGGGCCGATGATGAATGGCGAGCGGCATGGGCGCTGGGTCAGCAAGGATTCTGATGGAGATGTAGGTGAAGGCCCGTATATAGCCGGCGAACGGAACGGACACTGGGTTCAGCGGTTCACAGACGGCAACACTGCTGAGGGACCGTTCGTGGACGGGAAGCGGCACGGCCGGTGGATCTGGAGATTTCCGGACGGGCAGGTTGAGAGCGGGCCGTACGTGGAGGGGAAGCAGCACGGCCGTTGGCGGGTCGCGTTTCCGGACGGCGAAGTGACCTACGTGGAGTTTGTGCACGGGGTACGGCAAGAACCCTGATCCTCGTTGCCGATTCGCATCGCGCAACGCGGGCGCCAAACTAAGAAACTCGCCACGACCGAGACTCAATTGCTTCGGCGCGTTGAGGTAGAGCGGTACTGCCAGATCAGTCGCTTGACGATCTGCCGGCTGATTCCTAGGTCATCTGAGGCGGCTTACATCGGGGTCAGATCTGAACTCAACGCCGCGGACACCCCGCGCTGAAGACTCAGTCTCCCTCGCTTCGACAGCTCCCGGGGTCGCTCAGCAATGACGAATGCACAGCACCCCGCATCCGTCACCCGGCAGAAGTCTGGATGTGGGGAAACAAGTGGGGCAGAGCCCGGTGTCGTCGTGGGTGAGTCCCTGGTATCAGTGGTTTACAGGGCCCGTCCGAATCCTCCCCCGGTATCGCTCGACCGCTTCCGTGCAGGGATCACGTAGCCTCTTCCGGGTCGCCTCGAGCGCCCTTTCGAGCATCTTCCGCTCGCGATCCAGTTCGGGGAGCGCTTCGGGTAGGGCACTTTGCTGCAACTCGGCATTCTCCTTGAGCCAGTCCTTGATTTTCTATTTGGCCCCGAAGCCCGGCCTTCGTGGCATCAATGTCCGCGAGTCCATTGCCGCCACGCATCCAGGCAGGCTACAAGAAAAACGGCGTTACTCCAACGTGAGAAACATGCCCCGACGGTCGCCCGCTATTGTGACCGCTCGTCTAGCTCTGAAGGACCTGCTTCGCTCACATCACAACGCCGTAAGCTTCCGTAAAGGCCAAAGCGGCGTATTCGTTCCTTGCATACGCAAAACCAGCATCGCCCCAAGTCTCGCCCCAACTGTTCCTTACTATGAAATAGTCGTCAGTGTATCCGACTAGACATACCGCATGACCACCGCGCTTCGTCGCGGCCGAATAGCTCTGTAGCCTACCCTCTGTCGCAGTTGCGTTCATCCAAGTGTCATCGACGTCAAGTCGGGTCAAGATGGGACCGTTAGTTGCGAGCCAACTCTTCCAGCGGTTCAGGTCCTTACCGAGATTGTAGTATGAGTTAATCCGGTGCCTAGCGGCGATGGCGAAGAAGACACTGGGTCTAAGCGGCGACAGCAGACCTGTCATGGGCAGTAGTTCTTCCAAGACACATCCAAATTTCTGCGCGACGCCAAGCGCGAGTTTGGTAGATGTTCCAGCTGTTTCCAGAAACGTCGTTGGGTAACGGGTATATGTATCCGTTTCCTTGTTCGCCATCCAAATGAATCGAGGGGACGGCAAATCGGTCTCTTCGATTAGACCTTGCTTCACATAGTGCCAGCGAAGCACGCCGTCCGCGGCCGCAAACCCCACACACGCCCCAGAGTCTCCTTGATCCCTAATTTTCCACCAGTTGCTGCGCAAGTCCACATGTTCTGGCAATGCTTCCGGCTGTTGCTCCTTTGTGCGTTGCGTGTCAGTCGACCGAAAGTCCCACGCATCATCGGGTGTCCAGTCAGATTCGGTGTTCCGGGATGCGACGCAGTTCAGGACGAATTGTCGCGGCTGAACAGCTGGTTCTGAGGATAAGGCCCTGTCCTCGGGCGGCGGTGAAGATGTGGCGTCCTTCATGGAATATCGTGTGCGAATGTCCGCGCTTGAGTCGCGTACTCCCGTCCTTCCGCGTTCGGAACCCGCCGACTACGGAAACACCGACTCGATGAGTCAACCTCATAGTCACGTTGGCCCCGCACGAGTATTCCTTCAACAGTTCCGTCGGTATTGAACACGGGGGAGCCAGAGTTACCACCGTACGTGTCTAGGTTCGCGCGCAGCCATGGACCCTCGTGCGCGATCACTCGGGTGTCGCTTCCAAACGCTACCTTCACCGGAAGACCACTCGGATGTCCTATCACACCCACGTTCGCCCCCACTCGAAGCTGGCCCATAGTGCGCACCTGAAGAGGTTTGGCACTCGGAACTTCGATTCTGCGGTCCGTTCTTACGATGGCGTAATCCCCGCTACTCGACTCCTCATGGACGAGGACTTCACGGCCGAAATAGATCTGGCTCGCCAAGAAACTCGTCGTGCCGGGATGTCCGGCCTCAGGGACACGGAGTCCGAACACGAAGGCAATCTGGGAAACGTCCGGTGCCGGGGATATGCAATGTCCTGCAGTCACCATGATGTCGGCGCCGACAAGAAACCCTGAGCCCCATCCACCCACGTGCTGATTCGAGAACCGCTCCCCGCCGCATGCGGGAAGGCCATGACGACGAAAGGGGCTTGTTTGTAGCCGGTACCCGCCATTCTTCTCGCGGGACAAGTTGGCCTTCCAGGTCAATACCACAGTGGACGCAACAAGACGCCTCACTAGAGTTTTCGAAACGTTCAGACCATCGAGATCACAATAGTCGCGGCGATCGTCATCGCCCGCGATGACCTCATCAAGACGCATGAGTGGCTTGCGTTGTGGAGCCTCGTGAAGCAGCCTACCGTGGTACTTCGCAGCGACACTCGACTCCGTTGTCACATGTTTCGGGTCAGCCGTGAACACAAACGACACTCCTTTCGTAACTTACTAACCGTTGATCGCGCGTCCGCCCCTCACCCACTCTAGTTTCGTCTCTTCAATGGGATTCACGACGGAGGCCAAAGCCGCAAGAGAGCTGCTACGACGATCGCCGTCAGCAACCCTACGATTCCAGACAGAATCCACATCTTGAACGTGAGATCGCGGCGTACGAGACGATCTTCGATCCGTTCAATTGCGGAATCAATATCCCTCTTTGTTGCGAGCGGCCCCACCTCTTCGTCGGTGACAAGAGACTTCAGATCAGCCTTGGTCGCGAGAGGCCCCAAATCCTTCTTTGTCGCAACGGGCCCCATCTCTTCGTCAACGGCAAGAGATCTCAGATCAGCTTTGGTCGCGAGAGGCCCCAAATCCTTCTTTGTCGCAACGGGCCCCATCTCTTCGTCAACGGCAAGAGATCTCAGATCAGCTTTGGTCGCGAGCGGTTGGAGATTCTTGCGAGTCGCGAGGGACCTCAGACCTGCCTTGGTCGCCAGGGGCTTAGTCGCTCCAGCTAGCTTGTCGACCAAGCCTGCATTAGTCGGCACCGCGTTGGGATCTTCTGGCATCACGAATGCTCCTCACGGGAGCTGGGCGGTCCCGTTGGGCCGACCAGTCTTGTCTAGTTTCCGAAACCCCAATCCAAGCCGCTTTGAGTCCCAGCAGGAAGCTCTGAACTAGCGGGATCCCGTCGAGAACTCCGCCTTGCCTGATCTCGAGCCGTGTGACCCGCGATCGAATCTGGGGGATTCGTCGGATCCTCACATCTGCGAGCCGGACTCTTGGAGCCTGTCACCAGGGACCGAAAGCCGCTCGCTGCCGAGAAGACCATCGACGTGGATCGTATACCCTCGCCTATCACAGGCTCACCACACGACGGCGAGAGTCGTACTGAGGTTCGATGCCACGGTGAGATTGCAGACCGCCGCTGGCCGGCGACCTGAAACTGTCGGCCTGCTTCGGGCCGCCGGCCTTCCAACGGGCCGCTGCGAGCGGCGCACCGCTTCGTCCGGTCGAGTCCGCCGCGCGTGGTACCGACAACGTTGGGTTTTCCGTGGTCGCTCGACCGACTCGAGGAATGGTCGGTGCTCCATAGTCAGGACGTTGTACCACCGTCAAGCTGTCGCCGCGCCAGGTTCGCCCGCCGGGTGGACCCGGAGTGCGGCGGCAGGCATGGGCCGCGCGGCTTAGAGGCGTCCGATCCCAAGCCGCCGAGTACGATGTAGCAGTCATCAATCGGTGCTTGCTCCCGCCGAACGGATACGTTCCACTGATCCAGGCACCCAGATTCTGGTGGCAATAGGGAGAGCACTCAATGCGCAACGGAGCTTGGAGCAGAATCGCAACCAGAATAGTCGAAATGTTGCGGTTTAACGTCTTGACACTGATCTTCTTTGGTTACGGCCTGATCGGTCTAATCTTTCTCAACTCGGTGCGGATGGGGACCCCTCCAGATGAGAGTTACGAATTCCTGAAGGAACCGATAATGGCGATGATCGGGGGTACCCTAGCCATCGCGAAAGACCTCATACCCATGCGAAACCGCTCGGCCCGCGATGCCGGACCAACAGACTCTGCGGCCATCCCGGCTCCAGCACCCGAAAACGGCGCGGCCGGCGTGGAAACCGGCAGGCCGTAACCTGCACCGAAACGTCGGCATGTACAGCGAGGGCTGAACGGTGCGGTCACGCAGTCCCGGATTGCCCGGTTTCCTACTACCGCAAACGAGAATTCAGTGTGATCGTACTTGTAACGGATTCCGCCAATTGAGGATCTGTGGGAGCATGTGGCCTGTGGACTCGGTGGACCGATTGCCGATTTAGGATCCTGCCGTAGGTGGTCTGGTTGGTCATGTCCGGCTGCGAGGAGGCGTAGCAAAGAGCGTGGACGTGGGGAGAAATGTGGGGCAGTGTCCTATTCCCTGCTCTCCATACGCCCGTAAATCAATGACTTATCGAGGTCATTCGAATCCCTCCCTCTCCGCCGCGCCGCCGGCCCGCCGCGGCCGTGTCGGAGCCGCCGTTCTGACGCTGGCGCTCGGGATGTCTCTTGCGACCGAGGCCGCGCAACCGACGGGCGGCGTAGGCGGCGTGGTGCTTGACGGTACCGGTGGAGTCCTGCCGGGCGCCCGGGTGTCCCTCGTGCTCGTCGGGCGCGGCGTCCGGCGGGAACAGACCGCCGGGCCATCGGGCCGGTTTGGTTTTGCGGGCCTCCAGCCGGGGACGTGGGCCATCGCGGCAACCCACCCGGGGTTTGCGGATTCGGCGCCAGCCGAGGTGCTGGTGGAGGCCGGGTCCGTCGTGGAAGTCCGGCTACAGCTTGTCATCGCGGGTATCACGGAGAACGTGACCGCACTGTCCCGCCAACCCCTGGATCTCCGCGGCAGCGGCGTCCGGGAAACCGTCGACCGGCCGGTGCTGGAGGACCTGCCCAACACCCGGGACATCTGGACGGTGCTCGAGCAGACGCCGGGGATCATGATGTCCAAGATCAACGTCGGCGGAGCCGAAAGCGGCCAGCAGTCGCTCTTTTCCGCCGCCGGTTCCGCGTGGACGCAGAACCAGTACTACCTGAACGGCGTCAACGTGACGGACCCCGCGGCGATGGGCGCCAGCATCGCCTACTACTCCTTCGACAGCTTCGAGGAAGTGGAGGTCTCGACGGCCGGTCATCGTGCCGAGATCCAGACCCCGGGCGTGTTTCTCAATATCGTTACCCGAAGGGGCACCAACCGGTTCGCCGGCAGTGGCAACTTCTTCTACGAGCATGAGCGCTTCCAGGCGCAAAACCTCGACGACGCGCTCCGGGCCCGGGGAGTCGGACAGGCGAACCGGCTGAAGGAGTTGGCCGACTGGAGCGCCGACCTGGGCGGCCCCATCCTCCGTGACCGCGCCTGGTTCTACCTCAACATTTCGCGCTTCCGGGTCGAACCGTTCCTGCCGGGCTTTTTCTTCGAAGGCGGCGAGCCCGGTGTGGACCTGACCGAACTCGACAACATCCTGGCCCGGACCAGCTTCAAGGTGGCGGAGGGCCACGAGCTGGGACTGTTCTTCTATCGCAACGACAAGTTCCGGCCCTATCGCGGAGCGAGCCTGTTCCGTCCCCGTCCGGAAACGACATTCCATCAGGACTCGACCACCGCGCTCGGACAGCTTTCGTGGTCGGGCGTCTTCGGCGAATCACTCCTGGTCGAGGCGCGGGCCAGCCGGCTGGATCTCTACTTTCCGTACGGCCAGCAACCTGATCGGGAGCCAAACGTTTCGCGCTGGGAACTGAATACCGGCGTCTGGTACGGGGGTTCGGGAACCAACACCATCTACGAACGCGACCGCTGGCAGGCGAACGCTACGGCGACCCTGTTCCGGGACGGGCTCTTCGGGGGCACGAACGAATTCAAGGTGGGGCTGGAAACAACGGTGAATCCCGTGCGGACCACCTATGACCTGCACCGCGGCATCGTCTACATCCACGATCGCGTGCGCCCCATCGAGGTCACGCTCTACAACGATCCGGTAGCCGTCCGGAACTTCACCCGCAACGTGGGGCTCTACGCGCAGGACACCCTCGTGCGGGGACGGCTCGTCCTGGAGGTCGGGCTCCGCGCGGACTGGTGGGGGGGCGGATACCCCGATCAGGAAAACGAGACCGGGGCGTGGACCGAGGCGTTCAGCCGCTTCGGGATTCCGCGGCAAACGGCCGGAGACTCCAATCTCGTTTCCTGGCTGGGTATCGCCCCGCGGCTGGGAGTCAACTACCAACTCACCGGAGACGGCCGCACTCAGATCCGCCTGAGCGCCGGGCGTTACCTGCACCAGCTGGGGGTGACCGTTCCCGGCTACGCGAACCCGAATGCGCGCGCTTCGGCCAAGTTCCGGTTCGACGACCGCAACTTCAACTCGGTGGTGGACGACGGCGAGGTCGACTTCACCTCTCCGCTGAGTGTTTTCATACCGGTGTTGAACGAGGTGGACCCGGAGCTGAAGCAGCCCTCCACCGATGAGCTGACGCTCGGGATCCATCGAGAGATCCCGTGGGGGATCACCCTCGGCCTGACCGGCATCCTGCGCCGCGAGAGCAACCTCCTCGAGGACACCGATGTCGGTGTCCCGGCGAGCGCCTGGTACCCGGTTCCCCATCTCGATCCGGGCCGCGACTTCGTCCGCGGCAGCGAGGACGACGTCCCGATCGAGCTCTGGCTCCAGGATCCCGCGACCCTCGGGCAGAGCCGCTTCCGGCTGTACAACCCGGGAATCGGGTCCAGCTACCAGGGGCTCATCCTCGAAGCCCGGAAGCGGTACGCGGCGGGCTGGCAACTCCTGGCCTCGGTGACCGTGAGCCGCTCGATCGGGTGGCTGCCCGGTCCCGGGGACCAGATCGACGAGGCCACCGGATTCCCCGGTCCACTCCTGAACAACCCGAATCACGGGGACCTCCACGAGGGCCCGACGTTCTGGGATCGTCCGTTCATCGCCCGGGTGTCGGGGAGCTACCGCCTGCCCTGGGGCTTCGCGGTGGCGGGCTCCTTCCGGGCGCATTCCGGCTGGCCCAACTACCGGTCCGTCATCTTCACCCGGACGCTGGACGGAAGGCCTCTCCCGCAGGGCAGCACCGAGGTGATCGTGGAGCCGCCCGGCGCGGCACGCTCACCCGCGGTGCCCCTGCTCGACTTCCGCCTCGACCATCGGCTGGAACTGCCCGGCGAAGCCGAGTTCTCCACCTACTTCGACGTCTTCAACGCGCTGAACCTGAACAACGTGGTGGGCGAGGGATCCCGTGACGACTCCTTTGGGGCGGTGGTCGGCATCCTGCCGCCGCGCGTCGCGCGGGTGGGGGTCCGGCTGCGGTTCTGAGGGACGCGCTGCGGCCCCCCTACGCGAATCAGCGTCGAGCCGCCGCGGCGCGGAGCGCCGCTGTGCCGGTCTGGAGACCGGCGTTCCAAGCCGGCGCTACCCGCGGGGCGGGGGCGCGCTGATTTCGGCGAGCCGTTCGCGGAGGAAGGGCTGCTCGGGATTCATCTCCAGCGAGCGCTGGAACGTGGCGCGGGCCTCCTCGAGACGTCCGACCTGGGCGTAGGCGTCTCCGAGGACGTTCAGCAGCCCGAATCCCGGCGTGCGCAGCGAAAGGGCGTGTTCCAGGTGCGTCACGCTCTCCTCGAAGCGGTTCTGGAAGTAGCGGACGAAACCGATGCCGCTCGCCACCTCGAAGACCTCCGCGAACTGCTCGACCATCGGCTCGAGCAGCGCTGCCGCGTCGGCGACCCGGCTCGTCTGGATGTAGCCATGGGCGAGCTTCCAGCGCGCCGCGGGCAACTGCGGATTCCCGGAAGCCACCGCCGCTTCGTACTCGCGAAGCGCGTCCTCGAAGCGTGACAGCGTCAGGTACTGGTCCCCCCGCACCAGCGCGAGGAGACCCGGAGTCTCCGGATTGAAGCCGCGGCGGTACACGAAGGCGGCGCGCGGGACGCCGGCGCGCGGGGAGACCTGGATCCGGCGGTCACGCTGGTCCAGCAGGGCGCCGTCCGCGTCTTCGAGCCGGGCTCGCAGCCAGTAGCTTCCCCCGACCCCGAGGTCCAGCGGCATGCGGGCGAGAACCGCTCCCGGCGGGGGAACGCTTGCGGTCAGCTCGGCGAGAGCTTCCCCCTCCGGGCTGCCCGAAACGTCTCCGAGCAACTGGAACCGGACCTGCTGGTCCTCGCCGGGGTCCATCACGTGCACGAAGGCGTAGAGCACGTTCCCGAGAGCGAAGAGGCCGTCCGCGGCCGGCTGAACGCGAACGCTCCCGACCTGGAACGTGCGGATCGCGTCGGGGCTCTCCGCCTCCATCAGGTCGGTGCCGTCGAACCCGGCGACGATTCCGGCGATCCGGGACGAGCCGGCCTCGCCCAGACCGGTGATGTCAAGCTGCGTCTCGAGCACCGTGAACTGCTGGGCCGCGCGGTTGCGGACGATCACGCTGAACTCGTACTGCCCGGGCAGCAGGGGGACGCTGTCCTGGTACGCGAAGGGCGACGCCTGGACGTCCCGGACCTGCGCCGGCGTGAGTTCCAGGTAGGCGGGGCGGTCGATCGCCAGCACCACCACGTCGTCCTCGTTCACCGCCTCGACCGAGATGTCGAGGGTCGTGTAGAACGACGTCTGGTCCTCGTCGGTCTCGAGGGTGAAATTCTGGGGATCGATCTCGACGCTGAAGTGGACGAACGGGGTGCCGCCGGGGCCTCCGGTGATTCCGAACACTCCCCGGCTGGGGACGAAGTTGAACGAGTAGTCGGCCGAGACCCGATCCCGGTAGCGGAGCCAGGCGTCGGCATAGTCGGTCCGGATCGCCCGCCGCGGCGAATCCTCGACCCGCGCGATCAGGAGATCGCTCCCCAGCGAGGCCCGGCCCGAGGTCCAGTCGCCCGGCTCCGAGGGGTCGAAGGAGAGCGAGGCATTCGCGAGTTCGGCGTCGATGCGCTGGAGGGTCTCGTAGGCCTGGACGTTTCCTTCGGGACCGGGACCCTGCGTGTACTGCCCCCGCACCAGTGACTGGGGCCCGTCCACGACGGGGTGATACAGCCGGTATTCGCCGATGTCGTGGCGCTTGAAGAAGACGAGATAGAAGAACGACGGCAGGCCCTTTTGCACGTCCCCCTGGTAGAACCAGAGTTCGGACGAAACCACCTCGTTGTAGCCGTCGAAGGAATGCCGCTCGCGCGGCTCGCCGAGCAGGATGTAGTAGCGGCCGCGATCGGTGCGCCAGCCCGCCCGGAAGGTGTCCCGGCCCAGGTACTTGTTCGCGTATTCGATCCGGGCGTAGTGCTCGTCCCGGAACTCGTTCGCCGGGGTCGCCGGGTAGGGATCGCGTTTTTGCCAGAAGACCTCGATGAAGCGGGTGCGCTCCTCGAGGGTTTCGAGGCTGAGGAAGACGTCCTCCTCCCGATCGGTGATGATGTAGACCACCTCTTCCTCGAGCCACTTGCGGTGGTCTTCCCGCAGCCGCTCGAGCTTCTCGTCCCGGCTGAGCTCTTCCTGGGCGGCCATCGCCACCGCCGGCAGGACGGCCAGCAGAACCACGAGCCGGCCTATCCGTCGCGCCGTCGTCATCACTGAGCCTCACGAAGAACGGAGCCGAAGGTCTCCGGAGGGCGCCGGCCGAACCGGATTCCGTGGCGTTTGAGCATTTCGTTGAGGGTGGTGGGCTTCAGGCCCAGGACCTCCGCGGCGCGCTTCTGAATCCCGCCGACCCGGTCGAGCGTTTCGAGCAGTAGCTGCCGTTCCACCTCGGAAATGTACTCGCGCAGCGTGACCCCGTCCTCAAGCGGCGGAACCGAGGCGACCGAGGCCCGTGATGTCCGGCTCCGGACGGCGTCCGGCAGCAGCGAGATGTCGATCTCGTCGCCCGGCGTCAGCACCACGGCCCGCTCGACCGCGTTTTCGAGCTGGCGCACGTTCCCGGGCCACGGACAGTCGAGCAGCGCCTGCATGGCGTCGGCCGAGAAGGAGAGCTGGTTCTTCGCGTTCTCGCCTCCGTACTTCCTGAGGAAGTGCTGAGCGAGTGCGGGGATGTCCTCCCGGCGGTCCCGGAGCGGCGGGAGGTGGACGTTGATGACGTCGAGCCGGAAGTAGAGGTCCTCGCGGAACTTGCCCTGGTCGGCCAGCCGCTTCAGGTCGGTGTTGGTGGCGGCGATCACCCGGACGTCCACCTTGATCGTCTCGACCCCGCCGAGGTTCATGAACTCCTTCTCCTGGATCACCCGGAGCAGCTTCGCCTGGGTGTCCACGTGCACGGTGCCGATCTCGTCGAAGAAGATGCTGCCCCCGTCGGCAATCTCGAAGAGTCCCTTCTTGGGCGCCACCGCGCCGGTGAAGGCTCCCTTGAGATGGCCGAAGAGGTTGCTCTCGAGCAGTTCGGGCGGAAGGCTTCCGGAGTGGACGGTGACGAACGGGCGCTTCTTGCGCGGGCTGAGGCGGTGGATCGCTTTCGCAACCAGTTCCTTCCCGGTGCCGCTCTCGCCGGTGATCAGCACGTTGGACCGGGATCCGGCCACCTGTTCGATGAGCGCGTAGACCTCCTGCATGCGCGGTGACTTCCCCACCAGTTCGTCGAATCGCTCGCGACGGACCAGTTGTTCGCGCAGCGAACGGTTCTCCCGCGCGAGGCGCCGCTGGCGCACCCCGTTGCCGACGAGGTTCAGCACCTCGTCGTTCTTGAACGGCTTGGTCAGATAGTCGAAGGCACCGCACTTGATCGCGGTCACCGCGGTCTCGACCGAAGCGAAGGCGGTGAGCATCACCACCGTGATCTCGGGATCGATCTCCCGGATTCGTTCCAGGACCTTGAGCCCGGAGATGTCCGGGAGCATCACGTCCACCACGGCCAGATCGATCGGTTCCCGATCCACGATCCGAATCCCCTGCTCGCCGTTTTCCGCGAGCCGCACCGCATAGCCGGCCTGGCGCAACAGCGCCTCGAGGATCTCGCGCATCACCTGCTCGTCGTCGACGACCAGGACGGTCCCGCGGTTTCGACTCATGGCCTGGCGTCCGCGCCGCGCGAGCCGGCGGCCTTCGGAACCGCCGCGGACGAATCCCCGGAGGCCGGACGGTCAGCGGACGAATCCGCCGCCGGGAAACGGATGAGGAAACGGGTACCGGTGCTCACGTTGCTCTCGACTTCCATGGCGCCGCCGTGTTCCTGGACGATTCCGTAGCTGATCGACAGCCCGAGACCGTTCCCGCCGCTCTTCTTGCGGGTCGAGAAGAAGGGGTCGTAGATCCGCCGGATGTCTTCAGGAGCGATGCCCTCGCCGGTATCGGCGACTTCGGCGATCACCTGCCCTCCCTCGCTGCGGGTGGTGAGCGTGAGCCAGCCGCCCGCCGGCATGGCGTCGAAGGCATTCACCGCGAGGTTCACGAAGACCTGCTGGAGCTTGTTCTCGTCGCCCCGGAGCGGCGGAAGCCCCGGATCGAGTTCCTTGCGGATGCGGATGTGGGAACTCTTCAACTGATGGTCGAGCAGGGAAAGCACGTCCCCCAGGACCCGGTTGAGGTTCACGATCTGGAAGTCCGTCTGTCCGTGCCGCGCGAAGTTGAGCAGGCCGTTGACGATCTTCGAGGCGCGCTCCGTCTGCTTCTCGATCTTGGTGAGGAGCGGGCGGCGGGGATCGTTCCGGGAGGTCTGGTCCTGGAGCATCTGGGTGAAGCTGGAGATCCCGGTAAGCGGCGTGTTCACCTCGTGTGCGACACCGGCCGCGAGGACACCGAGGGAACTCATCTTCTCCCGGAGCTGCATCTCGTTCTCCATCCCGACGCGCTCGGTGATGTCTTCGAAGATGAGGATGGCGCCGTGGCGCTGCCCGGCCCCCGACATGAAGGGCGCGGCCTTGACGTTCACGACGCGGTCCCGCCCGTCGGCCGCCCTCAGGTTCATCCGGGAGATTCCGCCACCCTCACTCCGGGAAAGCCATCCCTCACCGAGACCGGCGTCGAGTGCCTGGCGAAGGCTCCTCGGGAAGACCGCCGCGTAGGAGGAGTGGGCGACCTCGTGGCGGCTCCGCCCGTAGATGATCTCCATGGACCGGTTCCAGCGGACGACCCGGCCCTTGAGGTCGAGGACCACCACGCCGGCGGCGAGCGACTCGATCGTGTCCTCGCTCTGTTCCCGGAGCGCCACCACCTCCTCGTGCTTGGCCTGGAGGGAGCTGTAGAGGCGCGCGTTCACGAGGGCGGTCGCCGCCTGCGCCGCCACCGTGCGGAGCAGATCCAGATCCTCCGAGGAGAGTTCCTCGCCATCCACGGTCTCGCCCAGCAGGAAGGCGCCCACCACTTCACCCCGCGCGAAGCACGGGACGGCATTCAGCACCCAGACGCCTTCGCGGACCGGCGCGGGCATCTGGTAGGCGCGGGCGATCGCCCCGGCGCTCAGCCGCTTCCTCACGGATGCGGCGGCGATGAACCGCTCGGAAACGGCGATCTCCGTGTCGTCGAGGCCGTGCGCGGCCACGACCCTGAGTTCCGGGACAGCGGTGTCGTGCACGGCGGTGAGCAGCGCCACCCGCTGCATCCGGAAGGTCTCGGCGATCCGCTCCACCAGACGGTTCGCCAGCGGAACCAGGTCGAGCTGGGAGTTCATCTCGCCGGCCAGCCGGGCGAGCGCCCGGCGGAAGTCGTAGTGCTCGCGGTAGAACAGCCGGTCGATCAGGCGTTCGGTGCGGGTCCGGAAAGCGGGGACCGCCAGCGCCGCCACGATGGCCGAGAGCACCGCGATGATCAGCGAGTGCTCGTCCCCCCCGAACCAGGTGGTTCCCACCAGGAAGGCCGCGAGGAAGATCGCGGCGATACCCAGCATCAGCGACGCCAGGAGGATCCCGCGCTTGAACAGGACCTCCACGTCCATCAGCCGGTACTTGACGATGGCGTACGCGAAGGACAGCGGCACCAGGACCACCGGCACCAGGGAGAGCTCCATTTCCGGCGTCGTGGGCAGCCCGCCCAGATAGGGAACCGCGTAGATCAGCGCGAACGGCAGCATGCCCGCTCCCGTGCCCCAGACGATCCACTTGAGCTGTTTCGAGACCGTGACGCTCTCGGCGTTCCGATACGCGTCCACGAACGCCGCGAAGGCGGCGAGGGAATAGAGCGCCCACAGGACGGGCTCGAGGCGGTCCACCACGAACTCGCTGCCGGTGATGACCCCGCCCCCCGGGCTGAACGGGGAGAAATAGAGGATGCGGGAACCGATCGAAAGCCCGAGCAGGGCGATGGACGGCGCGTACGCCCAGTGGAGCAGCCTTGGCCACCGCTCCAGGAATCGGCTGCGGTTCGGGAAGGTGAGCGCGAAGTGCAGGAACACCGGCGGGAAGAACAACACCCCGATCCGGTCGAGCCAGAAGAAGAGGTGATCGAAGAGATCCAGTTCTCCCGTGAACGAGAAAGAGAACGCGAGCAACCACAGGAGACACAGCCCGTAGAAGTGTGCCGACGCCGAAGCGCCGCGGCGGAAGGCGTAGACGAAGGTGCCCACCCCGCCGGCGAAGATCCCGACGGCCGCCAGGAACAGATAGAGCGACACGTTCCCGGTCGGGAGAGGCACGACGGAGAGGGTCATTCCCCGGCGCTCCCCCTCCCGGATCAGGACGTAGCGCAGGCGCGAGCCTTCCGAAGCATCGTCGAGCACGGCGCGGACATCGGCCGCGCTGTCCACCTCGATCGTCGTGCCGCTGCTCCGGTCGGTGATGACCTGCAGCGCGTCCCCCACTTCGATACCGGCCTGGTGCCCAGCCCCGCCCTCCTCCACGCGCATGGCGACCACCCGGCCCAGCTCGTCACCCCACAGCACGCCGTCGTCCATGACGCCGGAGACCACCTGGCGCGCGACGTTCGTCACCGCGAAGGCGAGCAGCAGCGCGGTCGCGGCTACGGCGAGGGTGGAGCGGGTGACGCCGCGGAGGAGGGGCATGCCGTCAGTCGCCGGTCAGTGGATGAACTGCCGGACCCGCCATCTTATCCAATGTGACGGATCGGCGTCGGGAGATTCAATGAATTGGATGAAGAGGCGCTACGCGGCTCGGCAACAATGCGCAGTTCCGCTGCGCTCCGCGCAGCGGGTGCCGGTCTGAAGACCGGCGCTCCCGCTCCCGGCTCTTAGAACCTGACCGCGAGGCCGCCCACGACGCGGCGGGGGGCGTGGGCCACCGCGATCTCGTCCAGCAGGGACCGTCCCAGCATCTCGCGGAAGAAGAGATCGCGAACCGCGAGCGACAGCTCCCACTCGGTCCCGCTCCAGTCGGCGAAGGGGATGAGCTGCACCAGCTCCACGTCGAAGCGGGCCGTGTGCTCGTCGGCGGCCGACAGGGCCGGGTGCGCCGGTGTCAGACCGGGATGGCGGATCACGCGGTACGCCGCTGCCAGGCGGGTCCCCGAGGGACGGAGCCGCGCCACCACCTCAGCCGAGAGGTCATGGACCACGGCGCTGTCTCCGACCGGCAACAGGAAGCGCGTCGCGTTCGTGACGTCCGGGCCACCCGGGCCGACAAAGCCCAGCGGACCGGCGGGCCCTTCGAGCGATGCGTCGCCGCCCGGATTCCGGACGGCCGCCACCAGCCAGGAAACCCGGCCGCCGAGATCGAGCCGGCGGGTGACCTGCCCCATCTCCCGAATCCAGTCGAAAGCGAACCCCGTCGAGGAATAGTCGCCGGCGTTCGAGACATCGAAACGCCCTCCCGAAACCGGGCCCGATTCGAAGGTCCGCAGGAGCTGGTCGGTGGTGACCTCGCGGAACACCCGGGCCGCGAGGACATGGTTCGGAGAGGCCTCGAACTGGACGCCGGCCTGGTACCGGGTATTCCGCTGGGCAGCCTCCGAGCCGAACCAGGACGGATCGAGCGCGAGCAGGTCCCCGTGCGCGACCCGGGACAACAGCGCGGAGTCCTCGCCGATCGGGCCGTCCACCCGGACCGCCACGCCGCCCATCAACGTCCAGTCCTCGGCGGCCCGGTATTCGAGGACCGCCCGCGGCGCAAGACCCCGGTGTCCGGTCAGGTACGAGAAGCGGCGATAGGTCAGTCCGGTGCTCAGGCTGGCGCGCCCGAGCGTGAAGTCATCGGCGACGAACACCGCGCCGTCCCATTCGGCCTGCGGTTCCTGCAGGAGCGCCAGATTGAGGATCGGCGCCGCTGGCGGGCGGTAGTCGGGTGCGTCGCCGTAGACGTGCCGCTGGTAGGCGATCCCGGCGGCAAACTCGTGTCCGTCGAACTCCTCCATCGTGTAGGAGAGGTTCGCCGCCCAGGACGCGAAGGCCGATTCCATGAGGCGGGCTTCCGCCTCCCAGTTGCCGCGCGCCGTGGACGGCAGCTCGAACCGCGTGTAGGCGATCCCGGAATCCACCGCCCGGCTCTCCGGGAGCCCGAGCGAGCTGCCCGACGCCGCGAAGAAGCCGAACTCGCCCTCCAGGGACGCGAGCGCCGGGAAGCGGGACCCATCGTTCCAGGGGCCCTCCCAGATACTGTCGAAATCGACTCCGGCGCGACGGTCCTTCAGGACGTTCCGCCCGCCGCGCTGCAGCAGCCAGCGGAGTTCCGAAAGCGTGCCGGTGCCCTGTTCCGCCCCGATGGCGGCCATCTGGATGAGCAGCGTGTCCGCGAGCGACGCGCCGCTGCGAACCAGCACCTGCGCGCGCGGCGACGGGAGGAATCCCGCCAGGTAGGCGCGCAGGCTGTAGAGCCCGGGCGACGCCTCGCCGACTTCGAACCGGCCTTCCTCATCGGTGACCGCAAAGCGCGCCGCGCCGTCATCGCTGTCCGTCGCGAAGACCGAAACCAGGGCTCCCGGCAGCGGGTTCCCGTCCTCGCTCGCCACCACCCCGGAAATCTGCGCCAGGACGACGACGCCGGCCGACGCGGCGCCCGCCACGCCGGTCTCGCCCGTCTCCCGGCCAGCGGGCGGTTCCCCGAAGACGGAACCCGGGACGGCGAGGGCGGGGGCCGCCAGCAGCAACCCCACGTTCAGGCAAAGGACAAAAGGTCCGCGCCCGCCGACAACCCGGGGATTCATACGCAGGTAGTCAATCGCGCCACCCCCCCTTTGTCAAACGGCAACCGATTGCCGCACGCCGGCCGAGGTGGCTCCCGGGGACTGCTATGTTTCGTAACGTCATGAAGTTGACCGACAAACGCCGTCTTCCCCGGATGCCGCGCGCGCCGCTCGGCGCCCCGGCCGCGGAAACAGGGACGGCGAACGTCGGTCGATGACGCGGCGGATGGACGAGAGCGCCACCTGGATCGACCGGATCGCGGCCCGGGAGATCCTCGATTCACGCGGAAACCCGACCGTGGAAGCCGAGGTGTGGCTCGCCGGGGGGGCCACGGGACGGGCCGCGGTGCCCTCCGGCGCCTCCACCGGACGGCACGAAGCCGTCGAACGCCGGGATCGGGACGAAGGGCGCTACCGCGGACGCGGCGTGCTCGGGGCGATCGGCGCCATCGAGGAGCAGATCGCCCCGGAACTCGCCGGCGAGGACGCCGCGGACCAGGCGACCGTGGACCGGCTGATGATCGAGCTCGACGGTTCCGAAGACCGGTCGCGGCTCGGGGCGAACGCGATCCTGGCCGTGTCGCTCGCGAGCGCCCGGGCGGCGGCCGCGGCCGCGGGCCAGCCGCTCTACCGGTCCCTCGGCGGCGCGATCGCCGACACCCTGCCGGTTCCCTACTTCAACGTGCTGAACGGCGGCGCGCACGCCGACAACGCCCTGCTGGTCCAGGAGTTCATGGTGGCCCCGCTGGGCTTCGACTGCTTTTCGGACGCGCTCGAGGCCGGAGTCGCCGTCTACCACGAACTGCGCGACGTGCTGGGCAAGCGCGGCCACTCGACGGCGGTGGGCGACGAAGGCGGGTTCGCCCCGGCGCTGACCGACGGGGGCGAGGCGCTGGAGCTGTTGACGGAGGCTGTCGAAAGCGCCGGCTTCGTCCCCGGGGAACGGATGGGACTGGCCCTCGACGTGGCCGCCACCGAGTTCGCCGACGAGAACGGCTACCGCTTTCCCGCGGACGGCGCGGCGCAGCCGGCTTCCGCGATGATCGAGACCTACGCCGCCTGGCTGGACCGGTTTCCGGCCCTGCTCTCCATCGAGGACGGACTCGCCGAGGACGACTGGGAGGGCTGGGCGGAGCTGACCGCGACGCTGGGGGACCGCGTGCAACTGGTGGGGGACGACCTCTTCGTCACCCAGGAAGACCGGCTGCAGCGGGGGATTCGGGAGAGGGCCGCCAACGCCATCCTCATCAAACCCAACCAGGTGGGCACCCTGACCGAGACGGTGCAGGTCGTCCAGGCGGCGCTCCGGGCCGGTTTCGGCGCCATGCTGAGCCACCGGTCGGGCGAGACCCCGGACACCGCGATCTCCCATCTTGCCGTCGCCACCGGGGCCGGGCAGATCAAGGCCGGAGCTCCCTGCCGCGGGGAACGGGTCGCCAAGTACAACGAGCTCCTCCGCATCGAAGAGGAGCTGGAAGAACGCGGACGCCTGTGGCCGCATCCCGGCGCGCGGTAGCCGGCCTCTCCATGGACCAGCCCTTCCGGATCCGCCAGTACCCGCTGGAAAACGGCGCGCTCGAGATCCAGTTCATCGAGGAGTTCTTCGGCGAGTTCGACCGGAAGAAGTCCGCGATGGAGATCCGCGAACGCCTCAAGGGACGCGAACACGGAATCTTCATGGTGGAGGCGAGCCTGCCGGAAGAGCCCACCCGCTTCGCCCCGGTCTCCTACCGGGTGGCCCACGAAATCCGCAACGAGGAGACCGACCCGGAACTGGCGGACCTCGTCGAGCGCCTGCGCGAAGCGGTGCGGTTCTCGGGGCAGCGGGTCCTCTACGCCTGGCTCGGCGGGACGCGGAGCGACTGGCGGGGCCAGGGGCACTTCCGCGCTCTCGACGAGTTCCAGGAGGAATGGGCCATCGAGAAGGGCTTTCGGGAGATCGTGGTCAAGACCAAGAACCGCTACTACGAGATGCGCAGCACGCTCACCCATCTGCACTTCGACGTGGTCAAGTACGAACCGCATCCGATCGACAACGGCGAGTCCAAGGTGTACCTGTCGAAGCGGCTCGGCGGGGGGATGCGCCGGCCGCGCCGCGCGTCGTTGGCCCGCTACCTGGAAGTCTGAAGAGCCGCCGCCCGAGGCTGCGGTATCTTCGCCGTCCTCAATCTTGCTGGAGGATTCGGGTATGTCGAAACGAAACACGCGCGCTGTCATCGCGGTCCTGTGCCTGCTGACCGCATTCTCCGTCCCCGCCGCCGCCGAGGTCGTGGGGTTCGAGATCCGCGAGCGCTCCGACGTGCTCGGAGGCAGGAGCTTCGGCCTGGCCGGCGCCTATGAGCAGATCATCGGGGTCGTCCACTTCGCCTTCGATCCCGAGAACGACGCCAACCGGATCGTCACCGACATCGCCCTCGCGCCGCGGAACGCCGACGGGAAGGTCGAGATGTCCGCCGACTTCCACCTGGTCCGCCCCAAGGTCATGGAGAAGAGCCGCGGCACGCTGCTGCACGAGGTGAACAACCGCGGCCGCAAGGGGATGCTCAGCTACTTCAACATGGCCGAGGGAAGCCTCGCTCCGACGACCGAGGCGCATTTCGGGGACGGGTTCCTGATGCGCCACGGATTCACGCTGCTGTGGCTGGGCTGGCAGTGGGACGTGCCGGACGACGACCCGCTGCGGATGCGGATGCACCCGCCGATCGCCACTAACCCCGACGGCTCCGCCATCGAAGGGCTGGTGCGGGCCGACTTCGTGGTCCGGAGCGCTGCCGACCACCACACGCTCGCCGACCGCAACCACCGGCCCTACCGGGTCAAGGATCCGGACGATGCCGCAAACGTGCTGACCGTGCGCCACCGGGTCGAGGACGAGCGGGAGGTCATTCCGCGCGGCCAGTGGGGCTTCGGCCGGATCGAGAACGGCTCGGTAGTGCCCGATGACGGCGCCGTCTACCTGGAGGGCGGCTTCCAGCCGCACCGGATCTACGAGGTGGTGTACCGGTCCCACAACCCGCCGCTGGTGGGGCTCGGACCCGCCGGCATCCGGGACTTCGTGACCCTGCTCCGCCACGATGGATCCGAGGAACTCGGAATCGCCCGGGGCGACATCACGAGCGCCATCAGTTTCGGGGTCTCACAGAGCGGGCGCTTCCTGCGCACCTTCATGTTCTACGGATTCAACAGCGACGAAAAGGGACGCCGGGTGCTCGACGGGGTGATCTCGGACGTGGCGGGCGGAGGCCGCGGCAGCTTCAACCACCGCTTCGCGCAGGCCTCCCGGGACGCCCACCCCTACATGAACATGTTCCACCCGACGGACATCTTCCCGTTCACCGACGTGGAGCAGACCGATCCGGAGACCGGGCTCACCCTGGGACTGCTGACCCGGCAGCGCGAGGCGTTCTATCCGCGGGTCTTCTACACGAACTCCTCGTACGAGTACTGGGGCCGCGCCGCGAGCCTCATCCACACCACGATCGACGCCAGCGAGGACGCGCGCATCCCGGACCACGTCCGCGTCTACATGTATGCCGGCACCCAGCACGGCCCCGCGGGCTTCCCTCCAGGCGTGACGATCGGACAGCAGCGCGCCAACCCGAACAACTTCCGCTGGGGACAGCGGGCGCTGCTGCTCGCCATGGACCGCTGGACCCGGGAAGGCGGGTCGCCGCCGTCGAGCCAGTACCCGAGCGTCGAGGACGGCACCGCGGTCGCGGCCGAGGACCTCGGATTCCCGGACATCCCCGGGGTGGAGTTCTCGGACCGCGTCCACTACGCCTACCGCGCGGACTACGGCCCCGACTTCCTGGCGAAGGGAGTGGTGACCCAGGAACCGCCGGCCATCGGCAACCGGTTCCCGATCCGGGTTTCGTCCGTGGACGCGGACGGGAACGAAGTCGCCGGCATCCGCATGCCCGAGGTCAGCGTTCCCCTCGCTACCTATACGGGCTGGAACCTGTTCAACGCGGAGTCCGGACCGCCGGACGAGATCTCCAGCATGGCCGGTTCCTTCCTGCCGTTCCCGAAGGACGCCGCCGCGGCGCAGGCCGCCGGAGACCCGCGGAAATCCGTCATGGACCGCTATTCGAGCCGGGAGGACTACCTCGGGCGGTTCACCGAAGCCGCGCTGGAGCTGATCGAGGCCGGATACCTGCTCGGCGAGGACCTGCCCGCGCTCACCCGCCACGCCCTGGAGTTGTGGGACCACGTCACCGGAGGCTCGGCAAGCGCGGACTCACAGCCGTAGAGGAAACCCGCGAGGCCGTGGCGATCCGGTACCGCGAGTTCGCCGTCCACGAGGCGCTGGCGCCGTACGTCCGGCTGATCTGGCTGCTCGAATGCGACGGGCCGGCGCTCTTCGGCGGACCGGAGCGCATCGTGGCCGACGGGGTTGTCGAGGCGATCTTCCACTACCGCACCCCGTTCACCATGCGGTTCGCGGACACCGAAGCCGCCGAACAGCCCGTCAGCCTGCTGGTTTCCCAGACGCGGCGATTCGTCGAGATCGAACCGGCCGGCGCCGGGGGCTTCGTCGCGGTGCGTTTTCAGCCGTGGGGAGCCCACCAGTTCCTTCCGGTTTCGGCGCGCGACGTTGCGGATCGCGCCACCCCGGCGGACGAGGTCTGGTCCCGTCCCGATGTCCGCGAGATCGAAGAGCGCATTGCGACGGCTGCCACCGACGAGGAGCGGATCGGCGTCTTGCAGGCGTTCTTGCTGCGACGCCTCGAAAGGCACCGGAAGCCCGATGTCTCGGGCCTGGTGCGGGCGCTGTGGCGGACTCCGCCCCCGGTGCGGATCGATCGCATCGCCGATTCGCTGGGCATCGGCCAGCGGCGCCTCGAGCGCACGTTCGAAACCAGCCTGGGCATGACACCGAAGCACCTGACACGGCTGACGCGATTCCTCCGCGCCTGCCGGAGCCTCCGGGAGGCGCCCGACGCCAGGCTCACCGGGATCGCCTACGACGCCGGGTTCTACGACCAGGCTCACTTCATCCACGAGTTTCGGACCTTCGCCGGCATGACGCCGGGGAAGTTCGCGGCCAACGCCCGCGTATCGGCGCTGGACATCGAATAGTCCGTCGGATCCTTACAATCGCGCGCCCGGCAGCGAGGGTACGGTGGCTGGAGTCGGACAGCCCCAAGTTGCCCGGGAGGACGCCATGAGAGCCATCTTCACCCTGCTGCTGGTCGTCAGCACCGCCTTGCCGGCCGCTGGACAAACAGAACCCTCAGGAGCGAACTGGAGCGGGTCGGAGCGCTGGGCCGCGTTCGAGTTCTTCGCCGGCGCGTGGGCCGGTGAGGAATCCGCCACCTTCGGTGAGGGCCGCGGCGAACGCACCTATGAGCTGGTGCTTCAGGACGCCTATCTGCTCGGCCGGAACCGGTCGGTGTTCCCGCCCCATGAGGGTCTTCCCGAAGGGGACGTGCACGACGACTGGACCGTCCTGAGTTTCGACCGCGACCGCGACACCTACGTCCTGCGCCAGTTCAACAGCGAGGGGTACGTGAACACGTTCGCCCTCGATGCCGCGTCATCGCCGCCGGAGCACATGATCTTCGTTCTCGAGGCATCGGAAAACGCGCGCGGCACGCGGGCGACGCTGACCCTGACCCGGGTCGACGCGGACACCTTCGACGAGGTGTTCGACCTGACGCTGCCCGGCGCGACGGAGAGCATCACGATCCGCAGCCGCTGGACGCGCAGCATTCCGTAGCGTCCGCCGCGGGCGAACCGTGGTTCAATCCGCAGGATGCGCCTCTGCACCGCCGCGCTGGCAGCCCTCGCGCTGGCGCTCGGCGCCTCGTGCTCCCCGGACGGCGGGTCCGGCCCCACCGTCATCCGCCTCGGACACATCGGGTTTCCCGATTCGCCCTTCGACCACGGCGCGCGTCATTTCAAGGAGCTGGTCGAAGCGCGCTTCCCGGGGCAGGTCGAGATCCGGATCTTCGGCACCGGCCAGCTCGGCGAGGACAAGGAGATGCTCGAGGGGCTCCGGCTGGGAACGCTCGAGATGCACATCCCCTCCTCGGTGATGCATTCCGTGGCGCCCGAGTTCGGCATCTTCGACCTGCCCTTCCTGATCGAGGACCGCGACCACTTCGAGCGGATCGCCGCCAGCGAGATCGGCAGGGGTCTCGAGGAGACGCTCCGGCGGGACCACGGCCTCACCCTGCTCGCCTTCTGGGAGAACGGGTTCCGGGTCATCACGAACAACGTGCGCCCGGTGGTGACTCCCGCGGACCTCGAGGGGATTCGCCTGCGCACCCCCAAGGACCCGGAGCGCGTCCGCCTCTTCGAGACCCTCGGCGCGAGCCCGGCGTCGATGAGTTTCGGCGAGGTGTTCTCGGCGCTCCGGCAGGGGGTCGTGGACGGGCAGGAGAACCCGCTCGCCCAGTTGACGGCGGCGCGGCTCCACGAGGTGCAGAGCTACCTGTCGCTCTCGAACCACGTCTACACGCCGGCCTATCCGGTGATGCAGACCGCGTGGCTCGAGAGCCTGCCGGCGGACCTGCAGAACGGACTTCGCGAAGCGGCGGTCGAGACCGGCGACTGGCTCCGGGGATTCCTGGCCCAGGAGGACACGCGCCTGCTCGCCGGCCTCGAAGGACAGCTCGCCGTGAACGAAGTGGACCTCCCGGCCTTCGCCGCCGCGGCGGCGCCGGTCTTCGCGCACTACGAGGAGCGATTCGGCGCCGGGTGGATCGAAGCGGCGCGGGAACTGGCGCACTGATCACGGAAAACGAACGCCGGGACCCCCTGGCCATCGTCTGTTCGGTGCTGCTCGCCGGCATCGCGGCGCTCTGCCTCGTCGAGGTGACCCTGCGCTACGGGTTCGGCGGCGGGCTCGGCTTCTACGACGAACTCGCCGGCTTCGCCCTCGTCTGGCTCACCTTCCTGGGGGCGGTCCTGGCGCGCCGAGACGGGGCCCACATCGGCATCCGGGACCTGGTGAGCCGTCTTTCCCCCCGTCCGCGGCGGATCGCCCGGATCCTGGAACACACCGCGGTCCTCGCCCTCCACCTGGTCCTCGCCTGGTTCGGGACCGTCCTGATGCTCCGCTTCCTGGACGAACGCTCGATCACCATGCCGATTCCGATGGGCGCCTTCTACCTGGTCCTGCCGCTCTTCGCATTGCTGACCGCCGCCATGGAAGCGCGCCGGCTGGTCGCGCTGATCCGGCGGCCGGAGAGCTGATCGGACGCCATGGAGATCCTGGTCGCGCTGATCGCCGCGGTGGCGTTCATCCTGGTCGGGATCCCGATCGGGTACGTGCTGATCGCGGCGTCGGTGCTCGCGATCTGGCTCACCACGAACACGCCGCTGGTGGTGGTGCCGCTCCGCCTCTTCAACGGTACCGACTCCTTCCCGCTGGTCGCGATTCCGCTGTTCATCCTCGCCGGCGCGCTCATGAACCACGCCGGCATTTCCCGGCGCCTCACCGACTTCGCCGCGGCGGTGGTGGGCTGGATGCGGGGGGGCCTGGCGATGACGACCACGGCCTCGAGCATGCTGTTCTCCGAGATGTCCGGGTCGGCGGTCGCCGACGCGGCCGCGCTCGGGAGCGTGCTGATTCCCGCGATGAAGGAACGCGGCTATCCGGCCCCGTTCGCCGCCGCCGTGCTCTCGGCGTCGGCGACCATCGCGATCCTCATTCCACCGTCCATCCCGATGATCCTCTTCGGCGCGGTGACCGGGGCTTCCATCGCCCGCCTCTTTCTCGCGGGGTTCGTCCCGGGAGTGCTCGCCGGCGCCTTCATCATGCTGGTGAGCCGGGCGCTGGCCCGCCGGGGCGGGTTCGGCGATTCGGAACCCTTCCGCCTCCGGCGGGCCGGGACCGCCGCCCGGGCGGCGGCGTGGCCGCTGCTCATCCCGGCGATCATCCTCGGCGGCATCTTCCTCGGCTGGTTCACCGCCACCGAGGCGGCCGCGGTCGCCGTGCTGCTCGCGCTGCTGATGGGCGTGGTCGGCTACCGCACCGTCCGGTTCGCCGCGATCCGGGAGGCGTTCACCGAGTCGGCCCGGCAGACCGCGGTCGTGATGCTGCTGGTCGCCGGATCGGCGATTCTCGGCTGGTACCTCGCCAACCAGCAGGCTCCGGAACGGCTGACGGCGTGGGTGCTGTCCCTCGCCGACGCCCCGTGGGCGGTCGCGCTGATCCTGAACGGCGTGCTGCTATTGGCCGGAACCATCCTCCACAGCGCCGCGGCCATCGTGCTTCTCGTGCCTATCCTGCTGCCGCTGGCCGAATCCGCCGGGATCGGCACCGTGCACTTCGGCATGATGGTCACGGTGAGCCTCGCGGTGGGCCAGCAGACCCCCCCGGTGGCCTCGGTGCTGATCACCACCTGCTCCATCGCCAAGACCGAGATCTCGGAGGTGATGAAGGTCAACGTGTTCTTCATCGCGGCGCTGCTGGTGGTGCTCGGGATCGTCACGTTCTGGCCGGAGGCGAGCCTCTTCCTCCCGGATCTGATCCTCGGGGAAGCCGGAGGCTGAGGCCGGGCCGCGGCCAGAGATCGGCCGGGTGCACGCGGCTGCGGGTGCGTTGTCGACCGCCTCTCGGCGGTCGATGCCGGCCAGAGGCGGGCGTTCCGGAGCGCGGTAAACTCCGCCCAATCCAGACAACCTTGGGTTGGGGCTGTGGCGCAACTGGGAGCGCGCGTGAATGGCATTCACGAGGTCACGGGTTCGATCCCCGTCAGCTCCACCAGGGGGTGGACCAATGTGCTCCACGGTGTCCAATATCTCGCCAAGAGTGCCAGCAGAACCCGTGAACGGCCGGTGAAGTCTCCGCAGCGGTCACGGCGCCCGACGTTGGTGCGCCGTTGCCTCGTGCCAGTACCCCTCCTCGTGGCGGCGGCGTGCGGAGGAGGCGTCGAAGAGGTCTCGGACGTCGTGCTCGCACGACACGTCCACACGGACCTCTACGACGCCTACCCGGGCATCCCGTCGCCTGCCGGCGATCGCATCGTGTTCGCCGACTACGCCGCGGACGCCAGATCGCTTTCGGTCTACGACGTAGCGACCGGCGCCGGCCGCGTGGTGACGAGGAGGCCGGCGGGACGGTCGCGGGTGACCTGGTCGCCGGACGGTTCGCGGGTCGTGTACGTCGACCGCTGGTCGGAGAGTCACGGAGTCTGGACCCTGGATCCGGCCACCGGACAGGAGTCGCGCATCGTGGATCCCGGGAACGCACGCATCGACTATCCGCGACTGCTGCCCGACGGGACGGTGACCGCGCTCCGGCACGTGGACGCCGGTACCACGTGGGTCGCGTTTGCACCGGGAGCCGACCTCGCGACCGTGCTCACAGACGACGCCGGGGGGTGGGCCGCGCCGGTGCGATCTCCCGACGGGCGCTCGGTCGCCTACCTTCGCGTCGCGGGCCGGCGCGGGGCCCTGGCCGTGACGGAGATCGCGACGGGCGAGACGCGCACGCTTGCCGCGGACCTCCGGCTCGGATGGGACACCCGCGTGGAGTGGTCCCCCACGGGCGGAGCGCTCTATCTCGCGGCGGCGGAGATCCACGATTCGCTCTTTGCCGGCTGGCGTGTGCCGCTGGACGGCGCCCCGGCCGAACGGTTGGAGTACGACGGCCGTGACGTGCTCGCGGTCACCCCGCTCGCCGACGGCCGCGTCGCTCTCAGCGTCTACCACACGCGCACCGCGGTGGGCCTCGTTCCGGTGACCGGAGGCGAACCCACCGACGTGACAACGGCAGGTTCCACGAGCGCCTTCCTGCCTTCCTGGCGCCCCGATGGCGGCGCGCTGGGTTTCATCACCTTCTCCTGGCGACGGGTCCGCATGCCCATCGACTTCGACCTGGGCGTTCTTGAACTCGATGCTGACGGCGCCCCAGCCGGCACGGTCCGGACGCTCCTCGCGGAGGAGCACGAGGACTACGGCGCCGCGTGGTCGCCGGACGGCCGGTGGCTCGCCTTCCAGGGGCACCTCGAGGCGAGCGACGACATCTGGCTCGTCCGGGTTGGCGGGAGCGAGCGACCCACACGACTCACGCGGTTCGGACCGGGCGCGGACAGCGGCGAGCCGGACTGGAGCCCGGACGGGCGGACGCTCGCCTTCAGCAGCAACGGCCCGCCACTCGAGGAGAACCCGGGGTCCGTTTACACGATCGCCGTAGACCCCGCTACCGGCGCCGCCGCCGACCCTGTCCGGGTCCCGCTCGACGGGTTCCCGGGCTCTGCCATGGGCGCCCGCTTCTCGCCGGACGGCGAGCGGCTGGCTTTCTACGGACGCTCGCGCGAGGACGGACGCGTCACTGTCTATACGGTGCCGGCAGCGGGTGGAACCCCGACGGCCATCATCACCTTTGCCAATGGCGAGCCCTACAGCGCGCCCGAATGGAGCGCCGACGGCGCGTCGCTCTTCTACTCGCGCAACGACGGCTTCGGGCCCTTTCAGGTGTGGCGGGTGGACGTCTCCACCGGCGCGACGGAACAGGTGACGGCCGGCGCGCTCGGCGCACTCCAACCGAGCGTGAGCCCCGACGGAGGCACGCTCGCGGTTACCATGCGTGAGGCTGCCATCGAGGTCGTCGCGCTCCCCGCCGGGAGCACCCGCGCCGACGATGGGGCCAACCGTTGGTGATCCGGTGATCCACCGGCATCCCGTCCCCCTGGAAGCGCATGGGGTCTGGCGGCCTCCGCGGACTTCAAATCCGTTGATTCCGGGTTAGCCCCCGGGATGGTGGGTTCGATTCCCACACGCTTCCGCCAGGGTGGCGTGATTTGTCACCGGAGCCCGGTACAGTGCCGTTCAGCCGTGGGATTCCTGCACACTTCGGGCTTCTGCGGCGCCTGATCCCAGACCATGAAATCGGCTGAACTGCAGGACGGTCCCGGAGGAGGCTCCGGCGCGTCCGGCGTCGCCCTCACCGCGCCGGAGCGGCGCGCCGCGATCCGGTCGCTGGTCGCCGACCTGGACGCCGGCGCCGCGCTCCGGGGAGTCACCGCGCTCCGCCATTTCCCGGCGGAACCCGGCGACTACCGGGACTTTCCGGAACACATCGACGCCCGGCTGCTTGACGCCTACCGCCGCCGGGGCGTCGAACAGCTCTATTCCCACCAGCGGGAGGTGCTCGACCGGGTCGAGGCGGGGGCGGACGTCGCCGCGGTCACTCCGACCGCCTCCGGGAAGACGCTCTGCTATAACGCGCCGGTCCTCAACCGGATCCTCCGGGAGCCCGACGCGCGGGCGCTCTACCTCTTCCCGACCAAGGCGCTCTCCCAGGACCAGAAGAAGGAGATCCTGGATCTGGTCGGGGAATTGAAGGACCTCCGCGGAGAGGACGTCCGCGCCGACGTCTACGACGGGGACACCCCGGGAGACGCCCGGCGCAGCATCCGCACGCGGGCGCACATCGTCGTCACGAACCCGGACATGCTCCATGCGGGCATCCTTCCCCACCACACGAAGTGGGCCAAGCTCTTCGAGAACCTGCGCTTCGTCGTCATCGACGAGATGCACACCTACCGCGGGGTGTTCGGCAGCCACCTGGCCAACCTGCTCCGGCGGCTCCGCCGGGTGTGCGCGCACTACGGCGCGGCGCCCCAGTTCATCCTCAGTTCCGCCACCATCGCGAACCCGCGGGAGCTGGCGGAGGGGCTCACCGAACGCCCCATCTCGCTCGTGGACCGGAGCGGCGCCCCCCGGCCGGAACGCTTCTTCCTGTTCTACAACCCCCCAGTGGTGAACCCGGAACTCGGAATCCGCCGGTCGGCGATGGGCGAGACCCGCCGGATCGCCGGGGGGTTCCTGAAGGGCAACCTGCAGACGATCGTGTTCGCCCGCTCCCGCACCCAGACCGAGGTGCTCGTCAAGTACCTGAAGCAGGACATCGAGACCCGCCCCGACCGCAGCGACCGGATCCGCGGCTACCGCGGCGGGTACCTGCCGAAGAAGCGGCGGGAGATCGAGGACGGCATCAAGAACGGGAGCGTCCTCGGCGTCGTCTCCACGAACGCGCTGGAACTGGGGATCGACATCGGCAGCCTCGACGTCGCGGTGATCTCCGGCTACCCGGGGACCATCGCCTCCACCTGGCAGCAGGCGGGCCGGGCGGGACGCCGCGGCGGAACGGCGGCGGCGGTGCTGGTGGCGAACTCGACGCCCATCAACCAGTTCGTCATCCAGCACCCGGACTTCTTCTTCGAGGGGACGCCCGAGCGGGGTCTGATCAATCCGGAGAACCTCCAGGTCCTCATCGAGCACTTGAAGTGCGCCGCCTTCGAACTGCCGTTCCGGAAGGGGGAGACGTTCGGCGACGAGAACCTGGAGGAGCTGCTCGGGGTGCTCGAGGAAGAGAAGATCCTCTACCGGGCCGGCGACCGCTGGTTCTGGACGGCCGACTCCTATCCGGCGAACAGCGTCAGCCTGCGCTCGATCAGCTCCGACAACTTCGTGGTGCACGACCGGGAGAGCGGCAAGGTCATCGCGGAGGTGGACTTCGTCAGCGCTCACTCGACGCTCCACGAGAAGGCCATCTACATGCTCGAAAGCGACACCTACTACGTCGAGCAACTGGACCACCAGGAGCGCCGGGCCGAGGTCCGCCCCATCGAGAGCGACTACTACACGGACGCGGTCACCCACACCAAGGTCACGATCCTCGACGCCTTCGAGGCGGCGCCGGAACCGTCCGCCCCGGCGGCGCACGGCGAGGTCCACGTCGTCAAGCAGGTGGTCGGCTTCAAGAAAATCAAGTTCTTCACGGGCGAGAACGTCGGTTCCGGCGAACTCGACATGCCGGCGGTGGAGATGCACACCACCGCGTTCTGGCTCGAGGCGCCGCCCGAGGTGCTGATGGCGGTTCCCTTCGGTCCCGAAGACCGCCGCGACGGCATCCGCGGGATCAGGAACGCGATGCGCGCGGTGGCGACCACCTTCCTCATGTGCGAGGCCCACGACATCGGGTCCGCGATCGGGACCGGTTCGGCGGGTGCCAGGCCGCCTCAGGTGGAGCCGGAAGAAGCAGAGCCCGGCGAGGCGGACGCGGTAACCCGGATCTTCATCTACGACAACTATCCGGGGGGTATCGGTTTCTCGGAGCCGCTCTGGGAGTCCCGCGCCACCCTGCTCGCCGAGACGCTCGGCCTGATCGAACGCTGTCCGTGCCAGGCGGGATGCCCGTCGTGCGTCGGGCCCGTGGGCGAGATCGGCCGCCACGGCAAGGCCGCCGCGCTCGCCATTCTCGAGGGGATCCGGGGCCGTGAAGAAGCGGCGCCGGTAACTTGCGCCGCGAGCGTCCCCTGACCCCACCCATGGCGCCGGATCGAAGCTCCCTCGCGGAACGGCTCCGGCGCAGCCGGGCGCGGGTCGTCGGCCGCGTCGCCGCTCCGGAACCGGCGGCGGAGGCGCCGCTTCCCGAAGCCTTCGCCGACCCGACATCCGCAGGGATTCCCGAAGAACCTCACGGGAGCGACAAGACGGCCCGGCTGGCGCGCGCCCGCGAACTCATCCGGCGGACGGAGCGCGGCTGGAAGGAACTCCGCGTCGGTTCGGCCGACGATGGCCGGCCGCCTCTCCGGAAGGTTCAGCCTGGAGGCGCTCCCGAGGTGGACGACGGAGAAACCGACCCCGCGCCGGCGGCTCGGCCGGCGGACGAACCCTTCTCCCGGGAGGACCACGACTTCCCGCTGGCGTCGCGTTACGGCGGCGCCGACCTGGTCCGCCTGCTGGAGGTTTCCGAGGAGGCCGCCGCGCGCCTCCAGATCCGCCCCGAGGAGCCGGGAGTGGACCTGTCCCGGGCCCTCTTCCTGGACACCGAGACCAGCGGACTGGCCGGCGGCACCGGCACCTTCGCCTTCCTGATCGGCGTCGGCTTCGTGGAGGAGGACCGCTTCCGGGTCACGCAGTTCCTCATGCGCAGCCCGCTGGGGGAGGCCGCCATGCTGGAGGAACTGGCGGTCCTGGCGACCGGCCGCTGCGACCTCGTGACCTACAACGGGGGCAGTTTCGACATTCCGCTGCTGGAAACCCGGTTCGCCCTGAACGGCGTGCCGTCCCCCTTCCGGGACGCGCGCCACCTGGATCTGCTGCATCCGGCGCGCCGGCTGTTCAAGCCCCGCCACGAGAACGCCCGCCTTTCCACCCTGGAACGGGAACTCCTCGAGGTCGAGCGCGACGACGACATCCCGGGAGACCGGATCCCCCAGGTGTTCTTCGACTTCCTCCGCTGCGGACACCACCCCGCCATGGAATCGGTGCTGGCGCACAACCGCTACGACATCGTCACGCTGGCCGCGCTCGCGCTTCGGGCGCTCGAGCGGCTGGACGACGACTGGCACAGCGACGATCCCGCGGACCTTCACGGCGCGGGACACCACTTCTGGCGCCGCGGGGAATCGGAGGTCGCGATCCCGCTGCTCGAGCGGGCGCTGTCCGCCGGCCTCTCCGGCCGGAACCGCGACCGCTGCCTGCTCGACCTCGGGGAGCGGCGGAAGCAGCTCGGCGACTGGTCCGGCGCGATCGAGCTGTGGCGCCAGGTCAGCATCGTGGATTCCCGGGAGCGGCTGGACGTGCTCGTCTGGCTCGCGAAGCACGAAGAGCACCAGCGGAAGGAACCGGCCCGGGCGCTCACCCACGTCGAGGACGCCCTCGAACGGCTTCCCCGGATCGAGATGGGACGGGAGACGAGCCGCCGCTACCGGAAGGAACTCGAACGGCGCGCCGCCCGGCTACAGAAGAGCCTGGACTGACCCCGGACGGCGCATTGGCTTGGAACGCCGGCTTCAGCCGGCACCGCCCGCCGCAGGCGGGCGAATCGCGCGACGGTCTCCGCCTTCACGGCGCGCACCTCGACTTCACAAAGGGCCTGGGGTTGAGAAAACTGGGCTAGCCCGGTGCGAGTAGGCCGCCCTTCACCTGATCCCAGTCGAGCACCGGGTCACCCGGATCTCGAAGCCGCTCTACGGCCACGGCGAGGTCGTCCAGGTCTTCGAGGTAGCTCTCAACGGCCCGCCGGACAATCTCGGCTCGGCTGCTCTGCAGGAGGTGGGCCGCCCTATCGAGGCGTTCCAACTGTTCGAGCGGTAGACCGACGCGAATCCGGGCCATCTGTTCAGGAGTCATCGGCGTGTCCTCGGTTTCAACCTAGCGTACCCGGACAGCGCCGCTGACCGGAGCCGACGGCCGACCGCGAACGACCCTATCGCGCCCCCACGCCCCGCAGGTCGGCCGTGGACGGCGACCGCGCGTCCCGGAGCTCCGCCGCCACCCGCTCGACCTCGCGCAATGCCCGGAGGACGTTGCCGGCGGCGACCTGCCGGAGATCGTCCTCGGACCAGCCCCGGCGCAGGAGTTCCGCGAAGAGCACCGGGAATCGGTCCACGTGCTCGAGTCCCTTGACCATCGAGGGGCCGCCCGGGTCGTAGTAGTCGGACCCGATCCCGACGTGCGCGAGTCCCGCTACGTCACGGATGTGTTCGATGTGGGCCGCGACGTCCGAGACCGTGCCGCGCGGCATCGGGTTGTCCGCCTCCCAGCGGGAGAGAAGCCGGGTCACCTCGTCCCCGTCCTCCAGCTCGGCGCGGAGGCGTTCGCGTTCGCGGTTCCGGAGCGCCCCCCAGACCGGCTCGGCGGCGCCCATCCCCATGGCGGCCCGGTCCTCTTCCGCCTCGATGCCCTCGCGGGCTAGCCACTCGGGAGGGGTGGGGACCACGTAGCCGGGAATGAAGTCCATCATCACCACACCGCCGTTCGCGGGGAGCAGCCGGAGCACGTCGTCGGGCACGTTGCGCGGGTGGGCGTTCACCGCGCGGGCCCCCGAATGGGAAAAGAGCACCGGCGCCTCGCTGATCCGGAGGGCGTCGCGCATCGTTTCGGCGCTGACATGGGACAGGTCCACGAACATCCCCAGGCGGTTCATCTCGCGGATCACTTCCTCACCGAAGGGCGACAGGCCCCGGTGCAGCGGAATGTCGGTCGCCGCATCCGCCCAGTCGTGGGTGCGGAAGTGGGTCAGCGTCATGTAGCGGACACCCAGTTCGTAGAACATCCGGAGCGCCGCGGTGGAGCCCTCGATCGCGTGACCTCCCTCGAGGCCGATCATCGAGGCAATGCGTCCGGCGGCGTACGCCCGCTCGATGTCGTCGGCGGTGAGGGCGAACTCGAAGTCGTCGTAGCGGTCCACGAACCGGTGGATGACGTCGACCTGGCGGATCGCCTGCCGCAGCGAGTCGCCGGTGGCGATGAAGTCCGTATCCACAAAGGCCGACCAGAACTGAATCCCGACAGCACCTTCGCGGAGCCGGGGGATGTCGGCGGGAAGTTCCATCTGCACCCGGCTCAGATCGGCTCCGGGAGCGTCGAGGTCGCCGCGGACCACGTCCAGCAATGAACTCGGCAGGTCGTTGTGCCCGTCGGCGAAGGGAACGCTCCGGAGCAGCTCGCGGGCCCGGTCCACGAGTTCCGGAGTGATCCCGGGCGGGAGTGGCTGCGCGGCGGCGGTGACGCTCAGGGCCGAGGCGAAGACGCAGGCGAGAAGGCGGTGAAGCGGCATGACGGTCCTTTCCCCGGTGGGAGTCGAGGCACTAGAGTGCAGGCGTGATCGGAGGATGTCAGGTGACCCGAATGACGGTGGAGGAAGCGAAGCACTGGTTGCACGCGTATGGTCAGGCATGGGTCGAGGGAGATCCGTCAGCCGTGGTTCGACTCTTTCATCCCGATGCCGAGTACCGGGAAACCCCTTTCAGCGAAGTGATGCGAGGGTCGGAGGAGATCAGGAGGTACTGGCAGGAAGGCGCGGCGGATTCGCAGGAAGATGTCACCTTCTCCTACGACATCTGGTCCGTTTCCGGTAACGAGGTCCATGCCGGCTGGACGGCGCGCTTTCGCAGGACCACCAACCGCGCGGTCGTCGAGCTGGACGGCGTGTTCCGGCTGACCTTCGACCGGCGGAGAGGGGTGGCGAAATGCGCCAGCCTCAGGGAATGGTGGCACCTGCGCGAGATCCGCGACGCAGGTTGACGAAGGGCCGGAACGGGGCTGCGTTCAGCCGCCGCTGACCGGAGGCAGGAAGGCCAGTTCGTCGCCGGCGGCGAGCACCGTGTCCCGCGGGACGAAGCGGTGGTTCACCGCGACGCTGACCGAGCCGGCCAGCGGCGCCAGGGCGGGACGCTCGCGCTCCAGGTCCTTCCAGACTTCGGCGGCCGTGATTCCCTCCCGGTAGGGGACGTCCAGGCGCCCGCGTCCGGCTGCCTCGCGCGCCGCCGCGAACAGCAGCACCGTCACTGCCGCGGACCCGGTCATCCGGTCACCGGCTCCTTCGGCCCTTCCACCCAGACGTCCCCGCCCTCGAAGAACTCCCGCTTCCAGATGGGCACGATGCGCTTGATCTCGTTCATGGTGTGGCGGGCCGCCTCGAAGGCGCTGCCGCGGTGCGGCGAGGCGGCCGCGACCAGCACGCTCGACTCGCCGATGTCTACCCGCCCGATCCGGTGGTGGATCCGCAGACGCTCGACCCCGAAACGCTCCCGCACGTCTTCCGCCACCCGCTCGAACACCGGGTAGACCATCGCCTCGTACGCCTCGTACTCGAGATGGAGGACCTTCCGCCCCTGGTTCTGGGCACGCACGATTCCCGAGAAGACGACGACCGCGCCGTCTTCCGGGGTCGAGAGCCTCTCGGCGACCGCGCGCTCGTCGAGCGGGTCTCGGGTGATCCGGAAGCGGTCCATCAGGAGAGGTCCGGGAGATGTCCGAGCGGGCCGTGGCCCTCGCCGAGAGGAGCGGCCCGCAGCATCGCCGTTCGCAGATACTGGCGGGCCCGCTTCACCGCTTCGGCCAGGGTGCGACCGAGAGCGAGGTTCGCCGCCACGGCGGCCGACAGCGTGCAGCCGGTCCCGTGGGTGGCGCGGGTGTGGATCCGGTGACTCCGAAGAAGGACGACGCGGCTCCCGTCGAGGAAGAGATCCACCACCGCGTCGCCGTCGAGGTGACCGCCCTTCACGAGCACCGCCGGGACGCCCATGCCGAGGAGCTTTTCGCCGGCGGCCCGCATGTCGTCCTCATCCTCTACCGGGAGCCCGGTCAGGTCGGAAGCCTCCGGAACGTTCGGAGTCAGCAGCGTCGCCCGCGGCAGGAGATCCTCCCGGAGCGCATCCACCGCATCCGGCCGCAGCAGCCGGTCGCCGCTCTTCGCGACCATCACCGGATCCACGACGACCCGCAAGTCGTGGTCGTCCACCGCCTTCGCCACCGCCCGGATGATCGCCGCGGAGGACAGCATGCCGCTCTTCGCCGCCCCCACCGGAAAGTCGGAGACCACCGCCGCGATCTGGGAGGACACCAGTTCCGGCTCGATCTCCTGGACGCCGGTCACCGCCACGGTGTTCTGCGCGGTGACCGCGGTGACCGCCGACAGGCCGTACACCCCGTGCGCCGCGAAGGTCTTCAGATCGGCCTGGATGCCGGCGCCGCCCCCGGAGTCCGACCCGGCGATGGTGAGGGCGACCGGCGGGGCTTCAGAGCGGAAGACGCCGCTCACTGGGAGGCGGTACGGAAGGAGAGCACCCAGACCGCATCGTCATCCCATTCGGCGGCCAGGGGTTGCGTCTCGAGGTGCTGGCCGTGCTCGTCTTCGATCTCCCGGTAGAGGATGAGGTGGAGCTCGCGTTCGGGATCGAGCGACCCGTTGGGGATCACGAGCAGGCTCCGGCTGCCGTCGTCGTAGCTGACCTCCAGCTCCGGGAACGGGTTGTCCTCGTAGGGCTCGTCGCCGTAGAGGAGGTCCACCGCGGCGTGGAAGCTCTCCGCCGCCATCCGGTTCGAGAACTGGACCCGGAACTCGCTGTCGAGGGGAATCTCCCGTTCCCCGTCGAGCGGCAGCGAGAAGACCACCCGGAGCGGACTGACGTCGGCCTCGCGGGCCTCCTTCTCGGCGATCCGGATGTCCACCGGCTCCAGCGAGTCGTCGTCGGGACGATCGGCCAGCTCGAGCCGCTCGGCGCGGAGGTAGACCATTCCGTCCGAGGTCCACGGCCTGCCGTACACCCGCAGCCACTTGCCGGTGTCGCGGCGGCGGGTGGGATCGAAGCGGAACCCGTTCCCCGCGGGACGCATCCCGGTGACCCAGATGGCGTCGTCGGCCGTCTTGATGACGAAGTCGCGCGGCGTCTTCTTGTCCTTGATCGAAAGGTCGCCGAACAGGTTGTTGCCCCGGAACTTGCCGATCACTTCGACCCGCTGGCTCAGCCAGGGCTCCGGGTCGGCGATCAACTGGTCCAGGGTGAGAGCCGCGGCGCTTCCGGCTTCGATCTTGAGAGCGTCGCCGATCTCCATCTCCTCCTTCGCCTCCCGCTCGCGCTCCGAGGCCCGATCCTCGGTGGCGCCGATCGGGGTCACCGCCACGATGGCCAGGAACCCCTCCCTCCGCATGTCCATGGAATCGCCCCACGAAGGGTCGTACGGATAGTTCCGGAGGATGGGATGCGAGCGCAGGGTGAACTCATCGACCATCCGGGTCGCGAAGAACCATCCCTCGACCTCCACTTCTCCGGTGCCCATGAAGGCAAGGTCGTTGCTGCTCATGTAGGGCTGGGCCATCAGGATCTCGTCGATGGACTCCGGATCCTCGAGCGCCATCACCCGCTGGTCCAGCCCGACCCCGAGGGAAAAGCCCAGCCGGCCGCGGGTGAGCACCGCCTTCTCGTGGTAGAAGGAGGGACGCCGCGCGAGATCCGCCACTTCGACTGCTTCGGGTTGATCCGGGAAGTAGCCGTACTGGGCGGCCGCGGGAACGGCGAACGGACCCGCAGCGACGGCCGCGAACGTCAGCGCGGCGAGGCTGGAAAAGCGGCGGGACACGACGGGAACGGAGTTGGCCATCCTAGCAGCGACCGGCCGGCCGCCTGGCGGTTTGGTAGGGACCGCCCGTCGCCGAGACGCCAGCAGTCGTGGTGGCAACCCGCACTGGGAGCGCCCGTAGTCGTGATGGTCCCGGCCGGCGCGCCGCGCGTCTGAGCGGCGACATGCGGGTTTCGCCCGCTGGGCGGGCGATGCCAGCCGGAGGCTGGCGCTCCGAGACCCGTTCGCGGGACGGCGGGGCGATGTGGTACACCCGAACGGCCGCGGGGTTTCCCGCAGGGAGGACGGTCATGCGCAGCTTTCTCTTTCCTGTTCTCTTGCTCGTCGCGCTGCCGGTGCAGGCCGGCCAGTTCGCGAGCATTCCGGAGGACGTCGACTTCGACTTCGAGCGCTGGCCCTACCCCCTCCACCAGGAGGTCACGGACCGGCTGCACGAGCTGGCGGAGATCTACCCCAACCTTGCCCGGTCCCACGTCATCGGCAAGAGCCGGCAGGGGCGGGACCTCGTGGTCCTCGAGATCACGAACTTCGAGACCGGCCCGGGCGAGGAGAAGCCGGCGCTCTGGTTCGACGGGAACATCCACGCGGTCGAGGTCACCGGCCGCCAGATGATGTGGTACTTCGCCGAGGCCGCGCTCGCGAGCTACGGCAAGGACCCGGTGGCCACCCGCATGCTGGACACCCGCACCTTCTACGTGATGCCCATCTTCGACGCCGACGGCGGGGAGACGGCCCTGACCCGGCACCCGGCCTGGCCGGAGCACAAGCCGGAAGAGCACAACGGCACGGACCTCGACGGCGACGGCTACATCACCCAGATGCGGGTCCGCGATCCCGAGGGGAACTACTACCCGAGCTGGATCGACGACCGCCTCATGCTGCAGACCCGCACCCGGGACGGGGGCCGCTGGAACTTCGTTCCCACCACGCTCGAGGATCCCGCCGACTTCGAGAGGCTCGCCCCAGCCGAAAGCCGCTACCGCGTCTACCGGGAGGGCCAGGACCTCACCCGCGAGGTGACCGACGAGCGCGAAGAGCCCAACTTCAACCGGAACTGGTCGGCCGAGTGGCAGCGGCACGAGCCCGGAGCGGGCCCCTATCCGTTCTCACTGCCCGAGGTCCGGGCGGTCGCGGAGTTCACCGTCACCCACCCGAACATCTTCTTCACCTACACGATCCACTCCGGCGGCGGCGCCCGCAACTACATCGTGCGGCCGCCGATGAGCCATCCCTTCGAGTACATGCCGCCGGAGGACAACGACTTCTACACCCGCCTGGGGGCCGTCTGGTCCTGGCTCTCGAAGGGCGGGGTGATGAACAACAACTGGTACGCCCAGGAGGTGAAGGCCGGCCGTTACGGCGAGACGATGCACGGTTTCTCGAACGACTGGGCCTACATGCACGTCGGCATCCACAGCCTGCTGCCCGAGATCTCCGGAGCGGGCCGGGACTACGACCAGGACGGCTACACCACTCAGTACGAGATCCTGCGCTGGGTGGACGAGGAGAAGGACGGCGTCTATTTCGCTCCCTGGACCCCGTACCAGCATCCCGAACTCGGCGAGGTCGAGATCGGCGGCTACCGGGGCCTCCCCCAGGGGATTGACGACCGCCTCCAGTTCGAATGCGAGATCCACTACCAGTACCTGATGGAGATCGCCGGCCGGTCGCCGCTGCTCCGGATCATCGAACTCGACGCCGAGGAGGTTTCGCCCGGCGAGCACCGGGTGACGGCCGTCCTGCAGAACCAGGGGTACCTCTCGACCTACGTGACGCGGAAGGCGCTCGAAATCGACCTCGACTATCCGATCCTCGCCGAGATCCACGTCCGGGGCGGCGAGGTGAGCGGCCCGGCGAAGGTGGACGCCGGACACATCCTGGGCAAGCTGGCCTACATCCGCCGCTGGGGGTCGGGCGCGGACGAATCGAGAAAGGCGATCTCCTGGACCGTTCGGGGGGACGGGCCCCTGGAGATCACGGTGGACGCCTGGGCGAAGCGCGCCGGCCGGCACCAGCGGAGCATGACCATCGGCTCCACGGACGGGGGCGCGCCGCGCTGAAGACCTGTCTTGCGGCCGTCCTGACGGTCGTGACCGTCTCCGGGGCGGTCGCGCAACCGGAGCGGTCCGTGCGGATTCCCGATCCCGACACCGCGGCAATGGAACCGCAGGTGCGGGAGAGGATCGCCCGGCAACGGGGCCTGGTGGTGGCAGACCCAGGGGCGGCCGACCCCTGGGGAGCGCTCGGAAGGATCTTCCACGCCCACGGCCTCGAGCCCGAGGCGGAGGAGGCTTACGGCCGGGCGGAGGAACTCGACCCGGAGGACTTCCGGTGGCCCTACCTGCGCGCCACCGCGCTCAGGAACATCCGGCCGGAGGATGCGCTTGCCGCCGCCGGCCGCGCCGCCGAGCTGAATCCCGGCTACGCGCCCGTCCACCTCCTGGCCGCGGAGCTGCTGGAGAGCGCCGGACGCGCGGAAGCGGCGATGGACCGCTACCGCCGGACCCTCGAAACCGCACCCGACGCGGCCCTCGCGGAACTCGGGATCGGACGTCTCCTCCTGAGGCGCGATGAGCTGGAGGCGGCGCGCGAACGTCTCGAAAGAGCCGCCGCGCTCGCGCCGCGGGCCGGGCCGGTCCGCGCCCAACTCGCCCGGCTCCACACTCGGCTGGGCGAGACGGAAGCGGCCCGCCGGGCGGCGCGGGCAGCGCGTGACCTTCCGGACCTGGTCCCCGTGGACGATCCACTGCTCACCGAGGTCTGGGACGCGGCGGTGTCCGCGCGCGGCACCCAGCAGCGGGCGCTGCGCGCCGAAGCGGCCGGAGACCTCGAGGCGGCCGAGGCGCTCTACGGCCACCTGCTGGGTCTTCAACCCGGCGATCCGGACATCCTCTACAACTTCGGCAACCTCTACGTGCGCACCCGGCGCTTCGGGGAAGCCGCCGAGCTCTACGTGGAGGCGCTCGCCGCGCGCCCGGAACACGTCGCGGCGCGGGTGAATCTGGGCAGCGCGCTCCTCATGCTCGGCCGGCGGGACGAAGCGATGGATCACCTCCTCCGCGCGCTGGAACACGATCCGGCGGACCCGGACGCCAACCGAACGCTGGGCGGCCTCTTCGCCTACCGGGGCGACAACGCGGCGGCCATCCGGCACTACCGCGCGGTGCTGGCCCGCGATCCGCAGGACGGGCCGGTGCACCGTGACCTCGCGATCGTGCTGGCGGCGGAGGGCGAGTTCACCGCCGCCTGGGAACACGTCGCCGCGGCCGAGCGGCTCGGTTCACCGCCGAACGCGGAGTTCCTCGTGCGGCTTCAGGCGGCACTGCCGCGCCCCGGGTAGCGCCCGATCCGGACTCCGGAGACCCGGCGTTCCGCGCCGCCGGGTCACGGCGAGCCACGGGATCCCCATCGTCAACTCAGGATGCGGGTTCCCAAAGCTCGATCGCGTTTCCCTCGGGGTCGTGAATACGGGCGAAGCGGCCGATGCCCTCCATCTCGCTTTCGTCGCTGACCTCGATGTCCGCGGACTTCAGTTGGGCGATCATCGCGTCCAGGTCGGCCACGCGGAAGTTCAGCATGAACGTCTTGTCGGCCGCGAAATAGTCCGTGTCCGCGCCGAAGGGTGAGAAGACCGTGACCCCGGATTCGGTCATCCAGGGCTCCATCTCCATGTCCGTCGGAGCGGGGTTGATGCCCAGGTGATCCCGATACCAGTTCGCGAGTCCTTTCGGGTCTTTCGCCCGAAAGAAGAACCCGCCGAATCCCTGAACCCTCTGCACGCCGCGCCCCCTCGTTGCCGGGCGCAGACTAGCAGCGGCGGCCGGAGGCCGGCCGCTCCGGGCCATTTCCGCCGTGAGGGGGGGAGCGGGTTTCGTTTCGACCGCCGGTCGGCGGTCGATGCCGGCCGGAGGCCGGCGCTCCGAACCCTGTTTGAAGGCCGCCCCGCCGATCTGATATATCCGACTGGAGGGGTCGGATTTCCTGGCACCCGCCATCCAGAACCTTGCGGGAGGTTCCCATGCGCCGTTTCGTCCTTCTTCTCGGAGTTCTTCTCCTTTCCCTGCCGCTCGCCGCCCAGGAGATTACGGGAGCCCTGCAAGGCCGGGTCACCGACGCCTCGGCCGGGGTGCTTCCCGGAGCCACCGTGACCATCTCCGGGGAGAACATTCTCGGCGGGTCCCGGAGCGCGGTGACGTCCGGTAACGGGTCCTACCGCCTCGCGAACATTCCGCCCGGCGTGTACCAGGTTTCCTTCATGCTGAGCGGCTTCGGCGAGCAGGTCTACGAAGGCGTCCGCATCTCCACGGACACCACCTTCACGCTGAACGCCGAACTGGGCGTCGCGGCGCTCGAGGAGACCGTCACCGTCACCGGCGAGGCGCCCGTCATCGAGACGCAGGCCACGGACGTGGCCTTCAACTTCACCGAAGAGGTGATGGAGAACGTCCCGAACGCCCGCGACCCGTGGGCCATGGTCTCCCAGGTTCCGGGCGTGACCACGAACCGGATCAACGTGGGTGGCACCGAGACCGGGAACCAGCTCGCCTTCCGGGGCCACGGGGTCTTCCCGGGCCAGAACATCTACGTCCTGAATGGCGCGAACGTCACCGACAACCAGTCGAACGGCGGCTCGCAGTTCTACTTCGACGTGGACTCCTTCGAGGAGATGCAGATCGAGGTCAGCTCGCACAGCGCCGAGGTGCAGACGCCGGGCATGGTGATGAACATCGTGCCGAAGTCGGGCTCGAACAACTTCAGCGGGACCACCAGCCTCTACTTCGGAAACGAGGGGATGCAGTCCGACAACGTGGACAGCAACCTCATGAGCCTGGGCGTGGACCGGGCGAGCAACCTGAACCAGTATCTCGACGTCGGGGCCGAGGTCGGCGGCCCGCTCATCGAGGACAAGCTGTGGTGGTGGGCCGGCCATCGGCACCAGGTCGTGCAGAAGTTCGTGACCGGCACCCAGAACCCGGACGGCAGCTTCCCCATCGACGAAACGGTGCTCTGGTACCCGTCGGCCAAGATCAACTGGGCCATCAACCAGAACCACAACTTCTCGGTCTACTTCAACATGGCCCAGAAGAAGCGGTTCAACCGGTCGCTGAGTTCGCTCCGTCCGCTGCCGACCACCTGGAACCAGCAGGGGGCGCCCATCGCCCGGCTCTTCACCTTCCGCGACGACTGGACTCCCAGCCCGAACGTGCTGGTCGCCTTCAAGGCGAACGTGATGGACCAGGGCTTCGAACTCCGGGCCCAGCCCGAAGTGGACGTCGCGAACACGCCCGCCCGCCTCGACCTGGCCACCGGCCAGTGGTCGGACGCCCCGCCCCTCGAACTCGGGGTCCACAAGAACCTCCGGAACGTGGCGACCACCGTGTCCTGGTACCGCACCGACTGGGGCGGGGACCACGACTTCAAGGCCGGCTTCGAGATCGGGCAGATCCGCGCCTTCGGCAACCAGGGCGGCGGGGTGGCCCGGAACACCTACCCGGCCGACCACCGCCTCCATTTCTTCGAGGGCGAGCCGTCGGAGGTCATCCTCTGGGCATCCGGGGCGGTGGCGGCGACCGGGCCGCAGCGGTCCGCCTTCCTTCAGGACTCCTGGGCGGTGAACAACCAGTTGCGCCTGAACCTCGGCGCCCGCTGGGATTGGCAGGCGAACTCGCTGGACCAGGTGACGGCGCCCGCCAGCGCCTTCCTGGATCCCGTCTCGCAGGAGGGCACCGGAAACCTCATCGTCTGGAACACGATTTCACCCCGCCTCGGGATGGTGTTCGACCTGACCGGAGACGCCCGGACGCTCTTCAAGGCCAGCTACGGGCGCTACTACTGGGTGCTCTGGCTCGACCGGGTGCAGTTGGCCAGCGTGGCCGGTGACCGGAACCGGAAACACGAGTGGAACGACCTGAACGGCGACCGCAACTTCACGATCGACGAGGCCGGCGACGTGCTCAGCGTGTTCGACGCCGGCGCGAACCCGGTCACGATCGACGGGAACCTCGATCCGACCTACACGGACGAGTTCACGGTGGGACTGACCCGTGAGGTAGCGGCGAACGTCTCGGCGAGCGCCACCATCATGTGGCGGCGGGACCGGGACATCACCCAGATCACGAATACCGGCATCTCCGCGGCCGACTACACCGCGGTGACCGGGACCGACCCGGGACCGGACGGGACGGTCGGGACCGGCGACGACGGCGGCGCGATCACCTTCTACGAGCTCGACGCCTCGAAGACCGGCCTTTCGCCCAACTTCCTCACCACCCGCGCCGGGTTCGAGCACGAGTACCGCGGCTTCGAGTTCAACCTGCACCGGCGGCTGGCCTCCAACTGGCAGTTCATGGGCTCGATCACCATCGGCGAGCAGTCGGAGAACTACGGCTCCGGCTCCTACGACAACGTGGACCGCGCCGTTCCTGACGATCGCGGGCGCCTGGGCCGCCAGCCGCAGTTCCCGCTCAACAATCCCGAACTCGTGGACGGCACGCGGGTCGCGAACTCGACGCCGGTCCTGATGAAGGTGCTCGGGACCTACCAGGCCGACTTCGGACTGACCCTGAGCGGGTTCTACCAGTACATCAGCGGGAACAACTTCACCCGGACGGTGAACGCGCAGGCCGCGCTCGGCCGCCGGCTGAACCAGGGCAACGTGCGGGCCTTCGCCGGCGAGCGGAACGCCGAGAACTGGGAAGCCGCCAACGTGCTGGATCTCAGGGCCGCCTACGACCTGGGCCTCGGCGACATGGGCACCCTGTCCCTCCAGTTCGACGTCTTCAACGCGCTGAACATCAACACCATCACGAACACCCAGAGCCTTTCGGGAGGCGCCTTCGGTCGCGTCCTGGCGTTCGTGCCGCCGCGGATCTTCCGGCTCGGCGCGAAGCTGCGTTTCTGATCGTCTGAAATCATTGGCCGGGGCGGGGCCTCCACGGCGCCGCCCCGACCGCTCTCCTCCCGAGGTGAATTCCGTGCGCGTGACTGCTGTCCTGCTCATCGGCCTGCTGGCCGCCAGCTGCACCCCGGCGCCATCCCCGGCGCCCGATACCGCGGCCGGGTCCGGCTACGGCGTACCCGGAGCCCTCGAACGGGCCCGGATCAAGACCGCGATCGTCGAGGAGAAACTCCGCACGGCGCTGCTCCCGGCGATGCGGACGCACGGCATCGACATGTGGATCGTCCTCGACCGGGAAAACCACCCGGACCCGCTGCACGACGAGATCGGGGGCGGCTTCGCCGGAGTGCGCTCCGCCTACATCTTCTTCGACTCGGGGGGCGCGGAGCCCGAGAAGATCTATCTCGGGTCGCATGTGCAGCCGGGGGACTCGGTGATCGAGCAGGTCTACGACGAGAAGGTCTACTACGGCTACAGCGGGGAGGGAATCACGCCTCACCTGCGGGAAGCCGTCCACAGCCGGGACCCCCAGCGCATCGGGATCAACACGTCGAGGACGCTTCCCGAAGCCGACGGTCTCACGGTCGCCTTCCGGGACGTGCTGGTGGAGGCGATCGGCAGCCCCTATTCCGACCGCCTCGTCTCCGCGGAACTCCTGATCCGGGACTTCCGC
The DNA here is from genome assembly GCA_965116805.1 of Vicinamibacteria bacterium. Classification (GTDB taxonomy): domain Bacteria; phylum Acidobacteriota; class Vicinamibacteria; order Marinacidobacterales; family Marinacidobacteraceae; genus Marinacidobacterium. The sequence goes on from OZ220713.1 coordinate 255,593, forward strand.
AACCTGCGCACGCCGCTCGAGCGGGACCTCTACCGGCAGCTCACCGAATGGACGGCGCGCTGGGAGACGGAAGGGCTGACCGGGCCCCACGTCGTCCCCGGCGAGACCACCGCCCTCGAAATGGCCGGGTGGTTCGAGGACAAGGCACTGGAGCTGGGCATGGGCAGCTTCCAGACCGTGCGGGTGGTCCGGGAGGGCGACCTGCTGCCGCGTCACGCCGCGGACATCCCCATCCAGCCCGGCGACATCGTGGCCGTGGACGCCGGGCTCTTCTACCTCCAGTTCGAGTCCGACATGAAGCGGACCGCCTACGTGCTCGGGCCGGGGGAGAGCGAGCCCCCGCAGAGCATCCGGGACGCCTGGGCAGAGGCGGTCCAGACCTCGCGCCTCTACGCGAGCAAGATGGTCCCGGGCGCCATCGGGCACGAGATCTACGAGGCGATCATCGCGGAGGCGGAGCGCGACGGCTACGTCCGGGACACCCGGACCGACCCCAGCGTCGGGAACGTCGGGCCCGAACACGAGATCGCCCTCTACGGACACTCGCTCGGCAACGACCTGCACGACATCGGCGCCCGGGTGGCCCCCGACCTGCCGTTCGCTTACGGGGACCGGGTGCGCTTCCCCCTCGTGGAAGGCGAGTTCGTCGCCATGGAGTTCCACGTCGGCGTGCCCATCCCCGAGTGGAACGGGAAGAAGTGGTCGGCCCGCTACGAGGAGATCGCGGTGGTGGGACCCGAAGGACTCGAAGAGCTCATCCCGTTCCAGACGGAGCTGTTGCTCATCCACTCCCGATAGGTCGGAGCGCCGGCCTCCGGCCGGCCCAGTCCTCCCGGTGGGGGCCGCGCGGGAGCGCGAAACCAGCGCTGGTGGCGCTTACCCCACGCCGACGACCAGCCCCTACGCGCCGAGCTGCTCGGCCAGATCCAGGAAGTCCCTCGCGTTGACGTCGAAGGCGTCCTCGTAGGAAAGATCGATCTCGCGGCCCGGCCATTCCATCGGCCGCGGCACGAACGCCGTCCGCAAGCCCGCTTCGGCCGCCGCCCTGAGGTCGTACTTGTGCGCCGCCACCATCATGACCTCGCCGGGCGTCAGCCCGAGCAGTGCGGCCCCCTTCAGATAGACCTCCCGGTCCGGCTTGTAGTGGCCGATCAGCTCCGAGGAGAGCAAGAGGTCCCAGGGAAGCTTGGCGCGCTTGGCCATGTTCACGAGCAGTCCCACGTTCCCGTTCGACAACGTGGTCACCGTGAACTTCGCTTTCAGTCTCGTAAGCCCCGCCACCGAGTCGGGCCACGGGTCCAGACGGTGCCAGACGCGGTTGAAGTCCACCTTCTCGGACTCGCCGAGGCCATCGACCCCGAAGCGCTCCAGCACGTCGTCCAGATTCATCCGATGCAGCTCGTCCATGGTCTTCCAGGGAAGTTCTCCCCGCCGCACGCGGTCCATGGCGGGGTGGTAGCCGGCACGCCAGGCTTCCGCGAAGGCGGCCCAGTCGACCTGCAGGCCCCTGGCGCGGCCGAGGGCCTCGCCTTCCCGGATGACGGTGGTGCGCCAGTCCACGACGGTGCCGAAGACATCGAAGGCCAGCGCCCGGACACCCACGGGCTGAACCTTATTCGTTTGCGGGATCGACCAGGCCGCCCTCCGGGGCCACCAGCAGCAGCCGTTCCTGGCGAGGGATGAGCCAGTGCACCCCGGCCGCGGCCTGTTGGGCGTTCTCCTCGAAGCGCGAGTACCAGGTGGTCCCGTCCCACTCGGGGATCGGGGTGCTCAGATGGAACTCGACGGACACCCACTCGCCCTCGACCAGCGGGAACCGCACCCGGTGCCCGTAGGCGAGCGGGAAGTCCTGGGCCACCCGGGCCCCGATGTCGTGGGAGTTGTTCCCCACCGAGTGTCCGTAGATGCCGATCTCCGGCCGGGTGTCGGTGGCGGCGACCCCGCCGGCGTCCGGCCCCACGACCTGGTAGCCGCGGTCCTGGACGCGCTCCACGATGGCGGACCAGACTTCGGTGCCGGTCCGGCCCGGGATCATCTCCTCGACGTAGATGTCGGCGACCCCGAGCGTCTCCTGCCAGGCGTCCCGGATGCTCTGCGGCGGCTCGGTCTCCCCTTCGCGCAGGACGTAGATGGTGCGCTTCATGTCGGTCTCGAAGCCGAGATAGCGGAGCCCGCTGTCGATGCCGACGATGTCGCCCGGCTCGATCGCGTGCTCGCTCGCGAGTGGCAACTGCTCACCCTCGCGGACGATCCGGGCCACGTTGGACCCGCTCTCGCCGGTCTCGAGGCCCACGTCGCGGGCGCGCTGCTCCATCAGCCAGTAAAGATCGGCCGCGGTGGTCTCGCCGGGAACGACAGCGTCGAACCCCTCCTTCATCCAGCGGTCGGACCAGATCAGGAGCTGGGTGAAGACCTCGGTCTCCTCGGGGACCTTGTGGAGGCGGAAGTCGCGCACCAGCAGCTCCGCGGAGACGATCCGCGACGAGTACTCGGGCCCGATGGCGTTCTCGATGTACTCGAGGAGCCCCAGGGTGAGGCCGTCGGCCTCCGGCAGGGTGTAGGAGCGGTTGATTCCGATCCGCTGGGGATCCCGCTCGGTGACCGCGTCCCGAAGGAGCGGCGCCACCCCCTCCGGGTGGTAGCCGTAGTAGGTCGTGGCGTCGAAGAGGTGCGGCACGATGGCGGTGTTGGGCTGCTCGTGGGAACCGAAGAAGAGCTTCTCGATGCCCTCCTCCTCCCCCCGGTCGAAGAAGAGGTACACGCCGCGGACCCCCGGATAACCCCCGCCCACCTCGTCGTGGAGCGGCTCCTTGTTGTTCTCCCGGTCCATGACGATCCACATGTCGATGCCGTGGGCCCGCATGGCCGGCGGGAGCGCCTCGTCGAGCTTGTTCTGAACGATGGTGCGTTTCAGCTCCCACTGCTCCCGTTCCGACGGAACCCCGTACGGGTTGTACGGCCCCGCCGCCGGCGGCGCGCAGCCCGCGAGTGCGAGCAGGACGCCCGGCAGCAACGCCGGGAACCGGGTCAGTTCGCCGGCTCGATGAGGAACAACTCCTTCTGGGTGGGAATCAGCCATTTCACTCCCTCCTCGGTGATCTGGGCGGTTTCCTCGAAGCGCGCGTACCAGGTTTTGCCGTCCCATTCGGGCACCGGGATGCTCACGTGGAACTCGATGGAGACCCACTCGTTCGCCTGGAGCGGGAACCGCACCCGGTCTCCGTAGGCGAACGGGATGTCGTCCGCGATGCGGGCGCCGATGTCGTGGGCCACATTGCCGACCGAGTGGCCGTAGACCCCGACCTCCGGGTCGGTGGTGGTGACGGCGTCACCGCCGGCGTCGGGTCCGACGGCCCGGTAGCCGCGGCTCGCCATCTCGGCATTGATGGCGGACCAGGTCTCGGAACCGACGGCGCCCGGCACCATCTGGCTCGCGTAGAAGTCGCCGATCTCGTGGGTGGTGCGCCAGACCTCCTGGAGGCTCTCCGGCATCTCCGTCTCGCCGGGCCTCAGGATGTAGGCGGTCCGCTTGATGTCGATCGCGTAGTGGAGGTAGTGCAGCCCGCCGTCGATCCCGACGATGTCGCCGGGCTCAAGGGGGATGTCCGGATCGTGGATCGGGAGCAGTTCACCCTCGCGGACGACGCGCACGGTGCCCCAGCCGGTGAGCCCCAGCTCGAGCGCCCGGTCGTCTAGCCACCACGAGACGTCCTCCGCGGTGGTGACCCCGGTGGTGACGTTCTCGGTGGAGAGCGCCTCCTCCATCCAGCGGGCGGTCCACTCCAGCAACTGCGTGTAGATGACGGTTTCGGCGGGGGTCCGCTGCAGCCGGAAATCGCGAACGAGCAGTTCGGCCGAGACGATGCGGCTTGCGTATTCGGGGCCGATGGCGTCCACCAGGAAGTTCCTGAGGCCCACCGTCAGGCCGTCCGCCTCGGGCAGCGTGTGCGAGGTGTTCACCCCGATCGTCTGCGGGTCGCGGTCCTCGATCGCCTTCCGGAGGTGCGGCGTCAGCCCTTCGGGGCTGTATCCGTAGTAGATCGTCTCGTCGTAGATCTGGCTGATGACCGAGTTGGCGGGCTGCTCGTGCGAGCTGTAGTAGAGCTTCTCCACGGTGTCCGAGCCGTCGTCGTGGAAGATGAAGGCGCCGCGCACTCCGGCGAAGCCGCCTCCGAGTTCGACGTGGAGCGGCTCCTCGTTGTTCTCCCGATCCAAGACGATCCACATGTCGATCCCGTGGTTGCGCATCGCCGGCAGGAGCGCCGTCTGGAGCTTCTCGGCGATGGCGTTCCGCTGGATCGCAAAACGCTCCTTGGAGTCGGGGATGCCGTAGTCGGACTCGCCTAACCCGAGTGAATCCGGATCGCCGACCTGCACGTTGCAGCCGCCGAACGCGAGCAGGAGAAGGACGGCGCACCCGGCGCCCAAGAAGGCCTCGTTCCTCCACTTCCTCATGGCATACCCTCCCTCGAACCGAGCCGGTCGCCTTTTCGGAGTCTATGCGTGCCTGACCCGTCCAGAAAACGCAAGCCGCCCCACCTGGAGTTCCCCGGGTCGGAGGACGCGACGGAACGCGACCGGGCCGAGTTCGCCGAGGCGGTTGCCGAAACACCGCCAGAACTCCTGGTCGCCGTCCAGGACGCTCCGGCGCCCTCCGCTCTCCCGTCGCCGCACACGCTGCTCCGCGATCTCCAGAGCGGCAGGCGCCGGGTGCGCGACGACTGCGCCATCTCGCTCCGCCAGCGGACGCGGGAGGAGGCGCGCCATCTGCTCGAGAACTTCCTGCGAGCCCGGCAGATCCGGGGAGACCGGTTCGTGAGCGTGATCCACGGCAAGGGCTACCGCTCTGAAGGCGGCCGGCCGGTGCTGGCGCGGCGCGTGCCCGAGTGGCTCGCCGAATGGAGGCCGGAACTCGTGGCCGCCTGGGGCGAGGCGCGCCGGGAGGACGGGGGCGGCGGCGCGCTCTACGTGGTGCTGGCCACCCCGAGTTGATGCCCGACGCCGGTCGGCGCCAAGCGACGCACGCCGACTGGGACCCGGCCCAGTACGACAGGTTTCGCGGCTACCGTCTGCGGCCGGCGCTGGAGCTTCTGGACCGGATTCCGATCAAAGACGCGTCGCTCGTCTACGACCTCGGCTGCGGCTCGGGAGCCATCACCCGGATCATCGCGGACCGGTTCCCCGGCGCCCGCGTGGTCGGTCTCGACAGTTCGCCCGAAATGCTGGCGAGGGCTTGCGCGGAACCGGGCCGCATCGAGTGGGTCCACAGGGACATCGCGGACTGGGAGCCGGAGCGAGCTCCGGACCTCATCTTCTCCAATGCCGCGCTGCATTGGCTCGAGGACCACCCGGAGTTGTTTCCCCGGCTGCTCGGCTGCCTCGCCCCGGGCGGCTGCCTCGCCGTGCAGATGCCGCTCAGTCACGTCCAGACCTCCCACACGCTGATGTGCGAGACCCTGGCGAACGGCGGGGCCGGCGGCTCACGTCTCGGGGACGAAGCAGTGGCGGCTGCCGCCGCGCGCGACTGGGTGCTCGGCTCCGCTGCGTACTACGACCTGCTCGCGCCGCAGGCGGCGGAACTGGACATCTGGGAGACCGAGTATCTCCACCGGCTCAAAGGGGAGGACGCCGTCCTCGAATGGGTCAGGGCAACCGGGCTCCGGCCGGTTCTGAACGGACTCACGGGCGCCGACCTCGAGCGGTTCCTGGAGGTCTACCGGGTACGGCTGCGTCAGGCGTATCCGCGGCGCGCGGACGGCTCCACGGTGTATCCGTTCCCGCGTCTCTTCCTGGTGGCGACGCGGTAGGGACGTGATGACGCGCTGACGTCAGCCTTGCGCGCCGAAGAGCACCAGCACGGCGACGAGGCGGACCAGGTCGTCCAGGTCCACCCATTCGTCGGGGCCGTAGAAGTTCCCGCCCAGCGATCCGATCCCCAGCGACGCCGCTTCCCGGAGACGGATCGGGAAGCGGATGTCGCTCGCCAGGTGGTCGGCGTAGGGGACCGGCTCGTGGCCCGTGACGCGGGCCACCGCGGAACGCAGCTCCGTCGCGAGGGAATCGTTCCAGCCGGTCGCGGCGGGGTTCGCACGAAGTCCGGGGGCCGTCGCCTCGAACCCGAAGCGCCCGCCGGAGCCCCGTGCCGGCTCATCGTCCGCGGCGCGGCGGAAGGCCTCCAGCACCCCGTCCACCGTCTTCTTCCCGCGGAAGAGGACCCTTGCGTCTGCGTCGCACCGGACCGGGGTCAGCCCGGCGGCCTTGCCGGCGACCACGCGCCCGAGGTTGATCTCGCAGTCGGAGAGCTCGCCCCGGCGCAGGCGGTCGACCCAGCCGAGGCACGCAGCCAGCGCGTCGCCGCCCTCCGCGAAGGCCGCGCTCTCTGGAGTCCCGATCTCGCGGGGCCGTCCGGACCAGCCGGTGACCCGGAGATGTACGTCCACGACGCCCCGGCTCGCGCTCTTGAGCACGCCGAGGCCCGCGCCGTTCTCGGGCGGATGCACGTAGATGGAATCTCCCGCCTCCATCCGGGCGAAGACCGGAAGGGTCCCCCGCGCCCCGCCGCCCTTGCCGTGGACGCTCACCACCCGGGGCGCCTTCCCCGAGTGCCGTGCGAGGAGCGCCGCCGCCACCGCCGCCGCGGCGAGGCCCCCCTTGTCGTCCGCCGCTCCCAGGCCATGCACGCGTCCGTCACGCACCGTGGCTTCGGTGGGTGGCGAGCCCCAGCCGGCCGCCGGCGCCTCGGTGTCCACGTGAGCGAAGAACGTGAGGTGCGGCGCGCCGGGAGGCGTGGCGACCAGGTTCACGGGAGCTTCGGTCTCCGGCGGCGGCGGACTGAACTCGGGATGATCGCGAAGCGGCTCCCACGAGTCCTCGCCAGTCTCCACCTCGAAACCGCTCCGGCCCAGGTACTCCCCGAGCCGCGCCTGAGCTTCCCGAGCCGAACTGCCGTACGGACTCGGCGCGTCGATCAGTGCCTCGAGAAGCTGAAGCAACTCCGTCCGCGACGCCTCCGCCAGTTCCAGCGCGCCGCGGGGATCCATGAACTATGGAGCTTCCACGGTGTGACCGGTGATGGCCTCGACGAGGGTCAGGTCCACGTCCCCGCCGGCGTTCCGCCAGACCTGCCGCGCCAAACCGAGCAGCGCGCCGGTCTCCGGGTGGGTGAAGCGGACGCCCGCGGACTCGAGCTTCGCCAGCGCCTCGGCGTCCTGCCGCTGGTACTCCTCGCGTTCGGCCTCCACCGCCTTCCGGGCCGCCGCCCGCACCGCCGCCTGGTCCTGCGCCGAAAGCGAGGCGAAGAACCGCTCGCTCATCACCAGCGGCTGCACCAGGTACATCCAGCCGATCTCGGACCAGTTGGGGGCCACCTCGAAGAACCGCTTCGAGAAGTAGTTCGAACGGGCGGCCTCGGCGCCGTCGATCACCCCCTGTTCGAGCGCCGTGTAGACCTCCCCGTACGCCATGGGAAGCGGGTTCGCGCCGAAGGCCTCGAAAGCCCGCAGATGCAGCGGGTTCTCCATGGTGCGGATCTTGAGTCCCGCGAGGTCCTCCGTCCGCTCGACCGGCCGGTCCCGGGTCATCACGTGGCGGAGCCCCGCCTCGAAGTAGCCGAGCAGCACCAGCCCCCGCTCGGCGAGCGGCCCCTCGAACCGCCGCCCGATGGGGCCGTCGAGCACCTCGTACATGTGAGGGCGGTCGCGGAACAGGTAGGGCAGGTCGAAGACCAGCAGCTCGGGCACGAACGTGGCCAGCGGCGCGTTCGAAGGAGTGGTCAACTCGACCGCTCCGATGATCGTCAGCTCGATGACGTCCCGCTCGTTCCCGAGGGCGTTGTTCGGGTAGATCTCGACCGCGATGCGGCCGTTCGTCGCGGCGGCGACCTCTTCCGCGAACACCTCGAGCCCTTTCACCGCCGGTTCGTTGGCAGCGGTGCTGGTGCTGGCCTTGATCGTGATCCGGCGCTCTTCCGGCGGCGCGCAGCCGGCGAACAGAGCAACAGCCGCGACGACGGCAGGGAACGGGCGCACCGTCACAGCATCCCCAGCCAGCGCGGCAGGATCGTCACCGCGTCGGGAAAGACGGTCATCAGCACCAGCACCGTAACCATGGCGAGCACCGGACGCACCGTCCATCCCGCGATGTCGCTGATGCTCCGCTTCGCGATGGTGCAGGCGACGAACAGGGTCGCGCCGTAGGGCGGCGTCACCATGCCGATGCAGAGGTTCACCGAGGCCAGCACCCCGAAGTGGATGGGATCGATCCCGAGCTGGAGCGCCAGCGGAAACAGGATGGGCATGATCACGATGATCGCCGAGATGCTCTCCATGAACATGCCCACCACGATCAGGATGATGTTGCAGACGATCAGGAACGAGAGCTGGCCGCCGGCCAGGGCTTCCACCTGCCCTCCCACCTGGTCGGGCACCCGGCCCACCGCGATGATCCAGGCGAGCAGGAAGGCGCTGGTGGCGACGAAGAGCACGACGCAGGAACGGAGCGCCGCGCTCACCAGCAGCGGGCGCAGGTCCCGGAGACGGAGTTCCCGGTAGACGAAGAACCCCACCGCCAGGCCGTAGGCGACCGCCACTCCGGCGGCCTCGGTGGCGGTGAAGATCCCCGCCAGGATGCCGCCGAGCACCACCACCGGCATCCCGAGCGCCGGGAGCGCCCCCACGACTGCCCGCCCGAGCGAGCCTTCCGCCCGAGGCGGCGCGCCCCCGGACGCGGCGAACGCCGCCTCGTAGCGGCGCGAACGCCGGAGGTTGATCCCGATGAGCGCCGCCGCCATCAGGAACCCGGGCACGATGCCGCCCACGAAGAGCGCCGCGATGGAGGTCTCCGTCACGTAGCCCATGACGATCATGATGATGCTCGGCGGAATGATCGGCCCGATCGCGCCGCCCGCCGCCTGGAGCGCGGTGGCGAAACCGGTGGGATACCCGCGCTCCCGCATCGCCGGGATCATCATGGAGCCCACCGCCGCGGTGCTGGCGCTCGAGCTGCCGGAGATGCTCGCGAAGAACATGGACGAGACCACCGAAACGATGGGGAGCCCGCCGCGCAGCCGTCCCACGACCTCGACCGTGCGCCGGGAGATCCCACAGGCGTTCATGAGTTCCCCGGCGAAGATGAAGAGCGGCACCGCCATGAGCGCCCACGAGTTCAGGGCCGCGAAGGCCCGCTGCGGGATGATCTCGAAGGGGATCTGACCGTCGGCGACGAGCGCCGCCATGCCGCTCAGCCCGATCGCGAAGGCGACCGGCACCCCGAGCAGGAGCAGGAGGGCGAGCGTGATGAGAAGGGCCGGGATCACGGCTCGTCGTCCTCCGCCCGCCGGCGGAGTCCCGAAACGATGAGGACCCCCGCCGCCACCGCCATGAGGACCCCGCTGACCGGAACCGCCAGGTAGGGCCAGACCATCGAGATCCCGAGGGCCGGCGAGGTCTGGAAGACCGCGACCGCCAGGAGCCGGGCGCCGTAGAAGGCGAGGCCCAGGCAGAAGAGCGCCGAGATCAGCAACACGCCGGTTCTGAGGGCGATCGCCGCCCCGGGCGGCAGGCGGGGCGTCACGTAGTCCACCGCGAGGTGCATCCCGCGGCGCACGCAGATCGGGGACGCCAGCAGCACCAGCCAGACCTGCAGGAAGCGGGCGAGTTCCTCGGTCCAGCTCGGGGGGCTGCCGAACAGGTAGCGGGCCCCCACCTGGTAGATCACGAGCGCCGCCATCAGTCCGAGGGCGAGCGCCGCGCCGGTCTCGAGGGTGCGCCAGAGGCGGTTCATCAGGCCCTGCATGTGCTTCCGGCCGCTGGCCACTCTACCGGAGAAGGCGTGGGAGCGCCGGTGTTCACACCGGCACCGCGGCCGAAGGCCGCGTCCCGCGTCCACTCTTCCTCCCGGGGTAGCGCTGTCCCATCTGACATTGCGCCACCAGGCGGACGAAACGATGGAGTTGCGCCCGCTGCGCGGACGGTGCCGGTCTGAAGACCGGCGCTCCCACCGGCGCGCTCCGACCGCCCTACAATCGCGGCCATGGCCGATACCCGCGCGTTCCTGGACCGTTTCTGGGAGGACGAGATCCTCCCCTCCCTCACCGACTACGTCGCCGTCCCGAACGTCTCGGTGCTGTTCGACCCGGACTGGGAAGCGAACGGCCACATGGAGGACGCGCTCCAGATGGGCAAGGCGTTCATGGAGAAGCACGCCCCGGACGACGCCACCCTCCACGTCGGGCGGATTCCCGGAAGGACGCCCCTCCTGCTCCTCGACTGCCCGGGCGAGGCGGACGGCACGATCCTGATGTACGGCCACCTCGACAAGCAGCCCGAGATGGTCGGCTGGCGGGACGGCCTCGGCCCCTGGAGCCCCGTCCGCGAGGGCGACAAGCTCTACGGTCGGGGCGGCGCCGACGACGGCTACGCGCTCTACTGCGCGCTCGCCGCGCTCGAGGCGGTGCGCCGCGAGGGGAAGAAGCGGGCCCGCGTGGTCCTGCTCGTCGAGTTCTCCGAGGAGAGCGGCTCGCCGGACCTGCCCGCCTACATGGAGTCGTTCGCCGATGTCATCGGCAGTCCCGACCTGGTGATCTGCCTCGATTCGGGCGCCGGGAACTACGACCAGCTCTGGTCCACGACCTCACTCCGTGGGATGGTGGGCGGCACCCTGCAGGCCGAGGTGCTCACCGAGGGCGTCCACTCGGGCGACGCCGGCGGGGTCGTCCCCCCGCCCTTCCTGATCCTGCGGAAGCTGCTCGACCGGCTGGAGGATCCGGCGACGGACCGCATCATTCCCGAGGCGCTCCACGCCGAGATCCCCGCGGAGCGGGTTGCGCAGGCGGAGGCGGCGGCGGAGACCCTGGGCGCGGACACCTTCACGCGCTTCCCCTGGGCCGGCAACACCGGACGACCGGGAGTCCCCACCAGTGAACTCATCCTGAACCGCACCTGGCGCCCGAACCTCGCCGTGACGGGACAAGGCGGTCTGCCGTCGCTCGAGAAGGCCGGCAACGTCCTGCTGCCCCAGGTGACCCTGAACCTCTCGTTCCGGCTTCCCCCCACGGTGGACCCAAAGGCCGCGCAGGATGCGATCCGCGAAGTCGTGGAACCGGACCCGCCCTACGGCGCCAAAGTCACCCTGCACTTCCACGAGCCGGCGCAGGGCTGGTCGGCTCCCGCGCTCGCGCCCTGGCTCGGCGACGCCCTCCGCGACGCCTCGATGGGCGCCTACGGCAAGCCGGCCATGTACATGGGCGAGGGCGGTTCGATCCCCTTCATGGGCATGCTCGGCGAGCAGTTCCCCGAAGCGCAGTTCGTCATCACCGGCGTCCTCGGCCCGAATTCGAACGCCCACGGCCCGAACGAGTTCCTGGAGATCGCCTACGCCAAGCGCCTCACGGAAGCGGTCGCCACGGTCGTCGCCCGGCACGCCGTGCGGGGCTGAACCAGTTGACGATGAGTAACCGGTGGCAGGTGCCGGCGGTCAAGGGGCGTTTCAGCGCACTGCTCAAGAAGACCATCGCGGAGGGACCCCAGATCGTCACCAGACGAGGCATCGATACGGCGGTCGTGGTGCCGCTAGAGCACTGGCAACACCTTCTGCGAATGGCCCAGCCGAACCTGAAGGAACTGCTGCTGGCGTCCGAACCACGCGCCGAGTCCCTTGCGCCACTCCGCCGGCGGCTCCCACCTCGGTCGCCCTAGTTCGAGTAGACCGCGTGCGTGCTGGACACGCATGTGCGAGTTGCGCCGGCCACGGCCCAACCGCGGCGTGGTGGGCTCGATTCAGCAAGTTCGCTGATTGCCGCTATCGCAGTCGCGCCCCGGTCTGGAGACCGGCGTTCCCAGCCGGCTCGTCACCTCCGCTCTTGAATTCCACGCCGAGGCGAGACCCATCTCTTGCGGGTGGGGTTGCGACGTGCGCGGTGCGGAGCACCGCGCGTGCCGGTCTGGAGGCCCCCACCGGGAGGACTGGCCGGCGTTCCAAGCCGGGACCGCCATCCACACCGATCAGCGGTGTGACGTTTACGCCGGCGTGACGCCCCGGTAGCATGAATCGCATGCGGATCGCGACGGACGTGGGGGGCACGTTCACCGATCTCGTGGGGTACGGGTTCGACGAGCGCGGCGAGGTCGCCCGCCTGGTCACGCACAAGGTGGACAGCACGCCCCCGGCCTTCGAGCGCGGCGTCCTGGAGGCCACCCGGACGGTCGATGCGAGGGCGGTCCGGTTCTTCGCGCACGGCACCACGGTCGTCATCAACGCGCTCCTGTCCCGCCAGGGCGCGAAGACGGCGCTCGTCACCACGCGTGGTTTTCGCGATGTCCTGGAGATCGCGCGGGGGAACCGGCCGGACCTCTTCAACTTCGCGTTCTCGAAGCCGCGTCCCTTCGTGCCGCGGCGTCTCCGGCGCGAGATCGCCGAGCGCACCGATGCCGAGGGGCGCGTGGTCGAGCCCCCGGAACTTGAAGGACTCGCCCCGGTCGTGGACGACTTCCGGGAAGAGAGCGTCGAGGCGATCGCGGTGTGTCTGCTCCACGCCTATGCCAACGACACGAACGAGCGCGCCGTCGGAGCGGAGCTGCGCCGGCTCTGGCCGGGGGTGTCCGTCGCGCTGTCGTCCGACATCTGCCGCGAGTGGCGCGAGTACGAGCGGACGAGCACGACGGTGCTGTCGGCGTTCGTGCAGCCGGTCACGAGCCGCTATCTCGATTCGCTCGCGGCCGGGCTGCGCGAGCAGGGTCTTCCGGTGACGCCCTTCATCCTGCAGTCGAACGGAGGCGCCACGACGGTCGCCGCGGCCGCCCGCAACCCGGTGGCGATGGTGGAGTCCGGACCCGCGAGCGGGGTGCTGGGCGCGATCGAGCTCGGGAACGCGCTCGGGGAATCCAATCTCGCCACCATCGACGTGGGCGGAACGACCGCCAAGTGCGCGCTCGTTCCGGAGCTCGAGCCCCGGGTGACGACCGACTACTTCATCGAGCGGACGGCGACGGAGCCGGGCTATCCGATCCGGACGCCGGTCGTCGAGATCGTCGAGATCGGCAGCGGGGGCGGCAGCATCGCCGCGATCGACGCCGGCGGGAAGCTCCGGGTGGGGCCGGAGAGCGCGGGCGCGGACCCGGGCCCGGCCGTCTACGGGCGCGGCGGCGACCGGCCGACGACGACCGACGCGCACGTCCTGACCGGCCGGATCGCAGCGTCCAACCTGCTCGGGGGACGCATCGCGGGTGACGCCGGGCGGGCGCGGCGCGCCTTCGTCCCCCTCGCGGACACGCTCGGGGTCACGGTCGAGGCGCTCGCGGCCGGCGTGCTCCGCATCGCCGGTGCGGACATGGCGACCGCGCTCAAGCTCGTTTCGATCGACAAGGGCCACGACCCGCGCGACTTCACCCTGGTGGCCTTCGGCGGCGGCGGCGCGCTGCACGCGGTCGCCCTCGCCGAAGCGCTCCGCTTCCGGAAGGTCATCGTCCCCCGGCACCCGGCGGTGTTCTCGGCGTGGGGCATGCTCGTCACCGACCTGCGCCGCGACTTCGTCCAGACCCGCATCACGCCACTCGACGACGCCGCGGCGCCGCTCCTGGGAGCGGCGTTCGCCGACCTCGAGTGCAGGGCGCTCGAGGAGGTGGGGCGGGACAGTCCCGACATCGCACTCACCTGCTCGCGCTACGCGGACCTGCGCTACCGGGGCCAGGAGCACACCGTCAAGATTCCGTTTCCGAAGGACATCGGCGCCGCGCTCGCCGGCTTCCACGAAGCTCACGAACGCGCCTTCACGTTCCGCCTCGACCAGGCCGTCGAACTCGTGAACCTGCACGTCACGGTCCGGGGCGCGCTGGGAAGCGCGCACCACCCGCGTCTCGCCGTGAACGGCTCGTCCGTTTCGGACGCCCGCGCGGGAACGCGGCGCGTCGACTTCGACGAGGACGGACACCACGACGCCGCCATCTACCAGCGGGCGCAACTGCCCCCCGGGGCGGAAGTTCCCGGTCCCGCCATCATCGAAGAGGACGCCTCGACGTGTGTCCTCCCGCCCGGCCGTCTGGCCCGGGTCGACGAGTACGGGCACCTGCACCTCACGTTGAAGCACGGCGCGCCATGACTCCCGACGCGTTCACGAAGGAGGTCATCCACCGGGCGCTCGGCGCCGTGGGGGAGGAGATCTTCGCCGCGCTCAAGCGGACGAGCATGAGCCCGATCATCTACGAGACGCTCGACTGCGCGGTCGGCATCACCGACGCCCGGGGCGAGATCCTCTCGCAGGGCAACGGCGTCATCACTTTCCTCGGGACGCTGGACGCCGCGGTGCGCAGCACCCTCGACAAGTTCGACGGCGACATCGAGCCCGGCGACCTGTTCATCACGAACGACCCCTACGAGGGCGGCGGCACGCACCTCTCCGACGTGACGCTCGTCCTGCCCGTGTTCCACGAGGGGCGCCTGGTGGCGTTCGTGGCCAACAAGGCGCACTGGACCGAAGTCGGCGGAATGGCCGCCGGGAGCTTCACCACGGACTCGACCGAGGTCTACCAGGAGGGCCTCCAGTTCCCGCTGGTCAAGCTCATGGAGCGGGGCAACGTCAACGGCGCGCTCATCGAGCTCATCCGCGCCAACGTCCGCCTTCCCGACCAGACGCTCGGCGACCTCTGGGCCGGCGTCGCCGCGAACCGGGTCGGGGAGGCGCGGGTTCTGGAACTCTTCGGGCGCTACGGGGCCGGGACGATGCTGGACGCGATGGACAGCCTGCTCGACTACGGGGAACGGATGGTGCTGGCGGAACTGAAACGTCTTCCCAAGGGGACGTTCACGGCGAGCGATTCGATCGGCGGCGACGGCCTCGGAGGCGGGCCGTACCACGTCGAGGCGGCCGTCACCATCGAGGACGACCGGTTCACCATCGACTTCACCGGCACGGACCCCCAGGCCGCCGGCTCCATCAACACGACCCGGACCGGGATGGAGTCCCGCGCGCGGGGCATCTTCCGCGCGATCACCGCACCGCACCTCGCGACGAACGGCGGGATGTTCCGGCCGCTCCGCGTCACCGCTCCGGACGGCACCCTCTTCACGGCCCAGCGGCCGGCGCCCACCTCCACCTACTGGGAGTCGGGCGGGTTCGTCATCGACCTGGTCTGGAAGGCGCTTGCGCCGCACGTCCCGGACCGGCTGCCGGCGGGCTCCTTCCTTTCCGTGTGCGCCACGATCCTCAAGACGGAGGACCCCGGCTCGGGCGGACTGAGCCTGCTCGTCGAGCCGCTGGCCGGGGGCTGGGGCGCGGGTTGCGGCAAGGACGGCGAGAGCGGGCAGTTCTGCCCCGGCAACGGCGACACCTACAACATCCCCGTCGAGGTGACCGAGCGGCGCCATCCGGTGCGCGTCCGCCGCTACGGCTTCCACACCGAAGACGGCGGCGCGGGCAGGTACCGGGGTGGCAAGGGCGTCGTTCTGGACTACGAGATCGACTCGGAGAACGCCTGGCTCACCGCGATCTTCGGCCGGAACCGTTTTCCCTGCTGGGGCCTCGCGGGAGGACAGGACGGCTCCCCCAACCGCATCGAGATTCACCGGCGCGACGGGAGTGTCGAACGGCACGGGAGCGTCACGCGCCTGCCGGTCGCGAAGGGTGATGTCGTACGGCTCATCACCGGTACCGGCGGGGGCTTCGGCGATCCTCGCGAGCGCCCCCGGGACGAGGTGGCCGAAGACCTGAAGAACAGCTACATCACCGAGCGCCAGGCTCGCGAACAATTCGGTTGGTCCTGATGCGCATCCTCTATCTCCGACCGGTTGCCGACTCCCGCGAGGCCCGCGAGATGGAGGCGATCCTCAAGCGAGCCGCCCGGAAGGACACCGTCGTTTCCGTAACGTCATTGCCTCCGGACCGGCCCCGCCACCTCGAGTACCACGCCTACGAGGCGATCGCCGTGGCCGACATCGTCCGCATCGTGCGCGCCTGCCGCGACGACCACGACGCCGTCGTGCTCGGCGGGTTCTACGACATGGGACTGCGCGCCGCACGAGAGATCTCGGGAACGGCGGTCGTCACCGCACCGTGCGAGTCTGCGACCGCGATCGCCCGCGCGCTGGGCCAGCGGTTCTCGATCCTCGTCGGACGAAGGAAGTGGATCCCCAAGATGACGGACCTCGTGCGCGGCTACGGCCACGGAGAGGCGATGGCTTCGATGCGGGCGATCGGGCTCGGGGTCGAGGCGATCCGCGCCGAGCCGGAGCTGGCGCACGCGCGGCTCCGCGACGAGGCCCGGCGCGCCATCGAGGAGGACGGCGCCGAGGTCGTAATCCTCGGGTGCACCGCCAAGTACGGCTTTCACGAGGAGCTCACGAAAGAGCTCGGCGCGCCGGTGATCGACTCCATGATCGCCGCGCTCCGGTACGCCGAGATGCTCGCCGGAACGTGGTCGCCGAGCCGGCTCGGCGGCTCCGAGCCTCCTCCCGAGGACGAGATCGAGTCGTGGGGCCTCTTCCGATCGTGACCGAGCCCGAGCTTCCCACCACCGCCGAGGTCCAGAGGCTCGGCGAGGCCTTCGGGATGACCCTCTCCGAGGAGGAGGCGGCGTCCTACCGCGAGATGATGCGGGGCTTCCTGCACTCGTGCGGGCGCATGGACGAACTCCCCGAGCCCAAGCCCGAAGTCAGGTATCCGCGCGGCCCGGTCTGGCGGCCGTCGGCCGAGGAGAATCCGTATTTCGCCTGGACGGTCCGTTCCCGCATCGAGGGAGCGCCCGCGGGGCCGCTCCGCGGAATGTGCGTCGGGGTGAAGGACACCATCTGCGTCGCGGGACTTCCGATGCACGCGGGCTCGCGCATCGTCCACGGCTTCGTTCCGGACATCGACGCCACGATCGTTACCCGGCTGCTCGACGCGGGCGCCGTCATCGCGGGCAAGACGGCGTCCGCGGCCGGGGTGGGCACCGAGGAGGGCGAGTTCGCGACGGTGCGCAATCCGCGCAGGCCGACGCACGCCCCCGGCGGATCCTCGACGGGAAGCGCCGCCGCGCTCGCCGCGGGGGACGTGGAACTCGCGCTCGGCGCGGACCAGGGGGGCTCGATCCGGATCCCGGCGGCATGGAGCGGCGTCTGCGGGCTGAAACCCACCTACGGGCTCGTCCCCTACACCGGCGTCCTCTCGAACGAGATGACCATGACCCATCCCGGCCCCATGGCGAACAGCGTGCGGGACGTCGCCCGGATGCTCTCGGCGATCGCGGGGCCCGATCCGCTGGACCCCCGGACCCGGGGCGTCACGCCACGAACCTCGGACTACGAAGACGGCCTGGACCGGGGCGCCCGGTCCCTGCGCATCGGCGTCGTCCGCGAGGGATTCGGCCAGGACCCCCGGGACGACATCGGCCTCGTCGGCAGCGAGCCCGTCGTCGACGACACGGTGCGGGCGGCGGCGGAGCGCCTGGCCGCCGCCGGCGCGCGCGTCGAGGACGTCTCCATCCCCATGCATCCGGACGGCGTCCACATCTTCTACGCGCTCTACAACGAGGGCAACGCCTACCAGTACCGCCGCGCCAACGTCGGGACCAACTGGCTCGGCTTCTACAACACGGCGCTCCTCGAGCGCAAGGGCTGGCGGGACGATCCCGACGCGCTGTCGCCATCCGCGAAGTCCATGCTGCTCACCGCCGAGTACCTGGAACGGCGGTACCGGGGGCGCTACTACGGCAAGGCCCAGAACGTGCGCCGCTCGCTCGTCGCCGCCTATGACGAGGCGCTCGAAGACTACGACGCGCTCCTGCTGCCGACGGTGCCGTGCCGCGCCACCCCGGTTCCAACGGGCGAGGTCTCGCCGCGCGAGAGCGTGCGGTTCGCGATGCAGATGATCAATAACACCTGCCAGTTCGGAGTGACGGGACACCCGGCGATCAGCGTTCCCTGCGGCTTGGCCGACGACCTCCCCATCGGGGCCATGATCGTCGGCAGGCACCTCGACGAGGCGACGGTGCTGCGGGTGGCGCACGCGGTCGAAGCGAGCGGCGACTGGCAGACGGTTTGATCAACCGGCTCGTACGCCGGGTCATCGGCGGCGTGTTCGTCGTCGCCGGCGTCTCGGTCCTCATCTTCGTCCTCGCCCGGGTCGTTCCCGGGGACCCGGCGCGGCTCGCGCTCGGTCCGGCGGCGTCCCCCGAGCAGGTGGAGGCGCTCCGGGAGCGGCTCGGGCTCGATGAGCCGGTCACGGTGCAGTACGCCCGCTACGCAAGGCAGGCGCTCACCGGCGACTTCGGGATCTCGCTCTACACCGGCCGCGCGGTGTCCGCCGACATCCGGAACACCTTTCCCGCCACCCTCGAGCTCGTCCTGTTCGCCATGGTGTTCGTGGGTGGGTTCGGCGTCCTGTTCGGCGTGGCCTCCGGCATGCGGCGGAACACCTGGCTCGATCACGGACTGCGCCTCCTGTCGGTGATCGCCGTGACCACCCCCACCTTCGTCTGGGCGGTCGCGTTCATGCTGGTGTTCGGTTTCTGGCTCGAGCTGTTTCCCATCGCCGGACGGCTCTCCGAATGGCTGCTCCCGCCCGAGCGCGTGACCGGTCTCTACGTGACCGACGCCCTGCTCGCCGGGCAGTGGCGGCACGCGGCGGACGCCCTCCACCACTTGGTCCTGCCGGCGATCGCGCTGTCACTCCCTGCCCTCGGCCAGACCGCGCGCATCATGCGGGCGAGCATGGTCGACGTGGCGGCCAGGCCCTATATCGAGTTCGCCCGCGCCTATGCGGTCCCGGAGGGGAGGGTCGCCTTCCAGTACGCCCTCCGGCCCGCCTCCATCCCGGTGCTGACCATCCTGGGACTCGAGCTCGTGGCGCTGATGGGAAACGCCTTCCTCGTCGAGAAAGTCTTCGCGTGGCCGGGGCTCGCGCGCTACGGGGTGGACACGATCCTCTACAAGGACCTGAACGGGATGATGGCGACGGTCCTCGTCATGACGCTGCTGTTCGTGGTCGTGAACGCCGTCGTGGACGTCGCGACCGCGTTCGTGGACCCGCGCATCCGGTATCGACGGGACTCATGACCCGGAGCGGATTCTTCGGCGCCGTCATCGTGGGCGGCCTCGTCGCCGTCGCCGTCCTCGCCCCGTGGCTCGCGCCGTACCCGTCGCACGCGGGGACGTTCGTGAACGTCGACCTCGCCTACCAGCCTCCGACCGCCGAGCACCTGCTCGGCACCGACGGCGTGGGCCGCGATCTCCTGAGCCGGCTGCTGTTCTCCTACCGGACGTCGCTCGTGCTCGCCCTGGTGGTGCTCGTGCTCGCGGTGCCCATCGGGGTCACGACGGGCCTCGCCGCGGGTTATCTGGGCGGCTGGCTCGAGGCCCTGATCCTGCGGACGACCGACGTCTTCCTCGCGTTGCCGTCGCTGGTGCTGGCGATGGCGATCCTGGGCCTCTTCGACCCGTCCCTGACGATGGCGATGGTGGCGGTCTCGTTCGCCTGGTGGCCCTGGTACACGCGGCTCGTCTACAACGTCACCCGCTCGATCCGGACCGAGGGCTACGTGGAAGCCGCCGAGACCGCCGGCGCCGGCCCGCTGCGGGTCATGTTCGGAGAGATCCTGCCCAACGCCCGGGGACCGATCCTGACAAAGATGACGCTCGATGCGGGCTTCGTGATTCTCATGGGCGCGAGCCTCTCCTTTCTCGGGCTGGGAGCGGAGCCCCCGACGCCCGACCTCGGCACGATGGTGGCGGCGGGGACGCCGCTGCTGCCCGACGTCTGGTGGCCGACGGTGTTCCCGAGCCTCGGCATCGTGATCGCCGTCCTCGGCTTCAACCTGCTGGGCGACGGCATTCGCGACCTTTTCGGAGCGGACGAGTCGTGCTGAACGTCGCCGGACTCGAAGTCGTCATCCGGCGTCGTGGCGCGACGGCCCGGGTGGTCCGCGGCCTCGACCTGAGCGTCGGGGCCGGACAGCGCGTCGCGCTCGTCGGCGAGTCGGGCTCCGGCAAGTCCATGACCGCCCGCGCCCTCATGGGTCTGCTTCCGCCAACCGCGAGCGCAACCGGACGGGTGCGCTTCGACGGAACCGATCTCTTCGAGGCAGGCTGGGACGGACTTCGGGGATCACGGATGACCATGGTGTTCCAGGACCCGATGAGCGCGCTCAACCCGGTCTTCCGGGTCGAGGATCAGCTCCGGGCCATCGCCCGGAGTCAGGACCGGAGCCGCCTGGCCGCGCTGCTGGAGAGCGTCGCGATCCGGGACCCGGAACGAGTCCTGCGGTCCTACCCGTTCCAGCTCAGCGGCGGCATGGCGCAGCGCGTGCTGCTCGCCGCCGCGCTGGTGAACGGACCGGAGCTCATCGTCGCGGACGAGCCGGCGACCGCGCTCGACGCGGAAATCCAGCAGCGAAGCCTCGAGCTGCTCGCCCGGAGAGCACGCGACGAGGGGACGGCCGTGCTCCTCATCACCCATCACCTGGGGCTCGTCCGCGCCTTCGCGGAGCAGGTCTACGTCATGCGGGAAGGTGAGATCGTCGAGCGTGGTCCGACGCGGCAGATCCTTCGCGCTCCCTCGCACGAGTACACCCGATCGCTCCTCGCGAGCGTTCCCCGGCTGTCGGGGGCCGCAGATGGCTGAACTCCTCGCCGTCCGCGATCTGGTCAAGCGCTACGGCCGCGTCGTCGCGCTGGACGGGATCTCGCTCGGGATTGCGGAAGGGGAATCGCTCGCGGTCGTCGGGCAGTCGGGCTCCGGCAAGACGACGCTCGGACGCCTCGTCGTCGGGCTCGAACGACCCACCGCGGGCAGCATCCGGTATCGGGACGGCGAACTTGCCCATCGAAGCCGCACCCGGGCCGAGCGGAAAGCCATTCAGCTCGTCCCGCAAGACCCGCTCTCGACCCTGAATCCAAGCAGGACCGCGGGCGCCAGCGTGGCCCTGCCCCTCGTCGTGCACGGGCTCCCCCGCGGGCGGGCGCGCCTCGTCGAGCTGTTCGACAAGGTAGATCTCGCCGAGCGCTTTGTCGATCGTTTCCCCTCGGAGCTCTCCGGGGGCCAGCGCCAGCGGGTGGCGATCGCGCGGGCGCTGGCGACCGGGCCCCGCCTGATCGTCCTCGACGAACCGACCTCGGCCCTGGACGTTCTCGTGCAGGCGCGCGTCGTGCGGCTGCTCGAACGGCTGCGGCAGGACCTGGGGATCGCCTACCTCTTCATCACCCACGACCTCGCGCTGGTGAACTCGGTCGCGAACCGGGTTGCGGTGCTCTACCGGGGGCGGCTCGTCGAGCTCGGACCGGCCGGCTCCGTCTTGCGGAAGCCGCAGCACCCCTACACGCGGCGCCTGTTGTCCAACGTCGCCGTCGTCGATGAGGCCGAGGAGCGCCTCAAGCCAGCCCGGCCGGACGACAGGGCGGTCGATCAGGAATTCGCCTGAACGCCGGGCACCCCGATCTCGACGAGGAGCGTTCTCAGCTCCTCGCGCTCCGGCGCGTCGAGGCGGCGGGTGGGAAGCCGGCTCGGCCCGCCCGTCCGGCCCGTCAGTTCGAGCGCCGCGTTGACGACGGGGCTCTCCGCGCCGGTGCGGCGCCACATCCGCACCCGGAAGTCGTACCACGGCCAGTTGACGGTGCTCAGGAGCTCCTGCGCCGCGGCGTAGTCGCCGGCTTCCAGGAGGCGAAAGACCTCGAGGTCGTGCTCCGGCCAGACGGTGCACAGGTGGGTGATGTATCCCCGCCCGCCGAGCAGGTGGGTCAGGCCCTGGAGTCCGTGGTTGTCGATGACGGCGAGGCGGTCCCGGAAACGCACGACCCCGCGCTGGTAGTCCAGGGTGCCGCGCGCGGTGGACCACTTGAGGGCGGCGCAGCGGGGCAGCTCGGCGAGCCGCTCGACGTCGTCGAGCGACATGTCGTAGGCCTCCCAGTGGGTGTTGTAGATCATGATGCCGAGCGTGCTGGTGGCTTCGTGCACCGTCTCGAAGAGCCGGTAACAGTCCTCGGGAGACGACTCGTAGTAGTAACCGGGTGCGAGCTGGATGCCCCAGGCGCCGATGTCTTCGGCGAAGCGCGCGAGCTCGACGGACACGGCGGGGTTCGTGTCCTGGGCGCCGATCAGCACGGGCGTCCGGCCGGCCGCGGCCCGCACGATGGTCTCGCTCACTGCCTTCCGCTCGTCGAGCGTCAGCATCGGGAAGTCGCCGCCGGCGCCGGCGGCCAGCAGCACCCCGCTTCCGGTACGGACGCCCCGGTCCACGACGTAGTTCACGTTCTCCCGGATGGCGTCGTGATCGACGCTGAGGTCGTCCGCGTAGTTGGTGATGACCGGGATCAACGGTCCACAGATGGTCTTCTTCGCGTCCGCCGGCGTCATGGGTCGGGTCTCCCTTCCGTCACGGGGCTGTGTTATACCCGAGCCCGCGCATGAACCAAGGCCTGGCCGCCATCGACTGGCTCGTGCTGGCCGCCTACGCGGGCCTCACCCTCTGGCTCGGCTGGTTCTACGGCCGGCGCCAGTCCACGACGAAGGAGTACTTCATCGGGGGCGGCCGGCTCAACCCGATCGCCGTCGGCGTCTCGCTGTTCGCGACGCTCGTGAGCACGGTTTCCTACCTCTCCGTACCGGGCGAGACCCTCGGGCGGGGGCCGGTGCTGCTGGTCCAGCTCCTCGGACTCCCCCTCGTCTATTGCGTCGTCGCCTACGGCCTCCTTCCGGTCTACATGAAGCACCGGGTGACGAGCGCCTACGAGCTCCTCGAGGTGCGCCTCGGGACCGCGGCGCGGCTCCTGGGCGCTTCGATGTTCATCCTCCTGCGGCTCGCCTGGATGTCGCTCGTGGTCTACGCGGCAGCGGTGGCGCTGACGGTGATGATCGGCGCCGGTCCCTCCGCGGTACCGCTCGTCGTCCTGTTCACGGCCACCGTGGCCGTCATCTACACGTCCCTCGGCGGTCTCCGGGCCGTGGTCGTCACCGACTGCATCCAGTCGCTGCTCCTCTTCGGAGGAGCCCTCCTGGTGCTCGGCATCGTCACTGTGGAACTCGGCGGTTTCGGGTGGTTTCCAACGACCTGGCAGGCCAACTGGGACACGCAACCCCTGTTCAGCTTCGACCCGGCCGTGCGGGTCACCGCGTTCGGGACGGTCGTCTCCACGATGGTCTGGTACGCGGCCACCGCGGGCGGCGACCAGGTCTCGGTGCAGCGGTTCATGGCCACGACCGACCTGCGCGCGGCCCGGCGGGCCTACGGGACCCAGTTGGCGGCCATCGCGGTGGTCACGATCGTGCTCGCGCTGGTCGGGGTGGCGCTGCTCGGCTACTTCGAGGCCTTTCCCGGACAGCTCGGCGCGGGCATGTCGCTCCGCGCCGACGCGGACCACGTGTTCCCGTTCTTCATCGCCAACCGGCTCCCGGCCGGGGTGGCGGGACTGGTCGTCGCCGCCATGTTCGCGGCGGCGATGTCCAGCGTGGACTCGGGCGTCAACTCCATCTCCGCAGTCGTCCTGACCGACTTCCTGGGTCGCTTCCGGAAGCGCCCGCGCGACGACGCGCGGGATCTCCGCCAGGCCCGCTGGCTCGCGGCGGCGGCCGGCGGACTCATCGTGCTGGGCAGCTTCCTGATGGACCTCGTCCCGGGCAACATCACCGAGGTGACGTCCAAGACGTCGAACCTCCTGACCGGCCCCATCTTCGGCCTCTTCCTCTTTGCGCTGTTCATCCCCCGGGTGCGGGCCGTCGGGGCGACCGTCGGCACCCTCGCGGGCATCGTCGCGGCAGCGCTGGTGGCCTTCTCCGGACCCATCTTCGGTTTCGATCCCGAGACCGGAGGCGACCCGGTGAGCTTCCAGTGGGTCGCCTCGGCGTCGCTGCTGGTCCAGGTCGCCGTCGGCTGGACGGTGAGCGCGGTGTGGGAGAAGCACCCGCCGCGAAGGGGTACGCTCGGTTCATGACCCGCACGGTCGCCGCGATCGCGCTGCTCGTCTTCCAGGTCGTCATGATCGGCTACGCGCGCTTCGTCCCGTCGCGCTACTTCTGCTGGGCGCCGATGGACTCGCAGAACCTCTACTCGATCGCGGTGGTCATCGACGGACGCGAGCTCAGCCCCGAGGAGATCCTGGCGCGCTACCGGCAGCCGGCCGAGGGCGGCAACTGGCAGGCCATCCAGCACGCGCTCGACAAGGTCCAGCAGTACGAGGAGACCTACGGACGGGACGACGGCGCCGAGGTCGTCGTGACCTATACCGTCAACGGGCATCCCGAAGAGACGTGGACCTGGCCGCCCCGCTGAAGCCGCCATGACGCCGTCGTGGAACCCGCTGCGGCTCTCGGGCACGGCGCTTCCGGTGCCGCTGCTGCTGTCGGCGAAGCTCCTCGTCGTCACCATGCTGGCCACCGGCCACGTGACGACGCTCCCGGATCCGTTCCTCCCCTTCCTCTCCGTGTTCGACCGGATCGGAGATCCCGAGCTCTTCCGGACCGCGCTCCAGGTCCTGTTCCTCGCCGGTTCGGTCGCCCTGCTCCTCAACCGCGGGGTGCGGCTGGCGTCCTTCGTGGTCGGCATGACGATCCTCGTCGGGATCGCCGCTTCGAGGGTCTACTGGGCCAACAACACGTTCTTCATGGGGGCGGTGCTCACGCTGATCGGCCTCTACACGTCCGAGCGGTCGATCTGGCTCCTGCGGGTCCAGGTGGCGATGATCTATTTCGGCGCCGGACTCAACAAGGTCCTCGACCCCGACTGGCTTTCCGGTCAGTTCTTCGAGCACTGGACCGTCAACCTCGAGCACGACCTCTACCTGCGCGCCGCCGCGCTGCTGCCGCCCATGGCGCTGTCGAAGTTCATGTGCTGGGCGACGATCGCGACCGAGCTGAGCCTCTTCGTGGGCTTCGCCTGGCCGCGGCTGTGGGTCTTCGCGATCTGGCTCGGGATCCTGTTTCACGCGGCGATGACGCTCTTCACCGGGATCACCTTCGTCCTGTTCCTCTACGTCGCGCCGGCCGCCTACTTCGCGTTCGCCCGCTGGCCCCGGACCACGACCGAGGTCATCTACGACGGCGACTGCGGCATCTGCGCGAGGACCAAGCGGTGGTTCGAGGCCCTCGACTTCGAGGGCGCGTTCCGGTGGACCACGTTCCAGAGTGGAACCGGCGACCGTTTCGGCATCTCCCGGGACGCCCTCGCGAAGCGCCTGCACGTCGTCGTCGACGGCGAGCGCATCGCCGAGGGCTTCCAGGCGTTCAAGCTGATGCTGCTCTACAACCCGGTCATCCACCTCGTGATGCTCGGGATCCTGCTGAGCCTGCACTGGGGGCCGGCGTGGGCGCGCAGCCTCGCGATCGTCGCCATGATCGCGTTCTTCTTTCCCGTCTTCGACCGGATCGGCCAGGCGGCCTACGACCTGGTCGCCCGCAACCGGAGCCGGATCGGATCCGAGCCGACCTGCGCCGTCGAGTGAGCCGACGCCTCGCCGTCCTCGTCGCCGTCGGGCTGGCCGCCTGCCAGCCGCCCGAGCGGCGTCTGTTGCGCGTCAACGACGCCGCCATCGGCGAGCTCGACCCGCACAAGGCGTCGGACTACGCCGATTCGATCCTGATGATGAACGTCTACGACTTTCTCGTCCGCACCGCTCCGGACGGAAGCGCCGTCCCCGACCTCGCCACCGGATGGACCGTCAGCGAGGACGGGCGGACGTACACCTTCTCGCTCCGCGACGACGCCCGCTTCCACGACGGCACCCCCGTCGAAGCCGAGGACGTCGTCTTCTCGATGGAGCGCCTGACCCGGCTGCAGCGGGGTTACTCCTACCTGCTCCCCGAGGTCGAAAGCGCGGCCGCGCCTGACCCGGGGCGGGTCCGGTTCACGCTGCAACGACCTTTCGCGCCCTTCGTCGCGGCGCTCACCCGGGTGGCGATCGTGAACCGCGAGCGCGTGGAAGGCCAGCCGGAGACCTTTCTCTCTTCGGAGGCCGCGGGTAGCGGCGCCTACCAGGTCGTGAGCCACGACCCGCGCGAGCTGACCTTGCTGCACCGCTCCGCCGCACACCATCAGCCCTTCGCGCCCGGAGCGCCCGAGATCGTGCGCCTCAAGTACTCGATGGCGGTTCCCACCGTACGGGCGCTGATGGCGCGGGGCGAACACGAGATCACCCGGCTGAGCATGCCGCCCGAGGTGTTGCGCGCGATGGCCGGGTCGCCGGAGGTCGAGCTCGCCCACGACCGGGGCACGTCGAGCTTCTTCATCATGCTCAACACCCGGCGTCCTCCGACCGACGACGTTCACTTCCGCCGCGCCCTGGCGCTCGCGTTCGATTACGACGCGCTGCTCCGGCTGCTTCGGGTGGACGAGACGTTCGCGAACGGTATTCCCAGCCGGGGACCGGTGCCGCCGCGGCTCCTGGGTCACGACCCTGAGGCGCCGAGGCCGAAACGCAGCCTGGAGGCGGCCCGGCGGGAGCTCGCGCTCTCCCGCTACGCCCCCGACGAGCATCTGGTGGAGATTCAGTGGGTCACGGAGGTCGGCAACACCGAGCGCGCCTCGCTCCTCTTCCAGCAGAACATGGCGGAGATCGGCGTACGGGTCGAAATCACCTCTGCTCCCTGGGCCCTGGTCCTGGACCGGGCCAGCCGCCCCGAGACGACGCCCCACGCCAATACCGTGGACGTCAGTGCCTACACGCCCGATCCGGATTCGATCCTGACGGCGATGTACCACAGCGACAATGCCGGAAGCTGGTCGGCGATGTCCTGGCTCGGGGATCCCGCAATCGACGCCCGTATCGAGGCCGGGAGAGCCATCCTCGACCGGGCCGCGCGCGAGCGGCACTACCTGGCGCTGAACCGGGACCTGGTGGCGCTCCAGCCGGCGATCTTCGGCTACCGGACCTCCACCGTGGTCGCCAGGCAGCGCTTCGTCAGCGCCCCCCAGCTCGACGATCCCTCGCGGGCAGTCCCGACGACGGGTGGCAACTACGTGTTTCGCGAGTACTCGCTCGGGCCTCCGCCCTGAACGCTCAGCCGGTGGCGGGACCGGGAGCTACCCCCGCGCGTGGCGGAGCGGGATCCGGATCAGGAACCAGCCGAGCACGACGAACACCAGGAATCCCGGGATGCCCGAGGGCGTGGACACCAGCATGGGTAGCTGGAACTCCGCGACCGCGAACCCGGAAAGCCCGACGCCCATCAGCGCCTCGCCCGCGATGAGCCCGGATGCGATGAGCGTCCCGGCGCTTTCCCCGAGCGTCCGGCGTTCCGCCGGTAGCTTGGCCATCTGCCGGTCGCTCAGCCAGCGGAAGGCGCCGCCGACGAAGATCGCGAACGTGGTCTGGAGCGGCAGGTACATCCCCACCGCGATCAGCATCGGCGAGGGCGCCTGGATCAGGATCAGGAAGAGACAGAGCGCGATCCCGAAGACCACCAGTGGCCAGCGCATGTCGCCGCCGACGATGCCCTGCGAGAGCAGCGCCATGAGCCCCGCCTGGGGCGCCGGCAGCTCCTCCCCGCCGATCCCGGTGCCGCCCGCGGCGATGTCTCCCTGGTGGAGCAGCATCATCGGGAGCACGAGGAACATGGACGCGAAGACGACGCCGATGATCTCGGCCCACTCCATCCGGAACGGGGTGCCGCCGAGGATCTGACCCACCTTCAGGTCCTGCAGCATGTCCCCGGCGACCGCGCAGGCGCAGCAGACGACCGCCGCCACCCCCAGCACCGCCGCCACGCCCGCCGTCCCGGTGACCCCGAGGAAGGTCATCAGCAGCGCCGCCAGCAGGAGCGTCGAGATCGTCAGTCCGGAAACCGGGTTCGAGGAACTCCCGACCACGCCGACGAGGTAGCCGGCCACCGCCGAGAAGAAGAACCCGGCCACGATCATCACGATCGCCGAACCGAGCGCCCCGAGCGGCTGTCCCGTGTAGTAGTTGTAGAGGAAGAAGGTCGGGACGATCAGGGCGACCACGCCGGCCGTCGTCCAACTGAAGGGAATGTCGCGGTCCTTCTCGTCGCCCGATCCGGCCGGGTGGCCGGTCCTCAACTCCCCGATGGACCGCTTGAGCCCCTCGCCGAGCGACTTCCGCATCCGGAGCAGCGTCCAGACGGCGCCGGCGATCATGGCTCCCACCGCGATCGGCCGCACGAGTTCGGCCCAGACCACGCTGCTGACCGCCGTCCAGTCGGCGCCCGCCGCCGCCAGCCTGCCCGCGTCGGCGAACTCCGGATTGAAGAAGAGGACCGCCGGGATCATGAACCACCAGGCGAAGACCCCGCCGGAGAAGACGAGCGCCGAGAGCCGGAAGCCGATGATGTAGCCCACCCCGAGATAGGCGGGCGACGCCGCCGGCGTGGAGAAGGGCAGCACCCCCGGCTGGGCCGCCGCCCCGAAGGACTGGCCTCCCACGGCGACCGACCCCTGGAAGGAGCCGTAACCGAGGGCCCCCGAAATGCGGTCGGTGAAGAGCTGGATCCCCTTCGAGTTCTTGAGGACCTCGATCAGCGCGCCCACCCCCATCATCTGGAAGAGCAGCTTTCCCCCGCTCGCACCCTGGCCGGCGCGGTGGATCTCGGCGGCGGCGACCGACTCGGGGAACGGAAGTTCGGGGTCGGTCACCATGCTCCGCCGCAGGATGACGACGAACAGGATGCCGAGCAGGCCCCCGACGAGCATCAGCAGGGTGCTCTCCCAGTAGTTGAACTCCTCCCAGGCGCCCGCCATCACGAACGCCGGCAGCGTGAAGATCGCCCCGGCGGCCAGCGCCTCTCCCACCGAGGCCGTGGTGCGGGCGATGTTCTCCTCGAGGAGGCTGCCCTTGAAGAGGCCCCGGATGACGACCATGGAGACGACCGCCGCCGGGAAGGTGGCGGCGACCGTCTGGCCGGCGCGGATGCCGAGATAGGCGTTCGCCGCTCCCAGCACGACGGCCATGAACAGGCCGAGGAGAAGGGCCCGGAGCGTGAACTCGCGGGTGCTGCCGGTTCCGTTCGCCATGACGCCTCCTTGGGTGGGGGGTTGGGGCGGTTCGGCGTTATATCACCCGCCCGACCTTCAGGAGACCCCGGGTGCGGCGGATCCGCGACCCACCGGACCGCTGCCTAGAATAGAGCGATGCTCGAAACGCGAGCGATGGAACGGCGGCGCCGGACACCGGTGTCCGCGTTGGAGTTCATCGGTTGCGATCCGGTTCGGGTCAGCGCGGCCGAAATCGAGGCGCCCGAATGGGAGGGTCGCCGCGTCGAGTACTGGCACGCGGCGACGGAGACGGCGTGGATGGCCCGGGAGGCGGCGAGCCCGTACCACGAGGTCCCGTCGCGCCGGCTCGCGGCGCTGGTGGAGCGGATCTGCCAGGCGCGCGGGTCGGCAGCCCGATGCTTCGGCTCCTCGGACCTGCGGATCCGGCGCGAGGACGGATCGCTCGGCGATCTGATGCAACCCGACGAAGCCGTGTACCTGCACCCCGGCAGGTCCAAGGTGCCGCAGGGCGTCGCCCTGATCGTCGGCGAGGACGACCCGCCCGACATCGTGCTGGAGGTGGACAACACCACCGACATCCGGCGTGGAAAGCTCATCGCTTACCGGGAGTGGGGGTTCCCCGAGGTCTGGGTGGAGACCCCGGACCAGGGTTCGCCGAGCCGGCCCCGGTCGCTGCGGCCGCGGGTGACGATCTACTTGCTCAAGGACGGGCACTACCTGGAGTCGCCAGCGAGCCGGGCGTTTCCCGGCTGGCGCGCGGAGGAGATCCACCGTGCCCTCAACGAGCCGGAGCTCTCACCGGAGACCGACCTGGTCCTCTGGCGGGTGGGACGGGCGCTCGGGGAGGCCGGGGGAACCGTCCCGGAGGATGACCCGCTGGTCCGGCGGGTGGATCGGCGGGGCCGCGCGCGTGGACTCGTGGAGGGCCGCGCCGACGGACTCGTGGAGGGCCACGCTCGCGGCGCGCTGGCGGAGCGGGCGGCCATCGCTGCGGCGATCCTCCGTCACCGCGGCGTCGAGGTTCCGTCCGACTTTCCGACCGGTCTCACGCCGGACGATCGCGAAACCCTCGCCGGGGCGACCTCCGATGACCTCGTGGCCGCCGCGTCCACGGCCCCCGGTCTCGCGGACTTTCTCTCCCGCCTCCGGTAGGGAAGCGCCGCGGCCCGTTCTTTCCGGAGCGCAGGACCCCGTACCAGATGCGGCTTGCCTATGCCCTCTGCCGGTTTCGGGAGCTGGCGGAGGCAGTCCCGGAAGCGAACCTCCGGGTGATAGGCTCGAAATCGTGATCGATTCCCCAAGTGTCTCATCCGCAACGGGCGACCGTGTCTCCTCGCGACTGGGAGGCGACGCGCCGGGTCCGCAGGTCGACGTGCTGGCGCGGGAGATGTGCGACGTAACCCGGAAGCTCGCCGCGGCACGACTTGTTGTCGCGCGTGAAGGCAATGCGAGCGTCCGGATCGGAGACGATGAACTCCTCTGCACCCCGAGCGGCTTCAGGAAGGGCGAACTGACTCCGGACGACCTCGTCCGCTGCGATCTCGAAGGACGCCAGACCGGCGGCCGCCATCGGATCAGCAGCGAGATCAAGGTCCACCTTGCCATCTATCGCGTCCGGCCGGACATCCAGGCGATCGTCCACGCCCATCCGGTGTGCGCTACCGGCTTTGCAGCCGCTGGCGTGGATCTCTGCCGCCATTCCCTCGCCGAAGTGCTCGTGGATCTCGGTCACATCGTCACCGTCGGATACCACGCGCCGTCGTCGTCGGAGCTTGGAGCCGCCGCCGGCGAAGCCGCGGTCGACTCCAACGCCATCCTGCTCGCCAACCACGGCGCCCTCACCATGGGCCGCGACCTGCAGAACGCGTTCGACCGGATGGAAACGCTGGAGCGCTCCGCCGAGATCGCGGTCGTCACG
The DNA here is from genome assembly GCA_965116805.1 of Vicinamibacteria bacterium. Taxonomy (GTDB): domain Bacteria; phylum Acidobacteriota; class Vicinamibacteria; order Marinacidobacterales; family Marinacidobacteraceae; genus Marinacidobacterium. The sequence continues at coordinate 286,412 of OZ220713.1, forward strand.
CAGGTGCTGGGAAGCGAGCAGCAACTGTCTCCCGAACAGGTTCAGCACCTCCTCAGCCGGCGGTAGCCGGCTGCGGTCACGGGCGCCAGCCCGCGGCCGGTCACGGGCGCGACGACTCCAGGAGACCGACCCGTTCGGCGTCCCGCTCCCTACTCCGCCCGCTGCGGGCGGTCGCGGTCGTGGTCCACCACGCAGAAGAAGCCGAAGGGCTCCTCCGTCTCGTTTCGCAACTGGTGGGCCTCCAGCGGACCCACGCAGGCGACGTCAAGGTGACGGAGCGGCATCCGACGATCTCCGAGCACGAGCACGCCCTCCCCGCGCGCGCCGATCACCACATGAGTGTGAAGGTGTTTCTCCAGGCTGGTGTGGCCGCCGGGTTCGACTTCGAAGTAGCGCAGGTCGCACCGGGTGCGCTCGCCGAACTTCCCCACGAGTTCCACCCGGCGCACCCCCCGGAAGGTGAGGTCCCCCGCGTCCTTGTAGGGAGAGCTGTCCCGCCCCTCCCAGTTCCAGTCGCGGCGGAAGGCCAACCGGCGCGGTTCCGGCAAGGAAGGGCGCGGCGGGTCCCGGGGCTGGATGGACACCTCCGGATGGACCTCGCGAATCCGGTCGAGGATCTCGCGGGTTCCCGCCTCGATGCCGTCCGGATGGCCGAGCAGGGCACCGCCGATCAGCAGCACGGTGTCGGGTCCGTAGCTCTCGCAGACCTGCGCGACGTCGGCGGGTCCGATGCCCCCGGTCGGAGCCGGCCACGCCGGACGGAGCGCGCCGAGCGGCTCGCGGAGCCGCTCGGTGATCTCCCCACACTGGGCCGTGGTGAACCGGAACCGGCCGCGGGCGTCCGGGAAAACCGAAATGTCGGCGCCTGCCAGCCGGAACAGGGTCCCGAAGAGGGCGCCGTGGGCCATCCCGTTCTGAGGGGCGTGCGTATAGACGCCGGTCAGGGACGGATGGGCCATGAAGAGGAGCGGATAGCGCTCCGCCAGGGCGCGCATCGTGTCGAGTCCGGTGATCATCGGACAGATCAGCACTCCGGGAAGCCCGGCCTCGGCGACGAACTCCACGTAGCGCTCGAGCTCCTCGGCGCGGGCGCCGGCGTGCGGGAGGTAGAGACAGCGGCGGCCGGTGGCCTGGTTGCCGCGTTCCACGGCCTCCGCGCACGCGGTGACCCGGTCTCGAAAACCCTCGAAGTCGTCGATGAGGTTGTTGTCGTCCTTCACCAGGTCGCCGCCGCCGCGGGCGAACGCCTCCCCCATGGAGGCCAGGTCGGACACGCTCGAACCCTGCGGCTTGAGCGCGGTGGCCAGCAGCGGCCGCCCCAGGACCCCGCACCTCCGCCGGACCCCCTCGACGCCGTGACCGGGACCGGGGAGCGCCTCGAGCAGCGCCCGCGGCGGGACAAGACCCACAAGCCGCACCCCGCCGTACATGGGGGCGTTGCCGATCGCGACGGCCAGCAGTCCGAAGAGATGGGGTGCGAGTTCCGCCGCGTAGCTGATCGTGACCTGGCTCACGCCCGCGGCCTCGGGGTCGGGCCTCACGGATTCGACCCGCCCGACGACCTCCTGGTCGATTCGCGGAGGGATAAGCGCCTCCGGTATCTCGACGGTCTGCTCGACGGCGATGATGCGGGCCAGTTCCTCGGGCGTGCCCGAGTCCGGCTCGACCCGATAGACGGCCGTGACCCGGTCGGGATAGGGCACTGCGGAACTCAGCGGTGGCGCCGGGAGCGGCGTGGCCCGGTCTCGCCCAGCCGGAGTTCCGTGTCGGCGGTGAGATCGGGGCCGGCAGTCTCGCCCCGGCGGAGCGCCAGGTGGCCGGCGGCCGCGATCATGGCGGCGTTGTCGGTGGAGAGGGCGACGGTGGGATAGAAGACGGGCAGGCCGCGCTCTTCGCCGAGCGCCTGGAAGTTGGCCCGCAGGGCCGAGTTGGCGGCGACCCCGCCCGTCAACAGGACGGCCCTCGCTTCGAACATGCGAAGCGCCCGGTCCACCGACCGGCGCAGGGCGCGGACGACCGCCGACTGGAAGCTGGCCGCCAGGTCACGGAGGTCTTCGCGGCCGAACGGGTCCTCGCCGTCCGCCAGCGGCTCGATGACCTCGTGCTCGATGAGCCGGAGAACCTGGGTCTTGAGGCCCGAAAAGCTGAAGTCGAGCTTTGCCCCGTCCGAAAAGTGCGGGAGCGAGAAGAGATGGCGGCTCGTATTGCCGCGCTGCGCCAGCCGGTCGAGGATTGGCCCCCCGGGATACCCGAGGCCGAGCCGCTTGGCGAGTTTGTCGTACGCCTCCCCCGCCGCGTCGTCGCGGGTCTTGCCGAGCAGGCGGTAGGAACTCTCGGCCTCGAGCAGGAAGAGGTTCGTGTGCCCCCCGGACACCACGAGCGCGAGCGCCGGGTGGGGAATGTCGCCGCCCTCGAGATAGCACGCCCGGATGTGCCCTTCGATGTGATCGACTCCCACCAGCGGAATCCCGCGGGCGAAGGCGAACGCCTTGGCGAAGGAGACGCCGGCCAGCAGCGCCCCGATGAGGCCGGGACCGTTCGTGACCGCGACCGCCTCGATGTCATCGAGGCCAACCTCGGCCTCGCTGAGCGCCTGCTGCACCACCGGCGAGAGGTTCAGCAGGTGCTGCCGGGAAGCGATCTCGGGCACCACCCCTCCGAACTGCGCGTGCTGGGCGACCTGCGAAGAGACGACGTTCGAGAGGATGCGCCGGCCGTCTTCGACGACGGCGGCCGAGGTCTCGTCGCAGGAGGTCTCGATCCCCAGGATGAGCATGGCGTTAGGTTAATTCCGACCTCTCACCCACGCGCGCCAAGAAGCGCCAGCGAGGCCTCGAACGGCGGGCGCGCGATGCCCCGCTCCGTGACGATGGCCGTGATGTACCGCGCCGGGGTCACGTCGAAGGCCGGGTTCCAGACGGGCACGCCCTCCGGCGCGATGCGCCTCCCGGCGATCTCGACGACCTCCTCGGGGCCGCGTTCCTCGATGGGGATCTCCGCGCCGGTTGGCGTCTCGAGATCCACACTCGAAAAGGGCGCGGCCACCAGGAACGGCACGCCGTGTTCCTTCGCGAGGACCGCGGCCTGGTAGGTGCCGATCTTGTTGGCCGAATCCCCGTTCGCCGCGATCCGGTCGGCTCCCACGGCCACCGCGTCCATGTCCCCGGCGGCGAGCAGCGAGCCGACCATTCCGTCGGTGACGAGGGTGACCGGGATGCCGTCCGCCATCAGCTCCCAGGCGGTGAGCCGGGCGCCCTGCAGATACGGACGGGTCTCGGGAGCGAACACCTCGACCTCGCGGCCGGACTCGGCCAGCGCCCGGACGATCCCGAGAGCGGTCCCGTAGCCCGAGGTGGCGAGGCTCCCCGCGTTGCAGTGGGTCAGGAGGCGGGCCCGGCCCTCGCCAGACAGCAGGCCGGCGCCGAGTTCCCCGAGGCGGCAGTTCGCCTGCAGGTCTTCGGCGGCGATGCGGTCCGCCTCGTCTTCGAGGCCCGAGACGAGGTCATCGCCCGGACGGGAACGGAGTGTCTCGAACCGGGCGCGCATCCGGCGGACTGCCGCCTCCAGGTTGACCGCAGTCGGACGCGTGCCGAACAGCAGCGCGGCGAAGCCTTCGAAGCGGGCCGCGGCCTGGGTGGTCCCGTCGCGCGCGAACCCGAGCACGACCGCGTAGGCGGCCGCGACGCCGATGGCGGGCGCCCCGCGGACCACCATGTCCTGGATGGCGTCTGCAACCTCATGCGCTTCGGCGCACTCGATCCACACCTCCTCGAACGGGAGCCGCCGCTGGTCCAGGAGATGGAGGACCTTGCGGCCGGGATCCCAGCGGAAGGGGCGGACCATGGGTTCACCCTACCAGCGTCGGAGCGCCAGCCGCCGGCTGGCATCGCTGACCCAAGGGAGGCGAAACGACCACGACGTGCGAGAGCGTGACTCGGGCGGTTTCGACCGCCTCCCGGCGGTTGATGCCGGCCGGAGGCCGGCGCTCCGAACTGAGTCGGACCGGTGCCGAACGCAGTCCGAATACGCCGCGCGCGCCGGAAGCCAGGGGCCGGGCTGCACGCCCGGTCCCTGGCTTCCGGACGCGAGCGGCTATGCCGGCCGGAGGCCGGCGTTCCTCCAAAGTCGGATTGCTGCGAAACGGGCACCTTGCCCGTTTCGCAGCAACTCCGACTTACCCGTTCCAGAGAACGAAGAAGATGATGAGCGCGGTGACGAAGGCGTAGATGACGAGCGACTCGATCAGCACCAGGCCGAGGAGCAGCGAGAACCGGATCTGCGGCGCGGCGCCGGGGTTCCGGGCGAGGCTCTCGCAGGCGCCGACCACCGCGCGTCCCTGCGCCGTGGCGCCGAAGGCGGCGGCGATGGCGATCGCGCCACCCGCCGAAATCAGTGCCCACTGGCTGACTACCGGGTCCCAGGCTCCCTGGGCGAAGACCGGGGAAGCGGCGAGCACGCCGAAGACGGCCAGCAGGGTCGTCCGAAACTTGTTGGACACGATGGTTTTCTCCTTGGATCAGTGTTCCTCGGCCGCGACCGCGCCACCGAGATAGATGACAGTGAGCATGGTGAAGACGAACGCCTGCAGGGTGCTGCCGAAGACGCCGAAGGCCATCATCGGGAGCGGCACCACGAACGGGATCAGGAACGCCAACACCACCACGACCAGCTCTTCGCCGAAGATGTTCCCGAAGAGCCGGACCGAAAGCGAAAGGATGCGGCTGACATGGCTGATGATCTCGACCGGGAGCATCACGATCGCCAGCCAGGGGCTCGGCCCCAGGAAGTGGGCGAAGTACTTCTTCGCCCCGTGAGCCCGGATCCCCTGGTAGTTGTAGTAGAGGAACGCCACGATCGCGCACCCCACCGGCATGTTGATGCTCACCGTGGGGGATGAGAGGTAGGGCACCAGCCCGCATAGGTTGCTGATCCAGATGAAGAGGGCGAGCGTGCCCACGAGGCCCAGGAACTGCCGGCCCTTCGGACCCACGTTCTCGCGCAGCAGGGAAAGCAGGCCCCCGACGAGCGTTTCGAGGATCAGTTGGAGTCGGCCGGGGTTCTCCAACGAGATCCGGCGGCGAAAGAGGATCGCGAACCCGGACAGCAGGACCGCCACGAACACCGCCATCACGACGTGGTCCGGCGGATGGACATGGAACCACTCCTCGATCAGGTGGGTGAAGGCTGAGTAGTGGTGGATTTCCATGGTCGGATCGGGAGGACGTGCGGTCAGGCGCCCGGCGGGGGGTTCTCGCTGTCCTCCGGATCATCCGGGGGAAGAGAGGGTTGCGGTGTACGAAGGGTCCGAAGGCCCCCGTTTCGCAGTTCCAGCAGGACGGCCAGGTTCGGCGCGCCCAACCCGCACACGACGCCGATCACGTCGGCGTTCCAGACGGCAATTATCGCAACCAGCGCGCCCCCGAGCAAGAGATAACGAACCCCGGTAAGCGCGGCCAGCACGATTGCCGACCGGGCGGAGTGGTCGGCGGTCAGCCCGGCGGCGACCCGGCGGAGCGCGACGATGTTGAGGACCGAGATGGTGGCCCCGCCAAGCACGGAGAGGCCGATCCGGGGGCCGAAGGCGAGTGCGATCAGCGCGGCGGCCGCTCCGAGGGCAATTGCCCGCCGGGTGAGCCGCTCTTCGCGACCCTCCGCCGGCTTCGCCGAATCCGTCATGAGTCCTCTCCGCCGGTGTCCTCAGGCGGGTCGCTCTCCGCCACCGCCGAGGCGGCCCGCACCACGTTCCGTAACCCGGCAACGATCCCGAAGCCGAGGAATACCAGGAAGAGCCAGGGCTCCGTCCCCAGCCAGCGGTCGAGCAACCAGCCGGCGCCGCCGCCGATCACGATCGCCATCGGCACCGAGAAGCCGAGGCTCAGCAGGGTCAGTAGCCGGGCGCGCGGCGCCACCGGCGGTTCCGGGGTCATCGGCGGCATTCTCCCGCCGAGGCAAGGGGAACCGCCGCGGGATCAGTCGTCGCTCGGGACGGCGGCGTTGCCCCGGAGTTCCTCCTCCAGCTCGGCCGGCAGCGGCGGCGCCTCGGCGGTCTGCGCGCTCTCGGGAGAGACGCGCTCGACGATGGCCGCCACCGGAACGGCGAGCTTCTCGAGGAACGGCTTGGGATAGACGCCGATGAAGATGCAGAGCGCGACGATCGGCACCAGGGTTGCGTTCTCGCGGCTGGTCAAGTCGGCGAGCGACTTGTTCTCTTCCTTGTCCAGCCTGCCGAACATGACCCGCTGATAGAGCCACAGCAGGTACGCGGCGCCGAGCACGATGCCGGAGACCGCGAACGCGGCGTACACCCAGTCCACCTGGAAGACGCCCTGCAGGATCAGGAACTCGCCGATGAACCCGTTCAGCATGGGAAGGCCCATGGAGGCGAGCGCGATGATCAGGAAGAGCGCCGCGTACTTCGGCACCACCTTGGCGATCCCGCCGTAGGCCGCGATCTCCCGGGTGTGGCGCTGCTCGTACATGATGCCGACGAGCAGGAAGAGTCCCCCGGTGGAGAGCCCGTGGTTGATCATCTGGAGGATGCCGCCCTCGAGACCCAGGGTGTTCAGCGCGAAGACGCCGAGCATCACGAAGCCGAGATGGCTCACCGAGCTGTAGGCGACGAGGCTCTTCCAGTCCTTCTGGACGAGAGCGACAAGCGCTCCGTAGACGATTCCGATGATCGCGAGGGTGGCGACCCACCACACCGCTTCGCGGCTGGCCTCGGGCAAGAGCGGAATCGAGAACCGCACGAAGCCGTAGGTACCCATCTTCAGCAGCACGCCGGCCAGGATGACCGAGCCGGCGGTGGGCGCCTCGACGTGGGCGTCCGGAAGCCAGGTGTGGAACGGGAACATCGGGACCTTGATCGCGAACCCGATGAAGAAGGCGAGGAACACCCAGAACTGGAGACCCGATGCGTAGGAGGTCTCCATCAGGCGGAGCAGGTCGAAGGTGTACTCCCCGGTCGCCCCGTGGTGCGCGAAGTAGAGCGCCAGGATGCCGAGCAGCATCAGCACGCTGCCCACCAGCGTGTAGAGGAAGAACTTGATGGCCGCGTAGAGCTTCCTCGGGCCGCCCCAGACCCCGATCAGGAAGTACATCGGGACCAGCATCACTTCCCAGAACACGTAGAACAGGAAGAAGTCGAGCGCGACGAAGACGCCGAGCATTCCCGTCTGCAGCAGCAGCAGAAAGACGTAGTACTGCTTGACGCGTTCGGTGACCGCCTTCCAGGAAGACAGGATGGCGATGAAGCCGAGCAGCGTGGTCATCAGGACCAGCAGCAGGCTGATTCCGTCGAGGCCGAGGTTGTATTCGACGCCGATGCTCGGGATCCACTCGTAGCGCTCTCCGAACTGGAACTGCGGCCCGGCGGCGTCGAACGCGAACCACAGCGGCAGCGAGATCAGGAATCCGATGAGCGCCGCGCCGTTCGCGAGCCAGCGGATCCGGTCTTCGTCGGTCTTCTTGACGAAGAACAGGATGAAGAGCGCCGCGATCGCCGGAAAGAAGACCACCAGCGAGAGGATCGGGAAGTTGAAGGGGTTGTTCTCGAACATTCGGCTTATCCGGAGCTGGCGGCGCTAGTCGTGGTGTCCATGCGGGCTGCTAGCTCCAAAGGGTGAGGGCCCCGGCGAGCAGGACCACTGCGAACAACATGAGAAGGGCGTAGTTCTGGAACAGCCCGGTCTGGAGCCGCCGGAACCGCGTGGAAGCGGCGGCCAGGATTTCGGCGACCAGGTTGACGGCCCGGTCCACGAGGTTCTGATCGCTCAGATCGGAAAGGTCCCCGCTGAGGCGGGTGAGCGACGCGGAACCGTTCACGGCGCCGTCCACCACCTTCTGGTCGAAGCGGAACAGGCCCTCGCCGCCGCGCACCGTGCCCTGGACGGCGGTCGCGTCGTAGATCTCGTCCACGTAGTACTTGTTGAGCAGCGTCCGGTAGGCGCGGCTCCCGGCGAGCGCCGAGTCCCGCGTCGGTCCCGTCCAGTAGCGGCGGTAGGCGTAGAGGATGCCGGCGGCGGCCAGCGCCACGGAGAGTCCCATCAGGGCGTACTCCACGGCGTAGGAAGCGTGGGGGATCGGGGCCGGGCCGTGACCGCCGGCGTAGATGGCGGGCTCGAGGAAGTGCTCGATCCGGTTGGCCCCGCCGAGCGCCGCGGGGACGCCGACGAAACCCGCGACCACCGAGCCGGCGGCGAGGATGATCAGCGGGACGGTCATCGAGGGCACCGACTCGTGGAGGTGCTTCTCCATCGGCGCGCCGCCCCGGAAGTCGCCCCAGAAGGTCATGATCACCTGCCGGCTCATGTAGAACGCGGTCATCGCGGCGGCCGCCGCGGCGAGCGCCCAGAGGGCGAAGTGGCCGCCCTCGAAGGTCTTCCAGAGGATCTCGTCCTTGCTGAAGAACCCGGCGAGCGGCGGGATGCCGGCGATCGCGACGGTCGCGATCATGAAGGTGTACGCCGTCCGGGGCATGTAGCGGGCAAGGCCGCCCATGTTCCGCATGTCCTGCATCTCGGTGTAGTGGCGATGCCCGCCGGAGGCATGCTCGGCATGCTCCATGGTGTGGATCACGCTGCCGGAACCGAGGAAGAGGCAGGCCTTGAAGAAGGCGTGGGTCATCAGGTGGAAGATCGCCGCCGCGAAGGCCCCGACGCCCGCGCCCAGGAACATGTAGCCGAGCTGCGAGACGGTCGAGTAGGCGAGGACCTTCTTGATGTCGTTCTGGAAGAGCGCGATGGACGCCGCGAAGATCGCGGTCACGGCTCCGACCGTGGCGACCAGCGCCATCGCCGCCGGGGCGTGCGCGAAGAGGACGCCGCTGCGGGCCACCATGTAGACGCCGGCGGTCACCATGGTCGCCGCGTGGATCAGCGCGGAAACCGGGGTGGGGCCCTCCATCGCGTCCGGCAACCAGACGTAGAGGGGAATCTGCGCGGACTTGCCGGCGGCGCCGACGAAGAGCAGCACCCCGATGGCGGTCAGCACTCCGCCGTGCATCTCCGAAGCGGAGATCTGCCCCATCACCCCGTAGAAGTCGAGCGTCCCGAAGGTGACGAAGGTGAGGAACACGGCCATGATGAAGCCGGCGTCCCCGATCCGGTTCACGATGAACGCCTTCTTCCCCGCGGCAGCCGCCGCCGGACGCTCGAACCAGAACCCGATCAGCAGATAGGAGCAGAGCCCCACTCCTTCCCAGCCGATGAACAGGAGCAGCATGTTCGCGCCCAGCACCAGGTTCAGCATGAAGAAGGTGAACAGGTTCAGGTAGCTGAAGAACCGGCTGAAACCCGCGTCGTGGCTCATGTAGCCGAGCGAGTAGATGTGGATCAGCAGGCCGATCCCGGTGACCACCAGGGTCATCACCATCGAGAGCGAATCGAGGCGGTAGGCCCAGTCCACCCCCATGCTCGGGATCCAGGAGAAGAGGGACTGCTCGACCCTGGCCGACGCCCCGCCCTCGGCGAGGAAGACCGTGAAGAAGAACCCCAGCGCGATCAGGAAGGAGGCGGCCACCGACCCGCAGGCGAGCAGGCCGCTGAGGCGCTTGCCGAGGCGTTTCCCGAAGAGTCCGTTGATCGCGGCACCCACCCCGGGAATGACCGGGATGAGCCAGAGCAGGGAGTTCAAAACGGGGTACTCAGCACTCCTGAAATACGGGAACGGACGGCGCGCGGAAGGTACCGGATCGGCGGCTTTAGGTCAACGTTTCCGAAGGCGTGGCGGACGGTGCGGAACCCCGCTTCTGGCATGGATTTCGCTTGCGACCCGAACCGTGAGGATTCGGGACCGAGGCGGGTCCGCCCGCCGCCGCTGCGGCGTGGCTTTCGGGCTTGTGGGAGCCGCCTTCGTGGTGTGGGGCTGCGGCGACCGAGGAGCGCCATCCACCCCACCGGCCCCCACGGTCACGCGGGCCCCGCCTCCCGCGCCATCGCCGCCACCGGTCGCGCGCCCGGAACTGGCGTGGCCCGTCGGCGGCGAGCGTGGCCGCGACTGGGTCATCCACAACTACGTCGACGTCGAATCCGGACCGGGGGCGCGGGACTACACCGGCGGGAGCCGCGCGATCGCCGGCCACGAGGGCACGGACATCAACAGCCCAAACTTCCGGTGGATGGACCGGGACCTGCCGCCGGTGCTGGCGGCGGCGGATGGCCGGGTCAGCGATCTGCATGACGGGGAGTTCGACCGGAACATCGGGTCCCGCGGCGGGGCGTGGAACTTCGTCGAACTCACGCACGGAGACGGATCCCGGACGATCTACGGCCACCTCAAGAAGGGATCGGTGGCCGTCTCGCTCGACGAGACGGTGACCACGGGGCAGCAACTCGGCGTGGCCGGCAGTTCGGGCAGCTCGAGGCGGCCACACCTCCACTTCGAGGTCCGGAGCGCCGACGGCGAGGTGCTGGATCCTTTTCTCGAGGGGATGTGGGTGGATCCTCCGTCGTACGACCTTCCGCTTACTCTGATGGACTTCAGCGTCCAGGTGGGAGGGGTCCACTCGCTGGAAGAATTCATGGATCCGCCCCCGAACGCCGATTCCGTCCGCGGCGGCGAAGTCCTGGGAATCGGAGTGTCCCTCGCAGGAGGCACCTCCGGGGACTCGGCCCGGATCCTGCTGCGCGACGCGCTCGGCTCCGTGCGAGGCAACGCGATCACCGCTCACGTTCGCTTCGGCCAGACCCTGGGTTCCTGGAATACCACGGTTCTCGGCGACCCCGGAATCTGGGAGATCGCGATCCAGATCGACGCGGAAACCGTCGCGGCTCATCCCGTTCGGGTGACCGCGGCGCGGTGATTCGAGCCGTGAGCGTTCCGGAACGAGGACTCTGGCTTCCTCGCGGCGCCGGATTCCTCGGAGCCCTGGCGGGTGCCGGCTTCCTGATCTGGGCCTGTGGTGACGGAAGGGCGCCATCGACGCCAGCGCCGGCGGTGGCGACTCCAGCCCCGTCCCCTTCGCCACCAACGGCCGAATCCCCCATTCTGGTCTGGCCGGTCGGTGGCGAGGAAGGCGCCGACTGGGTGATCGACAGCTACGTGGACCTGGATCCCGGACCGGGACGCCGGGACTACCGCGATGGTGACCGGACCTATAACGGACACGACGGCACCGACATCCACAGCCCGAACTTCCGCTGGATGGATCGAAGTCTGCCGCTGGTGCTGGCCGCCGCCCCCGGCCGCGTGACGGACCTGCGTGACGGAGAGTTCGATCGGAACTCGTCGGTCGCCGACGTGCCCTGGAACTTCGTAGAAATCACGCACGCGGACGGATCCAGGGCGATCTATGGCCATCTCAAGAACGGATCGGTCGCGGTCGCGCCAGGCCAGTCGGTGGATTCGGGAGAGCAACTCGGCGTGGTCGGCAGTTCGGGACGTTCGAGCAGGCCCCACCTGCACTTCGAGGTCCGTAGCAGCGACAACCGGGTCCTGGACCCCTTCCTCGAAGAGATGTGGACCGATCCTCCGGCCTACGATCCACCTCTCTCCGTCATGGACTACCACGTCCAGCACGGGGTCATCACACTTCGCCAGGACAAGGGCCTGCGCGAATTCACCGACCCGCCGCCGAACCTCGATTCGATCGCGGCCGGCGAAGCCATGGCGATTGGCCTGTCGCTCGCGGCGGGACGGCCGGGCGACTTCGTCCGGATCGCCCTGCGCGACGGGCTTGGCTCATTAAGGGGAGACTGGATCCTGTCCAGCGGCTCCGCCGGGCATCGCTATGGGTGGTGGAATACCACGGTCCTGGGCGATCCCGGGACCTGGGAGATCACGATCCTCGTGAACGGAGAAACTGTCCGGACCCATCCGCTTCGGGTCACCGGGGAACCGTAGTCCCCGTCGCCCGGACTCAGGTGACGCTCTTGATGTGGCCGCCGTCGACGGCCAGCACCGTCCCGGTGATGTAGCTGGCGCGCTCGGAGACGAGGAAGGCGGCCGCGGCGGCGAACTCCTCGGGTTCTCCGACCCGTCCGAGCGGAATGTCCTTCGACCAGTCGGCGTAGACCTCATCCACCGCGCAACCCCGCTTCTCCGCAAGGTGGTCCGCCAGCTCGACCAGCCGCGCGGTGCGCGTGTAGCCGGGACAGAGCACGTTGGCGAGCACTCCGTGGGGCGCCGCCTCGTTGGCGAGCGACTTCATGAACCCGGCGATGCCGGAGCGGGCGGTGTTGGACAGGATGATGTCCGGCACCGGCTGTTTCACCGAAACCGACGCGATGGCGAGGATCCGCCCCCACCGGCGCGAGATCATGCCCGGAAGGGCGGCGCGCACCAGGTTCACGCAGGAGAGCAGGTTCGCTTCGAGCGCGTCGCGCCACTGCTGGGGCGTCGTGTCCTCGAGCCGGGTCGGGGGCGGGCCTCCGGCGTTCGTCACCAGGATGTCCACCTGCCCGAAGCGCTCCTCCGCGGCCCGGACGAACCCGAAGGCGGCGTCCGGGTCTCCGACGTCCACCTGGTGGGCGAGGACTTCCGCCCCGTGACGGTCCCGAATCTCGCCGGCGGTGCGGTCGAGGGCGTCCCGGCCCCGCGCCCCGATGGCGACCCGGGCTCCTTCCGCAGCCAGTGCCTCGGCGACCGCGCGACCGAGGCCCTGGCTGCCGGCGGCGATGACGGCGGCGCGGCCGGTGATACCGAGATCCATCCGTGGGTCAGCCCTTGTCCGCTTGGCTTGGGGTTGTGGGGGCTCGTTTCGCGCTGCCGCGCGATGCCGGCCGGAGGCCGGCGCTCCGAGGCGCGTTCAGGAGTACTGCCGTTCCTTGCAGGGGACGCAGACGCGCGTCCAGGGAACCGCCTCCAGCCGGAGGCGCGGGATCTCCTCTTCGCAGTCGGAACAGATGCCGAACTCTCCGGCCTTGATCCGGGCGAGCGCCTTGTCGATGGCGCGGAGCAGCTTCGCGTCGTTCTGCTGAAGCTGGATCACGATCTCGTCGTCGTTCGCCACCATGGAACGGTCCCCGTCATCTCCGTGCGGCGGGGTCCGCGAAAAGGCGCGCGTGTGCACGAGCTTCTCGATGGCGGCCTTCTTGGCAAGAAGGTTCGCCTCGTGCAGTTGCAGTTCCTCGGGTGTCATTTTCAGAGTCCGCGCACCGCCTCAAGCCGGGTGCGCCACGGGGGAATTGGCCAAGTATATCAATCGTTACAAGCCTTCACGGAACGCGAATGGGCGGTGTCTCCGGCCAGGAGCTGCAGGGCGTGAGGGATCGTCGGAGCGAGCGTTCGGAGCCCGCTTTCGACGGCCCGCGGGCTCCCCGGAAGGACGATCACCAGGGTGGCCCCGATGCTCCCCGCGAGGCTCCGGGAAAGGACAGCCATCGGGGTGTCCCGGAGACCCTCTGACCGCAGCAGCTCGCCGTACCCCGGAAGCTCGCGGTCGAGCAGCGGCGCGACCGCTTCCGGCGTGCGGTCGCGGGGGCCGAGCCCGGTGCCGCCCGTCGTCAGCACCAGGCGAATCCCGGACGCGGCCCAGGCGCCCACCCGTTCCCGGATGGCGTCGACCTCGTCGGGCAGGATCGCCGAGTCGGCGATGCGAAACCCGAGTTCCAGGAGGATCCGGTGGGCGATGACCCCGGAACGATCGGGAACCACCCCGGCGGCGCACCCGTCGCTCGCGGTCAGGATCGCGGCGGTCGGGCCGGAAGCCGGGGCGCCGGGGGCCGGCCCGGAGGTACCGGACATCGTCTCAGCGGCGGCTGTCCGGCAAGCCCGGAAAAGGGATGGGGAACACGGGAGGGGGCGCGGGAATTGCGTCAGAATAGCGGGTTGTTCATGGAATTCCGCGCGTCCCGCCGGCTCCTTCGGGGATGGCGAGGGTCCGTTGCCGCCGGCGCCCTCGTTCTCGTTCTGGGCGGCCTGACCGCGGCAGCGGGTCCCCTCGTCCAGCAGGCCTACCAGTTCCGGGTGACGGTGGACCTGATCTCGCTCAACGTCACCGTCACCGACGCGCGCGAGCGGTTCATCACCGACCTGATCGAGGAGGACTTCTCGGTCTACGAGGACGGCATCCTGCAGGAGATCGAGGCCTTCTCGCGCGAGGACCTGCCGATCCGCATGGTGCTGCTGCTCGACACCTCCGCGAGCATGGTGGACAAGATGAACTTCGCCCAGGAGGCGGCGGTCCGGTTCACCCGGACCCTGCGTATGGAGGACGTGGCGCAGGTGGTCGAGTTCGGCAGCAACGCCAACATCCTGCAGAAGTTCACGAACGACCACGGCGAACTCGAGCACGCCATCCGGATGACCCAGGCGGGCGGCACCACCAAGCTGCACAACGCCATGTACATCTCGCTCCGTTCGCTCGAACGCCAGCGGATGGAAGCCCGCCGGCAGGCCATCATCCTGCTGTCCGACGGCCGGGACACCAGTTCGCTGGTCACCTTCGAACAGGTGCTCGACCTGACCAAGGACACCGACGTCGTCATCTACTCCATCTCCCTGCAGAACACCGCGCGCCGGCGGGGGAGGCGCTTCTCCGAAGCGGAACACGTCCTCAAGAACCTGGCTGAAGAGACCGGCGGCCAGTGGTTCTTTCCCGCCGAGCTGGCCGAACTGGACTCCGTGTACGCCCGGATCGCCGAAGAACTCAAGAGCCAGTACAACGTCGGTTACATCTCCAACAATCCCCGGCAGGACGGCGCCTGGCGGCGCATCGTAGTGCAGACGAACCGTCCCGACCTCCGCGTACGGACGAAGCTCGGCTACTACGCGCCGGGTTAGCGGGACCGGTGGAGGCAGAAAGGGGCCTCCGCCCCGCCGCCTGCCGCAGCACCCGCAGCGCCGGACGCCGCTGGCCGGAGGAGCCCGACCCGTTCCGGACGGCGTACCAGCGCGACCGCGACCGGATCATCCATTCGAGCGCTTTCCGCCGGCTCCAGTACAAGACCCAGGTCTTCATCAACCATGAAGGCGACCACTACCGGACCCGGCTCACGCACACCCTCGAGGTCGCCCAGATCGCCCGCACGATCGCCCGCTCGCTCCGCCTCAACGAAGACCTCACCGAGGCGGTCGCGCTGGCCCACGACCTCGGCCACACCCCGTTCGGCCACGCGGGAGAAGAGGTGCTGGACCGCCTGATGCGGAACCACGGCGGGTTCGAGCACAACATCCAGTCGTTCCGTATCGTGGACGAGCTCGAACGCGCCTACCCGGACTTTCCGGGGCTCAATCTGACCCGCGAATCGCGTCACGGGATCTTCGCCCACTCGAGCCGATCGGGATTCGTTCCGGAGGACCTCCGGGGTCTCGGACCGCCACCCCTCGAGGCGCAGGTCGCGGACCTCGCCGACGAGATCGCCTACAGCGCCCACGACATGGAAGACGGCCTCTCCTCGGGGTTGATCGGCGTCGGGGACCTGGAGGGGGCCGCGCTCTTCCGCAGACACTGGCCGGGGTCCTTCGAAAAGCGACAGCACTACGGGCGCGTCAGGGTCCGCACCCTGCTGCGCCGGGTCATCGCCGACCTCGTGATCGCGCTCGCCGGCGAGACCGAACGGCGCATCCGGGAAGCCGGAATCGAAGGGCCTGACGGAAACGTCCCAGAGGCAGCCGCGTCCGGGTCACCGGTCGTCGAGCTTCCCGCACGCCACGGCGGCGAACTCAGGGAACTCAAGGCGATCCTTCACAAGCGCCTCTACCGCCACCCGCGGGTGGCCGACACGACCGAAGCCGAAACGCGGCGGTTGCCCGTCCTCTTCCGCCACTACCTGGACCGGCCGGAGGACCTGCCGGCCCATTTCCAGCAGCGGATCGGGAGATCGTCCCCGGAACGGGTGGTCTGCGACTACATCGCCGGCATGACCGACCGCTTCGCCGCCTGGGACCACCAGCGGCGCTTCGCTGGATCGGGCGCCCGCTGACGCCGGCGCCGCTACCGCTCTTCCGAAGGGTTCTCCGGGGACGGCTCGGGTTCGGGCTCCGGCACGTCGTCCGGCCCTGGAGCGATGCCGTAGATCGGTTCGTCGTCGATCGGCTCAAGATACTTCTCGACGCCGGGCGGACCGAGCCGGCGGAGCGCCACGGTCTTCCCCTGCGAAATCCACGAGGAAGCGCCCACCCGCACGAACATCTCGACCTCCACGTCCTCCCAGAGCTCGTTCTCGAACATCCGCTCCGGCGCGCCCTGCGAGAGGTAGTTGGAATCCGCGCGCAGGGTGTGTTCCCCGCTTGCTTCGCCCGGAGCGAGCGCCTCCTCGGCGACGGAGTGGACGTAGCCGGTCCCCCAGGCCTCGTCCGGCGCGGATTCGCGGCGGAACACCGACATCACCTGGACGTACTCGACCGGTCCCGGATTGGTGTTCGTGACCCGGAAACGGACCGCCGGCCGGATGTAGTTGTTGCCCTCGGAGTCCCTGCCGCGCACCGCCCAGTAGGCGACGAGCTCGGTCAGCCTCATCCGCGAGGCGGTCGCGTTGTCCTCCCGGTTGACGCAGCCGGGAGCCGCCATCGTGATCGGGATCAGGCCGGCAAGCAGCACGGCAAGGCCAATCCCGGAAGGGAGAAGCAGGCGGCGAAAACGCATGGCAGTCGGGAACGCCGGCCTTCGGGCCGGCATCGCCCGCCTCGGGCGGGCGAAATGTGGGACGCTGGCCGGGCCGGCGATGCCTCGCCGCCCACGGCTGGAGAACCCGTTCAGCCAGTATAGACTGCCGGGCCGGCCCGGATCAGCCGGCGCAGCGCTCGGCGCCCGGGAGTAGAGAACGTCATCGAGATCCACTCCTTCCAGACAGCCGTGGAACCCCTCGTTCAGGTGGACCGCGTCTCCAAGCGCTACGGGAGAACGCTCGCGGTAGCGGACCTCAGCTTCGGCGTCGCGAAGGGTGAGGTCCTCGGCTTCCTGGGACCGAACGGCGCCGGGAAGACGACCACCATGCGGGTCATCACCGGCTTCATGCCGCCGAGCGAAGGACGGGTGCTGGTCGGCGGCCTGGACATCGCGGAGTCCCCGCTCGAGGTCCGGAGCCGGATCGGGTATCTGCCCGAGAACCCGCCGCTCTACCCGGAAATGGAGGTCACCGCCTTCCTCGAGTTCGCGGCGCGGCTCCGGGGAGTCCCGAAGGGCGGGATCCGGCCGGCCGTCCAGCGCGCGATCGAGCGCTGCGCCCTCGGGGAGGCCCGGGAGCGCATCATCGGGAAACTGAGCCGCGGCTACCGCCAGCGGGTGGGCCTCGCGCAGGCGCTCGTCCACGAACCCGAGCTGCTGGTCCTCGACGAGCCAACCGCCGGGCTCGATCCCAAGCAGATCCACGAGACGCGCAAGCTCATCCGCACCCTGTCCGGCGAACGGACCGTCGTGCTCTCGACGCACATCCTTCCCGAGGTCGCCGTCACCTGCGACCGGGTGGTGATCATCGCCGGCGGCCGGCTGCGCGCCGAGGACACTCCCGAGAAGCTGGTGGCGCGGCTGGGCGCCGCGCAACGCGGCCGGGGAACCTGGGAGCTCGAAACGGCGCCCCCGGCGGACGCCGCGGAGGCCGCGCTCCGGGCCGTCCCCGGCGCCCTGCGGGTCGAGGCGGGCCCCGAGACGGCGGAGCGGATCCTCGTGCTGCAGGTGGAGGCGGCCGGCGACCGCTCGATCGCCACCGGCCTCGCGCGGGCGCTCCTCGAGGCGGGAAGGCCGCTCTACAGCCTGCGCCGGGGCGGCGCGAGCCTCGAGGACGTCTTCCTCGCGCTCACCACCGAGGAGACGGAGGCGAGCGGGAGCGGCGACGACGCGGGTACGTCGGGGGCTGCGGAAGAGGACTCATGAGGAACGCGCTGACCATCGCCCGCCGCGAGATCGGCGGCGCCCTGGCTTCCCCGGTGGCCTACGTCCTCTTCGGCGCGTTCGCGTTCCTCTACGGATACTTCTTCGCCGACTACCTCCAGAGCTTCGTGGAAGCCGGGATGCGGATGAGCCAGATGGGCGGCTTCAGCGGCGGCACGCTGAACGTGAACACCGACCTGCTCCGCTGGCTGATGGCGAGCACCGCCATCCTGGTGCTCTTCCTGCTGCCCCTGCTCTCCATGCGCACGGTGTCCGAGGAGATCCGCTCGGGCACCATGGAGCTGCTGCTCACGGCGCCGATCACCGACGGCCAGATCGTGATCGGCAAGTTCCTGGCCGCGCTCGCCCTCTACGCCGGGATGCTGGCGCTGACGGGGCTCCACGTGGGCGTCCTGTTCTGGTTTTCCCGGCCCGAGATCGCGCCCGTCCTCGCCGCCTATCTGGGTCTGCTGCTGCTCGGGGCCGGCCTGCTGGCGCTCGGCCTCTTCTTCTCGAGCCTCACCCGGAACCAGATCGTGGCCGGGCTGCTGACCTTCGGGGCGCTGCTCGTCCTCTGGCTGGTGGAGTTCGCCGGGGCCCGCGGCGGCGAGTTCGGCCGCGTCCTGGCCTATCTGTCCGTGACCGGACACATGGAGGGATTCGCGCGCGGGGTGATCACGACGCGCGATCTGGTGTTCTACCTGTCCTTCGCCGCTTTCTGGCTCTACCTCGCCCGGGAGTCGGTGCGCTCCCGCAGGTGGCGCGGATGAGCCGCCCGCTCGACCGGCTGCGCACCGCGTTCGGCAGGCGGAGCGCGCGCGAGGGGGCAAACCTCGGAGCGACGGCGCTCCTGCTCCTCGGCGCCCTGGTGGGGGTCAACTACGTGGCGAACCGGCGCAGCGTCTCCTGGGACCTCACCGCCGGCGGCCAGTTCAGTCTCTCCCCGCAGACGATCAGGATCCTCGAGGAACTCGACCGCGACATCCGCCTCGTTGTCCTCGACCAGCCGCGCGCCGCCGGACGCACCGTCGAACTCTTCGAGCGCTACGCCGACCGGAGCGGCCGGGTCGCCTGGGAAGTCATCGACCAGGAGGCGGAACCCGCCCGCGCCCGGGCCTACCAGGCGACGGCGGAAGCAGGTATCCCCTTCGGCACCGTCGTCGTGGAGAGCGGCGGGCGGCAGGAGCGCGTCACCGCGCCCCAGGAGCAGGACATCACGAATGCCATCGTGAAGATCCTGAAGGGCGAGACCAAAAGGATCTATTTCACGACCGGGCACCAGGAGCGGTCGCTCGAAGAGACGGGCGCCGGCGGCCTCTCCGCCATCGGGTCGCGGCTCGAGGAGTCCAACTACGAGGTTGCGCCGCTGGCGCTGCTCGAGCACGTCGAGGACGGCGAGGTCCGGATTCCCGAGGATGCGGCCGCCGTGATCGTCGCCGGTCCCCGCCTCGATCTCCTCGAGGCGGAGGCGGCGGCCCTCGCGGCCCACGTCCAGGCGGGCGGGAAGGCCATGTTGCTCCTCGATCCGCCGGATCCGCCGGGAGCCCCCGACGAAAGGGAGGAACTCACCGGACTGGCCGGAGACTTCGGGGCGACTCCGGCCGGGGACGTGGTGATCGACGCCAGCGGGGTCGGACAGCTCTTCGGCTTCGGGGTGGAGGTGCCGCTCGCCGCCTCCTACGGGTTCCACCCGATCACCCGGGGCTTCGTGAACGCGGCCACCGTCTTTCCGCTCGCGCAGAGCCTCATCGCCACCCCGCCCGACGAGCTTCCCCGGGGGATGCGCCTCTCGGAGCTCGTCCTCAGCTCCGACGTCGCCTGGGGGGAAGTCGATCCCGACGAGCTGGAGACCGGCGAGGTGAACGCCGGAGAGGACGAGCGGGCCGGACCGCTGAGGCTCGCCTACGCGGTCCACGTTCCGACCGGCGATCAGGAAAACCCGGCAGAGGAAGCGGACGCGGCGGCGTCGGGTCCGGAAGCCGCGGCGGACCCGGAGGCGCAGGCCGATCCGGACGGAGAGCCCGAGGAACCCGCCGAAGCCCCCGAGGGCCGCCTGGTCATCGTCGGGGACTCCGACTTCATCGGGAACAACCTGGCGCTCGCGCCGCTCGGGAACGCCGATCTGTTCCTCAACATGGTGAACTGGCTCACCGAGGACGAGGACCTGATCGCGATCCGTCCGCGCGCGGCCGAGGACCGGCGGATCACGATGACTTCCGCGCAGGTACGGAACGTGGTGCTGTTGAGCCTGGTGTTCCTGCCCGGGTTCTTCCTCATCTGGGGCGTCACCGTCTGGTGGTCGCGAAGGTGAGGACGGGAGCGCCGGCCTTCAGGCCGGCACCGCCGCCGCAGGCGGCGAAAGACCCCGGCCTCCAGACGCCCTGAGGCCGAGGCTCCATGCGCCGGACGACGCTCCTCGCGCTCCTCGCCGCGCTGGCGGTCGCCGGCTGGATCGTGCTGTTCGAGCGGGAAGAAAGCGCCGGAGTCGAAGGACACCCGGTCTTCGGTGTGGACGAGGCGGCGATCCAAGCCATCGAGATCGAGCGGCCCGGCGAACCGGCCGTGCGCCTGGCCCGGGAGGGCGAAGGGTTCACGGTCGCGGAGGGCGGTGGTCCCGGGTCCGCGGCGGACTCCGGCGAAGTGGATCTCCTCCTCCAAAACGTCACCTCGCTGCGTTTCGAGCGGGAGATCGAGGGGGCGGCCGAAGGGGACCTCGCCGGATTCGGACTCGATCCATCCGGACTCGCGATCCGGCTGTTCCTTGAATCGGACGACGAGCCGCTCAGCGCCCGATTCGGGGACGAGACTCCGGCAGCCGGCAACCGCTACCTCCAGCTCGGCGAACGGGTGCTGGTGACGTCCGCCTTCGCCCCGGACAACCTCGACCGAAGCGCCTGGGACCTTCGGGACAAGCGGGTGTTCCGGCTGGAAATGCCGGCGGCGCGCCTCCTCCGGGTCACCGCCGGGGGAGACACCGCGGTGGAGGTCGCCCGGGAAGCGGGTTTGTGGAACATCCTCCGTCCCTATCGCTTCGCCGCGGACCCCTATGAGGCCTCCCAGTTCGCGTCCCGACTGCTGGATGCGGAGATGGCCGGCGTGGCGCCGGCGCCGGACGAAGGGGAGGAGGATCCCTTCGGTCTGGCTTCGCCCCGGCTCACGGCGGAACTGGACCTCGTCGCCGGGCCACAGGAGGAGGCAGTCTCCCGGACCGTCCAATTCGGCGGCGAGAGCCGCACGCCGCCCGGCGTCTTCGCCCGGCTGGAAACGGACCCGTTGGTCTTCGTGGTGGGGAAACCACTCTTCGACGCGCTCGGCGAGGCGGCCGAGACTGGAATGGCGAACCTTCGGTCGCTGGATCTGTTTCGGTTCGCGGCCTTCCGGACCGTGGCGCTGCGGTTCACGACCCCTGACGGCGAAACGGCGTTTCACCGCCGGGAGGGTGAGGAAGGCCGGGAATGGACAATGGAGCGCGGCGGCGCCGCGCCGGTCGTCGTGGACACGGTGGCGGTCGAGGACCTGCTCTACGAGCTGAACTCGACCGAGGCCGACGACGTGGGCGAAGCTAGCCTGCCCGGAGACGGCGCCGTCTGGACCATCGGAGTCACCGAGGAGATCGAAGAGGGCGGCGACACCAGTGAGACCGCACCGGAAACGGTCCGCGTGAGCGTCTCCGCGGACGGCGAGGTGCGGGCGCTCCGGGCCGGCGACGAGCGGACCCTGGTGCTGAGCGCGGACATTTGGAAGGCGATCACCGACCTGTTCGCCTCCACCGGCCGACCGCCGGCAGACTCCTAGTCGGCGTCCGAGAGCGCCGCCCGGGAAAGGAGTTCCCGGAGAGTCGCGTCGTCCGGAGCGTGTTCCAGGGCAGCCCGAACCACCGCGGCCGCCTCCCCGTTCCGCCCGGAACGCAACAGGAGCTCGGCAAGGCTCAGCGACGCCGCGGTGTGGGCCGGGTCGGCCTGAAGCGACTGGCGGTAGCGGGTTTCGGCTTCTGATGGACGGCCGAGCATCTCGAGCACCAGGCCGCTATCCGCCAACGGTCCGGCCCGGGCCGGACCGGCGGTGCGGTCGAGTACCTGACCAAAGAGTGTTAGCGCCCGGGCGGGGTCGCCGCTCATCGCGAAGGCGGTAGCAGCGGCCGCGCGAATCACGGGCGAGATCCCCTCGCCGCCTGACTCCAGAACGCGGTCGAAGAGCGCCGCCGCGGCGGCAGGGTTTCCTTCACGCAGCTTCACGTCGGCCAACCAGCGCGCGGCGCTCAGTGAGGCACCATCGAGCGGTTCGCCAAGCGGCGGAACAAGCGGCGTGAGGACTTCGGCCGCCGCGTCGAGACGGCCCAACTGGAGATGCGCCCGAGCCTTGGCGATGTCGAACGCCGGATCCCCGGGGTACCGAGCCGAGGCCGCGTGCGCGACACGTGCCGCTTCCACGGGGTCGCCCCGGTCCAGCAACAAACCCAGCAGTTCGACCCAGCCGTCCCGGCTGCCGGTCACCAATCCCGGGGTGCGATCGATCACGGATCCCCGCACGACGGAGTGCTCGTTGAGCCGGGTGAGCAGCAAGTCCCGCCGGCGCGCCCGCAGGCGACTCTCCTCGTGACCGGAAAGCAGCCGCCGGCCCTCGGCGACCAAGTCGGGGGCAGGGTCCTGGACGAGCAACTGGCCGAGCCGGAACCGAGCCAGGGAATCGTCATCCGTTTCGGAAATGGCCTTCCGGAGCCAGGGGATGGCCTCCTCGCGCCGTCCGAGGAGTGCCAGGCAGCGGCCGAATTCATAGGCCGCTCCCGCCGGCGGCTCTTCGGCGGAGGCGGCAGACGCAAGGAGAGGCAGGGCACCCTCGTAGTCGTCCTCGGCGAGCCGGAGCCTGCCGTGTTCAAGCGTCAGGGCGGGCGAATCCGCAGCGGTCGGGGCCCCCACCAACCGGCGAGACTCGGAAACCAGACCCGACGCGCGCAACTGCATCGCCAGTTCCAACCGCGGCCGGTCCGCGAGGCGTGGCTCAACGGCCAACAGTTCGGCCAAGACTTCACGAGCCTCGTCGTCCCGGCTCAGCATGGCCAGCAGGCGGATGCGAAGCGCCAGGTTTTCGGCTTCGGGGGGAGCGTCCTCGAGCACAGCGACCGCCGCCGGATAGTCGAGCAGTCCAACGTATGCCTCGGCCCAGTACCGAAGGAACACCGGTTGTACGCCCTTCGGGCCGGCAGCGTCCAGAACTTCCAGCGCGGAGGCATAGTCCTGCTGCTGAAGCAGCCGCCGCGCCTCAGCCAGCAGTGTCGCATCCGGCTGGATGGCCCCGGGGGCCGCCACGAACAGGACGGAGAAGACGAGGGAAGTCATGGTTGCCGATCCATTGTCTCCACCAACGATTGTGTCAGGGCATCACGGTCAGGGAAACGGCCTCGTCCTCCCCGAGGTACTCCTCGCCCTGGTGGAAGAACCAGCTCCGCTTCGCCGGCAGCCGCAGCCCGCCGTTCTCGATCTCCCCTTCCAGGTGGATGTACTCGCCGTCGTTCGCCGATTCGTCGTGGTAGAAGCGGTAGCCGATCAGCCGCGCGGTTTCCGGGTGGAAGTAGAAGTACCAGGTGTCGCCGCCGACCTCGGGGTCGTAGGTGACCCGGACCTTCAGCGCATCCTGGCCGTTGTATGAGTCCATCACCGGCTCCGGATCCACGATGGTCCCCGGATCGCGCAGCTTCATCGGGAGTCCCCAGACGAACAGGTAGTAGTTCCGGAGCCACATCACGCGTTCGGCGTCGAGGCCGTGTTCACCGAGCGCCGCCTCATCGAGTTCCTCGTTGCCGTCCACGGCTCGCCGCAGGACTTCCTCACCGCTCACCGCGAACGACACCACCGCGGCGTCGGTCTCGCGCCGGACCTCCATCGCGCCGCTCCCGGGAGCCATCCCCACTTCGACCGTGCGGGTGACCCCGTTCGGCCGGGACTCCATGATCCGGAGCGCGATCTCACCGCGGTCCCAGAGTCCGGCCGGATCGTGGTAGGCGATGGACCTGGCGATCAGCCCCTCCGCGGCGGAAACGTCCGGCGCCGACGGCTCGGGTTCGGGAGCTGCCGGTTCCCCGCCGCACGCTCCGAGAGCTCCCATCAAGAGCAGGCTCAGGCAGATTCTCGACATT
This sequence comes from Vicinamibacteria bacterium, assembly GCA_965116805.1. Lineage (GTDB taxonomy): Bacteria > Acidobacteriota > Vicinamibacteria > Marinacidobacterales > Marinacidobacteraceae > Marinacidobacterium. The sequence continues at coordinate 310,294 of OZ220713.1, forward strand.
ACGTGCCTCCTTCGCCGGCGCCGGGACCGAACTCGATCCCCTGGGCGAGCGGCAGGTCCTTCGACCAGTTGATGGTGTTCGTCTGCCGGCGCATATAGGCCTTCCAGGCGTCCGAGCCGGATTCGCGGCCGCCGCCGGTGTCCTTCTCGCCACCGAAAGCGCCACCGATCTCGGCCCCCGAGGTGCCGATGTTCACGTTGGCGATCCCGCAGTCCGAACCGCGCGCCGAGAGGAAGGTCTCGGCCTCGCGGAGGCTGTCGGTGAAGATCGCCGACGAGAGCCCCTGCGGGACGTCGTTGTGGAGGGCGATCGCCGCTTCGAGGGACTCGGTCTCCAGGACATAGAGGATGGGCGCGAAGGTCTCCTCGGCCACCAGCGGCGTCTGGGCGGACATTCGCACGATCGCCGGCTCGACGTGGTTCGGGCCGACGTCGGGACGCCGCCCCCCGCCGCAGACGACCGTTCCGCCGTCGGCGACCACGCGCTCCAGAGCGTCCTGCATCGCTGCGACGGCGTCGCCCGAGATCAGCGGTCCCATGAGGGTGGCCGGATCGAGCGGGTCTCCGATGGGGACCTGCCGGTAGGCGTCGGCGAGCCGCTCCACCAGCGGGCCGGCGACCTCCCGGTCGGCCAGCACCCGGCGGGTGGTGGTGCAGCGCTGCCCGGTGGTGCCCACCGATCCGAACACGATGGCCCGCACCGCGAGGTCCAGATCGGCGTTCCGGCTGACCACCACGGCGTTGTTGCCGCCGAGCTCGAGGAGGCAGCGGCCCAGCCGGCCGGCGACCTCGGTGGCGACCTGGCGGCCGACCCGGGTGGAACCGGTGAAGGAAATCAGCGGCAACCTCCGGTCAGTGGCGAGCGCGGCCCCGAGTGCCCCGCCGCCCACCAGCAGGTTGAAGACCCCGGAGACGCCGTGGTCGTCCATGACGCGGTTGGCGATGTTCTGCACGGCAACCGAACAGAGCGGGGTGTGCTCCGACGGCTTCCAGATCACCGGATCGCCGCACACTGCCGCGACCGTGGCGTTCCAGGACCAGACCGCCATCGGGAAGTTGAACGCGGTGATGACCCCGATGGGACCGAGGGGATGCCACTGCTCGAACATCCGGTGGCCGGGCCGCTCCGAAGCCATCGTCAACCCGTAGAGCTGGCGGGAGAGCCCCACCGCGAAATCGCAGATGTCGATCATCTCCTGGACTTCGCCATGTCCTTCGGCGCGGATCTTTCCGGCTTCGAGCGCGATCAGGTCCCCGAGCGGCTCCTTGTCGTCGCGTAGCGCGCTCCCCAGATCGCGCACCAGGTCGCCGCGCTTCGGCGCCGGCAGCTCGCGGAACGAGCGGAAAGTCTCCGCCGCCTCGGTCACCACCCGCTCGGCCGCCCGGGCGTCCGCGGGAATGACCGAGGCGATGGGCTCACCGGTCGAAGGGTTCAGGGAGACGAGCGGCGGCTCGCCGGTGAGGATCCAGCCCTCCGGGCCGCTGCAGGCGCCCGGAGCGCCCTCCCCGAGTCCCAGGCGATCTTGAACGGTCTGCATGCCGCCCGTATCGTAAGGCGGACTCCGGGGAGCGCCGGTCTTCAGACCGGCATCGTCCGCCGAAGGCGGGCGAACGTGCCGTTCCGAGCCGCCGAGGGGCGGGACCCTTCACCTACGGCAACACCTGATACCCCGGTTCGTCCTCCACCACCAGGATCCGCTGGTTGGCGGGAACGTTCCGCAGCACCCGGTGGCCACCACCCGGCCAGCGGATGGTGACCTCGGACACGGTCTGGTGCTGCCCGAGGCCGAATTCCAGGATCGGACTCGGCGTCACTCCGAAGCCCCCACCGATCGCGACCTCCTGGAGTTGCACCGGCGCCTGCGGAGCGTCGGTGACCCGGAGCGCGACCCGGGCGCCCACGGCGTCGGGATGGAGGCCCGAGGCGCGGAGCAGGATGTGGAGCCAGCCGTTCGGATGCGGCAGCTGGGACGCCGGATTCCGGTAGAAGCGGCTTCGCTGGCGGTCGCCCGGGAAGGCGCCCCCGATGGGCACGAAGAGGTCGAGGTCGCCGTCGTGATCGGGGTCGGCGAAGGTCGCGCCGTGTCCCTTCCCCAGATCGTCCACCCCGGCGGAGGCGCTGACGTCGGCGAAGGTCCCGTCACCCAGGTTGCGGAACAGTCGATTCGCCTCGAACCGCTCCATGGGCGGCGCCCCGACGCCGATGAAGATGTCCTGCCAGCCGTCGTTGTCGTAGTCGCCGAAGGTGGCCGCCATGGCGCCCAGGTTCCAGGAGAGCCCCGCTTCCGTCGTGACGTCGCTGAAGGTGCCGTCGCGGGCGTTGCGGTAGAGCGCCAGCCGGCTCCCTTCGTGGACCGCCTTGCCTTCGAGCCGGCTCCGGAGGGCGACTTCCATGTCGGACGTGAACCCCACGACCAGGACGTCCAGCCAGCCATCGTTGTCGTAGTCGAAGAAGAACCCGACGAACCCCTCGTGCGGAGCGGCGATGCCGGCCCGCGCCGAGACGTCCTCGAATCCGGCGCCCTCGAGGTTCCGGTAGAGCACCGGGCCGTCGAAGAAATTGACGACCAGCAAGTCGGGCCAGCCGTCGCCGTCGTAGTCCCCGAATGCGGACCCCACGGAACGGCCGCGGTCCGCCACTCCCATAGCTTCCCCGCGCTCGACGAAACGGCCCTCCGGCGCACCCAGAAAGAGTTCGTTCGGGGCGCCGCCGCGGGTGGCCACCCCGTTCGCGACGTAGAGATCGAGCAGGCCGTCCCGGTTCACGTCGGCGACCGCCGCCGTGAACCCGTCCGCCGCACTCGCGACCCCGGCCGCGGCCGCCACGTCCACGAAGCGGCCGCCGTCGTTTCGATAGAGGCTGTTCCCGTCCTCACCGTCCCAGCCGTCCCGGGTGACGTGAAGGTCCGGATCGCCGTCCCGGTCGTAGTCGAAAAAGAGCGCCGACCAGCCGCCGCGCGGATCGAAGAGCGCCGCGTCGAGGGAGGCCGCCGCAAAGGTGGCGGCGCCCTCTTCCACCAGCCGGTTCCGGTAGAGCGCGTGCGGGTCCCGGATACCGAGGGCGACGAGATCGAGGTCGCCGTCACCGTCGTAGTCGGCCCAGCCGCTGCCCCGGGCGCGCGACCAGCGCTCGATCCCGATCTCGGCCGAGACCTCCTCGAAGCGGAACGGAGAGGCCGCATCGCGATCCGGGATGTCGAGCCGGTAACGCTCGGGGAGTGCGTCCGGATCGTCGCCGGCGCGCGCGGCCGCCACCATCAGGTTCCAGCGCGTCTCGAGGAGCTCGGGCTCGAGGTCCGCGGCCTGGCGCAGCGCCGCCGCCGCCGGACCGGGGGCGCCCATCCGGAGGAGCGCGGCCCCCAGCGCCCGCAGGGTGGTGGCGCTGTCCGGGGTCTCGCGCAGCACCACCTCGAAGTCGGCGGTGGCCGCCGGGTAGTCCCCGAGCCGCAACCGGGCGATGCCCCGCCAGTGGTGCTGCCGCGGGTTCGACCCGTCGACCGCGATGGCGCGGGAGAGGTGATAGTCGGCGCGCCGCAAGCTGGTGTAGCCGCGCTGGATGTAGGCGAGGCCCACGTAGAAGTGCGCTCCGGCATGGTCGGGGTCCAGCGCGATCGCGTACTGGAAGAGTTCGATGGCGCGGTCGTTGTTGCGGAGGCCCACCATGCGGAGGCCGTGCTGGAAGTGCGCCTCGGCTTCCTGCTTGCGGATGTCCGGGGCGCCGTCCTGTGCCGACACCAGAACCGCACATAGGGCCAGGACAAGCGGGAGCACCAGTAGTTTCAGGCCTGCTCGGTTCACGCTGGGGCGAGGATACGAGAAGGGGCGAGGGCCGATCGGCCCCCGCCCCAAGGTGCGCTACGGGCGCGATCAGTAGGTGATCTTGACGCCGATCATGAGCCGGCGGGGATCCACGAAGCGCTCGCCGACGCCGAACAGGCTGGAGTCCCAGGTCTGGGACGCCACGTCCTCGGGAGAGGTGGCGTTCATCAGGTTGAGCGCGTCCACGAACACCTCGAACCGGGTCGTGTCGGCGACGAACGTCGTCCTCGAAATCCGGAAGTCGAGCAGGTTCTGGTCGTCGAGCCGCTGTGATCCGGGGCTCTCGAGATAGATGCTTCGTCCTCCCTGGGGCAGGACGTCTCGCTCCACCCGGCCGCGCGACGCCCACGGCTTGCCGTTGAAGTAGGCGTAGTTCCAGCCGAACAGAACGTCGAAGGGCAGGAGCAGCGTCCCGGTAATCCGGAAGGTGTGGGTCCGGTCGTTCAACAGGTGCCCGGTGGCGTTGATGAACTGGTTCGGGTCCCGGGCCAGCGAACTGCCGTACACCCGGGTGGTCTGGCTGGATGACGCCCCGAATCCGCTCGAGGGCAGCAGCCCGTAGGCCTTTGACCACACATAGGAAACCTGCGCCTGCCAGTTGTCGGACATCCGTTTCTCGAGGCCAAATACGAACCCGTTGTAGTCCATGTACATCGGGTCGCAGCGGTAGGAAACGCCCTCGCAGTTCACGTTGCTCAGACGGTAGTAGCGGAGGTTGGAATCTGAGGTGATGGGATAGACGTCCAACGTCTGTCCGTTACCGAAGGTGTGCGGGACGGTCGTGTAAGTCGCGTTGTCCACGTTCCAGCCCAGGAGGTCGTTCTGGTCCTTGCGGACGTAGGTGAAGTTGAAGGCGAGACTGGTTCCGAGTTCCCGATCGAAGCCGATGGACATCTGGTCGGTTACGGGCGACTTGGAACTCGAGTCATAGCCGAAATCGGTACTCGCCGTGTACTTCGGTCCCTCGATGTCGTACAGCCCGGTCTCTTCGTTCCAGTAGAACTCCTGCTGGCTTCCCTGTCCCGGATGGATGCTGTGCAGCTCGCCGGTGATCGCGGTCCGGTAGAAGCGCCCCCAGTTGCCGCGGAGGACGGTCCTGGCGTCTTCGTCGAGCCGGACGTTGAAGCCGAACCTCGGCCCCACGTTGGTCCAACTGAACTGCTCCCCGGCGCCGGCCACGGTCCCCCGCTCGTCGAAGGTGAGCGCCACGAGGTCGTTCACGAGCAGGTCGTCCACGTCCTGGCTGAGGCCGCGCACCGACTCGACCCGCACCCCGGCAGACACCGTGACGCGGTTCCCGACGTTGATGACGTCTTCGACGTAGACCGACGTCTCCTTGAACTGCCCCCCGATGTTGTAGGTCGTGCCGGTGATGATCCCGTACGGACTGCCGTCGCCGTTGACGTAGTAGCGGACCCCGCCCGGATAGTTGGGGCCGGGGACGTAGCCGCCGTGGATGCTGTGGGAGCCGTCCGTGTACACGACGCCGAACTTGAAGTCATGGTCCGCACCCATCCAGTCGCTCGCAAAGTGGCTGACCTTTGCCTTCACGTCGGTGCGCGCCTGCTTGAAGATGTCGTACCAGGCGTAGCCGCCGTAGTGGATTCCGTTGTCGATGTCGTAGGTGTTGGGAACTCCGGGGTTGTTCGACTCGCTGAGGTCGCGAGGAGAGTAGAAGCCCGATACCCCGACCTCATAGAAGGTCTCGGCGGTGAGGATGTGGGTGATCCGCCCGAAGGTCACCGAAGGATTCTTCCCGCTGAAGGTGGCGGCCGTGGAAAAGGGGCGCGACACCGACGGGGTGGAGGGGATGACCCAGATGTCGTCGTGGTAGGTGTGCATGAACTTGACGTTCGGGGTGAGGTCCGCCGTCAGTTTCCAGAACATGCGGTGGGCGCCGAACTTCCGGGGGAATTGCGGGTCCGCCCCGGGCTGGGTGTCCCAGTCCTGCAGGTACTGATAGTTGCCGTAGAGCCACGCCCGGTCCCGGATGATCGGTCCCCCGCCATGGACCGTGTAGTCGTCGTAGCGGTCCCGGTTGTATCCCCAGCCGTTCGGATCCTCGTCGCCGTCGGCGTTGAGCTTGATGGGCTGGGTGGTCAGCGAGGCGTGCTGCTTGTAGCCGGCGGCGGTGAAGGTGAAGTCGTTCGTCCCCTGCTTCGTCACCACGTTGAAGACGGCGCCCGCCGCGCTTCCGTGCTCGGCCGAGGCGCCGAGGGAAACGATCTCCATTTCCTCGATCAGGTCGGTGGCCGGCCAGGGCCAGGCGGCGCCGGACACCGGCGCGGTGAAGTCCACCCCGTCCATCAGGTACTTGTTCTCGTCTACCCCGGAACCGAAGGCGGAGACCCGGCTGCTGGTGCCGCTGGTCGGGTTGGTGGCCGACATGCCGGGAGCGGACTTCGTGAAGTCGAAGAAGCTGAACCGGCGGAGCGGCGTGTTCTCCATGTATTCGCTCGAGTAGTTCGTGGACACCCCGGACTTCCGGGTGTCCACCACCGGCGTCTCACCGGTGACGGTCACCGTCTCGGCTACCGTGGCAAGCGTGAGCGAGGCGTTCCGTTCGACCGTGCCTCCCACCCGCACCTGCATCCCCTCCTCGATGTACGTCCCGAATCCCGGGAGTTCGATGGTCAGGGTGTAGTCGCCGGGAGGCAGGTTGGGGAAGCGGTACTGCCCGGAAGCGTTCGTTACCGCCATCCGCGGGCCTCCGGGAAGCTCCTCCGAGGAGACGCTCACGGTCGCGCCTGGAAGCACGAGCCCCTGATCGTCGGAGACGGTACCCAGGATCGTGCCGGTGATCTGGCCGAACGCCGGGCCGGCGGCAAGGACGAGTCCGAGCGCCAGCAGGCCTCCAATTGCTCTTCTAGATCGAGTCATCGAAACCCCCTGAAGATGGAAGTCGCGGACCCGAAGACGACCGAAACCGTCTCCAGTCCAATTCCGAACCGTATGGACTGGGGAGGGGCGTGTCAACCGGCCAGAACCCGGAAGCCCCGTGGATTTCGCGGAGGCTCCGGCAAGAGCGGAGGATCGAACCGAAGGCGCGGGCCGCGCGCTACGCAGCACCCTCCGGCAGAAGCCGTAGCCGTTCGCAGTGGGCGGGACGAACCACCCCGAAGTGCCGGCGATCCAGGGTCGCCACTTTCGTCTCTCCCAGCGATTCGCAGACCGCGATCACGGCTGCGTCCACGAATCCCAGATCGAGATCCGCGTACTGGCGGCCGAGCTCAACGGCTCGCAACCGTTCAGTGGCGCCGAGTTCGGCAACCAGGTACGCCCCTGCGCCCACATCCTCCATAAAGACCCGCCACACGTCCGGATCGAGGCGCTTGCGGATCCAATAGTCGATCTCAACCAGGGTGGGTCCGACGACGACCAGCGGTTCCCGCGCCGTCGCAAGCAGTCGTGCACACGTATCGTGGTGGACGTCGTCGCGGTCGAGCGCAGCGATGATCGGCCCGGTATCGAGGACGAGGGCCATCAACCGCGCCAGGGAGCGCGAGCCGGCGAGGTTTCGTCCTCGACGCTTTGCCGCGAAAGATCGCTGGTTCCGCTACCACCGATACCTAGGCGGGGCTTCCGCCGGGAACGGAGTTCCGACGCCCGTTCGGCAACGATCTCGCTGAGCACAGCGTTCAGTGAGACGCCACGTCGCGCGGCCTCGGCGCGCATCGTCTCAAGATCGTCGGCGACAACGGTAAGCGTGGTCCGTCGCTTCATGGTGCGGTGATTCTAGCATCAGCATCTGATGTGTCTCATGCAGGTGCCACGGATGGTCAACGTCCGGCCAACCGCAGCGCTGTGGCGAAGCGCGTGCCGGCTGAAGCCGGCCCAGTTGCTGTGAAAGTGCAGTCGTGCGGGATTGGCCAACAGCCCGGCTGGCGCCGCCGGCTTGGAACGCCGGCTTCAGCCGGCACAGCGGCCCGCACGGCCGCGGGCGGTTCGTTGCTAACCCCAGTGGCCGGACGCGCAGCCGCGCCATACCGGCGAATGACGTCCGTCTCGCCGCCCGCCTGCGGCGGGCTGTGCCGGCTGAAGCCGGCGTTCCAAGCGGTCCCGGCCACCCTGGGCCTCAGCATCCCCGCCCGCACTTTCATGCCCGGCGGGGTGTGCAGGAGGACCGATCATGACGGTTTGTCCCGGTGGGGGCTCCAAGCCCGCAGCGCCACCACGACGGTTGACCGACCCGCGGGGCTGTGTGTTCTACAGCAGACCGGGGATCTCCCCGCTCTACGGATCCCGACTCGGGGCAACGGACTCCGTCCAGCGGGCCAGCTCCTCCTGGATCGGAGGGAAGTTCACCCGGTGTGTTCCGCGTTCACCCGGTGTGACTCGCGGGCGCGAAGAAAAGCCTCCACATTCCGCCGCATGACTTCTGAGCGCCCCAGCCGGCGGACGAGTTCGTCACTGTCAAGCCGCTCAAGGAGACCCTCGGGGAATCGAATCCGAACGCGCTTCATGGAAGGAGCTTACCGAGTTTCAACGGAGCGATAATCCGACCAGCATGGTTCCGCGCTGGCCTGTCGGGTTCGCCGCTCCCGGCATCGTTTTGGCGGCGTTCCTGAGCTCCGGGTGCGCGGCGTTACCGGGGACCGATCCGATCCGGCCCCTGAACGTTGTGGTGGTCACCCTGGACACCCTTTCGGCGCGTCACCTGACCCAGTACGGCAACGACCGGATCCAGACGACCGCCTTCGGACGGGTGGCGGCGGAGGGCGTCCTCTTCGAGCAGGCAACCGCGACCGTGCCGCTCACCCTGCCCTCCCACACCTCGATGTTCACCGGGACCTACCCGATGTTCAACGGGGTGCGGGACAACGGCGGCTACTACGTGCGGGAGGACTCCGAAACGCTCGCCGAAGCGCTGAGCGCGGCGGGGTACCGGACCGGCGCGTTCGTCGCCGCCTTCGTCGTCGACTCCCGCTGGGGGCTCGACCAGGGTTTCGACCGCTACTTCGACGACTTCAACTTCCGCGAGTTCGAACGGATCAGCCTCGACAGCGTGCAGCGCCCCGGCGACGAGGTCCTCGAGGCGGCGCTCGACTGGATGGACGGGGTGAAGGAGGAACGGTTCTTCTCCTGGATCCACCTCTACGACCCGCACTGGCCCTACGAGGCGCCGGAGCCGTGGGCGTCGCGGGTCAGCGGCTACTCCGAGGCCTCCTACGACGCGGAGGTGCTGTTCACCGATTCCCTGGTCGGGCAGTTGCTCGACTGGCTGGACGAAAACGAACTCGCGGAGGACACCGTGCTCGTCCTGATGGGGGACCACGGCGAGAGCCTCGGCCGGCACCGCGAGGGGGCGCACGGCTTTTTCATCTACGACGCCGCGATGCAGGTTCCCTTCCTGCTCCGGGCGCCCTACCGCCAGATCGGCCGCGGGCTGCGCGTCCCCGCCCAGGTGCGCGGGATCGACCTGATGCCCACCGTCCTCGACCTGGTGGGCGTGCCGGTCCCGGGCGACGTCCAAGGCGCGAGCCTCGTGCCGCTCGCGGACGGAACGGAGACCGACCTGGGGCTCTGGGCGTACTCGGAGAGCTTCTACCCCCGGAACCACTACGGCTGGTCGCCGCTCCGCGCCCTTCGGAACGGCCTGCTCCACTTCATCTCGGCGCCGCGGCCGGAACTCTTCGAGGTGCTGGAGGACCCGGGCGAAACGCGGAACCTCGCCCCCGATCGGCCGGGGCAGGTTCGCCAGCTCCAGGCGCGGCTCGACCAACTGGTGGCCGAGTTCGAGAAGGAAGGAGCCGACGAAGCGGCCCCCGAGACGCTGGACGAGGAGACGCGGGCCCAGCTCGCCGCGCTCGGCTACCTGGGCGGCTCTTCGCGTGTCCGGGTGGAAGAAGGTGAGGAACTCGCCGACCCCAAGGACAAGATCGTCCTCTACAACCTGCTGAAGGAGGCCGGTACCGACTCCACCGAGGACCGGATCGAGGACGCCATGGCCAAGGTGGAGCGCGTGCTCGCCGAGGACCCCGGCATCCTGGAAGCGCACCTGATCCTCGGTAACCTCCACGTCAAGCGGGAAGACTGGAGCGGGGCCATCGGCGCGTACCGGGAAGCGCTGGCGCTCGACCCCGAATACAAGTCCGCGATCCTGGGGCTCGCGGACGCCTACCGGCTCGCCGAGCGCTATGACGAAGCCGCGGCCGGTTATCGGCGGCTTTTGGAGCTGGACCCCAACGACAACAAGGCCCACTACCACCTCGCCGAAATCCACGCGGCCGAGGGAGAGTACGAAGCGGCGCTCGAAGTCCTCGCCGGCCTCGAAGCCACCGGCGAGGAGCGGGCGCCGGCCCGGAACCTGAAGGGCGAGTGCCTCCTCAGCCTGGGCCGCCTCGACGAGGCCGAGGCCGAACTGCGCCTCGCGCTGGAGATGGACGACCAGCTCTCGGACGCCTGGTACAACCTGGCGCTGCTCTTCGAGGAACGTGGCGACGGCTCGGGCGCCATCCACGCCTACGAAACCCGCCTGGAGATGGCGCCGAAGGACTTCCGGTCCCACTTCAACGTCGCGAAGCTCTACGGGGCGATGGGAGATCCCGAACGCATGGAGACCTCGTTCCGGGCTTCGGTCGAGCACAACCCCGACTTCGGGGTCGGGTATCTCTACCTGTCCAAGGTGCTGCTCGACCGGGGCGAACTGGGAGAGGCCGAAGAAACCGCGCTTCGCGGACTCTCCCTCGACCCCGAACCGGACATGGCCCCACTCGGCCACTTCGTGCTCGCCGACGTCTACAACCGGCAGGGCCGGCTCGCGGAAGCGGAACGCGAGGTCCGCCGCGCCCAGTCTTACCGGCGGTAGCGATCGCCGGCCGCGACAGAATTGCGCCCTGCGGAAGCTCGGCGGGACTCGATTCGCCGCCGCCGCCGACGGGGGTTCCCATCATGAACAATCGCTTTGTTGCGGCCGCCGCGGCGGCCCTGTGGCTGGCGGCGGGTTGCACGCCGCCGGAGGACGACGTGGCTGACAACCCGTTCTTCACCGAGAGCACGCTGCCCTACGGGTTGCCCCATTTCGACCTCATCGAGGACGGCCACTACCGCGCGGCGTTCGAGAGCGGCATGGCCGAGCAACTCGAGGGAATCGGGGCCATCGCGTCGTCCTCCGAGCCGGCCACCTTCGAGAACACCCTGGTGCCCATCGAGCGGTCGGGCCGGCTGCTGGACCGGGTGGCGCGGGTCTTCTTCAGCCTGTCCTCCGCCGACACGAACGACGAGATCAACGCCATCCGCGCCGAGATGGCGCCGAAGCTGGCGGCCCACTCGGACCAGATCCTCCTGAACGCCGATCTCTTCGCCCGGGTGGAGACGCTCTACGAATCCCGCAACGACCTCGGCCTCTCGCCCGAAGAGGTGCGCCTCGTGGAGCAGTACCGGCGGGACTTCACCCGCGCCGGAGCCCTGCTCTCCGAGTCCGAGAAGGACCGGATGCGGGAGATCAACGCCGAACTCGCTTCGCTTTCGGCGGCCTTCAGCGAGAACACTCTCGACGAGGTGAACGCATCAGCAGTGGTGGTGGATTCCGCCGAGGAACTCGCCGGGCTGTCCGAGGGTGAAATCGCCGCGGCGGCCGAGGCCGCGAAAGCCCGCGACCTCGAAGGCAAGTACGTCATCGCGCTCCTCAACACCAGCGGCCAGCCCGCCCTTTCCTCGCTCGAGGACCGCGCGCTCCGCGAGCGGATCATGAAGACCTCGCTCGCGCGGGGCAGTCGTGGCGGCGAGCACGACAACCGGGAAGCGGTGGTGCGGATCGCCGCCCTCCGCGCCGAGCGCGCCGCGCTCCTCGGCTACCCGCACCACGCCGCCTTCATCCTCGAGGAACAGACCGCGCAGACCATCGAGGCAGTGAACGGGCGGCTGTCCGGCCTCACCCCGCGGGCGGTGGCGAACGCCCGCCGCGAGGCGGACGATCTGGCGGAACTGGCCCGGTCGGAGGGCGCCGACATCGAGATCGCGGCCTGGGACTGGTCCTACTACTCCGAGAAATTGCGAGCCGAGCGGTTCTCCTTCGACGCCTCCGAGCTCCGGCCCTACTTCGAGATGGACGGGGTGCTGGTGAACGGGGTCTTCTTTGCAGCCAACCAGCTCTTCGGCCTGACCTTCGAGGAGCGGCCCGAACTGCCCGTCTATCACCCCGACGTCCGCATCTGGGAGGTGTTCGAGGAGGACGGCAGCCCGCTCGGGCTCTTCATCGGCGACTTCTACGCCCGGCCCTCCAAGCGGGGCGGCGCCTGGATGAACGCCTACGTCTCCCAGTCCGGCCTGCTCGGCACGCAGCCGGTGGTCGCCAACCACCTGAACGTCCCCAAGCCCCCGGAGGGCGAACCCACGCTGCTGACCTTCGACGAGGTCATCACCCTGTTCCACGAGTTCGGGCACGCCCTGCACGGCCTCTTCTCGAACGTCCGCTATCCCTACTTCGCCGGGACCTCCGTTCCCCGCGACTTCGTCGAATACCCCTCGCAGGTGAACGAGATGTGGGCGACCTGGCCGGAGGTGCTCCGGAACTACGCCGTCCACCACGAGACCGGCGAGCCGATCCCGGGCGACCTCCTCGACCGGGTGCTCTCGGCGCGCACCTTCAACCAGGGCTTCGCCACCACCGAGTACCTGGCCGCCACCCTGCTCGACCTCGCCTGGCACCAGCTCGGGGTCGGCGAGACCCCCGATGCGGACGGCGTGCTCGCGTTCGAGGAAGCGGCGCTCGAGGAGGCCGGAATCGCCTTCGCGCCGGTGCCGCCGCGGTACCGCACCACCTACTTCTCCCACATCTGGAGCAGCGGCTACTCGGCCGGCTACTACTCCTACATCTGGAGCGAAGTCCTCGACGCCGACTCCGTGGAATGGTTCCGGGAGAACGACGGCCTCCTGCGCGAAAACGGCGACCACTTCCGGGAGACCCTGCTCTCGAGGGGGGGCAGCATCGAGGCCATGGACCTCTTCCGCACCTTCCGCGGGCGGGACCCGGAGGTCGAGCCCCTGCTCCGGCGGCGCGGCCTGAACTGAACCGCGAGCCCGGCTACGCCGTCGAAGCGTCCGAAACAGTAACGACGAACTTTCCCCTCACTCGACCCCTCTCCCAGTGTCGGATCGCCTGCGGGAGCTGGCTCAACGGGAAGGTGCGGTCGACCACCGGCCTCACCTTTCCGGATGTCATCAGTTCCGCGAGAAACGACAGGTCCTCGCGATTGACGTTCGCCACGAAGAATCGCAGACGCCGCCGCACGACAGTTTTCGACGCGATCACTCTCAGGGTCGGGATCAGCGGCCCGAGCCAGCGACCGCCGCGCGGCGCGCCAACCAGCACATAAGTGCCGTCCGGCGCGAGCAGACGCCGGCACGTGGATAGCGGCCAGGTCGCGCGAATGTCGAGCATCAGGTCGAAACGCGGGCCACTGGTGGGAAAGTCGTCCCGCGTGTAGTCCCGCACATGGTCAGCGCCGATGGACCGGACGAGTTGGGCCGAGCCAGTGCTGCAGACGCCAGTGACCTCGGCGCCGAACGACCTGGCGAGCTGAACGGCGAACGAACCGACTCCACCGGCGGCGCCGGTAATCAGGACTCGCTGCCCGACTTGCACGCGCCCCTGATCGCGCAGCGCCTGGAGAGCGGTCAGGCCGGCTACCGGGACGGCCGCCGCCTGCTCGAAGGTGACGCTCGCCGGCTTGGCCGCGAGGTTCTTCTCGTCGGCGCACGCGTACTCCGCAAAGGCCCCCCAGCAGGCACCGAAGACGCAGTCCCCCGGCCGGAACCGGGTGACCTTCCCCCCGACCGATTCGACGACTCCGGCAACGTCGTTGCCCGGTACCTTCTCCCGCGGCGCCCGAACACCAAACCCGATCCGCAGGAGGTACGGGAGGCCCGTCATCATGTACCAGTCCCCCGCGTTGAAGGACGCCGTGCGCACCCGAACGCGCACCTGTGTCTCTCCGAACGCCGGTTTGGCGATGTCGCGCAGTTCGAGGGCGGCTGCCGATCCGTAGGACTCCTGAACGATCGCCCGCATCAGATCGGCAACTTCCCCGAGAGCACGACCCGGCTAGCCGCCAGCGGCGGCAGCGGCCGCATTTCCGACGGCGGCGATCCGATAGGGCCGGGCAGAACGCCTACTGTTCCCGTAGCGCTCCCACCACGCTGCGGCGGGCCGCGCCCACCGCCGGCAGGAAGCCGCCGATCGCCCCAATGATGAGGGCCAGGGTGGTTCCCTGGACGAGCAGCTCCGGCGTCACCTGGAAGGCGAAGGCCACCTGGCTGAAGGAAGCCCAGTTGATCGTCGCGGCCCGGAACCCGTCGAACAGGAACCACGACGCCGCGCCGCCCGCGGCCGCACCGATGAGCCCGAAGACAAGCGACTCGATCATCACCGAGACGACCACCGGCAGCCGCGAGAAACCCAGCGCGCGCAGGGTCGCGATCTCGCGCGAGCGGGAGGACACCGCTGCGTACATGGTGTTGAGCGCGGCGAACACCGCGCCCGCCGACATCATGACCACGATGATCCAGCCGACCACCGAAATGAACACCTCGATCGGCTCCGACTGGGCCGCCATATGGGTCGTCTGCCGCTCGGCGCCGAGGCTGACCCGCGGATCGTCGGTGAGCGCCGCCTCGAAACCCTCGAACGCCTCGGCGTCCCTCAGGCGCACCAGGGCGATGTTCCACGAATTACCACGCTGATACATCTGCTGGAGGATGCGGTTGTCGGTCCAGATCTCCGATTCCGCGACGCCGCCGCCGGTGGTGAACCGCCCCACCACCTCCCAGGTGGCGCGGCCCACGTCGATGCGGTCCCCGACCAGCAGGCCCTCGAAGGCGCCGGCCGCCCCGTCACCGACGATGACCTCGTTCCGGCCCGGTTCGAAGTTCCGGCCCTCGACGATCTCGAACTGCTCGCGCAGTGCGAAACCGGCCGCTTCGACGCCCCGCAGGGGGACGTTGGCGTCGGTGCCGGCGCCGATCTTCTTGCGGTCGATGATCACGAAGAGCTCCGGCGAGACGAGCGGGCCGTCGGGGCCGCGCGCCACCCCCGGCGCCTCCCAGAGCACCTGGATGTCCTGGTGGTTCAGGATGCTGTCCGAGGCGCCGGTGGCGCCGCTCCGCAGCACCACCGCCACGTCGTCGCGGGCCTGCCCGGTGACCACCGCACGGAAACCGGCGGCCATCGACAGGACGGCCACCATGACGCCGACGACTCCGGCGATGCCGAAGATCGCGACCACCGAAACGGCGCGCCGCTCCCAGATCGTCTCCAGGTTGTAGCGGGTCACCGCCTGGCACTGGCGAAGGAAGGAACCAAGACGCATCGTGCTGACTCCCTACAAACGCCTGAGGGCGAGCGCCGTCTCGAGGCGCATCGCCCGCCGCGCCGGAAAGATGCCGACCACCAGGCCGGTCACCACCGCGAGGCCGAGTCCCAACAGCAGATCCTCGGGCCTGAGAAAAAGGCCCGGGAAGAACTGCGCGAGAGCCGGCCGGAGGACTCTTTCGAGCCCGACGGCGAGAACCATGCCCAGGAATCCCGCGGTGGTCACCAGGGTCACCGACTCCATGAGCACGAGGCGCTGCACCCGGCTGGAGGTGAAACCCAGCGCCTTGAGCAGCCCGATCTCGCCGATCCGTTCCCTGACCGACTGCGCCATGGTGTTCCCCGCCACCAGCAGGATGGTGAAGAAGACCGCGGCGAGGATGGACGTGACGATCAGTCCCAGGTTCCCGACCTGATTGGCGAACCCGGCCGCGAACGCGCCTTCGGACTCGCTCTTGGTCTCGGCGGCGGAGTTCCGGAAGGTGTCGTCGATGGCAGCGGCGATCTCCGGGGCCCGGTCCGGGTCGGCGATCCGCACCATGAACCAGCCGACCTGTCCACGGCCGAAGGAACGGGCTTCGTCGAAGAAGTCGTAGCGGAAGAGGAACTGGGTCTGGTCGAAGCCTTCCACGTCGGCGTCGTAGACGCCGACCAGTTCGAACTCCCAGGCGTCGTCGCCACGGCCGTCCTGTCGCCAGATGGTCGGCTGGATGGGGATCCGGTCGCCGACCTCCCAACCCAGGCGTTCGACGAGCGCCCGGCCCGCGATCACTCCGTTCCGGGTCTCGATCCAGCGAAGCTTCGCCTCGTCGGACACCAAGACCTCCGGATACATGTCGAGGTACTCCGCGGGTTCCACCGGGGACTGCATGAAGAAGTTGGAGGGATCCTGGTAGACGCCGCCGAACCAGGTCATGTGCATGGCGTCCACGACGCCCGGGATCTCCTCCATGTCGGCCTCGTAGGACTGCGGCAGGAGCTGGAAGAGGGAAACCCGGTGGCGCACCACCAGGCGGTCCTCGTTGGCGATCTCCGCGCCCATCGAGAACGCGGTCTGGAGCATGGAGAGGACCCCGAAGATCAGGAACGCGAACACCACCGACGAGAAGGTCAGGAAGGTCCGCGTCTTCTTGCGGCGGAGCGCCGCGCTGATCAGGGTGAAGGAACTCACACCGCCGCTCCCGCCGGTTCGTGGACCGGCACCACGACCGTTCCGTCGTGCCCGCATTCGGCCAGCCGCCCGTCCTCGAGATGGAGCGTGCGCGACGCGCGCTCGGCCGCCACCGGGTCGTGGGTGACCATCAGGATGGTCTTCCCGTGGTCCCGGTTGAGAGCGACCAGCAGATCCAGGATCTCGCCGCTCGTCGCCCGGTCGAGGTCGCCGGTCGGCTCGTCGCAGACGAGGAGCATCGGATCGTTCACCAGCGCGCGGGCGATCCCGACCCGCTGCTGTTCGCCGCCCGAGAGCTCCCGGGGCCGGTGTTTCCCGCGATCCGACAGCCCCACGATCTCGAGCGCGATGTCCACCCGGCGCCGGCGCTCGCGGGCCGAGAACGAGGTCAGCAGCAGCGGCACCGCCACGTTCCTCTCGGCGCTCAACGCTCCCAGCAGGTTCGAGAACTGGAAGACGAAGCCGATGTTGCGGGCCCGCCAGCCGGCGAGCTTCCGCTCGGAAAGGCGGTGGATCTCCGAACCGCCCACGATCACCTCGCCCCCGGTCGGCCGGTCAAGTCCGGCGATCAGGTTGAGCAGCGTCGACTTCCCGGAGCCCGAAGGTCCCATCAGCGCCAGGAACTCCCCCTTCTCCATCCGGAGCGTGAGGTCCTTCAGCACCGGAACCGGCGTGCGGCCCCGCTGGAAGGTCCGGCGGACGCTTCGCACGTCCACCATGGCCTCGGTAGCGGGGCCGTTGCCGGCCGCCGCGTCGGGAAAACTTGTCTCGCTCATTCGACTCTCCAGGTGACTCCGTTCACCGGCTGCTATGGCGCCGCGGTCGCTTCCTCGACTTCGGCGCCGTCCTCGAGTCCCTCGAGGCCCTCCACGACGACCCGGTCACCCTCCACCAGTCCGGAGAGGACGAACACATCGGACCCGCGCCGGTCCCCGAGCCGCACCGCCCGGCGCTGGACCCGGCCGTCGCGGACCAGATAGACGAGGTCCCGGCCGGTGTCCGGGAACACCGCCGCGGCGTCCACGAGCAGACCCTCGGGAGCCGCTTCGGGCTCCGCCTCCGCGGACCGGAAACTCACCTTGACGCCCATGTCCGGCAGGATCCGGGGGTCGAGCTGTTCGAAACCGATCCGCACCCGCACCGTGGCGCGGTCCCGGTCGGCGGTCGGGATGATCGCGATCACCCGGGCCGGGATCGTCCAGTCGTCGTAGGAGTCGAGGACGGCGTCCACCGGCTGCTCCGGAGCGACCCGGTTGATGTATGCCTCGTTGACGTCCACCTCGATCTCCAGCGAGGTCATGTCCACGATCGTCCCGATCCCGGTCCGGGTGAACCCGGCGCCGCCGGCGATGGGGGACATCATTTCGCCCGGCTGGGCGTTCTTGGCGGTGATGACGCCGTCGAACGGCGCCCGGATCACCATGTCCTCGATCTGCTGGCGGATGACCTCCACCTGCCGCTCCGAGACGCGAATGTCCTCGCGCTGGCGCTCGATGCGCGCTTCGAGGGTGGCGACCTCGCCGTTCACCTGGTCGAGGTCGGCCTGTCCGGCGACCTGCTGCTCCACGAGGCGCCGGGTCCGCTCTTGGCGGAGGCGGGCTTCGGCGAGCTGTGCCTCCACCTCGAGGACCGCCTTTCCGGCCGCCGCGGTCTGCGCCTCCGCGAGGCGGAGGGTCCGCCCCAGGTTGGAGGAGTCGAGACGGGCGAGCACCTGGCCCGCGGTCACCTCCATGCCCTCCTCGATCGCGATCTCGGTGATCTGCCCCGCGGTCTTGGACGAAACGGTGGCCTGGCGCCGCGCCGTGACGTAGCCGCTCGCGTTCAGCACCGTGGTCCCGGCGTCCACCGAGATCGAGCGCACCCGCGCCGTGCGGACCGCGAGCACCTCCGGCTCCGAACCCAGCAGGAAGACGGCCGAGACGCCGCCCCCGATCACCAGCAGCCCGCCGATGATCGCGGTCACCAGCGCGAAGGGCCGGGAGCCGCGCTGTTCCTCGCCGATCTTGAGTTCGGCGAGCCGGTCAGCAGGTTTCGGGGGATTCATGTTCTTGGATCAGGAGCCTACGAGGCCTGGGAGGGAAAGGTTCCGGGTTGCGGGCGGCAACCCGGAACTCCACGCGCAAGGTTGGAGAGGACTTTGTCTTCGCTACGTTCGCGGGGCCCGAATCTTACAGACGGCACGGCAATGCATCACCGCTCCGGAGCGACCAGCGCCTGCAGGTGTTCGACGTGTTGCAGCAGGGCGGCGCGCCCGGCTTCGGTCAGCCGATAGCGGGTCTGCGGGCGGCGGCGCACGAAGCGCTTGCGCTCGACGACGTACCCGCCCGCGATCAGCTTGCCGAGGTGCGCGCTCAGGTTCCCGTTCGTCGCCTTGACCGACTTCTGGAGGTCGGTGAAGGTAGCCCACTCCACCGCGACCAGCTCCGCGATGACCGCCAGGCGGACCCTGGACAGCAGGAGTTCATCCACGACCGCGTCGCACCCAGAGCACGATGGCGGGAACCACGAGTCCGGCGATCCAGCCGAGGGCGAGTGCTCCGTGGAACCAGGCCGGGACGAAGCCCGCGAGCGCGGACGCGGTGAGCAGTGCGATCCCTCCGATGAGCAGGGGCCGGCTCGCCTGCAGCCCCACGATCAACAGCGCGATGCTGAGGCCGCCGCTCCAGAACAGGGACATGGCGCGCGCCGGGATCACGGTGTGCTGGGCCGTGAGGCTCAGCAGCAGCAACACCGCGAAGGCAACCCCGAACGTGATCCCCGCCTGGCTGTCCACCTGCGTCTCGCGTCCCGTGTCCTGGCGGCGCGCGGCCCACACGCTGACGCCGATAACGAGCAGCATCAGGGGAAGCTGGAAGGACCCGTCGGACGGCACGGGAAGGCCGGCGACGCGAGCCTGCTGTACTCCGTTGACGATCGCGGCGAACAGGCCCCAGGCGAGCAGGATGAGCGGCGGCATGTTCAATGTGCGGTCAACGTCCTGAAGGATGCGGTCTACCAGAGCGAGGTCGCTCCGCGCGGTGGATGTGTCCATATCTGAAGGCTCCCGTCAGAGTAGTCTGATTTATAGACTGCTCTGTTCTACGTGTCAAGTGTCCGCAGATCATGCCCCGGCGTTTGACCGGGGAGACGGAGCGGTTCTAGGCTTCAAGCAGAGTGGCGAGGGATGCTGGAGCGGCACCGGACCAAGCAGGAATCTCATGTTTCCTCGTCTCACCGGAGGACTAGTCCATGAGGAATCTGCAGGCCGCGAGTGCCGAGAGCGCCAAGGATCTGGCCGCCGAGATCGCGACATTCGAGAAGAACCGCGCGCGTCTCCAGGACGAACACCCGGACGATCACTGGGTTGTGGTCCAAGGGACTGATCTGATCGGCGTCTATGGGACCTTTGAGGAGGGCCACGCCGCCGCCATGGCCCACTGCCGAGAGGAGCCGTTTCTGCTCCGCCAGGTCAAACCCGAACCCATGATGCTTCCCGGAAGCCTCCTGCTGCACGAGTCTTGTGCGTAGGACCGTTCAGATCGGTCCGGAATCGCGGCAGGCGCTGTGGCGCCGTGGTCCGGTAGTTCCGATCCTGGTAAGCGCGGCGCAGGTCTCGAGCACTCGCTCAGTCACCTGTGACGCCCTTGTGGATACGGGCGCCTGGCCCTCGTATCTGGACGTCTCGGTGGTACGGCGGTTACGGCTCAGCCCATTGACTTTGCCGCCCCGGCTACCCTGATTCAGGACCAGAGACGGCGGTTGAACATCTACGCGGCGACGATCAGGATTCCCGCTCTCGACCTTCCGCGAACTGCCGCGTACCCCGCGCTGGACTTCGCGGAAGCGGGACTGCCCTACGGTGCCCTGATCGGGCGCGACTTCCTCGGTGATCTCACGATGACGTACGACGGCCCCTCGGGTTCTGTTGTCCTCTGTCGGGAGTAGCGAGCGACCGCTCCGGGAGAACGCTGACGGCCCAATCTGGCCCGAGCCACTGGGCAGGGTGGGCTGGATACTCCGTTACGGCAAGGAAACCAGCTGATCCGCGGGGAGGGTCAGCAGGACGCCGTAGCCGCCGCAGCGCGGGTCCTGGACGTAGCCGGGGATCAGGCCGCCCGGGCGGAATCCGATCCGCATCTGCGCGGAGACGGTGGGGTCCTGGATCTTCCCGGCCACGAGACGCTCGTAGTAGTCCTCGGCGCCGATCCGGTCCGCGACCGCCCCGTAGCCGTTCAGCATGCCGACGGTGAGCTGGCCGCGCAGGCCGAGCCGCCGGGCAGCGGCCTGCCGGGCCGCGTAGAGCGCCCGGGCGATTCCCTGCCGCCTCCAGTCCGGGTGGACTCCGAGATCAGCGCCGTAGAGCCACTCGCCCGCGGGGTCGTGCGCGGCGAGGTAGAGCCCTCCCAGGAACTCGGGGAAGCGGTGTTGCGGATGGCCGAGATCGAGGTTCAGCCGCAGGGTGGTGGTCGACGCGACCGGCCTGTCCTCGCCCGTCAGGGCGACGAACTGGCCCTCGGGGAAGATCTCGACGTGCTTCCGGTAGTGGTCCGCCGCGAAGCACTCCGAAGGATCGAGCGTGGGAAAGACGATCCGCGTGAGTTCGGCGAGCGCCTCCGCGTGGTGCGCCGCGGTCGGCGCGACCCGCCAGCGCGCCGCGGACGTCATGGGGCGGCGGGACTAGGCGGACGCCGGCGGGCGGAGTCCCAGCGTCCCGAGCCGGCCCTTCGCCTCGATCGGCGCTCCCGAAGGGTCGGTGAGCGCCCGCGGCGGGTGGCTCTTCGCGGTCAGCAGGGAAACGGCGACCGTCACCAGCAGGGACACCGGGGTCGCGATGAGCGCGTTCGGCAGTTGCCTGACCTCTTCGGGGGAGGTCGCGCCGGAGACGAGTTCCAACCCGACGAGCCCCAGCCACACCACCAGCCCGGCTGCGATGCCGCTCACACAACCCGGAGTGTTGGTCCGCTTCCAGTACATCCCCAGCGTGAGCGGTCCGAAGAGGCCGACCATCATCACGGTCCACGATTCGACCATCAGCGTGTACACGCTCTGGAACCAGAGAGCTACGGCAAGCGCCAGGCCGCAGAAGATCACCACGCCGACCCGGACCGCGGCCAGCACCTCCTTCGGCTTCAGGTCGGGCGCCAGGTTGCGGACGATGTTCTGCCCGAAGACGCTTGCCGGGGCCAGCAGCCCGCTGTCCGCGGAACTCATGAGCGCCGAGAAGAGCGCTCCCAGGAAGAGGGCCAGCCCGGCCGGCGGCAGGTACTCCATGGCCAGACGCGGCACGATCTCTTCCGGGTTCTGAAGGCCGGGCATCAGCACCGAACCAATCATCCCGAGCGCCACCGGGATCAGGCCGACCACCAGGTAGAGCGAACCGCCGAAGTAGGCAGACCACTGCGCGACCCGTTCGCTCTTCGAACTGAGGGCCCGTTGCATGAGGTCCTGACCGGGCAGGTTACCGAGGCCGATCAGCAGCCACGCCTGCACGAAGAAGAGCCATTCGAGGAGGCCGCCGGTCGGCAGGAACCGGGTCCGGCCCTCCGGCAGGGCGTCGAGCACGGCGGAAACCCCGCCCGCCGCTCCGAGGACGATCGGCAGCAGCACGCAGATCGCCGCGATGAGGACCAGCGCTTGGAAGAAATCCGTGAGGGTCACGCCCCACATGCCACCGAGAACCGTGTAGACGAGGACGATGGCGGCGGCGATGAGAATGCTGGCGACGAACGGGAGACCGGCCATCGCGGAAAGCACCGTTCCCACCGCGAGCAACTGCGATCCCACCCAGCCGATGTAGGCCGGAAGGATCGAGAGCGCGGAGAGGATCTCGGCCGACCGGCCGAACCGGCGCCGGAAGAAGTCCGGCACCGTCAGGAGGCGCAGCCGGCGAAGCAGCCGCACGTAGAACGCGCCGGCGAGCAGCAGGCAGAGCGCAGCGCCGAAGGGATCGGCCACCACCGCGTTCAGGCCGCCGGCGTAGGAAGCTCCCGCCGCCCCGATCAGCGTGCCGCCCCCGAACCAGGTCGCAAAGAGCGTGAACGTGCAGAGCCCCAGCCCGAGCCGGCGGCCGGCGACCACGAAGTCGGTGGCGTTGCGGATCCGCGTGGAGGCAACCGCCCCCAGAAACAGGAGTCCGGCCAGATAGACGCAGACGGCGACGATGACGAAGGTCTGGCTCATCGCGGCCCGACGGCCGGAGCCGCGCCGATCGATCCCGGATTCCGGGCGTCAATCGGGTTCACACACTCGCCTACCGGGATGTTCGCCGCCGGTACGCCTCCGTGTCGTAGACCTCCGGGTTCACGCAGTTCGGCGCGCGCTCCCGGTTCAGGTGGGCCACCGCGTTCTCGGCGCACATGGTGGCCATGCGGTCCCGGGTGGCCACGCTGCCGCTCGCGATGTGGGGAAGCATCACCACGTTGTCGCAGTCGGCCAGCCCCGGGTGGAACGCCGGCTCGTGCTCAAACACGTCGAGCCCCGCCCCGCCGATCTGACCCGACTTGAGCGCGTCCACGAGCGCCGCCTCGTCCACGACCGGGCCGCGCGCGGTGTTGATCAGGATCGCCGTCTCCTTCATTCGCGCGAAGGCCGCCGCGTCGAAGAGGTGATGCGTCGAGGGATTGAGGTCGGTGTGGATCGTGACGAAATCGCTGCGGGCGAGCAGGTCGTCGAACTCGGCGTATTCCACGTCGGAGCGTGCTTCGATGATGTCCTTCATGGGGGGATCGAAGGCCAGCACGTCCATGTCGAACCCCTGGGCGCGCCTGTGCATCGCCTGCCCGATCCGCCCGAAACCGACGACCCCCAGCACCTTCCGGCGCTCGTCGCCGCCGGGGCTGATGTCGGCGCCCAGCATCAGCGACGGCCCCCAGATCCGGTACTGGCCGCCCCGCATGTAGGCATCCGCCGGGACCACCCGGCGCGCGACGGACATCAGCAGCGTCCACGCCAGATCCGCGGTCGTGTCGGTGAGGACGCCCGGGGTGTTGGTGACGGGCACACCGAGTTCGGTCGCCGCGGCCACATCCACGTTGTTGAAGCCGACGGCGTAGTTGGCCACCCCGAGCAACCGCGGAGCGGACTCCATGAGTTCCCGGTCCACCGCCTCGGTGAGTAGCGAGACGTGCACGTCGGCGCCCCGGGCGCCGGCGAGCACCTGTTCCCGGGGAGTCGAATCACCGTCGGCGGTGGGCGCCACCTCCACCTCGGCCGCGGCGCGCAGGACGGCGAGGCCGGCGGCTGGAATAGGGCGGGTAACGAAGATGCGGCTCATGGGGACGGGCGGAAGCTGTGCCGGTCGGAAGTTCGACCTTCCGGATGGCGCGGTTGGCCGATGTGCGGCCCGGGCGGGAGAGCGGAAGCTGTGCCGGTCTGAAGACCGGCGCTCCCGATGGGTCGGGTAACGAAGATGCGGCTCATGCGGCGAGTCCTAACGCGGTCTGGTCCTGCAGGAAGCGGGCGAACCCGTCGTGGTCGGCGACGCCGGCAGCGATCCGCCGGATCCCCTCGCGGATCGAGTCCATGTCCGCCGCGTAGGAGAGCCGCAGGAAGTTCTGTCCCTCGCTGCCGATCACGCCGAAGCTGCGGCGGTCCACCAGGGCGACCCCGTGGTAGTAGAGCAGGAACCGGGAAATCAGGGTCGCCGGGCTGGTGCTCGCCTTCAGGGAATCCGGCAGCGACGCATAGTGCGCGGTGGCGCCGAGGGACTCGCAGACACCCGTGATGTTCGGGAAGACGTAGAAGGCGCCCAGCGGATTCGCGCAACTGATACCGGGAATGGCGTTCAGCGCCGGCACCACGTAGTCGCGCCGCCGCTTGAACTCGGCCACCATCGAGCCCACCACCTCCCAGGTCTTCGGGTTCTCCAGCGCCTCGCGGGCGGCCTGCTGGATGAAGGGGGGAACGCAGCTCACCGTGTTGATGTTGATCTGCTTGAACCGCAAGGCTTCCTCCGCGGTGGGAAGCACGCACCAGCCGAGCCTCCAGCCGGTCATCGCGTAGCCCTTGGAGTGCCCGCTCGCGATGATCGTGTGCCGGTCCATGCCCGGCAGGGAAGCCATCGAGGTGTGCTCGAATCCATCGAAGGTGATGTGTTCGTAGATCTCGTCGGAGTAGATGCGGATGTCCGGGCGGCCCCGCTCCTTCACCAGTGCGGCGACCTCCTCGAGCAGGCTCTTCGGGAGCACGCCGCCGGTGGGGTTCGACGGCGAACAGAGCATCAGGACCTTCGTCCGGTCGGTGAGAAGCCGGTCCAGGTCCTCCACCGTGAAGGAGAAGCCCCGCTCCTCCCGCAGCACGAGCGGCTTGGGCACGCCCCCGAGATAGGTGACCCACGACTCGTAGATCGGGAACCCGGGACTCGGGTAGATCACCTCGTCGCCGGGGTCCACGTAGGCCATCATCGTGTAGCCGATCGCGGGCTTCGCTCCGGGAAGGATGATGATCCGGTCCGCCGTGGCCTCGATTCCGCGCGTCCGGGACACGTAGGCGGCGAGCGCCTCCCGGAGCGGCGCGATCCCGGCGGGATCGGTGTAGTGGGTGTCTCCGGCGCGGATCGCCGCGATCCCCGCCTCGTTGATGTGCGGCGCGCTGTCGAAGTCGGGCTCGCCGATGGTGAAGGGAATGACATCCACGCCGCGCGCCCGGGCGCGGGCCATGTCTTCTCCGATCTTGAAGGCGTTCTCGGTCCCCATGTGGCCGAAGCGCCGGGCGAAAAGGGGCATGTCGTTCAACCGGGCGCCGGGGAAATCAGCCCGCCGCGGTGGCGGGCCGGGCGCCGGGGGGCGGATGATATATTGGCTGATCGGCTCGGTTTCCCTTTGATGTCAGTGCGTTTTGTGGTGCTCGCCGCGCTGTTCGGCGCGTCGGCCGCGCTTGCCCAGCCACCCGAAACCCGGCGCGCGGGCGAGAAGGATGAGGATGCGAAGGCCGCCGCGTACCCCTTCGCGATCGTCGACGACGTGACCCAGGGGACCGAACCGGCGAGCGCCGACGTGACCGGCCAGCTCGGAGTCGCCGACGAGGACTACATCCCCGAGGTCTTCCAGTACCGCCGGCGCGGCGCCCAGCCGGCCCAGCGCGAGCTGAGCGGGGAACACCGTTCGACCGCCCTGACCGAGTTCCGCATCATCGACCTCGAGGTGGAACCCGGGGACACCGTACGGGCGATCGCCAGGGTGGAGCCGGCATTCGAGAAGGGCCGGCGGTTCGTCGCGGAGTTCTGGAGCCAGGAGTACGGCCGGGCTTCCGTCATCTACATGAACTTCAAGCCCCACGAGAAGGACAAGCGCCTCTATCTCGGACGCGGCAAGGTGGACCGCTACCACCCGGGCGGCCGCTACAACGTCGGCTCGACGATGATCACCGACGAGCACGGGCACAAGAAGGCGTACTCCACCGAGTTCAACCCGGTGATGCGGGCGCCGGACGGCAGCCCGGCCTATTTCGTGGTCTCGGAGAATCCGGAGGCGGACGTGACCCCGCCCACGCTCCGCTCGCTCGAGATCCTCACCCCCGAGGCGAGGGTCGGCGAGACCATCCGGGTGGAGGCCTTCGCGGAGGACAACCTGGCGGGTCCGACCCAGGCGCGGGCGGTGTTCACGAGCCCCTCGGGAAGACGCGCGGTGCGGGCGGACCTGATCGGCGACGCCCGGAACCCGGGCCGCTTTCTCGGGGCCTTCTCCATTCCCGAGTGGTACGAGGGCGGCCGCTGGACGGTCCAGAAGGTCGAGCTCTATGACGCGGCGCGGAACAGCGCCCTCGTTTTCGCCGCGACATCGCCGTTGCTCGCGGACCGGACCGTGCTGATCACGGAGAACCCGGACAAGCGCGACGACAAGCCGCCGGTGCTGCTCGCCGTGGAGTTGCCGCTGCGCGAGGCGCTCGCCAGCGAGTCCATCCCGGTGGCCGCCCTCGTGGAGGACAACCTGAGCGGCGTGGACAAGGTCTACGTCTCTTTCCAGAGCCCGTCCGGCGCCGACCTGGTCCGGGTGGAGCTCGAGAGCCGGAACCCGCCGCTGAACCGGCCCTCGCTGGTGCCGCAGCCCAACGTCTTCCGCGGCGCCCTGAAGATCGAGGAGTGGCAGGAGCGCGGCACCTACTCGGTGTCCCGGGTGAACATCTCCGACCGGGCGCAGAACTACCTGAACCTGAATCCGGTCCGCGACGACGAGGTCCGCGGCCTGGAGGTGGAGTTCCTGCCCGAAGCGAAGACGGAAGCGGCCGCCACCCCGAAGCCGCAATGAGCATGAATCGCCGTCGCTTTCTCGGCGCCGCCGGCGCGGCGGCCCTCGGCCTGGGTGGAAGCGCGAACCGGCTGCTGGCCGCCGCGCCCGAGCGCGCGGGCGTCGTTCCCGACGCGAGCCTGAAGACGAAGCACCTGGTGGTCATCCTCTACGGCAACGGCTGCCGGAAGAAGGACACCGTCGAGGACCGGGCGCACGCGCCGCACATGGCGCGGATGATGGACGCCGGCAGCGTCTTCACCGAGGACTTCGGCGAGACCGCGAACCTCCACGGCTACATGTACACCGAGATGCTGACCGGCCGGGAGACGGTTTCGGAGCATCCGCTCTATCCAACGTGGACCGAGACCGTACGGAAGGAACTCGGCGGGCCGGTGAACGACTACTGGATGCTCCAGGGAGTCAGCTACTACCGGTCGTGGGTCTTCGACCGGAAGCACTGGAGCGCCCACCCGGACGGCGGGCTCGGGTTCGGAGCGAACTCGCTGACCATGAACAAGCTGTTCCACGACGACCAGCGGCGGTCGGCGGCGGAACTCGTGAAGGCGAACATCGAACCGGGGCTCGGCCACACCCGGCAGACCCGGAAGGACCTCGAAGACTGGCTCGCCGACGCCGTTGCCCGGCGGACCGACGTGCCGGCGTCCACGAAGACCTCGCTGGTGGACCGGGAGGTCCCGCTCGGCGACGGGCAGTGCTTCGAGATCGCGAAGCACCTGCTCCGGGACTTCCGGCCGAAGCTGATCACCATCCAGATGCTCGCGCTCGACGACGCCCACGCCGACGCCGGCTTCTGGGACTACGACACCGACTACGAGCAGTACCGGCGGCACATCGCGGCCACCGACGAGCTCATCGGCAACCTCCACGAATTCATCCAGAACGATCCGTACCTGCGTGACACCACCTCGATCCTGCTGCGGCCCGAATGCGGGCGCGACGACGAGGTCAACGTGTACGGACAGCTCCATCACTCGCAGGGGAACTACTACGCCCACAACGTCTGGACGCTCGGGGTCGGCCCCGACTTCCGGCAGGGCGCGGTATTCCCCGAGCAGGTGATGCGGCGCGACCTTTGCCCCACTGTCGTCTATCTGCTCACCGGGAGAGATATCGCGTCCCATGTCACGGGTTCCGTCCGTACCCAGATGTTCCGCGAGGAATACCGCCTGCCGCCGTACGTCCTGCGCGACCGCTTCGGCAATCCCGTCAAGACCTGAGCCGGCCACGGCTCTCGTCCTCGGGCTCCTGATCGCAACGGCCGGGAGCGCCGCTCCCTCGCCACGCGCTCAGGAGGACCAACCGTCGCTGGCGGAGGCCGCGCGGCGAAACCGCGCCCGTATCGCGGCGAGCCGGGAGCGACACGGCCCGGCGCCCCGCTTCACCGATGCGGACCTCGTCGGCGCGCGCCCTGTCAACCCGGACCGGGCGCCAGCTCCTCTCGAGTCCACGGCGCTCCGCGACCCTCCGGTCACCAGCGAGGAGCTTCCGCCCGGGGACCCCGGGGAGGACACGGCCGACCCCGATGCGGACGACGTTCAGATCGCCATCGAAGCCCGACTGCGCGTGATCGCGGAGCGGGAAGCCGAAATCCGGGAGCGCCTGCTCGACATCGAGGCCTCGCTGACCGCCATCGGGTCGAGCGGCCTTCCAACCGCGCAGCGCAACCCGAACCGGTTCCAAAGTCCCCTGGACACGAACCGCCTGCGGGCGGAACACGAAGAGCTGAACCGGGAACTGGAAGCCCTCGCCGCGGAGCGCGCTCTTCTGCGATAGCCCCCTACGCGTCCACCTCGAACTCCACTCCGAACCGTTCGCCGTAGTCCACGAACTGCGTCGGGTTCGGGTCCACGTTCAGGATCACGAAGCTGGCGCCCGGCGGCCCGAGCAGAAAGCGGTCGAGCGAATGCCAGGTCCCGGTCTTGTAGGCGTAGCCCTTCCCGGGGTCGATCAGGAAGGCCCGCACCTCCTCCGGCTTCGGAACGGCATCAGCGTCGTCGAGGTCGGTGGGCGGAGCGACGGCCACCACCGCGGGCGCCCCCTCGAGCGGAATGAACGCCTGGGTCACCGCGAAGTGGCGCTCCAGCATCCGGAACCGCTTCCCCCCGGCCGGCTGCCAGATGACGTCCATCGTGGTCCGCCCGTCGATCCTGAGGTCGATCGGGAAGAACCGCCGGGCGTCCGCGGGACGGTCCCGCGCCTCGATGACCTCGCCGAAGGGAGCGAACGACGCGGCGGTCATGGGCTCGACGGGGAGTTTGACGATGCGCATGGTGACCTCAGAACGGGCCGAGCTGGATGTGCTGGGCGACGACGAGCCCGCTGGTCGCGACCAGGAGAATGATCCCGAAGAGCGGCAGGTAGTAGCGGATCCACTGCAGGAGGCCGACGCGCGCCATCACGAGTGTCGCCATGAAGTACCCGGACGTCGGGAAGATCACGTTCGTGATTCCGTCGCCCCACTGGGTGGCGAGCACCACCACCTGCCGGGTGACCCCCGCCAGGTCGGCCACCGGCACCAGGATGGGCAGCGTGATGAGCGCCTGCCCGCTCCCGGAGGGGACCAGGAAGTTGAAGACCGTCTGCCCGAACAGCACCCCGACGGCGGTGAGCGCTGGCGGCAGCGAGGAGACGAGCAGCGCCGCGCCGTGGACCACGGTGTCCATGACCATCCCCTCGGTCATCACCACCGAGACCCCGCGCGCCACCCCGCACACCAGGGCGCCCACCAGGATCTCCCGGAACGCGTCGTTGAAGTCGGTGCAGATCTGGTTCAGCCCCCGCCCCGCCACCAGCGAGACGACCACCGCCATCGCGACGAACGCGCCGCCGATCTCTTCGAACCCGAGACCGAGGGCCAGGACCGCAAACACGAAGACGACGAAGAGCACGAGCGCGACCACGCCGGCCGCCTGCTGGCGCCCGCGGAAGGCGGCCGGCGCGGTTTCGTCGGACGAAGCGGCAATGGTCTCCCGGGGATCGCGCGGCTCGTGGCGCCGGGCGATCTCGCGCCGCGCCCGCCGCACCACGAAAACCGCCGCCGCCGTCTGCACGATCAGGAAGAAGACGAACCGGTAGGAGGCGCCGGAGAACATCGGCAGCCCCGCCAGCATGTGCCCGATGCCCACGGTCGCCGGCACCGTCACGCCGAACGCCGCGCCGAGCGTCGTGGGCAGCAGGGCGACCGCGGTCGCCGTCGTTCGGCCGCAGCCGAGACGTCCGAGCATCGGCGTCACGATCGGCAGGTAGGCGATCGAGAGCTCCGGCATCCCCACCACGCCCGAAACCGCGGCGAAGCCGAACATGAGCGCCGGGATGAGCAGTTCGACCCGCCGCCCGGTGGCGGTGGTCAGCCGGTTCACCCCGAGATCCAGGATTCCCGCCCGGCGCATCACCCCCACCGAGCCCGCGCACAGGAAAACGAGGAAGACCACGCTCGCCGCGTCGGTCAGCCCGTCCGGGATCGCGGTCACCACGTCCCAAAAGCCCGCCGGCGACCGCTCGATGACCTGGTACGACCCCGGAACGACGGCCTCACGCCCGTCGGGAAGGACCGTCCGCTCATAGCGGCCCGCCGGGATGATCCAGGTAAGGAGCGCCGCGACCCCGATCAGCG
The DNA here is from genome assembly GCA_965116805.1 of Vicinamibacteria bacterium. Classification (GTDB taxonomy): domain Bacteria; phylum Acidobacteriota; class Vicinamibacteria; order Marinacidobacterales; family Marinacidobacteraceae; genus Marinacidobacterium. The sequence goes on from OZ220713.1 coordinate 340,433, forward strand.
CGGAGAGGACGATGTAGATGTCGAGCCCGCGACGACCCTCATTCGGTCGTCCCGTTTCGGCGCTTCCCATCCCACAAGGGTATGGCGGCGTACCTCAGGTGCGCTCCGTGGCGTTCCCCGGGTGCGGCAACCTCACGGGCTCGCGAGGCTCCTACTCGGTTCGCAGGACTTCGATCGGGCTGACCCGCACCGCCCGCAACGCCGGAGCCAGGACGGCCACCGCGCCGGCGGCGGCGAGCGTCGCCGCCGCCAACCCGAAGACCGACAGGTCGAGCGGGACAACTTCGAACAACAGCCCCTCCACGAAGCGCACCGCCGGCGCTGCCGCGGCGATGCCCACGAGGATGCCGGCGCCAGCGAGAACGAGTCCTCTGCGCAGCACCAGGGTGAGGAGCTCCGCGCGCTCCGCGCCGAGAACCCTCCGAATCCCGAATTCCCTCGTTCGCTCAGCGGTGACGAACGCCATGAGTCCGAAGATGCCGGCCGACGCCAGCGCAAGCGCCAGGACGGCGAAGCCGCCAAGCAGCACCAGAACGAAACGGCGCTCCCGGACGGAGGTCGTCACCAGGTCCTCCATCGTGGTTTCGCTGTGGAGGGGGATGGAAGCGTGGACCTCACCAATGGCCTGACGGATCTGCGGCAGCGCCGCGCGCGCCGCACCACTGGTCCGCACCACGAAGGCGTTCGCGCCGGTCGGAACCTGCGGGTGGACGAGATAGACGGCTGGCGCCGGCGCCTCGTGGAGCGCGACGTTCCGGACATCGCCGACCACGCCGATGATTTCGGGGTTCATGGGCTCCTGGTTCCGCGCCAGCGTTCCTCCCAGCGCGATCCGCCGCCCGATCGGTTCCCGGTCCGGGAAGTAGCGCGCCACGAACCGCTCGTTCACGAGGGTGACTGGCAGGGAATCCGCCTGGTCCCGGGAATCGAACCGGCGCCCCGAGCGCAATGGAATGCTCAGGGCGTCGAGCAGGCCCGGGCTCACGACCGTGAAGCGGACCAGCGGCGGATTCTGATCGGCGCGGGCCGGATCTCCTTCCAGCGTGAGCGGTGCGAAGTCCGCGCCGATCGCGTCCATGAGCGGAATACCGGAACCCATGCCGGCGGCGACGATCCCGGGCATCGCCGACACCCGCTCGACGACCCCGCGTACGAAACCGGCCCGCGCGGGTGCACTGTCCAGGTAACTCCAGGAGTGCACGGTCACCACGGCCACGCCCTTCGATTGGAACCCGGTGGGCTGGGACAGCACCGCGACGAAACTGCGAAGCAGGAGGCCGCTACCCACGAGCAGTACGAACGCCAGGCTGACCTGCAGCACCACCAACCCGGAAAGCACCCGATTCAGGGGCCGGGTGCCGGTCTGTCCGCGGCCCCCGTAGCCGAGCGTTCGTTGCAGGCCTGGATGCGCCGCGAGGACCACGGGAACCACACCGGTGGCGAGTACCGCCAGCAGGCTGACCGCGGCGGCGAACACCAGGACATCACCGTCGGCACGGAGCTCGGAGAGGCGTGGAAGGTCGGGAGGCGCCAGCGCCCGGACGCCGTCCAGCACCAACCGGGCCGCGAGGAACGAAGTCGCCGTTCCCAGGAGGCCGAGGAGCAGATTCTCCGCAGCGAGGTGCCGCGCGATGCGGCCGGGACCCGCGCCGAGCGCCGTGCGCACCGTGAACTCGGGAGTCCTTCCAACGGCGCGCGCCAGTTGCAGGCTCGCAACACTCGCCAAGACCACCACGAGGACGAGCGTCACCGCGCCGAGGAGCAGCCACAGCGCCGAGCGGATCCCGCCGACGACCTCGTCGTGGAGCGGCACCAGAGTCACGCCGATCGAGGCGTTCGCCGTCGGATACTCGCGGGACAGCGCAGACGCGACCCGATCCAGATCGGCCGCCGCCTGGCCCAACCCGATTCTGGGAGCGAGTCGGCCGTACACGGCATAGAAGTTCGAGGTCCGCGACCGCTCCTCCCAACCCTCCAGGACCTTGGGGGCCCAGATCACGTCGTTGCTCGGAACGGTGAAGCTCTCGGGCATGACTCCGACGACGGTGCGCGGGCGGCCGTCGAGCGTGAGCACCCGTCCGACGACGTCCGGGTCTCCGCCGAAGCGGGTCATCCACAGCCCGTACCCCAGGATCACCACGTCGCCGCGCCCGGGTTGGTTCTCCTCGGGGAGAAAGGTCCTGCCGAGAAGCGGCTGGGTCCGGAACACGTCGAAGAACCCCTCGTACACCAGCCGGGTGTCGAGGGCGACGGGGCCGTCCTCGGGGCTGAGCCAGTCGAATCCATACGGCTCGATCGCGGTCAGCGCTTCGAATGCGGTGGCGCGCTCGCGCCAGTCGAGGAAGTTCGCCGGCGACACCTCCTGCCGCTCGCCGCTCGACTGGTCGAGTTGCCAGACTGCAACCAGCCGGTCCGGTTCTTCGTAGGGGAGCGGGCTGAGCAGGATTCCTTCGGTAGCGCCGTAGATCGCGGCCGCCCCGCCGACTCCCAGTCCAAGCGTGAGAAGCGCAACCATCGGAAACGCAGGCCGCCGCAGCAGGACTCGGATCCCGAACAGGAGGTCGCGGCTCAGCTCGCGCGTCTGAACCAGCCCCCGGGCGTCCCGCGCCGCGGCCCGGAGAGGCTCGCGCGACCCGAACTCGATGCTCGCCCGCCGCCGCGCCTCTTTCGGGCCGAGACCGTGCTCTCGGTACTGCGCCTCGAGAAGGTCAAGATGCTCCCGCATCTCGACGTCGAGATCGCCCTCGGCGCGGCCGCCCCCGAGCAGGAGCCGAAGCTGGCGAAACAAGGAGGCGGCCGGCAATCGGTCAGACCCCGTCGAGCACCCGTTGCACGGCGGCCGCGAAGTCGGCCCAGTCCGCGCGCTCCGTTTCGAGCCGGCGGCGGCCGGCCCGGGTCAACGTATAGAAACGAGCGCGACGGCCGGCATCGGACACCGCCATCCGCGCCGTGACCCAACCCGCCGCCTCCAGCCGCCGGAGCGCCGGGTAGATGGAACCCTGCCCCACCTCGAACACGCTGGCGGATATGACGCGAAGCCGCTGCGCGATCGCCCAGCCGTGCATCGGACCTCTGGCGAGCGAGGAAAGGATCAGGAGATCCAGGTGGCCGTGGAGCCGGTCCGTGGTCGGCGTCATTGCGGCAGTTCTTGTTTATGATAGCCGTCAACAACGGCCGGCGCCGGGAAACGGACGCGGCGGCAGCGGCCGTCCGCTCCGCGCGTCCTTTACAGCAACCGAAAGGCGTTCCAGAGCGCGGGGTATGGACCGCCCCGCCGATACACGCGATGGAGCAGCGATCCGGAAGGCAGCGAGATCAGTCGGGGCTCACGACCCCGCAGCCGTGCGGGATCGGGCCGGTTGGGGAGCTTGGGCACCGCGCCCTAGAGGCGGCGGGCCAGCAGGGCGACCCGGGAGGCGTCTTATCCAACCTTCGCGCGGATCGACGTCGCGACGTGCGCGGTGCAAGGCACCGCAAGTGCCGGCTGAAGCCGGCGTTCCAAGCCGTACCGCCATCCGGGCACATAGCCCGACGCCAGGCTTCGGGCTAACACCCGGGCCGGTCAACAAAGCCGAACATCCCGATCGTCTGCCGGCGTGTCCGGCGCCTCGCGCAGAAGACCGATCGCTCTCGCAGCCGAACCACAAGACGCTCGTTCCGCAAAAAACCGGCGGCGCCTTGCGCGCCCACCTTCTCTGCAAGCGCGGTCGCGATGAACTGATTGAGCGAGACCCCATCCCGTCGCGCCTGGTGCTCCGCTGCCGCCCTCAGCGATATACGGGCCCTGGCAATCTCCTTCATTGGAGCCATCCTCTCACGATTCCCGGGATGCGCCCGCGATCCGAAGCAGCAGCGCGCCGGCGGCGACGGCGTCTCCGGCTTTCGCACCGATGTCGGCCAGTGTCCCGCCCACCGGCGCGCGGATCTCCCAGTGCATCTTCATGGACTCGATCACGGCGACCACGTCGCCTTCCTCGACGCTGCTCCCGGGGTCGAGGATGCGGATGACCTGGCCGGCGAGGGGGGCCTGAACCTCCCCGGAGTCCTGTCCGCGAGCGGCCCTTTCCCCTTCCGCGGAGAGCGGCAGCGCCAGGGTCTCGCCCGCCACCGTCACCGCCAGCTCGCGGCCGCCGGTGAGCGGGGTGGCGGTGACGGTCAGCGCTTCGCCGGCGCCCGCGTCCCGGACCGGGGGACCCGAAAGCACCACCTCCCCCGTACGCGGCCCCGGCTCCACCCGCGGAAACTGCTCCGCCTGACCGAGCGACAAGAAGATCTCTGCCCCCCCGGTCGTCCGTCGCCGTGCGGCGGCCGCCGCCACCGCGTCGGCCACCCCTTCGCGCTCCAGCAGCGCCATCACCTCCGGTGGGAGGCGGGAGGCGGCCACCTCCCCGATGCGCCCCTCCAGCCAACCGGCATGGACGCGCTCGCCGAGCAGGTCCGGATGGCGCAGCACGGAGATCATGAGCGAGGCGTTCGTCTCCACTCCGTGGATCAGCGTGTCCTCGAGCGCGGACGCGAGCCGCGCCGCCGCGGCGGCGTGCGAATCGCCGGAGGCGATGACCTTCGCCAGCAGGGAGTCGAAGCCGGGAGGCACCGGACTGCCCTCGACGACCCCGGAATCGACCCGCACGCCTTCGCCCTCGGGCTCCCGGTAGCGGCGGAGTCGTCCGGGGCTGGGAGCGAATCCCTGCCGCGGTGATTCGGCGACGATCCGCGCTTCGAACGCGGCGCCACAGGGCGTCAGCGGCTCGAACGACTCCGCCCGGGACACCGGAGCCGGCAGCGCTTCGGGCCAACTTCCGCCGGCGATCTCCAGTTGCGCGTCCACGAGGTCCACGCCGTAGATCTCCTCGGTGATCGGGTGTTCCACCTGGAGCCGGGTGTTCACCTCGAGGAAATGGAACGTCCCGTCCTCTCCCAGCAGGAACTCGACCGTCCCGGCGCCCCGGTAGCGGCTGGCGATCACCAGCCGCAGCGCGGCTTCTCCCATCCGGGTCCGTAGAGCCGGCGAAATGCCGAATCCCGGGGCCCACTCGAGGAGCTTCTGCCGCCGGCGCTGGACGGAGCACTCGCGCTCGCCCAGGTGGATCCCGGCTCCCCGCCCGTCGCCGAGGACCTGGATTTCGACGTGACGCGGGCGGTCGAGCCAGCGCTCGACGTAGACGCGGCCGTCGCCGAACGCCGCCCGGGCCTCGGAGGCGGCTGCCGAGAGCGCCTCGGCGAGCGCTTCCGGATGCCGGACCACGCGGATGCCGATGCCGCCGCCTCCGGCCGCCGCTTTCACGGCACAGGGAAAACCGACGCCGGCCCGTTCCACGCCCGCCGCCGGGTCCGATTCGGCGGCGAGTTCGTCCACCCGGAGCGAAGGCAAGACAGGCACTCCGGCCGACACGGCGGTGCGCCGGGCCGCCTCCTTGTCGCCGAGGCAGCGCATGCTCGCCGCGGTGGGGCCCACGAACGCGATTCCGGCGGCCTCGACCGCGGCCGCAAAGGAAGCGCTCTCGGACAGGAACCCGTATCCAGGATGCAGCAGCCCGGCGTTCCAGCGGGTGGCCGCGGCCACGACGGCGTCACCGTCCAGAAAACCCGGTACTTCAAAGACCCGATCGGCCTCGTCCCGCACCGGAGCCCCTCGATCGGCAGCGGTCGAGACGACAGCCACCCGGCAGCCGCGCGCGCGGGCCGAGCGAAGAATCCGCCGGGCGATCTCGCCGCGGTTCGCGACGAGCAGCCGCGGGGCGGAGGACACGGGCTGACTCAGCGCGAGCCTGACGGCGCCCAGGGCGGCGGGACCTTCGCGAAGAAGGCAGCCGTCCCCGCCTGCCCTTCCTCGGAGGCCCGCGCCTCGGCGATGGTGCGGATGGTCAGCTCCTCGATCTCCGGTGGCGGGAGCGGAGCCTCCCGCAGCATGAGCGCCTTGGCCTGCCGCACGGCGCGGGGGGCGCTGCCGAGAAAGCGCTCCACCGTCTGTGCGAGCACGTCTTCCAGGCCTCCCACCGGGGTCAGCTCGTGCGCTATTCCGGCGGCGAGGGCGGGAAGTCCCCGCGCCACCGCGCCGCCCAGCAGGAAGGGGCCGGCGCGTCCCGGTCCGAGGCGCCGCACCACGTACGGGGAGATGACCGCCGGGACGAGCCCGAGCCGCGCCTCGGGCGTGCCGAAACGGGCGGTGTCCTCCGCGATGACATGGTCGGCGCACACCGCGAGCCCGAAGCCGCCGCCGAGCGCCGCTCCCTGGACCGCCGCGATCACCGGGGCCGGGAAGGCGGCGACCGACCGGAAGAGCGTCGCGAAGCGCCGGGCGTCCTCGCGGTTCTCCGCTTCGCTCGCCCGCCCCGACTCGCGCATGGCCTTCAGGTCGGCGCCGGCGCAGAAGACCCTCCCCTCCCCCTGCAACACGAGCACCCGGCATCGCTCGGCCGGAAGTTCCGAGAGTTCGCTCAGGAGATCCGGAATCCCGGCGACCATCTCCGGAGTCAGCGCGTTCCTCGCCTCCGGGCGCCGGAGGCTCAGACGGACGACGCCGTCCGCGGCGAAATCGACTTGCAGATGCGGAGAACTCATGAGGCGGAGAAAGGAGCGGCGAACGTCGGGGAGAGCGGACGGTCCTCGGCGGGAATGGTGGAGAGCAGCGCCGCCGGGATCCGGACCCGCCGGCGGAGGATGCCCTGCGCGAGCGTCTTGCCCTGCGGGTCGAGGAGCAGGCTGCGGGTACCGCCCCCTCCGAGCGCCCGCTCGAGGATGAAGTTGAGGGCCCAGAGTCCGGGCACCTCGTGGCGGACGACCGGACCCTCGGCAACCTCCCGCACCCATTCGGCGACGAGCGCCGCGGTCAGGTGCCCACGCAGCCACTCGTAGCAGGCGGCGCTCCTCCCGACGATCCCGATGTTGGCCGCGTCGCCCTTGTCGCCGCTGCGGGCGTGCGCCACCGCGCCGAGGGGGGCCTCGATCAGGGGGCCCGCTGCCGGGACGCCGGTCGGCGAGCGCTTGCCGGCCGCCGGCGGCGCGTTCGCCGGAGCGGTTGGCCCCTCGAAACGCACCGTTTCCTCGCCGACCACCGTTTCGGTTCCGCCGGCGGAAACCCGGATCACGCGGACGGAGGCCGGAACCCGGTCCCGGGGGACGAGCGCCGGCCAGTAGCCGACCACCTCGGAGATCGCCGGGGCGCCTCCGGTGACCGCGAGTCCGGCGGGGCCGCTGAGGATGAAGCTGGGGAGCAGCTTGCGGAAGACCTGCAGCGGCTCCCGGGCCCGGCTCCAGGCGGCGAAGCGGACGAGCCCCTCGGACGGATCGAGGTGCGAGGGGTCGGCCAGCCCGCGCTGCGCGGCGTCCGCGCCCGCGAGGTCCACGCGGAACTCGTCCGGGAAGGGAACGCCCGCGGCCTCGCAGTCAGCCTGCAGCCGATCCCGGAAAGCCGTCTCGAGCGCGACCGTCTTCGCCCGGACATCGGGACCTCCGACCACCAGGCTGCCGCGGGCGCTGAAGCCGCCCCGGACCGACGCGCTCACCTTGAGGTCGCCCGGAGGCGGACCTCCCCGCGCCCCCCGGACGCGCACCCGATCCTCCCCGGCAGCGGCCGCGGTGAGGCCGGAGAAATCCACGGTTGCATCCGGGCAGAGGTAGCGCTCCGGGTCGCCCATCTCGTAGAGCAGTTGTTCCCGGAGGACGGCGGGGGAGACCAGCCCCCCGGTCCCGGACTGCTTCGTCAGCACGAAGGCGCCGTCTTCCTCGACCTCGACGACCGGGAAGCCCTCGTTGCCGAGTCCCGGCACCCGCTCCCAGTCGGTGAAGTTCCCCCCGGTGGCCTGCACCCCGCACTCGATGAGGTGTCCGGCCACGATGCCGCCCGCGATGCGGTCCCAATCGTGGGGGTCCCAGCCGAAGGCGTGCCGAATGGGGGCGAGGGTGATTCCGGTGTCCGTGACCCGCCCGGTGACGACCACGTCCGGACGGTGCGCCAGCGCCCGGACGATCGGCTCGGCGCCGAAGTAGGCGTTCGCCGACAGGACGCCGGTGCGCCGGGGTCCGAACGGATCGCCGGTCTCCAGGTTGTCGAACCCGACCCCGTCGTCGAGGAGCGCGTCGAGCCGGCCCATCAGGTCATCGCCATCCACCACGGCGACCGTCAACGCGACGCCCGCCTCCGTCGCCGCGCGGAGCACCGCGCGGGCGCAGGCCCCGGGATTCACCCCGCCCGCGTTCGTGATCACGGTGATCCCGCGTTCCCGGATGGCGCCGAGGAGCGGCGCGAGCTGGCTCACGAAGTCGCGGGCGTAGCCGGCCTCGGGATCGCGGGCGCGCTGCTTTTGCAGGATGCTCATCGTGATCTCGGCCAGGAAGTCCGCGGTCACGAACTCGGGCGGCTGCGGACCCAGCACCTGGGACTCGAGCGCCCGCGGGTCGTCTCCCCAGTAGCCGCCGGCGTTGCCGACCCGGACGGTTCGCTTCACGATTCGGCGCTCCCGGATCCCTACATCCGGAAGATGCCGTGCCCGGAGTCCCGCACGGGCGCGTTCGCGGCGGCCGCCAGGCTCAGCGCGAGCGTCCGGCGCGTGTTCCGCATGTCCACGATGCCGTCGTCCCAGAGACGCGCGGTCGCGTAGTACGGGCTCCCCTCGCGCTCGTACTTCTCCCGCACGGGCGTGGCGATCGCGTCGGCCTCTTGGCCGCTCAGCTCCTCGCCGGCGCGCTCGCGCTGATCGCGCTTGACCTGGACCAGGACGGAGGCGGCCTGTTCGCCTCCCATCACCGAGATGCGGCTCGACGGCCAGGACCATGCGAACGTCGGATCGTAGGCGCGGCCGCACATGGCGTAGTTGCCGGCGCCGAAGCTGCCGCCCGCGATCAGGGTGAGCTTGGGGACATCAGCGGTCGCCACCGCGTTCACCATCTTGGCGCCGTCCTTGGCGATGCCGCCCCGCTCGTAGCGCGCCCCGACCATGAACCCGGTGATGTCCTGGACGAAGAGCAGCGGCAGACCCTCGCGGGCGCAGAGCTGGACGAAGTGGGCGCCCTTCAGGCCGCTCTCGCTGAAGAGGACCCCGTTGCTGGCCACGATCCCCACCGTGATCCCCTCGATGCGGCCGAAGCCGGTCACCAGCGTGGTCCCGTAGCGCGCCTTGAACTCGTCGAGCCGGCTCCCGTCGAGGAGCCGGGCGAGCGTCTCGCGGATGTCCACCCGGACCCGGGGGTCGCGCGGCCAGATACCGAGGATCTCGTCCTCCGGGTAGTCGGGCGGCTCGGGGTCGGCGTCGCGGATGGGGCTTCGGTTGCCGGCGGGCAGCCGTCCGACCGCCTCCCGGAGGATCCGGAGGGCCGCTTCGTCGTCTTCCGCGAGGTGGTCCGCCACCCCGGAACGTTCGGTGTGCACCCGGGCCCCGCCGAGTTCCTCGGGACTCACCTCCTCGCCGGTGGCGGCCTTCACCAGCGGCGGGCCTCCCAGGTAGATGGTGCCGGTGCCCTCGACGATGACGGCCTCGTCGCTCATGGCGGGGACGTAGGCGCCACCCGCCGTGCACATCCCCATCACCGCCGCGAACTGCGGGATGCCGCGGGCGCTCATCACCGCCTGGTTGCGGAAGATCCGGCCGAAGTGGTCCCGGTCGGGGAAGACCTCGGCCTGGAGCGGCAGGAACGCGCCTCCGCTGTCCACGAGGTACACGCAGGGCAGCTCGCAGCGGGCCGCGATCTCCTGGGCGCGCAGGTGTTTCTTGACGGTCAGCGGGTAGTAGGTCCCGCCCTTCACGGTGGCGTCGTTCGCGACCACCATGACCAAGCGGCCGGAAACCGAGGCCACCCCGGTGACCAGCCCGGCGGCCGGGGTGGGGGCGTCGTAGCAGTCGTGGGCGGCGAGCGGTCCCGTCTCCAGGAACGGCGAACCCGGATCGGCGAGCCGTTCGATCCGCTCCCGCACCAAGAGCTTTCCCTGCTCGGCGTGGCGGGCCCGCGCCCGGCCGCCGCCCCCCTGGCGGGCCTCGGCCAGCCGCTCCTGCAGCGTCTCGCAGAGTTCGCGGTTATGCGCCTCGTTGGCCCGGAATTCGTCGGAATCCGTCGAGATGTGGGACTTGAGCCGGGCCAAACAGTGCTTCCTGACGCGGCGTGATTCTAGTGAGGGGGGACCGCCGGGCAGTTCTCCCGGTGGACTCTCCAGGAGAGTGCAAGCGTCAGGCGGCGGCGCTCCGGCTCTTGGTGGCGAAGTGGGGATCGAAGAGGGTTCGGTGCCGGGCCATGGCACAGAGCACGCGGAACTGTTTGTCCGCGATGCTGCGCTGGCGTCGGGCCGTCTTCTTGCCAGCCGCCTTCAGCTTCTGGTTGTAGGCCTTGACGTCGTCGTCCCAACGCAGCACGCCTCGCGCCAGGATGTAGGTGGCCTGTTGCAGGGAGTTGGGGACCGCCCGTCGGAGCCGGCTGTGAGAGAGCTTCCCGGACTCGTCCAGGATCGGGGCGACCCCGCAAGCCGCGCGCAGGCGGCGGTAGTTGCCTTCGCGGATGGCTTCGAACGCCCCGGCGAACAGCCGCGCCAGTGCCTTGTCGCCCGCCCCCTTCCGGGAGCGGAAGATGCTCACCAGGTCGGGCGCCGTCGCGTCGGGGCCGCCCCCCACCTCGGGTGTCTGTGCCAGTGCGTCGAGCAACCGGGTCATCTCCCGCTCCGCGCGCTCGATCTCCGCGTTCAGCACCTGCAACAGCGCCAGCGCCGTCCGGATGCTCTCCAGGGCCGCCTCCCGGGCACCCGGCGCCAGGACCAGAGCTTCCTCACGGAAGAGAGCAACCACCCGGTCCGGGGTGATGCGGGTCACCCCGTAACGCCGCAACAGCTTCGCCCAGGTGGAGCGCCGCACCTTGTGCGCCGCCTACGGCGTCGACGCCTTCGCCCAGATCTCCAAGAACAAGGGCTTCCCCAGGTTCTTCGCCTTGCCCGCGACCTCGAGCAACGGGGGGAAGTAGTCCACCAAGACGTTCCGGATCCGCTGACACTGCCGCGTCCGTTCCCGGATCAGCTTGTCCGCCGTCCTCGTCCGCTCGCGCAGCCGCGCGATCAGCGCCGGCGGCAGCTCCACGCGACGCAACACCGGACGGTGGGTCATCAGCGCCTCCGCCAGCCACCGTGCGTCCCGCTTGTCGTCCTTGTTCCCCGCGTGCGACGCGAACTTCCGGAAATGGCTGATCTGCCGCGGGTTGATCGCGTGCACGCCAAAACCCGCCGCCAGCAGCGTCGCCACCACCGGCCCGTCCGGCCGCTCGATCCCCACCGCCATCAAGGACGGAGCAACCCTCGTCTGCTTCTTGAGCCACTTCACCAGGGCCCGCAGCCCCGAACCCGTGTGCGAGAAGGCGCGGCTCCCCCGCTCCCTCCCCGCAGCGTCCAATACGCAGACCTGGTGCTTCGTCTCGCCCCAGTCAATCCCCACGAACCACGAACTTCTCGGTTCCATCGCAGGTGTCCCCTTTGAGCTCCCGCTCGGCAGACGGTCCGCCTTGCCGCGATGGCGACCAAGCCCTATATTGGCGCTCGATTGGCACTAACTCTCCAAAGGGTGTTCCATCACGGCCATCCGTCGGGGTACGGGTCCACCGTAGGTGCTCGTGGCACCGGGCCCTGCTAGTACTCCCGGCGGATCGGCCAACCGGAGTTGATGATCAGGACTGTCAGGAATTCCGTGTGTAGGACGGTGACTTAGGAAACTGCGTTGGTTTTGGCTTTCCGGCATTGTATGTCCGGGGTGATTCGGGCCTGACGGAAACGGCGGGGTTGGCCGGCAGGGACGACCGGGGCCTGTGGGCGACCGGTTCCCGGGGCGTTTTGGCCAGGGCGGAGGGAGCGGAGCGACCGGAGTCCTGGCCGGAACGCCCCGGGAAGCAGCGGTGCTGGCGGTCACTCGGGGGCTCCTTCAGGCTGCCGTCCGGCGGTGGCGCTCGTCCGCCGGAGGCGGCGAGGCCGGATCACAAGGCCTCCATCGGAAACCGGTCTCCGAACTGGATCGCGAACTCGGCACGCGCCTGGAGCCAGAAGGCGGGGGCTCGCTGCCACTTCCGCTCAACCTTCCGCAGCGTCAGGTAGATCAGCTTCATCGCCGCCCGGTCGTTCGGGAAGTGGCCCCGGGTTCGCACCGCCCGCCGCACCGTGCTGTTCAGGCTCTCGATCGCGTTCGTCGTGTAGATCATCCGCCGGATCGGCTGCGAGAACGCGAAGAAGGGGATCACCTGCGTCCAGTTCCGCCGCCAGCTCCGCACGATCGCCGGGAACTTCCGGCCCCAGGAGCTCGCCTCGAACGCGTCCAGCGCCTCCTCCGCCGCCTCCAGCGTCTCCGCCTGGTAGATCGGCCGCAGCACCGTCGCCAGATCCTTGCGTTCCCTCCAGGAAGCGTGCGCCAGCGAATACCGGATCAGGTGCACCAGGCACGTCTGCACCGTCGCCTCCGGAAACGCCGCCTCGATCGCCTCCGGAAAGCCCTTGAGCCCGTCCACCACCACGATCAAGACGTCCCGCACCCCCCGCGACTTCAGCTCGTTCATCACCCGCAGCCAGAACTTCGCCCCCTCCTGTGACGCCGTCCACAGCCCCAGGATCTCCTTGTGACCCAACACCGTCACCCCAATCGCCAGGTGGACCGCCTTGTTCTGGACCAACCCCTCCTCGCGAACCTTCACCCGCAGAGCGTCGAAATACACGATCGGATACACCGCCTCCAACGGCCGCGAACGCCACTCCGCCAACTCCTCGTGAACCTCGTCCGTCACCTTCGAGATCAACTCCCGAGACACCGTCACCCCATACAGCTCCTCCACGTGCGCCCGGATCTCACGCGTCGTCATCCCCCACGCATACAGCGAAATCACCTTCTCGTCGAACCCCGGAAGACGACGGGCCCACTTCTCGATCAACTGCGGCTCGAAGCGCCCCTCGCGGTCCCGCGGCACCGCCAGCTCCATCGAACCCGTCCCCGTCAACACGCGCTTCCGGTTGTGCCCGTTCCGGTGGTTCCCGGACCCCGCCTCGTGCTCGCTCTCGAGGTGCGCCTCCATCTCCGCGTTCAGCGCCCGCTCCGCCAACCGCTTCTGCAACTCCGCCAGCAACTCTCCGCTCCGAAGCGCTTCCCCGGGATCCTCTCCCCCAAGAAGCTCGTCCAGAACCTCACCGCTGATCCGACCCTTCCGTCGCGCCATCTTCCTGCTCCTCTCGTTGTCTAGGTTACGCACCCCCTAAACACGGAAAATCTGACAGGCTCTGATGATCCGGGAGGCGAAACAACGCCTCCCGAAGAACGTCCCCGATCCTATAGGGGCCCTTCAGACCGGCACGCGCGGCGCCCCCCCACCGGGAGAACTGGCGCGCCGCGCACGTCGTAACGCGATCCACCCGGCCCCGTTATCGCCCCAAGCTTGGGCTCGCCGGCTCCGGCATCGCCCCCAGCTTGAACCCGCCGACTCCGATATCGCCCCCAGCTTGGGCCCGCCGACCCCGTCATCGCCCCCAGCTTGAGCCCGCCGGCCCCGCTATCGCCCCCAGCTTGAACCCGCCGACTCCGATATCGCCCCAGGCTCGGGCCCGCCGACCCCGATATCGCCCCAGGCTCGAACCCGCCCACCCCGATATCGCCCCAGGCTCGAGCCCGCCGACCCCGATATCGCCCCAGGCTCGAGCCCGCCGACCCCGATATCGCCCCAAGCTCGGGCCCGCCGGCTCCGTTATCGCCCCAAGCTCGGTCCGTATTCCAGCATCGGCGCTTGCGGTCGGACGACCGGGAGTCAGGGCGCCCACGCCCGTTCCACCACGATGTCGTCCAGCGGAAAGTGCCGGGTGTTCAGGGAATAGAGTTTGCCGCCGGTCAGGCGCACCGTGGCGGCCAGCATGGCGTCGGCAACGCCCATGCCGTGAGAGGGATTCCAGCGGCGGTAGATCTTCGCCCCCGTATCCACCACTTCCTGGCTGACAGGGGCCGTCTTGAACTGGGAGAACAGTTGGAGGGCTGCGGATTCCTCACCCGAACGCGTGAAGAAGAGGACTTCGGCACGCTGCAAGGCCCCCATCCAGAGTTCGTAGGCCGGGTCCGCGCGCAGTCCAGCCAGGAATCCCCTGGCCCGTTCCTCGCCGCGCAGGTGCCAGATCAGCACATCGGCATCGACGTACGCTCTCATTCCTGATGCCTGCGGAACGACTCCTCGAACGTGGCCCGCGCCCGGCGATGCAGCTCCTCGGCCGACTCGTTCCGCTTCCAGGCGCCAAAGGACAACTCCATGGGATCCGGCGCCTGGTCAACTGTCTGGCTGTAGAGGCGGATCGCGTCCTCGACGATTCGTTTCTTGGGCTTGCGCAGGGCAGCGGCCAGGCTGTCGAGAGTCTGCACGACCGCCTCGTCCATCCGGGTTGAGAAGACCTTGTCCATACGTAAGAATACTGACGTCAGATCGCGCCGTTGTCAAGCTGGCCAAGGCTTGTCGGACGGTTCCGGAGTCTTCGGACGACACCCTTCGGGACCCGCCTGCATAAACTCGCCCGCCTTGGAGGATTGCCCGTGAACGCACTCCGCTCAATCTCGATGCTCGCCGGTGGGTGCTTCCTCGCCGCCACTCTGTCCGCTTGCGGCGGCGCCGGCGCCGGCGACCTGGAAGGAGACCCCACCGATCCCATGACCGTCTTCGACGACGCCGTCGGCCGCTTCGAACAGGCCCCGCTCGCCCACCTCCCGACGCCCTTCGAGGAGATGCCCACGCTCGCCGCGGAGCTCGGCGGCCCCCGCCTGTTCGTCAAGCGCGACGACCAGACCGGGCTCGCCTTCGGCGGCAACAAGGCGAGAAAGCTCGACTTCATCCTCGCCGACGCGGTCGCGAAAGGGAGCGACAGCGTGATTACCTGGGCAGGCGTGCAATCCAACTGGGCGCGGATGACGGCCGCCGGCTCGCGGCGACTGGGCATGGATCCGATCCTCGTCCTGCAGCGCCGGGAGGATCAGAACGTGGCGCCCGCGGACGGGAACCTGCTCCTGGACCGGATCCTGGGCGCCGATGTGCGCATCATCGAGCCCGACGGAGACCGCGAAGCCACGGTCACCGAAATCGCCGCCGCCGAGCGTGAGGCGGGACGCACCCCGTACGTGGTTTCGGTGGGAGGCTCCCGCACGGGCGGCGACATGGTGCTGCCGCTGGGATCGGTGGCCTACGCCAACGGCTTCCGGGAGACGCTCGAACAGGCGCGGGAGGCGGGAGTGACCATCACGCACGTCGTCCACGCCTCCGGCTCCGGCAGCACCCAGGCCGGGCTCGTGGTCGGGGCGAAGATGCTCGCTCCCGAGGTGAAGGTCATCGGGATCAGCACGGGCGGCAGCAAGGCCGCGGGAGAGGCGAACGTCCTCGGCATCGCGCGGGAAACCGTCGATGCGATGGGACTCGACCTGGAGATCGGGCCGGACGACGTGGTCGTCCACGACGAATACGTTGGCGAGGGCTACGGCATCCTCAATCAGGGCGTCGTGGAGGCCATCGCGCAGGTTGCCCGCACCGAGGGCATCCTCCTCGATCCGGTCTATACCGGAAAGGCGATGACCGGACTCCTGGACCTCGTCAGGAACGGCCACTTCAGCGAGACCGACGCCGTCGTCTTCCTCCACACCGGGGGCACGCCGGCGCTGTTCCCGTACCGGGAGGGACTGCTGGAGGACCTGCCCGAGCGGACGGACGAGTGACGCAATGACCAGAAAGAACCCGCCGCACCCCGGCCTGTCGGTGCTGCATGACTGCATCGAGCCGTTGGGGTTGACCGTCGCCGAAGCCGCAAGGGGACTCGGCGTGAGCAGGAAGCAGCTATCCGCAGTGGTCCACGGCCACTCGGGGATCTCGGCGGAGATGGCGATTCGGCTCGACAAGGCGTTCGGGGGTAGCGCGGAGATGTGGTTGCGCCTCCAGGCAAACTACGACCTGTCGCAGGCCATGGCGCGGGTGGACGAGATCCGGGTGGAGCGCCTCTGGCCGGGGGCGCCGGCCGCCGAGTCGGTCCCGCGTAGTTCGGCGCATCAGGCCTGAGCGTGGGAGGGACGGCGGGAACTCGGCGGGAGCCGGGGCAGCGTCACTGGCGCTGGTTTCGCGCTCACGCGCGGCCCCCACCGGGAGGACTGGGCCGGCCGGAGGCCGGCGCTCCGAGCCGCCCTGCTCAGCGACGAAGCGCGTGCCGGCTGAAGCCGGCGTTCCAAGCCATTGCGCGCTTCAGCGCGTCGGAGCGACCAGCACGGCGCCGGTGACGCCGGCGTCCTGAAGCGACTGATTCAACGTGGCGATGCCGTCGCCGAGTAGCGATGCCAGCCGCTCCAGGATCGGCTTCGCTTGCTCGTCCAGGTCGCGGAAGCGTTCGAAGGAGCCGCCGGTGGGGCGGCCGTAGTTCTGGGCGACGTGGCCGTAGAGGTAGGCGATCTGGTTGTCGAGACGCGGCGTGAAGTTGACGGGATCCTGACCGGCCTCGTTCTTCGTCTGGATGAGTTCGTCCTCGACCTCGGTGAGACCCTTCCGGAGGGTCTCTGACGCCTCCTCCAGTTCGTCGGTCCAGCGGTCCGCCTGCCGGGCGCGCTTTTCGACCGCTTCCAACTGGTCGCGGGCTTCCCGGAGCGCGCCGATCCGCCCGTGTACCCGTTCGAGGAGCGCCTGCGACTGCCGCACCAGGTCGTGTTGCTGGCGGAGATCGTCCTCGGTGGCGGCGGTCCGCGGGTCTTTCACGACCTCGAACCGGACGGGATCGCCCCGGACCTCCTCGCCACCCTCCTTCCGGAACGACAGCGAGGCGGTGTAGGACCCCGGCATCACGAACGCTCCGCCGGTATAGGAGATGGACATCACCGCGCCCTTCAGGAGTTCCGGGCGGCGGTACTTCAGGTCCCAGGCGAGCCGCTGGAGCCCGGACTCGGGTTCCAGCACCGCGTCCGGATTCGGCGGGTCCTCCCCGGACTCCTCGCGCTCGGCGCCGGAAGGCGGCTTCCGCTCGAACTCCCGGATCACCTCACCGTTCGCGTCCGTGACCGTGAGGCGGAGTTCGTCACCGTCTTCGAGGTCCTCGGGCAGGAAGTAGTGGAGGAGAGCACCCGCCGGCCGGTTCTCGGGCGCCCCCGGACCGCGGAAGGGCCGGCTGCCGCCGGTCGCCAGCCGCACCGCCGTGCCCGCAGGCAGGAGCCCCGGGGCGTCCCACGACCGGCCCGCCAGCGCCCGCACCGGCGTGAGGTCGTCGAACACCCAGAACGAACGCCCCTGGGTGGCGACCAGCAGCTCGTCGCCCGCCACCTGCAGATCGGTGATCGGGGTGGCCGGCAGGTCTCCGAAGGGAACGAAACGCTCGCCGCCGTCCAGGCTCAGGAAGAGCCCGAACTCGGTCCCCAGATACAGGACGTCCCCGGTCGTGGGGTCCTCCCGGACCACTCGCACGGGGTGGCCCGGTGGTATTCCCCCGTCGCTCCCGAGACGCGTCCACGTCGCCCCGAAGTCCGTGGTGCGAAAGACGTAGGGCTCGAAGTCGTTCTCGCGGTACCGCTGCACGGCGAGGAGAACCCCGCCGTCGTGACGCGCGGAAACGTCCAGGCTGTTCACGGTGCCGCCGGCCGGCATTCCCGGCGGGGTCACCTCGGTCCAGGACCCGCCACCGTCCCGCGTCAGGTGGACCAGGCCGTCATCGGTGCCGGACCAGATGACGCCGGACGCGCGGGGAGACTCCCCGAGGGCGAAGATCGTTCCGTAGACCTCGACGCCGGTGTGGTCGTGCTGCACCGGATTGCCCGGTAGCGCGCCCTTCTCGGGATCCCCCACCGTCAGGTCGGGCGAGATGGTCGTCCAGGAGAGGCCGCCGTCGGTCGTGCGATGGACGTAGTTGGAGGTGTGGAAGACGACCTCCGGGTCGTGCCGGGAAACGACGATGGGGGCATTCCACTGAAAGCGGTACTGGAGGTCGCGCGGGGCCGTCCCGTCGGCGAGTTCGGGATAGACGATCACGTTGCGCGCGCCGGCCTCGTCGCGGTCGTACCGGTCGATCTGGCCGATGTAGTTGCCCGCGTAGGTCAGTTCGGGCCGGCCGGGGGTCACCGCGATGTGCCCGCTCTCGCCACCGGCGACGTCCCACCAGTGGGCTTCGGGGGAGAGGCCGCTGTCGGTCCAGGACGGCACGCTGATCGTCGAGTTGTCCTGCTGCGCCCCGTAGAGCCGCCGCGGGAACTCGTCGTCCACGGTGAGCCGGTAGAACTCGGCGGTGGGCTGGTTGTGGATGGACGACCAGTTCTCGCCGCCGTCGAGGGTCACGGTGGCTCCCCCGTCGTTCGCCTCCACCATGATCCGGGAGTCGTTCGGGTTGATCCACAGGTCGTGGTTGTCCCCGTGGGGGACGCGTGCCGTCCGGAAGGACTTGCCGGCGTCCACCGACTTCAGGAACGGGGCGTTCAGAACGTAGACGGTGTCCGGATCCGTCGGATCGGCGACCACGTGGCTGTAGTACCAGCCGCGGCCGCGCAGGCGGCGGTCGCCGTTCACCCGCGTCCAGGTGTCTCCGCCGTCCTCGCTCCGGTAGAGACCGCCCCGCTCCTCGGCGGCGGTGACGAGCGCGTAGACCCGGCGCGGGTCCGACGCGGCGATGGACACGCCGATGCGACCGACCGGGTTTTCCTCGGAGGCTTCCGGCAGTCCGCCTCCGAGCCGTTCCCACGACTCGCCCCCGTCCCGGGTCCGGTAGAGCCCCCCCTCGGCGCCGCCGTCGATGAGGGTCCAGGGCTTCCGCTCGGCCTGCCACATCGCGGCGAAGATCTCCCGCGGGTTCGCCGGGTTCATCGCGAGTTCCACGGCGCCGGTCGCGTCGGAGATCTGGAGCGACGCCGTCCAGGTCTTCCCGCCGTCCTCCGTCAGGTAGACGCCCCGTTCCGGTGAGCGGCCAAAGATCTGACCGAGCACCGCGACGAAGGCGCGGTCGGGATCGTCCGGGTCCACCACGATCCGGCCGATGAGGCCGGCCGCTTCCAGGCCCACATGGGTCCAGGAGCGTCCGGCGTCGGTGCTGCGGTAGACCCCGTTGCCGACGGAGATGTTGCCGCGCGGGCAGGCGGAGCCGGTGCCCACGTAGACCACGTTCGGGTCCGAGGGCGCGACCGCCACCGCGCCGATGGAGCCGACGGCGAACTCCTTGTCCGACAGGTTCGTCCACGAGACTCCGGCGTTCTCGGTCTTCCAGACGCCGCCCCCGGTCGAACCCATGTAGAAGACGTACGGCTGGTCGGGAATGCCGGTCACCGTGGTCACCCGCCCGCCGCGCGACGGTCCCACCATCCGGAAGTCGATGTCCCCGAGGACCTGCGCGG
The DNA here is from genome assembly GCA_965116805.1 of Vicinamibacteria bacterium. Taxonomy (GTDB): domain Bacteria; phylum Acidobacteriota; class Vicinamibacteria; order Marinacidobacterales; family Marinacidobacteraceae; genus Marinacidobacterium. The sequence continues at coordinate 359,740 of OZ220713.1, forward strand.
GCACCTCGAATCCGTCGGGAACCGCCGCCCGCCGGACCGGTCCCTGGGTCGCGGCGGGCGCGGCCACCGCCCCGAGCAGGAGCAGGACGCCCGCGAACGACCCGGCGACCTTCACGCGCCCTCCGGGGTGGCGGCGCCGACGACCGCCTCGACCTCGATTTCGACGAGGTACTCCTCGCCGATGAGATCCGCGTAGGTCAGCGTGCAGGCGGGCCGGACGGACCCGAAGAACTCGCCGTGGACCCTGGCCACCGGCTCCCAGTCGGTCCCCGGCTTCACGTGGATCCGGGTGCGGACGACGTCGTCGAGAGCGCCGCCGAGGGACTCGATCGCGGTCCGGATCTTCCCGATGGCGTATCGCGTCTGTTCGGCCGGGTCGCCGATCGCCACCGGCCCGTCCGGCCCGGTTGCGGTGGTGCCGGAGACCAGGATGCGGTCGCCGATCCGGGTGGCGCGGGAGTAGCCGAATTCGGTTTCCCACGCGACTCCGCTGCCGACGCTGCGGCGTTTCATGGGTGGCGCCTCGTTGTCGGCGGGAGCGTCCATCCGGCGGGTGGGGGCTTCGGCGGTTCGCCCGCCTGCGGCGGACGATGCCGGCCGGAGGCCGGCGCTCCGACGCTTCGGCGATTCATGGGTCGGGCATTCTAAGGAGCCCGGGACGTCAGGTCCTGACGGCGCTTCTCCACGAACATGGCGTCGCCGTAGGAGTAGAAGCGGTACCGGTGCCGCACCGCTTCGCGATAGGCGGCGAGTACGGCGTCCGTCCCGCCGAGGGCCGCGACCAGCATGAGGAGCGAACTCCCGGGCAGATGGAAGTTGGTCAGCATCGCGGAGACCACCCGGAAGTGGTGGCCCGGGAGGATCAGCAGCGAGGTCGAGCCGGCGATGCCGTCGCTCTCCAGAACGCCGGGGGTCTCGAGCACCCGGACGGTGGTCGTCCCGACCGCCACCACCCGGCGGCCCTCGGCCAACTGGGCGAGGACCGCCCTCCGGGTCGCATCGGGAAGGAAGAACCTCTCGGCCGCCAGTTCGTGGTCGCGCGGGTCCTCGACCCGTACCGGGGCGAAGGTCCCGTAGCCGACGTGGAGGACCAGGTCCACGACCCGGATGCCGCGCTCGCGGAGCCTGCCGAACATCTCGGGTTCGAAGTGGAGACCGGCGGTCGGAGCGGCCACCGAACCCGGAAACCGCGCGTACACGGTCTGATAGCGCTCCTGGTCCACGGCGTCCGGCCCTTCCGGCGCCGCCGGATCGCGGCGGATGTAGGGCGGCAGCGGCGTCCGTCCGGCCTGCTCGGCGAGGTCGAGAATCCCCGCCGCGCCGGAGAGGATCCGGATCTGGCGCTGCCCGCCGCCGAGATCCGTTCCCACCTCGAGGCGGACCCGGTCTCCCTCGCCGGCGAGCAGGCGGACGCCCGGCCGCAGCGCCGGCCGGGTGAGGGCCCGCAAGAGGCCGTCGGGCCCCTCGTCCCCCGGAAGGAGGAACACCTCGACGCGTCCGCCTCCCGCTTCCTTCGTGGCCGGCACGCGGGCGGGGATCACCCGGGTGACATTCCGGACCAGCAGATCGTCAGGCCGGAGCAGCGACGGGAGATCGGCAAACCCCAGGTGCGCCGTCCGGCCGCCGGACCCGAGATGGAGCAGGCGCGCGTCGCTCCGAGCCGCCGGCGGCGCCTGCGCGATGAGTTCCGCGGGCAGTTCGTACGCGAAGTCGGAAGTCCGCAACCTTCGAATCGACGGTCTCCGGCGCCGGGATCAGGCCTTGGCGTCCGGCGTCTCCGGAAACAGCGTCCCCGAGGCCGCGCGCCCCAGGTGCCGGGCGCCCCGGTCGGTGATCATGCGCCCCTTCGCCGTCCGCCGCAGGAAGCCGCGGTAGATGAGATACGGCTCGTGGACCTCCTCGAGCGTGCGGTTGTCCATCCCCAGCGTGGCGGCCAGGTTGGCCACCCCCACCGGCCCGCCGGCAAAGTTGTCCAGCAGGCTCTCGAGGATCTTGCGGTCAAAACGGTCGAGCCCCTGTTCGTCGACCTGGGCGATCTCGAGCAGCGCGAGCGCCGTGTCCCGGCGAATGACCCCGTCGCTGCGCACCTCGGCGTAGTCGCGCACCCGCCGCAGCAGGTTGTTGGCGACCCGCGGCGTCCCCCGGGCCCGCGCGGCGATCTCCTTTCCGGCATCCGGCTCGAGGTGCACCCCGAGCACCCGCGCGGCGCGCGCAAGCACCCGTTCGACCTCCTCGACCGAATAGAACTCGAGCTGGTGGACGAGCGGGAACCGGTCCCGCAGCGGGCCGGTCAGCAGGTCGGCGCGGGTGGTCGCCCCCACCAGCGTGAAGGGCGGCAGGTCGATGCGGAGGCTGTGGGCGCCCAGCTTCTCACCGACCATGATGTCCACGTAGTGGTCCTCCATGGCGGGATAGAGGACCTCCGCGACGGCGGGAGCGAGGCGGTGGATCTCGTCGATGAACAGGATCTCGTTGCGCGACAGCGCGTTCAGCAGCGCCACCATGTCGCCGGTGCGCGGCACGAGCGGGCCCGCGGAGGTGTGCATGGGAACTTCGAGTTCCCGCGCGAGCACCGCGGCGAGCGAGGTCTTGCCGAGACCGGGTGGGCCGTGGAGGAGCACATGATCGAGGGCCTCTCCCCGGCCCAGCGCGGCGCCGACGCTGATCTCGAGCTGTTCGAGGACCGCGGTCTGGCCGACGTACTCCCCGAAGTCCCGCGGGCGGAGGGTCTGGTGGAACTCCTCGTCCCGGCGGCCGGGCGGAGGTTCTCGCGCACCCACGCGGCGCTCCGTCAGTTTTCCCGTCCCGGTCCGGGCGCCGGCAGCGAGGTGAAGTCCGCCACCTCCCCCCGGGGCGCCGGCAGGTCGAGGATCCGCATGAGATCGAGCGCGTTGCCGCGGGCGAGGACTCCTTCCCGAAGCTGATAGTCGAACTCCATGGCGCCGTCCACCACCCGCTCCGTGAAGTGCATGTTACGGACGCGGCCCGGCAGTTCGTGAGCCAGTTCCGTGAGCGACAGGTCGTGCGTGGTCATCACGCCGACGGCGGACCGTCGTCCCAGCTCGCGGAGGAGCGCGGCGACCGCGGCGCGGCGGTCATCCGAGTTCGTCCCCTGGAGGACCTCGTCCAGCAGGAAGAGCAGCGGCTCCTCCTTCGAGCCGGTGTTCAGCACCGCCTTGAGCGCCAGCAGTTCCGCGAGGAAACGGGAAACGCCGTCCTGGAGCGAGTCGTGGACGGCGATCGAGGCTCCCAGGGCGAGCGGCCCGAGACGGAACGTCGTCGCGGCGGTCGGCGCGCCCATCCGGGCGAGGACGAAGTTGACGCCGATCGCCCGCAGCAGGGTGCTCTTCCCCGACATGTTGGAGCCGGTGACGATGAGCATGTCGGCTTCCCCGCGGCCGAGGCGAACGTCGTTCCGCTGCAGGCGCGCCTCCGGGATCAGCGGATGACCAAGACCCCGCGCCTCGAGACCCGGTACGTCGTCGAACTCGGGGAATACATGCCCGGGGCGCTCGATGCAGTACTGCGCGAGCGCCAGGAGGGCGTCGAACTCCCCGGCGGCCCGGACCCACTTCCGCGCCTCCCGCTGGTGACGGCGGCGCCAGCGCTCGATGGCCCACCGGTGGTGCGTGCCCCAGAACAACATGGCGGCCAGGGGCGCGAAGAGCAGGTTGCGCCGGGCGGCCAGGCGGACCTGCAGCCGCTCCAGCCTCCCGAGCGCCACCTCGGCGCGCGCCAGGCGCTCCGCGAGTCCACGCAGCAGCGGCGACTCGAATCCTTCGGAGGTGACGGAGAGCGCGATCTGCCGGATGCCGGCGATCTCCGATTCCATCAGCCGCAGGGCGGTTTCCTGTTCCCTTACCTGCGAGCGGAGCCAGAGGCCCCAAGCCGCGGAGAGAGATACCGCGGCCAGGAAGAAGGACGCCTCCCCCGCGGTCATCCAGCGCAGGAGCCCCCCCAGCATGGTCGCACTCAGCAGGACGGCCAGCACGCCGGGCAGCACTTCGGACCTGCGGCCCGCAGGTGCGGCCGGGGTGTCCTCCGGCGGGTCCGCGGGCGGGCCGGACCCGTCGCCGGTCCCGCCGTGAGGTCCCAGCCAGTCGAGCACCACCGACGATCGGGTCTCCGGCCACGGCTCGAGAGCGCCCGTCGCCGCGAGCGTCTCCTGGACCTCGATGCGGGCGCCGAGTTCCCGAACGGCAAGCTGGCGGCCGGCGATCTCGTCCGGCGGCGCGGACTGCAGCAGCCATCCGGCCAGCGTTTCTCCACCCGTGTCGGTCCGCCAGTCCGCGAGCCGATCGAAGAGCCCTCCCGATCCGAAGAGGTCCAGGTGGTCCCCGAGGTGACTCTCCCCGAGTTCCGAGACCCGGTGGCGCCGGTCCGCGAGACGATGGTCCTCGTCCGCCGTGTTGCGATGGGCGGGCGTCCCGCCGCGCCGGATCGCGGCCGCCGGCGTGCCGGGGCTGCCCGGCTCTCCCTCGGTGTCCCGATCGACCCGGACCGCGGCCCGGTGGTAGAGCTGGGCGACGTGGTGGACGCCGCGCGCCCGGCTCAGGAGACGCTCGTGCACGAAGGCGAGCCAGACGAACAGCGCGACCGGCACGACGACCCACCACGGGGACCAGAACCCGACCTCGCCGGCGCCGAGCGCGAGGGCCAGCGCCACCACGACCACCGCCAGGCGCGCCGTCGAGACACGGCGGACCCGGGTGAGCAGGCCGGACGCTTCCGTCAGCCGCTCGTTGGCCCGGCCCCAGAACTCGTTGGCGTCGGCGGGCGAGGGCGAAGGCGCGGTCATCCGGCGCCTCGGGAAGTGAGACGACTGAGCGCTGCCTTGAAGACCTCCTGCAGCGCGGCGTCCGGTTTCTCGGCGCGGACGGATTCCACGACCTCTTCGATGCGGCGCCGGTCGGTGAACTGAAGGTTCGTGAAGGCGGTCACCAGTTGATCGTGGACCGGGTCGCGCGGCGCCGCCGGCGGCGCAGCGCTCTCGTCGTCGGGAAGCGCTTCCGCGAGCTCCGTGATGAGGCGGCGCGCCAGCTTCGCGCCGACTCCGGGCGCCCCCTGGAGGAACTTCACTTCCTTGTCCCGGATCGCCTGGCGAAGCCGGGAAACCGAGAGCGACAGGAGATTCAGGGCCACCGAGGGGCCGACGCCATTGACCCCCCGGAGCTGATCGAAGAGACGCGCCTCCTCACGGCTGCCGAATCCAAAGAGCTGCACGGTCTCCTCGCGGTGCAGCAGCATGCGCACGGTGAGGCGGACCTCGTCGCCGGGCGCCGGAAGCCGTGACGCGGTGCCGGAGGACACCTGGAGCCGGAAGCCGATGCCGCCCACGTCGATCAGCACATCTCCGTCGCCCGTTTCCAGGAGCCGGCCGGCGAGCCGCTCGATCATCGCGGCCGTCTTCCGGCAGCGGCGCGCGCCAGGCGGGCCTCGGCCCGCCGGGCGTCGAGGTGACAGATCGCGACGGCGAGCGCGTCGGCCGCGTCCTCCGCGTCCGGCGGCTCGGCCATCCCGAGGCGTCTCGCCACCATCCCGGCGACCGAGCCCTTCCCGGCGGCCCCGTAGCCGGTGAGCGCCTGCTTGACGCTCCGCGGGCTGTACTCGGCGACGGGAAGGTCCGCCGCCGCCACCAGCACCGCGCCGCGCGCGTGCCCGAGCGTCAGGGCCGCCCCGGCGCTCGCCGCGCTGAAGACCGACTCCACCGCAACCTCATCGGGATGGAGCCGCTGGATGACTTCGCCAATCTCCCGATGCAGCCGCTGGAGGCGCAGGACGAGCGGGTCGCGGGGCGGACACCGGACCACCCCGAAGTCCACGACGCGCAATCGGCCTTCCGTCTCGTCCACGGCTCCCCAGCCGGCGATCCGCGAACCGGGGTCGAGGCCGACGACCCGAATCCCGGGCTGGTTCCCGGAATCACCGGCGGCCTTCGAGGGATCCAAAGGAGGCTGCTCGGTCAGGACGCCGCGGCGTCCAGCTCTTCGTCGTCCATGTCGAAGTTCGCCCACACGCCCGTCACGTCCTCGTGATCCTCCAGCGCCTCCATGAGCTTGAGCACCCGCTGGGCTTCGCCGCCGGCCACCCGCACGTGTTGGGTCGCAAGCATGGCGATCTCCTCGCTGTCGCACCGGATCCCGCTCGACGCGAGCGCGTCCCGGACGGCCCCGAACGCCTCGGGCGGGCAGCGCAGATCCCAGTGCTCGCCGTCCTCGAGCACGTCACTGCCACCGCTCGACAGGACGAGGTCGATCAGGTCGTCTTCGGAGGCCTGGTCCTTGGGCACCAGGAACTGGCCGGCCTTGTCGAACATCCAGTTGACGGAGCCGCTCTCGCCGAGGTTCCCGCCGTACTTGGAGAAGAGGTGGCGGACATCGCTCACGGTGCGGTTCCGGTTGTCGGTCGCCGCCTGGACGAAGACGGCGACCCCGCCCGCCGCATACCCCTCGTAACTGGCGTCTTCCAGCCGAAAACCGGGGAGGTCCCCGGTGCCCTTCTTGACGGCGCGGTCAATGTTGTCGCGGGGGACGTTCCCGGCCTTCGCCTTCTCGACCGCCAGCCGCAACCGCGGGTTGAACTGCAGGTCGCCGCCGCCGATGCGGGCGGCCATGGTGACCTCCTTGAGCAGCCGGGTGAATGCCTTGCCGCGCTTCGCATCCACGATCGCCTTCTTGTGGCGGATCGAATGCCATTTGCTGTGTCCCGACAACGATTTCTCCTGGGTGGCGCGGTGGAAAAATCGTAACCCAAGCCGCGGCGATCACCTGCCCCTCCGGCACTCCGCGCGGGGCGGTCTCGCCCCCGGAACCGCTAGTCGTCGAAAACGTAGGCCGGCTCCGCGTAGTAGCGGACCCGCCCGGTCTCGAAGCGGCCGGCCACCAGGTCCTCGAGGCGGCGCCGCTTCTCGTCCAGCGGGAGGTTGGTTTCCAGGAACGACAGGGGAAGGTTGAAACCGAGGACCCGCCGGGGAACCAGGAACCGGGTGATCCCGGACGGCAACCGTTCGCCGGCCTCGGTCGTGGCGAGCACCTGCTCCTTCGAGATGTCGGAATACTCCAGCAGTCCGCCGAACTCCGGGAAAGCCGAGCGGACCTCGTCGAGGTCCCGATGCGCGATTCGAGCGAGCCGGGCTCGGGGATGCGTGTAGCGCATGCAGAGTTCGCGGAGCGCCGCCGCCCGCTCCGCCGGACCGGGAGGGCCCACGAGCACCGTCGCCTCGCCGGCAGGCGACCAGAGGCGGCAGAGGGGCTCGCCGTCCGCACCGCGCGACGCCCCCGGGCGCTGGAACCCGGAGGCGGCGGGCGGGTCCTCGAGGATCAGCGACGCCTCGCGGCTGCGAATCACGTGGTTCCAGTGAGTCAGACCCAGGGCTTCGTCCCCAAAGACCTCGGTCTGCACGAGGGCATGCCGCATTCCCATGCGCCGCAGGGCCTCGATCCGGTTCGCTCCGTCGAGGAGCAGCCGACGGCCGTCGTCGAGGCGCGCGACGATGGGAGGATTCCGAAGGATCCCGTCGGCGCTCAGCCGTTCGATGAGCGCCGCCACCCGGGCGAGGTCCACTTCCTCGTGCAGCCGGATGTCCCGGATACGCAGGACCTCCATCGCCGGAATCCCGGCCTCGCGGTGTGGACTGGCGCGGCCTGGCATCGGGACCGTGATTGTAGGAGCCGGGTGCCGGCGGCCGATCCTCCGGCCGGCGGGCGGCATCCGGAAGGAAGCGACAAGTCTCTGCGTCGGAAGACGCTGGTATTGGTAGAATTTCTCGCTCCCGCGTCCGGTTCCCCGCCATGTCTCCCAACTCCCGCTCTCGCTGGTTTCCCGTTCTCGGTCTTGCGCTGTGCGTGGGTCTTCCGGCCTGCTCGGGAGACGGTGGCGACGCGATCCGCATCGGAGCCGCGCTCCCGCTGAGCGGCAAGCACGCGAACGTCGGCGGGTTCTTCCGGGACGGCTACCAGCTCGCCGTCGAGGAAGCGAACGCGGCAGGCGGCGTCGAGATCGACGGGGTCCCGCGGCAGATCGAGCTGCGCGTCTACGACGACAAGAGCGACGCCTCCATCTCCCCGAGCCTCCTGGAGCGGCTGATCGCCGTGGACGGCGCCGTCGCCCTCCTGTCGGGATATTCCACCCCGCTGGTCCAGGCCCAGGTCATCGTGCCCATGCGCCGCGGGATTCCCTTCATGAACGCCGGCGGAGCGTCGAAATCGATCTTCCGCGAAGGAAACCAGTGGGTCTTCGGGGCGCTCAGCCCGGTGGAATCGCTCGCGAGCACGACGCTCGAGTGGCTGATGTGGGAGCAGGACCAGGATCGCCTTCCCAGACCGCTCCGGGTCGCGATGGTGTGGCAGAACACGGACCACGGCCGTGAATACCGGACCGGCGTCCACGATGTCATCGAAGGGCAGACGGACCGGTTCGAACTCGTCCTCGACGAGTCCTTCGAACACCTCTCGAGCGACCACACCTCGCTGATCGTGAAGGTGCGTTCGGTCGAAGCGGACGTGTTCCTGTCGGACGCCCACGAACCCGATTTCCTGCTGCAGCACCGCGCCTACGTGGAGCAGGGACTCGGGCACATCGCGGTGAGCTACGGAGCGCGCGGCCCGGAGCGTTCGGTTCGCGAGGGCCTGGGCGAAGCGGTTTCCCACCTGGTTTCGGCGCAGTGGTGGACCCGGGCCCTGCCCTACGAGCGGTCACAGCACTTCGTCGAACGCTACGAGGCGCAGTTCGGCGGACCGGTGACCGAGTACTACCCCGCGGTCGCCTACGAAGCGGCCAGGGCGCTGATCGCCGCCATCGGAAACGCGAACTCCACGGAGCCGGAGGCGATCCGGGATGCCCTCAAGAGCCTGGAGCTGGAAGACTCCCTGCTGCCCGGGGGCCGGCTCTACTTCCCGGAGGAGAGCCGCCTCCAGATCGAGAACCGCTGCGTCATCGTTCAGAACCAGCCGGAGGGGGGCGTCCGCATCGTCTTCCCGCCGGATGCGGCGGAGGGACCCGCCTACCTGGGAAGCTGAGACGGCCACCCGGCGCCGGTCGGGGCGGGGCGTCGATGACACCAGGGACGCCGACTGACGAACCCGCGCCGTGGTTGACCTCCTCTCCGTCCTGGCGTCCGGGATCCTGGTGGGCACCGTCTACGCCTACATGGCGTACGGGCTCGGCCTGATCTACGGCGTCCTGCGGGTCGTCAACCTCGCTCACGGGGCCTTCCTGACCCTCGGCGTGTACGTGACCTGGTGGCTCAACACCACGTTCGGAATGGACCCGCTGGTGTCCATCCTGATCACCGTTCCCCTCGGCTTCGCCCTGGGGGCCACCGTGGAGCGGACCCTGGTGTTCCGCCTCCGGGACAGCCCGCCGGTCACCACCCTGCTCCTGCTGTTCGGCGTGTGGCTGATCGTCCGGAACGCCCTCTATCTCATTTTCGGCGGCGCCGACCGGTCGCTCCTGACGTCCTACTCGCTCGAGTCGCTGGCAGTCGGACCGCTGACGCTGAGCATCCCGCGGCTGATCGTGTCCGGCTTCTCGCTGCTCGGCTTCGTGGTGCTGGCGCTCATGCTGAAGCGGACCTGGTCGGGTCTCGCGCTCCGCGCCGTGGCCCAGGACCGCGAAGCGGCAGCCCTGTCCGGCGTCCCGGTGAACCGGGTGTGGGCCGTCGCCTTCGGAATCGGTTCCGCGCTGGCGATGTCCGCGGGGAGCCTGATGTCGTTGTTCTACTCGGTCACTCCCGAGTTCGGCGCCCGCTTCCTCCTCAAGAGCTTCTGCGTCGTCGTGCTGGGCGGACTCACCAACATCGGCGGAATCCTGGTCGCCGGCATCGGGCTCGGCATCGCCGAAGACCTGACCGCCTTCTACATCCACACGGGCTACCGGGACGTCGTGAGTTTCCTGGTCCTGACCGCGGCGCTCGTGATGCGCAGGGCCGATTCGGACTGACGCCGATGTCGTCTTTCGCCCGGCGCCAGGTCCTCCTCGGGGTGGGGGCGCTCGGCGGACTGGCGCTGCTCGCTCCCCTGCTGCTCGCCAATCCCTACTCCTCGCGGCTCGCCCAGCTCCTGTTCCTGAACGTCCTGCTGGCCAGCGCCTGGAACCTGGTGGGAGGTTTCGCCGGGCAGATCTCGTTCGGCAACGCGTCGCTCTTCGGGGTGGGGGCCTACGCCACGTCCATGCTGTGGCTGGCCGGCTTTCATCCCGTTCTCACGATGCCGGCGGCCGCGGTTCTCGCGGCCCTCTACGGCGTGATCTGGGGATGGCCCTGCCTCCGGCTCCGGGGGCCCTATTTCGCCATCGCCACGATCGGGGTGGCGGAAGCGACGCGGATCGTCGCGAACCACATCGAGGCGGCCGGCGGCGCTTCGGGCCTCACGCTGCCGCTCGAGGAGGACCTGGGGCCCGTCCTGCTCTACGCGCTCGGCGCCGTCCTCGCGGTGGCAGCGGTACTCGTCAGCGCCGCGGTGCGGCGTTCGCGTCTCGGTCTCGGACTGATCGCGCTCCGTGAGGACGCGCAGGCCGCCGCCGCTTCCGGCGTCAACGTCGCCCGGCAACAGGTCACGGTCTTCGCCATCACCGCCGCCCTGACCGGACTCGCCGGAAGCTACTACGCGGTGTTCACCCTCTACATCGTCCCGGAAAAGGTGTTCGGGTTCGATCTTTCGATCAGCCTCGTGCTCATGGTGCTGGTGGGAGGGATCGGCACGGTGATGGGGCCGGTGCTGGGCGCCGGGATCTACCTCTTCCTCGAGCAGTTCGTGCTCGCCAGTCTCGCGGACATTCACCTCGCGGCGTTCGGGGCGCTGCTGATCTTCATCATCCTGCTGGAGCCGCGGGGGGCGGCGCCGCGCGTCGCCCAGTTCGTGAGGCTGATACGAAGGAGGGCCGGATGAGCGGGCCGGCGGCGGGATCGGCCCTGGTCGAAGCGCGCGGAGTCGTCAAGCGCTTCGGCGGCCTCACGGCGGTGCATTGCCTCGATCTGACGCTTCGGGAGGGAGAGATCCTCGGTCTCATCGGCCCGAACGGCGCCGGCAAGACCACGCTCTTCAACCTGCTCAGCGGCCAGTTCGCACCCGATTCCGGGGAGATCCTCCTGGAGGGGCGGGAAATCCACCATCTTCCCTCCCACCGGATCTGCCGGCTGGGGCTCGCCCGCACCTTTCAGGTTCCCCGCCCCTTCCTGGCCATGACGGCGTTCGAGAGCGTCCTGGTGGGCGCCCAGTTCGGCCGGCGGGTCCCCGGGGCCTCCGCTTCCGACACGGCCGAGCGGTGCGTGGCGCTGACCAAACTCGAACCCCGCCGCAACGCGCCGGTACATTCGCTGAATCTGGCCGAACGGAAGCGGCTGGACCTCGCCCGCGCTCTCGCCACGCGTCCCCGGGTCCTGCTGGTCGACGAGGTCGCCGCCGGGCTCAATCCCACGGAGGTGCGTGAAACGGTCGGGATCCTCAGGGAGGTTCACACGAGCGGCATCGGCATCATCTATGTCGAGCACGTCATGGAAGCGGTCATGGACATCTCCCACCGGGTCCATGTGCTCGACCACGGCGCCACCATCGCCATCGGCACCCCCGGGGAGGTGACCCGGGACCCCGCGGTAATCGAGGCGTATCTGGGCAGGTCCGCCGGATCGTGAGGACGTTGCGCCAATGAGTCTCCTCGAGGTTCGCGACCTGAAGGTCCGCCGCGGCGGAGTGCCCGCGCTCCGCGGCGTCACCTTCGAGGTGGACCGGCGGGAAGTGGTGGCCCTGCTGGGGGCCAACGGCGCCGGCAAGACGACGACGCTGCGCGCGATCAGCGATCTGTCCCGACCGGAATCGGGTGAGATCCGGTTCGACGGACGCTCGATCGTGGGCTCCTCCTCGACGCAGGTCGTCGAGGCCGGCATTGCGCACGTACCCGAAGGGAGCCGGATCTGGCCCGAGATGACGGTGGCCGAGAATCTTCGGCTGGGCGCCTACGCGGTCCGCCGAAGGGGCTCCCCGGCGGAGCGGCTGGACGCCGTCTTCAAACTCCTGCCGCGGCTCGCCGAGCGCGCCGGGCAACTGGCGGGCACGCTTTCCGGAGGAGAACGCCAGATGGCCGCGATCGGCCGGGCGCTCATGGCCTCGCCGAAGCTCCTGCTCATGGATGAACCGTCACTGGGGTTGTCGCCCCGGGTGGTGGACACCGTGTTCGACACCATCCAGGAGATTCGCAGGGACGGGGTGGCGGTGCTGCTCGTCGAGCAGAACGTGGTGCGCGCGCTCGAGATCGCGGAACGCGCCTACGTCCTCGAAGGCGGCCGGATCGTCCGCCAGGGCAGCGGAGCGGAACTGCTCGACGATCCCGAGGTGCGCCAGGCGTATCTCGGACGAACGGCCGGCGCCGGATCCCCCGGCGACTAGAACTTCAATCCGCGGCGCCGCCGGTCAGCCCTGCCGACCGGCGCGCGCGGGTGCGGACTACTCCGAGAGCCAGCCGGTGATGGCGACGAACTCGCCGTTCTCGACGCGCTTCAGCGTCACGGCGTCGAATCCGAGGTGACTCTGGTCGGAGAACGTCACGGGATGACCCAGCAGGCCCTGCCAGTTGTCGAGGGTCTCGAGCGCGCGAATGAGGTTGATCCGCCTGAGGTCCTCTCCCGCGCGTTCCATGCCCTCGTGAGCCAGTTGGGCCCAGGCCATTCCGAGCATGGCGTAGTCCCCGAACGGCACCTCGGGCGCGTAGTCGGCGAGAATCTGCTTCACCAGCCGGGTGGAGTCCGAATCGACCGAGAGATCGGGAGTGGTCGAGGCCACGATCGCTCCCTCGAACGCCTCGCCGGCGAGATCGATCATCGCCGTGTCGGCCATCGCGAACCCGCCAAGCAGGATCGGGTTCCAATCCGGATCGGCGTCGATCGCCCTCACGACCTCGGCTCCGTACTCGGCGACGCCCCAGATGACGATCGCCCCGGCCTGCTTTTCCTTGAACTCGGCGAGGGCGGCTTCCATGCCGCCTCCTTCCTTCGGGCTGCGACGCATCCCCACGTCTTCCGGAGCAGCCTCCGGTCGGCCCCAACGGCCGCCATCGACCCGCTGGACCCGCCACAGGACCCCTTCGCCTCCAGTCGGGTACTCGTGCCAGCCCTCGCTGGTGGGGTCATCGGTCCGCGGGCGCCGGGGCCGGCTGGAGATCCGCGCGTAGCGCACTTCCACGCCATCGGGAAGCGCGGCCGCCACCTGCTCGTAGAAGCGCCGGACGCCGAGCCGGTAGCCCTCCTGCCCCTGGATCCCGAAGGGGGTGTCTTCCGCCAGCGACGCGATCCGGTTCACCCCGAGTTCACTCATCGCATAGCGGGCCAGCACCTGCGCCGCGGTGACGGAGGTGGGCAGGATGGAAAAGATGTAGGCGTCGAGCGGGTCCGTCCATTCCCGCGCGCTGGAACCGGGATTCACCCACGGCACCAGTCGCAGCCCCACCGCTTCCCGGACCGCGAGGGTGTTGGCGCTGCTCATCCCGCCAACCATCGCGAAGACCTGTTCCTCCCGCAGCAATTCGTCCACGAGAGCGGGCGTCTGTTCCGGGTCTCCCTGATCGTCCTTGAGGACCAGGTTGACCGTGCGGCCATGGATACCGCCCTGGGCGTTGAGCCACTCGAAGTAGGCGGCCATCGAGCGGCCGACGTTCCCAAGCGCCGCATAGGGTCCGGTCAGCGGAGCAAAGCTGCCCAGCTTGATCTCCTCACCGCTGACCCCGATGTCCGGCCCGCCACAGGCGCTGGCGGTGAGAGCCAGGCAGAGTCCGGTTACGAGGAGGCTGCGACGCCAGCGAGTGGCGCCCTTGGTGGATGGCGGACAGTGGAAACGCACGGCGGAACTCTCCTCCCCGAAGCAGTGGAAGTTGTGGAAAACGCGTTGAGCGGGCGGAGAAATTTAGCATAGGGCCCGTCCTCGAAACGACCCCGATACCGGTGGCGCCAGCCGCGACTCCGCCCGGGGAAGCGCCCCGGCATCCTGACGGCGAAGGCAGCCCGCCGGCTCGTCCGGCCGGGAACCGGCTAGGAAGACGCGACCGGTTCCGGTGGGGAAGATGAGGTCACCGCGGGCGGCTCGGACGGCGCCGCAGCGGCGCGGGCGGCCTTCTTCCGGGTCGCCTTCTTCCGGGTCGCCTTCTTCCGGGTCGCTTTCTTCCGGGTCGCTTTCTTCCGGGTCGCTTTCTTCCGGGTCGCCTTCTTCCGGGTCGCTTTCTTCCGGGTCGCCTTCTTCCGGGTCGCCTTCTTCCGGGTCGCCTTCTTCCGAGTGGCCTTCTTCCGGGTCGCCTTCTTCCGGGTCGCCTTCTTCCGCGACGCCTTCTTCCGGGTCGCCTTCTTCCGCGACGCCTTCTTCCGGGTCGCCTTCTTCCGGGTCGCCTTCTTCCGCGACGCCTTCTTCCGGGTCGCCTTCTTCCGGGTCGCTTTCTTCCGCGTGGCCTTCTTCCGGGTGGCTTTCTTCCGAGTGGCCTTCTTCCGAGTGGCCTTCTTCCGGGTGGCCTTCTTCCGCGACGCCTTCTTCCGGGACGCCTTCTTCCGGGACGCCTTCTTCCGGGACGCCTTCTTCCGAGTCGTCTTCTTCCGGGTGGCTTTCTTCCGGGACGCCTTCTTCCGGGACGCCTTCTTCCGAGTCGTCTTCTTCCGGGTGGCTTTCTTCCGGGTGGCCTTCTTCCGAGTCGTCTTCTTCCGAGTCGCCTTCTTCCGGGTGGCTTTCTTCCGAGTGGCCTTCTTCCGGGTCGTCTTCTTCCGCGTCGCCTTCTTCCGGGTGGTCTTCTTGCGGGACGCCTTCTTCCGGGAAGCCTTCTTCCGGGACGCCTTCTTCCGGGTGGCTTTCTTCCGAGTGGCGTTCTTCCGGGTGGCTTTCTTCCGAGTGGCCTTCTTCCGGGTCGTCTTCTTCCGCGACGCCTTCTTCCGGGTGGCTTTCTTCCGCGACGCCTTCTTCCGGGTCGCCTTCTTCCGCGACGCCTTCTTCCGAGTCGCCTTCTTCCGAGTCGTCTTCTTCCGGGTCGTCTTCTTCCGGGTCGCCTTCTTCCGGGTGGCTTTCTTCCGAGTGGCCTTCTTCCGGGTCGTCTTCTTCCGCGTCGCCTTCTTCCGGGTCGCCTTCTTCCGCGACGCCTTCTTCCGAGTCGCCTTCTTCCGCGTCGCCTTCTTCCGGGTTGCTTTCTTCCGCGTCGCTTTCTTCCGGGCGACCTTCTTGCGCGTCACCTTCTTACGGGCAACTTTCTTCCGGGCGACCTTCTTGCGCGCCACCTTCTTGCGCGCTGTTGTCTTGCGCGTCAACCGTTTACGCGTCGCCTTCTTGCGCGAGACTTTCTTTCGGGCAACGCCACTACGCGACGCCACACGCGCAGCTACCTTCCTGCGCGTTTTCTTCTTGGCCGATCGCCGCGCCTTTTTCTTCATTACAGTTCTTTTCACCCTTCGCGAGAAATCCGTTCGGGGGATAGCGAGCAAACGAAACGACGTCCCGCTGCGCAACCCGCAACTTCAGCGTAACACTGCTTTCCAACTTCGGTCAACCGATGAATGCGTCCGAACGCGATGAAGTACTTAGATCAGAACGGGACTGCTAGTCTTGCCGCCCGTATCGCTCAATTCCTCCACCGACTATGAGGCACATGTTTGGGGACGCATCCGGTAACGTGCAGACCTCGGTTCGACACCGCCTCAAGGTCTGGGCCGAGTACCTCAAGGTCGAACATACGCTGTTCTCGGTTCCGCTGATCTATGCGGGAGCATTGTTGGCGGAACCTCCACTCACCCCGCGCACGGCGCTGTTGATTCTCGTCGCGGCCACGGGAGCGCGCACGACTGCGCTGGGGCTGAATCGCATCCTCGATCGCCACCTCGACGCACAGAATCCACGCACCGCGAATCGCGCCTTGCCGGCGGGTGCGATCTCCCTTCGGGGTGCGGTCGTCGTGGCAGTCCTCGCGTTCCTCGTCGCCCTGGCAGCGGCCTGGGCTATCTCGCCCCGTTGCCTGGTCATCGCTCCCATCCCGCTGGCGGCCTTCGTCGGTTATCCCCTTCTGAAGCGAACCACCAGGTGGGCGCACCTGGGACTCGGCATCACGCTCGCCCTGGGCCCGCTATGCGGGTTTTATGCGGTGGCTCTCGAATGGCGAGGTCTTTTCCCGATCGTGATGCTGGCCGCCTTCACCGCTCTTTGGTCCGCGGGCTTCGACATCCTCTATGCAACCCTCGATGAAGAGTCGGACCGCAGAACCGGTGTCTTCTCGCTGCCTGCGGCTATCGGAAGCCGGCGAGCGGCAAGGGTCGCCGCGGGAATGCATGCCCTCGCGTTCGCCGCTCTTATGATTCTGTTCTCAACTTCGCTCCATGGTGCAGTGTCCGGCCTCCTGTTCATCCTCACCGGCGGCCTCTTCGTCCTGCAGCATCGACTCCGGCACCGGGTGAACTTCGCCTTCTTTCAGGTGAACGCCGTGCTGGGTTGCGTCGTCTTCCTGGGCATACTGCTGTCCCAATCCCCCATTCCCGTGTCATGAGAATCGTCGTCGGCATGTCGGGTTCTTCCGGAGCGGTCTACGGTGTCCGGTTCCTGAAGCGCTGTCCGGGCGAGAAACACCTCATCGTCTCCCGCTGGGGGGAGGAGGTGCTGCGGCTCGAGACCGGCCTCGCGCTGGATGACCTGAAGGAACACGTCCAACGTGTTCATCGCGACTCCGACCTGGCCGCTCCGTGGTCCTCGGGTTCCAACCGCTACGACGCCCTGGTTCTGATCCCGTGCAGCCTTTCGACACTGGGCAAGGTCGCAAACGG
Source organism: Vicinamibacteria bacterium (assembly GCA_965116805.1). Classification (GTDB taxonomy): domain Bacteria; phylum Acidobacteriota; class Vicinamibacteria; order Marinacidobacterales; family Marinacidobacteraceae; genus Marinacidobacterium. The sequence continues at coordinate 376,505 of OZ220713.1, forward strand.
AATCGCGGACACCCTGATTACCCGGGCAGCCCAGGTCGCCCTCAAGGAGCGCATGCGCCTCGTCCTCTGCGTGCGCGAGACGCCCTGGTCCACCATCACCTTGCGGAACGCCCTCGCCGTTTCCGAAGCGGGCGGGATCGTGATGCCCGTGGCCCCTCCCTGGTACCGGAACCCCGACTCCATGGCCGAAGTCGTGGACGGCTTCTGCGACAAGGTGCTCGGCGTTTTGGGACTCGGCGACGCGCCCGGCTGGCGGGAAGAAGAGACCCGATAAGCGCCGGAAGCGGCGGTCCTCACCCCGGTGCGCTCATGCTAGGATTTTTGCCCTCCATCGACGCCTTTCGCGCCCGGGATGCCCAACGCATCCGGTCTTTTCCCGAGCAGCCTGGCGCCGGAGATTCCCCGTGCTGATTGCCGAAGGCGTCGCGTTCCGCGACCGCGCCCTGGTTCCGATCTGGGAGAAGGTCCTGGCCGGAGATCGCCTCGACTTCGACGACGGGATCGCGCTGCTGAAGACCGTCGACCTGCCGGCGCTGGGCCGGATGGCGGACCACGCCGCCCGGGCGCGCAACGGGGACCGGGTCCAGTTCGTGGTGAACCGGCAGATCAACCCGACGAACCTGTGCGTTCTTTCCTGCGTCTTCTGCGACTTCGCCGCCAAGCCCGGCGACGAGCACGCCTACGAACAGTCCCTCGAGGACGTCCTCGCGCAGGTGTCCGACGAACTCTCCGAGGTCCATATCGTGGGGGGCCTCCACCCCAAGTGGCCCTTCGCCCGCTATCTCGAGATCGTTCGGGAGATCCATCGGAACTTCCCGACCGTCCAGATCAAGGCGTGGACCGCCGTTGAAATCGACTGGTTCGCCCGGCTGGAGAAGACCAGTATCGAGGACATCCTGATCCAGTTGAAGGAGGCGGGCCTCCGGACGCTGCCGGGGGGCGGAGCGGAGGTGTTCTCGGACCGCGTCCGCAAGGAGACCTTCAAGACCAAGATCGGTCGCGAACGCTGGTTCGAGGTGCATCGGGCGGCTCATCGCATGGGGATCATGACGAACGCGACCTTGCTCTACGGACACATCGAGACGCTCGCCGAACGCGTGGATCACATGGTCCAGCTCCGGGATGCGCAGGATGGACGCGATCCGGCCGGCGCCGGGTTCCAGTCGTTCATCCCGCTCGCCCTGCAGCCGGGCAACACCGGACTCGCCGAGCGCCAGGCGTCGGTGCTCGAGGATCTCCGAACCGTCGCCTGCGCCCGGCTGCTCCTCGACAACTTCCCCCATGTCAAGGCGTACTGGGTGATGCTCGGCGAGGACTCGGCGGCCATGGCGCTGAACTTCGGGGCCAGCGACCTCGACGGAACCATCGGCGAAGAGAAGATCGCCCATCTCGCGCAGGCGACGAGTCCGGTCGGCGTCGCCCGGGAGCGGCTCATCCAGATGATTCAGGACGCCGGCAAGGTCCCCGTGGAGCGCGACGCGCTCTACAACGTGGTGCAGGTCTGGGAGGCCGCCTGACCGCCGGCGGGACCGGTTCTCCTTCGTGCGCCTGCTGCTCGGGCAACTCGCCTACCTCAATACCCGACCCTTCGAGCCCTTTCCGGGCCTGCGCGTGTTCCGGGCGTCTCCGTCCGAGATCGGCCGGCTCGCGGCAACGTCCGAGCTCGACGCCGGACTTCTTTCGGTGGGAGACCTGATTCGTAACGAAGAGCGGTACTCCCCGCTGGGAGACGCGCAGGGCACGTTCGGAATCGCCTGCCGCAAGCATGCGGGCAGCGTGTTTCTCCTCTCGCGCCGCCCGGCGGAACAACTCGGTGGAAGGACCATCGAGATCACCCGGGAGACCTCGACGTCGGTGCTGCTCCTCCGGCTCTGGCTCGAGGAGCGGATCGGCATCAAGCGTCCCGTGTACCGCGCGGGGGTCACGCGGGAACACGAAGCCGTCCTCCTCATCGGCGACGAGGCGCTTCGGGAGCGGGAACGGCCTGATCCGCGGTTTCCCTACCGTTTCGACCTTGCCGCCTGCTGGAGGGAGTGGACCGGACTGCCCTTCGTCTTCGCGATCTGGAGCGCGCGCCGGTCGTTGACTTCGGCCAAGCGGTCCGGGCTCGAGGACACGATCGCCGGCTCGCTCGAACGAGGCATCGAGAGGATTCCCGAAATCGCCGACGAGGCGGCGGGGCCGTTGGGAGACAGGTCGACCATCGAGAGGTACCTCCTGGATTTCACCTACCGGTTCGACGAGCCGGAGCGCCGGGGGTTCGACACCTTCCGGCGACTGGTAGGGAAAGGGAACCTCGCCTCTTCGTCACCGGTGAGGCAGGAGAACGGCGCATCATGTTGACTGGCGCGATGGACCGCATCCGGCGCAAGGTGGAAAGTCGCGTTCGGCTTTCCGAAACCGATGCCGTCTGGCTGATGGACGAGGCTCCGCTGCTCTTTGTCGGAGAGCTTGCCAACCACGACCGTTTCCGCCGGCACCCGGAACGGGAAGTCACCTTCGTGGTCGATACGAATCCGAACTACACCAACGTCTGCGAGGTGGACTGCACCTTCTGCGCCTTCTACCGGCCCCCGGGACACGCGGAGGCCTACACCCATTCGGTCGAGGAAATGCTGGACCGCATCGGCAGAGCGGTCGAACAGGGCGCGACGACGGTCCTCCTGCAGGGCGGAGTCAACGAATCGCTGCCGCTTGACTACTACCTCGATCTCGTCCGCGCATCGCGCGAACGCTTTCCGGAGGTGACCCCGCACTACTGGTCGGCGGTGGAAGTCGAAGGGATGGCCAAGGTCAGCGGGCTCGGCATTCGTGAGGTTCTGGTCAAGCTCAAGGAGGCGGGACAGGACACGCTCCCCGGGGGCGGCGCCGAGATCCTGAGCGACCGGGTGCGGCGGAAGGTTTCCCACAAGAAGGGCGGCGCGTCCGCCTGGCTCGATGTGCACCGGGAGGCTCACGCCGTCGGGTTCGTGAGTACCGCGACCATGATGTACGGCCATGTGGAAACGACGGAGGACATCGTCACCCACCTGACGAGCATCCGCGAGCTGCAGGACGAGTTCCACGGATTTACGGCGTTCGTGCCCTGGAGCTTCAAGCCCGGGAACACTCCTCTCGTCAGGAAGATCCCCCACTACGCGGGGCCGAACGACTACCTCCGGATCCTGGGCGTCTCGCGGCTCGTGCTGGACAACTTCGACCACATCCAGGCGTCGTGGTTCAGCGAGGGGAAGAAGGCCGGCCAGGTCGGCCTGCACTGGGGCGCCGACGACTTCGGAGGCACGCTGCTCGAAGAGAACGTCCACGCCTGCACGGGTTTCATCAACCGCACGAGCATCGACGAGGTGCAGATCCTGATCCGGGAAGCCGGATTCGCCCCGGTGCAGCGGGACACCAAATACCGCACGTTGACAGGCCGCTAGCAGCCTGTGGTGAGACTCACGCGGCAGTCGAACGGCGATGCCCAGTTCTCCCGGTGGGGGGCCCGGCTGAACCGCGCCTCTCCGAGGCGCTCTGCGTTGCGTTTCGGTCGAAATACACTCGGTATTCCTCCCTCACGCGCCGCCCCCACCGGGAGAACTGGGTCAGCCAGGCGCCTCGCCGTTCTTGGTGCTCACGCCAGTTCCACCAAAGGCCGCTAGGTGACCTGGGCCTTCGCGGCGGCGCTCCTCGGAGTGCTCGTCCTTTCGGCCTTCTTCTCGGGATCGGAGACCGCCTTCATGGCGGTGCGGCTGCACCGCCTGCGCGCGCTGGCAGTCCGCAGCCGCAGGGCGGCCGCGGTCGTCCGGGTGGCCGAGCATCCGGAACGTTTCCTGGGAGCCATCCTGACGGGAAACGTCTTCGCCAACGTACTCGCCGGCGTGCTGGCCACCGTGGTGCTCTCTGCCGGAGCGGAAACCACCGAGGAACGCGCCCAGGCGGCAACCCTCGCGACGCTCCTCGTCGGCGCCGCCCTGCTCGTCTTCGGCGAGATGGTGCCCAAGAGCATCGCCGCCCGCCACTCCGAGAAGTGGTCGCTGGGCATGGTGCGTCCGGTGCAGGGGCTGCTCTGGCTCCTCGGTCCGATCGCCGCCGCCCTGTCCTGGCTGGTGACGAACCTGCTGCGGATGGTCGGCATCTCGCGCCCGGCGCGCGAGGCGGCCATCAGCGCCGCCGAGATGCGGGAGAGCCTGCGCTTCGGGTCCCCCGACGCCGACGCTGTCGAACGGCAGGTCCTGGTGAAACTTGCTGATGCCACCGGGCGGCGGCTCACCGAGGTCATGACCCCGAGGCGGGCGATCGTGGCCGTCCCGTTGGACGCGGACGTCTCGGAGACGATGCGGCTCTTCCGCCACCACGGCCACACCCGGCTCCCGGTGGTGGGGAGCACCCTCGACGACGTGCGGGGCGTCGTGGACCTTCGCGACGTCCTGCCGGCAGCCGAGTCCGGGGCCGGCTTCCGGCCGGAAAACCACCTGACGCCGGCGCGCTTTTCTCCGGGTACCGCGACGCTCGCCCAGGCGCTCGTCCAGATGCGCGAACAGTCCTGCCGCATGCTCATCGTGGTGGATGAACACGGGGGCGTTGAGGGATTGGTTACGTCGAGTTCGCTTCTCGGAGCCATCCGCGGTCCCGGACCGGGCGAGCGTGCGCCGGGGCCAGGAGGGAGCTTTCTGCTCGACGGCACCCTGACCGTTTCCGAGGCCAACGCCGAACTCGCCGGGCACGGACCCGGCCCGAGCACCCCCGAAGCGGCGATCGAGATCCCGGCGGGGGACGACTACGACACGGTAGCGGGATTCGTGCTCGCCCGAACCGGCCGCATCCCCGAAGAGGGGGAAACCGTCTCGATTCCCGGCGCCGTGCTCCGGGTCATGGCCGTGGACGGCCACCGGATCACGCGGCTGCGGATCGAACCGGTCACCCCGGGGCCAGCGGGCTCGGGTGAGAAAGAGGATGGCCACTGAAACGGCGCCCGGTCCCCGGGTCTCCAAAGAGCCACCTCCGGAGAGGAAAGGGCCGGGGCGCCCCGTTCTCGCGGCCGTGCGGCAAGCGATCGCAGACGCCCTGGAGTGGTTTCCGGCCGACGCCGGGAACCGGTCCGTCCTGGTCGGGTTTTCCGGTGGCATGGACTCGACGGCCCTGCTTCACCTGCTCGGCGGACGCGGTGGGGTCTCCGAGAGGGCCGGTGGACCGGCGCTGCTGGCGGCGCACCTCGACCACCGGCTCCGCCCGGATTCCGGGGAGCAGGCCCGGTTCGCGCGGACCGTCGCGTCGTCGCTCGGGATCGAATGCGTCAGCGGCCGCCACGACGTCCAGGGCCGCGCCGACCGGGAGGGACGCTCCACCGAGGAAGCCGGCAGGCTGGCCCGGCTCGATTTCTTTGCCGGAATCGCCCGGGAACGGGGCGTCACCACGGTTCTTCTCGGGCACACCCTGACCGATCAGGCCGAGACCGTTCTGCTCCAGTTGGCGCGCGGCGCCGGAAGCCTCGGGCTCGGCGCCATGGCCCCCGTCCGGAACGACGAGCGGGGACTCGTGATCGTCCGGCCCCTGCTCTCGGTTTCACGGACCGAGATCACCCAGCTCGTGACCGAGGCCGGGTGGCCGTTCTATCCCGATCCCTCCAACGAGCTCGAGGGATTCACCCGCAACCGCATCCGGCACCGGGCCCTTCCCCTCCTCCGGGACGCGGTGAACCCCCAGGCGGAAGCGGCGCTCGGCCGGACCGCCTCGCTCCTCCGGGACGACGAGGAGTGGCTGAGCGAACTCACCGCCGAACGCTTCCGGGAGGTCGCGAGCGTGGCGGAACGCGGCGGTTCCACCTTGGTCCGGTTCCCGGCCGCCGCGCTCGGGGCGGCGCACCCGGCGCTCGCGCGCCGGCTCGTCCGGGAAGGACTCAGGACCGCCCGCGGAGATCTGCGGCGGATCGGAGCCGTGCACGTCGAGGCGGTTCTCGGCCTCGTCAGGGCCGGCCGCGGCGGATCGTCGCTGAACCTCCCGGGGGCGGTCGCGCGGCTCGAGGGGCGGGTGCTGACGGTCTCGCCGGCGGAAACGGCCCCCGCCGCCAGCGCCGGCGGGCCCTGAAGCACTCCGATGTGGCGCGCGTCCTGCCGAAGCCATTGTCGGGCCCCGGGGGCCGGCCCGGCCGGGAGATCAGGGCCGCAACCTATAATTTGCCGGGACTTCCTTCATATGAGTGACGAGAACCGGGAACCGGTGAACAGGGTCACGCGGCCTGCTCCCCGCGTCTGTTTGAGTTGAGATGAGTTCGACGATGAAGAACCTCATGTTCTGGCTGACGGCCTCGCTCGTGCTGATCCTGTTCTGGAACGTTTCGAGCCGGATCTCCGAAGAGGAGAACGAGCTGTCCTTCACCCAGTTCATGCAGCGCGTGGAAGAGGACAAGGTCACCGACGTCCGCATCAGCGGAACCGGCGCCGGAAGCGAGATCACCGGAACGGACGTGGACGGCAAGTCCTTCAAGACCTTCGCGCCGGAGATGGAGGGTCTGGTGTCCACCCTGCTGGACCGCGGAATCAACGTGCAGGCCGACGACGCCAGCCGCACTCCCTGGATCGTGACCCTGCTGAGCTGGTTGCCGATCCTGCTCATAGTCGGACTCTTCTTCTTCCTCATCCGGCAGATGCAGGCGCCGGGCAACCGCGCCATGTCGTTCGGCCGCAGCCGGGCGAAGCTGACCTCCAACCAGCAGAAGAAGGTCACCTTCAAGGACGTGGCCGGCGTCGACGAGCCGAAGGAAGAACTCCAGGAAATCATCGACTTCCTCAAGGAGCCGCAGAAGTTCCAGCGCCTCGGGGGGCGGATTCCCAAGGGCGTGCTGCTGATGGGGCCTCCCGGAACGGGCAAGACCCTGCTCGCGCGCGCCATCTCCGGGGAAGCCAACGTTCCCTTCTTCACCATCAGCGGCTCGGACTTCGTCGAGATGTTCGTCGGTGTCGGAGCCAGCCGGGTGCGCGACCTGTTCGAACAGGGCAAGAAGAACGCGCCGTGCATCATCTTCATCGACGAGATCGACGCGGTGGGCCGCCAGCGGGGCGCGGGCCTCGGCGGCGGACACGATGAGCGGGAACAGACGCTGAACCAGTTGCTCGTCGAAATGGACGGCTTCGAGTCCAACGACGGCGTGATCCTGATCGCTTCCACGAACCGGCCCGACGTGCTGGATCCGGCGCTCCTCCGCCCCGGACGCTTCGACCGCCGGGTGGTGGTTTCCCTGCCCGACATCAAGGGCCGGGAGGGCGTCCTCAAGGTCCACAGCGCCCGTATCCCCTTCGAGTCGGACGTGGACCTCAGCATCATCGCCCGGGGCACTCCCGGCTTTTCGGGGGCCGATCTCGCCAACCTGGTGAACGAGGCGGCGCTGAACGCGGCGCGGTACACCCAGAAGAAGGTCCGCATGGAGGACTTCGAGCAGGCGAAGGACAAGGTCCTCATGGGCGCGGAACGCCGCTCGGTCATCATGACGCCGGACGAGAAACGCACGACGGCGTATCACGAGGCCGGACACGCGGTGGTGGCGGCGCTGCTCGAAAAAGCGGATCCGCTGCACAAGGTCAGCATCATTCCGCGCGGAATGGCGATGGGGGTGACGATGCTGTTGCCGGAGAACGATCGGCGCACCCACGACCGGGACTACGTCGAGGCGATGATCGCGGTCAAGATGGGCGGCCGGCTCGCCGAGGAGATCGTCCTGGGACAGGTCACCACCGGAGCGTCCGACGACATCCAGAAGGCGACCGATCTGGCGCGCCGCATGGTCTGCGAGTGGGGGATGAGCGAAACCCTGGGACCGCTCACGTTCGACCGATCGAACGCCGAGGTGTTCCTGGGGCGCGATCTGGCGGCCCGGAAGGACTACAGCGAGAGCACCGCGAAAGCGATCGATGCGGAGGTGCATCGCATCGTGGACGACGCCTATCACCGGGCGAAGAAGCTTCTCGAGGACAACCGTGACCGGCTGGCGGCCGTCGCCGAAGCACTCCTGGAGCGCGAGGTGCTGAGTTCCGAGGAAGTCCAGCTCGCCCTCGAAGGGAAACCCCTTCCCGAGCCCGCGCCCGCTCCGGTGGCACCCGACGAAGAGTCCGCTGACGCCGCTCCGGAGAAAGTGCCCGGACGGGTCGCCATCACCCCTCCCCTGGTGCCTGAACCCGGCGGCGCCACCTGATCGGCTAGAGGCGGGCTCGTGGCGGCAGAGCACCTCGCCTGAACCAGATTGACCGAAAGAATCCTCGAGCTGGCCGAGACGCTCGCGGCGCGCCTGTCCTGGACGGATGTCCTGGACATCCTCCTGGTGGCCGGGGCGATCTACGTCCTGCTGAAGCTCATCGAGGGCCGCCGCGCCTCCCAGATGGCCTTCGGCACGGTGATCGTCGGCGGCTTGCTGCTGCTCACCGGGTCGAGCCAGCTCGGGCTCACCACCGTCCAGTGGATCGTGCGCAACACGCTGCCCTATCTGGGCATCGCGATCATCGTCCTCTATCAGGCGGAAATCAGGACCGGCCTGGCCCAGATCGGCGGCGGCGGTTTCCTCCGCGGCCGGCGCCGGGATCTGGATCCGCAGCGCGTCACCATCGCGACGCTGGTCGAAGCCGCCACCGATCTCTCCCGCCATCGGGTGGGAGCCATCGTGGTCTGGCAGGGGAACATCGGCCTCAAGAGCTATGCCGATTCCGGCATGCCGCTGGACGCGCGACTGAGTTCACAACTGCTGGTCTCGCTGTTCCAGCCCACCTCCCCGCTCCACGACGGAGCCGCGATCGTCAGCGGCGACCGGATCGTCGCCGCCCGCTGCGTACTGCCGCTCTCCCGGCACGACGCGGAAGGCGGCTTCGGAGGAACCCGGCACCGCGCCGCGCTGGGCCTCACCGAAGAGACCGACGCCACGGTGCTGGTCGTGTCCGAGGAGACCGGGCAGGCGAGCGTGGTTGCCGGCGGCCGGATCGTTCCGGTCGCCGACCGCTCGGATCTGGAAGCGGAACTCGCGAGGTCGCGTCCGGCCCCGTCCGGCGCCTCCACGCCGGCGCCGGCCCGCCCTGTATCCAGCCCGGAGATCGTCCGTTGAGCAAGTTCGCCGCGGGTTCCGGCTCCTTTCGCGCGGTCGAGATGTTCCGCGCCATCCTGGCGCTCGTGCTCGCGTTCGGCCTCTGGTTCTTCGTCGCGGACGAGCAGGGGGCCGAGGTTCTGGTCTCCACACCCCTGGAGCTCGTGAACGTCCCGGCCGGACTCGAAGTCGTGGACCAGTCGGTCCAGGAGGTGGACGTGAGGCTCCGGGGCGCCTCCGGCCTGTTGCGCGACGCCCCCATCCAGGGACTCCGGGCGCGGCTCGACCTGACGGGGGAAGCACCCGGCGAGCGCAACTGGTTTCTCGGAGCCGAAGCGGTGGAAGCGCCTTCGGGCGTACAGGTGATGCGGGTGGATCCCCCGCAGGTGCTCCTGCGCCTCGACCGCACCCTGACCAGCACCGTCCGGGTGAGCCCGCGGGTGCTCGGCCAGCCGGCTACGGGGTTCGAGATCCACAGCGTCGTGATCGAACCACTCGAGCTCGCCGTGGAGGGGCCCGAGTCGCTGCTGCGCGACACGGCGCAGATCACCACCGAGCCGATCTCCGCCCAGGGGCTGCGGGAGACCTTTTCGCAGCGCCTGCAGATCGAACTCGATCCCGCCCTTCGCCCCAGTGTCCGGTATGTCGACGTCCGCCTCGACATCGGCGAAGCGCGGGAGGCCCGCGAACTGCGGCTGGCCGTCTGGATTACGCCCGGCGAGGCCGACGAGCCTCCGTGTCAGCCGGCGCTGGGCGAAATCGTGGCCAACGTGCGCATCCCCCGAAGCATGTTGAACCAGGTCGACGAGTCGAACCTCTTCGCGGTGGTCTCCTGCACCGGACTCGAGGAGGGCATCTACGAAATCGTTCCCGAGCTGCTCTTCCCCGAGGCTCCCGAGGCGCCGATCGGCGTCGTTTCCTTCGATCCGGAGACGGTCACCACGGTGGTCGGCTCTCCGGAGGAAATGACGACTCCGGCCTGGGGAGGCGCCTGACCGGGCCGCCATGAGCGCTCCCGCCACGCCGCGCCCGCGTTCCTCGGCGCGCGAGTACTTCGAGTCGATCTGCGCCGCGGTGATCCTCGCCCTGTTCGTGCGCACCTTCGTCTTCCAGGCGTTCAAGATCCCGACCGGCTCCATGCAGGACAACCTGCTCATCGGCGACCACCTGATGGTCAACAAGATGCTCTACCAGGACGGCGGCGCCGGGGTGTTGCCGTCGCGCGAGGTGGAGCGGGGCGACGTGGTGGTGTTCAAGTTCCCCGAGGAGCCCGACCGGGACTTCATCAAGCGGGTCGTCGGGCTCCCCGGAGAAACGCTCCAGATCGGACGCCAGCAGGTCCTGATCGACGGCGATCCCCTGCCCGAGGACTACACCCGGTTCGTCCACGGCGGCCAGCCCGGCATGCGGGAATACCGGGTGCCGGAGGGGCACTATTTCGTGATGGGGGACAACCGGGACAACAGCCACGACAGCCGTTTCTGGGGCGCGCTCCCCGCCGAGAACATCAAGGGCAAGGGGCTCTTCATCTACTGGTCCTACGGGGCGCCGCGTGAGGAATACCTGGAGACCAGGCTGTCCCGGCGCTTCGTGGACCTGCTGCTGCTGCCGGTGCGGTTCTTTTCCCGGACCCGGTGGGACCGCTTCTTCACGCCGGTCCAGTAGGCATGTTTCGCCCGCTGCGCGGGCGGCCCCCACCGGGAGGACTGGGCCGGCCGGAGGCCGGCGCTCCGAACGGCGGCACTTCAGGCGGGCCGCGGGCCGAAGATCGCGGTCCCGACGCGAATCGTGGTCGCGCCCTCGGCGATGGCCACCTCGAAGTCGTGACTCATGCCCATCGAGAGTTCGGGGTCGCGAGGGAGCAGCCCGTCTTCGGCCAGCCGGCCGCCCAGGTCCCGGAGGCGGACGAACCACGGACGGACGGCCTCCGGATCGGGATCGAACGGCGGCATCAGCATGAGACCGGCGAGCCGCAGACCGGTCAGTCCGGCCATCTCCTCCAGGGCGCGCGGCAGGTCGGCCTCCGGGATTCCGAACTTGGCGGCCTCGCCGGCGAGGTCAACCTGCGCCAGCACCCGGATGGGAGGCCCGCCGGGCGGGACGATCCCCTGGCTGACCATGCCGCTCAGCCGGCTGGCCAGGGCAACGCTGTCCACCGACTGGATCACGGGAAAGAGCCCCGCCGCCTGCCGCGCCTTGTTGCGCTGGAGATGTCCGATCAGGTGCGGAACGATCGAAACCCGGAGACCCGGGAGCTTCGCGGCCGCCTCCTGGATTCGGTTCTCGCCGAAGTCGGTGACCCCGAGCGCGGCCGCCGCTTCGATGTCCGCCGCCGGCCGCTTCTTCGAGACCGCCACCAGCCGGACGCTTCCCTCGGCCCGCCCGGCGCGCCGGCAACTCTCCGAGATCCGGTCGAGGACCGCGGCGACGCGCTCGGCGAGCGGGGGCTGGCTCACGGCAGGGACTCCAGGAACCCGGTCGCCTCGTCCAGCCCCGTGATCAGGGGGAACGGCGGCAGGCTCCGCAGCAGTCGCCGGCCGTAGCCCATCCGGACAAGACGCGAGTCGAGGACCGCGGCCAGCCCGACGTCCTGCTGGGTCCGGATCAGCCGGCCGAGACCCTGCTTGAGGGTGAGGGCCGCCTGCGGCACCGAGTAGTTGGCGAAGCCGTCGCCGGTCGCCTCCTCGGCCCGCTCGGCGCGCGCCCGGTGCAGAGGATCCGACGGCACCGGGAAGGGCAGCTTGTCGATCACCAGCAGGGTGAGCGCGTCTCCCGGAACGTCCACCCCCTCCCAGAACGAGCGCACCCCCAGCAGGACCGCGTTCGGCGTGTTCCGGAACGAGTTGAGGAGTGCCGCATGGCCCCCGCCCCGCTGCTGGCGCAGCACCGGGAAGGGACAGGCCGTCCCCAGCACCCGGCCCACCCGTTCCAGGTTCCCCCAGCTCGTGAACAGGACGAGCGCCCGGCCCCGGCTGGCGGTGACCAGGTGGAGGATCCGCTCGGCGGCGGCCTCCTGAAACCCCGGGTTGCGGGGGTCCACCAGATCGCGCGGGACGTAGAGCCGCGCCTGGTCCTCGAACCGGAAGGGTGAGGGAACCACCCTTCCCGAGGCCGCCGTCACCCCGAGCGCGTCGGCGGCGTAGTCGAAGCCGCCGTCGAGCGCCAGCGTCGCGGAGGTCAGGACGCAGGACTTCAGGGGATCGAAGAGCCCCTGCCGCAGTTCGCCGCCGGGATACACCGGAGCGGTGCTCGCGAAACAGGTGGGCCCGCGGCCGGTCCTGGCCTTGCCGTTCCCGGTTTCCGGACGCGTCGTTTCTCTCCGGAACACGCTCCAGTGGACGTAGTCGGGCCGGGACGTCATGAGCGCGCTCAGCTCGATACGGAACTCCGTGATCCGCTTCAGGAGCCGCTCGGCGCCGGTCTCGCCATCGCTCCCGTCAGGCGGCGGGTTCTCTTTCAGGGCTTCCCGCACCTTCAGGAAATGACCTTCGAGGGCCTGGAGTTGCAGCGAGGCCGCCTCGGCGTGCTCCCTCGCCTCGGGGGGCAGGCTGTCGGGATGGAACAGTCGCGGCCGGTCGTCGCGTTCCGGGGCGAGCGTCTCGAAGAGCTCGCGGTACGAGCGCCGCAGCTTGCGGATCGCCGGGGGGGAAGCGGGTTCGGGGGCCGACCGCTTGAGGAAGCGCGTCAGGTCCGTCGCGAGCCGGTCCGCCGCCGCCCCGGAGAGCGTGCTCGAAAGACCATGCGTGGCGGCGTCCTCGAGCCGGTGGGCCTCGTCCACGATCAGGTAGTCGTATTCGGGCAGCACCTCGCCGAAATCAGTCTGGCGCACGATCAGGTCCGCCACCAGCAGGTGGTGGTTCACGATCAGGATCCGGCTGGAATGCGCCGCCTTGCGCAGGGTCGTCAGGTGACACTCCTCGTACTGAGGACAGCGGCGACCGATGCAGTTCTCGGAAATGGTCGAAATGCCGCGCCAATACTCCGTCGGTCCCCGGAGTCCCCGAATCTCGTCGCGATCTCCGGTCTTCGTCTTCTCCGCCCAGGCGGCGATCCGCCGGAGGTCGGCGCTGCGCCGGGCATCGAGCTTCAGGTCGCCTTCGGTCTGGAACTTCGCCCACTCCAGCCTGCAGAGATAGTTCTCCCGGCCCTTCATCCGGGCCACCGGCACCCGGCTTCCCAGCAGGCGCTGAAGCTGGGGAAGGTCCTTCTCGAAGAGCTGGTCCTGCAGGTTCTTGGTCGCCGTCGAGATCACCACCCGCTCACCACAGAGGAGCGCCGGGATCAGATAGGCGAACGACTTGCCGATCCCGGTGCCCGCCTCGATCATCAGCGTCCCGTCGCCGTTCAGCGTCTCCTCGACCCGCGCCGCCATTTCCACCTGCCCGGCCCGGTGTTCGAAGCCGGGCAGCGACTCGGCGAGCACCCCGTGGGGACCGAGGAAATCGGCCGCCCGGCTCATTGCCGGCGCGCCCCCGCCGTTCACGCCGCCGGTGTTACGTACAGCGGGAACCCGGAGGCCAGTTCGGCAACCTCGGCGGCGATCCGGGCGAGCCCCGCCTCATCGCCCGCCGACCGGAGCGCCGCATCCATCAGGCGCGCGACCTCGGCCATCTCGCCCTCCCGCATACCCCGGGTGGTGAGCGCCGCGGTACCCAGACGGATGCCGCTCGCGATCATCGGCTTCTCGGGATCGAAGGGGATGGTGTTCTTGTTCGCGGTGATCCCCGCCGTCTCCATGGCGACTTCGGCGTCGCGGCCGGTGATCCCCCGGGCCCCCACGTCCACCAGCACGAGGTGGTTGTCGGTCCCCCCGGAAACCAGCCGGAACCCCAGCGCCATGAGCGCCTCTGCAAGCGCCTTGGCGTTCGCCACGATCTGCCGCGCGTACTCGGCGAAGGACGGATCGAGCGCCTCCCGGAAACACACCGCCTTGGCGGCGATCGTGTGCATCATCGGCCCACCCTGGATTCCGGGAAAGGTAATCCGGTTGAGGGCCTTTCCGTAGGCCTTCTCGTTCCAGAGAATGAGCCCCCCGCGCGGACCCCGCAGCGTCTTGTGCGTGGTGGTGGTGACGATGTCCGAAGAGGGCACCGGACTGGGAATGGCGCCGCCCGCGACCAGGCCGGCCACATGAGCGATGTCGGTGACCACTTTCGCCCCGACCTCATCCGCGATCTCCCGGATTTCCGCGCTCGGATAAAGGCGCGGGTACGCGCTCGCGCCCACCATGATCATCTTGGGTCGGTGTTCCCGGGCAAGTTGCGCCAACTGATCCAGATCGAGGCGTTCGTCCTCCCGCCGCACCCCGTAGGCAATGGGCTGGTAGAACTGGCCCGAGAAGTTCAGCGGATGGCCGTGCGTGAGGTGTCCACCCTGATCCAGCGCCATGCCGAGGAAGGCGTCGCCGGGCTCCAGTATGGCCTGGTAGGCCACCATGTTGGCCTGGGAGCCACTGTGGGGCTGGACGTTCGCGAACCGGGAGCCGAAGAGTTCCTTGGCCCGGTTGCGGGCCAGCCGTTCCGCCTCGTCGACGTGGATGCAGCCCCCGTAGTAGCGCCGGCCGGGATACCCCTCCGCGTACTTGTTGGTCATCACCGAACCGGTGGCTTCCATGACCGCCTCGCTCGCGAAGTTCTCCGAGGCAATCAGTTCGAGACCCTCGGACTGGCGGACCTCTTCGGCATGGATCGCGGCGGCGATTTCGGGATCCCGCTCGGCGAGACGGGGACCCAGGTTGCGGCGGGAAAACGTTTGGCTCACGGGAGCGCCAGTATAGGACCGGCGCGACGTGTGCGGACCGGGTAAGCGCCCCGGATCAGACCAGGTAGGCCACCGCGAACCCGAGCTGGGCAACCATCATCATCAGGTACATGTGCCGCCACGAGACGTGGTTGCTGTCGGTCGCGAGTTCGTCGGGACGACGCAGCATGAGCCACGCCGTAAAGGCCCCGTAGAGCACCAGCGTGGCGCCGAGCGCGTCCAGGAGCACGGGATTGCCGGTGAGCAGGCCGGTACGGACTCCCGCGGGAATCAGCACGAAGGGCAGCACGAAGAACGGCGCGATCCGCCAGGCCGCACCCCGGGGACCGTGCACCACCGGGAGCGTCCGGCAGCCTCCGGCGCGGTCTCCGGCGATGTCGGAGAAGTCCTTGGTGGTAGTGGCGCCGAGCAGGAAGAGGCCGAAGATGAGCCCGATGAACCAGGGCTCCGGATCGAACACCGTCTTCAGCGCCGACCAGCCGGCGACCTTGAGCAGCAGTCCACGGGGGATGGCGACCGTCAGGTTGGCGAGGAGGCCCAGCCGCTTCGTCCTGAGCGGCGGCGCCGAGTACATCCAGACGAAGACGCTCGCCACCACGACGATCCAGAAGCACTCGCGCCCGCCGCCGGGACTGACAAACCAGGCCGCAACCAGCGACAGTGCCCAGCACACCGCGGTGAACCACCACGCTTCCCCGAGCCCCAGCCGCCCGGAAGGCAGGGGCCGGTCCGGTTTCGTGATCCGGTCGATCCCCAGGTCGCAGATCTGGTTCAGGGCGTTGCTGGCCGCGTTCAGGGTGGCGGCCATGACCGCCCCCAGGATGGGATAGATCCAGGGAACGGTTTCCAGGGTGGGAGGCGCGCCGTACGCGGTGACGCTGCCACTGAGGAAACCGATCAGGGGGGGCAGCAGGGTGAACGGCCGCGAGAACTCGCGGTAGAGGCTCAGCCGCCCGGAGACGACGCGAATCATCCGGACCCGCCCCCGGTGGAAACCCATCCCCACCCGAAAGCCAGCAGGCCGCCGGCAAGAACGGAAACGGCGTTGACGCCGTCGTTGTCGAGAGTCCCACGGGTCTCGAGCGGGGAGAGCAGACCCTCGAAGAGGGCGGCCAGGAATCCGGCTGCGGCCACCGGCAGGAACCACGCCGCCGGGATCAACCCGCCTCCGGCGGCGACGCCGCAGATCACGACGGAGGCCAGGAGCCCGGCGGCCGAACCCGCAAGGCTGATCCCGCCGGGCGTTCCGGCTGGCGCCCTCGAGAGTCCGGGGAGCCGCCGTACCGTCCCTCCCAAGGATTTCCCCACCTCCGAGGACACCGTGTCGGCGGCCGCGGTGGCGAGCGCGCCCACGAATGCGGCGGCGGCGGTCGCGCCCCAGGAAACCGGGAGGAAACCCGCGAGCACGCAGAAGAGTACGGGCGGTCCGCCGTTCGCGGCCACCTGCCTCGGCCCCCGGGCGCCGCCCCGGGCCTCGGAGATCCCGAGAGCCCGCTTGCGGGCCCAGCCCAGGCGGGTCACGAGGGCGCCGAGCGCGAAGTAGAGGAGCAGCACCAGGTACCCAGGCCAGCCCAGGCTCAAGGCGACCGCGGCGCCGACCGCGAACCCGGCGAGCGCGCCGGCGCCGGTGACGGTTCGGAGCCGGAAGCCGAGAAAGGCGAGGGCGGCGTTCAGCGCGAGGAGGGAAACCACGGCGCGTTACGCGGGGGGAATGAAGCTGGCCATCGTGTCACCGCCGCTCCGGGGCTCCACGCCGAGGCAGGAATCACCTCTTCCGGGTAGCGTTGGGCCGTGCGCGGCGCGGAGCGCCGCGCGTGCCGGTCTGGAGACCGGCGTTCCACGCATCAGTAGTAGCTGTCGCGGCCGCCCGCGCCGAAGCCGAAGCTGGTGAGTCCGCCGAGGGTGACGCTGAAGTGGAAGATGTTCTCGCTCCGGCTCACGAGGTTGTAGCGAATCCACTCCACGTTCAGCCCGCAACACTGGAACAGGAGATCGGTGCGCAGCCGGATGTTGGACAGTCTCCGGTCGGTGATGTCGTAGTTGACGTCGAAACCGGTGCGAATCACCTCGGTCGGGAAGAAGTCGGTTCCGGCGCGGAGATAGCTCTTCACGTCCACTTCTTCGCTGTCCTCGCCGCCGATCCGGCGGGCGCGGCGGGACCAGTTGAAGTTGAACCTCCGATTGGAAAGCCGGTCCCCGACGCGCAACCCGGTCCGGATCGAGGTGAACAGCCGCTCGTCCGGGTCCCACTCCATGGTCCAGTCGCCGTTCACGCTCTGGTCCGGGGTGAAACGGAAGTCCGAGCGGATGGGGGATTTCCGTATCTCGACCTCGCTCTCCTCAAAGGAGGAGGACACGTAGCGGGAGTCATACGCCCCCGCCGTCGGATCGAAGTACCAACTCTGCTGGATGCGCCAGGTGATGACGTCGGTCGCCGACGATTCCTCGACGCCGTCCCGGTAGCGCTTGGCGAGCAGGCGGTTCACCAGCCCGAAGCTGATCTGGTTCGCCTGCGTGGAGCTGTCGTAGCGGTCGAAACGGTTGACGTAGTCGGACTGGTCGTCGCTCTTGCGGTATTCCCAGTTGGCTTCCGGCTCGATCAGGTGCTTGAGGCGGGCGGCGTAGAAGTTGCCCTCCGTGTCGAAGATTCGTTCGAACTTGGGACCGGACAGTTGCAGGGACGTTCCGTAGTACCGCCGGCTCAGCCCCAGTTCCGGATCGAAGTCGTCCGTCTCGGGGTCGATCGATCCGCCGTAGCGCAGGTACCCCGCGTCGATCTCTCCCCGCAGTTGCAGGAACGGAATCTCGGGCAGGGAAAGCCCCAGCGTCGGCCCCACGAAGAGCCGGTTCCACTCCTGAAAATCATCACGGCGGGAGCGACCCACGCGCACGTAGTTGGCCTCGTAACTGAGCTGGACGAACTGACTCAGCAGATTCAGGTTCCGCCGGGTGATCGAGAACTGAGGCATCGTCTGCCGGCGGCTGCTCCGGGACGTGTACTGAGTGTCCTTGCGGTCGATCTTGAACTTGATGCGGTGACGGAAGAGCTGGCCACTGAGATCCACCTTGGAGCGCTGGAAACGCCGGGTGGAGCGCGAAAAGGAATCCTGGAAACGGCGGCTGAAGTCGAAGCTCGAGAACATGTCGCCGGCGGCACTGAAACGGAATCGCGCCGGCAGCCGCTGCGCCACGTTGAAGCTGAGCGAATACTCGCGGTTCTCGGTGGTCTTGTCGTTGATGAGGAACCCTTCCGCTTCGCCCCGGGAGCCGCTGTTCCCGCGATAGCGGTACTCGAGGCCGAGTCCGGTGCCCGCCACCGTGAAGTGGTCCACGCTGAACGTCGCATCCATCGAGCGGTTGATGGCCCAGTAGAAACCCTGGCTGATGAGGTGTCCCCGAAGGTCCGAGCGGCTGTAGCGCGGGATGAGGAAGCCGGTCTGCCGGCCGTCCTCCTCGAGGGGGTAGTAGAGCGCCGGAAAGTAGGTCACCGGCAGGTCCTTGACGCGAAACGCGACGTTGCGCAACCACACGTGTTTTTGCGGCCGGACGACCGCGCGGCCGGCGGTGAACTTCCAGCGCGGATTCGGCTGGGCGCAGGTGGTGAACGCGCCCCGCTCGATCGCGAACGCCCCGTCGTCCAGCTCCTCGAGGGTCTCGGCGACGAAGTGAAAGTCCTGGCCGAGGATCCCCCGGGCGTTCCTGAAGATCGCCGTGCCGTCCTCGAGGCTGCCTTCCATGGACTCGGCGACGATCTTCTCGTCGCGGCGCTCGAAGACGACGTTGCCCTCCGCGAGAACGCTCAGTTCCTCCTCGTCGATCTCGATGCGGTCGGCCTGGATCCGGAGTCCTCCGTAGGCCACCTGCGCGTAACCGTCGAGGACGACGCGCGAACCCTCGCGGGTGACGTGTTCGGCCCGCGTGATCATGGTGCCCGCCGGCGGCGGGTCGTGGCTCCATGCCACGGGCGGCGCTTCCCGCTGGTTCCGATTCCGCTGCTGGCCGAACTGGACCGATCCGCCGTGGGCCAGGGTGGGAAGGATCAGGGCCAGGAGCAGCAGCGAGCCCTGGCAGCCCTTGCGAGCCGGAGATCGTCTTCGCGCAGTCACGGTGGGGTTTCTCGTCGCGGCGCCCGCGCCGGGCGGGACCCCTCGCCCGTTACCGGGCCGGCTCGTAGTAGGGGTTCGTCCCGGCGGCGTGGTCCGTGGTGTCGAGGATGGCTCCGATCTCCGGCACCGCGCGGCGCAGGATCTTCTCGACCCCCTGGCGGAGGGTGGCCGTCGCCATGCCGCACCCCTGGCAGCCCCCTCCCATGCGGATGAAGACCTGGTTCTGCTCCACTCCGACGAGGTCGATGTATCCCCCGTGGGAGGCGACGGCCGGGTTGATCTCGTCGCGCAGGACCGCCTGGACGCGGTCGCGGATGTCCTCCGGCGCCGGAAGATCCGCGAGCGCCTCGGGGTTCACCGCCGGCTCGGCGCCCTCGAGAACGGACCGGATCCGTTTTCCCGCCTCGCGGCCGATGGGCATCCAGTTGGCCTGGTTCTCCGCCGCGGTCACCGTGATCAGGTTGTCCTGGATCAGCACCCCCGAGACGCCGGGAATGCTCAGGAGTTCCCGCGCGAGCGCTGAATTCTCCGTGGGTCCGGCAGAGTCGAAATAGACGGAACCTCCGGAGAGAACCGGACGATCCACCACGAAGCGGCAGGTCGAGGCATCGCGCGGCTCGGCCCGGATGCGGATCGCGGGGGCGGGCGGCGGCAGGGACATGCACGGAAGCGTAGCAGTCTGTACGCGCGAGGAAGACGCAAGGGGAGGACCAACCGCCCCGGCCCCCGCGCCACGCGTGGCCGGGGGTTCACGAAACACCGGCCGGTCGATTCCGGGCAGTGAATCGCGAGGGGTGTTTCTGAATCGAACCGGCGCGCCGGATACGGAATCCAGGGCGCCGGAAGACCCGAGGTCCGGGATTCCGGGGCGATCCCGCGGCCGGAGCCGCGGATTCCCGGGGTAACGGCCCGCCGCCACCGGCGGGAGGTCCGGGCGCATCGCTTGCGCTTTCTTGAGGACATGCACCGCGACGCGCCACGGCCGCTCCGGACTCCGGAAACGGCACGAATTCAAAAAACGCCGGTCCCGTCCCCCGCGCCGGGCGCGAAGCCGCAACCCCAAACCCCCAAGGAGAACTACTTCCCATGAAACCACTCATTCCACTGGCGCTCGCGCTCTGGGCGCTGGCCGGCTCGACCGCCTTCGGCCAGACGGCCGGAGAGATCGAGGGCCGGGTCACCGACTCGCAGGGCCTCGCCGTACCCGGAGCAAACGTAACCCTCTCCGGCGAGGCGCTCATCACCGAGCAGGCGGCGATCACCCTGAGCGACGGCTCCTACCGGTTCCGCTCGCTACGCCGCGGCGCCTACAACCTCCGGTTCGAGATCTCCGGATTCCAGACGCTGGTGCGCGAGGGCATCATCGTCGAAGGGAACCGCACCATCACCGTGCCCGTGACCCTCGAGGTCGCCACCGTGGCGGAAACCGTCACCGTCACCGGTGAAGCGCCGGTGGTGGACGTCCGGACGACGGCGCTCTCCACCGACTTCGGTACCGAGGCCCTCCACGAGGTGCCGTCGGCGACCGACGTCTGGGCGGTGCTCGCCCAGACTCCGGGCGTCCGGATGCGCGGCTACGACGTCGGCGGCAGCCACAAGAGCCAGCAGACCGGCTACGAGAGCTTCGGGATCCGCCGCCAGAACCGGATCCTCGCCGACGGCGTGGACACCACGGAGGGCGAAAGTGGCACCGGCTTCTACTTCGACTACTACTCCATCGAGGAGTTCACCACCTCGGCCGCCGGAGCGGACGTCGAGATGACCGGGCCCGGCTCCATGGTCGTGATGACCATGAAGAGCGGCGGCAACGAGTTCAGCGGCATGCTGCACGGCGACTACGAACATGAGTCCTTTGTCGGCAACAACGTGGACAGCGAGCTGGAGGCGCGCAATTTCACGGGCAACCCGAACATCCTGTTCTGGGAGGCCCACGCCGACCTCGGCGGCCCGATCGTGGAGGACCGCGCCTGGTTCTACGGTTTCTACAACCACTTCCGGATCGACAAGCAGATCTCCGGCGTGGATCCCGACCTGGCGACCGACCTCGGCGACTTCGACCAGTTCGGCGGCAAGGTCACGGCGCAGTTGACCAGCCGGGACCAGCTCATCGCCTACACCAACTACCAGTTGAAGGAGAAGCCGCAGCGCGGCCTCTCGAACACGGTCGGACCCGACTCGGTCCTCGCGCAGGCGAGCTGGAGCTGGGCGCACAAGGGCGAATGGCAGCGCGTCTGGGACGACCGCACCTTCTCGACGTTCGCCGTCAAGCACTTCGGGTTCGGCTGGCCCATGGTGCCGCAGGTGGACCCGGAGTCGAACCCGCCGCGCTTCGACCAGGCGACCGGGATCCATACCGGCGCCGGCTGGAACACCAACATCACGGGAACGCCGCCGTTCACCTTCGAACGCTGGAAGCCGCAGGTGACCGCAACCCTCAGCCACTACGTCCCCGATTTCCTCGGCAGCCACGACTTCAAGGTCGGCTACGAGTTCCAGATCGACAGCCGGAAGTTCGGCGCCAACTCGAACTCCGGCCACGTCCGATACATCGACGACAGCTCGCAGGGTCGGCCCCTGGACGTGGACCAGATCGCACTGTTCAGCATGCCCGCCGACGGCCAGATCAACGCCGACTCGCGGAACACCCACCACGATGTGTTCGCCCAGGACACCTGGCGGCCGCATTCCCGGCTCACGCTGAACGTCGGCGTCCGCTTCGGGCAGCAGCGGACCCATTTCCTGGACTCGGAGTCCAACCCGCTCTTCGCCGATTTCTTCCCGACCGGGGTGACCGAGGGCCAGACGCTCGTCACCTGGAACACCTGGGCCCCCCGGCTCGGGGCAACCTACGAGATCGCGCCGGGGACGGTGCTGAAGGGTCACTACGGCCGCTACTACGTGAACCTCGCGGATGCGCACCGGCGCGCCGACCCGGCGAACGTGGCCTGGGTCCGGTTCGATTTCCTCGACCAGAACGCGAACGGGCTCTATGACGGCGCTCAGGAACTCGGAACCCTGCGGGCGGAGAGCGGCGCCACCGGCACCGCGATCCGCGCGCTGGGAACCGCGGTGAACCCGGACCTGGAGAAGGAATTCGTGGATGAGTTCAGCGTGTCGTTCGAGCACGAACTCGTCACCGACACCGCGTTCCGGGCGTCCTACGTGCGAAAGCAGCTCAATGCCGACAGCGGCCAGTGGAACGTGGCGCAGCAGACGGCGCTGCTCGAAGGCCGCGGCATTCCCTGCGGCGCCGACTTCGACTGCCCGGTGAACGCGCTCACCGGAGCGCCCATCAACGTGCAGCGGGTTCCGGACGACGTCGCCAACGTCGTGGACATCCGCACGGACACCTTCCCCGGCATGGAGGCCAGCTACGACACGATCCAGGTCGCCGCGAACCGCCGCTTCGCCGGTGGTTTCTTCGTCCAGGCGAGCTTCGACTACCAGTGGCGCGACGAGTTCCGCGCCGCTTCCGGCGAATCGCGCAGCCCGCTGACCGCCGACCCCATCGACGTGGGCTCCGACGGCCACGGCACCGTCTGGCAGAACCACAGCCTCGACGTTCCGTTCCGCCAGGAAACCACAAACTGGAACGGGCGGCTGCTCGCCCGCTACTCGCTGCCCTACGGCGTCGCTGTGTCCGGAAACATCCGCTACCAGAGCGGCTGGCCCTGGGCGCCGATCCAGCGGGTTTCGATCCCCGGTTCCGGCACCCAGCCGGTGTTCCTGTCGAACCTCGACGAGAACCGCTCGGACGACGTCACGATCGCCGACTTCCGCATCGAGAAGGGGTTCGACATCGGGAATGGCGCCCTCCTCACCGCGATGGTGGATGTCTACAACGCGTTCAACTCCAATGCGGTGTCCAACTTCAACCTGCGCACCGGCTCCAACTACAACAACGTGATCGCCGCGATCGACCCCCGCGCCGCCAAGGTCGGCCTTCGCCTGACCTTCTGACGGCCCCCGCCGTGGTGGCCGGCCTCCCGGCCGGCCACCCGGCTCCCCAGGCTCTGACTCTGCCGCCGTGATGGCGTCCCCGGCTTGGAACGCCGGCTTCAGCCGGCACAGCCCGCCGCAGGCGGGCGGAGCACGTACCGCTCGTCGCCCGGATAGCGCCACCGGCGGGGAACGCCGGCCTTCAGGCCGGCACGCGCTGCGCGAACGCGCAGCGCACGGCGCGACGTGGACCCGCGGGCGGTTCTTGCGCGCGGCCGCCATGCCAGGGACCCCTAGAATGTCGGGATGCCTTCGGCAGTGGTCGCGGATCGGACTCGGCGGACGCCGGTCTCCGCACTGGAGTTCACCGGCTGCGTTCCCGCGCGGGTGACCGAAACGGAGATCATGAGCCCGGAGTGGGAAGGGCGGCGGATCGAGTACTGGGAGGCGGCGACGGAGACGGCGTGGCGCGCCCGGGAGCCGACCAGCCCCTACCACGAACGGCCGGCGCAGCGGCTCGCCCAGCTCGTCGAGCGCATCTGCGAAGCGCGGGGTTCCGGCGCGCAGTGCTTCGGCGCCATGGACCTGCGCATCCGCGAAGCGGACGGGACCCTGACCGACATCATGCAGGCGGACCAGTCCATCATCCTGCACCCGGACCGGGTGCGGCTCCCGGGGCTCGCGCACCTGATCGTGGGGGAACACGACCTGCCGGACGTGGTGCTGGAAGTGGACAACACCACGGACGTGCGCCGCGGGAAGCTGATCGCCTACCGCGAGTGGGGCTTTCCGGAAGTGTGGGTCGAGGTCCCCGAAAAGGCGTCCCCGAGCCGGCCCCGGCGCCGCCCGGTGCGGCTCGTGATCCACCTGCTCGAGGGCGACGAGTACCGGGAGTCGGACGAAAGCCGCGCGTTTCCTACCTGGCGGGCCGCGGAGATCCACCAGGCGCTGAACGAGCCGGCGATGTCGTTGGAAACCGAAGCGGTCCTTTGGCGCGTGGGACGAACTCTCGGGCAACGCGAGGGGACGAGCTGGGAGGACGATGCCCAGTTGCGGCGGGTGGCCGGCCTCGGCCACGCCCGGGGCATTGCCGAAGCCGCCGCTTCGATGTTGCGCGGGCGCAGCATCGAGACGACGGCGGACCGGATCCTCGATGCCGTGCACCGTGCTTCCCCGGAAGAGGTCGTGGAGGCCGCCCAGCGCGCCGGGAGCGAGGCCGACTTTCTCGAAAGGCTGGGCCGCCTCGGGGCCGGCGACGGCCCAGCGTAGGCGAGCCACCGGAGCGGCCGCAAACACTCCCGCCGAGATGGCGATGATCATGGCCGGCGTTGACGCCGGGCGCCCGGTTGTACAGCGCTCGGACCCCGCGGCGATGTGGCACGATCCCTTACTTGCCAGCCGGGCGGAACGGATGCGATACGACCAGCGCCTCGCGCACGCCGCGACCATCACGGCTCGCTCCCCTAGTTGCGACGCGGTAGAGGTTTCCTGCGCAGAAGACCGTTGCGATGTCCGGTAACGCGCCCCGGAGCCTCGCGGCTCCCCGCGCCCGGCCCCGGCGGAGATGGTTCGCTGGCGCGTTCGCCCTGATCGTCGCCAGTCTGCCGCCGCGTCCGGGCGAGACCTACCGGTTCTTCCAGCGCCTCGGCGACTGGGACGAGGTCACTTCGTCCGCCGGTGCCAGCGTCTGGGAAGCGCGAGATCTCCCGCTGCGTTTCCGATTGCTCGAAAACGCGAACGTCCCGGATCATGAAGGACTGGATGCCGAGGTCTGGCGCGAGATCAACCGGGGCTCCATCGCCGCCTGGGTGGACGTTCCCACGGCCGCCGTCGGGATCGTGCTGGAAAGCGAAGCGGTGCCGGCCGACCAGGCGAGCGATACGGACGGAATCAACACGATCGGCTTTTCATCGTACGAAGGCTTCGTGGACGGCTGGTTCTCCGGATTTGCGCGCTCGGTCTGGCAAAACGGGAAGAAGGTCGGGTGCGACATCGAAGTTACCCCGTACTACTTCGAACGCACTCCGGTCGACGAACCGGACGCCGAGCGGCGGTCGGTTCCTGACCTCTATCCGTTCATCACGCACGAGATGGGGCACTGCCTGGGCCTCGCCCACACCGCCATGAACCCGATGTGGCTCGGCCAGCCGGGACCGGCGGACTGGGAGCCGGGTGTCTTGCCCGAAGGAATCGTCACCCTCCAGCCGCATCCCATCATGTCCTACGGATCCAGCTTCCGCTCGGCCGACCTGACTCCCGACGACGTCCACGCGATCACCCTGGCGTACCCGGCGCCCGGATTCCTCGCGTCCCGGGGCGCCATCGGCGGACGGGTGGTGTTCCCGAGCGGAGATCCGGTGCCGATGGCCTACGTGCAGACGGTGGACTACTCGGGTGGCTCGGCGGCCTTCGGACCGGGCGCCTTCACCGACCGGCGAGGCCAGTTCATGCTGGAGGGAATGCGCCCCGGTCCCATCCACGTCTGGGTGCGTCCGCTGATCGCCTCTCGGGCGCATGGGACCCTGGAACTCGCGATGGAGGCGGGGTCGCTCGACCTGGTGGACCGTCAGCGGTGGTTCCGGGTACGCGCCGGGGAAGTCACACTCGTTCCCGACATCGTCGTCGAACGCGGCCGAGACTCCGGACAATGAGGGAAGAGCGCCGGGCCCTCGCCGCGGTCTCCATCCCCTTCCTCCTCGCGGCGGCCTGTGAGTCGGGCGGTGGCGATTCACCTCCACTTCCGACCTCTCCTCCGCCAACGGCGCCGGAACCGGCCCCGGAACCGCCACCGGACGAAATCCGCCTGATTGCCACGGGTTTTGGCGGCCCGCTGTTCCAACCCAATATCGCGCTGCCGGTTACATCCGGGACCGTCCTGAACCTTCCGGTGATGACTGCTGCGAACGACTTTACGTCGGACGGCCAGCGTCCCGGGCTCTCGATCTTCGTGAAGACGGACGCACCCTCGACTGTCCTCTCGGTGAGCCCACAGGTCTGGGTGGGCGGCCGCGGCGACCCCGGGCTGGTGGAGGTACGGGTCTCACCCGGTGCGCCGAACAGTGAACCGTCGGCGACGTTCCGCGTCTGGCTGGAGGAGGATCAGGCCGAGCGATGGGCGCCCGGGTGGGGTTTGGGGCTGGACGCGAGCCCTCTGCTTGTGAAGGTGGTGGAACCGATGGCACGGCCGGCCCCGTGCGAGCGTCTCGAGCTGACGGGAAGAGTCGTCGCGGGCGCCGGCGAGGGTGGAATCCGGGCCGGTCTCACGTTCGGGGCCACCGCCGACGATTTCCGCTCGGGCGAGGTCGAGCTGCGCTCGGACCATCCGGAGACGTCGCTCACTCTCCTTTCCCGTTACCGGATGCCCTACGCGGATCTCGACCCCGAATCGGACCGGGCTCGAGTCCGCTATCACCTGTATCCGACGACATTCGCCTTCGGATTCGGGTTTCGCGAGACGCGGGGTGGTTTTCAGCAGACGATGTCACTCGGCTGGTTCGACGAATTCCACCTCCGCGCCGAAGCGCCGGGATGCGACCCGGTGAACCTGTCGTGCGACGAAACGGGGCGCTGCTCTCCGGGAAGCCCAACTCCATGACGTCGGCGAAGAGGATGCCGAACGTTCCTCGACGCGGTCCACTCTCGAATGCGAAACTACGTTCGCTGCGCGAAACACCGATGATCATGAACCCCTGCGCCCGGCGCCGACGATCGGAGGCGGCGCTTCGCCTCGGAACGGCTGCGGTCCTCCTCACCGTGTTCCTCGTTCCCACGGGTCTCGCGGCCCAGCGCCGTGAGCCCATCCCTTCACCTTTCGCCCCGCTCGGCATCGAACGGATGTCCGAACTCGCCACGCAGGTCGTCGCGGGCACCATCGAAAAGATGGAGTCAACCTGGAACCACGACCATTCGCGGATATACACCCGGGTAACGATGCGGGTCGAGCGGGTGCTGTCGGGTCAGGCCGGGAGGCGGATCGTTTTCCGGATCCCGGGCGGCACGGTCGGGGAAACCACGGTCATGGTTTCGGAGATGCCGCACTTCCGGGAGGGCGAGGAAACCGTGGTCTTCCTGCGCGGCACCCGGGGGCGCCTGCCGTCGGTCCTCGGCGGGGTAGAGGGGAAGATGCCGCTTTCCCGCGCGGACGATGGGAGCCTCAGCCTGTTGTTTCCGATCCAGGCCGCCCCCGCCAACGAAGCGGGCGGGGTCACCCACGAACTCGACGACCTGGAGAGTCTCGTGCGCGGCCACGCCCTCCGCAGATAGGGCGGGACGCCCGAGCACCCCCACCGCCTCGACACGTACGGCTTGGAACGCCGGCTTCAGCCGGCACAGCCCGCCGCAGGCGGGCGGCGGGACGACCTCATTCGCCGGGATGGCGCAGCTGCGTGTCCGTCCACTCGGATTAGCAATGAATCGCCCGCGGCCCTGCGGGCCGCTGTGCCGGCTGAAGCCGGCGTTCCAAGCCGGCGGCGTCATTCCGGCTCGGGTTCCGTCGCGCCGCTGCGGCCCTCTGGGCCGCGTGCCGACCGGAGGTCGGCGTTCCAAGCCCTTGCGCCACTCCGCGCTGGAGGTCCGCGCCGCGGTGGGAGCCGCTAGCGGCGGCCGCGGCGGCGGTCCGGGGGCAGGTCCACCTCGCCACGGACGTTCTCGTAGTCGATGCGGGACCTCCGGACTCCCGTGACGGTCAGGCCGCCTTCGACATCGCGAACGCGGACGCGGCCGGAGCCAGCGTCGCTGACGCGCACCTCGCCGCCCACCTCCTCGATCTCGATGCTGCCCGAGCCGTCGTCCGTCACGACCACGTTGCCGGTCACGCCGCGCACCCGGGCCCCGCCGGAGCCGTCCTCCAGCCTGACGCTGCCGGTGACCTCGCGGATCGTGAGGCCTCCCGAGCCGTCCTCCACGGACACGTCCCCGGTGACGCCCTCGATGGTCAGGCTCCCGGAGCCGTCTTCGACCCGAACGTCACCCTGGACGCCGCTGATGCGAAGACTCCCCGACCCGTCGTCCACGCGCACGCGGGCCACGTCCGCGATCACCGCCGATCCGGACTTGTCCTCCAGTTCGACGGCGCTGCCGGCCGGCACCCGGACAGCGAGGTGGATGCTGGCGTAGTGGTTCCTCCAAAAGCCCCAGCCGCCACTCCGCCGCTCCGGGTAGGTGGTGTCGAGGCGTCCTCCCTGAAGCGACACCGCCAGGCCGTCGAGGAGTTCGCGGCTGGCGGCGCACAGGGTGGCAGCCACCCGGAATTCCGAGAGCCCGGGTTCCCCGGTGATCTCAACGGCGCCGGCCCCGCTCTTCACCTCGAGGGTTCCGCCCGCGGGATCGCTCAGGTTCACCGTGTTCCGGTGCTCGCAGTGTTCGGGGTCCGACTGCGCCCAGGCGGCCGGCGCCACCAGCGCCGTCATCGCGAGCAGGATCATCGTCTTCCGAAGCGTCGTCATCGGGGTGCCTCCCGCGGGGAGCTGCGAATCGCGTGTTGGCGCCGCTGACCCCGCAACCGACATAACGGACCGCCGCGCCGTTCGGTTCCGCCTCGAAACCACGGTCCGCATCCCTATACTGACGGGGCTTTGAGCCGCCGCGCCGGGATCCTCTTCATCGCGGCGTTCGGTTTCGCCGGGGCCGGGTCCGCGGCCGCCCAGGGATTCACCGAGGTCACCGAGGAAGCGGGCATTCGCTTCATCCACGACGCGGGCGACGAGGGCAACTTTTCCCTGCCCGAGATCACCGGGGCCGGCTCCGGGTTCTTCGACGCGGACGGGGACGGGGATCTCGACATCTATCTGCTCCAGGGCGGCCGGGCCGCCGACCCCGCGGGACCGAGGCCCGGGGCACCCGGCAACGCGCTCTATCTCCAGGGGCCTCCGGGATCGTTCACCGACGCGAGCGTCGCTTCGGGAACCGCCGACACCGGATACGGAATGGGACTGGCCGCCGCGGACTTCGACGGAGACGGCCGCACCGACCTCTTCGTCACCAACTACGGGCCGGACGTCCTCTACCGGAGCCTCGGGGACGGGCGTTTCGAGGACGTGACCGCCCGGGCCGGCGTGGCCGGTCAGGGGTGGTCCTCCTCGGCGGCGTTTTGCGACTACGACGCCGACGGGCGCCTCGACCTCTACGTGGCCCGCTACGTCCGGAACGATCCGGGGAAGTTCTGCACCCAGCAGGACGGCAGCCGCGACTACTGCAGTCCGCAGGTCTTCCCCGGGGTCCACGACTACCTCTACCGAAACGTGGGCGGTGGGCGCTTCGAGGACGTCTCGCTCGCGGCCGGACTTCGCGCCGTGCACGCGCCGGGGCTGGGCGTCGTCTGCCACGACTTCGACGGCGACCGGCGCCTCGACTTCTACGTGGCGAACGACGGCGAAGCGAACCAGCTCTGGCTGAACCAGGGCGGGGACGGTTTCGCGGACGACGCCTTTCTGGCGGGAGTCGCCCTGAACGACGCCGGGCGGCCGGAGGCCGGCATGGGCATCGCGCTCGGGGACGTGGACCACGACCTGGATCTCGATCTCTTCATCACCCACGTGGCGGACGAAACCAACACGCTCTACCGGAGCGACGGCGCCGACTTCGGCCTCGCCTTCGCCGACCGCACCGGTCCCTCGGGACTCGGCCCGGCCAGCATGGCCAAGACCGGTTTCGGGACCGGGTTTGTGGATCTGGACCTCGACGGGGCTCTCGACCTGGTGGTCGCAAACGGCCGGGTGCAGCGGAAGCCCGCGCTTCCGGGGGCGCTCGGGGACTCCTTCTGGAAGGCGTTCGGCGAACCGAACCAGGTGTTCCGGAACGGCGGCGTCGAAGGAAGCGACGCGCTCTTCGGCGATTCTGGAGACGCCGGTGACTTCGCGGCGGTCATCGAGGTGAGCCGCGGACTCGCTCTCGCCGACTACGACGAGGACGGCGACCTGGATCTGCTCCTCGCGAACGCCGAAGGGCCGGCTCGGCTGTACCGGAACGACTTCGAGCGGGCGGGATCGCCGCTGCGCGTCAGCACGCTGGACCGCGAGGGGCGGCCTTCCTTCCCCGCGGTGGTCACCGCCGTTTTCGAGGGCGGCCGCCGATCGGTTCGCCGCGCCGACCCGGGCGGCAGCTACCTGGCGACCGGCGATCCGCGGGCTTTCTTCGCCGTTCCCGCCGGCGCCCGGGTGAGCGAGTTCGTCGTCGTGTGGCCGGACGGCGCACGCGAAGCCTTCCCCGGGACCGAAGCCGATACCGTCAGCCTGCGCCGCGGCGCCGGCGAAGCGCGCTGAAGGCGATGGCGCGCTCCCGGCCGCCCCGGAAGCGGCGGGGAGAGAAGACTCGGGGGATCCCCAAGGGACCAGGCGATCGTGGTGGACCTTCGCGCCGGCCCCCCGACCGCGGCGGGACCCCTCCCAAACCGGCGGCCGAGCGGCGGGGAGGCGTCTACCGGTTTCTCTGGCCCGGAGCTGGCGCCGCGCTCCTGGCCGCGGCCTTCTTCGTTCTGCGGGGTGGCGGCCCGGATCTTCCCGATCCCCCGGACCCCGACCTTTCCCAGAGTGAGCCGGAAGTCGCCGAGGTGATCCGGCGGGCTCGAACCGGAGTCGTGGACGATCCCGATTCCCCGGACCGCTGGGCGGCGCTCGGAGCCGCTTTCCTGGCTCACGAACTCCATTCCGACGCAGCCACCGCGTACACCGCCGCGGGCGCGCTGGCCACCGATGACTACCGCTTCCCGTACCTTAGGGCGCGGTCGCTGTGGCGGGTGGACCCCGAGCTGGCCGAGGCCGCAGCGGTCGAAGCGATCGGCCTGAATCCCTCCTACATTCCCGCCTACCTGCTCGCCGGACAGATTGCCGAGGACCGCGCCGATCCCGAGACCGCCAAGCGCCATTACCGGACGGCGCTCGAGCGGCTGGGTGGAACCCGCTCCGCGCCGGCCAACACCGCGGCCGCAAGTTTCCGGCTCGGACGCCTGCTCGCGGGCGACGGGAACCTCGAGGAAGCGCTGCCGCTTCTGGAACAGGCGGAGGCGCTCGCTCCGGAGTCCGGCGCCATCGCCGCCGCGCTCGCCCGCATCTACCGCCGGACGGGTGACGGCGGGAAGGCGCGGGCGGCGGCGGAACGCGCCCGCAGTCTCGACCACGACCTCATGATCCGCGATCCGCTGATCGACGCGGTGAACAACGTTGCCGCCTCCGTGATCGGCAAGGAGCGCCGCGCCTTCGCCGCCGAGGGCGCCGGGCGGCCCGAGGTGGCGGAGCGCCTGCTGCGCGAGATGATCCGGTCCCGCCCGGACGCCGCGGACCTCTACTACAACCTCGGGAACAACCTCTCCCGGCAGGGCCGGAACCCCGAAGCGCTGGCCGCCTGGGCCACCGCGCTCGAGAAGAACCCCGACCACGTCGCGGCGCTCATCAACTCGAGCATCGTCCTCGCGCAAGCCGAAGACCTCGCCGAAGCAGAGCGGCGCTGTCTGCGGGCCCTCGAGATCCAGCCGAACCATCCGGGAGCGCTCTCCAGCCTCGGCAGCATCGCCGCGCTCGCCGGAAGAAGAGCCGAAGCGCTTCGCTGGTTCCGGCGGGCGCTCGAACAGGAGCCCGAGCGCGCGGGGACCCATGACTCGATCGCCCAGGTGCTGGCCGCGAACCGCCAATTCGCCGACGCGATCCGCCACTTCCGCATCGCGGTCGGCAAGGAACCGTTCCGGGGCGACTACCGGCTGGGCCTCGCCGCCACCCTCGCCTCCACCGGTGACTTCGAGGGCGCCTGGGAAGTGGCCCACGACGGCCGCCGGCTCGGGGTCGAGCTGCCGGCGGACTTCCTCGGGATGCTGCGCCAGGCGATGCCGGAACCGGCATTTCGCTAGCGCCCGGCTCCCGGCCGCCGGCCCTCGGAGCCGTTTGAACATCGCGGGAAATGCGCCGTATGATCGGTTCACCAATTTGAATGTTCCGTGCCGCTTCGCGATTCGACATGCCGTGCCAGGGTTCGGTACGTCGAGCAGCCTCGCGGTCACCGGAAGCTCCACTCGCCCTTCCAGGGAAGGAGGAACCATGAGAAAGACTCTTCTTGCTCTTCTGCTCCTCGCGTTCGCCGTGCCGGCGGCCGCCCAGCAGCAGTACGGGCGCCTCGAAGGCGCGGCGCGCGACGCCCAGGGACTCGCCCTCCCCGGAGTGTCCGTCACCCTCTCGGGTGAGGCCATCATCGGAACCAGGAACGCCACCACCGACGTCGACGGCTCCTACCGGTTCCAGGCGCTGCCTCCGGGCGACTACAACATCCAGTTCGAACTGAGCGGCTTCCAGACCGTGGTCTTCGAGGCCGTCCGGGTCGTGACCGGCGCCACCTTCACGGTGGACGCCGACATGCAGATCGCCACGGTGGCGGAGACGGTCACCGTGACCGGCGAGTCGCCGGTGGTGGACGTGAAGTCCACCGGCGTGGCGGCGACCTTCGACAAGACCCAGCTCGACGAGGTTCCCACCGCGACCGACATGTGGGCGGTGCTCCAGCAGAGCCCGGGAGTCCGGGTGCAGGGGTTCGACGTGGGCGGTTCGCACAAGAGCCAGCAGTCCATGTACGAGACCTTCGGCGTGCGGAGCCAGAACCGCGTCCTCTACGAGGGCGTGAACACCACGGAAGGTTCCGGCAGCGCGGGCGGCTACTACGACTACTACGCAATGGAGGAGATGCAGGTCTCGGCGCAGGGCTCGGACGTGGAGATGTCCACGCCGGGCGCGCAGATCCAGACCACCGTGAAGAGCGGCGGTAACGAGTTCTCCGGCCTCGAGAGCGGGGCCTGGAACCCCGCGGACTGGATCGCCGACAACTTCGACAGCGAACTCGAGTCCAACAACGCCTCCGCGGCCCCGGTGCTCAAGTTCTACGAGTACCACATCGATCTGGGCGGCCCCATCGTGCGGGACAAGGCGTGGTTCTACGCGGCCTACAACAACTTCTACATCGACACTGCCGTATCGGGTCAGCCGATCGAACTCGGCACCGACGTCGGCGACTTCGACATCTTCACCGCGAAGGTCAACTACCAGGTCACCGAGCGCGACCAGTTCATCGGTTTTTCGACCTGGTCGTGGAAGCGCAAGCCCAACCGCTCCATTTCGGCCACCATCCCGGCCGAGTCGGTTCTGGCCCAGGACTACTGGATCTGGCTGCACAAGGCCGAGTGGCAGCGGGTCTGGAGCGACCGGCTGTACAGCAACATCATGGTCGGCCACATGGGCACGGTCTGGCCCATGACCCCCAAGGGCGATCCCATCAACGGCAACGAGCCACGTATCGAGGCGACCAACAACCTGCGCTCGGGCGCCGGCTGGCAGCCCTTCACCTCGAAGCGGTGGAAGCCGCAGAGCACGGGTCAGTTCAACTACTACGTCCCTATCGGTACAGGCAGCCACGACTTCAAGTTCGGCTGGGACTGGCAGCTCGACTCGCAGCTCTTCGGCTGGAACTCCAACTCCGGAGCGGTCCGCTATCTGGACGACATGAACGAGGGGCGGCCCCTCAACGTGGACCGCGTCCTTCTGGTGGGCGTCCCGAACCTCACGGACGACCGCAACATGCACGCGGACTTCTTCGCCCAGGACGTCTGGACGGTCAACGACCGTTTGACAGTGACGCTCGGCTTCCGGGTTGGCAGCCAGATCCTTTCCTACCTGGAATCGGACAACAAGCCGGGCAGTCCCTGCCCCGACTCGCTGCTCTGCCAGTTCGAGCTGCCGTCCAACCAGTCCACCTACCTCACCGAGGTCTTCGGCGCCGGCGCCACGATCCCGGGCGACCACGTGTATTCGCACTGGAACGTCGCCCCCCGGGCGGGCTTCACCTATGACCTCACGGGCGAAGGCTCATCGGTGTTCAAGGCGTACGCGGGCCGCTACTACTCGAACATCGGGACCGGGCTCGGCTCCGCGAACCCGGGTGGACAGGCCAGCGCCACCTACATCTTCCTGGATCAGAACATGAACGGGGTGCTCGAGGATTCCTCGGAGTTGGGCGAGCGTCTGACGTTCGCCGCGGGCGCCGGGGCGGGAACGCCCATCGACCCGAACTGGTCCCTCGCCTACGCCGACGAGGCCAGCGCGGCGATCGAGCACGAGCTCACCGCGGACCTCGGGACCCGAGTCTCCTACGTGTACAAGAGGATGCGGAACACCTGGTCGAGCGGCCTGAACCAGGTGCTCCTCAACAACCGCAACACCTCGATCTCGCTCGGTAACGCCGAGGGCTGCGCTGGTGACTGCCCCGCCGGCTACAGCCGCTCGTTCAATCTGCGGGTCATCCCGGAGGATCTGGTGGGGGAGACCGACAACTTCACCATGAACCATCCGGGCGGCGAAAGCGACATGGACTTCCACACCCTGTCACTGGCGCTCAACAAGCGGTTCCGCAACAACTTCTTCTACAACGTCTACTTCGACTACCAGTGGCGCTCCGAGCCGCGGAGTCCCGGCACGTCGTCCACCTCGTGGGCGGCCCGGAACCCGCTCTCGGCGGACCCCACCGCCCAGGGCTGGTTCATCAACTACGACCAGGACATCCCGACGGTGCAGGACACCAGCACCTACCAGTTCAAGACCTCGGCGCGCTACGTGCTCCCGTACGAGATCGGGCTCGCCGGCACCTACCGGTTGATCAGCGGCTTCAACTTCGCGCCGACGCACCGGCTGAGCATCTACGGCGGCAGCCTGAAGCCCTACGTGTGGCTGGCGCCCATGAACGAGGACCGCTCGGACAACGTCGCCATCCTGGACTTCCGGGTGGACAAGGCGTTCGAAATCGGGAACGGGGTGCGCGTCCAGGCGATCTTCGACCTGTTCAACGCCCTGAATGCCAACACGGTGACGAACTTCCAGTTGCTCGACACGGCCTATCGAAACGTCGTGGACTATCTGAAAGGACGAACGATCGGCTTTTCGGCGAGGTTGACCTTCTGACCTGCTGAGCCGTCCGCCAGGACCTTGCCCGCCGGCTTCCGCACGGAAGCCGGCGGGCTTTTCTCTTGCCGATGAGGGCTTCCCGGTTCCCGTCAGTGGATCGGAAAATTTGGATCGGATTGATGAATTCGTCCTTCTGAGATCCGTATCGCGTTGAAAAAAGGGGCCTTGTGGATTCGGAAGACCCGATCGATCGATGGCACATCTCTTGCCAAACTCTGGTACCGTTCTTCTACTTTTCCCCCGAAGGAGGGACCATGAGAAAGATTCTTCTCGCTCTTCTGTTCGTGGCGTTCGCCGTTCCGGCGGTCGCCCAGCAGCAGTACGGGCGCCTCGAAGGCGCGGCGCGCGACGCCCAGGGACTCGCCCTCCCCGGAGTGTCCGTCACCCTCTCGGGTGAGGCCATCATCGGAACCAGGAACGCCACCACCGACGTCGACGGCTCCTACCGGTTCCAGGCGCTGCCTCCGGGCGACTACAACATCCAGTTCGAACTGAGCGGCTTCCAGACCGTGGTCTTCGAGGCCGTCCGGGTCGTGACCGGCGCCACCTTCACGGTGGACGCCGACATGCAGATCGCCACGGTGGCGGAGACGGTCACCGTGACCGGCG
Organism: Vicinamibacteria bacterium; assembly: GCA_965116805.1. Classification (GTDB taxonomy): domain Bacteria; phylum Acidobacteriota; class Vicinamibacteria; order Marinacidobacterales; family Marinacidobacteraceae; genus Marinacidobacterium. The sequence goes on from OZ220713.1 coordinate 411,889, forward strand.
AGTCGCCGGTGGTGGACGTGAAGTCCACCGGCGTGGCGGCGACCTTCGACAAGACCCAGCTCGACGAGGTTCCCACCGCCACCGACATGTGGGCGGTACTCCACCAGAGCCCGGGCATCCGGGTGCGGGGCTACGACGTGGGCGGTTCGCACAAGAGCCAGCAGTCCATGTACGAGACCTTCGGGGTGCGGAGCCAGAACCGGGTCCTCTACGAGGGCGTGAACACGACCGAAGGTTCCGGCAGCGCCGGGGGCTATTACGACTACTACGCGATGGAGGAGATGCAGGTCTCGGCGCAGGGCGCGGACGTGGAGATGTCCACGCCGGGCGCGCAGATCCAGACCACCGTGAAGAGCGGCGGTAACGAGTTCTCCGGTCTCGAGAGCGGGGCCTGGAACCCTCCGGATCTGATTGCCGACAACTTCACCTCCGAGCTGGAAGCGCGGGACGGCTCGCCGTCGCCGGTGCTCCAGTTCTACGAGTTCCACATCGACCTCGGCGGCCCCATCGTGCGGGACAAGGCGTGGTTCTACGGCGCTTACAACAACTTCTACATCGACACGGCCATCTCCGGCGTTGACCAGAACCTCGCCACCGACGTCGGCGACTTCGACATCTTCACCGCGAAGGTGAACTACCAGATCACCGAGCGCGACCAGTTCATCGGCTTCTCGACCTGGTCCTGGAAGCGGAAGCCCAACCGCGGCCTCTCCGCCACGCGTCCGGCCGAATCCATCCTCGCGCAGGACTACTGGATCTGGCTCCACAAGGCCGAATGGCAGCGCGTCTGGAGCGACCGGTTCTTCAGCAACATCATGGTCGGCCACATGGGGACGACCTGGCCGATGGTGCCGAAGGCCGATCCGATCAACGGCAACGAGCCGCGGTTCAACCTGGCCACGTCCCACGTGTCGGGTGCCGGATGGCAGCCGTTCACCCGGAACCGCTGGAAGCCGCAGAGCACGGCGCAGTTCAACTACTACGTGCCGATCGGCAACGGCAGCCACGACTTCAAGTTCGGCTGGGACTGGCAGCTCGACAGCGAACTCCGCGGCTTCAACACGAACTCCGGCGGGATCCGCTACCGCGACGATCCGGCGCAGGGGCGCCCCCTCAACGTGCACCAGGTGGATCTCGTGGGAGTTCCGAACCTGGTGGACAACCGGAACATGCACGCGGACTTCTTCTTGCAGGACGTCTGGACCGTCAACGACCGGTTGACGCTGATGGCGGGCTTCCGGGTCGGCAGTCAGCTCCTTTCCTATCTGGAAGCCGACAACTCGCCGGGCACCCCGTGTCAGGACGTGCTCCAGTGCAAGTTCGAACTCCCGGCGAACCAGAGCCAGATCCTGATGAGCGTCTTCGGCGCCGGCGGCGTGACCCCCGGGAGCGACGTGTTCGACCATTGGAACATCGCGCCCCGCGTGGGACTCACCTATGACATCACCGGCGAAGGTTCCAGCGTCTTCAAGGCTTACTTCGGGCGCTACTACTCCAACATCGGCACCGGTCTCCTCTCCGCGAACCCCGGCGGCCAGCCTTCCGCCCGCTACGTGTTCCTCGACCAGAACATGAACGGCGTCCTCGACGACACGTCGGAGTTGGGCCAGCAGCTCTCGTTCACGGCGGGAGCGGGATCCGGCGCCACCACGCCGATCGATCCGAACTGGACGCTTCCCTGGGCGGACGAGCTGAGCGCATCGGTCGAGCACGAGCTGACCGCTGACCTCGGCACGCGTGTTTCCTATGTGTACAAGCGGATGCGGAACACCTGGGGCACGTACGACCAGGCGGACCTGGGTCTGAACACCCCGATTCACATTCCCACCTGCGACGGGTGTCCCGCGGGTTACAACCGGTCGTTCAACCTGATGCTCTATCCCGAGGAACTGGTCGGCACCACCGAAAGGCTTACGACGAACCACCCGGCCGGCGAGAGCGACATGGACTTCCACACCGTTTCGCTCGGGCTGAACAAGCGGTTCCGGAGCAACTTCTTCTACAACGTCTACTTCGACTACCAGTGGCGTTCCGAGCCGCGGAGCCCGGCCGGCTCGTCCAGTGGCTGGGCAACCAGTTCGCCGCTGTCTTCCGACCCCACGTCGCAAGGCTGGTTCCTCAACTACGACCAGGACATCCCGACCGTGCAGGACACAACGACCTACCAGTTGAAGGCCTCCGCACGGTATGTTCTCCCGTACGACATCGGAGTGGCGGGAACGTACCGGTACGTGAGTGGGTTCAACTTCGCGCCGACCCACCGGAACTCGGTGTACGACGGGCGCGTGACCGTCACCTCCTGGCTTGCCCCCATGAGTGAGGACCGCTCGCCCAATGTGACACTCGTGGACTTCCGGCTCGACAAGTCCTTCGCGCTGAGCGATCGCATGAACGCACAGTTCCTTTTCGACCTGTTCAACGCGCTGAACGCAAACACGATCACAAACTTCCAGTTGATCGATTCGGTGGTTCCTTATCAACGAATCGTCGAATACCTCAAGGGACGAACCGTCGGGCTTTCCGTGAGGTTGACCTTCTGACCTGATAGAAGGCCAACCAACCGGTTCGCCGGGCGGTACGGCCCGCCGGTCCCGCAAGGGGCCGGCGGGCCTTTCCTTTTGAGCGGGACTTCGGCCAAGATCGCCGCGTGCTCCGATCCCGAAGCGGTGCGGCCGCGGCTGCGCTCCTGTTGGCGACGGGCTGGGGTTGCGGAGACCGGGGAGGTCGTCCGGAGTCTCCATCCCCGTCGGCCGAAGCACCCCGGGGACCGCTCTCGACCCCGGACGAGGGCGTGGGCGCCGAGGTATGTGCCGCCTGTCACGCGGACATCGTCCTCGCCCAGGGAGACCACCCGATGGCACGGACGGCGGGCGCCGTGGACGAGGAATCGCGCGACCGCTGGTTCTCGGACGAGATGCTGGCGCGGGCGGTTTCCTGGCCAACGGAGCTCGGACCACAACCGGCCTACGAACTCGAGGCCGATGGAGGTGTCCGGTTCACCGCACCAGGCGCCGATCCGCCGGAGGTCCCGGTGGATGCGGTTTTCGGTTCCGGACTTCGCGGCCTCACCCCCGTCTCGTTCGCGCCGGGTGGCCGGTTGCGGGAACTGCGGCTCTCCTTCTCGCACGCCCGGGACGGGTGGTTCCCGACTCCCGGGGGCGAAGAGGACGAAGACGCGCTGGGGAACCTCGACACCACCGAAGAGAGCGCGAACTGCATCGGCTGCCACGCCACCGCGCTCGCGTGGGACCAGGAAAACCGCTTCGACCCACACCGGGCGGTGCTCGGCGTTTCCTGCGAGCGTTGCCACGGCTCCGGCATCGCCCACGTCGAGGCCCAGTCCACGGGCGGAGATCCGGGCCCCATCTTCCATCCCGGCAAGCTCTCGGCCGCGGACCAGGTCGCCTTCTGCGGGCAGTGCCATCGCCAGCCGACCGACTTCGAGCCCCGCGAGATCCTGGCGCGCGACCCGCTGCTCGCCCGGCATGCCGGCGCCAGCCTGATGATGAGCGCGTGCTTCCGTGAGTCCGATCCGGCAGACGCCATCACCTGCACCGAGTGCCACGACCCTCATCGCCCTGAGCCCGCCGGGCCGGCCCGGACCCGCGCGGTCTGCTCCCGCTGCCACGAGGACGTCCCTTCGCTTCACCGGCAGACCGTGGTCGCGGCCGATTCCGACTGCGCCGGGTGCCACCTGCCGACCCAGAGCGAAGCGTTTCACGGCACTCCGTTCACCGACCACTGGATCCGGCTGCCCGGCGACCCGCCGACCCCCGCCTCGGCTGCCGGCCGCCGGGAACTCGCGTGGCTCGAGGAGCTCTACGGGCGCCGGATGTCCGAAGAGAACCCCCCCGCGAAATGGGCCCGCCTTCGCACTGGTCTCGCTGAGTTGCTCCACATTCGCGGCGCCCGGTCCGAGGCGCAAGCGCTGCTGAGGGAAGCGCTGGAACGCGGCGCCGACTACGAAACGCGCTTGAAGGCCGGAGCGCTGTTCCGGGATGGAGAGCGAATCCAGGAGGCACTGGAACTCTTCCGGGCAGCGGCCGCCGAGCGGCCCAACACCCCGCACGCCCACTACGAGCTGGGCGAGACGCTGCTTCAGTCGGGCGACTTCGCAAGCGCCGTCGGTCCGCTCACGGCCGCGGCGGAACTGAGCGTGGATTCCGCCGGTGTGCAGGCCGCCCTGGGCGCGGCGCTCCAGGGCGCCGACCGGCCGGCCGAAGCGATCGCCGCATTCCGGGACGCACTTCGGATCGAACCGGGACTGCCGGCGGCGCTCGGGCCCCTGGCGGGGATCCTCGCCGCCCATCCGCGCCGCGACCTGCGAAGGCCAGCCGAAGCAGTACGCCTGGCGGAGCGCCTCGCGGGCCAGTTTGCGTTTCGAGAACCCCGCTCGCTGGATCTCTTCGGGGCGGCCCTGGCCGCAGCGGGGGACTTCACCGGCGCGATGCAGGCTGCCGAACGCGCCGCCGGGTTGGCGGCGAACGCCGGCGCCGCCGCCGATGCCGCCGCAATTACGCAACGCCTCGCCCTCTATCAGGCCGGCCGCCCGTACGTGGGTCCGCTACCGGCGACCGCCCGTCGGCCCTGACGCCGGATCGCGTCGAATCCTGCCGCGCGACCCATACGGGCGCCCGGGTACACTGCGGGGTCGGCCATCCCGGGGACGGATGGCGCGAATCCCCACAAGGAGCACGACGATGCGCGATGTGAAGATTCTTCTGACGGCGGGCGCCCTGGCGCTCGGCGCCTACGGCTGCGGCGGGGCCGCGGCTCCGGAGATGGAGGAACCGGCCGGGAACGCCGACCTCGTCCAGCGAGACCTGCCGAATCCGAACCCGGTGGTCATCACCCAGTGGGCGGATCTCCCGGACGGGCGGACGTGGGGCTCCACGGCCGGTGTGGACATCGGCCCGGACGGCCACGTCTGGGTCTACGACCGCTGCGGCGCGAACGCGCTGGCCGGTGGCTGTGAGGAGAACCCCGACATCAATCCGGTCCTGAAGTACGACCGCCATACCGGTGAACTCCTCGCCGAGTTCGGCGCCGGACTCTTTGTCCTTCCGCACGGCCTGCACGTGGACGATGACGGCAACGTCTGGGTGACCGACTCCCAGGGGAACGAGGCCGGGACCAAGGGGCACCAGGTCATCAAGTTCACCCCCGAGGGCGAAGAGTTGATGCGTCTCGGGATCGCGGGGCAACCGGGCACCGGCCCCGGCCAACTCTACGAGCCCTGCGACGTCATCACGGCGCCCAACGGCGACATCTTCGTCTCCGACGGCCACAGCGGCCAGAGTCCGGATCCGCCGGAAGGGCGCACCGGGCGCATCCTCAAGTACGACTCCGAGGGCAACTTCATCAAGGAGTGGGGCATCATCGGGTTCCGGCCCGGCCAGTTCCGCACCCCCCACGGGCTGGAGTTCGATTCCCAGGGCCGCCTCTTCGTGGCGGACCGGGGCAACCACCGGATCCAGATCTTCGACCAGGACGGGAACCTGCTGGACACCTACTACCAGTTCAGCCGGATCAGCGGGCTCTTCATCACCGACGACGACATGCTCTACGCGATCGACTCCGAGTCCACCGAGACCAACCACTACGGCTGGCTGAACGGGGTCCGGATCGGCCACGCCAGCGAGGACAAGGTGACGGCCTTCATTCCCCCGCACTACCCGGCCGAGGGACGGGTGCTGCAGGGGGTCGCCGGCGAGGGCGTCGCGGTGGACGAGGACGGCAACGTGTTCGTGGCCGAGGGACCGGCCTCACGACCCACCGCGGGCGGCGGACTCACCAAGTACGAGCGCGCCCCGGAGTGATTCCTTCTTGATCAAGTGGCCTGGGACTCATCGCGGCCAGCGATGCACACCGTTACCGAACGTCAGCTTCGCAACGACGCCGCGGCCATTTCGTGTCGAGTAGAGGCCGGTGAGCATCTGACCGTCACCCGCAACGGGACGCCGGTGGCGGAGTTGAGGCCCGTGGCGGCTCGCCGGTTTGTGCACCGGGCCGCAATCGGTGCCGCGGCGGCGACCACACCGCGGATCGATGCCGAGCGGTTTCGGGCCGACCTGGATGCGCTCGTAGATCCGGAGGCCGATATCTGAAGGAACCTTCGCTACCCGCACGGAGGTCCAGCAGCGTTCACCGGAACGCTTCAGATCGACGACCCTGCGGTTTCAGGAAAGCAGGGCGTTCAGCTTCCCCAGGGTCTCGGTGACCACCTGGCGCGGCGCGACGGCCGCAAACGTCAGTGGCCGCGCCCGCCAATCCAGGCTGCGCACCTGATCTGCCAGAACCGCGCCTCCGATCGGCGCGCCGTGCGGCAACTCCACCTCGAAGGGATATCCCTTCACCGTGGAGGTGATGGGACAGAACAAGGCGACGCTCGATTTCTCGTTGTATTCGCGCGGACTCAGAACGAGCGCCGGGCGATGACCCGCCTGTTCGTGCCCGGCCTGAGGATTGAAGTTCAACCAGACGAGATCGCCGCGGTCGGGAATGCGAGGACCGCCTACCACTCTTCCGTGCCTTCGGTTGCACCCCAGTCCGTCTCACCGTGGCGATTGTCCAAGGTGATGCCGGCCACCAGATCCCTGAGGTCGTAGCGCCGCTTGCGAAGGATCACCTCGTCCCGGCGCGGGACGATCTCGACGACGGCCCCTTCACGCACGCCCCATTGCTCGGCGACCGGCTTGGGAATCCGGATCGCGAGGCTCGCGCCCCAGCGTGAGACCGTCGTTCGAGCACCCATGAGAGTCTGCCGTGAGATATCTATAGTATATCTCACAGAACCATCACGCGAAGCGTGGAGAACTGCCACGATCAGGCCTTTCGGTACACCCGGTGGGGGATGAGAGGTCCGGTATTCACGTCGGTTTGGCACGCGATCATCGACGCGGGTTTCGCGCTCCCGCGCGGCCCCCACCGGGAGAACTGGTCCGGCCGGAGGCCGGCGCTCCGAAGCAGAAGGCCCGCCGCCCCCGAGGGAGCGGCGAGCCTTGAAGGTGCTTGAGCCGGGGAGTCCTAGAACGTCAGGCGGGCGCTGAGGCCGATGGTGCGGCCCTGGATCCACTCGATCGGTTCGCGGTATGCGGAGCCGACCCGCATGTTGAAGTTGGTTTCGGTGGCGTCGTTCAGCGCGTTGAAGACGTCGAGCATGAGCTGAATCTCCGCCCGGCCGTCCAGCGAGAAGGTCTTGTCCACGCGGAAGTCGAGGATCGTCACGGTGTCGGAACGCCGCTCGTCGAGGTTGGCAAGAAAGATGCGCTGCGAGCCGACGTTCGGCACCGCGATCGACAGGATGGGGGACCAGTTGTAGCCGCTCACGAGGCGCAGGGTGGCAGCCGTGCCGATGTCGTAGGGGAACACGTAACGGCCTGCCGTTTTGGCCTGCCAGTTCGAGAGGTCCTGCACGAGTGGTACGGGGCCATACGAGTAGTGCCAGTCCACGTTGATCGGATCGGTCGTCAGGGGGCTCGTGGACTCGTTGTTGCTACGGCGGGCCTCGTGGCGCCACTGGTAGTCGAAGTAGGCATTCCAGAAGAAGTTGCTGCGGAAGCGGCGGTTGACGCCGACGGACACCGTCGTCCAGTTCCACTCGCTTTCGTCCCGGGGCGTGTTCGCGATCCTCTCGACGCTGGTCGGTGCGCCGTCGGGCAGTCCGTTCACCGTCAGCGACGTGCCGCCGAAGCCAGCCGAATCGCAGGCCGCCGGACAGGGGACCGTCACCGAGTTCGTGAGGGTGCCGACGCGGGCGACGTTCAGCGGTGCAGCGGTGCCGAGCCCCAGCACGTGTCCCGTCTGCCGCTTGTGAACGACGGAGGCGCGGAACCCGAGGTCGCTCCCGATCTGGTGTTCGGCCGACAGGCTGAACTCGTCCACATGCGGGACCTCCAGGTTCGGATCCAGCTCGGTCCCCACCGGAGCGCTTCTCTCGATCCCCAAGCCGGCGCCGGTTGATCCGGAAACACGCTCCCCGAGTTCGTTCACCCCATCGAACAGGCCGTTCTGGTTCTGGTCGAGGAACTTGTACACGACGTTCTTGTTTCCGCCCGGGTTCGAGTTCGGCATACCCGTGTTCATGTTGTTGTAGTACCGGCCCCAGTAACCCTTCACGACGGAACGGCCCTCGCCGGTGACGTCGAGCGTGAAGCCGGCGCGCGGGGCGACGTTCCACCAGTTGATGACGTCGGCGCCGGGCACCTGGCCGCCTTCACCGAAGAGCAGGGGCAGAGTCGCCGCTACGTTCGGATCCACGTCGGCGATTTCGCGGAGGCAGCCGAGCGCCGCGTCGCAGGGGCCGCCGGGCACGTTGTTCGATTCCAGATAGGCCATGAACTGCGAACCGACGCGGACTCCGGCGTTCACCGTGAGCCGGTCGTTGATGGTCCACACGTCCTGGAGGTAGAAGTCGTAGTGGGTGTTCCGGTCGTAGTTGAAGTTCGGGAAGCTCTCGAAGCGGATCTCGTCCACGTTGTGGGGCCGCGCCGGGTCCTGCCCGCTGTCGTCGAGGTAGCGCACCGCGCCCGAATTCGCGTTCCAGCCGAACTGACGCTCGTCAATCTGCCAGTCCCAACCGAACTTGAGGTCGTGGCTGCCGCTCGCCGTGGGGAGGTAGTAGTTGAACTGGCCGGTCGAGTGCGGCTTCCAGCGATTGAACGTGAACGGCCTCCAGCCGGCGCCGGACCAGATGTTCGTACCTTCGTCGAGCCGCGGCGGTTGCGACGCCGGGTCCACCGCCGGGGTCATCGGCCAGCCGAAGCCGAAGTGGTTCACCTGGATGTTGCTGTAGAGACGGTCGCTCCAGACGCGCTGCCACTCGGCCTTGTGGAGCCAGGTCCAGGAGTCCTGGGCCAGGATGGACTCGGCCGGGCGGTTCGAGGAGAGCCCCCGGAAGGGCTTCTGCTTGAGCGACCAGTGGTGGAAGGTGATGAACTGGTCCCGGTCGGTGATCTGCCAGTTCGCCTTCACGGTGAACATGTCGAAATCGCCCAGGTCGGTGCCTTCGGATTCGGGCTGCCCCGAGATGATCCGGTCAATGACGAACCGGTTGTAGGCGGCGTAGAACCACGCCTTGTCGCGGACGACCGGGCCGCCGAGGTCGAGGTGGGCCTCGTAGAACTCGATCACCGGCGCCGAGGTTCCGCCCCGGCTCTCGAGATCGGAGGTGATGTTGTCGTTGATCCACTCCGGCGGCTCGTAGGCGAAGTGCTCGGTCCCCGAGAAATCGTTGCCTCCGCTCTTCCAGACCGCGTTCACCTGTGCGCCCGGGGTGGACATCTCGACGTCCGCGCCCTGTGCGGACACCTGGAACTCGCCGATCGCGTAGTAGTCGTAGTAGCCGCCGGCGCCGCCGGTGCCTTCGGTGGTGTTGACCCCGTCGTTGATGATCCGGTTCTGGTTACGGACCCCGAAGGTCTCGTAGCCGGACTGCTGGCTCTTGTGGGACCCGCCCACGTCGTAGCCGCGCATCCGCACGCCGGGGCTCTGCTGGAGGACCGCCCACATGTCGGTGGCCGAGGGAACGTCCTCGAGCTGGGTCGTGTCGAAGGTCGCCGAAACCCCGGTGGACTTCACGTCCACCACCGGGGATTCGCCCGTCACCGTGACGGTTTCGGCCACGGTCGCGATGTCCATGGTGGCGTTGATCTCGAAGGTCGAGCCGCCGGCCACGGTGACGTCCTCGAAGACGACGGTCTGGAAACCGTCCAGTTCGAAGGCCAGGTTGTAGCTGCCGCCGACGAGCTGCGCGAACCGGTAGGACCCGTCCACGTCGGTCGTCGCGCTGCGGGGCGAGACAAGTTCTTCGGACGTCAGGGTGACCGTCACTCCGGGGAGCGCGAGGCCCTGCGCGTCGTTCGCGGCGCCTTCGAGGCGCCCGTAGATCTGCTGGGACACGGCCGAAGTCGGCCATGCCACCAGCAGCGTAAAGAGAAGGAGTCTTTTCATGCTGCTGTTCCTCCTTGGGGATCCGGAGCATGGGGTTGGAACATGCGGCCGGAAGCAGCAACGGTGAGACCAGTCAGGGCGTTTGGAAACGCCCTGCTGGCTAAGTCCTTCTCAATGGGTGGCTTATGTTGTGCCGAGCGCGGTCCGAAGTTCGAGGAACGCATCGCCGGCTTCGCTTCGTTGGAGACGGCGAGGCGTCGCGTTGGTCGGGCATCCAGAAAGTGGACCCCAGGTTCATTCTGGTGATCTACGGCAGCAGTGTTTGTTGAATTTCGGCGAGTCGCGCGAAGGGCGTGCCGGCCCGGTTCGGGCTGCGGGTTCTTCGGCGTCTCGCAGCACGCCACAAGCGCGTACTCGTGCTCCTCGTGGGTCGCCACGGGGGTCGATTCAATGTGGCTACGGCGACGTCCTCAAGGTACAAAGCAGAAGGCCCGCCGCCCCGGAGGGCGGCGGGCCTTGAAGGTGCTTGAGCTAGGGGTTGCCTAGAAGGTCAAACGAGCGCTCAGGCCAACGGTGCGGCCCTGGATCCACTCGATGGTCTTCAGGTAGTTGCCGCCGGCGCTCATGAAGAAGTTCGTCTCCGCGGCGCCGTTCAGCGCGTTGAACAGGTCGAGCATGAACTCGATCTCCGCGCTGTCGCCGAGGCTGACGCCCTTGTCAATCCGGAAGTCCAGGATGATGACGTTGTCCGAACGCCGGTTGCCCATGTTGTCCAGGAAGATCGTCTGGCTGCCGACGTTGCCTACCGGGACCCGGACCATGGGCGCCCAGTTGAAGCCGCTGACGACACGCAGCGTCGCCGCCGTGCCGACGTCATACGGCATCACGTAACGGCCGGCGCTCTTGAGCTGCCAGTTGCTCAGGTCCTGGATCAGCGGAATGCCGCCGTACTGGAGACCCCAGCCGACACCGACGGGATCCGTGGTGAGCGGGCTCGTGGACTGGCCCGGAGTCCGGCCCTCGTGCCGCCACTGGTAGTCGAAGTAGGCGTTCCAGAAGAAGTTGTTCCGGAACCGGCGGTTGACGCCGAACGAAAGCGTGTTCCAGTTGAACTTCGTCTCGTTCTCCGGCGCGTTCGTGTAGAGGTTCTCACTCAGGGGAGCCCCGTCCGGCAGGTCGTTGACCGTCACGCCCGTGCCGCCGTAGCCCGGATCGGTACCGAACTCGTTCGCGCCCGGTCCGCACGATTCCGGACAGGCAATCGTCTTGGTGTTCGTCAGTCTGCCGACGCGCGCGATGTTCAGGTTGCCCCAGGCGCCGGTCTGGCGCTTGTGGACGAACGAGAACCGGACTCCGATGTCAGCGCCGATCTGGTGTTCGGCCGAGGCGCTGATCTCGTCGACGTACGGCTGGACGATGCCCTGATCGATGTCCGCGCCGACGGGAGCCGAACGCTCGATCCCGAGTCCGGCGCCGGTGCTCCCGGCAAGGCGGGTGCCCAACTCGTTCACGCCGTCGAACAGTCCGTTCATGTTCTGGTCGAGGAACTCGTAGCGGACGAACTTGTTGCCACCCGGATTCGCTGCCGGAATCCCGGTGTTCATGTTGTGGTAGTAGCGCCCGAAATAGCCCTTCAGGACCGAGCGGCCCTCGCCGGTCAGGTCATAGGTGAAGCCGACCCGGGGGGCGATGTTCCACCAACTGATCAGGTTGTCTTCGCCGGGGACCTCTCCTCCCTGGCCGAACAGCAGCGGCAGCGCCCCGTGCACGTTCGGGTCCACGTCGGCGATTTCGCGGAGACAGCCAAGGGCTGCGTCACACGGCCCGCCGGGAACGTTATTGGATCCCAGGTAGCCCATCCGCTGGCTCCCGAAACGGGCACCGGCGTTGATCGTCAGACGGTCATTGATCGTCCACACGTCCTGGGCGTACAGGTCAAGGTGCGTGTTCCGGTCGTAGTTGAAGTTCGGGAAACTGTGGAACTCGATCTGGTCCACGTTCATCGGACTCGGAGGATCCTTCGTGCTGTCGTCCCGATAGCGGACGGCACCGGAGTTGGCGTTCCAGCCGAACTGCCGCTCGTCGATCTGCCAGTCCCAGCCGAACTTCAGATCGTGGCTTCCGCTCTCCGTCGGCAGGTAGTAGTTGAACTGACCCGTGCTGTGCGGCTTCCACCGGTTGAACGTGAACGGCCGCCAGCCCGACCCGGACCACTGGCCGGTCCCGAGGTCGATCCGCGGCGGCGCCGTCGCGGGGTCCACCGCCGGCGTCATCGGCCAGCCGAACCCGAAGTGGTTCACCTGGATGTTGCTGTAGAGACGGTCGCTCCATACCCGCTGCCACTCGGCCTTGTGCAGCCAGGACCACGAGTCCTGCGCCAGGATGGACTCCGCCGGACGGACCGCCGACAGGCCCCGGAAGGGCTTCTGCTTCAGCGACCAGTGGTGGAAGGTGATGAACTGGTCCCGGTCGGTGATCTGCCAGTTGGCCTTCACCGTGAACATGTCGAAGTCGCCGAGGTCGGTGCCTTCCGATTCGGGCTGGCCGGAAATGATCCGGTCGATGACGAACCGGTTGTAGGCGGCATAGAACCACGCCTTGTCCCGCACGATCGGGCCGCCGAGGTCGATGTGCGCCTCGTAGAACTCGATCACCGGCGCCGTGGTGCCGCCGCGGCTGGCGAGTTCGGAGGGGAGGTTGTCGGCGATCATGTCCGGCGGCTCGTAGGCCATGTGCTCGGTCCCGGAGAAGTCGTTACCGCCGCTCTTCCACACCGCGTTCACCGTCGCGCCCGGGGTGTTCGACTCCACGTCGGCGCCCTGCGCCGACACCTGGAACTCGCCGATCGCGTAGAAGTCGTAGTAACCCCCCGCGCCGCCGGTCCCCTCGGTGGTGTTCACGCCGTCGTTGATGATCCGGTTCTGTCCCCGGACCCCGAAGGTCTCGTAGCCGGACTGCTGGCTCTTGTGGGACCCGCCCACGTCGTAGCCGCGCATCCGCACGCCCGGGCTCTGCTGGAGGACCGCCCACATGTCGGTGGCCGACGGGACGTCCTCGAGCTGCGTGGTGTCGAAGGTCGCCGAAACGCCGGTGGTCTTCACGTCCACGACTGGAGATTCACCGGTCACGGTGACGGTCTCCGCCACCGTCGCGATGTCCATGGTGGCGTTGATCTCGAAGGTCGAACCACCGACCACGGTGATGTCCTCGAAGACGACGGTCTGGAAACCGCCGAGTTCGAAGGTCATGTTGTAGCTGCCGCCGACGAGCTGCGCGAACCGGTAGGAACCGTCCACGTCGGTGGTCGCGACGCGGGGTGCAACGAGTTCGACGGACTCGAGGGTGACCGTCACTCCGGGGAGGACGAGACCCTGCGCGTCGCTCGCGGCGCCCTCAAGGCGTCCGTAGATCTGCTGGGACAGGGCCGCACTCGGCCACGCCACCAGCAGCGTAAAGAGAATGAGTTTTCTCATGCTGCTTGGTCCTCCTGTGGGGTCGGAAGCATGGAAAGGAGAAAGATGTCAGTCGGAAAGAGCAATGGTCGGACCAGAAGCCGCAACCGGGGTCTATATCCGTCTAAGTCGTTCTAAATGGGATGATTGTTCCGGCACCCACGAGTGTCGAAATCCAGAAACTTCGTCCCTATATTCGATTTATTGGAGCCGAACAGCCAATTCTCTTGAATCTCGTAGGGTGCTGTCAACCCGACGAACCTCGAACGGCTCGGCGCCCGCGCTCGTCCTTCCCGTGGAAATCACCCGTGGAGCGGAGATGTATCCCGCACTGTTTGTCGGCATGAGAGCAAAAAACGCCGAAAAATGACGGCATCGTGTACACCCGGCTTGCCGGTCGACCGCAGCGCGGTTTCTTCCTGTTGGGGGTTCGTTCGCTCTGACAATCCTGGATCGCGGGTCCGCTGACCCTCGTAACGGCAACTCCGGCTTGGAGCCGCAGGCGGGCGGCGGGACGGACCCGAACTGCCGAATGGTTCCTCTCGCGGTGGGTGTCCCGCCGTACGCGCCGTGCGAGCCGCGGGGACATGCGCACCTTCGCTGCTCTCCGCGCAGCGGGTGCCGGCTGAAGCCGGCCCAGTTCTCCCGGTGGGGGCTCCAAGCCGTTTGCGCCACCCTTAGACTCCGCATGCCGTGGAAGCCCCGCTCCCGTTCCGCACCGCCGGCGCCGCCCTCACCGCGAATCCGCTGCGGACCGCGCTCGCCCTGATCGGCCTGGTGATCGGCGTGGCGTCGGTGATCACCATGGCCGCGCTCGGCTCCGGCGCCCGGGCGGCCGTCGCCGACGACGTGCGTTCCGCCGGGACCAACATCATCGTGGTGCGGGCCGGCAACTACATCCGGGGCGGCGACGCGGTGAACATCCCCTCCGGCTTCGGCCGGGCGGACACGCTGACGCCGGGAGACGCCGAAGCGATCCGGGGAATCACCGACGTCGCGATGGTGAGCCCGGTCGTGGAAGAGCGGACGGCCCTGCTCGCGGACACGGGCGACTCCTTCGCGCAGATCCACGGCGTTTCGGACGAGGGGCCGCGGATCTACCAGGTGCGATTCCTGGACGGCGAGAACTTCAGCGCCGGCGACGTGCGGAACCGCCGGGCGGTGGTGCTGCTCTCCTCCCCGGTGGAGGCCGACCTCTTCCCCGGCCGCTCCGGGGTGGGCCGGACGGTGGTGATCCGGGAGCGGGAGTTCGAGGTGGTGGGGGTCTACCAGTCGTCCGACCGGAAGCTGGCCGAAGCGGCGATGGTCCCCCACACCCTGCTCGCCGATCTGGTGGGGCGCGACTACCTACAGGCCGTCGCGATCGCCACGGAGCGAGCCGGCGATGCCTCCCGGGTGGCCCGGGCCGTGGCCAACCTGCTTCGCGAGCGGCACGAGTTGACCCGCGCGGCGCCGCCCGCGGAGGCCAGCGCCCCGCACTCCTTCCGGCGCGGCACGCGCCTGCCGGATGACTTCGTCGTGCGCACCCAGGCCACCGAGGCCCTGACCCAGGGGCTCTACACGACCGCCGCCGCCTTCGTGCTCGCCTCCATGCCCAAGCTGGACGAAGTCACCTCGGAGGAGATGGTGGGCACGCTGAACCGCGCGACCTCCACGATGACCCTCCTCCTCGGCGCGCTCGCCGGCGTCTCCCTGATCGTGGGCGGCGTCGGGATCATGAACGTCATGCTGCTCGCGGTCACGGAACGCACGCGGGAGATCGGCCTCCGGCTCGCGGTCGGGGCGCGGCGCCGCGACGTGATGTGGCAGTTCCTGGCCGAGGCGATCGGCCTCGCCGCGCTGGGCGGGCTCTTCGGAGTTGTCCTGGGCGGGCTTTCCTCGACGCTCGTCGAAGCCATGTTCGGGTGGAGGACGCTGATCCCGGCGTTGGCGATTGGCGGGGCCGCCGTGCTTGCGATGGGCGTCGGAGTCTTCTTCGGCTGGTATCCGGCCCGGCGCGCGTCAAGGCTCGACCCGATCGTCGCGCTGCGCTCCGAGTAGCGGGCGAGCGTTGCCCGCCGGCTGGGGCTCTTACGGGGGCTCTTCGGGGTCCGGTGGCGGAGCGGCGATCGGCAGCCCGGTGTGCGGGTCCACCGTCGGCGGCTCCATGATGAACGGGACCTCGATCTCGTAGGGCGATCCCTTGAACCGGAAGTAGACGATCGCCACCGTGTCCTCGGTGTCGATGGGATCCCCGCTCGCGATCCAGGCTTCGCCGAACTCGTCGATCCGGGGCCGCAGGGGTTCGAGTTCTTCCCCCGCGTCGGTCATCCGGCGGATCGTGATCCGGAGCTCCTCGGCGACTGCCGCCGGGAGCTCGCTCCGCATGGCATCGGAGAAATAGATGCGGTGCTCGCCCTCGGCGGTCAGCACGACCTCGAAATGGAGGTCGCCGTGCATGAACACGTAGCCCCCGTAGCGGGGAGCGTGATCCCCGTGCGCCATCATCATCCCGCCCATCCCGGCCATGCCTTCCATCCCCTCGGAGGGCGGTTCTTCTTCGGGAGCCCCGCAGGCGGCGAGGGCGAGGAGCACGACGAGGCGTACCGGGCGAATCAGCAAGGCGTCAACCAGCAGTCAATTATGAAGAGAAGGGAAGAACAGTCGAATGAACTCCGCCGGACTCATGGCTTCGCGGACCGCTTTCACGATCCCGGAGAGACGGTCGCCGGGTGAGAGCCGGGGGTCGATGAGGCTCTCCAGGGCGGCGCGAAACGCGGGGTCCACGGAGGGACGGACGAGAGCGTATCCGCCGAAGCGGTCGGCGTGGGCGAGGAGGCCGTGGGGATCCGGAACGAGGGCCTCGAAGTCGAGCGCGCGGAGCGCCTCCAGGTGCGTCAGTTCGCCGTCCAGGTACCCGGCGAGCACCCGCGATACCACCGGTTCGAGGGCGCGCAGCGATTCGTCGGCGGGAGCGGCCGGGACGAGCCCCTCGATCGTTGCCGCCAGACCCTCGAGCACCGCGGTCCGGGGACCGTAGAGCGGGACGATCCCGAGCTCGGGCCAGCCGGTGGCCTGGAAGTACCGGTCGGCGACGACCGCCTGTAGGTGATGGCCGGGCACGCCCTCGTGACACGCGAGCCGGTTCAACTCCGAGGACCGGAGCACAAGACCCAGGGGAAGCCACAGCGCGCCCGCCCCTTCCCCGGAGTAGCGGTAGAACGGTGAGGGACCGGTCGGCAGCGCGAGTGCTTCCGCCGGCTCCATCCACCGGATGCCGAGAGGCTCGAGCTTTACCGCGTCCGATTCGCCCAGCGCGAGGCTCCGGCAGGCGGCCAGCGCCTCGCGCAACCGGCCCTCCGCCGACTCCCCGGGCTCGTCCGAGCGCTCGTAGTAGCGGCGCACGCGGACCTTGAGGGGAGCCACGCCGGCGAGTGCGCGATCCACCCGGAAATGCAGGCGGTCGGTGTCCACCTCGGGATCGGTCCAGGAGAGCCCGAAGACCTCCCGCAGTTCCTCGGCGACCGGGCGGCGGTCCCCGAGCAGCGAACGGGCGCGGAACGCCATGGCCCGCAGCGACGCCTCGATGCGGCGAACCCGGAACTCGTCCCCGGTCCGCGCCATCTCACGGGAGCTGTCCGCGAGGCGCCCGGCCCGCTCGGCGATCTCCCGGAGTTCAAGGTCCTCGCTCGCCGGAGGAAGCTCCCTGAACACGAGGTCCAGGAAGAGCGGGTCCCACTCGTGGAGTGCGAAGGCGAGCCGCACGTACCGGTCGGCGAGTTCGTCGGCTGTCCGGGGAACGGGATCCGTCGCGGGCGGCGGCGCCGGGTTGCAGGCGGCCCAGGCGAGCAGCACCGCCGGAACCAGCGGCGGGAGACGGGAGCGGGCGGGGGAACGGCGGATTCGCGAAGCGTATGCGGGCGACGTTCAAGATGCAGGAGGCGGTTCGTGTCGCGCCGGTGATCCGCGCTGCGGGGGCGCACCCCGGCCTTTGACGGCCGCCGAGCCGGGGCGTATCTTCCGGTCTTGGACCGTTCGACTCATGGAGGAGACTCTGATGACCCAGAAGGCAACGCGATTCGTCCTGTTCCCGATCCTCGCTTCCGCGCTTGGCCTGCTCGCCTGTGGGGCGCCGGAAATGGAGGACCCGATGGCCCTCACCACCGAGACGCTCGGCGTGCGGGCTGACGGCGATACCGAGATCTCGCCCGACCTGTCGCAGGTCCCCGAGGAACTGCAGCAGGTCTTCGAGCACATCGACGAGAACGTGGACGAGCACGTCCTGAACCTCCGCCGCTGGATCCAGCAGCCCAGCATCTCGAACTCGGGCGAGGGCATCCCCGAGTCCGCCCAGATGGTCAAGGGCTTCTTCGACCAGCTCGGCTGCCAGCACTCCCAGGTCTACGAGATCCCGATGACCGAGTGGGGACAACCCGGCAACCCGGTGGTCTACGCGAACTGCAACTACGGGGCGGAACGCACCCTGCTCATCTACTGGATGTACGACACGATGCCGATCACCCAGCCCGAGGCCTGGGTGCTGCCGCCGTTCGACGGCGAGTTCAGCGAGTTCGGCCCCTTCAAGAAGGTGATGATCGGCCGGGGCGCCACCAACTCCAAGGGCCCCCAGATGGTGCAGTGGAACGCGTTCCATTCGATTCTGGAAGTCACCGGCACCATGCCGGTGAACCTGATCTTCATCGCCGAGGGCGACGAGGAACGGATGTCCATCGGCCTCCGCCAGTTCGTCCGGGAGAACCCGGATCTCTTCCGGGAGGCCGAAGCGATGTACCGCTTCGGGCGGCAGTCCCGCTCGGGTGCCGCGGGCATCGGGGGCGGTTCCGAGGGCTGCGTCTACATCGAACTCACCACCAGCGGCGCAAGCTGGGGACGGGGCCCGGTGGCCTCCAACATCCACGGGTCCAGGAAGCGCTCCGTCGACTCGCCGGCGCTCCGGCACGTCAAGATGCTCTCCTCACTCGTGTCCGAGGACGGCAACCGGGTACTGGTACCCGGCTTCTACGACGGCGCCGACCCGCTGAACGATGCCGAGGAGGCAATGTTCCAGAGCGCCGCCGAGAACATCGACATGGCGATTGCCGCCGAGAACATCGGGGTGGCCCGCTTCATCAGCGACGACCCGCTCACTTATCTGAAGAGCGCCCGCTACGGGATCTCCTTCAACATGGACGGCGTCTGGGCCGGCAACATGTATCCGGGCGGCGCCGGCGCGATCCTGCCGAACCGGATCACCTCCAAGCACAACATGCGCTACGTCCCCAGCATGGACGGGCTCGAGATGGTCCAGAAGATCCGGGACTACCTCGACGAGCAGGGCTACGAGGACGTCGAGATGACGATCATCGGGGACGTGCCGTGGTCGAAGTCCAGCTACGACAACCGGGCGGCGGACTCGCTGCTGCGCACCTACGACATCTTCGGGATCCCCTACCGGGACCCCATCGAGGGTGAGACCATCCTCGGCGGCTACTGGCCGGCCTATCTCTTCAGTGGCCGGGACGGCGACTTCGCGGACGGAACCGACCTCTCGATGCCGATCGTGGGCGGAGCCGGCGGTCACGGCGGCGGCTCCCACGCCGCCAACGAGTTCTGGGTGATCGAGGGAGCCGGCGATGTCTATGGGATGGCAGGCGGCGAGAAGACGGTGGCGACCTTCCTCTACGCCTACGCCGGATTGCTCCCGGACACCCCGGCCGCGACCGGGATGGACGAGGAGTAGAGCGAGCGTCGAACCCGGCGGCGGGAGGCCGGAGCCGATCGAGGAAGGGTCCGGAACTTCGTCCGCGATGCGGACGATGCCGGTCTGAAGACCGGCGCTCCCGGCATGCCCTCGCCCTTTGACAGGGTGGCGCGCCGGGACATATCTTCCCCAGTTGGCCGTCTCCCGAAGCGGGAGCGCGGCCCAGGCTCCGTTCGACGCATCAAGGAGATTTCGATGACGCGAAAGGCAACCCGATTCGGCCTGTTTCTGATCCTCGTTTCCGGGCTCGGCCTGCTCGCCTGCGGAGCGCCCGGGACGGAGGATCCGATGGCCCCCGCAACCGAGGCGCTCGGCGTCCGGGCTGACGGCGACACCGAGATCGCCCCCGACCTGTCGCAGGTTCCCGAGGAACTGCAGCAGGTCTTCGAGCACATCGACAACAACGTGGACGAGCACGTAATGAATCTCCGCCGCTGGATCCAGCAGCCGAGCATCTCGAACTCGGGCGAGGGCATCCCCGAGTCCGCCCAGATGGTCAAGGGCTTCTTCGACCAGCTCGGCTGCCAGCACTCGCAGGTCTACGAGATCCCGATGACCGAGTGGGGCCAGCCCGGCAACCCGGTGGTCTATGCCAACTGCAACTACGGCGCCGAGCGCACCATCCTCATCTACTGGATGTACGACACGATGCCGATCACCCAGCCGGAGGCCTGGGTGCTGCCGCCGTTCGACGGCGAGTTCACCGAGTTCGGCCCCTTCAAGAAGGTGATGATCGGCCGGGGCGCCACGAACTCGAAGGGTCCCCAGATGGTCCAGTGGAACGCGTTCCACTCCATCCTGGAAGTCACCGGGACCATGCCGGTGAACCTGATCTTCATCGCCGAGGGCGACGAGGAGCGGATGTCCATCGGCCTCCGCCAGTTCGTCCGGGAGAACCCGGATCTCTTCCGGGAGGCCGAGGCGATGTACCGCTTCGGCTCCCAGTCCCGCTCCGGCGCCGCCGGGATCGGCGGCGGCTCGGAGGGCTGCGTCTACATCGAACTCACCACCAGCGGCGCGAGCTGGGGACGAGGCCCGGTGGCGTCCAACATCCACGGAGCGCACAAGCGCTCGACGGACGCTCCGGCGCTCCGGCACGTGAAGATGCTCTCCTCGCTTGTTTCCGAGGATGGAAACCGGGTGCACGTGCCGGGGTTCTACGACGGCGCGGACCCGCTGAACGATGCAGAAGAGGCAATGTTCCAGAGCGCGGCCGAGAACCTCGACATGGCGATCGCCGCCGAGAACATCGGGGTGGCCCGCTTCATCAGCGACGACCCGCTCACTTATCTGAAGAGCGCCCGCTACGGGATCTCCTTCAACATGGACGGCGTCTGGGCCGGCAACATGTATCCGGGCGGCGCCGGCGCGATCCTGCCGAACCGGATCACCTCCAAGCACAACATGCGCTACGTCCCCAGCATGGATGGGCTGGACATGGTCCAGAAGATCCGGGACTACCTCGACGAGCAGGGCTACGAGGACGTCGAGATGACGATCATCGGGGACGTGCCGTGGTCGAAGTCCAGCTACGACAACCGGGCGGCGCACTCGCTGCTGCGCACCTACGACATCTTCGGCATCCGCTACCGGGACCCCATCGAGGGTGAGACCATCCTCGGCGGTTACTGGCCCGCCTACCTCTTCAGCGGCCGTGACGGCGACTTCGCGGACGGAACCGACCTCTCGATGCCGATCGTGGGCGGAGCCGCCGGCCACGGCGGCGGCGCGCACGCGGCCAACGAGTTCTGGGTCATCGAGGGCGCCGGCGAGGTCTACGGGATGGCCGGGGCCGAGAAATCGATCGCCACCTTCGTCTACGCCTATGCCGGCCTCCTCCCGGACGCCCCGGCCGAGACGGGGATGGACGAGGACTGAGAAAACGAGCACAGCGTGGCGGGGACCCGGTTTCCCTGAAGGGAGCCGGGTCCGGCGCTTCGGGCGCACGATTCAATCCCTGAGACGCCAGGAACCACATTCCGGAGGAACCGCCGTTGGCTGCTATCGAGGTCCGTGATCTCGTCAAGACGTACGTCCTGAGCGAGACCCACCGGGTGGAAGCCCTCCGGGGGCTGTCCTTGTCGGTGGACAAGGGCGAGTTCCTGTCGGTCCTTGGCCCGTCGGGCTCCGGGAAGAGCACCCTGATGCACATCCTCGGCTGTCTCGACCAGCCAACCTCCGGCGAATACCGGCTCATGGGGCGCGACGTGGCCCGGCTCGGGACCGACGAACGCGCCCGCATCCGCAACGAGGAGATCGGCTTCGTCTTCCAGAGCTTCCACCTGCTTGCGCGGGCGAGCGCCCTCGAGAACGTGGAGCTCCCGATGCTCTACGGCGCCAAGCGGCCCGGCCGCGAAGAGCGGCGCCAGAAGGCGTCCGAAGCGCTGGAGGCGGTCCGGCTCTCCGACCGCGCCACCCACGCGCCGAGCCAGCTTTCGGGAGGGCAGCAGCAGCGGGTCGCCATCGCCAGGGCGCTCGCCAACCGGCCGGGTCTGCTGCTGGCCGACGAACCCACCGGCAACCTCGACACCAGGACCGGACGGGAAATCCTCGATACGTTCGCCCGCCTGAACTCCGAGCGCGGACTGACCGTCATCATGATCACCCACGACCGGCAGGTGGCGCAGTACGCCTCCCGGAGCGTCGAACTGCGGGACGGACGCATTCTCACGGACGAGATGATCTCGGGTAACGGAGCAACCCCCAGTGCTTAAGCGAATTCCCCTGAACCGGCAGCAGATCCAGAGTCTCGTGCGCGAGATGCCGGCCGAGCGGCGCACGGCGCTCGAGACCGCTTTCCAGAGCCTTCGCCGCTATCCGCTCCGGACCGCCCTGACGCTCCTCGGACTCGCGTTCGGGGTCGCCGCGCTGATGGCCACCATCGCCCTCGGGCGCGGAGCGCAGGGGGCGATCCGGGACCAGGTCCGCGCCGCGGGTCTCAACGTGATCGAGGTCACCGCCGGGAACTACCGGACCCGCGGCGAGCGGCCGATCGGGGGCGTCGAAGCGCCGGCCCGGCACGGGGCCGCTCTTCCGCCGGGCGCGCTGGAGCGGTTGCTCCGGAAGATCGAGCCGGTCGCGCTCGCGCATCCCGAGAACGACCCGATGGAAAAGCACGACCACCCGACGGCCGCGGAGCGGCTCGGGGACTCGGCCGCGGGTCTCGGCGCGGCGGCCACCCTGACGAGCGACGACGCGGAGGCGATCGCGTCGCTCTCGGGAGTGGCGCACGTCGCATCGGGCATCCATGAGAGCGTCCGGGTGTTCGCCGGCGACCGCCGGTGGTTCACGCGGCTTCACGGGACCGACGTGGACCTCGTGGAGATCCGCCGCTCCTTCGCGATGCAGCACGGAAGGTTCTTCAGCGGCGGCGAACTGCGGCGTTCCTCCCAGGTGGTGGTGCTCGGGAGCGTCGCCCGGGACCAGCTCTTCGGCCAGAACGAGGACCCGGTCGGACGCGAGGTCACGATCTGGAACCAGGCGTTCGAGGTGGTCGGCGTCGTGGTGAGCACCAACTGGATGAATCCCGGCGCGCCCGGCGACGACGAGTTCGACGCGGTGTACACCCCCTTCACCACCGTCCACCGGCTGCTCAACGCCACGAACCTCAACTCCATCACCGTGACCGCGGCGTCGTCCGGGCGGGTCACCGAAGTGTCGCGGAGCATCACCGACCTGCTCCGCGAGCGGCACGGGATCGGCGACACCCAGGCCGACGACTTCACCGTCACCACCCAGGCGTCGGAGGTGCTCGGCAAGGGGCTTCACCCGAAGGTGGCCGAAACCCTCGCCGGCAACATTCCGAACCTCGAGCGCACCACCCTCGCCCAGCTCGCCTCCACCCTCGAGCGGTCCAGCCGGACGATGTCGGCGCTGCTGCTCGCCATCGCGCTCGTTTCGCTGATCGTGGGCGCGATCGGGATCTCGAACGTGATGCTCCTCTCGGTACGCGAGCGGATCCGCGAGATCGGGCTGCGGATGGCGGTCGGGGCGCAGACCGGGGACGTCGGCAACCAGTTCCTGACCGAATCGGTGCTGCTCGGCGCTGCGGGCGGCGTCCTCGGGGTCGTGATCGGGGCGGTCGCCGCCGTGGTGGTCGAGAGCTCCTTCGGGCTCGCGGTCGAGGTCTCGGTGGTCGCCGGACTGATCTCGTTCGTGGTGGCGCTGCTGACCGGGGTCATCGCCGGGGTGAGCCCGGCCCGCCGCGCCGCGCGCCTCGATCCCATCGTCGCCCTCGGTTCGGAGTAGCAGTTTCAGGCAGCGCCTAGGAGCGCCGGCCTCCGGCCGGCATCGCCCCAGTTCTCCCGGTGGGGGTCCGCAGGGAGGCGAAAGCGCTATGACGGCGCTCCCAGTCTGCGGCGCTCGCGTTTCCGTGACGCAGCGCGATGAACGCGGGTTTCGCGCTCCCGCGCGATGCCGGCCGGAGGCCGGCGCTCCTAGGTAGGCTACTGGTTCCGCCGCTGTTCCCGGGGCTGGGCGCCGCGCTCGGCTTCGGTGACCCGAGTCAGGGCCTCTTCCACCTGCGGTTGCTCCGCGTCCAGCGCCAGCGACCGCTGGAACACCTCCCGGGCGCCCTCGAAGTCGGAGACCTGGAAGCGGGCGAGTCCCAGTAGGTTCAGGCTCCGGGTGTCCGGGTTCTCGAGCAGGATCGCTCGCGCGAGCAGGTCTTCCGCCTCTTCGTAGCGGGCGAGGTGGAAGTACGCCTCTCCGAGCACCCGGAGCAGGCCGTAGCGGTCCTGGACATGCTCGTACACGGGCTCGAGCAACTCCACGACCCGCGCCGGATTGCCCGCTTCGACCTCGAGCCGGGCGAGGAGTTCCCGCGCGCGTCCGAGACGGGGCGCCATGGCGACCGCCCTCTCGACCACCGGCCGGGCTTCGTCCTTCCGTTCGAGTGCCATCAACTGCTCGGCGATGGCGAGGCTGGTGAAGCCGGGGTTTTCCGGACCGAACGGGAGCATGGTGCCGTGGAAGCCTGCCTCGAGCAGGTCCCCCCGGGGAGATACCGAGAACTCCGCCCGGCGTGAAGAGAGCGTGCCCCCGGCGCGGTCGAGCAACTCCGCCTGGAGTTCGTAGCGGCCCGCTCCGATGTCCAGGAGCGAGAAGTCGAGGGCCACGAGACCGGTCGCCGGGTCCGGCTCCGCCGGCTGGTCGTCCGCGTACATCACGTCGCCGTCGCTCAGCGGTTCGCGGCTCACGATGCGGAAGCGGACGGACGCCCCATCGGGCGCGCTCTCGGGCGCCACCGCGGCGACGAAATTGTCGCCCACCGTGTACACCGCTTGCGGATTCGGCACTACGCCGGAGAAGCCGATGCGGAAGGGGCGGTACTGCGCCCGGCCCGCCTCGATGCGCCGTCCGAGGACCAGGTCGCTGAGGCGCGGGGTGCCGTCGCGAGGAGGCACGCTGACGTCCGTTTCCACCAGGGTGTAGCTCTTCGCGCAATCCTCTTCGTCCCGCGAGCCGCACGCCCGGTTCCGAAGGACGATCCGGATCGTGTGATCTCCCGGGATCAGGGGCAGCACCCCGGACCAGGAGAACGGGCGCTGCAAGGTCCCGCGGGCCTGTTCGTCGGTCAGCGAGACGAAGGACTCCTTCCGGAACTCGGTGACCACCTGTTCCGGATCGTCGCGGAGCACGGCTTCGACGGTGCCGATGAACGAGGTGTCGTAGCTACCGCGATCCTCGTTGCGGATGAAGGCGGTGTACTGGGCGTCCACCTGGACCACCCAGTGCAGGAAGGAGGCGTTCTCGGGGCCGGGAAGCACCGCCACCGCCCCGTGCCCGGGAACGTAGGTGAACAGGTAGTCGGCCTCGATGGCGCCGCGTTCGAAGTCGAGCCGGTCGGCATAGCTGTCGTCGAGCCCCCGGAACGGCACCTCGTGGATGTCCCCGAGCAACGACAGCGAGCCGAACGGCACCGCCTGGAAGCGGGTGATGTCCTGTTCGTCGGTGCGGAAGGACATGGCCGCGTTCGCGATCTCGGGGTCGAACTCGTAGAGGATCTCGTAGGCGCGCTCCACCTCGTCGCGGAAGTCCTGCCGTTCCGGCTGGTAGCCGGTCAGGAGCGCCGCCGGGCCGTCGGAGATGGGGTCGTAGAGCTGCAATTCCCCGACGCCGTGGCGCCTCCAGAAGAGCAGGTAGAAGAAGGCGGGAAGCCCGAACCGCTTCAGCTCCGAGTTGTTGTAGAACCAGAGTTCGGTCGGATAGATCTCGTCCCGGGCTTCGTAGTTCTGGATGGAACGGGGCGCCCCGAGCAGGATGTAGTAGCGGCCGCGGTCGGTCTGCCAACCCTCGCGGAAGGTCGAGCGGCCGAACCAGTTGTTCACGTAGTCGAGCCGTTCGTAGTGCTCGATCCTGAACTCGTTCTCCGGCGTGGAGGGGTTGTGGTCCCGTTTGCGCCAGAAGGCGCCGGCAAACGCTTCGCGCTGTGTTTCCGAGGTCAGATTCAGGAACACGCGCTTCTCGCGATCGGTGATGAGGTAGGGCACCTCTTCCTCGAACCACACCCGCCAGTGCTCCGGGAGCGCCGCGATCTTCTCCTCTTCGCTCAGTTCCTCCTGGGCCGCTGCGGGAACGGCGGCGAAGAGGCCGACAACGAAGAGCGCCGCCAGGCGCAGCGAAACTCCAGGGAACCTCGAGAACATTGCCGGTTCATGGTAGTGCCCGCGAAACCGGCACGCAAAGCGGTACGAGCGAACCCGCTCCCTGAACAGTCCGGGTTTTCGGGACTCCGCGGCCCCTGGTGCGGTATTGCGATACTTCGGCCACCGAATCCATGAGAACCCGACGGGAAACGCCCTGCCGCCGGCGCCTCGCCACGCTACTCCTCGTCTCCGTCCTCGCCGCGGCCGCCGCCGCCCAGCCGGATCCGCTCGTCACGGCTCGGCAACTGGTCGAAGAGGGACGCATCGAGGAAGCGCTCCCGCACCTCGAGCGGGCGCGGAGCGCCGATCCCACGAATCCGCAGGCGGTGTGGATGCTCGCGGTAGCCCGGCTGCGGCTCGGCGATTTCCCGGAGGCCGCCGCGCTCGCCGAAGAGTTCGGCCGGCTGGTTCCGGAAAACACGACGGGACCGCTGCTCCGCGCGGGCGCCCTGACGGCGCTCGGGCGGCTCCCCGAAGCCGAGGCCGCCCTCCGCGAGGTCCTGGCGCTCGATCCCCGGCACCCCGAGGCGCGCCGGGACCTGGCCGTCCTGCTCGGCAGGAGGGGAGAACGGGAGGAGGCGATCCGAGGGCTGGAGGAACTTCGGGGCGAGTATCCGGGGCGACCCGAAGTGCTGGCGCCCCTCGGTGTGCTCCTGGTGCAGGCCGGGAGGAGGCCGGAGGGTATTTCGGCGCTGCAGCAGGCGGCGCAGGCGAATCCCGATTCCTTCGAGGCGCGCCACCATCTGGGTGCGCTCTACTCGGAACTCGGGCAGTACGAGCTGGCCGAGCCCCATCTGGCGGCCGCGCTGAGGCTCCAGCCGGGTAATCCCGGCACGCTGTTCGAGACCTGTCTCCTGCGTTCACGGGAAGAGCGGCTCGAAGAGGCCCGGGAGGCGTGCGCCGAGGCCGCGCGGACCGCTCCCGCGAACGCGGAGGCGCAGTTCGCGAACGGCGACGTCCTGCACTACCTCCAGCAGGAGGCGGAAGCGGAGCGGGCCTACGAGGAGGCGATCCGGCTGGACCCGAGCCACTCCCGGGCCCGGTTCCGTCTCGGCCTGCTGCTCCATGAGGCCGGTCGCAGCGCCGAGGCGATCCCGGTGCTGACGCCGGCGGTCGAGGCGGCGGGCGCCGCGCCGCACCCGGAGCAGCTCGCGGGCGGCTTGACGACGCTCGGGCAGGCGCTGGCGGCCACGGACGATCCGGATGGCGCCGCCCGGCGGTTCGAAGCGGCCATCGCGGCCGCCCCCACGCTGCCGGAACCCCACCTCCACCTCGGGAACCTGCTGGCGCGAAGTGGCGATCCCGCCCGGGCGGAGAAGGGCCGCGGACACCTCCAGCGATTCGCCGAACTCAGGCGGTTCTCCGATCGGACGAACGAACTGAAGGCGATGGTCAACGCGAACCCGGGGGCCCCGGAACCCAAGATGGCGCTGATCGCCCATCTGATCGCCGGCGGGGCGCCCGGCCTCGCGGTCGAAGAGTCCAGCCGGCTGTTGACCCTGGCCGCCGCGGAGCCCGTGCACCACCTGCTCTACGCCGAGTCCCTCGCGGCGACCGGCCAGCGGGAGGCAGCGCGGCGCGTCCTCGAGGCGGCGCTCGCGAACTGGCCGGACAACGGCGAGCTTCTCGAAGCCGCCACGCGTCTCGGCCGAAGCCGGTGACGTTCCGAGGGCGGCGCGCTCAGCGGCGGATCCCCGCCGCGGCCGGGGTCCTTGCCTTCCTGCTGGGACCGGCCGGGTACGCCCCCGCCGGCCAGATTCGCCTCGAGGAAGTGACCGGAGCCAGCGGCATCGACTACCGGAACGTGAGCGGAGAGCCGGAAAAGCGGTTCATCGTCTCTTCCCTCGGGGCGGGCGCCGGCCTCCTCGACTATGACCAGGACGGCGACCTCGACCTCTACCTCGTCAACGGCGCCCCGCTGGAGGACCGGACTCCCGGCCCCGGACTGCCGAACCGGCTCTTCCGGAACGAAGGGGGATTCCGGTTCACGGACCGGACCGAAGCCGCGGGCGTGGGGGACACCGGCTGGGGGTACGGGGTCGCGGTGGCGGATGTGGACAACGACGGCTTCCCGGACCTCTACGTGACGAATCTCGGAGAGAACGTCCTCTATCGGAACCGGGGGGATGGCACGTTCGACCGGGTGCCGGACGCCGGTGGGGCGCGGCATCCGGGGTTTTCCGCCTCCGCCGCCTTTCTCGACGCGGAGAACGACGGCGACCTCGACCTCGTAGTGCTGGGCTACACCGCCGACTCCATCGAGTCCCTCCCGCTCCCGGGCGCCGGGGCGAGTTGCGTCTGGTTCGGGCTGCCGGTCTTCTGCGGCCCCTCGGGACTGGTTCCGGCGGAGGACGGGTTCTTCCGCAACCGGGGAGACGGGACGTTCGAGGACTTCACCGCGGGATCGGGGATTGGAGCCGCCGAGCCCGGCTACGGCCTGGGCGTGGTGGCGGGAGACCTGGACGGGGATGGGGACACCGACTTCTACGTCGCGAACGACTCGGTGCCGAACCACCTGTTCATCAACGACGGCCAGGGGAGGTTCAGCGACCAGGCACTGCTCGCCGGGACCGCCTACAACACGGACGGCCTTGCCCAGGCGGGCATGGGGGTGGATGCTGGCGACTTCGACGAGGACGGCCTGCTCGACCTCTTCGTGACGAACTTCTCGCACGACACGAACACCGCCTACCGGAACGCCGGGAGCGGTTTCTTCGAGGACAGCACCACCCGGAACGAGCTGCGGATGCCGGGCTGGTTCTATCTGGGCTGGGGGACCCGGTTCGTGGATCTGGACGCCGACGGCTGGCTCGATCTCTTCGTCGCCAACGGACATGTCTACCCGGACGCCGAGGCCGCCGGCAGCGCCACGCGCTACCTGATGAAGAACCAGATCTTCCGGAACGGGGGCGCGGGCTCGTTCACCGAGGAGGAGTGGGACGGCCCGGAACGCTCGAGCCGGGGGGTCGCCTTCGGGGACCTCGACGGGGACGCGCTACCCGATCTGGTGGTCGTGAATATCGACGCGGAAGCGGCGGTGTTCCGGAACGCGAGCGAGGGCCGCGGGGTCACGCTGCGCCTCGTGGGGACCCGGACGCCGCGCGATGGGACCGGGGCCCGGGTGGCGTTCTCTACCGCGGACGGGGTGCGGCGGGTCCGTGAAGCGCACCGGAGCGGGAGTTTCCTCTCGTCGAACGATCCGCGGGTGCACCTCGGCGCCGCCGGGGGAGACACGATCCTGAACGTGGTCGTCCGGTGGCCAGGGGGTGAGGAGGAGAGTCTCGGCGACCTCACGGCCGACGGCCGGGTGATCGCGGTTCGCGAAGGCGCGGGCGTGGTTGCATTCTTGCGCTAGGAACCTCCGCCGGCGCTCCACCACTCCCGGAGACGGATCGGCGGCGACCCGCGCCGGCGCCAGAGCCGCAGCAGGTTCCGGTGGCCGGAGATGACCGAGCGCGGCTGGAAGTACTGGCTCTCGCCCGCGCGGCGCTCGTGGTGACTCACTTCCACCTCGGCGAACCGGACCCCCCGGTCTCCGAGCGCGGCGAGGAACTCCACCACGGCGGTTCCGTCGTCGAAGGTCATCGAGGCCTCGATCCGGAGATCGCGCCGGAAGAGCCGGAAGTCACAGTCCCAGTCCCGGAGCGCCGGAAGCCCGAACGTTCCCGCGATGACCCGATGGAAGCGCGGACCGAGAACCCTCCGGAGCGGTCCGTCGGCCCGCTGCCGGCGGAATCCGTTCACCAACTGGACGTCCGGGGTGGCGGCGTCCAGCAGGCGGGTGAGCTCCAAAGGGTCGAACTGGCCGTCCCCGTCGGTATAGACAACCAGTGGAAGACGGGCGGCGGCGAAGAGGTCCCGGAGGGTGGCGCCGTAGCCCCGGTTCCGTTCGTGCCGGAGCACCCTCAGCTCCGGAATCTCCCCGGCGAGGCGCGCGAGGACTCCCGCGGTCTCATCGACGCTGCCGTCGTCCAGGATCAGGATCTCGAAATCCCGTCCCGTGCTCTCGAGCGCCTCGCGCGCCCGGTGAGCTACCCAGCCGATGGACCCGGCATCGTTGAAGGCGGGGAAACAGGCACTCACCCCGGAGTCGTGATCGTTCATTTCGCTTTGGGGAACTTCACCGGCTCAGCGAAGATAGAACAGGAAGCCCCGTGGAACGACTCGCGCTGCACCGTTTCGCCTCGCCCTGGCTCCGCAACCAGCACGTGGCCCGCTACCGCTGGGCGGCCGGCTACGCGGCGGGGAAGCGGGTGCTCGACCTGGCGTCGGGCGCCGGCTACGGATCGGGGATCCTGAGGGCCGGGGACGCGCGGTGGGTCGTTTCGGCCGACCTCTCCCCGGAGGCGTTCCGGGAGGCGGAGCTGCCCACTTCGGGGGCCGGCGCGCTCCGCGGGGCCCTCGCGGACGCTTCGCGCCTTCCCTTCCGGGACGCGAGCTTCGATCTCTACGCGTCCTTCGAGACGATCGAACACGTGGAGGACGACCGCGCCGTAGTCCGGGAGGCGCGGCGCGTTCTCGCTCCCGGGGGCGTTTTCATCTGCTCGACGCCGGAACGGGAGGTGATCAGCCCGGGCCGGACGCTCGCAGACCGGCCCGACAATCCCTTCCACGTGCGCGAGTACGCCCGCGGCGAGTTCGAGGCACTGCTGCGGGCCGGATTCGACCGCTTCGCGTGGTACGGCCAGACACCGGCTTCCGAGGGGCACAAGCAGCGGCTGGGAGCGCTCGCGTCGCTCTCTCCCGTCCTGGCGCGCAAGCTGCACCAGGTGCGCAACATCCTTCGCCTTCCCGGCGAGGGCGAGGCGCGGCATGCCCCCTACCCGCTCGCGGACGCCAGCGGCTGGCCGGAAGTCCTGATCGCGGTCTGCGGGCCCGTCTAGCAGCCTGTGGTGAAACCCACGTGAGCGCCGAGACGGGCGAGGCGCACGGCTGACAAGGCGCGTGAGGGAGGAATACCGGGCGTATTCCGACCGAAACGCAACGATGAGCGCCTCGCAGAGGCGCGGTTCAGACGGGATGCATCGCCCGTCGAACGCCACGTGGGTTTTGCCACAGGCTGCTAGCGGGCGACGACAGTCGCCGACTCGATGACGATCGGCGTCTCCGGCACGTCGTTATGACCGGCGCGGCTCACCACCCGGGACGCTTCGATCTGGTCCACGGCTTCCATGCCCGAGATCACCATGCCGTAGACGGCGTAGCCCCATCCCCTCGTGGTGGGTTCCGTGTGATCCAGCATGGCGTTGTCCTTGGTGTTGATGAAGAACTGCGAGGTCGCGCTGTGGGGATCCATGGTCCGCGCCATCGAGAGCGTGCCCCTCAGGTTCATGAGACCGTTCCGGGCCTCGTTCTCGATGGGCGCGCGGGTCTCCTTCTCCACCATGTCAGCGGTGAAACCGCCGCCCTGGATCACGAACCCGCGCACCACCCGGTGGAAGATGGTGCCGTCGTAGAAGCCGTCTTCCACGTACTGGAGGAAGTTCGCGACGGTCGCCGGCGCTTCGTTCGGGTACAGCTCGATCGTCAGGTCGCCGGCGCTCGTGCGCATCAGCACCGCGGACGGACCGGGCGTGGGCAGATCGGACTCGGGATCGGTGGGAGGCATGGTGGTTTCCATCGGGGTCGTTTCGGCGGCGGGTTCGGACTCGGGCGCATCGCCGCCACCGCCGCACGCGGGAAGAAAGAGGGCGAGCAACAGGGCCGCCCAGCAGTACAGGCGGTCCGCTGGAGCGCGCGAGATTGGGAGAGAAGTCATGTCAGTCCGGGGAGAGAAGAGCGAACCCGCTCAGGATGCCAGGGCGAGCCGGGCCGGGGATTCGAGGGAGAGCAGCCAGCGCTTGGCGTCGAGGCCGCCGCCGTATCCGGTCAGCTTGTTCGACGCGCCCACGATCCGGTGGCAGGGGATGATCAGGGGTAGCGGGTTGGCGCCGTTCGCCGCGCCGACCGCCCGGCAGGCCGCGGAGTTCCCGGCCGCGCGGGCGATGTCCTGGTAGCTGGCGCGGGCGCCGTACGGCACGCTCGCCACCGCGTCGAGGACGGCGCGCTGGAAGGGGGTGCCGGTCCGGTGCAGCGGCACCGTGAACTCGCGGCGGCCGCCGGCGAGGTATTCGCGAATCTCGCGTGCGTAGAGGTCGTGCTCCCCGGGGGTTGCCGGGACCGCGGACGCGACGTTCCGCCGGCGCCAGGCCGCGGAGGCGCGGGAACGGCGCTCGCCGCAGAACAGGATGGCCGCGAGACCCTGGTCGGTACTCAGCAGTTCCAGGCGGCCGATTGCCGGAATTCCGGTCTCCAGGAAGGAGGTGCGGCACGTCAGCATCGGCGCGGATTCTACCCGTCGGGAAGGGACGCGGGGCCGCTCCTTCGTGGGGTAGGCTCGCCCCGCTCCCGCGTCCCGTGCCCACCGTCTCCGCTGTCCTCTTCGACTGGGACGGCACCCTGGTGGACAGCTTCGCCACCACGCGCTACGCCTCGCTTTCGGTGTTCGAGCATTTCGGGATCCGGATGGACGAAGCGCGCTACCAGGCCACCTACCGGCCCGACTGGCACGAGACCTACCGGCAGCTCGGCATCCCCGAGGACCGTTGGGACGAGGCCGGCGCCATCTGGAGCCAGAAGTACCTCGAGCGGCGTCGCGCGGTGAAGCTGCTCCCGGGGGCCCTTGGCGCGCTTCGGGCCCTGGCGGACCGGGAACTCCGGCTCGGAGTGGTCACGAGCGCCGACCGGCAGCGGTTTCACGAGGACCTCGACCGGCTGGGACTTGCGGACCGCTTCGGCGCTCTGGTGGCTTTCGAGGACACCCGGAACAAGAAGCCCCACCCCGAGGGACTTCTCCTCGCCCTTTCGCGGCTCGGCGTTGATCCGCGGAACGCGCTCTACGTGGGGGACCGGCCGGAAGACGTCGCCATGGGCAAGAGCGCCGGCACGCGGACCGCGGCCATCGTGAGCAACTTCAGTCACGAGGCGATGCTCCGGTCGGCGACCCCGGACGTGTTGCTGCCAGCCATCGGGGACCTCCCCGGCTTCCTGCTGGACGCGGGCGCCGCACCATGACCGCGTCCCCCGAAGAAGCCCCAACCCTCCGGTATCCGGACAGCTCCGTCTTCTACCGGGATCTCGAGCGTACTTACCAGATCGCGAGACGCGCGGCCGGCGCCTGGATCGAGGCGGACGACGGCCGCCGCTGGCTGGATGCCTGCGGCGGCGCACTCACGATCAGCGTGGGACACGGACGGCCGGAGGTCGTCCGGGCCGCCGCGGGCCAGCTTGAGAACGTGGCCTACGTGCACGGCGCCCAGTTCACCACCGCCGCCATGGAGGAGGCCGCCGCGCTGCTCGTCGGTTCGCTGCCGCCGGCCTACCGGAACGCCAAGGTCTACCTGACCCCGGGAGGCGCGGAGGCGGTCGAGACCGCGATCAAGCTGGCGCGCGCCCACGCGCTGGCGAGCGGCCATCCCGAGCGCCACCGGATCGTCTCGCAGTGGCCCGGCTACCACGGCAACACCCTCGGGGCGCTCGCGGTTTCGGGACGGGATTCGCTCCGGGCCCCCTACCTCCCCCTGCTCGCGGAGATGCCGCTCGTCGCGGCGCCCTGGTGTCCGCGCTGTCCGCTCGGCCTCCACTATCCGGAATGCGAGGTCGCCTGCGCAGCCGAGGTGGGGCGCGCGATCGAGAGTGCGGAAGGAAGCGCCGCGGCGGTGTTGGTGGAGCCGGTACTCGGCGCTTCCGCCGGAGGATTCGCGCCGCCCGGGGACTATCTGCGATCGGTCCGCCGCGCGACCGCCGAAGCAGGCGTCCTCCTCATCGCGGACGAGGTTCTCACTGGGTGCGGCCGGACCGGGCGCTTCCTCGCGTCGGAGCATGCCGGCGTGGACGCGGACATCGTGGTCCTCGGCAAGGGCCTGACCTCCGGGTTCCTCCCCGGAGGGGCGGTGGTCGCGAAACCCGAGGTGGTCGAGGCGGTGGCGCCGGATTTCCGGCACGGGTTCACGTTCTCGCACCATCCGGTGGTCGCCGCGGTCGTCCGGGAGGTTCTGCGGGTGATCCGCGACGAGGGTCTGGTGGAGCGCGCGGCGTCCCTGGAGGGGGCGTTCCGCACTGCCCTCGAACCGCTCGATGGAAAACCGGGCGTGGAGGGTTGGTGGGTCCGCGGGCTGCTGGCCGGGATCGCGCTCCATCCGGAAGGCGCCGGAGGATGTTCGGCCCGGCAGCTCGCCGCGTCCGCCTGGGAGTGTGGTTTGCTGGTGTACCCCGTCGGCGGACCGGACGGACAGGGAGACCTGGTGCTGCTCGCGCCCCCGCTCACAATCGACTGTGAGGACCTTGCCGAGATCGGTCGCCGCCTGCTCTCGGCCTTCGCCTGATTCCTTCGCCGCATGCCCGACAGACCCCTCCAGGACCAGGTAGCCGTCGTGGCCGGCGCCACCCGCGGCGCCGGACGCGGGATCGCGCGCATGCTGGGGGCCGCGGGGGCCACCGTCTACTGCACCGGACGCAGCGTCCGGGGGCAGCCAGCAACGCCGGGACGAACCGAGACGATCGAGGAGACCGCGGAACGGGTCACCGCCGAGGGCGGCCGGGGGATCGCGGTGCGGACGGACCACACGGCCGAGGAACAGGTGGAAGCGCTCTTCGCGCGCGTCCGCTCGGACTCCGGCCGGCTCGACGTCCTGGTGAACGACATCTGGGGCGGCGACGCGCTCACCGAGTGGGGAACGCCCTTCTGGAAGCTCTCCACGTCCCAGGGGCAGACCCTGCTCGAGCGGGCCGTCCACACCCACATCATCACCAGCCGCCACGGGGCGCCGCTGATGGTGGAACGGGGCTCCGGGCTGATCGTCGAGGTGACCGACGGCGACACCCTCGGGTATCGGGGCAACCTCTTCTACGACCTCGCGAAGAACGCGGTGATCCGACTCGCGCTTGGCATGGCTGCCGACCTCCACGCCCACCGCGTCACGGCGCTTGCGATCACGCCCGGTTTCCTGCGTTCCGAGGCCGTGCTCGACCACTTCGGGGTGAGGGAGGAGAACTGGCGCGACGCCATCGGGAAGGACCCCTATTTCGCCGAGTCCGAAACGCCCGCCTTCGTCGGGCGCGCGGTGGCGGCCCTCGCCGCCGATCCGGACGTCGGCGAGAAGAGCGGCGGGCTCTTCTCGAGTTGGGACCTGGCCAGGGAGTACGGCTTTACGGACGTCGACGGCCGCCAGCCGCACTGGGGCGAGTTCTTTCGCCGGCAGGTCCGCCGCATCCTCGAACAGGAGACGCCGCCTGACGACATGGACCGCTTCGTGGTCCAGACCCGGCTCTGGCAGATGGAGCGCGATCCGGGCGCAGCCGATGAGACGCGGCGGCTCAGGGCTTGGCTGGAGCGCTGCAGGTAACCGGGGGCTTGGCGCGTTTCGCCTCCCTCCGGACCCCCACCGGGAGAACTGGGGCGATGCCGGCCAGAGGCCGGCGCTCCGAGCCGGCGCTCCGACGATAATCCGTTGCCGGAAGTCTCTGCCCTGTCCGAGTCCAAGGTCCTGACCATGCGCGAGGCGGTGAGCCGCTTCGTGCGGGACGGGGACACCGTGGTGCTGGAGGGGTTCACGCACCTGATCCCCTTCGCCGCCGGCCAGGAGATCATCCGCCAGCGGCGGCGGGACCTCGCGCTTGTCCGCCTGACGCCGGACCTGCTCATGGACCAGATGGTGGCCGCCGGCACCGCCCGCAAACTCGTCTTCGGCTGGCTCGGCAACCCGGGAGTGGGCTCGCTGCACGCCGTGCGGCGGGCGGTCGAACGCGCCTATCCGGGGCCTCTCGAAATCGAGGAGTACTCCCACTTCGGGCTGCTCTGCCGGTACAAGGCGGCCGCTTCCGGCCTTCCCTTCTTCCCGCTGCGCGGCTACCGGGGCACCGACCTGCCCCGGGTGAATCCGCACCTGAAGCAGGTCACCTGTCCCTTCACCGGGGAGACGCTCGACGCGGTTTCGGCGCTTCATCCCGACGTCGCCATCGTGAACGCCCAGCGCGCCGACTCGCACGGCAACACCCAGATCTGGGGCCTGGTGGGCGCCCAGCGGGAAGCCGCCTTCGCCGCCCGGCGCGTGATCGTGGTGGTCGAGGAGCTCGTCCCGGAGGACGTGGTGCGCGCCGACCCCAACCGCACCCAGATCCCCTCCGTCGTGGTGGACGCGGTCGTGGAGGAGCCCTGGAGCGCTCACCCCAGTTTCGTGCAGGGCTACTACGACCGGGACAACGCCGCCTACCTGGCCTGGGACCGCATCACCCGCGACCCGGCGGAGCTCGAACGCTACCTGGACGAATGGGTGCACGGCCTCCCGGACCGGACCGCCTATCTCGCCCGCCTCGGCGAAGCGACACGGGAACGCCTCCGCCCGGGCCCCCGCCTCGCGGGCCCGGTGGACTACGGGGACTACCGGTGACGGGCGGCCCCGGCGCGCCGACGCGCGCGGAAATCATGGTCTTCGCCGCGTCCCGCGAGGTGCGCGACGGGGACTGCGTGTTCGTCGGGGTGGGACTTCCCAACCTCGCGGTCCAGCTCGCGCTCCGGCTCCACGCGCCACGCTGCCACCTCATCTACGAGTCCGGCGTCTTCGGCGCCCGCCCGGTCCGGCTGCCGATCTCGATCGGGGATCCGTGCCTGGTCAGCGGCGCCGCCCAGGTGCTCCCGATGGCGGAGACCTTCCTCTACTTCCTGCAGGGCGGACGCACCGACCTGGGCTTTCTGGGCGCCGCCCAGATCGACCGCCACGGAAACCTCAACACCACGGTGGTGGGCCGCGACTACGACCACCCCAAAGTGCGGCTTCCCGGCGCCGGAGGAGCTCCCGACATCGCCCTGAACGCGCGCCGGACCGTGGTCATCGCGCGGCAGGACCGAAGGAAGTTCGTGGAGCGGCTGGACTTCCGCACCACCGTGGGGTGGGCCGAAGGCGGGACCAGCCGCGAGGCGATGGGCGCCCGCGGCGGCGGGCCGACCCGGGTGATCACCGACCTCGGGGTCTACGGCTTCGACGCCGAGACCCGGGAGATGACGCTCGAATCGGTCCATCCCGGCGCGACGCTGGAGCAGGTGCGGGAGGCGACCGGCTGGGACCTCAAGGTGGCTTCCTCGCTCGGCGCCACCGAGGCGCCGGACCAGGCGATGCTCCGCCTGCTCCGCGAGGAACTCGACCCCCAGCGGATCTACCTGAAGGGCTGACCGCCCCGGTGGGCGATTCGGCCGCTGGATCTACCAGGACGCCGGCCCCGCGCGCGCCCCCGCTCAGTGTTCCCAGGAGTCCGCGATGGTGACGTCGGCGACCAGGGGGACGCGAAGCGCCGCGACGGACTCCATTTCAGCGCGGACGAGCCCGCCGACCGCCTCCGCCTCGCCCGCCTCCACCTCGATCAGCAGCTCGTCGTGCACCTGGAGCAGGACGACTCCCGAAGTCGGCAGGAGCGCCCGGTCCACGCCGAGCATCGCGATCTTGATGAGATCGGCGGCGGTCCCCTGGATCGGGGCGTTCACCGCCATGCGCTCGGCGGCCTCGCGGCGGGCGCGCTGGTTGGTGCGGATCTCGGGGATGTGCCGCTGGCGGCCGAAGAGCGTGGTGACGCGGCCGGTCCCGCGCGCTTCCTCCCGGATGGACTCGATCAGGTCCCGGACCCGCGCGTAGCGGTCGAAGTACGCGTCGATGAAGGCCTTCGCCTCTCCGGTGGTAACGCCGATCTCCTTGGCGAGGGTGAATGCGGTCTTGCCGTAGATGACCGAGAAGTTCACGATCTTGGCCCGCCGGCGCGCTTCCCCCGGACTGAGTCCGAAGTCGCCGAAGACCTCGTTCGCGGTGCGGGCGTGGATGTCTTCTCCGGATCGGAACGCCTCGATGAGCACCGGATCGCCGCTCAGGTGGGCCAGGATGCGGAGTTCGATCTGGGAGTAGTCCGCCGACAGCAGGCGCTTTCCGGGAGCGGCGACGAACGCCTTCCGGACCTGACGGCCGAGGTCGGAGCGGACCGGAATGTTCTGGAGGTTGGGGTCCGAACTCGAGAGCCGCCCGGTGGCGGCGACCGCCTGGTGCAGCCGGGTGTGCAGCCTCCCCGTCCCCGGCGCCACCAGTTCCGGCAACGGGTCCACGTAGGTGCTCTTCAGCTTGGCGACCTCGCGGTACTCGAGCACGAGACGGGGCACCTCGTGGTAGTCCGCCAGCTCTTCGAGGACCCCGGCGCGCGTCGAGGCGCGTTTGGTCTTCTGCGTCTTCGCGGTCTGGGGGAGCTGCAGCTTGTCGAAGAGGATCTCCCCGAGCTGTTTGGGACTCTGGATGTCGAACGGGGTCCCCGCCAGCTCGTGGATCCGCGCCGTCAGCTCCCCGAGCCGGGACTGGAGGTCCCTGCCGAGGCCGCGCAGGGTCTCGCTGTCGAGGCAGATGCCGCGGGTCTCGATGCGGGCGAGCACCGGCAGGAGCGGCATCTCGATGTCCCGGAAGACCCCCATGAGCTTCTCGGCTTCGAGGAGGCCGTCCAGCTTCCCGGCCAGCCGGTGCTGCCAGGCCGCCGCGACCGCGATGCGCCGGTCGGGCGCGGCGGCGCCGAACAGACTCGCCGGTGGCGTCTCCGCCTCCGGCAGCGAGAGGCCGACGTAGTCGCGGAGCACGTCGCCGAACCCCTGCGCCCGGCGGGTGGTGTTGAGGAGCCAGGCCGCCACCTGCGAGTCGTGCGCCACCGCGGGCAGGTTCCCGCCCTGCTCCAGCCACCAGCGAACGAAGGGCTGGACCTCGTGCCCGACGAGCGCCAGGCCGTCCGCGAGCGCCGGCCGGAACGCCTCCGCCAGGTCCGCCTCGCCGAGGCGGTCGCCGACCGCCACCAGCAGTCCCTCTCCCGCGGTGGAGGCGAGCCCCAGCGCGGCGAGCGGCGCCGGGTCCCGGCCGCGCGCGGGACCGAACGTCGCGTGCACGGAGAGCCGTCCCGCGTCGCGGGCGCCGTCCAGGAGGCGGACCACGTCGTCCGCGCCGGCGGCCGTCCGTA
This sequence comes from Vicinamibacteria bacterium, assembly GCA_965116805.1. GTDB lineage: Bacteria > Acidobacteriota > Vicinamibacteria > Marinacidobacterales > Marinacidobacteraceae > Marinacidobacterium. The sequence goes on from OZ220713.1 coordinate 450,627, forward strand.
CTTCGGGGAGGCGCGCCGGCGGGGCCGGCGACAGGTCCCGGGCGTGGGTACGGAGTTCGAGTTCCTCGAGGAGCTTGCGGGCGTCCTCCAGCCGGGGGCCTCCGTAGCGGAGCCCCTGGAGCTCCGCTCCCGCTTCGGGAACCGGCACGTTCAGGCGAAGCACGGCAAGCTCCCGCGAAAGCCGCGCCGAAGCCGCGTGCTCGTCGAGCAGGTTCGCCGTCCGCTTGCGGGGGATCTCGCCCGTGTGCGCCAGGATCTCCTCGACCCCGCCGAAGGAGGCGATGAGGGTCGCGGCGGTCTTGGGACCGATTCCCGGAACCCCGGGAATGTTGTCCACCGAGTCGCCGACGAGCCCGAGGTAGTCCGGCACCCGCTCCGGGGGCACGCTGAGCTTCGCCTCCACGCCGGCGCGGTCGAGCCGCTGGGCGGTGTCCGCGGGCGGTACCACGCTGATCCGGTCGTCCACGAGCTGGAGCAGGTCCTTGTCGCCGGAGACGACCAACACCCGGTACCCTCTGCCGCTCCCGGCCCGCGCCAGGGTTCCGATCACATCGTCCGCCTCGACCCCGGCGATCTCGACCACCGTCACTCCCAGCACCCGCGAAAGATCCCGCGTGAACGGCACCTGTTGCGCGAGTTCCGGCGGCATCTCCGGCCGGTTCGCCTTGTATTCGGGATAAGCCTCGTGACGGAAGGTGGGGCCCGGCGCGTCGAAGGCCACCGCGGCGTATTCGGGAGCCTCCTCGCGCAGGATCTTCCTCAGCGTCGCCACGTAGCCGTGCAGGGCGCCGTTGGGCAGCCCGTCCGAGCGGGTCAGCCGGGGCATCGCAAAGAACGACCGGAACAGCAGGTTGTTGCCGTCCACCAGCAGCAGGGTCGCCATCGAGAGTGGCCCGGATTCTACGGGCGGATCGGATGGGCGCTGATCCTGGCGGCCGGCCTCGGGTGCGCGCCGGCGGCGTGGGAGGAGCACCACCGGCTCGCGCTGGATGGGTCGGGCACTTCCGTCATCCGTCTATCGGCGGACCTGCTTCCGGACGGTGGAGCGGGGGAGGCCACGCTGGCCCTCTCGAGGGAGCTGGCCGCGGAAGGGCTCACCGTGGTCCGGACCCGCGCCAGACGGCGCGGACAGGTCGAAGCGGAGGTCCGATTCGACTCCGTCACGGCGCTCTGTGAGGCGCCCCTGCTCCGCCGGGTGTGCGCCTACCGGGAGACCGGGGACGGCGGCTTCGACCTCGCCATGACCATCGCGCCGCAGCCGGCCGCTTCGCCGCAGTCCGGACGAGAGATCGAGATCCGGGTCCGCACCGAAGCCAGGATCATGGAGCACAACAGCGACGGTCCTCTGCAGCGAGGCAACGTGCTCTCCTGGGGCCGCCCGCTCGATCAGTTCCTCGGCGATGGGCTCCAGGTCCGGGTCCGGACGGACGGGACCAGCGTCTTCGCCGCCACCACGCGGATCGTCCTCAGAAGCGCGCTCATCGCGGTCGGGATCGTCGGGGTCGGCCTGACGCTACTGGTGCTGGAAGGGCGGCGGCGCCTGCGGCGGGAGCGCGCCGGGGCTGGGTGACCTTCAGCCGGTCAGGGTCGCGAAGAAGTCGGCCGCGACGTCCGCGGGCTGTTCGCCGTCCACGTCCACCCGGCGGTTGAGCGCCCGCATGGTCTCGGTGTTGATCGCGCCGCCGAGCCGCTCCGCCAGGTCCGCCACCGCGGGGTGGGCGTCCGGACGGTAGACCAGCGCGGACTCGTACGGCGGGAACCAGCCGAGGTCGTCCTCGAGGACGAGCAGGTCCAGCTTGGCGATCCGGCCGTCGGTGGAGTTGCCCACCGCCACGTCCGCCCGGCCGGCCTCCATGACCTGGAAGACCATGTCCACCTCGACCTCGATGGACTCGGGCATCTCGGTGAAACCGTAGTAGTCCATCATCCCGCGCAGTCCGTCGGCCCTCTCGAAGAACGGATAGCCGGCGACGAAGAGGTAGTCCGAGATCCGGGCCAGGTCGGAGATCGTCCTGACGCCCCGCTCCCTCGAGAAGTCCTGCGGGACGGCGATGACGTAGTCGTTCGAAAAGCCGATCGGGGGACCGAGCCGGAGGTCGAAGCGCTCCCGGTAGAGCTCCTTCACCCGCTCGTAGATCTCTGCCGCGGTCTGCCCCGCCACGAACGTCTCGTGCATGATGGCGGAGTAGGACGTGCCGGTGTACTCGATGTAGCAATCGAGATCCCCGTTCGCGATGGCGCTGTGGAGAACGAAGGTCTGCATCTGGAACCGCTCGGTCACCGCCAGTCCCGACGCCCGGAGCAGCCGGGCCAGCAGTTCGCCCAGGATGATCTGCTCCGAATAGGTCTTCGCGCCGAGGACCGCCGTCGGACCGCCGGGGCCGCACCCCGCGCCGCCCAGCCCGGAGGTCAGCAGCGCCGCGGGCGCGCCGATGGTCCTCGCGAGAAAACGGCGGCGGCGCATGGCTTCGTTCATGACGTGGAAGCGCCGCGTGACGCCACCAGCCGCGACTCGAGCATCGCGAGCCCGGCGTCGGCGAGCAGCGCGAGGATCGCCGAGGGTATCGCCCCCGCGAAGAGGAGCCGGGAGTCGAGCATCGCGAGCCCCCGGAAGATGAGCGACCCGAGCCCGCCGGCGCCGACCGCGGCGGCGATGGTCACGAGACCCACCCCCACCACCGTCGCGATGCGGATCCCGGAGAAGATGGAGGGCAGCGCGAGCGGGACCTCGACGAGCGTGAGCCGCTGCCAGTCGGTCATGCCCATCCCGTTCGCCGCGTCCAGGATCGCCGGATCCACCTGGCGCACGCCGGTCACCGTGTTCCGGAGGATGGGCAGCAGCGCGTAGAGGACAAGCGCGATGATGGCGGTCCGGCTTCCGATGCCGCCGATGAAGGGCAGCGGAATCAAGAGCCCGAACAGCGCGAGCGAGGGCACGGTCTGGATGACCCCCGCGAAGCCGAGCACCGGGCGTCCGAGGGCGGGGATGCGGGTGATCGCCAGTCCGAGCGGCACCGCGATCAGCACCCCGGCGACCGTGGAGATCACCACCAGCACCACGTGTTCGAGCGTGAGGCCGAGGATCTCGGTCCAGCGGCCGGCGAGGAACTCGAGGAAGCTCACGCGGCGCCCTCGATCAGGCCGCGCACCAGCGCGTCGGCCGGGGCGTCCGAGATCTCGCCCGGAGTCCCGACCTGGCGGATGCCGCCGTCGGCCACCACCGCGATCCGGTCGGCGAGCCGGAAGGCCTCGGTCACGTCGTGGGTGACGAAGAGCACCGTCTTCCCGAGCTCCCGGGACAGCGAGCGGAACTCCTCCTGCAGGCTCCGGCGCCCGATCGGGTCCACGGCGCCGAAGGGCTCGTCCATGAGCAGCGCCTGCGGATCGGCCGCGAGGGCGCGCGCCACGCCCACGCGCTGGCGCTGTCCGCCCGAGAGCTGGTCCGGACGGCGGTCCCCGTGCTCCCGGGGATCGAGGCCGACGAGCCGCAGCATCTCCGCGGCGCGTTCCCGGCGGCGCTCCGGGTTCCAGCCGAGCAGCCGGGGCACGAGGGAGACGTTGTCGCCCACGCTGAGGTGGGGCAGCAGTCCCACCCCCTGGATGGCGTAGCCGATCCCCCGCCGGAGTTCGACCGGGTCCCAGTCGGCTACCTCGCGGCCGCCGACGAACACCCCGCCGGCATCGGCGTCCACCAGCCGGTTGACGAGCCGGAGCAGCGTCGTCTTGCCGCAGCCGCTCCGGCCGAGCAGGACCAGGACCTCGCCGGGCGACACGTCGAGCGTCACCCGGTCCAGGACGAGCTTGTCGCCGAAGCTCTTCGTGACCTCGCGGAACGAGATCGCGACGCCCGTCACGAAGCCGCCGCGCCCGCGGACGGCGACGCGTGCTGCCCCTCGACCAGCACCTCATCCGCCATTCCGGCGAAGAGCCCCGAATCGAGGACCCCCGGAATGTCCCGGATCTCCCGGTGCAGCGCCGCAGGATCGGCGATTTCGCCGAAGGCGGCGTTCACCAGCAGGTTCCGGTTGTCGGTGACGAAAGGATCTCCTCCGGGCTCGATGCGGATCGCGGCGTCGGCCCCCATCCGCTCGAGGGCCCTTCGCACCTGGGGCGCCGCGAAGGGGATCGCCTCCACCGGGACGGACCGCTTGGCGCCGAGCCGGTGCGAGAGCTTCTCGGGCCCTACCAGCACCACGAACCGAGAAGCCGCGGCCGCCACCACCCGCTCCCGCACCAGCGCCCCCCCGTGCCCCTTGATCAGGTTGCTGTCCGGATCCACCTCGTCGGCGCCGTCCACCGCCAGGTCCACGGCGGCCACCTCGTCGAATCCGATCAGCGGGATGTCCAGCGAGCGGGCCAGCGCCTCGGTGGCGCGGGAGGTGGGGATTCCCCGGACCTGCAAGCCGCCGCGCACCCGTGCTCCGAGCTCCCGCACGAAGCCGGCCGCCGCCCGGCCGGTCCCCAGCCCGATCACCATGCCGGCCTCGGCCCACGAGGCGGCCCGCACGGCGATCTCCCAGTTGCTCAAAACCGCCGGAAAGATACCAACGGTAGAGTGGATGGATGGCCCGCCCGGACGATCCCGTCGCGCGGCTGTTGCCCTCGCCGCGCCGGGTCGAGCGCCTGCCGGGGTTCCTTCGACTGGATCGCGGATTCCAGCTCGTCCTCGATTCCGGCTCTCCCGCGGAACGGCGGGCGGCGGCATTCCTGGCCGGCCGCCTCGGCGAACGCGCCGCGCTCGATCTCGCCGTCACCGCCGCGCCGGCGACGCCCTTCGGGAACGTGGTCCTCGCGGAGACCGATGCGGATCCGGAGAGTTTCGAGCTCCGGGTGGACGCGGCGGGCGCCCGGCTCCGGGGTGACCCCGCCGGACTCCGCTACGGGGCCGAGGCGCTGGCCCAGCTCACCGCCCCGGACGGGCGGGTCCCCGCCGTTCACCTCCAGGACGCCCCCGCCCTCCGGCGCCGCGGCTTCCTGCTCGACATCTCGCGCGGGAAGGTGCCCCGCCCGGAGACCGTCCGCTGGCTTGTCGAGGTCCTGGCCCGCCTCCGCTACAACGAGCTGTTCCTCTACACCGAGCACACCTTCCAGTTCGAGAAGCATCCCGAGATCGGCGCGGGTTCGGGCGGGTATGCGGCGGCGGAGATCCGCGAGCTCGACGCCTTTGCCCGCGAGTGCGGCGTGGAGCTCGTCCCCTGCCTCCAGACGTTCGGCCACTTCCGCCGCATCCTGGAGAAGGCCCCCTACCGCCGCCTCGCGGAGTCGGACCGGCTGTGGTCCGTCTCGCCGGCGGCTCCGGGAACGTACCCCCTGCTCCAGGATCTGCTCGGGGAATACCTGCCCAACTTCGCCTCGGGATGGGCCCACCTCAACTGCGACGAACCGGTCGATCTGGGGAAGGGGCTTTCGAGCGAACGGGCCGGACGCGAGGGGCCGGCGGCGGTCTTCGCGGGACACGTGAACCGGGTCGCGGGAATGGCCCGCGAGCTCGGGAAGCGGCCCATGATCTGGGCCGACGTCATCGCCGACCATCCGGAAGGTCTCGACCTCCTCGATCCCTCCATCACGCTGGCCGACTGGTGGTACGAGCCGGATCACGACTTCGACCGGGTGCGGCGCTTCCGGGACGCGGGCCGCGACTTCCTGACCGTGGCGGGAACCTCGTCCTGGACGAGCCTGTTCCCGCGCTTCGACACCTCCCTCCCCAACATTCGGGGACACGCCCGCGCCGCGAAGCGCTTCGGGGCCTCCGGGTTCATCGTCACCGACTGGGGGGACGGGGGCCACTACAACCTGTTCGGCGGTTCGCTCTTCCCGATCGCGGCGGGCGCCGAAGCGGCCTGGGGGGACGAGGACCGGCCCGAGGAGGAACTCGCCGCGGCGTTCTCCGAACACGTCGCGGGGGACGCGTCCGGGTTCTCCGGAGAGTTCGCCACCCGGCTCGGAAGGCTGCACGACACAGGGTTCCCGCACTTCAACCATTCGCCGCTCAAGACCGTGTTCTTCGAGACCCGCCTGCGGAGGAGCGCCCGGGTGCCGGCGCGCGAAGCGCTGGAAGCGACGCGCGCGGCGCTGCGCCGCCTCGCCGCCGAGACCGAGGCTCGCGGCCTTCCCCCGGGGCTGTCCGGAGAGGAGTGGCGCTTTGCGCTGAACGCCTCGTCGCTCGCGGCCGAACGCGGCCTCGCGACGCTCCGCTTCCGTCAGTCGGAACGGAGCGGCTCGCCGGCCGACCGCCGGTTGGCCGGGGAGCTGGCGGCGCTTGCCGAGCAGCAGGGCGAACTCGCCCGCCGGTTCCGGGAACTCTGGCTGCGCGCGAATCGGCCGGAGGGCATCGAGACCGCGCGGAAGCGCTTCCGCGAGGCGGTCACGGCGCTCCGGCGGGCGGCCCGCGCCCTCGTTCCGGCGTAGTCCGTAACGCCTAGTCCCGGATCGAGCCGCGGAAGAAGCTGGGGAGGCCCGGTTCCTCGCCGGAATCGGTCTCCTCCTCTTCGCCGGCGCCGTCAGGATCGGCAGGCTCCGGCGCTTCGTCGGAGGTGGCCGGCGCCTCCTCCGAGGCGTCGGGCTCCGGCTCGGTTTCCGGCGCCGCTTCCACCTCGGAAACGTCGTCGGACGCCTCGTCCGGAGGAGGTTCGGCAGCGGCTTCCCTGGTTGTCTCTTCGGGAGACTCGGCAGCCACCTCCGGTTCGGGAACGGCCGGCTCCGGTTCGCCCGGCTCTGCCACGACTTCCGCGGCCGCCTCCGGATCGGTCTGCGTCGAATCCTCTCCCGCAGCCTCGGGATCCGCCGTTCCGACGGCGTCCGCGGGGCTCGGGATGGCGGGTGGCTCCGGAGGAGGAGCCGCTTCGACAGGAGGCGCCGGCCCGGCGGCGCCCCGCGAGGGACGGGCGAAGCTGCGGAACGCCCGGTCGTAGCGGGCCAGCACCGAGTCCCAGTCGTGGCGCGACTCCAGGAACGCGCGTCCGGCCGCACCCATCCGCGGGAACAGGGACGGGTCCCGCAGGCCGAGTTCGAGAATGAGTTCGAACTCGTCGTAGTTCTGGTAGTAGAGACCACCGCCCGATGCGCGGCACTCCTCGGCGAGTTCGGTCGCCGAAGCGTTGACCAGAATCGGGACGCCGAGGGAAAAAGGCTCCGCCGCCGTTGTCGAGAAGGCGGCGAGGCGCTCGGGGATCACGGCCACGACGGCCCCGCCCACCGCGTCGAGGCGTTCCCGCGGGCTCCCCGGACGCGCGACCCGGATGTCCGGGCGTTCCGGAATCTTGAGGGCCGCCGGCCCGATCAGGACGAGTTCGAGCGCCGCGTCCGCATGGCGGTCCTTGAACGTCGAGAAGAAGCGCAGCAGCTCTTCGATCCCGCGGCCCGGCTCCAGGGGTCCGGCCGCCAGCAGATACGGCCCGGTCAACCCGGCGCGGCGCCGGAAGGCCGCCGCATCCGCGGTGCGCGGCAGCAGCAGCGTTCCCGGGACGGTTTCGCGCATGCGGCGGTGCACCTGATAGCGCTTCAGGACCAGGATCTCCTCGGCTTCGCTCCCGAAGACAAAGGCAGCGGGATGCTCGAAGATCCCGGAACCCGGGGAGGCTTCCGCCACCTCGTCCGCGAAGGGGAGCAGGACCGTGCGTCCCGGGTCCAGCTTCGCGGCTTCCGCACACACGGGCGACGAGCCGAACAGCACGACCAGGTCGTAGTCACCCGGCCGATCCCGAAGGTACTGGAGCAGGCCGGGCGAAGTCAGCTGGCCAGCACCGGCCGGGCCCTGGGTCTCCGCGCCGGAGGAATCCTCGAGCGGGAAACGGACCACGCGGACTCCCTGATCCTGGAACTCTCCTTCCCGAAACGTCTCTTCGGAATCCCCGGCCGCCGTCGTCGTGACGACAGTGGTGCGCCAGCCGCCGGGCGCCCGGCCGGCCAACTCCGCGGCGAGCAATTCCGGCCGGGTAGCGTCTGCCGCCCCGAACCGCGGAGTTACGAAAACCAACCGCACGTCACTTCTCTCCCGAGGCGCCGGCGTTCCCGCCACGGCGTCCGCCGCCGCGGTTCGGGCGGGAACCCTGCCGCGAGTTCTGGCGCGCCGGCGCTCCCCCGGTCTGGCGGGACCCCTGACCGGACCCCTGGCGTTCCCGGCGGCCGCCGCTCTCCCGGTCCGAACGGTTGCCGTCGCCCCGCCGCCGGTCGCCGTCGCCCCGCCGCCGGTCGCCGCGCCCCCGATCCGAACGGCCGCCCCGGTTGTCGGAACGTCCCCGTCCCGACCCGCCGCTCCGCTGCGCCGGTTCGGAACTCCCGCCTGCGGAACTGAACGAGAAATCGGCATGGACACCGAGGCGGCGGAGTTCCGACTTGATCAGGTTGAGCTCGAGACGCGTCAGTTCGAGATCCCGGTTCGTGGCCCACAGGAGCCGGCGGTGATACTCGTTGATCTCGGCCTGGCGGGCGGCCTGTTCCACCGCGGGGTTGACGTTGACCAGCAGGCGGGTGAGCGGCGTCAGGAACCAGCGCGCCATCCGCATGAGCCCGAACGACGAACCGCGAAACGCCTTCTTCGAGAGCTGGATGTTCCAGCGGGAGGTGTCGCGGGAACGGATCCGCTCCGCGAACTCCTCGGTGAAGCCGCGCGAACCGAGCGGCGACAGCATCCGCTTCTTCACGTCCGCCTTGAATTCGCGTTCGCTCTTCCTTCCTTCTTCCGCCCGCTCACGGGCAACGCGGCGGATGTCGGCCATGATCCTCTCGACATCCGGCTTCGGGGCGGGCGGGGCCTTCTGCGAGGTCCCCTTCCCGGCCTTTTCGTTGGCTATGGAAATCGCCATTTTTCTCCTTCGCGCCCGCCCGCTGGACGGGACTTTGGTTGGGCGCGGAGGGGATCAGCGGATTCGGTGGCTATGGGTCCCCCGGCGGGAGCCGGTGGGACGAATCCCGGGCGCAATCCGCCCGAGCGCGATCTGGCGTCGCAGGCTTGCCGTCACCCGAATCCGATCCCTTCCGCGAGCGCGCCGCCCCGAGGGGCCGCGCGCAGCGAGCCGGAGTGCGGACAGGCCCTTCAGGCGCGGTTCAGAAACGAACGGCGACGGGAATCGACCGTCGCTCCACCCGCGCCGGGGCCTTCCGCGCCTCCCTCAGAAGCTCGCGACTGCGGAGTCTTCCGACTCGAAGGACTCGAATACGGTGGCCAGTTTCGTGATCGAAAGCAGGTCCTGCATCCGGGCCGTCAGGTTGAGCAGCTTGACGCTCCCCCCGGCGTGCACCATGCGCGTGTGGCAGCGGACCAGCTCGCCGAGCCCGGCGCTGTCCACGTGCGGAACGGCCGCCAGATTCAGCAGGAGCTTGCGGGTTCCGCCCGCGATCAGACTGCGCACCGTGTGTCTGAGAACCTCATCGCCTTCACCGAGCAGGATCTTTCCGTCCAGATCCAATACGGTGACACCGTCTACGCTACGTTCCGTTATCTCCATTTGCGTCCTCCCTCTTCCGGGATGTCTGGGTTTCCGCCATCCCCGGAGTTGGGGACGCCGCCACGCGGGCGCGCAGGGGCCGTTGTCGACCGAAGTCTGCTTCTCCGCGGAAACCGGTTTGCCGCCCGTTTCGAGACCCTGGTCAATCCCCGCTTCCGGGGTTGCGGGTCCCGAGAATCCGGGCGCCGCTTGAGCCCGGTATCCTATCCCGTCACGAATAGCACGCCGTGAGAAAGGTGCCGCGGAGGCTGCGGATCGCCTTCCCCGAGTCGGGAGACCGGCGTGTCGTGGAGGCGGTCCGGACGCTTCGGGACGATCCCGAAGTGGAGCCGATGCTGGTCGGGGGTCCGGCCGCTGGCGACGGGAATCCCGAGTCCGGCTCCCTGGAGGCCGTTCGCACGGTGGAGCCCCGCGGCGCGCCGCTCGAGCAGGCCGCCGAGCTGCTCTGGACGAAGCGGCGGGATCGCGGGATGACGCGGACCGAAGCGCTCGAGACCGCCCGCGACCCCCTGGTCTTCGCCGGTCTGCTGGTCGCCGCCGGAGAGGCGCACGGTTCCGTCGCCGGCGCCGCCACCACCACCGCGGACGTCATTCGCGCCGGCCTGCTGGCGGTCGGCACCCGGCCGGGAGTCTCCCGCGTTTCGGGCGCCTTCGTGATGGAGTTCCCGGACGGCCGGACTCCGCTCCTGTTCGCGGACGGCGCCGTGATCCCCCGGCCCAGTCTCGAGGAGCTGGTCGAGATCGCGCTCCTGTCCGCGGAGACGGCGCGGGACCTGCTCGACATGGAACCCCGGATCGCCTTCCTGTCGTTCTCCACGAGGGGCAGCGCCGATCACCCCGACGCCCGGCGCATGGCGGACGCCGCGCGGCGGGTGCGGGAACTCCGGCCCGAGCTGGCCGTGGACGGGGAACTCCAGGTGGACGCGGCGCTCGTCCCCGCCGTCGGGGAGAGCAAGGCGCCGGAAAGCCCGGTCGCGGGAAGGGCGAACGTGCTCATCTTCCCGGACCTGGCCGCCGGGAACATCGCCTACAAGCTGGTCGAGCGGCTTGCCGGGGCCTCCGCGACGGGGCCGATCCTCCAGGGGCTCGCCGCCCCGGTGAACGATCTCTCGCGGGGAGCGAGCGTCCCGGACATCATCCGGCTGGCCCGGCTGACCGCCCGGGCCGCGCGGAGACAGGCGCCCCTTTGACAGTGCCCGAGCCGGGCGCGTATGTTCCGAATGCTGTCCCGGCGGCGCCCTCTCCGGCTGGCCGCCAGGCGACGGCGAAGGAGACGAGAGCGATGCGCAACCGGAGAGTCTTGACCCTGTTCCCGTACCTGCTCGCGGGGCTTCTGCTGACTGCCTGCGGCGGCGGATCGGAAATGGGAGCGGACCCGGTCCCGACCACCGCGGATCTCGGCGTCCGCCCGGAGGGAGACACCACGCTGAGTCCGGACATGTCCCGGGTCCCCGAGGAGCTCCAACGGGTGTTCCAGCACATCGACGACAACGCCGACGAGCACGTGATGAACCTGCGCCGCTGGATCCAGCAGCCGAGCATCTCGAACTCGGGCGAGGGCATCCCGGAGTCCGCCCAGATGGTGAAGGGCTTCTTCGACCAGCTCGGCTGCCAGCACTCGCAGGTGTACGAGGTCCCGATGACCGAGTGGGGACAGCCCGGCAACCCGGTGGTGTACGCCGACTGCGACTACGGCAAGGAGCAGACGCTCCTCATCTACTGGATGTACGACACGATGCCGATCACCCAGCCGGAAGCCTGGGTCTTCCCGCCGTTCGACGGGGAGTTCACCGAGTTCGGCCCCTTCAAGAAAGTGATGATCGGGCGCGGCACCACGAACTCCAAGGGTCCGCAGATGACCATGTGGAACGGGATGCACTCGATCTACGAGGTGACGGGCTCCATGCCGGTGAACCTGATCTTCATCGCCGAAGGGGACGAGGAGCGGATGTCCATCGGTCTGCGCCAGTTCGTCCGCGAGAACCCGGAACTCTTCCGGCACGCCGATGCGATGTACCGCACCGGCCGGCAGGCGCGGAGCGGGGCGGCGGGTTTCTCCGGAGGCTCGGAGGGCTGCGTCTACATCGAGCTGACCACCAGTGGTGAAAGCTGGGGACGGGGCCCGGTGGCGTCGAACATCCACGGCATCCACAAGCGTTCGACCGATTCCCCGTTGCTGCGGCACATGAAGATGATCGACTCGCTGGTCACCGACGACGGGAACCGGGTCCTGGTCCCCGGCTTCTACGACGGCGCCGCGCCGCTGTCCCCGGCGGAAGAGGAGATGTTCCGCAGTTCGGCGGAGAACCTCGACCTCGCGATCGCCGCCGAGAACATCGGGGTGGCGCGCTTCATGACCGACGACCCGCTCCAGCACCTGATGAACGCCCGCTACGGGATCTCCTTCAACATGGACGGCATCTGGTCCGGCAACATGTATCCGGGCGGCGCGGGCGCCGTCCTGCCCAACCGGGTCACCTCGAAGCACAACATGCGCTACGTCCCGAACATGGACGGGCTCGAGATGGTCCAGAAGATCCGCGACTACCTCGACGAGCAGGGCTACGAGGACGTGGAGATGACGATCATCGGCGACGTGCCCTGGTCGAAGAGCAACTACAACAACGCGCTCGCGGACTCGGTGCGGGAGATGTTCTCCATCTTCGGAGTCCGCTACCGGGAGCCGGTCGCGGAGGACTCCATCCTGGGCGGCGGCTACTGGCCGGCGTACCTCTTCAGCGGCCGGGACGGAGACTTCGCGGACGGAACCGATCTGGCGATGCCCATCGTGGGCGGCGCAGTCGGCCACGGCGGCGGCGCCCATGCCGCCAACGAGTTCTGGGTGATCGAGGGAGCGGGTGAGGTCTACGGCATGATCGGCGGCGAGAAGTCGGTGGCGACCGTGCTCTATTCCTACGCCGGGCTGCTGGACGAGTAACCTGACCCGCAGGCGCCTTCCGGCATCCGCGGCCTCCTTGACATGGGGGGCAGCGGGGACTAGCGTTCCCGCTTCTCCCCGGGCCGGAAGCGCCCGGGTTTTCCCAATTCGATAGAGCAGACACACCGGCAGTCACAACCGAGGATCACTTGGCGGAAATCGTCGTCCAGGAAGGCGAAACGATTGATGTGGCCCTCCGCCGCTTCAAGCGGCGGGTCCAGGCCGAGGACATCATCAAGGAAATCAAGCGCCATTCCTTCTATGTGAAGCCCGGCGACAAGCTGCGCGCCAAGCGGGCCGCCGCGCGCAAGCGGGCCCGGAAGCGCCGGCGTCGCACCCGGTAAACAGCCAGGCCGGCCGTGCGGGTCCTGCTCGTCGGCGGCGGTGGACGCGAACACGCGCTGGCGTGGGCCATCTCGCGGAGTCCTGAACTCGCCGAGTTGATCGCGGCGCCCGGGAACCCCGGGATGGGACGGGTGGCCCGCCTTGCGCCGGTGGGCGCGGAGGACGTGGGCGGACTGGCCGACCTCGCGTCCGGCGAGGGCGTGGACCTGGTGGTCGCCGGGCCGGAAGCGCCGCTCGCCGCGGGGCTGGCCGATCAGCTCGCCGAGCGGGACATTCCCTGTTTCGGGCCGCGAGCGGACGCCGCGCTCCTCGAGGCCTCGAAGGAGTTCGCCAAGGATTTCATGGGCCGGCACGGGATCCCGACGGCCCACCATACCGTGGTCCGGGACGCGGAGGCGGCGCGGCAGGCACTTCGGTCCGGCGCGTACGGCGATCAGCCGGTCATCAAGGCGAGCGGTCTCGCCGCCGGCAAGGGCGTGTTCCTGCCCGCGGACCCGGACGCGGCCGAGCGGGACGCGGCGAGGTTGCTCGAGGGCGGCCTCGGCGACGCCGGCAAGGCGGTGGTCATCGAGGAACGGCTGAGCGGCCCGGAGCTGAGCGTCTTCGCCATCAGCGACGGGACCCGGGTGGCCGCCTGCGGGACCGCCCAGGACTACAAGCGGCGCTTCGAGAACGACGAGGGGCCGAACACCGGGGGCATGGGGAGCCTGAGCCCCGGTCTCGGGGACACCGGAGCGACCATGGACCGCGTGCGTCGCGAGATCGTGGAGCCCACCATCGCCGGCCTCCGCGCCGAGGGGCGCGAGTACCGCGGCGTGCTCTACGCCGGGCTGATGCTGACCGCGGACGGGCCGAAGGTGCTCGAGTTCAACGTGCGCTTCGGCGACCCCGAGGCGCAGACGCTGATGCCGCGGCTGGACTGCGACCTGCTGCCGCTGTTCTTCGGAGCCGCCACCGGCCGGCTACCGGAGGGAGCGGTCCGGTTCCGGCCCGAGCGGGCCGTCACCGTGATCCTGGCCTCGGACGGGTATCCCGGGTCCTACCGGAAAGGCGTCCCGATCCGGGGGCTGCCGGACGCGGTCGAGACCGGCGACGCCTTCGTGTTCCACGCCGGCACCCGCGCCGGGGCGGACGGGACCGAGACCGCCGGGGGCCGCGTGATCGCCGTCACCGGACTGGGCGCCGATTGGGCGGGCGCGCGGAGCGCGGCCTACCGTTGCGCCGATTCGATTACCTGGGAGAAGAAGGCGTTTCGGCGCGATATCGCGGCGATCGCCGTCCAGAAGGAGAAACCATGAGTTCCACCGGCAACCCCAAAGTCCTCATCGTGATGGGCAGCCCCTCCGACATCGACGTCATGCGGGAGGCCAAGAAGGTCCTGCAGTCGCTCGGCGTTTCCTGCCGGATGGGGATCTACTCGGCCCACCGCACGCCCGGCCGGGCAGCCGCGCTCGCCGAGAGCGCGCGCGACAGCGGGGTCGTCGCGATCATCGCCGGCGCCGGGATGGCCGCCCACCTGGCGGGGGCGATGGCCGCCCGGACCATCCTGCCGGTCATCGGGGTCCCGCTGGCGGCGTCCCTGAGCGGACTCGACGCCCTGCTCGCCACCGTCCAGATGCCCCCGGGCTTCCCGGTGGGAACCGTCGCGGTCGGCAAGGCCGGCGCCCAGAACGCCGCCCACTTCGCGGCCCAGATCGTGGCGCTCAACGATCCCGAGGTCGCCGACAAGATCACGGCCTGGCGCCGCGCCAAGGCCGCCGCCGCCGAAGCCGCCTCCGACGAGCTCGAAGCCGAGGACTGAGGGCGGGAGCGCCGGCCGGTTCTCGCGGTAGCGGCCTTCAGACCGGCACGCGCGGCGCCCCGCGCCACGCACGTCGGAACGCCGTTCCCCCCTGGGGGCACCCCCGGCTTGGAACGCCGGCTTCAGCCGGCACGCGCGGCGGCCCGTGCCACGCACGTCGGAATGCCGTTCCCCCCTGGGAGCACCCCCGGCCTGATTCGCCGACCTCCCGGTCTGCACGTCGCGCACAGCCGAGTTGGCGGCGTCGAGCCCCCGTCGTGAGACTCACTATCCCTGAAGATCGGTTGTTGAATACCCGATTTTCAGGGATAATGGCTCCGTGTTCGTCGAACGCCGCCGCCCATTGCGCCGCATCCGGGAGACCTTTGCCGTCCATCGCGGCGTAGCGCTGCTCGGCCCGCGCCAGTGCGGGAAGACCACCCTGGCGCGAGCCTTCATGGCTGCGGAACCGGACCACACGTACTTCGACCTCGAGCGCGCGGTGGACCGCCGCAGCCTGGAAGCGCCCGAAGCAACACTCGCGCCGTTGACCGGTCTCGTGGTGATCGACGAGATCCAGCGGATGCCGGACCTCTTCACCACCCTCAGGCCGCTCATGGACAGGCCCGGATCACGAACGCGCTGGCTGCTGCTCGGAAGCGCCTCGCCCGCTCTCGTCCGTGGCGTATCGGAAAGCCTGGCCGGCCGGGTCGGTTTCGTGGACCTCGGCGGCTTCGACCTGGATGACGTCTGCCAGGCGCCGTCCGATTGGCGCGGGTTGTGGCTGCGCGGCGGCCTCCCGCCGAGCTATCTTGCCCCGGATGATGAGGGCTCCGCACGCTGGCGCGAAAACCAGGTGCGCACCTTCCTGGAACGCGACGTGCCGCAACTCGGCTTCAACATCTCCGCCGTCGCGCTTCGCCGCTTCTGGGAGATGGTGGCCCACTACCACGGGCAGATCTGGAATGCCGCGGAGTTCGCCCGCTCGATGGGGACCACGGAAGCCACCGCACGCCGGTACCTCGATTTGCTCGCGGGCGCGTACATGGTCCGCATCCTGCCGCCGTGGTACGAGAACCTCAAGAAGCGTCAGGTTCGCGCACCCCGGATCTACGTGAAGGACTCCGGAATCCTTCATGCGCTCCTTGAGGTGGGGACGGCACGCACCCTCGCGGGACATACGAAACTCGGGGCGTCGTTCGAGGGGTTCGCGATCGAGCAGGTGCTTTCATGGCTGGACACCCGCAGCGCCTTCTTCTGGCGCTCCCACAGCGGCGCCGAGCTGGACCTGATGGTGACTCGCGGTGAGCGGCGCTACGGGTTCGAGTTCAAGTACGCGGACGCGCCGCGATCAACGAAGTCCATGCGCGTGGCACTGGAGGACCTTCGCCTCGAACATCTCTGGGTGGTCTATCCGGGCGACGCTCCCTACGCGCTGGACGAGCGTCTGTCGGTCGTGCCGGTCCATCAGCTCGGAAGACTCCTGAACGGCGATTGGCCGGAGGCATAGAAACCAGTGCTCAGACAAATGGCCTGGCGATGGCGAAGCCCCGGCCTCGCGACGCTGCTGGCGCTGCTCCCATCGCTGCTCGCAGCGCAGACCGCCGGGTCCATCGAGGGCCGCGTCCTGGATTCGACCGGCAGCGCGCTGCCCGGAGTCACCGTAACGCTGGTCGGCGGCGCGGGAATGACCGGAGGACCGCAGATCACGGCGGCGAACGGCCGTTTCACCTTCGGCGACGTCCCCGCCGGGGATTACCTGATCGAAGCCGCCCTGTCCGGCTTCGAGACCCGCGGCGAGCCGGTCTCGGTCGAGGCCGACGCGGTGACGACGCTCGATCTCATCCTCGAGCTCAGCCGGGTCATGGAGGCCATTACGGTCGTCGCCGAGGAGCCGCGCAGCTTCGCCACCAACATCGTGGCGGAACCGATGGTCGCCCAGCAGTCGCCGATCACCAGCGTGCTGGCCGTGGTGGACAACCTTCCCGGCGTCTCCATCCAGGAAGGGGATGCCTACGGCACCGACGACTGGTCCACGAGCATCTCGATGCGCGGTTTTCAGGTCAATCTCGACGAAGCGCAGATCGGCACCACGATCGACGGCATGCCGAACGGCACCTCGGACTACTGGAGCGGCTCCAAGGCCAACCGTTTCGTGGATCCGGCGAACATGGGCGGGGTCACCGTTTCCCAAGGGACCGCGGACATCGCCTCCCGGTCCATCGAAGCGCTCGGCGGCACCCTCGATTTCACCACCGACGAACCGGAGCACGACCGGAAGTTCACCGCGTCCCTGGATCTCGGATCCGACGACGGCCAGCGGTTTTACCTGCGCATGGACACGGGGCACCTGTTCGACCGGGAAATCCGTGCGTGGGTATCCGCCGTGCGTCAGGAAAGCCGCGATTGGATGCAGGGTTTCGCCCGCAGCGAGCGGGATCACCTCGCCGGAAAGATACGGGCCACGGCCGGCCGGCTCGACCTCTCGGCGTACGTCTCGTACGACGACACCGACAACGCTTCCTACCAGAGGCTCACTTCCGAGGCCGAGTACCGCAGCGATCCCCGCTGGGACCGCCTGATCGACACCTGGACCGGCACGCCGTGGATCAACCAGTTGTTCCGCCTCGGCTGGGCCATTCCGCGCAAGAACACCTTCGGCTACCTGAAGGCCGACTTCGCCGCCACCGACGTCCTCTCGATCACCGGCGGCGCCTACTACCACCGGCAGTGGGGCCGCGGCGACTGGCTACCCCCGTACCTGGTGGACGTAACCGCGGACGGCGGCGGCCCGGAGTCCGAACTGGCGTCCGGATTCACCGCCCGCGGCGGGGCCCCGCTCGGCCAGGTCCAGTTCGTGGACCCCGATGGAGCTCCGCTGACGCCCCGGGCCGGATGCGTTTCCTCGCTCCAGTTCCCCTACGGCGGCGCCGGTCCGGAGTTCGACCCGGCGTGTCATCCGGCCGGGGCGATCCCGGTGCAGTCCTACCGGCACAGCCACTACGGGAAGGAGCGGGTCGGCCTCACCCTCGACGGGGACTGGTTCGGGGAGCTCGCGATGGGCGGCAACCGCCTCCGCGCCGGGCTCTGGGCCGAGGACGGCCGGCGCGACCTGGGCCGCGACTGGCACAAGGTCCAGGACGTCCGCGTCTCGCATCGCTACGACGACACCCCCTACTGGCGCCAGTACGACTGGGAGTTCCCGCAGTCGATCATCAAGTGGTACGTCGAGGACACGCTCTTCGCGGGGCCGCTGGCGATCAACGCGGGCGTCCGGCAGTACCTCGTGGAGGTGGGCCGGAAGGACCATTTCGGGGAAACGGCGGAGCTCTCCGTCTCTTCCGATTCGGATCTGCTTCTCTCCGGAGGGCTCACCTATACGAGCCCGATCAACGGCCTCGAGCTCTTCGCGGGCTACGCGCAGAACTTCAAGTCGCTTTCGGATCGCCTGCTCGAAGTGCCGGGCCGAAGTCTCGAAGGACTTGAACCCGAGACGGCAGACAATCTGGACGTCGGGTTCCGTTACAGCGGAGATCGGCTCGCAGCGACCGCCACGTACTACAGGATCGATTTCCAGAACCGGATTTTCTTCCTCTCGCCACAGACGGCAGCCGGACCGAACTACCTGATCGCTGGAGGGGGCTCCTACTTCAACGCGGGCGGCATCGACTCCCGGGGCGTGGAACTCTCGGCAACCCTCCGGGTCACCGAGTCCACCTCGCTCTACAGCGCCTGGACCCGGAACGATGCGACCTACGTCGGTACCGACGATCCGCTGGTTTCGGCCGCGCAGGGCATCCGGCCGGGCAGTCAGGTCGTCGGGGTTCCGCGCACCCTGGTGGTGTTCTCCGCCGATCACAGCGGGGAGCCGGTCGCCGCCGGCATCTCCGCGAAGTACACGGGGGCGCGGGGCGTCACCCTGGACGGCTCGTGGAGCGCGGACCCCTATTGGCTGGTGGACGCCTACTTCCGCTGGTCGGCAGGGCGGATCAGCCCCAGACTCCAGGGCCTCGAAGTGGCGCTCATCGGCAACAACCTGCTGGACCGTCCCTACCTCGCCACCATCAGCGGCCAGGGCGCCTTCCTCGGCGCGCCGCGCATCGTGTCGCTGAACATCACGGCGTCGTTCTGAGCGCGGCGGACGATATCGAAGAAACCGCTGACGGCCGACTCATGCCGGCGTCGCAGCCAGCTGGCCGCAGGCCGCCAGGACATCCCGGCCGCGGCTGCGGCGGAGGGTGGCGACGAACCCCGCCGCCGAGACCTTCCCCAGGAAGCGCTCGGCGTCCTCCTCGGTTCCCGGGCGGTGGGGCGGGCCGGGAGCCGGATCCTCCCAGGGGTTGAAGGCGATGAGGTTGACGTGGGGACGGATTCCGGACGCGGCCAGCCGGCGCAGTTGCCGCAGGAGTTCACGGGCGTCCTGGAGGCGGTCGTTCTCGCCGCCGAGGAGGACGTACTCGATCGTGATGCGGCGGTTCGAGGGCGGCAGAGTCTCCAGCGCCTCGAAGATCGCCGGCATGCGGTGCCGCCGCCCGATGGGCATGAAGCGGCCGCGGGTCTCGTCGTCGCCGGCGTGGAGGCTGATCGCGATGCCCACCTGGGGCGCCGCGGTGCCCAGCCGGCCGATCTCCTCCGGCAGGCCCACCGTGGACACGGTGATCCGGCGCGGCGGGATGCCGAAGCCCTCGGGGTCGGTCAGGAGGGCGAGCGAAGCGGTCACTCCGTCGGTGTTGAGCAGGGGTTCGCCCATTCCCATGTAGACGACGTTCCGCCTTCCGCGGGCGGCCTCCGGGGCGGCGCGTTCCGCGAGGAGTACCTGGGCGGCGATCTCGCCGGGCGTGAGATTCCGGTGGAACGGGATGGCGCCGGAACGGCAGAAGGTGCACGCGAGGGGACAGCCGACCTGGGTGGAGACGCAGACTGTCAGGTCGGAGGCGTCCCCGTCCGCGCCCTGGGCTCTTCCTGACTTTCCCCCCGCCGCGTCCCGGCGGCTGCCAATGGCCACGGTCTCGACGAGCAGGCCGTCCTCGAGTTGGATCAGTAGCTTGACCGCGCCGTCGCCGGACTGCGACGACTCCACGATGCGGGGGTGCGCAACCCGGAAGCGCGCCGCGAGTTCGTCCCGGAGGGCTGCCGAGAAGTCGGTCATCTCCCCGAAGTCGGTCTGCCCGTGCCGGTAGAGGTGGCGGAAGAGCTGGCGGCCCCGGTAGGGCGGGAGATTGAGGTCTGCCGCCACCTGGATCAGTTCCGTGCGGGAGAGGCCGTAGAGGTTCTGCACTGGGGGATCACCATAACGCCGGGGGGGTGATGCGCGTTGCGCTGGCCTGCGGCCAGCGCGTGCCGGCTGAAGCCGGCGCTCCAAGCCGTCGCGTCATCGCGGGAGGTTGACAAACTGCAGTTTCGCTCCGCTGGGCGGAGCGATGCCGGCCGGAGGCCGGCGCTCCCTGCACAACCTGTTGTGGTCGGATGTTGCCCCACCCCCAAGATGTTGGGGTTCGGGCGTTGACCCGGCGCGCGGGCGGATGCTACGCTCGGGCCTTCCCGTCCACGGTGGCCACCACCCTCTTCCGACCCGGTTTTCGTCATGGAAATCAGCCTGCGCGTCCTTGGTTCCGGTAGTTCCGGCAATGCGGCGCTGGTCTCCGGAGGGCCCACCACGCTGCTGGTGGAAGCGGGGCTCTCGTGCCGCGCGCTGGAGAAACGGATCGCGGAGGCCGGACGCACGCCCTCCGACATCGCCGCGGTGCTCGTCTCCCACGAACACGGGGACCACTGCCGGAGCGCCACCACCTTCGCGCTGCGCCACGGGATCCCCGTCGCCTGCACCGAGGGCACCTGGAACTGCCTGATCTCGCGGAACGGGGCCGAGACGCCCGACTGGCTTCCCCTCGTCCCGCGGGAGAGCCGCCGGATCGGAACGATCACCGCAACCCCGTTCCGGACGCCGCACGACGCGGCGGATCCCATTGGCTTCCGGTTCGAACGGGGCGGCGCCGTCCTCGTCCACGCGACCGATTTCGGCCACCTCTCCGAGGAGATGGAGGATGCGATCGAGGGCGCCTCGGTGCTGCTGATCGAGTCCAACTACGACGAACAGCAGCTCTTCGAGAGCCGCTATCCGTTCGCCATCCGGCAACGGATCGCCTCCACCCGGGGCCACCTCTCGAACGGCGCGCTCGCCATGTATCTCCGCCGGCGGCTCCCCCCCTCGGTGAACACGGTGGTGCTCGCCCACCTCTCGGAGAACACCAACACTCCCGAACTCGCACTGCGGACGGCCCGCGCGGCCCTCGACGCCGGCGGACGGCGCGGGGTGCGGCTGCTGGTCGCCCGGCGTCACGACCTGACGGAAGAACTCTGGACCCGGCCGGCGCGCACCGCTCCGAAGGCCCCGGCGATGCCCCGGGTCAACCGGTTCCTGAACCCGGTACCGCTGCGAGCGCCCACGCTGTTCTGATTCGGTGCTCACCGATCGTTACGTCCGCCCCGAGATGGGGGCGATCTGGACCGACGAAGCCCTCTTCGCCTCCTGGATGGAGGTGGAGGTCGCCGCCGCCGAGGCGATGGCGACCGAGGGGATCGTCCCGGCCGACGCCGCAGCCGCGATTCGAGAGCGGGCCGGCTTCGACATCGCCCGCATCCACGAGATCGAGAAAACCGTCCAGCACGACGTGGTGGCCTTCACCCAGTCCATGGCGGAACACGTGGGGGCCGAGGGCCGCTGGATCCACTTCGGGCTCACCAGTTCCGACGTGGTGGACACCGCGCTCGCCACCCGCCTCGTCCGCTCGGCGGACCTGATCCTGGAGCGGGTCGAGGGAATCCGCGAAGTCCTGAAGCGCCGGGCCGAAGAGCACCGCCGGACCGTCATGGTCGGCCGCACCCACGGCGTGCACGCCGAACCGATGACCTTCGGCATGAAGCTCGCGCTCTGGTGGGCGGAGATGGGGCGCAACCACCGCCGCCTCGCCGCCGCCCGGGAAGCCGTCCGGGTGGGCAAGCTCAGCGGCGCCGTCGGCACCTTCGCCCACCTGCCCCCGAGCGTCGAGAAACGCGTCTGCGACGCGCTCGGCCTCCGGCCCGCCGCGATCTCCACCCAGGTCGTCCAGCGCGACCGGCACGCCGAACTGGCGGCAGCGCTCGCCATCCTCGCCGGCACCCTCGAGAAGATCGCCACCGAGATCCGGAACCTGCAGCGGACGGAAATCCGCGAACTGGAGGAACCCTTCGGACGCGGCCAGAAGGGCTCCTCGGCGATGCCCCACAAGCGGAACCCGGTGGGCTGCGAGCAGGTGTGCGGCCTCGCCCGGATCATCCGCGCCAACACGATCCCCGCCATCGAGAACATCGCGCTCTGGAACGAACGGGACATCTCGCATTCGTCCGCGGAGCGGATGGCGATCCCGCAGAGCTTCCTGCTCGCCGACCACATCATGCTCCGCATGACCCGGATCCTCGACGGCCTGGTGGTGCGCGCCGACTCCATGCTGGCGAACCTGAACCGGATGAACGGCATGGTGTTCAGCGGCCAGGTGCTGCTCGACCTCGCCGCGAAGGGGATCTCGCGCGAGGACGCCTACAAGATGGTGCAGGGCGCGGCCATGCGACTCTGGGAGCACGGCGGCACGCTGCGGGAACGGCTCGACGAGGACGAGGGGATCACGTCCCGCCTGAGCCGCGAGGAGCTCGACGCCGCGTTCGATCTCGACGTCCAGCTCCGCCACCTCGACGGGGTCTTCGAGCGGGTCTTCCAGGAGGACCACGCATGAAGTTCCGGGTCCGGGTACTCGTCCGGTTGCGTCCCTCGGTCTACGACCCGCAGGGGGAGGCCATCCGGAAGGCGGTCGCGGCCGACCCGCGCCTCAGCGCCGAATCCGTCCGGCAGGGAAAGATGTTCGACCTCGAGGTGAAGGCCGGTTCGCCCAGCGAGGCGAAGGCGCGCGCCGAGGAGATCGCCTCCCGGGTGCTCGCCAACCCCGTGCTCGAGGACTTCAGCGTCCAGGTTCTGCTCGACTGATGGCCCGCTTCGCCGTCCTCGTCTTCCCGGGGACGAACTGCGAGGGCGACGTGCACCACGCCATCGAGGCGGTGACCGGCCAACCGGCCGAACTCGTCTGGCACAAGGAGGGTTCGCTCGACGGGTTCGACGCCGCCGTGGTGCCGGGCGGTTTCGCGCACGGCGACTACCTGCGGGCCGGCGGCCTCGCCCGCTTCTCGCCGGTGATGGAGCCGCTCATCCGCATGGCGGAGAGCGGCCGGGCGGTGGTCGGGATCTGCAACGGCTTCCAGATCCTCCAGGAAGCCGGCCTCCTTCCCGGGGCCATGCTGCGCAACGAATCGCTCTCCTACGTGTGCCGCGACGTGCGGCTGCGCGTCGAGGCGAACTCGTCCCCCCTGACCTGCGGGCTCCAACCGGGCGCCACGCTCCGCATGCCGGTGGGGCACGCGGAGGGGAACTTCCGGGCCGACGACGACGTCCTCGAAGCGCTCGAGGCGGACGAACAGGTGATCTTCCGTTACTGCGACGACGGCGGCGAGGCCAGCGACGCGGCCAATCCCAACGGTTCCCGGAACAACATCGCCGGGGTGCGGAACGCCCGGGGAAACGTCGCCGCCCTCATGCCCCACCCCGACCGGGCCTACGAGGAGGCGCTCGGCGGCGTGGACGGCTGCCGCCTCTTCGAGAGCCTCCACCGGTTCACGGAGTCGTGAGCGGCCCCGCCACGCTGGAAGCGGCGCTCGCTTCCGGGCTCTCCGGCGAGGAGTTCCGGCAGATCGGCGCCCTGCTCGGCAGGCCTCCCAACCCGACCGAGCTCGGGATGTTCTCCGCGATGTGGTCGGAGCACTGCTCCTACAAGTCCTCGCGCCGCCATCTCGCCCGCTTCCCCACCGAGTCGCCCCGGGTCATCGAGGGACCGGGGGAGAACGCCGGCGCGGTGGACATCGGCCACGGGCTCGCCGCCGTTTTCAAGGTGGAATCGCACAACCACCCCACCTTCATCGAGCCGTTCCAGGGCGCCGCCACCGGGGTGGGCGGCATCCTGCGGGACATCTTCACGATGGGGGCCCGGCCGGTGGCGCTCATGAACTCGCTCCGTTTCGGTCCCCTGAGCGTTCCGAAGAACCGGGCGCTCTTCACCGGGGCGGTCGCCGGGATCGCCAACTACGGGAACAGCATGGGGATCCCGACGGTCGGGGGAGAGGTCTTCTTCGAGGACTGCTACTCGCTGAATCCGCTGGTGAACGCCTTCGCGCTGGGCATCGCGCCCGCGGACCGCATCTTCCGCGCCCGCGCCGACGCGCCCGGAAGCCCCATCTGGTGCGTCGGCAGCAAGACCGGACGCGACGGCATCCACGGCGCGTCGATGGCCTCCGCGGCGTTCGACGAGGAGGCCGAGGCGAAGCGGCCCACCGTCCAGGTCGGCGACCCCTTCCTCGAGAAGCTGCTCATGGAGGCGTGTCTCGAGCTCATGCAGGGGGACGCGCTGATCGCGGTCCAGGACATGGGGGCCGCCGGGCTCACCTGTTCCACCTCAGAGGTGGCGTCCCGAGGCGGCGCCGGGGTGGAGATCGACCTCGACCGGGTCGCGCAGCGCGAGACGGGCATGAACGCCTACGAGATCATGCTCTCGGAGTCCCAGGAGCGCATGCTCCTCGTGGTCCGGAGCGGGCGCGAGGCCGAGGTGACCCGGATCTTCGACAAGTGGGACCTCGACGCGGCCCCCATCGGGAGGGTGAGCGGGGACGGCCTGCTGCGGGTCCGGCACCAGGGGCGCCTCGCCGCCGAGGTGCCCTGCCGGGCGCTCACCGACGACGCGCCGGCATTCGATCGCCCGGCCGCGCAACCGTCGTGGTGGCCCTCCCCCGAGGTCACCCCGGCCGACCTTCCCGAGCCCACCGACTGGAACGCCGCGGTCCGCGGGCTGGCCGGATCCCCGGAGCTCGCGAGCCGCCGCTTCGTGTACGAGCAGTACGACCACATGGTGCGCAGCGACACCGTCGTCCGCCCCGGCGGCGACGCCGGCGTGGTCCGGATCAAGGGCATGGACCTCGGGATCGCCATGACCCTCGACGGCAACGGCCGCTACACGGCCCGCGACCCCCGCCGGGGCGGCGCGCTGGCCGTCGCGGAGGCCTGCCGGAACCTGGCCGCGGTGGGCGCCACCCCGGTGGGAGCCACCAACTGCCTCAACTTCGGGAACCCGGAGCGGCCCGAGATCATGTGGGAGTTCACCGAGGCCATCGCCGGGATGACGGAAGCTCTGAAGGCGCTCGGAGTCCCCATCACCGGCGGCAACGTCAGCTTCTACAACGAGACCGAGGGAGCGAACATCTTCCCGACCCCGGTGGTGGGCGTGGTGGGGGTGCTCGACGATGCCACCCGGCGGATCCCGCAGCACCTTGCGGCAGTGGGGGACCTCCTCTTCCTGGCGGGGCCGGAGGGCGGGGACGCGCTCGGGGCGAGCGCCTTCCTGAAGGAGCGCCACGGCCGCACCGACGGGCGGCCGCCGAAGCCGGACCTCGAGGCGGAGGTCCGGCTCGGCGCCTTCCTCCACGCGGCGGGGGCGGCGGGACTCGCCGCCTCGGCGCGCGACCTGTCCGAGGGCGGACTCGCGGCGGCGGCGATCGAGAGCCTCTTCGCTCCGAGCGGTTCGGCGATCGGGGCCGAGCTCCAGGTCGAGTGCGCGGGCCGGCTCGAGGGACCGCTGTTCGGCGAGGGACCCGCCCGGGCGCTCCTCAGCGTCCGGCCCGGCGATGCCGTGGCCCTTGCCGGGCTTGCTTCCCGCGAGGGGGTCCCGCTGACGGAAGTCGGGGCCGTGGGAGGCGACGCGCTCCGGATCCGCGCGAACGGGAGCCCGACGGTCTCCCTCGATCTCGAGGATCTCGCGGACACGTTCCGGAACAGCTTGGGCCGCATGGCCACTGCATAGAATCAGCTCAAGCAATGGACGCCCTCTCGCGGCGGGCTCGTTTTGCAGTGTCGCTCGCTCGGACTTCGCTGGCTCTCCTCGCCGCCTTGCAGATCGGCAAGGTTTCGGGTTCAGCGTTCCGCCTCTATCCCGCGGATCGAGGAGCTGGTTGGCAAGCCGCTCCAACGGCACAGGATGCGCGGCGTTGGAAACAGAGCGTGTGGCGGCCGGGATCAATACTGGAGTGGCAGATCCTCGAGGACGAAGACTGGCAGCCGCGCTTCGCAGGCGCTTCCGAGGTCGCCCCGCTGGTCGAACAGGTCATCGAAGAGTGGGGGAGCATCCCAACCGCGGACCTGAGAATGCGGCTTGTTGGTGTCGCGCAAGGAGAGGGACCCGTTCGCGATGGACGCCGCCGAGCGCCCGACGGCCGCAATACGGTTCATGTGGACCCATCGTTCCCTTCGTCCTACGCGACGATCTGGGAGGAAAAGAGCCCGAGTACAGGACTCTGGGAGGTCACCGAATGTGATGTGGGCGTGGGCGGCGAAGTGCTACGGCCTTCAAGCGATAGCCGCGCGACCGATGCGTGGCCCCTGACCGTGTTGACCCACGAATTCGGCCACTGCCTCGGCTTGGCTCATGGCGCTGCGGCTCCCGTTCATCTCAGTTGGCAAGTCCAGCGCGACAACGTCGTCGGTTGGCGGAGTTCCGTCATGCAGAAGAGGGTCAGTCAGAGCCTCACCGACGACGACGCCTTGGGCGTCTCGTTACTCCGCCCCGCACCGGGTTGGCTCCAGACTACAGGAAGTCTCGCTGGACGGGTCACAGTGGATGGCCATCCCCTAGCCATGGCGTCGGTCCATCTGCTACGCCGCGACAACGGCAGGTTGCGCGCGACCGGTGTTCAGGTGTTCACCAACGGAACAGCTGAGGGAACGCCGGACACTGGGACCGACGGCCTGTTTCGGGCCGAGGGACTGGCCCCAGGCGACTACCTGCTTTGGATACATCCCATGTTCAAGCCGCGCGACCACGGGAGCGTGATCTCCAGGCTCAAGCTCCTGGAAACCGCCGTCGACGACCTAGTCCTGCCGCAACTATTCCGTGTGGAGGCCGGCAGGGAAACATGGGTCGGTGAGTTCGCGTTGCAGCGGGGGCGACACCGACGGTGAGGCATCTTCGCTGGCGGCGCGCAGCCCTAGCACCCCTATTGGCGGTGGGTTGCAACGGCGCGGCCAATCCCGGAGCCACCACCCCTCGCACCACTCCGCTCGCGCCGCCCGCAGTCACCGTCTCGTTCGTCGAAGACGCCGTTACAGTCGCAGAAGGTCAGGCGATTGACATCGCCGTCCGGTACCAAGTGAACGAACTCGCGAGCCCCCTCCTGCTTGCCATCTCCCCGCTCGATCAAGACACGACGCCCGAGGACTACGAACTCTCGGCTGCGAGTTTCGAGATTCCGGCGGGTGTGGGGATCAGTGGTACGGCGGCGGTGTCGTTCACCGCAGTGTCCGACGAACACATTGCCGAGGGAGACGAGAGGATAGCCCTCCGCCTTGTCGAACCGCACGGCGTGCGAGCGAGCCTGGACCAGAACCTTGAAGTGATCATCGCCGACATCGGAGGTAATCCTTGCGTGGGCCTTCGAGTACAGGGAACCCTACCCAAGGAGGAAGGCGAGACTGGCGGTTCGCAGATCCTCGCCACGACGCTTGGACTCCGGCTGACGGACGCTGCCGCCGATGTCATCGCGTTTGACTGGGAGGGTCCCTATGTCCACGACGAGAGCTGCCGCAATGAAGACTGCCGCGCGTGGTACGCCGGTATCTCTCCATCCCTTGAAGCGACCGTGGTCGAATGGGCGGTCGAACCCCTACCGAGTGCAACCCAACATTCGGTTCAGGTCGAGTGGATACAGGGAAAGGTTTTCCGCCTGCGATTCCGTTCGACGAACGGAAGCTGCGACCCCGAGCGGGATCGGCTTGAGTGCCGCGCTGCCGGTTGCATCCTGACAGGAACCCTCCGATAGCCCGAGCCCAACACACGAGCCGGGTAGGATGCGCAGGTGAGCCAGATCGAGCTCCCGGTGGTCGGCCGCCCCGGTCCCCCCGGCAGGGATGCGGCGGACCGGTTCCACGAGGAGTGCGGGGTCGTCGGGATCTGGAACCATCCGGAAGCGGCGCGCCTCGCCTACCTGGGGCTCTACGCGCTGCAGCACCGCGGGCAGGAGGCAGCCGGGATCGTGGCGGCCACCCCGGACCGGGACGGCCTCATCGGGGTCAACGGCCCGGGGCACGTGGCGGACGTCTTCGACGTGGACAAGCTCGACGCCCTCGCCGGCCGGGCGGCGATCGGGCACACCCGCTATTCCACGGCGGGCGACAGCAGTCCCAAGAACATCCAGCCGATCCAGATCGAGTGCAAGTTCGGGCACATCGCCGTCTGCCACAACGGCAACCTGGTGAACGCCCACATCCTGCGCCACATGCTGGTCCAGCGCGGTTCGATCTTCCGCACCACGAGCGATACCGAGGTGCTCGTCCACCTGTTCGCCAAGTCCGGCCAGACCGAAGAACTCGAAGCGGTGGCCGAGGCGGTGCGCCAGGCCGAGGGGGCCTTCTCGCTGCTCTTCCTGACCGAGGACGCGCTCTACGCGGTGCGGGACCCGCGGGGTTTCCGGCCGCTGCTGCTCGGCAGGGCCGGCGACGGCTACGTGGTCTGCTCGGAGACCTGCGCGCTCGACCTGCTCGACGGCGAGTACATCCGCGACATCGAGGCGGGCGAGATGATCCGGATCGACGGCGACGGCGTCCACTCGCTGAAGGTCTTCGACGAGGCGCCGATCTCGCAGTGCATCTTCGAGCACGTCTACTTCGCGCGGCCCGACAGCCGCGTCTTCGGCCGGGACGTCTACAAGACGCGGATCAAGCTGGGGGAGAGCCTCGCGAAGCACACCGGCGTGGACGCCGACGTGGTGGTCCCGGTCCCCGACTCCGGGCTGATCGCCGCGATCGGCTACGCCCAGGCCACCGGGATCCCGCTGGAGATGGGGCTCATCCGCAACCACTACGTGGGACGGACGTTCATCGAGCCGCGGCAGTCCATCCGCAACTTCGGGGTGCGGGTGAAGCTGAATCCCGTGCACGCGGTGCTCAAGGGACGCCGGGTCATCCTCATCGACGACTCCATCGTCCGGGGCACCACCAGCCGCAAGCTGGTCCAGATGGCGCGGAACGCCGGCGCCACCGAGGTGCACTTCCGGGTGTCGTCGCCGCCGACCACCGGTCCCTGCCACTATGGCATCGACACTCCGCTCAAGTCGGAGCTGATCGCCGCCAGGCAGAGCGTGGAGGAGATCCGGCAGTACCTGAACGCGGACAGCCTCGCCTACCTGCCGCTCGAGGCCCTTCGGGACTCGGTCGAGGAGGAGCGCGACCGCTACTGCACCGCGTGTTTCTCGGGCAACTATCCGCTGGCCGTTCCGGACCCCGACCACGCCCGCAGCCTGTTCGGCAAGGAACGCCACTGAGCCGCGGTCCCGGCCGCGTGCAGGAGTCGCCATGAGCCCACGACTGCCGATTCAGAGGGATCAGGTAGCCGCGTTCTGCCAGCGGAACGGCATCCGGCGTCTCTCCCTTTTCGGTTCGGTGCTGCGCGAAGACTTCGGCCCCGACAGCGATGTGGACGTGCTCGTCGAGTTCGCGCCCGGCGTCCGGTTCGGATACATCGGACTCATGGCGATGCAGGAGGAACTTGCGGGCGTCGTGGGACGGCCGGTGGAGATGTACGCCCCTTCCTGGCTGCGTCCGTGGATGAGGGAGGAAGTCGAGGCGTCGGCGGAGCTGTTCTATGAGTCGGCGGAATGACCGCGGCGCACTCCAGGACATGCGAGACCACGCCCGCGAGGCCGTGGAGATGTTCAACGCGGCGAGCGCCGATGCGCTCGAAACCGACCGTAAGCTACAGCTCTCGCTCTGTTATCTGATCCAGATCGTAGGTGAGGCGGCGACGCGCGTATCCGTCAGCACGCGCGAGGCCTACCCTGAGATCCCGTGGAGCCGCATTGTCGGAATGCGGAACCGGATCGCTCATGGCTATGACCAGGTCGTGATGGACATCGTTCAGGACACGGCCGCGATCGAATTGCCCCATCTGATCAGTCAGTTGACCACCATCCTCGACGAGTGACCCTTCCGCAGAGGGCAGCCCGGGCGACATCCTGCGACCCGCAGGTCGAAGAGGCAGCAAACAGATGAGCAGACGCATCGTACGGACCGTGGTTCCGGCCGCCCTGGCGGCGACCCTCGGCCTGGGAGTTCTTCCCCGCGGAGCCCTCGCCCAGGCGGCGCCGGCGCAGGCCCCGATCAACACCTACAACGCCATCCACCACCCGGTGGTGGGACGGAACGGGATGGTGGCCAGCCAGAACTTCCTGGCCACCCGGGTCGGGGTGGACATCCTGCGCCGGGGCGGCAACGCCATCGACGCGGGAGTGGCGGTGGGGCTCGCGCTCGCGGTGACCCTGCCGCGCGCGGGCAACGTGGGGGGCGGCGGGTTCATCCTGCTGCACCTCGCCGAGGAGAACCGCACGGTCGCGGTGGACTTCCGGGAGACCGCTCCCGCGGCCGCGCACTCGGACATGTTCTTCGGGGAGGACGGCGAGGTCGACGAGGACGAGTACCGCTTCAGCCACAAGTCGTCGGCGACTCCCGCGTCGGTGGCCGGCTTCGATCACCTGCTGCGCAACTACGGCACCATGAGCTGGAGGGAGGTGGCCGCGCCGGCCATCGAGCTGGCGCGCGACGGCGTGGTTGTGTGGGAGGACCTCGCCGTCAACCTCGCCCGCAGCAAGGCGCGGCTCAGCGCCAACCCCGCCTCGCGGGCCAAGTTCTACAAGCCCGACGGCTCGAAATACGAGGTGGGCGATGTCTTCCGCCAGCCGGACCTGGCGTGGACGCTGGAGCAGATCGCCGAGGGGGGCGCCGACGCCTTCTACCGGGGCGAGATCGCGCGCCGCATCGCCGGCGACATGGCGAAACACAACGGACTGATCACGATGGAAGACCTGGCCGGCTACCGCGTCGTCGAGCGCGAGCCGGTGCGCGGCACCTTCCGGGGCTACGACATCGCGGCCATGTCGGCGCCCAGTTCGGGCGGGATGCACATCGTCCAGATGCTGAACATCTTCGAGAACTTCCCGCTCAAGGAGATGGGCTACGGCAGCGCGGACGCCATGCACGTCATGGCCGAGGCGATGCGGCTCGCCTACGCCGACCGCAGCAAGTACCTGGGCGACCCGGACCACCTCGAGCTTCCGGTCGCCGCGCTCACCAGCAAGGACTACGCGGCGGAACTCGCGAAGGGCATCTCCCTCAGCCGCGCCCGGCCGTCAGCGGAGGTCGCTCCCGGCAACCTGGCGCCCTACGAGAGCCCGGAGACCACCCACTACTCGGTCCTCGACAGCGAGGGCAACGCGCTGGTGAACACCTACACGCTGATGTTCTCCTTCGGCTCGGGGGTCGTGATCGACGGCACCGGCATCCTCATGAACAACAACCTGGGGAACTTCACGCTGCGGCCCGACATCCCCGACGCCTTCGGGCTGATGGGCAGCGCGGACAACCAGATCGCGGCGGGCCGGCGCCCGGTCAGCTCGATGACGCCGATCATCGTGCTGCGCGACGGCCGGCCGTTCCTGCTCACCGGGAGCCCGGGCGGCAGCCGCATCATCACCACCAACCTGCAACTGCTGGTGAACGTGCTCGAGCACGGCATGAACATCGCCGACGCCACCGCGCGGCCCCGGATGCACCATCAGTGGTACCCGGACCGGCTGGAGGTGGAGAGCGGCTTCAGCCCCGACGTGATCCGCGCGCTGCGGGCCCGCGGCCACGACGTGCAGTTCAGCGCCGGCATGGGGAGCCTGCAGACGGTGATGTTCGCCGACGGGCTGTTCTACGGCTACGGCGACCCGCGCCGGCCGGGCGCGATGGCGCTCGGGTATTAGCAGCCTCTGGCCGTGCGGGGTTGGCCAACGGCCGTGATGGCGCCGCTGGCTTGGAACGCCGGCTTCAGCCGGCACAGCGGCCCGCAGGGCCGCGGGCGGTTCGTCTCGCTACTCCCCGGGCGTGGGCACGCGTAGCCAAGCCATCCCGGCAAATGAGATCTGTCCCCCCGCCCGCCTCCGGCGGGCTGTGCCGGCTGAAGCCGGCGTTCCAAGCGGTCCCGGCCAGCCTGGGCCTCAGTGTGCCGGCCCGCAGGTCAGAGCGGTGCGCCTTCGGCGTCCACCCGGCGCACCTCGCCGAGGCCTTCGAGCGCCGGGGCCAGACGGCTCTCGTCGCCGACCGCGACGAGGGCGCTGCCGTCCGGCCCGAGGTGGCGGGCCGCGGCTTCCGCGACCTGGTCGCGGGTCACCGCCTCGATGCGGTCCGGATAGTCCTGGATGTCCGTTAGCGGGCCGCCCCGCTGGAGCACGGCGGTGATCACCGCGCCGACGCCGGCGAGGGTCTCGAAGCGCTGCGCGTGGGTCCGCGCGAGGGCGAGCTTCGCCTCCCGGAGTTCCCGCAGTCGGATCGGACGCTTCCCGGAGGCCAGGCCGTCCACCTCGGACAGCAGTTCGCGGATCGCGGGCGCCGCCTGGTCCATGTTCAGCGAGGCGGAGGCCGAGAGGATCGACCGGCGGGGGAGCTGCCGTACGCCCGCGAAGGCGCCGTAGGTGGCGCCCATCCGCTCGCGGAGGTTCAGGTTGAGCCGGCTCGAGAACCCGCCGCCCAGGATCTGGAGCGCGAGGCGCAGCGCGAGGCGGTCGTCGGAGTCGCGCGCCGGCCCCTGCTTCCGCCAGGCGACGACCGCCTGGGGGCTCTCCTTCCCGGTCGGGTAGAGCAGCACCCCGGTCTCCGCCGGCGGGGGGTCGGCCGGCGGCTTGCGCTCGACCGGGCGGCCCGCTTCCCAAGCGCCGAAGAACTCCTCCATGACCTCCACGGCCCGGTCGGGATCCAGATCGCCGCAGAGGATCATCCGGCAACCGTCGGGCCGGGAATGTTCCCGGTGGAAGTCCGCGAGCTGGGCCGTCGAAATGACCGGCAGCGTTTCCTCGTCCCCGCGCCAGCCGTAGGGGTGCCGGTCGGAGTACGCCGTCCGGCGGACGATCCGGCGCAGCACCGAGGTCGGCTCGGCGCGGGACTCCTTCAGCGCGTCGAGCCGGATCGGCACGATCCGTTCGAGCTCCGCGTCCGGGAACGCCGGGTTCAGGAGGAGGTCGGCGGTCAGTTCGAGGGTGGCATGGAGGTGCTCGGAGAGGCTCGCGAAGGAGACGGAGAGGAACTCCGTGCCGGCCTGCGCCCCGATGTCGGCGCCGATCCGGTCGGCCTCGGCCTCGAACTCGCGGGCGTTCCGGGTCTTCGTTCCCCGGTTCAGCATCTCGGCGGTGAGGCTGGCGAGTCCCGCCAGTTCGCGCGGCTCCCCCTGCTTGCCGCCCGGCATCATGATCGTGCCGACGATCTTGGGGAGGTCCCGGCGCGGCAGCACGTACAGCTCCACGCCGTTCCCGAGTTCGCGGGTCTCGGGCAGCGGGGGATCGAAGTGTCCCCGCCGGCCGCGCCGGGGCATCCGGGACCGGTCCGGTTCGGGGGCGAGCCGCGGATCCGCCGGCGCCGGCGAGGCGGCGGGGGCCTGCCAGTCGCCGGGGCCGACGGGAACCGGGACGACCGGCGGCTCGCCTTCGGCTTCGGGGTCGCCGTAGAGCAGTTCGACGCGGGGCGCGAGGAGGTAGTTCCGCGCCGCCCGCTGCAGGTCGTCCCGGGTCACTTCCCGGTAGCGGACCCAGTGCTCCGTCAGCTTCTCGGGGTCCCCCGCGAAGGTCGCGTAGCGCGCGAGCAGGTCGGCCTTGGTCCCGAGCCGCTCGAGCGCGCCCAGGAAGGCGACCTGCGTCGCCGCCTTGACCCGCTGCAACTCCTCGCCGGTCGGTCCCTCGTCCGCCATCCGGACGAGTTCCTCGTCCATCTGGCCGCGCAGCCGGGACAGCGGCACCTGCGGCCGGGCCGTCGCCACCACCCCGGTGAGGCCACCGGACTCGAGCGAATAGTGAAAGGCGCTGACGTCGGACGCCGTCCGGTCCTCGTAGACCATGCGGCGATAGAGCCGCGAGTTGAGCCCGTCGGAGAGGATCTCGGACAGCATGTCGAGGGCCGGTTCGTCCTCGTGGAAGAACGGGACCGTGGACCAGCCGCAGTAGAGGCGCGCGTGGGGCACCGCCTCCGGGACCACGATGCGGCGGTGGGAGTCCCGGGCCTCCGGCGGGAACGACGGACGGCCGGGGACCCTGCCGGGCGGGATGGGCCCGAAATAGCGGCGCACCAGTTCCATGGCGCGACGCTCGTCGTAGTCGCCGGCGACCACCAGGACCGCGTTGTTCGGCGCGTACCAGGTGCGGAAGAAATCGTGCACCTCGCCGAGATCGGACGCGGCCAGGTGCGCCATGTCCCCGATCACGTCCCACGAATAGGGGTGTCCAGGCGGGAACAGCGCGTGGAACATCTTTTCCCACGCCGTCCCGTAGGGCACGTTGTCCATGCGCTGGAAACGCTCGTTCCGGACGACTTCGCGCTGGGTGTCCAGCTTGGTCTGGTCGAGGACGTCGAGGAGGTACGCCATCCGGTCCGATTCGGCCCAGAGCGCGAGGCCGAGCGCCTCCCGCGGGACCGTCTCGTAGTAGTTGGTCCGGTCGTGGCTCGTGGTCCCGTTCACCCCGCCCGCCGACAGGCTGGCGCCCGCCCGCTCCATCAGCCGGATGAAGTGGCTGTTGTTGTGGCGGGAGCCCTCGAACATGAGGTGCTCGAAGAGGTGGGCGAAGCCGGTCCGCCAGGGCTGCTCGTTCTTGGACCCGACGTGGTACCAGAGCGCCACGTGCACCACCGGCAGGCGGCGGTCCTCGTGGAGCAGCACCCGGAGTCCGTTCCCGAGGGTCCGCGTCTTGACGGGGACCGCAATGTCGCGAGCCATTTCGGCGGCAGCCGGCCCGCTGGAAGCTGCAGTAGACGTCGGATCAGGCACGAAGGGCCGGGAATATACTGCCCCTCCTCCTGACACAAGCGTTCCATTTCCTGCGGATAGCCCGGCGCGTGAACCCTCGAAGCCTCCCGTTCAGCGGGACGGCCGCCGTCCTCGTTCTGGGCCTTGGCCTGGCGTGCGGAGCGGCCGCGCAGCCCGAGGACCTCTTCACCGCCGACCGCCCCGTCGAAGAGATGATGGGCAAGCAGGTCGTGTTCGAGACCACGCACGGGAGCTTCGTCATCGAGGTCCTGCCCGAAAAGGCCCCGAACCACGCCGCCTTCTTCCTGCTGCAGGCCGAGGAGGGCAACTACGACGGCACCGCGTTCCACCGGGTCATCGCGCGCGGCATCGTTCAGGGCGGGGACCCGCTGTCGCGCGACCCGGAAGCCACCGAGGCGTACGGAACCGGAGGCCTGTTGCGGCTCGCCCGTGAGCCGAACGACGAACGCCACGTCCGGGGCGCCGTCTCCGCGGTCCAGGTCCCCGGCCGGCCGGACAGTGCCGGTTCCCAGTTCTTCCTCGTGGTGACCGATCAGCCGTCGCTCGACGGCGCCTACACGGTGTTCGCCCGGGTGGTGGAGGGGATCCACGAAGTCACCGTGATCTCCGAACTCCCCGCGAACGAGCGCGGGATGCCGCTCGAGCGGGTGGAGGTGCTCCGCGCCACCGTCCGCGACCGCCCCCCGGAACTGCCGCCTCCGTTCTCGGAGGAGAGTGACGCGGAGCTGGCCAACTTCCGCGTCGTCCTGGAGACCCCGCACGGGGAGATCGGGATCGAGATGCTCCCGGAGACCGCGCCCAACCACGTCCGCAACTTCCTGCGCCTCTCCGCGGTCGGGGCCTACGACGGCACCGCGTTCCACCGGGTCGTCCCCGGCTTCGTCATCCAGACCGGCTGGATGGAGACCCGCGACCCTCCGGTGCCGGAGAGCATCGAGCAGCACATCACGAACCTGGCGCCGGAGTTCAGCGACATTCCCCACGAACCCGGCATCGTCTCGATGGCGCGGCTGGCGGCGCTCCACAGCGCCATGACCTCCTTCTTCATCGTGACCGGACAGGCTTCGGAGCTCGACGGCGAGTACTCGGTGTTCGGACGGGTCGTTTCGGGATACGACGTCGTGGAGACGATCGAGGCGCTGCCGGCCGGGGAGGACGAGGCGCCCCTCGAGCGCGTGGAGATTCTCCGCGCCCGCGTGGAGCCGATCGAATGAGCGCCGGCGGCGTCCTCGACGTGGCGATCGTCGGGGGAGGGCCTTCCGGACTCGCGACGGCGATCGAGTGCCAGCGGGCAGACCTGAGCTACGAGGTCATCGAAAAGGGCAGCCTCGTGGACTCGATCCGCCGCTTCCCGGTCAACATGATCTTCTTCACCACCCCGGAACTGCTCGAGATCGGGGGAATGCCGCTCGTCTGCCACCGGGAGAAGCCGTCGCGCTACGAGGCGCTCGTCTACTACCGGAAGGTGGCGCAGCGCTACGGCCTGCATCCGCGGCTCTTCACGCGGGTCGCGCGGGTGGAGCGCGATTCGGATGTCTTCACGCTGCACCTGAAGAGCGAGCGGGAGGGGATCCCCGACCCGGGTCCGGTGCGGGCGCGGAACGTGGTCCTGGCGATCGGCTATTACGACAACCCGAACCGGCTCGACGTCCCCGGAGCGGAGCTCGACAAGGTCTCCGACCGCTACGTGGAGACCCATCCGTACTTCGGGTCCAAGGTCGCGGTCATCGGGGGCGGTAACTCGGCGGCGGAGGCCGCCCTCGAGCTCTTCCGGGCGGGGGTCGAGGTCACGCTGATCCACCGGGGCGAGACGCTCTCGTCGCACCTGAAGTACTGGGTGCGGCCCGACATCGAGAACCGCCTGGCGCGGCGCGAGATCACCGGCTGGCTGGGCGCGGAGGTCACGGAGATCCGGATGGACTCCCTGACCCTGCGAGACCGCGAGGGCAGGACCCACGAGATCCCGAACGACTTCGTGCTGACGCTCCTCGGTTACCGGCCGCCCTACCGGTTCCTGGAGTCGCTCGGCGTCCGCAGCGAAGGCGCGGACGGGCGGCCGGTCACCGATCCCGAGACCTTCGCCACCGAGGTGCCCGGCCTCTACCTGGCCGGCGGGGTGGTCGCCGGCCGCCGCACCAACATGGTCTTCATCGAGAACGGCCGCTTCCACGGGGAAGCCATCGTCCGCCACATCTGTGCGACGCGCTGAGCCGGGCGTGGCGGACAACCCCTGGAGCGCCGTCGAGCTGGACTTCCCGGGGTGCCCCCCGGAGGAGATGGTCGAGCGGGCCCGGCGGTTCGCCGAGCACATGGTCCGGCGCCGCACGGTGCGGGACTTCGACTCCCGTCCGGTGCCCGAGGGCGTGGTCGAGGCGGCGCTCCGCACCGCAGCCTCGGCCCCGAGCGGGGCGAACCTGCAGCCCTGGCGTTTCGTGGTGGTGCGGGACGCCGCGATCCGGGCGCGGCTCCGCGAGGCGGCGGAGGCCGAGGAGCGGGAGTTCTACGGGGGCAAGGCCCCGCCGGAGTGGCTCGCCGCCCTCGCCCCCCTCGGCACCGACACCAACAAGCCGTTCCTCGTCGAGGCGCCGGTGCTGATCGCCATCTTCATGCAGCGGTACATCGTCGGCGCCGACGGGAAGCGGGTCCGGAACTACTACCACTCCGAATCGGTGGGGATCGCCGCCGGGTTCCTGATCGCGGCGCTCCATCACGCCGGACTCGCCACCCTCACCCACACCCCGAGCCCGATGGGGTTCCTGAACGAGCTGCTCGACCGCCCCCCGAACGAGGTCCCCTTCCTGCTCCTGGTGGCCGGCTACCCGAAACCCGGCGCCCGGGTCCCCGACATCCACCGCCTCCCCCTCGACGAGGTGGTCAGCACGAAGTAGCGCCCCGGCCGGCGCGCCGGCTGGGACCGCAGATCTCCAGACCGCCCGGCCGGCGCGCCGGCTGGGACGCAGATCTCCAGACCGCCCGGACGGCGCGCCGGCTGGGACCGCCGGTCTTCAGACCGGCACGCGCGGCGCTCCGCGCCGCGCACGGCGTGCCCCCCATCCACCCTCACGACGCGTACCGCTGCAACCGTTATCGACCGGACCTCCCCCCGCCGATCAGCGTTATCGACCGGACCTCCCGCCGCCGACCGCCGTTATCGACCGGACCTCCTCCCGGCGACCGGCGTTATCGACCGGAGCTTCCAGCCGCCGGCCTCGGATATCGACCGGAGCTCCGCGTTATCGACCGGAGCTTCCAGCCGCCGACCTCGGATATCGACCGGAGCTCCCTCCGTCTCGCCGCTCCTCGACCCGAAACGCCTCCCCGATTCGCAACCCGGGGTGCGTAAAAGTGGATGTCTCCCAACTGCGCAAAGTGGGTGTCTCCCGACACGGACCTGCCATCAGGGAACACCAGTGCGCAAATGTTCGTGTCTCCCAACTGCGTAGAAGTTCGTGTCTCTTGATGCCCGGAGCTCCTCCCCCCGTCCACACTCGACGCGGTCGACTTGAGATTACGCCTCCCCGGTCCTGAGACCCCGAAAAAGTGGGACATTTTCAAAGCCCACGGACAGGCATCGGCCAGAATCCCTTCAACCACTTGACGAAACCCGGACCCGCGCCGCCCGGCCGCCGCCAGTTCACCGGCGCCCTCGCCGCCGGCCTCCTCGGCGCCGCCTGCGGCCAGGAACGCCCCTTCCACGCGGCCTCCCTCGACTACCGGATCCGCAACGCGCTGGTCGTGGACGGCACCGGCGCTCCCGCCTACCGCGGTGACCTCGGCATCCGCGACGGCCGCTTCGTCCCCCCCGACGGCGAAGCCCTGCGCGAGCTGGATGCCGAGGGCCTCGTCGCCGCCCCCGGCTTCGTGGACATCCACTCGCACGGCGACCTGGTGCTCGCGAGCGGCCGCCCCGACCGCGAAACGCTGATCGCCGGCCGCCTCGCCCAGGGCATCACCACGGAGGTCATCGGAAACTGCGGACTCGGCGCGGCGCCGCTGTTCGGCGAGGCGCACGACCTCGCTCCCGCCGTCCACGCCTGGATGACTCCCGACGGGGCCGCCTGGCCCTGGGAATCGCTCGCCGACTACTTCTCGGCGCTGGAGACGCGCGGCCTGCCGCTGAACGTGGCCGCCCTCGTTCCCCACGGCCTCCTGCGGCTCGGGGCGATGGGCCTGCGTCCGGGCGCGCCCGACGCCGGAGAGCGCTCGGCGATGGCGGGCGCGCTGGAACGGAGCCTCGACGAGGGCGCGTGCGGCCTCTCCTGCGGGCTCATCTATCCGCCGGGCATGTTCAGCGCAACGAAGGAGCTGCTCGAACTGGCGCGTTCCCTCCGAGCCCCGGACGGCGTGTTCACCGCCCACGTGCGCGGATCGAGCGAAACGCTGCTCCCGGCGGTGGAGGAGTTGATCGAGATCGGTCGGAGCGCGGAAGTCCGGGTGCATCACAGCCACGCGGAAGCAGTCGGCCGGGACCACTGGGCGAAGCTCGCCACCTTCCTCGAAATGGAGCGCGAGGCCCGCCGGGAAGGCGTGCGGATCTCCGCGGACATGTTCCCCTACCCGGTGGCGGCGACGATGATGTACGCCATCTATCCGCCGTGGGCTCTCGAGGGCGGCCCGGGCGAGCTGCTCGCCCGCCTGCGCGACCCGGAGACGCGGGCTCGGGTCGGGAAGGACATCGAGGAACGAACGCCCGAGTGGCCGCCGTGGGAACCGGAAGGCTGGCCGCACAACCTGGTCTCCGCGGTGGGTTGGGACCGGATCCGGGTGTCCAGCGTGGGGAGCGAGGCCGGCCGCGACGCGCTCGGACGCTCGCTTGCCGAGCTGGGGAGCGCGGCGGGAACGGGGCCCTTCGAGGCGATCTCGGACCTCATGCTGGCCGAGGACGGCGCCGTCGGACAGTTCGTGCTCGACATCAGCGGCGAGGACGGGCTTCGGGAACTCGCCGCCGATCCCGAGGTGGCCTTCATCACCGACGCGAACGACTACGGGAAGGGCTCGCCCCATCCGGCCGCCTACGGCGCGTTCCCGCGGGTGCTGCGGCGCTACGTGCGGGAGGACGGAACGATCCCGCTCGAAGAGGCGATTCGCCGGATGACCTCGCTGCCGGCCGGCATCGTCGGGCTCGAGGACCGGGGCCGGATAGCGAACAATCTGCCCGCCGATCTCGTTCTGTTCGACAGGGACACCGTGACGGACCACGCCACTCTGGAACAGCCGCGAGCGCGGGCCACCGGCATCCGGGCCACCTTCGTGAACGGACAGCCGGTGATCCGCGACGGCGGCTTCACCGGCGCCCTTCCGGGCCGCGTGCTCCGCCGGTCCGCGTAGGGACATCCGTGCTGCGCATCCGAAACCCCCGCCTGCTGAGCCTGGTCGCCGGCTGCCTCGTGTTCGCGATCCTGGCGAGCGGCTGTTCCGTCGTCCTGACGCAAGGGCCGCCGAAGCCCGGCGAGAGCGACTACGACGCGAGCGGCGCCTACCCGGGCGGCGTCCCGTGCACAAGCAGCCGGATGTGGCCGCTGGTGGACCTGGGTCTCATGCTGTGGGTCCTCGCGCTGACGGTGAACTACGACAACCGGGACGACCAGATCGACGGGAGCCTGACGGCGGCGGCGGCCGCGATTTCGACGTGGATCGGCTACCGGCGGACGAAGGCGTGCCGGGACGCTCAGGCGGCGGCGGCGCTTCCGTAGCGTCCCGACGCTGATTCAGGCCGGGCGTTTCGCGGCCCTGCGGGCCGCGGTGCCGGCTGAAGCCGGCGTTCCAAGCCGTTTCCGTCCTTCACGCGCGACGGTGCTGCGCGTTCCGCCCGCCTTCGGCGGGCTGTGCCGGCTGAAGCCGGCGTTCCAAGCCGTACCGTGCCTTCCTGCCGGTCAGCGCGGCGCGTCCTGCGCCCCTGCAGGCCGCGTTTCGCCCGCTGCGCGG
The DNA here is from genome assembly GCA_965116805.1 of Vicinamibacteria bacterium. Lineage (GTDB taxonomy): Bacteria > Acidobacteriota > Vicinamibacteria > Marinacidobacterales > Marinacidobacteraceae > Marinacidobacterium. Next base: position 491,025 of record OZ220713.1, read on the forward strand.
GCGATGCCGGCCAGAGGCCGGCGCTCCGAGCCGTACACGCCGTGAGGGTGGGTGGGGTTGGGACGTGCGCGGTGGGGGGCGCCGCGCGTGCCGGTCTGAAGACGGGCGTTCCCAGCCGTCCTAGCGCGGATCCATCGTTGGGGGCATGGGGCCGGAGCCGCCGTCGAGGTGGCGGTCGAAGAAGTCGGTCATGCGGCGGTAGGAGTCGCGGCGGGTGGGGATCTCGTCCCAGCCGTGGTCCTCGACCGGGTAGACGACCAGGTCGAAGTCCTTCTGCTTCTCGATGAGGATCTGGGCCAGCCGGAAGGAGTCCTGGATCTGGACGTTGCCGTCGACCAACCCGTGCTGGATCTGGAGCGCGTCCTGTAGCCCGTCGGCGTAGTAGACGGGGCTCGAGACCCGGTAGGCCTCCTCGTCGTCGAGCTGGTCGCCGTTCAGGATCCGGCTGGTGTAGCCCTGGTTGTAGTGGACCCAGTCGGTGACCGGATAGAGCGCCACGCCGGCGGCGTACTTGCCCGGGTTCCGGAAGAGGGACATGAGGGTGAAGAAGCCGCCGTAGGAACCGCCGTAGACCCCGATGCGGTCCAGCGCCACGCCGTATTGGTCCACCAGGATGTCCAGCAGCGGCAGCGCGCTGTCGATGTCCGAGACGCCCATCTGGCGGTAGGCGTAGGTGCGGTTCCGGTGTCCGTAGCCGGAGCTTCCCCGGTAGTCCACGGACGCCGCCGCGTAGCCTCGCTGGATCAGGTAGTTCGCGTAGACGATGCTGCCCGAGCGCGCCCAGCCCTTGACCACCGCCTGCGCGCACTCGCCGCAGCCGTGGGCGTAGACCACCGCCGGCGTCGCGCCGGGGGTGGCGCCGGCGGGCGCGTCCCAGATCCGGGCCCACGCCGTCGTTCCGTCCGGCAGGTCGTACTCGACGATCTCGCTGCCGGCCCAGGCGGTCCGGTAGAAGGCGTCGGTGCCGCTCTTGGTGATCCGCACCGGATCGGCCGCCGCCACCGGGTCCATCAGGTAGAGGTCACCCATGGCGGTCAGCGACTGGCTGATCGCCGCGACCCGCCCTCCGTCCGAGGAAACGGCCCACGAGTGCATCCCCTCGCCCCCGGTGACCTGCTCGAGGGCCCCGCCGCGCGCCGGCAGCCGGTAGAGGTGTTCCTCCCCGGGATGCTCGCGGCTGGTGGTGACGAGGAAGGAGTCCCCGCCGGGAGCGAGCTCGGCGCGCCGCACCTCGAACGTTCCCTCGGTCAGCGCGGTGACTTCCCCCTCGAGGTTCGCGAGCACCAGCATGGCCCAACCGCTCGCCACCGACCCGAACGCGAACGCCTCGCTGTCGGGCAGCCACTCCAGGTACCCCGGCGACCAGCGGCCGGTCACCAGCGGCCCGCCGATCCAGGCCTCCTCCTGCTGGTGGTCTACGTGGCGGAGGGTTCCGGTCTCCAGGTCGAGCAGCGAGATCCAGCGCTCCTTGTGGTCCATGGAGAGCACCTGCACCACGCCGTGCTTTCCGTCGGGGCTCCACCAGGGGCCGTGCATCACGGTGTCCTTCTCGATGCCGTCCTCCACCCAGCGGATCTCGATGTCCTCGGTGCGGACGGAGCGGTCCACCGCCACGACGCCGAGGCGCCAGGACGGCAGGGTCTCGCCGACCTTCGGGCGGGCGTCCTTCTCGGTGGCCTGCCCGCTCTCGTTCACGAACTCCATGAAGCTCGTGCGCTTGGGGTCCGCGGGGTCCTTCCGCGACCGGAAGACGAGGTGCTTCCCGTCCGGCGACAGCCGGATGTCCACCGCTTTCTCGCCCTTCGGCACCGGAATCTCCTGGGGCAGGAGTCCGTTGTGATGCCGGCGGAGCTGGTCGCGGCGTTCCTCGCGTTCCTTCCGTTCGCGCACCACCTGCACCAGCTCGTTCTGCTGCGCCTTCAGCCATTCCTGTTGCTTCGTTTCCTCTTCCTTCGCCGCGACCGCCGCCGCCACCTGACGGGTCGTCATCGACGCGATGTCGTGTTCCCAGAGGTCCCCGCTCTCCGCGGCGCTCGCCGACAGGCCCTTGGTCGCAAAGAGCACCGCGCTCCCATCCGGACGCAACCGGAGCTGGCCGATCTGGCCGGCGACCGCGAAGACCGGACGCGTTCCCCCGTCCTCCGTCCAGACGTAGAGCGAGCCTTCCCGGCTCCAGGCGGCCGTGTCCCCCGAAACGGTCCGGACCGCGTTCGGTCCCGGAACGCGTCCGACCTCTTCCTCGGACAGCTCCCGGAGGGTCGAGCCCGCCCGGTCCACGGCGAACCACGGATCGTCGTCCGCGAGCTGGCCGGGCTGCGGGTCCTCGCGCCAGCGGAAATAGACCTCGGTCCCGTCCGGGGCCCAGCGCAGGTCGCGCGGAGCCAGCCCGAAGACGCGGTTGCCGCCGCCGAGGTGATCGAGGGTCAGCCGGAAGCCCGGATCGGCGGCGGCGGCGGTGAGTTCCGACTGCGAGCGGAGCTGCGCGCCCGCGAGCACCGGCAGGACAAGGAACAGAATTGATTTCGCAAGTGCCGAAGTTGGCCTCATGGCGGCCTCCTTAGCGGATCAGCAGGATCCGGTCGTTGGCGGGATAGAACCACTCCACGCCCCGCTCGGTGACGATGGCGTCGTCCTCGAGCGGGATGCGGACCTTGGCGCCGCCGAACTCGTCGGCCTTCGTGTAGGCGAAGAGTTCGATGGAAAACATGTTCGAGGGCACGATCTCGTACTCGAGCCGGGTGGGGTTGAACCAGGCGATGGACGGGCCGATCCCGTGGCCGAGGTTCCCGACCGAGTGGCAGCCGATCACAACGTCGGTGGTGTCGTCGTCGGTGGGCTGGTTGAACTCGATCATCTGGAAGCCGGCGGCGGTCAGCTCTTCTCCAAGCCGTTCCAGCATGGCCCCGGCCGTGGGGCCGGGCTTGATGGTCCGGCGGATCACGTCGCGGGCGGCGCGGCCCCGGTCGAAGGCGTTCTGGATGCCCGGCGGGGCAGCGACCTCGCCCTCCTTCAGCACGTAGGCGATCCGCTTCATGTCGGTATAGAAGTTCAGGTAGCCGACGCCCCAGTCGATCATCAGCAGGTCGCCGCGCTGGATGATGCGTTCGTTCGAGGTGGCCTCGATGCCGGCCGGACCGGTGATGTAGATGGACGGCATCCCGAAGGAGCTGTCGAGGCCGTTCTCCAGCAGTTGCTGCTCGATCCACCACGCGACGTCTTCGAGCGCGGTGATGCCCGGCGTGATGACCTCGTTCGAGAAGGCGCGCTCGGCGATCTTCCGCGACCACTCGCCGGCCTCGCCGAAGGCGACGATCTCGCTCGCCACCCGCCGCGAACGGAAGTCCGAGATCAGCTTCTCGGCCGAGACCAGGCGATCCGCCCAGGGCTCGCCGAGCGTCTCCCTCAGATGCAGCCAGCTCGTGTGCGAGAGCCCGTCCGCCGCCCCGATGCTGCGGGACATATTGACCCCGATCCGCTGGGGATCGCGCTCCCGCACGAACTCGGCCAGATCGGCGCTGCCCATCACCTGGTCGTAGACCCCGCAGCGCGCGATCTTGTAGCCGGTGACGCCAATGGCGACCCGCTCGATGCGGTCGCCTCCCCGGTCGGTGAAGACGACGTAGCCGGTGCTCCCCACGTAGCCGTGGCCGAGGTCGGGCCAGAGCGGATCGCGATACCCCTCCTTCATGACCGTGATCCACATGTCGATCCCGTTCCCGCGCATGGCCTCGGGCAGGATGAGATCGAACTTGTCAGCCCGAATCTGGCACATCCGCTCCCAGCGGATGCGGGCCTCGGTCTTGGCGTCGGCCGCGGCCGGGACGAACAGGAGAGCGAGCACCGCGACAGCGGCGGCACGAAGGAAACGGGAACTCATGCAATTCCTCCCACGCCAAAGGGTACGCGAGAGGCGCGCGAGCGCCAGCGTTACGCGGCTTTCTCGCGGAGGAGGTCTATTCGGCGGGAGCTTCGACCGGCGCTTCGGTCCCGTTCGCCTCTACCGCCGTCTCCCCGGGGTCGGCCTCCGGCTCCGGCGTGGGCTCGGCCGATTCTTCGGGGGAGGCGTCGAGATCCACGTCGCCACCCGCCGCCTCGGCGAACATCTGCTCGAAGCTGGCGCGCGCCGCCTCGGCGGCGGCCCGCTCTTCCTCGCTGAGATCCTCGCTGTCCTCCGCGAGCAGTTCGGCGGCTTCTCTCGGGTCATAGACCTCGAGCTTTCCCGATTTCAGCTCGGCAAGCGCGATCGCCGTCGGCCGGCGCGAAGAGGTCTTTACCTTGGGCGCCGCCCCCAGAATCAACTGGCGCACCCGCTGCGCCACGGCGTTCGCCTGCAGGAACTGACTCGATTCTTCAATCTTCAAGTGGATCGCCTCCGCGCGCAGAACCGGCATCCCCTCCGGTCGGCGGCGGATTCTAGCGTGATGCCGGGCTAGTCCAGCAGATCGCGGAAGATCTCGAGCGAGCCGGGCGCCGCCCAATCCCGGGCCCCGATGATGTGGGCGGCGAGCGTCCCGTCGCGGCGGATGATCCAGGTCTCGGGGAACTGGAACACCTCGTAGCGCCGGGAGACGCGTTTGCCGAGATCGTGGAGCACCAGGAAGCGCAGGCCGTGCTCGGCAACGAACGGCGGGATGTCGGAGTAGCGCTCGTCCACCGATACGGCGACCACCTTGAGTCCGTCGTCTTCCAGGAGATCCTGCAGGCGTTGGAGCGACGGCATCTCCTCGACGCAGGGCGGGCACCAGGTGGCCCAGAAGTTCAGCACCACCACCTGCCCCGCGAAGTCCGAGAGCCGGTGGGTGCGCTGGTCGAGGTCCAGGAGCTCGAAGGGTGGCGCCGGGGCATCCGGCATGGGGGGATCCGGCTTTTCGGCGCAGGCGAAGGCCAGAACAGCCGCCATCAGGCACAACAGGGCGCCACGCCAGGCTGGCCGCTTCGGGGTATCGCCGTGGAATCCCATCAGAGACTGGCTCGGCTCAGGACGGGCCGCGTTCCTCCAGGAAGAAGAGCCCGAGCCCGGCCAGCGTCTTGGCGTCCTCGAAACCGCCCGCCGCCAGCCGGCGGCGCCCCTCGGCGACGGGGATCTCGACCAGGTCGATGTCCTCTCCGAAATCGGTGTCCTGCTCGCCCGGGGTGAGGCCTTCGGCCCGGAACAGGTGAATCACCTCGTCGCAGAAACCCGGGGCGCTGAAGAACGAGCCGAGCGGACGCAGGGTCCTCGCGGAATAGCCGGTCTCTTCGCGCAGCTCGCGGCGGGCGGTGTCTTCCGGATGCTCTCCGGGTTCGAGCGTCCCCGCGGGGATCTCGAGCAGGAACCTGCCGGCGGCGTAGCGGTACTGGCGAACCATCACCAGCCTGTCTTCCGCGGTCACGGCGACGACCGCCACCGCGCCGGGGTGACGCACCACCTCGCGGCGGACCACCGGACCGTATGCGTCCGGTCCCGCGGGCTCCTTCGCCCGGTCGAGTTCGACGCGCAGGAGCCGCCCGGAGAACGGGACGCTGCGTTCGATCAGTTGGGCGGAAACGGCGCTGGAGCGATCGGACATCAGAGCGGCAGTGTACGTGGGCCGGCGTGCAGAATACGCAGCATGATGATGAGGATCACGCTAAGGTCGACCACCCGTGTCGGCTTCCTGACCGGGCTGACTCTGCTCGCGCCCGGCCTCGCCCGCGGACAGCCGCCGGACATCGTCCAGGGATCGTCGCGGGCCTACGGGGACGAAGCGCTGCCGCTGGAGACGGAGGCGTATCAGCACCTGTTCAACTATGACTTCGAGGCGGCCGAGGAGATCTTCGAGCGCCTCGACGACCAATTCCCCGACTTCGCTGCCGCGCCCTACGGGCACGCCGCCGTCATCTGGCTGAAGGTGACACAACGCAGCGGAGGGATGCGGGGCTCCTCGCACCGGGGTGACCGGTTCTGGGACCAGAGCGGAACTCCCCCGGTCAGCGAGGACGAAATAGCCATCTTCGAGGAGCAACTGGCCGAAGCGAAACGGCGCTCTGAAGTCGTCGAGGCCCGGGATCCCGGGGACTTGCTGAACCGCTACTACCTGGGCTCGATCGAAGCCATGCAGTCCGCCTGGGACGCGCTCGTGTCCCGTTCCTACTTCTCCAGCGCCCGTGCCATGAGCCGCGGAGTTGGCCACCACCGCCGCGTCCTGGAAGAGGACCCGGACTTTCTCGACGCGTACCACAATCCGGGCGCCTACGACTACGCGATCGCGACGCTTCCGCGCGCCCTCCGCATGCTCGCGTTCCTCTTCGGCATGCGGGGTGACAAGGAACGCGGCCTCGACTGGGTCGCGCGGACCGCCTACGAGGGACAGCGGTCGCGGTGGGGTGCACTCTGGGCGCTCTCGCTCTTCATGCAGCGCGAGGATCGGCTGGACGACGCCCTGAAGGCGGTCGAAACGCTGCGGGAGCAGTTCCCGAAGAACCCGGACTATGCCCTTGAGGAGATCGGCATCCATCTGAACCTCGGAGAAACCACCGAGGCGCGGGAAGAACTCCTTGAATTCATCGAGCGGCGCGAGGCCGGTTTCGGGAACTATCACCTCACTGTCGGAGGCCTCCCGGAGCTCAGACTGGGCGAGTCCTACCTGTTTGAAGAACAGTGGGAAGACGCAGAGGCCGCCTTTGCGCTGGGCCTCCAGTCCTCCCCCCCTCCCGACATCCGGGTGATGCTCCACTTCCGCCGCGGTAATGCCCGCGACGGCCTGGGTCAGCGCCAGCCGGCGCTCTTCGACTACAACCGGGTCCGGCAGCTCGGCGGGGACAAGGTCGTCGAAGGCTGGGCGAAGGATCTGCGGAAGACTCCGTGGCCCGAAGGCGCTCCGGAGGGTTCCCGGCCACATCCGGAGGGGGAGGCATCCCACCCCCGGTGAGCCGGTCGACCGGGTCCCGAGACCGAGTCGCCCCGATGGGAGCGCGGCTCCGATGCGCCACCCGGACGCGTGGCTCCACGCGCCCTTCGCTGGGCTGCGCCCAGCGGTGCCGGTCTGAAGACCGGCGCTCCCAGCCGGCGGTGCGCATCCCGGCGGGTGTCGCCCGCCGGGCTGGTTGGCCTACTCGGCGGCGCTGTAGGTGAAGCTGGCGTCCGCGGTGGCCATCTCGCCGACCGTCACCGCCATCTCCATCTCACCGAGGCGCTCGTGCCAGACGCCGACCGTGTAGTCGCCCGGGGGTACGTTGCCGATGCTGAAGGAGCCGTCCATGCTGCTCACCGCGAAGTAGGGGTGGTCGAGGACGCCCGCGTAGCTGTTCATCCAGCGGTGCACGTCGCACTTGAACGGGACCATGACCTCGACGGTGTCGAAGGTCCGGGTGGTGCTCATGTTGGCGACCGGCTGGCCGATGTTGAACTCCTGGTTCGCGGTCGGGGTGGCGTGGATGTTGTGGAGCGTCGCGTCGCTGTTCAGGATGTTGAGCTCCTGCCCGACCTGGACTCCCAGCACGTGCGGCACGTAGACGCAGCCCTCCTGGTTCAGGGTGACCGGCTCGGACGGGACCGGGAAGCTCATCCCTTCGAGGCCGCCCTTGATGTAGACGAAGGCGTTCTGCAGTCCGCCCTCCATGTCGGTGATCACGAACTCGGTCATCACGGGACTGTCATGCATTCGGGCGCAGTTCGGGTCCGCCGCCATCTGGATGGCGTCGGCCGGCGGGGCGTCGCCGTCGAGCATGATCTTGCCGCTGATGGTCCCGGCGGTCGCCGGATCCACGGTGGCCATGGTGGCGGCCGGGGCGGCCTCCATCGCGGTGTCCGATTCGCCGCCACCGCCGCAGCCGGCCAGCAGGGCGGCGGCAAGGGGAATCGCGAGCAGAATGAGCGTGCGAGGGGCTCTGTGAAGCATCTTGCGAGGAACCTCCGTTCCGTGGGCAGGGGGATGAACTACGGTCCGCAACCGGTCGGCCTGACAGACTCGGGCCGCAACTGACAGCCGGGAAACCGACTCGGCGGAGCGGTTTCGCCCCGGATTCGAGCCGGGAATTGTAGCAGCCCGCGAGTTTCGGGGCCTGCCGTGGTCTCGAGCCCGGACCAGGCGGCCGGCCCGGGGGATCCTCCAACCACGGATCGCTTCCCCGAGACAGAATACCCTTGCTCGAGGGGAAACATTGCGAACGTCCCGGTGGAACCGCCAAGGCGCGGCGGCAGGTCTGGCCGCGGCTCTCTTCGCGGCCATCCTGGGGACCCTCGCAGCCGCGGCGGTCCGCCAGACACAGCAGGACCCCTTCCGCATCCAGGTCCAGGTGGAGGCGGTCAACCTGGGAGTGGCGGTGAGCGACGAGCGCGGCCGCTTCGTCTCCGGCCTGACCGCCGAGGACTTCGTGGTCCGCGAGGACGGGGTTCCCCAGCAGATCAGCTTCTTCGCGGCCGAGGCGGCCCCGCTCACGATCCTGGTGCTGCTCGACGCCTCCCTGAGCATGCGGGCGAGCCTCGACTACGTGAGGGAGGCGGCCGCCACCTTCGTGGACCGATTGTGGGAGGGCGACGTCGCCATGATCGGCGAGTTCAACGACCGGGTCCGGTTCGGGGGCGAGTTCACCGACGACCGGTTCCGGCTCGTCGCCAACATCATGGCGCTCGACCCCCTGGGGCCCACCGCGCTCTATGACGCCTCGATCCTGGCCCTCGAGCGGCTCCACTTCGCCGACGGGGACCGCAAGGCGCTCCTGATCTTCACCGACGGCGACGACTCGCGGAGCATGGGGTTCGGAAGCGAGATGAGCGCCGGCGACACCATCGAAGCGGCCCGGCTCACCGATGCCGTCGTCTACGCGATCGGGTTCGAGGGAAACGGCGCCCGGGTCAACAAGCGTTTTCTGCGCCGGCTCACGGAAGAAACGGGTGGTCAGGCGCTCTTCCCGGAGCGGACCGGGGATCTGATCAGCAGCTTCGCGCGGATCGAGGCGGACATGCACGCCCAGTACCGGCTCGCCTACGTCCCGCGAGAGGCGGAGCGGGACGGCGAGTGGCGCGAGATCGAGGTGTCGGTCCGGGGCCGCCGGGATCTGCTGGCGCGAACTCGGAACGGCTACTACGCGTTCCCGAGCGAGGAGTGAACCGGCGCGTGCGCCATCCGGGCTGAACAGCCACGCATGTTTCGCTCCCCCCTGGGGAGCGATGCCGGCCGGAGGCCGGCGCTCCGGGTCAGGGACCCCACGACGTTACGGCGCCTGCCATCTCCCGCGGCGCAGCAGTTCCCCGCTGCCCGCCTCGGCCAGGATCTCGCCGTTCTCATAGACGACCTCGCCCCGGCGCAGCGTCATCACGGGCCAGCCCGTGACTTCCCAGCCCGCGTAGACCGAGAAGCCGGTCCCGGAGAACATGTCCTCGTCGCGGACCGTGCGCGTTTCGTCCTGATCCCAGAGGACGAGGTCGGCGTCGGAGCCCACCGCGACCGTGCCCTTCCGCGGGTAAAGCCCGAAGAGTTTCGCGGCGTTGGTCGAGGTCACCGCCACGAAGCGCTCCTCGGAGATGCGCCCCTGCACGACGCCCTCGGAATAGAGCATCGGCCTCACCACCTGGAGGTTGTTCAGGCCGGCCCGATGACGGGAGATGGTCTGCGACGGGTCCAGCTTCTCCTCGCGGAGATACGCGACGTGGTCGGTGCCGAGCACATGCACCGATCCGCTCGCGATGCCGGCCCAGAGCGCGTCCTGGTCACGCCGCTCGCGCAGCGGCGGCTGCCCCACGTAGAGCCCGCGGTCCGGCCCCTCGAAGCGCGCCCGGGTGAAGTGGAGGTAAATGGGGCGGGTCTCGACGAAGACGCCGAGCCCCCGGTTCCGGGCATCCTGCAGTACCCGCAGCGCTCCTTCGGAGGAGACGTGAACCGCATAGATGGGCGCTCCGGTGGCCTCGGACATGGCGACCGCGCGCTGGGTGGCCACCACCTCGCCGACCACGGGGCGGCTCCGGGGGAAGTACTCGAGCGAGGTACGTCCCGCGGCGGTGAGCTCGGCCACCGCGCGGGCGATGATGGGCCCGTCCTCGCAGTGCACCATGGTCAGGATGCCGGCGCGCCCCGCCGCGTCCAGGGTCGCCAGATAGCCGGGCGTTTCGGCGTCGAACCCGCTCCGCACCATGAAGACCTTGGTGCTGGTCTGGCCGGTTTCGGCGGCCAGGGTGGTCATCTGGCCTTCCTGGGTTCTCGGGTCGTTGATGCCCGCGTGCAGGATGACGTCCGCGATCGCCTGCTCGCGGATGAGCGCCGCCTCGCGCTCGATGGCCTGGGCGAGGGTCCGCCCCTCGGCCGGGAAGGCGAAGTTGGAGATGGTGGTGATGCCGCCGGCGAGCGCCGCCCGCGAGCCGGTGCGGTAGTCGTCGCGGAGCCTTCCCCCCAGGTGGACGTGCGGGTCCACTCCGCCCGGCATGACCAGCAGCCCGGCGGCGTCGATCGCGCGGGCGCCGGCCCCCGCGGCCAGTCCGGTCCCGATCTCGACGACGGTCCCGTCCCGCACCCGCACGTCCGCGTCGAATCGCCCCTCCGAGGTGACCACCGTGCCCCCGCTGATGAGGATCTCCTGCGCGGCCAGGCCGGGTGCGAACGCTCCCGCCGCCAGGAGGCCGGCCGACAGGAGGGTGGGGAGGTTCAGCGGGCGGGTCATGGCGTCCTCGCGGGCGGCGGTTCGGTGTCGAAGGACACGCGGTGCCGCTATCCGGGTTGAACAGTAGGGCATTTCGCTCCCCGGTGGGGAGCGATGCCGGCCGGAGGCCGGCGCTCCGAGCCGTCGCGCTATGGGGCTGAAACTCCGTAGGCCCTCTGCGACCCTACGGGCCGCGTGCCGGTCTGAAGGCCGCTACCGCGAGAATCGGCCGGCGCTCCCGCGATCAGGAGGTGACGCTGACCGGATCGTCGGCGGGAAGGAGTCCCGCGCGGACCTCCGGAGCGGTCACGCCGGCGGACTGCCGCGCGCGCCGGCGGCGCGACAGCAGCACGTAGCCGGCCCCGGAGGCGAAGACCGCGTAGGGCATCACGAGCAGGAAGAGGATGGCCCGGTTGAAGCCGGCCGCGGCCTCCTCGTTCTGTTCGAGCGCGGTCCGGCACATGGAACACTGGGCGGGCGCGTCGGCGGGGAGCAGCGCGAGGAGCGCCGCCACCGCGATCAGGACGAGCAGGGCGGAACGGGACATCACCCTCAGCCCGAGTATTCCCTCAGGCTCTGGAACGACTCCAGGATGTGGCCCCCGTCGTAGGCCGGGAGCACGAACATCAGGATGGCGGTCACGAACAGCCCGACCAGCACCGTCATGATCAGGCCCATGTGCTCGAACTTGAGGTGCATGTAGTAGAAGATGATGAGGGTCGCCTTGATCGCCGATCCGAAGAGCAGGACGACGACCGCCAGCGCGGCGGGCAGGTTCGCTCCCTCGATCGCGATCATGAGGAGGGTGACCGCGAGGAGCACCACCCAGAGGAGCCAGTAGAAGCGGTAGGGATGGGCGTCACTTGACACTTGGCTTCTCCTCCTAGACCAGATAGAAGAGGGCGAAGACGAAGACCCAGACCAGGTCCACGAAGTGCCAGTAGAGGCCGGCGTTCTCCACGCCGGCGGGGGAATAGCGGCCCATGGCGGCCCGGATCGCCACCACCAGCAGCACGATCACGCCGGTGAGGACGTGGAAGCCGTGGAAGCCGGTGATGATGAAGAAGAACTGGCTGAAGGTGGGCGAGCCCCACGGATTGCCGGTGATTCCGCCGCCATCGCCGATGAAGACGGTCCACTCGTAGGCCTGCATCCCGAGGAAGATGAAGCCTCCGAGGATGGTGAGCCAGACGAACTTGGCGGCAGTCTTCGGGCGCCCGAGCTCGGCCGCCTTCACCCCGCACGCCATGGTGGCGGACGAGGTGATCAGCACGAACGTCATCGTCGCGATGTAGGTGAGGCTGAAGACCTCGCTCTGCGTCGGCCAGTCGCCGGTGGCAATCCGCACCACGCCGTAGCTGACCAGCAGGCCGGCGAACAGCAGCGCGTCGGTGACGATGAAGAACCACATCATCATCTTTTGCCAGGTCACACCGAAGGGGCTCGCACCGCCCCCCCAGTCCGCCTGAGCAATCGCGGTCTGGCTCATGCGTCCTCCTCTCCCAATCGGCGTCCGGTCTGCGAAACGGTCATCAGCCGAGAAGAGACAGTACGGCCAGCAGATAGATCCACAGGCCGCCTACGAAATGCCAGTAGATGGCGGTCAGGGTGGGCGCGTCCGAACACCCGGGAACGAGCCGGCCGGCGGCGGCCAGTCCGAACAGCGCGAGCAGCGCCAGCACGCCGGCGAGCAGGTGGACGGCGTGGACCCCGGTCAACACGAAGAAGAAGGAACTCTTCGGGTGGCTCTGGAGGTAGATCCCGGCCTCGTTGAGCGAAAGCCAGGCGGCGTACTGGCTCGCCAGGAACCCGGTCCCGAGCGCCGCGGTCGCGGCGCTCCACGACCGGAAGGACGGGAGGCTGCCGCGCTGGAAGGCCCGCCGGGCCAACTCGAGCGTGAGGGAACTGGCCGCGATCAACGCGGTGCTCATCCAGAGGACCGGCGGCAGTTCGAGGGCCGCCCAGTCCCCGCCGCCGCTCCGCACGATGTAGGCGGAGGTGAAGGCGGCGAACAGCATCGTGATCCCGCCGAGGGCCACGAGCAGGCCGAGGCGGTTGATGTGTCGCCGGTCGGACGAGGTCCGCGCCGCGTCGATGGGCGCTGCCGCTCCGGCGGTCCAGGAACTCACCTTGGTCATCCTGCGGGAAGCCGGATCAGGCCTCCCACTGCGGCGTGAAGTCGCGCTTCTTGCCGGGTTCGGAGTAGTCGTAGGGCCAGCGGTGGGCCGGCGGGATCTCGCCCTCCCAGTTGCCGTGCCCCGGGTGGGGCGGCGTGGACCACTCGAGGCCGGCCGCGTTCCACGGGTTCGCGGTGGCCGGGGCTCCGTTCCGCATGCTGGCGAAGTAGTTGTAGATGAAGATCAACTGCCCGGCGAAGAGCACGAAGGCGGAGATCGTGATGAAGAGGTTCACAGGCTGCAGCGGCTGCAGGTACTCGTAGACGTTCGGGTCGTAGATGCGGCGCATCATTCCCGAGACGCCGAGGTAGTGCATCGGGAAGAACACCGCGTAGTAGGCGACGAAGGTGATCCAGAAGTGGATCTTCCCGAGACGCTCGCTCAGCATCCTGCCGAACATCTTGGGATACCAGTAGTAGACCGCCCCGAACGCGCCGAAGAGCCCGGCGCCCGCCATGATGAAGTGGAAGTGCCCGACCACGAAGTAGGTGTCGTGAAGCTGGATATCCACCGCGTTGGTCCCCAGGAAGATTCCGGTGAGACCCCCGGTCACGAACAGCGAAACCACGCCCAGCCCGAACAGGGAGGCGCTCGTGAACTGGATCTTCGCCCTGGCGATCGTGAACAGCCAGTTGAACGCCTTCACCGCCGAGGGAATGGCGATCGCGAGCGTGGTCACCACGAAGAGGCTGCCGAGGAACGGGCTCATCCCGCTCACGAACATGTGGTGGCCCCAGACCAGGAAGCTCAGGGTCCCGATCGCCCAGATGGCGTAGACCATCGACTTGTAGCCGAAGATGGGCCGACGGCAGAAGGTGGCCAGGATGTCCGAGGTGAACCCCATGGCCGGCAGCATGATGATGTAGACCTCGGGGTGGCCGAGGAACCAGAAGAGGTGTTGCCAGAGCAGCGGCGTGCCGCCCTCGTGGGGCATCAGGGTGTCGCCGATGAAGATGCCGGCCGGGAGGAAGAAGCTGGTTCCGAGCGAACGGTCGAAGGTCAGCAGCAGGGCGCCCGCGGCCAGCGCCGGGAAGGACAGCAGACCCAGGATGCCGACGATGAACTGGGCCCAGGTGGTGAGCGGCATCCGCATCATCCGGAGCCCCTTCGTCCTGAGGTTCAGGATCGTCACCACGAAGTTGAGGCCGCCCATCGTGAAGGAGGCCACGAAGAAGATCATCCCGACCAGCCACAGGGTCTGGCCGGCGTCGGATCCGGGGATGGCGCTGCGGATCGCCGAGAGCGGCGGGTAGGCGGTCCAGCCCGAAGCCGCGGCCCCGCCCTCCACGAAGAAGGAGATGATGATGATGATCGCCCCGGGTACCACGGTCCAGAAGGACAGCATGTTCAGGAACGGGAACGCCATGTCCCGCGCCCCGATCTGGAGGGGAATCAGGAAGTTCCCGAAGCCGCTGACCGGGAGCAGCGAAAGCAGGAAGAACACCATGATCGTCCCGTGCATGGTGAACAGCGAGACGTAGAACTCGGGAGTCATGATCCCGCTGGCCATGCCGACCGGGAACAGGTTCTCGAGGAAGGGGAAGGGCTGCGAGGGGAAGCCGAGCTGGAGACGGATCAGCACCGCCAGGATCCCGCCGATGAACCCCATGCTCATCGCGAGCGTGAAGTACTGCTTGCCGATCATCTTGTGATCGAAGCTGAAGATGTACTTGCTCACGAAGCCTTGCTTTTCGTGCTCCATCGCTTTACTCCGTAGTTCTTGGGGGGGATCCGCTTCTTCGTTCGCCTGCTCGCCGCTTCGCCTATTCCGCTGAGGCGGACGGGGCCGCCGCCGGTTCCGCGGCGTCCGCCACCGAGGCCGGCGCGTTGTCGCTCAGCCATTGCCGGTAGTCGGCCTCTTCCATCACCTCGAGGAAGGCGCGCATGCGGTAGTGACCGAGTCCACAGAGTTCGGCGCACGCCACTTCGTAGCTCCCGGTCTTGACCGGGGTGAACCAGACCTCGGTGGTCATGCCCGGGACCAGGTCCTGTTTCACGCGGAAGTTGGGAAGGAAGAGGGCGTGCTGGACGTCCTTCGAGCGCATCAGGATGCGCGTCGGACGGTTCACCGGGATGACCAGCTGGTTGGTGAGCACCCAGTCGTCCGCCGCCGCCGGATCCGTCTCGTCGAGGCCGATCTGGTTGTCGATGGCGTAGAGCGTGGGGTCGAAGCGGCCGAACTCCCCATCCGCGCCGGGATAGTGGAAGTCCCACTGGAACTGCGCCCCGACGGCCATCACGGTCACCGCATCCTCCGGCGCCGGTCCCCGGACCCGGTCCCAGTAGATCAGGCCGGTGAACACGATCGGGATCAGGATGGCCGCCGTGCCGATCGTCCAGGTCAGTTCGAGCTTGTGGCTTTCGTGCCAGTAGCTCGACTCGGCGCCGGGCCGGTCGCCGCGGTACCGGTAGATGACGTAGCCGAGCGCGAGCTGATACAGGATGTAGGCGGCCCCGGTGATCCCGAGGATCACGTAGTAGAGGCTGTCCAGATAGCCGCGGTCGGACGCCAGCTCGGGCACTCCGTAGCGAACGTAGTAGAGCGACGAGAGCACCACGATCGCCCAGATGACGACCGCCATGGCGATCCCCTGAAGACTTCCGCGGCTTCCCTTCGGTTCATCGGCCATCTGATGTTTCTCCTGGGGTTTGCTGACGGAACGCACGAAGGCTGAGGCGTTCCGGTGCGGCTTCGATCAGAGATCCCAAGGGATCAGCGGTCGTAGTTCATCAGGTACGACGCCACCGCGCGCATCTGCGCCATCGGGTCGCCGTCCAGCACGTCCGGCAGGGGTGTCAGCCGGTTGCCCTGCTGGTCGGTCGGCCAGAACTGCGGCATCTGGGTCCCCGGGGTGATCGACTGCGGGTCGAGCATCCAGTCCACGATCCAGTCGTGGGTCAGCCGTTCCCCGGAAAGCCGGAAGGACGGGGCGAGCTGCGACGCCTCCATGGTGCCGGCCGCCGCCGCGATGTGGCAGCGCTCGCACTGGAGCTGGTCGAGGAGCTGCGCGCCCACCCGGAGTTCCGCGCGGTCGTACACCCGCTCCTGCTCCTCGTCGAAGGGCTGGGCGCCGTCCATGGCGAGGAAACCGGAGATCAGGGTGTTGGCTTCCTCGTTGGTGAAGTTGAAGCTCGGCATCCGGACGTTCATCCAGAACCGCACCTCGGTGGGGTCCGCCAGGAAGTGGTAGAGCCAGTCCGCCTGCGTCCGCCTTCCCTGGGTGTTCAGGTTGGGCGGGTGCATGCCCGTGTCTTCGATCGTTTCGTAGATCCCGCCACCGACGCCGTCGATGAGATGGCACCCGCGGCAGTTGTAGTTGTGGATGAGGTGGCGGGCCTCTTCGGCGACCGCTTCGGCCGCGGAGAGTGTCTTGGTCCCCTCCTGCGGGAACTCGTCGCGCACCAGGCCCAGCACGCTGCGCACGATGTGCTGCCGGTCGCCATCCGAGAAACCGAACTGCGGCATGCGGAGTTTCTCGGCCGGGGCCTTCACCTTCCCGCGGTCGTAGCTCCGGGGCGCGGTGAGCTTCTGCTCCAGCCAGGCCTGGCGCGTGTGCGGGATGTCGATGTACCCGAAATCGAGGCGGGTCACCATCTTGGACCCCCAGGTGGAAAGGTCCACCCCGATCTTCTGGGCGTCCTCGAAGCCGCCGATCTCGTGGCAGCCGAAGCAACCGTGCCGGCGAATCAGCCATTCACCCGAAAAGAGCAGCTTTTCCCGTTCCGACATCCCGGCGAGCCGCTCGGCGGCCATTGCATCCGGGAGGCTGGTCCTCAGGAACTCGCGGGTCAGCTCGTCGAGCTCGCCAGCGTCCGCCTGCGGAACCGCCATCGAGGCGAACCCGGTCGATTCGAGCCCCATGAGCCAGGCGGTGATGTCGGCAGCCTCCTGGTCGGTGAGCCGGAGGTCCGGCATGTAGGTCTCTTCCCAGTAGTGCCGGGGATTCTTGACCCACTCGTAGACGAAGCCGGCGTCCAGCTTCGTGCCGGTCCCGACGAGCGCCGGGCCGCGGCGCCGGTAGATGCTCGCCTGGTCGTAGCCGCTCTCGTCGGTGAGGTGACATCCAAGGCAGCCGACCTCGCTCACCAGCGCCTCGCCGCGTTCCGCGTTCCCCCGCGGGGGCGCGGCGTAGTCGGCGTCGTCCGTCGAATGCTCGAAGACGTACTCCACGATCGCCGCGACCTCGGTGTCGTTGCGAGCCCTGAGTTCGGAGTCCGGGTTGTTGTCGAGGTTCCAGAACGTCGGCATCCAGGTGGATTGCCGGAACGCCTTCGGATCCCGTACCCAGCGCGCCACGAAGTCGCGGTCGGTCTTGTGGGCGATCGCCTTCAGCGACGGCCCCCGGTTCCGCTTGTCCTCGTAACCGGCCGTGTTGTGGCACCCCCAGCAGCCGGAGAGCTCATAGGTCATCCGGCTCTGGTTGAGCTGCTCGGCTCCGGGAATGAAGACCTGGTCGCGGTGGCACTTGATGCAGCCCGCTTCCGTGAGGTTCGCCTGGTACATCGGGTTGTCCCAGTAGTGGTCTTCCTTCCAGCCGTACTGCTCCATCCACGCGTGCTCTTCCTCGACCGACTCGGGCATGTGGGTGGCTCCGCTGAAGCTCAGCTTGCGGCCGCGCCCGAGGTGGCAGGAGGTGCAGCCGAAGTCGTCCACCGGGTGGTTGGACTCGCGGCTGACGAACATGTCCAGGTTCGGGTGCGTGGTGAAGGGCTGGGGCGCGTCGGCGTAGTCGGGGTTGTCGATCCCGAGATGGCAGGTCTGGCAGCGGTCGATCCGCGGCACCTGGGCGAAGTTGAGCTCCTCGGTGACGTTCCGGACCAGCACCTGCCGGACCTCGATGGAGGGATCGATGAAGTCCACGACGGGAAGGTTGCGGAAGGTGTTCGGGAAGCTGGGAGCCAGGCCGTCGAGCTTGTTGCGGGCGAGCGTCACCGCCTGGGTCAGCTCTTCCATTGTTCCGGCCAGTTCCGTCACGCTGGACCGCCGTTCGCGGAGTTCGGCCCGCTTCTCGGTCAACTCGAAGTCGAGGGCCACCCGGACGTCCCGCGCTCCGAAGAAGCTCGCCTCGAGCGCCTGGAACTCCTCGTCGCTCACCGCCTTGCCGAGCGGCGTTCCGCGCTCGCGGGTCTCCTCGTAGTAGAACTTGTCGGAGTCGTAGACCGCCTTGATCTCGCGCTCGCGGATGTCCGCCAGCGTGCGGCGGGTGTCGAGGTCCGCGATCTCGGCTTCGAGACCCTCCAGCGCGGCCTGCTCGGCGGCGAGGGCGGTCTCCGCCTGCTGAAGTTCCGCCTGAACGCTCTGCAGCTCGGCCTGGTTGATCCCCTGCTGCGCTTCCTGGATCTGCCGCGCGGTGAGGTCGCGCTCCATCTGGACGAACTGCCGCTGGAACCCCTTCCACTCGCGCGAGTAGTCGAACCAGATCATCCACAGCGTCGAGAACAGGAGGAAGACGCTCGAAACCGCGAAGATGACGTTCAGCTTCGAGATGTTGTGGGCGTGGCCGGGCGCGACTTTGGACACGGGTGGTTGCCTAGATGTTGAAGAAAATCTCTGGGAAAGCGACGATGTATTTCAGGTTGAAGGCCCACCGCAGATACATCTTGATCGGCAGGCTCATCATCATCAGGAAGAGGCTGACGCCGAGGTAGTAGCGGGTGGCGCCCATCTTTTCGAAGTAGTGGTGGCAACTCAGCCACTTGAGCCCGGTGGGGAACCGGTCCCTCGGCCATGACATGACCACCGGAAGCACGAACAGGTAGGCGCCCACCATCAGGATGCCGAGCCATTCCCGCATGAGCGCGGCGAAGAACCCGCCCGTCGGCAGCGGACGCCCGAGCAGCTTCACCCAGAAGAAGTCGGAGACGTTGACGTTGAGCAACGGCTCGACCCGGTGGACGTCCCAGTATTCGTAGGGGCCGAAGAAGTTCCAGTTGGGCCCCCGCAGGAACGTACCCGAGACCACCAGCAGGCACCAGAGGATCAGGAAGCCGAACAGGAAGATGACGATCTCGGCCTTCCGCTCCCTGAAGGTGAAGTAGCCGTTGCCCTTCGGGTTCGTGTCGATGTACGGAATCGCCATCAGCCCCACGATGATGAGAGTCGGGAACACCACCCCGGCGAGCCAGGGGTCGAAATAGACGAGCATCTCCTGGAGCCCGAGGAAGTACCAGGGCGCCTTGGACGGGTTTGGCGAATCGGCGGGGTTCGCGGGCTGCTCCAGCGGCGCCGCCAGCAGGATGGACCACACCAGCAGCACGATGCTGAGAATCACCATCGCGAGCATCTCGGTGTAGACGAGATCGGGCCACACCCAGACCTTTTCGGACTCCTGCCGCTCGAGGACCTCTTCCTCGCCCGCGCTCCGCCGGTCGTTCTGGATCCCCTGGTGCATCGCGTACCAGGTGAAGAAGAAGACCAGGAAGATGACCCCGGTGATCGGGATGTTGTCGGGCTTCGCGACGATCAGGAAGAAGTCCGGGTCCCACATGCTCGCGGTGTAGAACACGGCGAGGATCGCGAAGAACACCTTCGCCGAGGTCTTGCTCCAGACCTGGGTGAAGCGGAAGGCCGCCAGCAGGCCGAGCGTCGCGATCGTGAACAGGACCGTGGGCCCCGAGGCCCAGTTCACGAGGTCCTTGAAGAGGTCGATCACTGTCTCAACGGGTCGCGGCCGGAGCGTCTTCTCTCAAACGTGGGATGCGGACCTACATCGGTCCCGAGATGCCCCCATCCTTGCGGACCCGCCAGAAATGCACCGCCATCAGGAAGGCGGCGACCAGGGGCAACCCCACACAGTGGAGGACGTAGAAGCGGAGGAGCGTCGGCTGGCCGACCGAGCGGGCGCCCAGCAGCGCGAAGCGCGCGTCGTTCCCCGCGTTGATGAGGCTGATGTCCCCCAGGGTGAGGGACGCCGATAACGGCCCCTCGGTGCCGAGCAGCGGCGTCGCGCGCGCCATGTTGGAACCCACCGCGATCGCCCAGATCGCCAACTGGTCCCAGGGCAGGAGGTAGCCGGTGAAGGAGAGGAGCAGGGTGAGCACCAGCAGGACCACCCCGATGCCCCAGTTGAACTCCCGCGGCGGCTTGTAGGAACCGGTCATGAAGACGCGCAGCATGTGCAGCCACACGGTGATGACCATGGCGTGCGCGCCCCAGCGGTGGAGTTCGCGCATGATGCCGAGCGGCACGTGCTCCTGCAGGTCCACGATGTCCGCGTAGGCGTATTCCACCGTGGGCCGGTAGTAGAACATCAGGAGCAGCCCGGTGAAGGTGAGCACCAGGAACAGGAAGAAGGTGATGCCTCCCATGCACCAGGTGTAGCGGAGCTTGATCCCCGCCTTCCGGGACTTCACCGGGTGCAGGTGCAGGAACACGTTGCTCATCATCACGAGCGCGCGGTTCCGGTTGCTGACCGGCTTGCCGTGACGGAAGATCGAGGTCCAGACCTGCGAGTCCGTCGCCTCCTTCCAGGCGGCGGAGAGAGGGGCGAGGATGCGGTTCAACATGACGCCCCGACCTTTCGACTACGTCAGGGAGAGGAAGGAGGCGGGGTCGTTCCACTGACCCGCCTCGAACTTGAAGAGGCGCGACTTGTCGATGAGGACCTGGCCGTCCTCGGCGAGACTCACCCCCACGCGCTCGAGCGGCCGGGGCGCCGGTCCCTCGAAGTTGATCCCGGAGGCGTAGAACCCGCTGCCGTGGCACGGGCACTTGAACTTGGCCTCGGCCTCGAGCCAGTTCGGGGTGCATCCCAGATGGGTGCAGATGGTGGAGAGCGCGTAGATCCCCTCCTCGTCCCGGACGATCCAGACCTGGTAGCGCTCCTTGAAACGGGTGTCGACGACCCCGATGGCGAAGTCATCCGGGAAGCCCGCCGTGAAGGTCGAAGGCGGCTCGGTGAGCACGTTCGGGAACATGAACCGGCCCGCCGCGGTCAGGCCGGCCGCCATCGCGGCCGTGAACATGCCCCAGCCGATGGCGAGGAACGGGAACTCCCGGCGGGTGACCTTCTTCGCGGCGCCGGCAGCCCGCCGGGGAGCCGGTTTGGGGGCTGCCGGTTGGGCTGGGGGATCAGGCATTGCTTGGAGTTGGAGGATTACTGGATGGGCGCGGGATTTTAACGGAAGCCCCCGGAAGTCCAGTCATGGATCTGTCGCCTCAGCGAGGCGGGAGCCGTCCCGTCGTTCCTCCTCCGGCAAGGGCCGAGAGCGCGGCCTCGCGAACCCTGAGGTCCGGATCGCTGTCACCGACCTCCTCGAGCCGGGCGCGAACCACCGGGGACTCGAGTACGCCGGCCGCCTGCACGGCGCTCAGCCGGGCGAGCGTGCGTTCGCCGTCCAGCATGCCCGGCACGTTCGCCCAGTAGTCCGGCTCCATCATGCCGAGCAGCCGTTCGGCGGCCGCGTCATCGCCGATGCGGGCGAGCGCCACCACCGCGTTCACGGAAACGTCCAGCACGGGATCGTCGACCGCCCGCCGGAGCGCCTGGGCGCCGGCGGGATCGCCGATGGCCCCGAGCCCGTAGACCGCCATGGTGCGGAGTCCCGCGTCATCGGCCCGGCTGGCCTCGCCGAGCGCGGAAACCGCGGCGCCGCCCCCGATGGACCCAAGCGCCCAGGCGGCGTAGACCCGCACCGTCTCGTCGGGATCCGCAAGCGCGGCGGCGAGCGCCGGAACCGCCGTCACCTCGGAAAGGGTTCCGAGGGCGAGGGCGAGGTACTGGCGCACCCACGGATCGGCCGGCGGCGCCGCATCTTCGAAGGCCTGCACCAGGTCGGGTCCGAGGGCGCGGAATTCCGCGGGATCACCGTGCTGGATGCGGTTCGCGAGTTCGAACGCCGCCTGCCGCGCTTCCCGGTGTCCCCCGGAACGGATCCGCTGGAGTTGCTCCGCGGCGGTCGTGTCGTCGGAGACAAGCCACGCGAACCCCAGGAAGATCCCCACCCCGAGGATCACCACCAGCATGGGGATCACGAAAAACTGCAGCAGGGTCCGCGCGAACGAAACGTCGCCCGCGTCGGGTGGCGGCGCCGGCGGAGTCTGATCGGTCATGTGCGGTTCCAGCCTCGGGTCAGATCGCCTCGAATTCCCTGATTCTGGCTCGATCGCGCTGGATGCCCTCGAAGGTGGGGATGTCCACCGTCTGCATGGGATCGGTATAGGCGGTGTCGGGGTGCGTGTGCACCGCGATCGCGATCCCGGAGGCGCCCGCGCTGAGCGCCGCGCGGGCCAGGGGGCGAACGCGGTCCCGTTCGGCGACCGCATGCGAAGGGTCCACCAGCACCGGCAGATGCGACATGCGCCGGACCACCGGAACGCCGTGGAGATCGAGCAGGGTGCGGCGTTGGCCGCCGGTGCGAATGCCGCGCTCGCAGAGGATCACGTCCCGCTTCTCCCGGGCGAGAAGGGATTCTGCCGCCATCAGCCACTCTTCAACCGTTGCGGACGGACCCCGCTCCAGGATGACCGGCACGGGCAGGTCGGCGGCAACCTCGAGGAGCGGTTCGTTCTCCATGTGGCTGCCCGAGATCTCGACCGCATCCACGCGCTCCGCCACGCGACCCGCGGTGCGTGGGTCCACGATCTCCGTCACCACCGGCAGTCCCGTCTCCTCGCGCACCTGCCCGAGTGTGTGCAGGCCCTCTTCGCCAACGCCCGCGAACTGATAGGGCCCGACTCGCTCCCTCCCGAGCCGGGCACGGAACAGATCCGCCCCCGCTGCCCGGACCGCGCGAGCGATTTCGACGGTGCGCGCCTCGGTCTCGACGCTGCACGGGCCGGCGATCACGACGGGTTCCCCTCCTCCCACCGCCACCCCGCCGACACCGACGACAGTGTCCGCGGGATGGACCTCGCGGCTGACCAGCTTGAACGGCTTGGTGACGGGGATGCAGCGGGCGACCCCGGGGAGCCGGATCAGGAACGAGGGGTCCACCGGGCCGCGGTTTCCGGTGACGCAGATCGCCGTCCGGTCGGCGCCCGGCACCCGGAGCGGAGTGAAACCCATGTCGCGGATCGCGGTCTCCACCCGCCCGCACTGTTCCTCGGTGGGGTTCGTCCCCATGATGACGAGCATGACGTTCCGTTCTTCCCTGGCCCTTTACCGCCCCGCGGTAAGTCCGAGCACGGCGGAACGGTAACCGGCGATCAGGGCCGCTGCATCGCCTTCACCCCGGTGCAGGCGTTCCACGACCCGGGCGAGGTGGCTTCCGACGACCGCGATCCGCGCGCCGGCCGCGAACGCGCGGGCGATCTGCTCCCGGCTGGAGAGGCCGAACCCGAGACAGACGGGACCGTCCACGGACTCGGCCACTTCGGTGACGCGCCGCAGGACCGCGGCAAACCCACCGTGACGGACTCCCGTCACGCCCTGGAAGCCTGCGAGGTAGACAAAAGAGGAGCCCCGGGCGAGACGCCGCAGGCGCGGGCCCGGCGTGAGGGGCCCCGCGAGCTCCACGTGACCGAGCCCGGCGCGCCGGCAGGCCCGGCGCAGCGGGACCGCCTCCTCCAGCGGGATGTCCGGCGCCAGCAGCGTGGACGCCCCGGCCTCGGCCACGGTGTCCGCGAACCGTTCGTAGCCGATCCGGTGGACGAGATTTCCGTACACGAGGAGGTTGAGCGGAACGCCGGGACAGGACTCCGCGATCCTGCGCAGGAGCCGGAACCCGCGCCGCGTGGACGTCCCCCCGGCGAGCGCCCGCCCCGTGGCCGCCTGGATGGCCGGCCCGTCGGCCGCCGGATCGCTGTAGGGAAACCCGATCTCGAGCATTCCGGCGCCCGCTTGGACGGCGGTCCGGGCCAACTCCACGCTGAGGTCCGGGGTGGGATCGCCGAGCATCAGGAAGGGCGCGACCGCCGGTCCCCGCCGCATCGAGGCGCGGAGCGCGGCCAGGCTCATGAGGACCGGCCCAGCGCGAAGTAGGTCTCGAGGTCCTTGTCGCCCCGGCCGCACAGGTTCAGGAGCACCCGCGCCCCGGCGGGGATCTCACCCGACTCCCGGGCGCGCAGCACGAACGCGAGCGCGTGCGACGGCTCGAAGGCGGGCACGATCCCTTCGGTGGCCGACAGCACCTCGAAGGCCGCCAGCGCTTCCTCGTCGGTGGCGGCCACGTAGCTGGCCCTGCCGGTCTCCTGGAGATGGGCGTGCTCGGGGCCGACGCCGGGGTAGTCGAGTCCGGCCGAGATGCTGTGCGGTTCGAGGATCTGTCCCTCGTCGTCCTGCAGGATCATGGTGCGGGCCCCGTGGAGCAGGCCGGGCGTACCGCGGACCAGAGTGGCCCCGTGGCGGCCGCTGTCGAGTCCCGCTCCGCCGGGCTCCACGCCCACGAGCCGCACCGGCTTCTCGGGCACGAAGGCGTGAAAGATGCCGATGGCGTTGCTGCCGCCGCCCACGCAGGCCACCACCACGTCGGGGAGCCCGCCGAACTCCCGCCGCCACTGCCGCTTCGCCTCACGCCCGATGACCGCCTGGAAGTCCCGCACCAGCCGCGGGAAGGGATGCGGTCCCGCGGCGGTCCCGAGCAGGTAGTGGGTGGTGGACAGGCTTGCCGTCCAGTCGCGGAGCGCCTCGTTGATCGCGTCCTTGAGCGTGCGGGCGCCCGCGGTCACGGGGATGACTTCGGCGCCGCAGAGCTCCATCCGCTTCACGTTGGGGGCCTGGCGCTCCATGTCCTTCTCCCCCATGTAGATCACCGCCTCCATTCCGAAACGGGCGGCGATCATCGCGGTCGCGGTCCCGTGCTGTCCGGCGCCGGTCTCGGCGATCAGCCGGGACTTGCCCATGTGCCGGGCCAGGAGCGCCTGTCCCAGCACGTTGTTCGCCTTGTGGGCTCCGCCGTGGAGCAGGTCCTCGCGCTTGAAGACGGTTTCGAGGCCGGCCCGCGCGGAGAACCGGGGGGCGCTCGTGAGGGGCGTCGGCCGCCCCACCCAGGCGCGCGCCTCGCGGTCCAGCTCGTCCCGGAACGCGGTGGTGGGGACGATCTGCCGCCGGGCCGTCTCCAGCTCCTCGAGCGCGGGGGTGAGGAGCTCTGGAGCGAAACGCCCGCCAAAAGAACCGAACGCGCCCTGCCGGGGACGGAGCGAAGGCTTCATGAAGCCGCCAGCGGCCGCACCAGGTCAAAGAACCGCCGCAACCGCTCGGGGTCCTTGACGCCCGGCGACGACTCGATCCCGCTCGAGATGTCCACGCCCCAGGGCCGGTAGGGAAGCAGCCGCCCGATGTTCTCGGGCCGCAACCCGCCGGCGATGAACGCCCGCTCGGGCGCGCGCTCCCCGAGGATGCGCCAGTCGAAGGCCCGGCCGCTGCCGCCGCCGCCCACATCGAACACGAGCGGACCGTCGTCCGCCTCGGGGGGCTCGAAATCCGGAAGCCGGCCCGCGGTCTCGAGCACGGTCACGACCCGGTGGACGGTCAGGCCGGCCTCCGTCAGCGTTCGGATTCCGGCTTCCGACAGGCCGTGGGGCTGCACCCGCTCCACCCCGAGCGCGGCCGCGTCCGAGGCGACCTCGTCCCGGGTCCGCCTGCCGGTCGCGAGCACCGGGCGCACCGCCGGATCGACCTCGCGGGCCGCCGCGATCACCTGCCGGGCCTCTTCGAGCGTTGCCGAGCGCGGGGAGTCCGGAGCCCGGACCACCCCGATCCACCGGGCCCCGAGCCGCACCGCCAGACGGGCGTCCTCCGGCCTGCGGAGGCCGCAGATCTTGATCTCCACGACGCGCGCCGGGGCCCTAGACGCCGGCCGGCACGGGTTCGGTGGCGGCCCGGAGGAACGTCGAAGGATCGGCGGCGCGCATCAACGCCGTCCCGATGAGCACCGCGTCCGCCCGCCCCCGCAGCTCCGTCAGATGCTCCGGCTCGAGGTACCCGCTCTCGGCGACCGCGATCCGCCCGGACGGAACCCGGAGAAGGAGGTCGCGGGCGCGGCGGCGATCCGTCCGCAGCGTGTCCAGGTCCCGGTTGTTGATCCCCACGATGGCGTCCTCGAGCGCCAGGGCGCGCTCCAGTTCCGCCGCATCGTGCACCTCGACCAGGGCCTCGAGCCCCAGCGATCGCGCCTCCCGGTAGAGATGACGAAGCCGGGCGTCGTCCAGGCAGCGGACGATCAGCAACACCGCGGAGGCTCCCGACGCCCACCCCGCGCGGACCTGCGCCGGGTCCACGATGAAGTCCTTCATGAGGATGGGGAGGCCGGAGGCCGCCGAGGCGGCCCGCAGGTCCTCGAGGGAACCCCCGAAGGCGTCCGGGTCGGTCAGCACCGAAACGGCGGAGGCGCCGGCCTCCCGGTACGCCAGCGCCCGGGCGCCGGGATCGTCGTCGCGGATCGCCCCGGCGCTCGGACTCTTCCGCTTGAACTCGGCGATCACCGAGAGCGGGTCCCGCCCGGCGATCGCGTCCCGGAAGGAAGGGGCCGGCCGCTCAGGCGCGCCGGGCGCCGGACCGGCGGCGAGCCGCTCCGCTCGCGCCTCGGCGGCCCGGACGAGTCCCTCGAGTACCCCTGCGGTCACGCGACATTCATTCCCGTCATCCGCATGCTGGTCTCCACGTAGCGTTCCAGCGTGCGCAACGCGCGGCCCGACGCCAGGGTCTCGAGGGCGGTCTTCACGCCGGCCTGCAGGTCCGGCGCGAGCCCGGCGACGGTGAGGGCGGCGCCCGCGTTCGCGGCGACCACGTCCCGCTTCGGCCCCTCGTCCTCTCCGGAGAGCACGGCGCGCAGGATCTCCGCGTTCTGCGAGGTGGCGCCCCCGCGCAACTCCTCGATCGAGGCTTCGCGGAGTCCCAGTTCGGAGACCCGGATCTCGACGGGCGTCACTTTCCCGTCGTTCAGCGCGTGGCCCCGGGTCGTGGCGTGGAGGCCGATCTCGTCCAGCCCCTCGCAGTGCACGACGAGCGCCGAGGCCGACCCGAGTTCGGCGAGCGCGCCCGCAACGGTCTCGGTCAGGCACGGATCGTAGACACCGATCAACTGGCGCTCGGCGAGCGCCGGATTCGCGAGCGGGCCGAGGACGTTGAAGAGGGTGCGGATCCCGAGCGCCCGGCGCGCCGGCCCGACGTGGGCCATGGCGGGGTGGAAGGCGGGCGCGAACAGGAAGACGAAGCCCGTGGAGTCCAGAATCCGCGACGCCTGACCGGGCTCGAGGTGGAGGGGCGCTCCGCAGGCCTCCAGCACGTCGGCGCTGCCGGTGATGGACGAGACGCTGCGGTTGCCGTGTTTGGCCACCGCGCCGCCGGCGGCCGCGACCACCAGCGCCGAGGCCGTGGAGATGTTGAAGGTGCCGCTCTTGTCGCCACCGGTTCCGCAGGTGTCCACCAGCGGCCGCACCTGTGACATGACGGCCTTGCGGTGACCCCGGAGCGCGCGGGCGCAGGCGGCCAGCGTGGCGGCATCGGGCTCGTTGATCCGGAGAGCGACGAGCAGTCCCGCCGTCTGGGCGACATCGGCCTCTCCGGCCAGGATCCGGTGGAGCGCCGTCTCCAGCGCACCGGAATCGGCGGCCTCGCCGGAGAGCAGGGTTTCGAGGAGTGGGGCGATCACGGGAGTGGCTCCTTGGTGGGGTGAGTGACGGTCAGCGCGTCCCGAACCGGGAACCTCGAAGCCTTGGCGGGCGCCCTCAAGCACCCTCTCGCGCCGTCGTCCGGAGGCGTCCCGGGTCGGGCCGCCTCCCGCCGCAATCAGTGGATCGAACGGACGCGAGGCGAGCCCGGCCTAATGCAAAATCGCCATCGCCACAGCCAATGCCGGGATTGGCGCGATCGGGCTGACTCGCTGAGCGTCATGGGCGCGGGATTGTAGCGAAGGAATCCGGCCAACTGCATCCGGCATCCCGAGGACCGCGGTCCCGGCGGCGCCTTCGCCCCCCGTTCCCTGCCGCGCCCGGCTTCCGGGGCCCGCGGGAAGCAGGCGCATAGAATCGGATCATGGTTGGTACAGCGGGGACTCGCGGAAAGGGAAACAGGCTCGCACTGGCGCTCATCGCGGCATGCGGTGCGGCCGGCTGCAGCGCTCCGGCGCCGGAGGCGGAAGCCGGCCTCGACGTGGTGGAACTCGATATCGCCGGGATCCACCAGGGCCTTCAGGCCGGCGACTTCACCTGCGCGGAACTGGTCGCCGCGTACCTGGCCCGGATCGAGGCCTACGACCGCCAGGGCCCGGCCCTCCACGCGATCGTCACGGTCAATCCGCAGGCGATGGAACGGGCCGCGGAGGCCGACGGGCGACTCGCGGGTTCCGGGCTCGACCCGGACCGGCCGCTCGAGTGCGTCCCGATGATCGTGAAGGACAACTACGACACCGCCGACCTCCCCACGAGCGCCGGATCGGCGTCGCTCGAGGACTCGATCCCGCCCGATGATGCGTTCCAGGTGCAGCGGATCCGGGAAGCGGGCGCCATCGTCCTCGCCAAGTCCCACATGGCCGAGTTCGCCTTCAGCGCCTATCAGAGCCTCGGCTCCGTCATCCCCGGCCACGTCAGGAACCCCTATGACCCCTACCGGGTGCCGGCCGGGTCCTCGGGAGGCACCGGGGCCGCCGTGGCCGCGAGCTTCGGGGCCGCCGGCCTCGGGACGGACACCGGCAACTCCATCCGCGGGCCGTCGTCCCACAACGCCCTCTTCGGCATCCGGTCGACGATGGGCCTGACGAGCCGGGACGGGATCGTGCCGCTCAACCTCTTCCGGGACATCGGCGGTCCGATGACGCGCACGGTCGAAGACGGGGTGCGGGTCTTCGACGTGCTGGCGGGGCCGGACCCGGCCGACGAGGCCACCGAGGGGTTCGAGCGCGAGGACGACTACCTCCGGTACCTCGACGCGGGGCCGCTCAACGACTTCCGGATCGGCGTGGTCCGCCAACTCAGCGACACCGAGACCGCGGATACCGACATCGGGGCGCTCTTCGAAGCGGCCCTCGCCGACCTCGAGGCGCTCGGGGTCACCGTCGTGGACCCGGTGCGGATCGAGGGGCTCGAAGCCGAGGGATCGCTCTGGTGCAACCCGTTCCGCGCCCAGCTCGAGGCCTATCTGGCGAGCCTCGGACCGAACGCTCCGGTGACGACGCTCGAGGAACTGGTGGAGGGCGGCGATTTCCACCCGTCGATCCGGCCGCGACTCGAAACCGCCCTCGAGGTGGAGGGCGAGCCCCAGGACGTCTGCGCCGAAGCGAACCGGCGCGCCGGAGAACTCCGGGCCGAGGTCGGCGGCCTGTTTGAAGATCAGGATCTCGACGCGCTCGCCTTCCCCACCTGGAGCAACCCCCCGCGCCTGCTGGGCGACCTGACCACGCCCGACGGAAACAACTCGCCCCAACTCTCCCCTCCCACCGGGTTTCCGGCGGTCACCGTTCCCATGGGCTTTACCCCGTCCGGTCTTCCGGGCGGACTGCAACTCCTCGGGAACGCCCTCGGCGAGGGCGCGCTGTTCCGCGTCGCGTACGCCTACGAGCAGGCGACCGGTCACCGGAAACCGCCGCCAACGACCCCGTCCCTGGTCCGCTAGGCGCGCCGGACCGGCCGGCGTCTCTTCGCTACACTCCCCGCGCCGACGCTCCGAAAACCCATGCCCATCTACGAATATCGCTGCGACGACTGCGAGCAGGTGTTCGAGGCCATCCAGCGCATCAGCGACGAGCCGCTCGATGCCTGCCGGCGCTGCGGGGGAGCCGCCCAGCGGATCGTCTCCAGCCCGGCCATCCAGTTCCTGGGAAGCGGCTGGTACGTGACCGATTACGCGAGGAAGTCCGGCGACCAGGCTGCGAACGGGAAGAACGGGTCGGGGGCGAAGGGCGGAGCGCAGAAACCGGACTCCGAGAAAGCCAAGGGGAAGGAGAGTTCGGGAGCCACGCCGGCAGCGACGAGCAGCGCCAAGACCTCCTCGTCCTCCAGTGAATCGCGCGCCGGGTAGGCCCGGCTGGAGCGCCGCCTGGCTGCTGGCAGCCGGGCCCCTCTTCGCGCTGCCGGCGCAGCCGGGCTCGGGCGCCGTTTCGGAATGCGAGGCAGCCGCGCAGGCGTCCGACTGGGACGCCGCGGTCACCGTCTGCGAGGAGGCGATCCGGGAATCCCCGGACACCTTCGGCATCCACTACTTCCTGGGTTTCGCGTACCAGGCACGGCAGGAGTGGACCAGGGCCGGGGCCGCGTTCGAGTCCTTCCTCACCGCGGTCGAGGGACTGCCCGAAGACGTTGCGCGCCCGGAGGAGCAACTCGGTATCGCGGCGCGGAGCGCCGGGCTGGCGTGGTTTCGCGGGGGAGACCTCGAGACGGCGCTCCCGCTCCTCCGCCGGACGGCGGAAGCCGATCCGGCCGACGCCGAAGTCCACTTCTTCCTCGGGGTGGGCCTGATGCAGCAGGGCGACGCCGAGGGGGCGGAGGCGGCCTTTTCGGTCGTGACCCGGGAAGCCCCCCAGATCAGCCAGGCGCTCTTCCTTGCCGGACAGCTCCGCTACGACGCGGGGGACTACCAGGCGGCGGGCGCCCACCTCACCCGCTATCTGGAAGCGGCGCCGGCAGGACCCTTCGCCGCCGACGCGCACTGGATGGCCGGGTCCATCGCGCTGAGGAGGTCGGAGTCCGAGGCCGCGGACCCCGGCGCCGCCGGCGAGGCGCGGAGTCACTTCGCCGCGCTCCTGGAGGCCGAACCGGACAGTCCCCGCGCGGCCGTCGCGCACTACTTCCTCGGCACCATCGCGGCCGACCGGGAGGAATGCGATCAGGCCCGCCGGCACTACGAGGACTTCCTCCGGATCGCACCGGACCACGAACGCGCGGCCGAGGTCCGGGGCTACCTGGAGGAGGGTTTTGCGCCCTGTGCGGCTCCCGCCGGGAATTCGCTGAATCCCCGAGGGCTATGCTAGTTTCCCCCGTTCGCACGGGCCGCGACCGCCTTCATCAGAGTGCGCGCCACGGGGCGTCCGGTCATCCCGTCAAGGAGACATTCGTCATGCCTACCCGATTCCTCGCCCTGTCGGTAGTCGCCGCATTCGGCGTACTCATGGGAAGCGCCCAGGAGGCGACGGCCCAGGATGTGGACCCGCAGAAGGCCGCCGCCTGCATGCAGGCGGTGGACGGCGCCAACTACGAACAGGTTCTCGCGGCCTGCCCCGAGGTACTCGAGGTACTTCCCGAGGACCATCCGTACTACGCCCACTGGGCGCAGACCGTGAACTACGCCTACAGCCTCCAGTGCCAACCGGCGTTCGAAGCCCAGCAGTGGGACAGCGTGATCGCCTACTGCCAGATGGCAGTCGAGGCGAACCCCGGGGCGTTCATCATGAACTACTTCCTTGGTGTGGCCCACCAGACGAAACAGGACTGGGCGAACACCGCGGTCAACTTCTCCGCCTTCCTCGACGGGGTGCGGGGCAACTCGGACGCAGCGTCGCAGCTCTCGGACCAGATCGCCACCGCGCAGCGCTCCGGCGGCATCGCGTACGCGCGGGCGGGCGCGATGCAGGACGCCATTCCGCTCCTGCAGGCGGCTTCGCGAGCGAGCGGGACCGACGTTGAGGTGCACTACCGCCTGGCGGTCGCCCTCCTCTCGACGGGCGACAGCGCGGGCGCCGAGCGGGCGTTCTCCGTCGTGATCGACAACGCTCCGAACCCGATCGCCAGCGTCCTGTTCCTGGCCGGCCAGCTCAACTACAACGCCGGCGACTATGCCAAGGCCGATGCCCGGCTGACCGCCTACCTGGCGAATGCCGGAGGAGACCGGGGAGTCCCGGACGCCCACTTCATGCTGGCCCAGGCGCTCCAGGGCTCGGACGAGGACCGCGCCGTCACCCACTACCAGGGCTTCCTCTCCGGATCGGCGGCGGGGGACCCGCGGATCGTGGACGCCAACTTCGCCCTCGGCACCATCTTCTATAACCGCGACGACTGCGGAAACGCGGAGACCCACTACCAGACGTTCATGGAACTGGCTCCCGATCACGCGAACGCCGCGCAGGTGACCGAGATTCTGGCGTCGATCGCGGAAGGCGGCTGCGAGGGCGGCTGAGCCTGGCGGCCCCGGCGGTCGCGCCTCACGGGCTCCGAATTCGCAGTGTCAGTCCGCTATTTCATCTCTGTGTTCGCCTTTGCACCACCATCCGTTGCCTGTGCTAGGCTGCCTCGTTCCCGTAATGGGGACGGGGACAATGGGGGTGTAGCCGGCTATCGCCGGCCCCAGCGCCCTACCCGCCCTCGAGGAGGTTCTGTCATGTCACTCCGGAGCAACATCGGAATCCCGCTTCTGCTCGTTGCGACCCTCGCCTTCCCAGGGCTTGCCCTCTCCGCGGCCCTCCCACACCCGCTTCTCCAGGAGGATCCGGACGAAGTGTGCGAGGCCGCCATCGAGAGTCAGGTCTGGGAGGACGTGATCGCGGCCTGTGAATCGCTGCTTTCCACCCACGACGAGAGCCATCCCTCGTACGAGTTCTACAAGGAGAACGTGGATTACGCCCACACCACGATCAACTACCAGAACCAGCAGCAGTGCGTGGAGTCGGCCCAGTCCGGCGCCTGGGACACCACCCTGACCGCCTGCCCGGCAATCCTCGCGACGACTCCCGACTTCTTCGTCGCCCACCTCTTCCTCGGCTTCGCCCATCAGGGGACAGGAAACGCGACCGAGGCCATCGGTTCCTTCGAGGAGTTCCTCTCCGCCGCCGACGCGAATCCGGAGATGGCCGCCCAGCTCGGCGACCAGATCAACATGGCGCGGCGCAACGTCGCGATCGCCAAGAGCGAAATGGGCGACCGGGCGGCGGCGATCCCCTTGCTCCGGCAGGTCGCCGAAGCCGATCCGTCCGACGCGGAGGCGCACTTCCGGCTTGGATACGCGCTGCTCCAGGAGGACGACGACGCGGGGGCCGAAGACTCCTTCGCCGCCGTGATCTCTCTGAACCCGGACATCCCGCAGTTGCCGCAGGTTCTCTTCCTGGCCGGCCAGCTCGCCTACAACGCCCAGGAGTTCGACTCGGCTGCCGAGCGGCTGAACAAGTATCTCGAAGCGGAACCCGAGGGGCAGTACGCCACCGAGGTCCACTGGATGCTCGGGTTCATCGCGGGACGCAGCACCGACGAGAACGGCATGATGCGCCACTACGGCGCGGCGCTCGCGGCGGATCCCAACAACCCGAACGCCCGGGATGCGAACTACTCCCTGGGCGTGATCGCCTTCAATCGCGGCCAGTGCAGCACCGCAGAGCGCTACTTCAGGGCGTTCATGCGCCTGGCGCGGGGCGACTCGCGGGCCGCGGACGTCGAGGACATGATCCTCGACATCGAGGACGGGGTCTGCGAAGGCGGCTTCTAGGCGGTCAGCGGGTCTTCCGCCGGCCGGTCACCGGCTCGGCCGCTTCCCGCGGAGGCCGGGAGCGTCTCTTTCGGGTCACCCCGCCGGGAGCATGGCCTCCGTCCGTCCGGGGCGCAGGTAGCGGGGGAGCAACGGCGGGTCCATGAAGGCGATCCGCTGCCGTTCCACGAACCACAGTCGGCCGAGCAACACGTTCAGGTAGCGGAGTTCGTCCAGCGAGTACCGGACCTCCCCTTGTTCGTAGCGCCGCAACCAGTGGCCGGGGAGTTCTCTCGCTATCTCGTACCAGTGCCCGTCGATCCCGGCCGTCGCCCGGCGCGCGGCCTCGACCGTATGCGCCACCAGGTGAAGCACCGAGTCCGGTTCCAGCAGCCGGCTGCTCGCCGCCACCGAACGGATCCCGCGTAGCAGGTAGATCAGGCACCAGCGCACCTCCGGGGTGAGCGACTGGGGATCCGCGAGCATCCGCGGCGCCAGAAACGCCGCCGCCCCCTGCCGGTCGTCGAAGAGCAACCGGTAGAGCTCGGCGCGCAGGGTGTCTCTGGGCATGGTCAGCGCTCGCGCCGCCGCTCCCGGCCGGCCGTGGAGGCCCCCGGCTCCCCGGTCGTTTCGATCGGCGGTACGCCGTCGTCGAGGAACCCGTGCCGCCCCTCCGGGCCGATCCGCCGGGTGTTGTACTCGGCGCGCCAGCGGGCCAGCTCCTCGGTGTCCGGATAGGCGTCCCGGGGATACGGATAGCTCGGCATCCCGTGGAACGGCAGCGGCTCGATGGTGTGCGGCCGGGCGGAGTTGAGATCCATGTCCTTTCCGAAACCGTCGGCGAAGGCGAAGAACGAACGCCGGGTCCCCGGGGCCGGCGGCGGGACCTGCCGCGCGTCGAACCGGAGCCGCAGTTCATCGCCGTGCCGGGCGATGACGTAGCGGTCGTCGATGGCGTCGAGGAGGGGCCGCACGTCGCCGTGCCTCGTGTATTCCCCCTCGTGGGCGCCCCAGATGTCCCGCGCCGCGCGCGTTCCGTAGCGGTACTCCGTGGGCGGGATGCCGCGCGGCCGATGCGGTTCGGGATACCCGGCAAAGCCGAACTCCGCCGTCTGGGCGTCGAGCCGCCACTCCTGAACGGGAACGTCGGCGACCTCGGCCAGCTCGATCCGGTCCCAGTAGATCCGCATGTTGGTCCGGATCCTGAGCGGACGCCCGCTCTCGACCGCGGTGTCCGCGAGGGGCACCACCATGGTCTTGGGAAGGCCCGCCGGGAATCCCATCCGGTCGGTGGCGATTCGGAACCCGTCGCCGTCGGCAATCTCCAGAACCGGCGGCTGGGCCCCGACCCCCGCCTGGGAAGCGGCGAGGTTGGAACTCGAGTCGGCGTAGTCCACCCATCCGTAGAGGAGGAGCACCTGGGGGACGCCGGGACGCACCCCGTCGAACGTGAGGGTCAGGTCGTGGGGCTCCGCGTATCCCTTGAAGGGGAGGAGCGCGAAGTCGTCCACGTAATGGCGGTCCACCCGGGCGAGCGCCGCGGTCACCTCCCGCTCCCCCGCGGCCGTCGAAGACGACGCCCGGGACGGAGGCCGCCGGTTCCGGACCGCGATCAGACCCGGGTCGGGGTACGGAGGACCCGGCATCAGGCGTTCCAGCGGGAATACGTCCACGTCTTCCGGATGGTCCACCACCCAAAGGGCCGCCCGGTCGTAGAAGATGACCTCTTCGAGCTGGTTCACCCAGCGCATCTCGTAGGCCCCGTCCCGGGGCACCAGCGGAAACGCCTCCATCTTCACGACTTCCGCGGTGTCCGGGTAGTTATAGGCGCCGGGAGCGAGAAGGTTCCCGAGCGCGCTGCCGCCCAGGAAATCGGTGACGAAGCGGATTTGTTGGCCGTCCCAGGCGTAGAGGACGGGCAGGAGGTGCCCTTCCGGTTCAGCTCCTCGACGGACGCCACGGCGAGCGCCGGCACGTCCAGTTCGACCTGTTTCACCCCTCCCGGCCAGAGAAAACGGACGTAGTCGGCCGCGAGCGCGTCTCCCAGCCCGAAGTGGACGGGAAGATCGCTCTGCGAGAGGTACCCCGAGGTGGTCCGCACCTGACGGCGTTGGCTCACCCCGGCGACCCGGACCTCGATCTTGGCGCCGACCCCGTCCAGATTGCTGCGGAGGCCGCGCGGACGGACCGCCATCCAGTTGCCGGTCCCCGTCCGATCGTTCCGGAAGGCGAAGATGCGGCCCCGCGTGGTGCCGATCACGGCGTCGAGGTCCCCATCACCGTCCAGATCCCCGGTCGCGAGCGCCCGCGGCTCCTCGCCGGAGTCCAGCCCGGCGGAGACCGCTCCCGCGCGTGAGAACCCGCCGGGGGAGTTCTCGTAGAGGGTGAGCGGCCCATCGGCCCCGGAGGTGGCCATGAGGAGGTCCAGGTCCATGTCGTGGTCGGCATCGACGAAGGAGACTCCGTAGCGGGCCCCGGGGACGCCGGCGCGCAGCAGGAAGGGGGACCCGACGTCCGGAGAGAACCCGCCGGGTCCGGATCCCCGGAGCAGCAGGTTCAGCGCGCCTCCCTCGGCCGCGAGCAGCAGGTCGAAGAAGCCGTCCCGGTCGTAGTCGGCGGCCGCCGCTCCCCGCATCCGGGTGGCGGTCTCGACGCCCCAGGCCTCCGAGCTCTCCGTGAACGTTCCGACGCGGTCGTTCGAGAAGACCTGCACCGGGCTGCCGTCGTTCACCACCAGGAAGTCCACGTCGCGGTCGTCGTCCCAGTCGGAGAACAGCGCGAAGAGACTGCGCCGCGCCCCGCCGTCCGTCCGGGTCTCCGCGGCGACGTCCGTGAAGCTGCCGTCCCCGTTGTTCCGGTAGAGACGGTTCGGGGCCCCCGGAAGATCGTCCGGCACGCGGAGAACCTCCGGGACGGCGTCGGACGCCCCGAGGGAAGCGGGGGCGTAGTTGGAGACCTGGATGTCGAGGTCGCCGTCGTGATCGAAGTCCGCGAAGGTGGCGCCCACCGAAAGGTCGTCTCCCTCGGCTCCGGAGGCGTCCGCCCTGGCGAAGAGCGCCCCCGGCTCACCCGACCGGTTCCAGAAGAGCGCGTTCGGGCCGGCTCCCGCCGCGTAGAGGTCGGGATCGCCGTCGAGGTCGACGTCGCCGACGGTCACGCTGACCGCCCCGTCCGTCTCGATCCCGGAGTCCGCCCAGGCCTCGAAACCGCCGCCGGTGTTCCGGAACAGGGCCACGCTCCCGTCCCGCACGAACAGGATCTCCGGCCGGCCGTCCCCGTCCAAATCACGGATGGCGACGCCCGAGCCGAGTTGGGGCAGCAGGTTCGCCGCCACCCAGTCGGCGGAGTAGTCCTCCGCCCTCAGCGTCGCCGGAGGATCGGGCGGCGCGCCGGCAGCCGGCAGCGCCAGATTCCATGCCGCGGTGGCCTCCGAAAAACGGACCTGGCCGGTCGAAACGGGTTCGGCCTGACCACCGTGCAGCGACACCGGACGCGCTTCGACGGCCTCCGCGTACGGCCCGAGCTCGGTGTACTGGAGCCCGGCGGAGACCCCGCCCCCGGAGAAGCTGTTCTTCAGTTCCTGGAACCGCATCAACTGGGCGCGGCCCTCCTCCCGGCGACCGGCCCGCACGAGGACGTTCCCCAGGCTGAAGTGGGCGGACTCGTGCTCCGGCTGGAGCTGGATGGCGGTGCGCAGGGCGGTTTCCGCCTCCTCGAGCCGGCCGACCGCGGCGTAGGCGGCGCCCAGGTAGTACTGCGTCATCGCGTCGTCCGGGTCGGCTTCGGCGACCTGCCGGAAGGCGGCGAGCGCCGCGTCGGTGTTGCCCTCGAGCTTCTCGATGAGACCCAGGTTGTAACGCGCGTGGAGCCCGCCGGGATCGAGCTCGAGCGCTCGCGCGAACGAAGCGCGGGCGGCAGGGAAATCGCGCTCGTTGAACCAGGCGATTCCGAGATTCACGTGGGCCGCCGCCGACTCGGGCCGGAGCTCCACCACCCGCGCGAACTCGGCGGCGGCGTCCGAGAACCGGAACTGCTCGAGCAGCGCCACCCCGCGGCTCATCCCGGCGTCCGCCTCGGGTTGGGGCGTCCGGGCGCCGGCGGACGACAGCACGACCGCGGCCGCGAGCGGCAGGAGCAGCCGGAGGCGGGGCTTCAGGCGCCGGAACATGGACTCCCCATTATGACCAACCCGCGCCGGCTGCAACCGGTGGAGGCGGTGTCCGCCCGGAACCCGAACGACCGTTCGCGGGCTGTCCCCCGCGATACGGTTCCCGGCCACCAGCCCGCCCATGATCCAGCTCGTCGAGGCCTCCAAGGCCTACGGAGAACAGGTCCTGCTCCGCGATGTCTCCTGGCGGGTCGGCGACGGCGACCGCGTCGGTCTCGTCGGGCCGAACGGATCCGGCAAGACCACGCTCCTGAAGATCCTCGCGGGACTGGTCCCCGCCGACGCCGGAAAGGTCGTGCTGGCCAGGCGGAAGCGCGTCGGCTACCTCCCGCAGGAGGGGCTGCGACTCGAGGGCCGCACCGTTTCCGGGGAGGTCCGCACCGCCTTCGCCGACCTGCTCCGGCTGCGGCGCGAACAGGAGGAGGCGGCGGAACGGCTCGCGGCCGCCCCGGATCAGCCCGAACTCGTCGCCCGTTACGGCGAACTGGAAGAGGAGTGGCAGCGCCGCGGCGGGTACGAAATGGACACCCGCATCAGCGAGGTCCTCTCCGGCCTCGGATTCGCGGCCGGGGACCAGGAACGCCCGGTGGAGACCTTCAGCCAGGGCTGGCAGATGCGCATCGCGCTCGCCAAGCTGCTCGTCGAGGCGAACGACCTCGTCCTGCTCGACGAGCCCACGAACTACCTGGACATCGAGGCCCGCACCTGGTTGCTCGGTTTCCTGGCCCGGCACCGCGGCGGCCTGGTGCTGGTCGCCCACGACCGCTACTTCCTCGACTCCGTGGTGACCCGGATCACCGAGATCGGCCTGGGCCGGCTCGGCAACTACCCGGGCACCTACAGCCGCTACGAGACGCAGCGGGCCGCCGAGATCGCCGACCTGCGCAAGCGCGCCGCCGAGCAGGCCGCCGAGATCGAGCGGACCGAACGCTTCATCAACCGGTTCCGCTACCAGGCCAGCCGCGCGCGGCAGGTCCAGAGCCGGGTCCGCATGCTCGAGAAGATCGAACGGATCGAAGTGCCGCCGGAGCCCCGGCGGGTGGCGCTCCGCCTGCCGCATCCGCCGCGTTCGGGGCGGGTTCTGGTGACGCTCTCCGCGGCCTCCAAGGCCTTCGGAACGAACGAGGTCTTCCGCGATGTGGACCTCGTCGTGGAGCGCGGCCAGCGCCTGGCGCTCGTCGGGCGGAACGGCGCCGGGAAGTCCACCCTGATCCGGCTGATCGCCGGTGAAGCAGGCCTGGACTCCGGGCATCGGGAGCTCGGCCACAACGTCCGGATCGCCTACTACGGGCCGGACCGGCACGATCTCGACCCTGACCGCACGGTGCGCGAGACCATGGCCGACGCGGCGCCGCTCGCCATGCTCCCCGAGATCCGCAACATCCTGGGCGCGTTCCTGTTCTCGGGAGACACCGTGGAGAAGAAGACCGCGGTCCTCTCCGGCGGCGAACGAAGCCGGCTGGCGCTGGCCCGGCTGTTCCTCCGTCCCGCGAACCTCCTCCTCCTCGACGAGCCGACCAACCATCTCGACCTCGACGCCAAGCGGGCGCTGCTGAACGCCCTCTCGAACTACCAGGGCACGATCGTGTTCGTCGCCCACGACCGCTATTTCATGGATTCCCTGGCCACCCGGGTGGCCGCGATCGGCGGGGGCGGAGCGGCCCTCTACTGGGGCAACTACTCGGACTACCTCGCCCGGGTCAGCCCCCCGGAGACCGACGCGGCCGCTCCCCCGGCGTCCCCGCCGGCGGCGGCGAAACGGCCGCGGCGAAGCGCGAAACAGGCGGGCAAGGCCGGCGCGCGCCGGCCGCCCGGGAAGAACCGGCTGCGGCAGCTGCGGCGCGAGTGGCGCGAGGTGTTCGAGGCGATCGCGGACACCGAGGCCGCCGTCGAAAGCCTGGAAGCGCGGATGGCGGCGCCCGGCTTCTTCGGCGACCGCGAGGGCTCCCGCGAGGTCACGGCCACCTACGAGGACCTGAAGGGCCGGCTGCCGGCGCTCTACGAGGAACTCGAACGCCTCGACGCCGCGGTGCAGCAGGGCGCCGGCAGCGCCTGACCGTCCGTGGAAGGGGCGGGTTACCGGCCGGTTGCCGCCTCCTCCAGCTCCACCCCCAGGCCGTTCGCCATGCGGTTCACGAAGCAGTAGTAGGAGGCCACCGCGCAGGCGTCGTGGATGTCGCGGTCGGAGAGTCCGGCGCTGCGGAGCGGCTCGAGATCCCGCTCCACCACGCTGCCCGGAGTCCGCGCCAGTTTGATGGCGTAGTCGGCGAGCGCGCGGCGCCGGGGCGGGAGCGGACAGCCCTCCGGGTCACGGCGCAGGGCATCCACCAGTCCGGGATCCCGGGTTAGCCGGAGCAGACCTCTCCGGTGATGCTCGATTCAATAGTGGCAGTCGTTGACCACCGAAACGGCGACCGCGATCAGTTCCCGTTCGGCGAGGCTGAGGCCCGACTCGCCCCGCATGAGGTGTTCATAGAGGGACAGGTGATGCTCCAGCGCTTCGGGATTCAGGCTGGACACCCTCAGGATGTTGTCCACCAGTCCGTCGGGCCGGCGGTGGCGCCGATAGAGCTTCCCGAGCCGCCCCGCCTGCCCCTCGGGAGCGGTGGGCGGAACCATGTGAATCCAGGACATTCGAACGGGAGGAAGAACCCTCCACGTAGGATACCGAGCGGATGCTGCAGATCGCGTGCGACGGTTCCTGTCTCGGGAACCCCGGGCCCGGGGGGTGGGCGGCGGTGATCCTGACCGATGCCGGAGAGGAGCGGGTCCTGTCGGGGGGTGAACCGAACACGACGAACAACCGCATGGAGCTCACCGCCGCCATCCGGGCGGTGGAAGCGGTGCCGGAAGGAGCCGCGGCCACGGTGCTGTGCGACAGTCAATACGTGG
The DNA here is from genome assembly GCA_965116805.1 of Vicinamibacteria bacterium. Taxonomy (GTDB): domain Bacteria; phylum Acidobacteriota; class Vicinamibacteria; order Marinacidobacterales; family Marinacidobacteraceae; genus Marinacidobacterium. Next base: position 531,119 of record OZ220713.1, read on the forward strand.
TCAAGGGCATCACCCAGTGGCTTCCGTCCTGGGTCCGGCGCGGCTGGCAGACGGCGAACCGCCGCCCGGTCAAGAACGCCGACCTGTGGCGGCGGCTGGCCGAGGCGCGCGCCGGGCGGCCTGGGGTCCGGTTCGAGTGGGTCCCGGGTCATGCCGGCCACCCGGGAAACGAAAGGGCCCATACCCTCGCCTCGGAAGCCGCCGCCCGGCAGGGGCGGCAGGCGCCCGGGCCCCACCGGAGCGGCCGGCTCCTGTTCCCCAACGGATAGACTCGGGGCGTTCGTGCGCGAGTACCGGTTCCTTCAGGCGGACGTCTTCACCGACCGCGCGTTCGCCGGGAATCCGCTGGCCATCGTCACCGGCGCCGAAGGGCTGTCGGGCGAGGAGATGCAGCGGATCGCCGCCGAGATGAACCTCTCGGAGACCGCGTTCGTGCTGCCGCCGACCGACGTGCAGGCGCTCTGCCGCCTTCGCATCTTCACCCCCAACACGGAGCTTCCGCTGGCGGGCCATCCGGTCGTGGGGACCTTCTTCGTGCTCGCCCGCCGCGGCGAACTGGGCCTCGGCGAGGCGCTCCGGAACCTCGGTACCGGCGTCCATCGCATCCACCAGGAATGTGGCGCCGGAGTGTTGCCGGTGGACATCCGGGTCCGTGGAGGCGAAGTGGAGCAGGTCGTCATGACGCAGGCGCCCCCCCGCTTCTTCGCCGAATTCACCGACCGGAGTTCCCTTGCCGCCTGCCTGGGTATCGGCGCCGACGAACTCCTTCCCGACGGACGGCCCGCGCAGGTCGTCTCGACGGCGCTCCCCCAGTTGATGGTGCCGGTGCGGTCGCTGCGCGGCATCGAGAAGCTCGAGCTGGATCCGATGGCGGCGCAGGCGTTGCTCAACCGCGAGGAGATCGGCTCCGACTGCATGATGGTCTTCTCGACCCAGTGTTCCCGCGAGGAGAGCGCCGCGCACGCCCGGATGTTCGCCCCCGGGCTCGGCGTGCACGAAGACCCGGCGACCGGCAGCGCCGCGGGCGCGCTGGGCGCCTGGCTGGTCCGGCACGGACTGGTGAAGAACGCTGACCGGGATCCGGTCCGCCTCGTCATCGAGCAGGGCTACGAGATGGGCCGGCCCAGTTCGATCCACGTGGAGGTCGAACGGGAGGGCGGGCAACCCTCGCTGGTCCGCGTCGGCGGGCAGGCCGTGGAAGTCGCCGAAGGGGTGCTGCGAATCCCGGATTAGGGAAACTGAAGGGTCACGGAATGGTGATCCGTTCGCCCGGCAGCGGCGGCGTGTGCGCCGGGACCCGGTGGGCCCTCACCCGCTGCTCGAAGGCATAGCCGAGGGCCAGCAGCCGGGGCTCGCTGAAGGCCCGGCCCAGAAACGAGATGCCCACCGGGAGCCCTCCGCCGGTGAACCCCGCGGGCACGATCAGGTCCGGAAACCCGCTCATGTTGGCGAGGCGCACGGGCGAGGGTCCGTAGAGGTCCGGCGGCCGATCGATGAGCGCCGGACGCGCCGGAGAGGTCGGATAGACGATCGCGTCGAGGTTCTCCTGGTCCATCAGGCCTTCCACCAGGGAGCGGACCAGCGGGAGCGCGTGCTCCCGCACCGCGATGTGGGCGTAGTCGGTGACGTCCCCGCTGGCGTTCTCGCGCAGGAACAGGCTCCAGCGTCCCGGGTTGGGACGCAGCCCGTCGCCGTGGGAGGGGAGCCGCATGGAGCGCTCGACCAGGTCGTCGAGCGTCTGCGGATAGCCATCACCCAGTCCCTGCAGGTACTCCGCGATCTGCTTGCGGAACTCCGGCCAGCGCACCGTCAGGTAGAAGTCGCTCTCGACCTCCAGCAGCCACTCCGGGAGACGCACGTCGAAGACCTCGGCCCCGGCGTCGCGCATCGCATCGAGCGCCGCCTCGATCGCCCAGTCCACCTCGCGGTCCGTGCCCATGAAGTCCCGGGCCACGCCCAGACGCGCCCCGGACAGCGCCTCCGCGTCGAGGAACTGCGTGTAGTCGCCGTGGAACTGCCCGGCGCTCCTCGCCGTCGCCGCATCCGCCTCGTCGACGCCCACCATCGTTCCGAGCGAGACCGCCACGTCATACACGCTGCGCGCCATCGGTCCACCGGTGTCGAAGGAGAGCGCCAGGGGCACGATGCCGTCGCGGCTCAGGAGCCCGAGCGTCGGTTTGAGGCCCGCCAGCCCGTTCGCCGTGGAGGGGCCGCGGATCGAGCCCCCGGTGTCCGAACCCAGCCCGACAAAGCCGTACGCCGCCGCCACCGCGGCGCCGGTGCCGCCGGAGGAACCGGCCGGGGTGCGGGTGGGATCGTGCGGGTTCCGGGTGACTCCGCCGAGCGAACTCATGGCGCCCCCGGAGGCGAACTCGCTCAGGTTCACCTTGGCCAGCACGATCGCGCCGGCCTCCCGCAGCTTCCGCACCACGAAGGCATCGTCCGGGGGCCGCGAATCCTGCAGCAGGAAGGACCCCGCGGTGGTGGGAATGTCCGCGGTGTCGAAGTTGTCCTTGAGGAGGACCGGGATCCCGTGCAGCGGGGAGCGGCGCCCGGACCGCTCCCGCTCCGCGTCCATTTCCCGGGCCCGCTGCCGGGCGTTCGGATTCACCGAGATGACGGCGTTGATCCGCGGCCCCTGATCGTCGTAGGCCGCGATCCGCGCCAGGCACAGCTCGACGAGCCGCTCGGCGGTCAGGACGCCGGCATCCACCGCCTCGTTGATCTCGGCGATCGTGGCGGTGGTGAGATCGATCTCGCGGGACTGCGCGGCATCGCTGCGGGCGGCAAACGACAGGGCCAGGGCGGCAAGCGCCCCGCCCAGGAGGACGGTGGAGAACGGCAGGGGATGACGCATCGCGCCATCGTATCCGCCGGGTCGGTCCGGGTGGAACGCGGGGAAGCGAACCGCTTGGCGGGTCAACGTCGCGCCGTGCGCGGCGCACCAGTTCTCCCGGTGGGGGGGCGCCGGGTGTGCCGGCCTGAAGGCCGGCGGTCCCGCCGGCGCCCGGTCAGTTCGCGGAGACGCGGAGGCGCGGATCCTGGCGGAGCCGGGTGAGCGCTTCCGCCTCGAGCTGCCGCACCCGCTCCCGGGTGAGGTGAAGCTCGCGCCCGATCTCCTCCAGGTTGGCTTCCGGCCCGCCCAGAATGCCGAAGCGGCGCTTGAGCACGTGCTGCAGCCGGTCGGGGAGGTCCGAAATGGCATCCCGCACGTGCCGGCGCTGCTCGGCGTCGGTGACGCCTTCGATCGGGTTCAACTGGTCCGGATCGGGAGTCAGCTGGATCCGCGGGGTCCCGTCGGGAACCAGCGGCGCATCGAGCGAGTCGATCTGCGGCACCGAACGGAGCGCGTCGCGCAGCCTCTCCGGCGCCACGCCGATTTCGCGAGCGACGTCGTCGGTGGACGGGAACTGACCCTTGCCGCGGCGCGCCGGATCGTTCCGGTACCGCTGCTCGAGTTCCGCCCTGACCTTGGACGCCTTGCGATGGAGGTCCAGCTTGTTGATCGGGACCTTGATGGTGCGGGACTTCTGCGAGAGCGCGCGCCAGATCGCCTGGCGGATCCACCACGTGGCGTAGGTGGAGAACTTGAGGTTCCGCTCGGGCTCGAACTTGCGAACCGCCTGCATCAGTCCGATGTTGCCTTCCTGAATGAGATCGCCGAGCGGGAGTCCCTTTCCCCGGGACTGCTTGGCGATGGAGATGACGAGGCGCAGGTTCCCCTCGATCATCTTCTCGCGGTTCTTGTAGAAGGCCGCGAGGTCCTGGTTCGAAGGATCGTCGGAGTTCTCGATGTCCTGCCAGGCCCTCTGCATGGCCCGGCTGTAGCGCTGCTCGTCGTTCTTGGTGAGCAGGCGGTGCCGGTGCGTGTCGCGCAGATAGAGCCCCATCGAATCCAGATCACCGGTCTGGTGAGTGTCGGGAGCGAGACCGAGCTCGGTCGCCGCGGCTGCCTCGTCCTCAGCGGACTCTTCCTCTTCTTCCTCGAGCTCGAACCTCTCGTCGACAAACTCGATGGTTTCGTATTCCGTACTCGTAGGGTCCATAACGCCCTCCAGATATCTCCTTGTTGGCCTACTTCGTGTCTATTGGGTGATAAGCACGCAGCGTGCCATCCTCACTGCTCCGACCGCTCCGTCTCCGAGCGGCACTTCCGGTCACCTCTCGACGAGGTGACTCACTCCTCCTCACCCATGGGTAAAGGAATAACGCCGCACCCGAACCAAGGGTTCCCTTCCCCGCGGACGGGACCTCGAATCGCCCCGGCCGGACGATTCAGCCCGACGTTTCAGTCGAACCGGCAGTCCGACTGAGGCGGCTCGGAGAGCGGCAGGCGCACGATGCTGGCGCTGGACTTCAACTCGTCCACCCAGGCGGAAATCCGCCGGTTCAGATCGCGCTGTTCAAGTATATTCCGAATCAGGCTCTCCACTTCAACCAAACTTGCGGGCGAGCCGGCGTCCAGGTCCGGGAGCAGCACGGTCCGGTAGTACTCCTCGACGTCCCGCTGGGCCACCTGCACCAGCGGCCGGAAACGACGATCCACGTAGCGGTCCACGATCAGCTCCCGCTGGATGCGCTTGCGCAGGTAGTCCTCGGCGACGCCGAGGCGCCGCAGCGTGGCGCGATAGTCCTCCGGGGTCGCGAACCGGTCCATGAGCGCCCGCAGCGTCGCCTCGCTCTCCTCTTCCGACGGCGGCTCCTGGAGGTACCGGCGGGCCTCGTGCTCCATGAGCCTCGCGTCGATGAGGCGCTCCAGCGCGTCACCGACGGTCGGGGGCGGCGTCGCCCCCGGCATCAGGGCGATCGCCTCCAGGACCTCCGAGTAGGTGATCGGTTCGCCGTTCACGACCGCGAGTACCCGGTCGACCCGCGCGGCGTCCGCTCCCGGCTGCACCTGTCCGGGCGCGCCCGGGCCACCGTCTCCCAGGACCACCGGAACGGGACCAGGCACCAGGAACGCCCCCAGCAGGAGGCGGGCAGGCCACCGGGAGCGGCGCGGGAAGGAGCTCAGGCGCCCCGCCGCGACTCGGCCGTGTCTGCGCACGGGGACAGTCTGGCACAGCCGGGGCCGATTGCCGGTTTCCGCGCGAGGGACGGGGGCCGCTCGTTCCGCGTGGCGTCGCGCCGGGCGCGGCGCTGTGGCGCAGCGCGTGCCGGTCTGGAACCCGGCGTGCCAGGCCGCTAGAACGCGTGGCCGATGGTGAAGTGCCACTGGCCCCGCGGGGCGTCGCCGATATCGCCCAGCCGGACTCCGTAGTCGAACCGGAGCGGTCCCAGCGGCGTGTTCCAGCGCAGCCCGGCGCCGACGTTGTGCCCCAGGTCCGGCAGGCGGAACGAACTGACCTCGCTGTAGACCCCGCCGTGATCCGAGAACACGGCGCCGCGGAGGCTTCCCACAATGGGGAACCGGACCTCGATGTTTCCCACGATGAGCATGTTCCCGCCGACCGGGTATCCGCTCGGATCGAGCGGTCCCGCGCGGTCCAGCTTGTAGCCGCGAAGGCTGGTGGCGCCACCGGCGAAGAACCGCTCGGTGATCGGCACCAGGGCCGGCTCGTCCGCCCCCAGCGTCCACGCGAGGCCGAGCCGCCCGCTGACGGCGAGGACGACCGCTTCGCCGACGGGGAAGAACAGGTACTGCTGCCCCAGGCCCTTCACGAACGGCGCCCGGGATCTGAGGAGCGCCGACGACCACTCCACGTCCACGAGTCCGAAACGGCCCCGGCGGGGATCCACCGGATCGTCGCGGGTGTCCGTGACCACCGAGGCCGAGGCGGCCGAGAGCCAGAGGTTGTCGGCGAAGTTCCGATCGATCTGGATCGGGTTGATCTTCAGGTTGAACAGCTCGCTGGTGGTCAGGTCGTAGCGCAGGAACACGTTGCGCCCCAGGATCCTGCGGGTCACCTGGACGCCGATGCCGGAGCGGATGAAGTCGAGACTCTCCCGGTCCTGCGACTCCCGGAACGCGCTCACGAAGATGGGAATCTCGCCCTCGACGCTCTCCGCCCCCCGGTAGGTGGCCACCATGCGCGTGCCCTTGAGCGAGAAACGGCCGAACAGGCTCAGGGTGTGGCCCATCCCGAAGAGGTTGTTCCGGGTCCATTCGCCCTCTCCCCGAACCTGCTCGCGCTCGCTGTAGCCGGCGCCGTAGCCGATGCTGGTGCGGGGGCCCTCCACCACCCGGATCAGCACGTTCCGTTCGCTGATCGGTTCCTCGGGTTCCAGCAGGTTCACGTCCACGCTGCGGAAAATCCCCATGGACACGAGGCGCCGGCGCACTTCCAGCAGGTCGCCGCTCCCGAGCGCCTCCCCCTCCGCAAAGGGGAGACGGGAGCGGATCACCGAGTCCCGCGTGGTGTCGAGGCCCGCGACGATGATGCCCCCGACCGTGAAGTAGCTCCCGGGGCGGATCCGGAAGACGACCTCCGCCTCGTGAGTGACCGGGTCCACCGGGGCCTCGACCTCCACCAGCGCCTCGAGGTACCCCCGGTTCCGATGAAACGTCTCCAGGTCCTCGCGGGCATTCACGATTCCTTCGGCCACGTACGGCGAACCGGGCGCCAGGGCCGCCACTTCGGCCAGCTCGGCGTCGGTGAACGCGGCGCTCCCCTCGAAGCGCACCGCCGCGACGGAAGCGAGCGGACCCGGCTCGATCCGCACCCGGAGATCGATCGGAACGCCGTCCTCCGCCGGCTCCCCGGGCCGGGGCGGGAGCGGCGCCACCTCGGCCTGGAAGTACCCCAGGCCGCGGAGCGTCCGGCGCAGACTGTCGGTCAGCGCCCGCCACTCCTCTTCGCGGTAGGGGCGGCCGGGCCGGAGCGGCAACAGGACCTCGGCGACGGTGTCCGCCTCCTCGGGGGGCGCCCCCTCCGAGGAGACGGCGCCGACGACGTAGCGAGGGCCCGGGTCAGCGGAGAACCGGAAGGTCCGGTGTCCGCCGCCGGCGCTCTCGACGCTCTCCACCGTGACGGCGCCGTCCCGCCGTCCCTCGCGCCGGAGTTCGTCGAGGAGCTCCTGCCTGGCCGCCTCGATCGCATCGAGCGTCAGGGTCTGTCCGGAAAGCCCGTCCACGACTCCCTGGGCGTCTCCCTGGGAAGCACCGAACCCCTGCACCTCCAGGGTTACTTCGGGGCCGCGGTCCACCGACAGCTGGACCTCGACATCCCCCGCGCCGGTCGGCCGCCAGTCGAGGCTTGCCGTGGCGAACAGGAACCCGCGATCGCGGAGCCTCTCCTCCACCTCCGGCAGCCGCCCCGTGACGTCCGTTTCGATCCACGGATCGTTCCGTGAGATCCCCAGCGCGGAGACGAGGTCGCGGCCCAGTGCATCCTCCACCCCGAGGACCTCGATCGAGGCCACCCGCGCCCGCTCGGCGGCGGCGACCACCACCTCGAGCAGCGCGTCCCGCCCGTCCGGAACACTCCGGATACTCACCTCCGCGCTCACGTAGCCGCGCGAGCGAAGCCAGTTCTCGCCGCTCTCGGCACGGACCGGCAGATCGTCCGGGACGGGCTCCCCCACCTCGAGACCGAGCGTCGCGATCAGGTTCAGGTCCTCGCCGGGGGGAGCGCCCTCGACGCTCAGACGGGCGATGCCGGGGATGGGGTCGAGTTCGAAGACGAGCCGCAGGTCCCCGCCCGGCGCTTCCTCCGACCGCACCCGGACGTCGCGGAAACGGCCGAGCGCGAACACCTGCTTGACCGACTGACGCACCACGAGCGGACGGAAGCGGGTTCCGGGACGTACCGAAATCAGGCGGGAGACCTCGTCGGGGACCGGTTCGGTGCTCCCGTCCGCCCAGCGGACGACGACCGAATCCACCCGCCGCGACAGCGGATCTTCGGGTTGACCGGTCGCGGTCTGCCCGCCGACGGCGGGTATCGCCGAGACCCCCAACACGACGCCGGCAAGCAGAACCACTCGCTTCCGCGTCAGAGCCGCCCAAGGACTCGCGCGGGGCACTTTCACCACGGGATGTCAAAAACTCCGGTGGAAGCGGACGTCCACCCCCAGCGAGCCGTCCTGATCCCGGGAGAAGATCCAGGAGACGGGGCCGGTCGGGGTGTACTCGACCACGATGATGGACTCCTCGGCGTCCGACAGGCTCGAGGAGTAGCGGACGTTGAGGTCCCGGGTGACCTGCTTGCCGAGCGTGACCCGCGCGGTCGGGTTGCTGAAGCGCCCGATCATGAAGGGATCGATGCTCACCCGGTCGATCCCGAACACCCGGCCGGCGCGCCGTCCGATCATGTTGCTGAGCTGCTGGCTCAACAGGCTCGCCGCCGAGGCCGCCGCGAGTTCGTCGTCGCTCGCCGCCGTCAGGAGGTCCTGCTCCGGGGCGCCGGCGAGGAGTCTGAGGATGTCGGCCTCCCGCAGCGGCGGCTCGGAACTCAGGTTCGCGTCGATCTGCTCCGCGGTTCCCGTCGCGGCGAGCCGCACCCGGTAGCTGCGGACGCTGGTCTCCGCCTCGATCTCGAACACCGGCTGGATCCCCTCGGGGTCGATGAAGTCAGCCCGGCCGGCGACGATCTGGAAGCGATGCGCGCCGAAGTACACCTCTCCCCCGACCAGGTCGGCGCGGCCCAGCACCGCGGGGGATCCGGCCGTCCCGCGAAGGCCGAAGTCCGCCGCGGCATCGAGCTGGAAGATGGAGTTCCGGACCGCGAAGGGAGAGTCCGTCTCCACCTCGACGTCCATCCGCAGCTCGTCCAGGAACCCGCTCGACTCGGTTTCCTCGGAGCGCGCGACGCTGTTGACGTCGGCGAGGATGCTGGCGAAGAACTCGTATTCGCGGCTCCAGACCGCCTGATCGAGGATCACCTCGCCGGTCAGCAGGCGGCCGCTCTGATCGCCCAGAAGCCGCAGATCGGCATCCACGGTCGCGCTCAGGTCACTCGGATAGCGGAAGCTGGAGCCGGTGAGCTGGACGCGCAGGTCGGTGGCGGCGAACTCCGCGTCCTCGACCGAGATCGAGCCCGATACGACGGCGTCGCCGCCGCCCATGCGGCCGATGACTTCCGCGATCCGCAGCGTCCGCTGGTCGAAGTCGACGGTGCCCTCCACGTCGCTCAGGGCGTGCGGAAACCCCTCGACCCGGAAGGAGCCGCCCCGGATCGTCCCGGTGCCGAGGACCTCCGGCTCGGTCCAGGGACCGACCACCGCGGCCTCGAGACCGAACTCGCCGTCCGCGGCGAGCCAGGGCACGAAGGGCGCGGTGGCGAGCAGGGACGTCTGCCCGAGGAGCGAGAGGTCGAGAAGCTCGTCGTCCAGTCCGATGGACCCCGCGAGCGCCAGTTGGCTGTCGGCGTGCAGGAGACGGAGACCCTCGACGTGCACCCGCGCGTCCTCCAGGCGAACCGTCGTCGGACCACCCGTTTCGGCGACGAAATCCGGCGCCGTGATCTTCAGGCTCTCGAGAGTCGCCGTGCCGGTCATCCATTCGTCGAGCGGATCCTCGATGTGGAAGTCTCCGGACCCGCCGACCACGACCTGAAACCCGCGCTCGGCCGGCGCGTCGAACAGGATCGGGGCGACGTCGACCTCCCGGAGCGTGACGGTACCGGCGCCGTCGGTGCCGAGCGGGACCCGTCCCTGCATCCGGAAGGACGCGGCGCCCGAATCGAGGGCCCCGCTGCCCTCGAAGTCCTCGCCGTGGACGGACCCCCGGATGTCGCCCGGGCCGAGGGACAGGCCGAGGACCGCGGCATCCGGCACCCGGGCCTCGAGCAGGAGTTCCGGCACCAGCAGATCTCCGCCGACTTCGAGGCGGAAGTCGGAGCGGATGGAAATCCACTCGGGCGCCAGACCGGGCGTCAGGGGGTAGTCGCTGCCGGTGACCTGGCCCTCCATCTCCCAGTCCACGAGGCCGATGTCGAGGGCCCCTTCGGCAGTACCCTCGCGGAACACGCCGCTCATGGGAGCCAGCCGGGCCGTGTCGCCATCCATGTCCCAGGTGATGGCCACTTCGTCGAAGGGCTGCTCGAGGACGTGCCCGTCGGAGCCGACCACGGATCCGCCTCCGGTGTAGCGCTCATCCCGCCGCACGGTGTGGCTGCGGCCGGTGGTGGTCCCGTCCGCCTCGAGGTCCCACTCGAGGAAATCGATGATCTCCCGGGCGTCCCATGCCTCCCAGTCGGCGTCGAACGCCATGTCCGGATACTCGACCGCGGCGCGGTCGAAGACTCCGGAGGCGGAGATCGTTCCTCCGCCGAACCGCGCGTTCAGGCTGTCGAGAAAGATCGCGTCGCGTTCGATCCTCCCGGCCGCGATCAGCGTCTCCGTGTGGATCGTGGAGAAGCGCATCATCTGACCCTCGACCTCTCCCTCGAGCACCAGATCGGGCCAGCGGCCGCGGACGATGCCCTCGAACCCGCCGGCGCCGGAAACGTCCCAGAAGGTCGTCTCGGGATCTTCCCCGAAGAGCACCCGGCGCAGCTCCTGCTGCATGGCGTCGGCCTCCGCTGACTCGCCCGCCAGCGCGGTCGCCGCGATGCTGGCGTTCCCGGTTCGCGGATAGCGGCCTTCGAGGGAGCCGCGGAAGGCCTCGCCTTCCAGCACGACGCGGTGGATGTCGGTTGCGGTGTCATCCATGCGCAGGTCGGTCTCGAAGCCGAGCGGCAACTCCCCGGGTCCCGTCTCGTCCGGCATGAGTCCGGTGGCCTGGATCGTCCCGGTCATCAGCCCCGGGTCGGCGAAGGGCATCCGCAGGTCCGCGTCGAGCGTCACCTGCGAACGGATCGCGGTGGGCATTCCGAAGACTCCCTCGAGGGCGGGCGCCAGCGCTCCGTCGCGGACGCTGAGCAGGATTTCCGCCGGGTTCTCCTCCCGGGGCTGCACCTGGAGCAGCCGCAGGGTGGCCGGCCCCTCCGACGCGAGTCCGCGCGAGGAGAGGATTTCGACGCGCTCGGGATCCCAGTGCACGACGCCCGTCCAGTCCCGGAGGGGCACGCCGAAGAACCGGCTCCGCGGCAAGGCGAAGTCGCCGTCGATCGCCAGGCCGTTTTCCTGAAACCCCGCCGTTCCCTCGAACTCGAGCCAGGGGTCCCCCTCGGTGTCCATTCCCTCGAACTCGAACAGGAAGCGGCCCAGACGGCCGGCGTCCCCGCCGCCGACCATCCGCAGGCGGCCGTCGAGATCGTTGGCCATGTCCATGGTGCCGTCGAAGCGCACCTCGAGCAGGTCGGAGCGGAGCTCGAGGAAGTCGAAATGGAGGTCGTTCCCCCGGATCCGGAAGTCCGACGAGAGCGCCATCGGAAGGTCCGGCCGCTCCCAGAGGCGGATCACGCCCCAGCCGGACCGGATCTCGCCGTCCACGCCTCCCTCGGCGGCGGCCTGGAGGCTGAAGGCGACGTCGTCGGCGCGGACCTCCCACGGCGTCGGCCGGTTCCGGTAGCCGATCGTGGTTCCGGACACCGAGATCCGGTTCGAGGAGAACGACAGCCGGGCGGCCATCGCCTCGATGGCCGGTCCCAGGGGGGCGGACTCGGGTCGCGGTTTTCCGCCGTCGTCGAGACCCCACAGGCCCACCCCCTCGATGTCGAGGCTCTCGAGGTGGAGGCGCGCCGGGAAGAACGACCGCCAGCTCAGGCTGCCGCGGATCCGGTCGATCGAAAAGGCCGGCGGCGGCGGACCGATGTCGGTGGGCTCCCTCCCGAGCTGGAGTCCGCGAAGGACGAACTCGCCCTCGCGAACCGAGAACTCGAAGCCGCTCGCCGCGACCGGGCGGCCGAGGACGGCGCTGAGCCGGCCGGTGACGTAGGCGCCGAGACGCTGCGGATCCAGGCTCGACACCACCCAGAGGATCACCCCGAGGGACACCGCCGAGGCGGCGGCGGCGCCCGCCAGTACCAGCCAGAACCGGCGGTTTCGGCGGTTCGGAGCGGGAGCAGTCACGCAGATTCCGCGGGCTCCACGGCGAACAGGAGTTCGCCGCCCTCCATGGGAGTCCCCCGGGCAGCCCTCATGTTAGCGATGACCCCGCTCGCCGGGGCCCGGATCTCGTTCTGCATCTTCATCGCTTCGAACACCAGCACCCCGTCGCCGGCGGCGACCTGCTCTCCCTCTTCCCGCAGGAGGCGTACCACCTTGCCCGGCATCGGGGTGCGCACTTCGGAGCGTCCGCCCGCCGTCCCGCCGGCCGCCGAGCCGCTCCGCCGGGAACCGCCGGACGCGCCCCGGTCCGCCGCGAACCGGTAGGTGTGTCCGGCGATCTGGACCACCAGTTCTCCGTTCCGCTCGCCGGCAACGCCGGCCTCGACCGTGCGGCGGCCGTTCGTGATCGTCCAGCCGCCGGGCGTCTCGCGCGCGATCAGCTCTCCGCCATCCCCCTCGATGCCGACCCTCAGGACGCCGTCCGCCGCCCGCACCTCGACCCGGCGGTCCTTGCCGTCGAGGGACAGGGTGCGCCGCACTACAGCCGTTCCCGGTGCGCTTCGGCGACGCCGGCGAGCCGCCAGCGGGACGGGGGCGCGCCGGACGCGTTCGCGCCCTCGCGCCGCCACAGCTCGGCGGCCGCCGCCGCGAGCGCCAGGGGCGCGAGTTCGGCCCGCGCCGCGGATTCCCCGTCCCCGCCGTTCCGGCTGAGGGCGGACCAGTGCCCGGCGACGAACGAGGTGTCGAACTCCCCGCTGCGGAAGGGGGCGCTGGACAGCACCCGCTCGAAGAAGGGAAGGGTCGAGGCCACGCCCACGAGCCGGGTTTCCCGGACGGCTCGAATCGCCCGCTTCCGGGCCGTCTCCCGGTCGGGCCCGGAAACGATGATCTTGGCGAGCAGGGGGTCGTAGTGCGGCGACACCACGCTGCCCGAAACGATCCCCGCGTCGCAGCGGACTCCCGGACCCGCGGGGGGGCGGAACTCCCGGATGCGGCCGGTGGCCGGGACGAAGCCGGCGAACGGGTCCTCCGCGGTGATCCGGAGCTCGATCGCCGCGCCGCGGAGCGAGACCCCGGACTGCGCGAAACCGAGCGGCTCGCCGGCGGCGACCCGCAACTGGAGCGCGACGAGGTCCCTTCCCGAGATCAGTTCGGTCACCGGATGCTCGACCTGGAGCCGCGCGTTCATTTCGAGGAAGTAGAAGCGCCCTTCCGGATCGAGCAGGAACTCGACGGTCCCGGCGTTCCGGTAACCGGCGCCGCGCGCCAGACGCACGGCCGCTTCCCCCATCCCGGCCCGCAGTTCCGGAGAGATCGCCGGCGAGGGGCTCTCTTCGAGCAGTTTCTGGTTCCGGCGCTGGATCGAACAGTCACGCTCGCCCAGGTGAACGACGGAACCGAAGTCGTCGCCGAACACCTGGATCTCCACGTGGCGCGGGTTCTCCACGAAGCGCTCGAGGAACACCCGGGCGTCTCCGAAGGCCGCCTCCGCCTCGGACTGCGCTTCCCGCAGGGAGTCGGAGAAGTCCGACGGGTCCCGCACGAGCCGCATTCCCATGCCCCCGCCCCCGGCGGCGGCCTTGATGAGCAGCGGGAACCCGATCTCCGCGGCGGCGCGCTCCGCGTCCCGCCCCGCCACGATGTCCGAGCCCGGGACGACCGGAACCCCGGCCCTGACCGCCGCCTCCCGGGCCGCGGCCTTGTCCCCCATCCGGCGCATCGCCTCGGGAGGCGGTCCCACGAAGACGAGGCCGCGCTCGGCGCAGCGCGCGGCGAAGTCACCGTTCTCCGCCAGGAACCCGTAACCCGGGTGCAGGGCCTCGGCCTCCATGACCCGCGCCGCCTCGATGACCCGCTCGCCGTTCAGGTAGCTGTCGCGCGAGGCCGCTCCCCCCACCTCGAAGGACTCGTCGGCCAGCCGCACGTGCAGGCTGTCCCGGTCGGCCTCGGAGTGCACCGTCACCGGGGAAACGCCGAGGTCGCGGCAGGCCCGGATGATCCGGACCGCGATCTCACCCCGGTTGGCTACGAGGACGCGGCGGAACATCAGGCTGTCGGCGTCCCGCCCTCAGAGCGGGATGTTGCCGTGCTTCTTCGGAGGGTTCCGGTCGCGCTTGGTGGCGAGCGACGCGAGTGCGGTGGTCAGCTTGCGGCGGGTGCTCCGCGGCAGGATGACCTCGTCCACGTATCCCCGCTCCGCCGCCACGTACGGGTTCGCGAAGCGCTCGCGGTAGGCGGCCACCCGGCCGGCGCGCTCCGCGCCGCCGTCCTCGGCCGCTTCCAGTTCCCGCCGGTAGAGGACGTTCACGGCCCCCTCCGACCCCATCACGGCGATCTCGGCGTTCGGCCAGGCGTAGTTGAGGTCGGTCCGGATGTGCTTGCTCGCCATCACGCAGTAGGCGCCGCCGTACGCCTTGCGGGTGATCACGGTGACCTTGGGAACGGTGGCTTCCGCGAAGGCATAGAGCAGCTTCGCCCCGTGCCGGATGATGCCTCCCCACTCCTGCTGGGTCCCCGGCAGGAAGCCCGGCACGTCCTCGAAGGTGATCAGCGGGATGTTGAAGGCGTCGCAGAACCGGACGAACCGGGCGCCCTTCACCGAGGCGTGGGTGTCCAGGACCCCGGCCAGCACCGCCGGCTGGTTCGCCACGATGCCCACCGGAGCCCCGGCGAGCCGCGCGAAGCCGACCACCAGGTTCCCGGCGTGGAGCGCCTGGACTTCCAGGAACTCGCCGTCGTCCACCACCTCGCCGATGAGGTCCTTGATGTCGTACGGCTGGTCGGGCTGCTCGGGGACCAGGCTGTCCAGCGAGGGGACCTCCCGGTCGGGCGGATCCCCCGAGGGGCGCCGGGGGGGCTCCTCCAGGTTGTTCGACGGCAGGAACGAGAGCAGCTGCCGGATCAGGCCGAGGCAGTCCTCGTCGTTCTCCCCCAGAAAGTGCGCGTTCCCCGAGACCGTGTTGTGGGTCTCCGCGCCGCCGAGGTCCTCCATCGAGACCTCCTCGTGGGTCACGGCGCGGATCACGTCCGGCCCGGTCACGAACATGTAGCTGGTGCCGCGGGACATGATCGTGAAGTCGGTGATGGCCGGGGAATAGACGGCGCCCCCCGCGCAGGGCCCGAGGATGGCCGAAATCTGGGGAACGACGCCCGAAGCCAGCGTGTTCCGCAGGAAGATGTCGGCGTAGCCGGCGAGCGAGACCACCCCTTCCTGGATGCGCGCGCCCCCGGAGTCGTTGAGCCCGATGATGGGGGCGCCCTGCCGGACCGCGAGGTCCATGGTCCGGCAGATCTTCTCCGCGACCGCCTCGCTCAGCGAGCCGCCGAGAACCGTGAAGTCCTGGGCGAACAGGTAGGCGAGGCGCCCGTCGATCCGGGCGTAGCCGGTCACGACGCCGTCCCCGGGATAGCGCTGCCCGTCGAGGCCGAAATCGCGGGAGCGGTGCTCGACCAGTCTTCCCGTCTCTTCGAAGGACCCCGCGTCCACGAGGGTCGCGACCCGCTCGCGCGCCGTCAGCCTGCCGGAACGCCGCTGGCGCTCGTATCGCGCGGCGCCGCCGCCTTCCTCGGCGCGCCGGTTCCGCGCCTCGAGTTCGGCGAAGGCCGCCTGACGCCCTTCGGACTTCGGTGCCACCCGATCCGGAGGATCAGGTGACCCTCGCTGCCTCCCAGTCCTTCAGGAAACGCTCGAGGCCGATGTCCGTCAACGGGTGCCTGATGAGCAGGTCCAGCACCTTGGCGGGCATGGTGGCGATGTCGGCGCCCAGCCGCGCCGCCTCCACGACGTGAAGGGGGTTCCGGATGCTGGCGACCAGGATCTGGGTGGCGAAGCCGTAGTTGTCGTAGACCTCCCGGATGTCCGCGATCAACTGCATGCCGGGAGCGGAGATGTCGTCGAGCCGGCCGACGAAGGGGCTCACGATGTAGGCGCCCGCCTTGGCGGCGAAGAGCGCCTGCGGAACGCTGAAGCAGAGGGTCACGTTGACGCGGATCCCCTCCTCCTTCAGCTCGCGGACCGCGCGCAGGCCGTCGGGCGTCAGCGGGCACTTGATGATGACGTTCGGGGCGATGGTCGCGAGCTCCCGGCCTTCGGCCACCATCCCGGCGGTGTCGGTCGAGAGGACCTCCGCCGAGACGTCGCCGGGAACCAGCGCCGCGATGCGGGTCAGGATCTCCCGGGGATCTCCCGTCTCCTTCGCCATGAGCGACGGATTCGTCGTGACGCCGTCCACGAGCCCCATCGCGGCGGCCCGGGAAATCTCGTCAACGTTCGCGGTGTCAAGAAAGATCTGCATGCGCGCCCGGCACCTCGTCAATCCGGAGTTCGGCCCGGAGTCCAAGTCCCCACACCCCGACGCAATTCTACCGGTTGGCGGCCCGACTGACGCGGCGTTCCGCCCGTCACGCCAACCGCGGAAACGGCTGCCATCACGGCGGCTGGGCGACCCGCCGGGGTGCGCCGCGGCCGCTCACCGCGGATTCGCGGTGCGGGGGTCGGAGGGCAGGCTCTCGTTCGGCGGGTCGGCGCCGTCCACCGCCGTGACGGCGTAGCGGTAGGCGCCCCGCGGATCGCGCGCCGCGTCCGTGTAGCTCGTCTGCTCGACGAGCGACTCGGTCAGCCGCTCGAAGCCGGTTCCGTCCGGGCCGGAACGGTAGACGTGGTACCCGGCGACGTCGGTGGACGCCGAGTCCCTCCAACTGAGTTCGGTCGCCTCGCTTCGCCAGAAGAGCCGGAGGTCCGAAGGCGGGACCGGCGGGAAGACGTCCACCGGGGTAACGCATTCCTCGGCGGACATCGGTCCGACGCTCAGCGCCCCGGTCCCGGCGCCCGGGACCCGGATCGGGATCGGGGTCCACGGGTCTTCCTCCGCTTCGGGCTCGTCCGGCACCGGCGCTGCTTCCGCCTCGGGATCCTCGGGCTCCGCATCGGGTGTCTCAGGGGCGCCTGCCTCAACGGTTTCGTCCGGAGCCGGCGTTTCCGCGGCGTCCGGGTCCGGAGCCGTAGGCTCGCCGGCGCTCTCCTCCCCCTCGGGGGTGGCCGGCGCGACGGGCCCGGGGTCGGGGAGCACCCTTTCCTCCGCGGCCCCCGCCACGACCAGCCGCGCGCCGTAGCAGACCTCTTCCCCCCAGACCACGTCGGCGTCCGTCTGGCTCGGGCCAAAGGACCGTCCCAGCCGTTCGGACTCCTCTCCGCGCCTCCGGAAGACCTCGAACACGGGGTCCGCCACGGGCGCCTCCCCCAGGGCGCCGCGAGGATCCTGCCAGCGGATGGTCAGCTCCCGCGGCCCGACCTCGACCACAACGCCCTCGACCGCCGGAAGCGGGCCGGTGACGTCGAGGGACTGGAGTTCGCTCTCCTCGCTCGCCCCGCCGCGCGCCTCGTAGCGAACGGTGACCTCCAGGCGGCGGCCGATCCAGTCAGGTTCCACCGGCAGCTCGAGGACCCGTTCCTCGCCGGGCACTTCCGACTCGATCTCGGAGAGCACTTCGAACTCGAGCTCCTCGTAGTCGAGGAGGGTTCCCTCGGGTTCCGGTTCGGGTTCCGGCTCAACCTCCGCCTCGGGCTCCGGCTCGGCCTCCGGCTCCGGCTCCGGGGCCTGTTCCGGAGTCTCACCACCCGCCTCCTCCGGGACCGGCTCTTCGGCGCCCGCCGCTTCCTGGGTCTCGCCGGGCTCCGTTTCCGCTACCGCCTCCGGCGCGGCGTCCGCCTCCTGTCCGGGCTCGGGCGCGGTTTCCGCCTCCTGCTCCGGCGCGGTTTCCGCCTCCTGCTCCGGCGCGGTTTCCGCCTCCTGCTCCGGGTCCGTTTCCGCCTCCTCGGGGGGAGGCTCGCCAGCGGGGGGCTGCTCTTCCGCCGCTACGGGCGGCTGATCGGGTTCGGGCGCCGCGCCCGGCGGTGCGTCCTCGGGCAGCGGGTCGCCCGTCTCCGGGGGCACGGCATCCGGCGCGGGCGTTTCTTCCCCGGGGCCGGCCGCTACGGTTTCGAGCTCCGCCGTATCCGTCGCGGATCCCTCATCCGTCCCGGCGCCCTCCGGTTCCGGGACTTCGGCCGCGTCCTCGTCTCCGGAAGGGGTGTCCTCGGGTTCCTCTTCGACCTCTTCCTCCGGGGGCCGGCGCTGGGCGGCGCGCTCCTCCGCGGCGAGGGCGTGGAGGTCCACGATCCGGTAGGACACGATCGCCTTCCGCAGCCGCAGGTCCGCGGGGTCCCCCCCGGAGTCCAGCCGGGGCGCGTACCAGCGCACCACGACCGCGCCGTTCTCCTGCCGGAGCGGCAGGACCCGAGGCGTCTCCGGGTCCACCTGAAGCGGCGCGAGCGGCGGACCCCGGCGGCCGCAGCCGCCGGCGGCGGCGATCAGGACGAAGGCGAGCGCGGCGAGCGTCTTCATCGAGCCCCGGCAGCCGGCGGGAATCGGCAGCCCGTCAGAGGATGAACCGCGACAGGTCCTCGTCCTCGACGATTCCGTCCAGCGTTCGCTTGACGTAGTCCCGATCGATCGTCCAGTTCTTGTCGTCGAGATCCGGGGCATCGAAGAGGAGTTCCTCAAGGACCTTTTCCAGAATCGTATGGAGCCTTCTCGCTCCGATGTCCTCGGCGCGCTCGTTGACCTGAGCCGCGACATCGGCGATCTCCGCGATTCCGTCCTCCTGGAACGAGATCGTGACGCCCTCGGTGGCGAGCAGCGCCTCGTACTGTTTGAGGAGCGCCGATTCCGGCTCGGTCAGGATCCTCCGAAAGTCCTCGACGGTCAGCGGGTCCAGTTCCACCCGGATCGGGAATCGGCCCTGGAGTTCCGGGATGAGGTCCGATGGCCGGTTCTCCTGAAACGCTCCGGCGCCAATATAGAGGATGTGGTCGGTCCGGAGCGATCCGTAGCGCGTGGAGACCGTCGAACCGTCGAGGAGGGGCAGCAGGTCCCGCTGCACGCCTTCCCGGGAGACGTCGGGTCCGGGAGAGTCGTGGGGACTCGCGACCTTGTCCAGTTCGTCGATGAAAATGATCCCGTGCTCCTCGGCCCGCTCGAGCGCCAGGCGTGACAGCTGGCGGCGGTCCACCAGGCGTTCCTCCTCCTCCTGGGCGAAATAGTCGAGCGCCTGCGGAACGACCAACTCCGTCTTGCGATACCGCGGCCCGAAGACCCCCCGCAGCATCTCGGAGGTGTTGACGTCGAGGTCCTCCCCGGGGCCCGAGAGGGCCTCCAGGAACGGGGCCGGCGGTTCCCGCACCTCCACCTCGACCGACCGGTCGGCGAGTTCCCCGCGCCGCAGCCGCTCGCGCAGCTTCTCGCGGCTGCGGCGGGCGCGCTGCACGTCTTCCGCCTCCGGGTCGTCGAGCCCGTCGCCGAGCGTCACGTCGACGTCCTCGAGCGACCGTTCGTCGCCGGTGAACCGCTCCGCGGGCGCGGGCGGCAGCAACACGTCGAGGAGCCGCTCCTCGGCGTTCCTTTCCACCTGGTCCCGGACCTCCTCGAGCAGCTCCTCGCGGAGGATCTCGACGGAGACCTCCACGAGGTCCCGGACCATGGACTCCACGTCGCGCCCCACGTAGCCCACTTCCGTGAACTTGGACGCCTCCACCTTCACGAACGGGGACCGGGAAAGCCGGGCCAGCCGGCGCGCGATCTCCGTCTTCCCCACGCCCGTGGGCCCGATCATGATGATGTTCTTGGGCGCGATCTCCTCGGCCAGCTCGGGCTCGATGTGAAGACGGCGGGCCCGGTTGCGAAGCGCGACGGCTACCGCGCGCTTCGCCGCCGCCTGACCGATGACGAAGCGGTCCAGGTCCTCGACGATCTCGCGCGGCGTGGGATCGCCGATGTCAGCGGCGGGTCCCTTGCCCACGGGGGGGAGATATTCGACCAGAAGTCACACCTCTTCGTAGATCACCTGACCGTTCGTGTAGATGCAGATGCCGCCGGTGACGCGCATCGCCTCCTCGGCGATCTCCCGGGCCGTGAGTTCGGTGCGGGAGGCGAGGGCGCGCGCCGCCGCCAGCGCGAAGGGCGCGCCCGCGCCGATCGCCATGATGCCGTCGTCGGGCTGCATGAGGTCGCCGTCGCCCGAAAGCAGGAAGACGTGGTGCTTGTCGGCGACGAGGAGCAGGGCGTCCAGATGGCGGAGCACCCGGTCGGTGCGCCAGTCCTGGGCGAGCTCGACGCACGCGCGTTCGAGGTTCCCCCGGTGGGCTTCGAGCTTGGTCTCGAACTTCGCGAACAGCGCCTGGGCATCCGCGGTGGCGCCGGCGAAACCGGCGAGGATCGCTCCGTCGCTCATGCGGCGCAGCTTGCGCGCCCCGTGCTTCACCACGATGTCGCCCAGGGTGACCTGCCCGTCGGCGGCCAGGGTCGTGCTCCCGCCGCGGCGGACAGCCAGCACGGTCGTGGAGTGGAACGGGGAGGGCACGGAACTGCTGCGGAGCCCCCGCGGACCTGGACCATCGCAATGCCGCGCGCGCACCCCGCCGATACCCGGGCGCCGCATGCGGTTTTCCACACGGGGCAGTCAGGCAGTATAGCCGGGGCCCAATTGGCTGTAATGGGCGGATGACAGGCCGCCGAGCGGCCCTTCGCAGGGGGTCACCGCGCGCCGTTACCCTTGGCCGATGAGGTTGCTCCTTGGCGTCGTCGTGGTCAGCGGCATCTACGACGTGCTCCTGGGCGGCGCGCTGCTCTTCGCCCTCGACGAAGTCCGGCAGTTGTTCGGCACCGAGCCGCCCCGCTTCCCGATCCACGCGAACCTGAACGGACTCTTCGCCCTCGCGGTCGGCCTCGGGTACTTCGCGATCCTGAGGAACCTGGAAGCGAACCGCTGGTACATCTGGATCATGGGACCGGTGCTCAAGGGCGGCGGGGCCCTGCTCTTCGTGCTGGACTTCCTGCTCAGGGACTCCCCTCCCCTGTTCCTGGCGTTCGCCGCTTCGGACGGTGTGCTGGCCGCCGTGACGGCGGTCGCGCTGGTCCGCACGACCGCGCGGGACCGCGGCGGCACCGGGACGGCCGCTTCGCTGTAATTTGGCGTAACGTATTCAAAACAGGCGTCGAAGAGGGGGTCCGGAGACGGTTTCGAAGCAATAGACTCCCCTGCTTTCGCTGCGCATGGACTCCTGGGAGCTGTTTCGCCGTCTGGTGGCGGCGCGTTCGGACGACCCGCTGTGGACGGTTCTGTTCCGGCGCTGCCGGACCCTCATCGGGGTGGTCGTGCACGCGCGCTTCGCGGGCCGCCGGCGCATGGATCGCGGCGCCGTGGACGACCTGTCGCAGGACGTCATGGAGCGGCTCGTCTCCGACGGGCGCCGGGTGATCCGCAGCTTCGCCGGGAAGCGGGAGGAGACGTTCGAGGTCTTCATCCGCCGGATTGCCGAGAACATCGTTCGGGACCAGTTCCGGCGCGACGGCTACCGGCGACACGTCGAGCAGTCCTTTTCGGCCGATGAGGCGTGGCGGCTCGAAGCGGCGCTGGCCGAAAGCCCGATCGAAGACGTCGGTGACGATCCGGAGGCCGCCGTCCGGATGCGGGAGATGAACGAGTGCGTCGAGTCGATCCTGCGGCGGATCTCCCTGGACGAACGCCAGCAGGCCCTGAACCGGCTCCTGTTCCAGCTCTACTTCCGGGACCGCTGCAGCATTCCGCAGATCGCGCGCCTGCGGGCGGTGCCGCTCAGCGCTTCCTCGGTGGGCCGCCGCATCACGCTGATCAAACGGGCGCTCCGTACCTCGCTCGCCGGGCGCCGCCACCGAACGGAAATGCGGCCCGCGGCGCCGCACCCGCGGCGAGCGGCGAGGAAAGGTCCCGGCTAGTCCGCCTTCCTCCGCCCGCTCGCGGCGCTCACGGGGCCCGGCACGCCGGCCGTCAGTCCCACCATGAGGTCCATGACGTTCGTGCCGGTGGGGCCGGTCACCAGCAGGTCACCCGTTGCCCGGAAGAGAGACCAGGAATCGTTGTTCCGGAGCGCCGCCTCCGGATCGAGGCCTCGCTGCCGCGCCCGGCGCCACGACGCTCCGTCCGCGAAGGCCCCGGCCGCGTCCGTGGGGCCGTCGGTGCCGTCGGTCCCGGCGGCGAGCAGCGCGGCTCCGGAAACGCCCTCCAACTGCCGCGCCGCCACCAGCGCGAACTCCTGGCTCCGTCCCCCGCGGCCGTCTCCGGTCACCTCGAGCGTCAGCTCCCCGCCCGCGAGCAGCGCGGCCGGCGCCGGCTCCCCGCCAAGGACGGCCAGCCGGCCCGCGAACCGGCGGGCGGTCTCGTGGACCCCGCCCGCGAGGTCCCGGCCGAAGACCTCGGTGCGGTAGCCGAGCCGGGACGCTTCCTCCCCGGCCGCCCGGAGGGAGTGGAAGTTGCTGGCCACGATGTGGTGGGGAACGGTCTCGCCGGGCGCGTCGGGCGTCTCCGCGACCGCCCCGGCGACCCCGTCGCGGAAGCGCCCGAGCACCGCTTCCGGGACCCTTCCCGCCAGGCCGAACTTCTCGAGCACGCCCAGCGCCTCGGCGAACGTCGTGGGATCCCCCGTGGCCGGCCCGGAACCGATGGAGGTCAACTGGTCGCCGATCACGTCGGAGATCACGAGCGCGGCGGCCCGCCCCGGCGGCAGCAGGGGGATCAGGCCGCCGCCCTTGACGGCGGAGAGGTGCTTGCGGACGGTGTTGATCTCGTGGATGTCGGCGCCGCAGGCGAGCAGCAGCGAGCTGACCCGCGACTTGTCCTCCAGGGTGATGCCCGCCGCCGGAGCCACCAGCAGCGCCGACGCCCCCCCGGTCAGCACCACCAGGACCCGGCCGCTCGCGCCGCTCGCCCGGAGGTCTGCGAGCAGCCGCTGCGTCGCCTCGACCGAGTGGGCGTCCGGTACGGGATGCCCCGCCTCCTCGACCACCACCCCGGGCACCTCGAGCCGGTGTCCGTGCTTCACGATGATCCTCCCGCGCACGGCCTCCCCGGCAAGGGCGCGCCGGACCCCCCGGGCGAGCGCGGCGGCCGCCTTGCCGGCGCCGAACAGGAAGACCGGTTTCCCCCGCGTGCGGGCGGGAGGCAGCAGCGGACGGCCCCGGAAGGTCCATCCGGACGCCGCGTCGCCCCTGAGATCCCGCTCCAGGATCCGCTCCGGATCGGCCGCCCGCAGCGCCGCGCGGTGAATGGCCAGGAGGTCCGCGCGAAGCCGGCCGGACCCCGGCGGCAGACCGCGCGAAGCGTCCATTTTTCCCGGGGTCAGCGGGCCCGAAACGCCGCCGGGACCGGTGGCCGGACTGCTAGCAGCCGGTGGTGGAACTGGCGTGAGCACCGAGAACGGCGAGGCGCCCGGCTGACAAGGCGCGTGAGGGAGGAATACCGGGTGTATCCCGACCGAAACGCAACGATGAGGGTCGCGGAGCGGCCCGGTTCAGCCGGGATGCATCGCCGTTCGAATGCCGCGCGAGTTCCACTACCGGTTGCTAGGGTTCCCCGATGAACGGGCCGGCGGATCCGGGCGGACCGAACCCGAAGCGCTGGCACTTCGTAGTGGCTCTTGCGCCCATCGTCCTGGCGGCGCTCGCCCTCGGCGGACTCCTCCTGTTTCACTGCGGAGGGAACTGAGGGAGCGGCGGGCAGGCCGGGGTTCGCGAAAGGAGAGAACATGTCAACCAGCCAATGGTACGTAGCCGAGGGAGGCCGGACGCTCGGTCCCTTCTCCACGGCCGACGTCCGGCAGTCGCTCCAGACCGGCCGCTGGACCGCGGCCACCCTGGTGTGCCCGCTCGGAGAAAGCTCCTGGACGCCGGCCTCCGACGTCCCGGAGCTGCGGACCGGCATCGGGAACGGCGCGGCGCCGCCGCGTCCGCCGGCGCCGCGCCGGATGCACGAGGTGGACTACCGGATCTTCGGCGAGGAGATGCAGTTCGTGGAGGTCGAGCTCGATCCCGGCGAGGGGGCCGTGGCCGAGGCGGGAGCCATGATGTTCATGAGCTCCGGCATCGAGATGCAGACGATCTTCGGCGACGGGAACCAGACCGGTTTCATGGACAAGATGCTGGGCGCCGGCAAGCGGCTGCTCACCGGCGAGAGCCTGTTCATGACCGAGTTCGTGAACCGCGGCGGCGGCAAGCAGCACGTGGCGTTCGCCTCGCCCTATCCGGGCAAGATCCTGCCGGTGCAGCTGGACGAACTGGGCGGCCGGCTCGTCGCCCAGAAGGACGCGTTCCTCTGCGGGGCCAAGGGCGTCTCGATCGGCATCGCGTTCCAGCGCAAGATCGGGACGGCGCTGTTCGGCGGCGAGGGCTTCATCATGCAGTCGCTCGAGGGCGACGGGCTGGCCTTCCTCCACGCCGGCGGCACGGTCGTGAAGCGCGAGCTGGCCGCCGGCGAGAACCTGCGCGTGGACACCGGCTGTCTCGTCGCGCTCGCCCCCTCGGTCAACTACGACATCCAGTTCGTGGGCGGCGTCAAGTCGGCCATCTTCGGTGGCGAGGGTTTCTTCTTCGCGAGCCTCACCGGCCCCGGATGGGTCTGGCTGCAGTCGCTGCCGTTCAGCCGCCTCGCGGGCCGGATCCACCAGGCCGCACCGCAGACGGGCGGCGGCGGCAAGGGCGAGGGATCCCTGCTCGGCCGCCTGTCGGGAGTCGGTTGGGACGGCAGTTGACGGAAGACGGCATCTCCCCGGAGGCGCGGGGGTTCCTGCAGGCCTTCTCGTGGGACGGCTGGACCCCGGAGGAACGGGCCACCCTGCTCTTCGTCGTCCGGGACGGACGGATCCTGCTGATCGAGAAGCACCGGGGACTGGGACAGGGGAAGATCAACGGACCCGGCGGACGGCTGGAGCCCGGCGAGACGCCCCGCGCCGCGGCGGTCCGCGAGGCGGAGGAGGAGATCCGGATCCGCCCCACCGGGATTCGCCCGGCCGGGGAACTGCGCTTCCAGTTCGTGGACGGCTACTCGATCCACGTCTACGTGTTCCGCGCCGACGGTTTCGCCGGCGAGCCCGAGTCCACCGTCGAGGCGACGCCGCTCTGGGCGGACCTCGACTCCATTCCCTACGAGCGCATGTGGGAGGACGACGCCGTCTGGCTCCCGCTCCTCCTGCGGGAGCAGCCGTTCGCGGGCCGGTTCGTCTTCGACGGCGAGCTGATGCTCACGAACGAGGTGGACCTGCTCGCGATCCCGGCGTTCGCTCCCGGGGAACCACCGGCCGCCCGCGAAGGCGAGGTGTTCGCGGGCGGCCGGCCCTGAGCGCGCCGGGGGAAGCCGCTACTGCTCCTTCCAGCGCCCGGCGTCCACCGGGTCCGCGCCCCCGGCGGTGATCCGCCCGTTCAGGTCGTCGAGACGGTCGCCGAGCAGCCCGCCGAGCCTTCCCAGGTGCTCCTCCAGCTCGCCTGACAGCTCCTCGAAGACCGCGTAGGCGCCGTCCGTGGGCTTCGCGTCGCCGGTCTCCACGCTGCGGCGGAGCGACGCGAGCCGGTTGTTGAGCCGGATCGGGAAGTTCAGCGGATCCTGGTTGCTGCGGTTCTTCGTCTGGTAGAGGGCCTCCTCGACCTCGGTCATCTCCTCGAGCAGCCGGCCGCCCTCGGCGATCAGCCCCTGGTCGCTCGATCCCTCCAGCCGCTCCTCGAGCTGCACGCGGACGTCCCGGATCTGGATCACGGCCTCGTTCGCCTCGGAGGTCCGGTCCCGGATCTTGCTGGCCAGCTCGAACTGCTCCACGAGGTCGGCGGTGGTAACGCCCTTGAGGCGGGGATCCGCGATCAGCGTGAGGTTCGTGGTCTCGGTGACGCCGGCCGCGGTGACGCTCACCCGGTACTCGCCCGGAGGCGCCTTCGGACCGCTGGTGGCCCGGGCGCTCCAGAGGATCATCCCGTCGAACTCGACGGCGCCCTGGTAGCGGCCGCTCCAGACGAAGCGGTTGAGTCCCTGGCCGGTGGTGGGCTCCGACGAGCGCCGCACCCGGAACCAGGAGAAGTCCGGCTCCGCCTCGAAGTCCGGCTCGGTCCCCTCGAAGCGGTCCACCAGCGTCCCGCTCGCGTCGTGGATCTCCACCACCACCGAGTCCACCTCCTCCGCGAGGTGGTACTGGACGATCCCGTCCTGGACGCCGCGCACCGCCGGGTCGGGATCGAAGACGGTCAGCGTGGCGTTCAGCGACTCGGGGGTGTACTGCCGGAGCGGCTGGATGTCGTCGAGGATCCAGAACCCGCGGCCGTGGGTGCCGAGCACCACGTCCGCATCCTTGACCACCAGGTCGCGGATCGGGGTGTCCGGGAGGTTCTGCTGGAGGGACACCCACTGGTCGCCGTCGTCCCAAGAGGCGTACACCGCGTGCTCGGTCCCGAGGAAGAGCAGCCCCTGGCGCACCGGGTCCTCCCGGACCGCCCGCGCGAAGTGCCCGGGGGCGATGCCGTTCACGATCTTCGTCCAGGTGGCGCCGTAGTCGGTGGTCCGGAAGACGTAGGGCTCGCGGTCGTCCACCTGGTAGCGGTTGGCGGCCACGAAGATCGTGCCGGGCCGGTGCGAGGACTCCTCGATGATGCTGACCCGGCTGAACTTCGGAAGGTCGGCCGGGGTGATCTCCGTCCAGTTCGCCCCGTGGTCCCGGGTGACGTGGATGCGCCCGTCGTCCGAGCCGGCCCAGATGGTGTCGATGTCGTGCTGCGAAGGGGCGACCGCGAAGATCGTGGCGTAGATCTCGGGGCCGTTCATGTCCATCGTGATGACGCCGCCGGTCTCGCCGAGCGTCTCCGGATCGGCGTAGGTCAGATCGGGGCTGATCCTGGTCCAGGACTGGCCGTCGTCCGTCGTGATGTAGAGGAACTGCGAACTCGTGTAGAGCCGGTTCTCGTCGAGCGGCGAGAAGACGATCGGGAAGGTCCACTGCCAGCGGTCGGGGAGCGCGCTCGCCGGTTCTCCGGAGAAAAAGCGCGGATACACCTGGATGTCCCGGATCTGGCCGTTCGCGCGGTTGTAGCGGGTCAGCAGCGCTCCCTGGCTGCCGGCGTAGAAGACGTCCAGGTTCGACGGATGCTGCGTGATGTAGCCGCTCTCGCCGCCGCCCGCGTCGTAGTACCAGCGGCTGCCCGGACCGCGCGCCTGCATGTGGTCCCAGCCCTCGCTGGGCGTGCAGAGCGTGGTGTTGTCCTGCTGGGCGCCGCAGACGTGGTAGGGGAAGTCGTTCGTCACGTTCACGTGGTAGAGCTGGGTGGTCGAGTAGGCCTGACCGGTCCAGGTCTCCCCGCCGTTCACGCTCACGTTGCCCCCGCCGTCGTTGGAGTTGCACATCCGCATGGGGTTGTTGGGATCGATCCAGAGGTCGTGCTGGTCCCCGTGGGGCGGGCGGATCACGTGGTCGAAGGTCTCGCCGCCGTCGGTTGACTTGTAGAAGCCGGTGTTCAGCGCGTAGACCGTGTCCACGTCCACCGGATCGGCGTAGACCCGGGAGTAGTAGAAGGCGCGCTGGCGCAGCTTGCGCTCGTTGTTGGTGAGCCGCCAGGTCGCGCCGCCGTCCTCGGACCGGAACACCCCGCCCTCGGGGGCTTCCACGATCGCCCAGACCCGGTCGGGGTTCGCCGGGGAAACGGTGACGCCGATCTTGCCGATGGGGCCGGCCGGCATTCCCGGGTTCTCCGTGAGCTCGGTCCAGGTGTCGCCGCCGTCGTCCGAGCGGTAGAGGCCGGAATCGGGGCCTCCGCCCCACATCTTCCAGGCCTTCCGGTACACCTGCCAGATGCTCGCGTAGAGCACGTCCGGGTTCGTGCGGTCGATGATGAGATCGGCCGCTCCCGCGCCCGGGCTGACGAAGAGGATCCGTTCCCAGGTGTTGCCGCCGTCGCGGGAGCGGAAGACGCCGCGCTCCTCGTTGTCGCCGTAGGGATGACCGAGCGCCGCGACGTAGACGATGTCGGGGTTCACCGGATGGATCCGGATGCGGGCGACCGCCTGGGTGTCGCGGAGGCCCACGTGGCGCCAGGTCTCCCCGCCGTCGGAACTCTTGTAGACGCCGTCGCCCTGGGTGATGCTGCCCCGGAGCTGGGTCTCGCCCCCGCCGATGAAGACGATGTCGGGGTTGGTCTCCGCCACCGCGACGGCGCCGATCGAGGAGCTCGAGATCTGGCCGTCGGTCACCGGGAACCACGTCGTCCCCGAGTCGAGGGTCTTCCAGAGACCGCCGCCGGTGGCCCCGAAGTAGTACTCGTGGCGCCGGCCGGGACTGCCGGTGCAGGAGAGGGAACGGCCGCCGCGGAGCGGGCCGATGTTGCGCCACTCCATGGTCCGGAGGTGGGATGCCTCGAGCCGCAGGTCCTGGGCGAAACCGGGCGCGGCGAGGGCGAGCGCCGCCAGGCCGGCGAGCGCCGCGCGGGTGAATCTCAGTTGCCGAAAAGCCATTCGAACGGCCTCCTGTGAGGACAGATTCCCGAAGCGGAAGAACCCTGGAGCATATGGCCACGCGGCCCTGAATCCGTCCGTGGCTACCTCGCCGGGAGGCCGCTTGTTAGCATTCCCGGAGCCCATGGCCAACCGCTCCCGACAGACGTTTCTCAAGCGCCGCAAGGAAAAGGAGCGCGTTGCGCGGCAGCGGGCCAAGGAATTGCGGCGCCGCGAACGCGCCATCGAGAAGGAGCGGGCGAAGGCCGCGCCCACGGACGGCGACCGCGACATCGAGGGGATCGTCGCGGGTCCTCAGGAGCCCGTCTGGAAGATGGCGGACGTCCTGACCGAGGACGAGCGGAGCCTGCTCGAGGCCGAGGAAGAAGAGGAAGAAGCGCGGGCGTAGGAGTCTGCGCCGCGGCTTGGAGCGCCGCGCGTGCCATCACGGCCGTTGGCGTTACGCCGTGCGCGGCGCGCCAGTTCTCCCGGTGGGGGGGCGCCGCGCGTGCCGATCTGGAGATCGGCGTTCCAGGCCCGTCAGCCGCGGCGGCTGGTGCGGGCGCGCGGTCCCCGGCGCCCGCGCATCTGCTCGAGCTGCTCGCGCTGCTCCTCGGTGAGGATGGCGGCGATCCGCTCGCGTTCGGAACGGCGCTGGAGCGCCTGGTCCGCCTGGGCCCTGCCGAAGGCCTCGCCGAGCGCCTGGACTTCTTCGGCGCTCCGTTCGGGGTTCCGCGCCGCCCGCTGGAAGGAACGCCGGGCGTCGGCGACCTCCCGCCGGCTCGTCCGGCGGTTGTCGCCGATCTCCCGCATCGCCTCCCGCATCTGGTCACGCTGCTCCCCGGTGAGGTCGAGCGCCGCGGCCAGGCGCCGTCCGAACCAGCGCGCCGCCGGACCCGAGCGGCCTTCGCGGCGCGCACCCCGGCGGGCGCGGCGCTCCTGGCCGGCCCAGCGCCGGTCGAACCGGCGCTCCATCCGTTCGCGGCCCGGCTGCGACGCCGTCTCCGGTGTGGGCTCCGCGGAGGGCCCCGCGAGCGTCCGGGCATCCGGCTCCGGGGGCGATTCCGCGGCGGCCGGCCCGGCGGCGACCAGCGCGAAGGGCGCGGCGATCAGGAGCGCGCGGAAGAGGCCGGATCGAACCGGCGCGGGACTCTTGCTCTGCTTCATGGGAGGGACTCCTTTCCGCGCTCCGGCGCGCGGTGTATCGGACGAAAACGCAACCGGTGTGCCACATGTTCCCAGTGATAAAGTTGGCCGGTTCCGACGAAATTCGGTTGGCGGGGTAGCTCAGTCCGGTTAGAGCGAAGGACTCATAACCCTTAGGTCGGCGGTTCAAGTCCGCCCCCCGCTACCGTCGGCAACCTCCGTGTCTCGGAGGTCCGGCTTCGGGAGTTGCCATGGACATGAAGAAAACGTTCAAGATCAAGGCTCGGCGGGACGTCGCCTGTCCCGAGGTGTACGCGAACTTCTGCGAAGCGACGCACTCACCCTTCGATCTGACGATCACCTTCTGCAGCCTCACCGGCATCCAGCCGGAGGATCTCTCGCACACCGATTCATCCGGTGAACCGGTCGTGCACGCGGACCCCAAGACCCGGGTCACGCTTCCCTTCCGGATCGTCCCCGCCCTCATCAAGATGCTCGAGACCCAGTTGAGCGCCGTGGAGCAGAGCGAGGGCGAGGGCGTCCCCCGCCCGCAGGGAACCGACTCCTCCACCGTTCACTAGTGCCCCGCACCGCCCGCTCCCCCCGGCGCGCCGAGCGGCCGAAGGCGCCGCGTACGGACCGGGACGTCGGCCTGGACCGGATCCAGGACTCCCGCGCCGCCGTGGCGAGGAAATCGCTCTGGCTGAAGCGCGGCAGCGTGGCCCTGGTGGCGGGCGCCATCGGCTTCGGGGTCCTCCAGGGATGGCTTCTCCTGCGGCTGGCCGCGATCCCGGCCGCGCTCTGGTTCTGGTGGATGGACGCCTCGCTCACCCGCACCGACGAGCGGTTGCAGCGGCTCTACGACGGCGTCTTCGAGGGATCG
Source organism: Vicinamibacteria bacterium (assembly GCA_965116805.1). Lineage (GTDB taxonomy): Bacteria > Acidobacteriota > Vicinamibacteria > Marinacidobacterales > Marinacidobacteraceae > Marinacidobacterium. The sequence continues at coordinate 561,330 of OZ220713.1, forward strand.
GCGGAACCGCCGCTGATGGGCACCGAGATGGCGGCGGCGGCCGAGATGACGGAGCCGGCCGGCGCACTCCGGCGGGCGATCCTCTCAGGCCCCGGCGCCAGTCTCCACTGGATGATGTCCGGCGTCGCCGTCCTCTTCAACATTCTCGGCTGAATCGCTGCCCTCGCCCTCCGGGGCCGGGATCGCGATGCGTTCCTCGATCAGCATGATCGGGATCCCGTTCCGCACCGGATAGAGGAACTTCCCGTCTTCCCGGACCAGGCCGCCGTCCAGAACGCCGGCCGCCTCGCCGCCGGCGGGCACGCTGAGGCTGCCGTCGCGGATGGCCCGGTTCACCGATTCCACGAGCGCCTCGGGCGCCTCGCGCACCGGCTGCCGGGTCTCCGGGCAACACAGGATCTCGAGAAGTTCGGGATGGATCATTCAGATCACATTATCGGAGGTGGAAGCCCCCGGCACAGCCCCCGGCAATTCGGGGGGGAAAGTGTGAAAGGGGGGGCTCGCCCCCCCTTTCACAAAACGGAAACCTACATCGGAACTCGCCGCCGCGCGCCGCAGGCGCGCAAGGGAGTTTCGATTGCCAGGCGCGAAGCGCCTGGGCGGACCGGGAACGGGGCCTCCCCGCTCACCTGAATCAGCCGACCAGACTGGAACCGTCTCGCGGCCCCGTTCCCGGTCCGCTCAGACCTGGTGCCGGAGGAGGGACTCGAACCCTCATGATCACGAGGACCGCGGGATTTTGAGTCCCGTGCGTCTACCAATTCCGCCACTCCGGCAAACCCCGAAGCGCCCGGCGCCCGGAATCACAGTCTACCAACCGGGGGTCGCAGTTCTTCGGTATCCCGGCGGCGGCGAAGGCCCGGTCCGCCACCGCCGGCGGGCGCGCCAAATCCCAAGAATGCCAGCGTTTCCCGGCGGTTCCTGGGTGTGGTATGATTAACGGTTCGCGTATCCGAAACGCTACCGGGAGGCGTCGCTGAGTGTTGATGCGGTTTGAAGTTGGAGACAAGGTGATCTACCCGAATCAGGGGATCAGCATTGTCGAGAGTATTGAGTCCACCAACGGAACTGCAGGACCGAACTTCTATCGCCTGCGCCTGTTGTCAAAGTCAACCCTGGTCATGGTTCCCATCGACAAGGTCGACGAGGTCGGGCTGCGGCCGATCATGACCGAGAGCGATGTCGAGGAAGTGCTCGACGTGCTCGAGAACGGCGCGGTCGACGAGCAGATCAACTGGAAGACCCGCTACAAGGACAACTCGGACCGCATGAAGAGCGGTTCGCCCGTGGAGGTTGCCGGAGTCCTCAAGGGGCTCTTCTATCTCAGCGAGCGAAAGACCCTCTCCTTCCGCGAGAAGCGGATGCTCGACCGGGCGCATCAGCTCACCGTGACCGAGGTCGCCGAAGTCGCCGAAGAAACCCTCGAGGCGGTCGAGCGGAAGGTCGTGGAGGCTCTCCGCCGCAGCCGGAACGGAGACAACGGCATCGAGGCCGTCGAGGGGGAGAACGACGGAGGAACCGGGGCGGCCACCAGCGTGGTGCCCCTCCGTCCGCCCAAGCGGCGCCGGGTCGCCAAGTCCGGCAGCGGACGGCGGCCGGTTTCGATCTCGATCAACCGCTACTGACCCTTCGCCGGGACACGGGTGGGCGAACGTGAGGTGGTGAACCCTCGCCCCGAGGCCGATGGGCGGCCGCCCCGCTGGAGCGGACGTCTCCGCACCGCCCGCGCCGTGGTGGGCACGGCGGGAATCGCGCTGGTCCTGCCGTTCCTGTTGCTGGCGGGATTGATGCTGATGCCGCTCGGGGACGTGCTCAGCGGCCGCCACCGCCTCGGCTACGAGATCGGACGCCGGATCGTCTGGGTCTTGTGGTTCGTCGGCGGCATCCGCATGCACGAGGTGGACCGGCGCCGCGTCGAGCCGTTCCGGACGCGCGTCTACATGCCCAACCACCAGTCGCTGGCCGACATGCCGCAGGTGCTCTATCTGCTCCCGAAGGCGAACGGGACGCTGATCAAGAAGGAGGCGTTCCGCGTCCCGGTGCTCGGCGGGGCGTTTCGCGCGGCCGGCTTCACGCCCGTGGACCGTTCCAACCCGAAGGCGGCGCGGGCGAGCCTCGAAGCGGCGGTCACGGCCATGAAGAACGGCCGGTCCTTCGTGATCGCCCCCGAAGGGACCCGGAGCCGCACCGGAAAGCTCGGACCCTTCAAGTCGGGCGGATTCCGGCTCGCGGCCCGGGCGGGGGTGCCGGTGGTGCCGATCACCGTCACCGGAGCCCGGGACGTTCTCCCCAAGGGGGGCAAGCTGATCTATCCCGGGACCATTCAGGTGCGGTATCACGAACCCATCGAGACCACGGACATCGATCCCCAGAACCGGGAGGCCATCGGAGCGCTGATGGAACGGGTGCGCGGCGCCATCCAGAGCGGCCTCGACGCGACGCGCCCGGCCGCCCAGGGCCAGCAGCCCGGGGACAGCATGGGGTGAGCGCAGCGGAGCGCCGGCCTCCGGCCGGCATCGCGGCCGCAGGCCGCGAAACGCATCACCGGGGGTGTTCCGGAGGACCCTTGGGCCACTAGAATCAACGCTCCGTCCTTGACCCACCTCCAGACCGAGCATCTCGGCTTCGCGCAGAGCCGTCACGGCCTCAAGCTCGCCGGCATCCGGTATCCGCGCCGGGTCTTCTGGAATCTCTCGAGCGCGGCCCTGACGCAGGAAGCCGTGTTCCGGGGCGAGGCGATCCTGGCCCACGGAGGCCCGATCGTGGTCCGCACCGGAGAGTTCACCGGCCGGTCCCCCTCGGACAAGTACGTGGTGGGCGGGCCGGGCCCGAACCCCGACGTCTGGTGGGGTCCGCACAACCAGCCGTTCCCCAAGGCGCGCTACGACCGGCTGCGCTGGCGGCTCACCGCGTACCTGCAGAACCGCGAGCTCTTCGTCCAGGACTGCTTCGTCGGCGCCCATCCGCGTTTCCGCATGCCGCTCCGGGTCATCACGACCGAAGCCTGGCAGAGCCTGTTCGCGCGCAACATGTTCGTGAGGTCGCGGAACCGCGACGTGCTGAGCGAGCATCTGCCGCAGTACACCGTCATCGCCGCCCCCCGGTTCCGGGCCGCCCCGGACCAGGACGGCACCCGGTCCGAAGTGTTCGTGATCGTCAACTTCGAGCGGAAGGAAGTGCTGATCGGCGGCACCGCCTACGCCGGCGAGATCAAGAAGTCGGTGTTCTCGGTGATGAACTGGCTGATGCCCGAGCACGACGTGCTGCCGATGCACTGCGCCGCGAACACGGATGCGCACGGCGGGAACCTCGCGATCTTCTTCGGCCTCTCGGGCACCGGCAAGACGACGCTCTCGGCAGACCCCGGCAGGGTCCTGATCGGCGACGACGAGCACGGCTGGGGGACGGACGGCGTCTTCAACTTCGAAGGCGGCTGTTACGCCAAGGTGATCCGGCTCTCGCGGACCGGCGAGCCCGAGATCCACGCCACCACCCGGAAGTTCGGCACCATCCTCGAGAACGTCGTGGTGCACGAGGACACGCGGCGGCTCGACCTCGACAGCGCTGAGTTCACCGAGAACACCCGCGCTTCCTACCCGGTCACCCACATCCCGAGCGCTTCGAAGAGCGGCGCGGGCGGGCAGCCGGAAGTCGTGCTGATGCTGACCGCCGACGCCTTCGGCGTCCTGCCCCCGATCGCCCGCCTGTCCTCCGGGCAGGCGATGCACCACTTCATGTCCGGATACACCGCCAAGGTCGCCGGCACCGAACGGGGGATCAGCGAACCGCAGGCGACCTTCAGCGCGTGCTTCGGGGCTCCGTTCATGACCCGGCGGCCCGAGGTGTACGCCGGCCTCCTGGGGCGGCGCATCGAGGAGCAGGACGTCCGCTGCTATCTCGTGAACACCGGCTGGGCGGGCGGCCCCTGCGGGGTCGCGGACCGCATGCCGCTGGCGCTCACCCGGCAACTGGTCCGGGCGGCCCTGAGCGGCGAGATCGACCGGGCGGGATTCGACCGGGAGCCGGTCTTCGGGCTCAGCATTCCCCGCGCCTGCCCGGGCGTTCCGGGGCGCGTGCTCGAACCCCGCGGCGCCTGGGACGACCCCGCCGCCTACGACCGCCAGGCCCGGATACTGAGCGAGATGTTCGAGGAGAACGCGAAGGAGCTGGGAATCCCGGCGCCCTCCGCGGCCAGCGAGGCCCCGCTCGTCCCGTCGGGATGAGCGGTCCCGAACGAATCCTGGTTCTCCTCCGTCACGGGGAGAGCGTCTGGAACCGGCAGAACCGGTTCACCGGCTGGGCCGACGTGCCGCTCACCAACACGGGACACGAGCAGGCGCGGCGCTCCGGGGACCAGTTGCGGGAGGCCGGGATCGTTCCGGTGGTGGCGCACACCTCGGTCCTGCAGCGCGCCGTCCACACGCTCGAGGAAGTCCTCGGCCGGCTCGATCTGCCGGACCTCCCGATCCGGTACGCCTGGGAGCTGAACGAACGGCACTACGGACGGCTCCAGGGGAAGGACAAGGCCGAGACGGAGCGCGAGTTCGGGCCGGACCAGACGCTCGCCTGGCGCCGCAGTTACGCCGATCCGCCGCCGCCGGTGGACCTCGACGACCGGCGGCACCCGCGGTTCGACGAGCGCTACGCGGAGGTTCCGGTGGACGTCCTGCCGCGCGGCGAATCGCTGCGGGACACCGCGCGGCGGGTGATCCCCTACTGGGAGCGGCGGATCGTTCCGGACCTCGCCCTGGGTCCGGTGCTGGTGGTCGCGCACGGCAACAGCCTGCGCTCGCTCGTCATGCACCTCGAGGGCATCGGGCCGGCCGAGATCCAGCAGCGGAACATCCCGACCGGGATCCCGCTGGTGTACCGGCTGGACGCGGCGCTGGGCGTGCTCGGCCAGCGCTACCTGGCGGGGGAAGCGGAGCTCACGGACGGGATCGCGAAGGCGATCCAGCGTCCGTAGTCACGCCGCCAGGGCGCGACGGCGTGGGGCCGCCCGCGGCCCTGCGGGCCGCTGTGCCGGCTGAAGCCGGCGTTCCAAGCCGACGCGTCACCCCGGTCCGCTGGCTGAAGTGCACGTTCGCTTCGACTTTTCCACAATTCGCGCGGGAACGGGAAGAAATGGGTCGGATTCTCGTCTAGGGAAGTAGAGGGGGACGCCGGGTCTTTCTCTCCATTCACCGGAGGAGCGTTCGATGCCCACCCAGCCCCCGCCGCAACCCTCGGCCCCCGAGCTGTCCGCCAAGCCGGCCCAACCGTCGGTGGACGCGTCGCCTTCCGGTCCGGACGCCGCTGCGAAACCGGTCCAGGAGGGAGCGCTTTTCCATCTGCTCGTGGAGCGCGGGTGGGATGCGGCGCTTGCGTATACTGCGGATCAACGAATACACGCCATGACTTCGGAGATTGCTGCCGCCGGCCTCAAGCCGGTGTTGGCAGAACTCGCGCGGATCCGCGAAACCATGGCCGGCTTTGCCACCAAGAAGGAACTCCAGACCGAACTCCGGCAGATCCGCGAGAGCATGGTCACCAAAACGGATCTGGCCGATTTCGTCACCAGGGAGGACCTGAAGGCGACCCTGGCCGACTTCCCCACCAAGGCGGACCTGCGGCATGAACTCGCGGAGTTCCGGACGGATCTGCGGCGTGTACTCGCGGAGCGCGAGACGCGGCTCGTCAAGTGGGTGTTCGGGGCGCTGCTGGCGCAGACGGCGGTCATCGTCGGATTGGTGACGCTGCTGAGGTAGCTGCCTCCGCCCGCCTCCGGCGAGCTTTGCCGGCTGAATGAAGCCGGCCCAGTTCTTCCGGTGGGGGGGAGCGGGGTGCGTTTCGCGGCCTGCGGCCGCGATGCCGGCCGGAGGCCGGCGCTCCGAGCGGACGCGCCGACCTGGCCGGGACGCCGCGAAACCGGCTCGGGAAGAGACGCTTTTCCAGCCGCTCGTGGAGAGCGGATGGGACCCGAGGCTCGCCTATACTGCGAACCAGCGGATACACGCCATGACTTCGGAGATTGCTGCCGCCGGCCTCAAGCCAGTGCTGGCGGAACTCGCGCGGATCCGCGAGAGCATGGTCACCAAGACGGATCTGCGGCGTGAGCTCGCTGAGCGCGAGACGCGGCTCGTCAAGTGGGTGTTCGGGGCGATGCTGGCGCAGACGGCGGTGATCGTCGGATTGGTGACGCTGCTGAGGTAGACGCCTCCGCCCGGCTGCGGCGGGCTTTGCCGGCTGGAGCCGGCCCGGTTCTTCCGGTGTGGAGGGGGCGGCGTGCGTTTCGCGGCCTGCGGCCGCGATGCCGGCCGGAGGCCGGCGCTCCGAGCTCCGAGCCTAGTGACCCTTGTGGCCGAGCGGACCCCGGGCGGAGCTGCGCTTCGCGCCGCCCTCGTCGTCGTCGGCCTCGGCGGCGTTGCCGCGCAGGATGGCGGGCACGTCCACTCCGGTGGAGGTCTTCAACTGCTCGAGGAAGGCGGCGATGGACCCGGTGAGGCCGCGCACGTGGTTCGGGACCGCGCCGCCGGTGCCGTTGTCCACCACGGTGAGCCGTTCCACGTGGAGGTTGTCGTGGAGCACGTGGGTGACCTTGTCGATGATCTGCGGGAGCATCTGCAGCAGCATGATTTCCCGCGTGGTGTCGTCGTCCCACTGCGCCTTGATCTCGGCGAGGGCATCGGCGGTGGCCTTGCCGTTCTCGCGGATCCGGGAGGCCTCGCCCTGGGAGGTCAGCGCCCGGGCCTGGCTGGAAGCCTCGGCCGGCACCACCGTGTTGGCCTTCTCGCGAAGCTCGTTCCGCGCCACGCGGATCTCTTCGAGCTTGCGCTCTTCCTCGATCCGGGCCATGCGCTTCGCCACCTCGGCGACCTGTTCGGCCTGGTTCGACGCCGCGGCCCGCTCGGCCCGCCGCATCCGCACGCCGTGCTCGGCGTCCACGATGGCCTCTTCGGCGCTGGTCTCCGCGACCACCGCATCACGCTTCGCGTTCGCGGCCACGTCGCGCGCCTCGGCGTCCGCCCGGGCCTCGGCGACCTTGGCGTCCCGGCGGACGGCCGCGCTGCGCTTGCGGCCGATGGCGTCGAGGTAGCCCTCGGTGTCGGACAGGTGCTGGATCTTGAAGGTGTCCAGCACGAGGCCGAGCTGCGAGAAGTCCTGCCGCACCGCTTCCGACACCGCATCGCCGACGCCCAGCCGCTCGGCGTTCGCCTCCTCGGGAGTCCGGGTGGCGATGACGCCGCGCAGGCTGCCTTCGAGCGTCTGCTTCGCGACGGTCTGGATCTCGTGCTGGGTCCGGCCGAGGAAACGCTCCACCGCCTGGTCGAGGCCGCCCTCCGGATCGCCGGCGATCTTCACGGTCGCCATGCCGTCCACGTCCAGCGGGATCATCCCCGCCGACAGCGCCTTCTTGACCGTGACCTCGATGGGAATGGTGTTCAGGGAGATGCGGGACACCGTCTCGATGAGCGGACGGCGGAAACCGCGGCCGCCCCGGATGATGCGATAGCCCTTCTTCCGTCCCGAGAAGATCACCGCCTCGTTGGGGGCGCAGACCACCACGTGCGCGCGGATGAAGATGATGATCGCCAAGATCCCGACGATCGCGAGAGAAAGGGCGATTCCAATGGTTCCTGGAGTCATGAAAGGGCCTCCGTGGCCGCTGGCCGGACGCTTTGCAAGCCGCTCCGAGAATCAGCAGTCATAGTAGAGAGCGAACTCCGCGGGATGGGGTCGCTGGTCCATGTAGGCGAGTTCGTTGGCCCGCTTGTAGCGGATCCAGGTATCGATGACATCGTGCGTGAAGACGTCGCCCCGCAGCAGGTACTCGTGGTCCTCCTCCAGCGCGTTGAGCGCCGCCTTGAGCGTCGGCGGGGTGTCGCCAATCTTCCGCAGTTCCGCTTCGGGCAGTTCGTAGAGGTCCTGGTCCACCGGATCGGGAGGAACGATCCGGTTCGTGATGCCGTCGACCCCCGCCATCATGATGGCCGAGAAGGCCAGGTACGGGTTCGCGCTCGGGTCGGGACAGCGGAACTCGATCCGCTTGGCCCCCGGGGCGGCCGAATACATCGGGATCCGCACCGCGGCGGAGCGGTTGCTCCGGGAATAGACGAGCTTGTTCGGAGCTTCGAAGCCGGGGACGAGGCGCCGGTAGGAGTTGGCGGTGGGGCAGGTGAAGGCGCACAGCGACGACGCGTGCTTCAGGATGCCGCCGATGAAGAAGACCCCCGCCTCGCTGAGGCCGGCGTAGCCGTCCGGGTCGTAGAAGAGGTTCTTCCCCTTGCGCCACAGGCTCATGTGGCAGTGCATTCCCGAACCGTTGTCGCCGAAGAGAGGCTTCGGCATGAAGGTCGCGGTCCGGCCGTGCCGGTTGGCGGTGTTCTTGACGATGTACTTGAACTTCATCATTGAGTCCGCCATCTGGCTGATCGTCGTGTACTTGATCCCGATCTCGCACTGGCCGCCGCTGCCCACTTCCTGGTGGTGGAGTTCGGCATCCACCCCGCAGTCGCGCAGGTTGGTGAGCATCTGCGAGCGCACGTCCTGGTAGGGATCCGTCGGGGGCATCCGGAAGTAGCCCTGCTTGAGTCCCGGCTTGTGGCCGAGGTTCGGCTTCTCGACCCGTCCGACGTTCCAGGCGCCGATCCCGGAGTCCACGTAGTAGAAGGCCTCGTTCACCGTCTGGTCGAAGCGGACGTCGTCGAAGATGTAGAACTCGGCTTCGGGGCCGACGTAGCAGGTGTCGGCGAGCGCCGAGGTCTCGAGGAACCGGGTGGCCTTCTCGACGATGTTCCGCGGGTCGCGCGAATAGAGACTGAGGTCCACCGGGTCCTTGACGTTGCAGATGAAGACCAGGGTGGGCTCCTCGTAGAAGGGATCGATGAAGCCGCTGTCCGGATCGGGGCGGAGCAGCATGTCGCTCCGCTCGATGCCCTGGAAGCCCCGGACCGAGGAACCGTCGAAGCCGATGCCGTGGACGAACATGTCCTCGTCGAAGGCCTCGATGGCGTAGGAGATGTGGCGCCAGCCGCCGAGGAGGTCCGTGAACCGGAAGTCCACGAACCGGATCTTGCGGTCCTGGATGACGCGGCGGACGTCGCGAAGAGACATGGAGCCGCTAGCCGATGGCCTGCGAGCCGCGCTCGCCGGTCCGGATCCGGATGCAGTCGTGGAGGTCGGTGACGAAGATCTTCCCGTCCCCCGCCTGTCCGGTCTGCGCCGCCCTGAGGATCGCCTGGACCGCGCGCTCCACGAAGTCCTCGTTCACGGCGACGTCGATGCGGACGCGCTTCAGGATGTTCACCTGCGTCTGGACCCCGCGGAAGGTGGCCTGGTACCCCTTCTGGGTTCCGTGGCCGACGCCCGCGGTGATCGAGAACTTGTTGATCTGCGCTCCGAAGAGTTCCTCCTGGACCAGGGGAACCACCTCGGGTTGAACCATGGCGGTGACTAGCTTCATGTCGTGACAGCCTCGAAGGAAGTTCCCCTCAGGAACCCAGGATCTGGAAGCCGGTGTAGGACTCCATGCCGTGCTCGTTCATGTCGAGTCCGCGAATCTCTTCCATCCGGTCCACCCGGAGGCCGAGCACCGCCTTGATGGCGATGAACACGAGGCCCATGGAGAGGAAGACGAAGATGCCGGAGGCGAAGGTGCCGAGCGCCTGGATCCCGAGCTGCTCGAAGCCGCCGCCGTAGAAGAGCCCCTCCCGGGCGAGTCCGAGCGATTCCCTCCCCCATAACCCGACGGTCAGGGTCCCCCAGATGCCGCAGAGGCCGTGCACCGGGAAGGCGCCGCACGGATCGTCCACCTTGATGATCCGCAGCAGCCCCTCACCGAGGACGATCACGAACCCGCCGGTCACGCCGATCCAGATCGCGGCCGCCGGGCTCACCACCGCGCAGGGCGCGGTGATCGAGACCAGGCCGGCGAGCGCCCCGTTCATGGTGAAGAACAGGTCGGGCTTTCCGAACAGGATCCAGGAGATGAAGGTCGTGGTCACCGCGGCGGCGGCGGCGGCGAGGTTCGTGTTGATGGCGATCAGCGAGATGGCCTCCCCGTCGCCCACCGCGAGGTTGGAACCCGGGTTGAAGCCGAACCAGCCGAACCAGAGGATGAAGACCCCGAGCGAGGCCAGCGGCACCGAGTGGCCGGGGATGGGGTTCGAGGAGCCGTCGGCGTTGAAGCGGCCGAGGCGCGGCCCCAGGATCATGGCGCCCACCAGCGCCGTCGCGCCTCCGGTCAGGTGGACGACCGTCGAGCCCGCGAAGTCGAAGAAGTCGAGCTGGGCCAGCCAGCCGCCGCCCCAGGTCCAGTGTCCGACGACCGGGTAGACGAACGCGGAGATGATGAAGGAGTACGCGAGGTAGGCGGGGAACTTCATCCGCTCCGCCATCCCGCCGGCCACGATGGTGGCCGCGGCGCCGCAGAACGCCGCCTGGAACAGCCAGAACGCCCACAGCGGCACGTCGGCGCCCGACTCGGCGCCCACCAGGAAGAAGCCGCTGGTCCCGAAGAAGGGGTTCCCCTCCGAGAACATGATGGCGTAGCCGAACACGAAGAACCCGAGCGACGCCATGCAGTAGTCGAGGAAGTTCTTCGTGAGGATGTTGCAGGTGTTCTTCGCGCGGATGAAACCGGCCTCCAGCATCCCGAACCCGGCCTGCATGAGGAACACGAGGAACGCGGACACCAGCACGAACAGGGTGTCGAGCCCCACCGTGCTCGCGCCGCCGTCGTCCTGCGCAAACGCGGGTTCGGTCAGCAGGAGGGCGGCCAACCCGATCAGCGGAATTCGCCTCAGCATCAGGACCTCCTCCTCAGGAGCACTTGTCTCCGGATGCCCGCCATCCCGGCCGGGCGTCCCTACACGGGCGCGGAGCGTACGGCCACAGGCGCGGGCGGGTCAACCCCGGCACGGCGCCGGCGATCACGGTTGTATATGGCACGCCGGTCCGCGCGGCGGCTACACCGTCAGTCCGGTGACGGTCAGCAGCGCCATCAGGCCGAGCATCACAGTCACGGCGTGGACGGTCATCAGGACGAACTGCTTCGCGAGGGTCTTCAGCACCCCGTCCGCGTAGACGCGGCGCAGCGACAGGAAAAGCGCCGTCAACAGCGCCAGATAGGCGATCGTGGACGGGATCTGGGTGTCGAGGATCAGGGTTCCGCTGGCGCCGGCCACGAGCAGCACGAACGCGAGCGTGTGGAAGTGCAGCGCGAACACCAGGTGCGGAACGAAGTAGCGCTCCCGCCGGCGGTACAGCAGCCGGAGCCAGAGGGCGAAGAGGGGAACCTGGGCGAACACCGTCCACTGGAGCCGCTGGTGGAAGAGCCGCTGGGCGCGTTCCGGAGCTTCGAGCGCCGGCTGGAACACATGTTCCGAGAACCAATCGGGTTCGTCTTCGCCGGACTCCGAATCCTCGCCTTCGACAACCTCCACAGCGATCGGCGCCGCACCGGAGGGCAGATCGACGGGGGGAGGTCCCGAACCGATCCGGAGCGGCGCCCAGGGGTTGGTACCGGTCGCGTCGAGGACCGCGTTCGGCGCGGTGAACACGAGGAAGAGGAAGCTCACGAAGCTGACGATCAGGTACAGCCGCAGCGGCGTCACGAACCGGGCCCGGCGCCCCGCCCAGTAGTCCGCGGTCAGCGAGCCGGGCCGGCGGAAGAGCGCGACGAGCGTCCGCCAGATCCGCGAATCGAACGAGAAGACGTCGTCCAGGGCCTCGCGGAGGAACGCGCTGACCGGCGTCCGCAGTTCGGCGGCGCGCTGGCCGCAGGCGGGGCAGTACCGCTCCACCTGCCCGGACCCGCAGTTCGGACAGCGCTCGCTCATCGTCGAAACGCGAGCGTACCCGGTTGCCCGGGCTTGCTGTCCCGTTGGCCGTTCTTGCTGTTCGTCCACGGCGGCGTTTTTTCCTTGCGCGCCCTTGCTGTTTCGTTGTCCCTGCCTGCTGTCTTCGCGTTCGCCTCGGGTGCGTTCGGGTTGCGCGCGCGGAACACGCGTTTCATCCTGCTGCGTACGAGTCCCCGGGGGCCGATGTCATGGCAGGAAACAGGACACATAGCGTCGCACTCAAACGGCAGGTCGTTCAGGAATACCTCGACGGCGAGACGCTCCACGGACTGGCGCGCCGTCACGACCTGCCCCACAACCTGATCCGCCTCTGGGTGGATGAAACCCTGTATCCCGCGCAGCGCGGCGAACCGGGCGAAGCTCCCGCTCTCGAGGACCTCGCGGCGCTCGCCCGGGCGATCCATGAATGCGAGACGCGCATCGAGGCCATCGAGCGTCTCGTCGCCCGGCGCGCCGCGCAGTTCGGGATCCGGCGCCGGGAACGGCCGCCGGGCGCCGCATCCGATTGACCCCGTAGGCCGAACTCCCGCGGACGGGAACCGCCGGGGTGCGATGCATCGCATGGGCAGGTCATTTGTTGTCGGGACATCGAACGCCGAACGCAACCTCCTGCAACGTCTTCATGCTGCAGCGCCAACCGCCGCTACGGACGTTGACGGATCGACGCGTCCACTGCACGGCCCGTCACATTCGTTCATGCGATATCCCGCACACTTCGAAGTTTGTCGCACTATCGAAATGACGCGCGACACGAACACGGCGTCACTGCCTCCAGTTTGCACAGTTGACCGAGAACAGTTATCAATACGTGACACTCATTGGGATCGTGGTGGTGCTTCATGGAGAACAGCCGACGCCGGCGCACTGATTTCGACACTGCACTTCGTCTCGGCAGACACGTACCCGCCAAGTACATAACGGGGACCCAACTCGGCACCAGCAACGGCCGGGGATGGAAACGGCTGCTGGCCGAGCGCTGGCGTCACGCGCCGGGCCAGCTCGGCAACGCGCCGGGACAGGAAACGGAAGTCGCCGTCATCCTGCGGGGCCGTCTGCCCGTCCGCCGCCGCGACAACGGCCGGGCGCAGGACTGCTACGCCATTCCGGGCACGGTGGCGCTGTGTCCCGCCGGCTTTCAGGAGGAGAGTTTCCAGCTCCGGGGGGAGATCGGCGAATGCGTCCACCTGTTCCTGCCCCGGCTCGCGGAAACGGCGCTTCGTGAACTCGACGCCGATCCCGGCAGGATCCGGCTCCGCTACGAGAAGGCGTTCCGCGATCCCCTGATCGAGGGAATCGCCCGGGCGATCCGCGCGGAGATGCTCGATCCCACCCCGGCGGGCAACATGCTGGCGGAGACCCTGGCCACGGCGCTCGAGGTTCATCTGCTTCAGCGTCACTCCAGCCTGACCGCCGCCGCCTCGTCCCTCCCGACCGCCCGCGGGGCGCTCGATCCCGGACGGCTCGGCCGCGTCACGGACTACATCGAGACCCATCTGGCCGAAGACCTGACCATCGAGGCGCTCGCGAACGAGGCCTGTCTGAGTCCCTTCCACTTCGCCCGCGCCTTCAAGGCGGCGACCGGCATGGCGCCGCACCGCTACCTCACGAGCCGCCGGCTCGAGAAGGCCCGGTCCTGGATCGCGGAGGGCCAGCTCTCGCTCGCCGAGATCGCCTTCCGCTGCGGGTTCGCCTCCCAGGCCTCGTTCACCAGGTGGTTCAAGCGCCTCGCCGGCGCCACCCCCGGCGAATACCGATCAGGCGACGCCTGAGGAAGGGGACCGGGACCGCCGGTCTTCAGACCGGCACCGCGGGCCGCAGGCCCGCGCACAACACACCGCCACCAACCCCAGATCGCGCCCACGGCTTGGAACGCCGGCTTCAGCCGGCACAGCGGGCCGCAGGCCCGCGCACAACACGCCGCCACCAACGCCAGATGGCCGCGCACGGCGCTCCCAGCCGGGGACACCATCACCGCTCCTAACCCACCCGCGGAAGTGCACATTCGCTTCGACTTTTCCACAAAACCCTCCGAAGCGGGAAGAAACGGGGCCGAATTCCGTCTAGGAAAGTAGAGGAGGACACCGCGTCCTCCGACGCTTCCCCCAGGAGTTCCCGATGCCCTCCCAGCCCGCCCCGGCGCCCGCCCCCGAACCTACGCCGAAGCCGGCCCCCCCACCCGCCGACGCTCCGCCACCCGTCCCGGACGGCGCCCCACCCGAACCTCCCGAGGAAGGCGCCATCTTCCACGCCTTGCTCGACGCGGGGGTCGAGGCGAAGCTCGCCTATACTGCGGAAAAGCGAATGCACACCATGACTTCCGAGACCGTCGCCGCGCACACGCAGCCGATCCTGGAGGAAGTCAGCCAGCTCACCATGCAGGTTCGCGACCTCGCCGAGATGGTCCGCGGCCTCACCGAGCAGGTTCGCGACCTCGCCGAGACCGTCGCCGAGAACCACCGCACGGTCACCGCCGATATCCAGGCGCTCAAGGAGGCCGAAGCCGAACAGGATCGCAAGTTGGATGAGCTTGCCAAGGCCGTCGCCACGCACGACCGCAAGCTGGACGTGCTGTCAGCCCAGATGCGGCTGGTGACAGGCGCGCTCGGCCTCCTGATCACCGCCCTCATCGCGGTCTTCGGCATCCTGTTCACAAGGTAGGCCGGCGGCCACCCCCGCGGCGCCGCGCTGCGACGCGCCCTCATGGTGCAACGCATCGGAGCGCCGGCCTCCGGCCGGCATCGCGCGGGAGCGCGAAACCAGCGCCCACAGCGCCAAGTCAATCCAGCCCGGTTCCAAAAGAGAATCAGGATCATGATTCAGGTCAACATCCAACAGGCGAAGACCCACCTCTCCCGGTACGTGGACCGCGTCGTGGCGGGCGAGACCGTCGTCCTGTGCCGGCGCAACCAGCCGGTCGCCGAGATCCGGCCGCTTCGGCAACCCACGGCGGAACCACGCCCGTTCGGCCTCGCCAAGGGCACCTTCTCGGTACCGCCTTCGTTCTTCGAGCCCCTGCCGGACGACGAGATCGCCGCCCTGGAGGACGGCAGTCCGTGAGGCTGACGGCGCACGCGGAATGCCCGGCCGGCGCGCCATCCCCGGACCGCCCGGTGGCACGCCCGGCTTGGAACGCCGGTCTCCAGACCGGCACGCGCGGCGCTCCGCGCCGCGCACGGCGCAACCTCATTCACCGTCACAGCACCCACGCCGGAGATTTCCTGGCTCCGGTCGATATCCAGGGCCGGCGGGCGGAGCCTTAGGCCGATAACGCCCAGCTCCGGTCGATATCCGGGGCCGGCGGGCGGAGCCTTAGGTCGATAACGCCAAGCTCCGGTCGATATCCGGGGCCGGCGGGCGGAGCCTTAGGTCGATAACGCTGAGCTCCGGTCGATGTCCAAGGCCGGCGGGATGGAGCCTTAGGTCGATAACCCGAGCTCCGGTCGATATCCGGGGTCGGCGGGTTGGAGCCTTAGGTCGATAACGCCGAGTTCCGGTCGATATCCGGGGTCGGCGGGTTGGAGCCTTAGGTCGATAACGCCGAGTTCCGGTCGATATCCAGCGCCGGCGGACGGAGCCTTAGGTCGATAACGCCGAACTCCGGTCGATATCTAGGGCCGGCGGGCGGAGCCTTGGGTCGATAACGCCGAACTCCAGTCGATATCCAGGGCCGGCGGGCGAAGCCTTAGGTCGATATCGCCCAGCTCCGGTGGATATCCGAGCCCGGCGGACAGAAGCTCCGGTCGATAACGCCGAGCTCCGGTCGATATCGAGGGCCGGCGAGTGCAGGCTCCGGTCGATAACGCCAAGCTCCGCTCCCTTCGCCTCGCGGCCGCCCGGCCGGAAGCAGCCCTCCCTTCAAGGAACACCAGTGCGCAAAAGTTGGTGTCTCCCAAACTGCGTACAAGTTCGTGTCTCTTGACCATAACGCCGAGCTTGGGTCGATATCGGGGACCAGCGGATGGAAGCTCCGGTCGATATCCAGGGCCGGCGGGCGGAGCCTTAGGTCGATATCGCCTACCTCCGGTCGATATCCGGGGTCGGCAGGCTCGAGCCTTAGGTCGATATCGCCCATTTCCGGTCGATATCCAGGGCCGGCGGGCGAAGCCTTAGGTCGATATCGCCCAGCTCCGGTCGATATCCGAGCCCGGCGGACAGAAGCTCCGGTCGATAACGCCGAGCTCCGGTCGATATCCGAGGTCGGCGGGCGGAGCCTTAGGTCGATAACGCCAAGCTCCGGTCGATATCCGAGGTCGGCGGACGAAAGCTCCGGTCGATATCGCCAACCTCCGGTCGATATCCGAGGTCGGCGGACGAAAGCTCCGGTCGATGACAGCGGTCGGTGAGCGCCGCCGAGCCGCGCTACGCGCTGTCGTCGGGCCAGCCGTCAATCCCCGGGGGCCGACCCGTGGAGCGGTAAGCCTGCTTCGGATGCCTGATCTGGTCGGGAATCGTGCGCTCGACGGCGCCGTCGTCGACAAGCGCGCTGAGATGGCGCTTGGCGAGATTCGCGGGATCCATCTGCAACAGCAATCCCAGGTCCTCAGAGGTCTGCTCGCCGCACTCGTTCAGGATCCTCCAGATGGTGTATCGCAGCACCGCCTTCCGAGGACGCTTGCCCAGCCTGAGGATCTCCCCGCGCAGGCGCTTTGACATCTTCGCGAGCGCGTCGGCGCGCGGCCCTGGGGGCAGGCCGGGGACGGGGGAGGTGGCCGCCCGGACGGGTTCTGCGGAGCCGCTGGCCGGCGGATCCTCCCGGGACGGTTCCGGTTCGGACGGATCTGGCGGAGACGGTTCCGCTGAGGGTGGTGCCGGTGGGGATGGTTCGGGTCCGGACACCTCGTTTGTCGGCGATCCCGCCGCGCCGGGGGAAGCGGAGGCTTCTTCCCGGCTCGTCGGACCGCCGCGAGTGGATGCACGCGGCTCGTTCGTCCCCGGGCCATCCGGTGTTTCGGTGGCTGACTCCGACCCTGGTCTGGAAGGCGGCCGCTCCCGTTCGGGCGGGCGTTCGCGGTGTCCGGGCTCGTTTTCCCACATCCTGGGGACGCGCTCCGCCTCGCTGCCGATGCCCAGGAGCGCGAGCGCGAAGCGGCCGAGCGACCGGCTGCCGTCGGCCAGATGCCCGGCCACCGCGCGGCCCCGGCTTCCGGGCGGAAACGTCCCTTCCAACCGCACGCTCAACCGGCTTGCGGCCCCGCGCAACGCCTGAATGATCCTGGCCGTCTTGCGAAGCGTCTCGACCGTGCGGCGGAGCGCCGGACCGCTGTTCGCCCGCAGCCAGCGGTAGACCTTGCGGACGCCTTTCGCAGTATGCGGCACCCAGAGCCACAGGCGGCGGAGCCGGGGGCGCGGCTTCGAGAGCCAGTCGCGGATGAGATCGAGACCGAGCGGCTCCTCGGTCGGCGGCTCCTTGGGAGGAGCCGGATCGCCGCGGAGATTGAGTCCTTCCACGAGGGGCGAGCTTACTGGAGCCGGTCGCCGGTTTTCGTTGGTTTACTGTTCCTTTTTTGAGTGACTTATTTGTAAGTTACGGATGCAATTGACTGATGTAATGACAACACGGCCACCCCTCCGGGTCTTGGAGACGTGGAGGGATGCGTGTAGGCGGCGGGAGCCCCGGTCGATAGCGCGAAGCTCCTGTCGATTCCGGGGGCCAGCGGACGGAGGCTCCGGTCGATGACACGGGCGCTCGCGGACACCAGTTCCGATGAGGCGCCCACCTATACTGCGGACGCGCACACCGAGTCCATGGTTCCCGAGACCGCCGCCGCGCAGGCGCGTCCTATCGTCATAGAAATGCGGCGCGTTGACCAGGAGTGGCACGCACACTTCGGCGAGATGGAGCTGCGACCGGACCCGTTCGCATACGACCCCTGGGAGGGAGTCCGCAAGCTGGACAAGCTCATCACCCAGATGTGGGTGGTGCTGGCCCTGATGGGCGTGGCACTGATCCTGGCATTCGCCATTCTCGGTCTCCTGCTGACCCGCTGACGGCGGCAGGTGTTCCCGATGCCGCCGCCGCCCAGATGCGGCTCCTGGTGGCGCGGCCTGGACCTGCTGGTGACCGTCCTGATCGCGGTCTTCGGCTTCCTCTTCGCGAACACGAACTGAACTGGTCGGGTGTCCCGAGGCGCACCGCGCCGCGTGTGGCTTTGAGCCCTCACGGTGCGGCGGCTCGGAGCGCCGACCTCTGGTCGGCATCGCCGAGCGCAGCGAGGCAAAACCGCACACCCCCAGGGAGCCGACCGCGGCTCTCACGTCCCCATCGCGCGGTGCCATCAACACGGGTTGTGCGCTCCCGGGCGATGCTGGCTTGAAGCCGGCGCTCCCCTACGGCCGCCACCGCCCTTACGCACCTTTGCTTCGACTTTTCCACATTCCGGCCCCGGGCGGGAAGAAACGGGCCCGAATTCCGTCTAGGGAATGCCCGAGAGCCAATACTGACTCTGTAGCCTGGGTTGATGCCTGGGGATTCGTAGCTCGCCACTTAAGTCACTAGCTTGTCTTTGTCTTCTGCCTTCAGGATTAGGCTGAACAACTCGCCGACCTCTAGTTCCGAATCGTCGTAACCGAGATCGCGCCGCATCTCGCGAACGATGCTGTCGAACGCCCTGAGAACGTCCGGCCCACCCTCTCCTGCGCTCTTCTCCATGTGATTCCACGCCCTGATGACTCCAGCACTTGCGAAGAGCATCAGTTCGCGCTTGTGTCCCATGATCTTGGCGATATCTCGTGCGGGTATCTCGCTTCGTCCTGAAGCAGAATTCCGACTGACAATCTCCATGTAGTCATTGATCGCCTTTCCGTAGACTCGGCGTTTTTCCGGATACAAGCGGCTTTCGATTTCCCTGGCCCTAATCTGATTTTGCTGATGCCATGCGGCCACCAAGCCACCGAATAATCCCTTCATGGCTCTCTTTTCCCTTTCGGCTCATCCCTTCTGGGGGAATCCCCGTTAAGACAATAGCCCACTCCCTTTCCGACTGGAGCCCCCCGTCACCGTGCGGCGGCGCTTGCCGCGCTCTTCGTGGATGACACAGTACGTCGCCATCGTGGCAGTTCCCCTATCGACAAAGTAAGGGACCAGAAACGGATGTGCCCCTGCCGACAGTTCTCCGCTCTTTCCGGCTGCCCTCGATTGCCGTTACCTCGCCAGACAACTAACAGTGCAAGCGTCGACTCGTCAACGAAGCGCGGTACTTTCGAGTTGCAACGGTTCTCGCGGAACAGCAGAGAGCAACCAAACTCAGGCCACTTGGTGGAGGCGGCGGGAATCGAACCCGCGTCCGAAAGCCTTCGACAACGACGTCTACATGCATATCCGGGTTGTGGCGGGAACCCGCGCCCGGAGGCGCCTTTCCCTGCTTCGGCCCCGCGGCGCATCAACCCGGCGAATCGCGCCGTAGGACCTATCCCTGAGTCTCACCGGCGGCTCGGGAGGACCGCCAGCCAAGCCCGCCTAGTCGACGTCCTTTCCCGCCCGGCAGGCGTGGTCAGGAAGGACGTGGCTTATGCAGCCAGTGCCAGATCAGTGTTGGCGTTTGTTGTGTTTCCACCGTTTACGGGAGATGGACCCCCGACATGCAGTCGTTGCTTCATGTACCTTCGTCGAACCCAGTACGCCCCCTCCTCGCGCGAGTCAAGGCGGCAATTCCGGGGCCGAAAACCGGCCCCGTATCCCGGTGGGGACAGTTGCCCCGCACTCAGGACCGCGTCGCGAATCGGCTACGATTGTAGCAGCCTGTGATGAGGTCGCGCGGCAGCCAACCGGCGGTGGATTTCCGGCGGGAGCGGCTCTCCGGTGGGGGGGATGCTGGTGAGCGGATTGGCTTGGGGAGCGTGCTGGGGATGAGAGAGGTGGCGCTATCGGGGCGGGTTTCGCGGTTGTGCGCGATGGTGGCCGGGGGGCGGCGTTCCGAGGCGGGGGTGCCGTCTCCGCTGGTTGGCTCCGCGCCGAGGCCGGAGCCACCTGGTTCCGGGTGGGGTTACGACGTGCGCGGCGCGGAGCGCCGCGGGTGCCGGTCTGAAGACCGGCGGTCCCGGGCGGGGGTGCTACGGCGGCGATCTGGAGGTTGGTGGTTCTTGGGTTCGCGGGATGGGGGTGAGGAGGTGGACGTGGTTTCGCCCGCTGCGCGGGCGATGCCGGCCGGAGGCCGGCGCTCCGAGGGGGTGGCGTCCGGGCGGTCTGGGGGTTGGATATTCCTGCGTTCGCGCGATCGGGGTGAGCAGACATACGCGACTTCGCCCGCCGGGGGCGGGCTGTGCCGGCTGAAGCCGGCGTTCCAAGCCGGGGGGGCGGTGCCCGCTGGGCGGGCTTCCGGGAGGTGGGCGGCGTGAGGTTGGGTGGAGTTACGACGTGCGCGGCGCGGGGCGCCGCGCGTGCCGGTCTGAAGACCGGCGGTCCCGGGCGGGGGTGGCGTGCCGCTCTTGCTGGTGGGGCCTTCGTTGTTCTTGTGGCGATCCCGCTGGGGGCAGCGGAGGAGTTCTCGGGGATTCCTTGGGAGGCGCTGGAGGAGTTGCCGGATGGGCTGGCGGCGGTGCGGCGGGCGGCGATGGTCGAGTCGCGGGCGGACCGGCGGGAGGCGTTGGAGGCGATTGCTGATGATGGCGCGGTGTCGGCGCGGGCGCGGGCCGCGGCTTCGTACCGGTTGGGGGCGGATGCGTTGCGGCGGGGGCGGTGGACGGAGGCGGAGGAGCGGCTGACGGCGCCGGTGCTGACCGACAGCCAGTTGGCGGCGGATGCGTTGCACATCCTGGGGAGGAGCTTGCCGGGGGTGCGGCGGAGCGACGGGATTGCGCTGCTGCGGCGGGTGGTGGAGGAGTTTCCGGAGTATGGGGACCGGGACCGGCTTCGGTTCGACCTGGGGCGGCGGCTGGCGCGGGCGGGGGAACGGGAGGAGGCGCTGGTCCATCTGGATGCGGCCGCCGAGGGTGGCTTCACGCTAAGAGGGGAGGCGTTGGCGGCGAAGGCGGCGGCACTCGAACGGATGGGGCGGCGGGAGGAGGCCGCGCGGACGCTCGAGGTCCTGTACTACGACATGCCGACGCATGGGGAGTCGCTGCCGGCGGGGCGGCAGCTCTCGAAGCTGTACAAGCGGCGGGACGTCGCGAACCCCTCGGACGCCGAGAAGTACCCGCGGGCGATGCGGCGGGCGGCGGGGTTCGCGCGGGCCGGGAACCACCGGAAGGCGCACGAGAACTACCTGGAGGTCGCGCGGCGCTTCGCCTCGGCGGCGGACAGCGAGCTGGTGCGGCTGCGGATCGGGGTGGCGGAGCACCACCGGCGCCGGCTGAGCGCGTCGCTGCGGACCCTGGCGCGGATCAAGCGGCCGGACCTCCTGCCGGAGGCGCTCTACTACCGCGGGGAGTCGCTGCGGCGGCTGGAGCGGCGGACGACCCAGCAGCGGGTGCTCGAGGAGCTGCTCGGCCTCGAACAGGAACACCCGTTCGGGGAGCGGGCGCTCTACAGCATGGCGCGCGCGCAGTTGGCGAAGAACGACCGGGTGGCCGCGCTGCCGTATCTGGCGCGGCTGGCGGAGGCGTATCCGACCGGGCAGCACGGGCTGTTCGCCCGCTGGCACGTGCTCTGGGACCGGTACCGCAACGACGACCTGGACGGGACGGCCGAGGAGTTCGAGCGGGCGGCGCGGGAGAACCCCGGCGACTTCATGGCCGGCCAGTTCCTGTACTTCGCGGGCCGGTCACGGGAGCGGACGGGGGACCCGGAGGGCGCGGCGGACCTCTACCGGGAGGTCTTCGTCGGCTATCAGCACTCCTACTACGGGCGGATGGCCGCGGAGCGCCTCGAGGAGATGGGCGGGGAGGAAGCCCTCGTCAACCCGCTGAGCGAGCCGCACCGGCTCCTCGAGCGGTTCCGGGTGCAGCGGACGGCGGAGGCGGCGCGCGTCGAGGAGCTCTACGCCGCCGGCTACGGCGAGCGGGCCCGGGATGCGGCGCTGGCCGCCGCCCGGCGCGGACTGCCCGACGACCCGGCGTTCGAGGCGATGCGCGCCTGGCTGCTCGCCGACGACAACAAGGCGGTCCAGGCCATCCAGGCGCTCCGGCGCGCCGCGCCGTTCCACACCTCCGCCGCCGGGGAGGCCCTGCCCGACGCCTGGTGGCGCATCCTCTACCCGCTGCGCTTCGAGGAGCGGATCCTGGAGCGCTCCGAGCAGTGGGACCTCGACCCCTACTGGGTCGCGTCGCTCATCCGGCAGGAGTCGGTGTTCGTCCCCCGCACCCGGTCGCCGGTGGGGGCGCGCGGGCTGATGCAGGTCATGCCGGCGACCGGCCGGGCGCTCGCCCGGCTCGAAGGGGTCAGCTACCGCACCTCGCGGCTCTACGACCCCGGGGTGAGCATCCGCTTCGGGACGCGCTACCTGCGGCAGCTCCTCGACCGGTTCGCGAGCCGCCCGGAGCTGGCGCTCGCCGGCTACAACGCCGGCCCGCACCGGGTGCGGGACTGGACCGACATGAACATGAAGATCCCCGCCGAGGTGTTCATCGAGGAGATCCCGTTCACCGAGACGCGCAACTACGTGAAGCTCATCCTGCGGAACGAGAAGATCTACCGCCGGCTCTACCCCGAACTCGGCAACGCGAAAGCGAAGGCCAACCAGTGAGCGAAACGCTGGCGGCGCGGCGCCGCGGCAGCCGGAAGGCCGCGCAGTTCACCGAGTCGGTGATCCGGGAGATGACCCGGCTCTCGATGCAGTACGGCGGCGTGAACCTCGCCCAGGGGTTTCCGGACTTCCCGGCCCCCGCCGAGATCAAGGAAGCGGCCGTCGAGGCCATCCGGCGAGACATCAACCAGTACGCCATCACCTGGGGCGCCAAGTCGCTGCGCGACGCGCTCGCCGAGCGCTACCGGGCGCTCTACGGCATGGACGTGGACCCCGAGCGCAACTTCACGGTGGCCTGCGGCTCGACCGAGGCCATGATCGCCACGATGCTGGCGGTGGTGGATCCGGGCGAGGAGGTCATCGTCTTCGAGCCGTTCTACGAGAACTACGGGCCGGACACCATCCTCTCGGGAGCGGTGCCCCGCTACGTCCGCCTCCACGAGCCGGACTGGACCTTCGACGAGGACGAGCTGCGCGCCGCCGTCAACGAGCGCACCCGGGCGATCATCGTGAACTCGCCCCAGAACCCGAGCGGGAAGGTGTTCGGCGAGGCGGAGCTGTCGCGGATCGCGGCGCTCTGCACCGAGCACGACCTGATCGCCTTCACCGACGAGATCTACGAGTTCATCACCTACGACGGCGCCCGGCACATCCCGATCGCGACGCTGCCGGGGATGGCGGACCGGACGGTGACCATCAGCGGGCTGTCCAAGTCGTACTCGGTCACCGGCTGGCGGGTCGGCTGGACGGTAGCCAGCGAGGACCTGAGCGCCGCGATCCGCAAGGTGCACGACTTTCTGACGGTGGGCGCGGCCGCTCCCTTGCAGGAGGCGGGGGCGGCGGCCCTGCGGCTGCCCGAGAGCTACTACGAAGAACTGCGGACGGGATATGAAGAGCGGCGCGACCTCATGGTGGCCGGTCTGACCGAGGTCGGCTTCCGATGTTTCGAGCCCGGCGGCGCCTACTACGTGATGACGGACATCTCGGACTTCGGCTTCCCGGACGACGTGGCCTTCGCCGAGCACCTAGTGAAGACGGTGGGGGTGGCCGCGGTGCCGGGGTCGAGCTTCTACGCCGACCCCGCGGCGGGCAGCCAGCGGCTCCGGTTCACCTTCTGCAAGAACCGGGAAACGCTCGTGGAGGCGGTCGAGCGGCTCCGGCGACTCCGTTGAGCCCTCGGGGCGCCGCGGCGTTGGTCGCGGTGTGGGTGGTGGGGGCGTCCGCCTGGGCGCAGCCGCCGGGTTCGGCGGAGCACGCGGAGGCGCGGCGGCTGCTGGGGAGCGGCGATGGGGAGGCGGCGCTGGAGAGCGCGTTTGCGGCGGTCACGGGCTCCGACGCGTTCGAGCCGACGGACTGGAGCCAGGAGATCCCAGAGGGGCGGATCGTCCTGGACGAGTTCACCGGGGCCGCGAATGCCGCGTACCGGCTGGCGCGGGCGGCGTACCGGGTGACGCTGGGGGATGCGCTGGCCGCTACGGGGGACGCCGTGGGGGCGGCGCGGGAGTACCGGCGGGCGATTGCGCTCGATCCGCGAGCGGAGACGTGGCGCCGGCTGGCGGATCTTCCGGGGATCCCGCTGTCCGGGCGGGTCGATGCGCTGCTGCGGTCGTGGGCGCGTTCGGGGGGATCGGATCCGGAAGCGTTGGAGTTGTTGCGGGAGACCGGCGCCTTTCGGACCGAGAACGGGCTGGCGGCGGCGCTCGACCGGTTCCGCTTCCGGGCCCCCGAGACCTCGCGGCGGCGGCCGCCGGAGGGGACGACCCCTTACGACGGGGTCTTCCCGGTTCTGTCGCTGGCCGTCGAGGGGGGCGTCTGGTCGAGCGAGCGCTCGTTCGGGGAGGGCCGGCCGCTCGTCCTCTACTTCCCAGCGGACGGCTGTCCGCGCTGCGGCGAGGTGCTGGACGAACTGCAGAACGCGCTGCGGGGCCAGCCCGCGGACGTGCTGGCGGCGGTGTCCGACGCCGACCTCGCCATCCTGACCCGGATCGCCGGGTTGACGGGCGGCGGGTTCTTCATGCCCGAGCCGCAGTCGGCGGCGGCGCGGGCGGGGATCCGGGAGCGCCCCATCGGGCACGTCGTCCGGCGGGTCACCGTGGGATTCCAGCCTGTTGCGGACACCGGCGGCACCCTCTGGCTGGCGGCGCGGGCGGGGCTTTCCGTCTGGCGTCTTCCGCTGGGCGGCGGTTCGGTGCGCCGCGACCTGAGCGCGCTGTTCCGGTTCCTCGACAACTCCCCGATCGAGGGCAGCGGCGCGCCGCTGGTGGAGGTCCCGGACGACGCGGAGGCGATGATCGAGGTTCTGCGGCGCCTCGAGGCCGGCGCCGAACCGGTGCGGGACATCGAGGAACGGCTGCTGAACGCGGTCCGCACCGGGTTGCGGGGGGCCAGCGATCCGGCGGGGCGCGGGGTGTCACTGCTCCGGGCGGCTTCCGGGCTGGAGGCCGGGGACGCTGCCCGGCTCGCGCTGCTGGCGCGGATGACGCCCCGCTTCGGGGAGCGTCTGCTGCAGGCGGCGCAGGCGCTGGACGGGGACGTGGTGCGGGCCGTTCCGGGCGGGCGGCTGCGGGTCGCGGCCGTCGGGGAGTCCTTCGTCATCCAGCGGGACTACGAGGGGGCGGACGGCGCGGCGCTGGTGCTGTCGGCGGTGGTCCGGCCGGGAGATCCGGGGCAACTCGAGGTGCTCGAGATCGTTCCCGGACGCGCCGGGAACGTGACCGCCCGCGAGGAGGGATTGGTGTTCCTGCGGGAGCGTCCCGACGGAGAGGCCTGCCTCGCCTGGGGCCCCGCCACCGGCCCCTTCGAGGAGGACTGCACCGCCGATTTCCGTGAGGGCGCGGTGGTCGTCTCCCGGAGCCAGCTCGCCGGCGGCAACGACGCCGGCGCGCCGGACTACCGGGTCCGGGTGGACGGCGGCCCGGAGCCCGCCGAGGTCGCCGCGCTGACCGAGGGCCTGGCCGCGTTCGCCGCCGGCGAAGCCGAGGCCGCCGGCGCCGCCTTCACCCGCGCGTCCGGAACCATCGGACCAGGATCCCCACTCGACATGGCGGCCATCCGCTTCAACCTCGCACTGGTGGCCGAGGCCCGCGGCGACCGCGAGGAAGCCCTCGCCGCCCTCCAGGCCATCGGCGACGCCACGTTCCCGGGCGTACTCGAAGAAGCGATCCGCCGCCTCTACCGCGCCGGCGAGAATCGCTGATCGCAGAACGGCTTGGAACGCCGGCGGCGCCGCGCGAGCGCTCAGCGGTACGCGGTTTCGCGGCCTGCGGCCGCGATGCCGGCCGGAGGCCGGCGCTCCGAGCCGACACGCCGGAATGTGCACGTTCGCTTCGACTTTTCCACATTGGCGTCCGAAACGGGAAGAAACGGACCGGAATTACGTCTAGGCAGATAGGGGGAAACAACGGGTTTCCTCCACTGCACATCAGGAGGAGTTCCCGATGCCGAACACCGGCCACGTCCCGCCGATCAATCCGCTCTGCGCGTCCGACGGGGGGTTGGTAGCATGACTGCCCCACAGGTTGCAGAAGCAGTGTTCGACAGCCACCGGTTCGTGAAGCGGCTCACCGAGGCCGGCATGGAGCGAGGGCTGGCCGAGGTCCTGGCCGAAGAGCACATGGGCCCCTGGATCCGAAACGTCGCCACAAAGACGGATGTCGAGAGCTTCCGGCGCGAAGCAGCCACCAAGGCCGACACGGAGCTGGTTCGGAGGGATCTGGCAGACACCGAAGCGAACATCCGGCGAGACGTCGCCACGAAGGCGGACGTGGAGGCGGTCCGGGAGGACCTGGCCAACTTCCGCGCAAACGGCGTCTCCAAGAAGGATCTCGAGGACCTCCGTGCCGACATGGCCTCCAAGAAGGATCTCGAAGACCTCCGCGCCGACATGGCCTCCAAGGAGGATCTCGAGGACCTACGCACCGACATGGTCTCCAAAGAGGATCTCGCGCACACCGTGAAGCTGGTCCAGATGGACGTGGAGAAACGGATCGCCGTGCTCCGCGGTGATCTGATCAAGTGGATGTTCGGGGCGCTGATGGCCCAGGCGGCGCTCGTGGTGGCCATGATCAAGCTGTTCTCGTAGGTCGAGAGTTCGGCTTCCGCCCGCCTGCGGCGGGCTGTGCCGGCTGAAGCCGGCGTTCCAAGCCGGCGGCGCCATCCGGGCGCGCAGCGGTACGCGGTTTCGCGGCCTGCGGCCGCGGTGCCGGTCTGAAGACCGGCGGTCCCCGCCTTACTCCAGGCCCGCCAAGCCCTTCACCGACGCGATCAGCTCCCTATCGAGCTGGCAGAGGCAGTTAACCGCCGACCAGCGCCGCCACCGCCCGCTCGAACAGCGGGCGAATCAGTCCCCCGGCCAGAAGCAGGCCGACGGCGCCCAGGACGCCCCAGGCCAGGCGGCGCGTTCCGGAACTCCGTTCCAGGGACTTGTTGGCCAAGGCCGTGAGGTCCAGCAACGCGTTCTCCAGTCTCTCGAGCCGGACTTCCGCCGCTCCGAACCGTTGGGCGATTCCGGCCTCCAGCTCCTTCGTGCGTTGCTCCGCCCGAGCGTCCACCTCAGTCAACCGCTCGTTGAACCGGACCTCCAGCTCCTTCGCCCGGCGCTCCGCCCGCGAGTCCACTTCGGTCAACCGCTCGTTGAACCAGACCTCCAGCTCCTTCGTCCGCTGCTCTGCCCGAGCGTCCACCCGGGCGATGTCGGTCTTGAGTTCCCTGAAGTCCTCGCGGTGCTGCCTCCGGAAATCCCGGAACTCCTCACGGTCCTCCTGCCGTTCCGACCGAAGTACCGCGAACTGACCGTGCACGAGGTTGAACCCGTCGGTGAGGTTCCGGTCCAGCGCCCGGATCGCCGCCATTTCTGCGCTGTTCACGACTTCCTCTTGACCGTTGCCGAGACCAGTATAGGGCCCCTCCACGACGCCGGTGGCGGCGGCGGCAACCGGGTTTTTCTTCGCTTCGTTCAAGGCAGTGGTCCCTCCAGGTGGAATAGCGACGACGAGGCGCGCGTGCCCCGTCCCTCACCACCTATAGACGCAATTCCGCGTACTTTCTTCCCATCCGGAGCGCTTTTGTGGAAAAGTCGGTGCGAAGCGGCACTCAGCAACTCCCGTCCTCAAGCCGGCGGCGCCGTCGGGGCTCGCGGGCGTACCGTGTTTCGCGGCCTGCGGCCGCGGTGCCGGCTGAAGCCGGCGCTCCAAGCCGACGCGTCCCCTATTCCAGCCCCACCAAGCCCTTCACCGACGCGATCAGCTTCAGGGAGTCGTAGCCGACGCCGTCCTTGAAGACGGTCACCACGTTCCGGATCTGGAAGGGGTCGGCCACCGGATCGCCGTCGATGAGGATCAGGTCGGCGAGCTTGCCCTCCTCGATGCTGCCGAGGTCGCCGTCCACCCCGAGCACCCGGGCGCCGTTCAGGCTCATCACCTGGAGCGCCTGGGCCGGGGTGAACTCGGCCTCGAGCAGCAGCTCGTAGTTCCGCTGGTCGCCGAAGCCGGGTAGGGCGCCGCCGTTCCCGGTGGGGTCCACCCCGGCGGCGAGCAGGCCGCCCGCCTGGAAGTAGCGGTACTCGAACGCCTGGGCCTTCGGGAAGAGGTCCTGCATGACCGCGTCGCTGGCGCCGGCGATTTCCTCGCGGCGGGCGAGGTACTCGTCGCGGGCCCCGGGGGAGAGCGCCTCCAGGTTCCGGTCCTCGAGCGGGGGCCGGCCGGGGACCGAGAGCTCATAGACCGCCAGCGTGGAGGTGAGCGCGACCTCGTTGTCCACCATGTGGGAGATGGTGGCGTTGACCTCGTCCGAATCGATGTCGATGTCGCGGAGGGTGTTCCGGAAGTCGGGCGGGCACTCGTCCGGCTCCTTGTCCGCGTGGTACTCGGTGTTCGTGAAGAACCCGTGCTCCAGCGAGTCGATCCCGAGGTCCACCGCCTCCCGGAAGGTCACCGAGCAGAGGTGCGCGGTGAACTTGAGGCCGTGCTTGTGCGCTTCCTCGATGGCGGCGCCGAGCTCGGCCCGGGAGATACGGGTGTAGGCCTTGAACCAGGTCGCCCCTTCCTCGGCCCAGTAGGCCACCACCCGGCGGGCGTCCTCGGGGTTGTTCACCTGGGTCATGTAGGTGCTGGCGCCGGCGCCCGAGATGTAGGGGCCGGTGATGTGCATCCGCGGGCCCACGATCTCGCCCGCCTCGATGGCGCGCCGCATATTGATCTCGCTGTACGGGGAATAGCTGCCCGTGGTGCGGATCGTGGTGACGCCGGCCGCCAGGTAGAGCCGCGGCGAGGTGGTGTTCATCTGCGAGTGCCGCGCCGCCGTCGTGTAGAACGTGTGGTTGTGGATGCCGATGAGGCCGGGGATCACGGTGTGCCCGGAGCCGTCGATCTGCCGCGCGCCCTCGGGGATCGCGACGTCGCCGTCCGCGCCCAGGCTCTGGATGCGGCGGTCGGCGATGACCACGGTCTGGCCGGAGCGGGGGGCGGCGCCGGTGCCGTCCACCACCTGGACCCCGGTGATCGCGATGACCGGGTCGCCGTACTGCACGAACTGCCGGGCGTCTTCGGTGAGTTCGTCGGCGGTCTGAGCGGCGGCCGCCGCCGGGAGCGCGAGGAGCGCGATGGCCCCGACAAGCCCAAGGGCCTTCCTGAAAGAGAGATCGGACATCGGCGCCTCCTTGCCGGAGCGGGAACCGGCGAACGGTACCCCGAATCCGGCCGTCCGTGCGAGAATCACCGGTTCCCATGCGCGCCCTGACCCGTTCGCGTCTTAGCGGTTTCGCCGGCGTCCTGCTGCTCGCCGCCGGGGCCGGGGCCCAGGAGGGCGTTTCGCCGCTCGAGACCCCCGCCCCGGACGGGAGCGGGATGTACTCGCTCTACGCGGCGCCGGAAGGGGCGACCTTCCTCAGTTGGGTGGAGACGGCCGGCGAGGGACATGCCCTCCGGTTCTCGGAACTCCAGCGTCCGGGGGGCAGCGAAGAGGTGACCGAGGACGCCTGGGGCGAGCCGAAGCCGATCGCCGAAGGGTCCGACTGGTACGCGAACTGGGCGGACCACCCGAGCATCGCGCTCGTCGGGGAGGACCGTCTCGCCGCGCACTACCTCGTCCGGAACCCGGAGGCCAGCGGCCACTACGGCTACGGGCTGAAGATCGTTTTTTCCATGGACCGGGGCGCCACCTGGCGCGAGGTGTTCTCCGAGGGGCTGAACAACGTCGAGAGCTACTCCGGATTTGTTTCCTTCACCCCGGAGCAGGGCGGATTCTCGGCGGCCTACCTCACCCCGCCGCCGGGCGCGACGGACCCCGCGGACATGACCCTGCGGCTCGCCCGGTTCCACGAACAGGGCTACCAGCTCGGCAACCAGCGGCTCGACCCCGACGTATGCAGTTGCTGCCCCACCGCGATGGCGACCATCGACGGCGATCCGGCCGTCGTCTACCGGGACCGGGTCCGGAACGCCCCGGAGGACGACGTCCGCGACATCGCCATCACCCGCAAGCTGAGGGGCCGCTGGGAGCCGGCGAGGCCGGTCCACGCCGACGGCTGGGGCATCAACGCCTGCCCGGTGAACGGTCCCGCGATCGCGGCGACCGGCAGCGCCGTGGCGGTCGCCTGGTTCACCATGGCGAGCGGGGAGCCCGAGGTCCGCTTCGCCTTCTCGCAGAACGGCGGGGAGAGCTTCGGAGTCCCGATCCGGCTGGACGGCGGCAACGGGCGCGGCTACACCGCGGTCACGATGCTCGACGACGGCAGCGCGGTCGCGGCCTGGCTCGAAACGCCCGGCTCGCGGCAGGGCGAGGTCCGGGTCCGGCGCGTCTGGCCGGACGGGCTCATCGGGCCGTCCGTCAAGGTGGCGGACGCCCCGGCGGGCCGGGAGGCCGGGGTCCTGCAGCTCGTCCGGGTGGCCAACGAGCCGCCCCCGGAGCCGGAGGAAGACGAAGAGGCCGAGGACGAGGCTGACGAGGAAGAGGCGGCGGAAGGCGAGGACATCGAGGAGGTCTTCGACGTCCAGGAACGCCTCATGGTCGCCTGGCGCGACGGCAAGGTCCGCACCGCCGTCGTGGCGGTCTCCGCCCTGGAGTTCTGACGGCCCGTACGGCTTGGAACGCCGGTCTCCAGACCGGCACAGCCCGCCGCAGGCGGGCGGGGGGACGGATCCCATGCGCCGGAAGGGCGCGACGGCTTGGAACGCCCGCTTCAGCCGGCGTTCCAAGCCGTGGCGTCACCTCCGCTCCGAGTCGAGTAGCGCACCATTGCCGTTGGTAAATCACGGGCGTTTGCTGTGGTAGCGTTGCCGGTGTCAGCCCTCAAATGCCCATGCCTTGATGCCTCTTGTGCTGACTCGCATTTCACAAGGGAGGGCCGGACGTGGATGCAGAAACAAAGCAGTTTCTGACCGAGCAGTTCGCGAGTTTCCGCAAGGAAATGAACGCTCGCTTCGACAATGTCGATCAGCGCTTTGATGAAGCATCCGCAGAGCGGGAGTTGATGTGGGGGGTTCTGGTGGAGAACACCCGCCACCAGCATCGAATGCTCAAGGAAGCGAGGAAGGCGGCCTCCAAGGACGCCCCGACGACGGCCCCCGGCAAGAAGCGCAGGAAGGCGAGAGGCGGTCGTTCCGCTTCCGCTGTACCGTTGGCGGCGAAGGATGGCTGACTAACTACCGGTCAGAACCAGACGGGGCGGAGCCGATGCGCCGGTGGACCCGCCGCAGCCTTCTGGCCCGGCGCCTTCGCCAGGAGATCTGGCACGGGCGCCGCTCCGGCCCATCCGGTCCAAGGGGGATCGCAGATCAACTCGCCGGGCGGCTGGACCTGCTTAGTCAGCGATGCAATCCCCGGTACAGAATGGTCTCTGCGTCAGGAGGCATGCCGATGGCCGCGACCCAGCCGATCCCGGTTCGGGAGTTGCATGACCTTTTCGAGAGGCACCTCCGGTTCGACTTCGCCGAGCGTCACCACAGCCAGTATGCGCTGATCTATCGCGACGCGACGGTGCCCGGCGCCGATCCGGTCGAGCAGCTCCGGTCGGGAGCGCTCTTCTGCGAAAGCATGGAGGCTGCCGTGGACGAGGCGTATCGCCGGAGCCTGCAGCCGGGGTATTTCCTGGTCGCGGAGTGCGTCTTCCGCAGCGAACGGCAACCCGCCATCGTGTACTCCAGAGTGGCGGGCGGGGAGCTGGCGGTTTCGGCGCTGGCGTTCTGAGGGCGGAGACGACTCGGAGCGCCGGCCTCCGGCCGGCATCGCGCGGGAGCGCGAAACCCGCGTCGACCGCGCTGCTTTACGGCGATGTGGGGGGCCGCGCTCGGCTCCTTTCGGGCGGTGAGGCGCCGTTCCTGGCTGGGATCACGCCAGGTGGGTTGGTTGGGGCATACGTTTCGCGGCCTTCGGCCGCGCGTGCCGGTCTGAAGACCGGCGCTCCCGGCCCGACCGCTCCGCATCGAGGAGGGCCTGTTTCCGCTCGCGGCCCCAGCCGACCCGGGAGAGCAGCTCCGGGCGGGGAGCTGGCGGTTTCGGCGCTGGAGTTCTGAGGGCGCGTCACCTGCGGGGGTGGGCCGGGGGCGCGGTGAGGGCGGGTGGGGTTACGACGTGCGCGGTGCGGAGCACCGCGCGTGCCGGTCTGAAGACCGGCGCTCCCACCCCCTACCCGACCGCTCCGCGTCGAGGAGGGCTCGTTTCCGCTCGAGGCCCCAGCGGTAGCCGCCGAGGTTGCCGTCGCCCCGCAGGACGCGGTGGCAGGGCACCAGGACCGCGACGCGGTTCGCTGCGCAGGCGGCGGCCACGGCGCGGGCCGCCCGCGGCCGTTCGATTCCTGCCGCCAGCTCGCCGTAGCTGATGACGTCGCCCTTGCGGACGCTCAGGAGGAAACGCCAGACCTTCATCTGGAAGGCCGTGCCGCGCAGGTCGAGCGGTAGTTCGGGGCGCGGGGCGCCGCCGGCGAGGTGCGCCTCCAGCGCCGTGATCCAGGCGTCGAGTTCCGGAGCGTCCTGTGCGCCCGAAGCGATGAGGTCCGCGTTCGGGAACTCCCGGCGGAGTTGCTCGAGCAGGGTTTCCGGGGCCTCCCCGAACTGCGCGAAGCAGACGCCGCGTTCGGTGGCCGCCATCAGCAGGGCGCCAAGCGACGTGTCTCGCCACGCGTAGGCGATCGTCTCGCCGGCGCCGCCGGCGCGGTAGGCCTTCGGAGTCATCCCGACGTTGCGGGCGGGTTCGCCGTAGACCCGGCTCAGGGATCCGAAGCCCGCCGAGAAGATCGCGCCGGCGACGCCGTCGCCTTCCTTGAGCGCCGCCTTCAGGCGCTTCATCCGGACCGCGTCCTGATACGCCTTGGGCGAGACGCCGAACGCGGCCTTGAAGACGCGCTGGAAGCGCGATGGTGAGAGGCCCACCTGCCCCGCAAGTTCGCGCAGCGTGAGGCGCTCCTCGGCGTGGGCTTCGATGTGCCGGGCGGCTTCGACCAGTCGCGTCAGCCGCGACTCGGGGTCCCCGGGGCGGCGGTGCTGGCCCGGTTCGGATGGCATCGGCATTCTTTTCAACTCCCGACGTCATTCCAGCGCAGCCGCCCCTGCGCGTCCATCCGATTCTTGCCGCCGAATCTAGGGATCCACCTCGAAGACGAAGCGCATGCCGGCCTCGAGGTGCTCGGCGATGTGGCAGTGGGCCATCCACTTGCCGGGGTTGGTGATCTCGAGCAGGAGGTCCACCGTCTCCCCCGCCGGGATGAGCACCGTGTCCTTGAAGACCTGGTTCGTCACCGGCGCCCCGTTCCGGCGCAGCACCAGGAAGCGCTGGCCGTGGATGTGGAAGGGGTGCTGCATCGCGTGGAGGGCCGCGGCGTCGTTCTCGATCCGGATCGTGACCACGTCCCCGACCGAAAAGCGCCAGGCGATGTCCATGTCCTCGCGGCCGGTC
Source organism: Vicinamibacteria bacterium (assembly GCA_965116805.1). Lineage (GTDB taxonomy): Bacteria > Acidobacteriota > Vicinamibacteria > Marinacidobacterales > Marinacidobacteraceae > Marinacidobacterium. Next base: position 594,676 of record OZ220713.1, read on the forward strand.
GCCGGTTCGCGCACGATCCAGCGGACCTCCTCCGGGGTGGCCACCGAGTTCATCATCGGCATGGTGTCCGCCCACTCGACCGCCGGGAAGAAGACCCGGTCGGCGCGCATCCGCTGCATGATGGCGGGGTCCAGGCCGGTCACATCCATCGTGAGCAGGAGTTCGTAGTCCGGCTCGCGGTCGAAGTGGTCGCGGAAGCGGGCCACGTCCTCCACCACCGGAGCGTTCTCCCGCAGTTCGCCGTAACCCGGCGCGCCCGCGGGGTCGGCGTCCCGGTCACGGACCGTCACCGTTCCCAGCCGGGTGACCCGCGAGAAGTAGCCGCCGAAGGTGTGCTCGAGCGGGCGCACCCGGTTCTCGAGGGCGTGCTCGCCCGCCGTCTCGTAGCGGACCTCCACGATGTAGCGCTCGGCGGGCGCGAGAGCGACCGAATCCACCCAGGTCTCGCGCTCGAACTTGGACAGGTCGGACCCGACGACCTTGATGCGGTGGGTGCCCGGTTCCCCGAACGACAGGTTGAAGGTGCGGGTGTTCGAGACGTTCGTGAGGAAGAAGCGGACGACCTCGCCCCGGTCGAGTTGCAGCGCGTACTCCGGTTCGCCGTTCACGAGCATCAGGTTGCCGAACCGCCCCATGAGCGAATGGGTGGCGCGCTCGGTCCCGAAGGGGAAGAGCCCCCCGTCGTCGGCGATCAGGAGATCGTCGAGCATGAGGATCTCCTCGCGGTGGACCGGCGCGTACCAGGTATCCGGCGGGGACTCCACCAGCATGTTCCCGTAGAGCCCGAGGTCCTGCTGGACCTCCTCGCGGTGGTGGGGGTGGTACCAGTAGAGGCCGGCGTCGGGGAAGTAGAGCCGGTACTCGAAGCGCCCGCCGGGAGGGACGGGGTCCTGGGTGAGGTGGGGCACGCCGTCGAAGGCGTTGTCGAGGCGGAGCCCGTGCCAGTGGATCGCGGTGGGCCAGGACGTGTGGTTCTCGAAGTTGACGAAGATCGTGGAGTCCTGGTTCACGTGGATCAGGGGGCCCGGGTACTGCCCGTTGAAGCCGTACATGACGTAGTCGCGGCCGTGGATGGTGCGGCGGACCCGGCCGGCGGTCAGGTCGAGCGTCTGGCCGTCCTGGAGGCGGACCACCTGCGAGGGAACGGCGTCCGGGAGCGTTTCGTCCGCCGTGACCCGGGGCAGGAACGGCAGCGGCTCCGGCCGCAGGTGGCCGAGTCCGGGGACCATGGGCGTCTCGGGAAGCATCGGAGGGTGCGACCAGGCCGGCTCGTCGGATGCCGGTCCGTGCCCCATCGCCGCGTGGTCCATCGCGCCGTGGTCCATGGGTAGCGCGGCGCTCTCGCCGGTGCCGGTCACCGGGACCATGAGGTGGTTGTCGGGGAGGATGCGGGTGGACGGCGAGGCGCCGCGCAACGCGAGCCGGCCGGTGCGGCGCTGAACCTCCGCCGAGGGCTCGACGCTGATCAGGATCACGAACTTGTCGAAGGCGACGGGCCCGAGGCCCGCGAAGGTCCCGTTGCCGACCTCTCCGAGCCGCACCACCGGGTCCATGATGGGCGTCGTCGCCCAGGCGACGTAGGTGCGGTACTCCCCGAGCGATCCGGGCTCGGGGAGCCCCTCGATCTCGAGGTCGAGGCGGTAGCGCTGGCTGCCGTCGCGGGTGACCGAGACCCCGAAGGGACTCGGGTCCCAGCGCAGGAAGGCGGTGCCGCCGGCGGGGGCGAGGTCGGGAGTCGGGTAGAGGGCGACGCGGTTGAGGCCGGGGGCGCCCCAGTCGGATCGGTCGGGGGTTGGGGGTGTTTCCTGCGCCGCGCCGGGGCTCGGCATCAGCAGGAGCGCCGCGCACAGAGCGGCGACCCGGCAACTCTCCCTGCGCGCTCTCATACTCCCTTTCTTCCGACGACCGAATGCGGTTCGTATGGTAGCGGCGGGTTGGGTGGCTGAGGACGATTGGCGTTGCGCTGCCGCCCGCCTGCGGCGGGCTGTGCCGGTCTGAAGACCGGCGCTCCCGGACCCTGTTAATTTGCGGTGATGCGCAGCCTGCGACTTCTCCCCCTTGCGGTCCTGGTCTCCCTTCCCGCCGCGGCGGAGGACGAGACGCTGGTGCTCGACAACGACTACGCCGCGGTCCACCGGAACGCGGCGCCGTGCGCCGAGGCGGGTCCCGGTTGCGGGGACCGGGTGGTGGTCGCGTTCGGTGACGTCGAGGTCGCCGCGGGCGGATCAACCGTCGAACTCGGGTACGCCGAGGTATTCGTGGCGAAGGCGGGGACCTCCTACGAGATCGAGGGGGACTTCGCGGAGGTCAACCTGAAGCCCGATCCCCCGCCGGTGGAAGGGCCGGCGGTCGCCATCCCCGCCGGCAAGAACGAGCGGCTCCATGACGCCGCGAGCTACTTCGTGTTCGAGGAGCGTCTCGAACCGGGCGACACCCGGGAGCGGCATTCCCACGCCCAGCGCGTGGTGCTGGTGATGGGCGCCACCGAGCTGCAGCAGTGGCCCGACGGCGCCGACGAGGTGTTCAAGACGCAGGTCCCGGGCACCATCAAGTTCAACCCGCCGGTGGTGCACATCGTCAAGAACATCGGGGACGCGCCGCTCCGGAACATCGTCATCGAGCTGATCCCCCGCTGATCGACTCGTGTCGGCCCGACGCACCGCCGGTCTGGTCCTGGCGGCCGCGCTGATCGCGGGCGCCGCGGCCGCCCAGTCGCGGATTGCGGGCCAGGTCCTCGTGGCCGCCACCGGCGCTCCGGCGCGCGGCGCCGAAGTGACGCTCCGGGAAACGGGCGCGACGACGTACACCGGCGCGGACGGCCGGTTCGCGTTCGAGGGAGTGCGCGCCGGCTCGCGGATCACGATCCACGCCGACCTCGGACTCCTGTGGGGCGAGGCGGGCCTCACCCTGGACACCGGCCCCGGCCCCGAAATCGTCCTCCCCGAGCCGGTGCGGATCGCATTCCGCGGGACCGCCCACGAGCACGTCACGGTGACCGCGGCCTCCGGCGAGTCGTCGGGACTGGCGGGGTTCGGGTCGGCGTCCTCCCTCGAGGGCCTCGCGCTGATCGAGGGCGTGCCGAGCCTCGCGGAGCTGCTCGAAGGCGCGCCCGGGGTGGCGATCCGCAGTCTCGGCCCCGGAGCCGCCCGTCCCATCATCCGCGGGTTCGACGGCGACCGGGTGCTGATCACCGAGGACGGGGTGCGCACCGGCGACATCGGCAGTCAGGCGGCCGAGCAGGGGACGATCGCGGATCCCACTCAGGCCGAGCGGATCGAGGTCGTGCGCGGGCCGGCGGCGCTCCTCTACGGGACGAACGCGGTCGGGGGGGTGGTGAACGTGGTGTCCGCCGGCTCGCAGTTGGCGCACGGTGCGGCCTCCGGGTTCCGGGGACGGGCGAGCTTCGGCGCCGGAAGCGCCGACGAGGGACGGTACGCCGGCGCGCGGGTGCACGCCGGTGGGGACGGCTGGTTCGCCTGGGGCGGGGGCAACACCCGCAGGACCGGCGACTACCGTTCGCCGCTCGGGAACGTGGACGGCTCCGACACCGCGCTGGACCAGGGCGAGGCCGGTCTCGGGCTCCGCGGCGAACGCGCCTGGCTCTCGGCGGGCGTCCGCCTCGACGACAGCCGCTACGGCGTCCCGCTCGCGGGGATGCTCCACGGCGCCGACGAGGGCGAGGAGGAGACCGTGGACGTGACCATGGAGCGGCGCCAGGTGCGGACGGACTTCGGATTCGAGGACCTCGGAGGCTTCTTCGAGACGGCGTCGTTCACGGCGCGCTACAGCGAGTTCCTCCAGGACGAGATCGAGATGGAGGGCGGCGGGCCCCCCGAACTCGAGACGCATCACGAGAACCGGTCGCTCGTCTTCCGGGGCGAACTCGAGGGATCGCGGGGGCGGTTCCAGAGCCGGGTGGGAGCGTGGGCGAACCTGCGGGAGTTCACCTCCGCGGGCCCGGAAGCGCTGGCCCCCGACACCCGCCACACCGCGCTCGCCGCCTTCGCGCTGGGGGAGGTCCAGGCCACGGACCGGCTCAGCGTGCTGCTCGGCGCCCGGCTGGAGGACAACGCGTACGACGCCGACGATCGCCCCGAGCGCGGCGAGGGTGACGCCGACGATGATGACGAAGCGGCGGGAGGCGAGGAGTTCGAACCGCCCGCGGTGGTGGACCGGGAGTTCCTGGGGACCTCGGCGAGCGCGGGGCTGCGGCTGGACCTGGACGAGGAACACGCCCTTGTCGGGACCGCGACGCTCTCGACCCGCGCCCCGGCGCTCGAAGAGCTCTACAACTTCGGGCTTGACGCCGGCATCCAGGCCTTCGAGATCGGCAACCCCCTCCTGGAACGGGAGCGGTCGCGCGGGTTCGACCTGAGCCTGCGGCGCGATTCCGGGATTTTCGCCGGCAGCGTGGGGGTCTTCCGGTACGGCATCGACAACTTCACCTACGGCGCCACCGCGGGAGGCCGGGGAGGGGTCACGGTGATCTCGACCGAACAGGCCGACGCCCGCCACCTCGGGTTCGAGGCCGACGGCCGCGTCGGGCTCGGAAGCGCCGACCTGACCGCGAGCGCCTCCTGGGTGGACGCGGAGTTCCCCGAGCTCGGCCGGCACGCGCCCCGGATTCCGCCGCTGAACGGGCAGGTGAAACTGGCTGTCCCGTTCCGCGGCCTGCGGATCGCGCCGCGGCTGCGCTGGGCGGCCCGGATGGACCGGCTTTACGCCGGGGAGACGCCGACCGACGGCTACGCGGTGCTCGACGTGACGGTGTCATGGGTGCTCGTCGCCGGCGACGCGGTCCACCATCTGTCGCTGGTCGGCCACAACCTGACGGACTCGGTGTACCGGCATCACACGTCGGTGGTGAAGGACGTGGCGCCGCAGATGGGGCGGGGGGTTCGGGTGAGCTATTCCGTGCGGTTCTTCTAGGGCGAGGGGAAGTAGGTGGTTCGCGGGCCTCCGGCCCGCGGTGCCGGTCTGAAGGCCCCCACCGGGAGGACTGGCCGGCGGTCCCGGAGGTCCGGTGCTCTGACTCCCGGTGGTAGCATCGCCGGTTGCAGGTTCCACTGCGGTGAAGCACGTCAGCCTCCGGTCTCGATTCCTGGCGGTAGCGGCCGTGGCCGCGCTGTTGCTGGCCACCCCGCTGGCGGCCCAGGCGCACGAGCATCCGGGCCAGACGGAGAACCCCTGCGGGATCTGCAAGGTCGCGGAGACCGGGGTCCCCGCTCTCGAGGGCAGGCCGGAGTTGCCGTTCCCGCGGCACGAGTCGAAGCACTGCGCCCCGGAGGTTCCCTTCGCCGCCTCGGAGCCGGCCCAGACTCCGGCGGCGCCCCGCGCGCCGCCCGCCTGACGGTCGGCAATCCAGGTCGGGAACCGTTCGGCCCCGTCGGCGGCCTCTGAACGACCGGTTCCTCCGCACCCAAGAGCCCCCAGGAGGTCCCACCGTGACGCGGACTTCTCTCCTTCCCAGTTTCTCGCCGCTTCGCCCCGGCTTCCGGCGGGCAGGTTTGCTCGCCGTCTGTCTCGCCTTCGCGACCGCCGCCTGGACGCACCCGACGATCTCGGGCACCGTGGTCATCGCCGAAACCGGCGAACCGGCGCACGACGCCGAAGTGCTGCTGATCCAGACCGACCAGGTGGTCCATACCGACGACGACGGCCGCTTCGCGTTCGTGGACGTGGACCACCTCGGCGCCGTCACCCTCCACGTGGACCTCGGTTTCCTCAGCGCCGTCCGGACCGTGGTCATCGACATCGACCAGGAGGAGGACTTCGAACTCGCCGAGCCCATCGTCCTCGGAGCGCACCACCGGATGCACGAACGGGTCACGGTCACCGCCTCGGCCAGCGATTCGTCGCCCTTCGAGACCTTCGGTTCGGTGCACGCGCTGGAGGGGCTCGACCTTCAGAACGAGCCCGCGCGCAACCTCGCGGAACTGCTCGAGAGCACCACCGGCGTGGCGGTGCGCAGTTTCGGACCCGGCTCCGCGCGCCCCATCGTGCGCGGCTTCGACGGGGACCGGGTGCTCGTCATGGAGGACGGCGTGCGGACCAGCGACCTGGGCAGCCAGTCGGCGGACCACGGGGTCCCGGTGGACCCGCTCCAGGCGGAACGGGTCGAGGTCGTGCGGGGACCGGCGACGCTGCTCTACGGATCGAACGCCATCGGCGGCACCGTGAACGTGATCTCCATGGCGTCCCACCTGGCGCACTCGCCGCCGCCCGGATTCCGCGGGCAGGCCAACCTCGACTACTCGACCGCCGACTCGGGCATGCGGGGAGGCGTTCGCGCCCAGGCGTCGGGCGCGGGCTGGTTCGCGTGGGGCGGAGGCAACTCGAACCGGACCGAGGACTACAACTCCCCGGCCGGGGTGATCGACAACACCGAAAGCTCCATGAATCAGGGAGAGGCGGGGTTTGGTCTCTTCGGCCAGCGGGCCTGGTTCTCGGGCACCGTGCGCCTCGATGACGCCCGCTACGGGGTTCCGTTCGCCGGAGAGTTCCACGGCAGCCACGTGGGGCACGACCACGGGCCGGTCGGCGACGAGGAACAACTGTCGGTGGACGTCACGATGAACCGGCGGCAGTTCCGCACCGACTTCGGGTTCCGCGGCCTCGGTTTCGTGTTCGACGAGGCGGAATTCACGGTCCGCTACGCCGACTACGACCAGGACGAGATCGAGACCTTCGAGGCCAGTGGCGAAGAAATCGTGGCGACCCACTTCGACAACCGGTCGGTCGTGTTCCGCGGTGAGCTCAGGAAGCCGTCGGGGCGGGTGCACAGCCGGGTCGGGGTCTGGGGCAACGTGCGGGATTACGAAGCCTGGGGCCACGAAGCGCTGGCGCCGGAGACCCGGCAGAACGCCTTCGCGGCCTTCACCTACAACGAGATCGAAGCGAACGAACGACTCGACGTGCTGCTCGGAGCGCGCGCCGAGCGAAACGCCTACGACGTGGGGGAAGACACGAACCCGCTCCGGCCGGCCGAGGTCGTGGACCGCACCTTCCTCACCGCGTCGGCGAGCACCGGCGCCCGGCTCGCGGTGGGCCGCTCCACCGCCCTGGTCGGCGTGGCGAGCCTCGCGACCCGCGCCCCCTCGCTCGAGGAGCTCTACAACTTCGGCCCCCACATCGGGAACCTGGCGTACGAGATCGGCAATCCCGACCTCGACCAGGAACGGTCGCTGGGATTCGACCTGAGCCTCCGGCAGAGTTCGGAAGCGCTCACCGGGAGCCTCAGCGTCTTCCGTTACGACATCTCCAACTTCGTCTTCGGAGAGGTGCTGGGCGGCATGATCAGCGGTTTGCCCGTCTGGCTGTTCCAGCAGTCGGACGCGACCTACCAGGGCTTCGAAGGGGAGGGACACCTGAGCCTCGGCGCCGCCGAGCTGGTGGCGAACGCCGCCTACGTGGACGCCAAGCTCGCGAGCGGCGAGTACGTGCCGCGCATCCCCCCGCTCGGCGGTCAGGTGCGGCTCGACATCCCGGTTGGCAAGCTGCGCCTCGCGCCCCGGCTGCGCTGGGCGTCCCGGATGGACCGCCTCTACCGGGACGAGACCCCGACCGACGGCTACGCGGTGTTCGACTTCACCGCCTCCTACGTGTTCGTCGGAGGGCACACGACCTCGAACATCTCGCTCGGCGCCTACAACATCACCGACGCCGAGTACAGCCACCACAACTCGCTGATCAAGGACATGGCCCCCCAGATGGGGCGGGGGTTCCGGATCAGTTATTCGCTGCGGTTTTATTAGGGCGTAGCGCGGTTCCGCGGCCCTCCCGGGCCGCGGGTGCCGGTCTGGAGACCGGCGCTCCCTAGAAGCGCAGACTGAGCCCCACCTGGCCGCGGCGGGTGTCGCCGAGGCCGCTGCGGAGGGTGCCGTCGAAGTTGAAGAGCAGCGAGCCGGTGTGGCTGTCGAGGAAGTTGTCGGCGCCGGTGAGGTTGAAGACCTCGACGATGGGTTCGAGGGTCGCGCCGTTCGGCAGCGCGAAGGTGCGTGAGATCCGCAGGTCCCAGGTGAAGAACTCGTTGTCGCGCCGCAGGGTGTTCCGGGTGAGGACGGAGCCGTCGGCGCAGATCCGGTCCGCGGGCTGGTTCGCGCGCTCGCCCGGCCGGGCGCACGCTTCGGAAGTGGGGGACGCCGACAGGGTGCGGAACACGTTGTTCCAGTTCACGTCCCCCGGCAGGGTGACGAGCAGGTAGCCGCTCACCTGGTGGCGGCGGTCGCGGTCCGACCAGCCGAACTCGGGGCCGAGGTTCGAGGGGTCGGCGTAGCGGAAGACGAACGGGTCGCGCTCGTTGTCGTCGTCGGAGCGGTCGAAGGCCAGCGTGTAGTGGGCCTCGAAGGTCAGCGGCCGGTTCCCGAGCGAACTCCAGCCGCGCAGCCCGACGGTCAGCGCCTGGTAGCGCGACCGGGCGCTGCTCTCGGCGACCGTCAGCACGTTGATGCCGCCCCCCGACGGGTGCGTGCCGACGCCGAACGGGGAGCCGAAGGCGGGAGCGTTGCGGTCCACGAAGCGAAAGAGCTGGTCGGTGCGGGCGTAGACGAAGTTGGCGCTCGCCGCCATCCCCCGCCCGAGGTCCCGGTCGAGCCCGACGCTGAAGGACCAGGTGCGCGGCAGCTCGAGGCTCCGGTCGGCGACCTGGATGTCCGGGAGGAAGGGGGCCGTCGTCGAGGGGTCGAGCTGCCGGTCGATCTCGGGGACCGGGCCGAGGAAGGTGTCGGCGCTGCTGCGGAAGAGGATCTGCTGGAAGGCGCCGTTCGTGGAGCGGTGCTGGGCGAACACCAGCAGCGGAATCCGCGAGACGTAGGAGCCGGCCGCCGCACGCGCCACCGTGCGTCCGTCCCCGGCGACGTCCCAGGCGATCCCGAAGCGCGGCTGGAAGTTGTCGAGGTCGTGGGGGATCCGCCCGTCGGAGGGGAACGCCGGGTCGTCGAGATAGGGCGCGAAGAACGTGTCCTCCGGCTCGACGAAGACGCCGGGGTGCCAGGTCCCGTCCCAGCGGAGTCCGAGATCGAGCGTCACGTGCTCGCCGGGGTGCCAGGTGTCCTGCACGAAGAGGCCGACCTCGTGCATGGTCGCCCGCTGCCGGCCGAGTTCGGCCGGGGGGATGCCGGGCACGGTCGCCGACTGGAGGTAGGTGAGCACCGGACCGGTGATCGCGGCGCCCTCCGGACAGCCTCCCGTGGTGCTCGCCGAGCCGTCGGAGCAGTGCACGTAGCCGCTCCCGTGGGTCGCGAAGCCGATGAAGCCCTCGACCGAATCGAAGAGGTAGCGGCTGTTGGCGAAGCCGATGAACTGCTGCTCCACCCGGGTCCGGTTGTATTCGACGCCGGCCTTGAAGAGGTGGGAGCCCGTGGCGTACGACAGGTTGTCCACGAGCTGGAACCGGTCGTCGAAGGCGGGATCGATCGGCAGGAAGAACGGGAGTCCGATCCGGAAGCCGTCCGCGAAGTCCATGGCGATGTCCGGGAACGGGCGGCCGCCGAGCCGCTCGAACTGGGGCTGCCCCGGGAGGGCGGCGCCGGGGAGCAGCGGCCCGTCGTACCAGCGCGGCCGGTCCTCGCGGGCCCACTGGACCCGCAGCTCGTTCGAGAGCGCGTTGGTCAGCAGCGAGCGGAGGCTCCCGTTCACGGCGTGGGAGTGGCCCCGCTCGATGCCGTTCATGGAGGCGCCCCACGAGTCCACGTCGAAGGTGCCGTTCACCTGTTCCGACCAGGTGTAGTTGTATTTGAGCGAGGCCTGGTGGCGGCCGCTCAGGTTGAAGTCCAGCTTGGCGAGGAGCGAGCGGGCGTCGTCGGTGCGGCGGATGGGCCCGAACTCGTCCTCGAAGAGTCCCGGCCAGCGGGTGTTGAGGAAGGAGTCCAGCCGCTCCAGGTTCGCCGGGTTCGCGACCCGCCGCGTGGTCTGCTTCGTCTCGGCGGCCGCCTGCTGGTCATAGGCGAGGAAGAAGAACGCCCGGTCGCGGACGAGCGGGCCGCCGAAGGTGGCCCCGAACTGGTTCCGCCCGAAGTCGGGCTTTCCGCCGCCCCGGTCCGCGGAGTACTCGGCGGCGATCTCGTCCCACTGGCCGAAGTAGTGGGCCGAGCCGGCGATCTCGTTGGTGCCCGACTTGGTGATGACGTTGATGAAGCCGCCCGCCGAGCGGCCGAACTCCGCGGGGGCGCCCTGGTTCACGATCACCAGCTCGCCGATGGCGTCCTGGTTGAAGGTGAACGCCGCCCGCTGGCCGCCGCGCTGCTCTCCGAAGAACGGGTTGTTGAAGTCGGCCCCGTCCACGATGAAGTTGTTGAAGATGCCGCGCTGGCCGTTGATGTTCAGCTCGTCGCCGTCCGGCCCCTGGGAGACCGAGGCGCCGGGGGTGAGGAGGGTCAGGTCCACGAAGTTGCGGCCGTTGCTCGGCACTGCGTCCACGACTTCCTCCCGGAGGCGCTGGGAGCGGGTGAAGTCCGTGGTCTCGATGGGGGACGGCAGCTCGCCGAAGACCGTGACGGTCTCGGTGACCACCACCCGGAGGTCCAGGTGGAAGTGGAGCACCTCCCCCACCCGCAGGATCGCGCCCTCGATGCGCTCGGTCCCGAACCCGCCGGTGGCGGTGACGGTCAGGTCGTAGGTCCCGGGGGGCAGCAGGCTGCGGACGAAGCCGCCGGAACCCGAGGTCTCGACGGTGGTCACCAGGTCGGTGTCCCGGTGCTGGATGAGGATGACCGCGTCCGGAACCGGGTTGCCCAGCGGATCGCTCACCTCACCGCGGATGACGCCGGTGGTGGTCCCGGCCTGGGCCGCGAGGTCGGGGGCGTGGAGGCAGGCGAGCGCCAGCGCCAGGAACCAGGGAATCCCCGGCCCCAGCCGCTCCGGTTTCCTTCGCTTCGCGGCTCCGGGACCCACGGCGCGGATTCTAGGCGCGGGCCGGCCAACCGGCCGGGATGGCGCGGGGGCCTGGAACGCCGGTCTCCAGACCGGCACGCGCGGTGCTCCGCACCGCGCACGTCGTAACTCCACCCGCAAAAGACGGCTCCCATCACGGCGGGAACTTCACGAGCGCAGACGTCGCAACGGCCTGGAACGCCGACCTCCGGTCGGCACGCGCTACGCGGAGCGCAGCACCCCGCGCCATCCCGGCGAATGCAGTCCATCCTGCTGCCCACCGGCTGTTAGCCTGTCCGGCACGGCGAGCACCCCGGGAGGCAGGCAGATGAGACGCATTCCAAAAACGTTGGCGGCACTCACGGCGGCGGTCCTCGCCGGCTGCACCGCCCCTCCCACCGATACCCCCGAACCCGCCGATCTGCTCATCCGCGGGGCGCGCATCGTGGACGGGACCGGTGGCCCCTGGTTCCGGGGGAACCTCGCGGTCGCCGGGGACACCATCGTGAGCGTCGGACCGGACGAGCCGGACGCCCTTCGCGAGATCGACGCCGAGGGCCTGGTCCTGGCGCCCGGGTTCATCGACATGCACGCCCACTCGGAGTACGGGCTGGTGGTCGATCCCCGCGCCCTGAGCAAGACCGCGCAGGGGGTGACCACCGAGGTGCTCGGCGAACACCTCTCGGCGGGGCCGGTGATGGGACCCGCGGTGGACGACCCGATGATGGTCGCGCCGCCCATCGAGCGCGACTGGACCACCCTGGGCGGCTATCTCGACCGCTTGGAGTTCGCGGGAGTAGGCCCGAACGTCGTCTCCTACGTGGGCTCCGGACAGGTGCGCGCCTCCGTCGTCGGCTACGAGGAACGCGACCCGACCGAGGAGGAACTCCAGGCGATGGAGGCGCTCGTCGCGCAGGCGATGGAGGAGGGGGCGTTCGCGCTGGCGAGCGGCATGTCCTACATCCCGAACGCCTTCATGAGCACCGGGGAACTCATCCGGCTGACCCGAGTGGCCGCCGGCTACGGCGGCATCTACGTGAGCCACCTGCGCGGCGGCCTCGAAGGGCTCGCGGAGGGGATCACCATCGCCCGGGAGGCGGGGACCGCCCTCGAGATCCACCACCTGAACTCCACTTCGAGCGCCCGGATCCCGGAGTACGCGGCGACGATCGCCGAGGCCCGCGCTTCCGGCGTGGACGTGACCGGGAACGTCTATCCCTACATCGCGGGCTGGACCTACCTGCGCTCGCTGTTGCCGGCCTGGGCGCAGGAAGGCGGGGTGGACCGGATGCTCGGGCGGCTGACGGACCCGGCCGAACGCGAACGCCTGCTCGCCGAGCTCCGGGAGTCCGAGGCCCGGCGGCCCCGCTGGGGGCGGACGTTCGTGAGTTCCTTCCGGGACGAGGTGGACGGGCTCTCGATCGTGGACCTCGGGGAAGCCCGGGGGACCACGCCGGAGGAGGGGCTCCTGGACCTCCTGATCGAACAGGAGGGCGAGGGGTTCCAGATCGCCTTCGGGAACGAGGAGGTGAACCTGGTCCAGGCGCTCGCCCAGCCCTTCACCCACTTCGGTTCCGACGGCAGCGCGCTGGCGGCAGGAATGCGCACGCCGATGGGCAAGCCGCACCCGCGCTCCTTCGGCACCTATCCGCGGGTGCTCCGGAAGTACGTGCGGGAGGAGGGGCTCCTGACGCTGGAGGAGGCGATCCGCAAGATGAGTTCGGCCCCGGCGAACCGCCTCGGGCTCGCGGACCGCGGGGTGCTCCGCCCCGGGATGAAGGCGGACATGGTCCTCTTCGATCCGGACACGGTGCAGGACGAGGCCACCTTCGAGGAGCCCGAGCGTTACCCGACCGGCATCCCCTGGGTCTTCGTGAACGGCGTCGCGATCATCGCCGAGGGCGAGCCGACCGGCGAGCTGCCGGGGCAGGTGCTCCGGGGACCGGGATACGTGGGCCGGTGAGTGAGCTTGGGACGGGAACGCCCGACCCTTACCCCATCCTGAAGATCCGCGCTCCCCGAGAAGCCGGAAAGGAGGCGATGGGCAGCAAGCCGAAGTTCTGGTACCGGGAGCCATCCGATCAATCCGACTGGCTCTTCAAGTACCCGCAGGAGGGAACCGGTCAACACTGGGCGGAGAAGATCGCCGCCGAGGTGGCGCGCGCCATCGAGGTTCCGCACGCCGTCGTTGAACTGGCGGAGGTGGAGGGGCGGCGCGGGTCCACGACGCGGTCCTTCCTTTCGCAGAAGGCGCCGACGCTGTTGCATGGCGGCGAAGTCCTTGGCCGGACGATGCCTTACGACCGTCAGCGCCGCTTCGGCCAGTCGGCGCACGCGCTCTCCAACATCTTCGAGGCGCTGGAACGGTTCCTGGAGGACGAAGCGGCGGAGGCGAAACGTCAGTTCGCGGGCTATGTCGTCCTCGACGCCCTGATCGGCAATACGGACCGGCACCACGACAACTGGGGATTGATCGAGTTCGATACGCCATCGGCGGGCCGCCGCTCTCTGGCGCCGTCCTTCGATCACGGGTCTTCCCTTGGCAGAGAGCTTCCCGACAGGAAACGCACGGCGCGGCTGGCGGTGGGGGCAGTCGGTGGATACGCGGAAAAGGGGCGGGGCGGCATCTACTGGTCGGCGGGCGGCCGGTACGGACCGAGCCCGCTGGAACTGGTCCGGCGCGCCGCCTCGCACGATCCGACCCTCTTCCGCACGCCGGTTCTCCGGGTGGAAGCACTGTCCGGCGATTCCCTGGAAGCCGTCGTGCGCCGGGTCCCGGCGGACTGGATGTCTCGACCGGCGCGGGACTTCGCAGCCACGCTGCTCGCCTACAATGCGGCCGAGATCGTCCGGTGTCTGGAATGAAGGGAAACAAGCTGTTCGTGGGTTGGCGCGACCCTTCCGGGAACGCCTGGTTCCCGGTCGGCCGTCTGGACGTGGATCTCGGGAAGCCGTGGTATCGCTTCCGCCATGTGAAAGGCGCGGAGCGCGCCCGGAGCACCGGCAGGTTCGATCTGGTCCCGGGTTTTCCGGAACTGCGCGGCGACTACCGCGCCTCGGCGCTCTTTCCCGTTTTCCGAAACCGCGTCCTCTCGCCCCGCCGTCCCGACTTCGCGGAGTATCTGGAGATCCTGGACCTCAGTCCGGCAGCGGAACCCATCGAAGCCTTGTGGGTGGACGGCGGTCGCCGCATGACGGATCGGCTCGATGTCTTCCCGGAGTTGGTCAAGGAGGCGGACGGGAGTTTCGTCTGCCGTTTCTTCCCCGCCGACATGGACGATCGGCGGGCGGACGGACTGAAGCCGGGGCATCGCCTCCAACTTGCTGTTGACGACCGGGAAAAGGGGAACGGAGCGGCGGTTCCTGTCCGGACTGTCAATCGGCGTCTTGTTGGCCGGGTACCCCCTTGCTTTGCGGAGGACGTCCGGATGGCGCTGTTGGAGTCGCGGGGCACGTACGAGGCTACGGTCGTGCGCGTCAATCCCGCACCGCACCCGTGGAGCCTGAGCGTGCTCGTGGAGATGCGGAGCCGCTGGGACAACCACGAACCGATGAGCGGCGAAGACTTCGAGCCCCTCGCCTGAAGCGTGCCGACCGATAGCCCGCGAACCTCGCCGCCAACGTCACCCGATGGAGGCGATCGCAGCGAGAGCCGCCCCAGCGCCGAAAAGCAGACGCCGGAGGACCACCTGGACGCCGTCGTCGCGAGGGTGCAGGCTCTCGCACACCGGCACGGCGGTGCCAAGGGAGGCGAGGTGGACGCCTTCATCGCCGAGCGGCGGGCGGAAGCCGCGCGGGAGTGATCTCGCGCGGCTAGGCTTCACCGCTGCCCGGTGCGTTTCCCGCCATCCTCCGTCACGCCCGCATGACCTCTGGCCGCCGCAGCCTCGGGCTTCTCGCGGCGGCAAGCCTCGCCCTCGGCCTGACACCCCCCGCCGCTGCGCAGAACGGGAACGGGCGGCCGAACGTCTTCTTCGACTGCTCCGGGCCGCGGTGCGACTCCCGTTACTACCGGACCGAGATCACCTGGGTGAACTGGGTCAACGACAAGGAGGACTCGAACGTCCACCTGATCATGACCAGCCAGACGACCGGCGCCGGGGGACGGGAGTACCTCCTCCATTTCATCGGCACCGGCGATCAGGCGAGCTACGACGACGAACACCGTTACCAGGCGCTCCCGACGAACACCGACCGGGAGACGCTCGACGGGATCGTCCACAGCATGGGGCTCGGGCTGGCCAAGTTCGCGGACGAGGCCGGCTACCGGGGTCTTGTCGTCATCAGCCCGATCGACCGGGAGGAGGCGGCGGTGGCCCGCGGGGTGGTGGCCCGGGACGAGGTGGAGGATCCGTGGAACCTCTGGGTGTTCCGGATCGACGGGGAAGTGGGGATCGACGGCGAGACGACCGAGCGCCGCACCAGTCTGGAAGGTGGGTTCTCGGCCTCCCGGGTGACCCCCGACTGGCGGGTCCGGTTCTGGGGAGACATTGAGAACGACCATTTCTCGATCGAACTCTCGGATGGAACGTTCACCGACACGCGAACCGGCTGGAGCCTGGATACCCGGGTCGTGTATGCCCTCCTCGACCACTGGTCGGTCGGGCTCGACACCAACACCAGCCGAAACCTGACCTACAACCAGCAGTTCCGGATCGAAGTGGCGCCCGCGCTGGAGTTCAGCATCTTCCCCTACGCGGAGGCGACCCGCCGCAGCTTCATCTTCCACTATGCGATCGGTCCCGCGTACCGCGACTACGCCGAGACCACGATCTACGGCGAGACCGAGGAGACACGCTGGGAACAGGCCCTGGACGTGCGGTTCAGCCAGCGCCAGCCCTGGGGCAACGCCTCCGTCAACGTCAGCGGATCGCACTTCCTGCACGATTTCAGCCAACGCCTGATCCGCCTCGGCGGGGATCTCGAGTTCCGGATCTTCCGGGGCCTCTCGCTCGAGGTGTCCGGGAACATCTCGTCGGTCAACGACCAGATCTACCTGGCCGCCGAGGAAGCGACCGACGAGGAGGCCCTGCTGCGGCTGCAGGCGCGGGCGACCGAGTTCGACTACGGCGTGGAGGTCGGCTTCGAGTTCCGGTTCGGGTCCATCTTCAACAACGTGGTGAACAACCGCTTCCGGCGCCGCCGGTTCTGACGCCGCGGCCCGTCGCCGTTCCGGTCAGTAGGTGCGGCGGAAGCGGAAGTCCACGCCCAGCGAGCCGTCTTCGTCCCGCGTCAGGATCCAGGTGACCCGGCGGCGGGCGTACTCGACGATGACGATGGCCTCGTCGGCATCCGAAAGGCTCGACGAATAACGGACGTTCAGTTCCGGGGTCACCTGTTTGCTGAGGGTCACCCTCGCCGTCGGATTGCTGAAGCGGCCGATCATGTAGGGATCGACGGTCACGCGGTCGATGCCGAACACCCGGCCCGCCCGGCGGCCGAGCATGCCGGTGAACTGCTGGCTGAGCAGGTTGGTGGCGGAGACCGCGACGGCCGGGTCGTCGGTGCGGCGGGCGCCGAGCAGGTTCGCCTCCGGAACGCCCGAGAGCAGCTGGAGGATGTCGCTCTCCCGCAGCGGAGGTTCGGAGCTCACGTTCGCCTCGATCTCCTCGAGGGTTCCCGATGCGGTCAGCCGCACCCGGTAGTTCCTGACGTTCGTTTCCGCGGTCACGTCGAACACCGGCTCGATGCTTCGGGGGTCGATGAACTCGGCGCGCCCGGAGACGATCTCGAAACGGTGGGCGCCGACGAACAGCTCGCCCTCCACCAGGTCCGCGCGTCCCACCACCGCCGGAGACGCCGCGGTGCCCTGGAGGCCGAAAGCGGCATCCGCGTCGAGGCTGAGGATCGAGTTGCGGACCGCGAAGGGAGAATCGGTTTCCACCCGCACGTCCAACGCCACCTCGCCCAGAAGACCGCCGGTCCCCGGTTCGGCGGCAACGGCGATGCTGCCTGAATCCGACAGGACGTCCGCCGACAGCTCGTAGTCGCGGCTCCAGACCGCATCGTCGACCCGGACCTCGCCGGAGAGCAGGCGTCCCCCCTGGTCGCCCACCAGCCGCAGGTCCGCGTTCACGGTGGCGCTGAAGTCGGCGGGGTAGCGAAGCCGGACGCCTTCGAGTGCAAGCCGCAGATCGCTGGCCCCGAGTTCCGCGCCCCCGACCAGGACCTCACCCGAAACGGCCAGGTCGCCGGAAGCGAGCCGGCCGTTCAGGCCTTCGATCCTCACCGTCCGCTGGTCGAACGCCACCAGGCCGTTCAGCCCGCTCAAGCCGTGCGGAAAACCGTCGAAGCGGAAGGAACCGTCCTCGATGGCGGCGGTGCCGAACATCTCGGGTTCCGCCAGGGAGCCGGCAACGGAAACCTCGAGGGCCAACCCGCCGTCCGCGGTCAGGCCGGCGACGAACGGCTCGGCACCCCGCAGCGAAGCCTGCCCGCGCATCGTCAGGTCCAGCCGCTCCTCCCCGAGATCGACGGAACCGGCCGCCGCGAGTTCGCCGTCGGGATGGAGGAGGCGGAACTCCTCCACCTCGACGACGCCGTCCTCCATCACGATGCGGGCCGGGCCGCCGGATTCGGCGGCGAACTCCGGCGCCTCGATCCTCAGGCTCTCGAGGGTGGCCTCGGCCGCCATCCACTCGTCGAGGGGATCCTCGAGGCGGAAGTCGCCCGTCCCGTTGACCACCATCGAGATTCCCCGCTCTTCGGGCCCGGCGACGAGAAACGAGGCGACGTCCAGCTCCCGCAGTTTGACCGTCCCGGCCATCTCGGCCTCCAGCGTCCCCGCCAGCCGGAACGACGCCGCTCCGGAGTCCAGCGCGCCGCCCGCCTCGAAGCGCTCGCCCGCGACCGAAGCCTCGACGCCGCCGGGGCCGAGCGGGGCGTCGAGCACCGCGACGGCGGGAATCCGCCCTTCCAGGCGCAGTTCCGGGACGTCCAGATCGCCTCCGATCTCCGCCCGGAAGTCGGAGCGCAGCGCGATCCAGTCCAGCTCCAGTCCCGGCGCCAGCGGATAGTCCCGGCCGGTGACGGCGCCCTCCATCGTCCAGTCCACGAGGTCGATGGTCAGCTCTCCCTCGGCGCTCCCCCCGCGGAAGGCCGCGGTCAGCGGCGCCAGGCGGACCGACGCGCCGTCCAGACTCCAGCCGATGGAGAGTTCGTCGAAGGGCTGTTCCAGAAAGGTCCCGGCGGAGCCCGTCACCATGCCGCCGCCGTAGTAGCGCTCCTCGCGCCGCACCGTGTTGCTCCGGCCGCTGACGGCGCCTTCGGCCTCGAGGTCCCATTCGAGGAAGTCCACGATCTCCCGAATGTCCCAGCGGTCCCACGCAGCGCCGAACTCGAAGTCCGGAAACGCGGCGTCGCCGCGGTCGAAGACCCCGGAGGCGGAGATCGTTCCCTCGCCGGCGCGGGCGCTCAGGCTCTCGAGCCGGACCGCCGCGGGGCGGATCTCCGCCGCCGCCGCCAGCGTCTCGGTGTGGAAGGTGGAGAAACGCAACCCCTGCCCCTCGACGGCGCCCGCGATCACCAGATCGGGCCAGGAGCCCCGCACGGTTCCCTCGAACCGGGCGGCGCCGGACACGTCCCAGGCGGCCGTCTCCGGGTCCTCGCCGAAGACCACCCGCCAGAACTCCTGCTGGACGGAATCCACTTCGGCGGCGTCGCCCGTGACGCCGCTCACCACGAAGTCGGCGTCTCCCGAGCGCGGATAGCGGCCCTCGAGCGTCGCCTGGAAGGCCGCGCCCCCGGCGGTGAGCCGCCGGACCACGACGGCCTCCTCGTCCACGGCCACCGCCGCCTCGAAACCCAGTGGCAACGCGCCGGGCCCGGCCTCCGGCCTCGCGCCGGCCGCCTCGATCGTCCCCGTAGCCAGTAGAGGGTCCGCGAGCGGGACCCGCAGCTCGGCGTCGAGGCTGACCCGGGACCGCAGCGCGGTCGGCGTCCCGAAGATCCCCTCGAGGGCGCCGGACAGCGATCCGTCCCGGAGGGTCAGCGCGACCTCCGCCGGGTTCTCCCCGGACGGCGGCGCCTGAAGCACGTGCAGGGTGGCCGCGCCCCCGGCGACGAACCCCTCGGAGGCGGACACTTCGAGGCGGCCCGGGTCCCAGTGGACGAGCGCCTTCCAGTCGCGGAGCGGCACGCCGTAGAGGCGGCTGCCCGGAAGCGCGAACTCCCCGTCCAGCGCGAACCCGTCCTCCCCGAACCCCGCGGTCCCGTCGAAGCGCATCCACGGATCCCCCCGGGTATCGATCGCCTCGACGCCAAGCAGGGAGCGGCCGAGCGCGCCGGCATCGCCGCTGGCGCCGACCCGGAACGCGCCCGAGAGGTCTCCGCCCAGGTCCAGCGATCCGTCGAGGTCCACCTCCAGGAGGTCGGAACGAAGTCCCAGCCGGTCCAGGTGGAGCGTGTTCTCGCGGACGCGGAACTCCGCCTCCAGCGCCAGCGGGAGCTGCGGCTGTTCCCGGAGGCGAACCACCCCCAACCCGGACCGGATCTCCCCGTCCACGCTGCCCGTTTCCCCCACCCGGAAGGCGACGGCCACGTCGTCCACCCGGACCTCCCACGGCGTGGGAAGACTCCGGTAGCCGATCGTCGTCCCCGCGACCGAGATGCGGTCGGACGAGAACGACAGCCGGGCCGCGAGCGCTTCGAACCCGGGTCCGGACGGGGCGGGGGCGGCGCGCGGCGGACCCCCGTCGTCCAGTCCCCAAAAGCTCAGCCCCTCGATGGCCAGGCTCTCGAAATGGACTCGCGCCAGGAGCAGGGACCACAGACCCAGATCCCCCCGGATCTCACCGACCGCGAGGACCGGGGGCGCGGGCCCCGCATCCACCGGGTCCCTCCCCACCTGCAGCCCGCGAACGGCGAACTCGCCCTCCGGAAGCGAGATCCGCAGGCCGCTGGCCGCGACCGGACGGCCGAGCGCCGCGGAGAGCCGGGAGGTGCCGAAGGCCAGCAACCGGTCCTCGTCGATCGCGATGGCGAGGACAGCCGCCAGGGCGGCGAGCAACCCGAGCAGGCATCCGGCGAGGACGAGCCCGGCGCGGCGGAACCGGCGGCTGGAAGCGGACACCAAGGGCTAACCCGGCGAACACGGCCCGCCGGCGAACTCCCCGTCCGCGGGATCGCCGCGCCCGAAGCTCCCGCGATCGCGGATCTCCCCCTCCGCGTCGATGGCGCAGTAACCGAAACGGTCCCCGGTCACCTGCACGTACACGAAGTGGTTGAAGGCGCCGCGGTCCTCGCGGCGGAACGTGCGTTCGTCGTTCCGCGCGGAGTCCGGCTTCTTTCCCCCGGCGCCGGTCACGAAGTAACGGATCCCGCGCTGCGGCCGGAGCCGCGCGTAGAGGTGCTGGTGGCCCTGGAACACGGCGTCCACGCCGTGCTCCCTGAAGATCGGCTCGAGCTCGGACCGCAGCACCTCGTCGTCGTCCCGGCAGATCAACCCGAGCCACTGACACCGGGCCGGCGCGTACATCGTCCCGTGCATGGCCACCACCTTCCAGCGGGCTCGCGAGGCGCGCAGGGCCTCGGCGACCCAGCGGAGCTGCGGCTCATCCGTTCCGTCCTCGAGCTTCGTGTCGTCCTTTCCCAGGGTGTTCGAGTCGAGCACGAAGACCTCGGCCAGCGGGGCCGGCGCTGACCCGCTCCCCGGGATCTCGACCGAGTAGTAGCGGAAGCCGTCCCGATAGCCGAACTCCGGCGTCGCCAGGTGGGCGTCCACCTCGCAGTCCCGGGCGGCCGCGTAAGCCGCCCCATCCCGGGGAACCGGCCGTACTCCCGACTCGCCGCATCGCTCCACGTCGTGGTTGCCGAGCGCGGCGTGGATCCGGACTCCCAGGGAGAGCGCGCCGCGGTAGACGTCAAGGAATCTGCTTCCGATGAAGCGTGCCTCGCCATGCTCGTACACGTTGTCTCCGAGCAGGAAGATGTGCGAAACGGCCGCCGCTTCGGCGGTGCGCCGGATCTGCGCCGCCACACTCCGGGCCCGCTCGTCGCCGGTGCCGGTGTCGCCGACCAGGATGAACCGCACCGCGTCCCCCGGGTCCGGGGACCGCGTGCCCGACGTCAGGACTGCCGGCAGGAACGCGGCCGCGCCGAGTGCGAGGAGGGTTCGCCGCTTCCGCATGAACTCGGGTCAGGGTTTCGGCGCGGGATAGACGGTCAGCGTTCCCCTTGCCCTTCCTCCCTCGTCGGCCACGATCAACGCGCCGTCCCGAGCGAACGCGATGCCCTCGACCTGGCGATGCCACGGGGCTTCGAACCGCCGGACGTCCAGGACCTGCCCCTCCGGAGTCACCTCCGCGATGGCGGCCTGCCGGGCCGCGACCACGAACCAGTTCCCCGAGACCGGGTGCCGCTCGATTCCGGAGGGCTGAAACCGGTTGGCCCCGATGCGGCGGGCGAAGTCGGCGACCGGGATCACCGCCGGCTCGCCACGCAGCGCCTTCTCGTCGATCGACCAACGAAACATCGCCAACTCCCCGAGAAGATCATCACTGCGGGCGTTCTTGCACATCAGCACGAGTTCCCGCCGGCCGCCGTCGTACGCGAGGCCCTCGATCTCGCAGTCGCGCCCGGCCCCCGTGGCGTAGACCTGGAAGAGCACCGATGCGCCGTCGGCTCCTTCGCGGCACTCGTAGAGCCGGCCGGCGCTCGTCACCAGGTAGATCCGGCCCTCGGCCACCGCGATGCCTTCGAAGTCGTCGGCGACCGGGTCCCCCACGTCCGCCAGTTGGAACTCCTTCACCACCGACCCGTCGCGCGCGTCGATCTCGAAGACGATGCCGGCCTCGTCGTTGTGCGCGAGCAGCCGGTGGTCGGCGGTCGTCGCCAGACCGGAGATCTCCCGGAGGCGCCGGGGGAGTTCCCGGGGCGCCGCCTCGCCGGCGCCCAGGTCGTAGTCCCCGAGGGAGACTCCCCGCTGAACTCCCGCCGATATCCCGGCCAGGGACAGCAGACCGAGCGTCGCGGCGAGCAGGACTCTCAACCGCAGGGTTCTCCGTCGGTCACTTGGCCTTGGGCTTGCCGCCGCCTTCCGGGGCCGCTTCCAGTTCGTCCGGAGGCACGAGCCTCCAGCCGGACAGGACCGCGGGTTTCGCTCCGAAGTTGCTCTTCCAAACGGCCAGCGTGATCACCACGAAGATCAGCGATGCGAGGTAGGCCACGGTGGTGAGCTGGGTGCCAGCGGCCAGGCCGATCCCGATGGCCATCAGCATGTAGACGGCGTCCGTGGGTTCGTTGAGCGAAGCCCGGAAACGGACCGCGGCCACGATACCCGCGAGGCCGAAAGCGAGGGCCACGCTGCCCTTGACGAGGAACACCACCAGCGCGATGGCGATCGGGATCACGAGGAGGGTGTGCGCGAAGGACTGGCTGTACTTCTTTTTCTGGCGGGTCCACCGGTACACCCAGGTGATCGGCAGGGTGACCCCGAAGGCGAGGATCAACGCGACGACCACCGGGACCGTATGCGACGGATCGATCAACAGGTTGATGCCCTCCTGATCCGCCAACTGGCCGAGCCCCGACTGGATGTCCTCGAACACCTCCGAAACGTCCGCGCCGGCGTCGGACAGCGTCCCGATGAAGAAGCGGTCCCGTTCCTGGGAGACGTAGTAGCGCATCCGCGGCAGGAAATGGAAGGCGCCGGCGAGGAACCCGAGCCAGGAGAGGTAGTAGAGACCGAGACGGACGAGGATGTTGTTGAGCATGCGCCTTCTCCTGCTTCGCTAGAACATGTATCCAGCGCGAAAGTAGACCCCGGTCATGTCGCGGCCCTTCATGACGGCGACGCTCACGGTCGTCCGGCGCTCCATGAACGACAACCAGAACCCGCCGCCGGTTCCGTTGTGCCAGTCGTCGGCTTCGGCGGGATCGTCGGCGAAATAGACCCGGCCGACGTCGGCGGCCCCGAAGAGGCCGAACTCCGCGGGCACCAGCACGTTGATCGCCGCCAGCGCGAGCCGCAGCTCGACGTTGGCATAGAGCGACGCGTCGCCGGCGAAACGGTTCTTGTGGAAGCCGCGCAACGGGCCGTCCACCTGGCCGAGGCCGGCCCGGCCGGGTCCCCCGAGAAAGGCGCTCTCGTGAAAGGGATAGGTCCCCCACACCTTCTTGCCGCCCGCCCGGAGAGCCAGCGTGGGGCTCAGCGGCGCGTTCGCCGTGAGGTAGGTGCGGGCCTCGACGTCCACGTTCCCGAAAAGCGACTCCACGTCCCAGACGCCGGGAAAGCCGGCGGCCGACACCCTGGCGAGAACCCCTCCGGTGGCGTAGGCCGGATTGTCGCGGCTGTCGTACTCGACTTCGCCGCGCACTCCGAGCTGGCCGAAGGAGCCCGTGCCGTACAGGGGTTCGTCGAGGGCGCCGATGAAGAAGTCCCGGTTCGCCTCCGTGGGCGTGTTCGACCACTCGACGACCGGTCCGAGACTGACGGTGAGTTCCGAGCGCAGCGGCATCGTGCCGTCCCCGGTCGCATCCACGTCCTCCGTTCCCCTGCGGAACTCCAGGGCCGGTGCGAAGACGAAGTGGCGTTGCTCCACCTTGTAGTACGAGGACGGCTCCTTGAGCCGGAAGTCGTTGCCGAACCCCTTGAAACGGGTGACCTCGAATCCCGAGTACTCGAACGCCAGCCGCGCGTCGATCTCGGGCCGGACGTGGCGAAAGGTGCCGACGTACGACACGAACGGCTTGAAGCCCCGGCTGGCCAGCCCCACGTCGAAGTAGTGCCGGGTGGCGAACGGGTCCTTGCGGAAGCCGTAGTGCTTGCGGCTGTGGATCACCCGCGCGAACACGCCCAGATCCGGGTCGGCCCACACGAGCGGGCGGGTGCCCGACTCCATGCCCCAGTCGAAGGCGTACCGCGACCAGACCAGCGAGGTGGAGGGGCGCTGGTAGGGCCGCTCGTCAACCCTGGCGCCCTTCCCTTCCACGAAGCGGTTCCTCCCGCGATGGTCGTAGAAGTGGGTCTTCGAGGCCCCGGCAGCGGACGTGTTGGTGAACGTGTCGCTCCCGCCGCCCCCGTCGACGCGCACGGCAATCGCTCCGTCCGCCCCGGAGACTTCCGCCCGGTCGCTCCCGCCCCGCAGGTAGATGCGGACTTCCCGGGTCTCCTCGCGCCGGAAGGTCCGCTCGAACCAGGGCGGCTCCGGATCTTCGTCCCCGTCGCCCAGGCGTCCGATCCGCACCCGCAGATCCCCGTTCGCGAGGTGCTCGGCGGTGGCGTACTCGTCCTGGTCGGTCGCCTGGATCTCGACCTGGGGCGTGATCAGGTCGTAGTAGCGGCCCACGAACTCCGGCAGCGCGTCGCGCCGGGCCTTGAGCGCCGTTTCGAGGCTCGCGCCGACGAGCGCGTAGTAGGGCTCCGGCAGCCGCCGCACGGCATCCTCGATCACCGGGTCCGGGAGCTCCGCCCGGAACTCCTCGACGACCTCGCGCCACGCGGGCCGGTCGAGTCCGGCCAGGAACTGGCGGTCCAGATCCCAGCCGGTCATCGTCAGGCCGAGAAGGTTCGGATAGGTGTCGTCGAACTGGATCGCCCGCGGCAGCGCCGTCCGCACCAGCATCATGGCGACGCCGCCGTAGTGGATGAAGGCCTGGTCGCGGTCCTCCGGAATCGGGAGCCAGACGTAGCAGTCGCCCTCCGGAAACCGCGCCCATCGCCATTGGCCGGGATGGCGGTCCTTGTCATTGATCAGCAGGTCCATCAGGCGCGCCTTGAGGTAGGCCCGGGCATCGATGCGGTCGCAACGGCCCTCTTCCACGTCCTCCCACACCGTCTCCGTACCGCTGACCTTCCGGGAACCGGCGAACCCGGGAGAGTCGTCCGGGCCTTCGGAGGGATGTTCCTGGAGCGTCCCGATCAGTCCGGCAAACTCGTCGCGGTACTCGCCGAGCCGGGGATCGTCCGGAATCACCACCAGGGTGTGCTTCGAATGGAGGATGCCGGTGGCCTCCATGAGCGGATCGACCACCAGCGCCGCGGCGGGCATGAGCGTGCTGATGAGGTCCTGGAGCACCTCCCCCACGATCGAGTTCTTGATGTCGTCCTCGAGCCGCTTGGTGGGGTCCTTGTCGAGGGACCGGACCGTGTAGCGGCGGCCGTCCTCCCCGGTGAAGTGGAGGGAGACGGACTGCCCGAAGCCGCCGGTCCGCAGCGGCGTCAGACCGCCGCCGACGCTGTCGAGGTCGAGGACCGCGACCTCGATGGGAGTGGTCCACAGATCCCGGTAGTTGTCGCCGTAGAACCATCGTTTCGACGGGCTGACCCGGAACCGCTCTCCGGGAACGACCAGGTGCGTCTTCGCTCCCGGAGGAGGGATCGACCGGTGAATCCGGGGGCCCTGGGTGGGTGGATCCTCCTGAGCGGTCACGGCGACCGGAACCGCGAGGGCGAGCGCGAGCGGGATCGCGCCGCGCTTCGAGTCCGGTCTCGAGCCCATCCGGTGCTCCCTGCGGCTCAGCGCACCCGGCGCTCGACGGCCCCCTCCTCGCCCGTCGCGTGGTAGCTGTCGCCGTAGTACTTGCTCGTGATGCGGGTGTGGAAGTCCTCGGCACGGACGGGGGGGTAGAGCGGCTGGCCCTGGTTCGGCAGCACTTCGAGGACCTCGTCCTCCCAGACGTAGACCGCCATCGGGAAGGAGGTGCGGGGCCGCGCCCGGGCGGCCGGGTCGCGCGGGGCGCTCACCCGGTGGGTGGTGGAGGGCAGCCGGTTGTTCGTGATCCGCTGCATGTAGTCGCCGGTGTTCAGCACGATGGCGCCCGGCGGCGCCGCGACCCGCACCCACTTCATGGTCTTCCGGTGGAGGAGCTGGAGCCCCTCGGTCTCGGCGGCGGGGAGGATGGTGAAGAGGTCCACGTCCTCGTGGCCGAGCATCCTTCCGGTCGTCGCTTCGGGAACGCCGGTCATCGGCGGGTAGTAGTTCAGCCGGAAGCCGAAGTTGGTCGCCGTCAGCCGGTCGTCGAAGAGCCCGGGGTCCTCGCCCAGGTAGCCGAGGATGGACCGCATGATCGGGTGGATGAGCCGCTCGTGGGCGAGCACCACCTGCCGGAAGAAGGCCTCCCAGCCCGGTGAGGGCCAGAAGTCGGCTTCGTCCCAGTCGGGGTCCTGCCCGAGGTCGAACGCCCGGCGGCAGAAGACCCAGCCCTCCACGAGGTCCGGGTGGATCACCGTGGTCTCCCGCATCGGGAAGTAGCCCTGGTTCACCGACCCCTGCCGGCGGGCGCGGTAGCGCTGCTTCACCTCGAGCGGGTGGCACTCGAAGAACCCGCGGGTGCGGCGGTGGGCCTCGGCGTAGAGCGCCGGGTCCACCCCGTGGCCGGTGAGGATCGCGAACCCGGTGTCCTCGAGGGACTCGCCGAGGTCGGCGGTGAAGTGTCCGCGATCGGCGGGGTCGGGCGAGTCCAGGAGCGAGAGATCGCAGGGCTTGAAGACGAAGTCCTCGTCGAACTCCTCCTCGGCGCCCTCCGCGAGCCGGTAGCGCTGGAGTTTCGCGACCTGCTCGTAGGCGCGGAGCTCCTGGTTGAACTCGGACGGCGCCTCGGAACGGAAACTCACGAACCCTCGGCCTGCATCTCCGCCGCGACCCGTTCGGCCTCCCGGAGGATCCGCATGGTGTTCCCGCTCCAAAGCTGGGCGATCTGGTCCTCGGTGTAGCCGCGCCTGACCAGCTCCAGCGTGACGTTGAAGGTCTCGGAGGCGTCGTCCCAGCCGTCCACGCCGCCGCCGCCGTCGAAGTCCGACGAGATGCCGACGTGGTCGATCCCCATCACCTCGACCGCGTGGTCGATGTGGTCCACGAAGTCGCCCACCGTGACCGGGAACTCGGCGCTGATGTCGGTCAGCCGGGTACGCAGGGCCTCCTGGTCCTCCTCGCTCAGCGTGCCGATTTCGCCGAAGGAGGAGACTCCGAACTCCGCCATGGCGTCGCCGATGGCCGCGGTCTTCTCGGGCGGGTCGGTCTTGACGAAGCTGCGGAGCGCGACCGTCTGCATCACCCCGCCGTTCGCGGCGAGCGCGCGGAGCTGCTCGTCGTCCATGTTCCGGGAGACGTCGGCGAGCGCCGTGGTGCTCGAGTGCGAAGCGATGATCGGCGCCGCGGAGACTTCCGCCGCCTGCAGGATGGCGTCCTTGGAGGCGTGTGAGACATCCACCAGCATGCCCAGCCGGTTCGCCTCGGCGATCACTTCCCGGCCGAACTCGCTGAGCCCGCCGTGCTCCGCCTCCGCGTCCCCGAGGTCCTCCCGCGGGTTGCAGGAATCGGAGATGTCGTTGTGTCCGTTGTGGACCAGGCCGAAGTAGCGGGCGCCGAGCTCGTGGTACCTCTCCATGAGCGACAGGTCCCTGCCGATCACGAAGCCGTTCTCGGTGCCGATCAAGGCGACCAGCTTCCCCTCGGCGTGGATGCGCTCCGCGTCGTCCGCGCTGTGGGCGAGTTCGATCACGTCCGGGTGCATCGACGTGGCTCGGTGGATGGCGTCGAACTTGGTCATCGCCCCCTCCCTGGCCGCCTCGTAGTTCTCCGGCGTCCGCTCCCGCTGGCCGAAATAGACGACGAAGAACCCCGCGTCGAGGCCGCCCTCCTGCATCCGCGGGTAGTCCACCTGGTACTCCTCGTTGACGTTTCCGGGGTCCACCTCCTCGGTCGCGTAGGTGAAGGGGATGTCGATGTGGGTGCAGAGGGTCATCACCGCGTCGTGGATGCGGCGCGCCTCGGCCTCGACCCGCTCTTCCTCGGTCATGGGGGCGGGCTCTTCGGCGCCGCCGCCGCAACCGGCGGCAAGGGCGGCGACCAGTACGGCCAGCGCTCCGCCGGCCAGGCGAAAGGGACGATGTTCGAGGGACATGTGGCCTCCTGGATCCCGGTTCAGGGACGTCGAAACGGTAACCGGGACGACCCGCGATGGTACCGCGAGCGGGTCGCGCGGCGGGCGCCGCGCCGCCGGTTCAGTCCGCGCCTCGAGGCGCGAGTCCGGCGGCAATCGCCGCCCCGCCCCTGGCCGTGAACACTCCCAGGGTCAATCCGGCGACTCCCAGGAAGGCGGCGAAGCCGACCGGGCTCTGGAGTCCCCCCACGAACTCGGCGGCCAGGCTGCCGGCGGGCAGTCCCGCGCCGAATCCGGCGACGGACCAGGCGACCCACCGCCGGGCCGCCGGCGCCGCGGCGCGGAGCGCCAGCCACTGGGCCGCGCCGAGCCCCAGGCCGGCGAACGCCCCGACGAACGTCAACCCGGCGAGCCGGCCGAGCATGCCGAGCGCCGCGAGGCGCATCGGCTCGCCGGTCAACGCCTGGCCGAGCGTCTCGACCAGCACGATACCGACGGTCATGCCGGCGCCGAGGCCGAGGCCCGAGGTCCCGACCCAGGACGCGCCGAACCGCGGGCTCCTTCCCAGGGCCAGCCACTGGGCGCCGCCGAACACCGAACCGGCCAATCCCAGGATGACGGGCGTCACCAGCATCATGCCCACGACCGCCTCGACCGGCGCGGCGAGGCCAAGGCCGACCCCCAGCCCGGCCGCCAGGCCGAGCCCGGAGAGAACGGTCCAGCGCAGGACGAAGCCGCCTGCGGCAGCCCGGGTGTCTTCGCTCATCGTGTACCTCCCATTCGGCCAACGCCGGTTGGGTCGCGGATCCGGTCCGTTACCGGGCTCGTCAGCCCGTCCGGAGGGCAGTCAGTCTAGGTCTTCGGGGACTCTGGATCGGCAGGGGGGGCGGCGGCGCCGGGGTCGAAACCCGATGGGGGAATGGCTTCGGTCTTGCTTGCGAGGGGAGCGGAGACCGGATGCGGAACATCGGCGCCCGCAGGGCGCTTGCGCCCGTAGCAGTCGTTGCGGCCCTCACCTGCCTGATCCCCGACGGGGCCCGTCCCCAGCAGGTCAACCTCGACGCCTACGCGTCCCGGCTCGCGGTCTACCGGAGCGGCGACTTCGCGACGGCGCTGCGCGCCAGCATGGCGCTCCCGTTCGACCGGTTGCGGGACCAGGCCGAGGAGTTCGTCCAGGGTCTCTCCGGCGGCTCCGCGGAGGCCAATCTCGGCCTCCTCGCCGCCGCGATGATCCACTTCGACCTCGCCTGGGCGGCCGAAATGGAGCCCGCCCGGAACGAGGACATCGCGCGCCGGTTCCTGAACCGGGTCGGCGGCGCGCGGCGCGACGTCTGGATGCGCGACGCGCACCTCGGGCTCCTCGGGATCTACGTGGACCAGGGACGGCTCGACGACTCGGTGCGGATCGCGCGGTTCCTCCGGGACGAGTACCCGGACGCGACGGCCGTCCGCATCAACCTGGCGCGGCTCGCCGAGTTCGTCGGTTGGGGCATCCACGACGAGCGGTTCCTGGACCAGGCCCAGGAGAGCTACCAGGACCTGGTGAACGAAGGCACGGGCGACCTCGCGGAACTCCGGCTGCGGCTGGCCCATCTGACACTGCGGGAGGGCAACCCGGAAGCAGCGCTCCGGCGTCTCGACGACGCCGGAAGCGACCTGAGCGCCCGGCATCGCTTCGTGTCCCTGCTGCTGCGCGGCGAGACGCTGCTCTGGCTCGATCAGGTGGCGGAGGCGGAAGCCGCCTTCGAAGCGGCCCAGGCGATCCACGTCGGCTCCCTGTCCGCCGCCGCGGGGCTCGCCGCCGCCCGCCAGACCCGGGGAGACGGCCGGCGCGCCGCCGACGCGGTCCGCAGTTTCCTCTCCGGGACCAGCGGCCAGGACACCTGGTGGCACTTCCTGGTCCAGGCGCTCGCCGACGAGACCGGACGACTCGACCAGCTCCGCGGCCTGGTCCTGCTGCCGCAGGGCTAACAGCCTGTGATGAAACCCACGCGGCGTTCGACGGGCGATGCATCCCGGCTGAACCGCGCCTCTGCGAGGCGCTCTGCGTTGCGTTTCGGTCGAAATACACCCGGTATTCCTCCCTCACGCGCCTTGTCAGCCGGGCGCCTCACCCGTCTCGGCGCTCACGTGGGTTCCACCACAGGCTGTTGAGGATGCACCGGACCGCGCGGCGCCTGGCCCTGGCCGGCGGCCTGTTCCTGCTCCCGGCAGCCGCCTCCGGCGAGCCGGGTCAGGTCCGGTTCCGGGTCACCGTGGAAGAGGTGCTGGTGGACGTGGTGGTCACCCACGGGAACCGCCCGCTCGCGGGCCTGACCGCGGAGGACTTCGCGCTGCTCGACGGGGGCGTCCGGCGGGACATCCGGCTGATTCCGCTCGAAGACCTGCCGGTCTCGGTGCTCTTCGTCATGGACCTGAGCGAGAGCGTGACCCGGGACCGGCGGCAGCGACTCGCGGAGGCGGCCCGGCAGTTCTCCGGCCAACTGTCGGCAAACGACCGCTGCGCGGTGATGATCTTCTCCTCGCAACCCGTGCTGGCCCACGACTTCGCCGGCTGCTCGGAACTCCCGCCGAACCCGTTCCCCGCGGAAGGCGTCATCGGCGGCACGTCGCTGTGGGACTCGCTCCTTCTTTCCACGGCGCTCGTGGAGGAGGAGCCCGGCCGGTCGGTCGTCATCGTCTTCACCGACGGCGACGACACCATGAGCTGGACGCCCGAGGGTTTCGTGGAGCCGGCGCTCCAGGGCAGCGAGGCGGTGCTCTACACGGTGATTCCTCCCGACGCCCGCGGCACCACCCGGCGGGGATACCGCTACCGGAACAACGAAAACGTCCCGCCCTCGGTGGCGCGCCGGCGGCGGATCGGGATCCGGCGCATGAACGGGGGCATCGCGCCCGAGGAGCTCGTGCACCTGCTCGAGGGCCCCCGCCGCACCATCCGGCCGCGCGCCGGGATGCGGGCCCCGTCGGAACTCCAGTTGCTGCGGCACGTCACCGAACTCAGCGGCGGCCGGCTGGTCCAGAGCCGCGACGAGGAGCGGTTGCTCGCCGCCTACAGCGAAATTCTGGAGGAGATGCGGGCCCGCTACGTGCTTGCTTTCGTGCCCGATCCGGGCGAGCCCGCCGGGTGGCGCAGCCTGGAAGTGACGGTGAACCGGGACGGCGCGACCGTCCGCGCGCGGAGCGGTTATCTGCACCGGCCGGGGGGCGGCGCACCCTGAAGCAACGCGCGCCGGGGACTGCTAAGCTGCCCCGGCGTTGATGGAGAAGGACGTCGTATGACCGAGCAACGGCGCCAGGAATTGGAGGATGTCGTGGTGCGGGTGGTGCGCGGCCGATACCCGGGAATCGACTTCCCCGCGATCCGTGTCTGGCCGGAACTGGACCATGACGGCGACCCCCATCTTCGGGTGGAGATCCACTTCCGGCCGGAAGATGAGGAACTCCGCTGCAAGATCGGGCTCGGAGTACCGCTGATCGACGAAATGTGGACGGAGCTTGCCGCGATCGGGGAAACCCGGTTTCCCATGCCCCGGTTCCTGCGCGCCGGTGATGTCCGACACTGACGGGCTCGACAGCGCGGATCTGCTCGCGGCCGCCCGCCTCCTGCTCGAAGGGGCCCGGGACCGACAGGACAGCGCCCACGCCCGGCGGGCGGTGAGCACCGCGTACCAGCAGCCTGTAAACAAAGTCACGCGGTATTCGACCGGCGATGCATCCCGGCTGAACCGCGCCGCTTCGCGTCGCTCTTCGTTGCGCTTCGGTCGAAATACACTCGGTATTCCTCCCTCGCGCGCCTCGTCAGCCGGGCGCCTCGCCGGTCTCCGTACTCCCGTCACTTTGTCCACAGGCTGCTAGCCATGTTCCATTGCCTGGCGCGGATCTGCGCGGATCGCCTTGCGAGCAGCCGGGGCATTCCCCTGCGCCCGGGGACACGGCAGACGGTGTATCGGTCGCTTCAGCACCGGCAAGCGAAGCGGCACTGCAAGAACCAGCGCCTCATCTCCGCGTATCCCGAAGCGATCCGGGCTTTCGCGGAGGGTTTCGCAACGCTCCAGGACCGAAGGAGGCGCGCGGACTACGACCCGACGGGCGTCTTCGCGCCGTCGGTGGCACAGGAGAGCGTGGATCAGGCGGAAGGTTTCATCGAGGCGCTCCGAGACGTTCCGGAGGCGGACCTCCGCGATTTCGCACTTCGGATCCTGCTGGCGGAGCGGGAGGGCTGAGCCCACGGGTTCTCCGCACTCCATCCGGCGCCCGGCACCCGGGCGCGCGCGAGCCGCGGCCGATGCTTCCGCCGTAGCGCTCCTCCCGCTCGCCCTCCTACTCTCGGGCTTCGCCTCCCTGACCTACCAGATCGTCTGGCTGCGGCGTTTCGCCGTGGTGCTCGGGACCACGAACGCCGCGCTGACGCTGGTCCTCGCGATGTTCCTCGGCGGGCTCGGGCTCGGCGCGCTGCTCGCCGGACGGTCGGGGGGAAGGCTGGGCGCGGCGCGGCTGGCCCGGCGATTCCTGCTGCTGGAGATCGGCGCCGCCGGATTCGCGGCGGGGCTGCCGCTCTATCTGGGGGGGACGCTCCCGCTGGCGCGCCTCGCGGATCCGGGCCCGGGAGCGTTCCTGCTCACCGCCGTTGTCTCGTCGCTGTTCCTGCTTCCCGCCGCCACCCTGATGGGCGCCACGCTGCCGACGCTGACGGCGCTCTCGCGGCGGCTCCGCGACCGCGGCGAAGGAAGCGCGGCCGGCTGGCTCTATGCCGCGAACACCGCCGGCGCCCTCGCCGGCAGCGTGGCGGCGGCCCGGCTGCTCATTCCCGAACTGGGACTGGGCGGGTCCACGCTGTGCGGGGCCGCGGCGAACGTCGCCGCCGGGGTGCTGGTCTTCGGCCGGTTCGGACGGACGCCGGCTCCGGGACCGAGCGACGCCGTCCGGGCCCCGTGGTTCGGCAGCCGGGCGCTCTTTCCCTTCGGCGCCGTCGCGGCGCTCTCGGGGTTCGCGGCGATGGCCGCCGAGATCGGCTGGGCGCGGCTCGCCGCGCTGCTCTTCGGCCCCACCATCTACACCTTCGCCTGCGTCATCGCCGCGGTGATCCTCGGCGTCGCCCTCGGCAGCGCCGCGGCGGCGCGGCTACCCGGCCGATCCGGTGGGGGAAGCGCGTCTTCGCCGCGCTTCTGGCTGGCCGCCGTCCAGCTCCTGGGAGCGGCCTCCTCGGCCGCCTTGGCCTGGTTCGGGAGCGGCCTCGTCCTTCCCGTCGGGGGGCTGATCGCCGAGAACGCCGGCGACGTCCCGCACCTCCTGAACCTCCAGTTCCTCGGGACCGCCGCCGTGCTGCTGCTTCCCGGCCTGGCGTTCGGCGCCACCTTCCCGTTGGCGGTGGCGGGCGCCGCCGTCTCCGCGAACGACTCGACGCGGGAGGCCGGCCGGGCGACCGGGACGATCTACGCGACGAACGCCGGCGGCAACGTCCTCGGCGCGCTCGCGGCCGGGTTCTGGCTGATCCCGTGGTTCGGGATCGAAGCCGCCCTCGTGGCCGCGGTCCTCGCCCAGCTCGTCGCGGCGTTCCTCGCGAGTCCCCGGGTCCTGACGCTGGCGCTCGCCGGCGGCCTCGGCGCCTTCGGGTTCGCCGCCACCGGATCCTGGGACTGGGAGGCGCTCAGCGGGGGCCTCTACCGGGTCGCGCCGCAGATGGAAACGTCCCGCCACCGGGATTTCCTGCGCAAGGGACGGCTGCGCTTCCTCGAGCAGGGCGAAAGCGCCACGGTCACGGTCAAGGAGGTGGGGGGCGAGCTGTCGCTCGCGATCGACGGCAAGGTGGACGCGACCGACGGGGCCGACATGCTCACCCAGCGGCTGCTCGCCCATCTGCCGCTGCTCCTCCATCCCGCGCCGGAGTCCGTGTTCATCGTCGGGCACGGCAGCGGCGTGACCGCCGGCAGCGCGCTCCGGCACGAGGTGGCGCGCGTCACCGCGGCCGAGATCTCACCGGAAGTGGCCATGGCCTCCCGGCTCTTCGAGGCGAGCAACGGGGCGCCCTGGGGGGACGAACGCTTCGCGCTTCTCGAAGTGGACGCGCGGAACCGGCTCCTCCTCGGCCGCGGCTCGTACGACGTGGTGATCTCGGAGCCCTCGAATCCGTGGATGAGCGGGGTTTCGCCGCTGTTCACCGTCGAGTTCTTCGAACTGGTGCGTTCCCGGCTCAACGACGGGGGCCTGTTCTGCCAGTGGATCCACCTCTACAACCTCGCCGAGGAGAACCTGCGGACGGTGGTGGGCGGGTTCACCGACATCTTTCCCGAGACCGCGCTCTTCGTGCTGCACGACGGCGACGCACTGCTGATCGGCTCCCGGGGAGCGTTCCCCGCCGCGCCGCGGGCGGTCATCGAGGAGCGCATCGTCCGGCTGGCCGACGAACTCGCCCCCTACGGGATCACCGATTTCGGTGCGCTCCGCGCCTGGCTCACCGCGACGAGTCCCGCCCTCGACGCGTGGGCCGCCGAGGCGCCCCGCCACCGGGACGACCATCCGATCCTGGAGTTCCGGGCGCCCCTCTCCGTCCACGCCGCGACCGCGTTCCGGAACCGCACGGCCCTGGAGGCGCTCGCCGGGGAGCCCACCTTCGGGCCCTTCGGACCGGCGGCTCCGCCCGACGCCCGGCTCCTCGCGGGCCGCGCCGGCGCCCTCCTCGCGGCCCAGAATCCGGACTGGGCGTTCGAGATCGCCCGGCAGGCGGTCGCCCTCGATCCCGGCGAACGGAGCGCCGCCGACGCGCTCGTGCGCGCCGCCCTCGCGAGCGGACGGGCGGAAAAGGGGGCCGCCGCTCTTCGCTCGGCCCTCGCCAGCGGTTCCGCGGACGGGAGCGGCCCGCCCGTGCTCACCGTCGCGCTCGCCCGGCTGCTGCTGCGCGCCGGCCAGCCGGAGGACGCCGCCGCGGTGCTGGAGAGCGGTCCGGCCGCGCTCGCCGAAGACCGCGAGGCGCTGCTGCTGGCGGCGGAGGTCCAGGTGGAACGCGGGGATTGGGATTCCGCGGAGGCGCTCGTGCTGACGGTGCTCCGGACGGACCCGCGGGATGCGGAAGCCGCCGCCTGGCTCGCCGAGCTGAGCGTCCGCCGCGGACAGACGGAGGAAGCCGCCGAACGGGCCGCCGCCATCCTGGCGGAGCGTCCCGGGATCGAGCGGGCGCTCCTGGTCCGCGCGGTGGCGCTCGCGGAACTAGGCCGCCTCGCGGGAGCCCGGGAAGCGTTCGGCGCCCTCGTCCGGGAGAGTCCCGGACCCGCTTTCCACTGGGCCAACTTCGCGGCGTTCGAGGCGGCGGCGGGGAATGCGCCCGAAGCGGTGCGCCTCTACCGGGAAGCGGTGGACCGCGACCCGCAGAACCTCGCGGCGTACCGGGGACTCCTCGAGGCCGCGACCCGCGCCGGGGATGCCGAGCAGGTCCGGCGGGCGCGCGAGGTGCTGGGTTCGCCGGGCGGCTAGGGCCCCGGAGCGCTAGTCGCCGGCGGGCAGCGCCTCCGGCTCCCGATAGAGCCCGCCAGCGAGGATGCCGGCAACGACCATGTCCGCCAGCGTCCAGAACACGCCGATGACGTGGTAGCCCATGAAGGCGGCGTTCAGGCCGCCCACCACGAACCACATGATGCCGCCGGCCAGGATGGCGGTCCTGGCTCCCGAGTCCCAGCCACGGGTGAGCATCCAGGCGTAGAACCAGGCGACGAGGAATCCGAGCGCGAATCCGTACGCCACCCAGAACGCCATGGTCTCTCGCGGCACCTGGAGCACCATCGTGTTCAGGCTGTACTGGCTAAGGTTGATGAGCAGGCCGGCTGCCAGACCGGCCTTGATGATTCCCAGGAGGTTCATCGAGTCGCTCCTCCGTTCCGGATCCGCCGGACCCGGAGTGTGCCGACGATGGTGCCAGCGGGCGGGGTGGACTGCAACTTGTTGAAAGGGCGGATTTCGCCGTGTGTAGAGGGTGCCGCGGGATGTGCCCTTGAGCAGATGGAGGAAGCGCCCTCGCGCGGCCCGGAGGTCCGCGCGTGCCGGTCTGGAGGGCCCCACCGGGAGAACTGCCCGGCGTTCCCTTACTCGCTATACAGCATGCCCGCGAGGACACCGGCGAGGGCCAGCTCTACGGCGGTCCAGGCCAGCATGAGCGGCAGACCGTCCGGCGCCATCCCCATGTTCCACATGCCGCCCGCGGGGAGCAGGGTGTGGAGCGCCCACACGAGCAGCCCGGCGCAGACGCCGGTCTTGGGCCCGGCGCCGCAGCGGGGCCGGATCAGGGCGTACAGGTAGGCGGTCAGCAACCCCATCACGAAGGCGTAGACGACCCAGAACCCGATGGATCCGCCCGCGCCTTCCGGCACGGGGATCACCATCATGTTCAGCACGAACTCGCTGACGTTGATGAGGAGGCCCGCGACGAGGCCGCCCTTGATGACTCCGGACATGTTCATGGGATGTCTCCTGTCCCGTCCGGCTCCCCGTGGACCGGAGCGGCCCCGCCATGTTGCCCGACGCCCCGCGAGGAATCAACCCCTGGCGACACCTGGGTCGGGATGGCTACCGGGGCGCGGTTCCCCGGCAGGCCCGCCGGCACACCCGGCCGGGGGATCAGCCGGTCCGGAAGGATCAGTCTTCCGTGTAGAGCTTGCCCGCGATGACGCCCGCGAGCGCCATCTCGACGATGACCCACAGGAGCGCCACCATCCCGCCTTCGCCGCCGCCCACGGGACGCCCGAGCGAGATCGACGCCGTCAGGGGCAGAACGACCGCGATCACTACGACCACGAGGCCGGCGATCACGCCGGTCTTCGGTCCGGCGCCGTGCCGGGCGCGGGCGAGCGCATACAGCCACGCCAGCACCAGGCCCGCAATCACGAAGTAGAGGATCCAGACGGCGAACGCGCCGGTTCCGCCGGTCCCCCCGTGCTCGGCCCAGTGGTCGGCGAAGCTCGGAAACGCGATCCCGTGATCGTGGTCCGAGTGAAAGACCACGCTCCTGAGATAGGAGCTGACGAAGAGGAAGAGCGCCGCGACGAGGCCGCCCTTCACGATGCC
Organism: Vicinamibacteria bacterium; assembly: GCA_965116805.1. Taxonomy (GTDB): domain Bacteria; phylum Acidobacteriota; class Vicinamibacteria; order Marinacidobacterales; family Marinacidobacteraceae; genus Marinacidobacterium. Next base: position 631,420 of record OZ220713.1, read on the forward strand.
GCTTCGGTTCATATGGATTTCCCTCCTCTATCCGATCCCGAATGAGTCACCCATCTTGCCGGTGTCGGCCGTCGCACGCAACACCGCGAGGGCCGGAGCGAACCAAGGGTTTCTCAACCGCCCCCAAACGGCGAACTTGCCGAGTGGTTGAGGCGGCGCGCCCGTCCGAGGGGCGGTCCGGGTCAGCTCCCGCCGATGATGCGGAAGAGGTTCCGGACCGGGTCGTAGAAGCGGTCCACCACCCGTTCCTTCAGCGGGATGATCGCGTTGTCGGTGATCGTGATGTGCTCGGGGCAGACCTTGGTGCAGCACTTGGTGATGTTGCAGTAGCCGACGCCCTGGGCTTCCTTCAACTCCTCGAGCCGGTCCTCGGTGTCCAGCGGGTGCATCTCGAGGGCCGCGGCGTGGACGAAGAACCGCGGGCCGACGAACTCGTCGTGCTTGTGGGAGTCGCGGAGGACGTGACAGACGTCCTGGCAGAGGAAGCACTCGATGCACTTCCGGAACTCCTGCACCCGGTCCACGTCGCGCTGGTCCATGCGCCAGGTCCCGTCTTCGGCGTCGGGAGCCCGGGGCTTGAACTTCTTGATCCGCTTCTTGACCTCGAAGTTCCAGCTCACGTCGGTGACCAGGTCCTTCAGCAGCGGGAAGGTGCGCATCGGCTCGATGGTGACGGGCCGGTCCTCCGGCAGGTCGCTCATCCGGGTCATGCACATGAGCCGGGGGTTGCCGTTCACCTCGGCGCTGCAGGAGCCGCACTTGCCCGCCTTGCAGTTCCAGCGGACGGCGAGATCGCCCGCCGACTCCGCCTGGATCTGATGGACGGCATCGAGGACCACCATGCCCTCGGTGATGTCGGTCGTGTAGTCGGCGAACCGGCCCTCGCCCCCCTCTTCGCCGCGCCAGATGCGGAAGGTCCTGGTGGCCATCAGCGGTTCTCCTCGATGATCTGCTGGAGTTCTTCCCGGGGCGGCGTCACCGCCTCCTCCTCGATTTCCATCCCGCCGTCCGCGCCCTTCCGCACCACCAGCGTGGTCCGGCCCCAGTGCTCGTCCTTCGCCGTGTGGTCCTCGCGGAAGTGGGCCCCGCGGCTCTCCTTGCGGAGCGCGGCCGTCCGCGCCACCGCCTCGGAGACGAGCAGCAGGTTGGGCAGGTCGAGCGCGGTGTGCCAGCCGGGGTTGTAGGCGCGGTTCCCGGCGACGCTCACGTTCCGGGACCGCTCCTTCAGGGCCAGCACGTCCTCGAGCCCGGACTCCAGCTCCGCCTGGCTCCGCACGATGCCGACCTTCGCCTGCATGAGGTCCTGCAGCTCGCTCTGGATGGCGTAGGAGCCGACCCCGTCGCCGCCGCCGTCCTGGCGCTCGAGCGGGGCGAGCGCGTCCCGGGTCGCGGCCTCGACCTGCTCGTTCTCCGCCCCGGACGCCCCGCCGCGCGGATTCGCGCTCGCGAACCTCGCGGCGTGCTCGCCGGCCCGCTTGCCGAAGACCAGCAGGTCGGAGAGCGAGTTCCCGCCGAGCCGGTTCGCGCCGTGGAGGCCCCCGGCGCACTCGCCGGCGGCGAAGAGTCCCGGGACGCGGGACATCTGGGTCTCCCCGTCCACCTTCACCCCGCCCATCACGTAGTGGGTGGTGGGGCCGACCTCCATCGCCTCGCTGGTGATGTCGATCCCGGCCAGCTCCTTGAACTGGTGGTACATGCTGGGGAGCTTGCGCCGGATGTGGGCCTCGCTGTCCTTCAGCTTCTCCCTGATCCAGGAGATGTCGAGGAACACGCCGCCGTGCGGGCTGCCCCGGCCCTCCTTGATCTCCCGCACGATGCAGCGGGCGACGTGGTCGCGGGTGAGGAGCTCGGGCGGCCGGCGGGCCTCCTTGTCGCCCTGGGTGTAGCGCCAGCCCTCCTCCGGGTCGGCCGCCGTCGATCCCCGGTAGAGGTCGGGGATGTCGTCGAACATGAACCGCTGGCCTTCGCTGTTGCGGAGGACGCCGCCCTCCCCGCGCACTCCCTCGGTCACCAGGATGCCGCGGACGCTCGGCGGCCAGACCATCCCGGTGGGATGGAACTGGACGTACTCCATGTCGATGAGCTCGGCCCCCGCCTCGTAGGCGAGCGCGTGGCCGTCGCCGGTGTACTCCCAACTGTTGGAGGTGATGCGGTAGGCCCGGCCGATCCCGCCGGTGGCCAGCACCACCGCGGAGGCCCGGAACACCTGGAAGCGGCCCTTCTCGCGGTCGTAGCCGAAGGCGCCGACCACCCGGCCGCCGTCCAGGATCAGCCGCGTCACCGTCCACTCCATGTGGACGTCGATCCCCAGGTGGATGCCGTGGTCCTGGAGAGTGCGGATCATCTCGAGCCCGGTCCGGTCGCCGACGTGGGCGAGCCGCGGGTACTTGTGGCCGCCGAAGTTGCGCTGGAGGATCTTCTGGTCGTTTGTCCGGTCGAACACTGCCCCCCAGGCCTCGAGTTCCCGGACCCGGTCCGGGGCCTCCCTGGCGTGGAGCTCGGCCATCGTCGGGTTGTTGACGTACTGCCCGCCGCGCATGGTGTCGGCGAAGTGGGTCCGCCAGTCGTCGCGGCCGTCCACGTTGGCGAGGGCGGCAGCGATCCCGCCCTCCGCCATCACGGTGTGCGCCTTGCCCAGCAGCGACTTGGTGACGAGCCCGACGCTCGCTCCCGCCGCCGACGCCTCGATGGCGGCGCGGAGGCCGGCGCCCCCGGCCCCGATGACGAGGACGTCGTGCTCCGCGACCTGCATCTAGAGAATCCGGTAGTCGGTCCAGACGCCCATGGAGCAGAGCCGGACATACACGTCGGAGAAGGCCACCCAGAACAGGCTGCACCAGGCGAACTTCATGTGCCGGACGTTCAGCCAGCTCGAGCACTCGTAGGCGCACTGGCGGGCCGGCCTGCCCGAGATCTTGTTGAGGAAGCCCCCCGCGAGATGGCGGAAGGAGTGGCAGCCGAAGGTGTAGCCGCCGAGCAGGACCACGTTCATGGTGAGGACCAGCGTGCCGACCCCGATGCCGAACTGCTCGGTCCCGGTCGCCGGATCCACGAACCACATCGCCATCCAGGCGTCCCAGGAAAGGATGCCGATGAACGCCACCGCGAGGTAGAGGAAGTAGCGGTGGACGTTCTGGAGGATCAGCGGCAGGCTGTTCTCGCCGCGGTAGGTCTTCCAGGGCTTCCCGACGGTGCAGTTCATGGGACTCGCCCAGAACGCCTTGTAGTAGGAGCCGCGGTAGTAGTAGCAGGTGAGCCGGAACCCCGCCGGGGCCCAGAGGATCAGGAGCGCCGGCGACCAGGGCAGGAAGGCGGGCCAGATGCTGGGCTTCCCGCCGAACCAGGCGTGGTGCGAGTCGCCGAAGAGGACCGGCGAGTACATCGGCGAGAGGTAGTTGCCGAACTCGTAGTGGGCGTTCTGGAACGCGGCCCACGTCGAATAGACGATGAAGCCGGAGAGGACGGCGAAGGTGGCCGCCGGAACGACCCACCAGCTGTCACGCCGGCGCGTGACACCGAATCCCTGCTGCTCGGGAAGGGCTCCAGCGACTGTCGGCACGGCGGCGCAGTGTACCGCCGGAGCCGGCGGGCGCTGCGGCTAATACGCGCAGCGGAAGCCGGTGTGATCCCAGGCGGAGTCGGCGGTGGCCCGGTTCTCCCAGGCGATCCGGTACCCCTGGCAGGAGTTCTCCGCGCAGAGGAACGAGCCGCCCTTGAGACGCCGGTCGCCGGGGGCGCCGCCGTCCACCCATTCCCAGACGTTGCCGGCCATGTCCGAGAGGCCGTACGGGTTCGGGGGGAACAACCCGACGGGGGCGAGCCCGGCGAAGCTGTCCCCGGGACCCGGATGGCCAGGGAAGAGACCGTCGAACAGGTTCGCCACCGGCTCGCCGGCGAACGGCGAGCGGTCGCCCCAGGGGAAGGGGCTGTCCTCGCGGCCGCCCCGCGCCGCGTGCGCCCATTCGGCGCCGGTGGGCAGGCGGCCCCCGCCGGCGGCGCAGAAGGCGGCGGCGTCGTTCCAGCTCACCTGGGTGGCCGGGTGTTCGTCCTCGGCGGGCGGGTGTTCCGGGCCCCGGGGCCGCCGCCAGTCGGCCCCGTCCACCCGGACCCACCAGGGGGTGCCGGCGACGACCTGCGCGTCCGGCGGCTCGGTGCCGGGCGCGTGGAACACGAGCGACCAGCCGTAGCGCTCGGCGTCGGTCTCGTGGCCGGTCTCCGCGACGAAGGCGGCGAACCGGGCGGTGGTCACCTCCTCGCGATCGAGAAAGAAGGCGGGAAACTCCCCACCGGGGGGAATCCGGACGGTCCCGGGCGGCGCGGCCGGCGCGCCGCAGGCCCCCAGCGCCAAGAGCAGCAGGACCGCGGGCGGCCGCAAACGTCCGGTCCTCAGAAGCCGAAGACGAACAGGAACTGGGGAAGGAACTCGTGCGCCCCTTCGACCCCGAACTTGTTGCGCCACACCTGCAGCTCGGTTCCGATCAGCACCCGGTTCTCCGCCCGCGACATGGCCTTCCCGAGGTCGTAGCGGATCTGGGGTTGGAGGAGGACCTGGTACGGCTGGCGGCCGACCTCGTTGTCGGCGGGACTCTGCCACTCCCCGTGGCCCTCGATGGAGAAGGAAGCCTCCCCGATCCGGAAGGGATAGGCCCAGTTGAAGTCCACTCCGAGCATGGGGTCCGCCTTGGGAACCCCACCCCCTTCGAGCCCCGCGCCGACGTCCACCAGGTAGACGAGATCCAGGTTCGCGAACGCGAACCCGGGCAGGTCGAGCTGCAACTGGATTCCGGGGGTGAGCTTGCCGAACCGCGACTGCGACCCCCAGTTGACGCCTCCCATGAGGTTGACGTTGCGGACGGGCCCGAAGGAGATGTCGCTTCCGCTCAGGGCGCCGAGGCTCAGGCGGGAGTACCACTCCAGGTAGGCGTCGCGGTTGGACACCGGGTCGTCGCAGCAGACCATGTCCACGAAGAAGAAGTTGGATCCGTGGCTCCAGGCGCTCGCGTGCTGGAGGGTGAAGACGTGCTGGAACCCGGGAGGGCTGACGACGCCCTCCACCCAGGCCGACCCGCCCTGGTACTGGAACTCGGTGCGGCTGAAACCCTGCGCGCCGGCCGACGCCGGGACCGCCAGTCCCAGAAGGACACCCCACCACAAGACCCGGCGCACCCGTTCCACAGCCACTCATTCCATCACACTCCGCCCCGGATCGGAGCGCCGGCCTCCGGCCGGCATCGCGGCCACAGGCCGCGAAACGCGCAGGGCTGATCCGCCCGGAGTCGCACACGCCGTGGAACCCACCGCCACCGCCTGTCTACACTTGGCGCATCGGGAGGAATCTCCATGAGGAGCGGTTCGCGAACGGCTGTCCTCGCGGCCCTTGTCCTCTTCTCGGCAACCTGCGGCAGCGACGAAGCCACCGGCAACCGGGAACAGGAAGACGCCTTTCAGGCTGAACGAATCCTCATGGTGCGAAGCCAGATCGAGCGCCGGGGCATCCGCGACGAAGCGGTGCTGCGCGCCATGCAGACGGTGCCCCGGGAGGAGTTCGTTCCGGCCTCGGAGCGCCGCCGCGCGTACTCCGACCGCCCCCTCCCCATCGGCGAGGGGCAGACGATCTCCCAGCCCTACATCGTTGCCCTCATGAGCTCGCTGGCGCGGATCACGCCGGGGCAGCGCGTGCTGGAGATCGGGACCGGGTCGGGCTACCAGGCAGCAGTGCTCGCCGAACTCGAGGCCGAGGTGTATTCCATCGAACTGTTGCCGGGCATCGCGGCCCGCGCGGAGGCGACGCTCGGCTCGCTCGGCTATGGGGACATCCATCTCCGCGTCGGAGACGGCTACCTCGGCTGGCCGGAAGCCGCGCCGTTCGATCGGATCGTCGTGACCGCGGCGCCCCCGGAGATTCCCCAGGCGCTTCTCGACCAGCTCGCGCCAGGGGGACGCCTGGTGGCGCCGGTGGGGCCGGATCCGTGGAGTCAGCGCCTGGTGGTCGCGACGCGGGACGAGGACGGGGAAATCGATGTCCAGGACCACGGAGGAGTAGCGTTCGTCCCGATGGTCCCGGGAAAGCGCTGAACGGGTGGGAAGGCCTCCCCCCCTTACTCCCAGTAATCGACCTTGTTGGCGCCGAGCTCTTCGGTGAGATTCCAGACGCGGGTCGCGGTGCGCTGGTCGGCGAACTCGTAGAGCAACTGCGCCAGCCCGGCCAGCCGCATCTTCAGGACGGCCTTCCGCAGCGCCTTCGGCTTGTCCACCTGGATCCAGTCCCACCAGCCGATCACGTGGCGCGCCATGTCGTCCAGGCCGCCCGCACGAAAACGCACCACAACAGTGCCGTCCGGTTCCTTCGCCACCTTCTGGGTCGGATGGAAGGTCCATTTCTCCGGCTCCGGGGCGTCCGGGTGGAACCGCCACTGGACGTTCACCGGGTCTTCGCCGAAGGAGCCGAAGAGCGCCCGGAGATAGTCCCGCAACGCGTCTTCCGGCAGGGAGTGCGCCTCCTCGAGGACCTCCACCTCGCTCATCCGGTCGAGGCGGTACTGCGCGAGCCCCCGGTCCTCGTTCTCCTGGGCGACAAGGCGCGGCGCGCCGCCGTGGAGGAGCCCGGCCGGTTCCACCGTCTTGTGCCGGTCCCGATAGGAAAACGCCACCTTGCGCTGCTTCAGGATGGCCTCCCGCAGCGGGGCCGCCACGTTCTCGCTCGGCCGGATGTGCGGGCCCGGTCGCGAAACGATCCCCCAGGAATCGATGATCGCCTCGGTGTCGGTGTCGGTCTTCATGGCCTGCTCGGCCTTCTCGACCACCCCATGCACCTTGCTGCGCAGGGCGGTGAGCTGGTTCACCTCGTGCGCCAGCCCCTCCCGGCGGAGGACCTGTACGGCCTTGTCGAGCGCCGCCATTTCCTCGGAGGTCGGCAGCCGGTGCCGGAACCCTCCGATCCAGCGGGCCGCCTCCGAGTCGAGCCAGAAGCTCTTTTCGCCGGAATCCAGCCGGTCTTCCTTCAGCGCGTCGCCGAAGACGTGCTTCGCTTCCTTGATCCAGCGGAGCGCCGTGCGCCGGTTGATGTCCTCCTGCTGCTCCAGACTCCGGTAGGTGACGTGGCGGCCACTCAACAGTTTCTGGAAAAGGGTTGCGGTGCGGGCAATCGAGCTGGCCATTAGACTCTCCTGGCGGTCGCCGGTCCGGGACGGAATGGCCCCGTATTCGCGTTCCATGACAAATAATGACAGGCACGATCCGGAGATGCAAGTGCGAGGGCCGCGGGCGACAACCGGGAAACGACAAATTACGACGCATTCCCCGGCGTTGATCGGCCGGGACAACATCCGGCCCTTCGGCCTGGACATCCACAATCCGGTCTTCGTCGTATCGAGCCTCACGAGCATCGCCTTCGTCGCCGCGGCGCTCCTCTTCCGGGATGTCGCGGGGGGCCTCTTCGAGGCGCTCTACGCCTGGCTGACCTCGACCTTCGACTGGGTGTTCATGGCGGCGGCCAACATCCTGGTCCTCTTCTGCCTGTTGTTGCTCCCGTCCCGCCTCGGGCGGATCCGCCTGGGCGGCCCGGACGCCCGGCCGGAATACTCCAACTGGTCGTGGTTCGCGATGCTGTTCGCGGCGGGCATCGGGATCGGCCTGCTGTTCTTCGGCGTGGCGGAGCCGATGAGCCATTTCCGGAACCCGCCGCTCGGGACAGCCCCAGCGGGGGATCTCGCGGTTGCCGCCACGCTCTACCACTGGGGCCTGCACGGCTGGGGGATCTACGCCGTGGCGGCGCTCGCCCTCGCCTTCGCCGCCTACAACCTCCGGCTGCCGATGAGCTTCCGGTCAGCCTTCCATCCGATGCTGGGCGACCGGGTCTGGGGCCGGCTCGGCCACCTGGTGGACATCTTCGCGGTGTTCGCCACCGTCTTCGGACTGGCGACCTCGCTCGGGCTGGGGGTCGAGCAGATGGTCGCCGGGCTGGAACACCTGTTTGCCGTCCCGGCGAACAACACGACCGCGGTGCTGCTGATCGCCGTCATCACCGTGGTGACGCTGGCCTCCGTGATCCTCGGCATGGACCGGGGCGTGAAACGCCTGAGCCAGGCCAACATGACGATCGCGCTGGTGCTGCTCGCCTTCGTGCTGGCGACCGGCCCGACCCTGGAAGTGCTCACCGGCGCCGCCCGGAGCCTCGGCCGCTACCTCGCCGCCATCGTGCCCCTCAGCAATCCGGTCGGGCGGGAAGACCTCGCCTTCCTGCACGGCTGGACCATCTTCTACTGGGCGTGGTGGCTCTCCTGGGCGCCCTGCGTCGGCATGTTCATCGCCCGGATCTCGCGCGGGCGGACCGTGCGCGGCCTCGTGGGCGGAATGCTGGTCATCCCGCTACTGCTCGAAACGGCGTGGTTCAGCACGTTCGGCGGAACGGGGCTGTCACTCCATCACGCCGGGGCGACCGGAATGATGGATGCGGTTCAGGCGGGACAGCCTGAACTGGCGCTGTTCAGGATGCTGGAACTGCTGCCGCTCGCGGACATCACCTCGTTCGTCGCCATCGCCCTGCTGATCGTCTTCTTCGTCACGTCTTCCGATTCCGGAACGCTGGTGATCGACACCATCACCGCGGGCGGCAAGCTCGACGCCCCGGTGGTGCAGCGCATCTTCTGGTGCTCTTTCGTGGGGATCGTCGCCATCACCCTGCTGGTCAGCGGCGGGCTCGTGGCGCTGCAGACCGCCGCCCTGACGACCGGCTTCCCCATTGCCCTGATGCTGATCGCGCTCTGCTACAGCGTCTGGAAGGGCCTGCGCTCCGCCCGGGCGGGATAGGGTCCGCCAAATGGGCACGGCTCCCGAGCACGGCACCGGACCGGGTGCGCCGTTTCCGCTCGTCCTGCTGGGCATGGGGAACGTCCATCGCGAGCTGCTCGGCATCCTCGGACGGAAGGGCGAGAACCTGGCGCGTCGCTACGGGGTGACGTTCCCTGTCGCGGCGTGCGCCGACCGGAGCGGCTTCATCCTCGGGCCGGACGGGGGCGGCCGCATCGCCACGGGCGCCATGCTGGAAGCCAAGGCCGGGGGTCGGAAGCTCCGGGAGATCCCCGGCGCGGAACCGGTCTCGCTCGAGGAGGCGCTCGAGGCCGCCGGGCCGCGGGGAATCCTGTGCGACGCGGCCTCCATGGACGTGGAAACCGGCGGGATCGGACTCCTTGCCGCCCGGACCGCGCTCGCCCGCGGCACCTCGGTCGTCTTCGCCAACAAGTCGGCGTTCGCGCTCGCCTTCGACGAGCTGGAGGCGCTGGCCGCCGCGAACGGGGCGGGCCTCGGCTGGAGCGCCACTGTCTGCGGCGGCCTCCCGGTGGTGAACATGGGATCCCGCGACCTCGTGGGCGCGGAGTTCCGGCGCCTGCGGGGCGTCTTCAACAGCACCAGCAACCTGGTGCTGGGCCGGATGGGGGAGGGGATGAGCCTCGAGGACGCCGTCACCGAGGCCCAGCGCCGCGGGATCGCCGAGACCGACCCCACGAACGACCTGAACGGCACCGACACCGCGCTCAAGCTGCTGATCCTGGTGCGCACGGTCATGCGCCGGAGGGCGTCCCTCGCGGATGTCGAGCGCACCGGGATCGAGGCGGCCCCCGACCCCGCCGCGGACGAGGTGGTCCGCCTGCTCGGCGAAGCGGTGCCGGACGGCGATTCGATCCGGATGACGGTCTCGCCGGTCGCGGTCCCGCGCGGCAGCTTCTTCGGGAGCATCGGCACGCTCGACATGGCCGTGGAGTGGGAGACCGACCTGTTCTCCACCCAGCGGCTCGTCGCCACCGAGGGCGACGCGATCCCCACCGCCGCGGCGGTGCTGCGGGACGCGGTGCACATCGCGTGCGGGAGGCCGACCGGCCCAGCGCTTAGGATGGCCGGGTCGTGACGACCCGGAAGATCTCCCGCCGCGAGGCGATCGCCACCGGGCTCGTCGGCGCGGCGCTCGGCGCCTGCGCGAACGGACCCGGCGCAACGACGGAGCCGGCGCCGGGAAGCGGCAGCGCCTCGCAGTCCGGAGCGGGGGTCCGCGCCGTCGTCGTCGGGGCCGGCGCCTTCGGCGGCTGGACGGCGCTCGAACTCCTCCGCCGGGGGGCGCGGGTCACCCTCGTGGACGCCTGGGGCCCGGGCAACTCGCGCGCCAGTTCGGGCGGCGAAACGAGGGTCATCCGCGCCACCTACGGACCCGACCGTATCTACTCGGAGATGGTGGTCCGGGCGCTCGCCCGCTGGAAGGAAGCCGGCGATCGCTGGGGCGACCGGCTCTTCTTCGAAACGGGCGCGCTCTGGATGAGCGACGGGGTCGATCCGTACGCGACGGACGCCGTTCCGATCCTCGCCGACCTGGGCGTCCCGTTCGAGGAACTCACCGGCGAGGAGCTCGGCCGCCGCTTCCCCCAGATCGACCCCGAGGGCATCGCCTACACCCTCTACGAGAAGAGCGCGGGCTACCTCCTCGCGCGGCGCGGCTGCCAGCGGGTGCTCGAGGGCTTCCTCGCCGAGGGCGGGGAATACCGGCAGGCGAAGGCGGCCGCCGGGAGCATGGCGGGCGGGGCCCTGCGGGACGTCCGGCTCGAAAGCGGCGAGACGCTCGAAGCCGACCTCTTCGTGTTCGCGGGGGGTCCCTGGCTCGCGGAGCTCTTCCCCGGATTCGACCCGCCGCTCGTCAGCCCCACCCGGCAGGAGATCCTCTACTTCGGGACCCCGCCGGGACGTCCCGACCTGACCGACGCCGAGCTGCCGGTCTGGGTGGAGACGGGGGCGAGCCTCTTCTACGGGGTGCCCGGCAGCAACTACCGCGGCTTCAAGGTGGCGGACGACTCCCGGGGCGTCCCGTTCGATCCCACGGACGGGGACCGCACCCCCTCGCCGGAAGCCATCGAGACGGCCCGGACCTACATGGAACGCCGCTTCCCGGCGATGCGCGGCGCCCCGCTCATCGAGGCGCGCGTCTGCCAGTACGAGCAGAGCGCCGACGGCCACCTCATCGTGGACACCCACCCCGAGGCGTCGAACGCCTGGATCGCCGGCGGGGGGTCGGGGCACGGCTACAAGCTCGGGCCGGCGCTTGGGGAGATGCTGGCCGAGCAGGCGCTCGGCGAGCGGGAGAAGGAGCCCTTTTTCGGGCTGGCGCGATTCGCCGGGTAACGGAACCATGACGAAACGGATTTCCCGCCGCGAGGCGATCACCGCCGGACTCGCCGGCGCCGCCGCGTTCGGCGCCTGCGGGAACGGCGCCGGCGAAACCGGGGCACCCGAGGCCACGCCCGCCACGAGCCCGCCGCAGCCCGGGAGCGGCGTCCGCGCCGCCGTGATCGGGGCCGGCGCCTTCGGGGGCTGGACGGCGCTCTGGCTCCGCCGGATGGGCGCCGAGGTGACGCTCGTGGACGCCTGGGGAGCGGGCAACGCCCGCGCGAGCTCCGGGGGCGAGAGCCGGCTGATCCGGGCCTCCTACGGGTCGCGGCGGATCTACAGCGCGATGGTGGCGCGGGCGCACGAGATCTGGAACGAGTACGAGGCGCGCTGGAACGACCGGTTGCTCTTTCCCATCGGCATGCTGCGGATGAGGAGCGGGGAGAACGAGTACACGAAGGCCGCGGTGCCGATCCTCCGGGAACTCGGCCTCCCGGTCGAGGAACTCGACGGCGACGAGCTGGCGCGCCGCTTCCCCCAGATCAACCCGGAGGGCCTCTCCTACGGCGTGTTCGAAAGGGACGCTGGCTACCTGCTCGCCCGCCGCGGCTGCGAACGGGTGCTCCGGGAGTTCCAGGAGGCAGGCGGCAGCTTCCGGCGGGCGGAGGCGGCGCCGGGCGGGATGGACGGCGGCCGGATGCGGGAGATCCGCCTCGCGGACGGCAGCGCCGTCGAGGCCGACGTGTTCGTGTTCGCCTGCGGGCCCTGGCTCGCGAAGCTCTTCCCGGAGTTCGACCCGCCGCTCGTCCGCCCCACCCGGCAGGAGGTCTTCTACTTCGGTCCGCCGGCGGGCCGCGCCGACCTGACCGAGGAGGAGTTTCCGACCTGGATCGAGGGCCCGTTCTACGGCATCCCGGCGACCCGCTTCCGGGGCTTCAAGATCGCGGACGACCGGCGCGGGGCCGACTTCGATCCCACCGACGGCGACCGAACACCCTCGGCGAAGGGCCTCCGCGAGGCGCGGGAGTACATGGAGCACCGGTTCCCGGGGCTCCAGGGGGCGCCGCTGATCGAGGCGCGCGTCTGCCAGTACGAGCAGAGCGCCGACGGGGAACTGATCGTGGACACCCATCCCGAGGCGGACAACGTCTGGATCGCCGGCGGCGGATCCGGCCACGGCTACAAGCTGGGCGCGTCGCTCGGGGAGATGCTGGCCGGGCAGGTGCTCGGCGAGCGGGAGAAGGAGCCCTTCTTCGGACTGGCGCGGCTGGCCGGCTGATCGGGACCGTTTGGAACGCCGGCTTCAGCCGGCACAGCCCGCCGAAGGCGGGCGGCGAGACGGACCCCATTCGCCGGGATGGCTCGGCTGCGCGCGCCAATGCGCTCTGGTAGCGTCGAACCGCCCGCGGCCCTGCGGGCCGCTGTGCCGGCTGAAGCCGGCGTTCCAAGCCGCCACTGCCATCACGGCGGTTACCTAGACCAGCCGGCGGATCACCCCCAGCAGCCGGTCGACGTCATCGCGGCTGTTGAACATCCCCACGCCGGCGCGCAGCAGTTGCCCATCCTCCTGGAAGGTGATCGCCACGCCCTCGTCGGCAAGCGCCTGGCTCAGCCGCCCGGGATCGAGCCCGTGGTAGAAGCTGACGATGGCGGACGGGTTCTTCGGCGGAGTGAACATCCGCATCCCGAGCGCCGCCGCGCCCTCGCGCAACTCGCCCGCGAGCGCCTGCGTGTGCGCGGCGATGCGATCGACCCCAACCTCGCCGAGGAACGCGAGCGCGGCTTCCATCGCGGCGACCGGACCGTAGGCCGGGCCCCCGTATTCGAGTTTTCCAGCGCTGGTCTTGAGGCGAAAGCGATTCCCGGGCAGCGACTCGGCGACCTGAAAATGCCCATGCCGGTCGGCGGTCATCCAGTCGAGGTGCTCGCGGCGCACGTAGAAGGGGGCGCAGCCGAAGTCCGCGTGCAGCCACTTGTAGCCATTGCCGCAGGCGAAATCGACCTTCTCCTCGTGGAGGTTGGTGGGGAACGTGCCCCACGCCTGGATGGCGTCGGCGTAGAGGTAGGCGCCGTGGGCGTGGGCGAGGTCGGCCAGCGGGGGCAGGTCGTAGCGGAAGCCGTTGCGGTTCGACACCCACGCCACGCTGAGGAGCCGCGTCCGGTCGTCGGTCCGCGCCGCGAAGTCGTCCACGGTCACGACGCCGTCCTTGGACGGGATGATCCGCAGTTCGACCCCCGCCCGGCGCTCGAGTTCGCGGTAGAGCACGAAGGTGGTGACGAAGTGCAGCTCGTCCACCACCACGTTGTCGCCCGGACGCCAGTCCATCGCGTTCACGATGATGTTTTCGGCCCCGCTCGTGGAGTAGAGGAGGGCGACCTCGTCCTCCTCGACGCCGAACAGGCCGGCGAAGCGGGAGCGCGCGCCCGCCACCGCCTTGCCCCCCGCGGCGCCGTCGCGGCGCAGCATCTTGTTGTCCGCGTAAGCGTGGAGGGCGTCGCGGACGGGCACCGGCAGCGGCCCCACCGCGGCGTTGTTCAGGTAGGCGAGTTCCTCGGTGACCGGAAAGCTGGACCGGATGCCGAGCGGATCCGTCGAGCTGGAGCCGGCTCCGGGCGAACCCGGCTGGCGGCGCGGGCTCGCGGGAGCACCGGCGCCGGGAAGCGCGGCCAGCCCGGCGGCCGCCGTGGTCTGGAGGAAGCGTCGCCGATTCAATGCGCTGCGGTCGTCGTGCTGCTTCATGGAGTTCTCCTCGATGAGAATCGGGGATCGAGTGTACGACCGCCCAAGGTGGCGCGCACGGCTTGGAGCGCCGGCTTCAGCCGGCACAGCGGCCCGGAGGGCCGCGGGCAGTTCGTCGCTACCCCGGGTGCGTCGGCGAGCAAGCCGAGCCATCGGGCGAATGAGGTCCTTCCCGCCGCCCGCCTGCGGCGGGCTGTGCGGGGCTGAAGCCGGCGTTCCAAGCCGTACGGCGGCCCAGACGAAAAGGGGCGCCGGCCCGAAGGCCGGCGCCCCCCGTAGGTCAGGCCCTGATCAGAACTCGATCCGGACGCCGACCCGGAAGACCCGCGGGTCGAGGATCGCGACGATCTCGTTGTAGCGGCTGCCCGAGATCGTCCGGTAGTTGAGCACCGTGGAGCTGTTGACCAGGTTGAACCCGTCGAACAGCAGGGCCATCGTGGCTCCCTGCGGCAGGTCGAACGACTTCTCGGCGCGCATGTCGAAGATGCCGACGTTGGGCGCCCGCTCGTCGTAGGGCCCGGCCATGACGCGCTCGGTGCCGGCGTTCGGGAGCCGGACGCTGATGCGCCGCGCGGTCTGGTAGCCGCTCTGGAGCTTGTAGGAGGCACTGATCCCGATGTCGTAGGGGAAGATGTAGCGCCCCACCATCTTGTAGTTCCAGTAGGTGGTGTCGATCGGCCCCAGCCGGAGCGACTGGTTCGCCTGCCACTCGTAGGTCGTCCCCTCGACGAAGTCGAAGCGGGCGGCGGCCCGCACGCTCGTGGAGGCGGTCGTCCTCATGTAGGCGTTCGCCCAGGTGTGGAGGAAGGAGGTCAGGAACATCCAGCGGTCCGCGAAGCGGCGGTTCAGCGCCACCTCGACGGTGTGGTAGTTCCCGTCCGGTGCCGGGAGCCCATGGGCGCCCGGGTTCACGTACATCCGGTTCTCGGGGACGCCCGGCTGGCGGTCCATGAGCTGGATCGTCTGGTCGTCGCCGGTGCCCGCCACGTTGTCGGGACCGCGGTCCTCGTAGGTGTAGGGGATGTTGTAGGCGGCGGCCCGGTTCAGGTCCACGATCCCGTAGCCGTTCCTCGAGTTCTTGTGGACATAGGAGCCCCGGAAGGAGAAGTTGTCGGCGATCTGCTGCTCGAAGTGGGCCGACATCTCGTGCCCGTAGGCGTTCGTCAGGCCCGGGTCCACGGTCACGAATCCGGCGCCGCCGAGGGTCGCCAGCTTCTCGCCGAGCTCCGGCGAATCAGCGAGGCCGCCGCTCGGACCCGGATCCAGGATCCGGTTCCCGTTGAGGTCGTTGAACCGGTAACGGAACGCCGCCTGTCCCACCGGGTTCTCGTCGTCCACAATGGTGGTGCTGGGGTTCCAGTAGAAGCGGCCGAAGAACAGCTTCAGCACCGTCTCGCCCTCGCCGGTCAGGTCGAACGCGGCGCCGAGCCGCGGCCCGATGTTGGAGAGCGTCAGGACGTCGCGCTGCGACACCTCGAGCGCCGGGAAGACATCCGAGTGCGTCGGGGAGAGGGAGTTGTCCGGCCATCCCATCTTGTACTGGTCGAAGCGGAACCCGAGGTTCAGGGTCAGCCGGTCGTTGAGCGTCCACGAGTCCTGCGCGTAGGCCGAAGTGAGCAGGATGTCGTTGATGCCCGTGTTCGGGGTGTTGTAGATGTCCACGTCCTCGGGCACGCCAGCGTTGTCCCAATAGAAGATGCCCTCCGGCTGCATCCGCAGGAACTTGCGGCGCTCCCGGTAGATCTCGGTTCCGATCTTGAAGGTGTGCTGTCCCGCGAAGTCATCGGCAAAGTAGGTCAGATTGCCGGATATCTGCGGCTTCGTGACATTGCGAAGGTGGTAGTAGGTGTAGGCGTTCGTGTAGTCGCCGGTGTCCCGGTCTCGCCGGCCGGCGGAGATGCCCTCCACGCTCTCCGACTTGGTAGAGGTCGGGAACAGCGGGAACTGGTTGATCCAGTGGCTGAGCTGGAGGTTCAGGAAGAGCTTGTCGGTCAGGACGTTCGTGTATTCGAACTTCATCGGCTTGTTGACCGAACTCTGGTACCAGGCGGTGTCGAGCGGCCGATCGGGGCCCAGTCCGCGTTCCGCCTGCAGCTTGGTGCGCCGGTTGAAGAAGCCGATCAACTGGCTGGATTCGGTGAGCTGGTAGGTCGCCTTGGCGGTCCAGTTGCCGAGCTGGGTGGTCGCCGGATCGGGGTTCCCGATGGTCAGCTTCTCCTGGTGGTTCAGCCGGTAGCCGGCGTAGAACCAGGCCTTCTCCGGATAGAGGGGTCCGCCGATCCCGATGTTGATGTCGCTCTGGAGCGTGATCGGGTTGCCGGCCTCGAGGCCGTCGCCCCCCGCCTTGTAGGGGCCCTGCGTTCCGCCGCCGGTCCGGAGCGCGTCCGGCACGTTGTCGCCCACGGTGGAGTCGTTCTCGAAGTCCACGTAGATGTCGCCGTTGAAACGGTCGCCGCCGGACTTCACCGTGAGGTTGAAGAAGGCGCCGAGCCCGTGGGTCTCGCCCATGTTCCCGGAGCCGCCGAGCTGGAAGTCCTCGAAGCTGCCGTAGTCGAAGTAGCCGGCGTTCCCCGAGGTCGTCTCGGTGACGTTGATGCCCTCGAGCAGGGTGCGGTGCTGGTCCCCGAAGCCGAAGGCCTGGAACCCCGTCTGGGTGCCGGTGTGCGAGCCGCCCACGTCGTAACCCTCCATCTGGAAGCCGGGGGCCTGCGCCATCGCCGCCCAGATGTCCCGGGCGTTCGGGATGTCCTCGAGGAGCTCCTCGGTGAAGTTCACGCCGGTGGCGGTGGTCTTGACGTCCACCACCGGGGCCTCGCCGGTGATGGTGATCGTCTCCTCGAGACCGCCGACCTCGAGCGTCGCGTTCACCGTCAGGGTGGTGTTCAGGGTCATCTGGATGTTCTCCCGGACCACCGTGCTGAAGCCGGAGAGGGAGAAGGTGACCGAGTAGACCCCGGTGGGGAGCGCCGGGAACACGTAGGTCCCCTGACCGCCGGTCACCACCACCTGGTCCTGGATCATCGCCGGGCTGGAGGCGGTGACCGTCACGCCCGGAAGCACCGCTCCGGTCACGTCCATCGCCGTCCCCACGATACGCCCGCGCAACTCCTGCGCGGCGGCGGGAGCCGCCAGTGAGCCCGCGATCCCGAGGATCACGAGCCGGGTAAATCGTCTACGCATCAGGCACCTCCAGGGTGAGCGGGAGTCCCCTTCCTTCATGGGTGAGTGCTGCCAGTATAGGGAGCGTCCGGAAAGCCGCGCAAGCGCTTCCATGAAGGGGGTGTTACACCCGGCCCGGATGGGTCGCGCAACCGCTGGGAGCGCCGGCCAGTTCTCCCGGTGGGGGCCTTCAGACCGGCACCCGCTGCGCCGAGCGCAGCGGATTGGGCGAGCGGCCGCTCGCTCCAGAGCGCGGTATCCTCCCAGGTGCCATGAACAAGAACAAGGAAGTGAATACTGGAGACATTGAGCCTCGGTTGACCGGGATCAGGTCACTCTGCGTCTACTGCGGGTCCTGGAGCGGAATCGACCCCGAACTCGAAGCGTTGGCGCGGACCTTCGGTTCCGCCTGCGCTGCCCGCGGCATCGAACTCATCTACGGCGGCGGCGGCATCGGCCTGATGGGCACCGTCGCGGAGGCAGCGCTCGCGGCCGGCGGACGGGTCATCGGCATCATGCCGCGCTCACTCCTCGAATCGGAGGCCCCCTTCCCGGACGTGACGGAACTTGTCATCGTGGACAGCATGCACGAGCGCAAGAAACAGATGTTCGACCGCGCCGACGGCTTCGTGGTGCTGCCGGGAGGCCTCGGCACCCTCGACGAAACGATCGAGATGATCACCTGGCGGCAACTCGGCTTCCACGAGAAGCCCATCGTGCTGGCGAACTCCCGGGGTTACTGGAACCCGCTACTGACACTTTTTGACCATATCGTGGCAACGGGCTTCGCCCAGCCGGACGCCCACGACCTCTACGCGGTGGCCGACTCCGTCGAAGGGATCTTCAAACGGCTGACGAACGGCGCGCCGACGGGGACCGCCGGCCAGTCTCCCGGTGGGGGCCTTCAGACCGGCACCGCGGCTCGGCAGGGCCGCGAGATCGCACCCCGTCCGGGAAGCGAAAGCGCGTAACGGCTCGGAGCGCCGGCCTCCGGCCGGCATCGTCCGCCACCGGCGGACGAAAGGGAGACGAATCCACCGCTCCCAACACGCCGCAGGCAACCGAACCCCACGGTCCGACAGCCGAAGCCGCCTCAGAACAACCGGTCGAGTGCGTCCTGCGGGGTCACCGCCGGGATCGGCGACCGGACGAAGTCCCGGACATTCCTCGTCACGATGTGCTGCGCCCCACGGGCCCGTGCGGCGGCCACCTGCATGGCGTCTTCAAAGTCCGCCATCGGGAGGGAGACCGCGTAGCGGGCGGCCGCGGTGTCCACCGGTGCGACCGCTACGAACCGGACCAACTCTGAGATGAAATCGCGAGCGTCGGCATCCCCATGCGCCGGCCTGACGAGGTAGTAGAAGTTCGAGAGCGTGTGCCAGGCGACGAAAGCGCGCTGCGGGCCGCGCTCGACCCGGTTGAGCAGCTCGGAAGAATGCCCCGAATGCGGACGGCGATCGAGGGCGACGTCAATCAGTACATCCGTATCGAGGAGCATCAGAGGTACTTCCGGGCAAGCGCCCGGTAGCGGTCGTCGTCACGCTCCGCTGCCTCGAATCGGCCCCTCCACCGTGACGCGAACGGGGGTGTGTCCTCCGCCGCGATCTCTCGCAGCGACGCCTCGATGAGCGACGACAGCGACACGCCGCGAGACCGCGCGTAGCGCTTCGCCCGAGGAAGCAGCTCCTCCTCCACGGTGATCGTCAGTTTCTTCTTCATCGTTGGCCGTCCATGGGGGTTACACGTATGGTGTCAATCATATACGTATTCTCTGCCGACGCCCCTTGGATGCCCGGAACGGACCCTGTGGGGGAGCACGGCCCGCTTGTTGGTAGCCTCGTTGGGAATCGTGCCCGGAAATCGAGAACTCGCAGGACTGCGTCGTGCTGCCTTCGCCGCGGCCATCGTCCTGGCCGCGTGCGGCGACGGAACGTCACCGACCCCCGTTGCCCCGGCCGCCCCGCCCGCGCCGGAGCCCCCACCGCCGCCGCCCACCCCGGTGAACATCGGCTTCCTGGTCTCCGGCGTCCGGACCTATACGAACGGCGCGATGATCGCCGTGGACGAGGCCAACGCAGACGGCGGGCTGTTGGGCCGTCCCGTCGAACTGATCGTCGAGGAGAACCTCCTGGACGCAGCGACGGCGGTAGAGGTTGCGGAAACGATGATCCTCGACGACGAGGTGGCCGCGATCATCGGCCCCAACCGCTCGGTGCACGCGATCGAGGTGGGCGCCGTCGCGCAGGGTCACGGCGTGCCGATGATCACGACGGCAGCCACGAACCCGCGAGTGACGGCGGCGGGCGACCTGGTGTTCATGGCCGCGTTCACCGACCAGTTCCAGGGGCGCGTCATGGCCGATTTCGCCTTCGAGACACTCGGAGTGACGACCGCCGCCGTCCTCACCCAGCGAGGCGAGGTGTACAGCGAGGGGATCGGGGAGTTCTTCGTCAACCATTTCCGCCGGTTGGGTGGAACCGTCGTCGCCAATCTGTCCTACGAGGACGGCGCGACGGACTTCGGCGCGCAACTGGCGGCCGTCGCGGACGCCTCCCCGGCGGCGGTCTTCATGCCGGGTCCGGCGACCGAAATTGTGCTCCTGACCTCGCAGGCACGCGCCCTGCCGCTCCAAGACGCCACCGGGGAGCCAACCGTGTTCCTGGGGGCCGATGCGTGGGACAACGCGACGCTCCTGGAGAACGAGCAGGCCGCCGTGGAGGGCAGCTTCTTCAGCACCCACTTCTCGCCGGACACGGAGGAACCGACGTCACGCGCCTTCGTCGAGGCGTATCGAGCCCGGTTCGGGACGGCCCCCACCGGCGGCGACGGCGTGAGCTACGACGCGGTCCGGCTGTTCCTGCAGGCGGCGACTCGGGCGGGCAGTCTCGACGCCGACGCCATCCGGCGAGAACTGCGGGCCACCGAGCAATATGCCGGCGCCACGCTCATTTCCCACTACGACGAGAATCGCCATCCGACCAAGAGCGCGGTCATCATGACCATCGAGAACGGCGTGAAGAAGTTCTACCAACAGGTGGGTCCATAGCCGAGCCCCTGCGAACCGGCCGGCGGGTGGAGCAGGCCGGCGATCCGAAGGAGTCGTGGAGAGCGCCCGGTCCGGGGGGAGCGGGGCGAGCACATCACCGATTCGTTCTTCCGCGTTGACCCGGTAGCCGTCGGCATCCCACTCTGACCACTTATTCCAAATCAAAGCATTTATTGAAATAAGGCTGTCGCTTATTTCAACGACTATTCTGAGTTCTTTTCCTATTCCAAGATACAATAGTTAGTTGAAATAAGAAGTTCTCTTATTTCAATCCCAGTAGCTTTCCCGACTCGGAATGGTTATTCCCTTTTTCCCGGTCTGATTGACATAACGAGATCCGCTATTCCAAAACTCGACGCAGGAAAAGAACTCACGATGCAACGGACCACGGGCTCGTACCGGATCATCGCCACCACCGGTGAACAAGTTCGCGCCTTCGTGCCGGCGCCCCTGCCGCCGGATCCGCCCCTCCGACTCGACGGACCACTGCAGCGGGCGCTCGAAGGCGCCAATCTCGCCCTCGGACGCCTCGACGGCATCTCGGGACTCCTCCCGAACCCGGCCCTATTCCTCTACTCCTACGTGCGCAAGGAGGCCGTGCTGTCGTCACAGATCGAGGGGACCCAGTCGACGCTGTCCAACCTCCTGCTGTTCGAACTGGAGGAAGCCCCGGGAGCGCCACTCGACGATGTCCGCGAAGTCTCGAACTACGTGGCGGCCTTCAACCACGGCCTTGGACGCCTGAACGACTTCCCTCTCTCGAACCGCCTGATCCGGGAAACCCACGGCGTCCTCCTGGCTCACGGCCGGGGCAGCGACAAGGATCCCGGCGAGTTCCGCCGCTCGCAGGTCTGGATCGGCGGCACCCGGCCCGGCAACGCCAACTTCGTCCCCCCTCCGGCGGACGCCGTGCCGGACTGCATGACCGCGTGGGAGCGGTTCCTCCACGACGAAACCGACAATCTCCCGGTGCTCGTGCGGGCGGGGCTCGCCCACGTGCAGTTCGAGACGATCCACCCGTTTCTCGACGGAAACGGCAGGATCGGCCGATTGCTCGTCACGCTGCTCCTCTGCCAGGCCGGGGTGCTCCGCCAACCCCTCCTCTACCTGAGCCTGTATCTCAAGCAGCACCGGGCGACCTACTACGAACTGCTCAACGGCGTCCGGCGGACCGGCGACTGGGAAGCGTGGATCAGCTTCTTCCTGGAAGGAGTGCGACAGGTCTCGGAAGACGCCATCACCACGGCCGAACGACTCTCCCGGATGTTCGAGGAGGACCGCGACCGACTGGCGCGGACGGCGGGCCGGCGCGCGAGTTCGGCGATCCGCGTTCACGACGCCCTGAAGGAGCGCCCGATCCTCTCGCTGCGGGCCACGTGCGCGAGGACCCACCTGGCCTACGGAACGGCGGCCTCCGCCATGGACACGCTGGTGGACTACGGAATCGCCCGGGAACTCACCGGGAAGCGCCGGAATCGCCTGTTCGCCTACGACGGGTATCTCAAGGTGCTCGAAGAGGGAATCGCCCCTTAGAGGACTACCACTGATGGCTGGCAAGGCGCTCCGGATCAACATGACTCCTGCTCATCCGGGCGAGTACATCCGCGCGGAGGTGATCGAGGAGTTGGGGCTCAGTGCCCCCAGGGCGGCCGAGATTCTCGGTGTCCCGCAGATGAAGCTCTCCGAGCTCCTGAGTGGCACCGCCGGACTCTCACCGGGGATGGCGCTTCGGGTGGAGAAGGCCTTCGGCGTAAGCCTGGATCTGCTGCTCCGGATGCAGGCTTGGCACGACGCATCGCTCATGCGAGCCCGGGCGAACGAAAACACGGTCGAGCGGTGCGTGCCCGCCTGAGTGCCAGGCCGGCACAACGCACAATTCGAGAGTCCCGGGAGCCACCGGGAACGGATGCTCGGAATGACACCATCCGGCATTGCCGTTCCAAGTGGCGGCATCTGAAAGCGAACGCCTCCTCTGGCGCCTCCATCCACGCTCAGCTATGCTGCCGGAGTGGCCGGATCAAAACGTCGGCATCACATTGTACTTGCCGACAATTCAGATCATTCAGTCTTTCCGGAATCCCTTGGTGGCAGGACGTTCTTCCGTCACCGCGAGGCCAAGAATCTGGGTCTGGAAGCGCGGGCGCTGCGACGGCTGGTGGACGACGGAACGGTCGAGCGCGTGGCCCGCGGGCTGTACCGGATCGCGGAGGCGGAACCGACCGAGCACTACACCCGCGCGGCCGTCTGCGCGCGGGTTCCGGGCGCCATCATCTGCCTGCTGACCGCGCTCAGTATCCACGAGCTGGGCACCCAGCTTCCGCGGAAGGTCTGGATCGCCATCCCGCACAAAGCCCGCACCCCCCGCGTTGCGGAGCTGCCGATCCGAGTGGTCCGCTTTTCCGGAGCGTCGCTCCGCTACGGGGTCGTTGACACAACGTTCGAGGGCGTTGCTGCCCGGATCACGAGTCCAGCACGGACCGTGGTGGACTGCTTCCGTTTCCGCAGGCTGTTCGGAATCCACGTAGCGCTAGAAGCGCTGCGCGACGCTCTCTACGACCGCAAGGCGACCGCCGACCAGATCTGGCGCGCAGCCGAGGTCTGCCGCGCGAGGTCGCTCGTTGGCCCGGTTCTGGAGGCGATGTCCGCATGACGCTGCAACCGGACGCTCGGAGTCACCGCCTCCCCGCCCGACGAGACTGACGAACCGTTGGCAGGGCGTCGGCAACCTTCGGGCGTGCGCTCCGTAGTGTCACGCCGTCCAGCCCGCGCCGTCGACCGGCTCCGAACCATCCAGCGAGGAGTTTCTGTAGCCCTACTTGTCTCGGGGCGGCGACGGCTGATGCCGCTGTTTTGGGTCACGCTTCATGTACCGCCGGCGATAGTCGCTCCGCCTTCACGCGCGAGGAGCGCGCAGTCAACGAATCCTCACGCGACCACCCGGCATTAGCCGGCAACTCTAGAAGAGAGTCTTCAGCGTCTTGTTGACCCCGGCGATGAGGTCATCAACTTGCTCTGCCGTCGGTTCCACGCTCTTGTTGTGATCACATGTATTTCGGATGTCACCAAGGTGTTGAATGAACCGCCATTGCGCAATGTCAACAACACCCGCCGTTCGCAATGAGTCATTCAGGTTACCGATGTTCGCCTTCCTTCTTCCGAGCGACACGGAGTGATTGCTACACGCCTCCATCAGGTGCTTCTCCAGTACAACTCCCGCCACAGCACCAGCCGCTCGTAGGAACCCCTTCTTCGCCAATTCGCTGGCCGCGTCCAGCTCAGTATCGAAGAGATCGGCCATTACGAGCTGACGGATGTCGAATAGCGAACTCTCAAAGCGCGCTTCCATCGCTCGGAGAATTGCAAGCTGCTGCTGAAAGTGCGGAATTCCGGCTTCCGGTCCCACCACTCTCTTCCTTTCGAATCCACTGCCGCGGGTTATCGCCAAACCCTGTAGCGTGTCTTCGATGCGGTAGTTTTCCAATGTAATGTTCTTCCTCGGCTTCGGCTTCTCGTAGTGCCTAACGAAGTCCGTCAGGCGTTCAGGAAGTAAATGTCTGACCAGGACTTGTGCTTCTGAGTACCACCGCTGATACGTCGCGGCGAATGATGGTAATCCTGCGACAAATGCCTCCGCTCGGGCGCCGAGTTTCTGCTTGGCTGCGTCGCGGAATTCCTTCGGATGGCATTCTGCTTGAAGCGAATTGACAAGTTGATCCCCGGTCGAAACAAGGGACTCCAGGTCCTTCCGGTATCTATCGAGATTCGACATTGTCATGAAACAGGCACCCTCTCATGAGCGCGTGGGCTGCGTCCTCAAGCGAGTCTCGGGGACCAACACAACTCCGTTCGTATTCTCGTGCACGGAGACCGGACGAGCGGCTGCACTCCATGGATCGCCCAACTCCGGCAGGCGGTGCCGGTCTGAAGACCGGCGCTCCCTCCCCCTACGGAGCCTTCACCACCCGACCATCGCGCATCACGAACCGCACGTCCTCCATCACCCGGATGTTCTCGAGCGGATCCCCCTCCACCGCGATCACGTCCGCCGCGTAGCCGTCCGCGATCCGGCCGATCTCGTCCTCGAGGCCGAGCGTCTTGGCCGCGACCGTCATCGCTGACCGGAGCGCATCCACGGGACTGAGACCGAGCCCGACCATCACCTGAAACTCACGCGCCGCGGTTTCGTGCGGGAAGATGGTGTCCGAGCCGAAGGCCACCGGAACCCCCTCCGCGAACGCCGCTCCGATGCGCCGGTTGCGCTCTTCGACCAGGGCGCGGGCCTTCTCGATGCTCTCCCGCGGGAAGCCGATCGCCTCGCCTTCCTCGAGGATGTAGTTCACCACGTAGAGCGTCGGCACCATCGGGACGCCGCGCTCCTTGAAGAGCCGGATTCCCTCCGCGTCCACGAGGGTCGCGTGCTCCACCGAGTCCACTCCGGCGCGGAGCGCGGTGTTGATCCCGGGTGCGCCGTGGGCGTGGACGGTGATCTTCTTGTTGTGGCGGTGGACCTCCTCGACCGCCGCGGTGACCTCCTCGAGCGTGTAGGTGCTGACGTTCGGGTCGTCGCCCGCCGACATGACCCCGCCGGTCATCATCAGCTTGATCCAGTCGGCGCCGTACTTGAACTCGCGCCGGATCTCGAGGCGGAGCCCCTCCGGGCCGTCCGCGATCCGGGTCGGCGTCTCGATGTGGAGATCCGCCATCAGGTTGTTGAAGTCCCCGTGGCCGCCGGTGGCCGAGATCGCGTGCGGCGCGACGAGCAGGCGCGGCCCGACGTGCTGGCCGCGGTTGATGGCGTTCTTGAGGTCCACCGTGGCGTAGTAGCCGTCGAACTCGCCGGGCGTCCGCAGCGTGGTGAACCCGGCGTCCAGCATCTTCCGGGCGTTCGCGAGCGCATCCAGCGCCCGCGCCGCGCTCGAACGGGTCATGTCGAGCGCGGTCAGGGTGTCCGGGTTGATCGTGAGATGCGCGTGGAGGTCGATGAGCCCCGGCAGGCAGGTGTAACCCGACAGGTCCACCACGTCCCCGGAGTCCGGCGGACCAGTCACGATCCGGCCCTCGCGGACCACGATGTCCCCGCCGGCGCCCATCGCGTCGCCGTCGAAGATCGCGCCGCAGCGGAGCACCGTGTCCTGGGCGGCGGCGGTCGTGCCCAGGAGGAGCACTGCGGAAAGCAATGGAACCAGGCGTGTCATGCCGTCATTTCGTCCGCCTCCGGCGGACGGTGCCGGTCTGAAGACCGGCGCTCCCACTGAACGTGTCATGCCGTCGCCTCCGCCATGCTGCACCGGCGCGGGTCACCGCAGGCGCGCCGTATCCCGTCCTCGCCGATGTGGATGCCCTCGAACGAGCCGTGGTGCCAGTTCCAGGGGTTCACGATGTCGAAGTTGACGCCGCGCGCGGCCACCTTCTCCCGGATCTTCTCCGGGAAGTCGGCCTCGATCAGCACCGCGCCCGGCACGGTCAGCGAGGGTCCGCCGAACCGCGGCCGGTTCACCGAGTCCCCGACGGGCACCCCGAACTGCAGCACGTTCAGGCTGTTCTGCAGGACGTTCTGGAGCAGGCTGACGCTCGGCGAGCCCGACGCCATCACCGGCCGGTTCCCCCGGAAGATGATGTTCGGCGCGACGTAGGCCGAGATCCGGTGGCCGGGCTTCGGCATGACCCGGAAGAAATGGGCGCCCGCCGCGCAGATGCTGACCCCGCCGGCGAAGAGGCCGTTGCTCCACGGGTAGGACATGCACGAATGCAGGATCGTCGAGACGTTGCCGGCGGCGTCCACCACCGTCACGTGGTTGCTCCCCGCGGGCGGGGGCGGCTCGGAAGCGTCGGCGACCGGATGCCCCATCTGGAGCAGGTCGAACCGCATCTTCGCGTAGTCCTTGGAGAGGATCGTCTCGAGCGGCAGCGGGTGGCTCTCCGGGTCGTTCTGCCGGCCGCCCTCGGTGTAGACCAGGTGGCTGATCCGGACCATCTGCAGCAGGCTCTCGGCCGACTCGGTCGGCGGCCCGAGGCCCTCGAGGTCGAGGAACTCCAGCATGTGGAGCATCTCGATGATGTGGGTGCCGCCGTTGTCGGGCGGGGGGGAGCCGGCGATCCGGAGATCCCGGTACGACCCCCACGCCGGCTCCTGCCAGCGCGGCTCCCAGCGCTCGAAGTCCTCGGGGGTCAGGACGCCGCCTGCACCCTGGACCACCTCGCAGACCTCCTTCGCGAAGTCGCCCCGGTAGAAGTAGTCGTTGCCCTCTTCCGCAAGCCGCTCCAGGGTGTCGGCGGCCTGCTTCTGGTAGAGCGTCGTGCCCGGCCTCGGGATGGCGTTGCCGTCGAAGAAGATCCCGCGCCCGGCGGCGGTCTTCCCGATCTTGTCGGACTGGATGAAGACCTCGCCCCACAGGAACGGATGCATCTCGAACCCGTCCCGTGCGTAGGCGATCGCGTCGGCCATCAGGTCCTTGCGCGAAAGCGAGCCGTGGCGGTCGTGAGCCGCCTCGAAGCCGCCCCACCAGCCCGGCACCGCCACCCCGCGGCCACCGGCCAGGTCGTGCCGGCCGTAGCCCGGGAGCGGCGCCATCGGCGCGTTCACGTTGCCGTTGACGTAGGTGGTCTCGCCGGTCGCCTGGTCGAAGTACATCTGGGACAGGCAGCCGGTGATGGTGGTCATGTGCGGCTCGACCACGGTCTGGGTGATCGAGGCGGCCAGCGCCGCGTCGCAGGCGTTCCCGCCGCGCTTCAGGACGTCGATGGCGGCGCGGGTCGCGAGCGGGTGCGAGGTGATCGCCATCCCGCCGGCGCCCTCGGCCGGGGCCTTCTTCCCGAAGTGGGCGAGCTCGATGAGGCGCTGGCGTTCCGCCGCGTCGGGCGCGGCGGCGGTCCGGGATGCGGGGAGTGTGGCGCCGGCGATGCCGGCGGCGGTGGCGCCGAGGAAGGTTCTGCGGGACGTGCGGAGTTTCATGCGGGGACCTCCGAGGAAGAAGCGCGAACCTACCAGAGCCACGGCGGAGTTGTCTCGGCCACATGTCGCATTCGCCGATCCTCCGATAGGAACGTGCAGCGTTAGCGGTGCGGGTCGGACAGCAGCCGTGATGGCGCGTACGGCTTGGAACGCCGGCTTCAGCCGGCACAGCGGCCCGCAGGGCCGCGGGCGGTTCGTTGCTAACCCGAGTGGACGGACGCGCAGCTGCGCCATCCCGGCGAATGAGGTCGTCCCGTCGCCCGCCTGCGGTGGGCTGTGCCGGTCTGAAGACCGGCGCTCCCAGCCGTCCCTACCGGCTCTCCAGGTCCGGGAGCAGGCGCTCGCGGACCCAGTCGAACCCGGGCTCCAGCTCGAGCGCCCGCTCGTAGTGCGCGCGGGCCTGGTCGTACTCGTTCTCCCGGGCGTGGGACAGGCCGAGGAAGGCGTGCGCCTCCGGCTCGCCCCACCAATAGACACCCGGCGGCGCACCCTCGGCGAAGCGCGCCACCGCCGCCTCCAGGTTGCGCCGCGCCTCCTCCCTGTTCCCGAAGGGGCCCGGCGCCATGAGCTGGCTGACGCCCTTGAGATAGAGCGGCCGCGGATCGCCGGGCGCGAGCTCGAGCGCCCGGTCGAGCGTCTCGCCGGCGCGCCGGCCGAAGCGCATCCCGGACATCATCCCGGTGATCCGCGCCTGGTAGACCTGCGACAGGACGAGGTGCGCCTCCGCATCGTTTGGGTCGGCCTCGATCCGCGCCTTCATCAGCGACTCGGCCTCCTCCAGCAGTGGTTTCCGGACCCGCTCGTGCCGCCGCTTCGTCCGCCGATCCACGCCGCGAATCCGGTGCATGCCGGCGACCCGCCAGAGCGCCCAGGCGCGGGTCACGTCGTCGGTCTCACCGAGCGCTTCGAGCACTTCCAGGCCCGCAGCCGGGTCGCCCGCGTAGTAGGCGCGCTCGATGGCCAGCAACGACGGGCCGGCGGAGCCCTGGCCGAGGCCCACCGAGGGCAGGAGCAGCAGGCACGCGACCCGAAACAGGAGAACGCTCACTCGGGCTGCCTCGGCGCCGCCCACGCGGCTTCGACCGGAAACCCGTCCTTCCAGACGCCCGCGATGGCCGTGCTCCGGCGCAGGTCACTCTCCAGGTCGCCGGCAACGAGCAGCAGGTCGGCGATACGGCCGCGCGCGAGCCGTCCGCGGTCCTCGACCCCGAAGGCGTCGCCGGCCACTCCGGTCGCCGCCGCCAGGGCCTCGGCGGCGCCAAGCCCGGCCCGCTCCAGCAGCCGCAACTCCCCGTGCATCGAGATTCCGAATCCGGTCCCGGGATTCGGGGCGTCGGTCCCCGCAAGGATCCGCACCCCGGCGGCGTGCAGCCGGCGGACGCTCTCGATCGAGGCCTCGCTGGTTCCGACCGGCCGGGGGAAAGTCTGCGCGAGGGTCTGGCGCTGCATGTCCGACACGTCCTCCGGCCGGGTCTCCGCGAGCAGGTCCGGCCCCATGGACTCTCCCGCCGCCGCGACCAGCACCGACAGCGTCGGGATCACGAACACCCCGGCCTCGGCGAAACGGGCCGCGTCCTCCTCGGAGATGACTTTGTCGCTCCAGACGTGAACGAGCCCGTCGGTGCCCATGTCGAGCGCCGCGAGCCCGTGCTCGAGCGTGCTCACGTGCATGACCGCGAGCAGCTCCTCGGCGTGTGCGGCATCGATGACCGCGGCGATCGTCTCCCGGTCGAGCGTCGGGATGTCCGCGCCGATGGTGCCGCCGTCCTCCCAGATGATCTTGATCCAGTCGGAACCTTCTTCCTTCCGTTCCCGGACGAACGCCGGCGCCTCCCCGGGAGTCGTCAGTGTCTCCACCGGCACCCCGAACTGGGTTCCGTGGCCCCCGGGAGCCGTCGCCACGTTGCCCGCGGAGAAGAGGTCCGCCTCGTTGCCGCGGGAAAGGTCCTCGCGGGCCGCGCGCTTCTGCGCGAGCATGGATGGCGACGTGAACTGATCGAACACCGTGGTCACCCCGAACCGCAGCGCGTCGGTCAGCACCAGCCCGAAGGTGTGGGTGTGCGCGTCGATCAGCCCCGGCAGCAGGGTGTGGCCCCGGCCGTCCACGCGGGGCAGGCCGTCCGGCAGCGCCAGCCGCGCTCCGACCGCGCGGACGCGGCCGTCCTCGACCCAGACGTCCCGATGCGGCCGGAACTCCTCCCCGTCGAACACGGTCACGTCCACCACCGCGAAGTTCGTCTCCGGGAGCGGCCCTCCGGGCGGGTCCGCCGGCTCGGGAACCGGGAGGATCATGAGGAGGCCCGCGAAGGCGGCGAGTCCGACAAGCGCGATCCACGGGTCGCGCCGCCAGAGGACGCGTTCTGGAGAGGCCACGTTCCTACCGCCCGGAGAACCGGCGGAACCCGGCCGCCGCCACCGCCAGGCAGACCGCGGTCTGCCCGCCCAGGAGCGCGAGGTGGAACCAGACCGACCCACCCAGATCGAGGTCGATCACCTTCAGCGTCAGTTGGCCGAGGTGGAAGGCCGGAAAGGCGATGGCGATGTCCTGCATGACGTTCGGGAGCATGTAGATCGGCACCCAGAGTCCCGAGATCAGCGACATCCCGATGAACACCAGGTTCACGACCGCCACCGCCGCCTGCTGCTTCGCCCACGCCCCGATCGCCAGCCCGATGGCGCTGAACGGCAGGACGGCGGCGAGGATGATCCCGGCCAGGGAGAACCACTGCGAGCGGTGGAGCTCGACGCCGGCGGCGAATCCCGCGAGCAGGAACAGCGCCGCGACCACCACGGCCCCGAAGACCGCCGCCGTCGCGACGCGCGCGAACAGGAAGGCGCCGGCCGGCATGGGCGTCGTCCGCTTCAGCAGCAGCGCCCCCGTGTCGCGTTCCTGGGCGAGCCCCACCCCGAAGCCGAAGATCGACGGACCCAGGACTCCGAACACGCCGTAGGTGGCGAGCATGTAGGTCGGCGCCACGAGCGACGGCCCGCCGGACTGGAAGATCACGGCGAAGAAAAGGTAGAAGAACACCGGGAAGAGAAGCGTCGGGATGGCGAACGCGGGCAGCCGCAGCGAGCTCAGGAACTGGAACCGCGTCTCCAGCAGGGCGATGCGGACGTGCCACCACAGGCCGCGCCGGAGAACGGGCTGGGCGGAGGCGCCCACCTAACTCCCTCCCTCCGGCCCGGCGCCGTTCGCGTCCGCGCCGCCGTCGCCGGTGAGCGCGAGGAACGCCTCCTCGAGGCCGACGCCGACCACCGTCAGGTCGCCGAGTTCCGGGTCGAGCGCGAACATCCGCCGGAGCACCGCTTCCGGTTCCGCGGTCACGACCTCGAGGTGCTGTCCCTTGGTGTCCGCGCCGGCGGCCTCCGGGAAGGACCGCGCCGTTTCTACGGTGACCGTGGTCACGCAGCGCACCACCCGCCCGGCGGTACGGGACTTGATCTCCTCCGGGCTACCCTCGGCGATCAGCCGACCCCGGTGGATCACCGCGATCCGGTCGGCGAGCGCGTCCGCCTCCTCCAGGTAGTGCGTGGTCAGGACGGCGGTGCGGCCGGCCGCCTTGAGCCCGCGGATCTCGTCCCAGAGGCGCCGCCGGCCGTCCAGGTCCAGCCCGGCGGTCGGCTCGTCGAGGAACACCAGCTCGGGGTTGCCCGCAAGCGCCAGCGCGAACATCACCCGCTGTTTCTGCCCGCCGGAGAGCTTCCCGAAGCGCCGGTCGCGGAGTTCCTGAAGCCCCGCCATTTCGAGGAGCCTCGCCGTCGGCAGCGGCGACGGGTAGTAGGCGCGAAAGAGCGCCAGGTGCTCCGCAACGGTGAGCGTCTCCGGGACGCCCGAGACCTGCAGCATCGCGCCGCGCCGGAGGCGGACCCCGGCCGCGTCCGGAGCGCTGCCGAGGACCCGGGCGGTCCCGGACTGGAGGGTCAGCGTCCCGAGCAGCAGGCTGACCGCGGTGGTCTTGCCGGCGCCGTTCGGGCCGAGCACCGCAAGCACCTCGCCCTCGCGGACCTCGAGATCGAGCCGGTCGAGCGCGAGGACGTCCCCGTAGTGGTGGCTGACGCCGGCGAGGCGCGCGAGGGCGGGATCGGATCGTGAGGGAAGTGCCAAGGCGGACGGGATCGTGACACGACCGGCGTCTGCCCCTGAATACGCCGCCGTCACGGAGGTATTACAGGGTCGGGGGATGCCCCCTCGTTAGAATCGCCCCCCTTCGGACGGCGCACCCAGACTTGGCGATCAGAACCCAGACCATCGGCGAGCGGGTCCGGAGGCGGGAGGATCCCCGGCTGGTCACGGGCCAGGCGCTCTACACGCCGGACATCCCGCTGCCGGGCGCCCTCCACCTCGCGGTGGTCCGGAGCCCGTATCCGCACGCGGAGATCGTCTCCATCGACACCGAGGAGGCCGCCGACGCGCCCGGAGTCGCCGGAGTGTTCACCGCGGCGGACATCCTCCCGACGCTGAAGCGCCCCTTCCCGGTGGCCAAGGCCCCGGACGGCGGCGCGTTCACCGAACTGCACATCCCCGCCCGCTGGGCCCTCGCCGACAAGAAGGTGCTCACGGTGGGCGATCCGGTGGTGGCCGTGGTGGCGGAGACCGCCGAGCAGGCCGTCGACGCCGCGGCGCTCGTGGACGTCGACTACCGGGACCTTCCCGGCGCCGGCGATTCCCGGGCGGCGCGGGCCGACGGCGCGGAACCGCTCTACGACGAGGCGCAGGGGAACCGGGCCTTCGTTTGGGAACTCCACCCCGAGGGCGCGCCCGAGGCGGCGTCGGGCGAGGTCGAACTCTCGCTCGATTTCCGGATCCAGCGGCTCATTCCGAGCGCCATGGAGGCGCGGGCGGTCGCGGCCCGGGTGGACGGCGACCGGGTGACCATGTGGACTTCCACCCAGTCGGCGCACCGCGTCAAGTCGAGCGTGGCGCGCATCCTGGGGATGCCCGAGGAGCGCCTCCGGACCATCGCTCCCGAGGTGGGCGGCGGGTTCGGCGCCAAGGCGAACCTCTACGCCGAGGAAGTGCTCGTACCCTGGCTGGCGCTGAAACTCGGCCGGCCGGTGCGCTGGTTCGCGACCCGCACCGAGGACTTCCAGACCACCACCCACGGCCGCAACCTGTTCGTGACCCTCGACGTCGCGGCCGAGCGGGACGGACGGGTCCGGCACTGCGACGTGGACGTCCTCTACGACTCGGGCGCCTACTTCAGCCGGCCCGGGCCCACCACGCCGTCGCTCACCGGGGCGATGATCGTGGGGCCCTACGACGTCGCCACCGCCCACGCCCACGCGGTCGGCGCGTTCACGAACACCGCGCCGAACGAGCCCTACCGCGGCTCCGGCCGTCCGGAGGCCACCTACCTGATCGAGCGGGCGCTCGACGTGCTGGCCGGCCGGCTCGGGATCGATCCGGCCGAGATCCGCCGCCGCAACCTGATCCCGCCGCACAAGTTCCCCTACCGGACGGCGACCGGCCTCACCTACGACAGCGGGGAGTACGAGAAGGCCCTCGACAAGGCGCTCGAGGCCGGCGACTATGCCGGGCTCCGCGCCGAGCAGGCCCGGCGGCGCGCCGAGGGCGGCAAGCCGCTCGGCATCGGCCTCGCCTGCTACGTGGAGATCTGCGGGTTCGGGCCCTGGGAGGCCGGCGGCGTCACGGTGGAATCCGACGGCGCGGTCACGGTCCGCAGCGGGACTTCGCCGCACGGGCAAGGGCACGAGACGGCGTGGGCGCAGATCGCCGCCGACCAGCTCGGCGTCTCGCTGGACGACGTGACCGTGCTCCACGGCGACACGGACGAGTGCCCGCGCGGCATCGGCACCTTCGGCAGCCGCAGCGCCCCGGTGGGCGGCGCGGCGATCTTCAACAACGCCGAAACGGTCCGCGAGCGGGCGAAAGCGCTCGCCGCCCGCCTCCTCGAGGCGGCGGTCGAGGACATCCGCTTCGAGGACGGCCGCTTCTTGGTCGCCGGCTCACCCGCCCGCGCCGTCGGCTGGTCCGAGATCGCGGCGTTCGCCTACTCGACCGAGGCGCCCGATGGAAGTGCGGCGGAACTCACGGCCGACGTGGACTTCAAGCCGCCCGGCGAGACCTTCCCCTTCGGAACCCACCTCTGCGCGGTGGAGATCGATCCCGACACCGGCGCGGTCGAGATCCTCCGCTACATCTCGGTGGACGACTGCGGCAAGGTCATCAACCCGCTGCTCGCCGAGGGACAGGTCCACGGGGGACTCGCCCAGGGCATCGCCCAGGCGCTCTACGAGGACGCGGTGTACGACCCCGACGGGAACCTCCTGACCCCAACGCTCCTCGAATATGCCGTCCCGAAGGCCGACATGCTGCCGAAGTACGAACTCCACCGCACCGTCACCCCAACCCCGGTGAACCCCCTCGGGGTCAAGGGCATCGGCGAGGCCGCCACCATCGGTTCCACCCCCGCCGTCTGCAACGCGGTCATGGACGCGCTCCGCCCGTTCGGCGTGGAGCACCTCGACACGCCGCTCACGCCGGAGAAGGTGTGGCGTGCGATGCAGGCCAGCGGATCGGCCGACTGAACCGGCTTGGAACGCCGGCTTCAGCCGGCACAGCCCGCCGCAGGCGGGCGGCGGGACGGACCTCATGCGCCGGGATGGCTCGGCTTCGCGCGCCAATGCACCTGGGGTAGCAGCAAACCGTGCGCGGCCCTGCGGGCCGCTGTGCCGGCTGAAGCCGGCGTTCCAAGCCGTTGCGCCGCCTAAGACTTCGCGGGCGGTGTGCCCGCGCCCTTGATGACCTCCATCGCGGTGGCGACAAAACCTGACACGTCGGCGAGGTTGGAGGGGAGGATGATGGTGTTGTTGGTCCGGGCGAGATTGCCAAATTCTGACACGTACTGTTCGGCCACGCGGATGCGGGCGGATTCGAGCCCGCCGGGCGCGGAAATGGCCTCGCCCACCTTGCGGATCCCCTCGGCGGTGGCCTCGGCGACGGCGCGGATGGCGTGGGCCTCACCTTCCGCCTCGTTGATCTGCCTCTGGCGCTGGGCCTCCGACTCGCGGATGACGCGCTGCTTCTCGCCTTCGGCACGGTTGATCTGCGACTCGCGGTCGGCCTCGGAATCGAGGATGGTGGCGCGCTTCTCGCGTTCCGCGCGCATCTGCTTCTCCATCGCGGCCAGCACGTCGCGCGGCGGCGCGATGTCGCGGATCTCGTAGCGGAGGACCTTCACTCCCCAGGGATCGCTGGCGCGGTCCACTTCCTGGACCACCGAGGCGTTGATCGCCGCCCGCTCCTCGAAGGTCCGGTCGAGATCGATCTTGCCGACCTCGCTACGGAGCGTGGTCTGCGCGAGCTGGGCGATGGCGAACCCGTAGTCGCCGATGCCGTAGGAGGCGCGCCGCGCATCCACCACCTGGAGATAGAGGACGCCGTCGACCGCGATCTGGACGTTGTCGCGGGTGATGCAGACCTGCTGGGGGACGTCGATGGCCCGCTCCTTCAGCGAGTGCCTGTAGGCGACGCGATCGAGGAACGGCACCAGGATGTGAAAGCCGGCCTGCAGGCTGGTGCGGTAGCGCCCCAGCCGTTCCACCACGAAGACCTGCTGCTGGGGCACGACCCGGGCGGTCCGGTAGAGCGTGATGACGGCGACCACCGCGATCAGGACGGTGACAATCGAAAAACTCGTGATTTCCATGGTTCTCTCAGATGGGCTGCGCCCTCAAACGGCTCACTCCGGCTCGACGAAGAGCGTGATCCCCTCCATGCGCACGACGCGCACGACCGTTCCGGCCTCGATCGGGTGTCCGGTCGCGCTGCGCGCCGGCCAGGAGGAACCCCGGAACTCGGCGTTTCCCGGTGTTGCGGGCAGGATCGTCGAGGTGGCGGGCCCGATCTCCCCTACCAGCGATTCGCTCCCGACCTTGCCGGTGTCCACCGGCCGCGTGAGGCGGCGCCTCAGGAAGAACGCCGACACCGCCAGCACCGAGAACACCAGGAACTGCGCCGCCAGGTCGGTCATCCCGACGCCGGCCAACAGCCCCACCACGATTGCGGAGACGCCGGCAAACAGGAGCCAGAGTTCGCCCCCGGCCAACAACTCGATGAGAGCCAGGACGATCCCGGCTCCAATCCAGATCCACCAAGCCACGCCCGGACTCTACCTAACGGCCGGCAAAGAGGCCCCGGTTCGGCTCCGCGCCGGTTTCCAGCCCCCAAGCCATCCATCCCGGAACCTCCCGCCGCGCAAAGAGTTCGATCTTCCGCTGCTCCGGGAACATCCGCTCGATGCGGCGGCGCACTTCCTCCGGCTTCGCCGAATGCGGCCCCCGCTCGGCACGGACGAGCTGGCGCTCGTTGCGCGCGCCGCGCGGCGTCGGGATGCGGCCGCGCCGGAACACCAGGCACAGCTCGCACTGGCTCATCGTGTAGAAGCCCGGATTCACCCGGCCTTTGTCCCAGACGAAGGCGACGGTGGCCCAGTCGAACCCCCAAGCCTTGCCGAGGTCGATCGCCTGGTCGAGGTGGGGACTGGTCGCCCACAGGAAGAGCAGGCAGTCCGCCGCCGCGACGGACTCGACGGCAAGCTCCTTCAGGTCGTCGAGGGTGACCGTCGCGTAGTGGCGGATGGCGCCGCCGGTGTCGCCGCTGGCCGGGCCCGCGTGCTGGAGCTGCCCCTTGTAGTCCCAGGGCGGGTCGGCGTAGATGATCCCGAAGCGCTCCTCGGGGAGCGGCGGAAAGCCCGGCTCGCCCGTCCGCGCCCGCCTCGTGTCCATCGATCCCGTGTGCTCCTGCTCGCGGCGCGCCGTCGTGGATCCGTGAAGTGCCACAAAGCCGCGCTGGACGCGCGGCTATGCCGGTCTGGAGACCGGCGTTCCAAGGGCCTGCGCGAAGTCGGCGATCAGGTCCTCCGCCGCCTCCACCCCGGTCGAAAACCGCATCAGCCCCTCGTTGATCCCCATCTCGGCCCGCGCCTCCGGCGGCAGGCCGCTGTGGATGGCTGCCGCCGGCCGCACGATGAGCGATTCCACCCCGCCCAGGCTCGCCGCGACCGTCGGCAGTTCGAGACGCGACGCGAAGGCATCGGCCGCTTCCCCGCCGCCCCCGTGGACGAACGCCATCATCCCCCCGAACCCGCCGTTCAGCAGCCGCGACGCCCGGTCGTGCTGGGCGTGCGACGCCAGACCCGGGTAGTGGACCTCCTCGATTTCCGGGCGTCCTTCCAGAAAACGCGCCAGCTCCAGCGCGTTCGCCGACTGCCGCCGCACCCGCAGGCCGATGGTCTTGAGCCCCCGCTCGAGCAGCACGCAGGCGTGGGGATCGAGCGAACCGCCGAGGTGGTCGAGGGTCAGCTTGATCCGGCGCACCCGTTCTGCGGACCCCGCGACCGATCCCGCCACCAGGTCGTTGTGCCCGTTCATGTACTTGGTGCAGCTCTCCATCACCAGGTCGAACCCGAGCTCGGCCGGGCGGCAGAGCACCGGGCTCGCGAAGGTGTTGTCGATCATCGAGATCAACCCGTTCGCCTGCGCGAACTCGACCACCGCCTCCAGGTCGGCCATCTGGACCAGCGGATTCGTCAGGGTTTCGACGTAGACCAGCCGCGTGGAGGGGGTCATCGCCCCCTCCCACGACGCGGGATCCTGCGGATCGATCCTCGTGTGGTGGATGCCCCAGCGCGGCAGGTCGTGCTCCAGCATGTTGGCGGTGCCGCCGTAGACCACGTCCTGCACCAGCAGGTGGTCCCCGGCGCCCAGGAAGGTCATGAGCGCCGACGAGATCGCCGCCATCCCGCTCCCGGTGACGAGGGCGTCCTCGGCGCCCTCGAGCGAGGCGATCCGGCGATGGAGCACCGCGTGGTTCGGGCTGTTCGAGAGCCGCAGGTAGCCCACGTCGTGGTACTCCTCCCCGTGGTACTCGAAGTTCGCGGTCTGGAACACCGGCGTCGAAACCGCGCCGAGCGGCCGGGGGGAGAGCGCCCCCTCGTGGACGGCGCGGGTGTCGAAGCTCGGGGAACGGTCGTCGTCGGGCAAGGGAAGTCCTTTCAGGAGCGGGTGGGAACGGCGGCCTCGTAGGCCGCCGCCATGAGGGGATTCTCGACGAGCTCCACCCGGATCACGCCTTCGAAGCCCTCCGGCAGACGCCGCGCCAGCTCACCGTGCAGGTAACGGCAGAGGAACTCGGTCGTCGTGTTCACGCCCGGAAACGTCTCGTCGAGATCGGCGTAGCGGAGCGGCGCGAGCGCCTCCCCGAGCGCGTCCTTCGCCCAGGCGAGGTCCAGCAGCACCCCGTGCTCGTCCAGTTCCGGGCCCCGGAACTCCGCGGTGACCGCGTAGGTCGCCCCGTGGCGGTTCTGCGCCGGGCCGAACATCTCGCCGCGGAGCGAGTGCGAACACATCACGTGGTCGCGGACGGAGATGCTGAACAACGGGAGAGGCGCCGGTGGCGGCGCCCGACTCTATCCGTACACTGCCCGGCCGGAGAATCCCCATGACCGACCCATCCTTCGACCCCGTCCCGATCGCCGAAGAGATCATCGCCGCGCGCGCCGCGGGCGGACGCCTCACCCCCTTCACCGGACGCGTTCCCGGATTCGGGTTCGACGAGGCCTACCAGGTCGCGGGGATCGTCGCCTGCCGCCGCGCCGCCCGCTCCCCGGTCGTCGGGCGCAAGATCGGGTTCACGAACCCGGCGCTCTGGGAGGCGGCCGGGCTGACCCATCCGGTGTGGGGGACCATGTTCGAGGAGACGGTTACGCGTACCGGCCCCGGAGGCGAGACCCCGTCGATCGCGATGGAGGGGTCCGTGGAACCCAAGGTCGAGATCGAGGTGGTGGTCGTGCTCCGCTCCGTCCCCGAGCGCGGAGACCGGGGCGCCGCGGTCGCCCGGCACGTGGCGGAGATCGGTTTCGGCTTCGAGATCGTGGACTCGCCCTATCCCGGCTGGAACATGCGCCCCGCCGATGCGGTCGCGGCCGGCGGGATCCATCACGGCCTCGCGGTGGGACCGACGGTCCCGGTGACCGATCCGGAGGCCACCGCCGCTGCGATGGCCGCGCTCACCGTCTCCATGACCCTGTCCACGGGCTCGGAATCCCCGCGCCACGTGGCCGACGGGGCGGGCCGCATGGTCCTCGGGAACCCGCTGGATGCCGTCGGCGTGCTCGTGGAGATGGCCGCCGACCACGGGAGTCCGCTGGCCGCCGGCGAGGTCGTCACCACGGGATCGCTGGCGCCGCCGCTCCCGGCGGCCGCGGGGGAGTTCTACCGGGCGGAGGCGGGAGGCGGCACCCTGCCGGCCGCCAGCGTCCTGCTCCGGTAGCCCGCTACGGCTCGCAGGGAGCCTGGCGGCGGACGTCGTTCACCGGGACGGCGCCCCGCGTGAGGTCCGCGAACTCTCCGGGGGACAGGCCGAGGTCGTCGAGCACCCCGCACACCCGCGGCGCGACGCCGGGCAGCGTCGCGCATTCCCGCTCGCTCAGACGCGCGTCGAGCGCCGCGGACAGCAGCAGCGCCCGGCCGTCGACCCACATCGCCAGGACGTCCTCGTCCTCCGCGGCCAGGACCGACTCGTACGGATCGCCGCCGGCGTGCCGGACGAGCATCAGGTCGGCCCGGAGCCCGGGCCGGATCGCCCCGAACCGGTCCTCCAGCCCCAGCGCGTAGGCGCCGCTCTCCGTGGCCATGCGCCAGAGCGCCTCGGCCGGCAGCCCGGACCCGGACGCCTCCGCCACCCGCCGGGCACACCGGACCTCCTCCCGCATGTTGAAGGACCCGCTCGGCGACCAGTCCGTCGAGAGCGCGATGCGCACCCCGCTCTGAAGCGCCGCGGCGAGATCGATCGTCTCGCCGTAGAGCGCGAGGTTG
The DNA here is from genome assembly GCA_965116805.1 of Vicinamibacteria bacterium. GTDB lineage: Bacteria > Acidobacteriota > Vicinamibacteria > Marinacidobacterales > Marinacidobacteraceae > Marinacidobacterium. The sequence continues at coordinate 670,306 of OZ220713.1, forward strand.
GACCGCGGCGACCAGACCAGCGTCACGTCGAACTCCCGCATCACCGCGTAGTCGTCGCGGTCCGTGGCGACCCCGTGGACGAGCGCATAGCGCCGGTCGCGGCGCTTCACGCGCTCCAGGTAGCGCGCCACCTCCGCCCTGGCGGCGCAGCTTGCGAGCCGGCCCTCCCCGACGTGCGGAACGTAGGCCATGAACGCCAGGTCGTCGTCCTCCCCGGCCGGGAAGGTGTGGGCGGGGCCGCCCCGGCACTCGGCGGCCAGGTCCTCGACGACGGAGAACGAGAACGGAAAGGTCCGGACGTCCGCTTCCGCGTCGTAGAGGGCCAGATCGCCGGGCCGCTCGTGACGGCCGACGTTCCGGATCACCCCGGGCGCACCCCCGGTGCCCGGCGAGCATGGTTGCGCCCCCCAGCAGGTGCCGCAACTCCATCGCGGCCAGCACGGCGTTCGTTCGCGGGCTTTCGGGAGCGAAGCCGTAGCGCTCCGGTATCGGCAGCGCCGCCTTGCCGCCGGTGCCGAGGCGCCACTCGTCGCGGTGGGCGTAACCCGGGTGCAGGTTCGGGTCGGGGAAGGCGTAGCTGTACGCCGGGTGTTCGTGGGCGTTGACGAACCCCGGCGAGAGCACGGCGCGGCCCCGGCAGTCGAGCACTGCCGCGTCGGAAACTGTCTCCCGCAGCGTGCCGAAATCCGTCACCCTCCCGATGCCGCCGTTCCAGCGGACGTGCACGCCGGCGCCCGCCCGGACCCCGGCCGGCAGCAGCGCGTCGGCGCCGACGATCAGTCCGGGCATCCGTCCGTCGGCGGCGGACGCCGGGGTGAACTCGCAGGGAGGTTGCGCGGGCGCCGCGCCGGCGCCCAGCACGATCGAGATCCAGGCGGCAGCCCCCACGCCCCGGACCCCCGGCAGGCCGTTCATGAGGCGGCTAGTCTAAGAGCCGCCCGTGTCCCCAGCGATCCGGCGGCGGCAGCCGCGGCTCCCCAGCACACCCCGGTTCCACCGTGTCCGGGAAGCCTCCCGGAACCCGCACACCGTCATGCACGAGGTGCTCCAGGAGCACGGGGACGTTGCTCGTTGGCGCGGTCTCTTCGACATCTGTCTCGTGAACCACCCGGACTTCATCCGTCCGGTGCTGACGCAGGACCATCGCCACTTCTCCAAGAACACCATCCACTACCGGATGCTTCGCCAGGTGATGGGGAACGGGCTGGTCACGAACGACGGACCGGACTGGGTGCGGCAGCGAAGACTGATCCAGCCGGCGTTCGCGAGCCGCCGGCTGGCCCGCTTCGATCAGACGATCAACGCGCTCACCTCGTCGCTGCTGGCCCGCTGGGAGCGGCAGGACCCGGCGGAGCCCCTCTGGATCGACCGGGAGATGAGCGCGCTGACCTTCGACATCGTCGGCGAGACGCTCTTCGGGCGCGACATCAAGGAGCACGCCCGCGAAATGGCGGAGATCCTGGAGGTCGTCAACCTGTCCAGCAGCGACCTGCGCTCGCTCCTGACGCTCTATCCGTGGATCCCCACGGCCTACAACCGCAAGTGGAAGCGGGCCATGAAACGTCTGGACGGCATCGTCTATGGGCTCATGGAAGGGCGCGGGAACGGCGGAAACGGCAGCGACGACCTCCTGGGCCGGCTCTTCGCGGCCCGGGACGAAGAGACCGGCGAGGGAATGGACGACCGGCAGATCCGCGACGAGGCCGTGACGCTGATCCTCGCGGGGCACGAGACGTCCGCCATGGCGCTCTCCTGGACGCTCTATCTGCTCGCCACCCATCCCGAAATCGAGGCGCGGCTCGTGGATCATCTCGAGGCCGAGCTGCACGGCGCGCCGGCCGGAACGGAGGACCTCCCTCGGCTCACCTACCTGAAGCAGGTCGTGCAGGAGGCGATGCGCATCTATCCGCCGGTGTGGGGGGTCGTGCGCCGGGCGGAAGAAGCGACGGAGCTGGGCGACTACGTGCTGCCGGCCCGGACCTGGATCGGGATCGTCACCTGGGCGCTCCACCGCCACCCTGAGTTCTGGCCCGACGCGGAGCGCTTCGACCCGGACCGGTTCGCGCCGGAACGGGCCGAGGAGCGGAACTTCTTCGCCTACCTGCCGTTTGCGGCGGGGCCCCGCACCTGCATCGGGGCCGGCATGGCGATGCTCGAGATCCAGTTGATCCTCGCCCAGCTCGTGCCGCGGTTCCGGATGCGCGTCGTCCCCGGTCATCCGATCGAGACGGAGGCGGTGGTGACGCTGAAACCGCGCCACGGGATCCCGGTCACCCTCAGCCGGCGCTGAGCCGGACCGCCCGGCTCGGTAGAATCCGGCTCCTTATCCCCGAAGCCGAACCCGTCAGGCCACCGGGACGTCCCGGGAGCGCCGGGACCTGAGACATGACCGAGCGAGCCACCGAATCCGACCTCGGCAACGTCTTCGTCTCCAACTACCCGCCCTATTCGCGCTGGGAGCCGGACCAGGTGCCGGCCCTCCACGAGGTGCTCGGGGCGGCGCCGGGACCGGAACCGCCCGACCTCGGGCTCTACCTGCACATTCCCTTCTGCCGGAAGCGGTGCAAGTTCTGCTACTTCCGCGTCTATACCGACAAGAACAGCAAGGAGGTCGAGCGCTACCTCGACGGCCTGGCGCGGGAGATCGAGTTCTACGCGGCCCAGCCGTACCTCGCGGGCCGGCCGCTGCACTTCGTCTATTTCGGCGGCGGGACCCCGTCGTTCATCAGTCCGAAGCAGCTCCTCGGGCTGGTCGTCCGGATGAAGGACGCCTTCTCCTGGTCGGCGGTGGACGAGGTCGCCTTCGAGTGCGAGCCGGGCACGCTGACCGAGGCCAAGGTGCATGCGATCAAGGACATCGGCGTCACGCGGCTGAGCCTGGGCCTCGAGAACATGAACGACGAGATCCTGCGGGAGAACGGACGCGCCCACACCACGAAGGAGATCCACCGGTGCATGCCCTGGATCCGGGACGTGGACTTCCAGCAGGTCAACGTGGACCTCATCGCCGGGATGCTCGGCGAGACCTGGGACCTCTGGCGCGACACGGTGCAGCAGACGATCGATCTCGATCCCGACAGCATCACCGTCTACCAGATGGAACTGCCCTACAACACGGTGTACGCGAAGAAGATCCTGGACAGCGACGCCGACGCGCCGCTGTTCGCGAGTTGGCAGACCCGCCGCGACTGGCACGCCTACGCGTTCGAGGAGTTCGCGAAGGCGGGCTTTGAGACTTCGAGCGCCTACACCGTCAAGAAGAAGGGGCGGGGCGCGCGTTTCACCTACCGTGACGCTTTATGGCGTGGCGCCGACATGATGGCGACCGGAGTTTCGTCGTTTGGCCATCTGCGCGGAGTCCACTACCAGAACACCTCGTCGTGGGATACCTACCTGGAGGCGCTCGAAGGGAATTCCTTCCCCATCGACCGGGCTCTCGCGACATCTTCCAGGGAACGCCTGATCCGGGAGACCATCCTGCAACTGAAGCTCGGACACCTCGACCCTTCGTACTTCCGCGACAAGTTCGGGGTTGAGCTGGCCGACGAGTTCGGTTCCGCGTTCACCAAGCTGGAGCGGGAGCGCCTGGCCACGGTTGATAGTGACACAATTCGTCTTACACCGCGGGGGCTGCTCCAGGTCGACGCATTGCTCCCCGAGTTCTACGAGCCCGAGAACCGGGGCGTCGCCTACGTCTGATGGACGTGGAGCGACGGTTTTTGTCTCAATCCTGACTCCGTGCCGTCCGAGAGCCTGGACGTCGTCGTCATGGGCGGCGGCCCCGCGGGCGCTACGGCGGCGACGCTCGTCGCCGAGCAGGGCTTCCGGGTCGCCCTCCTGGAACGGGAAAGGACGCCTCCCTTCAAGGTGGGCGAATCGCTCGTCCCCTACACCTACGAGACCTTCGCCCGGCTCGGCATCGTGGAGCGGCTGAAGGCGAGCCACTTCCAGAAAAAGCACAGCGTCCAGTTCTTCAGCGCCTCGGGCCGCGGTTCGGCCCCCTTCTACTTCTCGGAGACCGACCCGCACGAGCGCTCCACCACCTGGCAGGTGCGGCGCAGCGAGTTCGACGCGCTCCTGCTCGAGAACGCGGCCGACCGGGGCGTCGAGGTCCACCAGGGCATCCAGGTGCAGGACGTCGTCTTCGAGAACGGCCGGGCGGCGGGGGTTCGCGCGCGATCGGCTGACGGCCCCGGGTTCGAACTCCCGGCGCGGGTCGTGGTGGACGCGACCGGCCGCAGCGCGCTCATCGCCCGCAAGCTGGGACTCAAGATCCCGGAGCCGCAACTCCGGAAGATCTCGATCTTCAGCCACTTCCGGGGCGCCCGGCGCGACCCCGGCGTGGACGAGGGCGCGACGCTGATCATGCACACCCGGAACCGGGACTCCTGGTTCTGGTACATCCCGCTCGCCGGCGACGTGGTGAGCGTCGGGGTGGTCGGCGACCTCGCCGACCTGGTCCCCGGCGCGGGCCAGGCCCAACGGCGTTTCGACGAGGAGATCCGGAACTGCCCGGCGCTCGAGGCGCGACTCGAGGGCGCCGAGCAGGCGATTCCGGTCCGGGTGGTGCAGGACTTCTCCTACTGCGCCGAGCGCATTTCCGGAGACGGCTGGGTGCTGGTGGGCGATGCCTTCGCCTTCCTGGACCCCATCTACTCGACCGGCGTCCTGCTCGCGCTCAAGTCGGGCGAGCTGGCGGCCGACACGATCGGGCGCTGCCTTCGTGAAGGCGATCTCTCGGGCGCCGCCCTCGGCAGCTTCGCCGAGGAGTTCATCGCCGGGATCCGCGCCTTCCGGAAGGTGGTGTACGCCTTCTATGACCGGCGCTTCAACTTCGCCGACTTCCTGAAGGCGCATCCGGAATGCCGCCAGGGGGTCATCGACGTCCTCTCGGGCAACGTCTTCGGCTCCGGCGTGGAGAGCATCTTCGGCCCCATGGAAAGCATGGCCCGGCTCCCGGAAGACCAAAGCGTCGGAGCCGTCTGACCCGGTCCCTCTCTTGGAGTCAGGCGAGATCCTGCGGCGCGCCGCCCGGCGCTGGCCGGAAAAGACGGCGCTGATCGCCGGCGAGCGGCGGCTCGACTACAGCGAGTACGAGCGGCTGGCCAACCGCTTCGCCAACTTCCTGATCGCGGCGGGCATCCGCCCCGGCGACCGGATCGCGACCGTGCTGTTCAACAGTCCCGAGTACGGAATCGTCCATTTCGGCAGCGCCCGGGCCGGGAGCGTGCTCGTCCACATCCCGCCGCTCTACGCGGCGGCGGAGATCGCGGAGATCGTCGAGCGCACCCGCCCGCGGCTGCTGGTGGTGGACGCGGCGGTCCAGGACCGGATCGGCGCCGAGGTCCGGGGCGCGGTTCCCACCGTGGTGGTCGCCGGAAGTCCGGATTTCGAGGATGCGCTCGCCGCGGGGTCCGACCGCCCGCCGGACCGGGCCATCGACCCCGCGGCACCGGTCGCCATGACCTTCACGGGCGGCACCACCGGGCGGCCGAAGGGAGCGGTGGTCAGCCACACGGCGCGCTACGTCTCGGCAGCCAGCACCGCCCGGGAACACCAGATCACGGAGCAGGACGTCGTCGGGGTGGTGGTCCCCATGTTCCACGCCGTGGGCCTGATGATCTGGTACCAGGCCGCGATCCTCCGCGGCTGCACCGCGGTCATCCTCCGCAAGTGGGACCCGGCGGAGTTCATCGCGGCCACCGAGCGCCACGGCATCTCCTCCGTGTTCCTGGTGCCGGTCCAGGTGCGCGACCTGCTCCGCTCCCCGGCCTTCGACCGGAAACGGCTGAGCTCGCTGAAGAACATCGGCGTCGGGGGCGCCCCGCCCCCCCCCGGCCTCATCGAGGAGTGCCGCGCCGCGCTGCCGCACTGCGGCTACACCGACCACTACGGCCAGTCCGAGACCGGCCCGCTCACGATCCTCAAGCCCTGGGAAACCGCGGCGCACGCCGGCACCGTCGGCCGTCCGGCGGAGGGCGTGGAGCTCCGGATCGTGGACGCCGACGGGAACCCGGTCCCGCCCGGGACCGTCGGCGAGCTGGTCACGCGCGGCCCCTACCTGATGGAGGGATACTTCGGCGACGAGGAAGAGACGGCGCGCTACTTCCGCGACGGCTGGGGCTGGACGGGCGATCTCGGCAGGGCCGACGAAGACGGCTACATCACGCTGGGAGGCCGGTCCCGCGAGATCATCATCTCCGGCGGCTTCAACATCCACCCCTCCGAGGTCGAGACGGCCCTGGCGACCCACCCCGCCGTCCAGGACTGCACAGTCTTCGGCGTCCCCGACGACCGCTGGGGCGAAGCACCGGTCGCCTACGTCGTCCCCGCCACCGACGTCTCAGCGGACGAACTGATCGCCCACTGCACCGACCGCCTCGCCCGCTACAAACGCCCCCGCGAAATCGTCTTCGTCGACACCATCCCCCGCACCCCCTCCGGCAAGGTCCAAAAACCCCACCTCCGCGCCGCGTACCTGAAGGGATAGTGCCGGGAGCGCCGGTCTTCAGACCGGCACCCGCCGCGCGCAGCGCGGCGGAACCGCAGATCCCTACTGGGCCAGATCGCACCTCCGGCTTGGAACGCCGGCTTCAGCCGGCACAGCGGGCCGAAGGCCCGCGGAGGGCGTAACCCCACTCACCCCCGCCGGCTGCTCCTCACCTACGGCAGATTCAACTGCCACGACACCCCAAACCGATCCTCCACCCACGCGAATTGCTGGCTGAAGCCGTAGTTGTCGAGCGGCATCAGGGTCCTTCCGCCTTCGCCGAGCGCGGCAGTGAGCCGCTCGATCTCCGCCTGGTCCTCACAGGCCACGAACAGCGAAAACGACGGCGTGAACGTGAAGTCGTGGGAGATGTAACTGTCGCTGACCAGTACCGTCTGTCCACGCAGTGACACCGAGGCGATGAAGATCGTGCCCTCGGGGCCCGGGCCGGTCGGGCCGTACCTCGCGACGTCGAGGATCTCGCTCTCCGGAATCACCCGGGTGTAGAAATCCATGGCCTGCTGGGCCTGCCCCTCGAACATGAGGAAAGGGGTAACGGGGTCGGGTATGGGGATCGTCTGGGGCGGGGACTGTGGCCCGGCCGCCGCGAAAGCACCGCACACGATGGCGAGAGAAAAAGCGATCAGTGGACGCAACGGGCGTTCCTCCAGTTGGGAAAGGGATTCGTGGCCGGCATGCGGAACAACTGCCGCTGCACGGGGATGCCAGCCACGGAACGGGTCTCGGAAGGGTCAGCCCACTGGCCGCAGCCCATGGGGCCCGTGCGCCTGCTCAAGACCGTTACGGCTGAGGTTTCTCCTGCTGGATCTGGATCAGGTTCCCGCACGTGTCGTCGAACACCGCGGTAATCACGGGCCCGAGGTCTGTCGGCGGCTGAACGAACCGCACACCCTTGGCGGTGAGGCGTTCGTGTTCGGCTTCGACATCGTCGACCGCGAAGGAGGTATACGGAATGCCGTCCTTCACCAGCGCCTCCTTGTACGGACGGGCCGCGGGATGCTCATCCGGCTCGAGCACCAACTCGGTCCCGTCCGGAGCTTCCTCCGATACAACGGTGATCCAGGCGTGACGTCCGAGGGGGATGTTGTGCTTTAGCTGGAAGCCAAGCGTTTCCGTGTAGAAGCGAAGGGCCTTCTCCTGGTCGTCCACCAGAACGCCCGAAAGGTGAATCCTCATTCTTGAGTTGTCCTCTCATCTGTTGAAATCGGCCAACGCTCCCCGATGGCCTTCAGCGGGCCGCCCTCGAACCAATGGAGCTTCCACCTCCCCTCGCGCCTCGTGCGAATCAGCCCGGCGGCCTCCAGGACGTCCAGGTGCTGGGTGATCGCCTGGCGCGAGGAATTGATGCCGTGCTTCATGATCAGGCGTGAGCAGAGTTCGAAGAGCGACTGGCCCGACCGATCGACGAGCTCATCCAGAATGGCTCGTCTGGTTGGATCAGCGATCGCGCGGTAAACGTCCACAAGGCCAGTCTAAGACGGGTGTTCCCTTGCATATCCGGGGGTCATTATATGCAAGCGTGTGCTTGCATGTCAACGCTCGGCTTCGTGTCCCGGCAGGGGAACCTGCCGCCGGAGGAGCCCCTAGAACTCCACCCCCACCGCGTTCGACAGGAACTCCACGAACGGCGCCCCCGTCCGCGCAATCCCGGCGAACCACTCGAGCAGGTCGCCCCGCAGCGCCTTCTCCTCGGAGAAGCTGGTCACCACCGCGAAGTCCTTGCGCTTCAGGTCCTCGACCAGGGGGTGGTCGGCGTCATAGCCCCGCGGCGGCCGCTTCAACGACTCGCCCTCGAACTCGAAGATCCCGGTGAACGCCCGAGCCCTCGTGATGCGCGTCCATTCGTCCTGCCCCTCATCGATCGCTTGGCGGATCTTCGTCACGGTCGGGTTGTCCGGGCGCCAGACGCCGCACGCGGCGAAGCACATCCCGGGTTCGAGATGGAGGTAGAAGCCCGGGGCGTGTGCGTCCTTGCCGGCGGCATGCCGGAAGTGGGCGCCCACGTTCGTCTTGTAGGGCGTCTTGTCCCGCGAGAACCGGGTGTCCCGGTAGATCCGGAAGAGCGAGCCGCCGTTCGCCCGCGGGTCGGCCACGAAGTGGGGACTGATCTCGGCGAGCGGCGCCGCGAAGTCCGCGATGAACCCGAGCATCGGATCGCGCACGTCGGTGACGTAGCGGCCCTTGTTGGCGGCAAACCATTCGCGATCGTTGTTGTCCCGCAGGTCGCGCAGGAAATCGAACAGCGCGACGGTAATCGGCTCGGTCGTCATGTACTTGGCTCTCCCGGTCGGTCGGCGCGGAACGGTACCGCACGGACGCCGGCGTTCAGGGCGCCCGGTGCGACCGCGATAGCCTCTGCCGCGCCGAAACCATGCCGGACGCCGCTACACGAGCAACCGCCTCGGGGTCGCGCCCGGAACGCATCCGCCGCGCCGAGATCCGGGTTCCCACGCCTGACTTCGACGCGGACATGCGGTTCTTCATCGACGCGCTCGGATTCCGCCTCGACCGGATCTGGCCCGCCGATGGGCCGGCCTTCGCGGCGCTCTCGGGACACGGGACGGCGATCCTCCTCGAGCGGAGCGCCAGCCCAGCTCCGGTAGCGCTACGGCTCTACGTCGACGATCCGGCCGCGTTCGCCGGCGAAGAGTCCAATCTGACCGCTCCAGGCGGCCACCGGATCACGGTGGTGGATGCGGATCCGCCGCTCGTCATCCCGGAGACGGCCCACGGGTTCGTGGTCCGGCGGCTCGCCGACAGCGACTCGTGGGTCATCGGCCGGGCCGGCATGCACTACCGCGACCTCCTCCCGAATCGGCTCGGCGGCGCCATCATCGCGTCGCACATCAGGATCGCCGAGGCGGGTCCCGTGGACGACATGGTCCACTTCCACACGGTCGGCTTCCAGCTCATCTTCTGCCACCGCGGCTGGGTGCGGCTGGTGTACGAGGACCAGGGACCGCCCTTCGTACTCGGCGCCGGCGACTGCGTGATCCAGCCTCCTGAGATCCGGCACCGGGTCCTCGAGTCCTCGGCCGGATTCGAGGTGATCGAAATCGGCGTGCCCGCCGAACACCTCACCACCATCGACCACGAGATGGAGCTGCCGACGCCGCACTTCCGGCCCGACCGGGAGTTCCACGGAACGAAGTTCGTCCTGCACCGGGAAACGGAGGCGACCTGGGGACCGTGGCGGATTCCGGGATTCGAGGCGCGGGAGACCGGGATTGGCGAAGCCACCAGGGGCATCGCGGGAGTTCAGGTGGCGCGGCGCGTTCCGGGAGTGACCGTCCCTGCCACCCGGCACGACGGCGACATCCTGTTCGGGTTCGTGCGGGCCGGGGCGATGACGCTCGAGGTGGACCGGCATCCCCGCCGCGATCTCGCCGCCGGCGACGCTTTCGTGCTGCCGCCGAACCTCACCGCCGGCATCCACGGACCGTCCGACGATCTGGAAATCCTCGAAGTGGCGTTGCCGGCGAACTTCGCTACGTCGAACGCCTGACCCTTCGTCGCGCTCACCCGTCCCGGTGACGCCCCCCTACGCCAGCTTCTGCCGCTCGAGAAAACCGAGCATCAGGTCAAGGCACGCCTGCGGCTGTTCAAGCTGAAGAAAATGGGTCGTTTCGGGCACGAAGTCGTAGTCGAGCGCGACCACGTCTCCGAGATCCACGCTCGGGAGGAACGAGAAGGGGACGGTCGGGTCGGCACCGATGATCTTCGTGGGACAGGAGAGACTCCGGACATCCGACGCAACGGCCGAGCTGTACACCTCCTCGAAGACCTGGGCTTCGTAATCGCGGGGACAGCGCAACTCGTACCCGCCTCCTCCGCCGGACGCCGGACGGAGCGTCGTCCGGGCGATCAGTTCCGCCGCGCCGGGAACGAGGCGCTCCAGGGCCCGAGCCCGCAGCAGGCGGCCGGTCAGTTCCTCGCGCGTTTCGAACCGGTCGCGTCGGTTCCGGGCTCTTTCGGCGAGGCCGTGCGCCAGTTTCCTGATGTCCTGCGAGTCACGGGCGCGGCCGCTGGTTGGAGGATCGAAAAGCACGAGCGCCGAGAACGCGGTCTCGCTCACCGCCTGCAGGACCGCCGCCACCGCGGACAACGAGTGGAACACTCCCGTCCTGGGCTTGTCGCCGAAGTACCGGTCGATCGCCCACACCACGCGCCGGTTGTCCCGGACGAAGGTGGACATGTTGTGAGTTCCGACGTCTCCAACCGGGTTCCAGCCGTGGTTCCGGAAGTCGTAGAGGATGAGATCGAACCGGTCGCAGAGCAGGGACCAGAAGGGGTAGTACGCATCCGCCGCGAGTCCGTTGGCGTGGCTCACCACCAGCCGGGGACCGTCCGGATTGCCGTGCCGGCGCAGCAGGATGGGAGCGCCACCCGCTCCGTGCGCCTCGCGGACGGCGAGCGGACGCGGAATCTCCCACCGCCGCGACTCGCTCACCATGGGTCATGGAGGATGAGGTCGAACCGGTAGCCGCGCCGCTACCAAAAGAGGGAGTACGAATCCGCCGCGAGTCCGCTCGCACGACTCACCACACGCCGGGGATGAGCGCGCGGCGCTCCGGCGGGTAGTCCGGGAAGTTCTGGCGGTACCAGCGGTGGTGGCTGACCGCCCGGGGCGCAAGATTGGCGAACGTGAACACGGCAAAGGAGAGTCCGGCCAGCGACCACGTCGCGATCGCCCAACCCGTCCACTCCAGGATCTCGCCGAGATAGTTCGGACAGGAGACGTACCGAAAGGCTCCACCGTGGGGCACGCCATATTGTGTCGTTCTGTCTCGCCGCAGGCGGAGCAGGATGTTATCGGAGTGTTGATTCAGGACCATCCCGAAGATAAAAACCGCCGCTCCGATCACGAACCTGGGATCCCTGAGCCACGGCGCCCCGTACTCACCGAACTCGGAAACGAACCGGGCGTTGATGTACGCGTTCACCAGGTTGAAGACCAGTCCCGTTATGACGACAAAAAGTGGCGTATAGCCCGACGAACGCGTACGGAGCGGGTAGATGAAGGTCCGATTCACGTAGTGGGCTTGCCACATCGTCAGGAATACGAGCGGCACGACGTCCCATGCCGCGTCTCCCTGAACGTAGACGGACAGGAAGAAGAGGACCGCGGGCCATTCCATGACGACCCAGCCCACCTTGCTGGAAATGTCGGGTCCCCACCCGGAGCCCGCGTAGTGGCGTCCGTAGGGCGCCGTCCGGCGGAAGAGGTACCAGAACGTCACGGCCGCGACGCCCAGCATCACCCAGATGAGCAAGCGGTGGAAGTCGAGTTCCGTCATCTCAGGCGGCCAGCTTGCCGTTCTCCTCGAACCAACGATACGCGTCCCGCACCGAATCCGTGACGGGCCGCGGGGCAAAACCAAGGTTCGCCTGCGCCTTGGCGCTCGAAACCCGGCGGTTGGAACGGGATATGTGGTGCAGCGCGTCGGGCGTGTACAGCGGGGGACGCGCCTGAAGCCGGTCCCAGGCCATCTGGAAGGGGGCCCAGAACCGCGCCAGCGCGACCGGGCAGACGAACCGGGGGGCGGGGACGTCCGTCACCGCTTCCGAGAGGCGCGCCAGTTCCGGCACCGAGTGCCACTGCCCGCCAAGGATGTAGTTCTCGCCCGAGCGGCCCCGGGTTTCGGCGGCCAGGGTGGCCTCAACGACGTCGCGGACGTCCACGCAGTCGAAACCACCGGCGATCAGCATGGGAACCTCGCGCCGCTGGAGGTCAACGAAAAACTGGCCCACGCCAGTGGGGCCGTGATCGTACGGCCCGAGGACTCCGGTCGGGTTCAGGATCACCGCGTCCAGACCACGCTCGATGCCATGACGAATTTCGTCGCCCCCAAGCGCCTTCGACCGGTCGTAGGCCGGGCGGGGCAGCCCGCCCACGCAGTCGCGCGTCTCGTCAAGCACCTCGTCGAGCGGAAACTGGTTGTAGGCGCGGATCGAGGAGAAGTGGATCAGGCGCCGCACCCAGCACGCGAAGGCGGCCTCCACCACGTTGCGCACGCCCGCTACGTTCACTGCCCGCATCCTGTCCGCCATCTTGGGGTCGATCGAGACGAGGGACGCCAGGTGGAACACGACGTCGGCATCCCTGAAGGCGGCGACCATGGAGTCCCGGTCCAGGACATCGCCCCGCACCCATTCCACCCCGCGCTTTTCGAAGATCCCCGAGCGTTCGTGGAAGACCGCCCGAACGGGGTCGCCGCGGTCCGAGAGGGCGCGCACGAGCACGCCGCCGATGTAACCGGTCGCTCCGGTGACGACTTTCACCGCGCCTGCCCACCCGGAAGGCGGACCTCAGTAGGTCACCTTGTCCGGGCGCTCGTTCCATTCGTCGAAGACGGTGACCGCCTCGTCGCCGAGCAGGCGGCTCGTCGGGATCCGGCGCCGGCCCGGGGGCAAAGCGAGTTCCTGGTAGAAGGAGTCGTCGCTGAAACCGATCCGGTGGGCGTCCCGTTTCCGGTTCGCGTAGTAGATCCGGTCGAGACGCGACCAGTAGATCGCGGCCAGGCACATCGGACACGGCTCGCCCGAGGCGTAGATCTCGCATCCTTCGAGCAGGAACGTCCCGAGCCTCGCGCTGGCCGCACGGATCGCGTTGATCTCCGCGTGCGCGGTCGGGTCGTTGTCCGCGAGCACCGTGTTGTGGGCCTCGGCCACCACTTCGCCGTCCTTCACGATCACCGCGCCGAAGGGAAACCCCTTGTTGGTCTCGATGGCCCGCCGCGACATCGCGATGGCCCGCCGCATGTGATCCTCGCTGGCCACCGATTCCACCCGTCGTTCCTTCGTCATCCCATCGAATAGGGTAACGCCGGGCCCCTCAGGAGGGCCGCCCGCCCCGCGCGAAGGAGGAACGCCGTGCTGGACAGGTTCGAGCGCTACCCGCTCACTTTCGGCCCGACGCCCATCGAGCGGCTGGACCGCCTGTCCGCCCACCTCGGCGGCGCGGTGCAGATCTACGCGAAGCGCGAGGACTGCAACTCGGGACTCGCCTTCGGCGGCAACAAGCTGCGGAAGCTCGAATACATCGTCCCGGACGCCATCGCCTCCGGCGCGGACACCCTGGTCACCATCGGGGGCATCCAGTCGAACCACACGCGCCAGGTCGCGGCGGCCGCCGCCAAGGTCGGCATGAAGTGCCGCTTGGTGCAGGAACACTGGGCGCCCTTCGAGGACCCCGTCTACGACCGCGTCGGCAACATCATGCTGAGCCGGCTGATGGGCGCGGACATCGAGCTGGTGAACGAGGGCTTCGACATCGGCATCCGCGAAAGCTGGGAACGCGCCATCGAGGATGTGAAGGCGAAGGGCGGAAAGCCCTACCCCATCCCGGCCGGCGCCTCGGTCCACAAGTACGGCGGGCTCGGTTTTGTCGGTTTCGCCGAGGAAGTCCGCGCCCAGGAAGCGGAACTCGGGTTCCGGTTCGACTACGTGGTCGTCTGCACGGTGACCGGTTCCACCCACGCGGGAATGCTCGTCGGTTTCGCGAAGGACGGCCGCGCCGGCCGGGTGATCGGGATCGACGCCTCCGCGACTCTCGAGCAGACCCGCGCCCAGGTGATGGACATCGCCCGGAACACGGCGGACCTCGTGGAGCTGGGACGCGACATCACTGACGAGGACCTGATCCTGATGGGCGGCTACGCCCATCCCGCCTACGGGGTGCCGTCCGACGAAACGAACGCGGCCATCCGCCTCGTCGCCCGCCTCGAAGGCATGATGACGGACCCGGTCTACGAGGGGAAGTCCATGCAGGGACTCATCGACCTCGTCCAGAAGGGGTACTTCCCCGCCCGTTCGCGCATCCTCTACGCCCATCTCGGCGGCGTGCCCGCCATCAACGCCTACAGCTCCATCTACGGAAACGGCTGAACCACTCAGGGAGGAACTCCATGTCCAACGAACGCATCGGCTCCTATCTCGAGGTCGCACCCGGCGTCGACATCTACTACGAGGACGTGGGTGAAGGCGTCCCCCTGGTCCTCATTCCCGGGTGGACCTTCACGACCAGGGTCTTCGACCACCAGTTCGCCGCGTTCTCCGGCTCGCACCGGGTGATCTCGTTCGACCCCCGCAGCCACGGGCGCTCGACCGTAACCACGGACGGCAACAACTACGCCACCCAGGCCGCGGACATGGCGAAGCTCCTCGAGCACCTGAAGGTGGAAAACCCGATCCTGGTGGGCTGGTCCACGGGGTCCATGACCGCCTGGCACTACGTTCGCAACCAGGGCACGGATGGACTCCGCGGGCTCGTCTCGATCGACATGCCGCCGCTCGGGATGAGCGAGGACCAAAGCGACTGGGTCGAGGGATCGATCCCGGAACTCCGCGGGTTCTTCCAGGCGATTCAGACGCCCGCCGGCCAGCGCGGCGTCATCACCTGGTACGCCGACAACGTGATGATCGAGGGCGAGATGTCCCCCGAGGTCACGAAGTGGATCGTCGAGCAGTCACTCGCCACGCCGCCGCTCATCGCCGCTCACTTGCTCGCCGACGCCTCGTTCGGCGACTACCTCGAGGAGGCGAAGCGGTTGGACGCGGAGGCTCCGTCCCTGTTCGTCGTCGCCGAGCACTGGTCGGAGACTGCGAAGAAGTTCCTCGCCAAACACTGCCCGAAGTCCCGGGTCGAGGTCTTCGGCGGCCACATGATGTTCTGGGAGTACCCGGACCGGTTCAACGGCCTGCTCGGGGAGTTCGTGGCGGGAACCTGATCCGCGGCAGCGGCCGCTATTCCCCGCCGCGCGCCTCCGAGGTGATCAGCTCCACGATCTCCTGGCTGGTGATCGAACCCACGAGGCGCTTCGTCTCGCGATCCAGTACCGGCAACACGGTCAGCGACGCTTCCGTCATCTGCTGCAGCGCGTCTTCCACAGGCTCGTCGGACCAGGTGTTCGGGGTGCTGACCCGGGTGACGCTGCCGAGCGGTGTATCGGCCCACGACTGCTTGGGCAGGTAGCGGAGCATCCCGAGGGACACGATCCCCGCCAGTTTCCCGTCTTCCACGACCACGTAGTCCTGCTGGTGCGGGACGACCCAGTCTTCGACGAAGTCACGCACCGAAACCGACGGGCCGGGACGGGAGCGCGCCCGGTCGATGACGTCCCCGACGGTCACGTTGTCGAGGGCGAAGCGGAGGAGGGACGGCGGCAGCGCGCCGGGCGCCGCCGGGGATTCCGCCGTCTCGGCGCTCTGCACGGCTCGCCCGATGAGCGGCGGCATCAGCAGGATGTAGCCGAGCATGATGAGGACGAGCAGCGAAAAGACATCCGCTCCAATGAGGCCGGTTTCGCGCAGGACGAGCAGGAGCGCGATTTCGGCGACTCCCTTGGCCATCAGGCCCGCGCCGGCCACCAGGGGCCGCTCGATGCGGGCCACCGCCGCCCCGAGCGCGGCGCCGCCAAACTTTCCCGCCGCGGGGATGGCGATCAGGGCCGCAATCGTCCATGGATCGAGCGCGAGGAACGACGTGCTCAGATAGAGCCCCGCCGAGCTGAAGAAGAGCGGGACGAAGAGCCCGTCGGCGGCGCTCCGCATCCCGGGGACGAGTTCGCGCCGGATCTGATGGGGCAACCGGGAAAGCGCCGCGCCGAAGAGCAGCGCACCGAGCGAACCGTGGAGGCCGATCTCCTCAGCGCCCACCACCACCAGGAACAGGATGCCCAGGATCACGCCGAAGGAGAGCTGCGGAACCCGCAGCAGCCGCCGGAGCAGCACGATCAGCGGCGGGATGACCCGGCTCGCG
The DNA here is from genome assembly GCA_965116805.1 of Vicinamibacteria bacterium. GTDB lineage: Bacteria > Acidobacteriota > Vicinamibacteria > Marinacidobacterales > Marinacidobacteraceae > Marinacidobacterium. Next base: position 686,577 of record OZ220713.1, read on the forward strand.
AGCAGCCAGGTCACCACCACGAAGCCGGCGATCTGGCCCGCCAACCGGAGCAGGCCAGCAGGCGTCGGATGGGCCGCGTGTTCGCCCACGGAGAATCCCACCACCAGCAACACCAGCAGTTCGGCGATGAGCGCCATCGTGAACATCTCGATGCCGATGGGCGTGCGCAGCTTCCCCTCGTCGATCAGCACCTTGGCGAGGACGCCGAGGCTGGTGAGGGAGAGGACGCCGGCGACCGCGAGCGAGCCGGCGAAATCGAGTCCGAGGCCGAAGTCGAACCCGATGTTGAAGGTGACGACGAGCGCGGCCAGCAGCGAGACCAGGACGGACACCACGGCGGCAACGGAGCACCGGCCGCGAATCGCCGTCAGGAAGCCCGATATGTCGAGTTCGTCCAGCCCGATCAGGAAGAAGAACAGGAAGATCCCGACGCCCAGCAGCACGTGGACCTCTCCCGCGGGATCCACGATGCCGGTGACCGGACCCAGGAGGATGCCCGCGGCGGTGTAGGCGACGATGGCGTTCAGCCGGACCCGCCGAAGCACGCCTTCGAGCAGCTTGGCGACGACGATCAGCAGGCCGGCGGCGAGAAGCGCCTCGTAGATCACCGGTGCTCCGCGAGCTCAGCGCTTCTGGCGGAGGCGCCAGTCCGCCGGCCGTTTCACCGGCGGGCGGCTCGGGCGCAGCTCGATCCGGCTGGCGAGCGCCTGGCTGCGCTGCAGGACGATGCTGAGCACCGCCTCCGCCACGTCCTCGGGGGAGAGCTTCCAGTCCGTGCCGTCCTCGGCGGAGCGGCCCGCGAAGCCGCTCGCGACGCTGCCGGGCATGACCGTCGCGACCCGGACGCCCGCTTCCCGGAGGTCGAGCATCATCGCCTCACTGAGGCCGACGAGGCCGAACTTGGAGGCGTTGTAGGCGGCGCCGCCCTTGAAGGGGTGGCGGCCGGCGAGGCTCCCGATGTTGATGACGGTCGCGCCGGAGGGCGCGTCGTTTTCGGCGGCCTCCGCCGCTTCGAGGAGGAGCGGCAACAGGGCCTTGGTCACCCGGAAGACACCGGTCAGGTTTGTCTCGACTACCTGGCGGAAGTCCTCCAGCGAGAGTTCCGGGGTGGGGTGGTAGATCCCGATGCCGGCGTTGTTGATCAGGATGTCCAGCCGGCCGCAGCGGTCGCGGACGAAGGCGGCGAGCGCGGCGACGCTCGCGTCGTTGGTGACGTCGCAGGCCGCGCCGTGGGCGAGGGCGCCGGCGGGCGATTCCCCAGTGAGTTGGGCGGCGGTCTCTTCCGCCGCCTGGCGGTTCGTCCCGGTCAGCACGACCTGAATCCCCGCGTCGAGGAGGAAGGCGGCGACGGCACGGCCGATGCCGCGGGTGCCGCCGGTGACGAGGGCGACCTGGCCGGTCAGGGGCTGGGAGTCGGGCATGGGGTCGATGGAATCAGTGTACGGGGACTCTGCCTGTCTCAGCCCGCCCGGGTCCCGTTGGGGACCGGATGTGGGGCTCACCGTCGAGGTGGCGGAATGGCTTGGAACGCCGGCTTCAGCCGGCACAGCCCGCCGAAGGCGGGCGGCGGGACGGATCTCATCCGCCGGTATGGCTGGACTACGCGCGCACTGCTCCCGGGATCACGAACCGCCAGCGGCCCTGCGGGCCGCTGTGCCGGTCTGAAGGCCCCCACCGGGAGAACTGGCCGGCGGTCCCCCCCTACCGGGTGCGCACCGGGTCGGCGGGGCGGGGTGGGAGGGGACGCGGGTCGGCCTCGACCGCCGCCATGATCTCGGCGATGGCGCGTTCGAGTTGGGGGTCGCCGCCCTCGATGACGGACTTGGGGTCGTTGTCGACCTCGATGTCGGGGTCCACGCCGTAGCCCTCGATCACCCACTCGCCTTCCGCGGAGGCGAAACCGAACTCGGGGACGTTCACCCCGCCGCCGTCCATCAGGACGCCGCGGTTGGTGATCCCGATGACGCCGCCCCAGCTCCGCTTGCCGATCAGGGGGCCGAGTCCGGCCTTCTTGAACATGGCCGGGAAGATGTCGCCGTCGGAGCCCGAGTTCTCGTCGAGCAGGCAGACGAGGTGCGGCGGCGGCACGACGCCCGGATAGGTGCTCGCCGCCTCGTTCGTCCGCGAATAGCCGAGCGAGAGGATCTCCCGCCGGAAGCGCTCGATGAGCATTTGGGAGATGTTCCCGCCGCCGTTCCGGCGCACGTCCACGATCATCCCCTCGCGGCGGACCTGGCTGTAGTACCACTTGATGAACTCGCGGATGCCGTTCGCGCCCATGTCGGGGACGTGGAGGTAACCGATCCTGCCTCCCGTCGCCTCCTCGACGCGCCGGCGGTTCGCCTCGATCTCGTTCAGGTAGATCAGCGGATCCTCGTTGGCGACGGGCTGGAAGGTCACCTTCCGGGCCCCCTCGAACGTCGGCTCGGCGTTCACGGTGAACTCGATCGGCCGGCCGGACTTGTGGAGGAGCTGCCGGTAGGGACTCTCGTCCCCGCGGAGTTCCACCCCGTCGATGGCGAGCAGGTAATCCCCCTCGGAGACGTTCACGCCGACCTCGCGGAGCGGCGAGCGGTAGCGCGCCTCCTCGTTGTGGCCCTCGAAGATCCGCGCGATCCGGTAGCGCCCGGCGTCCGCGTCCCAGGCGAACCGCGCCCCCGGGAAACCGGCGCCGGGCCGGTCCGGGATCTCCATGTCGCCGCCCTGGATGTAGGCGTGCGAGACCTGGAGCTCGGCGATCATCTCGTTGATCACGTAGTTCAGGTCGGACCGGTGCTCGACGTAGGGCAGGAGCGAGCGGTAGCGGGCGCGCAGGTCGTCCCAGTCGTGGCCGTGGAGGTTCTCGACGTAGAAGAAGTCGCGGAACCGCCGCCACACCTCGTCGAAGATCTGCACCCACTCGGCCTTCGGGTCCCGGTCCGCCTCGAGGCCGGCGGTGGAGACCGTCTTCTTCGATGACCCGGTGTCGGTCCCGATGTTGTAGCGATTGAACGCGCTGCCTTCGCGGACCGCGACCGTCTTCCCGTCGCCGCTCACCGCGTAGCCGGAGATCCCGGTGGCGAGGGTCCCCGCCTTCCGTTCGCTCAGGTCGAAGACCCTCAGTTCCGGCGGGCTCGGGGCGCTCCGGCCGTAGAAGAAGGCGGAGGTCTTCGCATACAGGAGGAACCCTTCCACGGCGGCGAGGCCCTGGTAGTTGTCCTCGTCCACCGGCACCCGCATCACCCGGTCCTGTAGCCCGTCGAACGCGATCTCGATCGGGGCGTCCGCATCGTCGGCGTCCTCCCCGTCGTCGCCATCCTCAGCACCGTCCTCCGCCGGCGCCGGCTCCTCGTCGCTCTCCGGCGGGAAGAGGTGGGCAACGTCGGGCCGCAGGGCCACCGCGTAGATGCCGCTCTCCCGGTCGAGCGCGTAGTTCCACTCGAAGTCCGCGATCTGCGGCTGGAACATCCGGTCGCTGAGGTAGAAGAGGTAGTCGCCTTTGGCCCCCCACGCCGGCGAGAACTCGTTGAAGTAGGGCCCCGTCACCCGGCGGAGCTCGCCGTCCCCCGCCGACCAGATGTAGATGGAGGAGAACCCTCCCGGGTCGTTCAGGCTCATGGCCAGGTGGCCGCTCCGGGGCGACCAGACGTAGTCGTTCACCTGGCCGTGCCGTTCGTTCGCGGCCTCGACGACGGTCCTGTCCGCAACGGTGACCACGAAGACGCGGCCCTCCTTGTCGCTGAAGGCGATCCGGCTGCCGTCCGGCGACCAGACCGGGTTGTAACGCATCGCGCGGCCCCGCTCGGTGAGCTGTTCGGCTTCGCCGCCCGACTGGGGGACCACGTAGATCTCCTCTTCCCCGCTCGCGTCGGAGATGTAGGCGATCCGGGTCCCGTCCGGGGACCAGGCGGGCCACTTCTCGTGGGCGCCGGCCGTCGCCACCAGGGTGCGGGTCGCTCCCTTCTCCACCGGCGCCGAGAAGAGTTCGCCGCGCGCCGCGAAGACCATGCGCTTCCCGGTCGGCGAGATGTCGAAGTGTTCGATGTTCCCGGCCGCCGAGACCCGGGACGGACGGCTGTGGAGGCCGTCGGTGGGCACCGTGATCTCGATGGGGACGGAGGTCCCGTCTCCGTTCGTGTCGAGCAGATGCAGCGTTCCCGCCTGCTCGAAGACGATGCGCCCGTTCGCGTCGGCGCCCGGCCAGCGGAGGTCCCAGGTATCCGAGTCGGTCCAGGACCGGGTCTCCCCGCTCCCGGTGTCGTAGGAGTAGAGGTTGTTCGTTCCCCCGCGGTCGGAGGTGAAGAAGATCCGGGAACCGATCCACATCGGGTCGCGGTCGGAGCGCGGGTCGTCGGTGATCTGGGTCAGCTCGCGGCTCTCCAGCTCGAACACGTAGAGGTCCTGCGCCCAGCCGCCGGCGTAGCGCTTCCAGGCGCGGAAGTCCCGGAAGAGCGGCGAATAGACCACGCTGCCGCCGTCGGGAGACCAGGCCCCGGCCCCGGCGCGCGGCATCGGCAGCGCCGTGGGGAGCCCCCCGCCCCGCGCGACCTCGTGGAGCCGGCCCTCGGCCACTCCGTTTCCGTCCCGGAGCGAGCGGAAGAGGATGCGCTCGCCGTCGGGCGACCAGTCGTAGACGATGTTGTCGAAGCCCCAGCGGGTCGGCATCGGCCCGGTCGCCGGATAGAACGTCAACTGCTTCGGGGCGCCGCCGCCCGACGGCATCACGTAGACCTGCTCGTCCCCGTCGTACTGGCCGGTGAAGGCGATCTGGCTCCCGTCGGGAGAGAACCGCGCGAAGAGTTCGCGGCCCGGGTGGGAGGTCAGCCGCACCGCGGTGCCGCCGGTGACCGGGGCCGACCACAGGTCGCCGGCGTAGGTGAAGACGACGCGGTCCCCGTGGATGTCGGGGAAGCGAAGGAGCCGCGTCGCGGCGTCCGCGCGGGCCGCGAGCGCCGCGAGAGCGGCAGTCAGCAAGATCGAGACAAAGGTGCGCATGGTGGTTTCCTCGCGTGGTCGGAGAATCGTCGGGGATTGGCTCCCACCGGGGATTCTGGCGTCAACAGCCGAAGCCTTCGCCACCCGGAGCCTCGGACATACACTCCGCCTCTTGGGGGAGGGAAAGCCATGACACGCGTGCTTGCCGCAATCACGGCGCAGTACCGGCGGGTTCTGCCCAAGGGATACTCGCTGTCGGACCTGACCACCGACCTGTCGGCGGGACTGACGGTCTCGGTGGTGGCGCTGCCCCTGGGTCTGGTGGTCGCGATCGCCGCGGGAGCGAGTCCGGACAAGGGCCTCGTCGGGATCATCATCGGCGGCGCGGTCATCGCGCTCTTCACCGCGAGCAAGTTCCAGATCGGGGGGCCGACCGAGGCCTGCATCCTGATCGCGGTGGTGGTGATCGAGCTGTTCGGTTACGAGGGTCTCCTCGCCGCCACCCTGATGGCCGGCGTCTTCCTGGTCGGGATGGCCATTTCGCGGGTGGGGATCCTGATCGAGGCCATGCCGCAGGCGGTCATCACCGGCTTCGTGACCGGGATGGGCGTGATCATCTTCACGGGCCAGATCGTGCCCTTCTTCGGGCTCGCGGAGTCGGTGCACGCGCACGACCACAGCGGCGCCGAACACTCGCACTCCTTCCTGTTCATCATGGAGGGCGTCATCAGCCGCGTCGGCAACTTCGAGATGACCACCTTCCTGGTGGGCGCCGCCTCGCTGCTCGCGGTGTTCGCGACAAAGCGGTTCGCGCCGAGGCTGCCGGCCTACGTGATGGGCCTCCTGGTCGGCGCCCTCGCGACCTTCGCGCTGCGGCTCGACGTCGCGACCATCGGCAGCACCTTCGGGGAGCTGCCCAACCGGCTGCCGCTGCCCCTGATCCCCTCGCTCGAAAACTGGGTGCCGCTCCTGCCCTACGCGGTGGCCATCGCCTTCCTCTCGAGCGCCGAGTCCCTGCTCGCCGCCCAGATGGCGAGCCGTTCCCGCGGCGTGCCGAGCCATCCCAACCAGGAGTTCACCGCTCTCGGCCTCGGCAACATCGCGACCGCCGTCTGGGGAGGCTTCCCGGTGGGCGGTTGCGTGGCGCGGACCGCGACCTGCCTTGCCTCGGGGGCGCGCTCGCCGCTGGCCGGTTTCTTCCACGCCATCTTCGTGGCGCTCTTCGTCCTCTTCTTCTCCTGGGCGCTCGAGTACATCCCGCTGACCTCACTGGCGGCGGTGCTGCTCATCGTCGCCGGGCGAATGGTCGAGGTGCACCGGATGAAGGTGATCTGGAGGGCCCCCATCGGCGACCGGATCATCCTCCTCGGCACGCTCGGCACCACGCTGTTCTGGGACCTGCGCTTCGTGCTGCCGGTCGGGCTCGCGCTCGCCGCGGTCATCTTCATCCAGCGCGTCTCGGGGATCTTCGAGGTGCGGCGCGGCGACGCGGCGCTCTTCGATTCCGACGAGCTGGTGCCCCCGCGGCCGCTGCCCTTCGAGATGCCGGACGGGGTCCAGATGTTCACCTTCCGGGGCGCGCTCTTCTACGGCACGGTGAGCAGCCTCTCCGACCTGCTCGCCCGGGCCGCCGATGAACGGCCGGCCTGCGTGTTCGGGATGCGCAACGTCTACTTCATCGATCCCACCGCCTGCCTGCTGCTGAAGGACCTGGCCCGCGCCCTGGGCCGCAGCGGCACGGCGTGCTACTTCTGGGGCATCCAGCCGGAGGTGGCCGAGGTCATGCACGCCACCGACTTCAAGCCGGAGGAGGGCATCCATTTCTTCCCCGACGCCGCGGGCGCCGTGGAGGCGGCCAGCGAGCGCGCCCGGGAGGTGGGCCACTCGGCCTGAGTTCTTCGATGGAGCGCCGCACCTTCCTCGGCCTGCTGGGCGCCTCGCTCGCCGCCCGCCGTTCCCTGGCGCAGGCGCCGCCCCGCAACCCCGCGATCGACGCCCTCTACGACCGCTCGGTGATCATCGATTCGCTGGCCGTCGGCTACGAGTGGGACGAGGTGGAGTACGACGCCATCCAGCGTTCGGGGTACACCGGCATCCAGACCACCCTCCCGAGCAACAACTTCCAGGTCGCGGCGCGGGCGCTCGCCGAGTGGCGCCGCCGCATCCGCCAGAACCCCGACAGGCTGGTCCACGCCACCCGGGCCGCCCACATCGAGCAGGCGAAGGCCGACGGGAAGATGGCGGTGGTGTTCGGCTTCCAGAACGCCACCATGCTGGAGGGCGAACTGCGGAACCTGGATCCGCTCTACGAACTCGGAACCCGCTGCATCCAGCTCACCTACAACTCGCAGAACCGCCTCGGCAGCGGGTGCACCGAGCGGGTGGACGGCGGCCTCTCCGACTTCGGGGTCGAGGTCGTCGGGCGGATGAACGAGCTGGGCATCATCGTGGACCTCTCCCACTGCGGCCGAAAGACCTCCATGGACGGGATCGAGGTCTCCGAGCGCCCCGCCGCGTTCACCCACACCTTCTGCGAGGCGATCTACAACGACCATCCGCGCGCCAAGACCGACGAGCAGATCCGCGCCATGTCGGACAAGGGTGGGATCACCGGCATCGCGAGCCTCGGCTACTTCGTGGGCCCCGACCCGGACACCTCGCTCGACGACTACGTGAACCACATCCTGCACGCGGTGAACGTCGGCGGGATCGAGCACGTCGGCGTCTCCACCGACCACGCGATCCGCGGCCTCAGGTCCTGGGCCACCCGCGAGAACTGGTACGAGCCGCGCCTCCGCAACTTCAAGCCGAGCTATCGCGTCCGCTGGCCTCCCTTCATCGAGGGCCTCGACGAGCCCGAGCGGTTCCGCAACGTGGCCCACGCGCTCGACCGCCGCGGCGTCTCCGAGGTGGACATCGCCAAAATCCTCGGCGGCAACTGGGTCCGCTACTTCCGCGACATCTTTGGCGGATAGCCGGGAGCGGGGAGCGCCGGTCTTCAGACCGGCACCCGCTGGCCGCAGGCCAGCGGAACCGCACAACGCTGAACCCACCCGAAGGACGCGACTCGGAGCGCCGGCCTCCGGCCGGCATCGCGGCCCGGAGGGCCGCGAAACCGCACGATGCTGAGCCCGCTTGAAGCGCAACCCTCCCAGGGTCGCGTGTTCCCCGATCCCCTCATTCTCGACGGCGGGCTCGCGACCGAACTCGAAACCGACGGGTTCGACCTGAACCACCCCCTCTGGTCGGCGAAGGTGCTGATCGAAACGCCCGAGGCGGTCCGCGCGGTCCACGCCCGGTTCCTCGCGGCGGGCGCCGACTGCGTCATCTCCTCCACCTACCAGGCGAGCTTCCCCGGGCTCGCCCGCTACGGGCTCTCCGACAAGGAGTCGGAACGGCTGTTCCGCTTCGCGGTGGAGCTCGCGGCCGAGGAACGAAACCGCTTCTGGCGCGACCCGGCGAACCACGAGGGCCGCCGCCGGCCGCTCGTGGCCGCCAGCGTGGGCCCCTACGGCGCGTTCCTCGCCGACGGCTCCGAATACACCGGCGACTACCGGGCCGACGACGCCGCGCTCGCCGCCTTCCACTGGCGGCGGCTCGACCTCCTCGCCCGCTCCGGCGCCGACCTGCTGGCGATCGAGACGATCCCCTCCGCGCGCGAGGGGCGCGTGCTCCGGCGCCTCCTCGAACGGCTCGAACGCCCCCCGCCGGCGTGGATGTCCTTCACCTGCCGCGACGGCGGGCACCTCTCGGACGGAACCCCGGTGGAGGAGATCGCCGCCGAACTCGCGGACTGTTCCGGAATCAACTGGGTCGGCGTCAACTGCACCCCGCCGAAACACCTCGCCGCACTCATTCCGAAGTTCCGGGCGGCCACCGGAAAACCCGCCGTCGCCTACCCGAACGGCGACGGCCGCTGGGACCCGGTCCAGAAGGTCTGGGAGATGCCGCCGGAAACGGCGGACCTGCCGGAGCTGGCCGTCGAGTGGCGGCGGCTCGGCGCCACCGCGATCGGCGGCTGCTGCCGCACCCGGCCCGGGGACATCCGGGGGATCCGCGGCGCCCTGATCGCGGACCCCGCCTGATCGTTCAGGGGGCTCCGAGCTTGCGGAACCGCTGGCGGTGGGTCCGGATCGTCATCGGGGTGCGGACGCCGTCGCGAAGCACCCCGAGGTCCACCTCGTCCCCGGCGGAGACGTTCAGCCGCAGATAGACGAGACAGTCCCAGACCGACGGGTCCGCTTCGACCCCGTCCACGGAGTAGATGACGTCGCCGGGTCGGAGGTCGTGGAGCTTGAGCACGTCCGCGCGGGGGTTGACGCGGGTGACCTCGCAGGCGAAACCCTCGGGATCGAAGCCCAGGTCGCGCTTTGTCGCGTCGGTGAGCGGAGCGGTGGTCAGGTGGGTCTGGGGATCAATGGACCAGTAGCGGTAGGTGATGTCCGAAACCCACCACTGCAGCGGCAGTTCGATCACGAGATCCACCGGCCCGGCCCCCGCCCGCTCGACGGTCAGGGGGAGGCGCGTCGCGGTGCGGTCGAGGCCGTCGTAAACGTAGAGCAGGTCCCCGAACGTCAGGACCCGCTGCCCACCGAAGTTCACGATGAGATCCCCGGGGAGCAGTCCGGCGGTCAGGGCGGCGCCCTCGGCGAGTTTGACCACGAGTCCCTGCGGCACGTCGAGGTGGATGCCGAGGTCCCGGATGTTGGGCGAGCGGAACATCTCGCGCCGCTTGTCGAGGGTTCCTTCCCGCTCCCGCGCGGCGGCCCGGTAGTCGCCGATCATGTGGCATTCCACGCAGCGCCCCCGCTGCAGCTCCTGCACCCGCAGGCGCTCCAGTTCGCGGGCGAAGAAAGGCGGCGGCCGCGGCCGCGCCGGCAACGCGCCGGCGAGCCATCGCTCGTGCTCCTCGAGGCCCGCACGGAGCGCGAGCTCGAAGCTGTCGAGATGCAGATACGAGTCCGCCGAGGCGGCGTCGCGCCCGCCGTAGCGCAGGTAGATCTGCTCGTCCGGACTGACGATGAAGAAGTAGATCGAGTGGTGCCAGTCGAAATCGAAGAGGCCGATGTCAATCCGATCCATGCGCGTGATGCGGGCGCGGACGAAGCGTTCGAGCAGACGTCCCCTCTCGGAATCTCGCGGCGACAGCACCACCTGTGCGTCGAATCGTCGGCCGGTGATTCAGGGGGAGCAGCGGAACTCGACCAGGAGCGGGCGTCCCGTCTCTTGCGCCAGCGCCAGCGCCTGCTGGTAGTTGTCGAGCCACTCGAGGGTGTCGTCTTCGAACTGCGGGTCCGCCGACGACGGCGAGCATCCCGGAACGCTCAGCCCGACGAACAGGCCGGCGGCGGCGAGGAACGGGGCGCCGGAGCGTCGCACGGGTTCGTGTTGTTGCATGGCAGTCATTCCTCCGAGCTTTGTACCGGCGCGAGAGACTCGGGGTCGACGGAACGCCCGCCGCTCTCCGTCACGGGAACGCGCAGGCCGTCCACCATCGCGCACAGCCGGTCGGTGCAGGCCTGCGCATCCACCTGGACCCAGCCCCCGGGGTCCGCGCTCAGGACGCGCGCCGCGAAGAACGAGCGGTCCGCGAAGCCCCACGTGTACCAGCGGAGCTCGGGCTGGGAGAGTTCGGTGGGGGCCGTCTGCCGCCACGACCGAGCCAGTTCGATCCCGGGCGAGGGCGTGATCACCGTCGGCAGTTCGGTGTCCGGCCTGGCTTTTCCCGTCACCTCCCGCGCGCGCTGCACGTTATCCATCGCGTAGGTGTGCCAGCCCGGCTCGTGCCACGCATCGACGATGAGCCAGTCGCCCTCGACCCGCGCCGCGTAGCTCACCGCGAGGTTCTCGCCCAGCCAGACCTCCTGGCGCGGCGGTTCCGCGGTTCCCTGGGCGCCGGCCGCTGCCGCGATGCCGGCGAGCAGCAGCACCGCCAACGCGTTGGTGCGGGTCAGGTTCTTCATGCAATCGCTCCCGGTTCGTGCCGTTCGCGGAAAGCGTACGGCATTGGTGCCCACGCCGGGAGGGACGCGGGTCCGGTTCGATGGAACACCATTGACAAATAGTTTTGTCAATGGTTTCATTTGCGGCCCATGCTCGATGTCGCCGTCATCGAAGAGCCCGCCGCGGCGGCGGTAACCCTCGACCCGAAGCGCGCCCGGCTGCTCGCGGAAATGGCGGAGCCGGTCTCGGCGGCAACCCTGGCCGTCCGGGTCGGCCTCCCCCGGCAGAAGGTGAACTACCACCTGCGGACGCTCGAAAGGCACGGCCTGGCGCGGGTCGCCGAGGAGCGCCGCTGGGGCGGACTCACCGAACGCCGGCTGGTGGCCACCGCCCGCTCGTACGTGGTGAGCCCGGCGGCCCTCGGCCCCCTGGCCAGCGATCCCGGGCGCACCCGGGACCGGCTCTCGGCCGGCTACCTGATCGCGCTCGCCGCCCGCGCCGTGCGCGAGCTGAGCCACTTCCTGCGGCGCGCCAGCGAGACCGGCAAACGGCTCGCCACCCTCTCCATCGATACCGAGATCCGGTTCTCCTCCCCGGAGGCCCGGGCCCGGTTCAGCAGCGAACTCCTCGCCGCGGCCGGTGACCTGGCGCGGCGCTACCACGACGAATCCGCCCCCGGCGGCCGGCGGCACCGGCTGGTGGTCGTCGCCTATCCGGCGCCGGCGGGCGACCCCGCCAAGGAAACACCATGAGCATCAAGCGCGATCCATCCGGCCGCCGGTCCATCCAGGCCGAGGCCGAAGTCCCCGGGACGCCCGAGGAGGTCTGGGAGGCCATCGCCACCGGCCCCGGCATCGGTTCCTGGTTCTACCCGACCGACGTCGAGGAGCGCGTCGGCGGCGCCCTCAGCTACCACACGGGTTCCGAGATGGACCACATTCCGGCGAAGGTGACGGCCTGGGACCCGCCGCGGCGCTTCCGCCACGAGGGGAAGGACTGCGGGCCGGACGGACCGCCGACGGCCACCGAGTGGACCATCGAGCCGCGGGCGGGCGGCCGCTGTCTCGTGCGCGTGGTGCACAGCCTCTTCGCAAGCACCGACGACTGGGACGACCAGCTCGAGAACTTCGAAGCCGGCTGGCCGCAGGCGCTCGTCATCCTGCGGCTCTACCTCACCCATTTCCGGGATCGGCGCGCCTCGATCCTCCGGGCCTACGGAGCGTTCGACGGCTCGGTGGACGAAGCCTGGACCGCGCTCCTGGCCGCGCTCGACGCGCGCGGGCTCGGGGCGGGCGAGCCCTGGACCCTCTCCGCTTCCGGCGCGGCAAGCCTCGACGGCGCCCTCGCGGAGGTCCACGCGAACTCCCGCCAGCCGACCGTCTTCTTCCGCACTGGCGAGCCGGCGCCGGGAATCGCGGCGGCGTGCGCCTACAAGATCGCCGAGCGGGCGACGGTGGTGCTCAGCGTCTATTTCTACGGCGACGCGGGACCCGCGGCCGCCTCCAGCGCCGAGCCCGCCTGGCAGGCGTGGATGAAGGCCCGCTTCCCCTGACGAGCCGGCGGCGCCATCACGACTGTTGGCCGACGCGCGGTGGGTATGCTGACGGCGCTTCCGACCCGCCCGAGGAGATCCCGCATGCGCGCTGCCCACCCCGCCTTGCGACCCGCCGTGGCCGCCGTCCTGTTCCTGGTCTCCCTGGCGACTTTCGCCACAGCCCAATCCGGGCACAACCTCGAACGCCCCGGTCACTGGAAGGCGCGCTACGACGACGGGACGAGCGGCGAGGAACGCGGTTTCGTGGTGATGCGGCCTGGCTGGCACGTCTTCGCCGGCCCCGGCGGGCTCTTCTGGGATCCCGGGAGCTTCGCGTCGGGCGCCTACGCGGTCAGCAGCACCATCTTCCTGTTCCCGGAAGGCGACCCCGAACAGTCCGGCTCCACCCGCCTCGACAGCTCCTTCGGTCTCTTCGTCGCGGGGGACGGCCTGGAGGGAGCGGCGCCCGGCTACCTGACGTTCGAGATCCGGAACGACGGGCAGTTCCGCGTCGCCGAGCACTCCGGCGGAAAGGAGAACGACCTCGTGTCCTGGACCCGGCACGACGCCGTCGAGACCCTCTCCGCGGACGGCACGGGCCCGCTGAAGAACGTGCTGGGCGTGGATGTCCGAGGCGACCGCGTGGTCTTCTACGTCAACGAAGCCGAGGTGGCGGAGCTGCTGGCGGCGCGCCTGCCGCTCGACGGCGCGATCGGGCTCCGCGCCGGAGCCGGCCTGAGCCTGCACATCACCGAGATCGACATCGGCCCGAACCGCCGCGAGGAGTAGCGAATCCAGCCGTTCACCTTGAAAAAATACAACTCGACCGTGGAATTTCAAGGTAGCGGTCGCCCGCGGGCGCTTCTCCCCCTTCTCCGGGCCGCGGCGCCGGCCTGTTTCGGGCTCCTGTTGGTGGCGCCGCGCGCCAATGCCCAGGAGATGCACGCCGTCCCCCTCGAGGACACCGCCGAGACCAGCGCCAACGCGAGTCTCGGGGACCTCGACGGCGACGGCGATCTGGACATCGTGCTTGCGAAGGGCCGCCACTGGCCCCTGAAGGACTGGGTCCTGCTGAACGACGGCGCGGGCGGTTTCGCCGAACGCCATGCACTTCCCGGCTCGGCGGACAACACCTACACCGCCGCGCTCGCGGACCTCGACGGCGACGGCGATCTCGACCTGGTGGTCGGGAACGATCGGCCCGACGACAAGCGGGTCTACTTGAATGACGGGACCGGCTCCTTCGCGCTGGCGGGGACCTTCGGCGACGCATCCTGGCCGACGCGGAACGTCACCGTGTCCGACCTGAACGGGGACGCCCGTCCCGAGATCGTCGTCGCGAACCGGGGCGGACCGGAGAACCGGAGCGCCAACTACGTCTGCGTCAACGACGGGTCGGGGGCGTTTCCGGACTGCTCGGTCCTGTCGCGGAACTCCGCCACCACGATCGGGGCGGCGGACCTCACCGGCGACGGATTCACGGACCTGGTCGTGCCGCACCGGGACGGCGGCCAGAGCTACCTCTACGTGAACGACGGCAGCGGCGGATTCCCGGAGGCCCACGCGGTCGGTCCTCCCGAGTCCGCGACCCGGGCGGTGACCTTCGGCGACCTGAACGGCGACGGGACGCTCGACCTCGTGCTGGGCGACCAGCTCGCGGGAGGAGTGTGGCTCTACCTGGGCCGGGACGGCGCCTCTTTCGAGCCGCGCCGGCAGATCGGAGAACCAGCCGACAACGCCTACTCGCTGGCGGTCGCCGACCTCGACGGGGACGGGGACCCGGACGTGGTCATTGGCAACCGCGGGGCGCCCGGCGCCGTCCTCACGAACGACGGATCCGCAGCCTTCGCGCGGGCTCCCTTCGGCGACGCCGAGGGCGCCATGTACGGACTCGCCATCGGCGACGTCAACGGTGACGGCGTTCCCGACATCGTCGCCGGGCGGTCCGACGCACCGAACACGCTGTATCTCGGGGTCGGTCGCCGATAGACAGACGCCGGCCGAAGGGGCCGACGGCGGGCTCCACGCTCGGAGGGAGCAGCGCCATCAGCGCGGGTTTCGCGCTCCCGCGCGATGCCAGCCGGAGGCTGGCGCTCCGATGCCGCTACGCCGGGTTGCCCAGCGTCTTCAGGTGCCGGTAGTGGGACTGCAGCGCCGCGAGGAACGATGGATAGGAGTGGTAGCGAATCGAAAAGTCGCGGCACGTCTCCTCGACGATCTTGCGGAGCCGCGGGTAGTGAAGATGGCAGATGTTCGGGAACAGGTGGTGCTCGATCTGGAAGTTCAGGCCTCCCAGGTACCAGGCCGCCAGCTTGCTGCGGGGCGCGAAGTTCGCCGTCGTCTCCACCTCGTGAACGGCCCACTCCTTTTCCATCGCGCCCGACTGCGGATCGGGTGACGGGAAGGCGGTGACCTCCACGGTGTGCGCCAGCGAGAACACCAGCGACAGGGTCAGGCTGGCGGCCAGGTTGATGAGCAGCAGCACGACCAGCACGTGCCACCATGTGTTGAAGAAGAGCGGCAGCACCAGGGCGATTCCGAGGTAGAAGACCTTGGTCAGCCAGAAGTTGGCGTGCTGCGAGGGACTCGGCTTCGGTAGGGAGTAGTTGCCGATGCGCCCGGAGATGATCCGGCGGATGTCGCTGTAGATCACGTTGAGGGTCAGCAGGCTGTACATCGGGAACGCGTACAGGTGCTGGAACCGGTGCCACGGCCGCCATTCCTGCAGGTGGCTCCAGCGCAGCATGCCGCCCGTCTGGATGTCGGTGTCCATCTCCTCGACGTTCGTGTAGGTGTGGTGGAGGACGTTGTGCTTGTGCTGCCAGATCATCTGGCTGGCCCCGATGAAGCTCGCGGTGGAGCCGGCCAGCCAGTTGATCGTCCGGTTGCTGGAGTAGCTGCCGTGGGCGCCTTCGTGCACCAGGTTGAAACCGATGAGCGCGAGCGCCTGTGACAGGGCGAAGGCGGCGACGATCGTCGTGAGGACGTGCGGCGAGAAGAAGACCAGGAAGACGTAGGAAACGACGAACCCGGTCAGGATGATCGCGGTCTTGGGCAGCATGCGCCAGCCGCCCGTGCCCCGGGTCCTGATGCCGGGGAAGCGCTCATCGACGCGCTTCTTGAGGGTCGCGTAGAAGCCCACGTCCTTGTCGAAGGTGATCTTCCGGTAGGTGGCTTGCGAAGAGGTCGGCGACATGGATTCTCGCTTTCAGTTTCGGGTTTGAGAATGTGCCGGATCCTGCCGGCCGGTGAATGCCGGAGGGATCCGCTAGCGGGGCCTCGATTCCCAGGCGTCCTCGCCGTAGAGGGTGAATTCGTCCACCTCGAACCAGAACTCGCCCAGCTCCGATTCGCCGCGCCGCGAGAGATAGAGCCCGGTGCAGCGGGCCCCGTCCCAGAGGGCGGCATCCTCGGGCACCTCGACCGGTTTCAGGTCGTCGGCGCCGAGTTCCACGAGCCGCCAATCGTCCGCCACTTCCACCCGCTTCCCGAAACCGACCCCGCTGCAGCGGAAGGTCAGCTCGAAGGCGTGACTGCCCCGGGCGTGGAACCGGATGCCGCCGAGGTTCTCCAGGCTGACCGGGTTCCCGCCGCGATCGAAGGGCTGGTACATCTGGGCGAGCGGGCCGCGGGCGGCGCCGCTCGCCAGCGTGCCGTCCACCCGGGCCGCCGCGGGCGTCGAGGCGGCGCCACCGGCAATGAGCGCGAGGTCGGCGTTCGAGACGCCGTTCGTGAACGTGTGCCAGCGGACGCCGGTGTGGGCGAAGAGGTCGCCGTCCTCGAAGTCGTCGAACGCCACGACCTGACCGGCGGCCAGGTTCTCCGGGAAGGGTGTCGAGGAGGGCTTCGAGGCGGCCATCGTCGGGGCGACCCCGTCGCGGAGGGCCACCAGGTGGTTCGTCGTCCGGACGATGAACTGCCCTTCGGAGATCGCCGGCGTGGCGAGGCACACCTCGTCCATGGAGTTCATCGCGAGTTCTTCGTATTCGGGACCGGCGCGGATGACGAAGACGTCGCCGTCCTCGCTGGTCAGGTAGACGCGGCCGTCGGCGGCGATGGGCGAAGCGGTGTAGGCGCCGCCGCGCTGGCCGATCCGCCGCCGGTACGCCCGCTCGCCGGTTGCGGCGTCGAAGACGGTGAGGACCCCGTTCGTCGCGACCACGTAGAGGTAGCCCTGGTACACCAGCGGCGAGGCCATGTACGGCCCGTCGCGGGGCGAACTCCAGGCGACGTGGTCGTTGGTGTCCGTCCCCTCGGCCAGCGAGATGTCGCCGGTGGCGCCCGTCCGGATCGCGAAGATCGGGCGGATCCGGTAGCCGCTCGTCAGGTAGATGAGCTCCCCGTCCACCACCGGGGTCGGGGTGGTGTTGTTCGAGCTGCCGGACATGCGCCAGAGTTCTTCGCCGGTCGCGGGGTCGTAGCCGAACATGGTGCCGGCGCCGTTCGTGATCAGCTCCGTCCGCTCCGGCCCCGCGTGGACGGTCGGTGTCGAGAACGCGGAGATGAGATCCCGCTCGGTCCGCCAGACTTCCTCGCCGCTGGCGACGTCGAAGGCGGCGATGAAGGAGCCTTCCTGCTGGTCCGCCTGCACGATCACCAGGTTCTCCCAGATGATCGGGGAGCTTGCCGCCCCCCACTGGTAGGTGTCGTCGTAGGAGGCGCCCGAGTCCAGCGGACCGAGGTCCGCCTCCCAGAGCAGCGCCCCGTCGAAGTCGTAGAGGAACAGGTTGCCGGTGGCGATCAGCACCGCGACGTGTTTCCCGTCGGTCGCCGGCGTGGCCGAGGCGTAGCTGTTCTTGGGATGCCGCTGGATCTCCGGAGCCTCGGCGACCGCTTCGCGCACCCACAGCACGTCGCCGCCCTGACGGTCGATCGCGTACACGAACCAGGTGTTCCGTTCCCGGTCGGAGCGGCGGTCCATCCGCCCGTCCGGTCCGTAGCGGAACACCGGGTCCGGATCGTCGCTGACCGCGGTGGTCAGGAAGATCCGGTCGTCCCAGATCACCGGGCTCGAGTGCCCGAGCCCCGGAATCGGGGTCTTCCAGAGGACGTTGTGCCCCGTCTGCGCGTCCCAGAGCGTCGGCGGGTTCTGCCCGTCAGCGACCCCGGAAGCGAGCGGGCCCCGGAACGACGGCCACTGGAACCGGTCCTCGCCGCCCTGCGCGGCCGCCGCCAGCGGCACGAGACACACCGCGGCGACCCCCAGGAAGACCCGCAAACGCTCCATCGGACCGCCCATCGTATCCGGTGGAGGCCCCACCGGAGCCGCCGACTTTCACGGCGGCCTGGTCGCGCACGGGCTTGGAACGCCGGCTTCAGCCGGCACCCGCTGCGCGCCAGCGCAGCGGAACGGCGTCACGGCCGAAACACCAGAGCGCCCCGCCGCGGGACGATTACAAGTAAAACGTGCTGCGCGATCGCAAGTATTACTTGCATCGTCTCTGTCCTACTGCCCCGCGCCCATCGCCTCCCGGGCCGCCCGCGCCACGACGTCCCGCGGTGAGGCCATCGCGGCGGCCTCCTCGATGACGGCCACCGCATCGGCGCCGCCCACCTCCCCGAGCGCGGTGACGGCCGCCGCCTGCGCGCGGTAGCTGGAATCGTTACGGAACCGCGCGATCAGGAACTCCGCTCCCGCCGAGCTGCCCAGCCGGGCGATCGCGGAGGTCCGTACGTCGGACCTCACGTCCCCCGAGGCCGCCGTCCGCAAGGCCTCGGCGTCCGCCGCGTCTTCAGGATCCAGCCCCTCGGCCGCCGCCTGACGAACCGCCCAGAACGCGTCTCCGGCCACCGCGGCCCTGAGCGCCGCCCGCGCCTCCTCGCCGCCCATCGCACCGAGCGCCACCGCCGCCCGGCGCCGTCCGGCGGCGTCGTCGTCCGCGAGCTGGGCCATCCACTCGGCGGCCGGCTTCGTGATGCTCAGCTCCGCTAGCAGGACATCGTCGGCGTCGAACCGCACGTAGCGGGGTTCCTCGGCGGCCGGGAAGCTGAGGTGCTGTTCCCGCCCCTCGAGCGTGAAGGGATGGACCTCGGAGCCGGACGCCGTGACCACGCGCACCGAGAGCGGAGCGCGGTACGCCTCCGGCACCGTGCCCATGCTGGCCTCGGGTCCCTGCACCTGGCGGATGTGCATCTCGACGGAATCCCCGTCCCACGTGGACTCGATCTCGAGCACCGGGTGGCCCGGGCGGCGCAGCCACATGTCGATGAACCAGCGGATGTCCTGCCCGGTGGCCTCGGCGAAAGCGGTGATGAAGTCCTCGGTGTCCACCGGCTGGAAGGAGTGCTTCTCGAGGAAGTGCTTTATCCCGGCGCGGAACTCCGCGTCCCCGGTGATGTGGCGGAGCAGCCGGATCAGCGCCGCGCCCTTCGGATACGTGTGGGAATCGAAGTTGTCGTTCGGCCGCCGCCACTGGTTGGTGACCACCGGCCGGAGGACGGTCCGCGCCTGGCGCAGGTAGGACTCGCGCTTCCGGCGCATGTTCTCGCCCGCCTCGGCGGGTCCGAGTTCGTAGGCGTGCCAGAGGTACTCCGAGTAGGTCCCGAAGCTCTCGGTCAGCCAGGTCTCGCCCCAGTCGCGGTAGGTGGTCAGGTCGCCCCACCAGTGGTGCGCCACCTCGTGGGCGACGAGGCCGTGGCTCGGGAAGTCCTGCTCGGCGCGCTCGTCGTGGATCGTGCTCTGGCCGAGCACGGTGGCGGTGGTGCTCTCGGCGCCGCCGCCAATCCCGGGAATGGTGATCTGGTCGTACTTGTTCCACGGATAGGGAACGCCGAACTCCTCGTCGAAGAAGGCCATCATCGCCGTCGTCTTGTGGAAGCTGCGGTGAGCGTCTTCCACGTCCTTCGGATAGACCCAGTAGTTCACCGGGATGTCGCCGTGGAAGTCCTCGATGACCTCGTAGGGACCGGCGACCAGCACCGAGAGATAGGTCGGATGGGGCAGGTCGAGCCGCCAGTGGTGCGTCCGGGTGCCAGGCCGGGATCCCTCGCTGATGCCGATCAGCGCCCCGTTCGAGAGCACCTTCCAGTCCTCCCGCACGGTGGCGAGCAGCTCGAAGGTGGACCGGTCCGCCGGGTGGTCCACCGAGGGATACCAGTGGCGGGCGCCCTCCGGGAACGAGAGGGTGTTGATGAGCTGGGGATTGGCGTCGGTCTCGTCCTTGAAGTCGAGTCCGAGGTCGTAGCTCGCCGGCATCCCGTACCGGGTCGCGTCCACGTCGATTCCGGACCCGCCGTAGTCGATCTCCAGGACGAGCGTTTCGCCTGCCTCGAGCGGCTCGGCGAGCGCAACCGTGAGCGTTCCGTCCGCGTGGGTGAAGTCGAGTTCCGTGCCGCCCGCGCGGACCGCGCGGACCTCGTAGGTCTCGGCGTCCAGCGCGACCTCCGAGATGTCCTCTTCGGCCTGCAGGTGGACGTCCACCGTCCCGTCCATGCTCTTCGTGGTCTCGTCGAGGTCGAGGGCGACCCGGTAGTGGAGGACGTCGAAGGGCTCGTCGCGCTGCTCCCGGACCGGCCAGCCGGAGCGGTCCTCGTAGGGCGACTCGGCCGGGGGTGGCGGTTCGGACGCGCATCCGAAACACGAGAGCGCGATCGTAGCGAGCAGCACGTTCCTCGCCCGCCGGTGGCGGGCGGTGCCGGTCTGAAGACCGGCGCTCCCTTGACTGCAGGCGAGAGAAACGAGAGCGGCCAGCGCCGACGCGCCGGCGATCACCGGATTCCGATGCATAGCGGGGACCTCCCCGGGACGGTCAGCGATTCAGGTCGATGTCCACGCCGATGTGGACGGCGCGGGGGGTGCCCAGTGTCTCGATGGGGGTGCGGGCCGAGATGATCTCGGCGTCGAGGAGGTTCTCGCCGGCCAGAAAGACGTGGAGCCGGTCGTTCACCGGGTAGGAGACGCGGAGCCCGACCGAGACGAACCCTTCCATCGCCAGCTCGTTCCGGTCGTCCTCGAACTGGTCGCCCATGAAGCGCAGGTCGGCGCGCACCGAAACGGGGCCGTGCCAGGCGCCGCCCACGACGCCCTGGTGGAACGGGACCTGCGGAAGACGAAGGCCCGTCTCCTCCACCTTGGAAACGGAGAACAGGTAGGCCGCGAAGAACTCGGTGTTCGGGTCGGGGTACACGTAGACCTCGGTCTCGAACCCGCGCGCCCGGGAGCGTCCGATGTTCTGCCGCTGGCGGAAAACACCCTCGTCGTTCACCTCGAGGGTGACGTTCCCCACCGTGTCGCGCATCCAGTTCCAGTAGAAGTTCCCGCGCACCAGCATCCGCTCGGTCGGATAGAAGTCGAGACCCCCTTCGGCTCCGTAGAGGGACTCCTCGCCGAGCTGATCGTTCGCGGCGACCCGCACGTTCCCGACCCGGAAGGGCCGATAGAGCTCGTTCAGCGAGGGCGCGCGGAAGCCGCGGTAGGCGGAAGCGCGGAGCGTCGTGGTCGGGAGCACGTGGTAGCGAACCCCGAGACGGGGGTTCAGGCTGGCCTTGGAGCCGGCGTTCTGCCAGACGTCCACCCGGCCGTCGGCGAGCACCTCGAGGCTCGGCATCAACTCCAGCCGCTTCTGCACGAAGGCGCCGAGCCGGTTCTGGGAGTGGTCACCCCACGAGGTGCGCATCCAGTCGGCGCCCGCCTGCAGTCCCTCCGCGATCCGGGTGGTGAAGACGCCGCCCACGCCGGAGTACTCGAACATCTGCTGCGCGGTGGGCCTTTCCTCGTTGCGGCCGGCGAGGATGCGCGAGAAGTCGCTGTTCAGCCGGGAGTCCTGGCCGAACAGGCGCAGGTCCCAGTTGTCCTGGGTGATCCCTCCCTCCAGCATCACCAGCCGGGAGCTGTTGATCTGGATCGGGGTGCCGTTGCGGCGGTCTTCCGAGTAGTAGTTGATCGAGAAGTGGACCGGCCCGGACGTGGCGCGGCCGACCATGGACCGGAAGTCCACCCCGGCCGGCTGGTCGACGGCCCCCCGCTCCGCTTCCCGGATGCGGTGATAGCCCTCGCTGTTCAGCATCCGCGCCGCGCCGACCACGGAGATGCCGTCGGCCTCGTGGGACCCGAGCACTTCCGCGTCCTGGATCCCGAAGCTGCCCAGCTGCGCCCGCGCCCGCAGGATGCCCGGTTCCGGACCCCGCGAGAAGAGCTGCACCGTTCCGCCGAGCGCCGAACTCCCGTAGAGGGGGCTGGCGGCGCCGCGCGCCACCTCGATGCGGTCGAGGAACAGCGTCGGCATCCGGTTCCAGTAGACCCAGTTGCCGAAGGGGTCGTTGAGCGGAATCCCGTCCCACAGGACCAGCGTGCGGCTCGCCCCGCTCGGCCCGATTCCCCGGAGGGAGACCCCGGTGGTGGTCGGATGCGAGATGAAGCTGGTGTTCCGCCGGAAGAGGCCGAATCCCGGCACGCGGCTGAGCGCCTCGTCCACCAGCGTGCCCGGCGAGTTCGAGAGCTCCTCGCTGTCCAACGCGGTCACCAGCGCGATCGAGTCCACGATCGCCTCTGCGCCGCGGGTCGCGGTCACGACCACGGTTTCGGCGTGGGTCGGGCGATCGGTCTCTTTCTGGTCCTCCTCCTGGGCGTCCGCCGCTTCGACTTCCTGGAATTCGGGCGGGCGGTTCTCGTCCGCGAGGGCGCCCACCGGAATCGACAGCGACAGCGAAAACCCGGCTAGGAAGAGGCGCCGAAGGGGGCAGCTCGGCACGGAAGGAGAGGAAACGTCGGGGCGATCCATAGGCCGCGCGCGATGATAACGGGCGAAAGGCTGTCCGGCGGCGGGGCCATACTCCGCACGATGCGCAGCGGGACGGCCCCCGGCACCACGGTCGGTGCCGCCCGCCGGCTGGTCGCGGGCGCTTCGCGCATCGTAGGCTTCACCGGCGCCGGCATCTCGACCGAATCGGGGGTCCCGGACTTCCGCAGCCCGGGCGGGGTGTGGGCCGAGAACCGGATCGTGGACTTCCAGGAGTTCGTCTCCAGCGAGGAGGGACGGATCGAGTACTGGCGGCAAAAGAGCATCGGCTGGCCCGCCATGCGCGACGCGCAGCCAAACGCCGGGCACCACGCCTTCTTCGAGCTCCACCGCCAGGGCCGGCTCGACGCACTGATCACCCAGAACATCGAGCGACTGCACCAGCGCTCGGGGATCCCCGCGGAGAAGGTCTTCGAGCTGCACGGCACCACCACCGAGGCGGCATGCCTGACCTGCGGCGACCGCATCAGCTCCGACGAAGCGTGCCGTCGGATCGAGGCCGGCGAGAAGGCGCCGCGCTGCCGCGAGTGCGGCGGGTTCCTCAAGCCGGCGACGATCTCCTTCGGCCAGGCGATGCCGCAGGAGGTCGTGGAGCAGTCGGTGGCGGCGGCCGAGGCGTGCGACCTGATGCTCGCGGTGGGGTCGTCGCTGGTGGTGGAGCCGGCCGCGTCGATCCCGCGGGTGGCCAGGTTCGCGGGGGCGCGCCTGGTCATCGTCAACCGGGACCCGACCCCGCTCGACCGCATCGCCGACGCGGTGGTACGCGGCGAGATCGGCGCGGTGCTGCCGGAACTGGTGCGGCTGGACGGATAGCGGGCACGGACCACCTCATCCGGGTTGTCCCGGACGATCAGCCGGATCGGGACGTTCGTGTCAAGAGCGCGAATGCCGGCGCCGCAAGTGGATCCCAACCCCTACGTCCATCTCTTCGACGCACTTCCGTTCGGGCGGCGACGGGAAGACGGCCTGGTGGATCTCCAGCGACGAGTACTTGGTCGCCCGCCGGAAAAGCACTTCGGATTCCCGCTCGCACCACTCCACAGTGGAACCCGGCGTCAGGCCCAGCTTGCGCCGGATCCGCGCGGGGATGGACACCCGGCCCTGGGAGGTGATCCGGGATTGAACATTCTTCATGTGCCGATCTGCGACTCTGCCCTCCGCGCCATCGTCGTTCTCACTACCCCCGTGAGTCAAGAGCGCCGGCTGGGCCGGGTGCTCTTCCCGCCAGCGAACTGCGAGTGGCGGACTACCCGGTTTTCACGACCTCCTCTACGAACCGGCGGAGCAGGCCCGCCGCGCCCGGGGTCTCGGGGGTCATGGCGCGGAGTTCTTCGATCGAGCGGGCGCCGGTAAGCGGGAGGTAGGGGGGGTAGGCGGCGATCCGCTGGATGAGGTCCTCCTTCATCAGTTCAGGATGAAACTGGGTCGCGTAGATCGGCTTCCCCAGGAACTTCAGGGCCTCGTTCTCGATGGTCGAACTGGAAGCGAGGCTCACCGCGCCCTCCGGCAGCTCGTCCACGATGTCCTCGTGGCCGATGACCACCGGGAACCCGGACCCGATGGGACCGAAGACGGGGTCGCGTTCCCCCGCTTCCGTCAGGTCCAGCGGCAGCACCCCCACCTCGGCGCGGGCGTGGTCGGTGACCACCCGGCCGCCGAGCGCCTTCGCGAGGCCCTGGAAGCCCCAGCAGGAGGCGAACGTGGGGATGGAGTGCTCGTGGAGCAGTTCCATCGCCCCGAGCGCGCCGGGAAGCCACGGCCCTCCCCGGACCACCGAGTGGTCGCCGCTCCCTCCGATGAGCACCGCGTCGGCGGACCGGAGGAGAGATAGCGCCGGCGCGCCCGCGAGCAGGTCGAACACTTCGAGCTGGTCCGGTTCCAATCCGAGCGCCCGCCGAAAGGCGAACGTCTCGTTGGCCGCCATGGGGTCGCCCGGCTCGCGCACCTGGAGCAGAAGGAAACGAGGCAGGGTCACCGGGCGCAGAGGGTACGGGAACGCGGCGCTCCCGGCGCGTTCCGGTCTCGTTACTCCGACGTGTAGCGGCTGAGGAGCGGTTTCCCGGGGAACACGCCCTCGATCAGCGCGCCGTCCCGCACCACCGGGACGCCGTCCACCACCACGTGGGCCACCCCCTCCGAGAAGGTGAGGTCGTCCTCGAAGGTCGCGGTGTCGATGATGGTGTCCGGATCGAACACGGTGATGTCGGCGATGGCGCCGATCTGGATACGTCCCTTCCGCCGCATCAGGGGAGCGACCTCCTGGAGCCGCTCGGCCGGCATGAGCGTGATCTTCTTGAGCGCCTCGTTCAGCGTCATCACCCCCTGGTCGCGCACGTAGCGGCCCAGCACCCGGGAGAAGGTCCCCGCCGAGCGCGGGTGGGCGCCCGGCGCGTAGGGCATCCCGTCCGAGGCCACCATCACGAACGGGGTGGTGATCGCCAGCTCGATCATCTCGGGATCCATCATGTGCATGATCACCGTGCCTCCCTCCTGCTGGAAGAAGTTGAACGTCTCCTCGGTGAGGCGCTCCCCGGTGTCCTGCCACTGGATGTCCCCGTAGGTCATCCCGAGCTTCTCCTGCCAGCCCTCGTCGAAGATCGCCGAGGAGATGCCGGTGGAGGCCGCGGTATACGGATAGGCCTCGGTGGTCACGTCCACCCCGGCATCCCGGGCGCCCTTGATCAGGGCGAGGTTGACCGGCAGGTGGTGCAGGCTGGAGCTGTTCAGGTGCACGATGTGGAGCGACGCTCCGGTGGCCGTCGCGTTCGAGATCACCTCCTGGATGGCCGAGATGGCCATGTCGCGCACGTGGCAGTAGATGGGTACGTCCAGTTCCGCCGCGAGTTCGAAGACCCGGAAGATCTCGGCGTGGTCGGCGCCCGGGTAGTACTGGTGGGGCAGGCCGATCCCGAGCCCTCCGGCGCGCATCTCCGCGGCGATGGCCTCGTGCACCGCTTCGGTGTCTTCAACGCCAGCGTAGTTCGCGTCGCGAAGGAGGTTCGCGTGCTCGATCACCAGTTCGGCGCCCGTGCTCTCGGCGTCGAGGACCCCTTCCGCCACCTCGCTGACATCCGGAATCCCGAGCAGCCGCAGGCCGCCGTGGGACACCGAGGCCCCGTAGTGGATGATCGCGTTGCCCGTCCGGCTCTCGATGAAGCGGGCGATGCGGGGAACGCCGCCCTCCAGCTCCAGCGCGGTCGTCACGCCGTCCATCGCCTGGTACTTGTTCGCTTCTTCCGACTGCCCGTGGGCGTGGAGGTCGATGAACCCGGGACTCACCACCTTCCCGGCGGCGTCGAGGAGCACCCCGCCCTGCTTCAGCCGGTTCTGGAGCACCTCGCGGGAGATGGCCACGATCTCGTTCCGCACCACCCCCACGTCGCGCACCGCGTCGAGCCCGGTCTCGGGGTCGATGACCCGGCCTCCGGTGACCACCAGGTCCAGGTCGCGGTCCTGGGCGAAGAGCGCCGCCGGGAGCAGCAGCGCAAGGAACAACGCGCCGGAACGGCGCCTGAGACGCGAAGACATGGGTCGGGATCTCCTTGTCGCGATCATCTTTGGACTCATCGGGGAATCACCGGAAGGACCACCTTCGAGGGATGCTCGGCGTCGTGGTAGACGGTGTTCGTGGCCACGACGCCGGGACGGTCCTCCATCATCTCCCGGCCGGTGTTCCCGTTGGGGTACCACTTCGGGAAGCTGGAACTCGTGACCGTCAGCCGGATCCGCTGACCCGGCAGGAAGACGTTGGACATCGGGTAGAGCTCGATGGTGTAGGGAACGATCTCGCCCGGCGTGAGCAGCACCGGCGCCTCGTCTCCCTCGCGGTAGCGGGCGCGCTGGATCATCTGGCGGAGCAGTTGCGAGTAGCCGGACTCGTGGACCGCGTTCATGGTGACCACCCAGTCGGTGTCCACCGCGGACGACGCGGCGAAGAACTCCACGCGCACGATGCCCGTGACCTCGAGCGGCGCGTCGAGCGGCTCCGAGGTGTAGGTGAGGCTCACGCGGTCGGCCGGCCGGTGGTCCTGCGCGCCCCGGGGCTCGACGAAGAGGTCGCCGCCGATGGTCGGCGCCGGCTTCCGGGGGTCGTACTCGTAGGAATCCGGGGTCTCGGCGTCCGGCGGCGCCTCCCGGGACAGCAGGCCGTCGTTCAGCGAATCGATGGTCCCGGCGGGACCGGCGCGCAGGTACCAGTCCTCCTCCTGCTGTCGGGCCAGCGGAAACTCGTTCTCCTCGCGCCAGACGTTGTCTCCCATCACGTAGATGAGCACCGGGGCCTCGTCCATGATGCCGTTGTCGTGGCCCTTCAGGTGGTGGTCGAACCAGCGGAGGCGGAGCGCCAGGTGGTCGATGCTGGAGCCGGGAAAGTTCATGTCGCCGACCCGGTCGTCGGTCGGAGGCCAGCCGTGGATCCAGGGGCCAACGATGAGCTTCTGCTGTCCCCGGCCCTGGGGGCCGCCGACCTCGTTCACCCGCTTGAAGTGTTGGACCGTGCCGTGGATGTGCCGGTCGTACCAGCCGCCGAGGTGATAGATGGGCACGTCGAACTTGTCGTACTGCTCGTCCACCGCGAGACGGCGCCAGTAGTCGTTGTAGTAGGGGTTCCCGACCAGGTCGTTGTACATGTCCGAGAACATGCTCTCGGTGAACGAATCTCCCACCTCCCGGTGTTCGTCGTACCAGGCGGTCCACGCGTCGCCGGAGCCCAGGTAGCCCCGGTGCCCCGGGACGTTCATCCGGAGGGGTTTCACCATCTCCCGCTGGGTGAGCAGCCAGGTCGGCAGCACCATGTGGAGCGCGCCGCCCTGCCAGAAGATGTCCCGGTAGCTGTTCGACGCGTACTGCGAACAGAACATCGCCTCAAGGTGGGGCGGCTGGGTGGGAGCGGTCAGGAGCTGGTTCGCGCAGGTGAACGAGAGCCCGTGGGTTCCCACCTTCCCGCTGGACATCGGGTGCCGGGCGGCCCACTCGATGGTGTCGTAGCCGTCCTGACGCTCTCCCCAGCCCTCGTCCATCAGCCAGTAGTACTCGCCCTCGGACTCGTAGCGGCCGCGTTCGTCCTGCGCCATCGCGATGTAACCGCGGGCCGCGAAGTACTCGGCGGAGGAACGGGCGCAGCCGCCCTTGTTGTACGGGGTGCGTTCGAGAATCACCGGGAACGGTCCCGGTCCCTGGCCGCGCGGGAGGTAGACGTCGGTCGCGAGGCGGGTGCCGTCCCGCATCGGGACCATCACCTGCTCGCAGGTCCAGTTCTGGGCGGCGGCAAGCGCCGGGAACAGCAGGAAAGCGAGGACTGCGGCCGCCGGCCGGATGGGGAGACGGGTCATCGCGACCTCCGTTGAGAAACCCGAAAGGGCTTCAATCTTCCCACGGCCCTCCGGGGCGCACCAAACGGGCGCGGGGCCCCCCCGGAGGGGGCAGCGCTCAGCGGTCCGCCTCGTCGAGCTGGACGAAGTGGTTCACGTAACCGCGGTAGCGGTCCCGGATGTCCCGCACGTAGCGCGTCACCTCGGAGCCCCGGACGTACCCGTAGGCCGCCCGGCTGGCGTACTCCGGCTCGCTCAGCCGGTTCATGGCCTCCTCGACGTGGCCGAACCAGAGCGACCCGTCGAGCCCCAGTTGGCGGGCGAGGCGGCGCCCGTCGCGGACGTGGCCGGGTCCGGCGTTGTAGGCCGCCAGCGCGAACCAGAGCTGTTCGCCCGGCGGCAGGTCGGGGAACCGTTCGCGGACCCAGGCCAGATAGCGCACGCCGGCGTCGATGCCCACCTCGGGTTCGGCGAGGCGGACCGGATCCACCCCGAGTTCCTCCGCGGTGCGCGGCATCACCTGCATCAGGCCGCGGGCCCCCGCGAAGCTGACGGTGTCGGGATCGAAGCCGCTCTCCTGGTACATCTGCGCGACGATCAGGCGCCAGTCGAAGTCCTCGGCCTCGGCGGCGGGCTTGACCAGGGCGTCGTACCGCGAGAGTTCGTCCCCGGTGACCCGGTGCTGGCGCTGGCGCGCCTGGCGGCGCCGGTTCACGAAGTACTTGTTGTAGAGGCTGTTGAACTCGAGGCCCCGGTAGCCGGCGTCGAGGAAGGCGTCCAGCTCGCGTTTCAGATCGGCCCGGAGCGGCCCCACCGCCCAGACGAGCTGCACCGTGGGTTCCACGGCGAGCCCCAGGGTCAACCGCGGCTCGAAGAGCGCCGCCAGTTCGGCGCGGTGGCTGTCCACCAGGGTGACGTCCACCTCGCCCTCTGCCACCGCCTCGAGGATCGCGTGGCTCGAGCGCTCCGTTGCCTCGACCTCGAAGTCGCCTTCGAGGCGGCCCAGCGTCGCCAGGTAGCTCGTCGCCTCCGGGACGGTCACCGTGCGGCCGGCGAGATCCGTCAGGTCCGCAACCGGGTCCCCGGCAGTGACGAAGGTTTCCTGGATCTCGAGGTAATGCCGGGTGAAGAGCAGGCCTTCCGCCGCGCGGGTGGGGGTCTCCACCCAGCCGGCCGCGACGAGGTCCCCGCGTCCGGTCAGCAGTCCTTCCACGAGTTCCAGGTGATCGCGGGCCACAATGACCGCCAGATCCAGGCCGTGGCTCGCCGCGAACTGTTGCACCAGCTCGTACTCGAACCCGAGCCGTTCCCCCCGCCAGAGGTAGTGGGTCACCGGCGAACTGATGGTGAGGAGCCGGAGCTGGCCCGACGCCCGGATCGCCTCCCAGTCGCGGATTTCCGCGGGTTCGTCGGCGACCGTGTGGTGTTCGGTCAGGAAATCGTCGAGCGCTTCGCGGAGTGCGGGGTTTTGCTTCCGCACGGCCCAGGCGATGCGCCGCGCCTCGGGAAGCTCCGCGAGTTTCCGGATTCCCGGACTCGTCCGGACGACGACCCGCGCGGCGGCCTCATCCATGATCGTGGTGTCGAACGCGCCGTCCTCGATCAGCGTCCGGATGTTGAGCGGATCGAAGACGCCGGCCACTGCCACCCGGGGCGCCTCCGGATAGTGGGCGGCCAGGCTCTCCTCGTAGGAGGTTCCGGCGGGGACGCCGAACACGCCCTCGCCGCTACCGATGACCCACTCCCGGGAGATGGTGAGCGGGACGGTGAACGCCACCCGCTGCTGGCGGGTCTCGGTGACCGTCAACGTGGCGACCGCGACGTCGGCGCGGCCTTCCTCGAGCGCGACCAGCAGTCCATCCACGTCGGGAGAAACGATCCACTCGGCGCGCAGGCCGTGACGCTCGGCGAACTGTTCGGCGAGGAAGCGATAGCGCTCCTTCGACAGCCCCTGGGAGGGAAGGGTGTCGAACGCCTCGAAACCATGCCGCACGAAGCGGATCACGCCCCGCTCCAGGATTGCCGGCCAGTCGTCGACGGTCCCGTCGGGGACCGCGGAGGGAGCCTCCGGTTCCGGCGCCCCGCACCCGGACAGCGCGGCGGGCAACAGGAGAGCCAGCACCACCGCTCCGCTGGCCGCGAACTGGCGCGAGGTGTTCGTCTTCGACATCGCAAGCATCCGGCCGGATGGCCCCACCCCGCTGCTCGAAGAGCAACGGTCCCGAAGCCTAGCGCCTCCTTGGGTGGCGCGCCCTGAGGGATTCGAACCCCCGACCTACAGGTTCGTAGCCTGTTGCTCTATCCACTGAGCTAAGGGCGCTCGCGACCCGGGGGCGCGCAATCTAGCAGGTTTGCCTGATGGGAGCGCCGGCCTCGGAGCGCCAGCCTCCGGCTGGCATCGCTCCGCGCGAGCGGAGCGAAACCGCACTCCGCCGACCAGGGGTAGGCAGCGTTCCCCTTACGCAGCGGCGGCGGGGGTTTCCATGCCCCCGTGCGCCCAGCCCCGCGCCATCCGCGGCGTACTCCAGGCGGTCACCAGGCGGGAGTCCGGGGTGACGATCAGGAGCCCGGCCGTACCGCCGAGCCGCGACCGGCAGGCGGCCAGCAGCTCGCGGGCGGCATCCGCCGGATGCTGGCCGCCTTCCATCCGGGCGAGCACGGTGCGGGCCATGGAAAGGCGCGCGATCCCTTCGCCCCACCCGGTGCAGGCCACCCCGCCGATCCGGGAATCGGCGTAGAGCCCGGCGCCGGGCAGCGGCGTGTCGCCCACCCGGCCCGGGCGCTTGTTCAGCGTGCCGCCGGTGGACCCGGCGGCCGCAATGCGCCCTTCACCATCGATGGCAACCGCGCCGACCGTGTCTGCCGGCGAGGCGGCCCGCCGGCGCGCCTGGTGTGCGCGGAGCCGCTCCACCTCGCGGGGCACCACGAGTTCCTCGGGACGGATGGCCTCGAACCCCTGCTCCCGAGCGAACTCCTCGGCGCCCGGCCCGGCGAGCAGCACCTGCCGGGTGGCGTCGATCACCCGGCGGGCGACCCGGACGGGATTGCGGAGGGTGCGCACCGCCGCCACGCCGCCGACCCGGAGATCTTCACCGTCCATGATCGACGCGTCGAGCACCGCCTCGCCCCGGCGGTTGAGCACCGAACCGGTCCCCGCGTTCAGGGCCGGGTCGTCCTCGAGCAGCGTGACCACCGCTTCTACGGTGTCGAGCGCCGAAGCGCCGCCCCGCAGGGAGTCGAAGCCGAGCCGGGCCGCGGCGAGCGCGCCGGCCTCATGCGCTTCCCGCTCCTCGGGAGGAATGTCCCACGCGCCTCCGTGCACCAGGAGGGCCGGCCCGGTCCCCCGGACGACTTCGCACCGGATCCGGGGTTCGCTGCTGGTCACCGGATCACCGGAAAAAACGAAACCACGCCTGGTACCGCTACGGGGATTCGAACCCCGGTTTGATGGCTGAGAACCACCCGTCCTAACCCCTAGACGATAGCGGCACCCGCAGGCGTGGGACCGACGATCATAGCACTGCCCGTCGCCGTCACGGCCCTCGCACGACGGTGGCCGTGGACAGGTGCCAGTCGGCGATGGACGGCGCCGGGAGGTCCCGGTCCCCGTGCTGGCGCACGAGCACCCGGGCCCGCGAGCGGCGCGGGAGGAAACGCGCCAGAAAGAGCCCCCGGGCCAGCAGGCGGTGCGGGGTCTCGAACCAGACGGACGCAGCCGGGCCCGCGGCCCGAAGCGTCTCCCCGGCAAGCAGCGCGGTCAGGTCGGGTTCCCCGGGCGGCGCGATCCACCAGGGCACCGCGAGCGCGCCTTCCGCCGCCGGTTCGAACCGGCAGCTCGCGACCGGCCGGCCGCCGCGCACCAGGTGAACGCCGGCGGCGGGGAGCGCGGCGTCGGCCGGGAATCCGGCGACCGCACCGAAATCCGGCGCGAGGCGTTCGCGGAGACTCTCTTCCTCCGGGCGGGGCAGCGCTTCGGGAACCACCGTGACGTCGGCGAGCGGGCGGGCGCGCGGCAGGAGGAGCGCCGGCAAGCCCCGGCGCAGCCAGCCGGGCCGCACCGGACTGGAGTAGCGCGGCAGGGGCCCCGCGTCGTCGAACCCGAGCGCCCGGAGATCCGGGATCAGGGCGCTGGCGTCCTCCTCGAGGACCACCGCGGAAACTCCGGCGTCTCTCGACCACGCGGCGAGCCGCGCCAGCCCCTCGCGACGCGACTCGGGAGCGGGAAGTCGGAAGCGGGCGAGGAACGCTCCGGAAGTGGGCTCACCGGCGGACTGCGCCTGGAGCGGGGCGCCGGTGATTTCCGGTTGCGCGACTCGGGAACCCATTCCAGCACCGGAGGTCACGGCGCCGAGTAGAACACCATCACGGCGGGCGGCTTCTGCGCCCTCCGCCCGCCGGTCGGCGGGCTATGCCGGTCTGAAGGCCGCTACCGCGAGAACCGGCCGGCGCTTCCCAGTCCCTGCTCACTCCTCGGGCGGCATCAGGATCCCGAGGACGATGTAACACAGGATGCCGGGAAAGGCGGCCGAGCACACGCTTACCAGCACGTAGAGAACGCGCAGCAGCGTCCGGTCCATGTTCCACCAGTCCGCGAGCCCGGCGCAGACCCCGAGCAGCATCCGGCCCTGGGAAGGGCGAACCAGCTTGGCCATTGTCTTCTCCTACGAATTGTCGGGGACGATAGTCGAATGGCCTGTGAACAAAGTGACACGGTATTCGACCGGCGATGCATCCCGGCTGAACCGCTCGGTTACACCTCGCTCATCGTTGCGCTTCGGTCGCAATACACTCGGTATTCCTCCCTCGCGCGCCTCGTCAGCCAGGCGCCTCGCCGGTCTCGGTACTCGCGGCACTTTATCCACAGGCCATTAGGCGATTGGAGATACGCCCACCGCCGACGCCAGGATCGCGAGCGCGCTCGCGGCGAGCAGGAGGAGCGCCCAGAGGCCGTGCTTGCCGCGTTCGGGCGAGTAGGCGCCAAAACGCGACGCGACGAAGTAACCGCCGAGGAACCCACCCAGATGGGCGGCGTTGTCGATCCCCGGCACCAGCGCGCCGAAGATCGCGATGAAGATCACGTAGCGCCAGATCTGCCGGGCGAAGTCCGAACTGGTGCGCCGCCCGAAGTACAGGAGCGCCCCGATCAGGCCGCAGAGCGACGCCGAGGCCCCGACCGTGATGCCCGGCGCCCCTCCGAGGAACGGGATGGCGATGCCGGACGCTCCCATGAACGAGGACAGCGCGAAGCCGGTGACCGCCGAAACCTGGTAGATCACGAGCGCGCGGCTGGTGCCGAACATCTCCCCCACCGCCGGGAACAGGTTCCAGAGCCAGTACATGTTGAAGAAGATGTGCAGCAGCCCGCCGTGCAGCCAGCCCGCGCTCAGGACCGCGGACCACTTCCCGACTCCGAACACCGGAATGGCGCCCGCCGCTCCGAGCCGGTAGAGGATGCGGCCGTCCGGGCTGAGGAAACCCAGGAACCCGCGCATCTCGATGGCGCCCACGCTGAGCACCAGCGCCACCAGGAAGAGCCCGATGTTGGCGGCGAGGAGGACCTTCAGGACGCTCTCGGTATCGAAGCGGAGCACCCCCGCGAAACCGAACAGCCCGGGGTTCCGGCGGCCGCAGGAAAGACACTCCCGATCGTTGACCCCCACCAGCTTGCCGCAGCCGGGGCAGAGCACCGCGCCCTGCCGTTTCGCGCCGAACACCACCGGATTATTCTGACACCGGTTCGGAGGGCCACCGCCGCGCGAAGAACGCCCGGACGCTCGCGGCGACCCGTTCGACCTCGCGTTCCGAGAGGCCGGGATGGAGCGGCAGGCTCAGCACCTCCCGGGCCGCCGCCTCGGCCTCCGGACAGGTTCCGCCGGCCACCAGAGCGTCCAAAAACGCGGGTTGCTCTGTGAGCGCGGCCGGATAGTGGACGAGGGCGTCGATTCCGGCGGCCTCGATATGCGCACGGAGCGCGTCCCGGGGCGCCGTCCGGATCACGAAGAGATGCGACGAGCCCTCCACTCCGGGCCCCGGGGTCACGAAGCGCAGCGGCAGCCCGTCGAGCAACTCCCGGTAGCGAAGCGCCAGGGCGGCGCGCCGCCGGTTCCCTTCCGGCAGCGCGGGGAGCCGCTCCCGAAGCACCGCGGCCTGGATTTCGTCGAGGCGGCTGTTCCACCCCGGCGCGAGGTGGTGGTGGCGCTTCCCCTGCGCGCCGGAACGGAGGCTCCGCACGCGCGCGGCGAGCCCTTCGTCCGCCGTGGCCACCAGCCCGGCGTCGCCGAGGGCCCCGAGGTTCTTGGTGGGATAGAAGCTGAACGCGGCGGCCCGCCCGAAGGAGCCGAGCGCCCGCCCCGAAGCGCGCGCTCCGTGCGCCTGACAGGCGTCCTCGACGACGGGAATCTCGTGGCGGTCCGCGATCTCCAGGAGCTTCCCCCAGCCGGCGCCCGCGCCCCCGAAGATGTGCACCGGAACGATCGCCCGGACCTCCTGTTCCTCGAGGGCCCGGGCCACGGCGCCGGCGTCGAGACACAGGCTCTCGGGCTCGACGTCGGCGAAGACCGGGGTCGCGCCGGCGTGCCGGATGCCGATCGCCGTGTAGCCGGTCGAGAACGCGGCGGTCAGGACCCGGTCGCCGGGGCCGATCCCGGCCGCCGCGAGCGCCAGCGTGATCGCGTCCGTCCCCGAGGCCACCCCCACGGCGTGCGCGACACCGATCGAGGCGGCGAAGGCCCGCTCGAACGCCTCCACCTCCGGACCCAGGACGAAGCGGCCCGACGCCAGCACGCGCCCGACGGCCCGCCGGACGCCGGGATCGGAATCGGCCGCGAGGCGCTGAAACGGGATCCTCATGACATCGGGGCGCGCATGGCTTGAACCGTCTCGGCGAGGCCGGACTCGAGGGTCCACGCCGGCTCCCACCCGAGATCGTGCCGGATCGCGGACCAGTCGGAGTGGAAGTCGCCGATCGCGATGGCCTCGAGGCCCAGCGGGAGCGGCGCGAGCCGCACCCGCGGTTCCTCGCCGAGCGCCCGGAAGACCGCCTCCGCGAACGCGCGCAGGCGGACCGGCGCGGCGCCCAGGTTCCAGGTCCCGGCGGGGGCCTCGCGCTCCCCGGCGCGCAGGAAGGCGTCGACCACGTCGTCCACGTAGTTGAAGTCCCGCAGCAACCCGGGATCTCCGAGGATCGTGACCTCCCGGCCGGCGAGCGCGTCGCCGAGGAAACGGCCGGTCAGGCCCGCTGCCGGCCCCGCGGTCGGTTGCCCCGGGCCGTAGGTGTTCGTGAGCCGCAGGACCGAGAAGGGGACGCCGCGCTGCTCCGCGCTGTGGCGCACCAGTTGCTCGGCCGTCTCCTTGTGGATCGCATGGACGTCCGGCGGGGCGACCGCGTGCCCCTCGTCCGCGGGGAGGGATGCGGCCCGGCCGTAGAGCTGGCGCGTGCTCGCGAACACCACGCGGGCTCGGGGCGCCCGCTGCGCCACTGCGGCCAACAGCGAGACGGTCCCCATCACGTTGTCCTCGAAGTCGGCCCGCGGCTGGTCCATGCTGGCCCGATGCCCGTTCGCCGCCGCCAGGTGGAAGACCACGTCGGCTTCCGCAACCGCGTCCCCGAGCGCTTCGGCATCCCGCAGGTCCGCCTGGCGGTACTCGATGTCCGCCACCTGAGTGTTCGGCCGGATCCGGTCGAAACCCGTGACGCGGGCGCCGGCAGCCGCGAGGCGCCTCGCGAGCCGGCGCCCGATGAAGCCCGCCGCGCCGGTGACGAGAACCCGGCGCTCGTTCCAGGCGGTGGCGTCCGTCGCGGGAACAGTCATGGTCGGCGAAAACGGTACGCCAAGTCAGGCAACAGCGGATGCCACCCGGACGAACTGGCGTTGGTCCTTTCGCCCGCCTCTCGGCGGGCGGTGCCGGTCTAAAGACCGGCGCTCCCTGGCGGGCTACGGTTCGCGGCATGAGAGCGGTACCCGGGCCGGGGGCTTCCGGCACCCTCTTCGTGGTCGCCACCCCCATCGGGAACCTCGACGACCTCTCGCCCCGGGCGCTCACCGTGCTGCGCGCCGTGCCCTGGATCGCCTGCGAGGACACCCGCGTCGCCCGGCGGCTCCGGACGCACTTCGGCCTGACCGCCCGGCTCATCTCGTACCACGACCACAACGAAGCGCAACAGGTCGAGTTCCTCCTGGGCCGGCTCCGGTCCGGCGAGGACCTGGCGCTCATCTGCGATGCCGGAACGCCCCTGATCTCGGACCCCGGTTACCGGGTCGTGCGCGCCGCGCGCACCGAAGACCTGCCGGTGCGCACCGTTCCCGGGCCGTCCGCGGTCGCCTCGGCGCTCTCGGTCTCGGGCCTGCCGACCGACAGCTTCACGTTCTTCGGTTTTCCGCCGGGACGGCGAAGCGCGAAGCGGCGGGCGTTCCTGCAGCGGTCGGCCGAGGCGCCCGGGTCGCTGGTGTTCTTCGAGTCGGCCCGCCGCGCGGCGGAACTTCTCGACGAACTGGCGCGAATCCTCGGTCCCCGCGAGGCCTCCGTCTCCCGGGAGATGACGAAGATCCACGAAGAGCACTGGTTCGGCTCGCTCCCCGACCTCGCCCGGCGGGCGAAGCAGGAACCGCCGCGCGGGGAGGTGACCCTGGTCGTCGCCCCCGCGGGCCGGAAGAAACAGGGCGCCACGTAGAATTCCGGCCGGGGCAGGGTGACGCTGATGGCGGGCCTTGTCCGCCCGCCCGTTTCTTCGACCGTGGCCCGGACTCCCGGGCGCTGAGTTTCCCGAACATGGATTTCCTGCTCGTCTATCCCGCGTCGTCCGAGATCGGCCGCTATCCGTTCTTTGGCGCCACCGTCGCGGCCGCCGCCTCCGGGGCCGCCGCCTCCTTTCAGGCGGACGAGTTCGTCGTCCTGAACGGAGCCGCGGGCGACTCCGCCGCTCTGGAGCGCCGCGGAACCCGGGGCGCCATCCTCGCGCCGGGAATCGTCGCCCCGCCGGTCGACGCCGTCCACGCCTTGGTGGCGGCCGCGGACGAACCGCTGCGGCTCCAGAACGACGCCGGCCAGACCCTGGCGCTCGCCGGGACCGCGGAAGCTCTCGGCGCCGCCGTGCGCCCGAGCTTTGGCGAGACCGCCGATGCCCTGCGAGCCGCGGAATCTCCCGCGGGAGCCGTCCCCGGACACACCCGGATCGAGGACGCGGCGACCTGGTCCGCGGCCATTCGCGAGTCCCAGCGCGCCACCGCCCGGCGATTCGTCGAAAACGGGGCGCTGGTGGAGGATCCGGAGACCCTGTGGGCCGATCCCACCTGCGAGGCCGGGCCCGGCGCCCGCATCGGGGCCTCGGTGCGGCTCACCGGCAGTACGAAGATCGCCGGCGGCGCCGAGGTCCAGAGCTTCTGCCGGCTCGAGAACACCGAGGTGGAGGCCGGGGCGCGCATCCTCAGCCATTCCGTGCTGCTCGACAGCGCGATCGGGCGCGATGCGAAAGTGGGTCCCTTCGCCCACATCCGCCCGAACACCCGGCTCGAACCCGAGTCCTTCGCGGGCAGCTTCGTCGAGACCAAGAACGCCGTGCTGGCCCGCCGGGCCGCGCTGCCCCACCTGTCCTACGTGGGGGACGCGGACGTCGGCGTTCGCGCCAACCTGGGGGCCGGGACCATCACGTGCAACTACGACGGGCGCGGCAAGTACCGGACCGTGGTGGAAGCGGGAGCGTTCGTGGGAAGCAACGCCATCCTGGTGGCGCCGGTGACCATCGGCCGGCGGGCGTTCGTCGCGGCCGGGTCCGTGATCGTCGAGGATGTCCCCGAGGGGGCGCTCGCCATCGCCCGGGGCCGTCAGGCGGTGAAGCCGGGCCGGGCGGCGGGCCGCTTCGAAGGAGCCGACGAGGTCTGAGCCCGACCCAGAAGATGGAGGCGCCTCCGGCGCTCCTCGCCGAGATCCGCGACCAGCCGGCCGCGGCGCGGCGCACGCTGGCCGCCCTCGCGGCCGGTGCGTCCCGGCGCGCGGCCGCACTTCGGGACGCCGACGCGCTCCGGCAGGCGCGGGTCCTGCTCGTCGGGGCCGGATCGAGCCGCTACGCCGCCGAGATCGGCGCCGAGTGGTTCCGGGGCTGGAAACTCGATGGCGACGTCCGTTCGGCGAGCGGCGTCGGCGGGCCGCCGGCGAGCGGAGTCCTGCTGGTCGTCACCCAGTCCGGCGCCACCCGCAGCACGCTCCGGCTTCTCGACCAGGCCGCGGCCGCCGGCATCTTTCGCATCGTGGTCACCAACGAGGCGGAAAGCCCGGCGGCGCGAAGCGCGGAGCTGGCGCTCATTACCGAGGCGGGACGGGAACACGCGATTCCGGCGACCAAGACATTCACTTCGGCTCTGGTCGCGCTCCGGGTTCTGGGTCTCGAATGGGCCGCCGCGCTCGGCCGGCGGCCGCCCCGGCCCGGCACGCGCCACGACCCGGCGAAGCTCCTCGACGACGCGGTAGCACGAGAGTCGAAGATCGCGGCGCGGATCGCCGAGATCGAGATCGGCGGGCCGTGGTTTTTCCTGGGAAGCGGCATCTTCAGTCCCCTGGCACGCGAAGGCGCCCTCAAGCTGATGGAGACCGCGCTGCTCCCGGCCATCCCGGTACCCGCCGGCGAGCTGGCCCACGGACCGGCCGCCCTGCTCGGGCCGACCACGCCCGTCGTGCTGCTGTCCGCCAACGACCCTCTTTCCCGGAGCGAGGCGCGGTCCGTCGCTGCGGCGCGCGCCGCCGGCGCTCCGGTGTTCCGGTTCGGCGATTCCGGCGTCCCCGCGGAGCTCCAGCCCTTCGCGGTGGCGCCCGTCCTGCAACTGCTCGCCTTCTTCGCCGGACGGCAGCTCGGCCGCGACGTGGACGCCCCGGCGGGGCTCCAGAAGGCGGTCCGTGACGACTGATCCGGCCGGCCCTGACGACCGCGCCGGGCAGTCGGTCCTCGCGGAGCTGAACGCCTCCCAGCAGGAGGCGGTCTCGGCGCCCGCCGGACCCACCCTGGTGCTCGCGGGCGCCGGCTCGGGCAAGACCCGGGTCATCACGCACCGGATCGGCTGGCGCCTGCTCGTGGACGGGGCCCCGCCGGAATCCATCCTCGCCGTCACCTTCACGAACAAGGCGGCGCGCGAGATGCGCACCCGCGTGAACGCCCTCGCCGCCGCGGTGCGGGAGACCGGATCCCTGCCCTGGGTCTCCACCTTCCACGCGTTCGGGCTGAACCTGCTGCGGCGCTTCGGCGGTGACATCGGCCTGCCGTCCGGGTTCCCGGTGTTCGGGGCGGACGAGAGCCGCGCGCTCGTTCGGCAGGTCGCGCGCGAACTCCTGATCGACGACGACCGTCTCCCGCTCGGGCGGCTCGTCCAGTTGATCTCCCGGCTCCGGAACGCCGAGGCCTCCGGCGCCGCCTTTCGCGGACCGCGGGATCCGCGGCTGGCGGAGTCCGTGCGGGAGGCGACTGCCCTGTACCGGCGCAAGGTCGCCGAATTGAAGGGAGCGGACTTCGACGACCTGCTGATTCGCGCCCTCGAGCTGCTGGACGCTTCGGAGGCGGCCCGCTCGTTCGTCGACCGGCGGGTGCGCCACCTGTTGATCGACGAGTATCAGGACACCGGTCCCACCCAGCACCGGCTGGTCCTGAGGCTCGCCGGTCACCGCGACGTCTTCGCGGTCGGCGACGACGACCAGGCGATCTACTCGTTCCGGGGGGCCGACTTCCGGAACATCCTCCGTTTCCGGGAGGACTTCCCGGGCGCGCGGGTCCTGCGGCTCGAGGAGAACTACCGCTCCACCGCCGCCATCGTGGACGCCGCCAACGCGGTGATCCGCCGCAACCGACGCCGCGACGGCAAGACCCTCCGTCCGCTGGGAGAGCAGGGCGAGCGGGCCCGGTTCCGTTCGTTTGCCAGCGAAACGAGCGAGGCGCAGGCGATCGCCGTCGAGATCGCGGCCAAGGGGGAGGGGCGCGGCTCCACCGCCGTGCTCCTCCGGACCCGCGCCCAGACGCGGGCGTTCGAAGAAGCGTTCGCCGCCCATCGGATCCCGCACGTGATCGTGGGCGGGCTCCGCTTCTACGAGCGGCGCGAGGTGCTGGACGCGCTCGCCGGCCTCCGGGTGGCGGCCAATCCGGACGACGACTCCGCCTTCCGGCGGGCGCTGGCGGCGATTCCGCGCGGCGTGGGCCCGAAATCGCTCCGCCGCATCGAAGAGCAGGGGGCCGCGGACGAAACGTCCCTGCTCGCGGCGGCGGAGCGGGTCGTGGCGGATCGGGGCCTGCCGGCCCGGGCGCTGAACGGACTCCGCGCTTTCGTGGAGGGGATCGCCGCGGTTCGCCGCGCCATCCCCGGGGGACCGGAGAAGGTCGTCCGTTCGGCGATCGCGGACACGGGCCTCGGGCCCTTTTTCCAGGAGAACGACCGGGAGCGCTTCGAGAACCTCGTCTCGCTGCAGAACGCCGCCCGGGAATTCGAGCGGACGAACCCGGAGGGCTCCGTCGATGCCTTTCTGGACCAGGTGAGCCTGCTGTCGGCGGAGGACCTGATGCCGGAGGAAGGGGCCGATCCCGGCGTGCCGCCGGTGATGGTGATGACGGTGCACGCCGCCAAGGGGCTCGAGTTCGATTCGGTGTTCCTGGCCGGTCTCTGGGAGGGGCTCTTCCCGCACGCGTTCTCGCTCGAATCGGACCTCCAGCTCGAAGAGGAACGGCGCCTCTTCTACGTCGGGATGACCCGGGCGCGGAAGCGCCTGCAGCTCTCGGCGGCGCCGGGCGGAGCGCCCTACCTCCGGTCGCGGGGCGGGGTCTCGCGGTTCCTCGGCGAGATTCCCCGGGACCTGCTCGAGACGGCGCGCGGCGAGGCCCGGACGCTCCCCATCGCGACGGCTCCCGCGGCCGGACCGTTCCGCAAGGGCGACTCCGTGCGCCACCCCAAGTTCGGGGTCGGCCGGGTAGAGACCGTGGACCCGGACGG
The DNA here is from genome assembly GCA_965116805.1 of Vicinamibacteria bacterium. Lineage (GTDB taxonomy): Bacteria > Acidobacteriota > Vicinamibacteria > Marinacidobacterales > Marinacidobacteraceae > Marinacidobacterium. Next base: position 726,973 of record OZ220713.1, read on the forward strand.
CAAGCGCCTCTCCGTCCTGTTCCGTTACCACGGGCGGCGGCGGCTGGTCCTGGAGTTCGCGCGTCTGGAACGGGTCTAGGCGATCGCGCCCGCTGCGAGGCTGGATGGAGTCGCGACGTGCGCGGTGCGGAGCACCGCGCGTGCCGGTCTGGAGGCCGCTACCGCGAGAACCGGCCGGCGTTCCCTAGGTGTCCGTGAGGTCGTCCAGGCCGAACGCCGCCGCGTAGGGGACGCCGGCCCCGGCGAGCAGCGGACCGGCCCCCATGCCCCGGTCCACGAGCGCCACCGCTCCCACCACCTCGAAGCCGGCCTCGCGGGCGGCCTCCACCGCCGCGAGGGTCGATTTCCCCGTGGTGGCGGTGTCTTCGAGGATGACCGCCGCGCCCTGCGGGTGCTCGACCCCCTCGATGCGCCGGCCGCGGCCGTGGTCCTTCGCCTCCTTGCGGACGAAGAACCCGGCAAGCCGCCGTCCGCCAGCGTGCGCCTCCATGACGACCGCCGTGGTCAGGGGGATCGCTCCGGCCGCCATCCCCCCCACCGCGGACGCCCGAAAACCCGAGCGGTCCATGGTGTCGAGCAGGATCCGGCCGACCAGCGCCGCCGCGTCGGAACGCAGGACGGTGAGCCGGGCGTCCACGTAGACGTTGGAGGTGCCGCCGTGCGCGAGCTGGAACTCGCCGAACCTGACGGACTCCCGGCGGAGGATGGCGAGCAGGGCGGTGCGGGGGTCGCCGCTCACGCTCCCAGGCGTCCCCGCAGTTCCTCGCCGTCGGCGGTCGCCGTTGCGCCCGCTGCGCGGGCGGTGCCGGTGTGAACACCGGCGCTCCCGAGGAGTCGTCTCACGTCGTGGGCTCGATGGCGGCGATGATCCAGCGCGCGGGTATGTCGGCGCCCTGCTGGTTCTGGAGGTCGTAGCGGATGAGGGCGAAGCGGTATTCGCGCGCCGCCCCTTCCTCCACCGTCCTCACCAGCAGCTCCTGCTCCGAGATGTTCCCCGTGAGGTAGTCCACGGGCGCCTCCCGAAGCAGGCTCCGCTGGGCCCGCCGGCGTTCCTCCTCGAGCGCCATCTGCACCTCGCTCAGCGAGGTGACCAGCCGGCGCCGCTCGGCCGCGTGGGCGTCCCACTCGTCGGCGGTCTCCCCCAGGCGTCCCCCGATGGCAACATTCGGGTTCCCGTCCCGGCGGTCCGTGATCATCGCGAGGGCCTCCTGGTTCGCCTGACGAAAGTCGTAGAAGATCTTGAACTGCTCGTCCCGGGCGGCCTCCGCGTCCGTCTCCTCCCTGCGAAGCTCCGGCACCCGGTACGGGCCCTCCGTCACCATCCCGGTCTCGAGGATCTCCCACGACTCGACCGGGCCCCCGGGAAAGCCGGCCATCGAGAGCCCCCCGGCGCTCACCCGGTCGTCCGCCGCGATGGCGCGAAAGAACTGCGAAAGGAGCGCCTCTTCGGGCGGGGAGGAACACCCGGCCGCGAACGCCGCCACGATCGCGAGCGCCGGGAAAGCGGTGCGGAAGCCAGAGCGGGCGTCGCGGACGGTCGCGTTCATCGCTCCTGGGTACCCGGTGGGTCGTCCGACGATACCGCTTCTTCGTCAGGCATGGCGTCCGCATCTTCTTCCGGGGGGGCTGGCGGAATGCGGGTGATGGCGACGACTTCGTCGCCCTCCCCGACGCGGATCGCCCGGACGCCCTTGGTGATGCGCTTGAGGTCGCGGAAATCCTCGACCGGGATTCGGACGGCTTTTCCGGCCGCTGTGATCGCGATCACCTCTTCGCCGCTGCGAACGGCGACAGTCGCCACGGTATGCCCGTTTCGTTCGGAGGCCTTGATGTTCAGGACTCCGAGACCGCTGCGGCCCTTTAGCGGATAGTGGTCAAGTGAACTCATCTTCCCGTAGCCGTGCTCGGTCACGGTGAGAAGCGAGGTGCCACCGTCCGGCTCGTCCTCGACAGTAACGAGGCTGACCACCTCGTCGTCGCCCCGAAGCCGGATACCTCTTACCCCAGCCGTGTCCCGACCCATGGACCGGACGTCGCTCTCCCGGAAGCGAATCGCTTTCCCATTCCTCGTTGTGAGGACGACATGACTCTCCCCGCTAGTCAGCGTCGCCGCCAGCAGAGCGTCCCCCTCGGGGATCCGGACGGCTCGCAACCCGACGACCCGGACGTTCCGGTACTGGGACAGCGCCGTTCGCTTGACCTGACCGCGGCGGCTCGCGGTGAACAGATGGAGGGATTCGGAGGCTTCGTCGTCTTCCGGAAGCGGCACGATGGCGACGACCTGCCGCTCCTTCGGAAGGCTCAGGAGGTTGACGATGGCGCGGCCCCTGCCCGCCTTGCCCGCCTCGGGGATCTCGTAACCCTTGAGCCGGTACGCAATCCCCTCGTCCGTGAGGAACAGGAACCGGCTGTGGGTGTTTCCGATCAACACGTCGTGGATCGCGTCGCCGGCGCGGATGCCGGCGCCGGAGTGCCCAGTGCCGCCCCGGGACTGGGCGCGGTAGTCGCTGAGCGGAGTCCGCTTGATGTAACCGGCCTGGGTCACGGAAATCACGATGTCCTCGACCGGGATGAGCTCCTCGATGGACAGGTCGCCCGCGTCCTCGACGATCTCGGTGCGGCGGTCGTTTCCATGCTTGCGGGCAGCGGCCTGCGCCTCGTCCCGAATGATCCCGTCCACCCGCTCCGGGCTCTGCAGGAGATCGCGGAGATCGCGGATCTTCTCGCCGAGTTCGGCGATCTCGGCCTCGATCCGCTCGCGCTCCATCTGGGTCAGGCGCTGGAGCCGAAGATCCAGGATGGCCTGCGCCTGCGCCTCGGAGAGCCCTTCGCCAGCGGGTTCCGCCCGGCCGTTCCCGGCGCGGGCGAGGAGTTCGCGATCGGTGCCGAACCGCCGGGGCCGGAGCTCGCGCATCAGGCGCGCCCGGGCGCTCGCCGGATCCTTCGAACGCCGGATCCACTCGATGACCTCGTCGAGGCGGTCCACCGCGGCGGCGAGCCCCTCGAGGATGTGCATGCGCTGCTCCGCCCGATCGAGCTCGAAGCGGGTGCGCCGGCGCACCACCTGCCGCCGGAATTGGAGGAACTCGCGCAGCATTCCGAGCAGCGAGAACAGGCGCGGCCGGTTCTGCGAAATCGCGAGGAGGTTCATGCCGAACGAGGACTGCATCGCGGTGTGCCGGTACAGGTTGTTCAGCACCACCTGGGGTTCCTCGCCGCGCTTCAACTCGATGACGACCCGCATGCCCCGCCGGTCCGACTCGTCGCGGAGGTCGGAAATCCCGGTGAGGCGCTTGTCCTTGACCAGTTCGGCGATCTTCTCGATGAGGCGGGCCTTGTTGACCTGGTAGGGGATCTCGCTGACGACGATGCGGTCCCTGCCGTCGCGGGCGGTCTCGAAGTCGGCGACCGCGCGCACCTGGATGATCCCCCGGCCCTCGTAGTAGGCGCCCACGATGCCGCGCCGCCCGTGGATCCGGCCGCCGGCCGGGAAGTCCGGTCCGGGCACCAGTTCCAGGAGCTCGGCGTTCAGGTGTTCGTCGCTGGCGTCCGGGTGCTCGATCAGGTGCACGAGCGCCGCGGTCACCTCGCGGAGGTTGTGCGGCGGAATCTTGGTCGCCATCCCCACCGCAATGCCGTCCGAACCGTTCACCAGCAGGCCGGGAACGACGGTGGGAAGGACCTCCGGCTCGACGGTCTTGCCGTCGAAGTTGGGCTGGAAATTGACCGTGGCGCGGTCGATGTCCTCCATCATGGCGACGGCGAACTGCGTGAGCCGCGCCTCGGTGTACCGGTAGGCCGCCGGAGGGTCCCCGTCCACCGAGCCGAAGTTGCCCTTCCCGTCGATCAGCGGGTGACGCTGACCCCACCCCTGGGCGAGCCGGACCAGCGTGTCGTAGACCGACGCGTCCCCGTGCGGGTGGTACTTCTTGAGGACTTCGCCGACGATTCCCGCGCACTTCGAGTAGGAACGGGAGTGCAGCAGGCCCTCCCGGAACATCGCGTACACGACCCGGCGCTGGACCGGCTTGAGTCCGTCGCGGACGTCGGGCAGCGCGCGGCCGATGATCACCGACATGGCGTAGTCCATGTAGGACTGCGTCATCTCGGTCTCGATGTGCTCGACGCGCTGATAGCGCGCCCGGCTCACCGAACCGCCGTTTCCGTTGGCGTTGCCGGCGGCCTCCGGATCCGTGAAGGAAGCGTCAGACATCCAGGTTGGAAACGTTCAGGGCGTTCTTCTCGATGAACGCGCGCCGGGGCTCCACCTGATCCCCCATCAGGGTGCTGAACAGCTCCGCCGCGTCGAGGTCGTCTTCGACCTGCACCCGCTTCAGGCTGCGCACTCCCGGGTCCATCGTGGTGTCCCAGAGTTCTTCGGCGTCCATTTCGCCAAGTCCCTTGTAGCGCTGGATCTTGAGGTGGCGGCGGGCGCTGTCGAGCAGGTGATCCAGCAAAGCGCCGGCGGATTCGAGCTCGCACTCGAGGCTGGAGGCGGGCGGGGCGCCCGCGCCGTTCACGAAGACACGAATGGGACGCGTGTCGAACCCGCGGATCTGCTCGTACAGCGCGACCAGCCGGCGGTACTCCCCGCGCTCGAAGAACGGACTGCCGAAACGGCGGGTGAAGGCCTGGCCGTCCCCGGACTGGACGGGTTCGATCACGAAGCGCCGTGGTGATCCGGCTTCGGCCACCACCCGCGCCGGTGAGCCGGCTTCGGTCAACCGCGCCGCGAGGTCGTCCATTTCACGGCGGGAAGCCGTGATTTCGCTCCCGCTCCGGCCGCGGAGCAGCCACAGCGCCAGATTCCGCGGATAGCCGCGGCGCTCCGATGCGTCCAGACGCTCCCGGACCTGGCTCAGGCGCCGGACGCTGGCGAGCAGTTCCTCTCCCGAAACGTCCGCCTCTCCCGTGGACACCGTTCGCCCGGCCACCGACCGTTCCAGCAGGTAGGCGTTGAGCCCCCGGTCATTGAGGAAGTGCTGGTCCGGCCGGCGTTCCGACTTCGGATGCTCGACCCGGTAGAGCGGGGGCTCGGCAATGTAGAGATACCCGTCGTCCACCAGTCCCTTCATCCGGCGGTAGAAGAAGGTGAGCAGCAAGGTCCGGATGTGGGAACCGTCCACATCCGCGTCGGTCATGATGATGACCCGGTGATACCGAAGCGCGGTCAGGTCGAGTTCCGTGTCGATCCCGGCGCCCAGCGCGGAGATCAGCGCCTTGATCTCCTCGTTCTCCAGCATCCGGTTCGCCTTGGTCTTCTCGACGTTCAGGATCTTGCCGCGCAGCGGCAGGATCGCCTGGAACTTCCGGTCCCGGCCCTGCTTCGCCGACCCGCCGGCGGACTCGCCCTCCACGATGAAGAGCTCGCTCTCCCGGGGGTCGCGCTCCTGGCAGTCGGCGAGTTTTCCGGGGAGCGAGGTGGAGGCGAGCGCACTCTTGCGCCGCGCCATGTCGCGCGCCTTCCGGGCGGCTTCGCGGGCCTGGAAGGAGTCAACCACCTTGGAGACGATGGCTTTGGCCTCGCCCGGGTTCTCCTCGAAGAAGCGCACCAGTTCCTCGTAGACGAGCGAGTCCACGAAACCCTGAACGCTGCTGTTGCCGAGCTTCGTCTTGGTCTGGCCCTCGAACTGCGGCTCGGGAACCCGGACGCTGATGACCGCGGCGAGGCCGACCCGGGCGTCCTCGCCCTGGATCCGGGCCTTGAGTTCCTTCCCCAGGCGGGAAGTCTGCGCGTAGGCGTTGATGGCCCGGGTGAGCGCCGCGCGCATCCCGCTGAGATGCGTGCCTCCCTCCGGGGTGCTCACGTTATTCACGAAGGAATGGAGCGCCTCCCGGTAGCTGCCGTTCCACTGGAGCGCCACTTCACACGAGTGCGCCCCGGAGGAAGAGCCGCCGTTCGCTGCCTCCGGGGACTCCACCTCGAAGCTGATGACCGAGGGGTGGATCGGGTTCTCGTTGTGGTTCAGGTGCGCCACGAACTCGGAGATTCCGCCCTCGTAGTGAAAGCGGGAGCTCTGGCCGTCGCGCTCGTCCACCAGCTCGATCTCGACCCCCCGCACCAGGAACGCCAGTTCCCGTACCCGGTGGGCGATCTGGTGGAAATCGAACTCGGTGGTCTCTTCGAAGATGGTTGGATCGGGAAGGAAGTGAACGAGGGTTCCGGTGTCTTCTGGGCTCGTCTCGCCGACCGTCTCGAGGGGGCCGGTGCGTTCGCCGCGGCGGTAGGACTGCTGGTGGATCGTCCCGTTGCGGCGGACCTCCACCCGGAGCCAGGTGGCGAGCGCGTTCACGACCGAAACGCCGACGCCGTGCAGGCCGGCGGAGTACTTGTAGTTGTCGGCGTCGAACTTGCCGCCCGCGTGCAGCCGGGTCATCACCACCTCGACCGCCGGAAGCCCGGTGCTGGGCTCGGGGTCCACCGGAATGCCCCGGCCGTCGTCGCGCACCGACAGGCTGCCGTCCTGGTGGATGGTCACCTGGATGCGGCCGCAGTGACCCGCCATCGCCTCGTCGATGCTGTTGTCCATCACCTCCCGGAAGAGGTGATGCAACCCGGACTCTCCCGTGGAGCCGATGTACATCGCGGGCCGGACCCGCACGGCCTCGAGACCCTCGAGGATCTTGATGTCTCCGCCGGAGTACTGGTTCGGCGGAGTCAGTACGGTGCTGTCCATGTCAACCGCCGGTGGTGGAGGTGGCGCTCTCCAAGTGACAGGCCCCTCCTGGCGCGCTGGCGCGGCGCCGTGCGCCGCGCGTGCCGGTCTGGAGACCGGCGTTCCAAACCGGAGTCAGTACGGTGCTGTCCATGCTCAGCGAACCGTGCGTGGTCGCGGACCGATCAAACGAGCGGCATCCCGACGCAGAAGTGCTCGATGCTGTCGTCCTCGTCGAGCGGACGCAGGATGAAGGCGGTGTCCGGAGTGTTGAACTCCAGCGCGACCGCCTCACAGTCGAAGCTCTTTGCGAAATCACGCAGATGCACGAGGTTCAGGTGAAGAGTCAGCGGAGTCCCCGACGCCTCCAGAACCTCGACCTCCGAGATGGCCTCGCCCCGCACCGACGTGACGTCGATCCGGATGGACTCCTCGCCGATGTCGAGCTTGGCCCGGTTGAAGTCCCCGGTCGAGAACGGGAGCGCGGCCTGGACGGCGCCGAGCAGTCCCTCCCGGCTGGTGCGAATCCGGATCGGGCAGTCGCGCGGGATCACATGCTCGTATTCCGGCAGCCGATCGGCGAGCTTGGCGCACACCAGCAGCCGGTGTCCGAACTCGAGGAAGAGGTGGTTCTCTCCCTCAAAGAAGCGCATGCCGGAGTCACCGCTGCGCGCCAGCAGGGTCAGCTCTGAAATGGCCTTCATTCCGAGTCCGAAGGCCTGCTTGCCGCCGGAAGCGGCTCCATCTCCATCTCCCAGCGTGGCGCTGGAGTAGGCCAGGCGCGAGTGGTCGGACGAAACGATCCGCACGCTGCCGCCCTCGACTTCGAGCTGGGCGCCGGCCGTCGCGACCGACGCGTCCACCGCGGCCGGAAAGGCGTACGAGCCGGACCGCAGCAGGGTCGCAAACATCTCGGACGGCACCGTGCAGAGCGGATCCGCAGGGGGATCCGAGAGCGTTGGCGGGTCTCCGACCCGGCCGGGGATGCGGGTGTCGTTTCCCCCACAGCGAACCTGGATCCAGTTCTGGTCGGTCTCGTGGAACGAAACCTGCTCCGCGCGCCCTTCCTTGAGCCAGCGCGCCAGGAGGCTCACCGGCACGCTGAGCAGGCCCTCGCCCTGGGTCTCCGCGGCGATGCTGGACCTGAGACCGATCTCTCCGCCCGACGCGGTCAATTCGCATCCGTTCTCCGATGGCCGGAAGGTGACGTTCGAGAACATGGAGAGTGGGTCTGACGGCCGGTTCTCGACCACGCCGGCGAACAGGTTCAGTTCTGCCAGCAGGGCTTCTCGGTTAGTGGTGAAGTCCATGAAGTGCTCTTTTCCGAATCAGCAATTGGCGGCGCGGAGGTAGGGGAGACTCCCGCGAGTATCGACAGGATCCAGGACGCCTCGATTCAAAACGGAGAAGGCGCGAAGATCGAACGGATCAATAGAAACAGAGGAGCCGTCGAGGAGGAATTATAGTCATTAATTGAGCGTGTGGAAAGTGGGGATAAATCATTCAAGTCATTGAAAAAAGGACACTTGAAAGGTCTTTTGATTGTTGGGGAACTGCCCGGTTGATGGTGGGGTCCTGTGCAAAACCGCACAACCGGTGTCCGGCGGGTATGGATGGGCCGGGTTTTCCACAGGAATCCACACGTTTTCCACAGGTTTTCCGCACCTTTTCCACATTCTTCGAGGTGCCCGAGGACCGTGCGTTTCCGGGTCCGGGCCGAGCCCGGAACGCCGGCCGGCTCTCGCGGCAGCGGCGAGCCCTGGGGGGTCTGGAGCAGAGTCCCGCTCAGGTCGGCCGCTCAGGAAAGCTGGTCCAGGAGTCGCTCCAACAGCTTGTTGAGTCCGAGATCACGCTTGCGCGCCGCAGCGATGCGACGGATCCCGTAGGTCACCGTCGAGTGATCCCGCCGGAACTCCTTCCCGATCTCCACGAGAGTCCGGCCCGTTGTCTGGCGGCAAACGTACATGGCCACATGGCGCGCCAGGACGAGGACGTTGGACCGTTGCTTCCCGACAAGACGTAGCGGTGCGAAGCCGAAAGCTTTCGCCACGGCCACCTGAACCTCCTGGATGGAGGGTTGCCGGCTTCGCCGGGAGGCGCGCTCCGAGAGAATCCGGTCCAGGAGCGCGGGAGTTATCCGAACCCGGTCGGCATGCGATTCCGAGACCAGTTTGTTGACAGTTCCCTCGAGTTTCCGGACGTCGTGCTGGTACCGGGAGGCGATGGTCTCCGCGACCCCATCCGGCAGCTCCAACCCCAGGGTGGCGGCCTTCTTGCGCACGATGGCCGCCCGCGTCTCCCAGTCAGGACTGCCGATGTCGGTCGCCAGCCCGCTCTCCAGGCGGCTCCGGATCTGGCCGTCCAGGTTCGGGATGTCCCGCGGGTCGCGGTCGGACGTCAGGACAATCGGCCGGCCCCGGTCCGAGAGCGCGGAGAGAGCGTAGAAGAACTCCTGGGCAACCCGGGTGAAGTTATCGAGACCGGTGATGAACTGGATGTTGTCCACCAGCAACATGTCGAGCTGGGCGCACTCGTGGCGAAAACCGAAGAGATCGTGCGACTTGATCGCGCTGACCACTTGCGTGCTGAAGGTGTCCCCCCTGGTCAGGAGGACGGTTCGCCCCGGGTTCTGTTCCACAAACCGCCGGGCGATCGCCTGGAGGAGGTGGGTCTTGCCGAGCCCGGCCTCTCCGTAGATCAGGAGTGGGTTGTAGGGGGAGTTCTCGACTCCCGGATTGCTCACGTCCAGGGCCGCCGAGTGGGCGAACCGGTTGCTCGCACCGACAACGAAGGAATCGAAGGAGAAGGAAGCGGAAACGGCGTCGCTCTGCAAGGCCGTCCGGGGTGACTCGCCGTTCCGGACGTGATGGGCGCCGGTTGGGACATCGTCCACCGCCGAGCCGCCCGCCATCCCCGGAGAGGCGCCGGCGTTCTCGGCCGGGAAAGCGGTTCCCCCGGGGGTGGCGGAAGGACCCGCGGAGATCGAACACCGAATCGAGGCCATGGGGCTGCCCGTTGCGGCGAACGCGCTCAGGATCCGGTCCCGGTATTCACCCTCGAGATGACTCGCGAACATGGCGTTGGGCACCCGGATCACGACGACGTCGCCTTCGGCCCCCACGAACCGGGCCGGAGCGAACCAGGTGTCGAATTCGTGGGGAGAAAGGCTCGTCCGGATGGTGGACAGCACCTCCACCCACTGATCCTCGGCGGTTTCGGGCGCTTCGATGGCTGTTGTCAGGCGCGAATGTGGGTGCAAGAAAAGATCGAAAGATTGGGGCTGGAGGCGCAGCAGTAGCTGGGACGAAAAAGGGAAAAGAACCGCCCGCCCGGCTCGCGGCAGCGCGGTTCTCGACGACCGGGACGGAATGTAGCAACGCCCTTTCGGAGTGCGTCAACCCGGTTGTGACAATCCCAAGAAATCCCCGAGAAAAAGCCAACGCCAGGTGGATCTCCGCGGGGTCCGGGGGGCGGGTTTTGGCCTGCGCGGAATGCCGTACCGCCGCTTCGGACGCGCGACATTTCCACTCGCTGGCGCCTCCCGAGGAACGTGTACAGCGCCATGGGCGACACGCGGCCGCCCCCGGGGAAACCGGAACTGACTTTACGTGAAACGTGCGTTGGCGGTATACTGTCGCGCTCGGTGGAGCGGGGCGGAGGAAGCGGCCACGACCACCGAGTTTTCGTTTAGATTCAATGACTTGGAGAGGACAATCCCGTGAAACGGACGTTTCAGCCCAATAGGCGGCGGAGGAAGCGGAAGCACGGTTTCCGGGCGCGGATGAGCACTCCCGGCGGCCGCGCGGTCATCGCCCGCCGGCGTCGCCGGGGCCGTCGAAGGCTGTCGGCCTGAGCCGCCGGTCGGCCGTTCCGTGCGCGCTGCTGGGGTGTCCGACCTGGCGCCGGCGACGACGGCTGCCGGGGAGGTCGTCATGAGTGGTCGCCCGGCTGCCGCGGACGCCCGCCGGAGCGGGGCTTTGTCGCGGGACCAGCGGATCTCCCGGTCCTCCGAGTTCCGTGCGGTGATGGCCTCCGGAGCACGTGGCGTTTCCCCATACCTCGTGGCGATCCGGCCGACCGGGGTTGACGGCAGCGCGCCTTCGCGCCTCGGAGTGGTGGCCAGCCGGAAAATCGGAGGAGCCGTCCAGAGGTCCCGGGCCAAGCGTCTCCTGCGCGAGGTGTACCGGCGTGGGGAACGCCCCGCCGGCGATCTCATCCTGATCGCCCGCCACGGAATCGGCGAGGCCTCCTGGCCGGACCTGCAGCATGCCTACCGGACGGCGATCCGGCTGGCGGCCGGAAGCGGACGCCGCCGCCGCCGGGGCGGACGCCGTGGCTCCGAAGGAAGCGGCCGGCCGGCCTGAAATGGCAACCGTCGCCCGCGCAACCACGGCGCTCACCGAGCCGATTCCGGCGCCCGGCCTCGTGCGTCGCGGTCTCGCCGGGTTCTTCGTGGGCCTCATCTGGCTGTATCGCGTGGCGCTCAGCCCGCTGTTTGCGGGGGTCTGCCGCTTCCAGCCGTCGTGTTCGCACTATGCCGAGGAAGCCATCCGGCTTCATGGCCCGGGACGCGGGATTGTGCTCGCCGCCCGGCGCCTGCTGCGCTGCCACCCGTTCGGCGGGTCCGGATATGACGCGGTGCCGGCGCCGCCCGGCCCAACCGGCGGTCTCGCCGCCGACCGCACCTCGCCCAGGGGCCGCTAGTCATGGAACGCCGCGTTCTCCTCGCGTTTCTGCTGTCGTTCTTCGTCTTTCTCCTCTTCGTCCGCTTCTTCGGACCGGAGAGCGCGCCGCCGGCGCCGCCGGCGGAGGAAACGCCGGCCGCCGCGAGCCGGGCGGCATCCCCGGTCCCGGATGTCCCCGTCGCGGCGGCCGAAGCCGCCCCTCCCGAGGCCCCCACGGAGGTACGGGAGGCCGAGCGCGAGCAGACGATTGCGGTGGAGACGAGCCGCTATGTGGCCGAGTTTTCCAATCGCGGCGGCCGGCTGCTCCGGCTGCGGCTCCTCGAGCACACCGATTCGCTGGGCGCTCCGCTCGAGGCGCTGCCGCAGGGCGACGATCTCGTCAACGCGGTGCGGCCGCTCGACGTGGTGCTCCCCGGCGACCCGGCGCCCGCCCGCCTCACGACCGCGCTGCACGAGGTCGCGGTGGATGGGCAGGTTCGCACGGGCCCCGTCCGGCTGGAGCTGAGGGACGGAGAAACCCGCGAGATCGAGTTCCGCTGGGCGTCCGCGGATGGCCTGGAGGTCTCCAAGACCGTGCGGGTACAGGGGGGCGACTACCGGATGGGGGTGTCGGTCTCGGCGATCCGGGGAGGTGCGGAGCAACTGAAGGAGATCCTGTTCGGTCCCGGGATCGAGAACGAAAGCTCCGTCGGGAGATATCAGGGCGCCGAGCAGGGGGTCATCGAGTCCGCTGGCGAGAGCCGGCTCTTTTCCTTTGCCGAGGCGGCCGGCGGAGAGGCGGCGAGCCTTTCAGCCCAGGCGGTCGGCGTCGCGTCGCACTACTTCGCGGGGCTGCTGGTGGCTGATCCCGGCCAGCGCTACGAGGCGAGGCTGGAGGCGCTGGCCATTCCGTGGGAGAGCTTCGAGATCCCCGCGGAGGACCCGACCGGCTCCCGGAATCTCCTGGTCGCGCACCTGACATCCGCGGGCGCCAGCGAGTTCACGCTGTTCACCGGTCCGAAGCAGGTGGAGCTGCTCACCGAACTCGGGGTGGACATCGTGGAATTCGGCGCCTGGCTGCGGTTCCTGGTGGTTCCGATTCGGCAGGGCCTGCTCTGGGCCTTCGACCTGCTCGGGAACTACGGATGGGCCATCGTGCTGGTGACCATCCTGATCAGCCTCCTGCTCGCACCGCTGAAGCACTACAGCTACGTCTCCATCCGGCGGATGCAGAAGATCAGCCCGCAGGTGAAACGGATCCAGGAGAAGTACAAGGGGATGAAACCGACGGATCCGAAACGCGGCGAAATGAACCAGGAGATGGTGGCCCTGTACCGGGAGCACAACGTCTCGCCCATCGGCGGCTGTCTGCCCATGCTGCTGATGATTCCCTTCTTTTTCGCCTTCTACCGCCTGTTGGTGGTTTCCGTCGAGTTGCGGCACGCCCCGTTCGTGTTCTGGGTGCAGGACCTGTCCCGGGAGGATCCGTACTTCATCCTGCCGTTGCTGATGGGGGCGAGTCAGCTCATCATGCAGAAGATGACCGCGACGCAGGTCGAGGGCATCCAGGCCAAGATCATGATGTTCATGCCCGTGGTCTTCGTCCTGATCATGGCCTGGGCGCCCTCCGGCCTGGTGCTCTACTGGTTCGCGAACAACGTGATCTCCATGGGGCAGCAGGCGGTGACCAGCCGGATCATGGACCGCCGGGAGGCCGACGCCAGCGTGGTGGAGGCGTCCGGCAAGGGCAAGCGGCACAAGGGCGGCTCGAGACGAAAACTGACGGCCGGGAGGTGAGCGACAGCGGGGCCACCGCGCCGGTTGGCCCGCTGACCGAAGCGCTGGCCGGCGTCGAGCCGCCGATTCCCCCGGAAGCGCACGAGAAGCTGGCGCGCCTCTTCGAGATGCTCGGCGCCTGGAAGGGAGCGGGCATCACGGGTTTTGGCTCACCGGAAGACCTTGCGCGGTACTACTTTCGCGAGGCGCTGGTCCTGGGCCGCCTGCTGCCGGAGCGCGGCCCTTTCCTGGACATCGGGAGCGGAGGCGGAACTCCGGCGCTGCCGCTCGCGATCGCCGGAGGCGGGAACTGGCTCCTGCTGGAGCCGCGGCAGGTTTCCGCCGCCTTTCTCGAGATGGCCGCCGACAAGCTTGGGCTGAGCACCCGGGTTCGCGTCGTCAGGCAGAGACTCAAGGAGTTCTTGAGATCCGAGACAGGACGGACGGAGCTCGCGCGCGTTTCGGCGGTGACGATGCGCGCCGTCAAACTGCAGGCGGGCGAATGGAGCCTGCTCGCGGCCGGAATGTCCGCCGGAGCGCCGGTGATCTGGCCGACGTCCCGTCCCGCCCGGGAGCGCGCGGGGCTCGAGAGTGGCCTCTTTGACGAGGAATTCGTTCCCGCGGACCGGGGGATCGTCTGGGTCGGACGGCCCCGGAAGGCGTCGTGACGGACGCCCGGCTGTTTCACGTGAAACACACCGGGAAGCTGTTGGTCCCCGTGGTAGTCTCGGGACCCTCCAGATGAGGATTCTGGCGGTCGTCAATCAGAAAGGGGGGGTTGGCAAGACCACCACCACGGTGAACCTGGGCGCGGCGCTCGCGATGAGCGGGCATCGATGCCTGGTCGTGGACCTGGATCCTCAGAGCAATCTCACCACCAGCCTCGGGCTTCAGATCGCCGAGGACGGATACAGCGTTTATGACGTGCTCGTGGACCGGGAACCGCTCGGTCGTGCCGTTCTGGACACGGAATTCCCGAATCTGATCGCGTGTCCTTCCGATCCGTCGCTGGCCGCCGCGGACCTGCAGATCGCGACCGACGATCCGGACCCCGAACGCCGGGCACTTCGGCTCCGCGGGAGTCTCTCGGACTACGCCCGGGACGATCCGGGCGTCGAGTTCGTCCTGCTGGACTGTCCTCCGTCGCTGGGACTGCTCACCGTCAACGCGCTGGTGGCCGCGGACGCCGTTGTCGTCCCCATGCAATGCGAGTTCTTTGCGATGCAGGGGCTTTCCCGGCTGCTCGACACCGTCACCCGCATCGGCCGCTCGTGGAACCCGGGGCTCGATCTGCTGGGAGTCCTCTTCACCATGGTTGACCGGCGCACGAACCTCGCGCGGGACGTGATCGCCGAAGTTCGGGGCAAACTGGGGGACCGGGTGTTCGACTCCATCGTTCCGCGATCGGTCCGGGCTGCCGAGGCGCCCTCCTACGGGGTCCCCCTGCAGATCTACGACCCGCGGTCCAGAGTGGCGGCCGCCTACGCGGACCTGGCGCAGGAGGTCCTTTCCCGGTGAAGCGACGTGGTCTGGGGCGCGGCCTCGATGCCCTGCTTCCATCGGCCGTGTCGACTGAGGGGCCCCGTTCGGTGCCGGTCGGGGAGCTGGCGCCGAACCCCGCGCAGCCGCGTTCGCAGATCGCCGCCGAGGACCTGGAAGGGCTGGCGGCCTCCATCGCCGCCCGCGGCGTCATCGAACCGATCGTCGTTCGGCCGCACGCCGGGAGATTCCAGATCATCGCCGGCGAGCGCCGCTGGCGCGCCGCCCAACTCGCGGGTCTGGAGCGCGTCCCGGTCGTGGTTCGGGAGGCCTCCGACGAGGACGTCGGGCTGCTGGCGCTCGTCGAGAACCTGCAACGGGAGGACCTCAACCCGATCGAGGAGGCGCTCGCCTTCCGCCGGCTCGCCGATGCGGCAGGAATGACCCACGGCGCGATCGCCTCGGAGGTCGGGCGCAGCCGCACCGGGGTGACCAACACGCTGCGGCTGCTGGAGTTGACGCCCCAGGTAAGGCGCCTGGTGGAAACGGGAAAGCTGCGCGCGGCGGCGGGCCGGGCCCTCGTTCCCCTCGACGCCGCGGCGCAGGCCCGGCTCGCCGAGGAGATCATCCGGGGCGATCTGTCGGTTCGGGAGGTGGAGCGCCGGGTCAAGCGGGCCCGGGGGGATCACGAGTCCGGACAGCCAGGGACGTCCCGGCCGTCCGGCCTCGACCCGAATACGCGCGATGCGCAGGAGCGGATGCAGCGGGCGGTCGGGTTTCCGGTCCAGATCCGGCGGCGTGGCAAGGGTGGGGCGGTCCAGATACAATTTTTCTCCGAGGATGACCTGCACCGCATCTTCGTCGTGTTGACCAGTGAACGGGAAGTGAGCGAATAGAACGATGGCGCGAGATCCATCGCGGGACGCCCATAGCGGATATGTCGGATCCGGGTCGCGTCTCTCAGGCCGACTGAACGCCCCGGGCCCGTTCAACGTGAACGGGGAGTTCGTGGGAGAGATCCACTCCGAGGACGAGGTCTCGGTGGGCGGCTCCGGGAACTTCGACGGCCGGATCTACGCCCAGCGGGTCGTCGTGGAAGGCGGAGGCCGGGTGAGCGGCGAGATCGCGGCTCAGGACGTCATCGTGCATTCCGGAGGGTCCATCGCGGGGGTGGCGGTCCAGGCCGCCAACCTGACCCTGGAGGCCAAGAGCGACGCCGACGGCGCTCACTTTCGGGTCCACCGCGACTACCAGCGCTCGCCGTCCCAGGCGTCGGCCAACCCGGCTCCGCCACCGCCGGCGAGCGAACCCGATAGCGCCAGCCCCTGACGGGTTGTCCGGCCGCCGGATTCCTTGGCAACCCCGGTGCCGGGTGATAGCCTTCCCGCCGTCCGTGGCGGGTTAGTTCGCTAAACCGCACGCATCCGGCCGCCCTCGGTTTCCCGACCGGTGTCTTCCCGTTCCTGGTGGGGCGGCGCGCTTCCCTTGTCCTCTGTAGGCCGCAGGTTTCGTGACCATCATTCCTGACATCACCGCGCTGATCGTGTCGGTGATCGTGGTGTGCCTGACGCTGGTCCTGAAACGGCAGTTCTTCGAGCCGCTGGCGCGTGCGATGGAGGCCCGGGAGCAGGAGGCCGGCGGCGCCCGTCAGTCCCGGGAAGCGGCGGAGGCCGACGCCGTGGCCGCGGAAACCCGGGTTGCGAACGCCGTCGCGGCCGTACGCGACGAGGGCTATCGGGAGATGGACCGGATTCGGCGCGAGGCGGGCGAACGCGCCGAGGCAACGCTGGCCGCGGCTCGCGAACAGGCTGCCGCCACCCTGGAGACCGGCAAGGACTCGCTTCGCGAGCAAAGCGCCCGCGCCGCCTCCGAACTCGAACAGGTGGCGGAGAGTCTGGCCAGCGATCTCACCGCCAGAGTCCTGCGCCGCGCCTCATGAAGCTGGCACGCCGGGACGACTTCCCGAGCGCCCGCGCCATGCCGATCCGCCTCTCGCGGCGGGTGATCCTGGCCGCCGCGGTCGCCGTCATGGTGCTCGCCGTCGGTGCGCCGGCATTCGCTGCCGAAGAGGGAGCCTCGAATCTGCCCAAGATCGTCAACTTCACGATCCTGGCGACGATTCTGGTCATCGTTCTTCGCAAGCCGATCGCCGGTTACCTTGAAGCGCGCGCGCTCCAGATTCGGGAGCAGCTTGCCGCGGCGCGGGCCGACCGCGAGGCGGCTGCCCGGACGGCCGAAAGAGCGGCGGCGCGGTCTCGCGAACTGGACGACGAGGTGGAAGCGGCGCGTCAGCGGATCACCGAGGCCGCGACCGCCGAGGGCCGCCGCATCGTGGCGGCGGCCGAGGAACAGGCCCGGAAAATCGGCGCCACGGCCCAGGCCGAGCTGAACCAGGAGGTACGGGTCGCGGAGCGCCGCCTCGCCACCGGAGCGGCGCGGGCGGCCGTCAAGATCGCGCGGACGCGGCTCCGCGACACCATGTCCGAGGAAGACCATCGGCGTCTCATTGATGCCGGGATGACGGCGATCCGCCGCGACTGACGGGAACGCGCACCGGCGATGTCCAGCGAAGTAGCCCACCACTACGCGCGCGTGCTCCTGGACACGGTGGTCGCCGCCGGGGGCGACGAGAACCTGGAGCCGCTCGCGGGCGGTCTCGAGGAGTTCGCGGCATCGCTCGAGCGCTCCCCGGAACTCCTCAAGACGCTGATCTCGCCGGCGATCGCGCGGGAACGGCGCGCCGCGGTCGCGAAGGCCGTCGCCGACCGGATCCTGCCGGACTCCGAGCTGGGCAGGTTCGTGTCGGTCATGGTGGCCCGGGAGCGGTCCGGGCACCTGGCGGAGACCGCGGCGGCGTTTCGGGCGGCGCTGGATGAGCATCGGGGGATCGTCGAGGCGGAGGTGGTGTCCGCGCGCCAACTCGACGAGCGCGACCGGGCGAGCCTCCGGGCGGCGCTGGCATCGGCCTTTTCCGGCACGCCGAGGCTGCGCTTCCGCGAGGACCCGGAGCTGCTCGGCGGATTCGTCATCCGGATCGGCAATCGCATCTACGACGCCAGCGTCAGTCGCCAGCTTGCCCGGTTCGAGGAGCGCTACGGCGCCTGATTCAGCATAACACACCTGGAATCAATATCTTATAGGAAGACCCATGAGTATTCGAGCAGACGAGATCGCCGCCCTGCTGCGGGAACAGATCGCCGGCCACGACACCGGCGTCGATGTCGCGGAGGTCGGAACCGTCGTCTCTTCGGGAGACGGGATCGCGCGCGTCCATGGCCTCGAAGGGGTCATGTACGGCGAGCTGGTGGAACTGCCGAACGACGTGTTCGGCCTCGCGCTGAACCTCGAAGAGTCTTCGGTGGGACTCGTTCTCTTCGGCGACGTGACCTCCATCAGGGAGGGAGACACCGCGAAGCGCACCCGGCGGATCCTGCAGGTACCCGTGGGCGAGGCGATGAAGGGACGCGTGGTGGACGCGCTGGGCCGGCCGCTGGACGGCAAGGGACCCATCGAGACGACCGAAACGGGCGCCGTGGAACGCATCGCTCCGGGCATCGTCGCCCGGCAGCCGGTGAAGGAGCCGCTCCAGACGGGAGTCAAGGCGGTGGACGCCATGATTCCCATCGGCCGCGGCCAGCGTGAGCTCATCATCGGGGACCGCCAGACCGGAAAGACCGCGATCGCGGTGGACGCGATCATCAACCAGCGGGACACCGGCGTGGTCTGCGTGTATGTCGCGGTCGGCCAGAAACTGTCGACGGTCGCCCAGGTGGTGCAGACGCTCGAAGACCACGGGGCGCTCGACCACACGGTCATCGTGTCCGCGGCGGCGTCCGAACCGGCGCCGCTCCAGTACCTCGCACCCTATTCGGGGTGCGCCATCGGCGAGTACTTCATGGATCACGGCGGCCACGCCCTCTGTATCTACGACGACCTCTCGAAGCACGCCGCCGCCTACCGCGAGATTTCGCTCCTCCTGCGGCGGCCGCCGGGCCGCGAGGCCTATCCCGGCGACGTCTTCTACCTCCACTCGCGGCTGCTCGAGCGGGCGGCCAAGCTCTCCGACAAGCGGGGAGGAGGCTCCCTGACGGCCTTCCCCTTCATCGAGACGCAGGCGGGCGACCTGTCGGCCTACGTGCCCACGAACGTGATCTCGATCACGGACGGGCAGATCTACCTGGAGGGAGACCTCTTCAACGCCGGCATCCGCCCCGCGATCAACGTCGGCAACTCGGTGAGCCGCGTGGGGGGTTCGGCGCAGATCCGCGCGATGCGGCAGGTCGCCGGCACCATGCGGCTGCAGCTCGCGCAGTATCGGGAGATGGCGGCGTTCGCCCAGTTCGGCTCGGACCTCGACAAGGCCACCCAGGCCCAGTTGGCCAAGGGAGAGCGCCTGACCGAGGTCCTGAAGCAGGACCAGTACGAGCCGCTGCCGGTGGAGAAGCAGGTAGCGATCATCTTCGCCGCGAACGAGGGCTTCCTCGATGACCTCGAGCCGGCCGACTGCCGGGATTTCGAGCGGGGGCTCAACGAGTTCCTCGAGACCCGCCACCCGGACACGCTGGCCCGGGTTCGGGAGGAGCGGAAGCTCGACGACTCACTCACTGCCGCGCTTCGGGACGCGATCGCCGAGTTCAAGCGCGACGCCTTCCGCGCCGGCGGAGCCGCGGTCGCCCCGGCCGCGGAGGCGCGGGAGCCGGTCACGGCGTAAGCCCCCGCCGATACCGTCCCATGCCGACCCTCCTCGAACTCCGCCGCCGCACCCGCAGCGTGCGGAACACCGAGCAGATCACCCGGGCCATGAAGATGGTCGCCACGGCGCGCCTGCGCCGGGCCCAGGAGGCGATCGTCTCGGCGCGGCCTTTCGCGGCGCGGATCCTGGAAGTCCTGAATTCGGTGGTGGTGGGCGCCAGGACCGACAGCCATCCCCTGCTGCGCGAGCGGCCGCCGCGCCGCGTCGAGGTGGTGGTGATCACGTCGGACCGCGGGCTCTGCGGGTCCTTCAACACCAATGTCCTGAAGCGGGCGGAAATCCTCCTCAAGTCGCTGAGCGAGCAGGACGTCGGCGTCCGGGCGGTGGGGCGCAAGGGCCGGGATCACTTCCGCCGCCGCGGGGTGCGCCTCGTGGACCCGCTCGAGGACATCTTCCGGGCGCTTGGCTACGAGCACGCCCGGGAGATCGCGGCGCCCCTGATGGAGCGCTACCGCCGCGAGGACCCCGAGGATCCGGAAGGGCTCGATGCGATCTACCTGGTCTTCAACGAGTTCAAGAACATCCTGCGCCAGGACGTCCGGGTCGAGCGGCTGCTGCCGCTCGAGAAGCTGGACCTGTCCGGTTCCGAGGATGGAACCGCCCGGGAGTTCTTCTACGAGCCGACGGAGGCCGAGATCTTCGCGGAACTCCTCCCGCGGCACGTCGAATACCAGATCTGGCGGGCGCTGCTCGAATCGGTGGCCGCCGAACAGGCGGCGCGGATGACCGCCATGGACAACGCAACCAAGAACGCGAACGAACTCATCGCCGACCTGACCCTGACCATGAACCGGGTCCGGCAGGCGGCGATCACGAAGGAGATTCTCGAGGTCGTCGGCGGCGCCGAAGCGCTCGACTGAGAGATGCCCGAACCAAGGAGCATGGACAAAAGTGGCTGAGAACACCGGACGGGTCGTCCAGGTCATCGGGAACGTGGTGGACGTGGTCTTCGAGGGAGACCTTCCACCGATCCACAACGCGGTCCGGCTGCGCGACGACCGCGGCCTTTCCACCGTGGACATGGACATCGTCCTCGAGGTCCAGCAGCACCTCGGCGAGAACCGGGTCCGCACGGTCGCCATGCAGCCGACCGACGGCGTCGTGCGCGGGCTGCTGGCGGAGGACACCGGAGCGCCGATCTCGGTCCCGGTGGGCGAGGGCACCCTCGGCCGCGTCATGAACGTGCTGGGGAATCCGGTGGACGAAGCGGGGGAGATCGAATCGGAAGAACGGCGACCGATCCACCGGTCGGCCCCCGAGTTCGTGGCCCAGAGCACCAGCCTCGAGATGTTCGAGACCGGGATCAAGGTGATCGACCTGCTCGAGCCCTACATGCGCGGCGGCAAGGTGGGCCTCTTCGGCGGCGCCGGGGTCGGCAAGACCGTCATCATCATGGAGCTCATCAACAACATCGCCACCCAGCACGGCGGGTTCTCGGTGTTCGCCGGCGTCGGCGAGCGGACGCGCGAGGGGAACGACCTCTGGCTGGAGATGACGGATTCGGGCGTCCTCAAGAAGACGTCGCTGGTGTATGGCCAGATGAACGAGCCCCCCGGCGTGCGGCTGCGCGTCGGCCTAACCGGGCTCACGGTGGCCGAGTTCTTCCGTGACGAACGCGGCCAGGACGTCCTCTTCTTCGTGGACAACATCTATCGGTACACCCTCGCCGGGATGGAGGTTTCGGCGCTGTTGGGCCGGATGCCGTCGGCGGTCGGCTACCAGCCCACCCTGGCCTCCGAGATGGGGGAACTCGAGGAGCGGATCACCTCGACCGACAAGGGCTCCATCACCTCGATCCAGGCCATCTATGTCCCGGCGGACGACTACACCGATCCCGGGGTCGCCACCACCTTCTCCCACCTCGACGCCACCACCAACCTCTCGCGGCAGATCGCCGAACTCGGGATCTACCCCGCCGTGGATCCGCTGGCGTCCACCTCCCGCATCATGGACCCGCGGGTACTGGGCGACGAGCACTACCAGGTTGCCCGGCGGGTGAAGGAAGTCCTGCAGCGGTACAAGGACCTGCAGGACATCATCGCGATCCTCGGGATGGACGAGCTCAGCGAGGACGACAAGGTGACGGTGTCGCGCGCCCGCAAGATGCAGCGGTTCTTCTCGCAGCCCTTCCACGTCGCGGAGCAGTTCACGGGACGCAAGGGCCGTTACGTGGAACTGAAGGACACCATCGAGGGCTTCCGGCGCATTGTCGACGGCGAGCTGGACGACCTGCCGGAGCAGGCTTTCTTCATGGCGGGCGGGATCGACGATGTCGAAGAGCGCGCCCGGGAGCTGGCGGCCGCCTGACCGGGACGGCGGACATGAGCACCCCTTCGCGCCTGCGGCTCGAGGTCATCACTCCGGGCGGAGTGGTGTTCCGGGACGACGTGGACTACGTGGAGGCTCCGGCGCTCTTCGGCTACATCGGCATCCTGCCCGGTCATGCTCCGCTCCTCTACCAGATCCGCAGCGGCCAGCTTCAGTACCGCCAGGGCGAAGAGGACCACTTTCTGGCCGTCCACTGGGGATTCCTCGAGGTGTTGGACGACACCGTGACGGTGCTGGCCGAGACCGCCGAAAGGCCCGAGGACATCGATCTGGCGCGCGCCGAGAGCGCGCTGAACCGGGCGAAGGCCCGGCTCGAGGAGTTCGGCGCCGCCTACGGCGTCGAACAGGCGCAGCAGGCAGTGGCCCGTGCCGAGGCCCGTCTCAGGGCCGCGGAGGCAGAAGTCAAGGCGCAGCCTTAGAATGTGCCGGGTGCGCACCCGGACTTGCGGCGGCTGGCTCATCCCGCTGGCCGGTTTCGTGATCGCTCTGCTCCTGCCCGTCTCGCTGGCGGGCGGCGTCACCGAACCAGGCGCGCCGGAAGCGCCCGGGACGCTCACCGTGGCCGTCGCGGAGAAGCCTGCCGCCGCCGAACCGAAGCTGACGCTGCGCGCTCCCCGGCAGCTGTTCCTCCGTCCGCGGATGCCCGGCGAGATGCGCCGGCCGTCCCTGGATGTCGAAGTCAGCGCCCGTCTTGAAGATTTGGACACGGCCGAGAACCTCGAGGACTACTACTGCCTCGAAGAGGTCTGGGATTGGGACGACGACACCGAATCGGTGTACGAACCCGACTGCGATCCCTACGAAGAGGGCTCCGAAGTCGAAACGTTCTTCTTCGGCAGCCACCGCTTTTCGCTGCCGGGCACCTACCGCGTCTGGTTGCGCCTCCAGCGCAGCGGCGAGACCGTGATCGCGGGCAACGTGATCGTCCGCATCCGGAACTGAGCCACTCGATCCCGCCTACTCCCGCCAAGGACCGTCAGCATGAAGGCATTTGCATCCCTGTTCCTCGCGTTCGGCATTGCCGTGGCCCCGATGCACGCTCACGCGGCGGCGGTTCGGGCCCCGGCCGCCGCGCGTTCCCTCCTTGAGGCGGCCGAGATCGCCGCAGCGAGCGGCGTCTATCGGGCGCAGAACACCGCCGGAATCGCCAGCGGACGGATCCGGGAGGACGACAACAAGCGCAGTGCGATCGCATTCGCCCTGAGCGGCGTGCTGGCCTTCACGGGCGCGGCGCTCTGGCGCAACCTGACTTGCCGAGATGGAGGTGACGCACGGCACTTCGGCGAAGGACTCAAGACGCAGACCGAGTGCTACGAAGAGGACGGTTCGCGAAAGGGCTGGAGCACTCCCACCAAGGCCCTGTTCGGGGCCGGCGTCGGCCTCGAATTGGTTTCGCTCTTCTACCTGGTGCGGCACCTCCGCGAGGATCGTCAGCAGGACGACGCACAGCCTGCGATGCCGTAGTCGCCGCCATGAAGAAGGCCCTCGCCATCGTCGTCTGCTCTGGGC
Source organism: Vicinamibacteria bacterium (assembly GCA_965116805.1). Classification (GTDB taxonomy): domain Bacteria; phylum Acidobacteriota; class Vicinamibacteria; order Marinacidobacterales; family Marinacidobacteraceae; genus Marinacidobacterium. The sequence continues at coordinate 750,138 of OZ220713.1, forward strand.
TCGTAACGACACCCCTCCACGCCGGAGCGCTCCCGTTGGCCGGTGCCGGAACCGGGGGAGCGCCCTCCTTCCTCGAAGCTGCCGAGGTCGCGGCGGCGAGCGGCGTTTATCGCGCCCAGAACACCTCGACGATCAGCACCGGCCGGATTCAGCCCGGCGACAAGAAGCGGAGCGCGCTGGCGTTTGCGATCAGCGGGGTGGCGGCGTTCGCCGGCGCCGCGCTCTGGCGCTGGCTGCCCTGCCGCAACGTGAGCACCACCTTCAGCCAAAACGCCACGGAGAACACGAAGTACGTCAAGTGCTACGACGAGGACGGCCAGCGCAAGGGACTCGAAACCCCCACCAAGCTGCTCCTGGGGGCGGGGTTCGCGCTCGAACTCGTCTCGCTCGGTTACTTCATCGCCCACCTGGCGTCCGACGGGGACGATCCTTAGCGAACCCCCCGGTGGTGGCCCGCGCTATCGCCGCGCGCCGGCCGCCTTCCGCTCCAGGTAGTCGTCCAGCCCCCGCAGCGGCGGGATGTGGTGGGGCATCAGGGGATAGTCGGTGTCCACGAAGGGGGCGGGATCGGTCGGGAGCAAAGCGTTCAGCCGGGCCTTGTCCGCGGCGTAGCGGGAATCGCCGGCGAGGTTGTTCCACTCTTCCGGATCCGTTTCGAGGTCGTACAGCTCCTCGCTCCCGTCGATGTAGCGGAGGTAGTGGAAGCGCTCGTCCCGGATCGCGTACTCGCCGTACTGGTAGGTGCTGATGACGGGGCGATCCCAGGCCGCGTCAGGGTCTCCGAGCAGCGGCACCAGGCTCCGGCCGTCGAGGCCCTCCTTCCCCGGTAGCCCGCCGAGTTCCACCAGCGTGGGATAGAGGTCGAGGAGCGAGACCGTTCTGCCGGAGCGCACCCCGGCGGGGGTGCCCCCGGGAAGGGCGGCAGTCCCTTTCGGCACCCGGAACATCAGGACCACGCGGGTGAGGTTGTCCCAGAGCGCGAACTTCCTCCAGTGTTCCTTCTCGCCGAGCTGCCACCCGTGGTCGGACCAGAGGACCACGACGGTGTTCTCCGCGTGCGGGCTGGCGTCGAGCGCGTCGAGCAGCAGGCCGACCATCGCGTCGGCGTAGGCGATCGAGGCGAGATACCCCTGGACGCCCTCCCGCCACTGATCCGCGGCAAGGACGTGTTCGTGGTAGTTGCCGCTGCGGCGCGCGATCTCGACCGCGCGCTCGGGGACGTCCGCGAGATCGTCGTCGCGCAGCAGCGGGAGCTGGACCTCATCGAGCGGAAACATCTCGAAGTACTTGCGGGGCACGTACCAGGGCAGGTGGGGACGATAGATGCCGACCGCCAGGAAGAACGGTTTCTCGTGCTCCCGCTCCAGCGCTTCGATGGCCCAGGCCACCGACTGGTGGTCGCCCATCTCCTCGTCCGGGACGTCGAGCGGCGCCCAGTCGAAAGCGCCGTACATGTCGGGGAAGGCCGGCATGTTCACGGTCCCTTCTCCCTCCGGCCGCGGAGACGCGGGCATGTGCTCCTCGAGCGACGGGAAGTAGTCATCCCAGGAGCCGGGGTCGGGCTGGTTGTTGTGGAAGATCTTCCCGGCGCCTCCCGCCCAGTACCCGTTGTCGGCGAAGTGGCGGGGAAGCGTCACGGCATTGGGCATGACGTCACGCCACCACTGGTAGTTCGAGTACATACCTGACGTATAGGTGTGCTTTCCGGTCAGGAGCGCGGTCCGCGACGGGTTGCAGGACGGCGAGGGCGTGTAGGCGCGGGTGAAGAGCACGCCCTCGCCGGCCAGGCGCGAGAGGTTGGGCGTCCGGGCCTGGGGATGGCCGCCGAGCGGCTCGATCCAATCGTTCAGGTCGTCGACGGAGATGAAGAGGATGTTGGGCCGGCGTGCCGGGTCCTCCCCGGCGGCCCGGTCACCCGCGCAGCCCGCGAGGAGCGGCAGGAAGAGCAGCGCGGCGCCCGACCGCGCGGAACTCGCGGCTGCGACGCCGTCTCGCCGCTGGACGTTCACGAGCGCAGATAATCGCAGGCAGCCTCGACGTTCGCCAGCGGGAGCGAACAGACACCGCCACGGCAGGGCAGGAAAGCCGTTCCGCCGCCGGCGGGGCCCGCCTCCCGGGCCGCCTCGAGCGCCGGCAGAACGCTCTTGCGGGACGTCGAGGTGTCCGCGAGCAGGACGACGGCGTTCTCCGCGGGGACACGCCACAGCCGCCGGAGCGCTTCGCGGGTCTCGTTCGCATCGCCCGAACCGGCGACCACGATCTGGCGCGGCTCGGCCAGATAGCGCTGTACCGCAGTCAGCAGCGTGGCGAAACCGCCCGGACTCTCGACGGACTGGGCGAAGAACGCGGTGATCGTGGCGCGCGCGGCATCGCTGCGCCGTTTCGAGCCGGTGAGGGTCGCGAGGCGCAGGAGCGCGTCGGCGGCGACCGCGTTGCCGGACGGCAGGGCGCCGTCGTAACCGCTGCGGGTGCGGACGGGGAGCGCCTCGTGGTCGCCCGCGGTGGTGTAGAACCCGCCTCCCGGCGCCGCGAAGTGGACGTCCAGGATGTCCGCGACCTCGTCGGCGGCGCTGAGCCAGCGCTCGTCGAAATCGCTCTCGAAGAGATCGAGGAGCGCCTGGAGCCAGAAGGCGTGATCGTCAAGCATCGCGGACACCTTCGCCGTCCCGCGGCTCCACACTGCGGAATAGCGTCCGTCCGAGCGGAGGTTGTCGAGCAGGAAGCGGCCCGCGGTCTGCGCGACCCGGAGATGGTCCTCGTCGCCGAGCGCCCGATGCGCCCGCGCGAACGCCGTCACCGCGAGCGCGTTCCAGGAGAGGAGGACCTTGTCGTCGAGCCCGGGCCGCACCCGCTCGCCGCGCCGCGCCAGCAGCCGCTGCCGCGCGGCGGCGAGTTCGGATTCGACCCGGCCGGCAGGGACGCCGAACCTCTCTTCGAGCGCGGCATCGTCCATCACCCGCCGCAGGATCGTCCGGCCCTCCCAGTTCCCCCCGTCCCGAACGTCGTAGGCGGCGCCGAAAAGCGCGGCGTCCTCGCCGAGGACTTCCTTCACCTCCGAAGACGTCCACGTGTAGTAGCGCCCCTCTTCTCCCTCGGAGTCGGCGTCGAGCGCCGCATGGAACGCCCCGCCCGGGTTCCGCATCTCGCCCTGCATCCAGCCGAGAGCGCGGTGCGCGTCCCCGGCGAACCGGGAGTCCCCGGTAATCCGGTACGCGAGGAGATAGACCGGCGCCAGCAGCGCGTTGTCGTAGAGCATCTTCTCGAAGTGGGGGGCCAGCCACTCCGCGTCGGTGGAGTAGCGATGGAACCCGCCGCCGAGCTGGTCGAAGAGGCCGCCGTCCGCCATCCGCCGGAGCGTGAACCGGGACGCGTCGAGCGACTCGGGGCCCCCCTCCTCCAGATGGTGCCGGAGCAGCAGCGTGAGCTGCCGGCTGGGAGGGAACTTCGGCGCCGGCCCGAAACCGCCGTGCTCGCGGTCGTAGGCGCCGAGAACCTGCCTCACCGCGCGGCCGACCGGGTCCGAGGTGATGAGGGTCCCGCGGGCGGCGAGCTGCCCCGGCAACTCCGCTGCCTGGCGGAGACGGTCGAGGAGCCGCGTGCCGTTCCCAAGAAGCTCGGCCCGCCGGGACCGGTCCTTCCAGGCGGCGGCGATGGCGCCGAGCACGCGGGGAAAGCCGGGGCGTCCCCAGCGGTCCTCCGGCGGGAAATAGGTGCCGCCGAAGAAGGGAGTCCGGTCCGGCGCCACGAAGACGGTGAGCGGCCAGCCGCCGGCGCCGGTGGTTGCCTGCACGAAGGCCATGTAGATCTCGTCCACGTCGGGCCGCTCTTCCCGGTCCACTTTCACCGCGACGAAGGACTCGTTCATGGCCCGGGCGATGGCGGAGTCCTCGAAGGACTCGTGCGCCATCACGTGGCACCAGTGGCAACTGGAGTACCCGACCGAGAGGAGCACCGGGCAGTCACGCCGGGCGGCCTCCTCGAAGGCGGCCGGCCCCCAGGGCCGCCAGTGGACGGGGTTGTCCCGATGCTGGAGGAGGTAGGGGCTCGTTTCGAGCTCTAACTGATTCCCGGCCGCGGCCGCGGCTTCCGCCCGTGAATCGCCGGGAGGGGCTGGTGGATTCAGGGGCCGGTGGAGTTGGTTTCCGCCGACGCGGGGGCGGTCCGTTCGCCGCCCCAGCGAATCGCGGCGGTGCCGATGGTCAGCCCGGCGCCCACCGAACTGAACAGCACCAGGTCGCCGGGCGCGAGCAGCGAGCGGTCGAGCGCGTCGCGGAGCGCGGTGGGGATCGAGGCGGCGGTGGTGTTGCCGTACTTGTGGATCGTCTTCACCACGCGTTCCGGCGGAAGCTGCAGCCGCCGTGCGACCGCGTCGATGATCCGGGCGTTCGCCTGGTGGCAGACCAGGAAGGAAACCTCGTCGCGAGAAAAGCCGAGCTCGTCCAGCAGCTTCTCGGCGGCATCGGCCGAGTTGCGCACGGCGAAGCGGAAGACCGCCTTGCCCTGCTGCTGCAGGTAGTGCTCCTTGCGGTCCACGGTTTCGTGGGTGGGCGGGCGAATGCTGCCCCCGGCCGGCATCTTGAGCAGGTCACAGCCGGAGCCGTCCACCTGGTTGTTGAACCCCAGGATGCCCTCTCCGTCCTGGGCGGCTTCCAGCAGGACCGCCCCGCCGGCGTCCCCGAACAGGATGCAGGTGGCGCGGTCCTCGTAGTCGGTGATCGAGCTCATCACGTCGGCCCCGATCACCAGCGCCCGTTCCGCGGCCCCGCTGGCGACGAACTGCGTCCCCGCGGCGAGCGCGAAGTTGAAACCGCTGCACGCCGCCGACAGATCGAATCCCCAGGCGCGGCTGGCGCCGATCTGGTCCTGGACCAGGCAGGCGGTGGCGGGGAAGCTCATGTCGGGGGTCACGGTGGCGACCACGATGAGGTCGATGTCGTCGGCGGTGATGCCCCGTCGCCGCAGCGCGTCCTGGGCCGCCCGGGAGGCCAGGAAGGAACAACCGGTGCCCTTGTCCACGATCCGGCGCTCGCTGATGCCGGTGCGCTCCCGGATCCACTCGTCGGAGGTGTCCACCATCCTCTCCAGGTCGTCGTTCGACAGCACCCGGTCCGGAAGATAGGCCCCGACCGCCGTGATTGCGACGCGGCGGACGGCTTGCGAGGGCTCTTTCGGGGTGGGGCGTTGAATCACGAACTTCTCGCCCCCGTGGGGCGAATTGGGGCGTTCCAGGCGAGCGGAGGACCGTGGATGGTACGTCAACGCCCGCCTCGGCCGCGCCTCGCGCCACCGTGGCAGCCGGCGCGCGGCGATAATCTGACCTCGATGTCACGCGGCGAACCAGCGAACCGTCCGGCGAAGGCGGCGGCGTTCTACGATCTGGACGGCACCCTGATCCGCACGAATCTCGTTCATGTCCTCGGGTACTACGCCCGGAACGACCAGGGGCTGCTGCGGAGCCTCAAGACCACCGCGTCGACGCTTGCCGGGATCCCGCTCTTCCTGGCGACCGACTTCTACAGCCGCAAACTCTTCAACGACCTCTTCTTCAAGTGGTATCGGGGCCAGTCCTATGACCGGTTGCGCTCGCTCGCCGAGGATCTCTACCGGGACGTGATCCGTCCGGGCATCTTCCCGGGAACGCGGGCGCTCATCGAGCAGTCGCGCCGGAGCGGCCTGCGTCAGGTCGTGGTGACAGGCGCGCTCGAGGTGTCCGTCCGGCCCCTCCTCGACGACCTCGGCATCACCGAGTTCGTCGCGAACCGCCTGGAGTTCGCGGACGGCCGGGCGACCGGCCGACTGGCGCCGCCGGTGATGGCGAGCGCCAGCAAGGCGCTCTGGATCCGGGAATACGCGGAACGCGAGGGACTCTCGTTGAACGACAGTTACGCCTACGCCGACAGCATGTCCGACCTCCCGATGCTGAGCGTGGTCGGACATCCCACCGCGGCCAACCCGGACGTCCGCTTGCGGAGCACGGCCCGGCACCACGACTGGCCGGTGATCGACCTCAGCCAGCCGAATCTCACTCCCGCGCTCTAGCAGTTGCCAGGAAGGACCCCCCCTGCATGACCCCCGCCCTGCGCCACAAGACCGATCCCGGGATCGTGTTCATCGATAACGACTCGGCCGCCCGCGTCCTGCATTACGGCGAGGACTTTCTGGAGGAACACCTGCCGGTGGGCACCCGGGTGGTCTATCCGCCGCCTCCGATCCGGGGCCTGCCGAACCCGCGCGGCGCCATCCGGCACGCGCTGAACCACCCCCTGGGCTGCGATCCGCTCTACGCGCAGCTTCGTCCCGGGATGCGGGTCACCATCGCCCTCGACGACATCAGCCTGCCGCTGCCGCCGATGGCCACCCCCGACGTCCGCCAGACCGCGCTCGAGATCGTGCTGGAAATGCTCGGCGACCACGGCGTGGACGACGTCCACCTGGTCATCGCGAACTCGCTGCACCGGAAGATGACCGAATCGGAAATGCGCCGGATGGTGGGGCCGGACATCCACAAGGCGTTCTATCCGAACCGCTACTACAACCACGATGCCGAGGATCCGAACGGCATGGTCGCGCTCGGAAAGACCCGTCATCACGAGCCGGTCCGGGTGAACCGGCGGGTGACGGAGAGCGACCTCGTCATCTACCTGAACATCAACCTGGTTCCCATGGACGGGGGTCACAAGTCGGTGACGGTGGGGCTTTGCGACTACGAGAGCCTGAGGCCCCACCACGAGCCGCAGACGATCCGCGATTCCGACGGCTACATGGATCCGGCCAAGTCGGAACTGAGCCGCAAGGTGGACCGGATGGGCAAGATCGTGGACCGGCACCTGAACGTGTTCCACGTGGAGACGGTGCTCAATAACCGGATGTACTCCGACGCCCTCTCGTTCCTGGGCAAGGACGAGGACGAGTTCAGCGACCTCGACCGGCTGAAGCTCGCGGGAACGCGCTGGTCGCTGAGCCGCCTCCCCGCGCCGGCGAAGCGGCAGTTCCTGCACCGCATCCCGGGCGCCTTCGAGCTGATCGGCTGCTACGCGGGGCGCACGGAGCCCGTTCACGAAAAGACGCTCGAGCGTTCCTTCCAGCAGTACGCGGTCCCCGTGAAGGGACAGTGCGACATCCTGCTGTCGGGGATTCCCTATATCTCGCCCTACAACGTGAACTCGATCCTGAACCCGCTCCTCGTCCAGGTCATGGGTCCGGGCTACCTGTTCAATCTCTACCGGGGTAAGCCCCTCATCAAGAAGGGCGGCACCCTGATCCTGGCCCATCCCTGTTACGACGACTTCGATCCCCTGTTTCACCCCAGCTACATCGAGTTCTTCCACCGGCTGCTCCCGGAGACCCGGGACCCCTTCGTGTTGCGGACCAAGTACGAGGAGGAGTTCGCGCACAACCCCTCCTACGTGCAGATGTACCGGGACGGGAACGCCTACCACGGGGCCCATCCCTTCTTCATGTGGTACTGGGGCGAGAACGGGCGCCAGCACGTCGGCCGGATCATCGTGGCCGGGGCAAAGAACCAGCACGTCCCCGAGATCCTCGGCTGGGAATCGGCGGAGACGGTGACCGAGGCTATCGCGATGGCGCGCAGCACGCACGGCCGCTCCGCGGAGATCACCATGCTCCACGTCCCGCCGATCATGATCCCCGAGGTGTCCTAGACCCGCCGTGGCCGACACTGCCCGCCCCCGGATCGACGTGGGCGAAGCCTTCGCCGGGCGGAGCATCCTGCTGCTCGGCGGGACCGGGTTCCTGGGCAAGGTCTGCCTCGGGATGCTGCTCGAGTTCTTCCCGCAGATCCGGCGCGTTTACCTCATGGTGCGGGCCGCCGGCGAGGCGGAGAGCCGGGTCCGCTTCACGGACATCGTGGAGAACTCCCCGGCGCTCGCGCCGGTGCGCGAGCGCCACGGGGCCGGGCTCCACGATTTCCTGGACGAGAAGATCGTCGTCCTCGGCGGGGACATCACGAGCGACAACCTCGGCTATTCGGAAGAGCGCGCCGCCGGGATCGCCGCCGACATCGACCTGGTGCTCAACTGTTCCGGCCGGGTGACCTTCAACCCGTCGCTGGAGGCGGCGCTCCAGACGAACGTCCACGGAACCCGGAACACCATCGCCTTCGCGCGCCGCATGAAGCGCCCCGCGCTCGTGCACATCAGCACCTGTTTCGTCGCGGGGATGCGATCGGGCGAGGTGCGCGAGGACGAACCGCTGGTCGGCTACTTCCCGCGCCGCGACCGGGAGGACCAGGAGTTCTCGGTCGAGAAGGAGATCGAGGACTGCGAACGCCTCGCCGCCCGGGTGCGCGACGAAGCCGAGGACAAGTCACGCGTCGACGCCTTCCAGGAAGCGGCCCGCAAGCGGTTCGCCGAGGAAGGCCGCGATCCGGACGATGCGCGTTCGCTGTCGCTCGCCATCGCCCGCGAGCGCAAGGAGTGGATCCGCCGCCGGCTCCGGGACCTCGGCATCGAAAAGGCGCAGGGCTGGGGCTGGCCGAACATCTACACCTACACGAAGAGCCTCGGGGATCAGCTCGTGGCGGGTGCCGAGGGCGTCGCCCGCGCCATCGTTCGCCCGGCGGTCGTGGAGAGCGCGCTCTCGTTCCCCCACACCGGCTGGAACGAGGGCTTCACCACCAGCGCCCCGCTGGTCAGGATGGCGCTCCGCGGCCAGAACCTGTTCCCGGTCGGTCCGGGGGTGGTCCTGGACGTCGTGCCGGTGGACCTGGTCGCCTCGGCGACGCTGGCGGTCGCCGCCGAGACGATCGTGTCGGAGCCTCACCTCGTCTACCAGGTGTCCAGCGGGGACCGGAATCCGGCCCGGGTGGAGCGGCTCGTGGACATCGTCGGGATCTACAAGCGCCGGCACTTCCGCGACAAACCGACCGGGGTGAAGCTCTGGAACGAGGCGCTCGCCCGGATGGAGGCGCAGGCGGTCCGCGCCGACCGCTTCGAAAAACACACCCTCAAGTGGATGCGGCAGTCCGCCTCCGCGCTGTCCGGCGTGCTCGAGCGGGCCGGTGACGAACCCATCGGTCCCCTGGTCGGGGTGGTGGAGGCGCTCCAGCGGAACGTGGACTCGTTCGAGGACTTCGTCGTCCAGGGCGAGCGGCAGTACCACACGTTCCGGCCCTTCATCGCCGGCGAGGAGTTCATCTTCCGCGCCGACAACACCCACGACCTTTTCTCCCGGCTCGACGGCAACGACGGAAAGCTCTTCTTCAATCCCGAGGAGATCGACTGGTACGACTACTGGCTCCACGTCCACCTGCCGGGCCTCGAGAAGTGGGTGTTCCCGGCGCTCGAGGACCAGGAGCGCGGCCAGCGCCGCGCGCAGAAACGCGTCTACACCTACCGGACGATCAACGAGCTGTTCGAGGCCTGCACGAAGAACCACGCCGGAAGGGTCGCGATGCGGATCACCCGCGGCGGCCGGGAGGAGCGCTACACCTACGCCGATCTCCGGGAGTGCGTGCTCCGGGGGGCCGCGTTCCTGGCCGCCCGGGGGCTTGGCGCCGGCGATCACGTCGGGCTGATCGGCGAGAACTCCCCCGAGTGGGGCATGGCGTACTTCGCCATCCAGCGGATCGGGGCGACCGCCATCCCGCTCGAACGCGACCTGCGCCGCGAGGAGATCGTCCGGCTGCTCCGGCTCGGCGACGCCAGGGCGGTCCTGATGAGCGACTCGCTGTTCGAGCGGCACGCCGGGCTCTCCAGCGACAACGGCGCCGCGCCACCCGCCGCCGCCCATCCGTTCCGGGACGTCTTCGCGATGGGAGAAACGGAGGACGGAGAGGCGGCCCCTCCAAAGGCCGTCCGTACCAGCCCGACGACGCTGGCCTCCATCCTGTTCACCTCCGGAACGACCGGCACACCCAAGGGCGTGATGCTGACGCACCGGAACTTCACCTCGCTGGTGGCCAAGCTGCTGTCGGTCTACGACATCGGCGAAAAGGACGGCGCGCTCAGCATCCTGCCGCTCCACCATTCCTTCGAGTTCACCACCGGCTTCCTGCTGCCGCTGTCCCGGGGCGCCCAGATCGCCTATCTGGAAGAGATCGGCCCCGAAGCCATCAACGCCGAACTGCAGAAGGGGCACACCACCTGCATCGTGGGAGTGCCGGCGCTGTGGGACCTCCTGCGGCGGCGCATCCTGGCGCCCTTCGCGGATCGGTCGCAGCGGGCGGAGGACCTCGCCACCGCCCTGATCGACGCGGCGCACCTCCTGCGGGAGGACACCGGAGTCAACGTCGGGCCCGCGGTCTTCCTGCCGGTGCACACCGCGCTGGGAGGCAGGATCCGCTATCTGATCAGCGGCGCGTCCGCGCTCTCCGAGGCGACCTGGAAGGCGTTCCGGGGCCTCGGGTTCCACATCGCCCAGGGCTACGGGCTCACGGAAGCGGCGCCCGTGCTGACGGTGACCTCGCCGGACGGCCCCGTTCCCATCGGCAGCGTCGGCAAGGCGCTTCCCGGGATCGAGATCCGCATCGTGGATCCCGACGCTTCGGGGGTCGGCGAGGTCGCGGCGAAGGGCCCGAACGTCATGGCCGGGTACTACGGAAACGAGGAGGCGACGGCGGAAGCGCTGCGCGACGGCTGGCTCTACACGGGCGACCTGGGGCGCCTCGACGAGCAGGGACACCTCTTCCTCGTCGGCCGCCGCAAGGACGTGATCGTGGACAGCGGCGGCAAGAACATCTACCCGGACGAGGTGGAAGAGATCTACGCCTCGCCGGACCTGATCGCCGAACTCGCCGTTGTCGGACTTCCCGACGGAATGGCCGAGCAGGTGGCCGCGGTGGTCGTCCCGAAGGAAAAGACGCCGGAAGGCAGGCAACGCGTCGAGACCCACTTCCGGTCCGTTTCGTCCCGACTACCGCTGCACAAGCGGATCAAGACCGTCGAGTTCTCGGACGAGGCGCTTCCCCGGACGGCCACCCGCAAGGTGAAACGCGGCGAGCTCGTGCGCTGGCTGCGCGACCGGCGCCGCGAGGCGGCCGCCGAATCCGGCGAGGAAGCCTTCGCGGGGAATCGGATTCTCGAACTGATCGCCTCCATCTGCGAGCGTCCGGTCTCGGAGATCCGGACGTCGTCCTCCTTTGCCGAGCTGGGCTTCGACAGCCTCATGTACAACGAACTCGCGGCCGGGCTCGACGCCGAGTTCGGCGAGTCGGCGGCTCCCGAGGCGCTCGCCAACATGGCCACCATCGAGGAACTGGTGCTCGCCATGCGGACGCCTCCGGGAGGCGTCCGGGGCCGCCGTCCGCGCCGCGGCGAGTCCCGGAAGAAGCGCGAAGAGGACGAGATCGAGATTCCGCCGGCCGTGGCCAACGCCGGCCGCGCGGCGCTGACCGAGGTCCAGCACTGGTTCTACCACCAGGTGCTGGAGCCGACCTTCACGGGCCGGGCGCACGTCCCGAACCACACGAACTACCTGGTGGTCGCGAATCACGGCTCCCATCTCGACATGGGACTCGTGAAGATGGCGCTCGGAGACGCGGGCTCGAACCTGCTGGCCCTGGCCGCCGCCGACTATTTCTTCGACAACCGGGTGAAGCGCACCTTCTTCGGCAACTTCACCAACCTCGTGCCGATGGAACGCCGCGGTTCGCTCCGCGAATCGCTGGACCGGGCCGCGGAGTACCTGAACCAGGGCTACAGCGTGCTGGTGTTCCCCGAGGGCACCAGGTCGCGGAGCGGGCAGATCCAGAAGTTCCGGCGCGGGTTCGCGCACCTGGCGTACCGCTGCCGGGTCGGGGTCCTGCCGATCCATCTCGACACCTGGGGAGCGTTCCCCCCCGGCGCCGTCGGGCTCCGTTCGCGCACCGTGGCGGCGCGGATCGGACCGTTCCTCTCCCACGATTTCCTGCTTCGCTTCGCCGGGGGAGGGGTCCGGGCCGCGGTTGCGGAGGGGCGGGTGACCGCGCTCGTCCAGACCATGGTCGAGCGTCTGGGGCGTCAGGAACCGATCCAGCTCGAGGAGGAGGCGGCGCGCATCCTCGAAGCCGCCGAGCCCGCCGGCGCGGAGTCCCGACGTGCCGCCGGTTCGCCGGCGAACGACCGGGTGCCCGATCCGACCCCGGTAGGCTGAACGCGTGACCGAAGCGAGTTCCGGAACCGCTCCGGTATTGGTCACGGGCGCGACGGGCTTTCTCGGCAGCCATCTGCTTCCCCTGCTGCTCGAGGAAGACGAGCCCGTCCGCGTGCTGGCGCGCCAGCCCGCCCCCGAACTCTCGGCCCGCGGCGTCGAGGTCATGGTCGGCGACGTGGTCTCGGGAGCGGGGCTGGAGGAGGCGCTCGAGGGCGTCAGGCGGGTCTTCCACCTCGCCGGACGGGTCTCCCGCGATCCGGATGCCGCCGCCGGTCTCCAGCGGGTTCACGTGGACGGCGCCCGCACGCTGGCGGCCGCCGCCCGGCGGGCGGAGGTGGAGCGGATCCTGCTCGTGTCCAGCAGCGGAACGATCGCGGTTTCGCGCGATCCGGAACCCGACTGCGACGAGACGGCGCCCGTTCCCGTCGAGCTGATCGGCCGTTGGCCCTACTACCGGAGCAAGTGGCTGCAGGAGCGCGCGTTGCTCGCCGACGCCGGCGAAATCGAGGTGGTGATCGCGAACCCGTCGCTGCTCCTCGGTCCCGGGGACGAGAGGCTCTCCTCGACGGGGGACGTGCTGCGGTTCCTGTCCGGCCAGCTCAGCGTGATTCCTCCGGGCGGGCTGAACTTCGTGGATGTCCGGGATGCGGCGGCCGGGGTGGTGGCCGCCATGGCGAAGGGCCGGAGCGGCCAGCGCTACCTGCTCGGCGGGCACAACTGGAGCTTCGCGGACTTCTTCGCCCGTCTCGCGGAGGTGTCCGGTTCGCCCGCGCCGCGCCTGCGGCTCGCGCGCGGTCTCTACACGGCGGGCGCCCTGCTCACCGAGGAAGTCGCGCGCCAGGTCGGACGCGAACCGGCGGTGGACCGCATCAGCCGGGAAATGGCGGCCTGCTACTGGTACTTCAGCTCCGAAAAGGCGACGCGGGAACTGGGCCACGACCCGCGCGACGGCCGCGTCACGCTCCTCGAGACGGTGAACTGGTTCCGGGGCCGGGACGCCTCCTGATCCGCACGGCGCCCCCCGCTTGGCCGGCGCCATCACGGCTGTTGGTGGACCGCCGATCATGGCGATCCCCTGACCAGCGTGGACCGCATCGAAGCCCTCGCCCGGCCCGACAAGTGGTACCTGGGGGGACTCGACGGGGTGCTCTGGGCCCCGCCGTTTCCCCGCTGGCTGCACCGTCCCGGATTCTGGGACGGGGCCCATCTGCTGCAGTACGAGGCGGGGCCCTGTTTTTCGGCGGCCCTGCTGGGCGGCTCGGGGACGGAGACTCCGCTGTCGGGGGGACCGGCCGCATACCGCTGGCGTCCGGGCACCCTGGTCGCCGAGTGGCGGACCGGGGAGGGCGGACCGGCAGTCGAGACCCGACAGGTCCTCCCCGGCGGCATTCTCGAGAGCGCCTGGGCACTCCCCCCCGGAGCGGCCGGGGGCTTCCTCGTCGCGTTCACGGCCCAGCCGGCGGCCTCGGTGTCCGGGCTGCAGCGGTCTTCCGGGGGCGTGCGGTGGGTGCGCCACCTCGTCGACCGCGCCGGGCAGAAGCTGTCGGTCGAGATGGAGATCTGCGGGTCCCGCGCCCCCGCGTGGCGCCGGGTGCTCCCCTCGGAGGGCGGCGCGCAGCCCGACTGGACCGCGTCTCCATTCGCGGAAGGGGGGCTCGAGGACATCGAGGACGCCGGCGGCGTTGCCGGAGCGCCCGCCACCGCTCGGAGCGGCTGGCTCTGGGTGGCGGTGGCGTTCCCGGTTCCCGCCCCCGGCCAGGGGGTCCTTTCGCTCCGGATGCATCTCGACCCGCGGCTGTCCGAGCCGCCGTGGCGAGGAGGCCGCGCCCCCGCCGAGCACCTCTCCTGGGAGTCCTTTTTCGCCGGCTTCCCCGTTTTCACCTGCGGCGACGCCCGCCTGGACCAGTACTTCGACTACCGCGTCCACGGCCTCGGGCTCAACCGCATCGAGGGCCACTCGGGCCATGTGCGCCACCCCTGCATCGCGGAAGGGATCGAGTACTTCCACGTCCCGATCACCTACAGCGCCCAGTGCCACATGATGGAGATGCGCTGGCGCGAGAGCGGCCGCGAGGCGTGGGGATCGCTCCTCAACTTTCTCGACAACCAGAAGAAGGACGGGTCGTTCCCCGGACGGCTCTACCCGAACCACCTCGAACAGACCGACTTCTACCACGCGAACTGGGGCGACGCTCTGCTCGCGGTGGATGCGATGCACCCCGAGCCCGCGGCCCTGGCCCGCTGCTACGACGGCCTGTCCCGTTACGCCCGCTGGCTGGACCGCTCGCGCGATCCCGAGGGCTCGGGCATGTTCACCGTCGTGAACCACTTCGAGACCGGGCAGGAGTACATGTCGCGGTACATGGCGGTGGATCCGGAGGCGGACGTGCGCGGCTGGGAGCCGCGCCTCTGCCTCAAGGGCATCGACGTGACGGTCTATGCGCACCAGCTCTTCCGCGCGCTCGCGAGGCTCGCCGGGCGAGTCGGGCGGCCGGCGGACGCCTCCGACTGGCGGGCGCTCCAGCTCCGTTGCGCGGCCGCGATCACGGAGCGCATGTGGTGCCCCCAGGCGCGCTTCTTCACCGACGTGGACGGACGCACCTTCGAGCGTACCGGCGTCAAGGCCGCCGTGGGTTTCTACCCGATGCTGGCCGGCCTGGTGGACGGCTCCCGCCTCGACGCCCTGATGGACCACCTCGAGGACCCGCGGACCTTCGGCACCCCCTTTCCGGTGCCGTCGTCCAGCGTGGACGACCCCCGTTTCTCCGCCGAGGGGATCTGGCGGGGCAAGCGGCGCAACTGCCCGTGGAACGGCCGGGTGTGGCCGATGACGACCAGCCACGTGATCGAAGGACTGCTGCGCTGCTGGCGGCGGGGGAACCGGCGCGCGGGGGAGCTGGCCGCGGACCGGCTCCTCCGCTTCGTGCACCTGATGTTCACTGACGGCGACCCGCGCCGCCCCAACGCCTTCGAGCACTACAACCCCTACACCGGCCGGGCCTGTCACTTCCGCGGCATCGACGACTACCAGCACTCATGGGTGCTGGATCTGCTCGCCCGGGGGATCGCCGGGCTCCACTTCGACGAGGAAGGCGTCGAGGTGCGGCCGCTGCCGCACGAGCTGTCTCCGGTGCGGCTGGGGCCGGTGCGCGCCCGCGGGCGCCGCGTCACGGTTGAACTCGACGACGGCCGGATCTCGCTGGCCGTGGATGGAACCCGGTACGAGGGGCCCCGGGGGCGGCCGCTCCGGGTGGAGTGGGAGACGCTGAACCGGCGGGGGGAGGGCGGGCGGCCATGACGCGCGAGCCGCGGGCAGTGGTGCTGAAGGGCGTCCGGAAGCGTTTCGGGGACGTGACGGCGGTGGCCGCGGTCGATCTCGAGATCCGCCCCGGCGAACTGATGGTGCTGGTGGGTCCTTCGGGGTGCGGGAAGAGCACGCTGCTGCGCCTCATCGCCGGTCTCGAGGAGCGGGATGCCGGGGAGGTGTGGATCGGAGATCGGTGCGTGGATGAGGTCCCGCCGGGCGGCCGCGACGTGGCAATGGTCTTTCAGAGCTACGCCCTCTACCCGCACATGACCGTCGCCGGGAACCTGGGCTTCGGCCTCCGGGTGCGGGGCGCGGGTACGGCCGCGACCGAGGCGCGCGTGAACGCGGTTGCCGACGTGCTGGGGCTCCGGGGGCTCCTGTCCCGGCGTCCCGGCCAACTCTCGGGAGGACAGCAGCAGCGGGTGGCGCTGGGACGGGCGATGGTGCGCGATCCCGGCGTCTTTCTCTTCGACGAGCCGCTGTCGAACCTGGACGCCGCGCTGCGGCTGCAGACCCGTGACGAGATCGCGGCGCTCCACCGCCGCCTCGGCACGACCATGATCTTCGTCACCCACGACCAGGTCGAGGCGCTCTCGCTCGGCCAGCGGGTTGCGGTGATGGACCACGGCCGGGTGCAGCAGGTGGGGACGCCGCACGAGGTTTACCGAAGGCCCGCCAACCTCTTCGTGGCGGGCTTCGTGGGATCGCCGCCCATGAACCGGCTTCCCGTGGTCCGCGACCGGGAAGGGCGCCTCGCGGGCGGCCCGTTCGTCTTCCCGGGAGCCTCACCCCACCGCGAAGCCACGTTGGGGGTCCGGCCCGAGGACCTCACGCTCGCCCTCGCCGCCCCGCCTGACCCCGACCCGACCCCCGAGTTCACCGCAACCGCGCTGCGCGTCGAGTCGCTCGGCAGCGAACAGCGGATCCACCTCGACGGACCGGGCGATGCCGCCTGGGTGGCTCGCGCGCCGTCCGCGCTGCGCGTCACCGCCGGGGACCGGGTGGCGGTCTCGGTCGCGTGGGAGCGGACGCATCTTTTCGGCGCCGACGGCGGCCGGATCGGGGCGGCGCCCCGGCCAGTTCGGGGATCGCGTCCATGAGAGCCCTCATCCCGGCCGCCCTGTCCCTCGCCGCCGCCGCCTGTTTCCCCGCGGGTTCCGGCGTCTCGCCCGCCGTCACCACCCTTCGGGTCGCTCTTTGGGCCGGCGGTTTCGAACTTGAGATCGAGCAGCAGGTCGCCGATCGCTACGAGGCGTTGCGCCCGGGGACGCGCGTCCTTCTCGAGTCCGCGCCGAACGGATACGAGGAGCGTCTCCTCACCTCCATCGCGGCGGGCCACCCTCCCGACGTGTACCTCCTCGACTCGCCCGACATCCCCACGTTCGTGGACCGGGGACTGGCGGTGGACCTGACGCCCTACCAGGAGGCGCTGGACTTTCGGGCCGACCGGGTCTTCCCGCAGGTCCTCGAGGCGTACCGGCGCGGGCGGGCCCTGTTCGCGCTGCCCAAGGACTTCACTCCGATGGTGATCTACGCGAACCGCGCGGTGCTGGCGGGCGCGGGGATCGACCGGACCCTGGTCGGGCCAACCGGCGCCTGGGCGAGCGGCTGGACCTGGGAGGACTTTCGCCGCGCGGTCCGTTCCGTGACCACCGACCGGGACGGCGACGGCAGGCCGGACGTCTATGGCTTCGATTTCCCCCGCAACCTCTTCCAGTGGGTGCCGTTCGTCTGGTCGGCTGGCGGAGACATCCTCGCGCCCGGCGGGGACCGCGCCACGGGCTACCTGGACGGCCCGGCGGCGCTCTCCGCCTACGCCTTCCTCACCGAACTGGCCGAGGAGGAACTGACGCCGGGCGCCCAGTTCATCCAGCAGGCGGACCCGGCGCGGGAAGCCCGGTTCGCTTCGGGCGGACAGGCGTTCCTGCTGTCCGGGCACTGGACGCTTCCCCTCTTCCACGACCTGGTGCGCGCCGGCGCGCTGGACCTGGCGATCCTGCCGATTCCGCACCACCCGTCGCAGCCGGGTGCGACGAGCGTCCTCTACGCGTCCGGGTGGGCGGTGCCCCCGAATGCGGCGAACCTCCGTCAGGCAATCGACCTGGCCGGCTTCCTCGCCTCGCCCGAGGCGCAGCGGATCCGGGCGCGCTCGGGTCTGGCGATCCCGACGCGGGTTGACGTCGCCGAGGAGATCGCCGCCGCCGATCCCACGGGGGTGGAGGACGCGTTCATCGCGCTGGCGGAGCGGGCCCGGGTGACCTGGGGCGCGACCGTGCGCGACTTCTCGCGGGTCGAGCGGCTGGCGCTGGAGATCATGGATCGGCGGCTGCTGCGAGGGGAACCGCTCGAACTCAGCGCGGCGGAGGTGGCGCGCCGGGTGGATGAGGTTCTGGCGCGGTGAGAAGAGCGGGCGCGGCCAGCGTGATCCCCCTGGTGGCCGCCGGGGCGGTCGCCGCGGCCACCGCCCTGATCCTCGCGGTGGCCACGGACGCGCCATCCGGGGCCCGGGAGCACCGCAACCGCGAGGAGGCCCGGGCGGCAGCCGCCCTGTACGAGCTACCGGGGGTTGCGGAGGCGGACGTGGTGGCGCTCCTCGACGGTCGCGCGCGGATCGTGGCGCCGGAAGCAGGCGGGTTCGGGCCGGGGGTCCATGCCTACCGGGCCGGTGCGCTCGAGCCGGCCGCGTGGATCGCGGTCGAGCCGCGGGGCGAGGGCCGCCGCTGGCCGTGGGCCGCCTCCCTTTTCGCCCTGCTCGGGGCGCTGGGCATGGCGGCGTGGGCGGGGGCACAGCGCCTTGCTCCGCCTCCGCCCCGTTTTCCCGCGGCGCCCGCGCTCTTCTGCGCCGTGGTGTTCGCACTCGTCGCGGTCGCCGCGCAGCAATGGGCGCGCGGGGAACTGGAAGCCATCAGCGCCTCCCGCCTCACCGGAGGCCTGCACGCGGCCGAGATCGCCGGGGCATCCGGTGCGGATTCCGAAGCGGCCGCCCGCGTGGCCGGCCTTCCCTGGGCGAGCGGCGCGGCGCTGGACGAGCCGGACCGGATCTGGACGATGCCCCGGGAGGTCGGCGAGGCGATCGCCGCCGACGCGCGCCTCCGGACCGCCCCGCGCTACACCGTGGCGGCCGGCGGCGCCGCCTACCACGGCGGCAGCATCGCGCTGCCCCCGGACCGCCCGATTCGGGCGGGAAGCCCGGAGGACACCCTGCACCTCGTCTTCCTCGGCTACGAGGAAACGGCGTCCCCGGCCGTCGCGCTGATGGCCTCCGCACTCGGGTCTGCGCTTCTCGTCTCGCTCGTCCTCTTTCTCCTCCCCCTCGCCGCGCGTCCCCGGGCCCTCTCGAGGACCCTCGCGGCCTGGGGGTTCCTCACCCCGGCGGCAGCCCTGCTCGTGGTCTTCACCTTCGGACCCCTGCTCTTCTCGCTGTGGATCTCCCTGCACCACTGGAGCCTGATCGACCCTGCCCACCCGTTTGCCGGATTCGAGAACTACCGCGCCCTCCTGAGCGACGGCGCCTGGTGGTCGGCGGTTCGCAACACCGGCGTCTTCACGCTGCACGTCCCACTCGCGATGGCCGTCGCGCTCTCGCTGGCGCTCCTCACGCGGGAGTCCCGGCGGGCCGTCCGCTGGGCGCGTCTCGCGCTGTTCCTGCCCAGCATCACGAGCGTGGTGGCGATCGCGGTCGTGTGGAAGTGGCTGCTCAACGACGGCTACGGCCTCGCGAACCGGGCGCTCGGCGCCATCGAGCTCGGGCCGGTCGCGTGGCTCTCCTCGCCGGACATCGCACTCGTCAGCCTGATGGTGATCGGCGTCTGGATGGTGGTGGGGTACCAGATGGTGGTCTTTCAGGCCGGGCTGGCAGCCATCCCCCGCGTTTGGTACGACGCCGCCAGGGTGGACGGCGCCGGCCCGTGGCAGCGTTTCCGGCACGTCACGCTGCCGGGACTGCGCCACACGCTCTTTTTCGTGCTGGTCACGTCGGTGATCGGTTCGTTCCAGGTCTTCGGCCTCGTCTACGTCATGACCGAGGGCGGACCGCTCGGCGCGACGGACGTCGCCGTCTACCACATCTACCGGGAGGCCTGGGAGTTCCTCCGTTTCGGCAACGCCGCCGCGATGAGCTGGGTCCTCTTCGGCGTCGTCTTCGCCGCCACCTGGCTCCACTTCCGCTTTCTCGAAAGAAGGAGCGCGCATGCCTGACGCGAGGACGGCTGCCCGAAGAGCCGTCGGGTTCTCCCGCGCGCTCCTGCTCGCCTTCGCCTGCCTGGTCATGGCGGCGCCCTTCCTGTGGATGGCGGCCACCAGCCTCATGGGCCAACTGGAGGTCTTCGCCTCCGGCCGGCTGTTCCCGGAGTCGCCCCTTTGGTCGAACTATCCCGAAGCGCTGACCGCCCAGCCGTTCGGACGCTATTTCCTGAACTCGCTGATCTTCGCCACGGTCGTGGTCGCCGGTCAGGTGTTCACCGCCACCACCGCCGGCTACGCCTTCGCCCGCTGCGATTTTCCGGGGCGCGACACGCTGTTCATGGTCTTCCTGGCGACCATGATGGTTCCCGCGGTCATCGTGCTCATCCCCCGCTTCCTCATGATCGACGCCCTCGGCTGGATCGACAGCTATCGGGGCCTGGTCTCGACCGAACTGGTCTCGGTGTGGGGCATCTTCCTGATGCGCCAGTACTTCCGCACGCTGCCGCGCGAACTGGAGGATGCCGCCCGGGTCGACGGCGCCGGCCACTGGCGGATCTTCCGGAGCGTCGCGCTGCCGCTCGCGAAGCCCGCGGTGGCCACCCTGGCGCTCTTCGCCTTCATCGACGCCTGGAAGAACTTCATGTGGCCGCTGCTCGTCACCCGCTCCATGGAAATGCGCGTGGTGGAGGTGGGGATCGCGGCTTTCCATTCCACGTACGAGATCAACTGGCCGTACCAGATGGTGGCGGGGGTCGTCGCGGCGCTCCCGATCGCGCTCCTCTTTCTCTTCACCCAGCGGTACTTCGTGCGGGGGATCCAGTTGGAGGGGATTCGCTGACGACCAGTGGATACAGTGGAGTGAGCGCGATGAGCATCCGGAAGACCGAGCCGCGGGCGCGCCGCGCCGCGACCGCCTTCGCGGTGATCGCGCTCGCGGGACTCTTCGCCGCGCCGGCATACCCCCAGCGCGTCCCCGACCCCCCGTCGGGCGATCTGGCCGCGCTGTCGGTCCCGCGCTTCCCCATCGCGACTTCGCCCGTCGAACTCGCCGGCCCCGTGCGGCCGGGCGAGTACCTCGGCGTTACCGGCCCGCGGGCGGCGTGGCTGGGGGTGGAGACCGGCGAAGCCGAACTGTGGGTCCATCCGCTCAAGGTCGGACGCCGGTTCCGGCTCTCGTTCTCAACACCCCGCTACGGCGCCCCCATTCCGGGCGAGCGGGTCGCCCGCACCGTCCAGGTGCGGCCGGAACTGACCACGATCACCTACAGCCACGCGGCCTTCCAGGTGCGCCAGCACATCCTCGCCCCCCGGGACACGGAGACTCCGGGCATCCTCGTACTGCTCGAGGTGGACAGCCCGGACCCGCTCGAGATCGTCGCCGAGTTCCATCCCGTCCTCGACTTCATGTGGCCGGCGTCGCTGGGCGGGCAGTACGCCTTCTGGGACGGGGGGAGGCGCGTCTTCGTCCTCTCCGAGAGCCGGGAGCGGCACAACGCGGTCGTCGGTTCGCCCTGGGCGACGAACTCGGTGGAGCACCCGGCGCACCAGCTCGGCGAATCGCCCCGAACGATGGTCATCCCGGTCGATCCGGAGCGGGCCCGGCGCGAGTTCATTCCCATCGCCATCGCCGCGGGAAGCGTGCCGCGCGACACGGTCTTCGCCCACTACGCCCGCCTGATCGCGGAAGCCGACCGGCTCTACCGGGACACCCGCGCCTGGGCCGACGCGGCGCTGACGGCCACCGCGTCCGTCGAGACCCCCGATGCGTCCCTCGACCTGGCCCTCGAATGGGCGAAGATCAACCTCGAGGAGCAGCGCGTCTGCAACCCCGATCTGGGTTGCGGCCTGGTCGCGGGCTGGGGCCTCTCCGGCAGCGGCGCCCGCCCGGGATTCGGGTGGTTCTTCGGCGGCGACGCGATGATGAACACCTTCGCCATGGACGCCCTGGGCCAGTGGGAGCTGGTCGCCGAGGAACTCCGCTTCCTGGCCCGCTACCAGCGCGACGACGGAAAGATCACCCACGAGATCTCGCAGGGCGCGGCGCACATCGACTGGTTCGAGGCCTATCCCTACGCCTACTACCACGCCGACACGACCCCCTACTGGATGCTGGCGCTCCACCAGTACTGGCGCGCGAGCGGCGATGACGGGCTGCTCGAGGAGCTCTGGCCGGCATACCGGCGGGCCTTCGAGTGGTGCCTGAGCGCCGAGACCGACGGCGACGGCATCATCGAGAACACCGCCGGCGGCCTGGGGGCCGTCGAGGTGGGGGGGCTGGGGGCGGCGATCCACCAGGACATCTACCTGGCCGGAGTCTGGGTCGCGGCGCTGGAGGGCGCGCTGGCGATGGCGGAGCGGCTGGGGGACCCGGTGGTGGCCGAGCAGGCCGCGAGGATCGCCCCGGTCGCCCGCGCGACCCTCAATGGCGCCTACTGGCGGGCCGAGGAGGGTCACCACGCCTTCGGCATCCTCACGGACGGCAGCACCAACGACAACCTGACGGTCTGGCCGGCCACGGCCGCCGCGTTCGGCCTGTTCGACGAAGAGCGCGCCCTCGGGACGCTGACCCGGATGGCGGGCGACCGCCTGTCGTCGGACTGGGGCGCGCACATGCTGTCGACGGAGAGCGACTTGTACGACCCCCTCCAGTACAACATGGGGACGGTCTGGCCGTTCGTGACCGGCTACGCGTCCTGGGCCCAGTACCGCTACCGGCGTCCGTGGGCGGGCTTTCACCTGATGGATGCGGTCAAACAGATGACCTACGACTGGAGCCTGGGCCGCCATGGCGAGCTCTTCTCGGGCACTTTCTACCAGCCGCTCGACCAGACGGTGCCGCACCAGTTCTTCGCCAGCTCGATGCTGGTGACTCCGCTGCTGCGCGGCGTGTTCGGCTGGGACCCCGACGCTCCGAACGGGAGCGCGCGCCTCGCGCCCCAGTTGCCGGCCGATTGGCGGGAGGCGGCGGTGCGCGGCCTGCGGGTCGGCGAGACGACGATCGACGTGGAGATCCGCGGCGGTCCTGGCCCGGAGGGCGGGGAGCGCCGCGTTCTGATCACGAGCGAAGGTCCGCCGGCGGCCATCGAGTTCCTCCCCGATGCCCCGGCGGGTGCCGCCGACGTGCTCGTGACGATGACCGGAGGCGATTGGGTAGGGGCGGAAGCGGCTGGTCCCGCGCCGGGCACGACGCGTCCGTCCAGGGCGATCCGGGTGACCGGAGGCCGGCCCGCGGAGATCACCGTGACCTGGAAGGGAGGACTGGCGGTGGCGCCGCCCCGGATCGATCTTGAGCCGGGCCAGCGCAGCACGGGGTTGCGGATCATCGACCTGCGCTCGGAGGCGGAGGGCTGGACGCTCGTCACGGAGGGTTCCGCCGGCCACGAGTACCTGGTGGATCTCCTCGGTGTCCCGGTGGCGGCGGCGATCGTGGACGGGGACGCTGGCGTGGAGCCGGCTCCGGTCCACGCCGACGCCCGCCCCGGACGGGCTCATCGTGGCGAGACGGGTGGCGGCAGCTTCCGGATCCGCTTCGCGCCGGGGAGCGGACGCCGCACGGCCACGATGCGGTTGACGCCGATCGGCTAGCCAGCGACGAAACGCGTCGGGATGCATGTCGGCGCCCTCGAGGCCCGCCGCTGGGCGGGCCTGGTCCTTTCCCCCGGCCCGGGCCGCGGCGTGGGGATCCGCCTCGCCTTCGTCACTCCGGCCGGCGAACGCCGGGAGTGGGACGACTGGTACGGGATGGTCTCCCGGGTCGGTCCCCACGCGCCGGACTTCTCCTACGCGCGCGTCGAGTTTGTCGTGGATTCGGAGTCGCCGCCGGGAGCGGATGCCGGGGGTGGTGCCGCGGAATCAGGATCCCGGACGCCGGCGGGCCGCCTCGTCCTGGAGTGGTCGCGCCGGGACGACGCGGTGGCCCTGCGCGTCAGGGTGGAGGCGGCGGGCCGCCTCGAGTTGATCGGGGACGCCCCGTGGGGATGGGAGGATCGGTGGGAGGAAGCGGGGACGGAATCCCCGTCCTGGCGTGCCCGGGTGCCGCGCGGTAAGAACGGAGAGGACCTCGAGATCCTGGCCGCCTTCGCGGGCGGGACCAGGCAGCAACCGGCCCCGGAAGCCTCCGGTCGCGAGGTGGCGTGGCGCCTCGAAGTCGGGGGCGGGGCCGCGGCGCAGGTGGCGATGGTCACCGCGTGGGGCGGGAAGGAGCCCCGCCGCCTGCTCGGCGAAGCCGACGCCTGGGTCGACGAGGCCCGCGCGGCCTGGGAGCGGCGGCGCCCCCGGGTGCCGGGCCACCCCGATCTGGCGGAGAGCATCGCCGACAACCTGATGTGGACGGTGCTGATCCAGCCGGAAACCGGCAGGCTGTACACCCCCGCCGGCCGCCGGTGGATCTTCCCGGCCCCGGGAAGCGCCGGGTCCAGCGCGCCGGAAACCGACGATTGGACCATTTTCGGCTGGGACACGTTCTTCAATGCCCTGCTGCTCGCGACCGTGTCAAGAGACCTCGCCTGGTCCACGCTGCTCGCGGGAACCGGAACGCAGTACCCGAACGGAAACGTTCCCAACTGGAGGAGCCGACGCGGCGGCACCCCGGATCGCTCGCAGCCGCCGGTCGGTTCGTTCGCCGCCCTGCGCCTCTACCGCGCGCACCCCGATCCGAAGGCGCTGGCGGCCGCCTACCCGGCCCTCCTCGCCTGGGCCGACTGGTGGGTCGCGGACAAGAACGGACGTCCGCGCCGGGAGGGGCTGACCCCCGGGCTGCTCGCCTGGGGTTCCGACACCGACCTCGTGCCGGGCCCCGGCCGGGTGCCCCCGTGGGAAGAGGGCGCGTCCGGCCACCGGCGCGCCGCCTGGGAATCGGGCCAGGACGACCTGCCGCTCTGGGACGAGGCCGAGTGGGATCCCCGGCGGCAGATCCTCGCCATGTCGGCCGTGGACCTTTGCAGTTACCGCGCGCTGGATCTGGAGAGCCTGTCCCGGATCGCGCGTGTTCTCGGCGAGGTGGCCACGGCGGAGCGTCTGGCGGCCGAGTATCGCCGGCTGGCCGCGACGATGAACCGGGTGCTCTGGTCGGAAGCGGCCGGGCTCTACCTCGACGAGCTTCCGTCCGGGCCTTCCGATCGCGTGGCCGCCTCGAACTTCCTGCCGCTCGCCGCGGGCGTTCCCGACGCGCGGCAGGCCGCCCGCATGATCGAAACGCTCCACGACCCGGCCCGCTTCTGGGGCGACTGGGTGCTGCCCACCATCTCCCGCGACGATCCCGCCTTTCCGGACCAGCAGTACTGGCGCGGCTCGGTCTGGCCGCCGCTGAACTACCTGGTGCTGCAGGGGCTCCGCCGCTACGGCTTCACCGCGCTCGCCGCCGAACTCGCCGGGAAGGGCGCGGAGATGTTCCTCGCCGACCGGTCACGGACGGGCGGGTGCCGCGAGAACTTCGACGCCCGGACCGGCGAAGGGGGTGGCCAGCGGTTCCAGAGCTGGGGGCCGCTCTTCGCGCTGGGGGCCGTGGAGGAGCTGGGAGCCGTGGCGGGTCCGTGATTCAAGCGTCGGGATCGCGGCCGGGCGGGCGCGCCTCTTTCCTCCTGATCCGGACCGCGCCGGGCGCGACCGAGACCGTCAGCGCTGCTCCCCAGCGGACGACGTCCCCATCGACCTCGGAGAGCAGTGCCGGTGCGCCGCCCGCGCCGGGCAGCGAGCCGATCGTCATGCGCGTGACGCGGTGATGCTCGATCTCGCGCCGTCCGAAATGCGCTTCGCGGGTCAGCCGGAACACGGCGTCCATCAGCGCCACGGGGCCAAGGGGCCCGATCAGGACCGCGTCCAGCTCGCCGTCACCGGGATCGGCAGCCGGGGCGAGCGGAATCCCGGCGCCGAACCGGCGCGAGTTGAGGACGGTGAGGTTCAGGAGCGTTCGCGGCCTCGCGGGGTTCTCGTTCAGACCCACGCGGAGCGGCACCGGCCGGAACGCGACGACCTCACGCGCCGCCGCCGCCGCGTAGGTCGCCCGGCCGAGGCCGCCTCCGGCAGCAGTTCGCTCGGCGACCGAGGCCGCGAGACCCAGCGAGAAACTGTTCAGGAAGAATCGGGATGCTCCGGCAGCGTCCTCGACATGGCCGAGGTCGGTGGCCCGGGCCGGGGCCCGGCTCAGGAACCGCGCCGCTTCCGGAAGGCGGGGAGGAATTCCTGAGGCAGCGGCGAAGTCGTTGCCCGTTCCGCTGGGGAGAAGCCCCAGATCGGCGCTTCCCTTCGAGAGGACAAGGCCCCGAGCGACCTCGGACGCGGTTCCGTCGCCGCCGTAGGCGACCAGGAGGGGACGCGCACCTCCTTCCGCCCGGGCGATCCGTTCCGCGTGACCCGGAGCTTCGGTCCAGACCAGGTCGTGCGGACCAAGGCGCTCGGTGACCGGCTCCGACGCGGCCCACCAGCGGTCCCGGCCGGTTCCGCCCCCGGCTACCGGGTTGGCGATCACCAGCGGAAGACCGCTCATCCGATTGCGGCTCCGAACCTGCGGCGGAACGCGAATATGCTACGGGTCTCGCGGCGCGGCGGGGCGAGACGCCCGCCGCCGTTCCGTCCGAGCGCCCTTGACCGCATCCTCTCCGCAGGCGCCCGTCCCGGCCCCCTCGCCACGCCCCGAGCCTCTCCGGCGCCGGACCGCGTTCCCGGCCGAGGCCCCATGAAGAAGCTCTTCTCCCGACTGGGCCGTTTCTGGGAGGTCGTGCTCGAATGGATCCGGGACGGCATTGCGCGCGGGATCATATGGGCGCGTGTTCCCCCGAACGCCCTGACGCTCTCGGGTCCCCTCGTCATGGCGCTCGTCTTCTGGCCGCTGCTCGAGGGGGACCAGTGGACGGCCGGCTGGGTGGTTCTGCTGGCGATCACCTTCGATTGCCTCGACGGAGCCGTCGCCCGCGCCTCCCGCGGGGTTACGCAGTTCGGGGCGTATCTCGATTCCGTGATGGACCGCTATTCGGACATGCTGCTCCTGTTCGGCCTGCTGTTCTATTTCCTGGCCAACACCGAGACACCCCAACGGAACGTCTGGCTCGGGGTCTGGTGTCTCGCCACCGCCGGGACGGTCGCTACCTCATACGCCCGTTCCCGGGCCGAGAAGCTGATTCCCGCCTGCGAGGTGGGCTTCCTCGAGCGTCCGGAACGCTCGGTGGCCTTTGTCGTCGGGCTCGTCACCGGGAATATCCACGCGGCGCTGATCGTGGTCGCGATCTTCGGGAATCTGATCGCGGCGCAGCGAATCTGCTACACCCGGGCGGTGCTGGAGGGCCGGACTCCGGCGGCCGGGTTCCGCTTCTGGACCTATCGCCGGGCGAGCGCCGAGTACGCGATGTTGAGCACCGTGTGCTTCTTCTTCATCGTCTTCGGGCACCTGATCATCCCGGCGCCAGCCTGATCCACCGGCTAGGCGGCCGGTGGACCAAATCACGCGGCGTTCGAGCGGCGATGCATCCCGGCTGAACCGGTCCGCTTCGCGGCCCTCATCGTTGCGTTTCGGTCGGAATACACCCGGTATTCCTCCCTCACGCGCCTTGTCAGCCGGACCCCCACCGGGAGAACTGGGCCTCGCCGCTCTCGGCGCTCACGCCATTTGATCCACCGGCCGCCAACGCAAAAAGCCCGCTGCCGCGCGGTGGGCAGCGGGCCCCCGGGGCGCCGCCGGAGGGCTCAAGAGGAGCCGCTCCGGCAGCGCCGGTTCAGGAAGAACTACTCGACGTAGCTGTAGCCGCAGTTCTCGCAGGTCCAGGTGCGGCCCTGGCGGTACATGAGGGCCCCGCACTGCGGGCAGGCGCGGGTGTCTTCGTCCCCGCTGTCCTCCGCGAAAAGAGCGTCGTAGTCGATCTCTTCCTGGGTTTCCTCGTCTTCCTTCTTCTCCTCTTCCTGCTGCTGGGCGGCCGCGAACGAGGCGGCGCCCACCGCGCCGGCGAAGGCGAAGCCGGCCCTCCTGAGGAATGCGCGACGGTTCAGGTCGTCCATTTTCGATGATCTCCTTGTTTTGTTGGTCGGGACTCCCGAGCCCTCGTCAGTCGCCGTAGCCGACGGTCGAACGCGCGAACTCCTTGACCTTCTCGGCCGTCTGGCGCTCTTCCACGATCTTCTCCCAATCGACCGCGGGCTCCTTGACCTCGGCAGTCGGCGGAAGGATGTACTTCGGCAGGTTGTACTCGTCCTTGAACATCTGGGTCCGGACGTGCCCGGTGGCGAACTCGGCGTTCTCACCGGACATGAGGTAGGTCAGCGTCGGAACGACGTCCCGCCGCTGCACCCGCTCGGTCACGGTGTGGCCCTTCTTGAAGTCGGGCCCGAGCGCCATGAACCACACGTAGTGGGCGTAGTAGTTGCCCGGGCTGTGCCCGAGCTGTCCGTAGATGTTCACCTCGTCGTCGCGGCCGCACTCGGGACGGATCACCAGCGCGGTGGTGTCCCGGAGGTACGCGTCGGCCTGGATCTGGCGCCACAGGTTGCCGATCAGCTCATCGGTGGTCTTGATGTGCTTGATGTACTCCCAGTAGTCCGTGT
Source organism: Vicinamibacteria bacterium (assembly GCA_965116805.1). GTDB lineage: Bacteria > Acidobacteriota > Vicinamibacteria > Marinacidobacterales > Marinacidobacteraceae > Marinacidobacterium. Next base: position 778,252 of record OZ220713.1, read on the forward strand.
TGTAGTCCCAGAACCCGAAGTCGGCGTGCGCGTCGTCGAGGGCGAGGATCTGCGCGGTGATGGACTTCGGCTTGAACTCCTTGAGGATCTGGGGCACCAGGTGCAGCACCTGGGCGTCCCCGTAGGGGATCTCCCGGTTGATGACCGGCTCCCGGGTGGAAGGCGGGACGTAGGACTTCGACGCCAGGACGGAGTCGATGAACTCCTCGACCTGCTTCCGCTCCTTCGGCGTGTGCCCGAGGCCCTTCTCCACGTTCAGATCCGCGATCTGGGCGCCGGTGAGCTTCTGCTCCGGATAGAAGATCCGGTTCATCGTGAGGCTCGTGGAGCCGTGCTTCACGCCGTACTCGGGATGCTGGCTGAAGTGCTTCACATCCCAGGTCCAGGCCCGGTAGTAGGACGCGCCCTGGAGAGTCCAGTAGTCGGTCGCCGTCCCGCCGGCCTTCTTGCGGATGTACTCGGACCAGGTGGGGTAACGCGGCCGCTGCGCCGGCGCATCCACCCCGCTGAGCACCTCGGAGTACATGTAGCCGTGGAGGTTCGCGGTCTCGCCGTAGTCCTCGGTGAAGACGGTCCCCTCGGCGGCCATCTTCGTCTGGAAGGGCGAGTGCTCCGGGTTGTCGATGACGTCGATCTTCCGGGCGCCGTTGCCCAGGATGACCGTCACCAGGTGCTTCGTCTTGAAGCCCGGGTTCGCCGGAAGGACCATGCCTCCCTGCGGGATCCCGGCTCCCGCCTCGAAGATGGGGCTGCCGGCGGCGTTCCGGGTGGAAAGCACCGCCCCGGCGCTCGCGGCCGCGCCCAGTTTGAAGAAATCGCGGCGGTCGATGGTCTTGGCCGTCATCGCGGGCCCTCCTTGCCGCCTTCCTCGGCGGTCTCGGTGTCTTCATTGTAGAAGTTGACCGTGATCCCGTCTATCTCGGGATCCCGATCCTCGTAGTAGGTGTAGAAGTTTCTGGCTTCGTCGGAAACGCCGAGCCGGACGAGTTCCCAATCCCCCCACTCCATGGTGTCCGTCACCGTGAAGTTTCCGGTCCAGATGTTGGGCTCCGGCAGTTTGGACGGACGGTTCACGTCCACGAACTCGCCGGTCTCGGGGGTCATGCTCTTGAGCTTGACCTTGAGCGCGTCGGCGCCGTTCGGCGACCGGACGTAGCCCTCGATGCTGAAGACGCCGGAGAGGTTGTCCTCAGCGAGGACGGTCAGCCCCACCCGCTCGCCCAGCTTCGCCTGCTTCTTGGTGAACTGCGCCGCCAGGATCCTGGCCGGGACCTGGTCGATCATTTCCTTTTCCTGGTCCACCTGCACCGTGGCGGCTTCCATCATGGGCTCGGTGCGGTTGAAGTAGTACCGGATGTTGGTGGCGTTGTCCTTGAGCGTGATGCGCATGAGCTGCCACTCGCCGCCCTCGTACCACCGGGGAACCTGGAGCACGCCCTTGAACAGGCCCGGCTGGCCGCCCACCATCACCATGGTCGAGCGGATCTGGTGGTAGCCGGTGGGCGACACCCATATCGTCTCTGCTTCCGTGGCGCCCGAAACGTCGTCCTCGGCGACCACGCTGTACTTGATCAGGCCTCCACCGGCCCGCACGCGCTCGGTTTCGACGCTGACCGATTTCAGGACCGGCGCGGTGATGTCGACGGTGTCGCTCTCGGTGACCTGGAAGCCGACCGGCGAACCGTCCTCCTCCTGCATCGCCTTGTGGAAATCGGCCCAGTAGGCCTTCCGGTCGCCGACCTTGTCGGCGATGATCGTGGTTCCCACCACGTAGCGCCCCGGCGCTGCGAAGCGAGACAGCTTGCCGCGGCCGAGGAACAGGGTGTCGTCACTCTCGTGGGGCTGGAAATTGATGTACATGGTGGCCGCGCGGCCGAGTTCCCGGTTGTAGAAGAGGGAGACGAAGGACTGGGCCTCGTTGTAGGGGGAGACGACTCGCGCAATGGCGCGGACCTCGTCCCCGGGCGCCACTTCCTTGCTGAGCACCCGCATCTCGGTGAGGATCGGCGGAAGCTGGTTCCCCGTGAGGTCCACTTCCTTCAATTGCTGGTCCCGGCGCCGGTATTGGTACTGCTCGGGCACCCGCAGCTCGGGCTCGAGCCCCCAGCCGCCGTCGTCATGCCCGCTGGAACTGATCACCCCGAACTCGTTGAGCACATCGTGCGGCTCAAGGAGGGGATGGGTTTGGCCCTCAGGCGGCCTGGGCTCCGCTTCTTCTTCCTGCGCCGCCGCGAATCCCCCGAGGAGGAGGAACGCGACTCCGGCTGCAAGCAGTCCGACCGCCAGGCGTTTCGGGTTGTTGGGATGGCTGGGCATGAGGGGATCTCTCCGTTCGCCGGGGGCTGACCGCCGCGCGGAACATACGCGTGGCGGGGTAGGCCCTTATATGGCCGAACCGGGGTCCAAGTCAAATGGAATTCGGAGAATTCAGGCGCGGATCGACCGCACGAACTCGGCGGCGCGCCGCAGCTCGGGGCCGATCCCGGTGCGTTCGGCCAGCCTCCGGAGATCCCACTGGGCCACCGTCCGCATGTCCATCCGCATCTGGCCCTCGAGGGAGTCGAACACCGCCCGGTAGTCGCGCAGCGCTTCCTCCACGTCCCCGGCCGCCAGCCGGGCCGCCGCGAGGAGCAGCCGCTGGCGGTCGGAACCCGACGGGTCCATCGCCTGGGCTTTCTCGAACAACCCCACCGCCTCCCGGTGGCGGCCCTGCAGATAGACCGCGTTCGCGAGGTTGTAGTACCCGAACACGAAGTCGGGGGCGAGCTCGAGCGCCCAGCGGAACGCGCGTTCCGCCTCCGCCAGCCGGCCGAGGTCCCGCAGCGTCACTCCCAGGTTCGAGGCGAGCGAGTGGCTGAGCGGATCCAGATCGGCGGCGCGCTCGAGCTCGCCCAGCGCCTCTTCGGGACGCTCCAGTTCGCCGAGCGCGGCGCCGGCGTTCGCCCATCCGGGAGCGAACCCTGGCAGGGTCTCGGTGGTCCGTCGGAAGCACTCGAGCGCCGCTTCGAGGTCGTCGAGGACGATCATCGTCTTCCCGAGTTCGAAGTGGGCCGCGGCGAGCGATTCGTCACGCTCAAGAGCCGTTCGGAACGCCGCCGCGGCCTCCGCCGGCTGCTTCCGCTCGTTCGCCGCACAGCCGGCCAGCAAGTGACCGATGGGGTCCTCGGGCTCGGCCTCCACCGCCGCGGTGGCCGCCTGGCCCCGCACGGCGGCCGCCGGCGCCTGCAGGGCGATGCTCCTGAGCTCCGCGGCGCTCGCGGCCCCAGCCAGTTCGCGTTCCCCCGGACCCCGCACCGGCGCGGGGGATGCGGGGGGGACGGGTTCGCGCGCTACCTCGAACTGGCAGGCCGCGCCCCTGCCAGCGAGGAGGTCCGCGGCCCGCCGCACGATCTCGTCTTCCCGGGCCGACACCACCAGGGTCCGCGCTTCGGTCCCGAGCTGGCCGAGACGGGCCAGCACGTACGCAGGTGTCGCGATCGCGGGAAGCGGCGGCGTCTCCTCGAGCGCGCCCCGCCGGCGGACGGCGGCCCGGCAGGGGAAGGCCCGATGAAGGTCGGCGAGCAGGACGGCGTCCGCGTGATCCGGGAGCGGACCCAGGCGGTGCAGGCCGAGCGGCAGGTCTTCCATCGGCACGGTTGGAGTCACGACCGAACTCTGCCCGGAAACGGCTTCGGCGGCGGCGACCCGCGCGGCCCCTCCATCACCGCTCAGGAAGAGTCGCCAGCGGCCTCCCGCCGGCGGGGCGCGGTGGGCAGGCCATCCATTGGCGGGCGAAATCGTCCGAGCCGTCTTCGCGGCGTCCGCGCCGGCGGGGGGTGCAGGGCAGGCGACCCAGGAAGGCGCGGCACTCGAGGCCATGGGCGCCGATTCTAAGGACCGGCCGCACTGGCGCCGGAACCGGCGCGCGAGCCGCCGGGACGCGACGGCGCGGGAGGCCCGTATGCTTTGCGCGCCCGATGACGAACACCCTCCACCGCTACGGGGCCCCGGAGACGCTCAAGGACGACTACATCGTGTTCGCGATGGCGGCGCGGGGAATCAACGACGAGGGGTCGCCGGAAAAGCTGCGGCGGTTCACCGAGATCGCCCTCCGCCACGGGCCCATCAACCTGGGCGACGCCACCAAGGGGGGCATCTTCCGGTCCTCCCGGCTGAACCCGCTGGCCCACTGGCGCCGGCGAAAGCGCCTGGCCCTCGACTCGATCCGGACCGGGGTGAACGCCCCGACGGTGGTGTCGGCGGTCTTCGACACCGAAGAAGCGCTGGTGGGGTTCCTGGCGGACCTGAAGGAAGCCGATCTGGGGATCAGCATCAACATCAGCGGGCTGACCGACCGGGCCGCGGAACTGGCCCGGGAAGCGGGAATCGTCCGGCACAGCGTCGAGTACAGCCTGGGGTTCTTCGGGAACCTGGACCGGTTGCCGGACCGCGCCACGCTTCAGCTCTCCACGATGTGCGGCCACGGGATGCTCTCGTTCGGCTTCGCCCGCAAGATGCTCGACTGGGTGCGGACCGGACGGCGGGCGCCGGAAGACTGCGCCGAGGCGATGGCGCGCTTCTGCTCCTGCGGGATCTTCAACACCACCCGCGCTTGCCGCATCCTGCGCGGCGGCTGAGCGGACCCGAGGCCGGGTGGGTTCCTTCGCCTTTCGGACGGACCAGGAGAAGCGGCAATGACGAATTGCCCGGTGTGCGGCGGCGCCGTCGAGATCTCCGAGGATCCGGTCGAAGGGGAGCTCCTCGAGTGCCCGGAGTGCGGCAGCGAACTCGAGATCCTGGGCCTCGACCCGATCACCCTGGGCGAAGCCCCGACCGCCGAGGAGGACTGGGGTGAATGAGGGTCGGCTTCCTCCATTCCCTGATCCGTCCGGAAGAAAAGCTCCTCATCCGGGAGTTGCGGCGCCGTCCGGGAGTCGAGCTGGTCTTCCTCGACGACCGCCGGCTGGTGTTCGACCTGCGGACTCCGCCCGCGGTTGACGTCATCCTGGAGCGTTCCATCAACCACTCCCGGGCGATGCACGCCCTGCGGCTCTTCGAGAGCATGGGCGTCCGGTGCGTCAACCGTTACGAGGTCTCGCGCAAGTGCGGCGACAAGATCCTGACCGCCGTCGCGCTCGAGGAGTTCGGCGTGCCGCAACCCGAAACCCGGGTCGCCTTCACCGAGGGCTCCACCCTCGAAGCCATCGAGGAACTCGACTATCCGGTGGTGCTGAAGCCGGCGGTCGGATCCTGGGGCCGGCTGCTCTCCCGGATCAACGATCGGCAGGCGGCGGAGACGGTGCTGGAGCACAAGGCGATCCTCGGCAGCTACCACCACTCCATCTTCTTTGCCCAGAAGTACGTGGAGAAGGGCGGCCGGGACATCCGCAGCTTCGTGGTCGGGGATGAGTGCGTCGCCGCTGTGTACCGCACCTCGGATCACTGGATCACCAACACCGCGCGGGGAGCGAAGACCTCCAACTGTCCGGTGACCGCCGAGCTCGCCGAACTGTCGCTCCGGGCGGCGGAGGCGGTGGGCGGCGGCGTCCTCGCCGTGGACCTCTTCGAGACCCCGGAAGGCCTGCTCGTCAACGAGGTCAACTACACGATGGAGTTCCGGAACAGCATCGGCGTCACCGGGGTCGACATCCCGGAGCGGATCGTGTCCTACCTCCTCTCCGCCGGCCGATGATCCGGGCATCCATCGCAGGCGCCTCCGGCTATGCCGGCGGCGAACTGCTGCGCCTGCTCCTCGCCCATCCGCAGGTCGAGGTAGCCGAGATCACCTCCGAGCGCCTCGCCGGGAAGTTCGCCCACGGCGTGCATCCGAACCTGCGCGGCGCCACCCGTCTCCAGTTCCGCGGCCTCGACGAGCTTTCCGGCTGTGACGTGCTCTTCGTGTGTCTTCCGCACGGGGAGTCCTCCCGCCGGGTCGAGGACTTCCGCCGGATCGCCGGGCGGATCGTGGATCTGGGCGCCGACTTCCGGCTGCGCGACCCCGCGGCCTACGAGCGCTGGTACGGCGGGCCGCACCCCTGCCCGGACCTGCTGGGCCGCTTCGTCTACGGGATCCCCGAACTGAACCGGGAGGCGCTCCGCGACGCGGAGCTGGTGGCCTGCGCCGGGTGCAACGCCACGGCCGCCATTCTCGCCCTCAAGCCGCTGGCCGCCGCGGGAGTCGTGGAGTCGGCGGTCATCGAGGTGCTGGTCGGCTCCAGCGAAGCCGGCAACCAGGCGACCGCCGCCAGTCATCACCCGGAACGCAGCGGCGCCGCCCGGGCGTTCAAGCCCACCGGACACCGTCATCTGGGGGAGATCGCGGAAGCTCTCGGCGTGCGGGATCTCCACTTCTCCGCCACGTCGATCGAGATGGTGCGCGGGGTGCTCGCCACCTGTCACGTCTTCGCGGACCGCGCCCTCGAGGACCGGGAGCTCTGGCGGATCTACCGCGACGCCTACGCCGGGGAGCCCTTCGTGCGGATCGTGAAGGGCCGGAGCGGGATTCACCGCTACCCGGAACCGGGGATCCTCGCCGGCACGAACTACTGCGACGTGGGGTTCGAACGGGACTCCGACACGAAGCGCGTGGTGGCCATGAGCGCCCTCGACAACCTGACGAAGGGAGCGGCGGGGCAGGCGGTCCACGCCTTGAACCTGATGTTCGGATTGCCGGAACGGGCCGGTCTCGATTTCACCGGTCTCCACCCGATCTAGGAGCCGACCGCGGGAGCGCCAGAATCCCCCAAATGTGCCGGCTGCTCTGCGTCCGCGGCGACGAGCCTTTCGACGTGGGGGAACACCTGGAGGCGTTCACCGAAGTCGCGAGGAACAGCCGCGAGTTTCAGGGACACGGCTGGGGCTGCGCCTGGCTCGAGGACGGCCGCTGGCGGATCTACCGCAACATCACGCCGATCTGGGAGGACCGCCGGCGGCCCCGGGGCCGAACCCGCCTCCTGCTTGCCCACGCCCGGAGCGCCTTCCGCGACGAGGGGATCCGCGTCGCGAACAACATGCCCTTCTTCGACGGGGAGCGCATGTTCCTCTTCAACGGCGAGCTCCGCGGGGTGCGGATCCGGGAACAGGGGCGGATCGGGGCCGAGAAGGTCTTCAACTTCGTGAAGCGGTTCGACCGCGGCGATCTGCGCCGCGCCCTCGAACGGGGGCTCCCCCTGATCGAGAAACGCACCCGCTACCTGCGGGCCATGAACCTCGTCGTCACCGACGCCGCGTTCCGCGTCACCGTGGCCAGCCGCTTCAACGAGGATCCCGATTACTTCCAGATGCGCCGCGCCACCGTCGGCGGCGCGCACGTCCTGTGCTCGGAGAGGTATCCGGCGCTGGCCGGCCCGGCCGAGTGGACCCCCATCGCGAACGGGACGATCAGCACGTTCGGCCCCGGCCCCGCGACCGGGTGACGTCGTGCTCCTGATCAAGATCGGCGGGGGTGCGTCGATCAACCTGGAGGGAATCACCGGTGATCTCGCCGGAATCGATCAGCCGTTCGTGGTCCTCCACGGCGCCAACGCCCTGCGCGACGAACTCGGTGAGCGCCTCGGCATCCACAAGCAGGTGCTCACCTCGGTGTCCGGCTACGACAGCGTGTACTCCGACGCCGAAGCGCTGGACCTCATCCTGATGGCCTACGCGGGCCTGCGGAACAAGCGGATCGTGGAGCTGTTCCAGCGGAGCGGGGTGAATGCGATCGGCCTCACCGGCCTCGACGGCGCCCTCGTCCGGGGCCGCCGGAACCCGGGCATCCGCGTTCGGGAGGGCGGCAAGACCCTGATCCGGCGCGACCTGTCGGGCAAGCCGACCGGGGTGAACGGGGGGCTGCTGCGGCAACTGCTCGACCAGGGACTGGCGCCGGTCCTGACGGTCCCCATCCTCGACGAGCGCGGCTTCGCGATCAACTCGGAGAACGACGACATCCTGGTCGCGCTCAACGCCGAGCTCCACGCCGAGCTGGTGGTCCAACTGATCGAGGCGCCCGGGTTCCTCGAGGCGCCGGACGACCCCGGCTCGCTCATTCCCCGCATGTCGCGCGCCGAGGTCGAGCGCCGCGAGGCCCTGGTGAGCGGGCGAATGAAGCGGAAGATGCTCGCCCTGAGCCGGCTGGTCCGGGCCGGTTCGACCCGTGTGGTGATCGCCGACGGGCGGGTCGAGCACCCCGTCCGGGACGCCCTCGCGGGCCGGGGGACGGTGATCGAATGAACTCCCGGGAAGCCGAACGGACCTGGGGGCTCGAGGTCTATCCCAAGCGCGACCTGACCCTGGTTCGCGGGTCCGGGGCGGAGGTCTGGGACGACCGGGGGCGCCGCTACCTCGACTGCGTCGGGGGCATCGGCGTGGCGAGCGTGGGCCACGCCAACCCCGCGGTGGCGCGGGCGATCGCCGAACAGGCGCGGCTGCTGGTGGCCTGTCCCGGCATCTTCTACAACGACCGGCGGGCGGAGCTACTCGAGAAACTCGTCTCCATCGCGCCCCCGGGGCTGACCCGCGCCTTCCTGTGCAACTCGGGAGCGGAGGCGGTGGAGGCGGCGCTCAAGTTCGCCCGCCTCGCCACCGGCCGCACCGGGATCGTCGCCGCGATGCGCGGTTTCCACGGCCGCACCATGGGGGCGCTGAGCGCCACGTTCCGGAAGGACTATCGGGAACCCTTTGCGCCCCTCGTCCCGGGTTTCTCCTTCGTGCCGTTCGGCGACGCCGACAGGCTGCGCCATGCGGTCGGCGACCAGACCGCGGCGGTGCTGCTGGAACCGGTCCAGGGCGAAGGCGGCGTGCGGCCCGCCGAACCCGGGTACCTCCGGGCGGTGCGCGCCGCCTGCGACGAAGCGGGCGCGATGCTCATCCTGGACGAGTCGCAGACGGGCTTTTGCCGCACCGGCCGGATGTTCGCCTGCGAACACCACGGCGTGGAGCCGGACCTCCTGTGCCTGGCCAAGGCGATCGCCGGCGGCGTCCCCATGGGCGCGGTGCTCGCCGGTGACCGCCTGCCGCCGCTCATCGGCAAGCACGGCACCACGTTCGGCGGCAACCCGCTCGCCTGCGCGGCGGCGCTCGCCGCCATCCGCTTCATGGAGGACGAACGGCTGGCGGAGCGGGCGGAGGAACGGGGCGCGCGATTCCGGGAACGGATCTCCCGAAAGCTGCCCGCCCGGGTGCGGGCGGTGCGGCAACTGGGCCTGATGATCGGCGTCGAGCTCCGGGAGCGTTGCCGTCCCACCCTCGAGCGGCTGATGGAAGGCGGCGTGCTGGCGCTGCCGGCCGGGTCGACGGTGATCCGGCTGCTGCCCCCGCTCGTGATCACCGAGGCCCAGGTGGACGAGGTCGCGGACGCGCTCGCCGCGGCGCTCGCAGCCTGACGCGGGCGGCCGAAGGTCAGGCCGGGCGGCGGCCGAGTCCGAGGTTCGTCTTGCCGCGGAACGCCGTGTAGCCGTGCTGCCGCAGCATGGCCCCGAGGTCGTCCTCGCCCTCCGGGCCGCAGCGGGTCGCGGCGCCCACCGAGATGATCGTCTCGGAGTCAGCGGCGGCCGCTTCCACCGCTTTCATCACCTCGGGCACCTGCTCCGTCCGGACCTTGATCTCCACGATCGCCGAGAGCACGCGTTCTCCCAGGAGGTCTTCCCGGATCGCTCCCGTGGCGACGTCGCTCATCAGGTTGGTGACCGGGTTCTTCTTTTCGAAGTGCACCCCGAGCCGCGCGAGGCGCCGGGTGACCCGATCCATGTCGGCGAAGCTGGCGGATACCCCCGGCCGGCCGAACTCCACCGTCATGCCGCATTCTCCGACCGAGACCCGGCCGGTCACGTCGTTCGTCTTGACTTCCTCGGTCCCCCGGCCGTGGACGCCGGTGGCCTCGTGGGAGACGAGGGGATCGGAGAAGGCGCGGCGCACGACGCGCGGCCAGGCGAGCTCCTGCGGTTCGATCGCCGAGGTCGGGCAGATGTCCGGCTCCGGATCGAAGCGGAGCCGCATCCAGCCGAGCACTCTCCGTACGGTGCGGATAAGGGTCGGGTTGAGCCGCTCGGTGCTCAGTCCGCGGTAGCAGGTGTAGCACTCGACGCACTGGTCGCTGTTCACCACCGCGCGTCCGTCGTCCCCGATGCTGATCGCCGAGACCGGGCAGACCGCGACGCAGTTCCCGCAACCGACGCACCGGCTCTTCGAGATCTGCATGGATCAGTGGATCAGTCGGATGTCTCCCTCGTTTCCAGAGTGTATTCCCCGAGGTGGCTGATGACCTCCTCCCCCATCAGGTAGCGGAGGGTGTTCGTCAGTTTCTTCCGCTGGATGAAGAGGTCGTGTTCCGGATAGACGCCCGGCGGGCTCATGGGGCTCTTGAAGAAGAACGAGAGCCATTCCTGGATCCCGCGCAGGCCCGCGCGCGAGGCGAGATCGAGGAAGAGGGCGAGATCGAGCACCAGCGGCGCGGCCAGGATGGAGTCGCGGCAGAGGAAATCCACCTTGATCTGCATCTCGTAGCCCAGCCAGCCGAAGATGTCGATGTTGTCCCAGCCTTCCTTGTTGTCGCGCCGCGGCGGGTAATAGTTGATGCGCACCTTGTGGTAGAGGTCGCGGTACAGCTCGGGATACATGTCCGGCTGGAGGATGTACTCCAGCACGCTGAGCTTGCTCTCTTCCTTGGTCTTGAACGAACCGGGGTCGTCGAGAACCTCTCCGTCGCGGTTGCCGAGGATGTTGGTGGAGAACCAGCCGCTGAGGCCCAGCATCCTGGCCTTGAGGCCGGGCGCCAGGATGGTCTTCATGAGCGTCTGGCCGGTCTTGAAGTCCTTGCCGCCGACGGGAACGCCGTTCGCCGAGGCCAGTTCACGAAGCGCCGGAATATCGGCGCTGAGGTTGGGCGCGCCGTTGGCGTACGGCACGCCGCACCGGAGGGCGGCGTACGCGTAGATCATGCTGGGCGCGATGTCGGGCGAGTTGTTCCGGAGGCCCGCTTCGAACGTCTCGAGGTCCCGGTGGACGGGAGCCTCGGCCAGGAAGGTCTCGGTGGAACCGCACCAGATCATCACCGCCCGCGCAGCGCCCGAGGCCTCCCGGGACCGCTCGATGTCCTCGATGAGCTGGTCGGCGAGGTCCATCTTGGTGGCCCCCGACTTGACGTACGACCCGTCGAGCTTCTTCACGAAGTCGCGGTCGAAGACGGCCGGCATGGGCCGCACGCCCTCCAGTTCCTCCCGCACCGCATCGAGCAGCGCCGGTTCGAGCACGCCGGCCTTCTGCGCCGCCGTATAGGCGTCGTCCTCGAACAGGTCCCACCCGGCGAAGGCGAGATCCTCGATCGGGACGATGGGCACGAAGTCCCGGATCAGCGGGGTCCGGCCCTCGGTGCGCTTGCCCAACCGGATCGTTCCCATCTGCGTCACCGACCCGACGGGTGCCGCCAATCCCTTGCGAATCGCGTGAATCCCGGCGATGAACGTGGTGCTGACCGCCCCCAGGCCGGGGAGCAGCACGATGAGGCCACCGTCTGCGGGCTGGACCGTAAATCCCTTTTCTGTCATGAGGGCGGCGGATTCTACGGTAAGGACGTGGTCGGGTCCCCGAACCCTCGACGGCGAAACGCTATTCTGTCTCCGGCTGCCATTCATGCGTCGCGGCGCCCTCGTTCTCCGGCCGTTCCTCCTCGCCCTCGGGTTCGTGGGCTCCGCCTGGATTCCGGCGCCGGATGCCGCCGGCGCGGTCCTCGGGGCCCAGCGGTCGCCCGAGCTCTGGATCGTCGACCACGGCGACGCCACGGCGCTGGCCGTACGGAGGCTGGGCGGAGTGGAGATGGTGCGCCTCCGGGAGGTTGCCGGGGCGCTTGGGGGCACGGTGCGGCCGGGAGACAGCGATCGGCAGGCGGTGCTGCGGCTTTCGGGCGAACCGGTTCGTTTCGATGCCGGACGCAGCTTCGTCAGGGTCGGGGACACCACCCGCGTGCTGCGCAACCCGAGCGTTCGGCGGGGTGGCGAGTGGTTCGTACCCCTCGATTTCGTCGCCCTGGTCCTGCCGGACCTCCTCCCGGGCCGCGCCCGCTACGACGACAATGCGAGGACCCTGGCGGTAGGAGAGGGGTATCCCCGTCTCGACGTCGAAATCGCGAGCCGCCCCGGGTCCACCCGGGTGATCGTGCGCACCGATCCGCCGGTTCCGCTGGAGATTGAAGAAGGGCGCCGCCGGGTCTCGGTCCTGGTGCGGACGGCCTTCGTCGAGACCGTCTTCGCGGAGGAAACACCGCGGGACGGCGTGGTGGAGCACGTCGATCTCATCCGCCGGGGGACCGGTTACATCCTCGAGATCAACACCGGCCGCAACTACGGCCGTTTTCTCCAGGAGCGAACGCCCGGCGCGCTGACGCTCAATCTGCTCCGCGGAGGGGTGCGCGCGGCCTCGGGCGCCGATGTGCTGGGGGACCGCCCAGCCGCGGAGCCGCGCCGCGGACGCGACCTGGTGGGGCCCTCCGAGGTCCGCACGATCGCCATCGATCCGGGGCACGGGGGACCGAACCGGGGGGCGGCGGGCGCCGGCGGAGTCGCCGAGAAGGACGTGGCCCTCTCGGTGGCGCTCGCCCTCGGCGACCTGCTGGAACGGGAGCACGGGTTTCGGGTGGTGCTCACCCGCGACTCGGACCGCGACGTAGCGCTCGACGACCGGATCGCGGCCGCCAACACCGCCCGCGCCGACGTGCTCATCAGCATTCACCTGAACGCCTCCCCGAGTCCGGCCGCTTCCGGGACTCTCGTGTATCACCTGACTCCGCAGGCCGCGGGCCGGGCGCCCGCGGGGAGCGCGGTTCAGTTCGTCCCCTGGAGCAGCGCGCAGGCGCCCTTCGTGCCGGCTTCCCGGAGGCTGGCCGAAGCGCTGGCCTCGGAACTGCAGGTACTGGACATCGCCGCGGGAGGGGTGGCCGATGCGCCGGTGCGGGTGCTGCGGGGAGCGGCGATGCCGGCCGTGCAGGTGGAACTCGGATTCGTCACCTCGCGGCGGGACCTTTCGCGACTGTCGGATCCGGCATTCCCCCGCCAGGCGGCGCGCGCGCTTGCCACCGGGATTCTCCGATACCAGCGTTCGCTCAGCAGCCTGCGGCCCACGGGGGACTTTCGGTGACGTCCGCCCGGCGCCGCCCGATCTCCGCGGCGTTCCTCCCGGTCGCGGCCTGGTGGGGCGTCGCGGCGTGCGGCGCGGTTCCGGCGGAGGAACCGGGCGCTCCTCCGGCGGCCGGTGAGGCGGCAGCGGTTGCCCCGGCCGGCGCGGAGACCGCCGCTCCCGCGATGCAGGACCCGGACGCGCAGGGCGCCAGGCTGTTCGCCGCCGGGCCGGACGGCCTGCTCCACCTCCGTGAGGTGGAACTCCCCCGCGTGTCCACCACCCGCGGCCGCGCCGAGGCGCTGGTGCAAAGGATCGTCGAGGAGTCCGGGACGTTTCCCGAGGAAGTGCAGGTCCTGGATGTGTTCGTCAGCGGGCGCGGAGTTGCCGTCATCAACTTCACGCTCGACCTGCTGGAGGGCCACTCGGGCGGGCTGCACGCGGAGGAACTGACGGTCTACAGCCTCAGTCACACCCTGGTGGAGAGCCTTCCGGCCATCGCGGAGGTGCGGCTCCTCGTGGAGGGGCGGGAGACCGAGACGCTGGCCGGACATCTCGATCTCCGTTCGGGATTCGGGAGGGCCCCGGAGCGGCTGCTGGCTGATTCGGACGGCGGTCGCGGGTGAGTCGGCGCGGCGGACGCGCGGAACGGGAAATCCGTGACCTGGGGCTGCAGGCCGGTTTTCTCCGCCGCGCCCCCGGTTCCGTTCTCGTCCGCCAGGGAGACACGCGCGTGGTCGCCGCGGTCAGCGTCGAGGAGGGGGTGCCCGGGTGGCTGCGCGGCAAGGGCCGGGGGTGGCTCACCGCGGAATACGGAATGCTGCCGCTGTCCTCGGGCGAGCGGATCCGCCGGGACCGGAGCGGGGTGCCCGGGCGCACCGCGGAGATTCAGCGGCTCATCGGACGTTCGCTGCGGGCCGCGGTGGACCTCTCGGCGCTTGGCGAGCGGACCGTCCGGGTTGACTGCGACGTCATCGAGGCCGATGGCGGCACCCGGACTGCCTCCATCACGGGCGCGTTCGTCGCGCTGGCGCTGGCTCTCCACCGGCTGCAGGCGCGCGGGGTGCTCGAGGAGAACCCGCTGCGCCGCCAGGTCGCGGCGGTGAGCGTCGGCGTCGTGGACGGCCAGGTGCTCCTGGACCTCGACTATTCCGAGGACTCCCGGGCCGCGGTGGACCTGACGGTCGTCGCGACGCCAGCCGGTCAGTTGATCGAGGTTCAGGGCGCCGCCGAGGCAGCGCCCTTCCGGCGGGATGTCCTGGACGAGTTGCTCGACGCGGCGCTCGAGGGGATTTCCACCATCGCGGCGCGCCAGCGTTCGGTGCTCGCCGGGGTTCCGTTGGCCTGACGGCCGACGGGGCCGGCGGGAATCAGTGCAACAGGCCCGAAAGCCAGTGGAGCGTGTTGAGCACGAACTGACGGTTGTCGTTTCCCGGCTCGTTCATTCCCATCGGGGTGGCCGTCGGCGGGTCACCCCTTCGGCTGACCTGGGCGGACAGCATGGCCGCCTCCCCCAGCAGCACGACCCGCCCCGCTCCGAACGTCATGGCGATCCCCTGCGCCCGGCCGCCGACGGGCTCCGAGAGTTCCTCGATCACGTCGTTCGCGGCCGCCACCCCGCCCGCGACCGCCGCGCGGATGGTCTCGAGGTCGGTCCGATTCCGCACCTCCCGGGCGGTTTCGCTGAGCTTCATCAGCACGCTCGCCCCCGCCGGGACACCCAGGCTCTGACCGGAAAACGCCTTCAGGCTCCTCACCTCCTCCGACGCGTCGCGGCCGCGGAGCACCGGATGGGTCCCGAGCAGGCCGTTCTCGCGTGAGGTCACGAACCGGGTCTCGATCGCGGCGCCGGCTTCGCGCACGTCCCACACCCAGCCCTTTCCCATCGTCACCCCGAATCGTCGGCCGAGACTCTCCGCCGCGCCGCCGAAGGGCGCGTGGTCGGCGATCAGCAGGAGGGATCCACCGTCCCGGACCCAGCCCTCGATGGCGGCCGACTCCCGCTCGGTCAAGGCGGGAGCGCCGGGTGCGGATCCCGGCGGGGGCAGGGCGTTCGAGATCACGAGGACGTCCGTCGCATCGAGCCCGTCCCGATCGATAGGCGTCTTCCCGGCGACCACGGTGTAGCCGTCGTTGCGCAGCAGTTCCGCGAAGGGCCGGTAGCGGCCGGTGGAGGTGTGGAAGTTGGCGTGCGCCTCATCGATGACCACGACCGGTCCGTCCGCCGGGTACGCCGGCTCTTCCACGGAGGCGTCGAAGTCCGGGTCCGAGGTTTGAGACTGTGCGGCTGCCGGGCCGGCGTGAAGCGCGATCGCGGCCACGAGGCATGCCAGCGTGACGATCCTGCATGTCGGAAGCATGGGAACCTCCCCGCCTGCTCTTGATGAAGGCCGGTCGCCGAACGCCTTGACGCGTGGCGCCCGAGCGGAGATCGTAGAGTGCCAGACCGTGCCGTCCCTCCTGCTCGCCACCGGGAACCCGGGCAAGGTGCGGGAGATGCGGGCCGCGCTCGCCGGCGCCGGAGTGCGCCTGCTGGGTCTTCCCGATCTCTCCGGTTCCCCTCCCGAGGAGCCGGAGGAAACGGGAGAGGGGTTTCTCGCCAACGCCGGCATCAAGGCCCTCCACTACCAGGCGGCGACCGGCCTTCCGGCGCTCGCCGAGGACTCCGGTCTGGAGGTGGATGCCCTGGATGGCGGGCCCGGGGTCCGCTCCGCCCGCTGGCTGGGACGGGATACCCCCTACGCGGAGAAGAACCGTCACCTCCTCGAACTGCTGGCCGCGAATCCCGCCAGGGGGAGGGGCGCCCGCTACCGGTCAGCGGTGGCGGTGGCCGTGGGCGGCCGCATCGTCTTCCGGTCCAACGGGACCGTGGAGGGAGCGATTGCGACGGCCCCCCGTGGTACCGGAGGCTTTGGCTATGACCCGGTGTTCCTGGTTCCCGAATTCGGCCGGACGATGGCGGAACTGAGCCTCGAGGAGAAGGAGCGCATCAGTCACCGCGGCCGGGCGCTGCGCCCGGCGGTCCGGTTCCTGAAGGCGGCCCGCGCCGCTGACCCACCTATACTTCCCTAGTTTCTCGGGGCGTGGCGCAGTCTGGCAGCGCGCCTGCTTTGGGAGCAGGAAGCCGGAGGTTCAAATCCTCTCGCCCCGACAATAGAAGAGGTCGAGCGGGCGCCTCGCGACCGTGCGGCCGGGTCCGATTCACGAAGCGCGGGAGCGCCAGTAGCTCAGTTGGACAGAGCGGCGGCCTTCTAAGCCGCGGGTCGGGGGTTCGAATCCTCCCTGGCGCGCCAGCCGGCCGCCGCTTCCGATTTCGGTGGTGGATGTAGCTCAACGGCAGAGCACCGGATTGTGGTTCCGGTGGTTGGGGGTTCGAGTCCCCTCATCCACCCCGTCGAAGCGGTTCCAGGATGGGGCCACGAGTCCGGATTGAGTTGACCACGTCGTTGCTGTTTGCCGGGTGGCCCCATCCGGGAACCGCCCCGACGCTTCGCGTCGGCAATCGGAACTCCCTTGCGCGCTGGCGCGCGCGGCGGCGAGATTCCGATTGGTCGTTGTTTTTTGTGAAAGGGGGGGTGCCCCCTTTCACACTTTCCCCCCGATCAGGAAGGCAGCGAACCCGAGGTTCGCTGCCATCAGTTTTTCTTTTTCTTCGCTGAGGTGCGTGTACGGCTTGGAACGCCGGCTTCAGCCGGCACAGCGGCCCGCAGGGCCGCGGGCGGTTCGTCGCTGCCCCGAGTGCATTGGCGCGCAGCCAGGCCGTCCCGGCAGTCGAGGTCCGTCCCGCCGCCCACCTTCGGCGGGCTGTGCCGGCTGAAGCCGGCGTTCCAAGCCGGCGGCGCCATCACGGCTGCTGGCGGGTCCGCGGGCCTACGTCCGGCGCAGGTGGAGCATGCGAAACAGGGGCGCCACCCGGGGCAGGTCGGTACGGTCGCCCAGGAAAGCGCTCGGGTCCGCGGCCGGGAACGCGTGCTCGAGCACGTCCCAGCCTTCCGCAAGCCCGAACTGCTCCACCGCGGCCGCCGGGTCGAAATGGGTGATCATCGGCTCTCCGTGTTTCTCCACGAAACGGAGAATGTTGTCGAAGAGCGCCAGTTCCTCCCCGGGCACGCAATCCCGCGAGTTCAGGTAGTCGAACGCCAGCTCGGAACCCGGGGCGGCGAGAGCGGCGACTCCTCCCAGGGTGGTCGTCACGGCTTCCTGCGCCAAGTAGTAGGTCACGCCCATCCAACTGAAGAAGGCAGGTTCGCCGGGGTCGAACCCGGCGGCGGTCAGCCGTTCGCGGAGGTCGTCGCGCTCGAAATCCACCTCGACGAAGTGCAGGTGTTCCGGGACCGGAATGTCTGCGGCGGCGAGCCGCTCCCGTTTGAGCGCCGCGCTCGCGGGAAGATCCACTTCGAACACCTGAACCCCGAGATCCGGATGGCGCAGCGCGAACGTATCGAAGCCCGCCCCCAGGATCACGAGCTGCCGAACTCCCCGCTCCGCCGCCCCGAGGACGCGGTCGTCGGTGAAGCGCGTCCGGATGAGAACGAAGGTGGTGGTCGGGATGACCTTCCGGAGCAGCACGCGGGTGACCAGCCAGTGGCGCCAGCTCGAGCCGATCACCCGCTGCCAGCGCTCGCCGGCGAGGTGGATGGCGAAGGGATCCTCGGTGACGAGCGGCCGCTCCCCCCGCGCGAAGTGGCCCGCCCGCGCCGCCGCCACCATCTCGGCGGTCTGGCTGCCGCGCACGCGGGCCAGGTTGCCGGGTTCCTGCTGACGACGTGGTTCGGCGATCACGAGCCCCTTCCCCGAAGAATTGAGAACCTGTCGTGACCATGGTACGTCGAGGTGGCCCGGGCGAGGCGCCCGCGGTGTTCACCATCGGGCATTCCAACCACCCGATCGGCGCGCTGCTGGCCCTGCTCGAGCAGCATCGCGCGGCGGCCGTGGCCGACGTCCGGTCCGTTCCCTACAGCCGGCGGCACCCGCAGTTCAACCGCCGCAACCTCGAAAGGTCGCTCCGGGAACACGGCATCCGCTATCTCTTCCTGGGCGCCGAACTGGGCGCTCGATCCCCGGATCCGGCCTGTTACGACGAGGAGGGCAGAGTCCGGTTCGTGCGGCTGGCTCGGACCGGACCCTTCCTCCGGGGGATCGCGCGGGTCCTGGAGGAAGCGGCGCACTCCCGTCTCGCGCTCCTCTGCGCCGAGCGGGATCCCGCCAACTGCCACCGCACCATCCTGGTCGCGCCGGCGCTGCGGAAACGTGGCGCCCCGGTCAGCCACATCCTGGCGGACGGCGGCCTCGTGTCGCAGGAGGAGGTGCTGGACCTGCTGTGCGCCGCGAGCGGGATGCCGCCGCGAGACATGTTCCGGACGCGCGAAGAGCAGCGAGAGGAGGCGCTCGCGCGGCGCGCCCGGGAAATCGCCTGGACCGATCCGGCGCGCGCCCGGGTCAGGGGGTGATGACTGCCTTGGTGACCCGGAGCGTTTCCACGTCGTCGAGCGCCTGGTTGGCCTCCTCGAGCCGGTAGCGTCGGCCGATCACGTCCGCGAACGGAAGGCGCCGCCGGTAGCGGACCAGGGTGTCCAGCGCCCGGGTCCAGTGGTGGAACTCGCTCCCCCACTGGCCGCGGACGTCGGCGTGCTTGCGGTTGATGTCCACGTGGGGATTCACCGGGACCGCGCCCGCGTCGGTGTAGTGACCCACCACGACGTAGCGTCCCCCGTCGCGCAGCATGGCGAAACCTTCGGGCACCGCCTTTGGGTTCCCGCTCGCCTCGATGACCACATCGGCGCCGCGCCCACCGGTGGCGGCGCGTACCCGTGCGACCCGCTCGTCCGAATCCGTCTCCGCAAGCGGGAGGGACTCGTCCGCGCCCATGCGGCGGGCGAGATCGCGGCGCGCCCGGGGTTCCCCGACCGCCAGGACCGCGCCGGCGCCGGAGATCCGGGCGAAGGCGATCGCCGCGAGCCCCACCGGGCCCACGCCCTGCACCACCACGCTGTCCCCCAGCCGGACCTCCGCCCGGTCCACGGCCGCGAACCCGGTGAAGAGCCCGCAGCCTCCCCCGATCAGGTCATCGACCGAGAGCTCGCCGGGGAGCACCACGGACTGGGCTCCGGGAAGGAGCAGGATGTTCTCCGCCCAGCCGCCGAGCAGCCCTTCCTCCGCGGAATAGGTGATTCCGTACACCCGGCGCGACGGGCACCGGTTCGGCTGGCGCGCCACCAGGCACTGGTAGCAGGAATGGCAGGTCGCGTGGACGTCGAAGAAGGACACCACGCTCCCGGCGGCGAGGGGATTGCCGACCGCGTCCTGCGCGACGTCGTTCGCTTCGACGACGCGGCCGACACTCACATGGCCGGGGATGATGGGATAGGGCACCCCGGCGAGGCGCCCGTCCCGGAGGTGCACGTCGGTCCCGCAGACCTCGGAAGCGAGCGTCTCCAGCAGGACTTCGCCGGGTCCGGGCGCCGGGACCGGGAACTCCCGGAGTTCGGCGGGGCGGCCGGGTGCGACCAGCACCGCCGCCCGCGCCGTGCGCATCAGGCGGTGGTCCCTCCGCAACTGGAACCCGCGCCGGCGGTGCAGCCATAGCAGTGGAGGCCGGTCACGATGCGCCGGTTCTCCAGCAGTTCCGGGGAAAAGTCGCGGATGTGGTTCGGTGCCCCGAACGCCACCGTCTCGTCCAGCATCTGGTTGAAGTCGCAGTCGTAGAGCTGGCCGTCCCAGCCGACGGAAAGGGTGTTCCGGCACATGACCGCCCGCGCCGCCGCCGGGTTGAAGGCGTTCACCAGCCGTTCCATGTACCGCTCGTAGTTCCCGGTTTCCAGGAGGAAATCCAGAAAGCGGCTGATCGGGAGGTTGGTGATCGCGAAGAGACGGTCGAACTGAATCTGATAGCGCCGGTCGAGTTCCCGCTTGAACTCGCGCTCCAGCGCGTCCTGATCGCCGGGGAGAAACGCCCCGGTGGGGTTGTAGACCAGGTTGAGCCGGAGAGCGGGATTCCGTCCGTACCCCAATCGGTTCAACAGCTTGAGCGCCTGGATGGACTTGTCGAAGACCCCCGCCCCGCGTTGCGCGTCGGTGCGCTCGGCGAGGAAGTACGGAAGGCTGGCGATGACCTCGACTTCGCGGTCGGCGAGGAACTGGGCCAGATCCGACTGAGAGCGCAGGAGCAGGACGGTGAGATTCGAACGGTCCATGACGTGCCGTCCAAGAGCCTTCGACGCGTCCACCAGGTAGCGGAAGTTCTCGTTCAGCTCCGGCGCCCCGCCGGTGATGTCCACCGTGGGCGCATCCGTCAGTTCGAGCGCCCGGATGCAGCTCTCGGCGGTCTCGCGGGTCATCCGCTCGGTGCGGTCCGGTCCCGCATCCACGTGGCAGTGCTTGCAGGTCTGATTGCACAGCTTGCCGACGTTGATCTGGAAGACCTCGATGCCGGTCGCGCGGAGGGGATGCAGGCCGTGCCGCGCGAGGCGGGAATTGAAGGACGGGAACCGGCTCTCGGACAGACGCGGCGAGAAGTGCGCGTTACGGGTGGGGAGTTCCAGTTGGGCTTCCATGGACTACATGCTCAACTGGGCGTTCTTTTTCCGCATCTGGACGCCGTGCACCAGCGCCGCTCCACCCCGGATGGCGGCGGCGACGTGGACCGCCTCCGTCATCTGCTCGAGGTTCGAACCCTTCTCCAGGCACTCCTGCGACCAGGCGTCGATGCAGTAGGGACACTGCAGGGCGTGCGCGACGCCGAGCGCGATCAGCGCCTTCTCCCGCCCGCTGAGCGAGCCCTCCTGGAACGTCGCCTGATACCAGTCGTTGAACTTGTCCCAAAGGTCCGGCGCGTTCCGGCCCATGTCCCCGAACCGGGACAGATCATGATCGTCGTAGTAGTGACTCACCCAACATCTCCAATCG
This sequence comes from Vicinamibacteria bacterium, assembly GCA_965116805.1. Classification (GTDB taxonomy): domain Bacteria; phylum Acidobacteriota; class Vicinamibacteria; order Marinacidobacterales; family Marinacidobacteraceae; genus Marinacidobacterium. The sequence goes on from OZ220713.1 coordinate 799,222, forward strand.
ATTCTTGTGTCGTCATCCGCAAGGCTAACGCGGATGATCCCGAAGGCGTCCAGAGCATCCGGGAAGGCCCGATCGCGGTGGTAGCCTCGGTCCATCATGTCACTCCACACGATCGGATTCATTGGTCTTGGGGTCATGGGGAAGCCCATGGCGAAGAATCTGCTGGCCGCCGGGTTCGATCTCACGGTCCACAGCCGGTCGCCGGGCCCGGTGGATGAACTGGTGGCCACCGGCGCGCGGTGTGCCGGATCGGGCGCCGAATGCGCGAGCGGACAGGACGCGGTCATCCTGATGCTGCCGGATTCGCCTGACTCGGAACTCGTGATGCTCGGCCCGGACGGGGTCCTCGCCGCCGGGGAACTTCCGGGGCTGGTCACCGACATGTCCTCGATCGAGCCTGGGATTTCCAGAAAGATCGCCGCCGCCGCCAGCGAGCGCGGGGTTGCCTTCGTGGATGCCCCGGTGAGCGGGGGAGAGCCCGGCGCCATCGCCGGGGAACTCGCGATCATGGCGGGAGGTGGGGAGGCCGCCTTCCGGGCGCTGGGTCCGGTGTTCGACGTACTCGGAAAGAGCGCGGTCCTCTGCGGCCCCGCCGGGGCCGGCAACACGGTGAAGCTCGCGAACCAGATGATCGTGGCGGCGAACATCCAGGCCGTCGGGGAGGCGCTCGTCTTCGCCGTCCGATCGGGGCTCGACCCCGCGGTGGTGGTCTCCGCAATTCAGGGAGGCCTTGCCGGGAGCGCCGTCCTGAACGCCAAGTCGGGAAAGATGATCGCGGGCGACTGGAAGCCCGGGTTCCGGCTCGAACTCCACCTCAAGGACCTCAACAACGCCCTCGCCGCGGCCGCCGGCAGCGCCAGCCCGATTCCGATCACGACGATCGTCCGCCAGTTCGTGAAGACGTTGGTGGACAACGGTCACGCCCGCGAGGACCACGCGGCCATCGCCCGCTACTGCGAGGACGCCGCCGGCATCACCATCGCGGCCGGCGCGAGCTAGCGCGGCTCGTTGGTAGCATCGATTCATGGGACGAAACAAGCGTGGCGCGGACGGGTACCGGTCCTTCGGCTATCTGACTCCGGGCGAGGACTACCCGCCCGAGGACCTCGTCGAGGACGCCGAGCTCTTCCCGGCGCACCCGGTTCCGCTGTCCGCCGAAGAGGAGGTTCGCGCGGAGCGCCTCGCCGGCGAGCTGGTGCTGATCTCGCTGCACGAACATCTCGGCAGCTTCCCCAGAGACATCCACCGGACTCCCGCGTACGTCCGCGAGGGAAGGGTCTTCACTCCCTTCGAGGCGCTCGCCCAGTCGGACTGGGACTGCGTGTTCGACAACCTGCTCGACGGGATCTGCCGGATCGAGTCGCGGACGGGCTGGAAGTGGAACGAAGTCCTCCACGACCTCGGGATGCGCCTCGCCGACATCGCCCACCAGGACTTCCTCATCCACTGCCGGACGGTGGACGACATCCTGCGGGCCCACGCCGAGGGGCGGATCGCCTGGGTGGCGGCCATCGAGGGCGCGGCGCCCATCGAGAACGAACTCGATCGCGTGGAGGTCCTCCACGGGTTCGGCGTCCGCGAGATGGGGATCACCTACAGCGAATCGAACGCGCTCGGAAGCGGGCTGAAGGAAGCGAACGACGGGGGGCTGACCGCGTTCGGCCATCAGGTCGTCGAGCGCATGAACAAGGTCGGGATGCTGATCGACACCGCTCACTGCGGCGACCAGACGACCCTCGACGTCATCGCGGCGAGCGAGAAGCCGGTCTCGATCACCCATATCGGCGCCCGCTCGCTCTGGAACACCCGGCGGATGGCGCCGGACGACGTGCTCAAGGCCTGCGCCGACAAGGGCGGCATCATCGGGATCGAGGCCGCCCCGCACACGACGCTCACGAAGAACCATCCCCGGCACAACCTCGAGTCCTTCATGGAGCACTTCGAGTACGTGAAGGACCTCGTGGGCGTGGACTACGTCGGTTTCGGGCCGGACACGGTGTTCGGCGACCACGTCGGGCTCCACGGCGTGTACTCGGCGGCGCTCTCCATCAAGAAGGCGAGCGCGGGAAGCGGCGCCCCCGCCTTCGACCGGGTTCCCTACGTTGCGGGCATCGAGAATCCGGTCGAGGGGTCGAAGAACATCCTGCGCTGGCTGGTGAAGCACGGTTACTCCGACGAGGACGTCGGCAAGGTGATGGGCGGGAACGCGCTCCGGGTGCTGAGGGACGTCTGGGCGTGACCCGCGCCCGGCGCGTGCTGGCACTCCTGCTGGCCGCGCCCACAGTTTCCTTCGCCGCCCAACCGGCAGTCGAGACAACGGTCGAGCTTCAGAGGCCAGGCCGGGCGACGGTCCGCACCCGAATCTCCCCGGACAGCCGGCTCGCCCGGGCGTCGGCGTTCCACGGCCTGACCGGCGATCCGGGGGAGGGGTGGCGCCGCGCGGCGATGCGTTTCGATTCCGTTCCCGGCGGCGGACTGACGTTCACGAGCGCGGTCGAGGCAGGGATCGACGGGTGGCTGCGCGTGCCGATCCCGGTTCCGGATCCACCGCCTCCGCCCGGCAGCGACCTGTCTTTCGTCGCGCGAATCAGCCCGCCTCCCGGCTACCGGATCGCGGACGCTTTCCCGGCGCTCACCGCGGACGGCGGCGAGGGCGGGTCGCTCGCCGCGCACCTTCCGGCGCCCCCTTCGTTCCTCAGGTTCCGGGTCGTGCCCGAAGAGGAGTTCGCGATCGGTCTGGCCACCGTCGTGGACGGGGCCCTGGCCCTCCTCCTGATCGGACTCGGCGCCTTCGGGGCGCGCCGGCTGCTCGCGCCGTCACGGCCCGCCCGGGCGAGCCCCCCGTGACCCGCTTTTCCTTCTGGGGACTGTTTGCGGTCTTCGGCGCCATCCTGCTCGCCTACTGGTTCTGGATGCGGCGCGTCGAGCGCCGAGAGTCCGGGGAACACCCGGAGGACGGCCCGCCGTGACGGCGATCGTCTTCGGCGCCTACCTCGCGGCGATCTTCGCCATCGGGGCGGTGGCGCTCCGGCGGACCCGCACCGAGGGCGACTACTGGATCGCCGGGGGCAAGCTCGGGTGGCTGCTGGGCGGCGCCACGCTCGCCGCCACCCACGCGAGCGCCGGCACCTACATAGGCACCGTGGGGGTGATTCACACGGTCGGCTGGGAGTTCACCTGGCTCGTGCTGTTCATCCCGCTCAGCTACTGGTTCATGGCCGGCGTCCTGGGCCCGCGCTTCGCCCGCACCCGGGAGCTGACCCTGCCGGCGTTCATCGAGCGGCGCTACTACAGCCGGCGGGCCCGGGCGCTCGCCGCCGTGGTGATCCTGATCGCCGCCACCGTGTACGTGCAGGCGCAGGTGATCGCCGGCGGGTTGATCGCCGAGACGGTGTTCGGGATCCCGGCGGTCTGGGGGATGGTGTTCTTCACCGTCATCCTGCTCGCGTACACCGCGATCGGCGGCATGGTCGCGGTGGTCTACACCGACCTCGTGCAACTGGTCGTCATGGTGATCGGCGCCCTGGTGGCCGTCCCCATGGTCTTCCGTCTGCTCGGCGGGCCGGGCGCGCTGTTCGCCGCCGTGGAGACCCTGCGGCCCGAGGCCTTCGAGTTCGGCGCCCTCCCCGGCGTGCTGCTCTTCACGATGGGGATCTCCTTTCTCCTGGGAGGGATCGCCACCCCCGAGAAACTCGTGCGTCTCTACGCCATGCGCGGCCAGCGGGAGATCCGGCGGGGGCTGTTCCTCGCCATGATCGTGGCCACCGGAGTGAACCTGCTGGTCTTCCTCATCGCGCTCGGGGCGATGGGGCTGTTCCCCATCCTCCCGAGCGGCGATCTGGCCATGCCGCTGATCGCGTCCTACGCGCTGCCGCCCATCCTGGGGACCGTGCTGCTGGCCGCCGTCGTTTCGGCGATCATGTCCACCGTGGACTCGCTGCTGCTGGTTGCCGGATCGGCGCTCTCCCACGATCTGCTGGGCGTCCTGAGGCCCGGCGCCGGTCCGCGGGCGAGGATGCTCGCGGCGCGCTTCGGGATCCTGATCGTGGGCATCGCGCCGCTGGTGCTGATCCTGAGCGGCGTGGGCGAGGGAGAGCTCGTGCAGTTCATCGTGCTGCTGTTCACCGCGATCATGGCGAGCGCGTTCTTCGTGCCGGTCGTCCTCGGAGTCCTCTGGCGGGGTCTCACCCGGGAGGGGGCTCTCGCCGCGATGGTGGGAGGCGTCACGGGGGTCTTCGTCTGGCAGAGCGGGGTGTTGCCCTGGCCCGGCTGGGGTCCGGAACTGGTTCACGCGGCGGCGCCGGGCGTCGTGGTTTCGCTCGTGCTGGGAGTGGCGGTCAGCCGGGTCACCGCGCCTCCCCCGGAATCGGCGCTCGCTCCCTATTTCGCGCCGCGGGCGGGGGACTCCCGATGAAGCTCGACGGCCACCGCGTCCTCGTTACCGGAGGTGCGCAGGGCATGGGGCTGCTGATCGCTCAGGGAGCCGCGGCCCGGGGCGCCCACGTGGCCATCTGGGACGTGAACTCAGCGGCGCTGGCCGACGCGGCCGCGCGGATCGGCGGCGCTCGCCTGCGCGGGAGTCAGCTTGTCGTCTCGGACGCGGTGGATGTCGGAGATCCCGGCGCGGTCGCGGGAGCGGCGGAGCGTCTCGCGGCTTCTTTCGGCAACGTGGACGTCCTGGTCAACAACGCCGGCGTGGTTTCCGGGAAACCGCTGATCGAGCTGGCGCCGGAAGAGGTCCAGCGCACCCTGCGGGTGAACACCGCCGCGCTCTTCTGGACCACCCAGGCAGTGCTCCCGGCCATGATCGAAGCGGGGTCGGGGCACGTGGTCACGATGGCGTCGGCGGGCGGCCTGGTCGGGGTCTCCCGGCTATCCGACTACTGCGCTTCCAAGTTCGGGGCGGTCGGCTTCCACGAATCGCTGCGGGCGGAGTTGCGCCGGGCGGCGCCCGGGGTGGGAACCAGCCTGATCTGCCCGTTCTTCGTGGGCACCGGCATGTTCGCGGGCGTCCGCACCCGCTTCCCCTTCCTGTTGCCGATCCTGGCGCCGGAGCGGGTCGCCGCCGCCGTCATCCGCGCCGTCGAGAAAGATCGCGCCGTGGTCGTCCTTCCCTGGTTCGTCCATTCCCTCAAACTGCTGCGCCTGCTCCCCGCCCGCTGGCTCGATCCGATCGCGTCGTTCTTCGGCATCCACGTCGCCATGGACACCTTCTCCGGCCGTCCGAAGTTACCGTGACGGGATCCTCGTCCGCCCGCTAGGATGACCCCAGCCGTCGTGGAGGAACGATCTCGAATGACCCAGCGGATCAAGATCGATCAGGGTGGACTGGGTTTCGGCCTCTGGATGGTCGGATGGCTGTTCACCATCGGTTTCCTGGACCTGGGCTTCTGGCGAGGGTTTGCAGGCCTCTTCGTGTGGCCCGTCTTCCTCGGGACCCGTCTCGCGGAACTGATCGGGTCCTGAACCTCCGGCGTCCGCGGTCGTCGGGCGGACGTCAGCCGCTCACGTTTCGCGCGTTCGGATCAGTGAACGTGGGTGCCGCCGGTGCAGTGGTCGAGGGTCATCTCCATGATGGCCGCGTCAATCGGCGCCTCCATGGTCTCGTCCTCGAATCGAACCGCGAGGCTGCCGCCGGCGAGGAGGAAGTCCACGAGCCATTCCTCCGGCTCGAACTGGAAGATCCCGGGAAAGGGCCGGTCCTCCGTCTTTTCGATGCTCCGGGTGTCTCCGCCGTCGAGCTGCACGTAGAGCGTCCGCTGCTGCCGCCCGGACGGGCTGGCTTCCTCGTGCGGAACGTGCACCGTCACGAGGATCTGCTCCTGCTCCTCGTTGCACTGGATCAGGATCCCGGTGTGGTCCGCGACCACGAACTCGGCTCCGTGCGTTCCCATGTACTCGAAGGTCTTCCACTCCACGGCGCTCGGCAGCGCGAGGAGCATCGCTAGCAGGCTGGTCATCGGATCTCCTTCCGTCGGGCTGTCCGGCGGATCGGCGTTCCGGAGGATTCGGAACGGCAGATCGGGAAAACCACCCCTCCACCGGGGGCGGTCCGCCAGCCGACGTCCGTGCCTCGGAGGATAGCGTGGCGATACGCCCGGTGCGACCGGGAGGCGCGTAGAATCGGAGGCCCGTCATGACGACCGCCATCGACACCTCCCGGATGTCGGCCGGCAAACGCGCCGCGTTCGAACTCACCGAGGCGGCGCGGGAGACGGGGTGGCGTTACCCGACCTTCGCCGGAGGGCTCTTTCTCGGGCGGTTGTCCACCGGGATCGTGCGCCCGTACCCCGACAGCGGGGTCGAGCCGGAGGGCGAGGCTTTCCTCGAGCGGCTGGAGTCGTATCTCCTGGAGGCGGTCGACGCCGACGAGATCGACCGCACCGGCGAGATTCCCGATCGGGTGTTCCGCGACCTGGCGGCCATGGGCGCCTTCGGGATCAAGATCCCCCGGCGCTACGGAGGGCTCGGGCTGTCGCAGCGGACCTACACCCGCTCCGCCATCCTGCTGGGCAGCCACTGCGGGAGCCTGGCGTCCCTCATCTCCGCCCACCAGTCGATCGGGATCGCCCAGCCCATCCTGCTGTTCGGAACCGAGGAACAGAAGGCGGAGTTCCTGCCCCGGGTCGCGGCGGGTGACATCTCGGCGTTCGCGCTCACCGAAACCACGGTGGGCTCCGACGCCGCGCGCATGCAGGCGCACGCCGAGCCAGCCCCGGACGGGCGGTCCTTCGTGCTGAACGGCGAAAAGCTCTGGTGCACGAACGGCACCAGGGCGCGCTGGCTGGTGGTCATGGCGCGCACCCCCGCGGAGTCGCCGGGAGGGCGAGCCGGCATCACCACCTTCATCGTCGATACGCGCTGGCCGGGCGTCGAAGTCGTGCGCCGCTGCCGCTTCATGGGCCTGAAGGCGCTCTACAACGGGGTGATGCGCTTCACCGACGTCCGGATTCCCCGCGAAAACGTCCTGGGCCCGGTCGGGAAGGGCCTGCGGGTCGCCCTGACGACGCTCAACACGGGCCGGCTCACCCTCCCCGGGATCTGCATCGGGACGGCCAAGCGGTCGCTCTACATCTCCCGGACCTGGGCGCGGGAGCGGGTGCAGTGGGGGGCGCCGATCGGAGAGCACGCGGCGATCGCCGACAAGATCGGACGGATGGCCTCGACGACGTTCGCCATGGACGCCATGTCCGACCTCACCTCCCTGCTCGTGGACATCGGAGGCGCGGACATCCGCATCGAGGCCGCCATCTCCAAGATGTACGCCAGCGAAGCGGCGTGGCGGATCGCCGACGAGACCGTCCAGGTGCTGGGCGGACGGGGCTACGAGACCGCCGCCTCGCTCGCCGCCCGCGGGGAGCGGCCCTTCCCGGCCGAAAGAACCCTGCGCGACAACCGGATCAACACGATCTTCGAGGGCTCGAGCGAGATCCTGCGCCTTTTCATCGCCCGCGAGGTCATGGACCCTCATCTGAGCCGGGCGGGCGCGGTGATGAATCCCTCGCTGCCGCTCTCGCAGCGGCTCGCGACGGCGATCCGCGCCGCGTTCTTCTACGTGCCCTGGTACCTGCGCCAGTGGCTCCCGGCCGGCGCGCCCGCCGGCGGTGAGCCCTGGGCGCGGCGCCACCTCCGTTTCGTGGCGAAGAGCAGCCGCCGGCTCGCGCGCGGTCTCTTTCACGCGATGCTCCGCCACGGCCCGGGGCTCGAGAAGCGGCAGATGCTTCTCTGGCGCTTCGTGGATTTCGGAGCGGAGCTCTACGCGCAGGTCGCGACGGTGGTACGCGCCGAAGCGCTGATCGCCCGCGGCGAGCGGGAAGAGGACGTGCTCCCGCTGGTCGAGGACTTCTGCGCGGGCTCCCGGATCCGCATCGGAGAGTTGCGGCGGGGCCTCCGGCGGAACCAGGACGAAGGGACCTACGCGCTTGCCCAGGGCTTTGTGAAGGGTGACTTCCCCACGCTTCTCGCCGGCCGGGTGCCGAACCCGTACGACCCGCCGGCGGAGGCCGAAGCTCCGGCGGACGCGCGCCCCGCCGGAACGCCCGTCGGGGTTTGACGGTCGCGCGCCCTTCACTGGCGGCGGCGCTGCTTGCCGCCGCCTGCGCCGGAGCGGCCGATCCGCCGCCTCCCCGCGCCGTCTGGCTCGACGTGGACCCCGCGGTGATGCCCGGGGGTCACGAGCCGGACGACGGGGTGGCCATGGTCCAGGCGTTCCATTCGCCCGAGCTCAGGGTCGCCGGGGTCAGCGTGGTGTTCGGGAATGCCCCGGTGGACCGTGGCTACCCCATCGCCCGGGAGATCGTGGCCCGCTTCGCCCCGGAGGACGTCGGGGTCTTCAAGGGAAGCGCCGCGGCTTCTCCGGAGCCGACACCGGCGTCCCGGGCCCTCGTGGCGGCGCTCGAACGGGAACCGCTGACGGTGCTGGCGCTCGGGCCGGCGACCAACGTGGCCGCCGCGCTCAGCGAGCGGCCGGACCTCGCGGATCGCATCGAGACGGTGGTTCTGGTGATCGGCCGGCGCGCCGGAGAGGCCCTCACGTTCCCCGGCGGCGGCCCCAACCTCCTCGATTTCAACTTCGAACTGGATCCCGCGGCGGTGGAGGTCGTCGTGGGAAGCGGGGCCCCGGTGGTTCTGGCCCCGTTCGAGCTCGCCGCGAAACTGCCGATCGACGCGGAGGAATGGACTGCGGTGTGGGACACCCCGTTCGGAGAGTTCTTCCGCCGTCCGATCGAGGACTATCTCGACTGGTTCGGCGACAACTACGGGCGGCGGGCGACCTACCCGTTCGATTCGTTTGCCGTGTCCTTTCTGGTGGCCCCGGAGCTGCTCGGCTGCGACCGGACCTCCGTCGTCGTCCGCGAGGGTCCGGCCGATGGCTATTCGGACGCCGGAGGGACCAAACCGTGGCTGGTCCGCACCGATGCGCCCGAGGGATGGCCGGTGACCTGGTGCCATACCCCCGATCCCGGGCTGAAGGAGGAACTCCTCCGAAGGCTGGCCGGAAGGCAGCCATAGCGGTAACCTTCCGCGTTCCGCTGGGAGCGCCTGTAGCTCAGTGGATTAGAGCGCTTGCCTCCGGAGCAAGAAGTCAGAGGTTCGAATCCTCTCAGGCGTACCAGCGTCGTCGCATCGGGTTGGGCCGTTAGCTCAACCAGGCAGAGCAACTGACTCTTAATCAGTAGGTTGAAGGTTCGATTCCTTCACGGCTCACCACCCGATGCGGGAACGCCGCTCTTCAGAGCGGCACGCGCTGGCCGCAGGTCGGCGCTTGTCGTAACCGCTCGGCACTCTTGCCACCGGCTGTTTCTCAATCCCTACGCCGGGTCCGCGTACCATCGCGGTCGGGAAGGGTCATCCCCACTCCCGCCGCCGTGCAGCAAGTTCTTCCCACTCCGCCAGCCGAGGCGGAACGACCTACGGGCGCCGCTGCGCATCCGGGGCCGGACTCGCCGCGGCGCATCCTCATCAGGTCGCCGGAGATCCGCATCAAGGGCAGAAACCGCCCCTCCTTCCGGGAAGCGCTCAAGCGCAATCTCGGACAGCGGCTCCGCGGCATCGGCCTGCGCTGGCGGGCGAGCTCGGCCGGCGACCGGGTGTGGATCGAGGTGCCGCCGGGGGAGACCGCGGCGCTCGACCGGGCCCTCGCGGCGATCGCGACCGTCTTTGGCGTCGAGCTCGCGCTTCCGTGCTTCGTGATTCCGCGCCCGCGCGGCGAAGCTCTCTCACCGGAGCGATTGCTGGACGAGACGACGTCGCTCGCCTGTGGACTGGCGGCCGGGGCGCGGCCGGAACCGGAGACCGGTTTTGCCCTGCGGGTGCGGCGCCGGGACCGGAACTTTCCCATCCGCTCGCAGGCCATCGCGGAGTCGGTGGGGCGCGCGATCCTGGAGCGCACCGCCTGGGACCGGGTCGACCTCTCGAATCCGGCGCTCACGGTCTTCATCGAGCCTCACGAAGAAGCCATCTACCTCTGGACGCGCCGGGTGCAGGGGCCCGGCGGGCTTCCGGTCGGCGTTGCGGGCCGGATCGTCGGAATGCTCTCGGGCGGTTTCGACTCGCCGGTGGCGGCGTGGATGATGGCCGGAAGGGGAGCGGCGCTGGACTTCGTCCACCTGACGCCCTCCCGCCCCGATCCGTCTTCGCCCACTGCCTGCAAGGCGGCGGAGCTGGTCCGCATCCTCTCGCGCTATACCGGCCGATCGCGGCTGGTGCTCGTTCCCTACACCCACTTCGACCTGCGGCTCACCGGCAGTCGAACCGGCCACGAGGCGGTGCTGTTCCGGCGGTTCGCCTTCCGTTGCGGCGAAGTCGTGGCGCGGAGGTTCGGAGCGGCCGCCCTGGCCACCGGCGACAGCCTCTCCCAGGTCGCGTCCCAGACGCTCGAGAACCTCATCAGCGTGGACGCCGCGCTCTCCCTGCCCGTCCTGCGGCCGCTGGTGGGGCTCGACAAGGTGGCCATCATGGACCGGGCGCAGCGGATCGGCACCTGGGAAACCTCCGCCGTGCCGGCGAAGGACTGCTGCGCCCTGATCGCGGGGTCTCCCCGTACCCGGTCGGAGCCCGAGCGGGTCGCGGAACTCGAGAGGCGGCTGTTCCCGGACCCCGGCGAGGTCGTAGCGATGTCGCTCCGGGAAGCGGTGGCCGGCGTCTTCCAGGGGGGCGAGGAGCTCGAGGTGTTCGCCCCGGCAGCCGACCGGTTCGTCCCTGACTCCGCGGACGGCTGAGCGATTCGGCCCGGCCGGGGCCGTTCGGTTTTGCGTTTCTCGAGGGGACCCGCGTAGCATGGAGTTTGCTTGCCTCGGCCTTGGTGAGGAGGCAGAGTGCGGAACACTTCTCACGTTCGAAACTTGGGTCTCGCAGCGGCCACGGCCGTTCTGGCCGCGGTCGCGGCGATTGCCATGCCGAACGCCGAGAGAGCGCCGCTGCAATCTTCAGAGCCGTACTCGGTCTTCGTGTCGCGGGCGGGTGAGGTGGACGCCGATCTGGACATCCGGCTCACCAATGCGGTGATTGCTCTGACGGACGAGCTGGCGGGGCTGCCCGAGCGGTTCCGGGTGGTGGATTCGGCCGACGAGGCGGACGTGCGCATCACGATCTTCGACGCGCAGGCCGTCACGGGCGAGGTGAGGCACGTGGGCGGTCCGGCCGGGTTCACCCCGAACCGGGTGTTCGAATCGCGGGGGAGTGACTTCTTCTCCTTCGACGCGGTCGCGCGCGTCGACGGGGACCGGAAACAGATCCAGGGATCCGGCACCGGCGCGACCGAGGTCGCGAGTTTCCGGTCCGCTGCTTCCGACTTCGTGCGCAGGCTCGAAGCGTTCGCGCAGGGGCCAAACGGCGGGTCCCGCTGAACCATGCCTTCCCGTCGGAACAGCTCCTGGATCCGGGGCCTGACTCTCACGCCGGCCGCGCTCCTGGCGCTGGCGGCCGCCGCCACCGGGCAGGACGAGGCGCCCCGGCGCCCCCCGGAGCCGTTTCGGGTCTTCGTTCAGGCCACCCCTACCGCTGACGCGGCCGTGCGGGCGACCCTGGATGACGCCTTGCCGATGGTCCGGGAACGCGTGAGGCGGCGCAACAAGTGGTTCCAACTGGTGGACTCTCCCGAGACGGCCGAGATCACACTGCGGATTACTCACTATCGGCAGGCGAACCTGAATCTGTCGGTCCGGGGCAACCTGTCGCGTTCGATGTTCGCCTGCTGGGCGACGGGGTATCACTACGTGGATGCGGTCGCCCTGGCTGGCGACGCACGGGAGGCGTTGTCGGGACTGGACCATCGCTGCGTCGATGTCGGACCGAGCCTCCGGAACGCCGCCGGTCACCTGGCCGAGGAACTCGAGCGCTTCGCCAAGGACAACTACGGCGCCGTGAGCCGCGCCAAGGCGCAGGCGAAGCCGGAGCCCGGGGCAACGCCAGGGTGATCCGGAACGGTTCGGCCCGAGCCTGGGCCCTGATGCTTCCGCTTCTCCTGGCGCCCTTGGATGCTCCGTCCGCGGAGGGCCAGGACGAGGTGCCCCGGCGTCCCCAGGAGCCGTTTCGGGTTTTCGTCCACGCCAATGATCCCGCTGACGCTGCCTTGCAGGCGAAGCTGAAGGAGGCGTTGCCGACAGTCCAGGAACAGGTGCGGCGACGCGAAAGCTGGTTCCTGTTGACCGATTCGGCCAAGACGGCGGACCTCATCCTCAGTGTCGTCAACTGTCGGACGGGACCGCTACGGCGCGTACCGCGGTTTGCGCCCTATGCGTTGGACGGAGTACTGCGGGTTGGTCCGGCCGGCCCGGACAGGGACTACTACCTTGTGGAGGCGGTCGTTCGTAGCGGCGAGATCCGCCAACAGATCTCGGGGCTACACACGGGCCCTGGCGGCGGTGTTGCCCTGCGCGGAGCCGCTGGCCATCTCGCGAAGGAGATGGAGCGGTTTGCCAGGGACAACTACGGCGCCGCGAGCCGCGCAAAGGTGCGGGCAAGGCGGGAGCGCGGAGAACCACCCAGGTGATCCCGAACGGTTCGGCCCGAAGCTGGGCGCTGGTGCTCCCGCTTCTCGTGGCGGCCTGGGGCAACGGGTTCGCGGCCGGTCAGGAGGAGGCGCCCCGGCGCCCCTCGGAGCCGTTTCGGGTCTTCGTTCAGACGAGCGACCCGGCCGACGCCGAGCTGAAGACGCGGCTCGAGGAAGCCGTCCCGATGGTCCGCGAGCGGGTGGAGCGGCGGGAGTGGTTCCAACTGGCCGAATCCGCGGAGGCGGCGGATGTCGTTCTGCGCATCGTCAACTACCACAATTCCAACGCACACAAATGGGGCTGGTTTGAGGGCCCTACCGTCGAACTGGTCTATGTGGACGCCGTCGCCGTGGCGGGAACGGCCCGCGAGGAGTTGTCCGGGCTGGACCAGCGTCCCGTGCTCCTTGGCGCCAGCCTCCGGAACGCCGCCAGCCACCTGGCGGAGGAGCTGGAGCGGTTCTGCAAGGAGAACTACGCCGCCCTGAGGCGCCTCCGGAGGGAGACGGGACCGGGCACACCCTGAGTCACCCGGCCCGTCCGTTCAGGGAGCGATTCCCTCGCGCCGTGTCCCGGACACCGCCCGAGTTCCCCGTGCCATGATTCCGGGGCGAGCGGCCCTGGCTGGCGGCCTCGCGCATCCCGGGGAGGCGTCATGACCATCCACCGCTCTCGGCATCCGCGCCGGGCGGCGTTCGCCGCCGTCCTGCTTCTGACGGCGCTTGGCGCTGCGGCTGCCGGCGCCCAGGCGCCCCGTCGTCCTCCCGAGCCCTTCACCGTCTTCGTGCATCCCAGCGAGCCGGAGGATCCGGAGCTGCGGCAAGGACTGGAGACCGCGGCCCGGGAAGTTCAGGACCGCGTCGGTGGCCGGCGAAGCTGGTTTCGCATCGTGGACTCGGCCGAGGACGCGGCGATCACGGTGCGCGTCATCAACTACCGGACCTCGCAGATGATGCTGCCCAAGCTCGAGCGGCTGATCATCAATGGCCGGGTGGAGCTGGTCGAGCGCAGCGAGATCGTCGAGTTCTACTACGTGGACGCGGTGGCGCTCGCCGGAACCCTGCGCCAGAGCCTGACCGGGCTGGACGAACGGGAAACCGGGCCCAGCCTGCGCAACGCGGCCAGCCACCTGGCCGAGCAACTGGAGGAGTTTTGCAAGGACAACTACGCGGCCCTGACGAGCCAGTAGCCCGCCGCCGGCGTTCCTTCGCTGCGGTCCTTTCGCTCACCGTCCTCGCCGCCGGAGCGGCCGGGTCGGGGTGTGCGCCGCCGCCGGAGCCGCAGCGGGCGAGAAACGTCATCCTCTTCATCGGGGACGGGTTCGGCATGAACCAGCTTGCCCTCGGGATCGCGTACGCGTCGGAGGTGCGAGGTCGACCGCTTGCGATGTCCGAGCTCGCCGACGCCGGCCGGGCCGGCTACGCGATCCCCTTCTCCTTCGAACGGATCACCACCGACTCCGCCGCCGCCGCCACCCAGATGGCGACCGGCAGGCGGGCGCTCACCGAGACGCTGAGCGTCGATCCGGAAACCGCCGAGCCGATCCCGACCATTCTGGAGTGGGCGGAAGAGCGCGGCCTCGCGACCGGACTCGTCGCGAACATGCGCCTTACCCACGCGACCCCGGCCGCCTTCAAGGTCCACGCCAAGTCGCGCTACGTCCCCGAGCCCGAGCTCGCCGACCAACTCTTCGACGAGCCCGAGGTGGAGGTGCTGCTCGGGGGCGGGGGCCGGGCGATGGTCCCGCAGGGTACGAACGTCGGAGACAGCGTTCCCGGCCTGCCCGGGGGAACCGACGGCGCCTCGAACCGGAGCGACGACCGGAACCTGATCGCGGAAGCGGAGGCCCGCGGATACACCGTCGTGGGCGATCGCGCCAGCCTGGAGGCGGCGCGCGGAGCCGAGCGGTTGGTGGGGATCTTCGCGGCGAGCCACCTCCCCTATGTGCTTGACCGCTCGTGGGAGAGACTCGACGATTCGGTGCCCACCCTGGCCGAACTCACCGGCGCCGCGATCGCGTCGCTCGAGAGCAACGAAGAGGGTTTCTTCCTGGTGGTCGAGGGCGGCCTGATCGACTACGCCGGACACGACAACGACGCCGGTGCGATGCTGGCCGAGATCCTGGACTACGACGAGGCCGTCGGGGTCGGTTTCGACTTCGCGCGGGCTCGCGAGGACACCCTGGTACTGGTGACCGCCGATCACGGGACGGGGGGCTTTTCGTTCACCTACGGCCCCGGCGGGCCGGGTCCCCTCCCCGAGACGGTGTTCCCGGACTACGCCGCCGGCCCGGAGATGGCCGGGAAGCGACACCTCAAGCTGCTCGCCGCCCAGCGCCGCTCCCTGATCGAGGCGATGCCGGAGATCTCCTCCCCGGCGACCGTGGATTCGGTGCTCGCCGTGATCGAGGAGGCGACGGGGATCCGGCTTACCGAGGAAGAGGCCGCCGATCTCGCGGAACAGCTCAACGCCGAGGCCCCCGCGCCCCGCGACTTCGCCACCTACTACCTCGACGCGTCCACTGTTTCGGTGGCGCTCGCGGCGCGAAAGCTGGCGAACCACACGCAGGTGGTCTGGTCCACGGGAGGCCACACCTCGGAGCCGGTGTTGCTCCTCGGTTACGGGCCCGGGGCCGACGGAGTGCTCGGGGTCGGGGAGAACACCCGCGTCCACGGCATCATCCGGGACGCCTTCGGCTGGGAGTGAACGCGGGAATCAGGAAGCAGGGTCCGACTCGACGGGGAATTTGTCGGTGGCCACCCCGAGACGCACGCCTGCCACGCGGTTCGTGACCGCGGCGACGGCGAAGCTCACCCCCGAGAAGTTCTTCTCCCGCGGCAGGGGCGGCAGGGGCCGGGCCCAGGGAGGGGCGATCACCACCCTGCCGCGCCGGGCCAGCTCGCCGTAGTCGAGTTCCGCGTCGGCCTCGACGCCCACGGCGCCCTGAACCGACGCGAGCGAGCCCGGAACGAGGAGAGAACCCCGGCCCGACCGCGGCGCCACCAGCGTGAGTCCCGCCTCCCCGGCTTCGGTCCACGCGTCCCGCAGGACGTTTTCGCCCTCCGGATCGCTGCCCACCGGCACTCCGGCGCTCAGATTGACGATGGCCGCCTGGTTCTCCACCGCCCAGCGGATGCCGGCCGCCAGACACTGGGGCGGGGCCTCCGTCCGGCGCCCGAAGACGCGTACCGAGAGCAGCGTGAAAGCCTCGGGCGGCAGACCGTCGCAGACCGTTGCCGCCACCGCGGTGCCGTGCCCGATCTCGTCGATCCAGTCGGCGCGCCGGTGTCCCGTGAGGCGCGCGCGCCCGTCGGCCCAGGAGATCCGGACCCCTCCCGCCACCGGGCCCACCTGGCGGTGGGCGGGGTTGATCCCCGTGTCCAGGATCGCGATCCGCAGCGCGGGCACGGGCGTCGCAAGGTCCCCGTCAGGGCGCTCGCGCCGGCACGCGACGCGTGCTCAAGGTGCGCCTTCCATCGCCCTAGAATAGCCGGTGCCATGCCCCGCAGACGCCATCGGCGCTCCACACCGACGCCCCGCCAGATCTGGCGTATCCTGCATGCTGCCGCTCGTGAGGCGAGGGCCGCCGACCGCCGGGCTGCCGCCTTGGAAGAGCAGTACCGGAAAGCGGACGAGGAGCGCAAGAAGGCGGACGAGGAACGCCGGAAGGCGCAGGAGGAACGCGACCGGACACTGCAGGCAACTCTCAACCGGATCGCCGGTGACGGCGACAACCGCTTCGGGGAGTTGATGGAAGCGCTGATCGAGGGAAACGTGGTTCCGCTGTTTCGGAAGGTGGGCCTTGATGTCGAGAGGGCGTTCCCCCGGGTGAGCTCCCGGACTCTCGACGACTGGCGTGAATATGACGTGGTGGCCGTCGGGATGCGGGACGCCGTGGTCGTGGAGGTGAAGACGACCCTCCGGGTGCGCGATGTGCCGCGTTTCATCGCCCGGATCGGCGATTTCCGGGAGTGGCGCCCGGATCACGCGCGCCCGCGGGTCTGGGGGGCGTTCGCCTACCTGAGCGCGAGCGCCGCAGCGGTCCGGGCGGCCGAAGCCGCCGGGCTCTACGTCGTCCGAGTCGTGAGCACCACGGCGGGGCTCGTCAATTCCGAAGGGTTCGAACCCCGCGTTTTTTGACTCGACGCGCCGTCGGGCCGGACCGCGGACGACCGCTCACGCCGCGGTCTCGATGCGGCCGTCGCGGAGGGCGAAGACCTGATCGGCGGCTTCGACGAACGCCCGCCGGTGGGTCATCACGAGCGCGGTCCGGTGTTTCAGCCAGGGCACGAGGCGCTGGACCAGGAGCGCTTCGGTCTCCGCGTCGAGGGCCGAGCTCGGCTCATCCAGCAGGATGAGAGCCGGATCGGCGAGCACCGCGCGGGCGATGGCGATCCGCTGACGCTGGCCGGCCGAGAGTTGCTGGCCGCGTTCCCCGACGACCGTGGAAAGGCCTTCCGGCAGATCCGCGACGAAATCGTCGAGCGCCGCGAGGCGGACGGCCTCGGCGATCTCGGAGTCGGTCGCGGCGGGCCGCCCGTAGCGGATGTTCTCGCCGATCGGCGCGTGCCAGAGGAAGGGATCCTGTTCGACGACCGCGATCCCGCTCCGGAGTTCGGAAAGGGAGAGTTTCCGGATATCGGCGCCGGCCCAGGAAACGCCGCCCTCATCCGGGTCGAGGCGGCGCAGGATCAGATCCGAGAGGGTGGTCTTTCCCACCCCGCTCGGGCCGACCAGCACCGTGAGCGACGCCTCGGGAAGCGTGAGCGAGGCGCCGTCGAGTACCGGTTTTTCCTCCCTGCCGTACGACAGGGAGACCGACTCGATGCGGAACGGTCCCCGCGGTCTGGAAGCCGGAACCGGATGCGACGGGTCCTCGACGCCGGCGGGTTCGTCCAGCAGTTCGAACACCCGCTCGAACGACGCCCGGGCGGCCCGCAGTCCGAGGTACTGACCCAGGAGGCCCTGCACCGGGCCGAAGAGGCGCATCTGGTAGGTCATCGCCGCCCCCAGGGTGCCCAGGGTGAGGTTCCCCTGGATCACCTGGTAGCCCCCATAGAGGAACGCCGCGGCGCCGGCGATCGAGACCAGGGACGCGGGGATCCCGGAAGCCACGTAGGTCGTCCGCCGCGCCCTGAGCAGCGCGTCGATGAAGCGGTCGTTCTCGCCGCGGAAACGCTCCGCCTCGCGGTCTTCCTGCCGGAAGGCGACCGTCTGCCGCATCCCCAGGACGGACTCG
Source organism: Vicinamibacteria bacterium (assembly GCA_965116805.1). Classification (GTDB taxonomy): domain Bacteria; phylum Acidobacteriota; class Vicinamibacteria; order Marinacidobacterales; family Marinacidobacteraceae; genus Marinacidobacterium. The sequence goes on from OZ220713.1 coordinate 816,952, forward strand.
ACGAGGGCGCTGCCGACCGACGCTCCGGCTTCCCGCAGCCGGCGGTTCTCGTCGGTCACCCGGGTGCGGAGGCGCGTCAGCGCGAGGGCGGCGAAGGGCAGGACCAGCAGCGCCGGCACGAGCAGCGCCGGCGCCAGCGCGAGCACGAGCACCAGGGCGACCAGGAGCCCCACCACGTTCTGGGTGAGCGACAGCAGCAGGTCGCCGGCGGTGCGCTGCAGTTCCGAGACATCGGTATTGAGGCGGGAGAGGAGGTCTCCGGTGCGGGCGGCCGCGAAGAACCGGGGCGAGAGCTGCTGGAGACGCCGGTACACCGTCAGGCGCAGGTCGAACAGGGCGCGGGCGGACAGACCCACGTAGCGGTAGCCGGTGTACGAGGTCAGCACCAGGCCGCCGACCTGCATGACGACCATCAGCGCCGCGAGCCGGAGCAGCAGTCCGAAGTTGCCGCCGAGCAGCGCGTCGTCGAGGAGGGGGACCAGGAGCAGCGGCCAGAGCTGGCCCGGCAAGCCGGCCAGCAGGGAGAGGACGAGGACTCCCGAGAGCTTCCGCCAGTAGGGAAGCGTCAGCCGGAACGCGCGCCGGTAGATGTCGGGGGGACGAGTCAGGGCGCCGCTTTCACGCATGACGATGGGTCATGCGGGGATTCCCGGCGATCGCTGTTCAGTTTCCGGCGGCCCGGTAGCGGATCGGCTGCGGCGGGATCATGAAGTCGCCCCCCGCGAAGATCTCGGTCTCGGGGTCCAGCGTCTCCGCGTCGTAGACGTACATGGTGTCTCCGACGCCCGAGACGAAGAGGCGCTTCCCGTCGGCCGAGACGATCATCGAGATGTTGGTGCGGCCCCGCTCGAAGCCCTTCTTGCGCAGGATCACCTGCCGGCTCTCCATGTCGATTACCGCCGCGTCGCTCAGTCCCGCGTAGCCGCGCTTGCCGTCGGGCGAGAGCGCGAAACGCGCGAGGCGCATCTGCGGTCCCACCTCGTAGTGGCTGAAGGTCTTCTCCGGCAGCCGGATCTCCAGCAGGCCGAAGAGTTCCATCCCCTGGCGCGGTTCCACCGTCCGGTAGACCCCGAAGAGCCGGCCCGGCTCCACCTCGTCGAGCGAGTGTCCGCGAACCCCGCCGTAGCCGGGAGCGAGGGGCCGGTCCAGTGCGATCCGGTCCGTTTCCTCGAAGGTCTCCGCGTCGAGTTCCACGATCTGGTCGTTCACCAGGAACACCGAAGCGCCGTCCGGGCTGAAGTAGATGTTGGGACGCCAGTCGTCGGCGCCGCCGAGCGGGATCCGGTGGGTGACCTCGCGCGCTTCGCGGTCGAAGACCCAGATCTCCGACGGCGTCTTGTGGATAAAGCGGTCCGGCTCGAGGTCCACGACGACGGGGACCAGGTAGACCCGCCGGGCGTCCGGCCCTGGGGTCGCGCTCATGAAACGGATGCGGGTGCCCACCGTGCTGAGCTGGAAATCGTCCACGACGGCCATTTCGGCGGCATCGAAGATCTCGACGATCTCCATCCGGCCGGTCACGATGGCGAGGTAGCGGCCGTCGGCGGTCCAGTTGTTGTTGGTCGCGGCGCCGTGCCGCAGGTTCCCGACCTTTTCGAAGGTCAGGGACTCCTGGTCGAAGGTGATGAGTTCATCCGGCCAGATGCCCGCCAGGAAACGGTCCGCATACTGCCCGCTCGCGAGCCCGGGCAGGAGCGCAGCCAGCCCGAGCGCGAGGAGGAGCCGCCGGATCATGGAGTGGAACTCGGGTCGGGACTTCGAATCTCGGGGGGAACTTCGGGGAACGGCGCCTCAGGGAAAGACCAGGTCGATCTCCCGCCAGTCCTGCACGGCGGCCGCACAGTTCTTGTGCCAGTCGGGACTGTTGTTGAGGTAGTCGGGCACCTGGGCCGGCCAGTAGCAGGTCTTGTAGCAGTCGTAGAGGTCCCGCTCCATGGGCTGGCAGAGCGCTGCGGTTCCTCCGGTCGAATCCACCTCCCAGCCCGGCGAGAAGATGGTGGTGCAGCCCGACGGGTAGTGGGGTCCGGGGTCGTCGGCGGTGGCGCGCGCGGCGCCGCCGCCTTCCAGCCACTCGGTGGCGAAGCGCGCCTTGAGGTTCTTGGGGGAGAGATGCTTCATGGCTTTCTCCTAAGGGGTCGGGCTTTCCACGCGGACCATGCCCTCGAAGCGGGTCAGGAAGCGGGGATTCCGGTCAAGGATACGCCCGTACGCCGAGAGGCCGAGCGCCGTCCAGTCGCGGATCCAGTCGCAGTAGTGGAGATTGGGGCGGAAGCGGTCGCCGTAGCGGACCTGCGCCTCGTGGTAGCAGCCCCCCGAGCAGAGGCTGCGGACCCAGCACTGGCTGCAGTCGGTACGCGCGTCGATGTGCGCCTTCTCCAGGTGTTCGGCCCGTTTTTCGTCGTCGATCCCGGTGGCCACGTGTCCGAGGTCGTGGTCCCCGGACCCGGCGAACCGGTGGCAGAGGCCGACCTCGCCGCCCGGGGCGACCCCCACGAGCCCCAGCCCGGCGCCGCAGGGATAGGCCTTGCTTACGCCCTCGTGGATCTCGCCGAGCAGGTCGCTGAGGTTGGAGAAGCCGAGATAACGGCCCTCGGTGGCCGCTTCGACGTAGTCGTCGGCGAGATCCCGGAACTGGTCGAGCAGCTCGTCGAACCCGTCCTCGCCGAGGGCGTAGTCCTGGTCGGGAGACGAGGTCACCGGAGCGAAGCCGACCTCGTAGAACCCGAGCCCCATGAGGTGTTCGAAGATCCGGGGCACGTCGAGGTTCTTCGAGGTGACGGTCACCCGGGCGCCGACCGGCCGTTTCTGCAGCTTCAGGAACTCGGCGATGCGGGGGGCGATGACGTCGTAGCTGCCCATCCCGCTCTTGTAGACCCGCATGGAGTCCTGGAACTGCTTGTCGCCGTCCACCGAGATCGTGACCCCGATCCCGTTGTCCGCGATCCACTGCGACACCTCGCGGGTCAGGAGGGTGGCGTTCGTCGTGAGGCTGAAGTCCACCCGCTTGCCGGCCTGCTGAGCCTGCTCCCGGGCGTATTCGACGGTGGGCCGGATCACCCGCCAGTTGAGCAGCGTCTCGCCGCCGAAGAAAGTGACCTGGAGGTCCTTGGCCTCCCCGGAATCGGTGATCAGCCGGTCCACCGACTGGCGCGCGACCTCCTCGGTCATGGCCAGCGGAACCTCCGCTTCGGCGATCCGGTCGTCGCCGTACTCGTAGCAGTAGCGGCACGCGAGGTTGCACGAGTTCGTGATGTTGAGCACCACGGTCCGGATCGGCGGCGGGCCGTCCACTTCCTGGAGGCCGCCGATCGGAATGAGCGGCGCCCCCTGGCGGGCGACCGCGCCGACCCCGGCCAGCTCCCGAAGCGCCGCCTCTTCCTCGGCCGACTCGACCACGTCCGCCGGGGACTTCGGCCCCGCGGCGAGCCGGTCCAGCACCCTTTCGCTGGTCTCGTCCAGCTCGAAGATCATCGAGGACGGCACCAGGAAGGCGTAACGCCGCTCCCCGCCGGAGAACCGGTGCATCTGGGTCGCTTCGACGAGGGTCGGGGTGGTGTCGGGCATGGTCACTCCGCGGTCCGCTGCGGGAACAGGTCCCAGTAGAGGAAGACCGGGGGAGACACCACGAGGCGGGCGCGGTCGCGGAGCGTCTCGCCGCTCACCGGATCCTGGTGTTCGGCGACCACCCAGACGTCTCCCATGTTGTCGGCCATCAGCTCGCGCTCCGGGTTCGGGCCGTCGAGCCCCGGCGTGAACAGGCCGCGCTCGTCGATGTTCCCCACGAAGCGGGTGTCGGCGTCCTCGTCCCGGATGAAGTACTCCTCGGTGGTCCAGGTGACCTCCACCGGCCCGAGCGCCAGGTCGTCGCCGGTGAGCGGTTCGTCGTCCGGCCCGCGGTGCCAGCCGCTCGCCTCGAACTGGACGAACTGCTTCGGCGCCACGGCGCCGCCGACCCGGGAAAGCGCCATCTCGGGGGAGACGCGGATGTAGTCCACACCGTCGTGGACCGCGAAGCCGTCCACGAGGCGAATGCCGCCGGCGGAGACGTCGCGGTAGCCAAGCGGGGCGGTCTCATCGATCCGGAGGTCCACGAGCAGTTCCATTTCGGAAACCCGCCGGGCGTTTTCGACCGTCACGCCGGCGCCGAAGTCGAGCGAGGCGGCCGCGTCCTCGCCGAACCCGGCCCCCAGAATCCGGACTCCGGTGGCCGTGGCGCCCGTCCGGGCCGCGGGCGGCCAGGCGGCGGCGACCTGGACTCCGGCCGCGGCGCGGGTGAGCGTGACGTCCAGCCCGTCCTCGCCGAAGCGCCCGCTGAAGAGCCGGCCGGTGAGGGTCTGTCCGTCGTCGGAAAGCATGAGCGCCGCGCGGCGCTGCTCCAGACGGTCTCCCTGGGCCCGTCCGCGGAACGAGAATCCGCCGTACAGCACTCCGGCGCCCAGCCGGCGCTCGGTGGCGCCGTCGGCGTGGACCAGGTTCGCCTCGTAGCCGTAGTTCCCCTCGGATCCGTCATCCGGCCGGAACTCGACGATGCCGCCGATGGGTCCGCTTCCCGGCTGGGAACCCCGGAAGAACCAGCGTCCGGCGATACCCGGCCCCGGACCCTTGGCGCGGTAGGACCGCCAAGCCGTTGTTTCGAAGGGGTACTTCTTCTTGAGCTGGTCGAGCACCTGGTCGACGGCCCAACCGTCCTCGGGCGTTTCCCCGCGGAAGGTCTGGCCCTCGATCGTGGGGAAGTAGCCGACGTGCATCCCCTTCAGCAGGTCCCATTCCGCCGCCGCCCGCCGCTGCGTACGGAAGCGGGCGGTGAGGTGGCACCGCGAACAGGTCTCCTTGAGCAGCGCCTCGTCCTCGGCGAAGGTCTCCTGGTGGGGCCGCTGCTCCGCCAGATAGAAGTAAGGACGCTCTTCCTCGGGGGCTAGCCCGTGGTTGTCCGTCAGGTAGCGGACCACGTCCCGCGCCTCTTCCGGACCGAGGCTGATGTTGCCCGTGCGGATCATCCGGATCACCGTGATCTGCCAGCCTTCCGCCGACTTCCGCTGCCAGGAGATCCGCGACATCCGGCCCTCGTCGTCGGACGCGTGGCAACTGCCGCACGCCGCCTCGATGAGCGGGCTTTTGACGGGGATGCCGTCTTCCGCTTCCGCTGCGCCGGAAAGCCCGACCAGCGAAACGGCGGCAATCGCGATGGCGGCTCGCATGCGGCGAGCCAGTGTATGTGTTCCCGGTCGCCCGCGCCACCGGGGGGGTGGTACAAACGCGGGATGATGAATGCCCTGTCCCGACGTAGTTTTCTGGGCGCCGCCGGCGCCTCCGCGGCCGTGTTCTCACCGGGAGCGGCGAAGGGCCTCACCGGCGCCGAGATCGAGGCCCGCGCCGCCGGCCGCGAAGTCGCGGAGTTCGGGATCTCCATGTGGGACCTCGACACCCCGGCGCTCCTCGTGGACCTCGACGCCCTCGAGACGAACATCGGAACCATGGCCCGGACCACCGCCGCGAACGGCATCGCGCCGCGTCCCCACGCCAAGACCCACAAGTGTCCGGCGATCGCCCGGATGCAGCTCGAGGCCGGGGCGCTCGGGATCTCGGTCGCCAAGGTGAGCGAGGCGCAGGCGCTCTTCGACCACGGGATCGACCGGCTGCTCCTGACCACGAGCAACGTCACCCCGTTCAAGATCCGCCGGGCGATGGGGCTCCGGAAGCAGTGCCCGGGCTTCGTCCAGACGACCGACACCGAGGAGAACGCGCGCGCCCTCTCCGAGGCGGCGGTGGCCGCCGGAATCACTGCCGAGGTGACGGTGGACGTCGATCCGGGCGGCCACCGGACGGGGATCACGCCGGGCGAACCGGCGCTCCGGCTGGCGCAGCTCGTAGACCAGCTTCCCGGCCTCACGCTGCGCGGGATCCTCTGCTACGACGGCGGCTCGCAGCACGTCAAGGGCTTCGAGAAGCGCCGGGCGCAGACGCTCGAACGGCTGGCGGCGGCCGCCGACACCTGCGAGCGGATGCGCGCTGCCGGGCTCGATACCGGCATCTTCAGCGGCGGCGGGACCGGCAGCTACAACATCGACCACGAAACCCCCGGCCTGACCGACGTCCAGGTCGGGAGCTACGTCTTCATGGACGCGCAGTACCTGGAGATCGGCGGCGCCACCGATCCGGAGGTCTACACCGACTTCCAGCCGTCGCTGACCATCCTCGCCACCGTCCTCAACGCCCAGTACGCGGGCCGCGCCACCACCGACGCCGGCGCCAAGGCGTGCACCATCAACCGGCCCTGGGCGATCGTGAAGGGCGAGAGCGGGATGAGCTACACCTCGGGCTCGGACGAGTTCGGGACGATCCGTTACGAGGACCCGAGCCGGATCTACAAGGTCGGGGACAAGCTGGAACTCATCGTCTCCCACTGCGATCCGGTGGTGAACCTCTACGACCGGTTGTACGCGGTCCGCGGCGGCCTCGTGGAAGCGGTGTGGCCGATCGCCGCGCGCGGGATGTCAACGTAGCTGTGACCTCCCGGCCGCGCCCGCCCAAGGAGATTGTGCGATCGTCAACACATCGCCGGAGCCTGTGGAATAATGCCGGGCCTTTGGAGGAACCCTCATGACTGCAACCCAACAGCGTCTCGCGCAACTTGCCCAGGAACATCTCGGTCTCGGCCGCGCTCCGGACCTGGACAAACAGTTTGCCGACTCCGGAGTCTCCTCGGTGGACGCCGTTTCGTTCATGAAGGTGGTCAACAGCGACTTCGGTCTCTCGCTGACGGCCGGTGATTGCGCCGGATGCACGACGCTGCGGGGGATCGCCGCCCTCGTGGACAAGCACTCCGGCTGACGCGACGCGCGGCCCGGCGCCGCGCCGGGCCGGCACTGCGGCGTGCCCCCCGGCCGGGGGCGCCGCGAGCGAGTGCGGCCCCATGACTTCGGAAAGGGCTTGGGAGGTTCCCGAGCCCGCTTCCGTACTGGAGGTGCGCCTCGACGCGGACACGCGCACCATCCTCCGCCGCCACGGGAATCCGGAGGGGCCGCGGCTCGTTCTCAGCCACGGGAACGGCCTGGCGATCGACCTCTATTACCCCTTCTGGTCGCTACTGGCGGCGGACTTCGATCTCTTCCTCTACGACCTGCGGAACCACGGTTGGAACAGCGTCGGTTCGCAGGCTGCGCACAGTCTGCCGACGCTGATCCGCGACCACGATCTCATCCTGGAAGCCATCGAACGCGATTGCGGATCCAAACCCATCGTCGGGGTCTTCCATTCGTTCTCCGCGCTGACGTCGCTGATGTCAGCCGACGGCGGTCGCAGCTACGCCGGGCGCGTGCTCTTCGATCCGCCGGTGTGCAAGCCGGGCCGCAGCCAGGTGCAGTTCGATACCGCCGCCGAGATGACCGCAGCGATGACGCGGCGCCGAACCGACCGGTTCCGGTCGGAGGCGGACTATGTGGACGTCCTGCGGTTGACGCCGGCCTTCACCCGGTTCGTTCCCGGGGTGCACGACCTCATGGCGCGAACGACACTCCGGAAATCACCGGAGGGAGAGGACTTCGAGCTTCGCTGTCCGAAGGCGTACGAGGCGCAGATCGTTGACTACGTGCGGGCGTTCGCCGCGCTCGTGGACTTCGACGCCCTCTCCTGCCCGACCAAGGTGGTCGGGGCCGATCCGACCCTGCCCTTTTCCTACCTGCCGACCTTCGACATGAGCCACGTGCTCACCGTGGACTACGACTTCATCCCGGAGACGACGCACTTCCTGCCGCTCGAAGACCCCGAAGCCTGCGCCGCCGCCACCCGCGACTTCGTGCGGCTCCAGTGTCTGTACTGACCGCGTTTCAAGTCCGCGGGCCCGGATCCGGGATCCAGTAGCGCCGGCGCTCGAAGGGATAGCCGGGCAGCGCGATGCGCCGCCTCGTTTCCCCGGCGAACAGCCCCTCGAAGTCGATGTCAAGACCGGCCTCGTAGGCCTCCGCCACCGCGGCGGCGAAACCCCCGGCAACCCCCGGCCCGATCTCCATCACGATCCCGCTGCCGCCGGAGGGCTCCGGATTCGCGCTTCCGGCGCTTGGCGGTGCCTCTCCGGCGGCGGCCAGCCGCAGACCATCTTCCAGACCAAGGGTTCCTGCCGCCCGGGCCGCCGCGAGCTCTCCGGCGTCGTGCGCGGTCGTAGCCTTCGGCCGGATGCCCACGCTCGACCAGAGCGCCGTGAGTCCGCACTGCACCGCGTAGAGCGCGGGGCCGGACCAATCGGGAGATTCGAGAGGCGCACCCTCCCCGCCGAACATCGCATCGAGCAGCGAAGCTCTTCGTTCTTCCCGGATCAACGCCTCGCAGCGATCCAGGACGGTCCGGAAAACGGGCTCGCTCTTGTACAACTCCTCCGTCGCATCCAGCCACGGGCCGGCCTTCCCGCCGTACGCGAACGTCACCTTGCCGGACGGCTGCGCCGCCGGTTCCCGCTCTCCGGCTCCGTCCGGCTCGGCGAGCGAGGCCAAACCCTCCCTGAGCGACCCGGCATCGCGGAACACGACCCCCGCCCGGACGTCGAAATGACTGCGCCCCACCGCTGCGGTCCACGCCAGGTCCGACAGCAGCGGGTCGGCGGCGTTCCCGGAGGTGAGTCCGGTCCTCGCTTCGTCGAGCCAGCCCAGAAACGTCCGGGCGAGCGCTCTCAGGGCAGCGTCCGATTTGGCCGAGAGCGGCAGGAGACGCGTCCCGCGACCAGCCGGGGCGCCGGCGCCCGGCGTTTCGTCGCCCGCCGCGGCCGCCGAAACCGGCACCGGCACTCCCCGTCCCACCGGACTTCCGTTCGGGGTTCCGTAGCTTTCGACCACCGCGTGCGCGTTGGCCCCCGAAACCCCGAACGCGCTGACCGCCGCCCGCGCGGGCCGATCGGGGCGGGTGGGCCATTCCGTCGCCTCCGCCGTCACCCGGACCGGCAGGCGGTCCCAGTCAACCACCGGGGTCGGGTTCTCGAAGTGCAGGTGCCGCGGGATCACTCCCCGGTTCATGGCCAGCGCGGCCTTGATGAGCGCCGCCACTCCCGCCGCGGTCTCCAGGTGACCGACGTTCGTCTTCACCGAGCCCATCAGCAGCGGGCGGCCGGACGCGCGTCCCTTGCCATAGACCGCTCCCGCCGCCTGCACTTCGATGGGATCGCCCATCGCCGACCCGTTCCCGTGGGCCTCCAGGTAGTCCACCTCCGCGGGAGCGATCCCCGCGCGCGCCAGCGCGGCCTCCATGACCGCCTGCTGGGCCACGCCGTTCGGCACCGTCGGGCCGGCGCTCGCCCCGCTCTGATTGACGGCCGACCCGCGGATCACGCCCCAGATCCGGTCGCCGCCGGCCTCCGCGTCGCGGAGCCGTTTGAGCGCCACCATCCCGCAACCCTCGCCCCGCGGGAAGCCGTCGGCCCCGGCGTCGAAGGCCCGGCAGCGTCCCGTCGGCGAGAGCATGCCGAGCGCCGCCATTTCACTCGTCTTGCCGGGTGACAGGATGGCGTTCACTCCGCCGGCGAGCGCCAGGTTCACCTCGCCCTGGCGGAGGGCCACCACCGCGTGGTGCACGGCGACCAGGGCGGACGCGCAGTTGAGTTCGACCGCCATCGCCGGCCCGGTCAGACCCAGCCGGAACGAAACGGTCCCGACCGCCATGCTCGCCGCGGTGCCGAGATAGCTCACGTTCTCGCCGGCCGCGAGCATCAGGTCGCGGTATTCGCTGGAAGCGACGCCGGCATAGACGCCGGTGGCGGTGTCCCGGAGGCGCTCCGGATCCAGCCCCGCATCCTCCAGAGCCCTCCAGCTCGTCTCCAGCAGGAGCCGGTGCTGCGGGTCCATGGTCCAGGCCCCGATCGGGGTGATTCCGAAGAAACGGGCGTCGAAGCGGTCGATCCCCTCGATGAAGCCGGCGCGCCGCGAACCGTCGTCCGGGCCGGCCGGGTCTCCGGCGATGCCCGTCCAGGAGCCGTCCCCCGGGCGTCCGTCGAAAACGGCTTCCACCCCCGCCTCGAGCTGACGCCAGAAGCTCTCCAGGTCAGGAGCGCCCGGGAAGCGGCACGCCATCCCGACGATGGCGATGCCGTCCGCCTCCGCCGGAACTTCCTGCGGGGCGGCCGGGGGCGGGGCCGGCACCGCAACGGCGAACGGAGCGGGTTCGGGCTCCGGATCGGGGGCCGCCGCCTCACTCACCTCGCCCAGTTCTTCGTCCAGATGGGCGGCGAGCCGGGAGATGTCCGGATAGTCGAAGACCACGGTGTTGGGCGCCGTGTAGACGCCGGTGAACGCCCGGTTCAGCCGGTTCCGGAACTCGACGGCCATCAGCGAGTCCATCCCGAGGTCGAAGAACCCGACCGTCGGCGAAGGCGCGGAGGAGAGCCGCAGCACCGCCTGCACTTCCCCCTGGAGGAACGTCACCAGCAGGTCCCGCCGTTCCGTCTCCAGCGGTCCGCGGAGCCGGGTCAGCACGTCCTCGGACGACGAGGACGCCTCGTCCTCCGGCTCGGAGGCGCTGGAAAGGAGGTCCTCGACGAGCGCCGGCCGGTCCTGGACGGCCTCCTCGAAGACGCCCCAGTCCATCGCCATCACCACGGCGTGGGTGGCGTCCTGCCGCACGAGCTGGTCGAGCGCCCGGATGCCCTGCTGCGGGGTGAACCAGCGGCCGCCGAGCGCGGCGCGCTGGCGCTCGATCCTGCCGCGCTGTTCGGCCGCTTCGCCGATCTCGGACCAGGCCCCCCAGGCGATCGCCTGCCCGGCGAGCCCGAGCGCGCGCCGGTGGCCGGCGAGCTGGTCGAGGAAGGCGTTGGCGGCGGCGTGGTTCGCCTGGCCCGGGTTCCCCATGACGCCCACCCGGCTCGAAAAGAGGATGAAGAGGTCCAGGTCGCGGTCCAGGGTCGCGCGGTGGAGGTGCCAGGCGCCCCGGATCTTGGGCGAGAGCACCGTCTCGAAACTCTCCCAGCTCTGGTTGGTCAGCGCGGCGTCGGACAGCACCCCCACGCTGTGGATCACCCCGCCGAGCGGCAGGAGCTCCCGGTCCATCCGCGCGAGCATCCGGTCGAGGGCGGCGGAGTCCGACACATCGGCGAGCGCCACTTCGACCGTCACCCCGCGTTCGCGGAGCGTCCGGATCGTCTCCTCCGCCGCGGGGTCCGGCTCCCGGCGCCCGTTCAGCACGATCGTTCCCGCGCCGCGGTCCGCGAGCCACTCGGCCACCGCGCAGCCGATCCCACCGAGGCCGCCGGTCACCAGGTAGGTGCGGTCCTGCCGCAGCCGCCCCTGCCGGAGCGGCGGCGCGGTCACCACGATCTTCCCGAGGTGGCGCGCGGACCGCATGAAGCCGAGCGCGGCGCCCGCCTCCGCCAGCGGCCACCGGCTGTGGACGATGGGTTGCAGCTCTCCCGCCGCCACCCGCGCCATGACGTCGCGGAAGACCCTCCCCACCTTCTCCGGATCGGTCTTCTTGAGGACGTCCAGTTCGAGGATGTGGTAGCGGACGTCGGGACGCGCCGCCGCCATCTCCTCCTCGCTGAGGATGTCCCGCCGGGCCATTTCCACGAAGCGGCCTCCCTGCCGGAGACAGGAGAGGCTGGCCTCGATGAAGCCCTCGCCGGTGAGGCTGTTGAGGACGACGTCCACGCCCTCGCCGCCGGTGGCCTCGCGGATCTCCTCCCCGAACGCCGTCTGGCGGCTGTCGAAGACGTGCTCGACGCCCAGCGACCGGAGGTATCCCTGCTTCGGTTCGCTCGCGGTGGCGAAGACCTCCGCGCCGGCGGCCCGCACCCACTGGATGGCCGCCAGGCCGACCCCGCCCGCCCCGGCGTGGACCAGGACGCGTTCGCCGGCCGCGAGGCCCGTGAACTCGAAGGACAGCGCCGCCGAGACGAACGCGCTCGGCACCGTGGCGAGTCCGGTGACGGAGATTCCCGGCGGCGCGGGCGCCACCAGTTCCTCGTGGGTCACCATCGCCGCCGCGAACGCCCCGAAGCCCAGCCCGACGATCGGGTCACCCACGGAGACGCGGGAGACCTCGGAACCGACCTCGAGGATGCGGCCGCACATCTCGCGGCCGAGGTTGCCCTCCGGGATGAAGCCGAGCGAGCGGAACACGTCCCAGAAGTTGAGCCCGGCGGCTTCGACGCCGACCCGCACCTCCCGCGGTTCGAGCGGGGGCGCCGGCAACGGCTTGACGCACGGCTTGTCGAAGACGCCCTCGGGGTCCGGGGCGAGCGCCCACTCCGGATCCTCGGGCAGCGCGAGGCGCTCGACCTCGTCGCCCGCCCGGACCAGGCGCGCCACCCGGCGGGCGCCGCGCCGGTAGGCGATGTGGTTCTCGGCGTCGGGATAGAGCAGTTCGTTCGGAAGGTCCGGCTCGGGGGCCAGCGGCGCCGGATCGAGGTCCAGCATCCGCGCCTGGAGGTGCGGCGCCTCCCGGACCACCGCCTTGCCGAAGCCCCAGAGGGTCGCGCCGGCGAGCTCCCCGGCGTTCTCCCGTTCCAGCACCTGGGCGCCCCGGGTGAGGAACCACATTCCCTTCGCGGGCGTCAGGTCGGCGTCGGCCACCGCCTGGGTGAGCGCCAGCGCGCTCGCCGTCCCCCGGCGCACGTCCTCCGCGATCTCCGCGGTGGTGGCCGATGGTCCGTGGCCGTCGAGGGAAACGAGGTGGACCACGCCGCTGAACGGCGTGTCTTCGGGCAGGCTCTCGATGAGCGATCCCCACGACTCGCGCCGTTCCGGTTCCACCGCGGCGCCGAAGACGCCGGGGCCCTGCGGGGCCGGAGCATCGTCCCCGGGCGCCGCCCCGTTCGCCAGCACCACCGTCTGGTTGCGCGCCGCCAGGTCGGCCGCCAGTCCGGTCCCGAGGCCGTCCTGGTCGCCGGTCAGGATCCAGAGGCCGCGCGGTTCCTTCACGTCCCGTGGTCCCTGGGCCACGATCACGCCCTTGTCCGGGGTCACGGACGCGTCCGACTCGTCCACGCCGAGGACTTCCGCGCCGGTGAAGCCGGCGTCGCCGAGCGCCTGCCGCCACACCGCGGGGCTCGCCAGGGCGTGGTGCGGGCGGTAGTCGTCCGCGAACCGCCACCAGCCGTCGAGCTGCCCGAAGGTCAGGTCCATCCAGCCGAGCCCGCTCAGGTTCTCGAGGGCGACCAGCACCCCGGAGGGGGCGAGGAGGTCCCGGCAGTGCCCCAGCGTCTCCTGCAGGTACCGGGTGGCGTGCAGCACGTTGGACGCGATCAGCAGGTCGTAGCCGTGCCGTTCGAAGCCCTGGCCGATCGGCTCCTTCTCCACGTCGAGCGGGCGGTACTCGATGCATCCGCCGCCGTCACCGAAGCGGGACTCGGCCTCGGCGAAGAAGCCGGCGGAGATGTCCGTGTAGGTGTAGGTGAACCGGCCCTCGGGCAGTTCCGGCAGGACGAAGGTGGTCGCGGAACCCGTCCCCGCCCCCACCTCGATCACCCGCAGGCGGCGGCCCTCCGGCAGGTGGGCCAGGAGCGCGCGCACCGCGTCCCGGAGCATCTTGTTCGCGGCGCGCGCCACCGGCGCCTTCAGGTAGAGATCCGCCGGGGTCGGGTCGCCGCTGCTGAACAGCAGGGTCAGCGGATCGGCCTCCCCGCGAAGCGCCTGCCCGAGTGCGCCGCCGCAGCGCCGGAACAACCCGACTTCGGTGACCCCGTGGGGATACCGCTCCACCATCCGGTCCGCGAACGCGTCGAGATCCCGCGGCAGGTGCTCCGGCAGCGGGTCCCCGGACCCCACCGTGACCGTGAATCCGTCGCCCGCCTCCGCCAGAACGCCGGATTTGGCCAGCATCTCGAGCAGGCGGCGGAACAGGCGCCGGTGCTCGGGGAGGACGTTCAGTTCCTCGCGCAGGACCTCCGGATCCACCGTGGCGCCCGCGTCCCGCCGGAAGCCCAGCTCCTCCAGGGTCGCGAGCGCCCGGGAGCGGGACCACCGTTCCAGGTCGGCGAGCAGGGCGTTCCGGTCCCGGGGACCGACGCTCTCGGCCGTCAGGTAGTCCGCCAGCAGCCGCGAGTCCGCGGCCACCTCGGCCGGCGCCGGCAGGAAGTCCGCGGCCGTGATTCCCGGCGGGAGGGCGCGGTCCCGCCAGACGATTTCGTAGAGCAGCTCGTCCACGCCCTCGACCGCGGAGAGCAGCGCCTCGCGGGTGGCGCGCTTCACCGCGTAGCCGCTCAACCCGCCGAGCGGCACGCCGGCCGGGTCGTAGATCCGGATCTCCCCGCTCAGCACCTCCGGAGGCTCGGCTGCGTCCGTCCCGGAGTCCGGGGCGGGCTCGTTCATGCGCACGTGGCAGACGACCTGGTCCGGCAGCCGGCCGCTGAGCCAGACGCGGTCCCAGCCGAACGGCAGGTAGGTGGCCTCGTCGGCGCCGCCGGCCAGCCGCGCGACGCCGACCGTCTGGAAGCACCCGTCCAGCACCAGTGGATGGATCTCCAGCTCGTTCCGGCCGAGCGCCACCGGGAAGGACACCTCGGCGACCGCCTCGCCGGGGCGGGACCACACCCGTTCCAGCGTCCGGAACGACGGGCCGAGGTCGATCCCGGTGGCCGACCGCGCCCGGTAGTAGGCGCCCACGTCCCCCGGCGTGAGCCCGGCCTTCAGGCCTTCCAGATCCGCCCGCCCGCCGTTTTCGGGAACTCCCGCGTCCGGCGAGACCCGGCCTTCGAGATGCAGGGTCCATTCGCCCTCCGGTCCCTTGCTGAAGACCTGGACGCGACGCGGCGACGCCGGCTCCGGCGTGTCGAGCGCGACCTGCAGTTTCCGGCCTGCTTCGTCCGCTTCGCCCTCGGCCTTGTCCTCCGGGAAGACCAGGGGGTTGTGGAGCTGCATGTCCTCGAGGGCCACCGGTCCGCCGCCCTCCGCGAGCGACGCCGCCACCGCCATCGCTCCGGAGAGCGCTCCCGGCGCGATCCGCCGCTCGAACACCCGGTGGTCGTTCAGCCAGGCCGGATCGGAGGGGAACACCTCCGTTTCGAACGTGATCTCCCCGCGCGCGGACTCGTGCCGGACGCCGAGCAGCGGGTGTCCCGCGCCCTGGCGCGAGCGCTTCGGCGCCTTGAGCCAGTAGCGCTCGCGCTGGAACGGATAGCCGGGCAGCGAGAGGCGCCGGCGGGACTCTCCCGTGAAGAGACCCTCGAAACGGACCGTAAGCCCAGCTTCGTAGGCCTCCGCGACTCCCTTGACGAAGTGGGCGTGACCCGCGGACGCCTCGTCACCGGACGGCGCGCGCTGGCTGGCGATCACCGCGGGCGCGTTCGCGGCTGCCGCCGCCGGCCACGCCGACATCACCATGGGAGCGAGCACCGGGCGCGGCCCGATCTCCACCACCAGGTCCACGCCGAGTTCGGCGAGCGCGCCCACGCCCTGCGCGAAGGCCACCGGCTCCCGAGCGTGGCGCCGCCAGTAGGCTCCGTCGAGGGCTTCCCCGGGCCCGACGGGCCGGCCCGTCAGGTTGCTCACCAGGGTGACGGCGGGACTCCCTATCTCCCGGTCGCCGAGGACGGCCTCCAGTTCCGGGAGCGCCGGCTCCACCAGCGCGCTGTGGAACGCGCGGGTCGTGTTGAGCCGCCGGACCCGGATCCCGTCGTCCTGCAACCGTTTCGAAACGCCTTCGATCCCGGCTGCCGGCCCGCTCACCACCTGGTGGGCGCCGTTGTCTGCCGAGATGTTCACCGGCAGCCCGGAAGCGGTCGCGTTCCACGCCTCGACGGCCGCCGCGACCCGCTCCGCCGGAGCGAAGGCCGCCGCCATGGCGCCCGGAGCGGTTCCGGACAGGAGCGTTCCCCGGGCGGCGGCGAACCGCATTCCGGTCTCGAGCGAGAACACTCCCGCCGTGCGGGCGGCCGCGATCTCGCCGACGCTGTGTCCCATCACCACGTCGGGGCGGATGCCCACGCTCGCCCAGAGCGCGGTCAGCGCGCACTCGAGCGCGTAGAGCGCCGGCTGTTCCCAGGCGGTGTCCCCGAGGTCGTGGTCCGATGCGCCGCGCCCGAACATCACGTCCAGGAGCGATGTCCCCCGCGCCTCCCGGAACGCCGCCTCGCAGCGGTCCAGCACGGAGCGCACCACCGGCTCGCACTCGTAGAGCGCCTCCCCCATGCCGGCCCACTGGCTTCCCTGTCCGGTGTAGGCGAACGCCACCTTCGCCCTGCCGCCCGGCTCCACCCCGTCGCCGGCGTCGGCCAGCGCGCGGAGCTGCTCGCTCAGGGATGCGGCGTCGGAGAAGACGAGCGCCGCCCGGTGATCGAAATGGCTGCGGCCGATGCCCGCGGTCCAGGCCAGGTCGGCGAGCCGGCGCTCCGCGGGGTCCCCGTCCCCGGCCTGGTCGAGCCATTCGAGGTAGCGGCCCGTGAGTTCCCGGAGGGCGCCCGGGGTCTTCCCCGAGAGCGGCAGCACCCGCGTTCCGCGATCGCGGACGCCGCTGCCGGAGGGACGCGCCTCACCGACGGTGACCGGCCGGGTCGATCCCTCCAGCCGGCGGCTCGGGCGCGGCTGGTCCCCATCCGGGTATTCCCCGACGATCAAGTGCGAGTTCGTCCCCGAGATCCCGAAGGAGTTCACCCCGGCGAGACGGGGCCGACCGTTGCGGCGCGACCAGTCCATCATCTCGGAGGTCACGCGGATCGGCAGCCGCTCCCAGTCGAGGCTCGGGTTGGGATCCCGGAAATGGAGGTGCTTCGGAATCACTCCCTGCTGCACCACCAGCACCGCCTTGATGAGCCCCGCGATCCCGGCCGCCGACTCCAGGTGCCCGAGGTTGGTCTTCACCGAGCCGACGAGCAGCGGGTGCTCGGCTTCGCGCTCGCTGGCGTAGGCCGCCGCCACCGCATTGATCTCGATCGGGTCGCCGACCGTGGTGCCCGTGCCGTGGGCCTCGATGTAGTCCACTTCGGCCGGCGAGACGCCCGCGTCGGACAGCGCCTCGTTCATCACCCGGACGAGCGCGGGCTCGTGCGGCACCGTCAGGCCGACGCTGGCGCCGCCGTGATTCACCGCGGCGCCGTGGATCACTCCCCAGATGGGGTCCCCGTCGGCCTCGGCTTCCCGGAGGCGCTTCAGCACCACGACGCCGCAGCCCTCGCCGCGCACGTAGCCGTTCGCGGACGCGTCGAACGCCTTGCACTGACCGTCGGGAGACAGCATCATCGAATCGGCGCGGAGTTCGTAGATGCGCCCGTTCAGGATGGCCTGCACGCCGCCGGCGAGGGCCAGGTCCGCTTTGCCCGCCTGGAGATCGGCCACCGCGTCGTGGACCGAGACGAGCGATGACGCGCAGGCGGCGTCCACCGCCTTCGCCGGTCCCATGACCCCCAGCACGAAGGAGACGCGCCCGGCGGCCCCGTTCAGGTTGGTGCCGCTGAGCGCGTAGAGGCATCCCGCCGCCTCGGCGGGCTTCTCCCCGTCCACCACCAGCATGCGGTACTCGTCGTTGCTGATGCCGGCATAGACGCCGGTGCGGCTCCCTTTCAGCCGGTCCGGATCGATCCCCGCGTCCTCGAGCGCCTGCCAACTGACCTCCAGCATCATGCGCTGCTGGGGATCGAGCAACTCGGCTTCCACCGGCGAAATTCGGAAGAACCCGTTGTCGAAGAGGTCGATGTCCGGGACGAAGGCGCCGAAGCGGCACGCGGTGTTGCCGGCGGCGGTCTCGGGCAGCAACTGGCCCACGCGGCCGACGCCCGAACCGGGAACGCCCTCGGTGACCGAGTTCCCGCCCGCCTCCAGAAGCCGCCAGAACGAGGGAATGTCCGGCGCGCCGGGGAAGCGGCACGCCATGCCGATGACCGCGATCGGTTCCGCCGCCGATGCCGGGCGGAGCGCAGGCTGCTCGGGTTCCACAATCACCTCCTCGAAGATTCCGGAGAAGGGATTCTCTTTCAAGTCCCGCCGGCGGCGGAAGCCGGCCTCCCGTCGCCGGCGATCAGAAACCCCTCCGCGACCAGCCAGGCGAGCGCGGCGCGCCCGGCCGGCTCCGGGGCCGGAAACCCCGCCAGCGTCCCGCGGATGCTGCCCGCCGCCGACGCGGTCCGGAACAGATCGGCGAGGGCGATCCCGGCGACCCGGTGGGCAGGCCGGTGGCGCCCGGGCCGGACCACCACGTCCTCGCGAACGATCCAGTCTCCGTGGAGCACTCCCCGCGCCTCGACCCGCGCTCCCGCGGCCCGCGTAAGGCGGCCGTCTCCGGGGAGCCGCCGGGGAGGCGCCGGCGCTGCGGTCTTCCGGGAACGGCGCAGCCAGAACTCCCGCTCACCGAAGCGCTCCTCCTCGGCGTAGAAGCCGGCGACCCTTGCCTCGGCCTCGAGGGCCAGCCCCCGTTCCTTGGTTTCGTGGAACCCGAGGGCGAGAGAAGCGTCCGGCGGCCGGGCAAGTGCCGTACGCAGAGCGACCGCGGCCGTGAGGCCGGAATCCATGGCCTTCATGGTTCCGAGGCCCGAGAGGGGATCGAGGGTGCTCGCGGCGTCGCCGGCGGCGACGAGCAGCCCTCCGCCCGCGGTGGCGGCGGCCCGCGCGTGGTACGGGGTGACGTCCGCCGCGCGGACCGGCGTCAGGGGATCGCCGGTGACGAACCCGGCGAGATCCACGAGGTCCACCGCTTCCCGAAAGCGTTCCTCCGGGCTCCCGGCGGAGTCCTCCGCGTCGAGCATCACGGTCACGTCCCGGCGGCCGCCCACTACGGGCGCGCTCCACACCCAGCCGTCCCGGAACGTCTCGATCACCGTCCCTTCCCGCTCGCCGGGGGCGTAGTGCGCGGTGAGCGCGGTAGTGCGGAAGTCCGGCCAGTCCCGCTCCCCGCGGGTGAGGACCCCGCTCCGCCCGGAGGCGTCGATGAGCGCCCGGGCGGTGATCTGCAGGTCGTCTTCGCCCCGCCGCCGGATCACCAGCGCCCCGTCTCCGGCTTTCGGGTCCCGCGCCGCCGAACCCTCGACCACCCGCGCGCCGGCGGCGCGGGCTTCGGACAGGGCCCAGCCGTCGAGGCGGTCGCGGCGAATGAGGCGCTGCCCCTCGCCGCCGCCCGCTTCCGGCTGGGCGGCGATCCGGTCCTCGCGCCCGCCCCAGCGGACGAAATGGTCGCCGGGACGCGGCGCGTACACCGAGGCCGGCAACTCCAGACCGTAGGAGCCGAGCAGGCGGGGCGCCGAAGCCGACAGGCTCTCGCCGAGATGCTGCCGGTTGCGCCGGGGCCGGTGCGCCAGCACCACGTCGAATCCGAAGGCGGCGAGTTGGCGGGCGGCGAGCGATCCCGCCGGACCGGCGCCGACGATGGCCACGTCGGCCATGTTGCCCCGGATCGGCTGCCTACCGCTGCCGGGCGCGCACCCGGGCGAGCCCCTCTTCCACCCCGGCGAGAACGAGGTCGCGCTGTCCCTCGTTCAGCCAGTCGTCCCGCCGGGCCATGGCCGCTCCGAAGTCCTCGATCATCGTCTCCAGGTAGCGGCGGTCGGCCTCCACCACGATGTCGCGGCCGTCGATCAGGACGTACGCCGGGGTGGAATGGGCGAAGAGCGAGCTGTCGGTGGTCCAGACGGACCGGGGCCCCTCGGCGCGCACCGCGATCCAGGCGCTGTCCTGGAGTTCGAGTTCTCCGGAGACCTCAAGCTCGAAGGGCGAGCCGGCGACGGGATCGGCGGCCGGGTCGCCGGTTGCTTCGCGCCACACCTCGCCGTTCACGAGCACCATGAGGCGTTCCATCGGGACCGCGGAGACGGCGCGCGTCCGGACCGGAAGACGGGCGGGGCCGCGGCGTTCGATCTCGTCGCCCATCCCCCGGCCGTCCACGTCCAGTTCCAGCAGCGGTCCGTTCGTCGAGAAGCTCCGGCCGGCGCGGAGAGCCAGGGGCCAGTCCTCCGGGCCGGCGCCTTCCGGAAGGCGCACGTAGGTCCGCCCGGTACCGAGCGGCGGATCGCGCGACGTGTCCGAGAAGGTGTCCGACCCGCCCGCCGCCGCGAGCCGGAAGCCGGCGTTCAGCAGGCGGGCGTAGATCGCCGCCGACCCGGTCTCCGAGCTGGGGATGCAGTTGATGTCGAAGAAGTCGGCGACCCCCAGCGCGGCGTCGAGCGGGATCTCGGACGGGGAGGCGCCGTCGAACCGCACGCCCTCCGCGAGGTAGGCGAAGTAGGGGTGCGGCATCCCGGCGACCACCTGGTCGCCCTGTTCGGCCCGCAGGCGCCGGATGTACTCGAAGAGCGGCGGGAAGGGCGCCTCGCGCGCGGTCCCCCGCACTCCGGTGGCGAGCGGATAGAAGAGCCGCTCGGGGTTCAGGAACGTCCGGTGGCCGAACGGCATCCGGTACTCCTGGCCGTAGCGCAGGAACACGGTCTCGGTGGATGCCGGGTGCCGGCCGGCCACGAAGCGGGCGGGGTCGCCCATGGTCCGCGAGCCGTCCACGTGGATCAGCGCGTGGATCACCTCCACCGCCTCGGCTTCCGCCTGGGCCACGAGATCCGCGGGAGAGATCCGGAGATCGCCGGCGTGCAGGTCGTGGACATGGGTGTCACCGGACATCCAGCCGTCCGCGCCGAGGTTGGTGAAACGTTCGAGTTCCGCTTCGAGGTGCGACTCCTCCCCGGACCGGATCGTCACCTCCCGCTCCCAGGGCCGGAACTCGACGCCCCGCTTCAGCCGGACGGTGGCCGCTCCCGGGGGCAGCTCCACCGTGAACTCCCCGGCGGCGTGGAAGTAGTGGGTCTCGGTGTAGGAGACGATGCGGCGGAAGACCCCGCGGGGGGCATGGCTCCGGCCGTCCGCCCCCAGGACGGTCGCCCGGGCGGGCTGGCTCAGGCGCACCCGGAGGCGCCCCCAGGCGGGTCCGGCGCGCTCGAGCCCGGTGATCGGCAGCGGCCGGGCGCCGCCGCCGTGGACGCCGATCACCTCGAGCGCGGGTTCGCCGTTGCGATTCGTGGTGAAGACGAGCTCCTGGCCGTCGGGAGACCACGCCGGGTCCTTCTCGTCCCAGACTTCGTCGCGGGTCAACCGGAAGGGAAGCCCCCCGTCCGCAGGCAGCAGGAAGAGGTCGTAGCTGCCCCGGATGTCCGACGCGAAGGCGATGAGGCTCCCGTCCGGGGATACCGCGGGGCGGGTCCGGAAGGTGGTCTCCTCGACGTGGAGTTCCTGGTAGTCGCCCTGCCCCTCGATGCGGAAGATGCCCCCGGTCCCCGGGTAGTCCGAGCGGTTGGAGACGGCCACCAGGAACCCTCCGGGCAGTCCCGGCCCGAAGTCCGGGCCGGGATCGGGCTGGATCTCGTTGGAATCCCCGCCCCAGACCAGCGTGTCCGATCCGTCGGGGCCGACCATCCGGATGTCGAAGCTGCCGGACTCGGCCGCCGAGTAGACGACGGCCCCGCCGCCGGCGGCCCGCGGGTGGAAGTCCATCGCGGGATGACTGGTGAGACGCTCGGGCGCGCCTCCGGCGCGGTCCACCCGCCAGATGTCGAGGTTGCCGTCCGTGTCCCGGGAGAAGACCACCGATCGGCCGTCCGGGGACCAGTCGGGCTCGAAGTCGTAGGCCGGCTCCCCATCCTCCGGCCCGCCGGTCAGTTGGCGGGCTTGGCCGCCCGCCCGCGGCATCACCCAGAGGCGGCCGTCCAGCGCGAACGCGATCTCGGTCCCGTCGGGGGACCAGGCGGGATACGCCGGCCACGACGTGACCCGCGGCACCAGGTAGTTCTCGACCCGAATCTGTCCGCCGGCGACCGCCGGGTAGCGCAGGGTGCTCATCTGGGCCTCGGCGGGAAGCGCCGGGAAGAGCGCCACCAACGCGAGGGTGGCTACGCGGGATGACGTCAGGTTGCGAGGATCTGGCACGAGTCGGCGTCTCCGTGGACCCGGGTGACCTCCGGCTGGATGGTCACGTGGCGGATGCCGAAACGCTCGCGCAGCAGTTGGGTTGCGCTCCTGAGAATGGCGTCCGTCGGAGTGTTGGCCTCGATGTCGGCATGGCAACTGAGCGAAACGAAGCCGCTGTTCACGGTCCAGATGTGCAGGTCGTGAATCCCGAGGACGCCCGGCAGGGAAAGCAGGCCGGAACGCACCGCCTCGCCGTCCACGTTGGCGGGGGTGGCGAGCATCAGCACCGAAACGCTGTCGCGCAGCAGCCGCGCTCCCGAGAGCACCAGCAGGCAGGCGATTCCGATCGAGACGAGCGAATCGATCGTGTTCCAGCCGGTGAACCAGATGACGATGGCCGAGACGATCACCCCGGCCGAACCGAGCGTGTCCCCGAGCACGTGCAGGAAGGCGCCCCGGATGTTCAGGTTGCTGTGCTGGTGGTGGCCCAGGATCTTCAGGGCCACGAGGTTCACGATCAGGCCGATGATCGCGATGATCAGCACCGGCACCGCGGAGACCTCAATTGGATCGCCCAGCCGGCCGATCGCGCGGGTTCCGACCCAGCTGGCGATGCCCAGCAGGAACACCGAGTTCAGCAGTGCCGCCAGCACTTCGGCCCGGTGGAATCCGAACGTCCGCCGGGCCGTCATCGGACGGGTGGCCAACCAGGCAGCGAGAAACGAAACGCCGAGCGCGGCGGCGTCGCTCAGCATGTGCCCGGCGTCGCCCTGGAGGGCCAGGCTGTTGGCCAGGATTCCTCCGACGAACTCCGCGACGGCGATCGTCAGCGTGCAGACCAGGGCGGCGCCCAACGCCCACCGCGAGGGCAATTTCCCACCGTGTGCAGGGGCTAGCGCGTCGTGATGATGGTGATGCGACATAACACCTGTCGCCGAAGTATTGCGTATGGCAGGGGGTTAGACGCCTCCGGCTAGAATGGAAACCGATCCCTGACACCGCCAGTGGCGGACCCATTCCCCGGAGTAAAGCCAAGTATGACCGATGGCAAGGCGCTGGAACTGACAAGCGACAATTTCGATGCGACGGTGGGCGGCGACCAGCCAAGCCTTGTGGATTTCTGGGCCGAGTGGTGCGGCCCCTGCCGGATGATCGCGCCGGCGATTTCGGAACTGGCCGAGGACTTTGACGGCCGGGCCGTGATCGGCAAGGTGAACGTCGACGACGAACCCCGGATCGCCGAGAAATTCCGGGTCCGCTCGATCCCGACCCTGCTCTTCTTCCAGAAGGGCGAGGTGGTCGGCCAGATCGTGGGAGTCCAGTCGAAGGCCAACCTGGCGGCGCGCCTCGAAGCCCTGATCGGCTAGGGGCGCAGGGGAGCGCCGGCCGGTTCTCGCGGTAGCGGCCTTCAGACCGGCACCGCCCCAGTTCTCCCGGTGGGGGTCCGCAGGGAGGCGCAAGGCAGACCGGCGCTCCGACCCGTCTGGTACCGTCCGCCGACGGAGCCGGAACCGAGATGATCCGTCCGGAGCGCGTTGGCGCGCTGGTGCTGGGAGCCTTGGCGCTGACCCTTGCCGGGTGCGGCTTCGGCGGCCCTCCCGGCCTGGCCATCACGAACGCGCAGATCGTGGACGGCGCCGGAGCGCCGGGTTTCGCCGGAACGATCCGGATCGTGGACGGGCGGATCGCCGCGGTGGGCGCGGATGTCGCGCCACTCTCCGGAGACACCGTGCTCGATGCGGAGGGGCTCGTGGTCGCGCCGGGGTTCATCGACACCCACAGCCACGCCGACCGCGACCTCCTCGAGCGGCTCGACGCCACCGCCGCGGTGAGCCAGGGGATCACCACCCTGGTGGTGGGGCAGGACGGCGGCTCGCACCACCCGCTGGCCGATTTTCGCTCCCGCTTCGAGACCTCCCCGGCGACCGTGAACGTGGCCAGCTACGCGGGCCACAACACCTTTCGGCGGCTGGTGATGGAAGACGATTTCCGCCGCGAGGCGACTCCGGACGAGATCGCCGGGATGGCGCGCCTTCTCGAAGCGGACCTCGCCGCCGGGGCGCTCGGCCTCAGCACCGGTCTCGAGTACGACCCCGGGATCTATTCGGCGACGGAAGAGGTGGTGGCGCTGGCCCGGGTGGCCGCCGATGCGGGCGGCCGCTACCTCAGCCACCTGCGAAGCGAGGATCGCTGGTTCTGGGAGGCGGTGGAGGAGATCATCCGGATCGGCGAGGAGACCGGAATGCCGGTGCAGGTCACCCACGCGAAGCTGGCGCTCCAGAGCCTCTGGGGAGAGGTGCCGCGCTTCCTCGGCCGACTGGAGGAAGCCCGCGCCGCGGGAGTGGACATCACGCTCGATGTCTATCCCTACCCGTACTGGCAGTCCACCCTCACCGTGATGTTTCCGGAGCGGGACTTCACCGATCTGGAGGAGTCCCGGTTCGTGGTCTCCCAGATGGCCCTGCCCGAGGGCATCCTGATCCCGACCTACGCGCCGGAGCCCGCCTATGCCGGCCGCACTCTCGCGAGCATTGCGGAGGAGCGTGGGGAGGAGCCCGCCGTCACCCTGCTCGAACTGATCCAGCGGGCGGAGGCGATGCGCGCCGCTTCGGTTTTCGAACCCGGAACCCGCGTTGAAACGGTGATCGCGACCAGCATGGCCGAGGACGACATCGCGGCTCTCTTCGCCTGGGAGCACGCGAACCTGTCCACGGACGGAGCGCTCTTCGGCGCCCATCCCCGCGGTTTCGGCTCCTTTCCCCGCGCGCTCCGGCAGTTCGTCCGCGAGCGGGGCATCCTGAGCCTCGAAGAGGCCGTCCGGCGCATGACCTCGCTCGCCGCCGACCACATGGGTTTCGCCGACCGGGGCCGGATCGCCCCCGGAATGGTCGCGGACCTCGTCCTCTTCGACCCGGAGACCGTTTCCGACCGGGCGACGCCCGAGGCGCCCCACGAACTCTCCGTCGGGATCCACCGGGTCCTGGTCGGGGGCGAGACCGTGTTCGCGGACGGCGCCGTCACCGACGCGCGCCCCGGCGTTTTTCTGGCACGCTGAGCGCAGGGTGGCGGTTGGGAGCGCCGGTCTTCAGACCGGCACCGCGCGCCGGAGGCGGGCGATCCGTCTCCGGTTCTTCCTGCCTGCGGTCCTGCTCGCGGCCGGCGTCTTCGGGCCCGCCTGCGGCGGGGACGGGGCAGCCCCCACGACGCCCGAACCGCCGGAGACACCCGCAGCACTTGACGTGCCCTTCGGGTTCACCGACCTCGAGGAAGGGGCAGGTCCGGAGGTGCACGACGGCTGGCTGCTCGCGATCGCCTACACCGGGTGGCTCTACGACGAGGCTGCTCCCGGCAACAAGGGATCGGAGTTCATATCGGTAACCGGGGACGATCCCGACTCGTTCCGGTTCGGCGTCGGACAGGTCATACCCGGAGTCGACCGGGGGATGGCCGGCATGCGCGTGGGAGGGAAACGCCGGATCGTCGTGCCGCCAGACCTGGGTTTCGGCCCCCAGGGGAACAACCTGGTCCCCGGCAACGCCACCCTGCTCTTCGAAGTGGATCTGGTGGCGGGAGCGGAGGTGCCGTTCGAAACCACCGATCTGCTGGTCGGCTCCGGGGAGGAGGCCGAGAACGGGGACTCCCTGTCGATGGCCTACCACGGCTGGGTGTTCGACCTGCTGGCGCCGGACAACAAGGGCGACACCTTCGATTCCACCACCGCGGAGGATCCCTTCGACTTCACGCTCGGGGTGGGCGCGGTCATCGTGGGCTGGGATCTGGGGATCGTGGGAATGCGCGTCGGAGGACGCCGGCGCATCGTGATTCCCCATGAG
Source organism: Vicinamibacteria bacterium (assembly GCA_965116805.1). Classification (GTDB taxonomy): domain Bacteria; phylum Acidobacteriota; class Vicinamibacteria; order Marinacidobacterales; family Marinacidobacteraceae; genus Marinacidobacterium. The sequence goes on from OZ220713.1 coordinate 842,570, forward strand.
CTCGCTTACGGCGCGGCCGGCCGGCAACCCCGGATCCCGGCTTACGCGACGCTGCTCTTCGAGGTCGAACTGCTCGCGGTCAACTGACGAATCCCGCGTTTGCGGTGGCCGGGTAGTAGGCTGTCGCGCCCCGTGTCCTCCCGTTCCGTCCCCGCTCCCGTCGGCGACCGCCTTGGCCGGCCGCTCGGCAGCCTGCGCCTCTCGGTCACCGACCGCTGCAACCTGCGCTGCCAGTACTGCATGCCGGAGGAGGAATACGTCTGGCTGCCCCGGAAGGACCTGCTGAGCTTCGACGAGACGGCCTTCGTCGTCGAACGGTTCGCGGCGCTCGGGGTGAGAAAGCTCCGGATCACCGGCGGGGAGCCGCTGATCCGCCGCCACCTGCCCGAACTGGTCCGGCTGGTTTCGGTCGTCCCGGGAATCGAGGACGTCGCCCTGACCACCAACGGGATCCTGCTCGCCGGCCAGGCGGCGGCGCTCAGGGAAGCCGGGCTGCACCGGATCACGGTCAGCCTCGACACCCTCCGTCCCGACCGGTTCCGCTCACTCACGCGCCGGGACGGATTGGACGCGGTCCGGGATGGGATCACGGCGGCGAACGCGGCGGGGCTTCGGCCCCTGAAGCTCGATACGGTGGTGATCCGCGGGTTCAACGACGACGAACTGGTGGACCTCTTCGAATTCGCTTCGGATCAGCGCGGCGAGGTCCGCTTCATCGAATACATGGACGTCGGGGGCGCGACCGGCTGGCGCCCGGACCTGGTGTTCGATGCGGACGCCATCCGCGCGGTGATGGCGGACCGCTACGGGGGAGTCGAAGCGGTTCCCGTGGAGGACCCCACCGCGCCGGCCCGCCGCTACCGGATCCCCGATGGGCGGGTCTTCGGCATCATCGCCTCGGTCTCCGAACCCTTCTGCCGCGCCTGCGACCGCAGCCGGGTCACGGCGGACGGACGCTGGTTCCGGTGTCTCTACGCGCCCGAGGGGCTCGACCTCCGCGCCCCGCTCCGGGCCGGAGCGACCGCCGCCGAGATGGAGGCGTTGATCGCTTCCACCTGGTCAGGCCGGGACGACCGGGGCGCCGAGGAACGGGCAGCGCTGGATCAGCGCGCGCCGCTCGTCGCCGCGGGGGAGCTCCGGAAGGACCCGCATCTCGAGATGCACACCCGGGGCGGCTGATCCTCCGGCGTCCCGCGGCGGGCCGGGGACGGGCGGATCAGGACGGGTCCGGCCTTGACCGAGGTAGGCCATTGGCCTACATTCCCGGTGGTGGAGTTCGAATGGGACGAGGCCAAGAGCGACAGGTGCTTTCGTCAGCGTGGCTTCGACTTCGCCTACGCGGTGCGCGCCTTTCTCGACCCGCGTCGGGTCATTGGACCCGATCACCGTCAGGACTATGGCGAGGATCGCTACCGGTTGCTCGGGGCGATCGAAGGTCGCGTTTTCGTCTTGATCTACACGCTGCGAGGTCCGTCCATGAGAATCATTTCGGCCCGCAAGGCCAACCGTAGAGAGGTCAACGAATATGAAGACGACGAACGTACGGATTGATCCGCGGGATCCGGGCAGTCTGCCTCCGGGGCGGGTGGACTACGCCGTGCTCGACCAAACCACCGAAGCGGACCTCGCCCGGCAGCAACGCGACGACGATGAGGAAGCGATCCAGGAGACGGCGCGGTTCGCTCGGCGGGTCCGCCGACGGCTTGGCTTGACCCAGGTGGAGTTTGCACGCCGGATCCAGGTGCCACCAGAGACGATCCGGAACTGGGAACAGGGGAAGCGCTGCCCGACAGGCGCCGCGAGGGCGTTGCTGCGGCTACTTGATCGAGCCCCCGAGACGGCGCTGCGGGTTCTGGGCTGAGAGTGGAGACGCTGTAGCGATCCACCCTCGGAGCGCCGGCCCCGCACGGCCCCGCGCCGCTACCGCGAGGGCGGTTCGGTAGCCGAAGCGCCGTCGTCGAGGCGGATCTCGACGATGGCGTTCTCGCGCAGGTTGCGGACGAAGTTGTCCATTTCGGCCGCCATCTTCTCGCTGTAGAGCGATTCGGCGATCTGGTTCCGCACGTCGTCCAGCGGGATGGTGGATTCCTCGGTGCGCTCGTCCACCTTGAGCAGGTAGAGGGACTCGCCGATCCGCAGCGGCTCGGAAACCGCTCCCGTCTCGAGCTCGGCCACCACCGACCGGAAGGACTCGTCGAGTTCGCGGACCAGGAAGAGACCGAGGTCCCCGCCGCTCTCGGCCGAACCGGACTCGGACCGCACCTTCGCCACCTCTCCGAAGTCGGTGCCCGAGGCGATCAGGCGCTGGGCTTCGCCGAGACGCTCGCGCGCCTCCGCCTCGCCGGCCTCGGTGACGTGGACGACGAGCTCGCGCAGCCGCACCTGCGGCGGGCGAATGAACTCGTCCACGTTCTCGCGGTAACGCTGCTCGATCTCCGGTTCGCTGATCTGCACCCGTTCCTCGATGTCCTGGCGGCGGATCTCCTGGATGAGGACACCCTCGAGGAACTGCTTCTTCAGCTCTTCCATGTTCGAGCCCTGCAGCTCGACCTGCCGGATGAACTCCGCCTCGTCGGGGAGGTTCATCTCCTCGATGGTCGCTTCCTTCCACTCGTCGAAGTACCGGTCCGGGACCCGGAGACCGCGCTGGTCGGCGACCTGCAGGATCAGCGTGTTGTCCACCATTCCCTCGAGGACCTGCCGCCGGAAGGTCGCCTGGACCTCGGGATCGTCGGGGACGCCGAGACGCTCCGCCTGAATGACGACCTGCCGCTGCAGCTCGCTGAGGGTGATCATGTCCCCGTTGACGAGGGCGACGACCCGGTCCACCACTTCGGCGCCCCCGGCTGGCGCGTCCTGCGCGGCAGCGGCGGCGCCGGCGGTGCAGAGGATGGCGGCGAGCGGAATGCGGGAGAGGAAGCGCGTCATCGTCGGGCCTCGCATTCTAGTGTGGCGTCCCCGGACCGCTCACGGCCGCACCCGCGATGGGGGCTGTGAGTCACTCCACCTTCGGCAGCATTCCGACATAAGGGAAGGCGAGGTTGGCGGCGTGGATGCGGACGGGATGGCGTCTTTGCAGATCGTCGAGCAGAGCCTGGACGCGGACGTCGGCCTCCTGGCGAAGCACGGTGAGCCGGACCACGTCCCGCACCTCTTCGAACGCGAGCGAGGCGGCGGGGAGCCGCTCGTCCACCCGGAAGATCCGGAACCCCGCCGCGGTCTCGACCGCGTCCGTGGTGTCCCCGGAATCGAGGACGAAGACCGCCTCGTCCACGGCGTCCGGCAGTTCGCCGCGCCGGAACGTCCCGACCGGCAGGAAGCCGTCGGCGGCATCGCCATCCCCGCTGGACCGGGCGCCCTCACGGAGGAGTTCGGCGGCGGCTTCCGCACTCTCCCGGTCGTCGAACCGCCGTTCCGAGAGGGTGACGGTCTCGGGCCGCGCGTAGAAGGCGCGGTTCGCCTCGAACTCCAGTTGCAGAGCCTCGTCCGTGGCCTCGAGGCCGGCCAGCACCACCGTATCCATGAACCGGTCCACCAGCAGGCGGTCCCTCACCCGGGAGCGCAACCAGTCGTCGTCCGGGCCCTCCGGCTCGTCGCCGGCGCTCCCGGGCGCGACCGTGTCGTCCTCGGTCTGTACCACTTCGGGGCCCGGCGCGCGCCGCAGGGCGGAGGTCTCCTCGAGCAGCCGGACCTCGGAGACCTCGACCCCCGCTTCCTCGGCGGCGATCACCAGGAGCCGCTCGCGGACGAACTCGTCGAGGAGCGCGCTCAGCAGGGGAGCGTCGACCGTCCCGCCGAGTCCCGTCCGGGAAGCGATGACCCGGTCGAGGACGCCCTGGGTCACGTCCCGCTCGCCCACCGAGACGACCACCAGGTCCTCCTCCTCGGAGAGGGCGCCGCAACCCGCCGCGGCGAGCGCCAGCAGGACGGCGATCCCGCTCGCCGCTGGGAACCGGGTCACGACAGGTTCGCCCGCTGGTCGGGCGCGCCCTCGGGTTCCCGGCTGAGAGCGACGGCCTCGAGGGCCGACAGGGCCATCTGGAGCGACCCGAGCACTTCCGCCGGCCCGGCTCCGGGGGCGAGGGGGGAGCGGAAGGACCGGTCCTTCGCGTCCGCTTCGAGGCGCAGCGAATCGCCCTCCCGGATCACCGCCGTGTAGCCGAGCGCTTCGGCGCGGATGCGGAGGCGCACGTGCTGGAAGAGGAGCTCCACTTCCGGCGGCAGGGCCCCGAACCGGTCACGCACCTCGTCGCGGAGCCGGTCCAGCGTGTCGAGGTCGGCGGCGGACGAGCACCGCTTGTAGAGCCACATGCGGCGCCGGACGTCCCCCAGCCAGTCTCCGGGGATGCGGAACTGGAAGCGAAGGTTCATGGCGCAGCGCGACCTGGGACGGTCGCCGCGGGCCTCGGCGACCGCTTCCTCGAGAAGCCGGTAGTAGAGGTCGAACCCTACCGCTTCCAGATGGCCGTGCTGGGCGGCCCCCAGCAGGTTGCCGGCGCCCCGCAGCTCCATGTCCAGCGCCGCTACCCGGAACCCGGCGCCTAGTTCGCTGAACTCCCGGAGCGCGGCGAGGCGGGGTTGCGCGTTGCCCGAGAGCGGCGCCCCCTGCGGCACCAGCAGGTAGGCGTAGGCGCGCCGCGAAGACCGCCCGACCCGGCCCCGTATCTGGTAGAGCTGGGCGAGCCCGAACGCGTCCGCCCGGTTCACGAGCAGGGTGTTGACCCGCGGCAGATCGATGCCGTTCTCGATGATGGTGGTGGTGAGCAGGATGTCGGCCTCGTGCTCCTGGAAGCGGATCAGGGTGCGCTCCAGCGCGGCCTCGCGCATCTGCCCGTGGGCGATCAGGACCCGCGCCTCCGGGACCAGGCCGTCCAGGAGCTTCGCCATCGCCGGCAGCGAGCGGACCCGGTTGTGCACGAAATAGACTTGGCCCTCGCGCGCGAGTTCGTGCCGGACGGCTTCCGCGATGCGGTCCGGATCGAAGGGCAGGACGTGGGTCTGGATGGCCATCCGGTCCCGGGGCGCCGTTTCGATCACCGACATGTCCCGGATGCCGGAGAGCGACATGTTGAGGGTCCGCGGGATCGGCGTCGCGGTCATCGCCAGGTGGTCCACCTGCGGCGCCATCGCCTTCAGCCGTTCCTTGGCGGTCACCCCGAAGCGCTGTTCCTCGTCCACGATCAGCAGTCCCAGGTCGCGGAAGGCCACGTCCTTCGACAGCAGGCGGTGGGTGCCGATGACGATGTCCACGGTCCCGTCCCGGACCCCGGCGACGACCGCTTTCTGCTGTTTGGGGGTGCGGAACCGGGAGAGGAGCGCCACCCGGATCGGAAAGGCGGCGAACCGCCCCTCGAACACCCGCGCATGCTGCGCCGCCAGCACCGTGGTCGGAACCAGGATGGCGACCTGCTTCCCGTCCATCGCCGCCTTGAAGGCGGCCCGCAGGGCGACCTCCGTCTTTCCGAAGCCGACGTCGCCCGCGAGCAGCCGGTCCATCGGCACTTCCGACTCCATGTCCTCGAACACGTCGCGGATCGCCCGCGCCTGGTCCTCGGTCTCGGTCCATTCGAAGGCGTCCTCGAAGTCCTCCATTCCCGGGACCTCGCGCGCGAACGCGTAGCCGGCGATCTTCCGGCGGGCCGCGTACAGGCGGATGAGTTCGCCCGCGATGTCGCGCATGGCCTTCGCGACGCGCTTCCGCCGCCGCACCCAGCTCGTGCCGCCCAGCCGGTCGAGGGGCGGCGCTCCCGCCGCCGAGCCGGCCGAGTACTTCTCGAGCAGGTCCAGCCGGTCCACCGGCAGGAAGAGCTTCCCTCCCTTGGCGTAGTGGATCTCGACCAGTTCCGGAGCGTTCTCCCCCTCCCCGAGGCGCGTCATCCGGATGAAGCGGCCCACCCCGTGGTCGGTGTGCACGACCGGATCGCCGGGCTTCAGGTCCCGGAAATCCGAGAGGAAGCTGCCGGAGCGGGCGCGGCGCCGGGGGGTGCGCGGCGGCGCCGCCACCATGGCGGCGCCGCTGATCACCTGGAGGTGCAGCTCCGGCAGTTCGAACCCGGCGCTCAGCCGCCCGGCGTGGAGGAAGACCCGCGGCGGCGCCGGCAGGGCGCCGGGCGCCTCCTCCGGAATCGGGATGCCGGCCCCGTTGCCGCTGGCGTGAACGCGGGCGCCCGCCTCCCGGGCGCGGGAGGCGAAGCGCTCGGACGCGGGAGCCCCGGGCACGAAGACGTGCACGGCGCGCCGCGGGTCTCCGGCCGCCTTCAGCGACTCCAGGAACTCACCGGTCCGGCCCCGGAACGAGTCGGTGGGCCGGGCGGGGAGGTCCTGGCTGCCGGCGGCCGCGGGCCCCGCCGCCTCGAGTTCCCGCAGCTCGACGGCCCCGGCCGGCGGGGGGCGTTCCAGCCGCGCGCGGAGCGCCTCGATCGAGGTCAGCAGCGCCTCCGGCGGGGCCGCGGCGCGCGCCCGGAACTCGCGGGCGGCGAGCCGGGCGTCCACCACGCGCGCCGTTTCGGCCTCGGCGGCGTCCCAGAACCGGTCCGGCTCGTCGAGGATCAGCCCGGCGCCCTCGAGGTAGGCGTCGAACCCGCGGTCGAAGCCGGAAGAACCGGGAAGCCGGAACGCGGGATGGGTTTCCTCGTCGAACCCGGCGCCGATCCACTCCCACGCCGGCGGGACGGACACCGCTTCGGGGCGCGCGAGGTGGTCGCCCGCGCGCTGGGTGTCCACCTCGAACTCGCGGATGCTCTCGATTCCCTCGAAGCCGAACTCGATGCGGACGGGAAGCTCCCGGTCCACCGGAAAGACGTCCACGATGCCGCCGCGGCGGGCGAAGTCCCCCGGCCCGCTCACCGGATCCTCGTAGCGATATCCGGCGGTAGTGAGCCCTGCCGCGATGCCGGCGGGGGAGGCGTCGCTTCCCTGCCGGATGCGGATCGCCGCGTCGCGGAGACGATCCGGCCCGGCGGTGCGGCAGAGCGCTCCGGCCGCGGAGGCGACGACCAGGGGCGGGTCTCCGGGCGCGGCGAGGGCGGAAAGCGCGGTGGCGCGGAGAGCCAACACCTCCGCGTGCGGGGCGACTCCCGCGTAGGGGTTCACCGCGGGACCCGGGAGGCGCAGGACCGGCCGCACCTCCCCGAGCGCCGCCAGCAGCACCTCGAGGTCGGCGGCCCCGGTCAGCAGATCCCGGTCGTGCGCCGTGAGGAACACCACCGGCCGGCCGGACTCCCGGGCCCAGGCCGCCGCCAACGCGAGCCGCGCCGGCCCGAAGAGGCGGCCGATCCGCCGGACGCCGGCCTCCCGGCGGGCGCGGACGGCGGCGAGGAGCGTCTCGAAGCCGGTCACCGGAACTCAGCCGTCCCCGAGCACCCGGCGGACGGCTTCGGCGGCGGAATCCGCGGGAACCGCTCCCGGGACGCTCCACGCCGTCGTGCTTCCGGGAACGGTCACCACCGGCTTTCCCAGGGTGATCGCCATGGCGGCCTCGGAGAGCGTGCCGCTCGCGCCGGGAAGGGCGATCACGCCGTCAGCCGCCCGGACGACCAGGAAGTTGCGGAAGTGTCCGAGACCCGTCGGGATGGCGCACGCCACCCAGGCGTTGGCTTCCCGCCGGTCCTCTCCCGGGAGAAGGCCGATCGTGAAGCCGCCGGCCTCGCGGGCACCCCGGCAGGCGGCCTCCATCACCCCGCCCAGGCCGCCGCACACCAGGTCGGCGCCCGCGAGCGCCAGCTCCCGCCCGACCGCCTCGGCGGCGCGGAGGACGTCGGGGGGTGCGCTCGAACCTCCGATCACCGCGATGCAGCGGGCGGCGGGACTCGGGTGGCGGCTCACGATCTTCTCCCGGGCGGCTCGGGAAGGCGCGCGATCCTACCCCGGGGTCGGAGCCCCGGCCTCCCCCGGCTGCTAATCTGATCGGCGTTCCGATGTCCGCCCGCGCTCGCCCTCCCGTGCGACGCGCTCAGCGGCCGAGGCGTCCGCGGCTGGCCATCGATCGGGTCTGGCCGCACTACGCCATCCCGGGCGGGCGGCTCGACATCGGAGGACGCGGTTTCACGGTGGACCAGGCTCCGCGGCTGAGGGTGTTCTTCGGGGACGAGGAAGCGCACCTCTACCGGGTCTCCTCCACCCGGCTGGGGGTCCGGGTGCCCGACGGCGCCGGCGACGAGGTCCGGGTGTGCCTGAACGACCGGGAGACCGAGCCGCACCCCGTGACCATCGGCCGCCTCTTCGCCGAGGACCTCCACATCGTCGCGAACCCCGTCTACGACCCCCGGGGCAATCTCTACTCGACGGTCAGCGGCCGGCGCGGCGAGAAGGTCCCCCATCCGATCTATCGGTTGACCGACGAGGGAGACCCCGAGCCGATGGGTGACGGCATCGTGAATCCGACCGGCCTCGCGTGGGGTCCGGACGACACCCTCTACGTGTCCTCGCGCGAGGACGGCTGCATCTACCGGATGGGCGACGACGGGGTGTTCCACCTGCTCGCCGAGAATCTCGGCTGCGCGACGGGCATCGGGTTCTCGCCGACGGGAGACATGGTGATCGGCGACCGCGACGGAACGCTCTACCGGATCGACGGCGAGAGCGACGTCAGCGTGTTCTCGCACCTCCGGGCGTCGGTTTCGGCCTATCACCTGGCGTTCAACTCGTATGGCTACCTCTTCGTCTCCGGCCCCACGCTCTCGTCCCGCGACCAGATCGTCGAGTTCCGGCCCGACGGAGCTCCCTGCCGGGTGCACTCCGGCTTCGGCCGGCCCCAGGGGATCGCTTTCGACGACCGCGACCGCTGCTTCGTCGCCGAGGGGCTCGCCGGCGACGCCGGCCTGTTCCTGTTCACCCCCACGGGGGCCCGGCGGGTGGTCAGCGCCCCGCCCCTGGTCGGGCTGGCGCTCAACGACAGCCGCACGCTCGCGGTCGCCACCTCCGACAGCATCTACGAGTTCGACCTCGACCTGGCGCTCCTGCGCGAGTTCGGCGAGGCGGAGGCGGACGACCGGGTCTGGAGCGAGGACCGGCCCCAGTGAAACCTCTGGCAGGCCTCCTGGCCGCCGGTCTGACGCTTGCCGCTCCGGCGCTCGCGCAGGACCTGCGCACCGCGGTCGAAGCACACGTGGACGGGGCGCAACGGGCGCTCGTGAGCGAGCTGGTGGAGGCGGTCTCCATCCCGTCGGTGGCGGCCGACGCCGTAAACATCCGGCGGAAGGCGGAGTTCCTGAGGGCCTCGCTCGAGCGGCGCGGCTTCGCGGCCGAACTCCTCGAGACCGACGGCAATCCGCTCGTCTTCGGCGAGCGGCCCGCCGCCGGTGCCGACCGCACCCTGCTCATCTACTTCCACTACGACGGCCAGCCGGTGGACCCGTCCCGCTGGCAGCAGGAGGACCCGTTCGAACCGGTCCTGCGCGAGGGCAGTCTGGCGGACGGGGCGGGCCTCCTCGACCTCCACGCCAGCGAGGTGTTTCGCCCGGACGACCGCATCTACGCCCGCTCCGTCGCCGACGACACCGCGCCGATCATTGCCCTGCTCGGCGCCCTCGACGCGCTCGACGCGGCGGGCGTCACGGTCACCAGCAACCTCAAGGTGATCCTCGACGGCGAGGAGGAGGCGGGATCTCCGAACCTCGTCCCCGCGATCGCCCGCTACGGGAGCCGGTTCGCCGCCGACGCGATGCTCATCCTCGACGGCCCGCTCCACCAGAGCGGCCGGCCCACGGTCAGCTTCGGCGCCCGCGGCATCCTGACCCTCGAACTCGTGGTGTACGGGCCGCGGGTGCCGCTGCACAGCGGCCACTACGGGAACTGGGCGCCGAACCCGGCGGTCCGGCTGGCGCAGCTCATCGCCTCGATGAAGGACGAGGGCGGCCGGGTCGTGATCCCGGGGTTCTACGACGGCATCGACTTCACCGCCGAGGAGCGGCGGGCGCTGGCGGCGGTCCCGGACGATCTGCCGGCGATGATGGACGCGCTCGGCTTCGCGGAGGCCGACCGGGTGGGCGGTTCGCTCCAGGAGGCCATCCAGTTCCCCTCGCTGAACGTGCGCGGCCTGTCGAGCGCCTGGGTGGGGGGCGACGCGCGGACGATCGTCCCGGCCACCGCCACCGCCGCGATCGACGTGCGCCTCGTCGCGGAGACTCCGGCGGACGCGATGTTCGCGAAGGTCCGCGACTTCATTGCGTCCGAGGGCTGGTTCATCCTGGATCGGGACCCGACCGACGCCGAGCGGCGGGAGCATCCCCGCCTGCTCCGCCTGACCCGCAGCGCGGGGACGAACGCCTTCCGCACCCCGCTCGACCATCCGGTCGCAGCGCGGCTCATCGGCAGCCTCACCGAGATCTGGGGCGAGGAGCCGGTCCGCAAGCGCACGAGCGGCGGGACGGTTCCGATCGCGCCCTTCGTGGAGGCGCTCGGCGTTCCGGCGCTGATGGTCCCGACGGTCAACCACGACAACAACCAGCACAGCCCGAACGAGAACCTGCGCCTGGGGCACTTCTTCCGCTCCATCGTCAGTTTCGCCGCCATCCTGACGATGTGACCAGGGCGCGCCGGTGGGAGCGCCGGTCTTCAGACCGGCACAGCCCGCCGCAGGCGGGCGCCACGCAGAACGCCACGCGCCCGGATGGCGCATCCCCCGGTGGCGCGCCCATTCCCCCGGGCCTCCACGTCCCGGGCCCCACGCCCCTCCACCCCGAAGTCGCGGCCGCAATGGCGCAGCCACTGATCTCCTACCGGGGACCCGAGGCCCGCGCGCTGCTCGGCCGGATCGCCGAGGGGTTCTGCGACTACCTCGGCACCGAGCGGGCGCCGGTCCTGCTCACCGCGTCGGGGACCGGCGCCATAGAGGCGACGCTCGCCAACCTGCTGTCACCGGGCGATCCGGTGCTCGGGATCGGCGGGGGCCAGTTCGCCGAGCGTTTCCTCGGGGTGGCGGCGGCGTTCGGGCTCGCGACGGCGAGCCTCGACACGCCCTGGGGCAGCGCGGCGGCCCCGGAGCGCCTCCGGGCCGCGCTCCGGACGCCCCCCGGGCCGCGGGCGGTGCTCCTCACCCATTCCGAGACCTCGACCGGCGTCCTGCATCCGCTGCCCGACCTGATCCGGGTCGTCCGCGAGGAGAGCGACGCGCTGGTGCTGGTGGACGCGGTGTCCAGCCTCGGCGCGATGCCGGTGGCGGTGGACTCCTGCGACGCGGTGTTCACGGCCTCCCAGAAGGCGTGGGGCCTGCCGCCCGGCATGGCGATGGCCTGGACCTCGGAACGCGCCGCGGCGGCGGAGCGGAGCGCCCGCCTCCCCCGCTTCTACTGGAGCTTCTCCCGCTACCGCGACGCGCTGGCGCGCGGCTCCATGCCCTTCACCCCCGCCGTCCCCGTCCTGTTCGCGATGGAAGCCGGCCTGCGTCTCATGCTCCGCGAGGGGCGGGATGCGGTCTTCCGCCGCCACGCGGAGGCCGCGGCGGCGGCCCGCGGCCGGCTCCAGGCGATGGGACTCCGCCTGGTCGCGGACGAGGAGAACGCCACCAGCACGGTCACCGCTGCCTGGCTCCCGCCGGAAGTCGCCTGGCCGGAGCTGGCGCGAACCGTTCGGGAGCGTCACGGAGTCGTGCTGGCGGGCGGACTCGGTCAGCTCCAGGGAAAGATCCTGCGGCTCGGCCACCTCGGCTGGACGACGCCCGGGGACGTCCACCGAGCCGCCGACGCGCTGGAGACCTGCCTGCGCGGCGCGTAGCCCCACCCGCAGTCCCGTGTCAGGCCGGCTTTCGCCCTGTTCCTTCTTCCCCACTGGCGTCTCCAGCCGCGACGACGCGCGGCCCCGCCACCGGGTCGAGCCCTTCGACGCATCGGGAGACCCGGACGCCGCGTTCGCCCGGCTGAAGCGGCTCGTGGCGAGCGCGCCGCGAACCGTGATCGTTACCGCGGCCGCCGACTATCTCCACGCCCGGTGCCGGACCCGGCTCGGCTTCGTGGACGACGTCGAATTCCTGCTCTGTCCCGCCGAGGGCGTGATCCACGTCCGCAGCGCCTCGTACATCTCGCTCTTCACGGACTTCGGCGCGAACCGGCGGCGGGTGGAGTGGCTGCGCCGGCGCTTTGAGCGCGGGTAGCGATCAGGAGTTGTGAGCGTTGTCTCCCGGGGACTTGCGAATGCCTGGCTTTCAGACCACCTACTTGAACCGCGGAAGGCTGGCCACTGGGCCATCAAGGTTACGGCGAACTGGTGCATCGTCTTTCGCTTCAGAGACGGGGACATTCATGATGTTGATTTGATGGACTACCACTGATCCCCGATCAGGGGGGGTTGCTCCCTTTGTTCTTTGCTTAGAGATATGGAAGTTATGAAGCTATGACGATGAAGAATCCTTGCCATCCTGGAGAGATCGTGCGGCACGATTGCCTTGAGCCTTTGGGGCTGACGGTGACGGAAGCGGCGCGGCGCCTGGGCGTCAGCCGTCGCCAGCTCTCTGACATCGTGAACTGCCGAGCCGGGATTTCGCCCGAGATGGCGATTCGTCTCGGAAAGGCGTTCGGCACCGGCCCGGAAATCTGGTCCCGGATGCAGGCCGCCTACGATCTGGCTCAGGTTCGCCAGCGAGAAGCCGAGATCGAGGTCGAGCCCCTTTGGACCGGGTCCTCGCCGCCGGAGTTCGCGGTCGTCTGAACGTCGAGGACTCACTACCAGGCGGAAGGGATGGGCGCCCGGGGGCCGTCCGTAACGCCGCCGATTGCGGAGGGTGCCGCGGGCGTCCGTCCGGGCTGATCAGGCGGTCCGGACGTCCGTCTGGGGGAAGTCGTCGCCCTTGAAGAGGAGGGGTTCGCGGGTGACGTCAGACAGGGCGTAGGCGAAGCAGTCCCCGAAGTTGAGTGCGGCCGGGTGGTTGCCCTTGCCGAACCGCCGCCAGGCGTAGCGGGCGGAAGCGAGCTGTTCGCGGGTGACCGGTTCCAACTCGATTCCCATCCGCTCGACGTAGCGGTCGAACTCCGCCCCGGCTGCCGCACCGCCCCGGCTCTCCGTGACCATCGTGGCCTCCAGCGCGTTCACCACGGACATGCGCGGCCGCCGGGCCGCGGCGATCAGCGTGTTGTGGCGTTCCCATCCGGGTTCTTTCCCCAGGATTCCCACGATCGCCGAGGTGTCCACGATCACTTCGGGAGTCCCCGCTCGTCGTAGAGCCAGTCGCCGTGATCCGTGGAACCCGGACCGGAGCCCATCAGGTCGGCGCAGCGCCGGGCGATGGCTTCTGTTTCCTGGATCCGCGCCTCGAGGGTGCGTTCTCGCCGGACGCGTTCCAGGCGCTCGCGCAGTGCGCGGGTGATCGCCTCGGTCCGGTTCTCGCCCGTCAGCGTGGCCAGTTCCGCGGCGAGTTGGCAGGTCTCTTCCCGCTTGATGTTCAGAGTCATCGTGCCTCTCCGAAGGTAGAAGTCATTATAGAGCTTCTACCATGGTGCCCGAAGATCGGCTTGCCACGCGCCTCTCACGAACGTCGTAGAGCGAATCAAGCGGGCCCGCCGCGACCCACCGGATCGCGGCGCCTCCCGATCGCGAAGACGGTGGCAAGCCCGACGACGGTCGTCCCGCCCACCACGCTCGCCGCGAAGGCGAGCCCGAGATATCCGAGAAACGCCGTCACGCCCAGTGCGGCCCAAACCGCGGCGAAGGCAAGGTACTGCCCTCGTCGCGTTTCGGTCGCCGTCGCCCGGAGAACTTCGATTGCGAAATCGCGGCCTGCGGCCTGTTCCTTCTCCGCCATCCGGAGAATGCGTTCGGCCGCCCCCGGCAGGAGGCGGTCGTACCGCTCAAGGACCGCCGGCGGAGGCAGCGGACCGCGGAACTGCGCGATCCGGAGGTGTTCCGCAGCGGGATGTTCGACGGCTTGGCGAGCGGCGTCTGGCGCCCTTCCGGCGCGGTTTCCCTGTTGGGGGGGTGATTTCTTCACCTACCTCCTGCATGGCGCCCGCAATGTATTGCCCGACGCGTTGCCAATGTCCGGCGAGGCGCTCCTCTGCCGTCCCCTTCGGGATCAGCTCGTCGTAACGCCGGGGATCGGGGTAGAGATCCAACAGGCTCCCCATCCCCCGCAGGAACGCCCTCGTCCGCTCAGTCACTGGCGGCAGTGTACCGCGCGATCCGCGGGCCGAGTTCGCTATTCGGGACGGAGGTCCCAGCGGGTCAGGTGGGTCTCGTCCTTGACGAGAAGGCCCTCCCCGAGCGGCACGGGATGGGCCCAGGTCGGACTCGGCGCCACCTCGTACCGGCGCAGCGGCTCGAACGCGGCGGCGGCCGGATCCAGGACCAGGAGCTCCGCCTGGTCGGTGAGCGCGAGGACGGTGCTCCCGGCCACCAGGAGCGCGGCGTTTTCCCCCCGCCGGGGCGGGGAGCGCCAGATGTCCTCTCCCGTCCCCGGGTCCATGGCGACGAACTGGCCGCTGTTGCGCTCGGAGAACCCGATCAGGCGGCCCGCGGCGAGGACGGGGTTGCTCATGTAGAAGGGGCTTTCCCCGGCCTCCCAGACCGTTTCCCCGGAGAGCGAACCGTCGGACGCTGCGCCGAAACGCACCGCGAAGGTCGGGCTCCCGAGCCCCGCGAAGATCACCACCTCGCCGCCGGGCAGCACCACCGGGTTGACGATGTTCTGGTCGTAGGGGGTGGTGAAGGGCATCTCCCAGAGCACCCGGCCGTCCGCGGCGGCGAGGAGAACGATGCGCTCCTCGGTCATGGTCGGGATCGCCTGGACTCCGGCCACCTCCACCACCGTCGGCGAGACGTAGGCGGGACCGTCGCCGGGGAGTTCCCACACCGTCTCGCCGTTCGCGGCGGCCAGCACGGCGAACGTCCCGTTGTCCGGTCCCCCGAGGTGGACGAGCACCACGTCGCCGGCGGGTGACGCGCCCGGGGAGCTGCCAGCGCCGAACAGCGGTGACTCGGCACCGCCGAAGCGCGGGTCCGGCGGCCGGCGCCAGAGGAGCGAGCCGTCGCCGGCGTCCCACGCGGAGAGGATCCCGGAGATCCCCAGGGTGAAGATCCTGCCGGCGGCGACGTCCGGGGTGGCCTTCGGGCCGGGACCGTGACCCAAGGCCGCCGGGTTCATCGTGTACGGCGCCGGATAGGAAGCGCGCCAGACCTCTTCCCCATCGCCCGGCCGCAGCGCGCGCAGCACCTCCTCGTCGCCCTCGCGGGTGAAGACGACGACGGTCCCGTCATGGACCACCGGGCTGGCGTGGCCGAGCCCGACCGGAATCCGCCACTGCCGCTCCAGCGATTCCGGCCACCCGTGCGGGTCGCGCATCGCTTCCGGCCATCCCGTGACCCGCCCGTCCCGGTCCGCGCCCCGGAATCCGGGCCAGTCCTCCTGGGCGCCGGCGCTCACCGCGAGCCACAGCGCGGCGGCCGCGAACCAGGGCGGGAGGCGGCCGGTTGGCGGAGGGCGCGTCATTGCGGCAAATCTACGGTGGGTCAGGACAGCGCGTACTGTATTTGGCGGACATGGAAACGGCACTGATCGGCTACGTCATTCCGCTGGCGATGCTGGTGGTCTCCACGCTGTTCATCCAGGGCAGGATCCCTCCCAACCGGTTCCTCGGCTTCCGTACGGAGGACACCCTCTCGGATCCGGAGGACTGGTACCGGGTCCATCGAGCCATGGGCTGGTACCACGCGCCCGCCGCCGCCGTGTCGCTCGCCTTCAATCTGACGCTCTGGTGGGCCTTTCCGGACTGGCCGCCGGAGCGGACGCTGTTCTGGACGAAGATCGGAACCTTCGTTCCGTTGCTGATCGGGATCGTGCTGTCCGTGCGCTACTACCTCCGGCCTCCCTCGCTGTGATCTCTCCGCAGGTTGCCCTGCGTGTCCCTATGGCAGGAGGCTGCTCTATTCCCGCGGCAGCGCGAAGGCGAGGGTGGCGGAGGCGACCGGCTCCCCGCCGGCGCTTGCCGACGTGTTCACCTCGGCGAACGGTCCCCGGATGCGTCCGACCTCGGCGAAGAGGTCGATGCGCCGGCCGAAGTCCACCATCCGCTCCATCCTGAAGTCGGCCACCGAGCGGAAGAGCGCCACCAGCTTCTCGTCGCGCCGCTCGTAGAGCACCGCAATGCCGCCGAGTTGCGCCATCGCCTCGATGATGAGCCCCGCGGGGACGTGCGGCTGCCCGAAGGTGTAGGGATGGTCGGCCCGCACGCTCACGAACCCCCGCGCCCTCTGCCCCGGCACGAGATCCGAGACGCCGTGGACGAAGAGGAACGGCTCGCGGTGCGGCAGCACCTCCAGCACCGCGGCCTGGTCGAGGGTCAGCGGCTCCGACATGACGGCGGATTATCCGGCGGCGAGGACCGCCTCCTCGGCGAACTGCAGTTCGTAGAGCCGGCGGTAGATGCCTCCCGCGGCGAGGAGTTCCTCGTGGGTGCCGGTTTCGCGGATCCGCCCCCGGTGGAGCACCACGATGCGGTCGGCGCCCCGGATGGTGGAGAGCCGGTGCGCGATCACCAGGCTGGTCCGGTTCTCGATCACCCGGCCGAGCGCCGTCTGGACGGCGCGCTCGGTCTCGGTGTCCACGCTGGAGGTCGCCTCGTCGAGCACCAGCACCCGCGAGGTGCGCGCCATGGCCCGGGCGATGCCGACGAGCTGCCGCTGCCCCTGCGAGAGGCCGCCGCCGCGTTCGCCGAGCTGGGTGTCGAGCCCGTCCGGCAGGTTCCGCGCCCAGGCGGTCACCTCGGCCGCCTCCGCCGCCCGCCGGGCGTCCTCCTCGGTGATCGTCTCGTCACCGAGCCGGATGTTGTCGAGCACCGTGCCCGAGAACAGGTGCACGTCCTGCTGGACCATGGAGAACTGGCGGCGCAGGTGCGGCACCCGCCAGTCGCGGACGTCGAGGCCATCCACCGTCACGCGCCCCCGCTGGACGTCGTAGAGCCGGAGCAGGAGGGCGGCGAGGGTCGTCTTGCCCGACCCGGTGTGGCCGACGAGCGCCACGGTCTCCCCGGGCGCGATCTGGAGGTCGATGTCCCGGAGCACCCAGTCGTCTTCGTTGTAGGCGAAGGAGACGCCGTCGAGGCGCAGCGCCCCGTGACGGTGTCCGGGAAGCCGCGCGGCCGGCGCGTCCGCGATCCCCGGCTCGGTGTCCAGCAGCTCCACGATGCGCTCCGACGCCGCCATCGCCCCCTGCAGGATGTTGAACTTCTCGGTCAGGTCGCGGATCGGCCGGAAGAACATCTCCGAATACATCAGGAACGCGACCAGCGCCCCGACGGTGAGGTCGCCGGCGCCGATCCGGGAGCCGCCGTAGCCGACGATCAGCGCCACCGTGATCGCGGTGATCATCTCCACCACCGGGTAGAACACCGAGAAGCACATCACCGTGTCGAGGTGCGCATCGGTGTGCTCCCGGTTCAGCTTCCGGTACTCCCAGGCCCGGCGCCGCTCCTGCCGGAAGAGCTGGAGCACCTCCATGCCGGTCAGCGTCTCCTGGATGAAGGCGTTCACCGAGGCGACCGCCGCCCGCACCCGGCGGAAGGCGGGACGGATCTTGCGCCGGAAGATCCAGCCGGCGATGAAGAGCGCCGGAACCGCCCCGAAGGTCACGAGCGCCAGCGCCGGGTTCATCCAGATCAGCACCGCCATGATCCCGACCAGCAGGACCACGTCGGTGATGATCATGACCACGCCCGAACTCAGCAGCTCGTTCAGCGCGTCCACGTCGCTGGTGGCCCGGGTCACGACCTTCCCGATCGGGTGGCGGTCGAACCAGCCGGTGTGGAGCTTCTGGATGTGGTCGAAGACGTCGCGGCGGATGTCCCGCATCACGCGCTGGCCGAACAGGTTCACGATCCACGCCTGTCCGTAGGCGCCGCCGAAACCGACCGCGAGGATCACCGCGTAGACGCCGAGGAGCCCGAGGAGTCCCTCCATGTCCCCGGCGGCGATGTAGTCGTCGAGCGCGATCCGGGTGAGGTACGGCCCGGCGAGCTGCGCCGAGGTCCCGATCAGGACGAGCAGCACCGCGAGCGAGACGAACGGCCAGTAGGGGACCACGTAGGGCAGCATCCGCCGGAGCAGCCCCCGGCCCGCGTCCCTGCCGTTCGAAGGTCCGTCGCTCACAGCCGCGAGAGCTCCTCTTCGAGCATCTGCCGCCGGTACATGCCGGCGTAGAGCCCGCCGGCGGCGACCAGGTCGTCGTGCGTGCCGCTCTCGACGACCCGGGTGGCTCCCGTGTCGTCGGCGTCGAGCAGGTAGATGACGTCCGCGTCCTTCACCGTGCTCAGCCGGTGGGCCACGATCACCGTGGTGCGGTCGCGCGACGCCTGGCGCACCGCTCCCAGGATCCGCGACTCGGTCTCCGAATCCACCGCGCTCAGCACGTCGTCGAACACCAGGATCCGGCTGTCCAGGAGCAGCGCGCGGGCGATCGCGGCACGCTGCCGCTGGCCGCCGGAGAGGGTGATGCCGCGTTCCCCGACCATGGTGTCGTAGCCGCCCGGGAACTCCTCGATGTCGCCGGCGAGCCCCGCTTCCTCCGCCACCCGGTGGACCTCGTCGAGGGGCGCGTCGTCGTCGCCGAAGGCGAGGTTGTCGCGCAGCGTCATGGAGAAGAGGAAGCTGTCCTGGGGCACGAACCCGATGTCGCGCCGCAGCTCGTCGAGCGGGATCTCGCGGACGTCGCGCCCGTCGATGCGGATCGAGCCCTCCTGGGCGTCGTAGATGCGCGGGATGAGGCGCGCCACCGTGCTCTTCCCGCTGCCGGTCCTGCCGACGAAGGCCACCGTCTGGCCGGGCTCGATGCGCAGGCTGAAGTCCGAGAGCACCGGCCGCGGCTTCGCCCCGTTGGAGCCGCCGGCGCCGTTCTGGGCGGCCGACGGGTAGGCGAAGCGGACGTCCCGGAACTCGATGCCGGCGGCGGGACGGTCCGCGTACGCCGGCTCCGGGTCGGCCGGCGGGGCGGGCAGGGGTTCGGCGTCGAAGATCACCGCCAGCCGCTTCATCGAGGCGGCGCCGCGCTGGTGGATGTTCACCACCCAGCCGATGGCGATCATCGGCCAGGTGAGGTAGCCGTAGTAGAAGAGGAAGGCCACGAGTTCGCCGAGGGAGATCGCCCCCTCGATGACCATGCGCCCGCCGAGCACCAGCGACCCCGCGAGCCCCATCCCGATCAGGGCGAGCAGCAGCGGGAAGAGCGCCGCGCTCACCGCGACCAGCTCCATGCTCCGCGCCGCGTAGGCCTCGTTCTCCTTGCCGAAGACCCGGCGCTGGGCGTCCTCCTGCACGAAGGCGCGGACGAGCCGCGCCGCGGCTGCGTTCTCCTGAACCACCGCCGAGATGTCGGCCATCTTGGCCTGCACCACCTCGGAGCGCCGGAAGATCTTCTCGCCGAGGATCTTCATCAGGATGGACACCACCGGCATCACCGCGAGCGCCACCAGCGTCAGCCGCGGGCTGATCGCCAGCATGAACGCGAAGCAGCCCACGGTGGTGAACACCGTCTCCACCGGGTACATCAGGCCGGGCCCGAGCACCATCCGCACGGCGTTCATGTCCTGCGCCCCGCGGGAGAGGATGTCGCCGACCCGGAACCGGGCGTAGAACGCCGCCGGCAGCCGCTGCAGGTGGAGGTAAAAGTCCCGCCGCAGGTCGTACTCCGCATACCGCGAGACCCCGATCAGGTACCACCGCATGAAGTACCGGAAGACGGCCGACCCCCCGGCGGCGCCCACGATGAACCCGCCGTAGGTCCACATCTCGCCGGAGGCCCCGGCCTCCAGCGCATCCACCGCCCGCTCCAGCACCTGCGGCACGATCAGGTAGAACACCCGGCACAGCACCAGCGCCCCGAACCCGAACGCAAGTCGCCCCTTGTACCGCCGCAGGTACGGCAGCACCCGCCGCCACATATCCACCATCAGGCTAGGACCGCCGGCCTCCGGCCGGCATCGTGGCCCGACAGGGCCGCGAAACCCGCGCAGCGCTACCCGTGCGGAGTGGCGCCGCCGCCTGGGAGCGCCGGTCTTCAGACCGGCACAGCCCGCCGGAGGCGGGCGGAATCGCGTCTGGCTGCTCAGCCCCGCGGCGCACCGCCTCGGAGCGCCGGCCTCCGGCCGGCATCGCGGCCCGCCAGGGCCGCGAGACCCGCGTAACGCTACCCGTGCGGAGTGGCGCCGCCGCCTGGGAGCGCCGGTCTTCAGACCGGCATAGCCCGCCAAAGGCGTGCGGAATCGCGTCTGGCTGCTCAGCCCCGCGACGCACCGCCTCGGAGCGCCGGCCTCCGGCCGGCATCGCGGCCCGGCCGGGCCGCGAAACCCGCGCAATGCGATTCGTACTGAGCGGCGCAGCGGCTTGGAACGCCGGCTTCAGCCGGCACAGCCCGCCGGAGGCGGGCGGAGTCGCGTATGGCGGCTCAGCCTCGCGGCGCAGCGCCTCGGAGCGCCGGCCTCCGGCCGGCATCGCGGCCCGGCCGGGTCGCGAAACGCACACCGCTCTACTGAACCGCACGGCGGCAACGCTACCCCGTCAATCCCCGTGCCGCGCCCGGAGCGGCGGCGCCAGCCGCGCCATCAGGATCATCCGCTCGAACACGTCCAGCCACTCGTCCGTCTCCGCGGCCAGCGCCCCGCCGTCCGCCGATCCGGGCAGCGGGCAGGCGGCCCCCAGCTCGGTCACGGCCTTGTCGCGGTACACCGCCAGCGGCCGGTCCCCCCACCGCCCGATCTCGTGGAAGTCCTCGGTCAGGAAGACCACCATGGGAACCCGCATGGCTCCAAGTACGCGCAGTTCGTCCCGAAGTTCCGGAATCGCATCTCGATCCACCAGTCGAAAATCGACGGATGGACCAGCAGCCTCCGCCAACCGCGCGACGATCGGGACCGAACGGACGCAGTCGCCGCACCAGATCCCGCTGAGGCACAGCACCTTCACGATCCGGCCGGCGGCATCGAGCCGGGTTCCGGCGTCGTCCGGCAGCGCCGGAATCGCCGCCTCCGCCCGCGTCCAGGCGGCCTGTTCCCGGTCGTTCCCGGTCGCGAGGTAGTCGGGATAGGCGACGGCGCCGTGGAAAGCGCGCCGGAAGAGATCGGATCGCAGGTCGAGGTAACTCATCGGGGTTGGTGCCGGAACGGGGAATTATCGCCGCTCCGCCCCGTCACGGACCGGAGGACCGCAGCGCGCGTGGAAGCGGCTCAGCCGCCTAGCACCGCCGGCTCGGAGCGCCGACCTCCGGTCGGCATCGCGCGGGAGCGCGAAACCCGCGCCCGTGACCCCTGCGCCCACGACAAAAGGCCCGGTGCAACCCGGCCGGACTGTGTCCCGACGGCACTACATGAAGGCACCTCTAACCGCCTGAAACTGTGCGAGTTGTTCTCGCGGAGAAATCCTCGCCCGCCGTGAGGTGAAGGCCGACTTACGAGTCGCCGATCGAAACAACGCGCTCCAACGAACGCTTCACGTCGTGGAGCTCACTCAACATCCGCAATGTGAGCGGGCGGCAGTGAGCTAGCTCGTTTCGGTAGAACTCGATCCTCCGAAGAGCTCCCAAAGTGATCTCCTTTGGCGGCAATCCATGGCCGAGGTACTGCCAGTCGGTATCGAGAAGCTCTCGTAATTGGCCTAGAGTCGCGAACGTTATTGGGTCACCGCTCGGTACTTCAAACCACACTGACCTCTGTCTCTTGGCCTGTGCCTCAGTCACATAGTCTCGAATCCCTTGTGGCACTACAGCAGCCCACCAGTTCGCTACTCCGCCAGCTTTTTCGCCGAGTCGGTGGGTCAACAGACGTCGAAGGGAGTTCTCAACGCGATACATGATCTTGTAGGCGACGGCGTTGGCTAGTAGTCCCGCATCCGTTAGCGTGCCCGTACCACTAGCGACTGACTCTTTAGGAGCATTCGACCGACCGTGCATGCTCTCCCGCATGTTGTCATCGACTTCCACAAGAAACCAGTCCGCGATCATGGGATTAACCTCACCTTCGCCAAGCTCGTGTGGAGTGCAGACGACAACACAGAGTCCTACCTCTGTACGCAGAAAATAGGCTCCATACGGGGCCGGACCTGCGGACGGTCGATCGCCGCCCACGCGCAGAAAGAACAGGATTTCTTCAACTCTTACCGCGCGCTGCCTAAAGTGAAGCGCCATCGGTCGCCCCAGTTCGTCCGAATAGTCAACCTTCCGAATCTTCTCGGCGCTACGGAACTCGTGAACCCAGAAGTCCGTGAGTGACTCGGGGACTACGTACGTCGCCAAATCTCGGGCTTCATCACACACACCGCATCGAAGACCACTAAGACTGACACCATCCTTCTCTTCTCCGCCTGCTTCGTCACGGGCCACGTTGTCACAGACAGAGCACTTCCAAACCACCTCCGCAGACTCGCAGGCACCGCAACGATGAAGCCCAATCAACTGAAGCGGCATTAGGACCTACGGCACAACGGTTTGTGCAAGAATCTCTTGCATGCGACCAAAGATCTGCCCGGCGCCATATTCGCCGGTCTGACCCTTGAACTCGCCGTCCTTAACAAGTTCGAGCCTTTCGACAAGGTTGTCAAGGTCTTTCTCTACCGCAGTCCAGTGCATAAGGCGTGTGGTCGCGTTGTAGTTGTGACTAAACCTGAAGTCAAAGAGGCGACAGTACGCAATGAGCCCAGTAAGCTCTAAGAGTTTGTGTTGCCTATCGCGGGGGTCACGATCGATATCGTCCCACGCCTCGGAGTGTGTGTCCCGGACCTTTTCCCAATACGAAACAAAGAGGTCGTACCGGTCTTCCTCCGGTGTTTCGCGAAACGCTTGGCTCTTGAACATTCGTTCAACATTCTTCGCAACGGCGTTGAGTTTCCAGAGGTATTGTTTCCCTGGTTGCCCGGCCATCGAGATTTTTCCCATAAACGGAGAGCTTGATTCCGTGGCAATCTTCCGCGCGACCCGATTCTGCCATTCTGTATCGTCAATAATGACGGATAGTGCCCCCGGCACGCCCTTCTGCGTTGTGTTGATTGTGTGAAAGACCCACTTCTCCTGCTCATGGTCTAGATTGTCGTACGCAATGAAGTCCACTTCCCGCGGGTCGTTCTCGGCATCGGTGAAGTGCTTGATGAAACCGCCTAGCCGGTGTTGACCGTCGATAATGTTTGCAGGGCCATCAACGGTCAAGGTGCCGAACGCGTCATTGCGTGAATCGGGCGTGAATGTCCAATGGCCGGAGGCGTTGAGTATCACTGGAGGGGCAAACGTCGTACCATCAGTGCGGCCCGACAAATACTTAGCGAACTTGTTCTGCCTACTCTGAGTGGCGGGCCGCTGGTAACCCTCGCGGCCATCAATCTGTGTCCGCTCAGTTACGTGGTTCTTGTCGTCCTTGCTCGCCTCGAACACATGCACTTGTGTAAT
Source organism: Vicinamibacteria bacterium (assembly GCA_965116805.1). GTDB lineage: Bacteria > Acidobacteriota > Vicinamibacteria > Marinacidobacterales > Marinacidobacteraceae > Marinacidobacterium. Next base: position 865,914 of record OZ220713.1, read on the forward strand.
CTGTTTGGCAATGTCGGACAAGAAGGCACCTTTGTAGAAGACTAGGTCGCCGCGGACTATGCGAACGACGCCAGCAATGGTAGTAATGGGGTCAGGCACTTCGTACCTCCAAGTGCGGGATCTGGTTGAGCACAACGACTGGAACTGCCCTGTGCAACCGTGAGTCGGCATACATCCGGAGCCACGGCCGGTCGGTACCAGTCAAGGGATCGGAGAGAGAGGCACTCCAGCAGATGATGAGGTCAACATGCCTGAGGGAGTGGCCATGAGCGAGAAAGTTGGCGAAGCGATGCTCGAACTCAATCAGCGCGAACTGGTTGAGAGCATCCGATGCATCAATGCGGAAGTGACCAATGGCATCGGTGCCGCGAGCAGGTGTGTGTTCTAACACACGACAGGTGTGCATCGGAAGCGCCTTGGCACCCTCCAACTTAAAGTAGAGCGCGAGTACGTCGTTTTCTGACTTGGGTTCCTGAAGTACCGGTTCTCCAGTGACGAACACCATAGGAGATGCCTGCATGCGCGCCTGTCTCTGTAGGAGCATCTGGGCCATGTCGCTGTCACGAAGGTCATCGGCACGTCGATAGAGGATCTGTACATCGTCAGCTTCAGACACTTCGTCAAGCCACTGGGTCAGCAGCCCGAGCAAGTCACGATATGGAGTGTCCGCAACCGCACGATAGTCGAGGTCATATGTCAGTAGGCTAGCCGGTGCGTTGATCTCAAGAGATGCACCGAAGTACTTGTGTGACTGTTTGTCGAGCGGCTTCTGTAAACGCGCGATGAGTGCGGCTCGTGTGTTAACTGAAGCAAGACCGACAGGTACCGTCTCGGCGTATGTCTGTACCCTAGACGCGGCTGATGCACCTACTTCCGACCACAATAGGAGATCAACAAGTACGGCGTTCTGTTCAAACTGATGCAGAATCCGAAATCTGGGCATGTTCCGCTGTTCGAGAGTGCGCTGCATGCGTCGATTGAACGCGACGCGCTGCACTGTCCTCGACCCCGGAGAAACTAGCGAAAGCTCTACGCGTCGAGATCCCAACAGCGTGTTTCCACAGTCTAGAAACGTATCAGCACGTAGGCGTCGGACAACTTCGTCAGGAGAGGAAAACTGCGGGAGGACGTACGGACGATGGTAGTTGGTCAGAGTCAGAGAGGAGAATCCTCGGGATGGAGCGTCATTGAGATTCTCAACCGGAAGCAGGAGAGAATCGTTTGTCTTATCGAGCGCTGCTCTTGGGAAGGGAAGTCGATGGGCACTGGGATCCGTGATCGTCAGTGAATCACAATCGAACACTTCGGGTACAACACCGTCGAGGCAGTGGAGAAGTTGCGGTAGGTTGTCGTCACGTGAAACTCCATAGAACTTGAACGTAAGTCGTGTTTCTTCCGGCGTCGGTTTGCGAAGAACGATTGAACATTTGGCCCAGTCGGGAACGTGGTTCAGAATCCGGAGAATACGGAGTGGATCAGCGTGGTTGATAGCGGCGGCCGACAGAGACGCCGGGTGCGCACGTAGTGTCAGCTGCATTGAGTAAACACGAAACGGGCCAACCGGTCGTCGGACTCTTTACGTATCCGAAACTCAAGACCGGTGAAGCGTCCTTCATTCGAGGATCTCAGTGGCTCGATTCCCTCCATGAAACTCTTGGCGGACATATAGAGGAAATGCCGGGTTCTTGAACGTCGGTTCTCTACCGGCAGGACGGGCTGGTATCCGTAGCGTGTTGCTAGCACGTACGGTTCGCCACAAACGCGGATGTGCACCCAACCCTCGCGGACTCGGAGTTGCTTGAGTTCGGTCCTTGGCGGTTCGTTACTCATGGATTGCGATCATCGTCGCACTGTAGACAGCTGAGTGGCATTTACGAGGTGATAACGGACCAGGAGTTCGCTCTCGGATCAGGAACTACAAAGCGCAAACCGTACAGGGCGTTTCATCGTCGTCCTCGTCGAGAGCCTCGGAGAGGGCCTCGAGGAGTGGAACGTTCTGGGATGATCGTTGGGCGCGTGACAACGAGTCTTGATGCTTCTGAAGGATGTCGTCGCGCCGGGCTTGGAGCTGCCGGAGGCTTTCGCCGCCCGACCAGGTGTAGTTCCTGCCCCGCATTGCCTGGTCGCCAAAATCCGCATCCCCCGCGACACCAGCGTCCTGTAGGACCTTTTGTTCGATTGCGACTGCGCGGTCGAAGAGTTCGGGATGGCGGTCCGCAAGGCCGATCCACTCGGCCTTGCGCTGGTAGAAGCAGAAATAGCACCCGGAACGGGTCCGCCACTCGTAGTAGCTGGGGAGCCCGATGCCGGCGTCCTCCAGGATCCGCATCACGCCGTCGCGGTCGATCCCGTCCTCGATGAACGGGAAGCGGCTCTTGATGTTGGGTTTTGTGGAGATATACCCCTTCCGGTTCGACTCGTCGGCTCGGATCGCCACGTAGGAAACTGCCGGAGCATCTCCGATCCATGCCTCGATAGGCTTGATCTTCATGTTTTTGGTGCACCAGCGCATCTGGGGAGAGGGCAAAGCACCGCGGAAGACTTCGAACCAGTGGTCGAAGCCTCGTTCGGCATTCAGACGCACGATAGGCTGACCGAGCAGGACTTCGAGCCGCGTGAGGTACTCGTAGGTCTCGGGTAGCTCGGCGCCGGTGTCACAAAAGAAATACTCCATCTCCGGCACCTTGCCGCGCAGATAGACGGCGAGGGCGCTGGAGTCCTTGCCCCCAGAAATGCCGCAGATGTGGCGTACTTGGTCAGGCATTGGCGACCTTCTGGTGGATATGGGGCGTCGCGTCCTCGGTTTCGGCCTCATTCGGGAGCAGCCGCTCCCCAAGCAGGGCGAGTAAGACTCGATTCGCACGGTGGGGTGATCTTGTTATGTCCTTCAATTCCGCGAGGGCCGCGTCAACTGCCTTCTCGGCATCTGGGCGCTCGTGCTCACCAATCTCTACTACATCCACATGCTCACGGCCGTCGGATCGGGTGAGCGTGACGCGAAGTGCGTCGAAGGCGCCTCCACCGTCGGCCCGATGCTCGGCATGAAGCGCCACTAGTCGCCGGAAGGCCGCGACGCGGGGCGCTAGCTCGTGACGGAAACGCGTCACGTCCTCGTCAGACCACTCAGACGGGGCCCTCTTGGCCACGACAGTGGCGATGGCCCGGATCCAGTCGTGGTCAGTCTCGGCGGCGTCGTTCGCGAGCGTGAGCACGAAGGCCCGCACCTCGGGATCGAGGACCTGGCCCTCCAGTGCGGCAGCCTGCCCTGATACCGCCAGGCGGCTCGTCTCGGCGCTGGTGTCGAGGAGCAGTTCCAACAACTCGGCAAGCAGTCCATCCGCCCGGCCGCTCAGTTCCTCGAAGGCGCGAGCGACGCTCCGTGCGTACGGTTTCGCGTCCTCGTAGGTCTTGGCCCTCGCGCGGACTGGCGCGAACCCGAGTGCCACCGGTAGCGCCTCGAACAACAGTCGATCGGGCTCCACTGCGGCTACTAGAGCGTTCCTCGCCGCGACAGCCCCTGCCCCGAGAGCGCGGGTTCGCAGCGTGAATCGGTCAAGGCGCCGGGCCGTCGTGACGAGATGGCCGACCACCGCCACCACGTTGGCGACCCGATACCGGCGGGACCCACTCCCTAACCTGAGCCGCTGCGCCAGCGCGGCGACCACCTCGCCGCGGGCTCCGGTCGTGTTCGCGAAGTGCTTGATTTCAAAATGGCCCGGATTCCGAACCATCCGCTCGGAGAGGTCCGCTGAGAGCACCGGCTTGAAGGTACCGTGCTCGTAGATGGCGATCTCGTCCCGGTAGGCGAGCAGGGCCGCCGTCAGGAACACCGGGATGACTCCTGCCTTCATCCCGATCGGCGGCGACAGCAACGTTCCGTAGACCTCACGAAGGTTGAGGCGCCCCGTCCGAGCGCGCTTGAACTCCCGCCGCACTACCTTCCAGGCTGGTTTCAAGAACGGATCTTTTGGCTCACGGAAATCCAGCTCCTGCTGTCCGGGCGCCGAGCGGTGAAGGCCGGTGCCCTTCAGGAACGCTCGGTACATCGCGACTTCTGGCCCGTAGCCCTCAAAGCCCAGATCCGGCTCCGCTCCTCGATCGATCATGGCCTCAAGCAAGATCCGGCGCGCCTTCGCGCCCTGGGACGTGAGTTCGGTACGGTTGAGCATCTCGTTTCGGACCACGGGGGTGGACCAATAGGCGAGATCGGCAGCCTCCGACAACGGCGTGCTGCCCCGGTTTGCCGTCAACTCCTGCTCGATGGACTCCCCGACTCGCATGGTCCAGCGGCAAGCGTCGGGCCGGAAGGCCACGCCGAACGCACGGTCGAACTGGGCTCGTGCCTGCGCTAGCCGTTCCCCGAGTTCCCCTCGGGCGACCGGATCTCCGGCGACCGCAGGATCGGCGAGCACGGCGGCCACCGCCGCCGCTTCGCGTGCGGCGCGTTCGAGTTCCTCCACGCTCTCGGGAACCGCTGCGATCACCGGTCTGGCGCCCAAACTAGGCGCGGGCAGGCTCGGAGCCTTCGATCCGACCACGAGCAGGATCTCGCCGTCGTACGGCGAGAAGGGATCGAGTCCCTCCACCGACTCTCTGCCCTCGGTATACCGCCGCGAGAAGACCCGCAGAACGTGGTGCTCGGCGCTGTGCCGCGCCGCCACCACCGGCGGGGGCGCCTCCATCCCGGACAGAACTTCGAACAGCGAGTGCTGCTGTATCCGCTCGTGCGCCGCGTCGAGCAGGCGCCGGATGTCAATGTCCGTGCCCTGCCAGATCCGGTATTCGTCAGCGAACGCCCGGTAGGTGACGATCCCGCGCGATTCGAGTTCTGCGAGCGTGCGTCCGGCGTTGGGCTCGGCCAGCGTGAGCACCTCCCGCGACGCTCGAATCGTCCCGCTGGTGGAGACCAGGTTCAGCAGGGCGATCGTCTTGGCGAGACGCGTCTGCCGTTTGGAGAGCCCGTGGACGTCTCGCAGACGCGTGGCGATCTCGGTCCAGCGGCTCGACTGGGAGAGCGCGACGCTCGACGCGGCTCCGCCCGCGACGAAGTAGTCGTACACCGCATCGAGACTGACCGAAGGCAGCGAACCCCGCGTTGGAAGATTCTTGGCTGCCAGGAAGCTCGCTGCACTCGACGGATCCGTTCCGGCGAGAAAGGAGAACAGGGTGCGTTCGTGCTGCCCGTAGCGGCTGCACAACTCGGGCAACACGAGCGCCACCAGCGGATGAAGCGGATAACAGGAGCCCAGTACCTCGGCGTCGGTCCCGTCGGCGATTCCCAGTTGCCGGAGACTGCCGGAGTACGTCCGGGCTCGGCGCCGGATGCGATCCCGCAACGCCTCGTCCCGAATATCGAAGACGGACCCGATGAGCGCCCGCGTCTGACGGCCGGACTCCACGTAGGCCACGTCTTCGAACCGGCCCTGAACTTTCGCCCACTCACGGCGCTTCGAAGCCTCGGCCCCCACCAAGTAGTCCTCGAAGGAGAGGTGTTGCAGGGTGACGATGAAGATGGGAAGCCCCGCGCCCTGTCCCGCCTCCGCCAGCTGCTGCAAGACATAGGGATCGGCCTCGCCACCGTCCCGGATGGCCTCCAGGGTCTTGCCGAACTCGTCAATCACCAGCAGGAGTGGCGCGCGTTCCGCGAGGCAGCGCGCGATCTCGACCACGGCTAAAGAGGGTGATCCGGCCCACAGTTTCGGGGCATCCAGATTCCGCAGGGCCGTCCGGAGCAGCTTCGCCGCCGGAAACTTGCCGGAAGAGGGGATGCGGCCGTACGTCCCGAGGACGGCAGCGTGGAGGGCTCGCAGCAAGGTGTGGGCGATCGGTTCCCGGCTTGCGGTCACGAGGCCGCGCTGGAAGCCGGCGCCGCGGGTGTGGTGGTGATCGTGCGTCTTGCGAACCGCCTCCGCGGCGTCCCGCGACGTCGCCGCAATCAAGTCCAGGGCGACGTTTCGGATCTTCTTGTTCGGGCCGAAGGCGGCGTCGAGCAGCAGTGCCAGCGAAGACTTCCCGGAGCCGTAAGGGCCGGTCAGCGACCATGCCCCCCCCGAGCGTCCCGAAAGCGCTGCCCCGGTGATCCGTTCGATAACGTCGAGCGCCCGCCCTGTGACGATGTAGCCGTCAAACGGCTCCGAGCGGCCGGAGTCCCGTTCGAGATTGGCCGAGCGGGCGAAACGTGGACGGACGGAGACGTAGTCCGCGAGGGTGGCCATCACCGCGTCCCCGACCGGTAGTAGTCGTTCAGGATGTTGTCCGCGAGATCCCGTGGCGGCGCGAACCACGAGAGAACGGGGGCGCCTGTCCCGGAAGCCAACTTCAATCCGTGCTGCCGGCAGACCGCGGGTTCCAGCGCGGCCAGGAGTTCGGTTTCGTTGAGCTTGAACGCCCTGCCGGGTGACCCCGGGTCCTGCGCCAAGCGGGAGACCGTGATCGATTTGCTCCCGGTGACGGTCCCGGCCGCGTAGTCGAGAGCCGCGGCGGTCGCCACCTCGGACGGCAACGAGGGTTTGGTGCCGAGGATGAACCGGTACCGGCCCGGAGCCGTCGCGCGCCGGATCAGGTTCAGTTCCCGGAGCGGACAGTCGAGGACATCGTCAATGCTGGTCCGCTTGGTCTGTTCCTGCGGCGCGTAGGAGCGCAACAGGGCACTGACGTCCTTCCTTACCGATGAATGGTGCGGGGTCTTCCACCCGGCGTTCGCATCGAGCTGCGCGCCGATCGCTTCTTCCAAGTCGTCGTCGGTGAACTCGATGGGATGGAACTCGTTGAACGCGAGCCACCAGACGGGGAGCTGGCACGGCGTCGCGAGCAGCCGCCAGTGCAGCAGCCAGAGCGTTCCGGGGTCTTCCATCCAGGGGTCCCATCCCCCCGCGTCGGCGAACAGCCTGTTCCCGAACGGCGTCCTCACGACGGGCTTCCTGCGGCGACGGCTCCCGGAATCGGGCTCGATCAGACCGGCGGCAAGCCCCCAGAAACGGATGGCGCGGACCATGTTCTTTCCGACCCCGATGCGGACCGGCGCGTCCTCGGAATCGAAGATGTGCGGGTTCTCCGCCACCGACCGGTACGCCTTCCGGAACCAGCCGTAGCGCGGGTGGAAGGTCTCGTGGCGGGCGAAGACGGGAACCGCTGCCTCGGTGAGCCTCATTACGCGACTCCCGTCATCTCGCGGACGTACCCGACTGCCGCGACCGTCTTCTCAACGGCGAGTTCGATCTCCAGGTCCGTGGTGAACCGGCCGAGACTGAACCGCACCGCTTCGAAGGCGGCGTCCCGAGGGATCCCCATGGCCAACAAAGCGGCGGATGGCTCGATGGAGCCCGAATGGCAGGCGCTTCCCAGGGAGACCGCTACCGGGTCCATCTGCGTGACGACCGCTTGGCCGTCGGCGCCCGCAAAGCGGATGCAAGCGGTGTTCGGCAGCCGCCGGTCGGTGTCCCCGATATCGTGGACATCGGGGAGACGCTGCTTCACGGCCCGCGTGAACGTGTCCCGGAGTCGTCCCACCCGTTCCTGTTCCGTGATCCGCTGCTCGGTGGCGATCCGGGCCGCGGCGCCGAACCCGACGATCCCTCCCACATTGAGCGATCCCGACCGCAGCCCCCGTTCATGGCCTCCCCCGTGGAGGATGGGGCGTAGGCGCTTCAGGCCGGAACGCGTCCCGACGAGTGCCCCGGCGCCCGTCGGTCCACAGATCTTGTGGCTGCTGACTGACACGAAGTCCGCTCCCAACTCCTCAAGGTCGAAGGGGAGCCGCCCGGCGAACTGGGTGGCGTCGCTGTGGAACAACGCGCCCGCTTCGTGGGCGCGGTCGGCGATCTCGTCCACCGGGTTGAGAACGCCTGTCTCACTGTTGGCAGCCATGACGGATACCAACAGAACATCAGAATCTATCATCCTTCGGACCTGATCGGGATCGACGAATCCGCCCGGGGTCACGGGCATGACGTCCACCTCGGCCTGCCCCGACTCGTGGAGCCATGCCGCCGTCCGAGAGACGGAGGCGTGTTCGACCGCCGAAGTCAGGATTCGGGGGCGGTCGGGCGGCCTCCCTTCGACGATCCCCCGGAGGGCCAGGTTGTTCGCCTCGGTGGCGCCCGAGGTGAATACGACGCCCGACGCGCGGCCGCCGACCATGGCGGCCACGTGCTCCCGGGCCTCGTCGGCCGCGGCCGCCTGGCGCCGTCCGAACTGGTGGATGGCGGAGGCGTTCCCGAGCCCCTCGGTCAGGGCGTTCGCCATCACCTCGGCGACGCGCGGATCGAGGGGGGCCGACCCGTTGTAGTCGAGGTAGATGCCGTCCATCAAAGGCTGCCGGGGAGAGTATCCACGACGCGGGGGCGTCTCGCGCGGGGATCTTGGGGTGCGGTCGGACATCCGGTATCTCCGTCATTCTGAGCCGTCTCCGTGACAGAACCTGCCCTGCGATCCGAGAGCATTAGTGACAGGAGCCACCGGGGTAGCCGATAGCGCTAGTGACAGGAGCTCCGGGGTATCCGATAGCTCTAGCGACAGGAGCTCGACGGGGAAAACCCCGCCAAACCGGTCCGGATGCCTGATTTCGGGCCCCGAACGGGGTTGAGGACCGGAGTCCGGCCGCGGCCAGCCTGATTAGTGACAGGAGCTCCGCCATCGAGACAGCGTTAGTGACAGGAGTTCCGGCTCCGGAGGCCCGATTCCGAGCGGTTCGGCGGCCTCCTGCGCCCGGTTAGTGACGGGAGTTCGGTCCGGCGGGACCTTCCACATCGCGTTCGTGACAGGAGATCAGGGTGGAATTGCCGGTTTAGTCACAGGAGCTGAGCCTCCGCCGGCGCGTACAATGACAGGAGCGTGGCTTAACCGAAGCGGATAGTGACAGGAGCTTCGCCGCCCGCGTCCGTTCGTCGATTGGCCATTCTGAACCTGCAGCGATCGTCTTCCGGCGAGTCAGCCGGCAGCGACCGTCCCGCCGCGGAGGACGTCGAATCCGTCCGCGAGATGCTCGAGTCCGGGGAGCCTCCCGGCCTCGACCGCATCCGGCGGTTCGTGGTGAAGCCGCGGCCGCGGCTCTGGAAGTTCGGCGTCGGCGTCTGGCTCTGGATCAAGCGCATCGGGCAGTGGTTGCTGCGCCTGCTGAAGTGGATCGGCGGGCTGACGGTGCGCCTCATGCGCGCCGCCAGGCTGGCCGCGTTCGTCGGGCGCCGGGCCCAGAACTTCGGGGCGCGGATCGGCGCCGTGGGCCGGAACTGGAGCTCAGCGGAGGGGCGGCTCGGGTCTGCGGGCGGCGGGCTGGCGCGATTCGGCACGCGTCTCGTCGGGGGAGGCGCGACGCTCGCCCAGGTTGGGGACGGCGTGACCGAGCTCACGAGGCGGGCTGCCGGGTTCCTGGCCGACGCACCCGATCCCGGTAGCGGACCGCCGAGCCCGGAGAACACCCGCGCGCCGGAGACCCCTCCCCCGCCGCGGGCGCGGCGTAGCCGGCGGAAGAAGGCCCCCGCCGCGCGGAGCTCGGAGAAGGCCAGGGCGCCGGACGATCCCCCTTCGACCGGCGAAGCAGACCCGCCTCCGGCGGTTGTTCCCGACCCTGTCGCCAAGGCGGCGCCGTCCGGGACGACGCCGCCGGAAGCGCCTCCGGCGCCCGACCCGTCGCCGCTGCCGGACGACCTTCCGTTCTACCTGCGGGACCAGATCGAGCATCTCGGCCAGCGCCCGCGCCGTGAAACGGTCGAGCTTGTGATCCTGGCGCTGACCGAAGAGCGGGGATGGCTGGGGCCGGCCGAGCTCGCCGCGTGGCTCGGCATGACCGTCCCGCACCTGTCCCGGCGCTACCTGGGCCCCATGACCGAGGCCGGCAAGCTCGTGCGCCGCTACCCGAAGCGCCCGACGCACCCGGAGCAGGCGTACCGCTCGTCGCTCGTCAACGCGCCGGGTACCTGACGTCATGAGGAGGAACAAATGATCTCTGCAGAAACCGAGGAACGTATTCGCGCGGTACTGATAGCCCGCGCCCGCGCCAGGCGGCTGATCACGTACACGGATCTAGAGAAGGAGGTTCCCGGTGCGCCCTCGCACCGGTCGTTGGAGCTCTATGCGGCGCTCGGGGAGATATCGAAGCGGAGCTACCGAAGAGACGGGGTTTTCCTGACTGCGCTGGTCATAGGTGTCGGCACGGGGATTCCAGGAGAAGGCTTCTTCACCAAGATGGCCTTCCCGACTCTAGGAGTGGAAAGCGTTCCTGATTGGGTGAGTTTCTGGGAGGAGGAGCGAGACCGCGTCTACGAGTTCTACGCCTGCCACCCACATCAACTGCCGCACCAGCCTTCGACCGTAACCGAAACAGCCAAGCGGTCTGCAGGGTCTATGATCAGGCGGATGCCCGGACAACGAAGAATCTCTCCAGGAGCGGTGGAAGTGCAGCGCCGGACGGAGACCGCCAACGACCGGACTCAGCAATACGTCGTCCGTGTTGGTGGAAGAACCGAGATCACCCTGTCGCAGGAGCAAGCGGAGACGCTCGTCCGCGACCTGAGCAAAGCCCTGAAGGACGCCAGGAAACTCACTGGCAACGCGCGCTAGCGATCCTTCGGGGCCGTGCGCTATCCAACCGGGAGCACAATCGATGAATGAGCCCTCCCCAATGAGTCCCCGCTCTGACATCGCTGCGCGAGTTGAGGCGCTCGAAAGCGCCCTTCGCTCCCTCCGACAGGAACTTGGTAATCAGGTTTCGACCTGCGAGCAACAGATTCGCAGAGTGGACGAGGCCGCTGGCGCGCGGCTCGTCGCTGTTGAGGAGAGAGCACAGCGGATCGACGAAGTCCTCAAGGTCGTGATCGATGCCTTGCGTCGCGGCGGAACTCACCTCTGACTTGGAGACTGGATAGCTGTGCCGGTCTGGAGACCGGCGATCCAAGCGGTATATGCCGCCCCCGTTTGTGGCTCACGGGTGAATCACAACGGGCGTTGCGACTCACTTTCGGCCAAAAGTGAGTCACAAGCGGATTTGTGTCTCACCGGTGATCAACAAGACGCGGTGCGGCTCACTTTCGGCCAAAAGTGAGCCACAATATAGAGAACCGGTTGGCTCCATGCCCTTGAGCCGCCGTTTCCCATGTCATGAGCCCTTCCCGCTACCGTCCGGACCGCTTTCCGCCGCAATCGTTTGACTGGCCTGCGCTGCTGCCGCTGATCGGTCGTGCCCAGCGCGCCATCGCCGGCTACGAGGGCGTCCTGCGCGGGGTTCCGAATCCGGATGTCCTGCTCTCACCGCTTTCCGCTCAGGAAGCTGTGTTGTCCAGCCGGATCGAAGGAACCCAGTCATCGCTCAGTGACGTGCTCGCGCTCGATGCGCACGGACGGGAAGCTGGCGACACTGCGCCACGACGGGCCGAGACCCGCGAGGTGCTCAACTACCGTCGGGCGCTGATCACAGCGACGAGACTGATGGCAGACCTGCCTCTCTCGGGGCGGCTGATCCGCCGCGCTCATGGTGTGCTGATGCAGGGCGCCCGGGGCGGGGGCGCGGATGCCGGCGCCTACCGGCGCATCCAGAACTGGATCGGACCTCCCGGTTCCACCGAGAAGACTGCGACCCTCGTTACCTGCCCGGCGCCCGAGATCCCTGACGCGATGGGAAGCTGGGAGCGCTATCTGCACGACGACGTTCCGGACGGGCTCGTCCAGTTGGCGGTAGTGCACGCCTGGTTCGAGGCCATCCACCCGTTCCTCGACGGGAACGGTCGGCTTGGTCGGCTCATGGTGCCGCTGTTTCTGATGGCCAAGGGCCTTCTCGAGAGGCCGAACTTCTATCTGAGCGAATACCTGGAACGGCATCGAGCGGACTACTACCGATGCCTGTTCGCCGCTCAGAGCGGCGCGGGTTGGTCGGGGTGGCTTCGGTTCTTTCTGACCGCGTTGGAGCAGCAGGCGATCGTGAACGCCTTGAAGGCGAGGCAGATCCTCTCGCTCTACGCCGACCGAAAGGAGTGGGTAGCCACGATCACCCGGTCGCCGCACGCGGTGCGGTCGCTGGATTTCATGTTCCGCCGCCCGGTATTCGAGACCCCGGACCTGGCCGAAGAATCCGGGGTTCCGAGGGCCACCGCTCGACGCATTCTGCGGCTGCTGCGGGACCGGGGGATGCTGGAAGAAGTCGCGCCCGCGTCAGGCCGCCTTCCCGCGGTGCTCTGTTTCAGTGAACTCATCGAGATCGTTGAGCGTCCGTCCGAGTTCGGCGACGGCCCCGGCTAACGGCGCGCGGCGCGGCAGCTTGCCGGGTGCTCATGAGGAACGGACATCCATGCTTTGCGTCTCGGAAACCGCGAAAAGTGAGCCACAAACGGATTTGTGGCTCACCTGTGCACCACAAATGGCCTTGTGACTCACTTTCCGCGAAAAGTGAGTCGCAATGCCGTTGGCCAACCACGTTAGGCACGGGTCGGCAGCCACATCGGCAGGGACGCAGCGTCGTGGGCGCGGGTTTCGCGCTCCCGCGCGATGCCGGCCGGAGGCCGGCGCTCCGAGGCGGCGCGACCCTGGCCGGGTGAGGGTTGTGACGTGCGCGGCGCGGAGCGCCGCGTGCCGGTCTGAAGACCGGCGGTCCCGGGGCGTTGCCCTTGTGCCAGAATTCCGGGTTGCCCAGACACGGATGAGAAGCGGCTCCGGCCTCCCTCGGATCGCGCCCCTCCAGTTCGCCCGGCGGGGTCCCGGTCCGCGCTCCCTCTGAACACCCTCCGATGAGTCTCCACACCGTACGCCGCGGGTTCGACGTACGCGTGGCGGGGGCCCCCGCGGAGGACGGGCGGGCGCCGGAACTCCGGGTGCCGGCCCGGATCGCGCTGCTCGGGGCCGACTACCCGGGCATGCGGCCGACCATGCGGGTCCGGGAGGGGGACGCGGTCTCCCGGGGCGACGTCCTGTTCGAGGACAAGAAGACGCCCGGCGTCCGGTTCACCGCGCCGCTCGGCGGGCGGGTGGCCGCGGTGCACCGGGGAGAGCGCCGGGCCTTCCTCTCGCTGGTGATCGACGTGAACCCGGACGAGCGCTCCGGCGGCGGCGGTGCGGGACACGCGGCGGGAGCCTGGTCCGGCCGGCACCCGGAGGCCCTCGACGCGGACGCGATCCGGGACCTCCTGCTCGAGTCCGGGGAGTGGACCGCGATCCGGACCCGCCCCTTCGGCCGGGTGGCCAACCCGGAGTCCAAACCCCGCGCGATCTTCGTGACGGCGACGGACTCCGCGCCGCTCGCCCCCGATCCGGTGACCGCGGTCGCCGGCCGGGAGACCGATCTGGAGTGGGGCCTTGCGGCGCTGGCCCAACTCACGGACGGACCGGTCTTCGTCTGCTCGCGGACCGGCCGGCGCCTGCCGGTGCACGAAACCGGCCGGATCCGCCACGAGGAGTTCCGGGGACCCCATCCCGCCGGGACCGCGGGCCTCCACATCCACCGGCTGGCCCCGGTCCGCCGCGGCCAGGAGGCCTGGCACCTCGACGCCCAGGACCTGGCCTCCATCGGCGGTCTGTTCCGGACCGGCGCGGGGGACGCGCTCCGGGTGGTGGCGCTCGGGGGTCCGCCGGTACGCAATCCCGGCCTGATCCGCATGCCCATCGGCGCGCTGCTCACCGGGTTCGGCGCGCCGGAACCCGGCCCCGGGCGCGACCCGGGGGAGCGTCGGGTCATTTCCGGCTCCTTCCTCGCGGGACGCACCGCCGCGGACGAGTTGACGGGGTATCTCGGCCGCTACCACCGGCAGGTGACCGTCCTCGAGGAGGACCGCCGCCGGCGCCTGCTCGGTTGGCTCGCGCCCGGCGCGGGGGCGGTCTCGGTGAGCCGCGCCTACCTCTCCAGCCTGCTGCCCGCGCGGCCCCGCCCCCTCACCACCGGGACGAACGGCTCCCGCCGCGCGATCGTGCCCATCGGGACCTACGACCGGGTGATGGCGTTCGACATCCCGGCGGCGATGCTGTGCCGCGCCCTGCTGATGGAGGACATCGAGCGGGCCGAGGAGCTCGGGGCGCTCGAGCTCATCGAGGAGGACGTGGGCCTCCTCACTTTCGCCTGTCCCGCCAAGAACGACTACGGCCCGGCGCTCCGGCGGGTGCTGGACACCCTGGAGAAAGAAGGCTGACCCCGATGCTCCGCGGCCTCCTCGACCGTCTCGGCGCGCCGTTCGAGAAGGGAGGGCGGCTCCACCGCCTCTGGCCCCTCTGGGACGCCCAGGACACCTTCCTCTACACCCCGGGAAAGACCACCGCCGGGCCGTCCCACGGCCGCGACCGCCTGGACATGAAACGCCTCATGTTCACGGTGGTCATCGCGCTGGCGGGCACGGTGGCGATGGCGTTCTACAACACCGGCCTCCAGGCGAACCTCGCGATCGCGCGCGGCGCGACGCCGCTGCCCGGCTGGCGTACCGCGGTCATCGAAGCGCTGGGGGTCGGGTTCTCCCCCGACAGCATCCTGGCCGCCGTCATCCACGGCGGGCTCTGGTACCTCCCGGTCCTGATCGTCACCTTCGCGGTCGGCGGCGCCTGGGAGATGCTCTTCGCGATCATCCGGCGCCACGAGGTGAGCGAGGGGTTCCTGGTGACCGGGATGCTCTTCCCGCTCATCCTGCCCCCCACCGTGCCCCTCTGGCAGGTCGCCCTCGGCATCAGCTTCGGGGTGGTGGTCGGGAAGGAGATCTTCGGGGGCAGCGGCTTCAACATCCTCAACCCGGCGCTCACCGCGCGGGCCTTCCTCTTCTTCGCGTATCCGAGTGACCTGACCGGCGACCGCATCTGGATCGCCGCCGACACCGCCCCCGACGCCGTCAGCGGGGCGACCTGGCTGGCCCGGTTCAGCCTCATCGGGAACGAGGCGTTCGCGGAGACGTTCCATCCGGCGGGCGGACCCGGGATCACCGCCTGGGATGCGTTCATCGGGTTCCTGCCCGGCTCGATGGGCGAGACCTCGGTGCTCGCCTGCCTCTTCGGGGCGGTGGTGCTGGCGGCGACCGGGATCGGCTCGCTCCGCATCATGCTCGCGGTGGCGGCCGGGACGCTGCTGATGGGCGGCGCCCTGAACCTCATCGGCTCGGACACCAACCCGTTCTTCGCGGTCCCCTTCTGGTGGCACTACCTGATGGGCGGCTGGGCCTTCGGCGCCGTCTTCATGGCCACCGAGCCGGTGACCGCGCCCTCCACCGACGGCGGCCGGCTGGTCTACGGCTTCCTCATCGGCGTGCTGGTGGTCCTGATCCGGGTGGTGAACCCCGCCTATCCCGAAGGCATGATGCTTTCGATCCTGCTGATGAACGTCTTCGCGCCGCTCATCGACCACTTCGCGCTCCGCAGCAACGTGCGCCGCCGCGCGGCGGCCTACGCTGCCGGCACCGGCGCCTGACCGGCCGCCGCCGCGGGCGAACCCGCCTCAGGCGAACCGGAAGAGCAGGGGGAAGGCGAGGACCACGAACGCCGCCCAGGCCGCGTACACCGGCAGGTACGCCGTCTGCCACCGCTCGAGCGCCGCGAACGGGCCGCGGCCGCTGACGAAGCGGACGTAGAGCCATGCCGACCACGCGAGGTTGCCGAGCAGGACGAGGTTCTCGCCGAGCGCCGCGACCCGGTTGGGGCTGAAGCCGAACTCCGAGATGCGGGTCAGGATCGCGGCGAGCGC
Organism: Vicinamibacteria bacterium; assembly: GCA_965116805.1. Taxonomy (GTDB): domain Bacteria; phylum Acidobacteriota; class Vicinamibacteria; order Marinacidobacterales; family Marinacidobacteraceae; genus Marinacidobacterium. The sequence goes on from OZ220713.1 coordinate 881,548, forward strand.
CACCCCGTCCGCGATCAGCGCGCTCACCACCAGCACCAGCAGGATCCGGTCGAACAGGTCCGGGGGCGCCAGCGGGTCGCGGGCCGAGACGGCGTAGAGCAGCAGGCCCAGCACGATGGCGAGCAGCAGGTCGAAGGCGATCAGCACCTCGCGCTCGAGACCGACGCCGCTCCGCGTCCAGGCCATCGCGGCGAGCAGGGACACCAGCAGGGCGGCGAACAGCGGCGTGAAGATGCGGGTCAGCACCGGCGCCATGTTCTCGACGACGCTCTGCTTCTTCTCCACCAGCCAGGCGCCGACGATGACGGCGCCCATCGCCCCGCTGGGGAGGATCCACAGTTGGGCGGACCCCTCGACGTCCACGCCGATCGCTTCGAAGGAGATGATGGTGAACGCAGTGAGCACGCCGCCGCCGAGGGCCATCAGCACGAAGTAGATGAACAGCTCCCCGGAGAAGCGGACGAAGTCCATGCGCCCGCCGACGTTCCCCCGCCAGTTCCCGCCGACGTAGGCGAACCCCACCGCCAGCCAGAGCGCGATCGGCAGGTGCAGCGCCGCGAGCACTTCCGTGTGGCCGCCCGGCGTGAACGGCAGGGCGTTCACGGCGACCGCGGCGGCGGCGAACGGCGCCGCCAGCCAGGCGCAGCGCGCGCGGTCCATCCCGCGCTTCCAGGCCAGGTAGGCGGTGAGGAGCGGCAGTACGAAGAGGCTGGCGTTCAGGGCGTAGAAGGCGCCCTCGCCGAACTGGTGGCCGAACAGCCGGGGGAACTGGACCGCGAGCGCCGCCGCCGCCGCGAGCCCGAGGACGACGAAGGTCTCGGTGCGGGCCGCGGGTCCGGGGGCGTCGTCGTCCGGGGCGGCCACGAGCTGCTTCCAGAGCCGGTCCGAGTGCTCGCGGGCGAACTCGCGGGAGACCGCGTCGAGCCGTCCCATGCGCTTCACCGCCACCAGGAACGCCTCGTCTTCGGCGAGTCCGGCTTCGAGGAGGGCCGCGATCTGGTCGCGGAGGTGGCCTTCGAGCTCGTCCACGTCCGCCGGACGGAGCGCCGGCTGCCGGCGCAGCCAGGTCCGCCAGCGGGTGATCTGCGCTTCGAGCGCGTCCGTGAGCTCGGTCATCCGGGGTCCACCTGATCCGCCGCGGGCTACGCGAAGGCGAACCTCATCTCGGTCCAGATTCCCTTGAGCGCGGAGTCCACCACCTGCCACTGGCGGCGCTGCGCCGCCAGGTGCGCCGTTCCCTCGCTCGTGATGCGGTAGTAGCGGCGCCGGCGTCCGGTCTCCGCGGTAGCCCAGCGCGCCTCCACGTAGCCGAACCGCTCGAGGCGGTGGAGCACCGGATAGAGCATGCCGTCGGTCCACTGGAGCTCGCCGCCGGAGAGCTCCGACACCCGCCGGATGATCGCGTAGCCGTAGCTGTCGCCCTCGGCGAGGATGGCCAGCACGAGCGGCGTCGCGGAGGCCGCCACCAGGTCCTTGCCGATGTTCATCGCGGGTTCTGTCCGCGAGGCAACGGAGACGCGTCCACGGGATACATAACGACAGCATGCATTGAATATCAATGTATGTCAAGGCGCGCGTTTCGGCGCGCCGGGACTCCAGGGCGGCGGCTAACATTTGTCCGCCTTTTTCGTGACTACCGCCCGCTACATCCTGGCGTTCGCGGGCGCCGTCTGCCTCGTCTGCGCGGTGATGGTCTCCGGCTCCGCGGTCGCCCTCCGCGACCTCCAGGCGGCGAACGCCGAGCGGGAGCGCCAGCGCAACGTCCTCTTCGCCGCGGGACTCGCCGACCCGGAGGAAGAGCTTTCCGAAGCCGACATGGCCGAACGCTTCGCCGCGGTGCGGGCCGTGGTGGTGGACCTCGAGACCGGCGCCGAGCTTCCGGAGGTGGACCCCGCGAGCGTGGACCCGCTGGTGGAGGCGGGCATCACGGACTCCTCGCGGGCGGTGCCCGAGAACCTGGCGCGGGTGCGGCGGGTGGAGCGGCGGTCCGTCGTGTACCTCGTGGAATCGGACGGCCGGCTGGACGCGGTGGTGCTGCCGGTCCGGGGACAGGGACTCTGGTCGGTCCTCTACGGCTACCTGGCCCTCGACGCGGACCTCGACACGGTGCGCGGGCTCACCTTCTACGAGCACAAGGAGACCCCCGGACTCGGCGGCGAGGTGGACAACCCGAACTGGAAGGCGCTCTGGCCCGGACGGCGGGTATTCGGAACCGCCGGGGAGCCGATCATCGAGGTGGCGCGGGCGGCCGCCGGGCCGGTCGCGGAGGACCCGCACCGGGTGGACGGGCTCGCCGGCGCCACCATGACCAGCCGCGGGGTCACCAACCTGCTGCGCTTCTGGCTCGCCGAGAACGGCTTCGGCCCGCTTCTGGAGCGGCTGCGGTCGGAGCGCCGGCCTCCGGCCGGCATCGCCCGCCCCCAGGCGGGCGAAACGCGCCCCCGTTCAGCGAGCCCGGTCGCGGACAGGGGCCTGTAGAGCACTCATGGCCACCGAAACGCGGCGGATCCTGATGGACCCGCTCATCCACAACAACCCGATCGCGCTCCAGGTGCTCGGGATCTGCTCGGCTCTCGCGGTCACCACCGGGATGCAGACCTCGGTGGTGATGAGCGCCGCGGTGGTCGCGGTGATCGCGCTCTCCAACCTGTCGGTCAGCCTGCTGCGGAACATGATCCCGACGAACATCCGGATCATCGTCCAGCTCACCATCATCGCCTCGTTGGTCATCGTCACCGACCAGATCCTGAAGGCGTACGTCTATGAGATCTCGAAGCAGCTCAGCGTCTTCGTGGGCCTCATCATCACCAACTGCATCATCATGGGGCGCGCGGAGGCGTTCGCGATGCAGAACCCGCCGCTGAAGAGCCTCATCGACGGGATCGGGAACGGGCTGGGCTACGCGGCCATCCTGCTGGTGGTCGGAGCGGCGCGCGAGGTGTTTGGCGCCGGCACCTTCTGGGGCATCCCGGTGCTGCCGCTCGCTTCCGAGGGCGGCTGGTTCACCCCGAACGGATTGATGAGCCTGTCGCCGGGCGCCTTCTTCGTGATCGGCTTCCTGATCTGGATCCTGCGGACCTTCCGCCCCGAGCAGAACGAGGCCGAGTGATGCTCGAGGACTACCTGAACATCGCGGTCAAGGCGATCTTCGTCGAGAACATGGCCCTGACCTTCTTCCTCGGGATGTGCTCGTTCCTCGCGGTCTCGAAACGGGTCAGCACCGCGATCGGCCTGGGGCTGGCGGTGGTCTTCGTGCTCACCGTGACGGTGCCGCTGAACCACGCCATCAACGACTACCTGCTCCGGCCGGGCGCGCTCGGCTGGGCGCACGCCTCGCTCACGGGCCAGGACCTGTCCTTCCTGCGCTTCCTGACCTTCATCGGCACGATCGCGGCCACCGTGCAGATCGTCGAGATGGCGCTCGACCGCTTCTTCCCGACGCTCCACGCGGCGCTCGGGGTGTTCCTGCCGCTGATCGCGGTGAACTGCGCGATCCTGGGGGCGTCGCTGCTGATGGTGGAACGGGGGCTCACCCTGCCCGAGGCGGCGGTCTTCGGCTTCGGGTCCGGGGTCGGCTGGCTGCTCGCCATCGCCGCCCTCGCGGGGATCCGGGAACGGCTGCGCTACCACCACATCCCGGCCGGCCTGCGCGGGCTCGGGATCACCTTCCTGCTCACCGGGCTGATGGCCATCGGCTTCCTGGCCTTCGGCGGGATTCAACTGTGACCACCGTCCTCCTCGGCGTCGCCGGCTTCACCGGGGTCATCCTGGCGCTGGTGGTGGTGCTCCTCTACGCCCGCAAGCGGCTCGTGGCCACCGGCGAGGTGACGATCCGCATCAACGACGACCCGGAACACGACATCTGCACTCCCGCCGGGGGCACCTTGCTCGGGACCCTGGCCGCGAACGGCCTCTTCATCCCTTCCGCGTGCGGCGGCAAGGGGAGCTGCGGGGTCTGCACCCTCAAGGTGCTGGAAGGCGGCGGCGCCGTGCTGCCGACCGAGCGCAGCCACCTCACCCGGGGCGAGGAGCGCGAGGGGGTCCGGCTCTCCTGCCAGGTCAAGGTGAAGCAGGACGTCGCGATCGAGGTGGCGCCGGAACTGTTCAGCGTGCGCCAGTGGAAGTGCCGGGTCCGGTCGAACCACAACGTCGCGACCTTCATCAAGGAGTTGGTGCTCGAGCTTCCCGCCGGGGAGGAGGTCCCCTTCCGGGCGGGCGGCTACATCCAGATCGAGTGCCCGCCGTACTCGCTGAGCTACGGGGACTTCGACGTCGAGGACGAGTACCGGGACGACTGGGACCGCTTCGACATGTGGCAGTACAAGGCCACGGTGGCCGAGGACGAGGAAGTGGTGCGGGCCTACTCGATGGCCAACTATCCGGAGGAGCGCGGGGTCATCCTGTTGAACGTCCGGATCGCCTCGCCGCCGCCCCGGATGCCGGACGTCCCGCCCGGCAAGATGACCTCGTGGCTCTTCGCGCTGAAGCCCGGGGACGAGGTGACGATCTCCGGGCCCTTCGGCGAGTTCTTCGCGAAGGAGACGGACAACGAGATGGTCTTCGTCGGTGGCGGGGCGGGGATGGCGCCGATGCGCTCCCACATCTTCGACCAGTTCCAACGGCTGAAGACCGGGCGCAAGGTCTCCTTCTGGTACGGCGCCCGGAGCCTCCGGGAGGCCTTCTACCAGGACGACTTCGACGCGATCGCGGCGGAGAACCCCAATTTCGACTGGAAGCTGGCGCTCTCCGAGCCGCTGCCCGAGGACAACTGGACCGGCTACACCGGCTTCATCCACCAGGTCCTCTACGACAACTACCTGAAGGACCACCCGAACCCGGAGGACGCCGAGTACTACCTCTGCGGCCCGCCGCTGATGCTCAAGGCCTGCCTCCAGATGCTCGACGGCCTCGGCGTCGAGCCGGAGAACATCGCCTTCGACGACTTCGGCTAGACGGCGCCGGCCGGTTCTCGCGGTAGCGGCCCCCGGACCGGTACCGCGGCGTCCGGCGAATCGCTGATTCGATACAGTTCCGGCGAGGTGGGCTAAACCACCGCGACACCTAGCCACGTTCGGCAGGGAGGACAGCATGGCCAAGTACATGTTCCGTACCAACTACACGCAGTCCGGTCTGAACGGGCTGCTCGCCGAGGGCGGCAGCGGCCGGGAGGCGGCCCTGCGCGCGACCGTCGAGAGCGTCGGCGGCAGCCTCGAAGGCTTCTACTACGCGCTCGGCGACTACGACCTCTACCTGATCGCCGACGTCCCCGACGAGGCAACGGCGACGGCGCTCGCCCTGAACATCGCCGCGGCGGGCGCGCTCACGGTCCAGACGACCGTCCTGCTCAGCGCGCAGGACATCGACGCGGCCGTGGCGAAGTCCAAGTCCGTCCAGTACCGCCTCCCCGGCGCCTGACACGCGCCGGCCAGGGAGCGCCGGCCAGTTCTCCCGGTGGGGGCCTTCAGACCGGCACCGCTCGCCGCAGGCGAGCGAAACGCAATTCGCTCGTGGGACAGCTTGGCGCGGCTCGGAGCGCCGGCCTCCGGCCGGCATCGCGGCCCGAGAGGGCCGCGAAACCCGCATTGCTCTTCGCGCTCGCGGCGCTCGCCGCCACCTGCGCCCCACCCCCCGACCCCACCTGGACCCTCGACGGCCCGGGAGCGCCGGTCTTCAGACCGGCACCGCTCGCCGCCGGCGAGCGAACAGCACTTCCCTAATGGGACTGCTTCGCGCGGCGGCTCGGAGCGCCGGCCTCCGGCCGGCATCGCGGCCCGAGAGGGCCGCGAAACCCGCAATCCTCTTCGCCCTCGCTGCCCTGACCACCGCGGCCTGTGCCCCACCCCCCGACCCCACCTGGAACCTCGACGGCGAAGCCTTCGGAACCCGCTGGACCGTCCGCATCCGCGGTCCGGAGACCGGCGCTGAGTTCGTCCGGGCGGCCATCGACGCCGAACTCGCCGCCGTGGACGACAGCATGTCCAACTGGCGCGACGACTCCGAACTCTCCCGCCTGAACGCGTCGGAAGCCACCGATCCGCTGCCGATCTCGGAGCCGCTGGCCCTGGTCCTTGAGGCCGCCCTCCGGGTCCACGACGAATCCGGCGGCGCGTTCGACGTCACCGTCGGTCCGCTACTCCGTCTGTTCGGCTTCGGCCCCGGCGGCGATCCAAGGTCCGCAGCCCCCGATCCCGAAGCGTTGGAAGCTGCCCGCGTCCGGGTGGGGAGCGGCCTGCTGGCGCTCGAGCGGCCGGACGGACAGGCCGTCCTCCGGCGGCAGGTCCCGGGCGTCGAGGTCGATCTCTCCGGGATCGCCAAGGGCTACGCGGTGGATCGGGTTTCCGACGCACTCACGGAGCTCGGTTTCGCCGAGCACCTGGTCGAGGTCGGCGGCGAGATCCAGGCGGCCGGCGAATGGACAGTCGGCATCCAGGACCCCACCGGCGGCCTGTCCACCACGGTCCACCGTTCTTTCCCGGTGCGCGACCTCGGGATGGCCACGTCCGGCGGTTACCGGGACTTCCGGGAGGCCGCCGGGGAAGAAGAAGGGCGATTCTGGACGCACATCCTGGATCCCCGCCTCGGCCGCCCCGTCGAACGGCGCGCCGGCTCGGTCACCGTGCTCGCCGAGTCATGCCTGGAGGCCGACGCCTGGGCCACCGCCCTCTATGTCCTGGGGCCCGGGGAAGGTCTCGAACTTGCCGAAGAGCGGGGCATCGCGGCCCTCTTCCTGACCGCCGGTACCGGGGGGGCAGTCCAAGAAACCGCGACCGCCCCGTTTACCGCCACCACCCGAGACCGGAACGATTGAGGTCCTGCACGCCTCAGTCCCCGGCGTCGAGGACTCGCAATACCTCACACGCGGTCCTCACGATCTTCGATAACCGCTTGCGACAGGTTTGCCCCTGGAATGTTCAGCGGAGGCTTCTTGAGAAACTCCTTGAGATTCCCCTTGCCTGGCCGCAAGACCCCCGACGCGATCAGTCGCTGAAGCACATCGTCCTGACTCGGCGCGGGCGGCACGAGCCGCGCCACGGGTGTGCCCCGGTGGAGGATCTGAACCTCGCCGCCGCGCTGCACCTCACGCACGTATCGGGAAAGGTTGGCCCTCAGGTCGGAGATGGATGCTGTCCGCATGGGACCATCATCGTCTTTGGCCCACTGCCTATCAAGTCATCCGACGCCTCCGCGGCCCGCGGATTCTCCAGGAAGGCTCGCCGCCGGCCGGCGGTAGGATGAACCCGGAATGCTTCAGGCACTCGGGATCGTCCTCCTCTCGCTCGCGGTGGTCGTGCTGTCCATCTTCCTGCTCGGACTCGGCTCGATCCTGAAGGGCCGCTGCGTCCTCCGGCGCTGCGGCGTGGATGGGCCGGCGGGAGACGCCTGCGACGGTTGTCCCCGGGCGGAGCAGCCGGAACCGCAGCCACCGATCGAAGTCTGAACCGGCAGCCGTACGGAAAGCGGCGACCCGGGGAATCCGGGCTGCGTCCGGCCTATTGCTCCGACACGTCCACGTAGATCCCCGAGCCAAGGAGCATCGGCTCTTCGCCGACGGTGATGGGAACCGCGTAGGCCAGTTTGGGCGACCCGTGCTCCTCGTCCCCCTCGATCGCCGGGTTGTCCCACCGGTACTCCACGAACCCGCCGCCCGCGCGGGCCGCCTCGAGGAGTCCCTGGCCCAGCCGCACCCCGTTCAGGTCTTCGAGGTCGGAGACGTCGGTCCCCTCCCAGGGCGGGTCGGGCGCCTGGAAGAAGTTGATCCCTTCCATGGTGATGACGAACACGTAGATGTCCTCGTGGAGCCACTCGCCCTCGTCGCGGAAGTTGGCATCGAGGAAAGCGTAGGCGGTCTCCCGGTCGGCCGTGTGCTCCGAGAGCGCCGCCGCCGCGCGCTCCACGAACTGCTGCAGGTTCCCGCGGTTCAGGACGTCCGCCGCCGTGACCGGGGGATAGAAACCTGCCCCGACCAGCAGCTCGAGGTCTCCGATGTCGAGGGGCACGGCGTAGCCGACCTTGGGCGAGCCGGTCTCCTCGTCCCCCTCGACCTCGGGGTTGGGCCACCGGTACTCGACGAATCCCCCGCCCGCCGCAACCGCGGCGAGGAATTCCTCGGAGATCCTCACGCCGTTCACGTCCTCGAGGTGCAGGAGGTCCTGCCCCTCCAGGCTCTTGTCCACGGGGTGGAAGAAGCCGGTGCCGTCGCGGTGGTGGACGAACACGTAGACCTCCCCCTGACGCCAGGGGCCTTCGGGCCCGAACGTGGCGTCGAGGAAGGCATAGGTGTCCGCCTCCGACCCGATTCCGGTCGAGGCCTCGTGCGCGGCGGCCTCCACGAACGCCTTCAGGGTCTCGCGGTCCACGACCTCTCCCGCCTGGATCGGCTCCGGCTCCGGCTCGGGTTCCGGCGCCGGCGCCGGCGCCGGGGCGGGGGCGGGAGCCGGCACCGGCGTCGTGGGACTCGCGTCGTCGTCGCACCCGGTGGCAACGAGAGACATCAGCGCCAGCGCGAATGCCACCCCGGCGAATCGGGTCCACCTCAAGAAGGACATCAGGTTCAGCATGGCCCCGATGCTAGCGCCCGGCCGGCACGCTTCGGGCGATCCGGGCGCTCCGTACCGCCTTCGGGAGGCGCTGGGGCCGATTGGTACGATGGCAAACGCCCGGCCCGAATGCAGGCCGTGTCTTGCGAAAGTGTTTCCGGCGCCGTTTGACGATCACGCGATCCGTCTGGCCGCGGGAGACTGGCTTGCCGAGCGGATGGACCACCAGGGTCCCGAGCTGGAGTGGGGCGAACTCCTCCATGGATTCCCCTTCCGGGGCGAGCGAGTCAGGCTAGTCAACCAGAGGGGAATCTGGAAGCCGAGGCAGATGGAGATGCCGCTCTCCATCCGTACCTCCCCGGACAACCCGTACCGCGACAGCTTCGATCCGGCGAGCCAGCTCCTCCACTATCGCTACTTCGGGACCGATCCGGACCATGCGGACAACGCGGGATTGCGCCGGGTCATGGCGCGGCAACGGCCCGTCATCTACTTCCACGGAATCCGTCCGGGACGCTACCTGCCGGTCTGGCCAGCGTTCATCGTCGGGGACGACCCAACCGGTCTGACCTTTACCGTCGCCATTGACAACCCGGCCTTTGCCGAGGAGCAGTTGACGACCGAGGGGACAGGGACTGGCGTGGCCGCGGCGGGCGACCGCGATATCGAGAGGCGCTACGCAACACGAACCACCCTGACGCGCATTCACCAGCGGGTATTCCGCCACCGCGTATTGGCGGCGTACCGGAATCGCTGCGCTTTCTGTCGCTTGCGGCAGGAGTCGCTGCTGGATGCGGCGCACATCGTCGCCGACAAGGACCCCACGGGGGACCCCGTCGTGCCGAACGGACTCTCCCTCTGCAAGATTCACCACGCCGCCTTCGATCAGTTCTTTCTGGGCGTGACGCCCCGCGGCGTCATCGAGGTCCGTCCCGACCTTCTGGAGGAGAAGGACGGTCCCATGCTGCGCCACGGGCTCCAGGACCTGCACGACCAGCGCATCCACCGTCCGCGACGGCCAGCAGACCACCCCGACCCGGACCGGCTGAGTCTTCGCTACCGGGAGTTCCGGCACGCGTCCTGAACCCTGGGTCGAACACTGAGTAGGGCTGTCCAAACAGGACATCGTTCCTGAAAAACCTGTCCAAACGGGAGTATGATCCTGTTTGGCCATGTATTCGCGCACTCTCCGGATCGAGCTTCCGGCACGCCAGTCCGCCTTTCTCTGGGGACCCCGGAAGACTGGGAAGTCCACCCTGCTCCGGCAGCAGTTTCCCGGTTCGGCGCGCTTCGACCTCCTCGACACCGGGATCCTCATGGAGTTCATCCGCGCGCCGTGGAGGTTCGCGGAGCGGGTGCAGGCACTCGACGCCCCCACGCGGACGCGTCCCATCCTGATCGACGAGGTACAGAAGGTTCCGGCACTGCTCGATGAAGTGCACCGGCTCATCGAGGATGAGGGGCTGAGCTTCGTTCTCTGCGGCTCCAGCGCCCGAAAGCTCAAGCGGGGACGCGCGAACCTGCTTGGCGGCCGCGCCTGGCGCTTGGCACTCCAACCGCTGACCTGGCCGGAGATTCCCGAGTTCGATCTGCTCCGCGCGCTGAACCACGGGCTCGTCCCCTCGCACTACGACGCGGCGAATCCCCGGCGGGCGCTGGCCGGCTACCTCGATGACTACCTCAAGGAGGAGGTCTTCGCGGAGGGACTCACGAGGAACGCTCCAGCCTTCTCCCGGTTCTTAGACGCGCTGTCGTTCTCACACGGCGAACTCGTGAACTACGCAAGGATCGCCCGGGACTGCGGCGTGGACGCCAAGACGGTCCGTGAGTACTTCCAGATCCTCGTGGACACGCTGCTCGGCGTCTTCGTGGAGCCGTTCGCGCGTCGCCGCTCGCGCGCCGTTCTCACCCGCACGCCGCGGTTCTATCTGTTCGACGTCGGACTCGCCGGCTACCAGGCCGGACGCCGCATCGAGCGGCCTGCCGGGCCCGAGTTCGGCCGGGCGCTGGAACACTTCATCCTGATGGAACTCCGGGGCTACCGGAGTTACCGGGAAAAGAAGTATCCGATTCGGTTCTGGCGCACCAAGACGGGTCTGGAGTGCGACTTCGTCCTTGGCTGGGACGGCGAAGTAGCCATCGACGTCAAGGGGACGCACAACGTGCAGCCCCGCGATCTGAACGGCATCCGGGCCTACGCTGGGGAACATCGGCCGCGGCGCGCGGTTGTCGTCTGCAACGAGTCGCGTCCCCGGCGCACCGCCGACGGAGTGTGGATCGTGCCTTGGCACGTGTTCCTGGAACGCCTGTGGTCCGGTGAACTCGTGTGACCGCTGACGCGCACTGCGGACACCTCACCGCTCGAACACCGTCTCCCCGCCCACGACCGTCATCTCCACCTCGATCTCGTCCGCCGGCATGTCGCGCGGGTCGTCCGAGAGCACCACGAAGTCGGCGAGCTTGCCGGGTTCGAGCGTGCCCTTGAGGTCCTCCTCGAAGTTCAGGAACGCCACCGCGTGGGTGATCAGCCGCAGGCCCTCTTCCACGCTCACCCGCTGGTCCTCGCCGAAGACGCCGCCGCTGATCGTCTCGCGGGTGACGAAGTGGTGGAGGACCCACAGCGGCGGGTAGGGGATCACCGACGCGTCGGTGCCGCCGGAGACCATCACGCCGGCGTCGAGATAGGCCCGCATCGGGGTCGTCCACTCCGCCCGTTCCCGGCCCCAGTACTTCTCGAGGCTGGGGCCGGCGACGTAGAGGTGATGCTGTCCGGCCACCAGCAGTCCCAGGCGGTTCATGACGGGGAACTGGTCCTCGCGGGGGATGAAGCCGTGTTCGATCGCCCAGCGCTTTCCGGCAAGCGGCGTGACCTCGTTCGCGGCCTCGTATCCCTCGAGGACCTGGTCGATGGCGAGGTCCCCCACCGCGTGGGTGGCCACCCGCCAACCGCGGCGGCCGAGCTGGGTCGCGACCTCGTTGAAGACGTCCTGCGGCATCGTGCGCAGGCCGTGGTAGGTGCCCCCCTGACCCCACGGCTCCTCGTACGGCTCGCGCAGCAGGCCGCCCTCGAAGCCGCCGTCCACCCCCAGCTTCACCCCGCCGAGCCGTAGCCACTCGTCGCCCGCCTGAGGTTCGAGGCCCCACGCGTCGATCGCGGCGTCCACTTCCGCCGCGCTGCGCGCGCGCATCCGCATCAGGAAGGTGACCCGCATGGTGAGGAGGCCCCGCCGCTTCATCTCCTCCAGCAGGCGGAAGTGCTCGAGGCTGCTGCCGGGGTGCCGGATGCTGGTGAGGCCGGCCGCGTGGAGCGTCCGGTATTCTTCGACCTGGTCCTGAATGCGTTCCTCGAGGTTCCGGGGAGGCCGCTCCGGCAGGGTGACCAGCCGTTTGGCGGTATCCACGAGCTCGCCGTTCAGTTCGCCGTCGGGATAGCGGGTGATCCGGCCTCCCTCCGGGACCGGTGTCTCGGTGGTGATCTCCCATTTCTCGAGCGCCTGCGAGTTCAGGATGTACTCGTGGCCGCCCCGGACCACGACCACGGGGTTGCCCGGAGCCGCCTGGTCCAGATCGCGCCGCAGCGGAAGCCGCTGCTCCCGGAGCTGTCCCTCGTGCCAGTCGGAGTTCGTCGTCACCAGCTCGCCGGGGCCCTCGGTCTCGGCGCGTTCCGTGATGGCTCCGAGCAGTTCGTCCATCGTCCGGACGCGGGAGAGGTCCACCCCGTCGCCGCCCCCGACCCGGTGCAGGTGGTTGTCGGCGAGCCCGGGGACGACGGTTTTGCCTGAGGTTTCAACGACTTGCGTGTCCGGGCCGATGAGGGCCCGGATATCCGCGTCGGACCCGACGGCCTGGATGCGACCGTCGCGGACCGCCATCGCCTCGGCGACGGTGAAGTCGGCGTCCACGGTCAGGATCGTGCCGTCCAGAACGACGACGTCGGCCGGGTTGGGGGGGCCGGGGGAGCAGGAACAGGTGGCCGCCAGTAGGACGGGGAGAACGAGCGAGCCGACCGAGACGCGATTCATGGCTCGGTAGTGAACCACGAGTTGGCCGGGCGTCGCGCCGCTGGCGCGGTTTCGCGCTCCCGCGCGATGCCGGCCGGAGGCCGGCGCTCCGAACTCAGACCGGGTCGGTGATGCGGGCGGTGATCTCGACGCCCTCGTGCTCGGAGATGGCGCCGATGATGGTGGCCAGGTGGCCCGCGCGGGGGTTGCCCGCCGGGCCGAGCATGCGCATCAGGCTCTTTTCGGGGATGCCGGTGCGCTCGGCGAGCCGGGCGAACCCGAGCGTCGCGTTTACGTAGGTGCGGAGTCCGCTCCGGAACGCTGGGAGGTCGCCGGCGAGCAGCGCGTCGAAACCGGCTCCCAGCAGCGAGGAGCGGAAGGCCGGATCCCGGATGGCGCGGGCGCGGACCGCCTTGCGGAAGGTCCGCCGGACGGGCATTGCCCGATAGTAACGTATTCGTTACTTCACGAGTAATTGATAGATGGTAACGAATACGTTACTGGATCAGCCGGCCGCCGTCGATGACCAGCGGCAGCCCCGTAACGAAGCTCGATTCGTCGCAGGCGAGGAACAGCATCGCCTGCGCCACGTCCCGCGGCGTTCCCAGCCGGCCGAGCGGGGTGATCTCGTACCAGGAACGGCGCATGGCCTCCGGGTCGTCGCTCCGGGCGAGGTTGCGCTCGTTCATCGGGGTGTCGATGACCCCCGGGCACACGGCGTTCACCCGGATGCCGTAGGGCGCCCCCTCGAGCGCGAGGCTCCGGGCCAGCGCCATCATCCCGGCCTTCGACGCTCCGTAGGCGGAACTCTTCGTCGCGGCGATGAAGTTCCCCACCGAGGAGTTCATCACGATGACCCCGCGGCGGCGTTCCTTCATCCCGGGGACGACGCGGCGGCACATCAGGAAGGCCGAGGTGAGATTCGTCCGGAGAATCCGTTCCCACTCGGCGAGGCTCGTGTCCTCGACCAGCTTCTTGAGCTCCACGCCGGCGTTGTTCACCAGCACGTCCACCGGGCCGAACTGTTCCTCGGCGGCCCCGATCACGGCTTCGACGCCAGCTTCGGACGAAACGTCCGCTACCACCGCCGCCCCCGAGCCGCCGGCGTCCCGGATTCCGGCGGCGACCTCACGCACCGCATCCGCGGCGACGTCCGCCAGCACCACCCGGGCCCCCTCCTCGGCGAAGAGCTCGGCGGTGGCCCTGCCGATCCCGGCCGCGGCCCCGGTGACCACCGCCACCCGCTCCGCCAGCCGCGTCATGCGCGGGTCCGGCTCGCTCGCCGGCAGGACAGCCCCATCCGGCCGATTCTATGAGCGAAAATGCCCGCGGGGATGGTTCTTTCTCGTGGGCTGGCCGTTCGCGCGCTCCTGGCGCTGACGCTCGCCGGTGCGGCCGCGGCCGCGCAGTCGCTCTCTTCGGTGCACGGGTTCGTGAGCGACGACACCGGCGCCGCGCTCGCCGGGGTGACGGTCGAGCTCGTGGACCGCGAGCGCGGCCACCGCCGGACGGTGGTTTCGAACGACCGGGGCTTCTTCGCGCTGCGGGCCGTCCTGAGCGGCGAGTACGACCTCATCGCCTCGCTGCCGGGGTTCCGGACCGTGCGGCGCGACGACCTCCATCTCCACGTCGGCCAGAGCGTGGAACTCGACCTGCGGCTCGGCCTCGCGTCGGTCGAGGAGACGGTGACGGTCAGCGCCGAAGCCCCCTTGCTGGAGGTCGGCAGGTCCGGCGCCGCCGGCTACGTGGACGAGGAAGAGATCGCGGCGCTCCCCATCGCGGGCCGCGACTTCGTCCAGTTCGCACTGCTCCAGCCCACGGTCCAGGTGGACCCGAGCCGCGGGACGCTCTCCCTCAGCGGGCAGCGGGCCGTGAACTCCGGCCTCACGATCGACGGGGCGAACGCGAAGAGCGCCTTCTTCGGGTTCGGCCGCGGCGGCCTCGCGCGGGAAGGCGGCGGCGTGCTGGTGGCGCAGGAGTCCGTCAAGGAGTTCCAGGTGGTCACCAGCGGGTACGCGGCGGAGGCGGGCCGCTCCGGCGGCGGCGCCATGAACGTCGTGACCAAATCCGGCAGCAACGAGTTCGCGGGGTCGGCGTTCTGGTTCCTCCGGAACGACCGGATGATCGCCCGGCTCCCCCAGTCGCCGCTCGACGCGTTCCGCGGCGTCTCGCCCGACGACGACCGCTACCAGGCGGACGCCTTCCGCCGCGCCAACTGGGGCGCCTCGTTCGGCGGCCCGATCCGGCGCGACCGCACCCACTTCTTCCTGTCCTACGACCACACGTCGCAGAACCAGCCCTTCCTGCGGGACATCCGGGGCCGCGGCCACTACGACGCCGTGCTCGCCGCCTTCCCCGAGCTCGTCGCCGGCTACCGCCCGAACGACGACGGGACCGCCGCCCCCGACCCGGAGCGGGGCCGCACCGCCAGCGGCCAGTTCCTGCGCGAGACCGGCAACCTCATCCTCTTCGGCAAGCTGAACCACCGGGTGAACGACCGGCACTCCCTCACCGTCCGCTACAACTTCACCGACTACGACCGGGTCTCCGACTACGTCGGGGAGGAGTCCCGGCGGTTCGTCGAGAGCCACTCGCTGGTGGGATCGCTCGTCTCGCTCGTCGGGAGCGCCGGCGTCAACGAGCTCCGGCTCCAGTACGCCTACGACCACTTCGACCGCAGTTCCCACCTGCCCGACAGCGCGCTCCAGGCGCACTTCCGGATCTTCTCGCCCTCCGCCGGCTCGTTCGGCAAGCCCTGGTGGCTGCCCGTCTTCAACCACGAGCGGAAGTTCGAGGTGCGGGAGCGGTTCTCCCTGCTGCTCGGGAACCACGAGGTCCGCGCCGGCTTCACCCTCAGCCACGACACCCTGAACGAGTACTTCGTCGGCAACGCGGACGGCGGCTACGACTTCGACACGCTGGAGGACTTCGTCGCCGGAGACGCCGCCCGCGCCGTCATCTGGTTCGGAAGCAAGGCCAAGCCCAATTTCCGGGTGGCGCAACAGATCCTCGGCATCTATCTCCAGGACTCGTGGAGCCCGAACCCGCGGCTCACCCTGAACCTCGGTGCGCGCTGGGACGGGACGTTCAACCCCGGCGGCATCGAACACGTGCTGCCCGAGGGCCGGCGCATCCCCGACGACCTCGACAACGTCTCGCCGCGGGGCGGGCTCGTCTGGTCCCTCGACTCGCGGAGCGTCGTGCGCGCCGGGGGCGGGATCTTCCACGCCCGGACGCCCACCCTGCTGTTCTCGACCGCGCACAGCGACACCGGTGTCTTTCCCCGCTTCGGCAACGCGATCCTCGCGCCCGGCGACACGGGTTTCGTTCCGCTCGGCGACCCGATCGACAACGAGAACCCGCCCGCCGGGATGATCCCGGCGCTCAGCCACTTCGACCCCGCCTTCGAGGACCCCCGGACCGAGCGCGTCAATCTCGGCTACGAGCGCGAGATCGGGCGAGGGCTCGCCGTCTCGCTCGATCTCCTGGCCGCGCGGAGCCGTTTCCTCCAGTCGAACCGAGACGCGAACGTCCCGGCGCCGGGCCGGGACGCCTTCGGACGGCCGGTCTACTCGGGCGAGCGGCTCGACCCGGCCTACGGGCCCGTCCTCGTGCGGGCCGCGCTCGGTCGCTCGGACTACGTGGCGGTCACCGCCGCGCTGCGGCGCCGGTACGCGGACGGCGTCCAGTTCCAGGCCCACTACACCTGGTCCCGCGACCGCTCGAACGACGACAGCGAGCGATCGGGACGGCTGACGCTCACCGATCCCGCGGACCCAGACTACGACTGGGGGCTCTCGAACCGGGACACGCCGCACCGGCTGGTGGCGAGCGGGGTGTTCGACCTGCCGCTCGGGCTGCAGGCGAGCGGCATCTTCACCGCCCAGTCCGGCTCGCCCTTCACCGCCCTCGATCCCGCGGTGGGCTTCCACCACCACCCCGGCTTCGCGGTCGGGCCGTCCGGCGCTCACGCGCGAGCGGTGGTCGGGGGCGCGCTCGTCCCGTTGAACGGCGAGCGGAACGACCCCTGGACGAACCTCGACCTGCGGCTCACCAAACGTTTCGGACTCGGGCCCGCACGGGTCGAAGCGCTCTTCGAGGTCTTCAACGTCCTGAACCACGCCGCCTTCCGGGTGGGGGACGTGGACCAGCAGGAGGTCTTCCTCGACGACGGGGTGACCCCGAACCCGGAGTTCGGTCTCGCGGGCGCGCTCGCCGGCGCCCAGCGTCAGGCCCAGCTCGCGCTGCGCATCGTTTTCTGAACGGTCGCGCGTTCGTCTCGCAGGTCTTTCCGGCGAGTCCTTGAAAAGTAACGCTCCCACGTCAAGGATTCCCGCGTCCCGAGGTACGGGGAACGTTCCCGTCTCGCGCAGAACGGAGTAACCGACGTGTCGAACACCAAGAGCCTGACTGCCGGCATCCTGCTGGCCCTTGCCCTCGCCGTTCCGGGCGCGGCCCTGCAGACCCTCGGGACGGTGCAGGGCTTCATCACCGACGAGAGCGGTGGGGCGCTGCCGGGCGTGACCGTCGAACTCCGGGACACCGAGCGGGGTCAGGTGCGGACCACGGTCACGAACGGCCGGGGCTTTTTCGCCGTGCGGTCCGTTCCGAGCGGCGAGTACGACCTCACCGCCTCGCTCGCCGGGTTCCAGACCACCCGGCGAGAGGGGATACAGCTCCTCGTCGGCCAGATCCTCGAGACCGACCTCCAGCTCGGGCTGTCGGGGGTCGCGGAGACCGTGATGGTGACCGCCGAGGCCCCGCTGCTCGAGGTCGGCCGGGGCGGCGCCGCCGGCTACGTGGACGAACAGGAGATCTCGTCGCTGCCCATCTCGGGCCGCGACTACGTCCAGTTCGCGCTGCTCAAACCGACCGTGAAGGTGGAGCCGCAGCGCGGCGGCATCTCGCTGAGCGGCCAGCGCGGCATCAACTCCGGGCTCACGATCGACGGCGCCGACGCGAAGAGCGCCTTCTTCGGCTACGGGCGCGGCGGCGAGGCCACCGAGAACGGCGGCCTGGTGGTGGCCCAGGAGTCCGTCAAGGAGTTCCAGGTGGTCACGAGCGGCTACTCGGCCGAGGCCGGGCGTTCCGGCGGGGGCTACATCAACGTGGTCACCAAGGCCGGCACCAACGACTTCGCCGGGTCAGGGTTCCTCTTCTTCCGCGACCAGCGGATGGTGGCCCGCCTTCCCCAGTCTCCGCTGGATGCCCAGCGCGGCATCGACGCGGCCGACGACCGCTACGAGGTGGACGAGTTCGAGCGCTACAACTGGGGCGCCTCCTTCGGCGGTCCCATCCTCCGGGACCGGACCCACTTCTTCGTGTCCTACGACCAGACCGCCCGCAGCCAGCCGTTCATCCGGGACATCCGGGGGGCGGGCCAGTACGACGCGATCCAGTCGGTCCATCCCGAGGTGCTGTCCGGATTCAGCCCGAACGGCGACGGCACCGCCAGCGGGCAGTTCGTGCGCGAGACCGACAACCTGATCCTGTTCGGCAAGCTGAACCACCGGGTGAACGACGAGCACTCGCTCACCCTCCGCTACAACTTCACCGACTACGCCCGCACCTCGGACTACGTGGCCGAGGAGTCGCGGAAGCTCGAGAGCACCCACGCCCTCGTCGGCTCGGTGGTCTCGCTGCTCGGCGAGACCGGCGTCAACGAGTTCCGGGTCCAGTACGCCTACGACGACCTCGACCGGCTGGCGAACCTGCCCGATAGCGCGGTGCAGGCGAACTTCCGGATCTTCGAGCCGTCGTTCGGGTCGTTCGGCAAGCCGTGGTGGCTGCCGATCTACGTGGACGAACGGAAGTTCGAGATCCAGGAGCGCTTCTCGTTCCTCTCCGGGAACCACGAGATCCGCCTCGGGTTCGACTTCAGCCAGGACCACCTCAGCGAGTACTTCGCCGGGAACGCCGACGGGCGCTACGACTTCAACAGCGTCGAGGACTTCGTGAACGGCGAGGCCGCGCGGGCGCGCATCTTCTTCGGCGACGTCAGCAACCCGAACTTCGACATCACCCAGCAAACCCTCGGCTTCTACCTCCAGGACACCTGGAGCCCGAGCGCGCGGCTCACCCTGAACGCCGGCGCCCGCTGGGACGGCACCTTCAACCCGAGCGGGATCGAGCACGTCCTCCCCGAGGGGACCTCGATCCCGAACGACCTCGACAACGTCTCCCCGCGCGCCGGCTTCGTCTATTCGCTCGACGCGGACACGATCCTCCGCGGCGGCGCGGGGGTCTTCTACGGGCGCACCCCGACGCTGCTCTTCTTCTCCGCCTACAGCGACACCGGCGTCTTTCCGCGCTACGGCAACGCCGTCGTGGCGCCGGGCGAGACGGGCTTCGTTCCCATGGGCGGCGCGATCGACAACGCGAACCCGCCAGCCGGCCTGACGCCGTCGCTGAGCTACGTCCATCCCGACTTCGAGGACCCCCGCACGACCCGGTTCAATCTCGGATTCGAGCGGGAGGTCGCGGACGATCTCGCCGCTTCGCTCGATTTCGTCTACGCCCGGGGCGACCTCCTCGCCTCCAACGTGGACGCGAACGCGCCCGCGCCCGGCCGCGACGCCTTCGGGCGCCCGGTCTACAGCGGCGAACGGATCAACCCGAACTTCGGGACGATCCTGGTGCGCGACTCCCTCGCACGCTCCGACTACGTGGCCCTGACCGCCGCGCTCCGCCGCCGGTTCCGGGACGGCATCCAGTTCCAGGCCCACTACACCTGGTCGCGCGACCGCTCGAACGACGACAACGAACGGTCCTCGGGCAGCCTGACCCTGACCGATCCGTCGGACCCCGACTACGACTGGGGCATTTCGAACCGCGACATCCCGCACCGCTTCGTGGCGAGCGGCGTCTTCACGCTGCCGTTCGACATCCTCGCGAGCGGCATCCTGACGGCCCAGTCCGGATCACCGTTCACGGCGCTCGACCCGCGGGTCGGCTTCCACAACCACCCCGACTTCTACGTCGGCCCCTACGGGCCGCAGACCCGGGCGGTGGTCGGCGGCGAACTCGTCCCCGTGAACGGCGAGCGGAACGAAGCCTGGACGAACCTGGACCTCCGGATCACCAAGCGGTTCGAGGTGGGCGGCGCCCAGCTCGAGGCGCTCTTCGAGGTGTTCAACGTCATGAACGCCGCGACTTTCCGGGTGTCCGGTTCGGACCAGCAGGAGCCGGTGCTCGGTGACGGCGCCACGGCCAATCCGGAATTCGGGCTCGGGGCCGCCCGGGTGGGCTCCCAGCGGCAGGCGCAGCTCGGGCTGCGGTTCATCTTCTAGCCTGGTTCTCGCGGGGTGGCGCCATCCGCTCCGGGATTGCGAACACGGCCGAATCTCCTTGCGCGGGTGCGTTCTGCGCGCTAGACCTACGGACAACGAAACAAGGAAACAAGAGATTGAAACTTGAGGTCAAGGCTCCCCGCTGGATGTTCCGTGGGATCGCGACGAGCGCCGTAGCGGTTGGTTGTCGGGTGACTGTGCGGAGGGTGCAAACGGCGGCGCCGCTGCACTAAACGCGCCGGAACGCAGAACACCGTTCGAGGGGCGCCCCCTCCTCCGGAGGGCGGAGCGCCGGCGCACCGCGCAAAGAGCGCGAAGGCTACAGCGCGGGAACCTGTGGTTCGTGAGGGAAAACTGTCATTCAACAGACGAAAGATCCATAAGCCGAAAGGAGAAAAGGCAGTATGAGAAAGAAACTGGCGATGTGCGTTTTGTTCGCAGGCATCGCAATGGGAATTGGCGCCTGGGTGGCGTGCGACAACGGTTTGCCGGCTTCCACGGCGCCCGCTCCGGCGGTTGCGGCCAGCGCGCCGGAAACGTCAGCCGGTGCTGCGGGACCGGGGCAGTTGCGTCGGCTTTCAGATGGCGCACCGGCAGCGCCCGAAGTCCTGCACCACGGCGATCACCGCGTCTGGCTCGAATGGGCGACTCCAGGAAGCGCCGGCCAACTGTGTGAAGGCGACCTCATTCCGGCCGCGGTGCTGCGGCGCGACGACCCGCAGGGGAACATCTACGCGATGGTCTATGCCTCGGATCCTGAGCACGATCGTGCCGACCACGGGGAGACGAGACACGAGGGGCAACACCTCTCGGACGGAGAAGACATCGACCTCGCGGCGGGCGAGCTGAGCTCTCTCATGTCGTACCTGGGGACGATCCCCACCTGCCTGGGATGTGGCGACGTCAGGGAACTCGCCATCGGGATCCGAAGCGTTCACGACCGCGACGACGGCAGCGGCCACGCCGAGACCTACGAGATCGGGCCGGAACTGACGTTCGCCGTCCACCGGCGCCCGCATTCCGTCTGCGTGGGAGGACAGTAGTAGGCCCGGACCGGGAAAGCTCCGGCGTACCGCGGAGGCGCCGTCCCATGTCGGCGTCCCCCGCGCAGCCGGCGTACGTTCCACGGGCTCCGATCCGGCGGGCCTCCTCCGACTCGGCGGACGATATTTCCACCAAATTAGAAATATCCCCAGAACGCTGCTAGAACTCGGGGGACAGCAAGAAAAGTGATGCGGCAGAGCGAAAGGCCGTTGATTGCGCGGGACAAGAGAGAATGCGAAGACACATTGCGGCATACGGCATCGGGATGATCGTGGCGATCGCCCTCGGCAGCGGGATGGGATGCGACAACGGCCTGGGACCGGGCACGGTGCCGGAACCTCATCAAGTACCCCCGCCCGCATCGCGTGGAGTCGATGCGCCACCTCCTGCCGTGGCGAGAGTCACCGAAACGGCGGCGCAGACGCCGCCGCTCCTGCCCTGGCACGACTGCCTCAACGACGTCGGGGGCGTTTGGCAGGTGGACGACAGCCGGCGCTGTGTGGCGACCCAGTCGCTGCACCTGGTGACGGGATGGAGTCGTCACTGCCGGCACAACCGGGCCCATTTCCCGGATCTTGACTGGCGGTGCTGCGTCGATGACGGATCCGGTCAGTGCGTTCCGGGGTCCGAGGTGTCCTACACCGATCCCCCGGAAGGATCGGAAGGATCGGAAGGAGAGCAAATCCAGGTAGAGGAACCCCAGGAACCGGCGGGTCCGAGGGTGTGGATCCATGGCACCAGTCCCCAAAGCCATCTGGAGCTGTGCGAGGGCGACTTCATCGCCGCGCTCGGGGTGCGGAGATCGGATACCGCGGGGGAGTTGCGAGGGTCGGTCTCCCTGGTGGACCTGGAGTTGGCGGAGCTCGAAGAGACCGGTCTCCCGGGCGGATACACGCCCATTCGGGGAGAGTTCGCGTTCGCCGACGGCGAGGACGACATCACGTCGTATTCGCTGGACCAGAAGCGAATCGGAAAATGTCCCAAGTGCAGCGAACTCAGGGAAGTCAGGTTGGGGATCGACCCGCTGCTGGAGATCGAGGACCAAAACGACCCGGACAAGACCTACGCGATTGGCGACGACCTGATCTTCCGGATACGAAAGGCGTCGGCCGAACTTTGCCAGCCGGAGTGAAGCGTCAGTCCGCGCCGTCGTCGAAGGAGGCCAGGATCGCCCCCACGGTGGCGTTCAGGTACTCGTCGAAGCCTCCGGGACTCGGTCCCAGGCGGACCAGCACCACGTCCCGCGACGGGATCACCATGGTGACCTGGCCCATGTGGCCGAGCGCCCAGTAGGCGTCCTCCGGAATGTCCGCGTAGCGTCCGCCGAGGTTCAGCCACCAGAGCCCGCCGTACTCCCCCTCCTTCGCACCCGGAGAAAGAGAGCTCACGAAGTCCGACCAGTACTCGGGGAGGATGCGGTCCCCCGCGAAGGCGCCGTCCCAGAGGTGGAGGAGCCCGAAGCGCATCCAGTCGGCCGCGCTTCCGTACTCGTAACCGCTCAGGATGAAGTTGCCCCAGGGGTCGGGCTCGAGCACGAAGTCGCGCGAGCCGATCCGGTCGAAGAGCATCCGCTGGGGGAACGTCAGGTAGTCCTCGCCCGCACCTTCCACGGTCTCCCGGGCGATGCGGCCGAGGGTCAGGGGATCGGAGTTCCGGTAGCGGAACTCGGTCCCCGGCGGGATGCCGTAGGGCTGGCTCGAGGCATGCTCGAAGACATCCAGCGAGTCGAAATAGACCCGCATGTGCTCGTTCTCGGGAACGAGGGACACCGGACCGTCGAAGCCGGTGTTCGTCATGTCGAGCCCGCTGCTCATGGTGAGCAGATGGCGCATCAGGATCACGCCGCGCGGATCGCCCTCCGCGCGCCACTCGGCCACCGGCGCCGGATCGTCGAGCCCGAAGTGACCCTCCTGCATGAGCACGCCGATCAGGGTGGCGGTGACGCTCTTGCCCTCCGACCAACTGATCTGCGGGGTGTTGCGCGTGAATCCCGGTGCGTAGCGCTCGCCCACGATCTTGCCGCGCCGGACCACCGCCAGCGCCCGGGTGTTCTGTTCGGTCCCCATGGCGGCATCGAGCGCCGCGTCGAGCGCCGCCCGGTCCACGCCGGCCTGGTCCGGTTCCTCCGCCCCCACGTCCCCGAGCGGCCAGTCCTGTTCAGCGGCCGGCGGGAGGTTCCGGGGCACCGGCACCGGCGTGAAGCGGACCGAGTCGGCGCCGTCCTCCAGAATGGTGCATCCCTGATCGCCGTGGTACTTCGCGGTGCGCGGCGCCACGTCAGCGGCCCACACCGTGGCGCTCTTTGCCTCCGTGTCCACTTCCCACTCGAAGTCATCCTGCCAGGCCCAGTCGTCGAAGGGGACGATGTCGTCGGCCAGCACCGTCTCCGGCGAACGCTCGGTCACCCTCCCGACGACGAACACGCCGGAGCAGAGGTGATGCGCCCCGATCCCGGCGGCGTACTTGCGGAAGCGGCCGTCGTCCGCTTCTTCGGCGGGTTCCATTCCTCCACCGCATCCGGCAAGGACCGCGAGCGCGCCCGCAAGTCCCAGAAAAGCACGCCACTTCCGTGGTTCCGTCATCGGGCGTCCCTCCCGCAGGTTCGATTCTACGGGACCCTGACGGTTAGTCCGCGCTGTCGTCGAAGGCGGCGAGTATCGCGGAAACGGTGGCGTTCAGGTAGGGGCCGAACTCGCCCGGGCTCGGGCCGAGCCGGACGATCACCACATCACGGGACGGGATCACCATCGTGGTTTGCCCCATGAACCCGGACGCCCAGTAGGCGTCGCGCGGGATGTCCGCGTAGCGTCCACCGAGGTTCAGCCACCAGAGCCCGCCGTACTCCCCTTCCTTGGCTCCCGGCGAAGGGCTGCTCACGAACTCCGACCAGCCCTCCGGAAGGATGCGGTCGCCCTCGAAGACGCCGTCCCAGAGGTGGAGGAGCCCGAAGCGCATCCAGTCCGCGGCGCTCCCGTACTCGTAGCCGCTCAGGATGAAGTTGCCCCAGGGGTCGGGCTCCAGCACGAAGTCGCGGGAGCCGATCCGGTCGAAGAGCATCCGCTGCGGGTGGGTCAGGTACTCCTTGTCGTTGTTCTCGACCGTTTCCCGAACGATCCGCCCGAGGGTCAGCGGGTCGGAGTTCCGGTAGCGGAACTCGGTCCCCGGCGGGATGCCGTAGGGCTGACCGGAAGCGTGCTCGAAGACGTTCAGCGCGTCGAAATAGACCCGCATGTGCTCGTTCTCCGGAACCAGCGAGGACGCTCCCGCGAGTCCCAGGTTCGTCATGTCGAGCCCGCTGCTCATGGTGAGCAGGTGCCGCATGGTGATGACGCCGCGGGGGTCGCCCTCCTCGCGCCACTCGGCGACCGGCGCCGGATTGTCGAGTTCGAAGTGGCCCTTCTGCATGAGCACGCCGATGAGCGTCGCGGTCACGCTCTTGCCCTCCGACCAACTGATCTGCGGGGTGTTTCGGGTGAAGCCCGGGGCGTAGCGCTCGCCCACGATCTTCCCGTGGCGGACCACCGCAAGGGCGCGGGTGTTCTGCTCGGTTCCCATCGCCGCGTCGAGCGCGGCGTCGAGCGCCGCCCGGTCCACCCCGGCTTGGTCGGGTTCCTCCGCGCCGACGTCGCCGAGCGGCCAGTCCTGTTCGTCCGCCGGCGGTTGGTCTCTCGGGACGGGCACGGGCGTGAACCGCACCGAGTCGGCGCCGTCCTCCAGCAGCGTGCATCCCTGGTCACCGTGGAACTTCGCCGTCCGCGGCGTCACGTCGGCCGCCCAGACGGTGGCGCTCTTCGCCTCCATGTCCACTTCCCACTCGAAGTCGTCCTGCCAGGCAAAGCCGACGAACGGCTCGATGTCCTCGGCCAGCACCGTCTCCGGCGAACGCTCGGTGACCCGCCCCACCACGAAGGTGCCGGAGCAGAGGTGGTGCGCGTTGATCCCGGCGGCGTACTTCCGGAAGCGTTCGTCGCCGGTCTCTTCGGCAGGTTCGCCGCCTCCGCCGCCTCCGCAGGCGGCCAGAATCGCCAGGGCGATCCCCAAAGCGAGCATCGAGCGCCAGTTCCGTGGTTCCGTCATCGGACGTCCCTCCCGTAGTTTCGATTCTACGGGAGCGGATTCTGCGCCCTCGGCTACGATGCGAACCGGTGAGCTCGTGAAGGCCCCATGACGAACACCGATTCCCGGACGATCACCCGCGTCCGCCTCCGCAACTACAAGAGCATCGCCGCCTGCGACGTGCAGCTGGAGCCGCTGACGCTGCTGGTCGGGCCGAACGGAGCGGGGAAGAGTGACCCATGAAGGTCGTTGTCTTTGGCGCCACCGGAAAGACCGGTGACCTGGCCTGGCGCAAGGCGCGCGCGGCCGGGCACGACGTCACCGTCTTCGGCCGGTCCGTCGAACGCCGGTACGCAGAAGAGACCGTGGCGAAAGCGCAGGGCGACGTGCTCGATGGCGAGGCGGTTTCCCGAGCCATCGCGGGTCAGGACGCGGTGCTCGTCTGCCTCGGTCCCACGAGCACCAAGGATCGGACGACCCTCAGTCAGGGCGCGGAGAACATCCGGGCGGCGATGCGGTCCCACGGTGTCCGGCGGGTCGTCTTCGTCTCCGCCGCCGGCGTCGGGGAAAGCTGGAAACACATCCCGTGGTACTCGAAGCTGCTGTTTTCGACCATGCTCAAGACCATCCTCGCAGAACACGGCCGCGAGGAGGAGATTCTCGGCGGCGACCCGCTGGACTGGACGGCGGTGCGGGCCGCGGTCCTCACCGACAAACCGGGTTCGGGACGCGTACTGGCCTCGAACTCGGCGCCCACCCGGACCATCCCGCGCGCCGACCTGGCCGGGTTCCTGGTGGACCGGATCGCGGCGGCCGACTACCTGAAGCAGGCCATCAGCGTCACGGCGGGGTGAGCCGGAGAGCCCGATGACCAGAGCGTTCGACAAGATCATGGCCGGACTGGACGATGCGCGCGCCTACCGGAAGGGGGACCGCAGCGGATTCGCCCTACATGAGGTAGAAGCGGCCGATCCCTCCAGGGTCGCCGGAGTCCACCGCCCCGAGTCGCCCGGCGCGGGAATACACCCGTGATCGGGTACTCCCGCGCACCCCACGGGGCATGAAAGGGCCGGCCGGGACGCAGGGGCCCAGGGTGGCAGGGACCGGGGCGGCGCCATCACGGGCCTTGGGCGCGCCGCGGAAAGGCGGTCTTACGCCAACGCTTCCATCCGGCGAAGCGCCTCGCGGATCAGCTCTTCCGACTGGAGCATCGAGACGCGGGCGTAGCGGTCCCAGCGCTCCCCGAAGGCGGTCCCCGGGAAGATCAGCACGCGCGCCTCGGTGAGCAGGCGGCGGCAGAACGCTTCCGCGGAAAGGCCGAACCGCGAGATGTCCGCCCAGACGAAGAATCCGCCGCCCTGCGCGGCGGTGGGGATGCCGAGCCGGGCGAATCCGTCGAGCAGCAACTGCCTTCGCGGCGCGTAGATCTCCCGGAGCCGGGCCGGGAAGGCGTCGCCGCCGGCGAGCGCGGCGGCCGCCGCGCGCTGCGAGAAGAGCGGGCCCGGGCCGGAGAGCGCCGCCTTGGCGCGGGCGCAGGCGGCGACGGCGTCCGCGGGCCCGGTCAGGTAGCCGACGCGGAAGCCGGTCATCGCGTAGCTCTTGGAGACGCTTCCCATGGTCAGCGTCCGGTTCCGCATCCCGGGGAGCGTGGACGGCGAGAGCACCGGCCCCTTTCCGTCGAGCGCCATGTCGGCGTAGACCTCGTCGGACAACACCCAGAGATGATGGCGGTCCGCCAGCCCGCAAAGGTCCTCGACCTCCTCCGCCAGGGTCCTGGCCCCGGTCGGGTTCGAGAAGTTCACGATCGTCAGGAGCCGGGGCCGCTCGGACTGCCGGAGCACTTCTTCGGTGGCCGCGGCGCGCATCCCGAAGTCCTCGCCGTCTTCGCCCTGCACCCCTCCGCAGGGCACCGGCGCCATCCGGCCGCGGGCGAGCGCGATGGCCTGCACGTACGACGTGTACCGCGGGTCGGCGAGCAGCACTTCCTCCCGCTCTCCCACCAGCGCCAGCATGGCGAGGGTGATGCCCTCCTGGGCGCCGCCGGTGACCAGGGTCTCGGTGTCCGGGTCCCAGCGGATGCCGGTGCGGGCCTCCTCCCGCTCCACGATCCGTTCGCGGAGCCAGCGCTGGCCGAGGGGATCGAGCGGTTCCGTCTCGCCGAGTTGCGCGCAGGCGGCTTCCAGGACCGGCGCCGGGGCGTCGGCGTCGGGGTCGCCCCGGCCGAGGCTGACCACGCCGTCGAGACGCGCCGCGAGCTCCATCAGCGAGTAGCGGGAATCGTCCTTGCCGGGTTTCGCGAGCGTGGGACGCGGCCGCGGTTTCGCCGGCCCGGCTCCCAGCAGCAGCGCGGCGGTCCGCTGCGAGGGCGCCGCGGTGCAGATCGAGACCGCCTGCTTCAGGCTCCGGAGCCGGCCCAGGAGCCGCGGCGGCACCCGGAAGAAACCGACCCGGAACGGGGCGAGTTCGGGGAGGCCGTCGAGCGAGCCGACGAGCACCGCTTCCTCTCCCACCCCGGCGAGGAAGGTGCTCTCCGCATCGAAGGAGAGGAGCCGGTCCCCGCAGTCCACGATCTCGACCGGGACGGCGCTGCCGGACTCCTCCGGCGTGGCGATCCGCGCGACCGCACCCTCGCCGGCCGCCTCGGCCACCGGAAACAGATCCAGGAGGGCGCAGGCGGCAAGCACTCCCGGGTCGCCTTCGGCCGCCGGCGACAGGGCCACGCTGGCGGGCGCGTCCCCGGCTTCCGCGCGCGCCCCGGCGAGCGCGACGAAGAGCGCTTCCTGCCGCCCCCCAGTGATGACCACCGTCCCTCCGGGCGGCGCCCCGGCGGCCTCGAGCCGCCGGCCGAGGGCGTCCTGGAGTTCCGGGAGACCCGGGCGGGGCGTGTAGTGCGTCTCCCCGCCGAGCAGGGCGGTCCGGAGCGCGGCGGCGGGTTCGCGTCCGAGCGCGGCCCCGGGGTCGGGAAGGGTCCGGCCCGCGCCGAGCGCGTGGGACCGGTCGGAAACCGGAATCGGGCAGAAGTGGGTCACGTGGCGAGTCCCGCCCAGGCCTCCGCCGGCAGCGGCAGTCCGCGGGTTCGCACCGCGCCGGCCACCCGGTCAGCCTCGAAGCGCCGGCCGTTGGGCGCACCCTCGAAGCCGGGCAGCAGTGCGAAGGCCGCGAAGGCGGGACCGAGCGCCTCCGAAGATCCCCAGCCGCGCTTCTCCGCCGGGAGCGCGGCTTCGTCCGCCCGCGAGAGCCCCGTGGGCTTGATGCGCCCGGCCCCAGGCGTGATCGTGTTGGCCAGGATCCCGGCGCCGCCGCACTCCTCGGCGAGCGCCTTCGCGAGGCCCTCGGTCCCGAACTTGGTCGCGCAGTACACGGCCTCGTTGGCGAATCCGGAGATGCCCGCCCGCGAGCTGGTCAGCAGGACCGATCCGCCGGTGCCGGCGCGGAGTTCGGGCATCAGCTCGCGCACGAGCAGGAACGCCGCCGTCAGGTTCACTTCCAGCATCTCGTCCAACTGCGGCCCGGTCGTTTCCTCGACGGCGGTCAGGTGCATGATCGCGGCGCAGTGCACCAGCGCGCTCAGGTCGCCCCGGGCGGCTTCCCGGGCGCGAGCCGCCGCCTCCAGCGTGCTCTCCCGGCGCGAGAGGTCACACACCAGCGGGTGGAACGGCCCGGGACCGCGTTCGGCGGCGATCTCGACGGTGGTCTGGAGCTCGTCCCGCGACCGGTCGAGGAGGATGCACTCGGCGCCCTCCTCCGCGAGCCCCCAGGCGGCGGAGGCGCCGAGTCCGCGCGCCGCGCCCGTGACGAGGACGCGGCGCCCCCGGAGTCTTTCGCCCATCAGCCCGGAAGGATTCCCCGCAGCAGGTAGGCCGTCCCGAACCCCAGGTAGTTGCCGAACCCGTAGCCGAAGATCCCCATGATCACCGCCGGCGCGATGCGGTGCTTCCACTTGAGCGCCATCCCGAGGGCGAGCGCCGATCCGGGTCCGCCCACCGCGGCCTGGCTCGACAGCGTGATGGTCGCGAGATCGAACCGCGCGAGCCAGCCGATCCCGTAGAGCACGGCGGCGTGGATCAGGATGATCAGGATCATGTAGAAGAAGAGCCAGGGGCCCGCGGCCACCACTTCCCGCACGTCGGAGCCGGCGCCGATCACGATGAAGAAGAGGTGGAGGGCGAAGTAGGACAGCATCGCGGAACCGTTCAGCCGCTGGATGGCGGGGATCTGCCCCAGGATCAGCGCGATCGTCGTCAGCCACAGGACTTCCGGCACGCCGGGAAGCACCCGGGCGAACTGCCCCGCGGCGACCAGCGCCAGCAGGGGGATGGCCGCCAGGATGGCGAGGTGGGTGATCGAGATCGAGCCCTCGGTCCAGGTGCGCCGCAGCGCGTCGGTGTCCACGTCGGAGTCGTCGTCGGCGGCGTCCAGCGCGTCCGGCTTCGCCCGCCGCAGGAAGATCCCGGCGAATGCCGAAGCGAGCGCGACCTGCCCGAGCATCCAGGGCACCGTCGAGAGGTTGTCCACCACGAAGGCGCCGGCGAAGAGGCTGGGGGTCATCTCGAGCCCCTGGCCGACCGCCGCGAAGTTGAGGCCGCCGCCCCAGAAGGCGCCGGCGAACGTCCCCCCGAGCTTCCAGGTCTCCGGGCCCAGCACGCCGGCGAAGAGGAGGCTCGCGACGAAGGCCCCCACGAAGGTGCCGAAGCCCGCGATTCCGAACCCCAGCACCATGCGGGGTCCGGCGGTCTTCAGGTCGGCCAGCCGGGTCGAGAGCACGAACAGCACGATCGCGTAGGGGATCGCGTAGCGCGACAGCGAACCCATGAACTCGCCGCCGCGCGGGATGAGCCCGATGTTGGCGAGCAGGATGCCGAGCAGGGTGCAGACGACCGCGGAGCTGATCTTCTGGATGACGGGGTAGCGCTCCTCCGCCTGCCGCGCCGCCGCGATGACCAGCAGCAGGAAGGCGAGCAGCAGCAGCGGCTGGGCGATCACGGCACGCTCCCGGGCTCGCGCGGTTTCGGCGCCGCGACTTCCACGAACTCCGCCTCCCCGCAGAAGAGCGTCCAGTCCCCGGCGGTGGTCGAGGGGTAGGTGCGGAACCCGAAGAGCACGCCGTCGCAGGGAGCGTTCAGGTCCTCGACCGGGTTGCCGAGCAGGTCGAGGATGCGGAGCAGCGTCTGTCCCTTGCGGATGGGCTTTTTCAGGTGGTCCCCCGCCTCGCCGGCCGCCGGGCTCAGGATCCCGCTCCCGCTGGCGCGGACCACGTTCTGCCGGCCGCGCCAGAGCTTCGGCGCGTACTCGGCATCGCCTTCCAGCATCCCGTAGTGCCGGCAGACGTTCCCGACGGCGCGCTTCAGGATGTCCACGTTCTCGCGGAACATGCCCGGCATCGTTCCGGCGCTGCCGCCGAGTTCCACCGTGATGGCCGGCTTGCCCCGGGGGGTCATGGCCGCCATCGGGGAGCCGGCCGGATGCGGGGTGTCCAGCACGATGGTCCAGTCGGGTCCCATCGCCTGGGCGAGTTCGAGCCCCAGCGGGTCGCTCGAGGTGGTGAAGATCGTCTCGCCGAGGTAGCAGATGTTCCCGCCGGAGTGGAAGGTGATCTCGAGGTCACAGGCCGCCCCCGCCGTCTCCGCGTGGGTGGCGGCGATCCGGTCCGTCAGGTACCCGCTCGGGTTCCCCGGGTAGATGCGGTTCATGTCGTGGCTGTGGGTGTCCCGGGGGTTGCCGCGGGCCATGGCCTCGAAGGCGCCGACGTTCATCAGCGGCACCGCGACCACCGCGCCCGTCAGCTCCGCGGGGTCCGTCTCCCGGACGAACTCGGCCACCGCGAGCGTCCCCTCCTGTTCGTCGCCGTGGATGCCGCCGTCGATCAGGAGCACGGGTCCGGTCCGGGCGCCGTTGGCGATGAGGACGGGGAACCCGAGGGAAGTCCCGTCCACGCGTTGGACAGCCGGTACGAAGCCGGAAGCGCGGTTGCCCGGAGCGCAGCTCACGGGGCCGATGGAGAGTTCCTGGTTCGTCATGTTGGGTCGCTCACTGTTGGGCCGCCTGGGCGGCGTGATCCCTGATGGCGGCGGCGACGCGGACGAAGAGTTCGCGCTGGCCGCCGGCGCCGGCCCCGCCGGTGTGCGGGGCGAGGACGAGCCGGGGAGTGTCCACGAAAGGATGGCCGGCGGGAAGGGGTTCCTCGCGGAAGACGTCCAGACCCGCCCCGCCGAGCCGGCCGTCCCGGAGCCGCTCGGCGAGCGCGGCTTCGTCCACGAGGCCCCCGCGCGCGGTGTTCACGAGGATCGCCCCCGGCTTCATCCGGTCGAGCATCGGGCCGTCCAACAGGTTCTCGGTCTGGGGGGTGTGGGGAATGTGGAGGCTCAGGACGTCGGATTCCTCAAGCAGTTCTTCCACAAACGGCACCGGCTCAACGCCCAGGCGGCGGTTCCACCCCTGGTGCAGCCCGGTGCGCTGGTGGTAGCGGACCCGCATCCCGAAGCCGAGCGCGCGGCGCGCGACCTCCTGGCCGATCGCGCCGAAACCGACAAGCCCCAGTTCGAGTCCGTCAAGAATGAAGGCGTCCTTCCGTCCCAGCCAGTTGAAGGCGAAGAGGCGCTCGGTGGTGACCGACGGTTCGAGGCCGCGCGCCCGGTAGGCCCCGGCGCGCACGCCTTCGTGCCCTTCCACGATGCGGCGGGCCACCGCCAGCAGCAGCCCCAGGGTGTGGTCGGCGACCGCGATGGCGCCGGGGTGGGGGATGGCGGTCACGGGAATCCGGCGGTTCGCGGCCGCCCGGAGGCTCACCTGGATCGGGTTCCGGCCGAGGACGAGGATGCGCGACGGCTCGGCACAGTCCATTTCCCGGGACCCGACCCGCCGCTTCCTGGCGATGAGGACGTCGGCGCCGCGGATCGCGGACTCGACGGCCGCCCGCGAATCGCCGTCGGGAATCCGCAGGTCGAATCCGGTGAGCGCCTGGTTGGCCATCTGGCGCACGAAATCGGGGGGCCGTTCGGCGAAGGCGACGGTGAGGGTTGCGGTATTGGTCGACATTGCCTCAGAGCACCACGAAGATCAGATAGGCCGCGTAGCCGGCGAGGAGCACCACGCCCTCAACCCGGGCGACCCGGCGGCCGGTGAGCATGAACACTCCGGCGAGCAGGGTGAGCAGGACCACGCCGGGGACCTCGGCGGTCGCGAGGTTCGGTTCGATCGCCACCGGTACCACGGCCGCCGAGATGCCGAGCGCGCCGAGCACGTTGAACAGGTTGCTCCCGATCACGTTGCCGGCCACGATCTGGATCTGCCCGCGCCTCCCGGCGGCCACCGAGGTCGCGAGTTCCGGAAGCGAGGTCCCGATCGCCACCAGGGTGAGGCCGATGACCGTTTCGGAGGCGCCGAGCGCCCGGGCGATGTCGCTCGCGCCCCGGACGAGCAGCTCGGCGCCGATGAGCAGCGCCACCAGGCCGACGGCGGTCGTCGTCAGGCTCCGCCCCAGGGGGGAATCGCCCTCCGCCCCGGCGGAGGTCCCCGCTTCGTCGTTGCGGCCCCACCGCACGGAAAGGACGTTGAACACGATGAGCGACGCGGCAAGCACGAGCCCGACCGGCCGCGACACCACCCCCGCGGCCGCCAGCGGCCACAGGAGGACGGTGGCGGCGAGCATGAACCAGAACTCGCGCCGCAGCAGGCCGCGCGGCACCGCGAACGGGGTCATGACCGCGGTGATCCCCAGGATCAATCCCAGGTTGGCCGCGTTGCTGCCGATGACGTTCCCCACCGCGAGCCCCGGGCTGTCGCCGAGCACGGCTACCAGGCAGGTGCCGATCTCCGGAGCCGAGGTGCCGTAGGCGACAACGGTCAGGCCGATCACCAGCGGGCTGATGTGGAACCGCCGCGCGAGGCCCGAAGCCCCGTCCACGAACCAGTCCGCCCCGTAGGCGAGTCCGGCAAACCCGAAGAGCGCGAAGACGCAGGCGAGGAGAATCAAGCAGGAACGCCGGCACGGGGCCGGCTACGCGCTGCGCCAGAGGACCGAGCCTTCGGCGCGCGACTCTAGCAGAGGAAAACGCCGTTCCGGCCGGGACCGCCGGTCTTCAGACCGGCACGTGCGGTGCTCCGCACCGCGCACGTCGTAACCGCCATCCATCCTGACGACGTGTCCGGCTGGGACCACCGGAGCCGCGCACCACCGCCCTCCGGTCAGCCGGGAGGAAGCAGCACCGCAACGTCGGCGTGAAGTGTCGCGAAACCGGAGTCGAGGGTGGCCACGCGGCCGCCCCGGCGGCGTGCCAGCTCGGCGAGCCATGCGTCCGTCACCTGTCGATGGCCCTGGAGGTTCCGGTGGGGCACGTCCAGATAGTCGAGCGCATCGTCCCACCACTCGTGAGCGGGATGCCCGGACACGGCGCGCAATGCCTCCCAGGACGCCGCCGCCGTCCCCTCCACCGAGACGCGCATATGCACCCGCAGGAGCGTGCCCTGCGTGACGGGGCAGGTAGCGAAGCGGTCCTCCCGAAGTTCGGAAAACCATCGGTGCACGCGTTCGTGATGAATGTGGTCTTCCAGAAGAAGCGCCAACAACACGTTGCCATCCGCCAGCCAAGTCACCTTGCGTCGTCCTCGTCTTCGATCTTCTGGACTGTCTCCGCCGTGATCACTTCCTTTGCACGGCAGACCAGGAGCCCGTTACGGCGCTTCATCCCGGAGGAGACTCCGGCCTGGCGCTCCGCGCCCGGCAGCGCCCGGCGGATCAGCCGGTTGACCGCGGCGCTGATGCTGCAGTCCTCTGCCTTGGCGAGCGACACGGCTACGGCGTAGAGCTCGGGCTCGAGGTTGATGGTCAGTCTCATGGATCCATTGTGGTGTAGCGGTGCAACGGTGTCAATCACCGCTCGCGTCGATCGGGCCGCGAGTCGAGGCTTGATCTCACTTGGCATGGCGTGGGGCATCGGGAATTCCTCCGTGGAGATGCGGACAGCGGGAGACACGATGTCTCCCTCTGATTCCATAGACGTAATTCGCGCCCATTTCTTCTCACTCCGGCCGAAAATGTGGAAAAGTCGGAGTGAACGTGCGGAATCGAGGCCCACGCGCCAGCACAATTCCCGTCCATGAACACCCGTAGCAAGACCCGCACCTGCCTCTGGTTCGAAAGCGGCGGCGAGGAAGCCGCCCGCTTCTACGTGACCCTGCTCCCGGACAGCCGGATCGAGTCCGTCTACCGGACGGACCCCGATCAGCCCGCCCTGGTCGTGGACTTCACCCTTGCCGGCGCGCCGTACCAGATCCTGAACGGCGGCCCGGAGGTCGCCCAATCGGCGGCGGTGTCCATCTCGGTGGTGACCGAGGACCAGGCGGAGACGGACCGGCTCTGGGACGCCCTCACCGCCGACGGCGGCGAGGAGGGCCGGTGCGCCTGGCTGACGGATCGTTGGGGGGTGTCATGGCAGATCGTGCCGCGCGTCCTGATTGGTTCCCTGACGTCGGAAGACCGGGCCGCTGCGGAGCGGGTCTTCCAGGCGATGCTGACCATGAACAAGATCGACGTCGCCGGGATCGAGGCCGCGTTCCGGGGGGATCAGGAATGAGCGCAGTTGGCGCTGCATCAGCCACTTGCTCCCGGTTCTCATTCATCGAAGCACCCGCTCGAGCGCGTCGCGCTGCTCCACATGTTTCCTGGGGTTATCCCGCTTCAGTCGCTCGAGATTGACCAGTTTCCAGCGAACGGCGGGCAAGTCGGCGGCCTCGGACAGACCGATCAATCCGAAATCCGGCTCGGCGTCGTGGAGGGAGAGCAGGAAGCTGGCGACGCTACCCGTCAGCCGCGACCCGATGTCCTCATAGAGACGCCGACCCGCTTCGACGAGCGCCTCCCGGCTTGCGGTCACCCGAGTCATCCCCACGAACTCCTCGTCGTACGTTTTGTCCCTGGCCCGGGTCGAGGGCGTCAGCAGTTCGTGCATCGGACGGCGAGAACCCGCCACATAGACCATGAACACGCGGAAGAGGTCATCCGTCAGACCTTCGTTCTCGTAGAGCAGCTTGACGTCGAAAAGATCGCGCGGATGCTGCCGGTCGAGGGTCGCAACGAGCTTGCCGGCATACAGGTCTTCGAAGGCCAGCACGTTCGATTCGACGAAGCCGAACTGGGCCGCCACTGCTTCGGACGCCACCATCGGCCGGGTCGGGAACACCGCTCCCCGGGCGACCGGAGACGTCTCGATCTTGATCTGCACTCGGTCGCGTCTCACCACAATCCGCGTACCGCTGTGCCCGCCGGCGGCGGTGCCGTCCGCCGTGAGCCGCGGGTTGCGTGCGGCAATCCTCGCGCCGATGCGGTCCAGGGCGTTGCTGATCCCGCTGAGTGCCGAGGCGCGGTCGCCGGCCGGGAGCCAGGTGAGGTCAACATCTACGGAGAGCCTCGGCATGTCCCGGTAGAACAGGTTGATCGCGGTGCCGCCCTTGAGTGCGAACCCGGACTCCTTCGCGATATCCGGAAGCACGTCCACAAGCAGGCGAACCTGCGCGACATAGCGTTCAAGCATCGCCGTCCGCCAGTGCACGCCGTGGAGGCACCAGGTAGTCCGGCACGGAGATGCGGTACGTGGGGTGAAACGCCCCGCCTTCGAGAAGCGCCCGCGGCCCGGAGCCGAATTCGACCCGCCCCGCGTCGAGGTACTTTCGCCAACTGTGCCCGTGCCGGTCCGCAAAGACGAAGAACAGCCGGCGGACCTTGACGCTTCGGCAGGATGCCAGCAGCGTCATGAGCGGCTCCGGCCGCAGGGACACCAGCCCTTCGAAGATCTTGTCGAGATGCTCGAAGCTGGCGTTGCCAGGCAGTTCGTCCAGCGCTTCGAGGATCGCGCGTTCGGGAGACGAAGACCTGACGGGCCAGCGCCACACCTCGACTGCCGGTCCGCCAGCCCCCGCCGCGCCGCTGGTTTCCGCGATGCCGGCCGGATCGTTCCCGAACAGCTTGCATCGGCGCAGGACCAGCCGTTCCCGCATCGGCAGGCGTTGCAGCCAGGACGGCGCGTCGCCGTAGAGATGGACGCGAGCCCTGCCCCCCAGGCTCAGGTAGTGCGCGTGGCCGGCAAGATCGAGGGCGCTCTCGCCGCCCAGGTGCACGTCGTAGCCCATGAGCCGTTGCAGCGAGACGAGCACGACTTCCCAGGACACCCCACTCCCGGCGACGTTTTCCGGCAGCGGACGGCGATAGACCCCGCGCATTACCCGCTCCAGCCATCCGTTGGCGACGTAGCCGTGGATCGACTTGGGGTCGATACCACGGGCTCTGAGCCATGGCGTATCGACCACGAAACCCGGCGGAACGGTGTCGAGCAGCGGCTTTAGTCGCGGCTCTCGTTGATGGCTCATAGCCATTAAATTACATCAATGTCGAACAAGAATCCAGGCACTCTTTCGACGATGTGAGATTTGCATGGCTAGTGGCCATCCAAACTGGCAGGTGGACACAACAAGCGGCTCGTTAGTGACTCTGTTCAGGAGGGGCCGCCGAAGACTTCGTCGAGGACGGCCCGGTAGGTCCGACTGGCGTCGGCGCCGAAGCAGGCGAATACGACCTCCTCGAGGGCGGTGCCGCTCGTGAGGTGATCGCGCGTCTCCGTCAGCGCGATGCGGGTCGCCGGCTCGAGGGGGTAGCCGTAGACGCCGGTGCTGATCGCGGGGAACGCGATGGAGTGGAGCTTCTGTTCTTCGGCGATGGCGAGGCAGCGTCGGTAGCAGCTCGCGAGCAGTTCTGCTTCCCGGTGGCCGCCTCCGCGCCAGACCGGGCCGACGGTGTGGATCACGAAGCGGGCGGGGAGGTCGTAGCCGCCGGTCAGCCTGGCGTCGCCGGTGGGGCAGCCGCCGAGGGTGCGGCATTCCTGGAGGAGCCGGGGACCGGCGGCGCGGTGGATGGCGCCGTCCACGCCGCCGCCGCCGAGCAGGGTCTCGTTGGCGGCGTTGACGATGGCGTCGACCGCGAGGGTGGTGATGTCGCCTTCGAAGATGCGGATCCGGTTGCGTGGTGGGGTCATGGGGTGGGTCTTGGACGATACCCCGGTGTGCGCCGTCGGTCCGATGAGCCTTACGCGCTCTGCGGGCCTGCGGCCCGCGTGCCGGCTGAAGCCGGCGTTCCAAGCCGTTTCTGCCGCGAAGGCGGGTGAGGGGGTGCGGTTTCGCGGCCTGCGGCCGCGATGCCGGCCGGAGGCCGGCGCTCCGAGGGGGCGTGCCACCCGGCCTGAGCATTCCTGCGCGCTTTGCGGGCCTGCGGCCCGCGTGCCGGTCTGAAGGGCCCCACCGGGAGAACTGCCCGGCGGTCCCAGCCGCTCCGCCGCGAAGGCGGGTGAGGGGGTGCGGTTTCGCGGCCTGCGGCCGCGTGCCGGTCTGAAGGGCCCCACCGGGAGAACTGCCCGGCGGTCCCAGCCGCCTCTGCCGCGGAGGCGGGTGAGGGGGGGGCGGTTTCGCGGCCTGTGGCCGCGATGCCGGCCGGAGGCCGGCGCTCCGAGCCCCCATCGGGCTAGAGTTGCGGCGGAACACACGAAGGGTCTGGATCGTTGATCCCGAGTACCTGATCGTGCGTTGCTCCAGTGGCTGGTGGGGTCCGGGACGGGAAGACCTCCCGTGACCGGAGGGGGAGGAGGTTTCTTGCCGCTCTCGGAGCGTGCCCGATCCGGCCCGGCGGCCGGATGGAAACCGCCGAAAGGAGAACCGATGAAATCTCTCGATGCGCGTGGCAGCCGCCGGTGGAAAGTCTGCGGCGTCACAACGTTGCTGTTGGCCCTCGCGCCCGTGGCGGCCGTCGCGCAGAGTGCGGGAGAGCAGCGGGAGAGCGCCATCACCGACCGGGTGCTGAACCAGTATCGCGACCTCCTCGCGCAGGAGACGCTCGCGTTCACGATCTCCCAGGCGGTGGACGTCGCTTCGGAGCTGCACCCCGAGGTGCGCCTCACGCGCGAACGCCTCGCCGAGTTCCCGAGCCTGGTGCGGGAGGCGCGCTCTCCCTACCTGCCGCAACTCGACCTGAATCTCCAGTTCGCCCAGACCCGCGACCCGGGCTTCCGCAACAGCCCCTTCTTTTCACGGCTGATCGACAGCCCCGATGGTGGCGACAGTTCCGACGGCTTCCCCTTCGGAGGGGGCGGCGCGGGGGATTTCGGCGGCGCGTTCACCTTCGGCACCTACCTGTGGAACTTCCAGGCCTCGCAGGTCCTCTGGAGTTACGGAATCCGCCCGGCGCTCCGCGGGGTGGAGGTCGGCCGGGCGCGCGTCGAGGCGGACCTCGAGGAAGTGCAGAACCGCGTCGCCCGCGACACCGTCACCCGCCTCTACTCCTATCTCCTCGGCCTGCGCACCCGCGACGTGCTCCAGCAGGCCGTCGAAACCAGCGAGCGCGGACTGGACCTCGCGCGCGACCGGCTCGAGCTCGGAGCGGGGGCGCGTCTCGACGTGCTGCGCGCCCGGGTGCAGGTCTCCCGGCTCCGCCGCCAGTTGGCGGACGCCGAGGACGCCCTGATGGTGGAGCGGGCCGGGATCAACGCGCTCGTCGGCCGGGAGCAGTCGAAGGCCATCGAGGTCCTCGACGACCTGGAACTGCCCGATCCCCTGCCTCGCATCCTGCCGGCGGAAGCGCTGATGGAACTCGCCGGTCAGCAGCGGCCGACGGTCCGTCAGTTCGGCCTCGACCGTGAACTGCTCGAGGCCCAGACCAGCCTGGCGCTCGCCGACGCGCGCCCCGAGGTCCGCGCGACCGCTTCCTACGGGATCAACACCTTCACGCTCGAGAACACCTACGACCTGCAACTGCACAACTGGAACGCCGGCGTGTCGCTGACCTGGAACCTCTTCGACGGGTTCGGCAGCGGCTCGCGGGTCGCCAGCCTGCGGTCGCAGGTGACCCAGAACGACTGGGAACAGAACGAGTACGAGTCCACCCTCGAGGTGACGCTCCGGAACGCCACCGCCAACTGGCAGGCGGCGCTGACCGCGATCGAGGAGGCCACGCTCGCCCTCGAAGAGGCCATGGAGGCGGAACGGGTCGCCGGGGAAGAACTCACCGCCGGCGCCGCGACGGCCTACCTGGTCATGGAGACCGTGCAGGCCCGCCGCGACGTCGAGCTCGAAAAGGCCCGTCACACCCACGACGCCCTGAATGCGCTGGCGGAACTGAAGTACCTCGTCGGCTACCCCGCGAACGCCCCGCACTCGGTAATCGCGGACACGATGCCGGTCGCCGCTGCGGACGACTCGGAAGCCGGGCCCGCGATGCCCGAACTGGAGGAAGAACGGTGACACCCGCCGCGAATCTGAAGACCCCGCTGTTCCTGGCGTTCGCGCTCACTCCCCTGCTCCTCATGGGAACCGGGTGCGGCCAGGAGGACGGCTTCGCCGCCGAGCCGGCAACGGAAGCGGCGGATGCCGTCGACCTCCGGCCCGCCGTGGAGACCTCGCCCATCCTTCCCGGACTCCTCACCGACGTGCTGGAGATTTCCGGACGCCTCGAACCGCGGGCCGAGGTGATGATTTCCTCGGAGCTGGGGGGCGCCGTCGAGGAGGTCCGCTTCGACAAGGGAGACCGCGTCCAGGAGGGCGCGCTGCTGGCCCGGGTCGGTTCGGACCTGCTGCGCGCGGCCCTCGCCGAGGCGGAGGCGGAACTCGAGGGAGCGGAACTGGACTACACCCAGGCGAAGCTCCTGGTCGAGCGCGAGGCGAGTCCGAAGCAGGACTTCCTGGGGG
The DNA here is from genome assembly GCA_965116805.1 of Vicinamibacteria bacterium. Classification (GTDB taxonomy): domain Bacteria; phylum Acidobacteriota; class Vicinamibacteria; order Marinacidobacterales; family Marinacidobacteraceae; genus Marinacidobacterium. Next base: position 921,196 of record OZ220713.1, read on the forward strand.
CGGAGGTGAACCGGAAGCGGTTCGTGGCCCGGGTCGAATCGGCCCGGCTGCGGCTCGCCCGTTCGGAGATCACCGCGCCGGCGTCCGGCGTGATCGTCCAGCGGGACATCGAGCCGGGCGAGGTACTCGGGCCGGGAAGCCCGGTCGCCGTGCTGCACGACACCTCGGTGCTCCGCGCCACCATCGGCATCCCCGAGACGGACATCGCCTTCTTCTCGGTGGGCAGCCCGGCGGAAGTCAGCGTGGACGCCTATCCGGACCGGTCGTTCGCGGGCCGCATCGCCTACATCGCGCCCAGCGCGACGCGTCCCGGCCGGAACTTCCAGGCGGAAGTGGAGGTCGCGAACGCCGACGGCACGCTGCGCTCCGGACTGATCGTGCGGACCCGGCTGCAGCGCCGGGTGTTCGACAACGCCGTGGTGGTCCCCCGCGACGTGCTCGTGGAGCGCGACGGGATCCTCCACGCCTTCGTCCTCGAGGACGGGGCGGCGGGCCTGAGGTCGATCACGCTCGGCCCCGACGAGGGCGACCGGGTGGTGGTGACTGCCGGCCTCGAGGTCGGCGAGACGCTCATCACCGAGGGACACCGGAACCTGCTCGACGGGCAGCCGGTGCGGGTGGTTTCCCAAAGAGACTGAGCGCGCCGTGAACATCACCAAGTACGCCATCCGGCATCAACTGTCGGTCTATTTCCTGATCCTCATCCTCTGCCTGGGTGGGATCGGCGTCTACGTCTCGATGCCGCGCGAGTCGTTCCCCGAGGTGAAGGTCCCCTTCATCCTCGTCTACACGATCTATCCCGGCGTCAGCCCGACGGACATGGAGACGCTGGTCACCCGGCCCATCGAAACGGAGATCCAGGCGGTCTCCGGGATCAAGGAGATCAGCTCCACGACGAGCGAGGGTTTCTCCAGCATCGCGGTCGAGTTCAACCCCGAGACCGATCTCGAGACCGCGCTCGCGAGCATCCGCGAAAAGGTGGACCTCGCGAAGTCCGACCTGCCCCCGGAGGCCGAAGACCCCCGGGTCCAGGACATGGATTTCTCGCAGGTCCCCATCATGGTGGTCACCCTGTCGGGGCCGGTGGGAAGCCAGCGCCTCACCGAGGTGGCCGAGGAGATCAAGGAGGACCTGGAGACGATCCCCGGGGTCAACCGGGCGAACGTGATCGGCGGCCGGGAGCGCGAGGTCCACGTGCAGGTGGACCCGAAGCGCCTGGCGTTCTTCGAGCTCAGCCTCTCCGACGTCGTGGTCGCGGTCGCCCGGGAAAACCGCAACGTCCCGGGCGGCGAGATCGCGGTGGGCGGGCTCGAGTACCTCGTCCGGCTCCCCGCCGAGGTGCGGCAGCCGTCGGAGATCGAGGACTTCGTGATCAAGGTCCGCGACGGCGAGCCGGTCTTCGTGCGCGACGTGGCCGACGTGGTCTTCGGGTTCGAGGACCAGACCAGCCGCTCGCGGGTGGACCAGGAACCGTCGGTGACCCTGAGCATCGAAAAGCGCACCGGGGCCAACCTGGTGGGGGTTGCCGACCTCGTGAACGCCGAACTCGACCGCTGGGACGAGATGCTGCCCGAGGGCATCAACACGGCGGTGGTCGGCGACATCTCCGTCGAGATCCGGCGGATGGTGAACGAACTCGAGAACAACGTCATTTCGGGGTTGCTGCTGGTGGTCGGATGCCTGATGGCGTTCGTGGGCCTCCGGAACTCGTTCTTCGTGGGAGTGGCCATCCCGCTCTCGATGATGGCCTCGTTCCTCGTGCTCGGCTGGATCGGCTACACGCTGAACATGATGGTGCTGTTCAGCCTCATCCTCATGCTCGGGATGCTGGTGGACAACGCGGTGGTGATCGTCGAGAACATCTACCGCCACCGCGAGCACGGCGACGCGGGTCCGGACGCGGCGTACGAGGCCACCACCGAGGTCGCCCGTCCGGTCATCGCCTCGACGATCACCACGCTCTGCGCGTTCTCGCCGCTGCTGATCTGGCCCGGGATCATCGGGGACTTCATGTCCTACCTGCCGGTGACCCTCATCATCGGCCTCTCGGCGTCGCTGGTGGTGGCGCTGATCATCAACCCGACGCTCTGCGCCCACCTGATGAAGCCGCCGCGGCGCGGCATCAAGAAGGCCGACACCGAGGAACATCCGTTCCGGCGCGGCTACCGGCGGCTCCTCGAGTGGTCGCTCCGCCCGGGTCCCGACGCCGGAACGCGCTCCTGGTTCCTGCGCAACTGGGCGCTGCCGGCGGCCTTCGTGATCTTCCTGGGCCTCGGCGCGTCGCTCGCGCTCGGCGGCATGTTCTTCCAGACGAACGCGCTGCTCCCCGCGGTGGCCGGGTTTGCCGGCATCGGCGTGCTGGCGTTCGTGCTCCAGGGGGTCTTCTGGTTCGTCTGGAGCCTGATCCGGCGCCCCTTCGGCTGGACCCCCTACCTCACCGACCATCGTTCGGGCTGGATCTGGACGATGTGCGCGGTCCTGGTCGGAACGGTCGGGGTCTACGGAGTGATCGGCAAGGGGGTGGAGCTCTTCCCGGAGGTCGAGCCGCGTCAGATCACCATCGACGTGGAGACCGCCGGCGGCTCCAGCCTGGACGCCTCGGACGCGGTTGTGCGACAGATCGAAGCGCTGACCACCGGAACGGTGGACATGAAACACCAGGTGGCGAACGTGGGCTCTACCGGGGTCAGCATGGGTCCGGGCGGCAGCGGCGGCAGCCCCAACCGGAGCCAGGTTTCGCTCTACCTGGAGGAGCGGTCCGACCGGGAGGTCCGGAACACCTTCGAGACCATGGAGGTGGTGCGGGCGGGGCTTGCCGACATCGTCGGCGCCAACGTCAAGGTGGACGCGCCCCAGGACGGCCCGCCGACCGGGGCCGCGGTCTCGGTGCGGATCCTCGGGGAGGAGCACCACGAGATCGAGCGGCTCGCGGAAGAGGTGAAGGCGCGGATCCGGGGCATCGACGGACTCGTCAACCTCGATGACGACCTCGAGGGCGGCAAGCCGGAACTGCGGGTCGAGGTGGACCGCGAGGAGGCGATGCGCTCCGGGGTGAACACCCAGATCATCGCCGCCACCGTGCAGACCGGCATCCTGGGCGCCGAGGCCTCCAAGTACCGGGTCGGCGAGGACGAACACGACATCCGGGTGCGGCTCACCCCCGAGGCGCGGCGCTCGCTGGACGACATCGGCGAGCTCACCGTGCCCGACGAGGACGGCATTCCGGTTCCGATCCGCACCGTCGCGGAGCTGAAGCACGGCGTCGGCCCCGCCGCGGTCCGGCGCGTGGATCTCAACCGGGTGGCGACGATCGAAGGCGACGTCGTTCGGGACTCGGGCCGCACCGAGGCGAGCGTCCGCGAGGATGTCGCCGCCGAACTCGACGCGATGGCCTGGCCGGCGGGCTACCGGTGGGAGTTCTCGGGCGCCAACGAGGAGGAGCTCCAGGCGACCGCGTTCCTGTCACGCGCCTTCGTCATCGCGCTGCTCCTCATCCTGATGGTGCTCGTCACCCAGTTCGACTCGCTGATCCTGCCGCTCACCATCATCACTTCGGTCGCCCTGTCGGTGATCGGCGTGCTCTGGGGGCTGATGCTCACCGGGACGGCGTTCGGGATCATCATGACCGGCATCGGGGTGATCTCCCTCGCCGGGATCGTCGTCAACAACGCCATCGTTCTCTGCGACTTCGTCCGCCAACTCCGCGAGCGGGGTCTCAGCCGGCACGACGCGGTGGTGGAGGCCGGATCCATCCGGCTGCGCCCGGTGCTGCTCACCGCGGTGACCACCGTCCTGGGCCTCGTCCCCCTCACGCTCGGACTCAACATCGACTTCTTCAACCTCTCGGTCTCCACGGGCGGCGAGAGCTCGCAGTTCTGGGCCTCGATGGGCGTCGCGGTCATCTTCGGACTCACCGTCGCGACGGTCCTCACCCTCGTCGTGGTCCCGATCACCTACGACAGCCTCGACAGCCTCTCCGAAGCCATCGCCAACTACCGCGCCAAACGTCGCCGCACCCTCCAACCGGCCGACCCCGGCGCCCTCCACCCAGCCGGCCCGTAGCAGCGCGGGGACCGCCGGCCTTCAGGCCGGCAAGGCGCGTTTTCGCGGCTGAGCCGCACGACGCTCGGAGCGCCGGCCTCCGGCCGGCATCGACCGCCGAGAGGCGGTCGAAACCACACTCCGCCACCCATCTTCACAGCGGTCCGGAAAGGGACCGCCGGCCTTCAGGCGGGCACGCGGGCCCCAGGCCCGCAAAGCACGTTTCGCCCGTGAGCCGCACGGCGAGCTGGCTCGGAGCGCCGGCTTCCGGCCGGCATCGACCGCCGAGAGGCGGTCGAAACCACACGCAGCCATCCGTCTTCACAGCGGTCCAGGAAGGGACCGCCGGCCTTCAGGCCGGCACGCGGGCCGCAGGCCCGCGGCGGTGTCGCCCCGCTCCTCAACCGCTGTTTTGCAACGATTTCAACAGCGCTTTTGCAACGCCCCGAGCAGCGAATTCGCAACGTGACAGCGAGCCGAATTGCGCCAGCGATATTCGAACCCGGGACCTCAACCCCACGGCCGACGGAGCCAACAGCGGGATAGCATTCCCGGTCCGCCGCAACCCGGAGGGGTGCAAGAGTGGCTGAATTGGCCAGCCCGGAAAGCTGGTGTACCGGCAACGGTACCGTGGGTTCGAATCCCACCCCCTCCGCGGCGGGAGGGTCCCGGCGTTTCCGGGTCCTGCGGCGGACCGAGCGAGTCGCAACGGGTCGCCAAGTTGCCCTCTGAACGGTCGCCAAATCACCCCCTGAGTTGTCGCCAAATCACCCCCTGAGGCGTCGCCGAATTACCCTCCATGGCTTACGCTGGGCAACAGAGTCCCTGACCGTCACGGAGAGAGTTATGCGCAGGTCGAATCAGGCCCTCCTCGTTCTCGCCTTCATCCTTTTTGTGGTTCTCGCGGGGTGCGCTCCCCCACCCGACCCGGCCGACACGATCTTCCATGGCGACCACATCGTCACCATGGACCCGCAACAACCCACCGTGGAAGCGGTCGCCGTACGCGGCGAAACCATCGTGGCCGCCGGACCACTGGACGAGGTGATGCCCCTCGAAGGACCCTCCACGCGGATGGTGGACCTCGGCGACCACGCGCTCCTGCCGGGCTTCATCGACGCCCACGGCCACTTCCTGGGCGCCGGCCGCGACAAGCATCTGATGGTGGGGCTGCACCCGCCGCCGGTCGGGGACGTGAACAACATCGACGACATCGTGCGCAAGGTGCGGGCGTGGATCGACGAGCGCGAGATCCCTCCCGGAGAGCCGGTGACCGGGCGCGGCTACGACGATTCGCTGCTCGAGGAGGGCCGGCATCCCACGCGCGAGGATCTGGACCGCGCGTCCACCGAACATCCCATCATCCTCACCCACGTGTCGGGCCATCTGGTCGCGACCAACTCCGCCCTGCTCGCGGCCAGCAACATCACCGCCGAGACGCCCGATCCGCCCGGCGGCGTGATCCGGCGCATCCAGGGCTCGATGGAGCCCGACGGAGTGCTCGAGGAGACCGCCCGCGGACTGCTGGCGTTCGAGCGGAGGCCCACCCCGTCCGGCGCGGAACTCGACGACCTGATCCGCCGCTCCATCGACATCTACCTGAGCCACGGCACGACCACCATCCAGGACGGCGGCATCACCCCGGAGCACGCGGCCGTCCTCCAGGAGGCCGCGGACCGGGAACCCTTCAAGTCGGATGTCGCGGCCTTCATCCGCAAGAACGGCGCGCCCGGAGCGACCCCGGACGTGCCGTACCGGCGCGAGTACCGGGGCGGGTTCCGGGTGGGCGGCGTGAAGCTCATGCTGGACGGCTCTCCCCAGGGACGCACGGCGTGGGTCACGGTCCCCTACGAGGAGGGTCCTCCGGGTGCCCCGCCGGACTACGTGGCGTACGGCACGATGGATCCCGACGATTACAAGGCGCAGGCGGCCCAACTGGTCGAGGCGGGCATCCCGTTCATCGTGCACGCGAACGGCGACGCGGCGATGGACCTCATGATCGACGGCGTGCACGAGGCGGTCGCGAACCTGGACCCCATGCCCGACCACCGGTCCGTGATCATCCATGCCCAGCTCATGCGCGCGGACCAGCTCGACCGCGCCAGGGAGTTGAACGTGGTACCCTCGTTCTTCTCGGCCCACGCCTTCTTCTGGGGCGATTGGCACCGGCTGAGCTTCGGCGAGGAGCGGGGCAACAACGTCAGCCCGGTGGGTTGGGCTCTGGAGCGGGGGGTGCCCTTCACGGTCCACAACGACGCCTCGGTGGTCCCGCCGCACATGATGCGGCTGGTCTCGATCACCGTGAACCGGAGGACCCGGAGCGGGCACATCCTCGGGCCGCACCAGCGGGCGACGGTGATGCAGGCGCTGCACGCGGTCACGCTCGGGGCCGCCTACCAGTACTTCGAGGAGGACACCAAGGGCTCGATCACGGTCGGGAAGCAGGCGGACCTGGTGATCCTGGGGGAGAACCCGTTGACCGCGGACCCGGAGGACCTGGAGTTCATCCCGATTCTGGAGACGTTCTCGCGGGGTCGGTCGGTGTTCGCGATCTCGGCCGAGCCCGGGTCCTAGCAGACCGGGAGCGCGGAGCTCTCAAACCTACGGATCAAGGGCTGCCCGAGCGTGATCAAGTCGGGCCGCCGGCTCCAATTTGCAACTTGTCGTCTGACAGGCGACACCCTACACTCACAGAGTGATCACATCGTTCCGCCACCGTGGGTTGCAGGCGCTCTACGAGGGCAGGACCGCGCGGCGGATCAACCCGCAGCACGTGGGCAGGCTAAGGGACATCCTGGCGGCGCTCGATCGCAGCCGCGGGCCGGACGGCATGAGTCTGCCCGGCTTCCGGTTGCACCCGCTGAAGGGACCCCTGAAAGGACACTACGCGGTGTCGGTATCCGGTAACTGGCGGGTGACCTTTCGATTCGAGGACGGCGCGGCGGTCGATGTGGACTACGTGGACTATCACTGAGGAGCACACGACTATGGCCATGCACAATCCGCCGCACCCGGGCGGCATCGTAAAGAGGCAGTGTCTCGAACCCCTGGGTCTCACCGTGACCCGTGCTGCCGAGGGTCTGGGCGTCACCAGACAGGCGCTCTCCGAGTTGCTGAACGGACGAACGGGAATCTCGGTGGAGATGGCGATCCGCCTTTCGAAAGCCTTTGGCTCGACGCCGGAGACCTGGCTGGGCATGCAGATGGCCTACGACCTCTGGCAGGCTCGTGGCCGCGCGGGAGAGATTGCAGTCGAACGCTTCGTGGCGGCCTGATCGGCCCCACGTTGCGGTTGCCCAAGTTTCGAACGCCGCGTATGCACCACCTGATCGAGTCACGGCGGGCCGAAGTCCGTGGCCTTGCCGAGCAACACGGGTTGCTAGACGTGCGCGTGTTCGGTTCGATGGCGCGCGACGACGCTGACGAGTTCAGCGATGTGGATTTGCTCGTGACTCTCCCCGCTGGACCCACCGGGTTGGCGCTGGGCGCGTTCCTGATGGATGTTCAGGATCTGTTGGGGCGGCGCGTGGACGTGGTGACGGAGGCGGCGCTTCACCCCGAGCTTCGAAGGCGGATTCTTGATGAGGCCCAGGTTCTGTAGTGGAGGATCTGGACGCGGATCGGGACGTCTTGCGGTTGGGTGAGTGGGATCGCTGAGGATGGCGGGCCCTGAAGGCGGCCAGCGGGATGGTTCTTTCTCGGTGCAACCGGGCAGGACGCTTCCGGATCTGCGTCGCCTGGGGCACATGGCGGGACGTCGTCCGCGGGCCTGGGGCCCGCTGTGCCGGCTGAAGCCGGCGTTCCAAGCCTTCGCGCCATTCGGGGGGATGGGGTCCTTCCCGCCGCGGGCCTGGGGCCCGCGTGCCGGCTGAAGCCGGCGTTCCAAGCCGCTGCGCCACCCTGCCGGCTGGAGCCGGCGTTCCAAGCGGTCGCGCCGTTTACTGCTGCCGGTCGAAGATCAGGTCGCGGACTCTGGTGCCGGTTACGGTGAAGCCGGTGACCCGGGCCGCGTTGTCGCGGAGGAAGCGGACCTCGGGCAGGAACCACTGGTCGCCCCTGAAGGTGTCGGCGGCGGTCGGGGAGAGGATGCTTGGGTCGTTGCGCCAGTGGGTGGCCACGAGTCGGCCGTCGGCATCGACTTCGAGGTGGAAGGTGCTGTCGAGCTCGGGGCTGCGGTAGCTGCCGGCGTACTCGTGCAACTGGGCGGCGGTCAGGTCGGGGCCTTCCGCCCCCGGTTCGGGCCCGGAGGCCTCCGGTGCAGGACTCATGAGATCGCCGATGAAGACCTCGGCCACGCGGCGGGCCCGCGCGGCGGGGTTGCAGTCCGCGACGTTGCAGAAGACCGCGATGGAGAGGTTCTGCTCCGGGAAGCGCACGAAGTTGGTGCGGTACCCCACCCACGAACCCCCGTGGCCGAAGGTCGGCAGCCCCCGGTAGTCGGTCACCGAGAGGCCGTGGGCGTAGTCCAGGGTGTCGCCGTTCGTCAGCACCCCCGGCTGCACCATCGTGCGGAGCATCGCCTCGCCGCCGACCTGCCCGGTCTCGTAGTTGCGCATCCAGCGGATGAAGTCGTCCATGGTGGTGTGCAGCGACGAGGACGCCAGCGCGGTGAGCTGGTTGGGCATCCGCCGGAAGCCCTCGCCACCCTCGGCCGGCGCGTAGGACTCCGCCCGGCCGGGCACGACCTCGAGGTGGTCGTCCGAGAAGTGGGTGCGGGTCATCCCGAGGGGCCCGAAGATCCGCGACTCGGTGTACTCGCGGAACGTCATCCCCGACTGCACCTCGATCACCCGCGCCAGCAGGTTGTAGCCGGTGTTCGAGTAGGCGTACTCCGAGCCGGGCGGGAAGTTGATCGCCTGCTGCCGGTAGAGCATCCGCAGGATCTTCTCGAACGAGATGACGTCGGTGAAGCCGATCCCGCCGAGCGCCATCGTGTGCGGCCAGTCGCGGATCCCGCTCGTGTGGTGGATCAGGTGGCGGGCCGTGATGACCTCGCCGAAGTCGGGCAGCTCGGGGACAGCACCGCGCACGTCCGCATCGAGGTCGAGGTCGCCTTCGGATTCGAGGAGCAGGGCGGCCAGGGCGCCGAACTGCTTGGAGATCGACGCGATGTCGAAGACCGTACCCGGCGTGATAGGGACGCCGTGATCGAGGTGCGCGGTCCCGTACCCGGCGCGATGGACCACCTCGCCGTGCCACACCACCCCCACCGCCGCCCCGGGCCGGTCGCCCTCGAGGTCGGCGAAGATCGCGTCCACTTCCGGGTTGGCCGGACCGCCGGCGCCGGTGGCGGCGGGGCCGCAGGCGGGGAGGATCAGGAGGCTGAGCGCGGCCACGCCGGCTTGCGCGATCGAGGTTCTCCACTTCATGGCTTCGGTCCCTTCCCGTGAGGATGCGGCGGCTCCGGCGGCGCGGGGCTGGCCGCTGCCCGCCGGACCGGAATGGGACTCTACGAGATCGCGGCCGCGAACAATCGTGCCCCGATCAGCCGAACTCGGCGACCGACAGCACCAGGCGCACGAGCTCCGCCTGACGGGAGATGTGGAGCTTCTGGTAGATCTGCTTCAGGTGCCAATAGATGGCGCCTCGGGTGTGCCCGGTGGCCCTGGCCATCTCCTCCACGCTCTTGCCTTCCGCGAGCCACACCGCCACCTGGCTCTCTCCGGACGTCAGTCCCAGGGTCGCGGCCACCAGGGCCGGTTCGATGCGTTGGGTGAATCCGGGTTCGTAGATCAGCGCCAGGGCGGCGACGTACCGTGCTCCGTAGCTTGGTTGCGGGGCCGGCACGGGTTTGACGTGGACCACGAGCGGCAACAACGCGTGCTCGCGGCGGAGCGGCATGGACCCACCGAGGGCGGGGTCTCCCGAGGTCGGCAGCGCGGACGCCAGCAGCCGCTCCAGGCGGAGCTGGTCTTCCGGCGCCGAGGCCCGCAGGGTTCCGTCCTTTTCCGCCAGCCCTTCGTCGGCCTGGAGGATGCCCCGGGCGCGGTCGTTGGCCGCCAGGATTCGCCCCCGCTGGTCCAGGTGGACCACCCCGACGCGGGGATTGTCGAGCAGGGCGGTCACGGTCGTGTCGCCGGCTCCCGCGCGGACCAGCGCGTACCGGACGCGGACGAACTGCCGGACGTGAGGCACGAGCCGCTTGACCATTGCGACCTTGGAAGGCTCCCAGCCCTCCGGCCCCTCGCCGGCGGGGTCACCGAGCTGGTCTTCCCCGCCCAGCCTCCGACCAACCCGTCGCCAGCCTGGATGTGAGAGCGGTCATCCTCCCCGTCCACGGGGTGCGCCATATGGGAGCCATCCTCCAGGTCCATGCGAACCATCAGGCTGTCCTGGTAGTGGCCTTTGAGCAGGGCCTCGTTGTAAGCCGGCGAGACCTTCAGCTCCTCGGCCGTGAACATGTCGTTGCTGTGCACGACCCGGCCGCCGGGCAGTTGCCGGAAGCGTGGGATGCGTTCGTCGATGGCGTGGTAGTCCTCCACGTATTCACGTTCGAGATCGGTGCGGCGGTGGCCGCGGTAGTAGAGGCCCACGAAGCGCACGCGAATGTCCTGCTTTGGACCTTCGCCGACCATGAGGTTGTTGCCGGTCAGACCGCAGACCTCGTCGATCAGGGCCGAGGTCGCCGGCCAGTGCGAATCGTCGAGCATGGATTCGTACAGGGCCGTCAGGATGCGCTCGAACGCGTCCTGCTCGGTCACGACGATTCCCCGGGTAGCAGTGCCGGAGGGAGCACTGTTGGATCGTTCACCATTTGCGCGGTGTGCTGTCCGCAGCCCAACACCCCGAAGCGGCGCCCCGGGACCCGGGCGGTTTACGGAACAAGACCCCTTCTACCCCACCTGCGGCGCCGGTTCCCTACCAAGTTTGGTAGGCACGGGAAGAGAGGTCTCGTGCTCCGGATCACACATCGAGGACTCCGGCGGCGCTGAGGCGGCAGGCGTTCCCGGCGGTCCGGGGACCATCAGCCGTCCCGCCATCGCCTGCCAATGCTGGTAGTTACCGCCAGCGCAGTCACACGTAGGCTGTTCGGTCGCTGGAATGACCGAGCTGCAACAGACGCAGACGGTGCTCATCGCGGGGGTGCGTCCCGAGCGCGTCCGGACGCTCCCTTCGGGTGGGACGGGCTCGTCCGCGGGGACGGTTTCCCAATGAGGCTCAGGCCTTCCTGTCTCGGGCTCATGGGAGCCCTTGTCGCCGGCGCTCACGGAATGACCCCGGCACCGGCGCAGGAACTCTGGAAGGGCCTGCAAGTGGCGCCGGAAAACCGGTGCGCGATCTACCGATCGGATGACTACCGCACCTCTCATCGTGTCAAGGATGCCATCATCGCGGACCACGGCGGAATCTACAGTCCGTACACCGGAGAGTGGTTTGAGGCGAAGAGTCAGACCGACATCGAGCACATCGTTGCGCGGTCGGAGGCGCACGACAGTGGCTTGTGCTCAGCGAGTGCCGGCAGAAAACGCCGGTTTGCCGAAGATCTGCTCAACCTGACGCTGGCATTCCCCAGCGTCAAGCGACACCAGAAGGTGGACGGGGACGCCGCGGAATGGATGCCGGAGAGGAACGAATGCTGGTTCGCGGACAGGGTGGTGAAGGTTCGCCAGAAGTACGACCTCACCATTGACCGTCGGGAGGTCGACGCGCTCGAAGATGTCCTGTCGGGGTGCAGCTCCTTCGCAATGGTCGTGTATCCGATGTCAGGATCGACCGAGGCAACCCGCACTCCGCGGCCTCCTCCGCGGAGGCAGGTCACGAGGCGGGTCTGCGGCCCGTTCAGGAACTGCACCGCGCTGCGCCGGGTCCATCCGGAAGGTGTGCCGCGGGGCCACTGCGCGTACTCCGGCTGGATGGATCGGGACGAAGACGGCTGGGCGTGCGAGCGGTGAACCGGCTCCGCCAATCCGGCGCGGTGGTTCGCCCCTTTCTCCTGACCGGAGGGCTTCTGCTGCCCGCGGTCGCCGCCGCCCAGACCACGATTTCGGGGACCGTGCTGGTGGCCGATACCCGCGAACCCGCGCACGGCGCGGAGGTGATCCTCCTCGAACGGCACGCGGTCACCTACACCGACGACGACGGACGGTTCGAGCTGGCCGTCGGGGCGGAGGAGCACTCCCACGGACACGCACTGCTCACGCTCCACGTGGATTCCGGCTTCCTGAGCGGAATCCGCGTCCTCGTCATGGACCCGCACGAGACGGCCCTCGAGATCGCCGAGCCGATTCTGCTGGAACCGGGGCACCGGGGCCACGAACACATCATCGTCACCGACTCGGTGTTCGAGAGCCGCCCCTTCGAGGCGTTCGGTTCGGTGAACGTGATCGCGGGCCTCGACCTCCAGGGCGAGCGCGGGCGGACGCTCGGCGAGATGCTGGAAGGCGCCGCGGGAATCGCTGCGCAGGGCTTCGGTCACGGGTCGGGACGTCCCGTCATGCGCGGGCTCGACGGCGAACGCGTGCTGGTCCTCGAAGACGGCGTCCGTACCGGAGATCTCGGCAGCGAGTCCGAGGGCGGCGCCGTCCCGCTGGATCCGTTGCAGGCGGAGCAGATCGAGGTCATCCGCGGGCCGGCGACGCTGATCTATGGGTCGAACGTCATCGGCGGGGTCGTGAACGTCGTCTCGATGGCCTCCCATCTCGCTCACTCGCCCCCCGCCGGGTTTCGCGGCCAGGCCAATCTGGACTTCTCGAGTGCGGATCGGGGAGCCGACGGCGGCGCCCGCGCCATGGCCAGCGGGAATGGATGGTTCGCCTGGGGCGGGGGAAGCGCGAACCGGACCGGCGACTACGACTCGCCGGCGGGAGTCGTCGAGAACAGCGCCGGCTCGAAGCAGGAGGGAGACCTCGGGTTCGGGCTCTTCGGCGAACGCGCCTGGGTTTCCGGCAGCGTCCGGCTGGACGACTCGCGGCACGGCGTGCCCTTCGTGGGAGCGTTGCGCGGCGCGGACGGGCGCGGGCTCGACGAACCCGCGGTGGACGTGGCGGTCCACCGGCGGCAGGCGCGGGCCGACTTCGCGATCCGGGAACTCGGAGACGTCTTCGAGGAAGCGGCGTTCACGGTCCGCTACAGCGACCTGGAACAGGATGAACTCGACACTCCGGCCGGCACGAGCCTCGACGAGGTCGCGAACAGCGTCCAGAACCGGTCCCTCGTCTTCCGCGGCGAACTGAAGCGCGATGCGGGGCGGGTCCACACCCGCAGCGGCGTCTGGGGCCGTCTCCGCAACGTTCAGGCGGCCGGGACGGACACGCTGGAGCCCGACGTGGAAGCGCGGGCGCTTGCCGTCTTCTCCTACAACGAGATCCATGCGGGGGAACGGGTCAGCCTTTCGTTCGCCGGCCGCCTGGAACGAAACGCCTACGACGCCGGGGAGCGTCCGGATGGTGCGGGGCGCGCCCGCGACGGAGACGGAGATTCCGCGGACGCGCGCGAGCCTCCGGCGCCGCTGGACCGCGACTTCACCGCCGCTTCGGGGAGCGCCGGCGCGCGCTTCTCGCTCGGTGACGAACACGCGCTCGTGGCGACGACGAGCACCTCGATCGGCGCGCCCTCGTCGGGCGACCTCTACAGCTTCTCCCCCTACCCGGGAAACCTGTACTTCGAGGTGGGCGACCCCACGCTCGATCCGGAGCGCGCCTTCGGGCTCGACCTGAGCCTGAGGCGCAGTTCGGAACGTCTCAGCGGCAGCCTCAACCTCTTCCGCTTCCCGATCGCGGACTTCATCTACCTGGCCGAACCGGGAGGGACGATCGGCGGGCTGATCTTCTTCGAGGCCGCGCAGACCGACGCCGTCCACCGGGGTTTCGAAACCGAGATCCACCTTGACCTGGGGGTCGCGGAACTGGAGGCGAACGCCTCCTACGTGGACATCAGGCTGGCCGGGACGGCCGGATACGCACCGAGCATCCCCCCGTTCGGTGGACGGGTGAGGCTCCATGTCCCCATCGGCCGTCTTCAGTTGAACCCGGAGCTGCGCTGGGCCGCCCGGATGGACCGCCTCAACCCCGGCGAAACCCCGACCGACGGGTACGCGCTGCTGAACCTGAACGCCTCCTGGGTCTTCGTCGGGCGGCACACCACTTCGACCCTTTCGTTCCAGGGCTTCAACCTCACCGACGCGGAGCACCGCCGCCACAGCGCGCTAGGCAAGGACCTGTACCTGCTGATGGGCCGGAGCTTCCGGATCGGTTACTCGCTCAGGTTCTTCTAGTGGGACCCGCGGGCGATCTTCCGGACGAGGCCGCCCGGTGGCTTCCGGGGTTCGTTTCCTCTCCCCCCCGGCGGGCTGGGGGTTGCCGACTTCCCGGCGGTTCCCAGAGACTTCCCCTGGAAACCGGAGGATGACTCGATGAAGCACCTGACCTGGCTGGCCGCCGCCCTCGCCCTGACGCTCGCCGCGTGCGGCGTCCCGGCGACCGACGTTCCCGAGGAAGCCACGCCCGCCCGGGAAGGCGTCTTCGCCACCATCGCCCCGTTCGGGAGCTACGGCCACGTCCACGACGCGGACAACGTCGAGGCCATGCGGCCCCGCGTCATGGGCACGCACGGGGTGATCTCCTCCGGGCACTACCTCGCCACGCAGGCCGGGTACGAAGTGCTGAGGGCCGGGGGCAACGCCTTCGACGCCGGGGTGGCCGCGGGGATGGCGCTCAAGGTCGTCAAGATGGACTACGCGGGATGGACCGGGGTCGCGCCGCTCCTCGTCTACAGCGCCGCCGAGGACCGCGTGCTCACCCGGGTCGGGGCGGGGACCTCGCCCGCGCTCGCCACCCTCGACTACTTCCTCGAGCACGGCAAGTCGCCCATCAACAACGCCTTGATCCCGGCGGACGTGGACGTCTGGCTCGCGGCGCTCGACCGCTTCGGCACCATCAGCTTCAGCGAGGCCGCCCAGCCCGCGCTCCGCATCGCGGAGGAGGGCTACCACCTCTACAAGATGCAGAAGCGGATGATCGAGGATCACCGGGACGGCATCCTCGCGTTTCCCTACAACCGCGACTTCTGGTTCCCGAACGGGGTCGGGGAGCAGCGGCTGGGCGACCTCATGGTGAACGCCGACCTGGGACGGCTGATCCGCTACCTGATGGACGCCGAGCGGCAGGCGCTGGCGGCGGGAGGAAGCCGTTCCGACGGGATCCGCGCCGCCCGGGACGCCTTCTACAAGGGCGAGCCGGCGCGCGCTGTGGACCGTTTCTTCCGGGAGCAGGAGGGCATCGTCCGCTACGAGGACCTCGCGAACTACGAGAGCCGCTGGGAGGAGCCGCTCGGGACCAGCTTCCACGGCTACGACGTCCACGCCGCCGCTGGCTGGAGCCAGGGGCCGCGCATCGTCCTGATGCTCAACATGCTGGAGAACTACGACCTCCGCGCTCTCGGCTACAACACGCCGGCGTACATCCACCTCGTCTCCCAGGTGATCAACCTGGCGATGGCGGATGCCCACAAGTACGTCGCCGACCCGGACTTCGCGCCGCCGCCGGAGAACCTCTACGGAAAGGCGTACGCGCGCGAGCGCATCGGGCTCATCGACGAGGCGCGGGCGTTCCAGGACATGCCGCCGTGGGGCGATCCGGAGCGGATGGCGGCGGTGGCGGACGACGCGCCGGCGAGCTTCGTGGAGCCGCTGTCGACCGGCGCCGACGCGAGCCGCCCGGGGCCCGGCGGCGCCGATCGGGCAGCCAACTACGGGGACACCTCGTCCCTCAACGTCATGGACGGGGAGGGCAACGTGTTCTCCCTCACCGAGAGCGACGGCCACACCTCCACCCCCATGATCCCGGGATGGGGATTCGGGCTCGGCGGCCGGATGTACCAGTTCAACCTGGACCCCGGGCTGGCCAACGTGATGGCGCCCGGGAAGCGCCCCCGCAACACCAACTCGCCCCTGCTGGTGATGAAGGACGGCCAGCCGTTCATGGGGCTCTCCACCCCCGGCGGCGACCAGCAGTTGCAGTCGCTGCTGCAGGTCTTCCTGAACGTGGTGGTGTGGGGGATGTCCCCGGAGCAGGCTCTCGACCAGCCCCGTTTCGGCAGCTACAACTTCCCGGGCACCGGGAGCGAGGTGAACGACAACCCGGCCGTCATCAACATCGAGGAGCGGATCCCGGCCGCGACGGCCGAGGCGCTCCGCGCCATGGGCCACGACGTGCGCCCGTGGGGCCGCTGGAACTGGCGCGCGTGCGCCCCCACGGTCACCTGGCGCGACCCGGAGACCGGGTTGATGATCGCGGCGGGGGACGTGCGGCGGGAGACCGCGTCGCTCGGATTCTGACCAGCCGGAATTGGGCGCTCGGAACCTGAGTCGCTGCGGCTAGTCTCCCCCTCGTATGACCCCTCCCGGAAGCCTGTTCGGCGCTCCCCAGACCTCGCTGCCGGAACCCGCCGCCGACGTGGAACCGGCCGTGCCGGATTCCGGTGGCGACGGACCGGTCGAGCCGCGGGTGGCCGCGGATGAAGCCCCGACCGGCGATGCACCCGTGACCGAGCCGGAAGGGTCGGCGCCGGCCGCGACCCCGGCCGAAACGGCGCCGGACGGTGCGGGCGCCGGGGACTACCAGGTGCTGGCGCTCCGCTACCGGCCCCAGACCTTCGCGGACCTGGTCGGCCAGGAGGCGATCGCCCGCACGCTCCAGAACGCCATCCGGAAGAACCGGATCTGGCACGCGTTCCTCTTCGCCGGACCGCGCGGGGTCGGGAAGACCACCACCGCCCGCATCCTCGCGAAGGCGCTCAACTGTGCGTCGAACGAGGGGCCAACCCCGGAACCCTGTGGAGACTGCCCGTCCTGCCGCGAGATCGCCGGCGGCTACTCGCGGGACGTGCCCGAGATCGACGGCGCCAGCAACAACAGCGTGGAGAAGGCGCGCGAGATCATCGAGACCGCGCATTACACCCCCTCGCGCGACCGGTACAAGATCTTCCTGGTGGACGAGGTCCACATGCTGAGCGGGGGCGCCTTCAACGCGCTCCTCAAGACGCTCGAGGAACCTCCCTCCCACGTCAAGTTCATCTTCGCGACCACCGAGATCCACCGGATCCCGGACACCATCCTCTCGCGGTGCCAGGAGTTCGAGTTCCGCGCCGTGACGCAACGCGTCGTGGCCGAGCGCCTCAGGCACATCGTGGACGATCAGGGGTTCGAGGTCGCCCCCGAGGCGCTGGCCCAGATCGCCCGGTTCGGGCAGGGGAGCCTCCGGGACGCCCTCTCGGCGCTCGACCAGGTGATCGCCGCGGTGGACGGCGCGGTCACCGCCGCGGACGTCAGCGAGGTGATCGGGGTTCCGGACGTGCAGATCTGCCGCCGGGCAGCCACCGCGATCGTGGAGGCGGACCGCCGGGCGGTGTTCGAGATCGTCGAGGAACTGGTGAGCGAGGGCCGGGACCTGAAGCACTTCGTGACCCTGCTCATGCACTACCTGCGCGACCTGACGGTGGTGCGGGCGGCGCCCGACCGGCCCGACCTGCTCGAGTGGCCGCAGGAGCAGGCGCGGCTCGCCGAGTTCGCCGGCCGCTTCAGCGAGGAGGACCTGCTCCGCAGCCTCGATGTCCTGACGAAGATCGAGGAGGGCCTGCGCTGGTCGCCCGAACCCAGGTTCCACCTGGAGATGGCGCTCTTGCGGCTGGTCGAGATGCCGCGGCTGGCCGCGTTCGACCGGCTCCTCAAGCAGCTCGACCAGCCGGAGGCCAGGGGGCCGGCGCCCGCCAGCGGCGGAAACGGTCCGCCTCCCGCCAAGCCGCGGCTGCCCGATCCCCCACCCCCGCCCGAAGCCGCCGCGGCATCGGAGGAGTCCGGCGGCAGTCGGCTCCTCGATCTGGATCCGCCCCCGATCATCAAGGAGTACCAGGAGACGTTCGGAGGCACTATCGTTTCGGCGAAGGCGCTGCCGGGAGAACCCTCGCCGCAATCGGAACCGTAGGGGCCGGAACAATTTGTCGCTCGGGACGTCAAGCCCCGGCGCGAAGGAGGAAACGAGCGATGCTCTCGAAGATTCACCAGGTCACGCAGCAGATGGGGCAGCTCCGCAAGCTGAAGCGGCAGATCGAGTCCCTCGAAGGTGAGGGAGCCGCTGGCGGCGGGATGGTCAAGGTGCGGATGAACGGCGCCCGCCAGGTGCGGCGGGTCACGATCGATCCGGATGCGGTCCGTTCCGGTGACGTCGAACTCCTCGAGGACCTCGTGAAGGCGGCGGTGAACGACGCCTCCCGGAAGATCGAGCAGCAGATGCAGGAAAGGCTCGGCTCGCTCGAAGAACTCGGACAGCTCGCCGGCGGCCGATGACCGGCCTGCCGGAACCGCTTTCACGACTCATCGGCGAGTTGAAGCGGCTCCCGGGCATCGGGGAGAAATCCGCCCAGCGGATCGCCTTCCACCTGCTCCAGGGCGGGCCGGAGCGCGCCGCCGCGCTCGGTTCGGCGACGTCCACCCTGCACGAACAGGTCTCCCGTTGCGGGGTGTGCGGCAACTTCACCGACGCCCAGCCGTGCGGGTTCTGCCGGAATCCCAGCCGCGGCGACACGATGCTCTGCGTCGTCGAGGACCCGGCGGACATCGCCGCCATCGAGAAGGCGAAGATCTTCAACGGCCGCTACCACGTCCTGGGAGGAGTGAGCTTCCCGCCGCAGGGCGATCCCGAAGAGGAGCGCAGCCTGGCCAGCCTGCTGCAGCGCGTCCGCGACGGCCGGTTCGAGGAGGTCATCGTCGCCACGAACCCGACCCACGACGGGGAGGCCGCCGCCGCCTGGCTGGCGCACCTCCTGAAACCTCACGGCATCCGGGTGACGCGCATCGGAATTGGCGTCCCGATGGGCAGCGAGCTGGTGCACACCGACGAAACCACCATGGCGGAGGCCCTCCAGCACCGCAGCACTCTCTAGCCGGCGGGGTAGCGGTGGCGGGGCGCGGTTCCGCAGCCGGACGCACTGCTAAACTCAGCCGCCTTTGTGGCGAGCGCCTTGCCGAATCCACGGTAGCTCAATGGCAGAGCAGCGGACTGTTAATCCGTTGGTTGTAGGTTCAAGTCCTACCCGTGGAGCCAGGCGCTCCACCCTTCCACCGGGAGGTCTGGGCGGGATGACGAGGGCGCTGCTGGCGGGACTGATCTTCGGGTTGTCTGCCGTACCGGCACTGGCGGAACCTCCTCCCGAGCCCGAAGAGGAACGTGCGGCCGCGGTCACCGCGACGCAGGACGACGCCGACGACGACGCGCCGGCGGTGGACTACACCTTCCGGCTCCGCGGGCGGTTCATCGACAACCTCTCCGACCTCGGGGACGTCACCGTCCAGCGGCTCTCCGTCTGGTCCGATTTCCGGATCGGCGACCGCGTCCAGGCGCGCGCCTCCTACGACGTGGGGGCGACCCGCATCCACGACCTCTACGTGCAGTACGACCTCGGCGGCGGGGTGCGGCTCCGGGCCGGCCGCAGCGCCCCGCTCTGGATGGCCGAGTACACCGACGCTCCCTTCGCCTTCCAGATGATCGGCGCCGCGCCCGGCGCCGCGCTGACCCAGATCCGCGAGAACGGCGTTTTCCTGTTCGTGGACCGCGGGGGCTACAGCGGGCGGCTCCACGTGGTGCGGGGATCCGGCTGGGCGGAGGACCCCAACGGGTTCAAGGACGTGATCGCGGGGGTCGGCCGCAGCTTCGCGGCGCTCGGCGGAAACTGGAAGGTGGACGTGGGTCACTACGAGGGACGTGACGGGACCGGGGACGACCTGATTCCGCGGCGCCAGACCGCCGCGCACCTCGACGGCACGATCGGGCCCGACCGGACGTTTCGCAGCGCCGTCTACCAGCGGGACCAGAACGAGCGGAAGCACGTCGGCGGTTTCGCCCGCTTCCGCCAACGCTTCGCGCCGCGTGTCTGGACCGGGATCGAGCTCGGTGGTGAATCGAATAACGGCCCGATTGAGGATCCCGGCCACCTGAGCTACGTGCGGATGGGAATCCGCTACGAGCTTCCCTGGACGCTGACCCACATCGAGGCCGACTACCGCCGCCGGTTCGGGGCGATCTCGGACAACGAGGTGTTCGTCAACCTCCAGTGGATCCTGGACTTCCAGAACCCGCGCCGGAACTAGTCACCGTCGGGGCGTAGTCCCGGAAACCGCCCGCGGCGATCAGGGCCGCGACGCCGCGGATGTCAGGGGCGAGGGACCGGTCCTCCGTATAGGGGGCGGAGATCCGGCGGACGGCGGCGATCGCCTCCTCGAGCGCCCCGGAACTCCGCGCCGGGCGGTGGAACTCGATTCCCTGCACCGCCGCGAGCAGTTCGACGGCGACGAGGTTCTCGAGGTTGTCCAGCATGTCGTGGAGCCGGCGGGCCCCGTGGGTCGCCATGCTGACGTGGTCCTCCTGGTTGGCGGAGGTCGGGATGCTGTCCACGCTCGCCGGATGGGCGAGCCCCTTGTTCTCCGAGGCGAGCGCGGCCGCGGTGATCCCGGCCATCATGAAACCGCTGTTCAGGCCGCTGTCGTGGACGAGGAACGCCGGCAGCCGGCTCAGGTGCGGGTCCACCAGCAGGGCGGTCCGCCGCTCGGAGAGCGCCCCGATCTCGGCGATGGCGAGCGCCAGGATGTCGGCGGCGAAGGCCACGGGTTCGGCGTGGAAGTTGCCGCCGGAGAGCACGTTCCCCGAGTCGGGGAACACGAGCGGGTTGTCGGTGACCGCGTTCGCTTCGGTCTCGAGGAGCGAGGCGGCGTGGCGCAGGTTGTCGAGGCAGGCGCCCATCACCTGCGGCTGGCAGCGGATCGAGTAGGGGTCCTGCACCCGGTCGCAGTCGAGGTGCGAGGCGCGGATCTCGCTGCCGTGCATGAGATCCCGGAGCACGCCCGCGACCACGATCTGGCCGTGGTGGCCGCGGATCTCGTGGATGCGCGGGTCGAACGGCACGTCGCTGCCCTTGATGGCGTCGGTGGACATCGCGCCGGCGACCAGCGCGGCGGCCAGCACGTTCTCGGTCCGGAAAACGGCGGCGAGGGCGAGCGCCGTCGAGACCTGGGTCCCGTTGAGGAGCGCCAGTCCCTCCTTCGGCGCCAGGCGCAGCGGCTCGAGTCCGGCCCGGCGGAGCGCTTCGGCGGCGCTCAGGGAGTCATCTCCGATCCGGGCCTCGCCCTCCCCGATGAGCACCCCGGCGAGGTGCGCCAGCGGCGCCAGGTCCCCCGACGCCCCGACGGAGCCCTTGGCCGGAATCCGGGGGTGGATCCCGTGTTCGAGGAGCGCGCCGAGCGCCTCGACGAGTTCGAGGCGGACGCCGGAGTGGCCGCGGGCGAGCGCCATCACCTTCATCAGGACCACGAGCCGGACGACCGCGTCTCCGAGGTCCTCGCCGACGCCCGCGGCGTGCGAGCGGACGATGTTCTCCTGGAGTTTCCGGAGTTCGGACTCGCCGATCCGCACGTGGACCAGATGCCCGCAGCCGGTGTTGACCCCGTAGACCGGCCCGCCGCCCGCGATCGCCGTGTCGATCGTGCCGGTCGCGGTGGCGACCCTTCGGCGGGCGTCCTCGTTGAGCTCGACCGATACCCGGTCGAGCCAGGCCGCGCGCAGGGTGGCGAGGGGGATCGCCTCCCCGATCTCGATCTTCACGGGACCATGGGCAGGTCGAGCTCGTGTTCCCGGGCGCAGGCGATCGCCTCCTCGTAGCCGGCGTCCGCGTGGCGCATGACCCCCGACGCCGGGTCGTTCCACAGGACCCGCTCGATGCGGCGGCCGGCGGCGTCGCTGCCGTCGCAGACGATGACGAACCCGGCGTGCTGCGCGTACCCCATCCCGACCCCGCCGCCGTGATGGATGGAGACCCAGGTCGCGCCGCTCGCGGTGTTCAGCAGCGCGTTCAGGAACGCCCAGTCGGACACCGCGTCGGAGCCGTCGCGCATCGCCTCGGTCTCCCGGTTGGGGCTCGCCACCGAGCCGCTGTCGAGGTGGTCGCGGCCGATGACAATGGGGGCTTCGAGTTCTCCCCGGCGCACCATCTCGTTGAACGCCAGCCCCAACCGGTGGCGCTGTCCGAGGCCCACCCAGCAGATGCGCGCCGGCAGCCCCTGGAACTGGATGTGCTCGCGGGCGGCATCGAGCCAGTTGTGGAGGTGCGGGTCGTCGGGGATCAGTTCCTTGACCTTCGCGTCCGTCCGGTAGATGTCCTCGGGATCGCCGGACAGCGCCGCCCAGCGGAAAGGCCCGACGCCCCGGCAGAACAGGGGCCGCACGTAGGCGGGGACGAACCCGGGGAAGTCGAACGCGCGTTCCACCCCGGCGCCGAGCGCCTCCTGGCGGATGTTGTTCCCGTAGTCGAAGGTCGGGACGCCGGCGTCGTGGAAGCCGAGCATGGCGCGGACGTGGCCGGCGATGGAACGGACCGCGGCGGCCGCGACGGCGTCCGGATCGCTCTCCCGCCGGGCGCGCCACTCCTCGACGCTCCAGCCGGCCGGCAGGTAGCCGTTCGCCGGGTCGTGCGCCGACGTCTGGTCGGTGAGGGCGTCGGGCCGGACCCCGCGGGCGAGCAGCTCCGGAAGGATCTCCGCGGCGTTGCCGAGGAGGCCCACGGTCAGGGGGGCGCGCGCCCGGACCGATCCCTCGATCAGCGCGAGCGCCTCGTCCACCGTCCCGGCCCGGGTGTCGAGGTACGCCGACGCGAGCCGGCGTTCGATCCGGTCCGCCTGGCACTCGATCGCGAGGAGCGAGGCGCCGGCCATCTTCGCGGCGAGCGGCTGGGCGCCTCCCATGCCGCCGAGCCCGGCGGTCAGGATCCAGCGGCCGGCGAGGTCCCCGCCGTAGTGCTGGCGCCCCATCTCCACGAAGGTCTCGTAGGTGCCCTGGACGATGCCCTGGCTGCCGATGTAGATCCAGGACCCGGCGGTCATCTGGCCGAACATCATCAGACCCTTGCGGTCGAGTTCCCGGAAGTGCTCCCAGTTCGCCCAGGCCGGCACCAGGTTGGAGTTGGCGATGAGCACCCGCGGCGCTTCGGGATGGGTCCGGAAGACGCCCACGGGCTTGCCGGACTGGACCAGCAGGGTCTCGTCGGCTTCGAGTTGCCTCAGTGCCGCGACGATCGCCTCGTAGGCCTCCCAGTTCCGGGCCGCCTTCCCGATTCCGCCGTAGACCACGAGGTCCCCGGGCCGTTCGGCGACCTCCGGATCGAGGTTGTTCATCAGCATCCGGAGCGGCGCCTCGGTGAGCCAGCTCTTCGCGGAGCGGAGGGGCCCGGTCGGAGCCTTGATAGCCGTCGACGGGGCGGTCTTCATGGCGACTCCACTCCGACGCGGGCCAGCGCCGCCGCGAATTCAGTTGCGGTCCGGGCGCGCTCCACGTGCTGGCCGCCTACCACCTTCCATTCGCCGTGGACCATGACTCGTTCGATCGGTACTCGATATCCCGAGAATAGCAGCGCGTCGAGCAGGGTGTCCGGGCCGTGGCCGGCGAGCATCGGGTCCTCGCCGTCCAGCACCACGAGGTCCGCGGGCGCCCCGGGCGCCAGCCCGAAGCGGGGTTGCCCGGCGGCCTGCGCGCCGCCCGCGAGCGCGCGCCGGAAGAGCTCTCGCCCCACGTGCCGATCCTCGAGGGAAACCACGTTCCGGGACTCCGAGGCGAGTCGTTGGCCATACTCGAGCCAGCGCAGCTCCTCGAAGGGGTTGATCGTCGCCTGGCTGTCGGAGCCGATCGCGATCCGGCCCAGGGCGCGCAGGAAGAACTCCAGCGGGAACGAGCCGTCGCCGAGGTTGCCCTCGGTACTGGGGCAGAGGCACACGACCGCGCCCGAGGCGGCGAGGTCGAGGGTCTCCGCGTCGTCGAGGTGGGTTGCGTGGACGAGGCACCACCGTTCGTCCAACTCGAACCGATCCAGCAGCC
This sequence comes from Vicinamibacteria bacterium, assembly GCA_965116805.1. GTDB lineage: Bacteria > Acidobacteriota > Vicinamibacteria > Marinacidobacterales > Marinacidobacteraceae > Marinacidobacterium. Next base: position 945,087 of record OZ220713.1, read on the forward strand.
AGCGCACCGGGCGGGAGCCACCGGCGGCGAGGCAGTCCTCGACCTCCCGGCGCTGCTCCGCGATGTGGAGGTGCATCGGACTCCCGGTGGCGATCGCGCGCGCCGCCACCTGCCGCAAAGACGTCTCGCTGACCGCGCGCAGGCTGTGGGCGCCGATCCCGACCGTCACCCGTCCGGAAGCCGCGCCGGCCGCGCGCGCCTGGTGGGCGAGAAAACTCTCGACGTCCATGGCGAACCGCCGTTGCCGCGCCTCGGGAGCGGAACCGTCAAACCCGGCGCGTTCGTAGAGCACCGGAACGTAGATCAGCCGGATACCGCTGTCCCGGGCCGCCCGGCGGAGCGCTTCGAACATGGCGTCGCCGCCGGCGCCGTCCCGGAAGAGATAGTGGAACTCGACGACCGACGTGTAGCCGCTCGCCAGCATCTCCGTGTACGCCTGCCGCGCGATGGCGGTCAGGCTCCCGGCGTCGAGCCGCCCGGTGAGTTCGTACATCCGCTCGCGCCAGGTCCAGAACGAATCGCGTTCGGCCCGCGAGCGGTGCTCGGTCCTGCCGGCCAGCGCCCGCTGGAACGCGTGGCTGTGGGCGTTGGTCAGGCCGGGGATCACGATCCCGGTGGTCACGTCGGCGGGCGGCGGGGAGGGGACCCCCGCGGAGACCTCGACAATTTCGCCGTCCCGGATACCCAGCAGGACATCCTCCGCCCATCCGGTGGGGAGCAGCGCGCGGCGCGCCAGGATCCGCTTCATCGGCGTTTCCGAAGCTTGGCACACGCTATCTTCGGCCGCATGGACCGCTGGGACCTCCTGCTGACCGATGCCCGCATCGCGACGATGCGCGCCGGCGCACCCGATCCCTACGGCGCGACCTGTGGCGGGGCGCTCGCGATCCGGGACGGGGAGATCGCCTGGGTGGGGCTCGGGGCGGACCTTCCTTCCGGGCGGGCGGATGAGGTCCGTTCGCTCGAAGGGCGCTGGATCACGCCCGCCCTGATCGACTGTCACACCCACCTGGTGTTCGGGGGCGACCGGGGGAGCGAGTTCGAGGCGCGGCTCGGCGGCGCGAGCTACGAGGAACTGGCCGCCGCCGGCGGCGGGATCATGGCCACGGTGCGGGCCACCCGGGCCGCCTCGGCCGAGGAGCTCTTCCGGAGCGCGCTGGGCCGCCTGGAGGCGATGGCCGGCGAGGGGACGGCGACCGTCGAGATCAAGTCGGGGTACGGGCTGCATCTGGACACGGAGATCCGGATGCTGGAAGTGGCGCGCCGCCTGGGCCGCGCCTCCGGGCTGACGGTGAGGACGACCCTGCTCGCGGCGCATGCGGTGCCGCCGGAGTTCCGGGGACGGCCCGACGACTACCTGGCTTTCGTCGGCGACGAGTTGCTGCCCCGGGTCGCGGAGGACGGGTTGGCGGACGCTGTGGACGGCTTCTGCGAATCCGTTGCCTTTAGCGCCGCGCAGCTCGCGGGTTTGTTCGAACGCGCCCGGGCTCTGGGGTTGCCGGTCAAGCTGCATGCGGACCAGCGGACCGACGGAGGAGGGGCGGCGCTCGCGGCGCGCTTCGGGGCGCTCTCCGCCGACCACCTGGAGTACACGCCGGAGGCGGGGATCGAGGCGCTCGCGGGAGCCGGAACCGTGGCGGTGCTGCTGCCGGGCGCCTTCCTGACGCTCGGCGAGCGCCGCCGTCCTCCCGTCGGCGCGCTACGCCGGCGCGGGGTCCCGATCGCGCTGGCGACCGACTGCAACCCGGGGACGTCGCCGCTCGCCTCGCTGCCCGAGGCCATGGCGCTCGCCTCCCGGCTCTTCGGACTGACGCCGGAGGAGTGCCTCGCCGGGGTGACGCGCCACGCGGCGCGGGCGCTCGGGCTCCAGCACGACCGGGGGACGCTCGAGGCGGGGAAGCGCGCGGACATCGCGATCTGGGACGTCGGTCATCCGCGCGACCTGACCTACTGGCTCGGCCGCCGGGCGCTTGCCGGGTTGCTGGTCGCGGGCCGGTACCGTTCGTAACGCCGCGCGACTTCGGGTGTCCGCTCCGGGCCTTCAGCCGTCAGAATCCGCACGCCAACCGAACCTTTCCGCCGGTTCGGTCGTTCCGGAAGGCGCGGCGCACGTCCGCGTTCACGATCCCCAGCAAAGGAGCAGCAAACCCCATGGCCAAGGCCACGCACTACATTCCGAACCGCGCCAACGCGGTCACCCCCTATCTCGTTGTCCGCGACGGACAGGCGGCGCTCGCCTGGTACCAGGAGGTCCTCGGCGCCACCGTGGACTCCTCGATGGAGGGCGAGGGCGGCGCCGTGATGCACGCGGAACTCCGCTTCGGAGAGAGCCAGATCTACATGGCCCAGGAGTTCCCCGGACCGCCGGCGGAGGCCGGGTTCGTGTCCCCGGACACCCTGGGCGGGACGAGCACCACGATCCACCTCTACGTGCCGGACGTGGACGCCGTGCACGGGAAGGCGATGGCGGAAGGCGCCCGTGAGATCCGTCCCCCCGAGGACCAGTTCTGGGGAGACCGCATGTCGAACGTGGTGGATCCCTTCGGACACCGCTGGAGCCTCGCGACCCACATCGAGGACCTGAGCGAGGCGGAACTCGAAGCGCGGGCGCGCGCGGCCGCCGCGGAATTCGAAGCGCAGCAGTAGGCGCCGCGGGAGCCCGTAGCGGGACGGTTTCGCGGCCCTCCGGGCCGCGGTGCCGGTCTGAAGACCGGCGCTCCCGGGGCCCCGCCTCAGAGCGTCCGGAGGAACGCGATCAGGGCGGGGAGGTCGTCCGGGCTCACTTCGACGCCGAGTCCCGGATGGACGTCGAAGACCTCTTCGAGGGACTTGGCGGAGCCGTCGTGGAGGAGGGCGCGCCGGAACTTGACTCCCCGGAGCGACGGCGGGTTGAACCGGTCGCGTCCGAGCTCGTCGGTCAGGCCCACGTTGTGGACCCCGGGCGAGGTGTAGGCCGGGGCGGTGTGGCAGCGGCTGCAGGCGTAGCGGTCGAACGCTTCCTGTCCTGCCGCCAGGAGCGGCGATTCCACCGGCGCCCCGACCTCCGGTAGCTCCAGAGTCCGGAGGTAGGCCGCGAGGTCGCTCACCTCGCGCTCCTCGAGCTGCCGGCCGCGGAGGGTGGTGCGCACCGACTTGACGACCTGGTCCTCGAGCCTGCGAATCTGGCCGTCCCAGGCCCACGGCTTCGTGTCCGCGACCCCGAGCAGCGACAGGACCCGCTTGGGCGCGCCGTAGGTGCCGTCGCCGAGCGTGTCCGAGAGACGGTGGTTGGTGTGTCCCCCGGTATGGCAGCTCGCGCAGCTCATCCAGCCGCGCAGCGAGAGCGACGCGTCGTGGAAGAGCAGCTCGCCGCGCTCGGCGGCGGTGAGCGGCGCCGCCGGCCCGAGCGGCACCCGGGCCACCTCGGTCTGCTCGGCGAGCGAGACCACCGAGATCTCGTCGGACCGCGTGTTGGCCACGTAGAGGAGTCCGTTCCCGCCGGCCGCGATCGCCGACGGGCCGCGCCCCACCCGCGTGTGGCTCATCCGCCGGGCGTCGGCGCCGCCGAAGGCGAGCCGTCCGACTCCGGAAAGCGCGATGACCAGTTCGCCCTCGGGCGAAACCACCATCGCGGCCGGGTCTCCCGACGGGGTGAGGACGTCGCCGAGATCCATGATCCGGGTGCGCCGTCCCAGGCGCGGGTTGCCGGAAACCAGGTCGTCCAGCGGCATCAGGCTGACGCTGTTCGTGATGAACACCCCCCAGCGGATGTCGTCCGAGGTGGTGTGCATCCCGGTGTGGAGTTCCTGGTGGGCGATCCCGAGCCTCCCGTCCGGAAGGAGCGTCAGGCCCCGGAGGTTGTGGCCGGTGAGCTCCTTCGTCCGGAGCAGTTCGCCGTCCGCGGCCGAAACCACCGCGAGACCCCCGCCGAAGGCGTCGGCGACCAGCAGTTTCCCGTCGCCCAGGAACAGCATTTCCTGCGGCTCGAAGGGGAGATCGGCGACCCAGCGGGGAGTGCCCAGATCCTCGGCGGCCACCTCCGGACGCGTGAGGTCGTACATCTGCACCCGCCGCGACCAGAGGCAGGAAACCGCCAGCGACGAACCCTGGCGGGCTGCCTGGATCGGGTAGCGGCAGGTCGGGACGGCCGCCTCCACTTCGAGGAGCGGGGCCGCGGCGGCCGCGGGGAAGGGGCCGGGCGCCGTCCAGTCGCCGCTTGCGGGACCGAGCACCAGGAGTTCGTGCGCGCCGTGGTCGATGGCGAGCACCCGGCCGCCGCCGCCCGGAAGCAGCGCGAAGTCGGTGATGTTGGCGCCGGCCGGGGCCTCTCCCAGGAGGGTGAGATCGCCGGGGCGGATGACGCTGACCGTTCCGGCGCGGTTGCCGACCAGGAGCGCCTCGCCGGCCGGGGTGTCCGGCGCGAGGACGACCGCCTGCGGCCGGCGCGGCGCCTCGGCGCGCGCGGCGGTCCCGGAGGCCAGCCAGGCCGCTCCCGCGACCAGGCTCAGCGCGGCGATCCGGCGTCCCGCCACGGGTGTCCGCATGTCCCGCATTGTATGGCGGCCCAGCGAAGGCCAAATGTTCCAGAATTCGGCGGAGCGAGGGAAGTTGGATGTTTCTCAGGAACGCTTGGTACGTCGCCGCCTGGAGCAGCGAGATCGGCCGGACGCCGCGGCAGATTCAGGTTCTGGGCGAGAGGGTCTGCGTGTTCCGTCCCGACGAAGAGCGGGTCGTCGCGCTCGAAGATGCCTGCCCGCACCGCAAGCTGCCGCTCTCGAAGGGTCGGATCCGGGGCGGCAACCTGGAATGCGGGTATCACGGGCTGACGTTCGACGCCTCCGGGCAATGCGTCTGGGCGCCGGGCGGCGGGAGCATCCCGCCGGGCGCCAACGTCCGGCCGTACCCGGTGCACGAGAGGTACGGCCTGGTCTGGATCTGGATGGGGAATGCCGAGAAGGCCGATCCCGGGAAGATCATCGCCATCCCCAATTTCGACGACCCGGCCTGGGGCATCAACCGGGGCCCGGCGCTGGAGCTCGAGTGCAACTACCTGTTCGTGTGCGACAACCTGCTCGACCCGACCCACGTCGCCTGGGTGCACGCGACCTCCTTCGCCCAGGACGCCGCGAAGGACGCTCCCCTTCAGGTCACCGGGACGAAGGACGGCACCATCGTGCACCGCTGGATGCTGGACGTGGAGCCGGCCCCCTTCTACAAGAAGATCGTTTCGTTCGAGGGCAACTGCGACCGCTTGCAGCACTACGAGGTCCGCTACCCGTCCCTCGCGTTCATCCGGGCGGTCTTCACCCCCGCGGGGACCGGCGGGCCGGAGGGGCCGCTCGCCGACAGCACCTTCATCATGGACAGCTACAACTTCATGACCCCGGTCACCGAAAAGCAGACCCGCTACTACTGGTTCCAGCTTCGCAACGTCCGGCCCGAGGACGAAGACCTGAGCGAGATGATGAGCGAGGACGTGCGCGAGGCGTTCGAGGAGGACCGCGCCGTCCTGAACGAAGTGCAGGTCGGCATGGACGCCGCGACCTCACCGCACATCAATCTGCCGATCGATGGCGGGCCGCTGCGCTTCCGCCGGCAACTGGAAGCGATGATCGCCGAGGAGGCGGCGGCCCGCGCCTGAGGGTCGGGCGGGAACTCGGGCGGCCGGCCCCGGAGTCCCGGGAACCGGATCGGCATTCCCGCGTTCTTCGGAATCGCCGCGCGCGGGAGCCCTGCCCGTGGCTAGAATTCCCCGCCTTCTCCAGGACAGAGGTACCTCGATATGACCGAACCGATCATGATCGAGGCGCGCGATCTCAGCAAGTTCTATGGGCCCTTCGTGGCCGTCGAGAGCGTGCGCTTCGCGATTCCCCGGGGGCAGATCGTCGCCTTCCTGGGGCCGAACGGCGCCGGGAAGACCACCACGATGAAGATGCTGACCGGCTATCTCGCCCCCAGCGGGGGCACCGCGGAGATCGCCGGGCTGGACGTCCACACGCAGCGTCTCGACGCGACCCGCCGGCTGGGCTACCTGCCGGAGAACGGCCCGCTCTACCCGGACATGACGCCGGCGGAACTGCTGCGCTTCTTCGGAGAGGCCCGCGAGATCCCGCCGGGCCGGCTGACCTCCCGCATCAGGGAAGTGGCCGCTCTCTGCGCACTCGACGAAGTGATGGAGAAGCCCATCGGGAAGCTCTCCCGGGGCTTCCGCCAGCGGGTCGGGGTGGCGCAGGCGCTGCTCCATGACCCCGAGGTGCTCATCATGGACGAGCCGACGGCGGGCCTCGATCCCAACCAGATCCGGGACTTCCGCCAGAACATCCGACGGCTGGGCGCCGGCAAGACCGTCCTCATCTCCACCCACATCCTCCGCGAGGTGGAAGCGGTGGCGGACCGGGTGCTGGTGGTGAACGGCGGCCGGCTGGTGTTCGACGGGGTGCCGTCGGACCTCCAGCGGGGCGGATCGATGGAGGACAGCTTCTACGAACTCACCGGGATGGGCGGGAGCGACGAAGCGGCCCAGAACGGAGCGGCGGGCGACGCGCCGGCGCCCACCCCGGGGGAGGACGCGTGATGCCCGGCCTCGTCGAGATCCCGAACGTCCGCCGCCCGGTGGTGGCGGCCCTCATGCGGAGGGACCTCCGCATGTACTTCTCCAACCCGTCGGGCTACGTCTTCCTGACGCTGTTCATCCTGCTGAGCGCCGCCGCGGCGTTCTGGCAGGACCGTTTCTTCCTGAACAACCTGGCGAACCTCGACCAGTTGAACGGGCTCTTCCCGTACATCCTCATCTTCTTCATCCCGGCGCTCACCATGTCGGTGTGGGCCGAGGAGAAGAAGCTCGGGACCGACGAGCTGCTGCTCACCCTGCCGGCGACCGATCTGGAGATCGTGCTCGGCAAGTACACGGCGGTGCTCGGCATCTACGGCGCCGCGCTGGCGCTCTCGCTCAGCCACGCGCTCGTCCTGATGTTCCTCGGGAGCCCCGACTGGGGCCTGCTGTTCGCCAACTACGTCGGCTACGCGCTGCTCGGCGCGGCGCTCGCGGCGGCCGGCATGGCCGCGTCGCTCCTCACCTCCATCCCCACGGTGGCGTTCATCCTGGGAGCGGTGGCGGCGGGGGTGCTGGTGCTGCCCGACCTCTTCCTCGGCAGCTTCAGCCCGTGGCTGGCCCGGGCGGTGGAGCCCGTCTCGGCGATCCACCACTTCGACGAGTTCGGCCGCGGCGTGATCCCGTTCACCTCGGTGCTCTATTTCGCGGCCGTCGCCGGTTTCTTCCTCTACCTGAACGTCCTGCTCATCGGGAAGCGTCACTGGCCCGCCGCGGCCGACGGCTACCGCATGTCCACCCACCACGCGGTGCGCGCGGTCTCCGTGGCGCTGGCGCTGCTGAGCGCCATCGTGCTCATCTCGCGGCTTGGCTTCCGCGTCGACACCACCGCCGAGCGGCTCCATTCGCTCTCCGCGGAGACCCGCGAGCTGCTCCGGGCGCTGCCCGACGACCGGCCGGTCTTCGTGCAGGCGTATCTGAGCCCCGAGGTTCCCGAACCGCTCGTCCAGACCCGCGCGACCCTGATGAGCGTGCTCCGCGAGATGGAATCGGTGAGCGGCGGCCGGGTGCAGGTGCTCGTCGAGGACACGGAACCGTTCACCGAGTCCGCCCGCGAGGCCCGCGAGAAGTTCGGGATCATGCCGCGGGAGATCCCGAGCGTGTCCTCGGCGCGCACCGGGGTCAGCGACGTCTTCATGGGGGTCGCCTTCACCTGCGCCGCCGAGGAGCAGGTGATTCCCTTCTTCGACCGCGGACTGCCGGTCGAGTACGAACTCGCCCGCAGCATCCGGGTGGTGGCCAACACCGACAAGAAGCGGATCGGAGTGATCTCCAAGGAACTCCGCATCTTCGGCGGCCTCGACTTCCAGACCATGCGGAGCTCGCCGGAGTGGTCGGTGGTGGACGAACTCCGCAAGCAGTACGAGGTGGTGCAGATCCAGCCGAACGCGATGATCACCGAGGAGGTGGACGGGCTGCTGGTGGTGCTGCCGTCGACGCTTGCCGACGACGAGATGAACAACGTCACCGACTTCATCCGCACCGGCGTCCCGGCGGTCCTGCTCGTGGACCCGCTGCCGGTGGTGAACATCGGCCTCGCGCCCTCCGAGCCGCCGGGCGCCTCGCAGAACCCCTTCATGCGGCAGGGCCAGCCGCCGCCGACGCCGAAGGGGAACGTCCAGTCGTTCCTCGCGAACCTCGGGATCTCGTGGGACCCGGGCGGGATCGTCTGGGACGCCTACAACCCGCATCCCGACCTCGGCCATCTCCCGCCGGAGGTGGTGTTCCTCGGCGAGGGGAACGGCAACCCGGAGGTCTTCGCGGACGCCTCGGCGGCGAGCGCCGGGCTCCAGCAGGTCGTGCTCATCTACCCCGGGTACTTCGAACCGCTTCCGGGAGCGGTGGCCGAGTTCCAGCCGCTCCTCACCACCGGGGACGTGTCCGGCGTGCTCCCCTACTTCCAGATGGTGCAGCGGAACTTCCTGGGATCGCAGTTGAACCCCAACCTGCCGCACCGGCCGGACCCGATGCAGTACGTGGTGGCCGCGGAGGCGCGCACCTTCCGGCCCGAGTCCGACGAGGCCACGGGAGATGACGCGGACCCGTCCGCGATGGCCGAGGCGGACAGCACCCGCGTCATCGCGATCGCGGATCTTGACTTCATCTCGGAGCAGTTCTTCGAGCTGCGCCGGATCGGGCCTCCCAACCTGAACTTCGACAACGTGTCGTTCTTCCTGAACGCCATGGACGTCCTCGCCGGGGACGAGTCCTTCGTGGCGCTCCGGAACCGCCGGGTGCGCCACCGGACCCTCGAAGCGGTGGAGTCCCGGGTCCGCGAGTTCACCGAGCAGCGGAGCCTCGAGGAGGACGAGGCGGAGTCCAGCGCCCAGGAGGCGCTGCGCCAGGCGCAGGAACGGCTCGACCGCCGGGTCGCGGCGGTCGAGGAGCGCGACGACCTCGATGCGCAGGCGAAAGCGATCATGGCCCGCAACCTCCAGGAAGTGGAGAACCGCCGGTTCAGCGTTCTGGAGGCGAACATCAACGCCGAGAAGGACGCGCAGATCAGCGCCAGCGAGGAGCGCATGGAGGCGCAGATCCGCCGCATCCAGAGCGGCATCCGCACCGCGGCGGTGCTGCTGCCGCCGATCCCGGTGTTCCTGCTGGGAGTCTGGACCTTCGTGCGGCGCCGACGGGCTGAAGTGGAGGGGGCGGCCGCCGCGCGGCGCCTGAGGCAGCAGTGACCGGCGAGGAGAGAGGAACGATGAGCGAAACGACGAACACGGCCGCAACCCCGGAAGCCCGGCAGACCGGCGGGCCCGAACTCCGCCGCACCCAGACCATCGCCGGCGCGGCGCTCCTGCTGACCGTGCTCGCCGCGGTGAGCGCCCCGCGCAATCCCGAGCCGAGCGACTTCGTGGACCTCGGCGAGCGCTTCTTCCCGGGTTTCGAGGATCCCGAAGAGGCGATGTCGCTCGAGATCATCGAGTTCGATGAGGCCACCGCCGAAGCGATCCCGTTCCGGGTGCAGAACGAGAACGGGATCTGGACCATCCCCAGCCACCACGACTATCCCGCCGACGGCCAGGACCGGCTGGCGCAGACCGCCGCCGGCATCATGCTCCTCGAGAAGGACGACTTCCGCTCCGAGAACGTGGCCGACCATCCCGCGCTCGGGGTGGTGGACCCGCTGGACGAGGGCGCGGTCTCGCTCATCGGGCGGGGACGCCGGGTGACGGTGAAGGCCTCGGGCGACCGGGTGCTCGCGGACCTCGTCATCGGCCGGCAGGTGCCGGACCGCGAGGGGTCTTACTTCGTCCGGGTCCCGGGCCAGAAGCGCGTCTACGTCTCGCAGCTCGGGGTGGACATCTCGGCGCAGTTCGGGGACTGGATCGAGCGCGACCTGCTGCTCATGGACCGGGACCGGGTGGACGAGGCCGTCCTCGAGGACTACACGATCAACGAACGCACCCTCCAGGTGGACCGGCGGGGACGCCTCGCGCTCAACAAGGTGGACAGCGACTGGACGGCGGAGGGCCTCGGCTCCAGCGAGGAGGTGGATTCCTTCGAGGTGAACGAGATCCTCCGGGCCGCCGACGAGCTCGAGATCGTGGGAGTGCGGCCGAAGCCCGAGGGCATCGCGGCGACCCTGACCGGCGACGCGGCCGGCGTCTCCAACGCCGACATCCTCTCGCTGCAGAGCCGCGGCTACTACCTCACCCAGGGCGGCAGCCTGCTCTCCAACGAGGGCGAGGTCCGGCTCGAGACCGATGAGGGCATCCGCTACACCCTGCGGTTCGGAGAGGTCGTCTACGGCCGGGACGAGGACGTGAGCGCCGGCAGCGCCGAGGAGGACTCCGCGGACGCGGCTTCCTCCGGCCCCGCCGAGAACCGCTACCTCTTCGTCACCGCCGAGTTCCGCCCCGAGCGCTTCCGGGAGCCGCCCCGCCCCGCGAACCGGGACTACCTCGACAAGCCGTCCGACGAACTCACCGACGCCGACCGCGAGAACCGCGACCGGGCGCGCGACTGGGACCGCTGGGAGGACGACGTCGAGAAGGGCCGGGAACTCGAGGAGACCCTCACCCGCCGCTTCGCCGACTGGTACTACGTCATCTCCCAGGACAGCTTCGAGAACATCCGCAAGACCCGCGACGACGTCGTCCGCGAGTCGAGCTGAGCGGCGGACGGGCTTGGAACGCCGGCTTCAGCCGGCACAGCCCGCCCCCGGCGGGCGGAGGACGCACCGCCCCCCGCGCAGATGACACCTCCGGCTTGGAACGCCGGCTTCAGCCGGCACAGCCCGCCCCCGGCGGGCGGAAAACCCACCGCCCCCCAACGCAGACGACGCCGCCGGCCTGGAACGCCGGTCTCCAGACCGGCACGCGCGGCGCTCCGCGCCGCGCACGGCGCGACCTTGACCTGCGGGATGGTTCATTGTCTCGGCCTTCACCTGCCAGGACAGAAGTTCCCGGACCTCCGTCGCCGGGGGCGGATAACGGCAGGTCGTCCGCGGGCCTCCGGCCCGCTGTGCCGGCTGAAGCCGGCGTTCCAAGCCATTCCGACATCCGATCCGCGCTGCGGCCCGGCATCGGCGGACGACGACCCCGGCCCGGGCTCACTCCTCCCCGGATTGCTCGGGATAGATCCCGGAACCGAAGATGAGCGGCACCGATCCGATCGTCACGACGGTGGCGTAGGCCACCTTGGGAGAGCCGGTCTCCTCGTCGCCCTCGACCGCCGGGTTGTCGTACCAGTATTCGACGTACCCGTCCCCGGACAGCACCGCCGCGCGGAGCTCCTGGTTGATCTTCACGCCGTTCACGTCCTCGTTCTCCGACCGGTCCAGGCCCTCGATCTCGGGCCGGAAGGCGTGGAAGAAGTTGACCAGTTCCATCGTCTGGGCGAACACGTAGACCTGGCCGTGCCGCCACTCGCCCTCCTCGCGGAAGTTCCCGTCGAGGAATGCGTACGCGGTTTCCAGATCGGAGGCGTTCTCGGCCAGCACCATCGCCGCCCGCTCCACGAAAGACTTCAGCGTCCCCCGGTTCCGCACATCCGCCGCGGTGACCGGCGGATAGATCCCGGACCCGAACATGAGGTCGACATCTCCGATCGACAGGAGCGCCGCGTACCCCAGCTTCGGCGATCCGGTCTCTTCGTCGCCCTCGACCTCCGGGTTGTCCCACAGGTACTCCACGTACCCTCCGCCGCCTGCCGCGGCCGCGAGCAGCTCCTCGGTGAGCCGGACTCCCTGAAGGTCCACCCAGTCCGAGAGGTCCTGTCCCTCCAGGTGGGGCAAGGTGGGATTGAAGAAACCGACGCCGTGCGAGTCCAGCACGAACAGGTAGATCTCACCGTGCCGCCACGGGCCCTCGGACCGGAAGTTCTCGTCCAGGAAGGCATAGGCCTCGTCCGCCGAGGAGGCCTCGGAGGAAGTGATCCGGATGGCCTCCTCCACGAAGAGGCGCAGCGTGTCGCGGTCCACCACCTCCTCCGCCCGGATCCGCGCCGGTTCGGGCATCGCGGCCGGCGGCGGTGGCGCGGGCGCTGGCGGCGCCGGAGCGGGAGCCGTGGGGCCGGCGTCCTCGCCGCAGGCGACGGCCAGGAGCGAGGCCAGCGCCAGGGCAAGCCCGGCAGGCGCGAGTCGGAGCGTCGTGGCCATGACGGGTTTTTTCATCACTCTACGGGTGCGGTTCATCCTTCGGGCTCACTCCTCCCCGGATTGCTCGGGATAGATCCCGGAACCGAAGATGAGCGGCACCGATTCGATCGTCACGATGGTGGCGTAAGCCACCTTGGGAGAGCCGGTCTCCTCGTCGCCCTCGACCGCCGGGTTGTCGTACCAGTATTCGACGTATCCGTCCCCGGACAGCGCCGCCGCGCGGAGCTCCTGGTTGATCTTCACGCCGTTCACGTCCTCGGTCTCCGACCGGTCCAGCCTCTCGATCTCGGGCCGGAAGGCGTGGAAGAAGTTGACCAGCTCCAACGTCTGGGCGAACACGTAGACCTGGCCGTGCCGCCACTCGCCCTCTTCGCGGAAGTTCCCGTCGAGGAAGGCGTACGCGGTTTCCAGGTCGGAGGCGTTCTCGGCCAGCACCATCGCCGCCCGTTCCACGAAAGACTTCAGCGTCCCCGGGTTCCGCACGTCCGCCGCGTTGACCGGCGGATAGATCCCGGAAATCACTACGAAGGTCTGGTCGGCGAACGTCGCCTCGGCCGCGTAGCCAACCTTGGGAGATCCTGTCTCTTCGTCCCCCTCGACTGTCGGGTTGGGCCACAGGTACTCCACATAGCCTCCGCCGGCCGCGGCCGCGGCCAGCAGTTCCTCCGTGAAACGGACACCTTCGACGTCCGTGAGATCCAACAGGTCCTGTCCCTCGAGGTCCGGCAGCGCGCCGTGGAAGAAGTTCTTTCCATCCAGGTCGAAGACCAACAGGTAAATCTCCCCGTGCCTCCACGGGCCCTCGGGCCGGAAGTTCGTGTCGAAATAGGCATACGCCTCGTCGGCGCTCGTGATCTCGGCAGTCGCGATTCGGATGGCTTCCTCGACGAACAGCTTGAGCGTTTCCCGGTCCACGACTTCTTCCGCCGCGATTTCCGGCGGCGCCGGTTCCTCCGGTGGAGGCGGTGTCGGGGCCAGCGCGGGGGCCGGAGCGGGTGTTGTCGGGCTCGCTTCGTCGTCGCACCCCGCGGCCAGAAAAGAGGCCAAGGCCAGGGTGAACCCGATCGCCGCGAACCGGCGAGTAGTGGCCGAGCGCATGACGGCGTACCTCCTTGCGCCGGGATTCTAGAGACGCGGTCGGCGTGCCCGCCCCGGTCAGCGCGACCGGGCCAGCGCCGCCTCGCAGCGCGCGGCGTCTTCGCTTCGCCCGGCTTCCGCCAGCACGCCGCAGGCGTCCTCGAGCGCCGGGCGCACGATGGGCGCGAGTTCCTCCCCCGCCTCGATCGCGGCCTCCCATCCCTCGACCGCCTCGATCAGGTGGACCAGCGCCTCGCGTTCGCCGAAGCGGTGGAGCGCGCGCCCAAGGCGGTAGCGGATGAGCGGATCGTCCGGATCCTGTTCGAGCGCCAGCCGGTACGAATCGATGGCGCGCCGGATGTCGCCGGCGTCGTCGTAGGCCACCCCGGTCCGGTGGTGGGTGTCCGCCCGGGAGGACCGCCGGTCGGCTTCGGCCTCGCGCTCGGTGCGCACGGTCTCCGGATCTTCCGAGAGGAGGACCACGATGTCGCGGTGTTCCTTCTGGCGGGCGAGGCTCAGCGCGGTCTCGCCGTTCGCCGCCGTCACCGTGGGATCGGCGCCCGCCGCGAGCAGCATCCGGACCGCCTCCGTCCGGCCCCGGTCCACCGCGCTGAGCAGTGGGGTGGCGCCCCAGCGCGCCGCGGCGTTCACGTCCGCGCCGGCTTCCAGCAGCAGTTCCATCGTGCCGAGATGGCCGCCCATCGCGGCGCGGTTCAGAGGCGTGATGCCGTTCTGCGCCGGATCGTTCACCGCGGCGCCCCGTTCGAGGAGCCAGGCAACGAAACGCTCCCGGCCGAGCACCGCCGCCACGTGCAGCGCGGTCATGCCGTTCGGGGCCTTGGCGTCCACCGCCATCCCCCCGTCGATCGCGGCGGCCATGATCTCGAACTCGCCGTCCCGCACCGCGTTCAGGACCTCTTCGAGCTGCGGATCGAGCCGGGGAGGCTGGGCGGCGGCCGCCGCAAGTCCGGCGAGCAGGAATCCGGCGGACAGCGTCCGGGCGATCGTCCCGCCGGCGGAAGCGCGCATGAGCAAGGCGGATGTTGGCACACCGTATGGGGTCTGAACGCCGGACGCACCGGTAGAATGGATCGCCTGATGAGCGCGGAAGCTGCCGGCGGGAAGAGCAGCGGGAAGGAACACAACAGCCGCCGGAAGTTCCTGAAGACCTCCGGCGCGGTGGTCGCCGCGGTCGCGGCGCCGACGGGAGCGACCACCGCGGCGGCGCAGGAAGGCCAGTCGCTGTCCCTCTCGCTGGATCTCCCCCTGCTCCAGGCGTTCGCCGAAGCCGTGCTCCCGGCAGAGATCGGCGCGCAGGGTGTCCGGGACGCGCTCCGCGACTTCGTCACCTGGCTGAACGGCTTCGAGCCGGTGGCGGAACAGCCGCATCCCTACCTGTCCTCCGTCGAGGTGCAGTACGGCCCGCCGCACCCGGCCCCCCGTTGGGCGTCGCAGCTCCAGGCGCTCGACCTGCTCGCGACGAAGCAGCACGGTTCGGGGCTGGCCGACCTTCCGGTCGAGAAGCGGCGGGACCTGATCGCCGCCGATCTCGAGCGCCACGACGCCGAAGGGGACCTCCCGGCTCCGGCGTACGCGGGCCACGTCGCCGTGGGACTGCTCGCGCGCTTCTATTCGCGGCCCCGGACCGCCGATCTGGCCTACGGCGCCCGCATCAACGCCCGGGCCTGCCGCGACCTCGCGTCCGGCGCGGTCATGCCCGAACCGCTCGCCACCACCGAGGCGCAGAACTGACCGTGCCCCGGGTCATCGAAGCCGACGTCGCCATCATCGGGGGCGGGATCAGTTCCGCGATGGTGGCGGAGCGGGTCGCCGAAGACACCGAGGCTTCCATCGCCGTGATCGAGGCCGGGAACCGGATCTTCGACTTCGAGAACCGCTTCGATACCCGCCGCCGTTTCCTCGACTACCGGGAGAACCCCTACCAGGGGGACCACATCCCCGGGCACTACTGCCACAATGGGCAGTCGCGCGCCATGTCGGTGGGCGGGCTCGCGATGCACTGGGGAGGCACCACGCCGCGGTACTCGCCCGAGGACTTCCGGCTCCGGAGCCTCTTCGGGGTCGGCACGGACTGGCCCGTTTCCTACGACGACCTGGACCCGTTTTACCAGGAGGCCGAGGAACGGATCGGGGTGGCGGGCGAGCAGGGGCCGCCCGAGTACGACCCCCGCTCCGGCGGCTACCCGATGGACCCGCTGCCGACGTCCTACAACCTGGGCCTCGCCAAGGAGTGGGCGGAGAAGTCGGGCATCCCCTACTGGCGGAACCCGGTCTCCAAGAACTCGCGTCCCTGGCGGGGGCGGCGCGAGTGCATCCGGTGCGACACCTGCTCGATCTGCCCCACCGGCGCCAAGTACAGCCCGGACTTCACCTTCCGGAGCCTCCTCGAGGCGGGGCGCATCACGCTCCACGACCGCACCATGGTGCGGCGGCTCGTTCCGAAGGCAGACTCGGACGCCATCGGGCAGGCGGACGCCTTCCACCGCGACGACCCGGACGACCCGGTCACGATCCGCGCCCGGCACTTCGTGCTGGCGGCCGGCTACGCCTGGTCCTCCCACCTGCTGCTGATGAGCGCCGGGGGGCGCTTCCCGGACGGCATCGCGAACCGCTCCGGCACCGTGGGCCGCTTCATCACCGGCCACCGCTGGGTGAACGCCTTCGTCTCCGTCCCGATGCGGCTCTATCCCGGGGTGTACGGCTCGGACAGCCTCCTTTCCAAGCGCTTCCAGCACCAGGACGACGAGGCCCAGCCGGACGGGAAGTACATCCGCCACGACCTCCGCATCTGGGAATCCGACGTGGGCAAGCGGGCGCGCCTCCGGGACGACAACGGGAACCTGCTGCTCGGCGACGCCGCGCTGAACGACTGGCGCCGGCGCATCGAGACCGGCTCGCTCCGCATGCGGGGCTACTACGACGTGATCCCGGCGCGGGAGAGCGCCCTGACCCTCGAGCCGAACCGCAAGAACCCGTGGGGGGACCCGCTTCCCCGGATCGACTTCGTGGACGATCCGGTCTCGGCGGAGCTCCGCGGCTACACCGAGGCGAAGATCGAGGAACGCTTCCGGCGGATCCTCACCGCGGGCGGCGGAACGATGCTGAACATCAGCTTCGCCTCCGACTACGACCATCCGGGCGGCGGCTGCCGGATGGGGGACGATCCGGACGACAGCGTGGTGGACGCCTGGGGACGGACCCACGACCACGAGAACCTGTGGGTCGCGGGCGCCCCGACGATCGTGGGCTCGGGGTGCAACAACGGCACCCTCACCTTCGCCGCGCTGTCGCTCCGCACCGCTTCCAGGCTGACCGGCGAACTCTGAGCCCGTCCTGCCAACCGGCGTTTCGGTCGGGATGGGTGGTCCCCGCGTCCCGTCAAACAGCGATGCCGTCGGGTGAGTCCGGTAGGAACCGGCCGGAACTTCCTGGCCTCGGCATTGCAGATTCGTGCGGAACGACGGGGGCGTGACCTGAATGACTTTCCGGACCGGTTTTCTTCTTGCCTCGGCGCTTCTGGTCACCGGCTGTGGCGGTGACGGCGGCGGTACGCCGACAACTCCGCCGGCGGCCACCCCCGCGCCGCCGGTACCCGCGCCCACCCCCGCGCCGCCGGTACCCGCGCCCACCCCGGAGACGGCGACCTACGTTTTCGTTTACGAGCCACGCATCTCCGGGAATCCCGTCGCCATCGCGCTCGGGGCGATGCCGCTGCCGGAAGGCGTGGATCTGGCGTCGTCCGCGGCCCTGATCGCGCATCCGCCAGGCGAGGCGCCGTGGGAAGAGGGTGGGTTCCTCTCGGCGGAAATGCGCGCCTTCGCGGCGACGGGAGACGCCACGGTCCTGACGAATGCCGCGGAATCCCGAGGGCACCAGGTGATCGCGACGACCAACGATCAGGTCGGCGCCCTGCTGCTGCGACCGATGCTGGAACTGACGCTCGAAAACCCGTGCGTCAGCCACGCCAGCAAACTCGCTCCGAGTCCCGACTGGTTCATCGGCTTCTCGGAGATCTGCACCCTGGACGATGCGGGAAGCTGGCTTGCCGAGGTGACGTTCACCATGGTCGCTTATGACGCCGGAATCGCCGACGGGAGCGAGTGGGTGCCCACCGACCAGGTTCCCGAGACCGATCCCCCGGAGCCGGTCGCGGAACTCGACATCGAGCCGTTCAGCCCGGCGGGGACCCCGGTAGCGATCATCACGGCCACGCTGCGGTAAGAGCAGCCAAGGCGCGCATCCGCCGGACGCGAGTGGGAGGTGCCGAAACGCCCCCGGTGGCGTACTCTGGGCGCTGGAATGGTCCCGCGACCCGGTCTGCGTCAGTTGTGTGCGCTGATGGCCGCCCTGGCGTTTGCCGGCGCCTGCGGAACAGCGGCTCCTCAACAGCCGGACCCGACGCATGACGCCATGCTGGTCCTCACCGCGGACCGGGTGCTCGACGGTCGGGGCGGGGTGCTGGAAGGCCACGGGGTCGTCGTGCGCGAGGACCGGATCGTGGCGGTCCTGCCCGTGGCCGAACTGCCGCCGGACAGCCGGCGGCTCGATTTCCCCGGCGGCACGATCCTCCCGGGGTTCATCGACACCCACGTCCACCTGCACTGGCACTTCGGCGCGGACGGCCGGTACACCCGCG
The DNA here is from genome assembly GCA_965116805.1 of Vicinamibacteria bacterium. Classification (GTDB taxonomy): domain Bacteria; phylum Acidobacteriota; class Vicinamibacteria; order Marinacidobacterales; family Marinacidobacteraceae; genus Marinacidobacterium. Next base: position 963,012 of record OZ220713.1, read on the forward strand.
ACGATCCGCCCGAGTTGAACGCGCTCCACGCCCTCGAGAACGGCATCCGGATGATGGAGGCCGGCTTCACGACGGTGCAGAGCCTCGGGAGCCCGGTGGACGGCCCGGTGCGGGACGCGGTGAATCGCGGCATCGTCCCCGGCCCCCGGATCATCACGTCGCTCGGCTCGCTCAACGCCGGAACCGGCGGTCCGGAAGAAATGGCGGCAGAGGTGCATCGCCTCGCCGACGCCGGGGCGGACGCCATCAAGATCTTCGCCTCGGAAAGCAGCCGGGACGGCGGCGGGCCGACGCTCTCCCAGGAACAGCTCGACGCTGCGTGCGGCGCGGCGAACGAGCGCGGCCTCCGGACCCTCGTGCACGCCCACGGCCCGGTGAGCGCGACCCGTGCGGCCAACGCCGGCTGCACCACCATCGAGCACGGCTCGCTGCTCGATCAGGCCACCCTGGACGTCCTCGCCGAGAAGGGACTCTTCTACGACCCGAACACCTACCTCATCGTCGCCAACTACCTCGAGAACAAGGACCGCTACCTCGGGATCGGGAACTACACCGAAGAGGGATTCCGGCTGATGTCGGAGAACTCGGAAGGCCGGATGGGGATCTTCGGGAAGGCCCTCGCCACCGAGGGACTGCGGGTCGTCTTCGGCACCGACGCGGTCGCGGGCGCCCACGGCCAGAACATCCGGGAGGCGGTGGCGCGGGTGGAGCAGGGCGGGCAGGATCCCGCCGAGCTGATCGTGAGCCTCACCTCGCTGGCCGCCGAATCCCTCGGACTCGGGGACGAGATCGGGACCGTCGCCGAGGGCTACGCCGCCGATCTGGTGGTGGTGGACGGGGATCCGGCTCGGGACGTCAAGGCGCTCGGAAACGTCCGGCTGGTGATCAAGGACGGGCGCCTGAACCGTCCTCGCCGGTAACGGGGCTGTTCACACCAGTTCGCGTCAGGCCGCGGATTGCTCGCGAAGCCAATCCGCCAGGATCACCTTCAGGAGCGACTGATACGGCACGTCACGGCGATTGGCCTCGCGCTTCAACTCGGCGAGCAACCAGCCAGGCATGCGGAGCGTGACGCGAGCGGTCGAGGGCTTGAGGTTCGGAAAAACAGCCGGTCTCGGTTGGCTGAAGTCCACGAACCGTTCAAGCTGCTCCGCCTGGCTCTCGAGGGATTCGGCTTCGTCTCGTTCTTTCTTCATCGGACCCACTTCCTGTACTTGCGGGCTGTCGTCCACGCGGTAATCGGTCGAATTCGGTCTGTTCGTACGGTGAACGGTACCGTGATGTGCCTGCCGTCATCGGTGATGCTGATCAACCAGTGCCGCTCCTCGGCTTCGGAGTGGCTGAGATCGGGGAAGGAGGTCCCGCGCCCATTCAGGAACGCGCGCTCGACGTCGGCAGCCGTGAAGCCTCGTGCTTCGACCTTGCCGATGTTGCCGCCGTCCCACTCGAAGCCAACGATGGTGTCCATAACCATCATGGACATAGTAGCACTAACGCCGTCCATGGGTAGGGTGAAGATTCAGGAATCTGGACTGCATTGAAGTACGGACTCTGACGGCGCCGTCGTCATACGGCAGGTCAAATGACGATCGTTCCGTCATTCCTCAGCAGCGCTGATTCTTGTCCTCTTCGAGGGTCGCAGCGTGGAGCCGTACACTCGTTCCCGTCATGACCGAACTCTCGCGACTTCGCCGGTTCTGCTTGTCGGCCACCGCCGTCGCGGCCCTCGTGGCCTGTGGAGGGAGCGGCGGTCCGAGCCCCGAGACGGCGAATGACGGCACGGTGGTGCTCACCGCCGACCGGGTCCTCGACGGGCGCGGCGGGACGCTCGAAGGGCACGGGGTGGCGGTTCGGGACGGGAGGATCGTCGCGGTGGCGCCGGCCGCCGACCTTCCGGCCGGCGAACGCCGCGACTTCCCCGGCGGCACGATCCTGCCCGGGCTCATCGACACCCATGTCCACCTCGGGTGGCACTTCGACGAGGACGGCAAGCTGGCGCGGGGCGCCGCTCCCGAGACGGAGGCGATGCACGCGGTGGAGAACGGCATCCGGATGCTGGAGGCCGGGTTCACCACCGTCCAGAGCCTCGGCGCGCCGGTGGACGGTCCGGTGCGGGACGCGGTCAACCGGGGCGTGGTGCCCGGTCCCCGGATCATCACCACGCTCGGCCAGCTTTCGGCCCGCACGGGCGGCGCCGACGAACTGGCCGCCGAGGTGAACCGGCTGGCCGACGCCGGCGCGGACGCCATCAAGATCTTCGCGTCGGAGAGCATCCGGGTGGGCGGCGGTCCCACGCTGACCCAGGAGGAACTCGACGCGGCCTGCGGCGCCGCGAACGAACGCGGGCTGCGCACGCTGGTCCACGCCCACGGGCCGGTGAGCGCGACCCGCGCCTCCCGCGCCGGCTGCACGACCATCGAGCACGGCGCGCTCCTCGACCAGGAGACGCTGGACGTGCTGGCCGCGAACGGCACCTTCTACGACCCGAACATCTACCTGATCTTCCAGAACTACTTCGAGAACAAGGACCGCTACCTCGGGATCGGGAACTACACCGAAGAGGGCTTCGCCGCCATGGAGTCCGGCCGGGTGCGGGCGGTGGAGACCTTCGGAATGGCGCTCGCCACCGACGGCCTGAAGATCGTCTTCGGGACCGACGCGGTGGCCGGCGCCCACGGCCAGAACGCCCGCGAGGCGGTCGCGCGGGTCGAGGCGGGCGGCCAGGACCCGGCCGACGTCGTCGTCGGGCTCACCTCGCTCGCCGCGGAGTCACTGGGGCTCCAGGACGAGGTCGGGACGGTCGCGAAGGGCTACGCCGCCGACCTGGTGGTGGTGGCCGGGGATCCGGCGACCGACATCGGGGCCCTCCAGCGGGTGCGCCTCGTCATGAAGGACGGCCGCATCCACGATCCGTAGGAAAGCACCATGTTTTTCACCCTGCTGATCGTCACCTTCCTCATCGCGCTGGGGGTGTCCTTCGGGGCGGTGCGGCTCTTCGACCGGCCCATCGCTTCCATCCTGCGGCGCATCGTGACGGAGGAACTGAGCGGGGCTTGGCACCGCTACATCAAGTTCGCGGCCTACGTGGTGGGCGTCTCGGCCGGCGTCCGCATCCACGAGCTGGAGCGCTACATCTCGGCGCCCGACAGGGACGAGGAGATCCTGGTCCTCACCGCGGAGCGCTGGACGCTCGAGGTCTACCGGACCGTCATCGAGACGCTCCAGGGCATCGCCTGGATGCTGCTGCTGGTCTTCGTGGTGGCGCTGCTCGCCTACGTGCTGGCGCGGGGTTTCGAGCTGAAGAACCGCTAGTCGCCGCTCTGGGCGCATGAGATCCGTGCGGCCGCCCGCCTGCGGCGGGCTGTGCCGGTCTGAAGACCGGCGCTCCCGGCCTACCGGGTCCTGCTCCGCAGGCGCTCTACCGCGAAGAGGAAGAGCAGGGCGAAGGCGATGAGGAAGGTGGCCGCCGCCAGGATGGTGGGGCTGATCTCCTCGCGGATCCCCGACCACATCTGGCGGGGGATGGTCCGCTGGTTCAGCCCGCCCATGAAGAGCACGATGACCACCTCGTCGAAGGAGGCGGCGAAGGCGAAGAGCGCGCCGGAGAGCACCCCGGGCGTGATCAGGGGCAACTGCACCCGGCGGAAGGTGGTCAGCGGCCCGGCGCCGAGGCTCTGGGAGGCGCGGACCAGGTTGCGGTCGAACCCGGACAGGGTGGCGGTCACCGTGATGACCACGAACGGGGTGCCCAGCGCCGCGTGGGCGAGGATGAGCCCGAAGTGCGACTGGGTGAGGCGGAGGTCCGAGTAGAAGAAGAACATCCCCGCCGCCGCGATGATCACCGGGATCACCATCGGCGAGATCAGGATCCCGGTCACCACGCGCCGGAGCGGCATCGCCGGGCTCGAAAGGCCGAGCGCCGCCACGGTTCCGAGCACCGTCGCGAGGAGGGCGGCGGCCACCCCGATTCCCAGGCTGTTCAGGAGCGCCCGCGACCAGCGGGCGTCGTCCACCAGCGCCTCGTACCAGCGGAGCGACCAGGCGTCGGGATCGAGACGCAGCATCCCCTCGGTGAAGGTGAAGTAGGGCTCGGCGTTGAAGCTGAGCGGCACGATCACCAGGATCGGCGCCACCAGGAAGACGAAGACGAAGGCGCAGAAGCCCAGGTAGACGGCCCGGGAAACGGCCCCGTCCCGCAGTCCGAAAGCCACGCCGCTACCCGAGCCGCAGGCTCGAAGCCCCCACCAGCCGGTCGTAGACGACGTAGAGCGCCCCCACCGCCACGAACAGGATCCCGCCGAGCGCCGCCGCGAGCCCCCAGTTGAGCGAGGTCTGCATGTGGAAGGCGATCATGTTGGAGAAGAGCTGCCCGCTCGATCCCCCGACCAGCGCCGGCGTGATGTAGTAGCCGATGGCGAGGATGAACACCAGCAGCGAGCCCGCCGCCGTCCCCGGGAGGGTGAGCGGCCAGTAGACGCGGAAGAAGGACTGGCGGCGGTTCGCGCCCAGCGAGGACGCGGCCCGCATGAAGTGCGGCGGAATGGTCCGCATCACCGAGTAGAGCGGCAGCACCATGAACGGCAGCAGCACGTGGGTCATCGCGACCAGCGTGCCGGTCATGTTGTAGATCATCGCGATGCGGCCGTCGTCGGCGACGATGCCGACGGCCACCAGCAGGCTGTTGAGCACCCCGTGGGTCTGGAGCAGCACGATCCAGGCGGTGGTCCGCACCAGCAGCGACGTCCAGAAGGGGACCAGCACCAGCAGGATCAGCCAGCGGGCGCGGCGCGGCGGCGCGTTCGCGATCAGGTGGGCGATCGGATACCCGAGCAGCAGGCAGAGGAGGGTGACCGCCCCGCTGACCATGAGCGTCCGGAGCAACAGCGGGACGTAGATGCGGAGTTCCTCGGGTTGGCGGACGATGGACCCCGCGGCGTCCCGGTCGAGGTCCAGCGCCCGCAGGTAGTGGCGCGCGGTGAAGCGCTCGCCGGCGGTCCGGATGGCCCGCCAGGTGGCCGGCTCCCCCCACGCGGGATCCCCGCCGATCAGGGTTTCGCGGGCGGTCGCCGCCGGGGCCTCCGCCGCGGCCCGGGCCCCGCGCACGATGACGGTGCGCATCCCGCTCGCCACCCGGTTCACCCGCCCGCCGAGGCGGCCGGCCAGCCGGCCCTCGAGCGCGGTCTCGAGCTCCCGCGCGGCGGCCTCGAAGACCGGTTCGCCGGGCAGGCGCTCGCCGTCCCACTCCTCGAGGAGGGCGAGCGTTTCCGGGAGGGTGTCGGCGACCAGGGGGTCGTAGACGCTCCGCGACAGCATGGTCCCGAGCGGGAACAGGAACGAGAACCCCACGAAGGCCACGAGCGGCAGGGTGAGCCCGGCCGCGCGAATCCGCGCCCGGGCCGGCGGGCCGACCGTTCGCCGCTCCGTCATCGCGCGAGCCAGGCGCTGAAGCGCTCGTTCACCTCGTCGAGGTGGTCGCTCCACCAGAGGGTGTCGCTGGTCAGCACCCGGCCGAGGTTTTCGGGGCTGGTGGGCAGGTGCGGCAGCATGGGAACGCCGGTCTCGCGGTGCGTCGTCACCAGCGGCAGCGCCGAGCGCCGGGTGGGGCTGTAGGCGATCTCCCCGGAGAGCCGCGCCATGGCCTCCGCCGAGGACGAGAAGCGGAGGAACTCGAGCGCTTCCTCCAGGCGCGGTGTCCCGGCCACGATGCCGGTCTGCCCGATGTCGAGCACCTGCCCGTCCCAGACGATGACGAACGGCTGGTTCTCGAGCACCTGGGCGTTGAAGATGCGCCCGTTGTAGGCGGTGGACATCGCCACCTCGGCGTCGGCGAGCATCTGCGGCGGCTGGGCCCCGGCCTCCCACCAGACCACCTGATCGCGGATCGTCTCCAGCTTGCCGAAGGCCCGTTCCATCCCGGCGTCGGTGTCGAGGACGGCGTACACGTCATCGGTCGGCACCCCGTCGGCCATGAGAGCGAACTCCAGATTGACCAGCGGGCTGCGGCGCATCCCGCGCCGGCCGGGAAAGCGCTCCAGATCGAAGAAGTCGCCGAGCACCTCCGGTTGCTCACCGGAGAAGCGGTCGGGGTGGTAGGCGACCACCGTGGAGTAGAAGACGTTCCCGACCCCGCAGTCGCCATTCGCTTCCGGCCAGAAGTCCTCGGCGGCCGGGGAACCGTCGGCGCCGGGCCCGAGGAGGCCGTCCGGGATCAGTTCCAGGAGTCCCTCGTCGCATCCCCGCGTCGCGTCGAACATCTCGAGGTCCACCAGGTCCCAGTGGACGTTTCCGGTGTCCACCTGGGTGCGGATCTCGGCGAGCCCGCCGTTGTAGTCCTCCCGGGCGAGGGTCAGTCCGGTCTCCGCCTCGAAGGGTTCGTAGTGGGCCTTGGTGACCGCCCGCGCGTAGGCCCCGCCCCAGGAGACCACGGTCAGCGAGCCGGGTCCGTCTCCCGGTCCGCACGCCGCGGCCAGCGCGAGCGCGGCGGCGGGGACGGCGCGCTTCATGACCTCGCCAGCCAGGCGCTGAACCGTTCGTTCATCTCGTCGAGGTGCTCGGTCCACCACGCGAAGTCGCTGCGCAGCGTGTTCCGGAGATTCCCGGGACTCGTAGGCAGATGCGGCCGCATGTCGGCGCCGGTCTCGACGTGGGTGGAGACCAGCGGCAGCGCCGACCGGCGCACCGGGCTGTAGGCGATGTAGCCGGTGAGCCGGGCGAGCGACTCCGGCGAGGTGATGAACCGGATGTATTCGAGTGCGATGTCGAGGTTGGGCGAGCCCGCGACGATGGCCATCTGCCCCCAGGCCAGCACCTGTCCGTCCCAGACGATGACGAAGGGCTGGTTCTCGAGGACCTGGGCGTTGAAGATGCGCCCGTTGTAGGCGGTGGACATCACCACCTCGGCGTCGGCGAGCATCTGGGGCGGCTGGGCGCCGGCCTCCCACCAGACGACGTGGTCCCGGATGGTGTCCAGCTTGCGGAAGGCGCGCCGCAGTCCCTCCGGGGTGTCCAGCACGGCATACACCTCCGCGGGGGGGACACCGTCCGCGAGGAGGGCGAACTCCAGGTTCACGAGCGGGCTGCGGCGCATGCCGCGGCGTCCGGGAAAGCGTTCGAGATCGAAGAAGTCCGCGATCGTGGACGGCTTCTCGTCGGGAAAGCGATCCGGGTGGTACGCGTAGATCGTCGAGTAGAAGGTGTGCCCCACCCCGCACTCGCTGAGGGTGCCGGGTGAGAAGTCCTCCTCCGCCGAAGCGCCGTCCGCGCCGGGCGCGAGGATGTCCTTCGGGATCCGTTCGAGGAGCCCCTCGTCGCAGCCCCGGAGCGCGTCGGACATCTCGAGCGACAGCACGTCCCAGTGGACGTTCCCGACGTCCACCTGCGTCCGGATCTGGGCGAGCCCGCCGTTGTAGTCCTCCCGTCCGATCACCACCCCGGTCTCGGCCTCGAACGGTTCGTAGTAGGCCTTGTTCACCGCCCGGGCGAAGGAGCCGCCCCAGGACACGGCGGTCAGCGAACCGCCCGGGGGTTCGGCGGCGCAGGCGGTCCCCGCCAGGAGTCCCAGAGCGACGAGGAGCCTCGGCGCGCCGGGTTGCGCGTCGCTCACGGTTCCGCCGCTTCGGGCTCGTGGTCGAGCGCCCGGCAGTCGGTGGGGGTCCAGCCGATGCGGACCCGGTCTCCGGCGATCACGGCGCCGTGGCCCACGATGTTCGGGATCTTGACAATGAAGTCGTCCGTCCCGAGCACGCTGACCACCACCCGCAGGTGGTCGCCGAGGAAGGTCAGGTCCTCGACGCGCGCCTCGAACTCGTTGGCGAAGAAGCCCGGTTCGGGGGCCAGCCCGACGCGCTCGGGCCGGATGGAGAGCGTGGTCAGGTCCCCGGCCTCTCCCGGCACCACCCGCAGGGCCCGGATCACCGCGTCCCCGACCCGCACGTCGCAGACGGCGCCGTCGATCTTCTCGATCCGTCCGGAGAGGCGGTTGTTCTCGCCGATGAAGCGGGCCACGAAGTTCCGCATCGGCTCCTCGTAGAGGCCTTCCGGGGTGGCGATCTGCTGCAGCCGGCCGTCGTGGAACACCGCGACCCGGTCGGAGAGCACCATCGCCTCCTGCTGGTCGTGGGTGACGTAGATGCAGGTGATCCCCAGGGTGCGCTGGATGCGCCGGATCTCGTATTGCATCTCCTCGCGGAGCCGCCGGTCGAGCGCGCCCAGCGGCTCGTCCATCAGCACGAGGTCGGGCTCGAAGACCAGTGCGCGGGCGATCGCGACGCGCTGCTGCTGGCCGCCGGAGAGCTGCGTGGTCTTGCGGTCCTCGTATCCCTCGAGACGGACCAGGCCGAGGGCGCGCGCCACCCGCTTACGGATGTCTTCCGGGTCCACGCCGCGCACCTCGAGGGGGAACGCGAGGTTCTGCCCCACCGTCAGGTGCGGGAAGAGCGCGTAGTTCTGGAACACCATCCCGATGCCCCGTTTCCGCGGCGGCAGGTCCCCGATGGGGCGGCCGCGGACCCGGATCGAGCCGGCGGTCGGCGCCTCGAAGCCCGCCAGCATCATCAGGCAGGTGGTCTTCCCGGACCCCGAGGGGCCGAGCAGGGTCAGGAACTCGCCCTTCCGGACCTGGAGATCGAGCCCGTCCACCACCGGGGTCACCCCGTCGTAGGTCTTCGAGACCCCTTCGAACTCGACGTAGGTTGCGTCGTCCGGCACCACCACCTCCTTGGCCGCCCCGCGCTGACGGCGGCGACGATAGCGCACGGGTGTGACAGCGTGCTTCACCCCTTCGCTCAGGCGACAATAGGGCCATGAAGCCCCGCGCCCGGTTCGGCGACGTGTTCGACGCGGTCGTCCGGAGCCTGCGCGCGAATCCGGAGGCCCGCGAGCTGGCGCCGGAGCTTCGCCGGCTCAGCGACGAGATCCAGGCGCTCTCGCCCTCGCAGCCCTTCGTCGAGGGCTTCGAGCGCGCCTACCGCGTCGCCGACGGCGCCCACGCCGGGGGGACGCCGCTCATCGGCCTGGCCGCGGAGATGGTCGCGGACCACGCCCCGGACTCCGGGTGGAGCCGGGAGCAGCTCGACGCCTACCTGGAGGGACTCGGCCCGGCGCGCGCCGCGGACTTCCTGAAGGAACTGGCGGCGGGAATCGACGCTTAGCGGCCCGGCTGGCGCATGCTCCGCACCGGCTGCGGGTCGTCGCCGGCCGGCGTGTTGTGCTGCATGATGATCTGCCAGCGGCCGTCCACGTCGATGTAGGTCATCGTGTAGCGGCCTTCGTGGACGGTCATCCGCTCCTTGCCGTCGTAGAGAACGGAGAGCGCGTACTCGCCGTAGGCGATGCCGGTGCCGCCGATGACCCGGTACTGCTCGTTGCTGGTCCGGAACTCGGCGCCGGTGGTGTTGTTGAAGAACAGGTTCCAGTCGATAGCGCAGGCTTCGCGCCCCTGTTTCCCTGACGTCGGGCCGCAGGCGTAGAAGGACAGCGCCTCCTCGTGGACGGTGTCCAGGAAGCCGTCGAGGTCCCCGCCGTTGAGCGCCGCGACCGCGGTCTCGAAGGTGGTCTGGAGCGAGGCGACATCGGCGACGTCGTTCTCGGAGGCGGCGGGGGCGGCGATCAGGGCGAGAGCCAGGAGCGCGAGTGCGAGGAGATGGATGGGATTCTTCATGGCGGTGATTCCTTGGGCCGCGAAGAGTACGTCATGGCGCCGTCGTACCGGTCGTCTCGCCCGGCCGGTTCCCGAGTTCAGTCCGCGAACATCTCCTGAAGGATGTGGAGGACCTCGGTCATCGTCGCGTCAGGCAGTCTTCCCAGTCTCCGGATCAGGCGACTGACGTCCACGGTGCGAATCTGGTCGAGAGCGACGAAGCCGGACCGGCCGGCAAAGTGACACGGAACCCGCCACGGGTAAGCGCGGCCGCCGGTTGTCATCGGGACGATGATGGTGGTTCTCAGGTACCGGCCGAGTTCATCCGGGGAGACGATCAGGCAGGGTCGGGTTTTCTGGATTTCACTGCCGGTGGTTGGGTCAAGACCCACCATGTACACGTCGCCGCGCACCAGGGCGTCCCGTTCTACCAATGCCAGTCGTGCTCGTCGAAGTCGTTCCGAGACGGCGGATCGAGAAGCTGGTCGTCTCCCGCCGCGTGCGCCTGGCGGGCGGCCTCCGCCCAGCCGGCGCGCGGAGACCGCACCGCGCTCGCCGTCAGCCTTCCCGGTTCCGCGCGGAGTTCGATCTCATCGTTCAGTCCGGCCTCGTCGAGCAGGGCCTTGGGAATGCGGATTCCCCGAGAGTTCCCGATGCGGACGATCTTGGCGAGGACGGCCATAAGCACATTGTAATTCCCCTCGGTGCGCCGCGTGCCGAGCCGCGCGATCAGAACGCCTTCAGCCAGGTCAGCTTGGCGACCGCGGTCCGGCGGGTCCAGGGGTCGAGCCGCGGGTCGAGGGTGTCGTCGGTGATGTAGCCGGTGTCGAGGACCAGGAACAGGTCGCTCCCCGGCGTGTGGATCCAGTCCACCCGGATGTTGGCCTGGAGTTCCTTCGAGAGGTTGTCCCACTGGATGAAGGCGCCCGCGAACAGCTTGCGGCTGACGGCGCCTTCGACGTTCACCGCGACCAGGGTGGTGGCGAAGTCCCCGTCCGGCACCGGCAGGGAAATCTCGTTTCGCGAGACCTCGGCGCCGATGGTGAGGTGCGGGCCGGTCTTGAGGCTGACCCCGCCCCGGACCTCGCTCCGGTCCCCGCCCCAGAAGCTCCCGGTGGACGCGAAGGCAGTGCCGGAGAACGCCCGGCTGTCGTTGGTCCGGCCGCCCAGTGCGAAGGAGGTGAACCGGTAGTCCCCCGCGCCCAGCACCCGCCCGCTGATCGAGGCCGGGTCGTGCAGCCGTTCGAACCGGCTGGTCCAGTCGAAAGCGACGGTCTCTCCCGACTCGAACACGAATCCCAGGCTGGACCCCGCCCGGCGGGACTGCAGTTCGCCGTCCGTGCCCAGAATGCGCGCCCCGTTGAGCTGGATCCAGGAGCTTCGCGCCCAGTCGCTCGCCTCGAAGCGCGGCGTGAGGGCGGTCCGGACGTTCCACTGGTCCTGGTCGCGCCGGCGGACGAAGCCGAGGGCGGGGTCGAACGCCTTGCCGACGTGGGTGCGCTGGACCCGCACGCCGTAGCGTTCGTTCTGCAGCTCCAACTCGGCGCGGGCGGCGCCCGTCCCCTCCTCGTTCGCGCCCTCCTCCGAGTCCCAGACCCGCGCGCCCCACATCCGGAACTGGGAGCTGCTCCAGAACCGGGTGACGAAGTCGGCGCCGGCGGTGCGGCTGCTCGATTCCCCGGCGTCGAGGCTGGTGCCGATCACCCCCACCGTGGTGCGTTCGCGGAGGTTCGCCTGGAGCCGCACCACCGAGTTCCAGGCGCCGGCGTCCGCTTCGGGCACGCGGCTCTCGGTCCGGAGCGCCAGCGCCCCGACCGAGATCGGTCCGGCCTGACCCGTCAACCGGCCCCCACCGAGGATGTCGTCTTCCAGTCCGATCCGGCGGCTGAAGAACACTTCCGTCTCCTGGGTCGTCCCGAACTCGAAGAGGCCGGCCCGTTCGAGGAAGAACTCGCGCTTCTCCGGGAAGAAGAGGTCGAAACGGGTCAGGTTGATCTGAACGTTGTCCGTCTCCACCTGGGCGAAGTCGGTGTTCCAGGTGAGGTCGAGCGTCAGGTTCGACGTCAGCCCGTACTTCAGGTCGAGGCCGGCCTTGGACTCGCGTTCGAACCCGTCCTGCCCGTTCAACTGCTGGGCGCCGAGGTTGGCGTACGGCTTCACCTCGAGGCGGTGGCCCCGGCGGACGTCTTTCAGCCCGGTCAGGGTCGCGTACTGGGACGACTGGGCGATGTTGCCCCGGTACTCCTGGCCGATGTGCGGCCAGATGACGGTCTCGTTCTTCCGCCGGATGGATCGCTGGAAAGCGATTCCCATGAGCGGCTCCTCGACGTCCGCGAAGCGGATGGTGGTGAACGGGATCTCCATCTCGAGCACCCACCCGTCCTCGTTCACGGTGGTCTCGGTGGTGAAGACGCCGTCCCAGTTCCAGTCCGGGCGGTCGAGGCTCTCGTCCGCGAAGAGGGCGTCGTCCTGCGTGCCGGGTGCGCCGACCTCGAAGATGTACCCGTTCCGCCGGTCGAAGTAGGTGTCGAGCCCGATGATCACCCGGTCGTCCTTGTCGATCCGCCCGCCCCGGTGCAGGACGTCCCGCCGGATCCGGTCGGGTTCCGAATCGAAGAAGGTGAAGCCGAAGTAGAGGGCGTCCTCGTCGTAGGCGATCCGCACTTCGGTCCGCTCGCTGGCGGGCGCGCCGTCCACCGGGTCCCGCTGCTTGAACCCCGTCACCGGAGGGATGTCCGCCCAGAAGGGCTCGTCGAGCACGCCGTCGATCCGGGGAGGCGTCTCGATCCGGACTGCCCGCGCGGTGCGGTCCTGGGCCGGCGCCGGGGATCCGATCACGAGGCCGGCGAGCAGCAGGGCTGCCGCTGCTCCGCGCGGGATGACGGATGGGTGGGTCAGCCGGACCCTCCCATCATCTCGTGCACCTCGACCTCGCAGTCCGGCGACCAGGCGAGGTGCGGGTGGTCGGCGAGCAGGGCCTCGGCTGCTTCCATGCTCTCCGCCTGAACGATCGAGTAGCAGACGACGTTCCGCTCACTGGGCGAACTCCCGGCCGCCGTCAGCCTCCTTCCCCCCGAGAGTTGCGTCCCCATCTCCACGAGCTGGTCGCCGCAGCGCGCGAACCAGGCCATCCACGCCTCCATCCCGGCCTTCATCTTCGCCGGATCGGCGTCCTTCGCCATCTCCATGAACGACACGGGCATGTGGTAGAGCACCAGAAACTTCTTCACGTCGGGTTCCTCGATTCGCCCCGGCTCGGCGGGAGCGACGCGACCATAGGCGCGGGCGGCGGACGCGTCAACGGGCCGCGCCCCCGGCCGGTCACGAAGATGGCGGAAACGGCTTGGAACGCCGGCTTCAGCCGGCACAGCGGCCCGCAGGGCCGCGGGCGGTTCGTCGACCCCGGGCGCGTTGGCGCGCGCAACCGAGCCATCCCGGGGCATGAGGTCCGGGCCGCCGCCCGCCTGCGGCGGGCTGTGCCGGCTGAAGCCGGCGTTCCAAGCCGGTAGCGCCATCACGACGCTTGGCCAACCCCGCAGGATCGCGCCGCCGAAGGCGGACAGCGGTACGTTGTCCGCGCGCGTCCACGGGCGGCGCCCCGGCCCGTCAGAATGCCTTCAGCCAGGTCAGTTTGGCGACCGCGGTCCGCCGGGTCCACGGGTCGAGGCGCGGGTCGAGCGTGTCGTCCGTGATGTACCCCGTGTCGAGGACGAGGAAGAGGTCGCTGCCGGGCGTGTGGATCCAGTCGATCCGGATATTCGCCTGAAGTTCCTTCGACAGGCTGTCCCACTGCACGAGCGCGGCGGCGAAGAGCTTGCGGCTGACTGCGCCCACGAGGTCCACCGCGACCAGCGTGGTCGTGAAGTCGCCTTCGGCCACCGGCAGCGAGACGTCGTTACGGGCAAGCCGGAGGCCGACGGTGAGGTGCCGCCCGGTCTTGACGACCCCGCGGCCGCCGTAGCGGGTGCGGCGCCCGCTCCAGAAATCGCCCCGGGACCCTTCGAGCGAAACGGAGAACATCCGGCTCTCGTTGGTGCTCGCGAAGGCCTCCCAGAAGCGGAAGTTGTAGTCCCCGGGAGGGAGCGTGCGCCCGCTGATCGAGGCCGGCCCGTGGAGGCGCTCGAAACGGTCGTCCACCACCAGGGAGACCCGTTCGCCGGACTCGAGCAGGAAGTCCGCATTGGAGGAGAGCCGTTCCGACTGGAGCTCCCCGCCGGTCCCGAGGGTGCGGACGCCGCCTCCCCAGACCGAGAACCGGCGCGCCCAGCCGCTCTGTTCGAACCGGGGCCGGAAGCCGCCCCAGAGCTGCCACTCGTCCATGTCGCGGCGGCGGACGAATCCCAGCGCGGGATCGAAGTCCTTCCCGACGTGGACGCGGTCCACCGACAGGGCGTAGCGGTCGTTCTCCAGGTCCAGCTCGGCGCGCGCGGCCTGTTTCCCGGCGCCCGATCCGTCCGCTACGGAGTCCCAGAGCCGCGCCCCCCACACCCGGAACGACGAACTGGTCCAGAACCTCGTGTGGAAGTCGGCTCCGGCCACCCGGTTCGAACCACCGTCGCGGTCGAGGCTCGTGGCGATCACCCCGGCGGTGGTGCGCTCGCGGAGGTTCGCCTGCAGGCGCAGGACCGAGTTCCACGCGGCCTGAGCGCCGCTGCCGCCGGCGGAGTCGGAGGCCGCGCGAGTCGCTCCGGTCCGGAGCGCGAGCGCCCCGACGGAGATCGGGCCCGCCTGCCCCGTGAGGCGGGCGCCCCCCTGGATATCGGCGTCGAGCCCCACCCGGCGGCTGAAGAAGATCTCCGTCTCCCGGGTGGTCCCGAACTCGAAGAGGCCGGCCCGTTCGAGGAAGAACTCCCGCTTCTCCGGGAAGAACAGGTCGAACCGGGTGAGGTTGATCTGGACGTTGTCGGTCTCCACCTGGGCGAAGTCGGTGTTCCAGGTGAGATCGAGGGTGAGGTTCGAGGTCAGGCCGTACTTCAGGTCCAGGCCGGCCTTCGACTGGCGCTCGAGGCCGGGCTCGCCCGCGAGCTGTTGGCCGCCGAGCGAGGCGTAGGGCTTCACCTCGAGGCGGTGGCCGCGGCGGACGTCCCGGAGGCCGGTGAGCGTCGCGAACCGGGACGCCTGCGCGATGCCCCCCACGAAGTCCTGGCCGATGTGGGGCCAGAAGACGTTCTCGTTCTTGCGCCGGATGGAGCGCTGGATGGCGATCCCCATCACCGGCTCCGCCACGTCGGCGAAGCGGATGGTGGTGAAGGGGATGGCCATCTCGAGCACCCAGCCCTCGGCGTTCACGGTGGTCTCGGTGGTGAAGACGCCGTCCCAGTTCCAGTCGGGGCGTTCGAGGCGTTCGTCGGTGAAGAGCGCGTCGTCCTGGGTGCCGAGCGAGCCGATCTCGAAGATGTAGCCGTTCCGGCGGTCGAGGTAGGTGTCGAGGGCGATGACCACCCGGTCGTCCTTGCTGATCCGGCCGCCGCGGTCGAGGATGTTGCGCAGGATGCGGTCGGGCTCGGAGTCGAACAGCTTGAGGCCGAGGTAGAGCGCGTCCCGGTCGTAGGCGATCCGCACCTCCGTCCGCTCGCTGGCGGGGGCGCCGTCCACCGGGTCGCGCTGTTTGAAACCGGTGACGGGTGGGATCGCGTCCCAGAAGGGCTCGTCGAGGACGCCGTCCACCCGGGGCGGCGTCTCGATGCGGACCGCCCGCGCCTCGGGGGCCTGCGCCGCCGCCAGGGATGCGAGGCAGAGGGCCGTCAGGACCATGCCGCAGGCGAGCACGGAGTGTTTCTTCAATGCGTTCTCGGGTCGGCTCACTGCGGACGGCGCCCGGTATTCTCCGTTCCGGAGCCCCCCTCCGGAGTCCGCCATGCCGAAGACCACCGTTTTCTCCGTTGTCCTGCTTGTTGCCTGTCTCGCCGGGTGCGGCGCGGACGCCCCCGAGGAACCGGCGGAGGCGCCGCCCGTGGAGGCCGCCGAGGCGACCGTGAACGTGGTCATCGAGACCACGCTCGGCGAGATCGAGGTGGAGCTCTATCCCGAGCGGGCGCCGCTCTCGGCCGCGCACTTCCTCCGCTACGTGGACGGCGGCCACTACGACGGCGCGGCGACCTTCTACCGCGCGACCCACACGGCGAACGGGGATGCGCACGACGTGGTCCAGGGCGGCATGCGGAGCCTGCCGATGCTGGTCCGGGACGGCGGCGAGGCCGAGGCGGAGCCGCCCCTCCCGCCGGTCCCGCACGAGCTGACGCAGGACACCGGGATCCGCAACGAGCGCGGGACGCTCGCCTACGCCCGGAACGAACCCGGCACCGCGAACACCGAGGTCTTCTTCAACGTCGGCGACAACTTCGTGCTCGACACCGGCGCCGGCGATCCCACCCGGGACGGCTTCGGCTACGCGACCTTCGGGCGGGTGGTGCGCGGCATGGAGGTGCTCGACGAGATCCACCGCCTGCCGACCGACGCGCCGGCCGCCAGCGAGGTCGTCCAGGGCCAGATCCTGAACGAGCCGGTGCCGATCGTCAGCGTCCGCCGCGCGGAGTAGGCGAGGAACCGGCGGCCCGGAGAGGCGCGCCGGCTTGGAACGCCGGCTTCAGCCGGCACAGTCCACCGCGAACAACTGCTATAGTGCCTTCATTGACAGCGCATGCACTGGAGGAATCGCCATGGCTCAACTGACGGTTCGCCGCGTCACCGACCAGGTGGTTCGGGAGTTGAAGCTGCGAGCGGCGGCCAACGGTCGCTCCGCCGAAGCGGAGCACCGCGAGATCCTCCGCCGGACGCTGCTGGGCGCGTCGGAGGACTTCGCGGCGCGCGCCGCCAGGTTGCGCGAACGGCTCGTCTCCACGGTGGACAGCACGGACGTCATTCGGGCCGACCGGGATCGGGACTTCGTTGGATGACCCGCTACGTCGTCGACGCGAGCGTCGCCGTCAAGTGGCTCGTGCGAGAACCGCTTTCGAGCGAGGCGTCACGCCTGCTGACCGGCGGAGTTTCCCTCTTGGCTCCCGACCTGCTGTTCGCGGAGGCGGCGAACGCCCTCTGGGCGATGAGGCAGCGGGGGGAGTTGGCGGATGCCGACTTCGAAGATGCCGTCGAGACGTTGCGAGGAGCTCCCGTGCTGATCCCGAGCACGTTGCTCCAGCTCACACCGGCGGCATCGCGTCTCGCCGCTGACCTCCGTCACCCGATCTACGACTGTTTCTACCTTGCGCTGGCGATTCAGGAGAAGGCCCCTTGCGTCACCGCCGATGCCCGCTTCTGCGAACGCGTCGGGCCCCACCCCTATCTGTCGGATTCCGTGATACCTCTCGCTGAACTGGGGTGACGGCCCGCCCTCCGGTCCGGGCTCTCGAGTAGTCGCCGCGCCCGCTCCGCCCGGGCGGTGTCCGGGTCGGGAACCGCCGGAGTCCGCGCCAGTTCCTCGACGTACGCCGGCGGCAGCCCGTGTTCCCTGGCTCCCGCCACCACGAGGTCCCGGTACCAATCGAACGGGACGCAGGACGCATCGAGGTAGCGGTCGCCGGCGATGTAGGTCATGGCGTCGGTGGTCCCGCCGTTCGGGAGCCGCAGCCGCAGGGAATGCCGGGCGTAGCCGCCGAGATGCACGCCCTCCTCCCGGTCCAGCCCGGCCAGGTCGGAGTCCGCGAACTCGTAGAGCACTCCGTGCACCGCGTCCGCATCGTTCCCGGTCGGGATGAGCGTGCACTTCCCGGAGCCGTCCGTGCCGATCTTGTGAAACCGCATGACGAACCCGTGAGCCGACGCCTTTCCGAGGGCGACCGCCGAAGGGGCGCGGGCCGGATCCCGCAGGCGCCGCGTCAGCAGGTTCGAGCCGAACGCGAAGTACTTCACGCGCCCGGCGCGCCGTCAGCCGCGCAGCAGGACGCTCCGTCCCGCGATCGAGTCAACTTCCCGGATTGCGGTATGGACCTGGCCCTACGCCGGGCCGTCCGTCCGCACCCCGTGCTGGGTCCCGGACGCCACCCGGATCCCTGCCGCCCAGCGCTGCTGGTCCGTCTTCTCCTCGACGGTCGGCACGAAGTACCAGTCGTTCTGGATGCGGTCCGGCTTGAGGTCGAGGACGCAGTAGCCGCGGTGGAACGCCTCCCCGAACTTCTTGTGGGGGTTCGCGGCGAGTTCCTCCGCCACTTCAGCGGCGATGGCCTCCTCGGTCCCGAGCCGGCGCAGCTTCGAGCTGGGTGAGGACACCGCGGTGGTCACGAAGTCCACTCCGTAGGAGCCCGCGCCGGTGTCCGGGTCGTACCCGGCCAGCGGGTTTCGCGGTACGTCCATGCCCCACGACTGGTGCACGTCGCCGGTGAGCACCACCAGGTTGCCGATCCGCTCGCTCTCGAGGAACTCGAAGAGCCGGTCGCGGCTCGCCTCGTAGCCGTCCCACTGGTCGGGGTTCTGGGGGTTCCCGTCGCCGTCCAGCATCGGTCCCATCATCACCTGCTGTCCGAGCACCGGCCACCGCACTCCCGCCGCCTTGGCCGCCGCGAGTTCGCCGTAGAGCCAGCGTTCCTGGCGGTCGCCGAGGAGCGTCCGGTCGGGATGCCGCATCCCCTCCACGTCGCCCCACTCGGCCTGCCGCGAGCGCCCGATCAGCCGGGTGTCCAGCATGATGAGATCGAGCAGCTTTCCGAAGCGGAAGGTCCGGTAGGTGCGCTGGCTCGGCCAGGGCTCGGGTTCCCGGATCGGCATCCACTCGAAGTACGCCTTCACCGCCGCCGTGCGGCGTACGAACCAGTCGCCCTCCTCGTCCTCGATCTGGTGGTTTTGCGCCCCGTCGGTGTAGGCGTTGTTGGTGATCTCGTGGTCGTCCCAGACGCACACGAAGGGATGGAGGCGGTGGACCTCCTGGAGGTCGGGGTCGGATTTGTACTGCGCGTGCCGCGTGCGGTAGTCGGAGAGGGTGGTGATCTCCTTGTCCGGCTGCGGCGCGTGCCCGAACCGGGTGCCGTCCCCATAGCTGCGGTTCGGGTACTCGTAGAGGTAGTCCCCGAGGTGGAGCACCGCGTCCAGGTCGTCCCGCTCGGCGATCCGCCGGTAGACGTTGAAGTAGCCGAAGGGCAGGTTGGAACAGGAGACGAAGGCGAGCCGGACGTGGTCCGTGGTCCGGGGCAGGGTCTTCGTCCGGCCGACCGGGGATCGCTCGCCGAGCGCCTCGAAGCGATAGTGGTAGGTCGTCCCCGGCTTCAGTCCGGGCGCCGTGACCTTGAAGGTGTAGTCGCGCCCGGGGCCGGTTGCACCCTCGCCTTCCGCGACGACTTCCTGCATTCCCGGGTCCCGCGCCACCTGCCACGAGACCGCGACCCGGTCATCGGACGAACCGGAAACCCGCGTCCAGAGCAGCACCCGGTCAGCCAGCGGGTCCCCGCTCGCCACGCCGTGGGCGAAGACCTGTTCCTGTGCGAGGACGGGCAGCGCCCGGGCGAACGGGAGGACGAGTCCCGCCCGGGCGGAGTTGCCGAGAAAGCGCCTGCGGTTCATGGTCATGGCGCCCGAGTGTACGGAGAGCCGGCGACGCCTGCTTGAACGGCGCGTGTCCGGGGCGTAAAGCTGCGCCTGCAGCGGTGCCGGTCTGAAGGCCCCCACCGGGAGGACTGGCCGGCGGTCCCGGCCCCTACCGGCCGGGCATCTGGGTCGCCTCCATCCGCGGCGCGGCCAGCTTCACGTGCCGCTCGAGCCACTGGTGCTGCTCCCAGAGGGTGTGCATCACCGACTCGCGCGCCACGTAGCCGTGGCTCTCGTGGGGAAGCATCACCAGCCGGGCGATTGCCCCGTGGCCCTTGAGCGCGTGGAAGAAGCGGCGGCTCTGCACCGGGAAGGTGCCGGAGTTGTTGTCCACGATGCCGTGGATCAGCAGGATCGGCTCGTTGACCTGGTGGGCGTGCATGAACGGGGACATCCGGAAGTAGATCTCCGGCGCCTCCCAGAAGGTCCGCGGCTCGCTCTGGAAGCCGAAGGGGGTCAGGCTGCGGTTGAACGCCCCGCTCCGGGCGATCCCCGCCCGGAAGATGTCCGAGTGCGCCAGCAGGTTCGCCGTCATGAACGCGCCGTAGGAGTGCCCGGCGATCGCGGTCCGCTCCGGGTCGGCGACTCCGCGCCGGACCGCCTCGTCCACCGCTGCCTGGGCGCTCGCGACGAGCTGCTCGACGTAGCTGTCGTTCGGCTCCTTGTCGCCCTCGCCGATGATCGGGATGGTGGCGTTCTCCATGACCGCGTATCCCTGGGTCAGCCAGTAGAGCGCCGAGCCCCAGCTGACGAAGCTGAAGCGCTGCGGCGAGTCCCGGACCTGCGCGGCGGCCGCGGCGCTCTTGTACTCGCGCGGGTAGGCCCAGACGATCAGCGGCAGGCGTCCGTCGCGCGCCTGGTCGTAGCCCGGCGGGGTGTGGAGCAGGGCGTTCAGCTCGACGCCGTCGTTCCGCTGGTAGCGAATGAGTTCGCGTCCCGCGCCCTGAAGGCCGGGATACGGGTGGGCGATATCGGTGATCGCGCTCGCCTCGCCGCCGCTGCCGAGATCGCGGACGTAGTAGTTGGGAGGCGTCGTCCGGGTTTCCTTCCGGGTGAGGAGCAGCCCGGCCTCCGGATCGAGGAGCGCCAGCGGCGTCTCGTAGGAGTCGGCGTCCGACTGGAAGAGCCGCCGGGTCTCGCCGGTCGCGAGGTCCCACTCGTCCACGAAGGGCCGGTTGCCCTGCGGCGACGCGCCCTCCGCGGTCAGGTACGCCTTTGAGCCGTCCGCCGAGGTGAGGAGCACCCGCGCGCCCCGCTCGTTCCGGGTGGTCAGCGGCATTCCCGGCGCGGCGTAGCGATCCTCGTAGGAGGTGTCGAAGGCCAGCGTGGGTTCGCCGTCTCCGGCGGTCGGAATACTCCAGATCTGCTCGGCGCGGGTGATCCACCAGCGGGTGATCGCCACCCCGCGGCCGCTGCCGAAGGTTGCGCCGCTCATGCGCAGCGGCACCTGGAGCAGCACCTCGGGATCGCCCTCGAAGGGGGCGGAGAGCTGCACCAGCACGTCCCGCACCGACGCCTCGGCGTGCGGGTCGCCGCCGTCGCGGGCCTCCGTCCACACCAGGCTGGCGTCGTGGTCGCCGCGCCAGCCCACGGACCGGGGTCCGGTGGCCGCGGAGTCACGGCCGATCGGGATCTCTTCGTGGAGGGGCAGGTCGGCGATCTCGCGGACGACCGCGCCGCTGCGGTCCCGGATCTCGATCCGGTGCGGGAACCGCGAGTACGGCACCAGCCACGAGAACGGCTCGTGGATCGTGCTGACGAGCAGGAAGTTCGCGTCCGGCGATGGCGCGAAACGGTCGATGATCCCCGGCCCGGCGATCTCGGTGGCGTCTCCGGAGAGGTGCACGACCACCGCGCGGGCGGCGCCGTAGTAGCTGAAGAGTGCGTTGTCGTGGGGGCTGGTCAGCAGGTCCTGGTAGGTCCGCGCCGGCGCCACCCGTCCGGTCGTCTCCTGAATCACCGGCGTCTCCGGAACCGCCGGGGCCTCCGGCGGCATGCCGCGGTCCGCGTCCACGATCCGCACGGCGAGGTGCGCGCTGTCGCTCAGCCAGTGGAACGGGGTGTTCCGGAAGATCGCGTTCACTCCGGAAGTCACGCGGGTCGCCGCGCCGCTGCCGGCGTCCACCGTCCACAGCTCCACGCCGTCGTCCCCGGTGTGGGTGAAGGCGAACCGGGAGCCGTCCGGCGCCCAGCTCAGATGGTCGCCGCGCAGGGGGTCGGGCAGGCCGGTGATCGCCGTCTCGGCGCCGCCGTCGAGCGCCTCGAGGGTGAGGCGCCGGAACATCCGGCGGCGGCTCATGGCGTTGGCGGCCGGGTCGATCCGGAGGCCGGCGATCCGCAGCTCGGTCCGCGACAGCTCCGCGAGCGGGATCAGGCTCTCCCGGTGCGTGAGCACGGCGTGGGCCTTGTCGGGGGACACCGAGATCCCCGGCGTCGGCGGGGCCTCCGCGATCCGCACGATGTTGTCGGGCGGCATCTGGTAGCCGTCCTGCGCGGTGGCGGTGCCGGCCAGGGCGACGGCCGGAACGATCAGCAGACGATGAAACGGAAGCCGCATGACGGTCCCTCCTCCCCGATCGGGGGAACCCCGCATCTTACGCGAGCCCGGCGATGGCGCCGGGACCGCCGGTCTTCAGACCGGCATCGCGCGGAAGCGCGAATTCCGCACGGACGACGGCTCCATCGCCCCACGCAACCCACCGTTGGCCGGGTACGATCCTTGATTCCGCGCCGGTCGCGCGGGGGAGGCCGCCGATGTTCCGTACCCTGCTTCCGATCTCACTGTTCGCGCTCGGACTCCACGCCTGCGGCGCTCCGGAGCCCGCTCCGGCGCCGGAGCCGGAACCCGAGGCTCCCGCCCGCACCGCGGACCCCTTCAAGCGCGGCCTCACCGAGGCCGATTTCCCCCGGGTTCAGGAACTCGCCCCCGGAGTGTATTCCTACGAACAGCTCCGCGCCGCCGGCGAGGAGCTCTTCACCACCGTGAGCATGTTCGTGGTGACCGAAGAGGGGGTGCTGGTAGCCGACGGGCAGGGCAACTTCGAGGAGACCGCGCGGATGGTCGAGGAGATCGGGAAGGTCACCGACCAGCCGATCACCCACGTGGTGATCGCTTCGGACCACGGGGACCACACCGCCGGGAACGGCGCGTTCCCCGAGGGCGTCGAGTACATCGTCCACGAGAACTCGGTGGCGGCCATGGAGCGGATCCGGGAGCGGATCCCGGAGATCCCAATGCCGGAGACGGTGATGTCCGACCGGATGGACCTGACGCTCGGTGGACGGACGATCGAGATCCTGTTCCTGGGCCGCGCGCACACCGGCGGCGACCTCGTGGTCCACCTGCCGGAGGAGAGCGTGCTCTTCCTGACCGAGGCCTACCTCCACCGGGTGTATCCGGCGATGCGGTCGGCCTACCCGACCGAGTGGGTGGCGATGCTGCGGCGAGCCCAGGAGATCGGCGCCCGCGTGAACATCCCCGGGCACGGCTTCGTGGACAGCCCGGAGGTGCTGGCGGAGGAGCTGCAGGTCGCGATCGAGGCGCTCGAGACGGTGATCGCGGAATCCACGCGGCTCCACGAGATGGGCCTCACCCCTGAGGAGGCCGACGAACAGGCCGACTTCGGCGACCTCGAGACCTGGTCGCTCCGGGAGAGCCAGCGCGGGATGGCGCTCCGCCGGGTGTACATGGAGCTCAACGGCGAGCTGCCGTAGGAATCCCACGCACCGCCGCCAGGGAGAGTCGCGCCGCCGGCTTGGAACGCCGGCTTCAGCCGGCACAGCGGCCCGCAGGGCCGCGGGCGGTTCGTCGCTACCCCGGGTGCACTGGCCCGCGCAGCCGCGCCATCGCGGCGAATCACGTCCGTGTCGCCGCCCGGCTGCGGCGGGCTGTGCCGGCTGAAGCCGGCATTCCAAGCGGTCCCCGCCACCTTGGGGCCCCGGCGTCCCGGCCCGCACTTTCATGCCCAGCGGCCGGAAGCCGGAGGAATCGCCCTGGAAGTGCCATTTCTGCTGCCTTAATGGCGGAACGACTACCGATATCGCGTTTCCTGCGGGTGTTCTTCATCGGATCGCACTGCGCGCCAGGTCGCCGACTCCGGTGACCGCCCCGACCCGTCGACCGCCGTCGTCGAGTTCCGGCAGCCGGGAACTGGGGCCGTACCGACCGCTCCTCAGTCGTTGTGCGCAGCCGGCGCGTCCGGCCTCCAGGCCCGCACGCTTGCCCGGACGATGCGGATCTCCTCGTAGGAGTACGAGGGGCCCAGCCGGTCGCGGACCGGGCGGAGCGCTGCCGGCCCCGCGGCCGCGAGCGCCTCCCGGATGCGGGCGGCGCGCTCCGGGTCGGGCAGGCTTGGGGAGAGGTCGAGCGTCCCGCCGTCCCGGACTAGGCGTTCGAGGTGATTGAGGACGGTGTTCACGCTCACCGCGCGGGCCTCCGCGATTTCCGCGACGGAATGGCCCTCCTCGAGGAGTTCCCGGGTGGTGTCGAGCGTCGCGCTTCGCTTCGCGGGGCCGGAGGTCCGGGCCTTCGCGGGTGGACCGAGGGCCGACGTCCGGTCGGGGTGCTCCTTCGCTTCCGCGTGTGCGCGAACGGCTTCCAGGAAGGGCGTGCCGTACCGCTCCAGCTTCGCCGGGCCGAACCCGTGGACGCGAAGCAGGCTCTCCTCGCTCTGCGGGAGGTACGCCGCGATCTCCCCGAGCGTCCGGTCGCCGCAGACGTGGAAGGGACGGAGACGGTCGCCCTCGGCGAGCCGGCGGCGAAGGTCGCGCAGCGTCTCGAAGAGGTCCGCATCGATGTCCGGCGGCGCCGGGGCGGCCACGGTCGTGACCGGCCCTCCGGTCTTCGGCAGGCCGGACGGCGCCGCCCGGGGCCGGGTCAGCGTGATCCGCTCGCCGGCGCGCAGGAACCTCCAGCCCGCCGCCGCAATGGAGACCGTCGGAAACTCCCCGGCGGCGCGGAGGAGCAGGCCGCGGTCCACGAGCTGGTCGGCGAGGTCGCGGAGCTCATCGGCCGGGACGTCGCGGGCGATCCCGTGGACGCTCAGCCGGTCGTGGCGGAACTGGAGCACCTTGCGGCTGCGGGATCCGCGCAGCACCTCGGTCACGTGGGCCATGCCGAACCGCGCGCCGGTGCGATGGACGGCGGAGAGGATCTTCCGGGCGATCTCGGTGCCGTCGAACTCCGCCGCGTCCGCCTCCGGATCGAGGCAGTTGTCGCAGTTGCCGCAGTTGTGCTGACCCTCCGGGGTCGCCTCCCCGAAGTAGTCGAGCAGGTGGCGGCGGCGGCAGGTGCGGAGCTGGCAGTACCCGAGCACCCGGCGCAGCCGGGCGAGCGCCCGGTCGCGTTCCTCCGGGTCCTCGATCTCGTGGATGAACTTCTCCTGGGTGCTCCGGTCGGCCGTGGTGTAGAAGAGGACGCAGTCGCTCGGCTTCCCGTCCCGGCCGGCGCGTCCGGTCTCCTGGTAGTAACCCTCGAGGGACTTCGGCAGGTTGTAGTGGACGATGAGCCGGATGTCCGGCACGTCGATCCCCATCCCGAAAGCGATCGTCGCCACGATGACGGGGGTCCGCTGGCTCGTGAACCGTTCGTGGGTGTCGCGGCGGACGTCGTGTTCGAGCCCCGCGTGGTACGGCAGGGCCTCGATCCCGGCGTCCCGCAGCGCGGTGGCCACGTTCTCCGTCTCCCGGCGGGAGAGGCAGTACACGATCGCGGCCTCCCCCGCCCGTTCGCGGAGCATGGACGTCAGCACGGGCAGCGAACGCCGCTTCGGCCTGACCCCGTAGCGGATATTCGGGCGGTTGAAGCTCGCGACCAGGAACTCGGGGTGGTGCATCCCCAGGCGCTTCGCGACGTCGGCGCGGACGCGCGGGGTCGCGGTCGCCGTCAGCGCCATGAAGGGGACTTCGGGAACCTCCTCGCGCAGCGCCCCGAGCGTCAGGTAGTCGGGCCGGAACTCGTGTCCCCACTGCGAGATGCAGTGCGCCTCGTCCACCGCGACGAAGCCGACGCGCAGCCGCTGCAGGAAGTCCGGGAAACCGGACAGCGCGACCCGTTCGGGCGCCACGTAGAGCAGCTTGAGGTCACCCCGGAGCGCCGCCCGCCGGACCTCCGCGGCCTCGTCCGCGCGCATCGAGCTGTTGAGACAGCCGGCGGCGATCCCCCGGGCGCGGAGCGCGTCCACCTGGTCCTTCATCAGCGCGATCAGCGGCGAGACCACGAGCGTGAGCCCGTCGCGAGCGAGCGCCGGGAGCTGGTAGCAGAGCGACTTGCCGCCGCCGGTCGGCATGAGCACCACGGTGTCCCGGCCGTCGAGGGCCAGCCGGATGGCCCGCTCCTGCAGGGGACGGAAGGCGTCGTGGGCGAAGTGGCGTTTCAGGAGCGCCCGGAGCGGATCTTCGGTGGGCGGAGCCCCGGCAGGGTGACCCGCGTCTGCCGCGTTACGGACGTTCACCGGTTGCGGATCTTGCGCTCCATGCGGCGCCGCACTTACGGCCTGCGCGGCGCGGATCATGGCCCGATTCTAGGTCGCGTGCCGGCGCCCTCGCAGCCAGCCCCACCACCGCCGGAGCGTCGGTTCGATCACTTCGGTGCGGTAGATGTCCGCGTCAATCCGGTCGACCAACCTGCGCAGGACGTTTACGGGCGTGATCTGGAATCGTCCGACATTCTCGCGGGCCTCGACGGGGACGCCGTTCTCGTCCGTGCGGATCACGCTCGCCAGGTGCCAGTGGTGGCAGAGAGTGCCGATCAGCTTGCCTGCCGCACCGGAAGCGGCGTCACCGCCATTGGTCCGGTCCCGCCGCAGGACCACCGGGCTTCCACTGTTTCCGGGCAGCGTGACCCCGTCCAGCATGAAGGAACGCGCGGGTTCCATCCGTCTTGTCAGACGGGAGATGGTCGCGAGCCGGAGTCCGGGGCACCGTCGGTCCCCGAGCTCGTGCGGAAGGATGAATCCAACCAGGAACGCCTCGTCTCCCGGTCCGACGCGGAGACGCCGAAGCTCCCGGAGGCCGAGGGCATCGTCGTCCACGTCGAAGCTCCGTCGCCGGATTTCGTCGATCGGAAGATGCTCCCCATCGAGTCGCAACACCGCCAGATCCTGCTCGCGGTCCACTTCCCAGGTGGCTGCCCCGAGGCCGATCTCCGCGGTCACGGTGAACGAGCTCACCAGGCCTCCCCCGATGGGTGGGACCAGCACGTCGAGTTGCCCGAAGTCCTTGTCGATGACGTGGGCGTTCGTAACCAGGAACAGGCTTTCGCGCTCGGGGTCGGTCCGGTGGCGGGCGCGAACGAAGAAACAGGTGCCTGCCCCAGCACTCCGGCCGTTCCGATCGAACCGTTCGAGCTGCGCGACGGTGTTGAGGTAGGGCGGGATGGTCGGTGACATGGGTATCGGACGTCGGTAGCGGGACAAGGATCCGTGGTGATGCTCCGCTCAGGCGAGGTCGCGCAACTGGGCCGCCGCCAGCACACGGAGCAGGGTGTCCACCGGGACGACCCGGACGAGTCCGGTGTTGACCTGGATCCTCAGGGTTCCGTCGGCGTGGTGTTTGACCGGCCCCCAGGGGTCCGGCAGGGATTCGGCGACGACCCCGATCAGCTTTCCGGCCGGATCGCTGCGGGGACGGTCGGCGGCGGAACGCTGCGGCTTCACGACCACCGGGCTGCCCCGGTTGCCTTCGAAGGTCGTGGCGTCCACCAGGAACGTGTCGGACAGGCCCTGGTAGCAGTCCTGGATCCGGGCGACGATCCCTCGCCGGACGAGGGGCACTGGTTGCAGGTGCGCCAACTCGGGACCGAACCCGAGCACCAGGACGTCATCGCCCTCTCCGATTCGTTTCTTCCGCATGTCGGAGAGGGTGAGAACGCCCGTCGCGGTTGGAACTGCCTGGAAACGCAACCGGGTCCGAGCGAGATGCTCCGGGTCGAGTGGCAGCACCGCGAGGCCGCGCTCGTCGTCCAGGAGCCACTTCCTCCGCGCGAAGCCTCGTTTGTCGGTCACGGACTCCACGAGGAGCGGGACCCTCCTGCGGCGGCGGCCGATCAATAGCCTGCCCTCCAGGTTCTCGCGCATCGCCGGCGCGCTCGTCACGAGGAACAGCTCGTCGCGCGACTCCTTGCCGAGGGACCGGCGGCGGCAGAAGAAGCCCGTTGCCGCGTAATGGAGACGGCCGGTGCGCTCCTCCTCGAACAGGGCGACCGTGTCGAGCTGGCGGGACGGGAGCAGTGGCACGGTGAGGTCGTTCAGTTGGAGATCGGGGGAGGCTCGGGATCGGAGTTCGGCGTTCGTTCGGAACCTGCGACGGGTGCGCCGCTGCGGCGCGCCCGGTACGCCTGCCTGGGACTGCTGCGCCGGCCGGGGTAGCGGAGTTCCAGCAGACCTTCCTTCGTCATCGGCCGGAGATGTCGCTTCGTGAGGCTGTGCTGGTGCATGGAGAGCCAGCGCGCGAGCTCGGCGGGGGTGGTCCATTCCCGCCTCCCACAGATCTCGAGAATGAGGGCACGGAGGCTGTCCCGCCGGGGCCGTGGTTTGAGCCCCTTGACCCAGGGAACGAGGATCTCGGGCAGACCGGCAAAACGGTCCGGCGTTTCGGGGGAGTCGCGTGCCGGGTCAGGGTTTCCGGGAGGCTGGACCCCGGATCCAGGAGGCGCCGGCAGCGTCTCTTCGTCGCGGGGCTCCACGGCTTTTTTTCGCCGCTGCGGCGTGCGCGGACGATGCGTCCTGGTGTTCGAGGCGGCGGACTGCGGTCTCCCCGGTCTGTCGGACTTTGGTGTCACGGGCGGGTCGAGCAGGCCGAGTCCGGTTGCGCCATCTCCGCGCAGGACGCGGGTCAGACTGCCGACGCTGGAGAAGGCCGCGGCAATTCCCGTTCCGCCCTCGGTCAGCCGGCCGCCGAATCCCAGCACCGTTCGGCCCAGTTTCCGGACTTCCGCCGTCGCGCCGCTGACCTTTCCGTCGGCCCGCGCAGGGCCCGGGTGCTTCGGACGATGCCCCCGCCGACCCTGCGCGCTCCGTGTCCGATCCGAACCGCGACCCGCGCCGCTTTTTCGCCCTCGACCGCGATCCGGTGAATCCGCTGGCGAGCTGCGGGCCAGTTCTTCCTGACGTATCGGTAGGCCGTTCGAACGCCGGCGCCGATCCAGCGGATCCAGAGCCGCACGCCGCGGAGCCACGGGCGCGGTTTCCGGATCCAGGCGCGGATGGCGTCGAGGCCCGGTGGGGTCTCATCGAGCGCGTTTGGGGCCGCCGGTTCGGACTCGGGGTCTTCGGCGCGCAGGTTGAGAATCGACAAACGGAAGTAACCCGGTTAGGCGGCGGGGGTACCGATTGTCGCCGAAATCCGGTCGTTGAATTCAAGCTAAGTCGTTGTTACAGAGTAAGTTACGCCCGTAATGTCACTTCGGTCTTTCTTCGGAGCCTGGGGCGATGGCGGTGCCGGCGGGCCGGAGCCTGGGGCGATACGCGAGTCGGCGGGTTCGAGCCTGGGGCGATACGGGAGTCGGCGGGTTCGAGCTAGGGGCGATATGGGAGTCGGCGGGTTCGAGCCTGGGGCGATACGGGGGTCGGCGGGCTCGAGCTAGGGGCGATACGGGAGTCGGTGGGTTCGAGCCTGGGGCGATATGGGAGTCGGCGAACTCAAGCCTGGGGCGATATGGGAGTCGGCGGGCTCAAGCCTGGGGCGATATGGGAGTCGGCGGGCTCAAGCCTGGGGCGATCCGGGAGTCGGTGGCTTCAAGCCTGGGGCGATACGGGAGTCGGTGGGTTCGAGCCTGGGGCGATACGGGAGCCGGCGAGCCTGAGCTTGGGGCGATATGGGGGCGCCGCGCGTGCCGGCTGAAGCCGGCGTTCCAAGCCGGGAGTGCGGTCGGGTCGGTTTGGGGTTGCGCGGTGCGCGGCGCGGGGCGCCGCGCGTGCCGGTCTGGAGACCGGCGGTCCAAGCCGGCGGTGCCGTCGGACTGGTCGGGGTCCCGCTATCCGCTGAGGCCGAGGACGCGGGCCAACTGGACGAGCGAGAGCCCGGAGATCACGAGGACCACGAAGGCGCCGAGGACGTTGGCGAGGGTCGAGTTCTTGTACTTGCCCATGATCCCGGTCTTGTTCACGACGATGAGCAGGAGGATGAGGGCGAGCGGGAGGAAGATGCCGTTCCCGGCCTGCGCGAGCAGGATGATCTGGTAGGGCGAGGCGCCGAGGAAGATCCCGAAGGACATTCCGGTCAGCAGCACGAAGCCCCAGAGCAGGCGGATCCGGCCGCTCTTGAGGTCGGAGCCCCAGCCGAGCGCTCCGCCCGCGGCGTAGGCCGCGGCGAGGGGCGCGGTGATCGCCGAGGTGAGGCCGGCGGCGAAGAGGCCGATCCCGAAGAAGATCGGGGCCGCGCGTCCGAGTAGCGGCTCCAGTTGGGAGGCGACAGCCGCCGCGTCGGCGGCGTCGGCGCCCTGTCCGAGCAGTGGGGTGGCGGCTACCACCACCGCCGCGGTAATGAGCCCGCCGAGCACGACCGAGAACAGGGTGTCCTGCCGGCTCTCGCGGATGCTCTCCTCGGTTCGGTCGGCGTCCGGCCAGCGCTCCAGCGTGGCGCTCGTGTGGAGGAAGAGGTTGTAGGAGACGACCGTGGTGCCGATCAGCGCCATCACGGTGATGAGGCCCTGCGGGTCCGGCGGGATGCGCGGCACGAAGAACCCCGAGAGCAGGTCGCCGAGGCTCGGGGCGCTGAGGATCGCGACCAGAAAGAACACGACGCTCATCAGTCCCACCAGGAAGACGAGCGCGTTCTGGATGATCTTGTAGGTCCCGGTCATCAGCAGCGCGCCGGCCAGCGAGCCGACGATCAGGACGAGGAGTGCCGCCGGCAGCCCGGTGAGCAGGCTGAGTCCGAGCGAGGCGCCGAGCAGGTTGCCCGTCTGGAACGCCGCGTTGCCGATCAGGATGGTGAACGCGATGAGGCCCAGCGCCGCAATCCGCACCACGGGGTTCGCGAGACTGTCGCGGATGGCCTCGGCGAGGCTGCGCCGGCCGGCGATGCCGACCCGCGCCGCCATGTCCTGGAGCACGATGGTGGCGAAGACCGAGAAGAGGACCGCCCAGAGGAGGGTCGTCCCGTACCCCGCGCCCGCCCGGCTGGCGGTGACCACGGTGCCCGGCCCGATGAAGGCGGCGGTGACCAGGAAACCCGGTCCGGCTTTGAAGCGGGGCATGGGAACCTCCTTACGCCAGGTCTTCGGCCACGGCTTGGGCGGCGTTCCGTCCCGAGACGCCGTGGAGCCCGCCGTAAGGGTATGTCCCCGGCCCGGCGAGGTAGAGCCCGGGGACCGGCGTCCGGTGCCGGGCGAAGCCGGGGACGGGACGCAGGGAGTAGAACTGGTCGAGAGCGGGCTCGCCCTGGTGGAAGCTTCCCTCGATCAGCCCGAAACCCCGCTCGAGGGTCCGGGGGGTCAGCACCCGGGAAGCGGTCACCAGGTCCCGGATCCCCGGGAAGGCGCGCTCGAGGGCGCCGAGCGTCGCCTCGAGCACGGCGCCCTCGTCCGCATCCCGGGGGACCGACTGGACGGTCGCGGCCAGCACCGCTCCGCCACCCGGCGCCAGCTCGGGATCGTGGACGGACGGGACGCAGGCGAACACGAGCGGCTCCCCGGCGATCCGGCCGTACTTCCAAGCGTCCGCAGCCCGTTCCAGGTCGTCCATCCGGGCGCCGATCTGCACCACCCCGCCGAGCCGCGGGTCGTCCTCCGGGCCGCCGCCGAGGCGGGGCGGCGCCGAAAGCGCGAGGCCCACCCGCGCCGCCGTCCCCCGGTAGCGGATGTGCTCGACCTCGTGGACGAAGTCGGGCGACAGCTTGCCCGCTCCGGTCCAGCCGAGGAGCGTCGTCCCCGGCGCCGCGTCCGAGACGACCATGTCGCAGGCGATCGTCCGGCCGTCCAGGAGCTCCACGCCGGTCACGCCGGTGCGGCCGGTCGCGATCCGGCGGACCCCTCCGGACTCCGACTCGAGGTGGGCTCCGGCGGCGCTCGCCGCCTCGCGGAGCGCCCGTCCGACGGCCGAAGAACCGCCGCGCGCGGGGCGGATCCAGGCGAGGGGCTCCGGATGGCCGAACGCGTGGAAGTGGAGGAAGAGCCCCGCCGTTCCCGGGGCGCGGTGGCCGAGGCGGGTTCCGGTGAGCGCGGAGCCGGCGAGCGCCGCCTTCAGGGAGTCGCTCTCGAACCAGTCGTTCAGGTAGTCGGTGAGGGGCATCGGCAGCGCCCGCAGCAGCGCGTTCACCCGCTTCGCTCCCAGCCCGAGCGCCGCGAACGCCGCGGGAATGGCGTCGGGAAGGTCCGCGTCGAGCTGCAGCGGCGGCTGATCCAGCAGTTTCCGCAGGAATCCGGCGAATGCCCTGAGCTCGGCGACGAACTCCGGGAAGCGCGCGGCGTCCGAGGCCGAGAGTCCGGCGACCGCGAGGCGGGCCCGTTCGGGGTCGCGCGGCAGCGTGAAGGCGGCGCCGTCCGGCCCGAAGGTCGTCAACACCGGATCGGAAGCCACGAGTTCCAGGCCGTGACGCCCGAGGTCGAGATCGAGCGCCACCGCGGGATCGAGCGAGGGCAGCGTCTCCGGGAACACCGGGAACTGGAATCCGGGCGCGATCTGCACGTTCGCGGTGACCCCGCCGGGCTGGCCCGCCTCGCCGACCACCAGCACCGAGTGCCCGGCGCCGGCCAGCCAGGCCGCCGCGACGAGGGCGTCCGGCCCCCCGCCGATCGCGGCGACGTCGTAGGAGTCCCGCATCAGGCGGCCCCCGCCGCGCGCAGCATCGCTTCCGCCCCCAGCTTTCCGGGCGCGCCCATCACCCCGCCGCCCGGATGGACGCCGGAGCCGCACTGGAACAGCCCGCGGATGGGGGTGTGGAACTGGGCCCAGCCGGCCGCCGGGCGCAGGAAGAAGAGCTGGTCGAGCCCCAGCTCGCCCTGGAAGATGTTGCCCTCGGTCAGCCCGGTGCGGCGCTCGATGTCCAGCGGGGTCAGCACCTGGCGTTCGAGGATGATGTCCGGCAGGTTCGGGGCGTACTCGGCGAGCGTCCGGATGACCGCGTCCCCGAAGGCGTCCCGCTGCGCGTCCCAGTCGCCGCCGTCGCCGTTCAGGTGGTAGGGCGCGTACTGGACGAAGATGGACATGACGTGCTTCCCCGGGGGCGCCATACCGGGGTCGATGAGCGACGGGATCATCACGTCGAGGAACGGTCTCCGGGAGAAGCGCCCGTACTTGGCGTCGTCGTAGGCGCGTTCGAGGGTGGGGCTGTCGGGACTGATCGAGATGGCGCCCCGGAGGTGCGGCCCGGGACCGGGAATCGCGGTGAAGTCGGGCAGCGCGTCGAGCGCCAGGTTCACCTTGCCGGAGGAGCCCTGGAACCGGTAGCGGCGGATCGCCTCGACGAACTCGCCGGGCAGCTCCTCCGCGTCGAGCATCCCGAGGAAGGTGCGGCGCGGATCCACGCTCGAGGCGACCTGGTCGGCGAACACCTCCTCGCCGCCCTCGAGCACCACCCCGGCGGCGCGCCCGCCGCTCGTCAGGATGCGCTCGACGCCGGCGTTCGTGCGGATCTCGGCGCCGAAGCTCCGGGCGGCGCTCGCGAGCGTCTCGGCGACGGCGCCCATCCCGCCGCGCTGGAACCCCCACGACCGCGAGGCGCCGTCGATCTCCCCCATGTAGTGGTGGAGCAGCACGTAGGCGGTCCCCGGCGAGGAGATGCTCAGGAAGGTGCCGACGATGCCGCTCGCCGCCATGGTGGCCTTGAGAGCGTCGGTCTCGAACCAGCGTTCGAGGTAGTCGCTGGCGCTCGCGGTCATGAGCCGCGCCAGCTCGTGGAAGCGCCGGTCTCCGAGGCTTGAGAAGTGCGAGGCCAGCTCCACCAGGCCGCGGAGTTCCCTTGGCCGGACCGAGCCCACCCGCGGGGGCGTCATCGTGAGCAGCCTCCGGATGCCCCGGCCGAGCTGGTGCATCCGGAGCCCGAAGAGCGGGTAGTTGTCCGCGTCCCGGCGGGAGAACTGGAGCAGCGACTCCCGGGTCTTCGCGGGGTCGTGCCAGCGGGTCAGGGCCCGTCCGTCCGGCAGCGGGGTGAACGTCCCGTCGAGCGCCTGGAGTTGCAGCCCGTGGCGGGCGAGGTCGAGGTCGTCGATGATCTGCGGCCGCAGCAGGCTGACCACGTAGGAGAAGACCGTGACCGTGAAGCCCGGCAGGATCTCCTCGCTGTAGGTGGCCCCGCCGACGCGCTCGTTCTTCTCGACGACGAGGACGTTCCGGCCGCCCCGCGCGAGATAGGCGGCGGCGATCAGCCCGTTGTGGCCGCCCCCGATGACGATGTCGTCGTAGCGGTTCAAGGTGGTCGGGCGGGGCTTTTCGGGGGTGCGGGACGCGGCAGGCGCGAAGGCGGCGCGATCCTATCCCGGTTTCCCCCGACATCGCCTCGGAGCGCCGGCATCGCGGCCGCAGGCCGCAAAACGCACACGGGGGCGTTCGTTTCCGAATGCGGTTGATCCATATTATATTGTTAGATATAATACAAACACAACGAACAATGCGATTCCTCGACCGCACCGATGAACTCCGCCGCCTCGATGCGGCTCTGGGGCAACCGGGAAGCTTCGCCGCCATCTGGGGACGCCGCCGGGTCGGGAAGTCACGGCTGCTGCTCGAGTGGTCGGCCCGCCACGACGGCCTCTACACGGTCGCCGACCTCTCGGCCGCGCCGGTCCAGCGGCGGTACCTGGCCGAGGCGGTGGCGCAGCGGTTCCCCGGGTTCGCGTCCGTCGAATACCCGGACTGGCGCTCGTTCCTGGACCGGTTGCGGGCCGAGGCCGCGGCCGCGAAGTGGCCGGGGCCGTTCATCCTCGACGAACTCCCCTATCTCCTTGCCGCCGATCCTTCGTTCGCCAGCGTCCTCCAGAACTGGCTCGACCGCCCGGGACCGCGTCCGTCGCTGGTCGTCAGCGGTTCCAGTTGGCGGATGATGCACGGGGCGCTCCTCGGCGCGGCCGCGCCCCTCTACGGTCGCGCGGTCGAGGCGTTCGCGGTGCAGCCTCTGCTCCCGGGATATCTGGCCGACGCTTTCCCCGGCTCCAGTCCGCGCGAGCAGGTGGCGCTCTACGCGCTCTGGGGCGGCACGCCGCGGTACTGGGAACTTTCCGCTCCCTGGGGCAGCGACCTCGAATCGGCGGTGGACACGCTGGTCCTTGACCCCGCGGGGCCGCTGCACGACGAACCCGACCGTCTCCTCCGCGAGGAAACGCCGCCCGCTTCCGCCCTCCGGCCGCTGCTGGACGTGATCGGCGCCGGCGCCCACCGGATCAGCGAGATCGCGGGCCGGTTGGGGAAGCCAGCATCGAGCCTGTCAGGCTCGCTTGCCACGCTCTGCGAGATGCGCTTCCTGAGCCGGGAGATCCCGTTCGGGAGCCCGCCGCGTTCGGGTAAGCGCAGCCTCTACCGCATTGACGATCCCTTCCTGCGCCTCTGGTTCCGGGTAGTGGCGCCCCGCCGGGCGGCGCTCGCCGCCGCGCCCCCGGAGACGCGCCTTGCCTACTGGAGGCGTGCGCGGACGGCCCTCGAGTCCTTCGCGTGGGAGGAACTCTGCCGGGCGGCGGTGCCGACCCTCCACCGCACCGATACCCCGGCGGGCGCGCTGGGTCCGTGGGAGCCCGCGCAGCGCTACTGGCGGCGGAACGAGCCCGAGCTGGACCTGGTGGCCCGCTCGGTGGACGGCCACCGGTTGCTCGTCGGCGAGGTCAAGTGGACGGGGGGTTCATCGCGAGGGGCTCCGGAAACGCCCGGCACGGCTCACCTGCCCGGCGTGGGGACCGCGGAGGTGATCCACGCCCACTTCGTGCCGGAGGCCGCGCGGCCGCGTGCCCAGGCATCGGACCTCCACGAGATCACCGCGGAGACCGTGCTCGCCGCCCTGCGGTAGGAAGCCCGATCAGCCGACTGGCATCGGCGCTGACGAGCTTGCGCGCCACTCGGCGAGGCGAAGGCCTCCGGTCGCGGTTTCGTCGGTGTTTGTCCTTGCAGATTTGTACCGCGACGCACGATTTGCAAGGACACATGGCCAGCTCGTCGTCCCGGAGATGTGCGAGCGGTCGTCCGGATCGAGTGAAGCGGCGCCCCCCAACCAACGGCCGTGATGGCGCCGCCCGCCTGCGGCGGGCTGTGCCGGCTGAAGCCGGCGTTCCAAGCCGTACGCGCTGACCGGACTATGGAACCAGCGCCAGGCCCCAGGGCCCGGCGCCCACGTCGATCCGGGTCACGATCTCGAGCGTCGCGGTGTCCAGGACCGTGACGTCGTTCGAGGGGCCGTTGGCCGTGTAGAGCCGGGTGCCGTCGAAGGAGAGCGCGAGTCCCCAGGGGCGCTCGCCCACCTCGACGTTCGCGGTGACCTCGCCGGAGGCGAGATCGATCACGGAAACCGTCTTCGAGCGGCCGTTCGCGACGTAGAGCGTGCCGGCGTCCGGGGAGAGCGCGACCCCCATGCTGCGGGAGCCTTCCGGCAGCGCGATGGTCCGGCTCACCCGGTTCTCGGCGACCACGATCTCGGAGACGTTGCCGGCGATCTCGGCGGAGACGTAGGCGTACATCCCGTCGGGGGTGAACACGAGGTCCCGCGGCCGGTGGCCGACGGTGATCCGGGTGATCTCGTCCCCGGTCGCGGTGTCCAGCACGGTCACGTCGTGGTCGGTCTCGCCGGTCACGTAGGCGAGGGTCCCGTCGGGGCTGATGCGCACGCCCTCGGGTTCCGCGCCCACCGGCACCGTCCGGAAGATCTCGCCGGACTCGAGGTCCACGAGGCTCGCTTCGTCGGTGTCCTCGTTCGAGACCACGATGCGGGCGCCGTCGGGGGTGATGTCGAAGCTCTCGGGATCCGAGCCGCCGGGAAGCATCCGGGTCCGGACCTGCTGGCGGAGGTCCACCTCGGCGATGCCGTCGAACCGCTTGTCAGGCTCGGCACAGCCCTCCTCCTCCATCCAGGGCGGGCACTTCGGCGAGCCGGAGACCGCCACGTAGGCCATCCCGCCGTCCGGGGAGGCCCGCACGCCCCGTGGCCGCCGGCCCACCTCGATCTCGGCGAGGACCTCGTGCGTCGTGGTCGCGACGACGCTCAGGGTGCCGCCGTCCTCGTTGCTGACCAGCAGCAGCGGGCCGGCGGCCGGGTCAGCCGGCGCCGGAGCGGGGTCCGCCGCCGGCTCCGGGTCCCCGGAACCCCCGCAGCCGGCCGCGAAAACCCACAGCAGCGCTGCGAAGGAGACCGCGGCCCGCCGCATCAGTCGTCGTTCCCGCCTGCGTCGGCGCCCGGCGCGACCGCGAAGGTGAAGATGGACTGCCCGGCCGCGATCGAGACGTACTGCGTGCCGTCAAGCGCGAAGCTCATCGGGGCCGCCCGGACGCCGCCGCCCACGTAGAAGTCCCAGAGCGCCTCGCCGGTGTCGGCGTCCAGCGCGAAGAGGTTGCCCTCCTGCGTTCCGGAGAACACCACCCCGCCGGCGGTGGCCATGACTCCGGACACCGCGGGCGTCAACTGCTTGAACTCCCACTTCAGTTCCCCGGTGAGCGCGTCGAGCGCCCGGACCGCGCCGTAGGTCTCGTCCGCGTCGGGCCGCCGCTCGCCGCCCCCGAGGAAGGGCGTCCCGGGCTCGTACTCGGCCTCGCTCTTGAAGTAGATGGACGACATCTCCCGGGTCGGCACGAAGAGCGACATCCGGCCCGGGTCGTAGGCGGGGCTGTACCAGTTCGTCGAGCCGGCGAGGCTCGGCCACACCAGCGTGCCCTCCTCGCTCGGCTCCATGTTGGGAACGCGAACCGGGCGGCCGTTCTCGTCGATCCGCTCCGCCCAGGTCTGGGTGGCGTACTGGGTGGCGCGCAGGAACTGTCCCGTCTCGCGGTCGAGCACGTAGTAGAAGGCGTTGCGGTTGGCGTGGATGACCAGTTTCCGCATCGAACCCTCCCACTCCGCGTCCACCAGCACCGGGATCTGGTTGGCGTCCCAGTCGTGGACGTCGTGCGGGGTGTACTGGAAGTACCACTTCATCTCGCCAGTGTTCACGTCGAGCGCCACCAGCGAGTCCGTATAGAGGTTGTCGCCGGGCCGGGAGTCGCCGTTCCAGTCCGGGGCGGGGTTCCCGATCGGCCAGTAGACGAGCCCGAGGTCGGGGTCGTAGGAGCCGGTCAGCCAGGTGGCGCCGCCCCCCGTCTTCCAGCTGTCGCCGCCCCAGGTGTCGTTGCCCGGTTCCCCTTCGGCGGGGATGGACCACCAGCGCCAGGCGAGTTCCCCGGTCTCCGCGTCGTAGGCGTCGAGGAACCCGCGTACGCCGGCCTCGCCGCCGCTGATCCCCACGATCACCTTGCCGTCCACCGCGAGCGGCGCCGCGGTGACCGCGTAGCCGACCGCGTTGTCCGCGATCTGCGTGATCCAGCGCACGTC
This sequence comes from Vicinamibacteria bacterium, assembly GCA_965116805.1. Classification (GTDB taxonomy): domain Bacteria; phylum Acidobacteriota; class Vicinamibacteria; order Marinacidobacterales; family Marinacidobacteraceae; genus Marinacidobacterium. Next base: position 1,000,600 of record OZ220713.1, read on the forward strand.
GCCCTGCGTCCGGTCGAGGGCGATCAGGCGGGCGTCGAGCGTCCCGAAGAAGAGGGTGTCGCCCAGGATGGCGATCCCGCGGTTGGTGCGCGGGAAGCCGATGTTGAGCGTCTCGTCGGGGACGATCGGGTCGTAGCGCCAGAGGCGGCGGCCGGTGTGGGCGTCGAGCGCCGCGATGGTGCTCGGCGGCTCGGCGATGTACATGACGCCGTCCGCGACCAGCGGGGTCACCTCGACCCGGCCGACGGTGCCGGTCTGGTAGATCCACGCCGGACGCAGCCGGGAGACGTTGTCCTTGTTGATCTGGTCGAGCCGGCTGAACCGCTCCGACTTGTAGTTGCCGGAATAGGTGAGCCAGGCCTCCGGTTCGTCGTCGGCGTTCAGGAGCCGCGAGTAGGACACCTGGCCGAGCGCCGGCGCCGCGGCGAAGGCGAAGAGGATGGTGGCGCCAACCAGTCTGCGGGTTGTCATTCGGAGCCTCCTTCGGGGCCGCGCAGGGTCATCAGGTAGGCGACCAGATCGTTGAGTTCCGCGTCCGTGAAGTCGGCGTAGCTCATCATCATGCTCTCCTCGGAGAGCAACTGGAACTCGCGCAGGTCGCTCTTGCGGAACGAGCGGTGCCGGCCGGCCTCGTCGATCATCTGGATCGTGAAGGTGTCCTCGCCGGTGCGCACCCCCATGACCGTGCGGCTGTCCGCGGTCTCGACGAGGACGGTCCGGTAGCGGGGGTTCACCACCTTCGGCGGGTCCTGGATCGACTCCCGGAGGAACGCGCTCCCGCGCAGCAGGCCGACGTCGGAGAGGTCCGGCCCGAGCGCGATCCCCTCGCCGTTCGTGATGTGGCAGGTGGAGCAGAGCGTCATGTCGTAGAGCTCCCTGCCCGCCACCGGATCGCCCGGCAGTTCCTCCCGCGGCGCCACCCCGAGCGAGCGGACGTAGGCGGCGACGTTCCGGATCTCCCGGGTGTTCAGCGAGCCGTGGCCCGGCATGTCGGTGCCGGCGATGCCGTTGTCCACGATCTCGATGAGCGCGTCGTCCTCGGTGGAGCGCCGCAGGTTCTCCCGCATCAGGTTCGGCCCTTCGCCACCGACCCCGTCGAGCCCGTGGCAGCGGGAGCAGTGGATGTCGAAGATCCGTTTGCCGTGGGCCACGTCGTCGGCGCTGGCCTCAGCGAGCGGCTGGGCGGCGACAGGCGCGGCGAGCAACAGAGCGGCCAGGAGCGCGAGCCGGCTGGGTCCGTTTTTGCGCATGAATGTCCGTCCTCCGGGATGGCGCACTGTAACAAGAGAAACCGGGAATACCATTGGCCGACTCCTCATCCCGGTATACGGCATCTTGGCCCGCGGCACCCCCTTCCACCCCCGCACCGAGGCGCTCTGCACCAGCATGCGCTGGAAGGAGTGGGCGGGCTACTTCGTGGTGAACGCCTTCGACCCGTTCCACGACCCCGAGTACCACGCGGTGCGCTCGGGCGCCGCGCTCATCGACGTCTCGCCGCTCTACAAGTACAACTTCGTCGGACCGGACGCCACCGCGCTCACCGACCGGCTCATCACCCGCAACGTGAAGCGCTCCCGGGTGGGGCAGGTGCTCTATTCCGGCTGGTGCGACGAGCGCGGCAAGCTCCTGCAGGACGGCTGCTTCCAGCGCTTCGCCCAGGACTTCGTGCGGGCCACCGCGGTGGACCCGGCGCTCGTCTGGTTCGAGCGGGCGGCGGCGGGGATGGACGTCGCGATCGAGGACGTCTCCGAGGAGCTCGGGGCGCTCGCGCTCCAGGGGCCGACGTCGTGCCGGATCCTGAACGCGCTGGCCGACCGGGACCTCTCCGATCTCGGGTTCTTTCGCCTCCGGGAAGTGAACCTCGGGGGGATCCCGGTGGTGGTCACCCGCACCGGGTACACCGGCGACCTCGGCTACGAACTCTGGGTGGACCGGGAGGCGGCGCTCGCGCTCTGGGACCTGCTGCTCGAAGCCGGCGACCCGCGCGGGCTCGTCCCCGCCGGGATGCTCGCTCTCGACCGGGCGCGGGTGGAGGCCGGCTTCCCGCTGATCGACGTGGACTTCTGGAACGCCGACTTCGCGCTGACCGACGCGCAAAAGTCCACGCCCTACGAGCTCGGGCTCGGCTGGGCGGTGAGCGCGAAGAAGGGACCGTTCATCGGCCGGGAGGCGCTCATGGCCGAGCGGGCGCGGGGTCCGGAGCGCTTCTTCGTGGGCATCGAGACCTCGATCATGGAGCTCGAGCGGCTGTTCGCGCTCGACGACCTCGCCCCCGAGGTCTGCGACGAGGTGGACCGCGACGGCGTTCCGGTCTATTCGGGCGGCGAGCAGGTCGGCCGGGCCACGAGCGTCGCCTGGTCGCCTCTGCTGAAGCGCCAACTGGCGCTCGCCACCGTGGACCGCGGCTACGAGGCGCCCGGGACGCCTCTGGACATCGAGATCACCGTGGAATACACCCGGCGGCGGGCGCGGTCGCGGGTGGCCCCGCTGCCGTTCTTCGATCCAGCCCGGAAGCGCGCCACCCCGGCGGCGGCATGACGACCGCCTCCCCCGGCGCCGGCACCCGGCGCGTTCCCGCGAACGCCTGGACGCTGCCCGCCCGGTACTACTGCGATCCGGCGGTCTTCGCCCGCGAGGGCGAGCGGATCCACCGCGTGATGTGGAATGCGGGCTGTCCGGTGGAAGAACTCGCCGAGCCCGGGGACTTCCGGCTGGTCGAGATCGCCGGGGACTCGCTGATCCTGGTGCGGGATCAGGGCGGGGAGGTGCGGGCGCACCACAACGTGTGCCGCCACCGCGGGACCCGGTTGCTGGAAGCGGAGGAGGGCTGTCTGGCCGGCTCGATCCAGTGTCCCTACCACGCCTGGACCTACGGGCTCGACGGGCAGCTCCGGCGGGCGCCGCACATGGACGAGGTGGAGGGGTTTTCGGTTTCCGACTTTCGGCTCGCCGAGGCCCGGTGCGAGGAGTGGGGCGGCATCGTCTTCGTCCGGGTCGCGGAGGAGGGACTGGACCTCGAGGAGCAGCTGGGTCCGGCGGGCGCCCGCATGGGAATCTGGGGCCTGGCCGAGCTGCGCTCCGCTCACACCGTGTCCTACGAGGTGAAGGCGAACTGGAAGCTGATCATCCAGAACTTTGCCGAATGCCTCCACTGTCCCGTGATCCATCCCCAGTTGGCGCGGCTGTCCCACTACCTGAGCGGGGAGAACTACCCGGCCGACCCCAACGCCATCGGCGCGGCGATGGACCTCGAGGAGGGAATCGAGACCCTGTCGAGTGACGGAAGGCTGGTGGGCGCACCCCTGCCGGGGCTGCCGGCCGAATTCCGGCGCCGGGTCGGCTACGAGATCCTGCTGCCGAACGCGCTGTTCTGCCTCCACCCGGACTTCGTGGTCCGCTACCTGATGCGCCCCCTCGCGGTCGACCACACGTCCATCCGCTGCGACTGGCTGTTCAGTGAGGAAACGCTTGGGAGCGCCGGTTTCGACGCTTCGCGGGCGGTCGAGTTCTGGGACGAGACGAACCGCCAGGACTGGCACGTCTCCGAACTGTCCCAGAAGGGCATCGGTTCCAGCGCCTATCGCCCCGGTCCCTACTCGAACCGCGAAGACCACCTCTGGCAGATCGACCGGCTGATCCTGGATCGCCTGGGCGAGAGTTAGGAACGCGTCGGAGCGCCGGCCTCCGGCCGGCGGCCAGTTCTCCCGGTGGGGGCCGCGGCCACAGGCCGCGAAACCGCCACGGTACTCCGCCTCACCGCTCCCCCGCAGTAGGCTCAAACGCGATGCCCCCCGGCCCCCGCCTCTACGCCGACCTCGCGCACCTCTGGCCGCTCATGAGCCCGCCGGAGGACTACGCGGACGAGGGCGCCCGCCTGCGGAGCGAGCTCCGCGCCCGTCTCGGCCCCGGCCGGCGGCGCCTCCTGGAACTCGGCACCGGCGGCGGCCACCTCCTCCACCATCTCGCCGGCGACTTCAAGGCCACGGCGGTGGACCTCTCCGAAGCCATGCTCGCGCACTCCCGCCGCCTGAATCCCGGCGTCACCCATCACCTCGGCGACATGCGCACGGTCCGCCTCGGCGAGACGTTCGACGCCGTGCTGATCCACGACGCGATCGACTACATGACGACGGAAGACGACCTCCGCGCCGCGTTCGCGACCGCGCGGGCGCACCTCCGTCCCGGCGGCCTCTTCCTCGCCATCCCGGACGACTACGTGGAGACCTTCACGCCGCCCTGCATCCTCCACGAGACCCGGCGCGCGGGCGGCGCCGAACTCACCTACGTCGAGTACTCGACGGACCCGGACCCGAGCGACACCGAGATCGAGACGGCCTACGTCTTCTTCTTCCGGGAGAACGGGGCCCTACGGGTGGAGGTGGACCGCCACACCACCGGCCTCTTCCCCATCCGCACCTGGGAACGGCTGCTCGAGGAGTCCGGCTTCGCGCCGGAGCGGCTCGACTACCCGTTCAGCGAGCACGGTGAGGAGACGTACCTGTGGGTCTGCACGGCATCCGGCGATCCCGGCGCGGCTTGACGTTGCGAGTCACCGGATCCGCGCTGCTCGCGGCGACCCTCCTGATCGTCCCGCTGCCCTCCTGCGCCGCGACCGGGGTCCGCCAACTGCCTCCACCGGGGACTCAGAGCTGGGTCTCGCTACCGCTTCCGGCGGGCCGCCAGCTCAACCTGCTCGTCGCCCGGCCGCCGGGACCCGCCCGGGGAGTCGTGGTGGCGTTCCCCTGGGGCGCGGGCGACGCGGGCCTCCTCGCGGGTCTCGTCGAGACCTACTGGGCCGACGCCGCGCCCGCGGCCGGCTACGCCGTGGTCGGCGTCGAGATCTACGGTCCGGGACTCGCCGAGAGCGCCCCGGTCGTCGCGCCCGCGCTGCTCGAGTGGATCGAACAGCACCTCCCGGACGCGGCCGGCAACATCGTCCTCACCGGGGCCTCCGCGGGAGGCATCGGCGTCTTCCACGCGGCGCTCGCGATGCCGGGCCGGGTGGCCGCGATCCTCGCGATGCCCGGGCGCTACACCGGCGAGTCTTCGCTGGAGCCGCTGGCGGGGGTGCCGGTCCTGCTCATGGTCGGGGCGCACGACGGGCGCTGGGTGGCCGGGTCGGAATCCACGGCCGAACGCCTCCGGGCGGCGGGCGCCGAGGTGGAGCTGAGCGTGATCCCGGGGCAGGGGCACGTGCTCCGCGTCCCCGGGCCGATGCTCGTCCGGTGGCTTGAGGAGCAGCGCGAATAGGCGCTGTCGGAGCCTTCGAACGCCCCTCAGTTGAAGTCCGTCACGTTTCCCCGGCGCAGCAGGTACTTCGGCGACACGTACTTCAGCTTCACCCGGTTGCCCGGCAGTTCGGGACACTCCCGCTCCTTCACCGGCGAGATCACGATGCCCTCGCGGACGTGGCCGCCCCGGAACGTGGTCTTCCCGTCCCGGTGCCGCTCCGCGGCCTCCATCGAGAACGGCCCCCGGTAGAGCCGCGGCGTGGTGTCGAGCCCCCACTCGCCCTTGACCCGCGCGAGCAGTTCGTCGTAGTCGAGATACCGCCCCCGCCGCGGCCGGCCGACGTACACGTCGAACACCCGGAACGCGCGTCCCGGCTGGCCGTAGTCGAGGTCCTGCACCTTCTTCCCGAAGGTCTCGCCGAGGATGTAGATCGGCTCCCCGCCGCGCTCGGCGGCGGACCGCACCCGGTCCCACCGCCCGTCTTCGAGCATGGCGGCGGTGAAGCTCATCACGTAGAGGTTGCTGCGGTTGGCCTCGTTCCACTTGAAGGCGGTCCCGGCGTCGCTCATGCCCTTCGAGGCGATGACGGTCGCTCCCTCGAGGAGATCCGGGTGGTCGAGCCCGGGCCAGTAGCCGAAGCAGGTCCAGGTGCCGTGGAGTTTCTCGGTGAAGACCACCTCCTCGCCGTCGCGCAGCAGGCCGGGGAACTTCTGGATGCTCTCGATGTCGTACGGGAGCGTGTGCCCCCGCACGTTGCTGACCTCGCCCTGCATGTAGACCGGGATGGGCGGCTCGTACCTGACGATGTCGAGCGCTTCCGCGAGGTTCTCCCCCTCCTCACGCCCCTCCACCGGGTAGAGGAGCCCCTGGCTGACCACGCCGCGAAGCCGGATCGCCTTCACCCGGTCCCCCTTCTTGCCGGCGAGCATCCCGCGGCCCTTCGCTTCGTCCCAGAGCCGCAGCTCGCGGATGAGCGTCTCCGGCACGATGGCGTCCTCGGGGATGTAGGCGACCAGGTCGCCCGCCCGGTGCGCCCCGATCTTCGTGACGCAGCGGTACCCGCGCACCACCGCGATTTCCAGCGCGTCGGCCCCGGGATGCTCCTCGATGCGGTCCACCCGGACCACCGGAACCTCGAACTGCGCCATTGCCAGGTCCTCCCGTTAGTCAATGAGAAGGCGGGACCTTAGCGCGAACCGGACTCCTGCCCTTCCACCCGGACCACGGCGGGCATCCCGGCGGCGTCGAGGGCGCTGTTCACGCCGGTCAACTCGGACCCCACGATCTCTCTGAACTCCGCGACGCGGGCTTCCACGAGCTCGTGGAGCTGCTCGTAGACCTCCTGCATCTGGTCGGTCGGGCGGAAGTCGCTCGTCGCCACCACGCCGGCGAGGTAGAGGATCCGCCCGGCAAGCTGCGTCGGCCAGCGGAGGTGGTCCTGGCCGGTTCCGGTGATGAGCAACTGGATCAACTGCTCCTCCACCGCGAGCAGCGAGCCGTCGAGTCCGTCCACCGCCGAGGCGATGGCCTCGACCCGCCCGGTCTCCTCGGCCAGCAGCTTCAGGTCGAGCACCTGACGCCGCAGCCACTCGATCTCGTTCACCGTCCCGACCACGGTCTCGAGGTCGGCGCGCAGCAGGCGGAGCAGCGCGGTCTGGGCGGCGATGTCCTCGAGCGTGCCCTCGCTCTTCGGGTCCTTCCGGATCTCGATGGGCGCGGTCTGCTTGGCGTCGCCGGCCTGTAGCGCCACGGTGTAGTCGCCCGGCGGGGCGAGGATCGAGATCCGCCCGATCGTCCCGGTGCGGGTCCGCTCCTCGTCGAGCGTCACCCAGTCGGCGAAGAGGGGCTTCGTCCGCAGCACCGCCTGCGTCGAGGCCTCTTCGCGGAGGTCCCAGGTCACCCGGTTCAGGCCCTTCTCACCGGTGGTCTCGAGGGTGCGGATGGTCTCTCCCGCCGCGTTCCGGATCTCGATGGAGACATCCGCGCCCGCCTCGGCGAGCCAGAAGTTGATCGGGGCGCCGTAGGGCGGGTTCTCGCCCTCGGACCAGTCGTCGAAGTGGGCGAACGGCGGCGTGATGGGGTGGAAGCGGTAGGCCCCTCGCGGCTGGAACAGGTGGACGGCGGCGTCCGCCACCTCGTCGGTCCACTGCTGGAGCGGCGAGATGTCGTCCATGATCCAGAACCCGCGCCCGTAGGTCCCCACCACCAGGTCGCCGAAGTGCTCCTGCACCGCGATCCAGTACATCGGGCTCGGCGGCAGGCCGTTCGCGAGCCGCTGCCAGTTGTCCCCGTCGTCGAAGCTCACGTAGAGGAAGTTCTCGGTCCCCAGATAGAGGAGCCCGGGCCGCACCGGGTCCTCCCGCACGTTCCGGGTGTAGCTGAGCGGGCTGTCGGCCACGCCGTTCACGATCTTTGTCCACGACACCCCGAAGTCCTCGGTCCGGTACACGTAGGGCTCGAAGTTCCCCACCTGGTGGGCCTCGACGGTCATGTACGCCTTGCCGGCGTCCCACTTGGAGGCGTCGATGTTGCGGACCACCCCGTCCACCGGCATGTCGGGCACGTTCGCGGTCACGTCGGTCCAGTTCGCGCCGCCGTCCCGGGTCAGGTGGATCAGCCCGTCGTTCGTCCCCGCCCAGATCACGCCTTCGGTCACCGGGCTCTCGTCGATCGCGTAGACGACGCAGCAGTACTCCACCCCGATGTTGTCCGGGGTGAGGCCGCCGGAGATGGTCTGGCGGGACTTGTCGTTGGTGGTCAGGTCGGGGCTGACCTCGTCCCAGCTCTGGCCCCCGTTGGTGGTCCGGTGCACGTGCTGGCTCCCCACGTAGACCGTGTTCCGGTCGTGCGGCGAGATCAGCAGCGGGAAGACCCACTGGAACCGGTAGCGCAGGTCCTCGGCCGGCCGGCCGCGAGTGCTCTCCGGCCAGACCTCGAGCTGGCGGAACTGCCGGGCACGCTCGTCGTAGCGGGTCACGATCCCGCCGGCGGCGCCGGCGCCCGACGCCGTGGACCAGACGATGTTCGGATCTTCCGGATCGGGGGTCGCGAAACCGCTCTCGCCCCCGCCGACCCCGTGCCACATCCCCCGGGAGAGGCCGCCGCCGATGAAGCCGCTGACCCAAGCCCGGCTGGGCCCCCGGGTGGAGGGGCCGTCCTGCCGGTTGCCGAGCACGTTGTAGGGAATGTCGTTGTCCACGGTCACGTGGTACATCTGGGCGATCGGCAACTGGATCTTGTACCAGGACGTGCCGCGGTTCAGCGAGATGGAGACCCCGCCGTCGTGCGCCACCGCCTGCCGGTCGCCGTCGGTGGGATCGATCCACATGTCGTGGTGGTCCCAGCCGGGGGCGTCTTCGAAGCGCCGCAGGTCATGTGACTTGCCGGCATCCAGCGACACGGCGTACGACGCGGTGAGGAAGTAGGTCTCGTCCGGGTCGTCCGGCGCCGCGGCGCAGCGGGCGTAGTAGGCGTTCCGCCCGGAGAGGTTGCGGTTGTGGGTCTGGAGCGTCCAGGTCTTCGCGCCGTCGCTCGTCATCCAGAGTTCCCCGCTCTCGGTCGCTTCGCCGGCGAGGGAGACCCCGTCGGCGGTCTCGATCAGCGCGTACACCCGGCGCGAGTCCGCCTTGCTCATGCAGAGCGCGACCTTGCCCACGTCGAGCTCGGGAAGGCCGTTGCCCTCGAGCTTCGTCCAGGTGTCGCCGCCGTCCCGGGTCATGAAGATGCCGCTGCCGGGCCCGCCGCTCACCCGGGTCCAGGTCTTCAGCTCGAGGTGCCACATCCCGGCGTAGAGGACCCGCGGGTTGTTCGGGTCCATGATCAGGTCCGAGGCGCCGGTGTTCTCGTCCACGAACAGGACGTGTTCCCAGGTCTCCCCGCCGTCCATGGTCCGATAGATGCCGCGCTCCGGCTGCGGGGTGTAGGCGTGTCCCAGCGACGCCGCGTAGACGATGTCCGGGTTCGTCGGATGGATGGCGATCCGGCCGATCCTCGCGGTCTCGTCGAGGCCCATGTGCTTCCAGGTCTCCCCGGCGTCGGTGGACTTGAAGACCCCGATGCCGATGGAGACGTTCGCCCGGATGAAGGTCTCCCCGGTGCCGGCCCAGACGATGTTCGGGTCGGACTCCGAGACGGCGAGCGCCCCGATGGCGTGGACATCCTGGTCGTCGAACACCGGCCGCCACTTGATGCCCCCGTCCTCGGTCTTCCAGATGCCGCCGGTGGCGGCCCCGGCGTAGTAGATGTCCGGGTTGCCCGGGATGCCGGCCACCGCGAGGGTGCGGTTCCCCACCGGCCCGATGTGCCGGAACCGGAGCCCGCCGAGCTCGTCCGGCGCCGGCTGGGCGAGCGCCGCCGCGGGGAGCCCGAGGGCGAGGGCCAGCAAGAGGGCGCCGTGAAGGCGCATCGCGTTACGCATGGGAGTTGTCCTCCGGACGGGATGGAACCGGCGATCACACGGAGGAACGTTCCGCGTCACGCCTCAGGCAACAAAGGTACCCGCGAATCCCCGCAGCCGTGAAGAGCCAGACCCGCCCGGTGACGCGTACGGCCTGGAACGCCGGTCTCCAGACCGGCACGCGCAGCTGCCTCGGCCCGGAGCTCAAGGGCGGAAAAAACACGGACGGCTTGGAACGCCGGCTTCAGCCGGCACAGCCCGCCGGAGGCGGGCGGCGAGACGGACCTCACTCGCCAGGATGGCTTGGCTGCGCGCGTCGATGCAGCCGGGGTAGCGCCGAACCGCGCGCGGCCCTGCGGGCCGCCGTGCCGGCTGAAGCCGGCGTTCCAAGCCGTACGCGCCATCACGCCCGGCGGCGGCCTCGCTCTCTGGCCGCCGCCGGGCAGCCCGGTCTACCTCGGCCCCGTGCTCCCCGGCGGGACGCGGACCACGCCCGGGACCCCCTCGCCCTCAAGCGCGCGGTTGGCCTCCGGCAACTCGCTCTCCAGGATGCGCTGGAGTTCCGCCTGCTGCACCGCGAGGCGTTCCCGAAGGATGCCGTGGACCTCCATCATCTGGTCGGTCGGCGGGAAGTCGGCGCTCTGGACGGCGCCCGCGAGGTAGCCGATGCGGCCGGCGAGCATGTTCGGCCAGCGGATCTGGTCCTGTCCGGTGCCGGTGACGGCCATCGGGATGAGCCGTTCCTCGACCGCGATCAGCGAGCCCTCGAGCCCGTCCACCGCCGAGGCGATCGCCTCGACCTGGTTCGTCTCCTCGGCGAGCGACTTCACGTCGAGCAGTTGCCGCCGCAGCCACTCGATCTCGTTCACCATGCCGGCCACCGTTTCCATGTCGGTCCGCAGCTCCCGGACCAGCGCCGTCTGGGCGGCGATGTCCTCGAGCGTGCCCTCGCTGTTCGGGTCCTTCATGACCTCGAGGCTCGCCTGGCGCGTCTCGTCGCCGACCTGCAGCTCGACCTGGTAAGTGCCCGGCGGGGCGAGGACCGCGACCCGGGCGCCTCCGGGCGCCGAGCGCGACCGGTCCTCGTCGAGCTCGACCCAGTCCGCCCCGGTGGGCGGCGTGCGCAGCCGCATCTCGGTGGACTCGTCCTCGCGGAGGTTCCACCAGACCCGGTTGAGCCCGGCGTCCCCGCTGCCGTCCATCGTGCGGATCGTCTCGCCGGCGGCGTTCTTGACCATCACCTTGACCCCGTCGGTCTCGTCGTCGAGCCAGTAGCTGATCGGGGCGCCGTAGGGCGGGTTCTCGCCGGCGGACCAGTCGTCGAACTGGGAGAACGGCGCGGTGATCGGGTGGAACCGGTACACCGAGCGCGGCTCGAAGAGGTGCACGGAAGCGGCCTCGACCTCATCGGTCCACTGCTGGAGCGGCGAGATGTCGTCCATGATCCAGAAGCCGCGGCCGTAGGTGCCGACCACCAGGTCCTTGAAGCGCTCCTGCACCGTGATCCAGTACATCGGGCTCGGCGGCAGGCCGTTCGCGATCCGCTGCCAGTTGGCGCCGTCGTCGAAGCTGACGTAGAGGAAGTTCTCGGTGCCGAGGTAGAGCAGCCCGGGCCGCGCCGGGTCCTCGCGGACGTTCCGGGTGTAGCTGAGCGGGCTGTCCTTGACCCCGTTCACGATCAGCTCCCACGACGCGCCGAAGTCCTCGGTCTTGTAGACGTAGGGCGCGAAGTTGCCCACCTGGTGGGCCTCCACGGTCATGTAGGCCTTCCCGGCTTCCCACTTCGAGGCGTCGATGTTCCGGACCACGCCCTCCTCGGGCATGCCGGGGATGTTCGCGGTGATGTCCGTCCAGTTCGCCCCGCCGTCGCGGGTCACGTGCATCAGCCCGTCGTTGGTGCCGGCGTAGATCACGCCGGCCTCGACCGGGCTCTCGTCCACCGCGTACACCACGCAGCAGTACTCGACGCCGATGTTGTCCGGGGTGAGCCCGCCGGAGACGGTCTGCCGGTCCTTGTTGTTGGAGGTCAGGTCGGGGCTGATCTCCTCCCAGCTCTGGCCGCCGTTCGTTGTCCGGTGGACGTGCTGGCTGCCGACATAAACCGTGTTCCGGTCGTGCGGCGAGATGGTCAGCGGGAACACCCACTGGAACCGGTAGCGGAGCGTCTCCGCCGGCCAGCCGATGGTGCTCTCGGGCCAGACCTCGACCTGGCGGAACTGCCGGGTGGTCTCGTTGTAGCGGACCACGATCCCGCCGGCCGCGCCGAAGCCGGACGCGCTCGACCAGACGATGTTCGGGTCCACCGGGTCCGGGGTGGCGAAGCCGCTCTCGCCGCCGCCGACCCCGTGCCACATGCCGCGGGGAATGCCGGAACTGAAGAACCCGCCGGTGAACGCCCGGCTCGGGCCCCGCGTCGAGGGTCCGTCCTGCCGGTTCCCGAGGACGTTGTAGGGAATCGCGTCGTCCACGGTGACGTGGTACATCTGGGCGAGCGGGAGCTGGATCTTGAACCAGGACTTGCCCCGGTTCTCCGAGATCGAGACGCCGCCATCGTGCGCGACGGCCATCCGGTCGGCATCCGTGTGGTCGATCCACATGTCGTGGTGGTCCCAGCCGGGGGCGTCGTCAAAGCCGTGCACCCGGTGCGTCACCCCGGCGTCCAGCGTCGAAGCGAACGACGCGGTCAGGAAGTAGGCCTCGTCGCGGTCGTCGGGCGCCGCCGCGCAGCGGGCGTAGTAGGCGTTCCGTCCGGAGAGGTTGCGGTTGTGGGTCTGGATCGTCCACGTCTTGCCGCCGTCGCTCGAGGCCCACAGCTCACCGCTCTCGACCTCGCCGGTGCTCCAGTCCGCCGAGTCCACGCCGAAGTAGGGCACGCCGTCACTGGTCTCGATGAGCGCGTACACCCGCCGGGAGTCCGACTTGCTCATGCACAGTGCGATCTTTCCCACGTCCGACATCGGCAGGCCGTTGCCCTCGAGCTCGGTCCAGGTGTCGCCGCCGTCGCGGGTCATCCAGAGCCCGCTGCCGGGCCCGCCGCTCATCCGGCCCCAGGTCCGGAGCGCGAGCTGCCACATGCCGGCGAACAGGATCCGGGGGTTGTTCGGGTCCATGACCATGTCCGAGGCCCCGGTCTCCTCGTCCACGAAGAGGACCTTCTCCCACGTTTCGCCCCCGTCCATGGTGCGGTAGACGCCGCGTTCGGGCTGCGGCGAGTAGGCATGCCCGAGCGACGCCGCGTAGACGATGTCGGGGTTCGTGGGGTGGATGATGATCCGCCCGATCCGCGCCGTGGCGTCGAGGCCCATGTGCTCCCAGGTCTCCCCGGCGTCGGTGGACTTGAAGACCCCGATGCCGATGGAGACGTTCGCCCGGATGAAGGTCTCGCCGGTGCCGGCCCAGACGATGTTCGGGTCGGATTCCGAGACGGCCAGCGCGCCGACGGCGTGGACGTCCTGGTCGTCGAAGACCGGCCGCCACTTCAGGCCGGCGTCCTCGGTCTTCCAGATCCCGCCGGTAGCGGCCCCGGCGTAGTAGACGTTCCGGTCGCCGGGAACGCCCGCGACCGCGAGGGTGCGGTTCCCGACCGGGCCGATGTGCCGGAACTTGAGCCCGCCGAGTTCGTCCGGCGCCGGCTGGGCGAGCGCCGCGGCGGGAAGTCCCAGCAGAACGCTGAGAAAGAGGCTGATTCGAAGACGCATGGGGTGTCCTCCTTGCGGGACCCGGGGCTAGGCGGCGGCGTCCGCTGCGGGACGCCCGTCGTTCTGTTTCCTGAAATAAAGGTATACGGGAATGCCGGCGGCGGTGATTCCGAGGCCGATCAGGGCGTCCCGCGGATCGGTGATCAGGGTGTTCACGAGCAGCACCGCCGAGAAGACGGTGAAGACGGCGGGGAGCAGCGGGTAGCCGAAGGCGCGGTAGGGCCGCTCGAGGTCGGGCTGCTTCCAGCGGAGCACGAAGACGGCGGCGCTCCCGAGGCCGTAGAACAGCCAGGACACCACCACCACGTAGGTGAAGAGCTGGTCGTAGGTGCCGGTGAGCGCGATGCCGGCGGCCCAGAGGCCCTGGACCAGAGTCGCGTTCTTCGGGACCGCTCCCGGGCTCAGGCAGGCGAAGGAGCGCAGGAAGGCCCCGTCCCGCGCCATCGCGTAGTAGACCCGGGCGCCGGTGAAGATGAAGCCGTTGGCCGCCGCGAAGCAGGAGACCATCACCGCGAGCGTCACGAGCTGGCCGCCGAGCGGCCCCCCCGCCAACCCGGCGGCGTCGGCGGCCACGGTCTCGGTGCCGGCGAAGCCCGCGAACGGCAGCGCCTTCAGATAGGCGAAGTTGAGCAGCAGATAGATGCCGATCAGCAGCAGCAGACTGAGCGAGATGGCCCGCGGCAGGAAGCGCTGCGGGTTCTTCACCTCGCCGCCCACGAAGGTGATGCTGATCCAGCCGTCGTAGGCCCAGAGCGCCGCCACCATCGCCGCGCCCCAGCGGGCGGCCGCCGAGCCCTCGAGGGGCAGCCGGGACCGCGCGATCGTCTCGACCGACTGGTCGCCGAGCGAGACGCAGAGCACCACGATGGCCCCCGCCATCACCAGTTTGGCGATGGTGGTCAGGTTCTGGGTGTCCGCGGAGGCCCGCACGCTGCGGCAGTTCCAGAGCGAGAGCCCCAGGATGAGGATCACCACCGCCGCCCGGGAGCCGGCCGGGCCGAGCGGCACGAACTGGGCGCCGTACTCGACGAAGACGACCGCGACCGCCGCGATCGAGGCGGTCTGGATGACCGCGAAGAGGCTCCAGCCGTACAGGAATCCCACCAGCGGGTGGTAGGCCCGTTCCAGATAGACGTATTCCCCGCCGGCGTGGGGATAGAGCGCCGCGAGTTCGGCGATCGCGAAGGCGCCGCAGAGCGATATCGCCCCCGCTCCCACCCAGATGAGCGCCGCACCACCCGCCGAGCCCGTGGAAACGATCACGTAAGCGGGCACCACGAAGATCGCCGACGCGAGGATCGTCCCGATGTTGACGAACAGCGCGTCGCCGAGCCGCAACTCCCGCCGCAGTCCCTGAGCCAAGCTTGCCAGCGTATCGGATCAGGCGTGGCGGCGCGCCGGCGCGTACACGCCTCGGGGCGCCGGCTTCCAGCCGGCATCGCCGACCGCAGGGAGGCGAAACACGCAGACCACCAATCCGGCCCACGGCCCCGGCCACTACGATGCCGCCGTGACTGGTGACAGCGGCCCGGCCCCCCAGGACCTCACCCTCATGCGCACCGCCCTCGCCGAAGCGGAGCAGGCCGCCCGGAACGGCGAGGTCCCCGTCGGCGCGGTGGTAGCCAAGGGGGGCCAGATTCTCGCCACCGCCCGCAACCGCGTCCTCGAGACCGGCGACCCCACCGCCCACGCCGAGATCCTCGCCCTCCGCGCCGCCGCGGACCGGATCGGCAACTACCGCCTCACCGGCTGCGACCTCTACGCCACCATCGAACCCTGCCTGATGTGCGCCGGCGCCATCGCCCACGCCCGCATCCGCCGGCTCGTCTACGGCCCTCCGGAGCCCAAATTCGGTGGAGTAGAATCGAAGGTCGCGCTGGACGGCCTCGGACTGCCGCACCACCTCACGGTGGTTTCGGGAGTCCTGGCCGACGAGGGACGCGAGCTGCTGCAGAAGTTCTTCCGCGAGCGGAGGTAGCCGCCGGTCAACTCCCAGCGTTTGCTCACCAGGCCCGGAGAGGTACCGAAGTGGCCGTAACGGGGGCGCCTCGAAAGCGCTTTGTCCGGTGAAGAGCCGGGCACGTGGGTTCGAATCCCACCCTCTCCGCCGGCTGCCGGGTCCGTGCTCGATCTGATTCGGTCTTGAGACATCGCCGACCACGTCACTTTGATGATCCGATGGAGGAATTGACACAGACCAAGAGTCCGTAGGAGATTCGTGACTCGGATATCTGGCGACCACCCTGCCGCCGCACTTCCGCAACGTTCGCTCCGGACTCAATGCCGCGATCCGGTTCACTCTGGCACGCGCCAGAGAGACGCTCTCCGTTAGGCACGTGGCGCTGCGGCGGGTCGTGTCACTTTGGTGATCGCATGGAGAAACTGACAGGACCCGGGAGCCAGTAGAGTCGGCTTGCCGCGCGCCTGCCAACCGCACCCCATGAAGATTCACCGGTCGTTCCTCATCCTGGCCCTCGCCGCGTTGGCCGCGTGCGGCGAGCCCGCGCAGGAACCCTCCCCGCCCGGCGTACCCCCCGCCCAGGTCGAGTCGGCGCTGCTCCCGACCTTCGTCATCCGCGGTGAGCCGACATCCCGCACGTCCCTCGCCGACCGCATGGAAGCGCTCGGCGTGCCGGGCGTCAGCGTCGCCGTGCTCCTTGACGGCGAGATCGCCTGGGCGCGCGGTTACGGGCTCGCCGATCTCGCATCGGAGCGGCCGGTCACCACGCGCACCCTCTTCCAGGCCGCGTCGATCTCCAAACCGGTGGCCGCGCTCGCGGCGCTGCAACTCGTCCAGGAAGGCCGCGTCGCGCTCGACGCCGACGTGAACCGCTACCTCACGGGTTGGCGCGTGCCAGCGAACGCGTTCACCGCCGAAGCTCCCGTGACGCTCCGCGGCCTCCTGACCCATCGCGCGGGACTCGGCGTCTCGGGATTCCCGGGTTACGGACCGGACGAAGCGGTCCCGGATCCGGCCGGCGTGCTCGACGGCCGCGGCAACACCGATCCCGTGCGCGTCGTGCTGCCGCCGGGTGAGCGCTGGCGGTACTCCGGCGGCGGTTACACCGTCATGCAGCAACTGGTCGCGGACGTTCGCGGCGCCCCGTTCGCCGAGCTCATGCGCCGCCGGGTGCTGGATCCGATCGGCATGGTCCGCTCGACCTACGAGCAACCGATTCCGCCGCAGCGGCGAGACGACATCGCGACCGGATACCGCCCCGACGGGACCCCCGTGCCGGGCGGCTGGCACACCTATCCGGAGCAGGCGGCGGCCGGACTGTGGACGACCCCCAGCGAACTCGCCCTCTATGCCGCCGAAGTACAGCGGGCGTGGAGCGGCGATTCGACGCGGGTCCTCGACGGAGTGCTCGCCCGGGAGATGCTGACGCCGGACCAGGACGACTGGGGCCTCGGTCCCGGGATCTCCGAGGACGGCCGGCGCTTCCGGCACGGGGGCTCGAACCAGGGCTTCCGTTCCACCTTCTCCGCGGCCATCGACGGAGACGACGGCGTCTTCGTGATGACGAACTCGGATGCCGGGTCCCCCCTGGCGAACGAGATCGCCATCACCGTGGCGGAGGCGTACGGGTGGTCCGGCCCCCGTCCCGCGGAGCGGGTGCCGGTCGAGCTGCCGGCCGACGTCCGGGAGCGGTATGTGGGGACATACGTGGTCGCCGAAAGGGACATCGAGTTCGAGGTCGAGCTGGAGGAGCGGGGGCTCCTGCTGACGTGGCGGGGGGAACGCGCGGTGCTGTGGCCGTCGGGCGACGCGACGTTCTTCGACGTGGAGGATGGCCGCGAAGTGCGGTTTTCCTGGGAGCCGGACGGAGTGGAGTTGACGCTCGGGACCCTCAGGGCGACGCGCGTTTCGAGGTGAGTCGGCGCGGGTGAAGGCCGATGTTTGAGCTCTCGGACGCCCAGGTACGGCTTCAAGACCAAGCGCGGACGCTCGCCGAGCGCGAGATCGCGCCGCGCGCCGCGGAAGTGGACCGCACCGAGGCCTACCCCCGGGCCAACGTGGAGGCGTTGACCGCGGCCGGGTTCATGGGAATGACCATCCCGAAGGAACACGGCGGACGCGGCCTGACCTGCCTGGACGCGGTCCTCGTCATCGAGGCAGTGGCGCGGTCCTGCGGCGCCACCGCCCGGATCGTCGTGGAGGCCAACCTGGGAGCCATCGGCGCGATCATGCGGTACGGCTCCGAGACACAGAAGCGGCTCGCCGCCGAGCTCGTCCTCGCGGGGGACAAGCCCGCGATCTGCATCACCGAGCCCGGCGCCGGCAGCGCGGCCACGGAGATGACCACCCGCGCCGACCGGAAGGGCGATCGCTACGTCCTCAACGGGACCAAGCACTGGATCACGGGCGGTGGGGTGTCCAGGCTCCATCTCATCTTCGCCCGGGTGTTCGAGAACGGGGCCGATCAGGGGATCGCCGGCTTCGTGGTCGTTCGCTGCCCCGAGACGGGCGCCCCGCGGGGTCTCCGCATCGGTCGCCGCGAGCCGGCCATGGGCCTCCGCGGCCTTCCCGAGACCGAGGTCCTGCTGGAAGACCTCGAAGTGCCCGCCGACATGATCGTGGTCCCGCCCGAAGGCCTGCGGCGTGCCTTCGCGAGCCTGATGAACGCCTACAACGGCCAGCGCGTCGGGGCGGCTGCGGTGGCGCTCGGCATCGCGCAGGGCGCGTATGAACTCGCGCTCGACCACAGCCGGACCCGCGAACAGTTCGGGCGTCCCATCTGCGAGTTTCAGGGCCTGCAGTGGATGCTGGCCGACATGGCGACGGCGCTCGACGCCGCGCGGCTGATGATCTGGCGGGCGGCGGCCGGCGCCGGGAAGGACGGCTTTCCCGACGCCACCGAAGCGGCCCAGGCCAAGATCCTGGCCTCCGAGACCGCCGTCAAGGTGACGAACGACGCGCTGCAGATGTTCGGCGCCGCCGGCTACTCCCGGAACCTGCCGCTCGAGCGCATGGTCCGCGACGCCCGCATGTTCACGATCGGCGGCGGGACAGCGCAGGTCCTGCGGACGCTGGTCGCCTCCCGCGTCCTCGGACGCAAGCTGCCGCAGACGCGGGACGGTTACGTCCGGCCTGACGGACCGGGGGTCCAGCGCCGGATCGACGGAACGGACGTCTCTCCCGAACCGGAAGGAACTTGACGCTTCGACCCTTCCGGCCAAGAATCCGCGCGATGAGACCGGACTGGCGCAGGGTCCTCCCGTGGGCCGCCCTCGCGGCGCTCGCGCTGCTGGCCCTCGGCGTCGTCCCGCATCTGCACGACGAGGTCGATGGGCACGGGGAGCATTGCGTCCTTTGCCACGCCCAGGATGCGCCCTGCATCGCGCCCGGCCTTCCGGCGGACCCGGATCCGGTCGTCCGCTCGGCCGACGTTCCGGTTGCCGTCCTGCATGTCCACGGGATGACGCCCACCGGGGGCGGCTCCCGGGCGCCCCCCGCCTGACTCGCGAACAGCCGTAGCCGGCCCGCGGGCCGGCTGCTTCAACCTGTCGTCGCGCCCGCGCCCGCTTCGGTGCGCTGGCGTTCCCTCATCCGGTGAGGAGAGTCCCATGGCAACCATCCTGTCGAGCACCTACGTGGCTTCCGGGTCGCGGCTGGCGGCGGGCGCCGCGACCTGGTGCGGCGTGCACTGCGCGCTCACCCCGTTCCTGGCCGGGGCGGCGCCGGCGCTGGCGCTCTCCGAAGGCGTCGAGCGAGCCCTCTGGGCCGGGACCGTCCTGCTCGGCGCGGTGATTCTCGTCATGGGCCCGGCCCGCAGGAACGCGGCCCCGGTCCTCACGTTCGTGGGCGGGGCCGTGCTCTGGGGAGCCTCCCTCGCCGGTTGGCTCGAGCCACTGCCCGAGACGGTGACGTCGGTCGCCGGCAGCCTGACCCTCGCCGGCGCTCTGGTGTGGAGCGCCCGGGTCTGCGAGGCCGGCGAGTGCCCGGCATGCGACGACGAGGAGCCGGCGGACCAGGCACTCGCGCAATCCGGTCGCCGACAGCCGGGACGGCGCCGCTTCCTCGGGAACCCGTAAACCATGACCTGGCGGACCGTCGCCATCAACGCCGGGCCTCCCCGTCGTCCGGCGGTCCTGGTCCTGCTCGTCGGCCTGGCCGGGTGCGGGTCCGGCGTGCCCGAGGATCCGGGGACACCCGACGGCGCGCCGCTCGAAACGCCCTGGACGAAGACCTTCAGCGCCGTCGAACGGGACGGCTACCGCATCGTCGATATCGAAGCGTCCGTCGTCACCTGGGGCGGGTCGGCGGGCGGGCCGCCGCAACGCGCCCGTCTCGTGCTGGTTCCGAGGGACCAGGAGCCGCCGCCCCTGACCGGAGATCTCACGGGGGCCACGCTGATCCGGACGCCGGTCCAGCGGATCGCCGTCAACGATCAGCCCCACGAGGCCATGCTCCGCGCCCTCGGGGTCGAGGACCGGATCGTCGCGGTCGGCGGGCACAACAGCTACGACGACGATCTGCGCCGCAAAGCCCGCGCGGGCGAGATCCAGCAGATCGGCTACGGCTGGCACATGCCGCCGACGCTCGACGCGCTGGTGGCGGCGCGGCCGGACGTGCTGGTCGCGCGCATGGCCGACCTCACCCACACCCAGCACATGGAGCGCGTCGAAGCGCTCGGCGTCCCCTTCGTGCCGACCTTCATCGACGCGGAGCCGCACTACCTGGGCCGCGTCGCGTGGGTGCTCCTGATGGGCCTCCTGACCGGGAAAGAGGCGGAAGCGGAGGCGTTCGTAGCGGAGGTCGCGCGGGAGGTGGACCGCCTGAAGGCCCTCGCCGCGCAGCAGCCGCGCCGGTCGGTCCTCTGGGCCTGGTACCGGAGCGCGGGGAATCGCTGGGCGGTGACGCAACGGAACGCCGATGCCGCCCTCATTCGCGACGCCAACGCGGAGCTCGTGCTCGGGGCCGTGGACGATCCCGAGCTCGACACCTTTTCCGATCTCTCGACGGAGCGGCTCCTGCGGGACGCGACGGGCGCCGACTGCTGGATGATCCGCGACCCGCTGTCCTCGGTCTTCGACGACCGGGCCGTGCTGCAGCGGTTCAAGGCCTATCGGGACGGGTGCGTGTTCTGGGAGCCGGGCAAGCGCCATCCCACCGCGGACTCCTGGGAGCTGTGGGAGATGGGGGCTATCCGGCCGGACTGGCACCTCGCCGACATCGTGAAGATGGCGCACCCCGAGCTGCGCGACGGCGAGTGGCGCTACCTGGCGCCCGAAACGTGGAAGGCGGACCATGCCGGCGCGGGTTCGCACTAGTTGCAACGCGCCGGAGCGCGACGTCGCCAGCGCTCTTCGGCGATCGGGCATCTGGCTCGGCGTCGCATGCTTCGATGCCGACCCGCCGATCCGGACGACGCCATGACCCGCGTGCTGGCGCTCCCCACGCTCCTGTCGGCCGGTCTGTTGGTGGCGGGAGCGTTCGCACCCGGCCTGGCCGCGCAGGAGATCCTCGTCAGCGGCGGCACGGTGGTCACCTCGGAGGGGCGGTTCGACGCCGACGTGCGGGTGCGGGATGGCGCCATCGTCGAGATCGGGACCGGACTGGCCGCGGGGGCCGGCGCCCACGCGATCGACGCCACTGGGCTGCTGGTCATGCCGGGCGGCGTGGATCCCCACGTCCACCTGGGGGGAAGCACCCGCGACGACTACCACACCGGGTCGCGGGCGGCGCTCGCGGGAGGCATCACCACCATTTCGAACTTCGCATTTCCGGCCAGGGGGAGAACGCTCGCCCAGGCCATCGAGCGCGAGGCGGCGCTCATCCGCGAGCAGACGATCGCGGACGTCATCCTGCACGCGGGCCTCACCCCCAGGACCCACGCAGGCGAGATGACCACCCTGGCCGCCGAAACCGGCCAGACCAGCACCAAGATCTTCATGGTGTGGACCACGTTCGACGCCAGCGCGCCCGACTACGTGGCGATCATGGACGCGGCGGGGCGCGCCGGCATCCTGACCATGGTGCACTGCGAGGACTGGCCCATCCTGGCCCACGCGGCTGCCGAGCTGACCGCCGCCGGGCGCACCTCGCTCGAGTACTTCCCGGACAGCCGGCCCGTGGTCGGCGAGGTGGTCGCCACCCAGCGCGCGGTCGCGATGGCCGAGGCGACCGGGGCGCCCATCTATGCGGTTCACGTCTCCTCCGAAGGCGCCCTGCGGGTGCTGCAGGATGCCCGGAACCGGGGGCTCGGCGTCTTCGTCGAGACGCGCCCCATCTACCTCCACTTCACCCGGCAGCGCTTCGAGGGCCCGGACCGCGGGCTCTACGTGGGGCAGCCGCCGCTCCGCGGTCAGCGCGATCAGGACGCCCTGTGGGCGGGCATCGCCAGCGGATCGGTGCAGGTGCTCGGCACCGACCACGTCGCTTATCGACGCGACGAGAAGATGGACCCGTCGCAGACCGTCGGCCAGCATCGGGCCGGCCTGAACAACCTCCAGGTGGTGCGGCCGATGCTCTGGTCCGAGGGCGTCGTCCAGGGGCGCATCTCCGAGGAGCGCTTCGTGGCGGTGACCTCGACCAACGCCGCCAAGCTCTTCGGCCTCTATCCGCGGAAGGGCACGGTGGCGGTGGGTTCGGACGCCGACCTCGTCCTCTGGGATCCGGACGAGACGCGCACCATCCGCGACGAGGACATGTTCTCCGGGGCCGGCTTCTCGGTCTACTCGGGGTGGGAGGTGACGGGCTGGCCCGTGATGACGTTGCGCCGGGGCGAGGTGGTGTACGAGGACGGCGAGATCCTGGCCGAGGCGGGCAGCGGCGAACTGCTGCGCCGCGGGGGATGGCGGGCGCCGTAAGGTCCGATGGCAACCCACGCGCCCTCTCGTCTGACGGCCTTCGTTCTGCTCGTCGGCCTGGCCGCGTGCGGGCCGGTGGTGAGCGAGGATCCGGGAACGCTCGAGGGCGAGGCGCTCGAAACGCCCTGGACGGAGACCTTCCGCGTTGTCGAACGGGCGGGCTACCGCGTCGTCGACATCGAAGCGTCCCTCGTCGCCTGGGGCGGCTCGGCGGGCGGGCCGCCGCAACGCGCCCGTCTCGTGCTGGTCCCGAGGGACCAGGAGCCGCCGCCCCTGACGGGCGATCTGGTGGGGGCCACCTTGATCCGGACGCCCGTCCAGCGGATCGCCGTCAACGACCAGCCCCACGAGGCCATGCTGCGGGCGCTCGGCGTCGAGGACCGGATCGTGGCCGTCGGCGGACACAACAGTTACGACGACGACCTGCGCCGCATGGCCCGGTCGGGCGAGATCCAGCAGATCGGCTACGGCTGGCACATGCCGCCGACGCTGGACGCGCTGGTGGCGGCGCGGCCGGACGTGCTCATCAAGCGCATGGCCGACCTCACCCACACCCAGCACATCGAGCGTGTCGAGTCGCTGGGCATTCCGGTCGTGCCGACCTTCGTCAATGCCGAGCCGCACTACCTGGGCCGGGTGGCGTGGGTGCTGCTGATGGGCCTCCTGACCGGGAAAGAGGCGGAAGCGGAGGCGTTCGTTGCGACCGTCGCGCGGGAGGTGGACCGCCTGAAAGCGGTCGCCGCGCAGCAGCCGCGCCGGTCGGTCCTCTGGTCCTGGTACCGGAGCGCGGGGAATCGCTGGGCGGTGACGCAGCGGAACGCCGATGCGGCCCTCATTCGCGACGCGAACGCGGAGCTCGTGCTCGGGGCCGAGGACGATCCCGAGCTCGACAGCTTTTCCGATCTCTCGACGGAGCGGCTCCTGCGGGACGCGACGGACGCCGATTGCTGGATGATCCGGGAACCGCTCGCCGCGGTGTTCGACGACCGGGCCGTGCTGTCCCGCTTCAAGGCCTACCAGAACGGGTGCGTGTTCTGGGCGCCGGGCAAGCGCAACCCCGCCGCGGACTCGTGGGAGATGTGGGAGATGGGGATCATCCGGCCGGACTGGCTTCTGGCCGACATCGTGAAGATGCTGCATCCCGCACTGCGCGACGGCGAGTTCCGGTACCTGGCGCCGGAAACGTGGAAGGCGAGCTATGTCGATGCGGGTCAGGACGAGTAGCGCAGCCCTGATCGCGGGGCTCGCCGGACTCTCGCTGCTGACGCTGACCTACGGGCAGATTGCGCTCCCTCTGGCCGACACGCTCGGCGCCTTGACCGGGACGCAGTCGAGCGACCTGGCCCGCCAGATCGTGCTCGAGATCCGCCTCCCGCGGGTGGCCGCCGCGGTCGTCGCCGGCGCGGCGCTTGGCATGGCGGGGGTGCTGATGCAGGCCCTCTTCCGGAACCCGGTCGCCGACGCGTGGTCCCTCGGCCTGCTGGCGGGAGGCCAGTTCGGCGTTGCGCTCACCGTGACCGCGGCGGCCTTCGCCGGTCCCGCGGCGGTGTCCTTCCTCACCGTCTTCGAAGGCCCGAGCATCACGCTCGCCGCCGCTGCCGGGGTCGCGGTGGCGGCGCTCTTCATGCTGGCGCTCGGCCGCCGGGTGGGCGCCATCACGCTGCTCGTCATCGGGCTGATGCTCGGGTTCACCTCGCAGGGTCTCACGAGCGTCCTTCTTCATTTCGCCGCCCGCGCCGGTGGCCGGGTCTATGGCGGTTGGCAGGATGCGAGCTTCGCGGCGATCGCCCCGGCGGCGCTGCCGTGGCTCGTCCTGCCGATCCTCATCGGCGCCGCGGCGGCCGTGGCGACGGCCAAACCCCTAAGTTCGCTGCTGCTGGGCGAGACCTACGCCTCGAGCCTCGGCGTCCGGGTGACGCGCCTGAGACACGCCGTGCTGGCGGCGACGGTCCTGCTGGTGGCGCCGGTCGTGGCCTTCTGCGGCCCGGTCAGCTTCGTCGGCCTCATTGCGCCGCACTTCGCCCGGGCGCTGGCGGGAACGGCGCGGATCCTTCCGCTCCTCCCGCTCGCGGCGCTCGGCGGCGCCCTGCTGGCACTGGCTGGAGACGCCATCGTTCATGCACCCTGGGAGCAGCACTTCCTCCACCTGAACGCGATCCTCGCGATCGTCGGCGCCCCGGTGGTGATCCTCATCCTGATCTTCTCGCCGGCCGTGCGGCAGTGGCGCTGATGCTGGATCTCAAGACCCTCGCCGTGGGCTATCACAGCGCGGGCGGACCACTGCTGTCCGGCATCGACGTCTCCGCCGCTCCGGGCGACTTCATCTGCATCCTGGGGCGCAACGGGTCCGGGAAATCAACCCTCATGCGCACGATCGCGGGGCTGCAACCGGCGCTCGACGGTGTTGCCTCGCTCGGCGGCGAGAACGTCGCGTCCATGCGTCCGGGGACGCGCGCCCGCCGGATCGCGGTGGTGCTGACCGAGCGGGCGTTCAATCCCGGTCTGCGGGTCGAGGACGTCATCGCGCTCGCGAGGCAACCCTTCACCGGTTGGGAGGGCCGGCTGGGGGACGGCGACCGGGCCGCAATCGCCGACGCGGTCGCGATCATGGGCATCGAGCCGTTCCGGCGGCGCTATTTCAGCAACCTCAGCGACGGCGAGCGGCAGCGCGTCATGATCGCGCGGGCGCTCGCACAGACCCCGCGCCTCATGATCCTCGACGAGATCACGGCGTTCCTGGATCTTCCGAGCCGGGTCGAGATCATGGCCCTCCTGCGCTCCCAGGCGAGGGCGAAGGGGCAGGTCATCCTGCTCTCGAGCCACGACCTCGACCTGTCGCTGCAACTCTCCGACAGTGTCTGGCTGCTCGATGGCGCGGGCGGGTTCTCGGTCGGCACGCCGGAGTCGCTCAGCCGGAGCGGCGCGGTCGGCCGTGCCTTCGACACCGACGCCATCCGGTTCTCACCCTCGCACGGGCGGTTCGAGATCGAAACGTCCGGCTCCGCATAACCGTCGTGTCCCACAACCCCGCACAGCTCGGAACACCTGGCAACGTCCGAAACCGGAGGCATTTGACGCTTTCGCCCGGACGGCCAAGAATGCGTGCCGTGAGGCCGAACTGGCGCCGGATGCTCCGGTGGGCTGCCCTCGCGGGGCTCGCCCTGCTGGCCGTCGGCGCAGTCCCTCATCTGCACGACGAGGGCGATGGGCAGGGGGAACATTGTGTTTTCTGCCACGCCCAGGACGCGCAATTCCTCGCGTCCGGCCTCCCGGCGAATCCGGATCCGGCGGTCCGTGCGGCCGCCGTCCTGGTTGCCGTCCCGCGAGTCCGCGGGATGGTGCCCATGGGGGGCGGCTCCCGGGCGCCTCCCGCCTGACTCTCGAGCAGCCGTAGCCGGCCCCCGCGGGCCGGCCGCCCTGTCCTGACGCCCCGGCCGCAGCTCCGGTGCGCCAGCGCTCCCTCATCGGGGAGGAGAGTCCGATGCCAACCCAACCAACCCCCGGGTTCCCCGCCGCCAGCGAAGCCCCGCCCATTCCCACCGGCGAGACCGGGTTCGAGGAACCTGCCTTCGCAGGAGTCCGGAACGGCCGCTTCCGCAAGCCCTGGCGTCGGACGGCCTTCGTCCTGCTGGTCGGCCTGACTGCGTGCGGGCCCGGCGCGCCGGACGGTACCGACGATCCGCAAACACCGGAAACACTGGAAGACGAGGCGCTCGAAACGCCCGGCTCCCAAATCTTCAGCGTCGTCGAACGCGACGGGTACCACATCGTGGATGTCGAAGCGTCGGTCGTCGCCTGGGGCGGATCGGCGGGAGGGCCCACGCAACGCGCCCGCCTCGTGCTGGCGCCGAAGGGTCCCGAGCCGCCGGCCCTGACGGGAGACCTGGCGGACGCCACGTTGATCCGGACGCCCGTCCAGCGGATCGCCGTCAACGATGAACCCCACGAGGCCATGCTGCGGGCCCTCGGCGTCGAGGACCGGATCGTCGCGGTTGGCGGCCACAACAGCTACGACGACGACCTCCGCCGGCGGACCCGGTCCGGCGAGATCCACCAGATCGGCTATTCCTGGCACCGGCCGCCGACGCTCGATGCTCTGGTGGCGGCCGAACCGGAGGTGCTCGTCGCGCAGATGGCCGACCTCACGCACACCCAGCACATGGAGCGCGTCGAGTCGCTCGGCATTCCGGTCGTGCCGACCTTCATTGATACGGAGCCGCACTACATGGGCAGCGTTGCCTGGATCCGGGTGATGGGTCTCCTGACCGGGAAGGAGAGGGAAGCCGACGCGTTCGTTCGGATGGTCGCGCGGGAGGTGCACCGCCTGAAGGTTCTCGCCGCGGAACAACCCCGCCGGTCGGTTCTCTGGGCCTGGTACCGGAGTTCGGGCAATCGCTGGGCCGTCACGCAGCGGAACGCCACCGCGGCCCTCGTTCGCGACGCCAACGGGGAGCTCCTGCTCGGCACCGACGACGATCCGCAGCTCGACACCTTTTCCCTCCTCTCCACCGAACGGCTTCTGCGGGACGGAACAGGCGCCGATTGCTGGATGATCCGCGATCCGCTGTCCTCGGTCTACGACGACGAGGCCGTGCTTTCCCGCTTCAAGGCCTATCGGGACGATTGCGTCTTCCACGAGCAGGGCAGGCGCCATCCCACCGCGGATGCGTGGGAGTTGTGGGAGATGGGGGCGATCCGCCCGGACTGGCGGCTGTGGGACATCGTGAAGATGCTGCACCCGGAGCTGCGCGACGGGGAGTGGCGTTACCTCATGCCGGAAACGTGGGTGGCGGACCATCCGGGCGTGGGTCTCCACTAGCGGCGCTCACCGCGCTCTTCCTGCTGACGCTGACCCATGAGCAGATTCCTCGTCGCTGCATCGAGTTGCGTTGATTCGCCGTTCGCGAGACGTAGCCGGGACCGATGATGGGTAGTGGACGCGGGGCCCCGAGGTGGCTGCACGCCGGCTGGCTGGCGGCGATCGCCATCCCGCTGGCGTTGCTGGCCGGCGCCCCCGCGGACGCCTGGCACGAAGAGCACGCGGACGACCACGAGTGCGCCGTCTGCCACGCGCGGCACCAGACCGCCAATCTCCCCAAGCCGGCGGAGTACGGCTCCTCCCAGGCTCCCGTCCACCCCGAGCAGGCGCGCGAGGTCCGCCGGGCCGTAGCCCTGCGTCTCCTGCGCCGCCCCGCCCGCGCGCCTCCCGCGCAGTTCCGCCCACCGGCCGTGCCCGTCCGCCACTCCAGGCGGGCGTAGGGCCGGCACGTCGCTGCGGTCGTCCGACCGCGCGCGTCCCTTCGCGGCGACCGCGTTCCCCGACGCCGTTCGGGAAGCCCTCAGGAACGAGCGGTCCGCCGCGTCGCGCACGGCCCCAGCCGGAACCGTCTTGCCGAGGGCGAGATATCGGGAGAACACAGATGTACCGATCCAGACTCATTCCTTTCCTGGCGGCCGGCCTGCTGGCCGCCTTCACCACCGCGCCCGCCGAGGCGCGCGAGGACGGCGCCGCGACCGAATCCGAGGCTCAGTCGTCCTCCTCGCTGGCCGGCACCGTCGTTGACTCGACGGGCGGGGCCATCCGGGGCGCCCGCATCACGGCCCGTCAGGATGGCGAACTCGCGGGCGAGACCCGCTCGGCGGGCGACGGCTCCTACACCCTGCCGCTCGCTCCCGGCGAGTACCTCGTCGAGGTCCAGGCGTCCGGGTTCGATCTCGCCGCCCGGACAGTCCGCGTGGATTCGGGAGCCGAAACACTCGACTTCGAGCTCGAACTCACCGGGCTCGCGGAATCGGTGAGCGTCACCGCACGGGCCGAGGGATACGTCGCCGGAACCGCAACGACGGGGACGAAGCTCGATCTTTCCCGCATCGAGGTGCCGCAATCGATTTCCGTGGTTCCTCGGGACATCATTGAAGACCGCGTCGTGGTGCACGTGAGCGACACCGCTGACAACGCCGCCGGCGTCACCTCCCTCACTTCGTACGGGGGCGTGCAGAACAATCACTATGCGTTCCGGGGTTTCTCGGGAGGATTCAGCGGCGTCAACCTGAGAAACGGCTTCCAGCAGTTCCCGTTCCTGTCCAAGACCGACGTCGCGAATATCGAACGGGTCGAGTTTCTCAAGGGTCCGTCGTCGCTTCTCTACGGCGCCGGCGAGGTCGGCGGCCTCGTCAACACGATCACGAAGAAGCCGCTCGCGGAACACCGCTACGAGATCGGCTTCACCGGAGGCGGCTTCGGACAGTTGCGGCCCACCGTGGATCTCTCCGGCCCGCTGAACGCTTCGCGCACGCTGCTCTTCCGGGTGAACGCTGCCCATGACCGCGGAAACAGCTACCGCGACCTGATGGAGCACGAGAACTCCTTCGTCGCTCCGGCGCTGACCTGGATTCTGCGGCCGGGAACGACCGTCAGCTTCGAGGCCGAATGGGCACGCTTCGACCACGCCTTCGATCGGGGCTTCCCGATCGAGGAGGTCTTTCTCGACGAGCCGGCCAGCAAGAGCTACGGCGAGGAGTGGACGCGGGCGCTGAACGAACAGCGCATCGTCCTGCTGAACCTCACCCACGACTTCTCGCCCGACTGGAGCTTCCGGACCGGTTTTTCGCGCATGCAGGCCACCCA
Organism: Vicinamibacteria bacterium; assembly: GCA_965116805.1. Classification (GTDB taxonomy): domain Bacteria; phylum Acidobacteriota; class Vicinamibacteria; order Marinacidobacterales; family Marinacidobacteraceae; genus Marinacidobacterium. The sequence goes on from OZ220713.1 coordinate 1,029,368, forward strand.
GGAGGTCAACGCCGCCGGCTTCTCATTCTTCCCCCTGGACCTCGATGGCCGCACCATCAACCGCGACAACTTCGTCACCGACGAGACCGCGGAGAACGACGGCTTCCAGAACGAGCTGTACGGACGCTTCTCGACCGGCGCGGTGGAACATGAACTGGTGACCGGCGTGGAGTTCTCCCGCTCCCGGTTCTTCTACCAGTTCGACATCGTTTCGCTGGACCCCATCGACCGGGTCGCCCCGGAGTACGGAGCGCTTCCGGGGTTTCCACTGTACGGCTTCAACGACGACACCGAGGGAAGCCAGACCGGAATCTACATTCTCGATCAGCTCACGCTCACGCCGAGGCTGAAGGTTCTTCTCGGCGGCAGGTTCAGTTCCTTTACGTCCCGGCAATACGACATTTCGAACGGAACGCTCCTTGACAAGCAGGACGACCAGGACGTCAGCCCGCGCGCCGGGATCACCTACGAGATTCTGCCGGCGGGGAACGTCTACGGAAGCTTCGCGACGTCGTTCCTCCCGAACCTGACCGGGCACTCCGGAAGTTCGCCCCGGCAGGCGAGCGGGGAACCCCTGAAGCCCACGACCGGGCGCCAGTGGGAAGTGGGATGGAGGCAGGAACTCGCGAACGGCCGGATCCTGGCGACGATCGCCTGGTTCGACCTCAGGAAGCAGAACATCGTCGTCCCGGATCCGGACGACCCGACCTTCACCTTCAGCATCCAGGTGGGCGAGCAGCACAGCCGCGGCGTCGAGGTGGAAGTCGCCGGAGCCGTCACGCCGAGCCTGAACGTCATCGCGACCTACACCGGCATGACCTCGGAGGTGAGCGAGGACGTCCGCGAGGCCTATCTCGGTGACCGGCTCGCCGGCGTCGCGCCCCACTCGGGGAGCGTGTTCCTGAACTACCGCGTCCGCGACGGTTCCCTTCGAGGACTGTCCTTCGGAGGCGGGGCGTACGCGACGGGCGCCCGCATGGCCGCCCTCCCGAACCCGGACTGGGAGGTGCCGGGCACGGCGCGCTTCGACCTGAACCTCGGGTATGAGCGCCGCGACTGGGTCGTGGACCTCGCGATCAAGAACCTGACCGATTCGCTGGACTTCCAGCTCGGCGGGTTTCGGACGATGCTGCCGCTTCCGACCCGGCACGCGCTGGTCTCGTTCCGGTACCGGTTCGGCCCGTAGTGAGTGGATGGAGGAACCACCATGCCTGCTGCTGGACCACCCGGACCTTGCGGTCGAGAACCCACGGCCGATCGTCGCGGTTGCGTCGGCAGAGGCGGCGCTGGTGCACCCTCGCCCTCGGCGGGCTCGGAGCGTCCCTCCTCCCGGCCGTCGCCGACGGAGGAGGACCCCCGGTCGCTCACGCATCGCGAGCGACCGGCCCGGTCCTGGTGGACGGGCGTCTCGAAGACGCTGCGTGGGACGCGGCCCGCGGCATCGGCTCCTTTGTCCAGGTCGATCCCACGGCCGGAGCGCCGAGCCGCGCCCCGACCTCGGTGCGCCTCCTCTGGGACGACGCCGGGCTCTACGTCGGGGCCGAGCTCTCCGATCCGGCGGCGCGCACCGCCACCCGCGTGGAGGGGTTGCGCCGCGACTTCACCTACGAGACCAGCGACGTCTTCGGCGTCCTGCTCGACGGCTTCGGCGACGGCCGCTTCGCGATGGCGTTCATGACGAACCCGGACGGGGTGCAGCGCGATCTGCTGATCTTCGACGGACGGGACGCGGACGAAGCGTGGAACGGAATCTGGCGCGTGCGCACGGCCCGCACGACGAATGGATGGACCGTGGAGATGTCCATCCCGTGGGAGACGCTGCGCTATCTGGATGGGGCGCCGTGGCGGGTGAACTTCATCCGGGAAACCCGGGCGATTCAGGAGACGAGCGGCTGGTCCCCGTGGCATCGCGGCGTCGAATCGTGGGACATGGCCTTCGCGGGGCGCCTCGAGGGGATCGCGCCGCCGCCGCCGGGCGTGAACGCGCAGATCCAGCCGTACGCGGTGGGGCGCACCGGGTCCACCGGGAGCGCCCTGTTCCGCGAACCGACATCCACGGGCGACGCGGGAATCGACCTGAAGTGGGCGGCGACGCCCAACACGGTGCTCGACCTGACCTACAACATGGACTTCGCCCAGGCCGAGGTGGACCGGCAGGTGGTCAACCTCGACCGCTTCTCGATCTTCTTTCCCGAGCGGCGCACCTTCTTCCTCGAGAGCGCCGGCCTCTTCGACACGGGTCTTGACGTCATCTCGCCGTTCTACAGCCGCCGCATCGGACTCGACGCCGACGGGCTGCCGGTTCCGGTCACGGGCGGGGCGCGCCTGACGCACCGGTCGACGAAGTCCAGCGCGGGTGGGCTTCTCGTGCGGCAGGAAGGCGTCGGGGAGGCCGGCGGCAGCGTCTTCGGCGTGGGCCGCTACGTCCGGAACTTCGGCGCTGCGGGACGCCTCGGCGGGCTGGTCACCACCCGGCACGATCAGGGACTGCCGGCCGGCGCCTCGGCCCTCAACACCGTCGCCGCCGCCGACTGGTTCTTCCGTCCGATGACGAACCTCTTCACGCGGGGAATGGTCTCGCGCTCCTTCACCGAGGGGAGCGGGGGCGACGGCTGGGCCGGGCACGCGTGGGTGGGAAACAACGCGCCGTGGGGCTACGTCGGCTGGCTGCAGGAGTACATCGGGCCCGAGTGGGAGCCCCGCTCCGGCTTCGTCTTCGCGAACGACGTGATCGTGACGAGTCCGGCCGTCATCCTGGACATCCGTCCGGACTGGCTCCCCCGCTGGGCGCGCGCCTACACCCCGGGGGTGACCGTCTTCCTCTTCAACCGCGCGTCCACGGGGGACCTCTTCTCCGGCTTCGTGAGCATCCGGCCGCTGACGCTGCGGCTCGAGAATGGCGGGGAGATTGGACTCTCGCTTCGTCCCGAGTGGCAGGAGTTCGCCGGCGCCTTCCAGCCCGTCCCCGGGATCAGCGTGCCGGCGGACGACTACCGCTTTACGCGCTGGACCCTCGCGGCCGAGCATGATCCTTCTGCCGGCGTCACCGGAGGCGTCCGCTACACGACCGGCCCCTTCTACGACGGTTCGCTCGACAAGAGCGAGGTATCGGCGAAGGCGGCCCTTTCGCCGCACGTCGTCGGGTTCGTCTCGTGGGAGATGAATCGCTTCCACGACGTCGGTGGGTCGGACGGCACGACGCACCTGCTCACGCCCGAGCTCCGCCTCGCCCTCAACCCGCGCCTCGAACTGTCGGGCATCTGGCAATACAACACGGCGATTGACGTTTCGAGCCTGAACGTCCGGCTCGCGTGGGAGTTCCGGCCCCTCTCCTTCCTCTACGTCGTCTACAACGACAACGCCTCGCTCGACAGGGCATTGGAGCCGTTCCCGGCCCGCCGCCAACTCATCGTCAAGGGGACATGGTTGTGGCAGCCCTAGTCCACCCTCCGCCGGCCACGAAGACGGCGTTCGAGGCCGGCGCGCCATCGCGCCTGTCCGCCGGCCGCCGAGGCCGTGCTTTTGCAGCAACCCGGGCCGGAAGGAACTTGACGCCCCCGCCCGAACCGCCAAGAATGCGCGGCATGAGGCCGAACTGGCGCCGGATGCTCCCGTGGGCCGCCCTCGGGATGCTCGCGTTGCTGGCCTTGGGCGCCGGCCCGCATCTGCACGAAGAGGTCGATGGGCTCGGCGAGCACTGTGTGCTCTGCCACGCCCAGGAAGCGCCCTTCGTCGGGTCCGGTCTCCCGGCAACGCCGGACCCGGCCGTCCGCACGGCCGTCGTCCCGGCAGCCGTTCTGCACGCCCACGGGATCACGCCCACGGGGGGCGGCTCCCGGGCGCCCCCGGCCTGACTCAGCAACAGCCGTAGCCGGCCCGCGGGCCGGCTGCTTCGTCCTGTTGTGGCGCCCGCACCCGCTTCGGTGCGGCGGCGCCCCCCATCCGGGAGAAGAGTCCGATGTCAACCCAGGCAGTCCTGGAGACCCCCGCCACCAGCGAGGTCCCACCCATTCCCGTCCGCGCGGCCGAGTTCGAGGATCCCGTCCTCGAGGCCCGCTCACTCGTCAAGCGCTACGGCGACCTCGAGGCCGTGGCCGGTCTCGACCTGTCCATTCAGCCAGGCGAGGTCTACTGTCTGCTGGGCCCGAACGGCGCCGGCAAGACCACCACGATCCACCTGTTTCTCGGGTTCATCGAACCGAGCGCCGGCCGTGCCCGGGTCTCGGGTTTCGACGTGGCGCGGAACGCGCTCGACGCGAGGCGGCGCCTCGCCTACGTCCCCGAGCAGGTCATGCTCTACCGCAACCTGAGCGGGCTCGAGAACCTTCAGTACTTCGCGGCGCTCGGCGGCCGGGAGACGCTCTCCAGCGAGCGGCTGACCGACATCCTGGTGGACGTCGGGTTGCCCCTCCCGGCGGTCGGACGCCGGGTCGCCGAGTACTCGAAGGGCATGCGCCAGAAGGTCGGCATCGCCATCGCGGTGGCGAAGGACGCCGAGGCGCTGCTGCTCGACGAGCCCACGTCCGGGCTCGATCCCAAGGCCTCCCGGGAGTTCTCCGAACTGATCGAGACGCTCCGGGGCCGGGGGGTGGCGGTGCTGATGGCCACCCACGACCTGTTCCGCGCGAAGGAGTCGGGGACCCGGATCGGGATCATGCGGCACGGCCGGCTGGTCACCGAGCTGAGCACCGACGAGATCGGCCACGCCGACCTCGAGCGCATCTACCTCGACCACATGCAGGAATAGGAGGGACGTGATGATCCGGCACATCGTCAGAAAAGAGTTCACCGACCTGCTCCGGGACGGCCGCTTCCGCTGGTGCGCGGCCATCGTGGGCGTGCTGCTGCTCGTCTCGCTGGGGAGCGGCCTGGTCGAGACCCGGCGGGCCGAAGCCGCCCACTCCGCGGCGCGGGAGACGGCCCGCGAACACTGGGAGTCCCAGGGGGAGAAGAACCCCCACTCGGCGGCGCACTACGGCATCTACGCCTTCAAGCCGCGTCTTCCCCTGTCGTTCCTGGACCAGGGCGTCGATCCCTACACCGGCACCTCGGTCTGGCTGGAGGCCCACCGCCAGAACGACTTTCTCATGCGCCCGGCGCAGGACGCCACCGCCGGCCAGCGGCTCGGGGCGCTCACCGCGGCGCAGGTCCTTCAGTACCTGGTGCCGCTGCTGATCATCCTGCTCGCCTTCGGCGCGCTTGCGGGCGAACGCGAGCAGGGCACCCTGAGGCAGCTCCTGGCTACCGGGATCTCCCGGCGGGACCTCGCCCTCGGCAAGGCCCTCGGGGTGGCCGGCGCCCTCGCGCTGCTGCTCATTCCGGCGGCCATCGTGGGGAGCGCCGCGATCACCGTCGGCAGCCCGGGCCCGGCCGCCACGCCCCTGGCGCGGGGCACGGTGCTGGCCGCCGGCTACCTCGCGTACTTCTCGGTCTTCGTCGCCCTGTCCCTCGCCATCTCGGCGTGGGTCCGGTCGGCGCGTACCGCACTGGTAGCGCTGGTCGGCGTCTGGGTTCTGAACGGGCTCGTGGCGCCGCGCGTCGCCGTGGACCTGTCGAAATGGCTGCATCCCACTCCGTCCGCGGTTGAGTTCGCTCGCACCATGGAGCGGGAGATCCGGTCCGGTGTTCCGGGGATCGAGCGGCCCGACCGCGACGAGACGGCCGCCCGCCTGCTCGCGGAGCACGGCGTGGAGACCGTCGATGACCTCCCCGTGAACGTCATCGGCGTCTACCTCCAGGAGAGCGAGGAGTTCGCCAACCAGATCTTCGACCGCAACTACGGCGCCCTGTGGAACCGGTTCGAGCAGCAGGGAGTGGTCCACGAGGCTCTCTCGGTCGCCGCGCCGCTACTCGCGGTCCGCACCCTCTCCATGGGGCTCGCCGGCACCGACGTCGAGCAGCACCGCCACTTCGCCACCGCGGCGGAGGAGTACCGGCGCGACCTGATGCGCCGGATGAACGGCGACCTGGCGGAGAACTCGCGCACCGGGGAGACCTACCTCGCCACGGCGGACTCCTGGGCCGAGGTTCCGCCGTTCCAGTATGACGCTCCCTCGCTCGGGTGGGTGCTGCAGAACCGGACGCTCTCGCTCGCCATGCTGGGTCTGTGGCTGGTGGGGGCCTTCCTCGTCGCGGGGTCGCTGGTGCGGCGCGCGGAAGTGGCCTGATGACCCTGCGCACCGTCCTGCGAAACGAGTGGCGCCTCCTCCGGGCCGATCGCGCGCTCGGTCTGGTGCTCGGGGTGTTCGCGCTCCTGTTCGCCTACGCGCTGGCGAACGGCCTGGCGTGGGTGGACTTCCAGGAAGAGACCCTCGCGGCCGCCCGGGAAGGCAACGTGGAACGCGTGCAGGCGCTCGAAGCGGAGCTTCAACGCATCGCGGACGGCGGGCGGCCGTCCTCCCCGTTCCGGGACCCCCGGTCCCCCAGTGTCCTCGGCGGAGCTTCCGGCGCCCAGACCGCTGTCCTGGAACCGGGTCCCCTGACGGCGCTCGCGGTGGGACAGAGCGACCTGTTGCCCTACTACTACGACGTCAGCATCCAGACCAACGAGTCCTCTTTCCTGCAGAACGGCGAGATCGAGAACCCGCTGAACCTGCTGGTCGGCCGGTTCGACCTGGCCTTCGTCGTGGTGTACCTGCTGCCGCTGTTGATCCTGGCGCTCAGCTTCAACGTCCTCTCCGGGGAACGCGAGCAGGGCACGCTGGCGCTGACCCTCTCGCAGCCGGTCTCGGCCCGCGGGGTGGTGAGCGCCAAGCTGGCCTTCCGGGCGATCCTGGTCATGGGGCTGGCGCTTGGCGTCTCGCTGCTCGGGGTGCTCTTCAGCGGTGGATTCGGGTCTCCGGGCCGGGTCGCGCTCTGGTGCGCGGCGGTCGCCGCCTACGCGCTCTTCTGGTTCACGCTGGCGGCCTGGGTGAACGGCCTCGGCCGGTCCTCGGCCTGGAACGCCACCGTGCTGGTGGGCGCGTGGCTCCTGCTCGTGGTGGTCCTCCCCGCCAGCGTGAACATCACCGCCGGACTGCTCCATCCGTTGCCGTCCCGCGTGGAGATGATCACTGCCCAGCGCGAGGCCTCGAACGAAGCGGTGAACCAGCGGAGCGAACTGCTGGCGCGCTACCTCGAGGATCACCCCGAGCTGGCCGGTGGGGTGGCTGCCGACGAGGCCAACCGCGCCGCCCTGGCGTGGGCCGCCACCGACGCGGTGAACCGCCGGCTGGAGGAAGTGACCAGCGTGCACGACGAGCGCCTCGCCGCCCAGCGGACGCTGGTGCGCCGCTACCGGTTCCTGTCGCCCGCGCTCCTGGCGCAGGAGGCGCTGCTGGACGCGGCGGGCACCGGAGACGCGCGCTTTGCGCGCTTCCGGTCCCAGGTCCGCGAGTTCGCGGAACGCTGGCGGACCTTCTTCGTGCCGGCGATTCTCGCCGGAGAACAGATGACCGCGGACGTCCTGCCCGGCGTGCCGGCGTTCCGGTTCGTCGACGAGCAGATGCGGGAGGTCAGGGCCCGGGCGGTGATTCCCCTCGCGGCTCTCGGCGGACTGCTGGCTCTCGCCGGCGCCGGGGCGGTCGTTCGCCTGCGCCGGGTCACCGGGCCGGGATCGTAGGGGGGTCATCGCGCGACACCAGAGGTAACCTGAACAACCTGTCCCCGGCTGGCGCCCCTCGCGGGCTGCCGGCCGGGAGACGACCCGGAACGGCCGCCTCGTGAGATCGCCCCCCTACGACGTCATCGTCATCGGCGTCGGCGGCATGGGTAGCGCCGCCGTCTACCACCTGGCGAAGGGCGGCGCCCGGGTGCTTGGCCTCGAGCGTTTCGAGATACCGCATTCGTTCGGTTCCTCCCACGGCCTGACCCGCATCATCCGCCTCGCCTATTCCGAAGGCTCCCACTACGTCCCGCTGCTGCGGGAGGCGTACCGGCTCTGGCGCGAACTCGAGGAGGTCTCCGGCGAGTCCATCCTGCGGGTGACCGGCGGCCTCGACATCGGGCCGCCGGCGGGGGGGATCGTCCAGGGGTCCCGGAAATCCTGCGTCGAACACGGCCTGCCGTTCGAGGAACTCGACGCCGGGGAGGTCAACCGGCGGTTCCCGGGCTACGAGCTTCCCGCGGAGCTGGGCGCGATCCACCAACCGGATGCGGGATACCTGCACTCCGAAACGGCGACCTCCGCCCACGCGGCGGCGGCGCGCTCCCTCGGCGCCGAGATCGCCACCGGCGTCCGGGTGCGGGGTTGGGAACGGGTTCCGGGGGGAGTGCGCGTCGACACCGGGGACGCCCGCTACGAGGCCCGGAAGCTCGTGATCACGGCGGGGTCGTGGGTGGGCGAACTCCTGCCCGCGCTCAGGCCGATGTGCCGGCCCGTGCGGCAGGTCATGCTGTGGACCGACCCGCTCGATCCACCGGCGTTCGAACCCGAGCGGTTCCCCATCTTCGTCCTCGAGTCGGAGGTCGGCAACTTCTACGGCTTCCCCGACAACCGGGGCGAGGGATTCAAGATCGGCAAGTTCCACCACCTCCGGCAGGAGGTTCCCGATCCGGACGCCATGGACCGCGAGTGCCACCCGGAGGACGAAGCCGTCCTCCGCGAGGGGATCGAGGCTTTCTGCCCCCGGGCGAACGGTCCGACCCGCCGGATGACGGCGTGCATGTTCACCAACAGCCCCGACGGGCACTTCATCCTCGACCGCCACCCGGACCACGAGAACGTGTTCGTCGCCGCCGGGTTCTCGGGCCACGGCTTCAAGTTCTGCGGCGTGGTCGGCCGGATCATGGCGGACTTCGCGCTGGAACGGCCGCCGCAGTGGGACCTCGGCCCCTTCGGTCTGAAGGCGCACCGTCCTCCCCGGGTCGCACACGCCCCGCCCGCCAGCGAGGGAATGCCGTAGCGCAACCAAGCCCGCCGGGTCACGCCACCGTCCCGGAGTCCGCGTCGCAAGGGCGGAGTTCCGGCTACAGGACGTCTCCGCGTCGGAATTCCACCAGGATGCCGGCGGCCCTCAACCGCCCCGCTTCCGGTAGATGGACTCCCGGATGCGTGACCAGTCGGCGTCTCGGTAGGGCGCTTGAAGGCCGCGTCCCGTGACGCGCCGGTCTCGCAGGCGGAAGCGCTCCCGTCCCCGGTCCGTGCTCATGGCGAGACGCAACCCGCGTTCGATCAGCGAGCGCAGGGTCAGACCCTCTCGGGCCGCATAGGTCTTCGCGGTCGCGGCGAGATCGTCAGACAGTTCTACGGTTGTCCTCATGTGGGTACCCGTAGTCCAGCATATGGACATGCCTCACCAAGGGGCTGCGCGGTCCCGACCGGACGTCAGACGCCCCCTCCACCCAACCTGGCCCCGAGCGGGGCGCCGCGCAGGAAGTCGGTCAGTGGCTGGTGCTTCACTCCCCGGAAATCGGACGGCTGGTGCGTGTCCATCGTCAGTAGAACTCGCGGATAGTGGTCGCGAACCGCCCCGAACGCCGCCAGCTCGCGCTCCAGGGTGGCCGGCGATTCCAACAGATAGGCAACCTGGACGTACCACCGCTCACTCCGCGACTCCGCCACGAAGTCGATCTCGCGGCCGCCGGCGACGCCGACCGTCACCTCGTAGCCACGGCGGCGCAGTTCCAGGAAAACGAGGTTCTCCAGCACCCCGCCGATGTCGCTCTCCCGGTAGCCCGTAATCCCGTTGCGCAGCCCGACGTCTCCCAGGTAGTGCTTCCGATTCACCTGCAGCAGCCGGCGGCCGCGGACATCGAAACGCGCAACCGGCGCCAGCAGGAACGCCTCCGCCAGATGGGCCAGGTAGTTGAGCACGGTGTCCACGGCCACCGTGCGCCGCTGACTCCTCATGAAGTCGGCGATCCGCTTGGCCGAGACCAGGCTGCCCAGACTGTCGACCGCGAAGCGCAGGATCGCCTCGAACAGCGTCACGTCACGGATCCGGTGACGACCGATCACGTCCCGGACCGCGATCGTGCTCACCATGTCGGAAAGCATCTGATCCACGACGAGGTCGCTGAGATCGGTATGCAGCAACCCCGGAAGGCCCCCGGTCCTCAGATACAACCGGAAAAGGCCCGCTTCGTCGAGCGCGGTTCGTTCGCTCATCGCGTACAGCTCGTCGAACTCGCCCAGCGTCAGCGGGAAAACCTGGAGCGCGACGTAGCGCCCCGCGATCAGCGTCGCGAGTTCGGACGACAGGAGCGTTGCGTTCGACCCGGCGAGGACGACCTGCGTCTGCGGCTCGCCGTTCAGCGAAGCGACCGCCCGCTCCCAGGCGGCGATCTGCTGGACTTCGTCCACGATGACCACTCGCGGTTCGGCGCGCCGGGAGTTGGCCTCCACGTAGTCCACGAGATCGCGCGCCGTGCGCACCTCGTCGAAAGCGAACGACTCCTTGTCCACGTACACCACCTGGCGTTCGCCGCGTAGCGATTCCGCGAACTGGCGCAGGAGAACGCTCTTCCCGACCCGGCGAATGCCGGTGACCGCGGTGACGACGGGGGCGTCGAGGAACCGCCGGAGCCTGTGAAGATAGGTCCGGCGGGGGATCTCCATGATTTCGTATACACTCGAAATACTACCGCATTCGTCTAGTTATTTCGTGTATAGACGAAATATGGCGGCGTGAATCCCGCCCAACAGGACAGCGGCGGCGACGCGAGCCGCCTACTCGACCGGCTGCCCGATCCGGATCACCTCGGTTCCCGCGCGGATGACGATGGCGTCGTCCACCACGGCGAATCCGGTAACCGGGGCGTCCACCGAAAGGTGGTTCGTGGCGACCACCTGCGGCGCTTCGGCGGAGGCCCGGAGCACCTGGGTCACCCCTTCCTGCGTGAAGAAGTACACGTGGTCCCGGTGGCCGAGCGGCGTCGCCCAGGTCGAAGCGGGCAGCCGGTGCGTCCACCGGACCCTGCCCGATTCCGGTGCCAGGCAGCGGGCCGCCCCGGCGGGGTTCACCCAGTAGACGCAGTCACGGTAGAGGAAAGGGGAGGCGAAGTTGGAAGCCGATCCGGCTTTCCAGGCCAGGCTCGACGGCCCGAGCGTCCCGGTCCCACCCCGCCGGATCGCCAGATTCGCTTCGACCTCCAGGCCGCCGACGATGATGAGGTCCTCGGTGACGGTGGGCGAGGGGACGCTGTTGCCGTCGACATCCTCGAAGACCCAGAGGCGCTCCCCCGTGCCGGCGTCGAAGCCCTCGATCCGCCCCGAAGCGCTCACCACGATCTCGTCGCCGGACGGCGCCAGCACGGGGGTGCTCCAGGCGACTCCGGGTTCACGGTCGGTCTTCCACAGGTTCTTCCCCGTGGCCGGGTCCACCGCGAGGAGGTACGAATAGGTCCTGCGGGCCAGCATCACCACCACCGCGCGGCCGGTGAGCAGCACTGAGTTGCCGACGCCGTGGTTGCCGCCCACCGTTCCGTACTCGCCGCCCAGCTTCCGCCGCCAGACGGTCTCTCCTTCGTGCGTCAGCGCCATGAGGTCGCCGCTGGCGAAGAAGGCGTACAGCCGTTCGGCATCCACCGCCGGGGTCGGGGCGCCCTTCGACACGTAGCCGTTCCACTCGAACTCTTCGGCAGCCTCGAACGTCCGGCGCCAGTGTTCGGCGCCCTCCTCGAGTCCGAGGGCGGTGACGTGGATCGTCTCCTTCATCGCGCCTTCGACCGAGGTGACGAAGACCGTGCCGTCCCAGATCACCGGGCTCGACTGACCGAAGCCAGCGGTTGCCGTGCGCCAGGCGACGCGGTCATCGGACCAGGTCAGCGGCAGCCGGGCGGCCCGGCTGACGTTCACGTCCATTCCGCCCCGAAAGCCGGTCCAGCGAGTGGCGCCTCGGGCCGGGTCCACGTCGCCGCCGTCGTGGGCGGCTGCGGCGCCGGCCAGCGCGAGCGTCACGGTGACGACGAGGGCGCCGCGGAGCGTTTTCAGAAGGATGAGAGTCATGGGATTCCCGACGGAACAATGAAATCGAGTGTCACTTTCAGTATAGGGGACGAGACGCTCGGGATGGCGGGTTGTTTGATGAGGATCATCAGACGCTGGGGGGACGGCTGCCGATGCGATGTACGCTGCGGTTTCGCCTGTTCCGAGCCGCCATGGTCCTTCCGCCGATACCGCGATGAAGGTCCATCGTTCGTCCCACCGCCTCCGCCGGCTGTGCCCGATTCTTGCGGCCCTGCTGGCGGCCGGCCCCTCCATCGCCGGTCAATCCCGACCCCCCACGACGATCACCGTCGCCACCTGGAACATCGCCTGGTTCGGGGACGGGATCCGGGACAGGGTGCTTCGCGGCAACCAGCGCGGCGGCCGGTTCCTGCGGGACGAGGCCGATTTCGAGCGGCTGCGCGGGGTGGTGACCCGGCTTGCGGACCAAGGCGTCGAGGTCGTGGGCCTTCAGGAGGTCGAGAACGCGGCCGCCGTCCGCCGGATCTTCCCGAGGGACGGCTGGGAGCTCTTCCTCTCGACCCGCGCGACCGATCCGGAATGGTCCCAGCGCACCGCCATCGTGGTGCGCCGCGCCGCGGGCTGGCGCGTCGAGCGGCACCCGGACGTCGTCGAGTGGTCCCCGCAGGGCCGCGACCGGCACGGCGTGGACCTCACGCTCACCCGGGGAGAGGAGCGGGTCCGGGTGCTCACCCTCCACTTCCAGTCGGGCTGCAACGCCGAACCGCTCCGTTCCCCGTCGCCGCAGTGCGGATTCCTGCGGATGCAGTTCGCCGTCCTCAAGGGCTGGCTCTTCGAACGGATCGCGGAGGACGTCCCGACCGTGGTGGCCGGCGACTGGAACCGGTTCCTGTCCCGCCCGGGCGACGAGGCGGCGGCCGGCCTGCCCGGTGAGGCGCTCGTGCTCCCGCCTCCCGGCAGTTCTCCCGCGTGCTGGGACGGCTTCTTCGACCACTACGTGGACCACCTCGTGGCCTTCGCTCCCCGCGGGCGGGAAGTCGTTCCGACAGCGTTCGAGGAGGTGCTCTACGGGGCGCCCCGCTCGGCGCGCGACCGGCTCTCCGACCACTGTCCGCTGGTCGCGACACTCGGCTTCGAAGCGCCGAACTAGACCCGCTCCGCAGAAAAGCAACAACAGTTCAGTTTCTGCTTGAACTGCGGGCCGCAGGCTGTCGTACACTGGCCGGTTCTGTCCCGTCCGGCCCCTCCCTTCCGTCTCGAAGCCACGCTGGCAGCCGCCGGCCATCTGCACTTCTGGGCGCCTGGCATGCCGCCCGACGAGCTCTCGGCGTGGCTCGGCCAGCGGGTGGGAGACCGTTGGCCGGCCCCGGCGGAGCCCGCCGCCTTCGAATCCGGTCCGCCGGATGCCGGTGGTCCGGGCCTGACGCTCGCACCGCTCGAAGCGGCGGCCACGCTCGCCGCCTGCGCCCCGCGCGAGGGCGACCCCGACTTCCGCTCGGCATCGCTTCGCTTCTGGTCCCTCGCCAGCCGCTTCCTGCTGGGACTGTTGTCCCGCGGCCGCTTCCGTCCCACCGTCGACCGCAACGGGAGTCACGGCGCCGCCCTCTGGCAGGCGGACCTCGGCTCCCAGCAACGGGAACTCGACGCCCTGCGGCTCGCGGCGCCGGAGGCGGCCCTCGGCGGACTGGATGCGGAGACGGCCATCAGCGGCTATCTGGTGGCGCTCGGCGACAACGTCATTCGCGACGCGGGGCGCCGCCTGGGCTGGTCGCCGGGAGCGGTGGACGCCCCGGGGGGCCGGCGGGAGGTCATCGAGCGCGTCCTCGACGACCTCTTCTCGGGCGCCTCCGGCGGACTGGACGGGGAGAGCGCCGAAGCTCTCTGGCGCGTGGACAACGCGCTCGGAGGCGGTTTCGCGGACCCGGATGCGGGAGCGGTCGGCGGCGCCCGACTGGTCTTCCTGCTCGAGCCTCCGGCCGACGAGCCCGAGACCGAGCCCTTCGCGGCCGACCCCGACGCGCTCCGGTGGCGGGTCCGCTTCCGGCTCGTGATGCCTCCGGACTCCGGCGCCCGGACGGCGGCCGAAGACGGCGCGGCCTCCGCCGCGGAGGCCCTCGCGCCGCTCGCCGAAGTCTGGAACGCGCGCGACGCGGCGGCGAACCTCCGGCGCTTCGGAATCGCCGACCCGGCGATCCCGCTCCTCGAGAACCTGGGCCGGGCGGCGCGCGCCTGTCCGGTGCTCGAGCGCGGCCTGGAGTGCGCGGGCCCCGAGGAAGTCCGGATATCGGCGGCCGAGGCCTACGAGTTCCTCCACGAAGGGCAGGAAGCGCTGGCGGGCGAGGGGTTCGAGGTCCGGATTCCGCCCACCCTCGCCGGGCGGCGCGGGCGCAAACCCACCCTGCGGCTCACCGTGCGGCCGGACCCCGGTTCTTCCAGTCCGGTGCCGCGCACGGTGCGGGCGGCGGAACTGGGAGGATCCGCCCCCGACGGGGGCGTCGGCCTCGACGCGCTGGTGAACTACTCCTGGCAGGTGGCGATCGACGACCACACCTGGACGCTGGACGAATTCCGGCGGCTGACCCGTGGCAAACGGCGGCTGGTGCGGGCGAGCGACGCCTGGGTGGAGCTGGACCAGGCCGCCGTGAACCGGCTCTTCACGGAGGCGGCGCGCCGGCGGGCGCACGCGGACCGGTCTCCCGTGCTGCGGGACGCGCTTCGCGAGCGGCTGCGGCTCGCCTCGCCGGCGCCCGACCTGTTCGAGCCGGAGGGCATGGCGCCGGTCCTGTCCCAGATCGAGGGCGAGGCCTGGATCGGGTCCCTGTTCAACGCCCTGGAAGCCGCCGCGGAGGAGTTGGGACCGCTCGATCCGCCGTCCGGCCTGAGGACGGAACTCCGGCCGTACCAGCGGGTCGGCTACGGCTGGCTGCGCCTGCTCGCGGACCACGGCCTCGGGGGCTGTCTCGCCGACGACATGGGACTCGGAAAGACCTGTCAGGCGCTCACCTTCCTGCTCGGGGAGCAGGAGGCGGGCCGGTTGAACCGGCCGTGGCTCCTCGTCTGTCCCAACTCCATCGTCGCCAACTGGCGGAAGGAAGCCGAGCGCTTCGCACCCTCGCTGCGCCTCCACGTCCGCCAGGGCGCGGGACGGTCGCGTGGCGCCGACCTGTCGCGGGCGCTCGAGGCAAGCGACCTCGTGGTGTGTTCGTTCGGGATCACCCACCGCGACTTCGACCAGTTGCGCGACGTGGAGTGGGGCGGCCTCATCGTGGACGAGGCCCAAAACCTGAAGAATCCGGGAGCCAAGCAGACCCGGGCGGTACGCCGGCTCAGGGCGCCGATCCGCTTCGCCCTTACCGGCACGCCGCTCGAGAACCGCCTCACCGACCTCTGGTCGATCATGGAGATCCTCAACCCGGGTTTCCTGGGGCCGGAGCGCACGTTCCGGCGGACCTTCACGGCCGCCGTGGAAGGTGCCCAGGACCCCGAGGCGACCGAGGAACTCCGCCGGCTCGTCCGTCCCTTCATCCTGCGCCGGCTCAAGACCGACCCCAAGGTCATCCGCGACCTGCCGGAAAAACACCAGGCCCGGGTCTATTGCAACCTCACCGTCGAGCAGGCCTCGCTCTACCAGGCGGCCGTGGACCAGTGCCTGGAGCGGATCGAGCGCAACACCGGTTTTGCGCGGCGCGGCGAGATCCTGCGCACGCTGACCCGCCTCAAGCAGATCTGCAACCACCCGGAGAACTTCCTGGCCGCGGGCGGGTCGCTGGCGGGACGGTCCGGGAAGCTGACGCGGCTCGTCGAGATCCTGACCGAGGTCGCCCAGCAGGGCGAGCGGGCCCTGGTCTTCACGCAGTTCGCGGAAATGGCGAAGTTGCTCGCTCCTTATCTCTCGGAGGTTCTGGATGCCGAGATTCCGGTGCTTCACGGGTCCGTCTCGCTCCGGGAGCGGGACGCCATCGTGACCCGGTTTCAGGAAGCGGCGGATCCGCCGCCGGTGCTCGTGGTATCGCTCAAGACCGGCGGCTACGGCCTCAATCTAACCCGGGCGAGCCACGTGGTGCACTACGACCGCTGGTGGAACCCCGCGGTCGAGAACCAGGCCACCGACCGGGCCTTCCGCATCGGCCAGAACAGGCGCGTCCTGGTCCACAAGTTTCTGTGCACGGGCACCCTCGAGGAACGCATCGCCGACCTCCTTGAGCGGAAGTCCGCGCTCGCGGAGTCGGTGATCGGGTCGGGAGAAGGCTGGTTGACCTCGCTGTCTTCCGAGGCGCTTCAGAACGTGCTGGTGCTCGCTCCGGAGGCGGTCGCCGAATGAGTGAGGGGCTGCCGTGGTGGGCGGCGGACTTCTTGAGAGCCTCGCGGAACGGCGTCGAGGGGCGCGTCCGGGGCCAGGTGCGCGTGGTTCCCGGCAGGGTGCAGGCCCTGGTGGAGGGCCGCGGGTTCCGTCCGACCGAGGTCCTTCTGGAGACGCCGGTGCTGGACCGGCGGCGGTGGAGCGCCTTCTTCGAGGTCTTCGCCGGCCAGGCGCTCTATCCCGCCGCCCTCTTCGCGGGTTACCTGCCCCGATCGGCCAAGTCGGTCCTCGCCCGCCGGGGAGTGCGCCTCGTGCCTCCGCCCAGCCGCCTTGCCCTGGGTCCGTACGGCTGCCCCGCCGAAACCCTCGCGCGCGCCCTGCTCCTGATCGCCGAGCACTTCGCGGCCGACCCGTTCCGGCTCCTGCTGTTCCGCGGCGCGGACCGGCAGTCCGTGATCGCCGGCATCGCCCGGCGCTGGAAGGCGAGCGGCGCCCGCCGGCCGGCGATCGAGCTCGACGAGCTGCGGGAAATCCTCGATCAGCCGCCGGACCCGGAGTCCGACTCCCTGCTACCGGCGGTGCAGCGGGCGGAAGCCTTCCGCGACGATCCAATCCTGCGCGGGAACCTGGCCCGCCTCTACACGAAGGTCTCCGAGCGCGCCGCCGCGGTCACGCCGCGCTCCCGCCCGGAGGATTAGCGGCAGGTAGGGACGCGAAACCAGCCTAGTCCCACTCCCACCGCTCGCCGCTCCGAATGGTGTCCCGGCGGGCCAGGAAATAGGCCAGACCCAGACAGATTCCGAAGAACAGCCCGATCCCGTGGGCCCGGTAGCTCACTTCCGGACGGATCGAGGTCGGGACGAGGACGACCAGAAAGAACCCGACCACCCGGACGATCCGCTTGGCCACCGAGAGGCGGCGCTCCACCAGCACGTAGAGCGTGAGCCAGGCGCCGGCGAGCAGGTACAGCATTCCGGACGCCCCCACCACCCGGATGTTCGGCGGGTACCCCTCGAGCGTCACCGCAAGCGCGACCGCCGAGAGCGGCACCGCGCTCCACGGATAGAGGCTGGGGCCGAACGCTCCGTAGGAGAGGTAGATCAGCCAGGTGAGGAAGACCGCGTTCGAGAGCAGATGGATGGCGTCGGCGTGCGCCGCGATCGCGGTCAGGAGGCGCCAGGTCTCTCCCTGTTCGAATACCGTCTCGCCACTCGCCGGGAGCGCGGCGGCGAACCCCGGCGGTCCCCACCAGTAGAGCGCGCTCACCACCGCGAGCATCCCGAGCGTCAAGGCGACCGCCCGGGCGGCGTCCTTCCCGGGCTTCCTCGAGAGGATGGTGGAGACGACGTGCGGCTGGGAGGCGTCCGTATCCGGCGCCCCCCGCGCCGGCCGGCCGAAGAAGACGCCCCGGATGACGCCGGGCCGCTCCTCCTCCCCCTCCTCCAGTTCCGCATCGTAGTCCCCGGCATCGGAGCCCTCGGGTTGCGTGAACTCGTCGCTCTCCCAGGGTTCGTGGATCCCGGATTCGGGGTCCGGATCGGTCCACTCCTCGTCCGGCGGCGCCTCCGGCTCCGGCACCTCGCGGAACCGCCCCTCCCCGAACGGATCGGAGCGGACCTCCCCCGATGGCCATTTCGGTTTCCTGCGCCGCCAGAAGGTCACGAGACAGTATTCTCCGCGCCCCGGCTCGTTTCCCGGCCTTCGCGCTGCTCCGGTTTCACGCAGCCCGCTGCCGCTTCTCCTATCCGGCGCGCCGGATTCGGACCCGTATCGCCATGCCAAAACGTATTGCCCTCGCCTATTCCGGCGGACTTGACACGTCCTGCGCCATTCCCTGGCTCAGGGAGAACTACGACGCCGAAGTCCTCGCGGTCATCGCGGACGTGGGTCAGAATGAGGACCTCCAGGCCGCGTCGGAGAAGGCGATCGCCTCCGGGGCCTCCGCGGTATTCGTCGAGGACCTCCGCGACGAGTTCGTGGGCAACTACGTGTTTCCGGCGGTGCGGGCCGGCGCCGTGTACGAGGGCCGCTACCTGCTCGGCACCTCGCTCGCCCGCCCGACCATCGCGAAGTACCAGGTGGATATCGCCCGCCAGGAAGGCGCCGACGCGGTGGCCCACGGTTGCACCGGCAAGGGGAACGACCAGGTCCGCTTCGAACTTGCCTTTCACGCGCTCGCCCCGGATCTCGAGGTCATCGCTCCCTGGCGCCTCTGGGACATCCGGTCGCGGGAGGACGCCCTCGCCTACGCGGGGCGTCACGGCGTGCCCGTCGAGCAGAAGGCCGGCGATCTCTACAGCCGCGACCAGAACCTCCTCCACCTGAGCCACGAGGGCGAGGACCTCGAGGATCCCTGGAACGCCCCGCCAGCGAGCCTCTACCGCATCACCCGGAATCCCGACCTGACCGAGCCGGATCCGGAGGCGGTGGACATTGGCTTCGAAAGCGGCGTCCCGGTCGCGGTGGACGGCGAGCGCCTCGCCCCCGCCGCCCTGCTCACCCGGCTGAACGAGGCGGGAGCGCGGCACGGGGTCGGCCGGGTGGACATCGTCGAGAACCGGCTGGTCGGGATGAAGTCGCGCGGGGTGTACGAGACCCCGGGCGGCACGATCCTCCACGAGGCGAAGGCGGCCCTCCAGAGTCTCACCCTCGACCGGGCGACCGACCATTTCGCGGCTACCGTCGCGCTGCGCTACGCCGAGCTGGTCTACGACGGCAAGTGGTTCTCCGCGCTCCGGGAAGCCCTCGACGCCTTCTTCGCGGAGGCGCACCGGAACACGACGGGAACGGTTCGGGTCCGCCTCCACCGGGGCGTCGCGCAGGCGGTGGGACGCCAGAGCCCGAAGAGCCTCTACCGGGAGGACTTCGCGACCTTCGGCGCCGACGAGGTGTACCGCCAATCGGACGCGGAGGGGTTCATCCGCCTCTTCGGCCTTCCCGAGCGCATCCGGAGGCTGTCCGGCGCGGACTCGCCCGGCGAGGAATCATGAAGCTCTGGGGTGGGCGGTTCGCCGCACCGCCGGCCGGCGCGCTCGACCGGTTGGGGAAGTCCGTCCACTTCGACCGCCGGCTGCACGCGGAGGAGATCCGCGTCAACAAGGCCTACGCCCGCGCCCTGGCCGGCGCGGGGGTACTGGATGCCGGGGAACTCGAACGGATGCTCGCGGGACTCGACCGGGTCGCCGCGGTGCTCGGCGCCGATCCCCCGCCGCCCCTCGACGACGAGGACATCCACACCGCGGTCGAGCGGCTGCTCTTCGACGAGATCGGCGAGCTGGCGCGGAAACTGCCGACCGGGCGGAGCCGGAACGATCTCTCCCAGACGGAGTTCCGGCTCTACCTGACGAGCGCCGTCTCGTCGCTGGTCGAGGGGCTCGACCGGCTCCGGGCCACCCTGCTCGCCCGGGCCGAGCAGTCGGCGGACGTCCTCGTCCCGGGATACACCCATCTCCAGCGCGCCCAGCCGATGGTCTTCGGCCACCTCCTGCTGTCCCATTTCTGGGCGCTGACGCGCGACCGCGACCGTCTCGAGGCCGCCGGCCGGCGGGCGTCCGCCTCGCCGATGGGCGCCGGCGCGCTCGCCGGGAACCCCTACCCGGTGGACCGCGAGGCCATCGCCGGCGAGCTCGGGCTCGCGGAAGTCCTCGACAACAGCGTGGACGCGGTGGGAACCCGCGACTACGCGATGGAGTTCCTCGCCGCGGGCGCGATTCTCGGGGTGCACCTCTCCCGGCTCGCGGAGGACCTCGTGCTCTGGTCGTCCGCCGAGTTCGGCTTCGTGCGGCTCGATGACGCCTGGTCCACGGGTTCGAGCCTGATGCCCCAGAAGCGCAACCCTGACGGCTTCGAGCTGATCCGCGGAAAGACCGGCCGGCTGATCGGCAACCTGGTGGCGCTCCTCACCGTGGGGAAGGGACTCGCCTCCGGCTATCAGCGGGATCTCCAGGAGGACAAGGAGCCCTGCTTCGACACCCTGGACACCCTCCGGCTTGCTCTGCCGGTCGCCGAGGGCGCCATCGGGACGATGCAGATCTCCGAGGAACGGATGCGCGCCGCGCTGTCCTGGGATCTCCTGGCGACGGACCTCGCGGAGTACCTGGTGGCGAAGGGGTTGCCGTTCCGCGACGCCCACCGGGTGTCCGGAGAGGTCTTCGCCCACTGCGAGCGGGAGTCCGTCGAGCCGCCGGATCTCGACCTCGCCACTCTGCGCAGGTTCGCGCCGGCGTTCGACGAGGACGTGAAGAGCGTCTGGGACTACCGGGCCTCCGTCGCCCGCCGCAACGTGCGCGGCGGTCCCGGAGACATCAGGTCACAACTCGCAGCCGCGAAACGCACGCTGTAGGGCACGGACCGCCGGTCTTCAGACCGGCACGCGCGGCGCTCCGCGCCGCGCATGTCGCAACCCTACTCAGCCTCGCAACATCCCCGCCAGCAGAACGGCGACGAGCGCCAGAAAACTACGACTCGTTGGAGTTTCGGTTCGGAAAACCGGAAATCCGAACGGAAGTCGGTCGGCGGGGTTCATTCCATTGTCCATAGACCATTGAAAAGTGGTCCTTTATCCTGTCCTGCCGGCGGCGCCCTCGGGGGTGCTATCGGGGAATGGGACTTGCGTGATACGGTGCGCCAAATTGACCCTTTCTCTTTTCCGGCCGATCGTGCGCGCGGGGCGCGCCCTCACGGGGCGGCAGCGTCCGGCCATTGCGCACTCTCTCCGGCGCCACCTTGGCGGCCCGGGTTCGGCCCACCCAACCACGCCTCGTGAGGAGGTTCTTCATGCGTAAGACCGCAATTCTGGTCGCGCTGGCGCTGCTTGCGGCGGTCCCGGCGTTCTCCCAGCAGACCGGGACGATCACCGGGTCAGCGACCGATGAACAGGGGGCCGTCCTCCCCGGGGTGACGGTCACCGTCAGCAGCCCGGCGCTGATCGCCCCCCGCAGCACGACCACCGGAGCCGGAGGCTCGTACAGCCATCCGGCCCTCCCGCCGGGTGAGTACAGCGTCAGCTTTGCCCTCTCTGGGTTCCAGACGGTGGTGCAGGAAGGCGTCCGGCTCAGCGTGGCCCGCACCCTCGAGGTGAATGCCTCCATGGGTATCTCGGGCGTCGAGGAAACGGTGACCGTCACCGGCGACGCGCCGGTGGTGGACGTGCGCAGCGCGACCGTGCAGACCAACATCGAGCAGGAGTTGCTCGAAGCCGTCCCCACGGGACGGAACCCGTGGGTCATGGCCGGACTGGTGCCGGGCATGGTGACCACGCGGATCGACGTCGGCGGCAGCAACGGCATGCAGCAGTACGGCATGGAGATGTTCGGATCGTCGGCGGCCATGCAGACCTTCAGCGTGGACGGCCTCAAGGTGAACTGGCCCGGCAGCACCGGCGGCTGGACCATGCAGTACTACGGCTTCTCCATGTACGAGGAGTTCAACTTCCAGACCTCGCAGCACACGGCCGAGTCCGACACCGGCGGCGTGCTGATGAACATGGTCGTGAAGACCGGCGGCAACGAGTTCAGCGGCGACGCCATCGGGCTCTGGAACGCGGTGGATCTCCAGGGAGAACCCGCCGAGGCGGGCGGGGCCCCCATCACCAAGTCGCTTGACATCAACGGCACCCTCGGCGGCCCCATCGTCCGGGACAAGGCGTGGTTCTTCACCGCTTACCGGGACTGGATCCACGAGCAGGAAGTCAGCACGCCCGCCGACTATGTCGGGCCGCAGCCGATCGACGACAACCGGATCCGCAACCTCAGCGGCAAGTTCACCCTGCAGGCCACGGACAACGACCGGCTTTCGGTGACGCTCCAGCGCAACTGGAAGGACCGCTATCACCGGCGCGACCCTCCCTACACCGCGGTGGCGGACGAACTCGCGCGCTTCCAGGACCAGTGGGCCGACAACTACATCGCCTCCTACAACCGCGTGCTCGGCGATGCGGCGCTCCTCGATCTGCGTTTCGGGCGCATGACGGGCGTGACTCCCTACATCCTCTATTCGGAGTACTGCGGCATTCCCGTGGATGAGTATCCGGACGCGCGGGGCTGCACGGAGAACGACATCGCCGTGCGCGACCCGGTTCGGGCGGAGCTCTTCAACGCGGACCCGCGCGGCGAGTCCTGGGGTCCGAACCACCGGAACCAGTTCAACGGCTCGCTGACCTACTACCTCGACACCGCCGGCGGTTCGCACAACTTCAAGGTGGGCGGACAGGCCTCCCGCGAGTACATCGAGAGCCGCCAGTTCAAGAGCGGCGACGCCTTCGGTGAACTCAGCGACGGCGTACCGACCCGGATCAACATTTCCCGGACTCCCAAGACCTCGCACGAGCGCCTCAACACCTGGGCGCTCTACGCCCAGGACGCCTGGACCATCGGCGACCGGCTGACCCTGAACATCGGCGTCCGCCTCGACGGCGTCTACGGCTACATCCCCGTGCAGAGCAGCCCGGCTGGGACCTGGGCCGCCATCTCGGAGCAGCTCACCGACGCGTCATTCGAGGTGGCGTCGGAGATCGGCGGATTCCCGGACTGGCCGATGAACGTCGGGCCGCGGCTCAGCTTCGCCTACGACCTCTTCGGCGACGGGCGGGCGGCGTTGAAGGGCGGCTGGGGCCGCTATTACACGCAGATGGGGAACGCGCTCTCCGCGGCCGCGAACCCGAACGCCGGCCGCTCCGCTTGGGTCGGCTGGAACGACCTCGACGGCGACAGGCTGGTGGACATCGGCCCGTCCGGCACGCTGGCGGACAGCCCCGAAGTGGATCTCTCCGAGTTCAACGGTTTCTCGGGCGCTGGCGCCTCGCCTTACGACAAGGACTCGGGCCGCCCTTACAGCGACGACATTTCGCTCGGGGTGGACATGACCCTCGGCACCGAGGTCTCGTTCAGCGCCACCTACCACCGCCGCCAGCACCGGGATTCCCTCGGGCGTTTGAACCTGGCGCGGCCGCCGTCGGCCTACACGCTGACCAGCTTCGAGTGCGCGACCTGTCCCCAGGCGACGTACGAGGTGTACGAACTCCAGGAGGCGTACCGGGGTCAGCAGGACAACACGATCACCAACCTCGAGAAGCTGCAGACCAACTACAACGGGGTTGCGTTCCAGCTCCAGAAGCGGTTCTCGAACCGCTGGCAGTTGCTCGGAGGGGCGACTTTCTCCAGTCACCGCGGCGTTCCGCACGGGTTGCCGTACGACGGCACCGACTGGAACAACCCGAACCGCGAGATCAACCGGCTCGACGGCGCGGTCCTGACCGACGTGCCGTGGGTGTTCAACGTGGCGGGCAGCTACATCGCTCCGCTCGACATCCAGATCGCCTGGAACTACCGGGCCCGGGCCGGCAACCCGCTGGTTTCCACCGCGCGGGCCACGGGGCTGGTGCAGGGTTCGGAGTCCATCTACGCCTATGAGCGTGGCGACGAGCGCACGGACACGATCACCGACCTGCTCGACATCAACTTCCGCAAGGGGTTCGACATCGACCAGGCGCGGATCGAGATCGGCGCCGACTTCGCGAACATCTTCAACTCGCAGAAGGCGGACGCGCTGATCACCGGCTTCGGCTCGCGCTACCTGCAGCCGTCGCGGGTGCTGCCGCCGCGGATCATCCGCTTCACCGTGAAGCTGCTGTTCTAAGCAACCTTCCCAACCGGCGGGCGCTCCGGCGCCCGCCGAGCGGGACACTCCAGCGGGGGAGCCTCTTCGGAGGCTCCCCCGTTCTGCGTTCTGGGATCATGTACCGGACCCGGCAGGCTCGGCACTTCTCCGGTCCGCCGGCGTCTCGCCGTGGAACCTCGGCGGACCCCGAAGGGGGAACGACATGACCCGACTCACCCTCCTGCTCATTCCTGCCGTCCTTTTCGCTGGCGGCTGCTCGAAGCCGCCGCCGGTCGCGCCTGACATGACCTGTGAAGCCCTGGAGGCTGAGCTCGAGGAAGCGGAGCGGAGGGTTCGTACGCTCGGAGGCGATGACCCGGACCTGGACGGGCGCGACCTCATGGGTGATGTTCACGCCCGCTCCAATCAGGGGGACGACGAGTGGCGCCACGCCAAGCGGATCCGGGAGGCGCAGGAGCACCTTGAAGCCGTGAAGGCAGCGATCGCCGACCGCTGCCCCGCGAATGGGGGAGTCCAGTGAACACATCAGCTTCCCGTTCGTGCCGGTTCTCGTTGGTCTGCCTGTTCCTTGCTGCGCTCACCGGTTGCACATCCGCTGACGACCCTCCAACGGACCCCGATGCGGCGATCCGCGTGGAGGTCGAGGCGATGGCCGACGACTTCGTGAACCTCCGGATGCTCACCGGGTTCGTCCACGAAATGCCGCTCGACGAGGCATACCGCTGGCAGGATGCGATGGTGGAGATCCTGCCGATGGGCGAGGTAGTCGGCTACAAGACCGGCGGTCACGACCCCAACCCCCCCAACCCGAACTTCCCTCCCGGCGGCATCCGGGCGCACCTTCTCTCGGGCATGTTCCGGGATGACGGGGATGCGATCCGGGTGGACGAAACCGCCGCCGGGTTCCTGGAAGCCGACTTCGCCTTCCGGGTCGGCGACGCGTCCATCAACACCGCCGATACCGACCTCGAGATCCTGGCGGGACTGGATGCCGTGGTGCCGTTCGCCGAGATCCCCGATCCCCACTACGACGCGGAGACGGCCACGGTAAACCGGATGATCGTGTCCAACATGATCTCCCGGTGGGCGTTTGCCGGCGCTCCGGTTCCCATCGAGGCCACCGAGGAGTGGCTCGCGCGCCTCCGCTCCTTCGACTACGCGGTGCTCGACGAGAACGACGCGGTCATCCAGGAGGGTTCCATGGCCGAGTGGTACGACCCCATCGCGGCGGTCCGCTGGCTCCGCGATCAGCTCCGCGACTCGGGGAAGCAACTGGCCCCCGGACACCTCCTTTCCCTGGGGAACGTCGGCATCATGCGCCAGATCCACGAGGGATCGCCGCGCGGTCCCGCCTACGCGAGCGACCAGTTCCGGCTGGAGTACTACGGCCTTACGGAGGAGGGCGGGCCGGCGACGGTCACGATCAACATCGCCCGCTGACCGCCCGCCCGGCCGTACTGCCGGTGGGCGGCAGCATGAGGACCGCGGCGAGGATGCCGCCCGCCGCAACGGCCATTACGACGAAGAGCGCGCCGAAGCCCCATCCCGCGTGGATTCCGGCGATGACCGGCAGGCTGGAGGCCATCACCGAGAAGGACACGACGTAGCGAACGGCATAGACGCGGCTTCGCCACTCGCTCCTGGCGATGCGGCTCACGAGCACGTCGTTGATGGGGATCTGCCCGAAGACGACGAAAGTGAAGGCGGTCGCGACAACCACGGCCGCCATGCCGGTGAGCTCGTACATGAGCGCGAAGAAGACCGCCTGGAGGCCCGCGACGGATGCGAACACGGTGCGCACGGCGTAGCGGTCCACGAGATACCCGACCACGAGTTGCGCCAGCGCCCCGATCGCGAACACCCCGAATGCATAGCCCCCGATCGCGGTGGCTGAGCCGGCGAGTTCGGCGAGCCGCTCGTCGAAGATCTTCGGCAGCGCGAACGTGGTGCTCTGGTAGACGAGGCCCCCCACCGCGGCGGTGAACACGATGACGGAGAGCACCCGTACGAACGTCGGGCGGTCGACGGGGGAGACTGTCTCTCCGGCCTCCTCCGCGACTCCGGGGTCGCCCGGAAAGACGTTCCGGCCGCCCCGCGCTCCCCGGACGAAGACCGCGTAGGCGGCGCCCAGGCCGATGGACACCGCCCCGGGCAGGATGAACGCATTGCGCCAACCCCCGGTATCGATGAGGGTGCCGGTGAGCAGTGCGGCGGCCGCGACTCCCAGGTTGCCGAACACCCCGTTCACCGCGAGCGGAACGCCGGTCTTCTTCCGCCCGTGCACAACCATCGCGAGCCCGACGGGGTGGTAGATCGAGGCGAAGGCGCCGATCGCGAGGAGACCCAACGCGATCTGCATCGGCGAGTCGGCCAGCGCGGTCAGGATCGAACTCGCCCCGATCCCGACGAAGAAAAGGACCAGCATCCCTTCACGGCTCCACTTGTCGGCGATCCAGCCGGCCGGTAGCGAACCGAGTCCGAACGCGATGAAACCCGGCGTGGCGTACGGAATGAGCGCCGCGTAGCTCATCCCCCACTCCTCCGCGAGCCGGAGCGCCGCGACGGTCGCGAAGACCAGCATGAAGAGGTGATCCAGAAAGTGCCCGGCGTTCAGGAAGAGGAAGTTCAGGCGTTCCCGCGACATGTCAATCTCCGGTCACCGGCGGGCATCGGGATGCGCCGGGAACAACCGCCGGCGCTCCCGGGTCAGCGTGGCGGCGGTGGGGTGCCGGGATCCGGCGGGGTGAGCTGGAGGACGCCCTCTTCGCGCATGAAGGCCTCGATCTCGTCCACCGTACGCGGCATGAAGTCCGTGAAGTTCTCCACCCCGTTCTCGGTGATCGCGACCACGTCCTCCATCCGCACGTAGAGCCGCTCCTCGTGGACCCAGAGCATGGGATCCAGCGCGAACACGAGTCCGGCCTCGAAGGGGCGGGCGCGGTAACTGCCCACGTCGTGAACCGCCAGCCCGACGGGATGGGACAGATGCCCGCGGAACACCAGCGCCTCCCGGGCCGCCTGCTCGTGGAGCGGGTTCGTGAACCCGAGTTCGTCGATTACCGGCTCCATTTCCTCGGCGGCGCCGTCCATCACCTGGTCGGGCGTGACGCCGGGCCGGAGGCGCGCGAGGAGCGCCTCGCTGTAGCGCACGATGAAGGTGTAGAGCTTCCGCTGGTCTGCGGTGAAGACGCCGCTGACCGGCCACATGCGGGCGATGTCGCTCGTGTAGTAGCGGTAGTCGGGGGCGTGGTCCATGAGGATCAGTTCGCCGTCCTTCAGCTCGGCGTCGTTGCGGTAGTAGTGGCCGAAGTAGGCGTTCGTTCCGGTGGCGGTGATGGAGCGGTACCCCTCGCCCTGCGAACCGTTGATCCGGTAGATGTAGTAGGCCGCCGCGTCGAGCTGGAATTCGTAGAGGCCAGGTTTGGTGGAGCGCATCGCCTCCATGATCCCCATGCCGGCCAGTTCGCTCGCCCGCCGGACCAGCTCCAGCTCGCGGGGCGACTTGTGGAGCCGCATGGTGTCCACGATGGGCGTCAGGTCCGCAATGGGAAACTGCGGGTAGCGCTCGCGCAGCTTGGCCACGAAGGCGCCTTCCCGGGAGGCCCGGCCGTCCCACGGGTCGGAGACGTGCTGGGCGTGGCCGATCAGGTTCTCGTCCCGGCTCTGCCCGCGGCCTTCGGCCGGGCTCATGAAGGTGTAGAGCGTCGGGGAAGGGGGGCGGAGGGCGAGTCCGTAGAGCTGGCGGGCGAGCTGGTCGATCGCGAAGACCTGGTCCACCCCGCTGGCGCCCATCGCTTCCTCGGTGTCCTCGGCGGAGAGCATCCGGCCCTCGCCGCGTTCCTTCCGCGGATCGCGGCGGGGCAGGAACAGGAGCGACCGCCGGTTCCTGCCGTCGATCAACAGATACGAGTGCGGGACTTCGATACCGGTCAGGTAGTAGAACTCGTTCGACTGCCGGAACACGATGAAGCCGGGAGGGGCGGGTGCGCCCTGCACGATGGCGATGGCGTCGTCGCCGATCGCCTCCATCACCCGGGCCCGGCGCTCGATGAACTCCTCGGCCGGAAAGTCCTTCTGGATCTTGGCGTGGTCCTGGGCGCCGGCGCCGGCGGCGACCAGCAGGATCAGGAAGGAAAGGGAGAGTCTGCGCATGACGGGGCCTCCTCGTGGTCTGCGGATTATTCGCGACGGGAGCCGAAAAGGCAGCCAGGACTCCACGCGCCCCGCCCGCGACCCGCGACTTTGGCGTGACGCACTTCGCGCGGCGGCGATAATCCACCTGCATGTCCGGACCTGACCGCGAAGCCCGGGCCGGCGGTCTCGACTACCGGACCGCCGGCGTGGACATCGACGAGGCAGACCGCGCCCTGGACCGCATTCGCCCGCTGGTCGCGAGCACCCGCCGGCCCGAGGTACTGAGCGACGTGGGCAGCTTCGGGGGCCTCTTCCGGCTGAACACGGCCGGCTTCGAGCGCCCGGTGCTGGTGGCCTCGACGGACGGCGTGGGGACCAAGCTGCGGGTGGCGCGGGATGCCGGACGCCATGAGGTCCCGGGCTACGACCTCGTCACCCACTGCATCAACGACATCCTCGTCCAGGGTGCCGAACCGCTCTTCTTCCTGGACTACCTGGCCATGGGCCGGCTCGACGCCGGCGTCGCCGAGGGCGTGATCCGCGGGATCGTGAACGCCTGCCGGGAGTTCGGGGTGGCCCTCCTCGGCGGCGAGACCGCGGAGATGCCCGGGTTCTACCCGGGCGGCGACTATGACCTGGCTGGCACCATCGTCGGGGTCGTCGAGGAGGAACACATCCTGGACGGGAGTTCGGCGGTGCCCGGCGACGTGCTCATCGGCCTCCCATCGTCCGGGCTCCACACGAACGGCTACTCGCTGGCGCGCGCCATCGTGTTCGAACGGCTGGGCCTCGGGATCGATGACGTCCTGCCGGGACTGGACGTCACGGCGGCGGACGCCCTGCTGGCGCCGCATCACTGCTATCTCCCGGAGTTCCGCCCGCTGCTGCGCCACCGGAGCCTGCGCGCCCTCGCCCACATCACCGGCGGCGGAATCAGCGACAATCTTCCCCGGGTCCTCCCACGAGGCACGTCCGCCGAGGTGAACCTTGATTCGTTCCGCCTTCCTCCGCTCTTCAGGTTGCTGGCCGATGCCGGCCGGATCGCCGAGGGGGAGATGCTCCGGACGTTCAACTGCGGTGTGGGTCTCATCGCGGTGGTGGCGGCTCGCGACGAGCAGACCATCCTCGAAACCCTCTCCGGCGCCTTTCGCCTCGGCGAAGTGACGGCCTCCGCCGACCCGCCCCGGGTGCGGTACCGGGGCCAGCTCGAATGACAGACGAACCCATCCGAACCCTCCCGACACCCGGCCGGCGGCTGGGCGTGCTCATTTCCGGGCGCGGGTCCAATCTCCAGGCGATTCTGGACGCCATCGAGACCGGATCGCTGAACGCCGAGGTTGCGCTGGTGTTCAGCAACCGCGGCAAGGCCCGGGGCCTCGAGATCGCGAAGACCTACGGGGTGCCGACCGCGGTGCTCTCCCACCGCGCTTTTCCGGACCGCGAGACGTACGACGCCGAAATCGTGAAACTGCTGTGCCAGCACGGGGCGGACGTGGTGTGTCTGGCGGGTTTCATGCGCATCGTCTCGCCGGCGCTGCTGAACGCCTTCCCGGACCGGGTGCTCAACATCCATCCCTCCCTGCTCCCCGCCTTCAAGGGGCTGGACGCGCCCTGCCAGGCCCTCGACTACGGCGTGCGGATCGCCGGCTGCACCGTGCACTTCGCCGACGAGACGCTGGACACCGGCCCGGTTCTCCTCCAGGCGGCGATCCGGGTTCACGACGAGGACACCCACGAGACGCTCACGCAGCGCATCCTTACCCTTGAGCATCAGATCTATCCGCGAGCCATCGGGCTGCTCCTCGACGGCGGCATCCGGCGCCAGGGACGCCGGATCCTGCTCTCCGAGGCGGCGGAGCGGGCCGCCGCCGAGATCCACACCGAGGCCGAGCGAAAGCCGACCTATGCCCAGTAAGGCTTCGGCCGCCGAGCAGATCGCGCTCCTCGAGAAGGGCGCCGACCGCATCGAGCCGCGCGCGGAACTCCGCGCCAAGGTCGAGCGGTCCGTCTCGTCCGGCGAGCCGCTCCGGGTCAAGGTGGGGTTCGATCCCTCCGCGCCGGACCTGCATCTCGGCCACACCGTCGTGATGCGAAAGATGAAGCACTTCCAGGACTTCGGCCACGAGGTCTGGTTCGTGATCGGGGACTTCACCGGGATGATCGGGGATCCGAGCGGCCGTTCGAAGACCCGCCCGCAACTGACCGAGGACCAGATCCGGCAGAACGCGGAGACCTACAAGGAGCAGGTCCTCAAGATCCTCGACCCGGAGAAGACCGTCGTCGCCTTCAACAGCGAGTGGCTCTCGGCCCTGGGGGCGGAGGGGCTCATTCGGCTCGCCTCCCGCTACACCGTGGCGCGGATGCTGGAGCGGGACGACTTCCACCGGCGCTTTCGCGGAGAGCAGCCCATCTCGATCCACGAGTTCCTGTACCCGCTCGCGCAGGCCTACGACTCGGTGGCCATGAAGGCCGATTTCGAACTCGGCGGGACCGATCAGCTCTTCAACCTGTTGGTCGGCCGCCACATCATGCGCGAGTACGGACTCGAGCCGCAGGTGGCCTTGACCATGCCGCTGCTGGAGGGATTGAACGGCGTCGAGAAGATGTCGAAGAGCCTCGGCAACGCCGTGGGCGTCACCGAACCGCCGGAGGAGATGTTCGGCAAGCTCATGTCCATCAGTGACGAGTTGACCTA
>OZ220713.1:1065000-3555437 GCA_965116805.1 Vicinamibacteria bacterium
GCCGGTGAAGATGCCGGCTACCCGCGACAAGACGGAAAGACCCCGTGAACCTTTACTATAACCTGGCAGTGAATTCTGGTGCGTTGTGCGCAGAATAGGTGGGAGGCTTTGAACTCAGAGCTCCGGCTCTGGGGGAGCCATTCGTGAGATACCACTCTCATCGTTCTGGAGTTCTAACCTGGGCCCGTGAATCCGGGTCAGGGACACTGTCAGGCGGGTAGTTTGACTGGGGCGGTCGCCTCCTAAAATGTAACGGAGGCTCCCTAAGGTGCGCTCAGGCTGATTGGAAACCAGCCGCAGAGTGTAAAGGCACAAGCGCGCTTGACTGCGAGACCTACAAGTCGAGCAGATGGGAAACCAGGGCTTAGTGATCCGGCGGTTCCGAATGGAAGGGCCGTCGCTCAAAGGATAAAAGGTACTCCGGGGATAACAGGCTTATCTAGCCCAAGAGTTCATATCGACGGCTAGGTTTGGCACCTCGATGTCGGCTCATCGCATCCTGGAGCTGAAACAGGTTCCAAGGGTTGGGCTGTTCGCCCATTAAAGCGGTACGCGAGCTGGGTTCAGAACGTCGTGAGACAGTTCGGTCCTCATCTGTCGTGGGCGCAGGAGATTTGAGGGAAGCTGGCCCTAGTACGAGAGGACCGGGCTGGACGAACCTCTGATGTACGAGTTGTTCCGCCTCGGGGCATTGCTCGGTAGTCACGTTCGGACGGGATAAGCGCTGAAAGCATCTAAGCGCGAAGCCCCGCCCAAGATGAGATCTCCCGGATCATCAGATCCCTGAAGGCCCCTGGAAGACCACCAGGTTGATAGGCCCGGAGTGTAAGGCGAGTAATCGTCTCAGCTGACGGGTACTAATCGGCCGTGAGGCTTGACCACATCGTGCGTATCAAGAGTTCCTGGTGACAGGATTTGTCCGTCACCGGGAATGACTGATTCGCCGAAGCTACTGCACGCAAACGCATCTTGACGTTCCCGTCTCGGGGACGTCCCGCTAGACGCTTCCACAATTTGCAACGGATCGTTTTTGTCCCGGTGACCCGAGCGGAGGGGCCACACCCGTTCCCATTCCGAACACGGCAGTAAAGTCCTCCAGCGCCGATGGTACTGCAGCGGAAGCGCTGTGGGAGAGTAGGTCGTCGCCGGGACGCTCGATCACCACGCCGCATTCCCGGTATCCTGCGCCGGAATGACGCGGCCGCTCAGGTTTCGAGACCGGACCAGGTTCTCTCCGACGTTTTGGGCGGCGTGCGTCGTTGCGATCTTGTGCTCCACGGGCTCGGCCGCGGCCCAGCAGGCGGCCCCCGCGGTGGAGCCGCGTCCCGCCTCGTTTGCACTCGAAGCGCCCCGGGTGGTGCTCACCGGCGTCCCGTTCGAGGTCGTCGTCACTCCGCAGGCGGAATCGGGAGGTCCGCTCCCGGGGTATCGGGGAACGCCGCGTCTCGAGGGTGTGGACGAAGCCGGTTCTTCGACGCACCGGGGCGACGGCGCCGTCGTCTTTTCGAACGTCCGGGTCGAGGACAGCGGGCGGTTCGAGATCTCGGCGGCGGACGGCGCCGCGCGGGGGACCGCGGGAACCCGGGCCATTCCGGGCATCTGGTCGCTCGCTCCCCCGGTCTTCGCCATCCTGCTGGCGATCCTCTTCCGCCAGGTCGTCCTCGCCCTGGTGGCGGGAGTCTGGATCGGGAGCACCCTGCTCCTGAACTTCAATCCGCTCGCCGGCTTTTTCGAGGTGGGGAGCCGCTACGTCATCGGCGCGGTCACCGACAGCGACCGCGCCCACATCATCATCTTCAGCATGATGTTCGGCGGCCTCGCGGGGATCCTCTCGAGGAGCGGCGGGGCGCGGGGTTTCGCCCAACTCATCACGAGCTTCGCCCGCACTGCGCGGCGCGGCCAGGTGAGCACCATGGTGACCGCGCTGGTCGTCTTCTTCGACGACTATGCGAACGTGATCATCCGCGGCAACCTGATGCGGCCCATCACCGACGGTCTGAGGGTCTCCCGCGAGAAACTGGCATTCCTGACCGATACCGGAGCGGCCTCGGTGGCCAGCACCGTCATCGTCTCCACCTGGGTCGGCTACGAGGTGGGCCTGATCGACCAGGGGCTCGAACTGATCGACTATCCGGAGGACGGGTATTCGGTGTTCCTGCGCACCATCCCGTACCGGTTCTATCCCATCTTCTCTTTCGCCCTCGCGCTCGCGGTCGGGTTCCTCGGCCGGGATTTCGGCCCGATGCGGGCCGCCGAGGAGCGGGCGCGGCGCCTCAATCAGCCGCTCCGGCCGGGCTCCGAGCCGGCCACCGAGTCGCTCGACGAGGACCCGGGGGTGGAGCGGGTCACCTCCGGACTCTGGATGGGAGGCGTGTTTCCCGTCCTGGCCGTGCTGGTCACCGCCGGAATCTCAATCTGGCTGACCGGCTCGCGCGCGCTCGCCGCCGAAGGAGTCACGGCCTACGGCCTCCGCGAGATCGTCACGAACTCGGATTCGTATGTATCCCTCCTCTGGGCGTCGGTCGCCGGTTGCCTGACGGGGATCGTGCTCGCGGTGGCCCGCCGGATCCTCAGTCTCGGCAGCGCGATCGGCGCCTGGATCGCCGGACTCCGGTCCATGGTGCTCGCGATCGTGATCCTGGTGCTCGCCTGGTGCATCGGCGACGTGACCGCGGAGCTCCACGCCGCGCAGTACCTCGTCCAGGTGCTCCAGAACGTCCTGAACCCGAGCCTCCTGCCCACGCTCACCTTCGTGGTCGCCGGGGTGATGGCGTTCGCGACCGGCACGAGTTGGGCCACCATGGCCGTCCTCATGCCGCTCGTGATCCCGCTTTCCCACGCACTCGCGCAGAACGCCGGACTGGCGGTCGCCGTATCCGACCCGATCCTGATGGGTGTCGTCGGAGCGGTGCTGGCGGGCGCGGTCTTCGGAGACCACTGCTCCCCGATCTCCGACACCACCGTGCTCAGCTCCATGGCTTCGGCCTGCGATCACCTGGATCACGTCAAGACGCAGCTTCCCTACGCCCTGAGCGCGGCGGGAATCGCGATCGTCCTCGGAATCCTTCCGACCAGTTTCGGGGTGTCCCCGGGGATTGCGCTCATCGCCGGCATCGCCGCGGCCATCCTGGTTGTACGGCTGGCCGGCGCCCGCATCGAGGAAGGGAGCCCTTCATGAAGACCGTGCGACTGGGCACCACGGGCCTCGAGGTCAGTCGGCTGACGCTCGGCTGCATGACCTACGGCGATCCGAACTGGCGTTCCTGGATCCTCGACGAGGAAGCGTCCCGCGCCCATTTCCGGAAGGCGCTGGACCTCGGCATCAACTTCTTCGACACCGCCAACATGTACTCGAAGGGAGTCAGCGAGGAGATCACCGGCAAGATGCTCCGCGAGCTGGCGCACCGCGAGGACTACGTGCTCGCCAGCAAGGTGTATTTCCCGGTCGCGAAGGGCCCGAACCGCGGCGGCCTTTCGCGAAAGCACATCATGGCCGCCTGCGACGCTTCGCTCCGGCGCCTCGGTCTCGACTACATCGACCTCTACCAGATCCACCGGTTCGACCACGAAACCCCCGTCGAGGAGACGGTCGAGGCGCTCGATTCGCTGGTGAAGGCGGGGAAGGTGCGTTATCTAGGCGCCAGTAGCATGGCCGCCTGGGAATTCGCCACCATGCTCTTCACCGCCGACGCCATGGGCGCCTCCCGGTTTGTCTCGATGCAGAACCACCTGAATCTCGTGTATCGGGAAGAGGAGCGGGAGATGGTGCCGCTCTGCCTCGACCAGGGGATCGGGATGATTCCCTGGAGCCCGCTCGCCCGGGGATTCCTGGCTGGAAACCGCACCCGTACGCGCCGCGATCCCACGCCGCGGGCCCGGGACGATGACTACGCGGACCGGCTCTACTACGAGGAGGCGGACTTCGAGGTGCTGGACACGCTGATCGAAGTCTCCGCCGGCCTCGGCGAAACGCCGGCGAAGGTGGCGCTCGCCTGGCTTCTGTCGGTGCCGGGCGTCGATTCGGCCATCGTGGGCGCCACCCGCGTCGAACAGATGGAGGAACTCGCCGCCGCCGTGGACCTGACGCTCGATGAGGAAACGATTGCGGCGCTCGAGGCGCCCTACATCCCGCACCCGGTACTGGGGCACGAACAGCCGGCGCCGCGGGACTGAGCGACCCGCGGTCCGGATGGCGCGACCCGCCGCCGGGATCCTCGCGGTCGTCCTGGCGCCGCCGCTCGTCTCCCCGGCTACGGGCCAGGAATACCGCGACATCGCCGCCGGGGCGGGCCTCGCGGTCGTGACCGGGACCGGAGGCCCGGAGAAAAACCACATCGCCGAATCCACCGGAACGGGCGTCGCGGTCCTCGACTACGACCAGGATGGGCTCCCGGACCTCTATTTCCCCAACGCCCCCTCGTGGGACGATCCGGAAGGCGCCTGGCAGGCGCGTTCCGGAGCGCTCTACCGGAACGAGGGCGGCCGGCGATTCTCCGACGTCACCGAGGCTGCCGGGATCGGGACCGACGTCTACGGCCAGGGTGCGGTGAGCGCGGACTTCGACGGCGACGGCTTCCCCGACCTCTACGTCACGGCCCTGGGCCCCAACCTGTTCTTTCGCAACAACGGGGACGGCACCTTCTCCGAGATCGGGGAGCGAGCTGGGGTCGCGGACCCGGGGTGGAGCATCGGAGCCGTCTTCCTGGACGCCGACGGCGACCGGACGCTCGACCTCTTCGTCGCCAACTACATCGAGACCGACGCGCGCGACATCCGGGGCGGAAGGCGGACCCGGCGCTGGCGCGGGAGGGTGTCCGTGCTCGACGGCCCTCGCGGCCTCGTTCCGCAGGCCAACCGCTTCTTCCGCGGGCGCGGGGACGGCACGCTCGAGGACGCGAGCGACGCCTCCGGAATCGGGGCCGTTCCGGCGCGCTATTCCATGGGGGCCGTTGCACTCGACTTCGACGACGACGGCGACCAGGACATCTTCGTGGCCAACGACAGCGGTCCGAACGACATGCTCGAGAATCGCGGCGGCGCCTTCCGGGATGCCGGACTGTTCACGGGGGTCGCGCTCAGCGCCGACGGCGCGACGCAGGGAAGCATGGGGGTGGCCGCCGCGGATGCGGACGAAGACGGGTGGCCCGACCTGGTGGTCACGAACTTCGCCCACGACCACTACGCCTTCTACCAGGGAGTCGGCCCCTCGCTCTTCCTCGAGGACGCGGTGGGAGCCGGCATGGCGACCGCGACCTTCCGGCCGCTTGGCTGGGGGGCCCTGTTCTACGACGCCGACAACGACGGCGACCTGGACGTCGCCTTTGCGAACGGCCACCTCTATCCCCAGGTCGAGGACGATGCGGCGCTCGGAGAGACCTACGGGCAGCCGGACCAGCTCTTCCTCCGGGACGGCCGGGCCTACGGAGCGAGCGCCCTCGGGCCGCCCGTACGCTCCTCCCGCGGAATGGCGCTCATCGACGTCGAGGCGGACGGCCAGTGGGAGATCGTGGTCGCCAACCAGGACAACGTCCCCACGCTCTGGGCTCGGGACACGCCGGCCGAGGGATCCTGGATCCGGCTCCGGCTCGTGGACCCCTCGGGAGAACGTGACGCCCTGGGGGCCCGGGTCACGCTCGTCCCGCTCCGCCAGTCACGCTGGCAGCGCGCCGGCGAGAGCTACGCCTCCGACAGCGAGCGAATCCTGCACTTCGGACTCGGATCTCCCGCGGATTCCGGGGCGCAACCGGTGGAGATCGAGGTCCGCTGGCCCGACGGGGCCGCCGAAACACACCGCGCCCTGGCCGTGAACACAACTTGGCTCCTCCGCCGCGGCTCCGCGCCGCTCGCCCTCCCGCCGCCATGACCCGGGAGCGCCGGTCTTCAGACCGGCATCGCCCTCCGCAGGAGGGCGGGGAAAGAACCGGCAAGGAACATTGCGGACCGGTCCTCAGTCTCTGCGTGCTGTTCCTTGCCGTCGCCGGTGTGCCCGTTGGTACCGCCGCCGCGAACCAGCCTGCCGCCGACGTCCGTGCCCGGATGGAGCAGGCCATCGCGCTCCTCGCCGCCGATGAAGTCGACCGGGCGGTCCCGATCCTCCTGACCGTGGTCGACGACGTTCCCTTCCACGGCCCGGCCCGATTCCAGCTCGGCGCGCTCGCGGTGGAACGGGGTGAATGGGAAGTCGCTTCGGACCACCTGGAAGCCGCAACCCGCTCCTACGGCGCCGAGGCTCCCGAGGGAGCGATTCCGGTGCAGCGCCCCGGGCTCGCGTGGGCGCTTTACTCCGACGCTCTGGGCCAGACCGGCCGGCTGGAGGACGCTCTCGAGGCGACCGGTCGGGCGCTGCGCCTTGCACCCACGTATCTCCCAGCCCTCCTGGGGCGGTCCAACCTCGCTCGGAGGCTCGCCGCTGCTGAAGGGGCCGAGTCGTGGGAAGCGTTCCTTGAGACAAGCCTCGAGGCCGCGAAGAAGGCGACGGCAGAGGCGCGCGATCGGCCGGCCCCCTGGACCGCGCTGGCGCTGGCAGCCGATGAGGCAGGCCTTCCCGAGCTCGCCCGCTGCGCGGCCCGGGCGGCGGCCGACGCCGCCCCGGACGATCCCCGAGCCCTGTTCCTTGTCGCCTGGACCTCGGTCGAGTCGGCGCCTGAGCAAGCTTTGGAGGCTGCCGAGCGGGCACTGGGCGCCGGACTCCGGGACGAGCCCGCCCTCTGGATGACGCTCGGCCGCCTGCGCGCCTTCCGGCTGGACATGGAGGGATCGCTCGACGCCTATCGGGAGGCGCTTCGTCTCGACCCGGCCAGCGCCGGCGAGATG
Source organism: Vicinamibacteria bacterium (assembly GCA_965116805.1). Classification (GTDB taxonomy): domain Bacteria; phylum Acidobacteriota; class Vicinamibacteria; order Marinacidobacterales; family Marinacidobacteraceae; genus Marinacidobacterium. The sequence goes on from OZ220713.1 coordinate 1,071,814, forward strand.
GCGAGCGTGGCGCTCGATGCGATCGTCGCCGGCGGGGACCCGGAGCTGGTGACCCTTCTCGAGAGCCGGGCGGCGCGCCGCCCGGAGGCCCTGAACACCCGGTTCGCGCTCGCGAAAGCCGCGCTCCGGGAGGGACAGGTGGAACGAGCCGTGCGCGAACTCACCGGCCTCGCCGGGGCGGCGCCGGAACATGCCGCGGTGCTGACCAGCCTCCACGCCGCGCTGCGGCGGATGGGAGACACGGCGGCGGCCGAGGCGGTGCTGGTCCGTCTCGCGGCGGTGCAGAACGCCGAGGCGGACGCCTGGGAGCGCGCCAACCGGCTGGAACGGGATCGCGGCAGGGCCCGGGATGCCGCCGGGCGCGGCCATTGGGACCAGGCGGCGCAGCATTGGGAGGCGGTGCAGGGTGCCCGTGACGACGCGGATTCCCACGGGCTCGCCGCCGATCTGGCCGAGTACGGATTCGCGCTCGCAGGGTCGGGCCGCCATGCCGAGGCGCTGGCCGCGCTCGACCGGTCGTTGGCGCTCCGCCCGTTCGACTCCGAAACCCTCTCCGCCGCGGCGGAAGCGGCCCGCACCGTCGGGGAGGACGAAACGGCCGACCGGTACGCCGCACGCGCTCTCCTCACGGACCCCGATTGCCGGTCGGAGCGCCGGCCTCCGGCCGGCATCGCCCCAGTTCTCCCGGTGGGGGTCCGAAGGGAGGCGAAACTCCCACCGCCCCTCGCCTGGAGAGCACAACCGGACGGCACCCTGCCTGATTCCCACCCGGGCACGGCACCCTGATTGCTCTATGTGATGGCAGTCGATGCCGCCGGCACTCCCCCGGGAGCCGAAACTGTGGAAAAACCGGGCTCTTTCGACGACAATCCCGCCCTCGAATCCACAGAACCGAATCCTGTGAACCGAATTCTCGGAGATTCTCCAGGGAGAAGCTCATGACAGACCGTTTCCGCTTTCCACAGCCGGGAGGGCTGGCGCTCGGGATCTTGATCCTCGCGCTGGCGCTTCCGGCCGCTTCGCTTGCCCAGGACAACGGCCTGATCCGGGGCACGGTCACCGACAACAGCGGTGCAGTGGTGCCCGGCGCCACGGTCACTCTACTCAGCGACGCGATCATCGGCGGCTCTCGTTCCGCGGTGACGAACGAATCCGGCGTGTTCCGTTTCCCGGCGCTTCCACCGGGCGACTACGCCGCCGAGGTGTCACTCTCCGGGTTCGACACTGTGCGTTTCGAAGGTGTCCGCGTCGGCCAGAACACCACCGCGACGCTCGATGCCTCGTTGAGCCTGTCTGGCGTCCAGGAGGTGGTCCAGGTCGTGGCCGAGGCGCCACTGCTGGACGTGGCGTCGAATGCTCAGATCACCACCTTCAGTTCCGAGTTGGTAGAAGAGCTGCCCACCGAACGGAACTTCTACGACTACGTCCACATTTCTCCCGGCATCAGTCAGATGAACAGCGGGGGAGGCGGTGACCGGGCTATCGCCTTCGGCTCGAACCAGCAGTCCAACTCCTGGAACATCGACGGCATCGAGTCCAGCGCGCCGGAGACCGGCTCTTCCTGGTGGGACCCGAACGTGGACGCGATCGAGGAGGTCGAGATCATCGGCATCGGCGCTCCGGCCGAATTCGGGAACGCCACCGGAGGGGTTTTCAACATCGTCACAAAGAAGGGCGGCGATACCTTCAGTGGCACCGGAAACTACTTCTACCAGAGCAACGCGCTTACCTTTCCCGAGATCTACGCCGATTCCAGCACCGGCGAACCGGTGTCGGAAGGCAGCCCGGGCGCCTTCGCCTACGAAAGAGACAACTATCAGGACATGACGTTCACCCTGGGAGGGCCGATCGTGCGCGAGCGCGCCTGGTTCATGGCGAGCGGGGGGTACACGCGAGACAGTGCCTGGGAAGCCGGCAATGACCCGTCCGAAGCTACTGCAGACCGCAGCGAGAACGACAAGATCGGGCTCAAGCTGACCGTAAGGCTGACCGATCGCAACGAGGTCTTCTTCAACAGCCAGTTCGAGGATTGGGCCGGGGTCGGGGGAAGTTCGCCGAACGTCGCGGCATCGGCTGCCTATGTGGAGCGGGGACAGAACATCGCGGGGTCCCTCGGTTGGACTTACACCATGTCAGACAACACCCTGCTCGAAGCGCGCTACGCGGGTTGGCGGGCCACGGACATCCATGACTCGCCGACTGGCAGCTTCGAGATGCCTTTCGTCAACTACGACGCAGAGCCCACCACAACCTATTCGGGCGGTGTGGTGTACCCGTGGGATTACACGACGTGGAGCAACCAGTTCAACGCCAAAGTGACCCACTACGCCGACGACTTCCTCGGCGCGCAGCACGAGTTCCGCTTCGGGGTTCAGATCGCTGAGGGGGTTGCCGTGACGGGCGTGGCTGCTGGGCCCAACAGCGCCTACCAGTACCAGGCCGGCGGCGTCATCTACCAAGTCATTCAGGAGCCCTACCGGTACGGGGGCATTTCTCGCGACAACGGGATTTTCGTGGACGACACCGTAACGGTCAGCGACCGGTTGACGCTGAACCTCGGACTCCGGTTGGATCTGAACCGGGGCGAGATTCCCGCCTACGAGCTGCTCGCCTCCGTGGAGGGTGGGGCAAGTGAGTTTGAGGCGATCAACGCGGTTGTCGTGGACGGGAACGCTCCCGGCGATCCGGACATCGTGGTCTGGAACCTCCTGAGTCCCCGAATCGGCTTTACGTTCCGGCCCGATGAAGCGGGGCGCTCCGCGATCAAGGGTTTCTTCGGGGTCCACTACGATCAGAACGTGATCGGTAACTGGGACGCCCCAGCGCCGGGAACGACGCCTTACCAGAACTACTTCGTGAATCCGGACGGGTCACTCGGCGACCTCAACTTCTCGATTGAGGCGGGGGAGGTGACGCAGCCCGACAACCTGCTAGCGCCTCGCTCCTACCACTACACCGCGGCGTACGAGCGCGAGCTCGGCAACAACATGTCGGTGGGAGTGCAGTACGTCCACAAGTACACCGAACGGTTGGTGGGGTGGTCCATTCTCGGTGGTCAGTACGAAACCGTTTCATGGGCTGACCCCTACAACGGAAGCCCGCTCACGTTGCTTAGCCAGACCGAACAACCGACGCTCGTCAAGGGAAACCATCCCGGTGATTTTCCGGGTGCACCAGACAAGTACGAGCAAACCTACGACGGCGTGATTTTCACCTTCGCCGCGCGCGACGCCGGTCGCTGGAACCTGCAGGGTTCCTACACGTACTCGAAGTCCCACGGGTTGATTCCCCGGCCCTGGTATGAGGCGCAGAACAACCCCTTCTACGGCAGCACCGTGGGACGGGATCCGAACGCCTATCTGAACCTGAACGACGGGCAACGGCTTCAGGGCGACCGTCCCCACATGCTCCGGCTCCAAGGAGTCGTGTTTCTTCCCTGGGACTTCCTGCTCGCGGCCAACGTGAACATCGAAAGCGGCAAACCGTTCTCGCGGCAGGTTCGGGCGCCCGGGGCTCTGGTCGGACAGCAGCCGCAGAACATGATCGTGGAGCTGGCGGGCTCGCGCGCCGGACTGGAACACCCACAACTCAATGTCGTGGATCTGAGGCTCGGCAAGCGGGTGAACATCGGAGATGCGAGCCTGAAGCTGGATGCCTATCTCTACAACGCTCTGAACAGCACCGCCAGCATCTGGAACCAGAGTCTGCGGCTCGAGACTCCGGGCGAGCAGTTCATCCCGTCGAGCTGGGTGGAGCCGCGCCGGATCATGCTGCTGGCCGGATTCGTCTTCTAGGCTTCGAGTCCGTCCAAACGGGGAACCGCCCTTCGCGGGCGGTTCCCCTTTCTCGTTTCCGGCCGGCGCCGGGGCATCACGTATGCTCGCCTGCTCCACTCCCGCCATCCCCGGAGGTCCCCAAATGTTGAAGAAAGCCCTTCTCTTCATTGCCCTGCTCGCCCTTGCCGCGGTGGCCCCGGCCCAGGAAAACGGCTCCGAGGCCGCCGAAGAATCCCGCTGGGAAACCAGCCACTCGATCGAGATGAACGGCGAGACCATCGAGTACGACGCCGTGGTCGCGAACACCACCCTGACCGGTGAGGACGGGGAACCGGCCGGCAAGCTCTTCTACACCGCCTACTTCCGCACGAACGGCGCGCCGGCCCGGGAGCGGCCGCTGATCTTCGCCTACAACGGAGGTCCGGGCTCCGCCTCCTTCTGGCTGCACATGGGCATCATGGGACCGCGGCGGGTGGTCACGCCCGACGTCGGCCCGCAGGGAGCGCCGCCTTACCCGCTCGAGGACAACGCCTACACCCTCCTCGACATGGCCGACATCGTGATGGTGGACCCCATCGGCACCGGCTTCAGCCACCCCGTCGGGGACACGGAGGGGTCCTACTACTGGGGCATCGACGAGGACGCCCGCTCCCTGGCCCAGTTCGTCCGGCGCTTCCTCAGCGAGTACGACCGCTGGAACTCGCCCCGCTACCTGCTAGGGGAAAGCTACGGAACAACCCGCTCCGCGGTCCTCGCCAGACATCTGCAGCGCGCCAACATCGACCTGAACGGCATCGTGCTGGTCTCGGTGGTGTTGCAGTTCAACACGATCCAGTTCGCCCCGGGCGACGACATCCCCTACATCGTCAACCTTCCGTCGTACGCGATCACCGCGCGCTACCTGGACCGGCTCCCGGGCGGCTCTCCGGACAACCTGGAGGCGTTCATGGCCGAGGTGGAGGCGTGGTCATTGAACGAGTACGCGACCGCGCTCCTCGCCGGCACCACTCTCAATCCGGCAAAGCGCGCCCGGGTGATCGACCAGATGCACCTCTACACCGGCCTCAGCAAGGACTTCATCGACAAGTCGAACCTGCGGGTGACGGCGCCCGCCTTCGAGGCCGAGCTGCTCCGCGACGAGGGACGCATCGTGGGACGCCTCGACGCCCGCTTCACCGGACCCGCCGGCAACGTGCTGGGCGGCCGTCCGTCGCATGACCCCCAGTCCACCGCGATCAGCTCCGCCTACACGTCGGCGTTCAACAGCTACCTGCGCGGCGAACTGGGCTACGACGGCGACCGGGAGTACGTGCCGAGCGGCGCCACCCGCAACTGGAACTGGGGCCGGCTGGGCGGCGGGGGTTTCTTCGCCCGTGGCGGGGGGACGCCCAACGTCGCGCCCGACCTCGCGCAGGCCATGAAGCGGAACCCCGACCTGAAGGTCCTCCTCGTCAACGGGATCTACGACCTGGCCACGCCCTACTTCGCCGCGATGTGGTCGGTGGAGCAGATGGGCCTGCCGCCGGACCTCCGGGCCAACATCGAGCGGGCCGACTTCGCCGCCGGCCACATGATGTACGTCGAGGAGTCGCTCCTTCCGCAGTGGCGGGAGGACGTCGGCGGGTTTATCGAACGGACCTCGGGCCGTTAGCGCCGGCGGTCCAGGCGGTCCCCGCCCGACCCTCAGGCGAACAGAGCCCTGACCCGTTCCGCCACCACGGCGTCCTGGCCGGGGCGGAGCATCCACGTCGAGATGCGGAGTTGTCCTTCCCCCGACCGGGAGATCGCGATCGGCGGATCGCCTTCGAGAAGCCGGGCGACCGCGTCCTCCGAGGTCACGCCCAGGCCGCCCTCGTCCCAGCTCACCACCACGTGGGGGACGTGGTTGGCGATCTCCGGAACGTGGGTCTCGCAAGCGAGACCGTTCACGCTCTCCAGGACCCCGGACATCAGCGCGGCGCGCGCGTCGAGTTCGCGCCGCTCGACGTCGTGGTCGAGGGAGACGTAGCGCTCGACCGCCGCCACCAGGCCGACGATCTCCTCCTTGCCCACCTTCATGCCGCGGCCGATGCCGCCGAACGGGCTGATCGCCTTGCGCGCCGCCCCGATCAGGTCGGGGCGTCCGAGCAGGAGTCCCGTGGCCTGCGGGCCCATCAGCCCCTTGCCGCCCGAGAAGGCCACCATGTCGAAGCCCTCTTCGACGTAGCTGTGGAGCCGCTCCGGAGGCGGGATGTCGGCGGCGGCGTCGTTCAGGGTGGGCACGTCGTGCGCTTTCGCGATGTCGATCCACTCGGCGCGGCCGATCTCGCCCCGCGGGTCGGCGAAGTTCAGGAAGAACATCATGGCCGTCCGCTCGTTGATCGCCGCCTCGACGTCCTCCCGGGTGTCCACCCAGACGACCTTCGCCCCCACGAGCTCCAGCTGGGCCTGGTAGCCGGTGAGGTGCGCCCGCTGCTGGATGACCTCGTTCTTCATCCCGGTGGTGTCGGGGAGCATCCGCAGCTTCTCGTCGTCGCCGCCGGCGATCGCCGCCGCGGTCCCGCAGGTCATCGCCGACGCGGCACCCGCCGAGATCATGGCGGCCGGCACCCCGATCAGCCGGGCGATGTGGTCGCCCGCGCGCTCCTGGAGCTCGGGCAGGGGCACGAAGTTGCGGGACGCCGCGACCATGGCGTCGGTGACCTCGGGCGGCATCAGGGAGCCGCCCAGGACCGTCACGGTGCCGATGCCGTTGATCACCGGCTCGATTCCCAGCCGCCGGTAGACCTCCTCCGGTGCTGCGGGCGTGTCGGACTCAGAGGGGGTACCGCACGCTGTGGCTCCCAGAACGGCGACGGACGCGCCGCCCTGCAGCACGCGCCGCCGCGTCATCTTCATGGCCATGTTCTCGTCCTCCCGCTCAGGAAAGCCGGTGCAGGATGCCGTCCCAGCGCGAATCGCCCTGGCGGCCGTAGTCCGCGGGGAGTTCGCGCCAGTCCTGGCGGGTCCGGCCGTTCAGGTCCCAGGCGAGCCGGCCGTCCTTGAAGGTCATCTCGGCGACCAGTTTCTCGGTCCCGTCCTGGCGCGCGCCGAAGCTGTCCACGAAGCCGAACGCGCCGGACTCCTTCTTGAGCACCGCGATATCCGCGATCGCCCCGACGGACAGGTGCCCGAGTTCCTCGCGGCCCATCTGCCGGGCGGGGTTCCAGGTGGACTGCCGGATCACGTCGTCGAGGGACTCGCCGAGCGCCAGGAACTTGCTCATCGTGGTGGCCTGGTCCTGCATCCCGGCATTCATCGAACCGATGTGTAGATCGGTGGAGATCGAGTCCGCCGGGAAGCCGGCCGCGAGGCACGCCGCCGCCACGCTCCACTTGAAGCTGCCGCCCCCGTGACCCACGTCGAAGACGACGCCCCGGTCGCGGCCCGCGAGGAGACCGGGATTGGGCGTCCCGTCCGCGAGCAGCTCCCGGCGGTTGCCCGAGAAGCAGTGCGTGTAAATGTCTCCCGGGCGGAGCTTCTCGCCCAGCAGCGTCTCGAGCGGCCGTTCCGGGTGATCGGTCCCGAAATCCACCATCACCGGGATTCCGACAGCGTCGCCGGCGCGCACGGACTCCTCGACGGGGTACCAGTCGGGCGCCGCGTAGTGGGCGGTCTTCACGCCGACGATCACGTCGGCATGCTCCCGGGCGAGCGCCGCGGTCGGGTCGGCCTGCATGTCTTCGAGGTCCTGCTCGATGTCGCCGCCCCGCATCCCGTGGCCGACGATGTTGGCCAGCGCCAGCACCCGGGTCCGGCTGCGGCTGATGACCGTTTCCCGAAAGGTCTCGAAGTTCCGCCAGCCGGCGCATCCGGCGTCGAGGACGGTCGTGACCCCCGAGCGGAAGGTGTGCCCGTCCGGATAGAGGCTGTTGTCCCCGGCGTAGGACCCCGGCTCGTTAGTGCCGGCGAACACGTGGACATGCAGGTCGATCAGCCCCGGGGTGACGTAGAGACCACCGCACTCGACCACCTTGAAGGCCCGGCCCGGATCGATGGCTTCCGCAACCGCCGCCACCCTGCCGTCGTGCACCGCGACGTCGCGGACCGCGCTCAGCCCGTTCCGGGGATCGATCAGGTGTCCGCCCCGCAGCAGCAGGTCGGACTCGGGTTCGCTGGCCGAGCGGGCGGAACACGCCATTGCGAACGCGGCGGACCCCGCCAGGAACTCACGGCGCGAGAACCCCTTCCGCGATCGGCTCATCGGACCGGGTTACTCCCGCCAGGGGTAGGGCGGCCGCCGCCGGTGCCAGTCGGTCTCCCGCTGGAACGCCGTCCCGAAGTCCAGCACCGCCTGGTCGTCCATCGGCGAGCCGACGATCTGGAGCGACAGCGGCAAGCCATCCTCGTCGAATCCGCAGGGGATGGCGAGGCCGGGGTGGCCGACCAGGTTCGCGATGTAGTTGAGCCGCGGCGTGGCCCCGCTCACGTCGTCGGGGGGCTCCCACTCGTTGCGGGCCGGAATCGGCCAGCCGTCCCGCACCACCCGGAGCGCCGCGCCGTTCGGCCAGGTGGGCGCGATCACCGCGTCGTAGCGGGAGACGATCTCGTCGGCCTCGCGCACGAGCTGGTTGCGGATCCGCTGCGCGGTCAGGTAGTCGGCGGCGGGGAGCATCCGGCCCGCCATCCAGCCGGCGCGCCGGTCCTCGTTGAACGAGAACATCTGGGCAGCGCGTCCGTCGTCGAAGAGGGACCTGAAGTTGGTGCCGCTCTCTACGGTGACGATGGTGGTGAAGAGCGCGCCGGTAGGAAAGCGCGGCAGTTCGATGTCCTCGATCTCCACGCCCATGGCTGCGAACACGTCCAGCGCTTCCTGGAACACCTGCCGGGTGGTGTCCGACTGGGAGAGCAGGAACTCGGGGCGATGGACGCCGAGCCGTTTCCCCCGCATCGAACCCGGGTCCGCCCGAAACGCGAAGGGGCGGTCCGCCGTCGAAGTGTCCCGCGCGTCCCGGCCGGCGATCACCTCGAGCACGTGTCCGCAGTCCTCCGCGGATCGGCCCACCGGACCGATCTTGTCGAGACTCCAGGAGAGCGCCATGCAGCCGAACCGGCTCACCCGCCCGAAGGTGGGCCGCAGCCCCGAGGCGCCGACCGCGGAGGCGGGAAAGACGATGGAACCGCCGGTCTCGGTGCCGATCCCGAAGCCGATCAGACCCGCGACCGCGGCCGAAACCGTCCCGCTGGACGATCCGAAACTGGTCCGGTCCAGTTTCCAGGGGTTGAGCGCCGAGCTGGTGTTGCCGCCCGCGAACTCGCCGAGCGAGTTCTTGGCCATCATCACCGCGCCGGCTTCCTCGAGCCGGTCGATCACCGCCGCGTTCCGGTCCGGGACCCGGTCCCGGAAGATGCCGGATCCCCAGGTGGTGCGAACGCCCCGGGTGTCGAGCAGGTCCTTCACCCCGTAGGGAAGCCCGTGCAGGATGCTGCGCGGGTCGCCGGCCGCCAGCTCGCGGTCCGCACGCTCCGCCGCTTCCAGCGCGTGGTCGCGCGCGATCGTGACCATGGTCGCCAGCTTCCCCTCGTGGTCCTCGCGGGGCTCGCTCGGCAGCTCGAACGGAGGGACGTCCAACTCCTCGGCACGGTCAAGGTAGGCGCGGGTGAGTTCGACGGAACTGAAGGATCCGTCCCGGAGGCCGGCCGCCAGTTCCGAGACGGTCAGGAAAAAGGTGGATTCCTCGATTGCCATGGTCAACCCCGGCGAAAGACGGTGACCGGCGGTTCGTCGGGATCGAGCGGGAACTCCCGGAGGGTCCGCTGGACATTCACCATGTTCGCAATGGCCCGGCGCAGCCGGTCCAGTTCGGCGAGATCCTCGTAGATCCCCCGCGGCCCCTGATGATCCAGCAAGGCCTGGGTGGTGCCGACCGAGACCTCGTGGGTCACCTGCACTTCCGAACAGGCCTGCTGCCAGAGAGCAGCGGCCGCGCTTCCGGCGGCGAGAGCGGTGAAATCGCGGCGGCGCACGGGGCCGGTTTCAGGCCGTTAGAGGCTGTTCATCGCCTCCGCGATGTTGTCGAGCGCGACCTGGATCAACTGCCGCGAGGTGCCGAGGTTCATTCGGACCCAGCCCTCGCCGCCCGGGCCGTAGTTCGACCCCGGGTTGGTGTAGACGCCGGCGTTCTCGACCAGCCAGCGGACCACGATGTCCTCCGACGTGACCTCTTCCTCCTCGGTCTCGCTGGCCGCCGCGGCCTTCTCCGCGGCGCCGATCGCTTCGGCGACCTGCGACACGTCCAGCCAGGCGAGGTAGGTGCCCTGCGCCTTCTTGTACTTGACCTGCGGTACTTTCTCGCGGAGGTACTGCTCGACGAGGTCGTGGTTGCCGTCGAGGTAGACCAGCAACTGGTCGAGCCACTCCGCGCCGCCCCGGAGCGCCGCATGGTGCGCCACCACGCCCAGCGTGTTGGTCTGCGCCATATGCTGGTCCTGGACCTTCTGGAAGTACTCGGGATTGGTGGAATGGAACCAGGCGACCTTCATCGCCGCCAGGCTGAACGTCTTGCTTCCCGACTGGAAGGTGACGCTGTTGTCCACCACCGCCTTGTCGGGCAGGGTGGCGAACGGGGTGTACTTCTGCCCCTTGGTGACGAAGTCGCAGTGGATCTCGTCGGCCAGCACCACCACCCGGCGCTCGAGGCACAGTTGGCCAAGACGCATGAGGTCTTCCGGCGACCAGCAGTTTCCGGTGGGGTTCTGCGGGTTGCAGAGGATCAGCGCGTCGGTCTCCTGCGAGATCCGGGACTCGAGGTCGTCGAAGTCCAGCCGGTGGACCCCGTTGTCGATGATCAGCGGGCTCTCTTCGGCGAGGGTGTGGGACTCGCGCAGGTCGGTGTAGAAGCCGCTGTAGGTGGACGTCGTCAGCAGCACCCGGCTGCCGGGCCGCGCGAACGCCTTGAGCGCCGCGATCAGCGCCGGGTGGACGCCGTCGGAGAGGGCCATCAGATCGGGGTTGATCTCCAGCCCGTGGCGCGTCCGGTTCCAGTCCATGATCGCCGGGAAGAAGTCCTCCGGCATCTTGAGGTAGCCCCAGTTCTCGTGCTTCACCCGGTCCATCAGGGCCTCGGTGATGACCGGCGCGCACTTGAAGTCCATGTCGGCGACGCCCATCGCCACCTGGATGTTCTCCGCGCCGTGCCGCTCGATGATGGTGTCCCACTTGGCGCAGTCCGTGCCGATCCGGTCGTAGGGAGTATCGAAGTCGAACTGGCCGGACCCGTCCTGCACCGCGGCTCCCGCGGTCACCGGGTGGAGCAGCGAGGTTCCCGACGTGGCCGCGCCGGCGAGCGCGGTCGCGCCGGCGCCCTTCAGAAACGCCCTGCGGTTCAACCGGATTCCTTCTGACATGGACTCACTCCTTCGTTCGTTTCCGCTGGACCGCTGCCCGGTCGGCTTGAAACGCCACGCTGACAGCACGAAACGCGACGTTCTTCGGGCGCTGGCGGGCTGGCCACTATAGTCGGTTTCTTGCGTATCCGTCTCCCTTGGCATTGGGGTCTGTTCGGCCTTCTCGCCGCGGCGTCGCCCGGCCTTGCCCAGGTTCCTTCGCCGGAGGACGTGCTCGGCTTCCCCATGGGAGGCTCCGTCACCGACTACGGCGGGCTCTACCGCTATCTCGACGCCATCGAGGAGTCGCCTCGGCTCCGGATCTCCAGCTTCGGCGAGACCTTCGAGCACCGGGAGCTGATCCTGCTGACGATCACTTCACCGGAGAACCTCGCCCGGCTGGAGGACATCCAGCGCGACACCCGGCGGCTGGCCGATCCCCGGGGACTCACCGGCGAGGAGGCCGCGGAGATCGTCGCCGGCACCCCCGCCGGGGTCTTCCTCAACTACGGGAACGACGGCAACGAGTCCGCCGCCTTCGAGGCGGCGCTCTGGATGGCGTGGGAACTGCTTTCCGGCCGTCACGACGCGCTGCTGGAGGACCTGGTGGTGTACGTCGTTCCCGCCTCGAACCCGGACAGCCACGAGCGTTTCGCCGCCTGGTTCAAGGCCACGCACCGCTGGCCGCACGGTGACCCGGACCCGAACGCCGTCGAGCACCGCGCCCCGTGGGGCCTCTCGACGAACAACAACCACTACCAGATCAACCTGAACCGCGACTCGGTCTGGAGCACCCAGCCCGAGAACCGGGCACTCGTCCGCCTCTACCTCGACACCCGGCCGATGGTGTTCGTGGACCACCACGGCGAGACGGACTCGTTCATCGGGCCGTGGATGGCCGAACCCCTCCACACCGTGCTCACCGGGAACCAGCGCGACTGGCTCGTGGAGTACGGCCGGGCCATGGCGGCGGACTTCGCGTCGGAGGGATTCCCCTACGCGCCGTGGGAGTTCGGGCAGTTCGACCCGGGCTACTGGGACACCCTGCCGAACTTCACCGGCTCCATCGGTTTCACGCTGGAGACCACCGGCGGTGGCTGGCGGGGGTTGCGTCTGGCTCGCGCCGGGGGCGGCGAGTACACGCTGCGGGACGGCATCGAGCAGCACCTGATCGCCGGCCGCAGCGTGCTGGCGCTCACCGCGGCGCACCGGGAACGGCGGCTTCGCGACTACCTGGCCTACCGGCGCGAGGCGCTGGATGCCGAGACGCGCCCGGGCGGGTGGGTGCTCTCCGGGGCGTCCGACCCCGCGCGGCTCGACGCGGCGCTGGGTGTGCTTCTCCGGAACGGCATCGAGGTGCGGCAGACGTCATCCGAGGTCACGGTGCAGGGCGCCCGTCCCATGTTCCCGCGCGGCGGTCCGGCCTCCGAGATCACGCTGCCGCCCGGGAGCCTGGTGGTCCCCGGCGCCCAGCCGGAAGCCCGCCTCCTCCAGGTGCTGCTCGAACAGGACGCGCGCTTCAGCGAGGAGTTCCTCGACTACGTGGACGAGCATCGCGAGCGCCGTTCCGATCCCTCCTTCGGGCACCCGGACATCTGGACGAGCGCCGACGCCTTCTACGACATCACCGCCTGGTCCGTCCCCCTCACCTACCGGCTGGACGCCTGGACGGTCGAGGCGGCCGGCCTGCCGCCGCCCGGCGCCTCCGAGACCCTGTCCCTGGAGGACGCGGTCGCCGATCCGTCGCCCACAGAGGGTGAGTTCCGCAACCGGGACGCGGAGTACGCGTTCCTCATCGCGGGGGACACCGATCACGCGATCCGTACCGCCGCCTGGCTCCGGGAAGCGGGCGTCCCCTTCCGGGTAGCCACCGCGCCATTCGAGATCGGCGCCGACAGCTTCGGCCGCGGCGCGCTGCTGGTCTTCGCCGGCGAAGCGCCGGACCTTCCGGCGCTTCGTGCGGGGCTCGCCGAACTGGCCGCGACCGGGGCCCGCGTCCTCGGGGTCAACGAACCGTTGACCGCCTCCGGACCCCATCTCGGATCGGATCAGTTCCTCCAGGTCGCCGGGGGACGCGTCGCCATGGTGATGGACGGCCCGGTGCGCCCGTCCGCCTACGGCAGCCCGTGGTACCTCTTCGAGCGCCGGTTCGGCCTTCCGTTCACCGCGCTCGCGTGGGACCGGCTGGCCGCGACGGATCTGCGCGGCTACCGGATCCTCATCCTTCCGGACGGCAGCTACCCGGACCCGGGAAGCGATCCCCGGGCGGGGCTCGTTCTCGACCACCTGGAGGAGTGGACGGACCGGGGCGGCGTGCTCATCGCCATGCGGGGCGCTTCGGCATGGCTCGCCGGCGAGGACGTCGCCTGGACCCGGACCAGGCTCAAGCCCGGGTTCGCCTCGAAATCCGCCTTCATGACGGACGGCGGCCGACCCGATGACCCCGCACCGGATGCGGAAGAAGCCGGGCAGTCCGCCGAGGCGATCCCGGGCGCCATCCTCCGCGCCCTCCCCAACCCCGAGAGCTTCCTCAGCTTCGGTTACGAAGGGCCGTTCCCGGTCATGGTCTGGTCGAGCCTCGCTTTCGAGCCCGACCCGGCGGTCGCCGCCGCCGCCCGTTTCCCGGAGGATCCGGACGAGTTGCTCGGCAGCGGTTTCGCTTTCCCCGACTCCCTCGCCCGCCTCGCCGGCACCCCCTACCTGGTCACCGAGCGCGTCGGCTCCGGCCGGGTCGTGCTCTTCCTCGACGATCCCAACTTCCGCCTCTTCTGGGACGGCCTCACCCGCCTCTTCATGAACGCCGTCCTCTTCGGCGCGAGCTTCTAGCCCCGACGGCACAACGGCTTGGAACGCCGGCCAGTCCTCCCGGTGGGGGCCTCCAGACCGGCACGCGCGGCGCTCCGCGCCGCGCACGTCGCAACGCCATCCACCCTCACGGCGCGTACGGCCGGGACCGCCGGCCTTCAGGCCGGCACCGCCCGCCGGAGGCGGGCGAAACCGCGTGCCCGCTGACCGCTCGGATCACGCACCGGCTTGGAACGCCGATCTCCAGATCGGCACGCGCGGCGCTCCGCGCCGCGCACGGCGTAACCCTACCCAGTGTCACGGCTCGCCGAGTTCCGCCGCCGAGAGCCCGACCTGGACGATGCGCGTCTGGTCCACACCCGCGACGCCGACGTACTTGAAGTTCGCACCATCCAGTATCCGGGGTGCGGCGCTCTGCACCACGACAGTTTGGTCACCGGTGAGGAGCGCCGCGAACGGGGCCGCCTGGGAGTCCGCCGATGGGTCGGTGGGAAACGCGAAGTTCACGCCCCCGACGTTTGTGAATGCGATCTTCCCGTTCTCGTCGCTGACCCAGAACTCGGAGATGACGGTCTCGTCCGCGATCCGGCTCAACACGGCATTGATCGCCTCCCGATCCATCCCGGCCTTGACCGCGGCGTCCACGAAGTGGGCCGCGAGCGTGGCCTCCGCCACCATGTGTTTCGAGACGGCGTCATCGGCCGCCGGCTGCTGAGTTCCCATCGCTACACCTCCGAAAAGAGCAAGAGCCGCCATCAGGGCGGTCGTCCATCGCACCATTCTCATATTCGGTCCTCCGAAGCTCCAAGTATCGCTTGGCGAATGAGCCCCGGGAAGCGGGAGGATCAGGGATGGAGCTGACGTCCGGTGATCCCCAGTTCCTCGGCGTGCGGTTTCAGCGCGTCCACGATGAACTCGATGTGTTCTCCCAGGTCCACGCCGAGCAGTTCGGCGCCGAAGCGGCACTCGTGCCGTTCCACCTTGGCCGCGAACCGCTTGTCCTTCAGCTTCTTCTTGACGCTGCGGGCGCCCAGGGTCGAGATGCCCTCGGGCCGCACCAGGCAGCACGCGACGATGAACCCGGTGAGTTCGTCGCAGGCCAGGAGCGCCTTGTCCATGGGCGACTTCCACGCAACGCCCCATTTCGTGTAATGGCCGGAGATCGCGTAGGCGATTTCTTCCTCCCCGCGCTCCCGGAGCCAGGCCACGATCCGGTTCGGATGGTCCTCCGGCCACTTCTCGTAGTCGGCGTCGTGGAGCATGCCGGCGACGCCCCACACGTCGGGGTCCGCGTCGGGACCGCCGTAGCGGCCCGCGGCCGCCCGCATGACGATCTCCACCGCCCGGGCGTGCTTCTGGAGCGAATCGGTCTCGCACCAGGTGGTCAGGTGCGCCCAGGCTTCGTCGCGGGTCATTCCGACTTCCTTCCCCCCGGCGGACAGCAGGATTCGATGCTCCACTTCCCGGACCCCGCGGCCGCGATGAAGAGGAACAGGAAGGCGAAGAGCGCCGCCAGTTCTCCGTCGTTCTGGATCGGGAGCAATCCGTCCGGCTGATGGCGGTAGAAGTAGGCGACCGCCATCTGTCCCGAAGCGAGAAACGCCGCGATCCGCGTCTGGTAGCCGACGAGGACCAGTGCGCCGGTCACGAACTCCACGATCCCGGCGGTGTTGTAGAGCCACGCGGGCGAGTAGGGGGTTCCCTCGCCGACGAGGAACCAGACCGCCACCACGCCGTGGCAGAAGAACAGGAACCCGACGACCATGCGCAGCAGTGCGTAGGCCGTCTCCTGGTGTTGGGAAAGAACGGTCTTCATGGGGACCTCTCCTTCATTCCGCCTTCGGAAGCGCGAGCGCCACGAACTCGGCGGGGTGGTCCGGCGCGCCGACCGCGACCACGATGAACTGCCGCCCGTCCACCAGGTAGCTCATCGGAGTGCCGGATTGGTTCGCCGGCAGTTCGAACTCCCAGAGGATCTCGCCCGTCGCCTTGTCGTGGGCGCGGAACATCGGGCCGCCGGTGCCGAACGCCGCGAACATGCCGGAGCCCTCGCCCGCGAAGAGGAGCGTCCTCGTCACCAGCAGGCCGCCGCGGTCCGCCTGACCGGTCCGGCCCAGTTCGACCCCTTCGAGCGCGGGATGCTCCCGGATCCACTCCGGCGTGTCGCTGTTGGGGATCTGCCAGAGGATCTCGCCGCGGTTCAGGTCGAGCGCGGTGATCAGTCCCCAGGGGGGCTTCAATAGCGGCAGCCCCTGCGGTCCGCCGCCCTCGGGGAGCCGGATCTGCCGGCGCGTGCCCTGAACGAAGTCCATGGTGGAGCGTTCCGGGTCGTTCTCGAGTCCGAGCACGTTCACGTCGAGGCCCGAGGACACGTACACGATCCCGGTCTCGGGGTCCGCCGCGACGCTCGGCCAGTTCGCCCCGCCGAGCGCGCCCGGCACCGTCAGCGTTCCCCGGTTCCCCCGCGGGACCATGACCGTCGGCGGGGTGAAGAGCGGGCCGAGCGTGTAGAACCGCGCGATCTGGAGCGCCTGTTCCTTGAGCTCCGGAGTGAGGTTGAGCAGGTCGTCCTCGCTCACCCCCTGGCGCTGGAAGGGCGGCGGCTTCGTGGGGAACGGCTGGGTAGGCGCCGTCTTCTCGCCCGGCACCGTGGATGCCGGCATGGGACGCTCCTCGATCGGCCAGACCGGCTCGCCGGTGCGGCGGTCGAGCACGAAGGTGAACGCCTGCTTGGTCACCTGGGCGAGGGCGGGGATCTCCCGGCCGTCCACGGTCAGGTCGAGGAGCACCGGGGCGGTCGGGAGGTCGTAGTCCCAGATCGGGTGGTGGACCGTCTGGTAGTGCCAGCGCCGTTCCCCGGTGGCTACGTCGAGCGCCACGACGCTCTGGGAGAACAGGTTGTCGCCGGGACGGTGACCCCCGTAGTAGTCCCCGGTCGGGGCCTCGGTCGGCAGATAGACCAGCCCGAGTTCGGGGTCGGCGCTCATCCACGCCCAGACCCCGCCGTTCCCGGTGAAGCGCCAACTGTCGTTCTCCCAGGTGTCGTTGCCGAACTCTCCCTCGCGCGGAATCGTGTGGAAGGTCCAGAGCAGTTCCCCGCTCCGGACGTCGTAGCCCCGCACCGGGGAGGGCGAGTTCTCGGGAGTCGGCGGGGCGCCGCCGCTCACGAGCGCCGCCCCCACGACGACCACGTCTCCCACCACGGTCGGCGGCGAGCCGGAGCCGATGGCGGCGGTCTCGAGATCCACTTCCCGGCCCAGGTTGCGGCGCAGGTCCACCATCCCGTCGAGGCCGAATCCCGGAATGAGCCGCCCGGTGTCGGCGTCGAGCGCCACCAGCCGGTACGCCGGGGTGACCAGGAACACCCGCGCCGTCTCGCCGTCGCTCCAGAAGGAGACGCCTCGCCCGGAGGTCTGGCGGGGCGCCGACTCCCCGCGTTTCCCCTCGTCGAGGCGGTAGGTCCAGAGCGTCTCCCCCGTCGCGGCGTCGATCGCCACCGCCACCCGCCGGGCGCCCGCGGTGGCATAGACGACTCCGTCGAGCATCAGCGGCGTGGCCCGGAGATTGAGATCGGGCCGAGGTCCAAAGTTGCGTGACGTCCAGCGCCACACGATCTCCAACTGGTCCACGTTGCCGGCATGGATCTGGTCGAGCGGGGAGTAGCGGGTCGAGGACAGGTCCGCCGCGTAGTGCGGCCATTCCCCGGGGTCGCGGTCCTGCGCGAGTCCCGAACCGGCGGCGACCCCGAGCGCCGCCGCGAGCCCGATCAGTCTCTGGAGTACCAAATCCGGTAGATCGCGCCCGCGCGGTCGTCGGAGACCAGGATGTCGCCGCCGGGCAACTCGAGGACATCCACGGGGCGGCCCCAGGCGCGCTCGTCGGGTTCCCCGATCCAGCCGGTGACGAAGTCCTCGTAAGCGGTCGCCACGCCGTCCTCGTTCCGCACCAGGGTCAGGCGGTAGCCGATCCGTTCGGTCCGGTTCCAGGAGCCGTGCTCGGCGACGATCGCCTGGTTGCGGTACTCCTCCGGAAACTGGTCGCCCCGGTAGAAGGTCATCCCGATGGCCGCGACGTGGGGGCCGAGCTTCTGGGTCGGCGGCTCGAACTCGTCGCAGGACCGGTCCCGGCCGTACCACGGGTCGCTCACGTCCCCGGCGTGGCAATAGGGGTAGCCGAAGTGCTGTCCGGCCTCGGTGAGGATGTTCATCTCGCCGGGCGGGTTGTCGTCCCCGAGCCAGTCCGGGTTGTTGTCGGTGAACCACATCGCCCCGGTCTCGGGGTGCCAGTCGAAACCGACGGACATCCTGACGCCGCGCGCCGCGACCTCCAACCCGGATCCGTCGGGCTGCATCCGGGCGATGGAGGCGAAGAGCGGATCCTCCGACGCGCAGCGGTTGCAGGGCGCCCCCACCGGGACGTAGAGCATCCCATCGGGCCCGAAATCGATGAACTTCCAGCCGTGGTGACGCATGTCCGGGAGGTCGTCGGTCACCACCACCGGTTCGCCGGGATCCGAAAGTCGCGACTCGATGTCGTCCAACCGGAGGATCCGGTTCACCTCGGCCACGAAAAGGTTGCCGTCCCGCATCGCCACCCCGTTCGGCATGAAGAGGCCTTCGGCGAGGGTGTGGAGTTCATCGGCCTCCCCGTCGCCGTCGTTGTCGCGAAGCGCGTACACCCCGCCTGACGCTTCGCGGGTCCCCACGAAGATCGTCCCGTTCTCTCCCCGGGTCAGCGAGCGGGCGCCTGGCACCCGGCCCCAGACGGCGATCTCGAAACCGGGAGGCAGCGAGAGCCGTTCCAGCGGGAGCGCGGGCGGCCCGCCCTGGGCCTGGGCGACTCCGTCGCCCGGTGTTCCGCTGTCCGCTCCGGCACAGCCGAAGCCGCCGAGCATGGTCAGGGAGAGGCCGGCAGCCGCCAGCCGAGCGGGGTGTGCGCGCATCGGCGTTAGTTTGCCGCGTCGGCCCGGGGGATCGCCTCGACGAGCATGCCCAGCGCGTTCTGGAGCGCCCGGTTGGCGCTTCCGTCGAGGGAGCCCTCGTAGAGCCCGAGCCGCGCGATCACCATCTCGTGCTCGGGGACGATGATCGTGCTCTGGCCGCCGGCCCCGGCGAAACTGAACGTGCTGTTGGGGAGCGCGGGGAAGCGCTTCTCGCCGCCGCGCGGCGGGTTGTTGATCCAGATGAGCCCCCCGTAGATGGGCCGTCCGTCCGCCTCCCAGGAGGGCGCCACCGAGGTCGCGAACTCGACGAACTCCTCGGAAAGCACCCGCTCTCCGTTCGGGGCCATCCCGCCGTCCAGATAGAGCTGGCCGAGCCGGGCCCAGGCCCGTCCACTGCCGAAGCCGTAGCCGTTCAGCAGGAAGTTGCCGTGCGGGTCGGCCTCCGCGACGAACCGGTTGGCGCCGATCGGGTCGAAGAGGTGCTTCTGCGGGAACTGGTGGTAGTTCTCGCCGCGGCCCTCGACCCCGAGCCGCACGATGTGGTTCGTGAGGATCGGATCGCAGTTCCGGTACCGGCCGACGGTGTTGGGCGCCCACTGCGGGGCCCGCTGGGTGGCCCAGACGTGGGAGTCCACGGTGCTGGTATAGAGGTAGAGGTGATCCGGATAGCCCATCGTCGCCAGGTCCCACTCCGGATCGCCGGCGTTGAGGCAACGGAGTCCGCTGGACATCTGCAGGATGTCCTGGATGCGGATGGTGCCGCGCACGTCGTTCGGGTCCTGGTGCCAGGCGTCGATGGGCGCGAGCTGGTCGAGCGTGTAGTCGCCCTGGGTGATCAGGATGCCCAGCAGGGTCGCGGACAGGCTCTTGTTCATGGACCAGCTCTCGAGCGGGGTGTCCTTGGTGATCCCGTCTTCCTCGCGGTAGCGCTCGGCCACCAGCCGGCCGCGGTGGAGGACCACGAAGGCGAGCGTCATGGCGCCTTCCTCGAAGGCCGCGTCCACGGCGGCCTCGAGCTTCTCGGCGTCCACGTCTTCCGGCAGCGGCTCGTCCGGGAGCACGTCACCCATCGGCCAGGGGTCGTCCTGGTTCACCGTGGAGGTCACCGGAACTGTCTCGTAGAACGGGGCCTCCTCGCCGATCGGGAGCGTGACGCAGCCCTGGTCGCCGTGGAGGACGGCCGTCCTGGTGACGCCCGTGTCGGTGGTGATGTGGACCTTCTGGCCCTCCATGTCGACCTCGCGCCCGGGGAGCCGGTCGCGATACTGGTACCGGGAGGTGAAGCCACCGATCTGGTGCTGGGCGGCCTCGAAGTCGAGCCCCGTGAGGAAGACCGCCGAGCACAGCACCTTGGCGAATCCGGACGCCTCGTGCTCGATGAACACGTCGGGATCGAGGAACCCGCGCGGCGGGTGCTCGCGCTCGGTGTCGAGTTCGTACTGGGAGGAACGGAAGACGAGACACTCGTTGAGGCTCATCTCATCCGTGCACGGCTGCTCCATGAACGGTTCGTCCCCGCCCCCCGCGCAGCCGAAGGTGGCCGCGAGCAGGAGTGCGGCGGTGAGCGTAAGCGCGGGATGCCGCCGCAGATTCGTCAACTGATGATTCATGGATCGTCTCCTCCCGGCTGCGGGGCGGACGCTGGAGCCTCCCCTGGTTCCGCGATTCGCCGGACCCGCGATTGTATGGCCGATACTTTCGCCGCTGCGCCTTGACCATGACGCCTGAGACCACGGCCCACCGGCCCAACGTCGTTCTCGTCGGAGGCGGCCATTCCCACGTCCAGGTCCTGCGCCGGATGATGATGCGCCCGTGGCCCGAGGCGCGGGTGACGGTGGTGCTCGACACGCCGGTCGCCGTCTATTCCGGGATGGTGCCCGGGTTCGTCGCCGATCAGTATCGGGCCTCGGAACTCGAGATCGACGTGGTCCCGCTGGCCCGGCTGGCGGGCGCCGAAGTCGTCCTCACGCCCGCGGTGGGAGTGGACCCGGCGGATCGGCGGATCCGGCTCGCCGGGCGCGCTCCCCTCGCCTACGACTTCGTATCCTTTGACATCGGCAGCACCGTCGCCGGACTCGACCTGCCCGGCGTCCGGGAGCGGGCCCGCGCCACCCGGCCGATCGCGCGCCTGGTGCGGGAGATCGGGACGCTCTCGGCGTCCTTTCTCGCCCATGTCGCGGACCGGCCGTTCGAGGTGGTGGTTGCCGGGGGAGGCGCCGGCGGCATCGAGCTGGCGTTCACCGTCCGGGAGCGGCTGCTGGCGGCGGCGCGCCGAGCCGGGATCGAGCGGGCGCTCCGGATCACGCTGCTCCAGGCGCTGCCCGAGGTCCTCCCCGGGTTCCCGCCCTCGTTGGCGGTCCGGGCCCGCCGCAATGCCGCTGCCCGGGGGATCTCGATTCGCACGGGCGTCTGGGTTGCCGCCGCCGAGGACGGCGGGGTCCGGCTCGAAAGTGGCGAGGTCGTCCCCGCCGACTCCCTCATCTGGGCGGTGGGAGCCGGAAGCCTGGACGTCTTCCGCGATTCGGGGCTGCCCCTCGACGAGCATGGTTTCGTGCTTACCCGCCCGACGCTCCAGACCCTGGGCGACGACCGGATCTTCGGGGTGGGGGACTGCGCGACCCTCGAGGACTGGCCAGCGACACCGAAGGCCGGGGTCTACGCGGTCCGGCAGGGGCCGTTCATCGCCGACAACCTGCGGCGGGTCGTTGCCGGAAGGCCGCTCCGCAGCTACCGCCCACAGCCGGACTTTCTGACCCTGCTCAACCTGGGAGACGGCCACGCGCTCGGGGCCAAGTGGGGAACGTCCTTCGAGGGCCGCTGGGTGATGAACCTCAAGGACCGGATCGACCGGAAGTTCATGCGGAAGTTCCAGGTGCTCGACGACGGCGGCGGGACTACCAGCGAGTTCTCCCGGATGGACCGGACCGCGATGGAGGCGATGGTGTGCGGCGGCTGCGCGGCGAAGGCCGGCCAGACGACCCTCGACCGGGCGCTCGGCCGCCTGCGGGATGAACTCGGCGCCGGAGCCGGCGGGACTGGCGGGAGCGTGCGACTCGGTCTCGAGCAGCCGGACGACGCGGCCGCCTTCACCACCCCGGGCGGAGACGTGGTCGTCTCCAGCGTGGACTGGTTCAAGGCGTTCAGCGGCGACCACTGGCTGAACGGGAAGGTCGCCGCGGCGAACGCTCTTTCGGATCTCTTCGCCACGGGCGCCGAACCGCGGTACGCGATGGCGCTCGTCAACCTTCCCGAGGACGAAACCCCCGAGGCCGGCGCGGAGACGCTCTACCAGCTCCTCGCGGGCGCCCGCTCGCTGCTCGACGAGTGCGGGGTTGCGTTGCTGGGCGGCCACACCACGGTCGGTCCCGAGTTGACGGTCGGGTTCTCGGTGGAAGGGCATCCGATCGGGGATCGCCTGCTGACCCTGGACGGCCTCGAGGCCGGCGACGGCCTCTACCTGACCAAGCGGCTCGGCAGCGGCGTGGTTCTGCGCGGCGTCATGCTCGGCCAGGGAAGGGGCGAATGGCTCCAGGCGGCCAGCGCCCAGATGGTGTGTCCCAACGGGAAGGCCGCCCGGGCGGCGGTCGCGGCGGGCCTCCGCGCGGCGACGGACGTGACCGGCTTCGGCCTCATGAACCATCTCGCCGAGATGTTGCGGGCCAGCGCCGTATCGGCCGAGCTGGACGTGTCGGCGCTCCCGGCGCTGCCCGGCGCCGAGGAGCTCCTCGGCTCCGGCCTCCGCAGCACGGCGCACGAGGCGAACCGCAAGATCGCGAAGGCGATCCGGATCGAGGCGGAGGCTTCGCGGCATCCCCTTCTCGAGTTGCTCTTCGATCCGCAGACCGCGGGCGGTTTTCTCGCCGGGGTGCCGGAGGCGCGGGCCACCGACTTTCTGGGGCGGCTCCAGGACGCCAACGTGGAAGCGGTCCGGATCGGCACCGTGGTTCCCCGCCCGGACGACGGCGCAGTGGCTACGATTCGGAGCGCGTGAGCGCGTGAATGCCGGTTACCACCCTCCGCTTCGTCAAGATGTCGGGGGCCGGCAACGACTTCGTCGTAGCGGACAACCGCGGCGGCGCCATTGAAGAGGCGGAGAAGCCTCCCCTCGCCCGGCGGGCGTGCCGCCGCAAGATCGGGATCGGGGCCGACGGCCTGATCCTGATCGAGCGCGACGGGCGGCAGGATGCCGACTACGTGATGCGCTACTTCAACGCCGACGGGAGCGAGGGAGAACTCTGCGGCAACGGGACGCGCTGCGCCGCGGTCTTCGCCCGGGAGATCGGGGCGGGCGGGACCTCGCAGCGGATCGCGACCCCGGCGGGAGTGCTGCGGGCGGACATCCTGTCCGGTTCGGCCGCCGCGGCGACGGTGCGGGTGGCGATGGCCCGGCCGAGTCCGATCCGCCGCCTTCGGCTTTCCGATCTTCCCGGCGGCGAGGCCGAGCTGTTCGCACTGG
Organism: Vicinamibacteria bacterium; assembly: GCA_965116805.1. Taxonomy (GTDB): domain Bacteria; phylum Acidobacteriota; class Vicinamibacteria; order Marinacidobacterales; family Marinacidobacteraceae; genus Marinacidobacterium. Next base: position 1,095,137 of record OZ220713.1, read on the forward strand.
AGGTCGGCGTTCCGCATGCCATCGAAGTCGTCCCCGATGTCGCTGTCGTGGACGTGGACCGCCGGGGCAGCGCGATCCGGCGTCATTCCGTCTTTCCGGCCGGGGCGAACGCCAACTTCATCGCGCTGGACGAAAGCTCGGGTGAGATCCGCCTGCGCACCTTCGAGCGCGGGGTCGAGGCCGAGTGTCTCGCGTGCGGGACGGGGGCGACGGCGGTCGTCACGGTGGCGCATCGTTTTTTCGGTTGGCCGGCGGCCGTTCCCGTCCGGGTGGCGAGCGGCGACCTGATCCACATCGATTGCGCCGGTGAGGCGCCGCTGATGGAGGGGCCGGTCACGCGGGTCTTCGAGGGCGCCTTTGGCCTTGTCCCCGGGTCCATGGCCTCCCGGGCGGAGCAACCCGAAGGCCGATGACGCGGCCCGGCGCGCGCCGTCCGCTTCTGGCCGCCGCGTTCGTGTTCGGTGTCGCGGGCGCCGGGTGCGACGAAGGCTCGGACGGCCCGCCAACCTCGCCGACGGCTCCGGACCCGGCTCCCGCGCCCATCGCGCCGCCGCCCATCCGCTGCGCCGAGGAAGGGCGGGTCCTCGAGTTCGGCTTCTTCGCCTCCTACGAGCCGATCAGCTACCGCGGCGATCCCGATCCGGCATCGCCGGCCTTCGACGAGCACCTCGGCTACGAGGCCGATCTCCTGAGCGCGCTCGAAGCGATGGACGGCGCCGGCCTCTCCTTCAACCGCCGCGGCATCGACGTCTGGCCGGGGATCTGGTTGCTTCCGGCCACGTCGGAGTTCGACCTGGTGGGAGGTGGTATCACTGTCCTGGAGGAACGCACCCTGGACGAGTCCGGCGCCCCCGCGGTCCGGTTCACCTCCGGACACATCACGTTCCGCCACTCGCTCCTCGTGCTCGGCGCCGACGCCGCGACCCTCCGCCAATACAGCGATCTGACCAGCGAGGCTCGCGTTGGCGTCTCGGTGGAGACGACCGGCGAGTCCCGCTTCCTGCGGATCGTCGGACTCGTCGACGACGACGGCGTGCTGCTCGCCGGAACCAGCGTCACTACCCCCGAAGGGGTCGTCGTCGCCGACGGCACCGAGGCTTTCCGCATCGCCGCCGGCGGGTCGTCCGCGACCCTCGCCGGCCGCAGTCACCTCCAGCCGCCGTCTCCCGGCTATCCGCAGGTCGTTTTCTTCGGCGCCGAGTCGCTCCGGTCCGAGCAACTGCTGGCGCTGGCCACGCGGGGAGTGGACGCGCTGGCGGGCGACGAGATCGGCCACCGGGTCGCGGAAGCGGCCTCCGACGGCTTCTTCGCGGTGACCGCCCTCGACACGGAGGTCGAACTCGGCGGATTCGCCCTCGACCAGGGCGAGGAAACCCTCCTCGCCTGCCTCGACGACAAGCTCGACTACCTCACCGACGAGCGGAACATCGGCTACCCCGAGTGGCTGGCCAACCCCTCGCTCTTCCTCGAACGCGCCGAGGCCTGGACCCCGTAGCTGCGCAACCGGCTTGGAACGCCGGCTTCAGCCGGCACAGCCCGCCGCAGGCGGGCGGCGGCACGGACCTCATTCCGCCGGGATCACTCGCCTGCGCGCGCCAATGCGCCCGGGCGTAGCGACGAACCGCCCGCGGCCCTGCGGGCCGCTGTGCCGGCTGAAGCCGGCGTTCCACGCCGGCGGCCGGCGACATGTAGCACTAGCCGGTCCTCGGGCGGGAACATGCAGCGGTAGCGGAGCCGGCGGGCCGGGAACATGTAGCAGTAGCCGGTCCCCGGGCGGGAACATGTAGCAGTAGCGGGGTCGGCGTACGCTTCATGAGGGTGGGTGGAATCGTGCCGTGCGCGGTGCGCCAGTTCTCCCGGTGGGGGGGCACCGCGCGTGCCGACCGGAGGTCGGCAATCACCAAGTTCCACGGGATTCCGAGGAGCACCGTTACTTGCCTCTATAATGACGGATTATCAACTAGTTAACATGCTACAATGTTCCATCAGGGAACAGCCGCAGCCCGCCCGTTCCCGCCGTTTTTCTGATATCCACTTGGTAGCAGTAGGAACCAGAAGCCCTCTTCAGGAACGAAAACACGTGATGGAACGACCCTACCGCCTCTCCGCCCGCTTCGTCGCCACCATCGAGCAACCCGGTCGCTACGGCGACGGACGCGGCTCCGGCGGCCTCTCACTGCTCGTCAAGCATACGGCCCGCGGACACCTGGCGAAGTCCTGGGCGCAGCGCATCAACGTGGACGGCCGCCAGCGCAATCTCGGACTCGGATCGTGGCCGCACGTCAGCCTGGCCGAGGCCCGCGAGAAGTGCGCCCTGAATCTGGTCGCGCGGCGGCGCGGGGAACTGGTGACCGGCCGGAAGCGGACCGTCCCCACCTTCGAGGAGGCCGTCGAGAAGGTGATTGCGGTGCACCGGGCCGGATGGAAGGACGGCAGCAAGTCCGAGAAGGACTGGCGGGCGACCCTTCGGGACTACGCGGTGCCGCAGCTCGGCGATAGGCCGGTGGACCGGATTAACACGGCGGACGTGATGGCGGTCCTGCTGCCGATCTGGAACGAGAAGCGGGTGACGGCGCGTCGGGTTCGCCAGCGGATCGGGGCGGTGATGCGCTGGGCGGTGGCCCAGGGCTACCGGGAGGACAACCCCGCCGGAGAGGCCATCGGCGCGGCGCTCCCCAAGAACGGGGTCCGACCGCAGCATCTTGCAGCGCTGCCGTATGCGGAGGTCGCCAGCGCCCTCGAGACGGTGCGCGGTTCGGGGGCGTATCCCGCGACAGTGCTGGCGTTCGAGTTCCTGGTGCTGACGGCGTGCCGGAGCGGCGAGGTGCGCGGCGCGCGGTGGGAGGAGGTGGACGTTGAGGCGCGTGAATGGCGCATCCCGCCCGAACGGATGAAGACGGGACGGGAGCACCGGGTTCCGCTCTCCGCGGGAGCACTCGCGGTGCTGCGCGCGGCGCGTGGTCTGACGGACGGCTCCGGGCCGGTGTTCCCTTCGGCGCGGGGCGGCCCGCTCTCGGAACTGGCGATGGCGAAGATGGTGCGGGATCTCGGGATCGGTGCCGTACCGCACGGGTTCCGCTCGAGCTTCCGTGACTGGGCTGCGGAGTGCACGGACGCGCCGCGGGAGGTGTGCGAACTGGCGCTGGCCCATGTGAACACGAACCGCATCGAGGCGGCCTACCGACGAACGGACCTGTTCGAGCGACGGCGGGCGCTCATGGAGCAGTGGGGTGTGTTCCTGGCCGGACCCGCGGTCCCGTAACCCCTCCGTCCCGCTCCGGGCTCGCACGTGAGGTGGCTGTCGTGTCGCATACGATCGGATCGCCATGGTGAAGGCCCGGCGGCGGTTGAGTGCCGGCCTTTTTTGGCGGTATCGCTCGATAGGCTCCCAACACTCGTCGCCGGACCCGCGTCAACGTTCGTGGCCTCAGCGGAGGCACCCGGGATGACCCCGAACGCGCTCCGGGCCTCGTGTGCAAGCCCGCAAGCGCACCGATAGGTATGGAGTGCCCAGGACTCTCACGAAAGGTCCGCGGGACAGCTCTCCGGTCTTGATCGCGTCGGTCGGGCGTCTTTGCTGTTCGCCGTCACACGGCCGCGCGAGACGCGAGGTTGGCGACGCGCGGACGGACGGCCCTCAGGCTCGCCAGCGCGCGGTTCGCCTCGAGCCCCATCGTCAACGTCACGTACTTTTCACCGTGTTCGTCCCCGTTATGTACCGAAACGCCACATATGGATCCTGTAGTGTCAGAGTACGGAAGTGAAGCCACCACTGCTCCTTACGGCGTGCCTGTTCGTTGCGTGCGCGATTCTCACTTCGCCGGAGCAAGAGCGCGAGCCCGCGGCCGAGTGCGTCAGGAACCCCTACTGGTTCATGAGGGCCCAGAACGACCGGATCGTGTCCGGCGCCCAATACCTCAACAACTGCGAGAAGGCCGTAAATGTCCGGGTCGCCATGACCCTGTTCCGACTGTCAGAGGGAACCCCAGTTGACCACCTGAGGGCAGAGATCCGCTTGGAGCCGCATGACTCAGGATGGCTCTGCGGGGACAGGCTGTCAGGGGTGTGTGAGTTCCCGAAAGAGCGGATCAGCGCCCAGGAACAGACACAGGTCGGTTGCATCTACGATGCCGTCCATCTGGCCTCTGTTTGTTACACCACGGAAGCATGGTGCTTTTGGCCTCCCTATCCTGAAGAACCGCAGGGGGCTTCCTGCTAGCTCTTTGTCTTGCGCAGGCGGGCAGCAGCTTGAACTGTCAATGGGCACCGCCGTGCCTGTTGAAATGGTGATTGGCTACCACTGACCGTCGCTCCAGGCCGGCCTTAGTCGAGCATAGTCCGGTGAGGATTCGGACGGACGCAAGGCATCCTTCTTCGGGGGCCAAAGACCGGAACGCGTCTTGCGGGAGATCGGCGAGCCAGTCACCCGCGACATACGGACGCTCTGGTGGCGGAGGCGCTTTCTCGGGAACAGGGGTCAGGGTTGTGCTTCCGCCTCGGTTTGCCGTAGCTTGCCGCAACCACCTGCCGAGCCCGGCTCCCCGCCGTCGGCCAAGGACGTGGCCGACTGCTCCATGAGCGCCCGCCGTCGTGTTCACATGCGCCAGCCCCAACTCGTACACCTCGCGCGGCCGTCGGTGCACTGCTCTGCCCAGTCCCGGAAGCTCGAACGGAAGCAGTGGGGCACCGCACCGATTCCGAGATCCCGGACCATCCTCGCGGTGACCGCCGCGGAGGCTGGCCGACGCGTCTACTACGAGACGTTGGCGGGCCTGATCGAGTCAGTCATGGAAGCCAGGGCCGCCGGAGAGTTCTCCCGACGGCTGCGCGTGCTGACGCACCCCGCGCTGCTGGTGGTCGACGAGATCGGCTACCCGCCGATCAGCCAGGACGGCGCGGTGCTCTTCTTCCAACTCATCAACGCCCGGCACGAGCGCGCCTCCACGGTGCTGACCTCGAATCGGCCGCTCGCGTTCTAGGCCGAGCATACGATCGGATCGCCATTGTGAAGGCCGGCCTCATCACGCGGGCGATGGCGGCGAAGCTTGACCGCTCGGCGGCGCGGAAGGCCGTAGAAGCCCTGTTCGAGAGTCTGAGCGCCACCCTCCCGCGTGGCGACCGGGTGGTAGCCCGGGGCTTCGGAGCGTTCCACGCCGTCCCCCGCAGGACGGGGATGGCCCGGAATCCCCGCACGGGTGAGCCGGTGCCCATCCCGGGTGGACGGGTGGTGCGCTTCCGCCCCACGACCGGTCTTTTTCCCGACGACGGTTGAGGGCGCGGGTTCGCCGGATGGACGACCGAAGGCCCCTGGCTCCGCGCGGAGTGTCGCTGGCCGCCTCTCACGGCCCTTCCCGCACGGCGACCGTCGCCACCACCCGCGCCGTACCTCTGACCTTTGGGGAGAGCGCTGCGACCCTTCGCGGCCTCGGCTGGGCGGAGCGCGAAGCCGATTGGCTCGCCCTCGTCTGCCTCCACTCCGGCGTCTTCACCCGGAGCCAATACCAGGCGCGCTACGGCCTCGGCAAACAGACCGCCAGCCGATTCGTCAGGACACCTCTCCGATCCGGGATCGCGCGCGAAACCCGGCTCCCCGACCGACGCGCTTACCGGCCGACGAACATATGCCACGTCCGCGCCCGCGCGCTCTACCGCACCCTCGGGATCGAGAACGACCCCCATCGCCGGAGCGCATCCCCGGAACTCACCGTCCGCCGGCTGCTCTCCCTCGACGAGGTCCTCGAACACCCCGACCTCGACTGGCTCCCCACGGAGCCGGAGAGGCTGGCCTACTTCCAGCGCCTCGGTATCTCGCTCAGTGTCTTGCCCCACCGCCTCCATCGCGGTCCCTCCATCGACCAGCCGACCCGCCTCTACTTCCCCCTCAGACTCCCCATCGCCGGCAGCGGAGCCACGACCACCTTCGTCTATGCCGATCCGGGCGGTGGACGCCGCCTCCAATCCGACCGGGTCCGCGCCTGGGTGACCGCGCACGCCACGCTGTGGGAAACCCTCCGTGACGGCGGCGGCGCCGTTCACATCGTCGCCGTCGCCCGAACGGGCGATGCGGCCGCAACGACCGCGGCAGTGCTCGAAACGTGGCGCGGACCGCCCGCGCCCGCCGTACCACGCTCCGAAGCCGACCAGCAACTCTTTGATGCCGTCAAACTCGCCAACGCGACCGGCGACCTCTCGCTGCTCGACAGGCACGGCGGCTGGCTCGAAGCGGGAAGAGCCGTCGGACGCCTCAGGGAGCGCGAGAAGGCCGCGCGCTGGCCCGCCAAGTACATCGACGCCTACTCCACCCACGTCGCCGAGCGTCTCAACCCCGACCTGCTCGCCCTCTGAGCCACCAGGGGGCTTGTCACGTCTTCCGGGTCGCTACCAGGGTCGCTTTGCCGCGGGACTAAGACAGACCCACCTTAGTTCCGTACTTATGCGCGTACCCATTGCTCGTGAGCGCTCCCGAAACCCATTGCCGCTGTCGCATTTCGGTCGGGTACCTGCGAATCCAGCTCTGCGTTTCTGGGCGGAGAGCGGGGCTGGGATTATCCATGTCAAGTGGAGCCGCTCCGGCCCAGTCCGATCATCCGTTAGTGAGGCGCGTGGGCCGGGTCCTCGAGGAACTTCACGACGGCCGGAGCGCGGATGGCGCCATCGTCCCGGAGTTGCCTTCCCGCAGGGATCACTCGCGCCGCAGGCGCGGACGGGGAGCGACCCCGAAGGCGGCAAAAGGGGCGGCAGAAGCCGCCCGTTTCCGGGCCGTCCATCCCGAAGATGGAGGGGGGTCGCTCCCCGCCCCGTTCTCCGCGCAAACGCGGAGAACGGGGGAGAGGATGCCCTGCCCGAAAGGCAACGGGGACAACGGCTTTCGGGAACGACGGTGTGATCGGGAAGCGGCAAAAGCAGCGGCAAAAGGGGGGTGCTGTCCTTTTGCCGCAAAACGCTGACCCCGAAAGCTGCGCAACCGGCGGCAAAAGCGGCTCCCGCCTCACCGTGCTCGCTGTCCTCAATACCCTCACCGAACGCTCACCCGTGAGCGCCTGGGGCAAGCGCCGTCCAGGTGCGGTTCTGCTGCACGAGGGCGTTGGCGAGGACGAGGAGCTTCCGCATCACCGTCGTCAGGGCGACCTTCGGCGGCTTCCCCCGAGCCAAGAGCGCCTGGTACGTGTGCTTGAGACCGGGGTTGTGGTGCGCGGCGACCAGCGCGGGCATGTAGAGCAGCCGGCGGACCCGGTGCCGGCCGCCCTGGATGAAGCCGCGTCCCTTCCACTGCCCGGACTCCCGGGTGACCGGGGCCAGCCCCGCGAGACTGGCGGCCCGTGCGCCGGTGAGCGTGCCGAGCTCGGGCATCAGGACGACCAGGCCGGCCGCGGTGATGTCCGAGATGCCCGGGATGGAGGTCAGGATCTGAGCCCGGCGCTGCAAGGTCTTCTCCTCCGCGAGCCGCGTCCGGATCTCGGCGTCGATGACCTCCAGCTGCCGCTCGATCTGCCCCAGCCGCTGCTTGTTGAGCCGCTTGCCCACGGGGGTGCGCAACTGCTTGCCGCGGTTGATGGCGGTGACCCGGTCCCGACGCAGTCCGTCCCGGATCTGTTGGAGTTCGGCGAGGTCGTGCTGCCCCTCCGACCGCGCCTCGGTCGGCCGCAGATCCTCGACGGACGCCGCCATGGTGGCCAGCATCCGGGCGTCCACCGGATCGGTCTTGGCGCGCCGCCCCAGCGAGCGGGCGAAGGACCGGACCTGGAAGGGGTTGATCGCATAGAGCGGGAGGCCGGCCTTCAGGAGCGTCTCCTCAAGCTCTCGGTGGACGGTGCCGGAGGGCTCATACGCGATCCGGTCGACTCCGGAGCCGATCCAGGCGATCAGCTGTCGGAAGCCAGCCCGGTTGTTCAAGAACCGGGCTGTCCTGCCCTCGGGTGCGGCGAAGGCGTCGAACCAGTCCTTGGAGATGTCGATCCCGACGGTGCGAAGGATGCTGTTCATGGGTTCTTCCCTTTCCTGTGCTTGTCGTGCGAGCCTCGATGCTCGAGTATCCATTCAGGACGGAGGAAGGACGGTGGCGATCAGGACTCCCTAGCGGCCCCTTACGGCCATGCGACCCCGCGATCCGACCACCGTCCCCGACCCGTGAATCGGGCCGGAATCGCCAAGTATGGAAGAGACAAGTGACCCCCCTCCGATCGACGGATCTACAGCCCCGCAGACCGGAGTTTTGCCAGCGGTTTTGCCAACGCTTTCGGGGTCGCTCCCAGCCCGCGCCTGCGGCGCGACTGATCCCTGCGGGAAGGCTGTTCCGGGCCACTGGCACGAACCCCGTTCGATGCTCGGGGCGTTCCTCGAGGTAGAACAAACTGCACGCCGCCCGGCGGCTTTTGCGCGAAGCCCTATTGAGAGCCGTGGTCGTAGGAACTGTCCGCCCGGCGCGTCGGGCGCAGCCGAATGGGAGTCGATGCACCCGTCACGGGCGCAGTTCACAGCCCCAGGTATTGCAGGCGACGACCGGTTCCCCGTTGCAGGCGTCACCCTCCGAGCGGAAACGCAGGCTCACCGTGGTGGACTCGGGCCAACTCATCTCCATGGTGTGTCGTATGCCTGTTTCGGTCCGTTCGACTCGATAGCCGGAGATGGCGATGTCGAGTTCCGGAGATTCTGCGCCGAGGTATGCGTTGCGGTCCTTGTCCCAGACGGAATAGAACCTCGGGCCTTCCTCGTCCCCCTCCCGGGTCCACCTCCAGTTCCGATACGGACCTTCCCAGTCGAGGACGGTGTCACCGGAATCCGGCGACCATTCCACCGCGATCGTTGTTCTCATCCAGCGATCGCGAGCGAGCGAAAAGGAACGGGGTGCAAACCAGAGCGGGCCTTCTGCAGAGTGCGGACGTCCAGCCCGAATCCGGGTCCCCGCACAGACATCAACCGCCGCCGTTCCAATGGACGTTGCCGGCACGGGGGGTCGCCTGGGGGGCGTTGTCTCAGGCGGCGACCGGGGCATACGGCCCCGTCGCATGGAGAGCTGGACATCCTCGGTTGTCCGTCCGGCGCCTACCCGGACCAGGTCGCCGAATACCGCGTCATTGAGGTCCGTGGCGGCTCGGTTCATCAAACCCGGATTGGCTGTCTGACTCCCGATGGGCTGTGCCCAGAACGCGTATTCGCCGGGATCGAGGCCCTCGATCAGGAAGACTCCGTCCTCGTTGCTGAACACGCCGACCCGGTCGCGCAACGCATGAGCCCCCATGGGAAGCGCCCAGATGTGGACGTAGGGCGCCGGTGCATCCTCCAGGAGTACGACCCCTGAGATGCTGCCCGTCGCCGACCGCCGTCGCCGCGGTCGCAACAGCGATGCACCGACGACATCGTCACGCGTCAGACGGGGTCCCCATTTGCGCCCGTAGGACATGATCGGATCTCCGGGGTGTTGCCATTCACCGCTTCGTGCGCGCCGCCAACCAGTCGTCGAGAGGTCCCCCGCATGTCCCAGGCCCAGACAGTGCCCGAACTCGTGCACGAGCACCTCCACGGAGTATTCCCTCACGAGTTCCCGGTGTTCTTCCAGGTCCTCCGGTTCCACCCAATCGGGGATCCTGGCGGACCAACCGCCAAACGCCACATCACATGCGAAGATCTGCCTGGGACCGGTGGAGGATTTGCGCTCGCTCCAGATGTTGGCATATCCGCCGGAGTCTGAGTCCTCATCCACAAAGATGCTGTTGACACCATCGCGTTCTGCACGTTGGTTCTCGCCAACACCCTCCAGGCGCCATGAGATGTCGGCGGTGGGGATCCCACCCCACGCTGCGAGAGCCTGCTCCACGAACGGCGCAACCCCTTCAGGCGAGTCGAAGTAGATCTCGAAGTCCGGGTCCGGAGCAATCTCGTACTGGAGAGTCTCGCCGGGCGGCCACACGTCAGCCGACCAGAATTGCGCATTCTCTGACGACGCCGGGTACACGTTGCTGCGGCCGTCATGGAACAAGAGGTAGCCCTCGACGGAAACAACCGTGAACAGCGCGAGGATCGTCCCCGCCAACAGAGGCATTCGCCGCGTGGTTTGGCGGCGGTTCCCGCAATCGCTTCCCTCGATCGGGCGCATCGGGTCTCCTTCTTCTTTGTCCGCGACGGTCGTCCTACGCGCTCAGCTCGCACGCGCTCGCCGAGCAGGTCAGCCGCGGCATCTCACACCGGCCCGTCTCGGAACGAAAAAACAGTTGGGCCGGCAGGAAGCGCGGCCATACGATGTCGAGCGTGTGCCGGCTCGCGTCTTCGATCGTCTCCACCAGCCACTCCGCCAGGTTGATTTCGAGCACGGGGACCCGGGAACGCTCCTCTGGGTTGTCCTCGTCGTCGTAGTAGGGGCTCTCCCAATCGAAGCTTCCGTCGGGCGCGGCGTTCTCCCAGTCGATGAAAAGCGTGGCCTCCGCTACGGAGTCCCGCCGCTCCCGCAGGTCACCCCGCACGAGCACGCCCGAACACGCGTATGCGCCGGCCTCGGCAATCCGGACTAGAAGGTCAGGTCCCACGTCCACCCGGGGGACGCCAGCCCCGGTCGGAGGCACTAATCGCACCCTGAGGCTCTCGTCCCCCTCGCTGACGAATCGGTCTCGCGGCGCTTCGAGGGCCACGGTAACCTCGCCCTCCACCACCTGTCCGGCGGGAATCCGGACGCTGGTCTGCGCCGCCGAAAAGTCGTTTGAGGAGGCAGTGTCCGGGAGAAAGGAGAGCTCGAGATCTAGCGGACGCGCGAGCCGGCCAATTTGGTACCGAATCACCAGGTCGTGCGTTTCTCCTTCCTGCATGGCAACTTCGCGCTCAGCAAAGGACACCCGGAGCGGCGGGTCGGTGATGGTCACTCCCGCGCCGCGCACGCTGACTCCGAAACCGGTTCCCTGCACAACGGCGGTTTCCGACCCTTCCAACAGGGTGTCCGGCTGGGGCGTCAGGATCACGGTCCCGGTTCCCGTCGCGTCTCCTGCCGCGATTGTCAAGGTTCCCTGGGTCGCCACGTAGTCGGCGGCGCTTGCTGTTCCCGTCTCCACCGTCAGCGCGACGCGGATATCCCGTGAAATGGCCCCTTCGGCAAGTGTCCCCGTGACGGTCAGGGAGGTGGGGCCGGCGCCCTCCGTCAAGACGGCCGGCTCCACCGACAGATGGACCTCGGCAATCGGCGGGTCGTTGATGGTCACTTCCGCGCCGCGCACGTTTATCCGGGCGCTCGTCCCCCGCACGAAAACGGTCTCGGGCCCTTCCACCAAGGTATCCAGGTGCGGCGTCAGGACCAGCGTCGCGGTCCCCGTCGCGTGCCCCGCCGCGATCGTGAAAGTCGCACCGGTTGCCGAAAAGTCCGTGGGGTCAGCAGTTCCAGCCACGACCGCGACCGAGATCTGAATGTGCCGGGAGGCGGCGCCTTCCACCAGTGTCCCCGTGACGGTGAGGGCGGTGGGGCCGGCTCCCTCCGTGACCACCGCCGGCTCCACCGACAACTGGACCTCGGCGATGGGCGGGTCGGTGATGGTTACCTGGGCGCTGCGCACGTTGAGGCCGATGCCCGTTCCCTGGACGACGACAGTTTCCGGCCCCTCCTCGAGGGTGTCGAGCCGCGGCGTGAGGACCACCGTCGCGACACCGGTCGTCGCTCCCGCGGCGATCGTCAGGGTCGCCTGGGTCGCGGTGTAGTCGGCGGCGCCGGCAGTTCCGGCCACCACCGTGAGGGAAACGCCGATTTCGCGGGAAGTCGCGCCTGCCGCCAGAGTTCCCGTGACGGTGAGGAGGGTGGGGCCGGCGTCCTCGGCTACGACGGCCGGCTCCACCGACAATTGGACCTCGATGATCGGAAGGTCGGTGATGGTCACTTCCGCGCTGTGCACGTTGACGCCGGCGCCGGTCCCGCGGACGACAACCGTTTCCGGCCCCTCCGCCAGCGTGTCGAGCCGCGGCGTCAGAACCAGGGTCGCGGTCCCCGTCGTCGCTCCCGCGGCGATCGTCAAGGTCGCCGAGGTTGCGGTGTAGTCGGCGGCCACCGCAGTTCCGGGCGCTACCGTCAGCGTCATCCGAACTTCTTGGGAGGCGGCACCACCGGTGACGGCGCCGGTAATGGTCAGCACGACAGGGCCGGCGCCTTCGACCACCGTCGACGGCTCCACCGACAACTGGACTTCCACCGGTGGCGGCGGGGGTGGCGGGACCGGGGTGGGGGACGGTGGAACCGTTGGAGGCGCCGGGGCGCCACCATCACCCTCGCAAGCCAGACACAAAAGGAGCACAGGTGCCCAGCAGAGGCGGACAAGGCGGCTCCGGAAGCCGCACGGTCGAGAGCGTTCGCGGTCCGGGCGCGAGGCCCTCGGACTCACCGCGACGATCCCGCGCGACCCCTGCGCATAGAAATGGCGACGCCGTCGGTCACTCGCCCGGCCTCCACCCGGACCGGACGCGCGAGAACGGCGTCTCTCACATCAATCTCCGCGTCTGCCTCAACGAGTGGCCGCCGGTTCCAGAAGTAACGAAGGGGATGGGCCCAAAGCGCGTAATCCCCCGGCGGCAGTCCCTCGATGAGGAACTCGCCGTGGACGTTTGCAAATGCGCCCACCGGATCCCGTACGCCCTCCGGGGTACTCCGGATCGCGTACACGTGGACGTACGGCGCCCCGGCACCTTCCAGTTCGAGATTCCCCGAGACGCTCCCGACCGAGGCGCGCCAACCCGGGCGCGGGCGCAGCAACGACGCCGCGGTGCGATCGTCCTGAGAGAGGTGCTGCCAATAGTCTTGCATCAGAGGCCCGCGGTCCCAGATGTTGTGTCTCCAAACGAAATGGTCGCCGTCCGGCGTCCGGCGCAGCCTTCGCGAGCCGGGGAAGGGCGCCGCTCTACCGAGGCCGAGACAGTGGCCGAATTCCTGTGCCGCGAACCGCGTGATCACTCTCCGCACGTCGTCCAAGTCCAGATCGGCCCGCGGCTGCAGATCGTCATCAAGCCACCAGTCCCAGGGAAGCCCGACATCGCAATCCGTCAGCTCCCACGCGGAACGCGCGCGGTTGCGGACCCACCAGAGGAAGGCGCCCGAGCGGTGGTAGATGCGGTCCCGCCACTGCACCCGTTCAAGAAACACCCGGTTCCGCGAGTCTCCGAAGCCCGGTGCGTCCTCGGACGGGGCGGCGACGCCCGCGATCCGCCAGGAGATGTCAGCCGTCTCGATCCCGGACCAGATTCCCAGCGCCTCTTCCAGGGGTGGGCGGACGTCTTCGGCGGAGTCGAACAGCAGACTCCAGTCCTCCCCGTCCTCGATCTCCCAGACGAGTGTCTCGCCCGGTCCCCACGCGTCCGCCGACCAGCGGAGGGCCTGGTCCGATCCCACGATGTAGTCGAGGGCGCCGTTGTCGTAGAACAGGTACGCCTCGGCGCCCTCCTCGCCCGGACCGAGTGTGAACGCGGCCGCCATCGCCATCGCAATTGCGAGCCAACGCCGACGCTGATCGCGGCGACGCCCGCCATTCAACGAAGCCATCGATGCCTGTTCCACAGCAGGACTTCGTTCAGCGGGACTGCGTAGCTACGAGGAGGGCGGGCATGGCGCGAGCCAGGTCGTCCAGCGTGCCGAGTCCGGTCACCCTCCCGGTACCAGCCTCGGACAGGACGAATCCCGGCAGGATCGTTTCCTCGCCACCCTCCCCGATCCGGATGTGGCGCTTTCCCGCTTCGCCGCCGACGACTCTCGGTAGCCGCCCGCTCTCTCCGGCCAGGAAGACCAGGGCCTGTTCTCCAATCGCAAAGACCGGGGAGTGCGTAACCATCAGGCGGGTGTCGCCGACGGTCCCCCCGGGGATCCGGAAGCGGACCAGGTTCCGCCCGCCGCCCTTGAAGCGCCGGTCCGGGCGGAGAGTTACGGTGGTGAAGATCTCGCGCCGGTCGGTGGTCCATGCCGACCGCAGGTCGACGACCTCTCCGGCCACAATGGTGTCGGAACGCTCGACCAATGCATGCAGCGACGGCCAAGCGTATGGGTTCCGGATCCGTTCTGCGGGCGGGATCCACTCGCGTTGTGCGGAAACCGACCCACCGGAGAGGATCGCCACGGCCGCGATTGCAGCCGTGACATTCAATGGAGCGCGCCTCGTTTGGCGGGGCCGCTCATCTTCAGAACGCCTTATCCGTCTCCACATGCCCGATCCACCGTCATCCCGGAAGATTGGACAGGGCACCCGCCCTCTGGTGGAGGCCGGGTTGCCACCGGAAGAGTCCGCTCGAACCTACGGCGATCCGTGGCCAGGCGGTTCCTGTCCCGACCTCTGAAACTTGTCGGCGCGCCAAGAAAGTGCCAAGACAACATCCGGCGCACTCATGTGTCCCACTTGGCACAACCCATCTAGTAGAGCAGAAAGAACGTGAAGTTTTGATACACCAAGGCGGTTGACTTGGTGATCATTATGTGACGTTCGGACAGTCTTGACGTGGACGCGGGTTCGACTCAAGCGGGAGTGCGCTCTGTGAGGGCCGACCTGACTGTCGCGGCGGTCGCGGTGACACTCCCCGCCAGCGCTCGCCGGCTCGCCGCCAGTCTGTTCGCCGTTGCCGAATCCGCGCGCGCGGCACATGCTCTTCACCGACAACTCCATCTACGGGCTCGGTGCGCTTCGAATCCGGTCTAGCGGGACGCGGCCTCGTGGAGACGACGCTGCCGTTGCTCGGATCCGTCGCTCAGGGGGCGGATTCGCTGTGGGCGCTGCAGGACATGGGCGGGCTGGGGGTTGTAACCGTTCGGCCGTGGGGTGTCTCGCGGACCGACAACGGGGTGGTGTTGCGCGAACCCGCGCGGCGGAGAATGGGATCGGGGACGAACTGAAGTGGGCGGAGCCGTCCACCCGCACCGAGGCAGGGGCTTGGGGATCGCCGTTCAAGGCGTTGCGGCGCAAGCGACTTACGGTTGTCCGGGAGGCGATGGAGGCGCGCCCCGCCGCGGAGAACGTTCGCGCGACGGCGGTCAGTTTGGACCGGTTTCTTCGGTGTATATGGCGTGTCCGGCTGGGCCAGCCCCCGTCCATCCGTCCACGATCGAACGCTTACACGGGGGTTCCCAATCGGGTCCGGGCCGATACACGTGTCGGCAAGAACGAGGGAGTGGTACTAGAAGTGATACGCGGACTCCGGAATCTGTTGTAAGAACTCATCAAATCAATGGCTTATGTCGTGACGCAAGCCCACCGGAGGTCGGCGTTCCAGGCCGGCGGCGCCGTCACGGCTGCTGGCGGACCCGCCCGGTCAGCTGCGCCGCGTCCCGATCCAGCGCCGCACCGCGGACCGGTACTCCCGGTACGCGTCGCCGTGCTTCGAGAGCAGGTACTCCTCCTCCAGCCGGACCTGGATCTTGACCCCGATCCAGCCGGCGACGAAGGCGCCGAAGCTGAGGGCGTTGGGAGCCACCAGGAAGAACCCGCCGAGCCCCGCCAGGAGGCCGAGGTAGATGGGGTTTCTCGACCACCGGAAGAGTCCATGGCGCACCAGCGCCGTCTTCTCGGAAGAGTCGATTCCCATCCGGAAGGAGGCGGCCATCTGCGCCTGGCCGATGCCGATCCAGAGGATCGCCGTACCGGCGGCGATGAGGCCGGTCAGGTGCACGGCCTCGGTCTCCAGATACGGGATGGGGACCAGCCACGGCTTCACACTGGGCGCGAAGGCGTAAATCAGGCCGATCATCAGCCAGGTCCCGATGCTCGCCTTCAGAACGCGACCGGTCACCTCGTACACCGAGCCGTCGGCCTTCAGTTTCACCGGGTTGATCCCGGTTGCCCGGCGAACGAGCGCCACCCGCAGTACGGTCATCCCGTAGAAGGCCAGCAACAGGACGAGGAGCGTCATGCCGGGTTGGCCGGTCAAGAGCAGGCGCGCCGCAGGGCGTCCAGCCCGCCCGGCGCGGGGTTCCCCTCCTCGTCAACCGGCGGCGAGACGATCAGCGTCGTGACGCCCGCTTCCCGGTACGCGGCAATCCGCTCCGCGATCCTCGCCTCCGGCCCGACGAGGCAGATCTCCTCCACCAGCCCATCCGGAACCGCCGCCGCCGCCTCGTCCTTGCGTCCGTCCAGGTACAGGTCCTGGATCGTCTTCGCGGCGGCCTCGTAGCCGTAGCGGCACGCGAGCTGGTTGTAGAAGTTGCGTTCGCGCGCTCCCATGCCGCCGACGTAGAGCGCGATCCCCGGCCGCAACTGGTCGCGGAGACGGGAGAGATCGTCGCCCAGGGCGCAATCGACCATTGGAGCGACCTCGAGCGGCGACGGGAGCTGTCGGCTCGCGGCGCCGGCGGCGAGCGCGGGTCCCCAGACCTTGGCCGCCTGGTCCGGCGAGTAGAGGAACGGCAGCCAGCCGTCCGCGATCTCCGCGGTGAGCGCCGTGTTCTGTGGCCCGATCGAGGCGACGTAGATCGGAATCTCGGCGCGGTGCGGCCGCAGCATGAGCTTGAGCGGCTTTCCGAGTCCGGTGCCGCCGGGCATGGGGAGCCGGATGGATTCCCCGCCGTACTCCAGCTTCGTCTCCCGGCGCAGGATCTGCCGGATGACGTCCACGGTCTCGCGGGTCCGGGTCACCGGCTTCGCGAACGGGACGCCGTGCCACCCCTCCATGACCTGCGGTCCGGACACGCCCAGTCCGAGGATCAGGCGCCCACCGCTCAGCATGTCGAGGGTGGCCGCCGATTGTGCGAGGAGAGCCGGAGTCCGCGAACCGATGGGCAGGATGGCGGTGCCGAGCGCGATGCGTTCGGTCCGGGCGCCGATCCAGGCGAGCACACTTACTCCATCGCTGCCCCAGGCCTCGGAAATCCAGACGGAATCGAACCCGACGCCCTCGGCCCGCTCGGCGAGCGCCACCGGGTCGGGCGAACCCTTCGTCAGGTAGCCGAGTTCGAGGCCGAGGCGCATCAGCCGGGTTCCTCGCGCAGCCAGCGGGCGAGCGCCTTGTCCGGATCGGCGATCTCCTCAACGGACGAGTACCAGTTGGCCTCCCATCCGGTCTCCGGGAGCCCGGTGAAGAGCATCAGGTTCAGCGGGTACTCCTCACTGTCCGTGCAGCGCCGGAAATCGTCGCGGAACAGGAACACCGGCTTCCGCCAGGCGATCGCCATCCCGAGTTCCACCATGACTCCCTCGTCCGGCGGACAACCGTTCACCACCGCGAAGAATCCGTCGGCGTCCCGCACGTCGCTGAGATCCGCCTGGCCGATCCGGTATGCCCAGCCAGGGGCGGCCCGATCCACCTGGTTGTTGCGGGCGAAGGGCTCCCAGACCTCGGCGCCCAGCGCCTCCAGCGCGCGGACCAACTCCTCGAGCGGTCCCGCCCGCTGCCCTTCCGAGAAGCCGTACGGGTTGGCCAGATAGAGGGTCTTCGGGGGATTCATGCGGGGGCTGGGCGCCTCGTGCGCCGCCGGCCGGGAGCCCGGACGGGCTCCGCCGGCGGCGACTCGACGCCGTCCTTCGGGCACATGCTCTCCAGCGTGCATTCCCGGCATTTCGGGTTCCGGGCGTCGCAGATGGCCCGGCCGTGGAGGATCACCCGATGGCTGAAGTTGGTCCACTCGCGGCGCGGCACCAACTCCATCAGCCGCTGCTCCGTGTGGTTCGTCGTCTTCTTTGGCGCGAGACCCAGGCGATGCGAGATGCGGAACACGTGGGTGTCCACCACCACCCCCTCGTTCTTTCCGAACCAGGTGCCGAGCACCACGTTCGCGGTCTTCCGGGCGACGCCCGGCAGGGTCAGGAGATCCTCCATGTTGTCCGGCACCTCGCCGCCGAAGTCGTCGCGGATCCGCTGGCAGGCGCCCATGATCGAACGGGTCTTGTTCCGGAAGAAACCCGTCGAATGGATCATCTCCTCGAGTTCGTCCGGGTCGGCGTCGGCAAAGTCGTCGGCCGTCGGATAGCGGGCGAAGAGCGCCGGCGTCACCATGTTCACCCGCCGGTCGGTGCACTGCGCCGAGAGGATGGTGGCGACCAGCAACTGGAGGGCGGAGTCGTGCAGCAGCGCGCACTCGGCCGCGTTGTACTCCTTCGCGAGAACCCGGACGATCCGTCCCGCGCGCCGCCGGAGGGCCCGTTCCGCGGCCTGGCTGTCGGGGGTTTGCTGGTTCCGTGGGGTCTGGGCCTTCTTGCGGGAGGCGGGCGACACCAGGCGAGCGGCGCTAGGCGAGCGGCGCGTCCGCAGGGGGCGAGGACGCGGTGGCGTAGCGGCGGCGGGGCATGCGTCCCGCGAGCCAGGAGAGCCGCCCGGCCTCGACGGCGAGCTTCATGGCCTCGGCCATCTTCACCGGATCCCCGGCCGCCGCGACCGCGGTGTTGAGGAGGACTCCGTCGGCGCCCAGCTCCATCGCCACGGTCACGTCCGACGCGGTCCCCACCCCGGCGTCCACGATGACCGGCACCGAGACCGCCTCGCGGATGAACGCGATGTTGTTGCGGTTCTGGATGCCGAGACCCGACCCGATGGGGGCTCCCAGCGGCATCACCGCGGCGGCGCCGGCCTGCTCGAGCTTCTGGGCGACCACCACGTCGTCGCTCGTGTAGGGAAGGACCACGAACCCGTCGGCGACCAGTTCGCGCGTGGCGATCAGGAGTTCCTCGTTGTCCGGATAGAGCGTCTTCCGGTCGCCGATGACCTCCAGCTTGATCCAGTTCGAAAGCCCGGCCTCGCGGGCGAGGTGCGCCGTGCGGACCGCTTCAGCCGCGGTGAAGCAGTCCGCGGTGTTGGGGAGCAGGGTGTAGCGGTCGCGGGGGATGTAGTCGAGCAGGGTCTCCTCGGCGTCGAGGTCCACCCGGCGAACGGCGACCGTCACCATCTCGCACCCCGAAGCGGCGTGACAGTCCCGCATCAGCGGAAGCGACGAGTATTTGCCGGTGCCGAGGATCAGGCGGGACTGGAAGGTGTGCCCGCCCAGAGAGAGCGGGGTGTCTTCGACCGCGGCCACTTCAGCCACCGCCCACGAAGCTCACGATCTCCACGCGGTCCCCGGGCTTCAGCGCGGTGGTCTCCTGATCGGCGCGGCGCACCAGGTTCCCGTTGAGCTCGACCGCGACCGGACGGCTCGAAAGTCCGAGCGCTTCGAGAGCGCCCCGCACCGAGGCCGGCCGCGGCACCGCGCGCTCTTTCCCGTTGATGAAGAGGATGCCGGCGGGGTTCGCGGGAGCCTCCTGGCCGGATCGTTCGTGGGCGGAAATCATGCGGCGCGTCCGGGAAGGGTACTTTGTGGATGGGCCGGATTCAGCCCCGGGAATCAGGCTCCTCCACCAGCGACCGGAGGGCCGCCAGCAGCTCGTCCTGTTCCTCCGGCGGAACGGTGCGCAGGTCGAGGAGCACCCGGTCGTCCACGATGCGGGCGACCACCGGCGGTTCGCTCCGGAGGAGCCGCCGGCGGCTCGCCTCCGCCTCGCTGCCGGCCTGGGAGAGAGCCAGGCAGCGGGTCGCCAGACCCGCTCCGGGGGCCGCCCCGCCGCCGATTCGCGAGGTCTCCTCGACCACCGCGACAGTCCAGCCGGCGGCAGGCTCGAGAGAATCGCGCAGACGCTCCGCGGCCGCCGCGATCTCCCCGAGCGGCCGCGCGATGGCGCGGATCACCGGGACCTCGCGGCGGGCGCGTCCGGTCAGGTGGCTCCAGAGCGTCGCCTGGAGCCCGGCGACGGCCATCTTGTCGGGTCGCAGCGCGCGCGCGAGCGGGTTCCGGCGGCAGGCCCGGACCGCCTCCGGCGTCCCGAGCAGGATTCCCGCCTGCGGTCCGCCGAACAGCTTGTCTCCCGAGAAGATGACGAGGTCCGCGCCCGACGCGACCCGGTCGGCGAGGGTCGGTTCGTCCCCGGCGCCCTCCACGCCGAGCTCGGCCAGGGGCAGCAGGTTGCCGCTGCCGAAGTCCTCGATCACGGGGATCCGGAACTCCGCTCCCAGCGCAACCAGGTCGGCGGTGGACGCCGCCTCGGTGAAGCCGACGATCCGGAAGTTGGACTGGTGCACCTTGAGCAGTGCGCCGACCCCTCCCTTGCTCCCGGTGATGGCCCGCCGGTAGTCGTCGATGCGCGTCCGGTTGGTCGTTCCCACCTCGACGAGCCGCGCGCCGCTCTTCTCCAGGATGTCGGGGATCCGGAAGGAATCTCCGATCTCGACCAGTTCCCCCCGGGACACGACCACGTCCTTCCCGGCGGCGAGGGTGTCGAGCGCGAGCAGCACGCCGCCGGCGGCATTCCCGGTGACGGTCGAGGCCATCCCCGGAAACATCGTCTCGAAGAGGCCGGTGAGATGTTCCTGGCGGCTCCCCCGGGCGCCGGAAGCGAGGTCGAACTCGAGGTCGGAATACCCGCTCGCGGCGCGGAAGACGGCCTGCGCGGCGCGCTCGGAGAGCGGCGCCCTCCCCAGGTTGGTGTGGACGACCACGCCGGTGGCGTTGATCACCCGCCGGAGGTCCGGCCCGGCGGCCCGCTCGAGCCGCGCCTCCACGGCGGCGGCGAGCCAGGTCTCGGGGTCGCGCGTGAAGCCGGCCGGCACGGCCGCCGCGCGCACGGCCCCGCGAAGGTCCGCGATCTCGGTGCGGAGCGCGGCGGTGACGAGCGGTCTCCCGAACGCGTCGGCAAGGCTCCGGAAGCGTTCCGTCTCGAGAAGCCTGCCCACCGCGGGAAGGTGCGCGAGGGCTCCTGGCTGGCTTTCGGACACGGAATCGGGGCGCCGTGATGCGGGGATCCGGCGGCGGCTCCCAAGAGTACCCGGGAGCCCATGGGCCCCTGTTAGCATCCGCCGCCTTCCGGCCCATGAGCGATTCGCAAGACCCCCACAACCACCCGCGCCGAGCCCTGCTGAGCGTCAGCCGCAAGGAAGGGCTCGACACCTTCGCCCGGGGGCTCGTCGAGCGCGGTTTCGAGATCGTGGCCAGCGGCGGCACGGCCCGTTTTCTCCGGGACTCCGGGATTGCGGTGCGCGAGGTCGCCGAGGTCACCGGACATCCCGAGATCCTCGACGGCCGAGTCAAGACCCTGCATCCCCGGATCCACGGCGGGATCCTCGCCCGCCGCTCGCGTCCGGACGATCTCGAGTCGCTCGCGTCGCTCGGCATCCGGCCCATCGACGTGGTCGCCGTCAACTTCTATCCCTTCGAGGAGACCCTCGCCCGGGGAGCCGGGGACGACGAACTCAGGGAGAACATCGACATCGGCGGTCCCTGCCTGGTCCGCGCGGCGGCCAAGAACTGGCCCGACGTCGCGGTGGTCGTGGACCCGGACGAGTACCCGGCGGTGCTCGCCGCCCTCGACGACCCCGACCCTGGCGTGGGTCACGCGCTGCGCCGCCGGCTGGCGGGGGCGGCATTCGCGGCGACCGCGGCCTACGACCGGGCGGTTGCGGGCTCCTTCGCCGGAGACGGCGCCGGAGAGGACTTCCCCGAGCGGGTGTCGCTCGAGTTCGCGCGGGTGGCCGAACTCCGCTACGGAGAAAACCCGCACCAGACGGCCGCCCTCTATCGCGATCCGGGAACCGGGCCCGCCGGAATCCCGGGCGCCCGGAAGCTCCACGGCAAAGAGCTCTCCTACAACAACATCCTGGATCTCGACGCCGCCGTGCGGCTGGTCGCCGACCTGGCGAACTCCCTTGGCGACGGCGAAGGCGCCGCGGCGATCATCAAGCACTCGAACCCCGCCGGCGCCGCGGTGGCCGGCACGCTGGTGGAGGCGTACCGGGCGGCGCGCGCGACCGACCCGGTGTCCGCCTTCGGCGGCATCGTGGCGCTGAGCCGCGAGGTGGATCTGGACACCGCGAAGGAGATGGCTTCGACCTTCCTGGAGGCCATTGCGGCGCCTTCCTTCCATCCGGACGCTTTCGCCCGGCTGCGGCGCAAGAAGAACCTGCGGCTGATCGAGATGAAGGACCTGCGGGGTTTCGCGCCCGGCGGGCGCTACTTCGCCCGGGTGGCCGGCGGGCTGCTGGTTCAGGACTGGGACCGCGGCGACGAGGAATCCGCGTACCGGGTGGTCACCCGGCGGGAGCCCTCGGAGGTCGAATGGGAGGGCCTGCGGTTCGTCTGGCAGGCGGCGAAGCACGTGAAGTCGAACGCCATCGTGGTGGGGCGCGGCAGCGCGCTGCTCGGGGTGGGCGCCGGCCAGATGAGCCGGCTCGACTCCTGCCGGCTCGCGGTCGAGAAGGCCCAGTCCCCGCTCGAGGGCGCCGTCGCGGCGTCGGACGCGTTCTTTCCGTTCGCCGACGGGCTCGAGGCGCTGGCCGACGCCGGGATCACCGCGGTGATCCAGCCCGGCGGCTCCGTGCGGGACCAGGAGGTCATCGACGCGGCCGACGAGCGGGGTCTGGCCATGGTCCTCACCGGCGCCCGCCACTTCCGCCACTAGCAGCTCGGAGCGCCGGCCTCTGGCCGGCATCGCGGCCACCGGCCGCGAAACGCACGCCTCACCCGATTCCCATGGCGTGATCCCAACCGTCAACGGCGCCACTCCGTCCGAATCCGCCCGAAAAGAGCCGCATCGGGGGCCCTGTGTGTACCGAAAGGAGCCCCATCAGTGCGAGTTTCGCGCTCCCGCGCGATGCCAGCCGGAGGCTGGCGCTCCGAGGCGGGCCGGCGCGACTGCCCGGCGGCGATAAATTCCCCGTCCATGTACCGGATGGCCCTGTGGGCGCTGCTGGCGCTTCTCGTGGCGTTCCCCGCAAGGACCCCCGGCGCCCAGGAACCGGTGCCCGCCGAGGAGGCGCCGGAGCAGGCCGAAGCCGAAGACGCGGCTGAGGATCCGGTCGCGGTCGATCCCGTCGCCGAGGCCTACCGGGTGTTCGGCGAAGGCCGGTTCGCGCAGATGTCCGGGGAGCGCGACGAAGCCATTGCCGCTTACCGGCGGGCGGCCGAGCTCGATCCCCAGGCAGTCGATCCGCTCATCGAGATCGCCAACCTCAGCCTCTCGGCCCGCGACCTGGAGGCCGCGGAGACGGCCGCCGCGGAGGCGGTCGAGCGGAATCCGGACGCCGCCGCCGCCCACCGGGCGCTCGGCGCGGTGCACTTTCGCCGCCTCCGGTCCGGAGACGATCCCGAGGTCGCGGAGCTCGCCGTCGCTTCGCTGAGCGAGGCGGTCCGCCTCGACCCCGAGGACCTCCAGAGCCGCTCCGAGCTGGCTCGTCTGCTCGCCGCCCTGCAACGCGGCGAGGAGGCGGCGCTGCACCTTCGCGAGATCGTGCGCCGCGCCCCGAATGCCTTCGTCGAGCTGCTCCTGCTCGCGCAGCTCCGCCTCACCGCGGGAGACCGGGAGCAGGCGTTCGACTACCTCCTGCAGTCGCTTCGCATCGAGCCGCGCCAGCCGGAAGCGCGTGAGATGGTGGACGACCTTCTCCGCGACGGTCGGATTCCGGGCCGGTTGCCCGAAGAGGCCCTCGCCGAGGTCGTCTCGCTCTACGAGAAGGGATCGGCCGACCATCCCGATGATCAGCCGCTCCGCCTGTCGCTGGCGGACGGCCTGGCCCGCCTGGGCCGCCTGGACGACGCCGCGGAGGCCTTCGAACGAATCCTCACGGCGGAACCCCGCAGCGAGATCGCTCTCATGGGTCTGGCCATGGTGCGGAGGCAGCAGCGTAAGCTCGAGGATGCGGAAGCAGCCCTGGTGCGGCTGCTGGAGGAGAACAGCCGGAGCGTCCCGGCGAGACTGGCGCTCGGCGGGGTCTTCGCCGCCCGCTGCGAGTACGCGAGGGCAGCCGAGGAGTTCCAGACGCTGGTGTCGCTTCCGCAGGACTCCTACGGGTCTGGCCGCCGCCGGGAAACCCTCGCCCGTCTCGCGCAGGCCTTGGAACGGGTCGGAAAGTACGAAGAGGCGTACGACGCGCTTGAGGAAGCCATCCGGCTCGCCGGGGACAGTGTGGAGGCATTCCGGTATCGGGTGGTTCTCGTGCAGAACCGGCTGGCGTCGGGCCACCCGGACGTGGCAGCAGTGCTCATCGAGGAGCTGATCGCGGATCGGCCCGGGGAACCGGGCCTGCTGGCGCTCCAGGCCCGGGTACTGAACGCAGAGGGCCGCCACGACGCCGCGCTGGGAATCCTCAGGGCCCTGGTGGCCGAGTATCCCGAGACCGGGGGAGTGGTGCACGCACTGGTCCGCCACCACGCAGAAAGGGGAGACCTGCCGACCGCGGAGCGAATTACCCGCGGCTGGCTTGAAGAAAGGACGGATGACCCGGATTTTCGATTTCAGCTCGGCGCCCTGCTCGAGCGGCAGGGAAAGCTCGACGAGGCGGAGGCAGAGTTCCGCCGAGTGATTGCGGCGCAGCCCGACCACGACCTGGCGCTCAACTATCTCGGATACATGCTCGCCGAGCAGACCGACCGGCTGGAAGAATCCGAGGAGTTGATCCAGCGGGCGCTCGCGGAGGATCCATACAACGGTTCCTATCTCGACAGTCTCGGCTGGGTGCAATTCCGACTGGGTGAGTTGAACCTGGCGGAGCCGAACCTGCTTCGGGCCCGGCAGTGCATGCCGGAGAACAGCGTGGTGCTGGACCACCTCGGAGATCTCTACCGGGCGAAGGGAAACAGCGAGGAAGCGGTTCGCTTCTGGCGGATGGCTCTTCAGCACGACGGCGACCAGGAACTCGAACGAGAGGTGATCGCCCGAAAAATCGAGGAAGCCGGTAACGATCGGGAATAGCGCACCAGCGGCTCCGATTGCCCCGGAGCGTCCGCGACGCGGCCACTTCCGTCACCGGGGCGCGGCGCCGGGATTCGCGATCCTCTGTGGCCTCGCCGCCTCGGTCGGGTGCGCGGCCCGGGCGGGCCGGATCCCGGCGGCGCCCCTGAACGAGACCGCGGCGTTTCGTCTGCTGGACGAGACGGCGCGGCTGGCCGCGGGGGTGCGGCGGTATCAGGCCGTCGTGAGTCTTCGCGGAGAGAACGAGCGCGGCCGCTTCTCGGGACGCCTGCTGGTGGTGTTCGTCCGTCCGTCCGGCGGCGCGGACCCCGAAGCCGTCGAGGCCATGCGCCTCGAACTCTTCGCCCCCGTCGGCGGCTCCCGCTGGACGCTCATTGCCAGCCCCGGCGACGTGCGCCTGGTGGTGCCCCGGGAGAGGGCGTTCGCGGAAGGCGAGGAACTGGAGGAGTTCACGGGACCGCTGCTCGGCGTTTCCGTGGGGCGCGAAGCGATAGCAGCTTTGCTGGTGGGGAGCGGTGTTCCGATCGGCGGTTCGGAGAACCTCCGGTCGCTTCCGGCGAACGGGTCCGCCGTCCTCGGATCCGGGGCCGCGATCTGGTGGGACGATCCGGCCGACGGCGGCCAGGTGCGGCGGGTCGTGGCCCCCGGTTACGAGGCTCGCTATCCCGGCCGCTACCGGCGGCAGGGACGCCAGGTGCCGCGCCGGGTCGAGGTCGAGTCCGAGCGCACGCGCGCCACCCTGACGATCGAGGAACTGGAGGTGAACACTTCCCTGCACCCCGACTCCTTCGAGGCGAGGACGCCGGCCGGCTACCGGCGGGCGGAGGTCCGCGAACTGAGCCAGGCCTCGAGGCTGCCGGAGCGGTGAACGATGGCTGGTCCGGATTCCGCTGCCCGCCGCGTGAGAATCAGAACTTCCGCCAAGATCAACCTGGGTCTGCGGGTCCTCTCACGGCGGCCCGACGGATACCACACGGTCCGCACCCTGCTGGCCGCGGTGGACCTCTGGGACACCCTCATCCTCGAACCGGGCGGAGACGGGCTGCGGCTGGAATGCGACGACCCCTCCATCCCCACCGACCGGAACAACCTGGTTCTTCGCGCCGCGTCGCGGCTCGAGGACCTGCTCGGCCGGCATCTCCCCGGGACCCGCATCCGGCTCCGGAAGAGGATCCCGGCGGGCCGCGGACTCGGTGGCGGAAGCTCGAACGCCGCAGCGGCGCTCATCGGCCTGAACCGCCTGTTCGGCCTCGGCCTGAGCCGCCGCGTGCTGCACCGCGTGTTGGTCGAGGTCGGAATGGACGCGCCTTTCTTCCTCTACGGGGGGCTGGCGCTTGCCACCGGCCGCGGCGAGCACGTCTTCCCGCTGGCCGACGCAGCGGAACTTCCGCTGGTCCTCCTGATTCCGGAGTTCGGTATCTCGACCCCGGAGGCCTATCGCGGTCTGCCGAAACCGCCGGCTGCTCCTCGCCGAGAGGACGGGTCCGAACGGCCCGATAGTCTGGTACGGTTCCTCGCGTCGGGTCCCTCGGGGCCCCAACTCAGTGGCAAGCTCCCCGCAGGGTGCTTTCCGAACGACCTCGAACGGTCCACCGTGCTGCAAACGACCCGGCCTCCCGACGCCATTTCGAGGATGCGGAGCGCCCTGAAGGCCGCCGGAGCCCTGGAGACGGCGATGTCGGGAAGCGGTTCGGCGGTGTTCGGCGTCTTTGCCGGCCGGGAGCAGGCGGCGCGCGCGGCCGCCCGCCTTTCGGAGGCTAACCTTCGGGCAATCGCGACCCGCACGATCACCCGTAGCGAACACCGGGCGGCCCTTCGGGGGAACTGGCCGGATGGGGCGTGGCCGAGGGGATAGGCGCCGGGTTTTGGTTCCGGTCTACGAGGGTTCGAATCCTTCCGCCCCAGCCCGCAGTTCCGGTGATCGGTCCGTGATTCCCCGACGCGGGCGCTCCCCGCTGGGCGTCCGTACCGCGCCGTCCGCCCGATCGAGATGACCGAATCCACCCGCGACCGCCAGTGCCAGAGCCCGACCCATGGCTTTGCGGGCGAACTGAAGGTCATCGGGGGCTCTTCCAATCCGGACCTGGCGGCCGCGATCGCGCGGAACCTCGGCGTTCCCCTCTCGGAGGCGACGCTGGACCGTTTTCGCGACGGAGAGGTCCGCTTCCAGATCAAGGACAACGTCCGCGGCGCGGACGCTTTCGTGATCCAGTCCACGTCGCCGCCCGTCAACGAGAACCTGATGGAACTGCTCATCATGGTGGATGCGCTCAAGCGGGCGTCGGCGGCCCGGATCAACGCGGTGATCCCCTACTACGGGTACGCCCGGCAGGACCGCAAGGATCGTCCCCGGGTCCCGATCTCCGCGAAACTGGTGGCCGACCTGCTGACGGTCGCCGGGGTGCACCGGGTCATCTGCATGGACCTCCACGTCGGTCAGATCCAGGGGTTCTTCGACATTCCGGTGGACCACCTCTACGCGACTCCGGTGGTGCTGGACCACCTGCCGCGCCTCGAGCTGGACAGGCCGGTGGTCGTTTCGCCGGATGCCGGGGGCGTGGAACGGGCGCGCGCCTACGGCAAGAAACTCGGAGTCGGCATCGCGGTCATGGACAAGCGGCGCGGCAGCGACAACGAGGTCGAGACCATGCACGTGGTGGGCGACGTGCGGGGCCGGCCCGCGGTGATCGTGGACGACATCGTCGATTCCGCCGGGACGCTCGTCCGCGCGGCGGAAGCGCTCCATCAGGATGGGGCTACCCGGGTGCTCGCCGTCTGCACCCACGCGGTGCTTTCCGGGCCCGCGGTGGAACGGATCCGGAACGGCCGGCTCGAGCGCCTCATCGTGGGGGACACGATTCCCCTGGCGCGGGAAGCGCGAGCGCCGGGCAGCAAGATCGAGGTCCTGTCCGTCGCTTCGCTCTTCGCCCGGGCGATCGAGAGCGTGCACGGGGAGGACTCGGTCAGCTCCCTCTTCGTCTGACCGCGTCAAGCGGCGTTCCGTACCGGCGGCGCCATCACGGCCTGTTGGCCGACCCGCGCGATTGCGTTTGCGGACGCGCAATTCGGTGGCCCTGCCTGCTAGACTTCCGCGCCCTGCATCGCCGCTGAGGAGTGGATGGCGCCGCGGCGACATCCACCGGACTTCTTGGGTCGCACTCCTCCGGAGCCCGCCGAGAAGGACCTTCGAGGACGACGCCGCCCGCGTCCCCTCTTCCCGTTCCCGGGCCTCCGCGCAACTCTGTCCATCACGAACAACCCCACGCACACTCCATGGCTCAGCTCTCGATCCCCGCGAGTTCCCGCACTGCCGTCGGCAAGGGGCCGAACCGCCGCCTGCGGGCGGCCGGGATGATTCCGGCCGTCGTCTACGGCGGCTCCGCCGGCTCCCGTGCGCTCACCGTTTCACCGCGCCACGTCACCGACATCGTCCGGTCTCCGCGCGGGGTGAACACCATCTTCTCGCTCGAGATCGACGGCGAGGAGAGCGGGGAGCAGGTGATGATCCACGACTACCAACTGCATCCGCTCGACCATTCGGTCCTGCATGCGGACCTCATGCGCGTGGACGCGGACAAGGCTTCGGACTGGCACGTTCCCGTTCACCTCGAAGGCGAGTCCGTCGGCGTCAAGCGTGGCGGCCACCTCGACTTCATCAGCCGAACGCTCGCCGTCAGTTGCCTGCCGCACGACATTCCGGAGTACCTTCCCCTCGCCGTGGGCGAGCTCGACTACGGCGACACCGTCCGGGCGGCGGACATCGACCTGCCGGAAGGACTCACCCTCACGGCGGAGCCGGACGTCGTCATCGTTCACGTCTCTCCCCCGAAGGGAACCGACGAGCCCGAGCAGGAAGACGAGAGTGAAGAAGAAGAGGAAGAAGAGCCGGAAGAGTGACCGGCGGAACCCCTCTGATCCAGCGTGTTGCCCAGTCCCTTTCCCCGGGCCGCTCCGTGGCCGGCGACCGCGGTGAGCGATCCTCCCGCGGGCCTGACCGGCGGCGCCCCCGGCGGGACGCCGCACGAGACCCCGACTCGCGTCGAGGTTCCGGTGCAGATCGTGGTGGGGCTCGGCAATCCGGGGGTCCGGTATGAGGGGACCCGGCACAACATCGGCTTTGACGCCGTGGCCGCGCTCCTCGGAGAGCGGTCCGTTCGGACCCGGCACTTCGACGGGGGCCTTCTCGTCGAGGCCGAGATCGCCGGACGCAAGGTCGGCCTGCTGCGTCCCATGGGTTACATGAATCGGAGCGGGGGTCCGGTGCGGCGCCTTCTCCAGAGTGAGGGCCGTTCGCCGGAAGAGACGCTCGTCGTCTGCGACGACTACGCCCTGCCGCTCGGAACGATCAGGACCCGCCGCCGCGGCAGCGACGGGGGCCACAACGGTCTCGCGTCCATCCTTGCCTCGCTCGGGACCGACGAGATTCCGAGGATGCGCCTCGGGATCGGGAATCCCCCGGCCGGAGAAGATCCGGCTGACTTCGTGCTTTCTCACTTTGCCCCCCCGGAGGCCGCGGCGGTGGACGATCTGTTGGAGCGCGCGGTGCGGG
The DNA here is from genome assembly GCA_965116805.1 of Vicinamibacteria bacterium. Taxonomy (GTDB): domain Bacteria; phylum Acidobacteriota; class Vicinamibacteria; order Marinacidobacterales; family Marinacidobacteraceae; genus Marinacidobacterium. Next base: position 1,124,324 of record OZ220713.1, read on the forward strand.
CCATCGAAACCGCGGTCGGGCAGGGGATCGAAACTGCCATGAACCGGTTCAACCGGGCGGCTGCCTGATGCGGAGCCGCCCGCAGATTCCCGCACGGTTCCCTGCGGGGTGCGTCACAGGTGGCGCTGGAGACACTCTCGAATGAGCGAACAGTCGAGTCCCCAAACGGCGGCTCCGCCCCCACCGGATTTCCTCATGAACGGCTACGAGTTCATGTTCATTCTGGATCCGACCCTTGACGACGCGGCTTCCCTGGCGGTGGTCGAGCGCGTGGAGGGCATCGTGAAGGGGCAGGGAGGCGAGATCGTCAGCCTCAATCCCTGGGAGCGGCGGCGGCTGGCCTACCCCATCGCCGGGCACCATGAGGGCCTCTACATCCTCTGTTACTTCGATGCGCCCCCGGCTTCCATCCAGGGCATCGAAAGCCGTGTTCGCCTCGCCGAGGGCGTGCTGCGCTTCATCGTGTTGCGGACGGACAAGGAAACCCGCGAGCGGGACCAGGCCGCGGACCTGCGCCGGCGGGAGGAACGAGCCGCCCGCGCGGCCGCCGCGGCTGCCGAGGCCGCCGCCAAGGCGGCGGAAGCAGCGGCTGAGGAAGCTGACGAACCTGCCGCCAAGCCGTCCGGCGAAGCGGCCGGCGAGGCTGCCGCCAAGCCCCCCGGTGAGGCTGCCGCCAAGCCGCCCGAAGAGGCGGCCGGGGAGTCTGGCGCCGGGGAGGCAGCCGGCCCCGGGGAGCCCGATGCCGAAGAGGCAGCGCCACCGGACGCGTCCACTCAGAATGAGGAGGAGACATCATGAGCGACAGGCCCGCGACCCCTCGCCGCCGCCGCCGGCAATCCGCCCGGCGGGTGCGAGTCAATCCATTGCTGAATGGGGTGGACCGGGTGGACTGGAAGGACGTGGATTTTCTGCGCGAGTTCCTCGGCGACCGCGCCAAGATCGCCCCGCGGCGCGTATCGCGCGCCAGCGCCCGGGCCCAGCGTCAGATCCGGATCGCCATCAAGCGCGCCCGGCAGATGGCGCTCCTGCCCTACGAATAGGGGCTGACGGGGACAAGAGCCATGCGCCTGCTGCTGAAACAGCCCGTGGACGCCCTGGGTGAACCGGGCGACGAAGTCAACGTCCGTCCGGGTTACGCCAGGAACTACCTGCTCCCCCGCAAGATTGCGGTTCCGATCACGGAAGAGAACCGCCGGGAAGTGGCCGAAGCGAGAAAGGTCTGGGCGGTGGAGCGGATCAAGGAACGGGAGGCGGCCGAGACCCTCGCCCGTTCCCTCGAGGGCCACACCCTCCGTTTCGAGCGCCGGGTCAAGACCGACTCCAATGAGCTCTACGGCTCGGTGTCGGTGCAGGACATTGCCCGGCAACTCGCCGAAGGCGGGTTCGAGATCGCCCGGAACCGCATCATTCTCGGTGGCCCGATCAAGGTGGCGGGTCAGGCGTCGGCTGTGGTCCGGCTCCATAGCGAAATCGAGGTCGATCTCCCGATCGAGGTCTCCCCGGTCGCCGCCGGGTCCCTCGGAGTGGAGCCGGTGCCCGACATCCCGACGGAGGTGTCGGCAAAGCGGGCCGCCGACTCCGAGTCCGATGACGATGAGGCCGTCCCTCAGGCCTCCTCCGAGGAAGCGGACGACGCGGAGGACTGACTCCGCCCGGAGCAGCCCGTGGAAGACGTCACGCGGCCCGGCCATGACGGACTCCGGCTGAGCCGCGTCACTGCCTCAGCGGAAAACCCCGAGCAGCCTGTGGTGAAACTCGCGCGGCATTCGACACCCGCTGAATCCCCGCTGGCCCCCACCGGGAGAACTGGCCGCTCGCCTGCGGCTCGCTCATCGTTGCGCTTCGGTCGGAATACACCCGGTATTCCTTCCTCGCGCGCCTTGTCAGCGAGGCTCAGCGGGCCCAGTTCTCCCGGTGGGGGCCTCGGCGCTCACGCCAGTTCCACCACAGGCTGCTAGCGAGGCGTCTGTCCGTGCCGGACGAAGCCGTCCGCCTCCCGCACGACCTGGCAGCCGAGCGAGCGGTCCTCGGCGCGGTCCTGGTGGACCGGAGTCAGCTCGATTCCGTGCGGGAAATCCTGAAGGCCAGGGATTTCCTCGACGTTCGCCACCAGCGGATCTTCGAGGCCTTCTGTGAACTCGACGACGCTCCCGAGCTGCGGAAGATCGACCTGCTGACCGTTCGCGCGGAGCTCGAGCGGAACGGGAAGCTGGACGCCGCCGGCGGCGCCGGCTACCTGAGCGAACTGCTCGACGGGGTGGCCCGTTCTTCGAACGCCGCCGACTACGCCAGGCTGGTTCGCGAACGGGCGCTCAGCCGTGAACTCCACCATTTCGGCAGCCGCATCGCGAGCGACGCGATCCGGGACTCCCCGCAGGAGATCCTGGCCGCGGCCGAGCAGGACCTGTTCGCCATCGCCGAGGGCACGTTCGCCGCCGGTCCGGTGCGGCTCACCGAGGATCTCGGCCTCCTCGCCGAGGAGTCCGGCCGCCAGCGCGAGGGATTCTCGGGGATCCGCACCGGCTTTCAGGACCTCGACAACCTGATGGGGGGCCTCCGCAAGGCGGACCTGATCCTGATCGGGGCCCGGCCCGGCGAGGGCAAGACCAGTCTGGCGCTGAACATCGCCGAGGCCGCCGGGCACGCCGGCAAGCGCGTGTTGTTCTTCAGCCTGGAAATGCCCCGCCGGCAGATCGCCGCGCGGCTCCTTTTTTCCCAGGCGCGGGTGGATTCGCGGCAGCTCTCCCGCCCCGGGCTGCTCAACGAGCGAGATCGCCGGCTCATCCAGAACACCCTTCCCGCCGTTGCCCGCATGCCGATCTACGTGGACGACTCGAACGTGAACCCCGTCGAACTCCGCTCCAAGGCGCGCAAGCTGAGCCGTGAGGATGGACTCGACCTGCTCGTCATCGACTATCTCCAACTGATGCGCGGCGCGGATCCCGGATCCCGGCGCTTCGAGAACCGGAACCTGGAGATCGCCGAGATCAGCCGCTCGCTCAAACTGCTGGCCAAGGAGCTCGACGTTCCGGTCCTGGCGCTTTCCCAGCTCAGCCGGGCGCCCGAGCAGCGCACCGGGCAGTGGACCGCGCCCCGGCTCTCCGACCTGCGCGAGTCCGGCGCGCTCGAGCAGGACGCGGATATCGTGATCTTCATCCATCGTCTCAGGAACAAGGAGGGACCTGGCGGCGAGAACGGCGCCGGCCAGGCGAAGCCACCCTTCAGGGAGGAACGCCGGATCATCGTGGCGAAGAACCGGAACGGCCCGGTCGGCAGCATCAAGCTCTCCTGGCAAGGCCAGTACACCCGCTTCATGACCCCCGCCGACGAGGAGGCGGGCCGGGACGCCGCCTATCCCGGCCCGGACGAGGAAACCGGTTGGTGAACCGGTGCCCAGGCAGTCCAACGTTCGCTTCGCCTGCGTGGAGTGCGGACAGGACTACTCCCGCTGGATGGGGTACTGCCCGTCCTGTTCCTCCCAAACCCCGCTCGTCGAACACGAGGCGCCGCCGGAGGGCGCTGCCGGTGGGCGCTGGCGCGGGTTCGCCGCGGCGGCGGGCGCCGGCGTCGCGGCGCCGGTCTCCTGGAAGGAGGTAGACACCCGGACGGCGCCCCGCCGTCCGCTTGGCATTCCGGAACTCGACCGCGTCCTGGGTGGCGGGGTGGTGCCCGGCTCGGCTGTCCTGGTCGCGGGAGAGCCGGGGGCGGGCAAGAGCACCCTCCTCCTTCAGTTGGCCGCCGCGGCCGCCGGCTCCGGAGACCCCGTGCTCTACGTCAGCGGGGAGGAGTCCGAACACCAGCTCAAGCTGCGCGGCGAGCGGCTCGGACTTCAGCCGGATTCGCTCCTCCTCTTCTCGGAGACGAGCATGCCGCGCATCCTCGATGCGGCCCAGTCCGCGGAACCGGGGCTCCTGGTGCTCGATTCCGTGCAGTGCGTCCACTCGCCCGAGATCAGCGGCGCTCCGGGAACCGTCACCCAGGTTCGGGAGTCGGCGGCCTCGCTCGTGCTCTTCGCCAAGTCGACGCGGGTTCCCGTCTTCATCATCGGCCATGTCAACAAGGACGGGGCCATCGCCGGTCCCCGCACCCTCGAACACATGGTGGACACCGTGCTGCACTTCGAGGGCGACCGGAGGCAGTCGCACCGGCTGCTCCGCGCGGTCAAGAACCGGTTCGGCGCCGCCGGAGAACTCGGGGTGTTCGACATGACCGGAGAGGGACTCGTCCCGGTCCCGAACCCCTCCGAACTGTTCCTCAGCGGGGGGCCCCCGCAACCTGGATCGGCCGTCGTCTGTACGCTCGAGGGAACGAGGCCCCTCCTCGCCGAGATCCAGGTATTGCTCGCCGAAAGCCCGCTCGCCTATCCCCGGCGCGTTCCGGTGGGGTTCGACAGCGGCCGGCTGGCGGTGCTGCTGGCGGTCCTCGAGACGGGAGGAGGGGGAGGGCTGCTGCGGAGCGATGTCTACGTGTCGGTGACCGGGGGCCTCACCGTGAACGAGCCGGCCGCCGACCTGGGCCTGCTGGCGGCGGTGGTTTCCCGGCGGCGGGGAGTCCCGGTGCCGCCGGGGACCGTCTTCGTCGGCGAGGTGGGACTCTCCGGGGAGGTGCGGCCGGTTCATCAGGCGGGGGCGCGCCTGCGGGAGGCGGCGCGACTGGGGTACCGCCGGGCGGTGATGAACCCGGGGAAGGCCCGTAGCGCCGAAACGCCGGCGGGCATCGATCTCGTCGCGGCCGAAACCCTGGACGAGGCGCTGGCCGTGATGGGCCAGCCCTGACTGCCGGTGGCGAAGGAGCGGAGCACCATGCGGGTCGGAGCGGTCGTCGTAGCCGCCGGTTCGGGCACCCGGTTCGGCGCCGGCGCCGCTCCGAAGCAGTTCCAGCCGCTCCTCGGTCTGCCGCTCGTCGTTCATTCCGTCCGCGCCGTACTTGCCTCGGAAAGGGTGGCGCGGCTGGTGGTGGTGCTGCCGGAGGAGGGATTCGAATCCTGGCAGGCGGACCTTCGTCCTCATCTGGATCCGGAAGGGGGCCGGGTTTCCTGCTGTCCCGGAGGGGCTTCCCGCCAGGAATCGACTGCGCGCGGACTCGACGCGCTCGACGCCCGGTTCGCGGAGGAGGAGGGTGCGGCCTGTGACCTGGTCGCCGTCCATGACGGCGCGAGGCCGGCGCCGCCGCTGCCGCTCGTCGAGGAAGTCATCGAGACGGCCCGCCGCCACGGCGCGGCGATCCCCGGGTGCCGCCCGCCGGACACGCTCTGGCGGGTCGGCGGCGACGGGAACGTGGAGAGCCTGTTGGACCGGGACCGCACCGTCGCCGTCCAGACACCGCAGTGTTTCCGGCGGAGCCTGCTCCGGGAGTCGCTTGCCCGGGCGGAGGAGGCGGGACTCAGCGGAACCGACGAGGCATCGCTGGTGCGGGCCGCGGGACATCCCGTGCGGGTGGTCGAGGGGAGCCCACGGAACCTGAAGGTGACCCGTCCGACCGACCTGGAGGTCGCGCGAACCCTGCTGGGCGGGGCCGCCGGGATGCCGCGCCTCGGGTTCGGCTTCGACGCCCACCGCTTCGGGACGGCCGGAACCCTCCAACTGGGGGGAATTGCGTTCCCGGGGGTTCCTGCGCTCGACGGGCACTCCGACGGGGACGCGGTCCTGCACGCCCTCACCGACGCCATTCTCGGCGCGGTGGCCGGGCCGGACATCGGGGCGCTCTTCCCCTCGTCCGATCCGGAGCTTCGGGGCGCGGCGAGCGACCGGTTCGTGCGGCGGGCGCTCGAGGTCGCCGCCCGCGCCGGCTACGGACCGGGCCAGGCGGACCTCACCGTCATCGCCGAGCGTCCCCGCCTCGCTCCCCGGATCGAGGAGATGCGGCGGCGGCTCGGCGACCTGCTCGGTATTGCGCCGGACGCCGTGGGTCTCAAGGCCACGACCACCGACGGCATGGGCTTCACGGGAAGGGGCGAGGGGCTGGCGGCGAAGGCCCTCGTCCGCCTCGATCCGCGGTCACGGCTCCCGGAGCCGCCATCGTCTCCGGGATGACCCGCCAGGGGAAGCGCCGCCCGGCGAGAGCCGGCGGCTCCGCGGAAGAGACCGGCGAGGAACGGGCCGCGACGTGGGTGTTCGGCCCCGCCCGGGTGGAGGAGACGCTGCAGGGCATCCCGAACCAGGTCCGGCGGGTGCTCGTCCGGACGGGACGGCTGGAAAGCCGCCATCAGGCCCTGCTCAAGATTGCGCGGGCCCGGGGCGTCCCGCTGCAGCGGGTTCCGAATCAGGTCCTGGACCGGATCTCGGAGGGCGCGCGCCACCAGGGGGCGGCCTGCGAGGTGTCGCCGGTGCGGTGGTTGGCCCTCGGCCAGGTGTTGTCGCTGGACCCGAAGCCGCGTCGCCTGCTGCTGCTCGACCGCATCGAGGACCCGCGGAACTTCGGCGCCCTGGTCCGCGCGGCGGACGGCGCCGGAGTGGATGCGGTGCTCGTTCCGCGGCGCGGCGCGGCCCCTCCCTCGCCCGTTGCCGTCGCGGCGTCGGCAGGGGCCATCGCCCGCGCCCGGCTGGTCCGGATCCCGGGGGCCGCGAACGCCCTGCGCGCGCTCCGGGCGCACGGGTACTGGACCGTGGGCCTCACGCCGCGGGCGAAGGTGCGCTGGTACGAGTTCGACTGGACCCAGCCCACGGTCCTCGTCGTGGGGTCCGAGGGCCGGGGTCTCGCGGCCGGGGTGTCGAAGGAGTGCGAGGTCCTGGTTTCCCTGCCGCAGTTGGGATCGGTGCGGTCCCTGAACGTTTCGGTGGCTACCGGGATCGTGCTCTATGAAGCGGTCCGCCAGCAGGCGCTCCGGGCCTCCGAAACGGTGCTGGAGACATGAATCCCGATTCGCAGTTGACACCCGTACGCGCGCGCTCCTATACTCAACCGTTCGCCGGTGCACGCTGGCGTAGCTCAGGAGGCAGAGCAGCTGATTTGTAATCAGCCGGTCAAGGGTTCAAGTCCCTTCGCCAGCTCCGGATCGGGCCAGATCGCATCGGACCGGATCGCGCTGGGTCCGGAGAGACTGATCTGGACCACCCAATCCGGGAGAAACGGTCCGGATCGACCGGTCGATTATCACTGACGTTGCTTGCCGTCTCGTGAGCGGCGGAGTTTCCCGGGCGGAGTGGTAGCGAAGCGGCCAAACGCAGCAGGCTGTAAACCTGCCGGCTTTACGCCTTCGGAGGTTCGAATCCTCCCCGCTCCACCACCTCCTCCGGAGTTTCCCCAACCGAACCCACCCACTGCTTTGACCACCGACCACGGCTCACTCCGGTTCGCGGCAGTGCGTCCACCATCGGCGGTCCCTTCATTCCATAACGCGGGAGTAGCTCAGTTGGCAGAGCATCAGCCTTCCAAGCTGAGGGTCGCGGGTCCGAATCCCGTCTCCCGCTCCATGCCAGGGGTCCCCCGCCCTCGTCTCCGCCCACGTGGCTCAGTGGTAGAGCACTTCCTTGGTAAGGAAGGGGTCACCGGTTCAATCCCGGTCGTGGGCTCCACTCTCGCTCCCCCACTTCGCAAGGGGACGATCTGATTCCCAGGTCACCATCAAACAGCTCGCAGCACACAAGGAGAAGACCAGATGGCCAAGGAGAAGTTCGAACGCACCAAACCCCACGTCAACGTGGGGACCATCGGTCATGTGGATCACGGCAAGACAACCCTGACCGCAGCGATCACGAAGGTCCTCGCCGCCGAAGAGGGCGGAAGCTTCAGGAGTTTCGATTCGATCGACAACGCTCCGGAGGAGCGGGAGCGGGGCATCACGATCGCCACCGCCCACGTCGAGTACGAGACCACGGCGCGCCATTACGCGCACGTGGACTGCCCCGGCCACGCCGACTACATCAAGAACATGATCACCGGCGCCGCCCAGATGGACGGCGCGGTACTGCTGATTTCCGCTCCGGACGGCCCCCAGGCCCAGACGCGCGAGCACATCCTGCTTGCCCGCCAGGTCGGCGTGCCCCGGATCGTCGTGTTCCTCAACAAGGTGGACATGCTGGACGACGAGGAGCTCCTCGAGCTCGTGGAACTCGAAGTCCGGGAGCTGCTTTCCTACTACGACTTCCCCGGCGACGACATCCCGATCATCCGGGGCAGCGCGCTCAAGGCGCTCGAGTCGGACGATCCGGCCGACTGGGAACCCGTCCGGGAGCTGACGAAGGCTCTTGACGAGTACGTCCCCGTGCCGGAGCGGGCGATCGACAAGGACTACCTGATGCCGATCGAGGACGTCTTCTCGATCTCCGGACGCGGCACCGTGGTGACCGGCCGCATCGAGCAGGGCAAGGTCTGCGTTCAGGACGAGGTCGAGATCGTCGGGATCCGGGAGACCCGGAAGCGGGTGGTGACCGGAGTCGAGATGTTCAAGAAGCTCCTCGACGAGGGCGAGGCCGGTGACAACGTCGGAATCCTGCTGCGGGGCACCGATCGCCGGGACGTGGAGCGCGGGATGGTGCTCGCCAAGCCCGGTTCCATCACGCCTCACACCAAGTTCCGTTCCGAGGTCTATGTCCTGTCCAAGGAAGAGGGGGGACGCGAAAAGCCGTTCAAGAGCGGCTACCGCCCGCAGTTCTATTTCCGGACCACGGATGTGACCGGCACCGCCACCCTCCTCGGAGATCAGGTGGTGGCCATGCCGGGCGACAACATCCAGCTCGAGGTGGAACTGATCACCCCGATCGCCATGGACCGCGGACTCCGCTTCGCGATCCGCGAAGGCGGCCGGACGGTCGCCTCCGGGATGACCACCGAGATCCTGGAGTAGACGGCGAGGGCAGGAAACGGTCCTCCCGCGGACGGCGCGAGCCGGCCGCGGGAGGGTCATCCTCGAAACATCCGAGTGGAGTAGAACCGACGGGAAAACGGCATGGCTCGCGAAAAGAAGCGGCAGATCGTCACGCTGGCATGCACCGACTGCAAGCGGCGGACGTATTCCACGACGAAGAACCGGGCAACCCATCCGGGCCGGATGGAGTTGCGCAAGTTCTGCCGTTTCTGCCGGACGCACGTACTGCATCGGGAGACGCGTTGACTACCGTGAGGGGTGCGAAGGCCAGTAGCTCAATTGGCAGAGCACCGGTCTCCAAAACCGGGGGTTGGGGGTTCGATCCCCTCCTGGCCTGCCATCCCCACGTTCCTTCGAAGCTCCGGCGAATGAGGTTGTCCTCGTGAGCGTGCTCGAAAGAATCGGCTCGGCCCGCACGTTCCTCGGGGACGTGAGGGGAGAACTGGACAAGGTCACCTGGCCGACGCGGGACGAAGTCCGCGGCACCACGATCATCGTGCTTATCACGGTCTTCTTCTTCGGGTTCTATCTCTACGGCCTGGACATCGTCATGTCGTACATCTCGGCCTTCATCACGAACCTGATCGGGTAGTTCCATGGCCAGAGAGTGGTTCATCGTCTCGACGCACTCCAAGTTCGAGGAGAGCGTGAAGGAAGCCCTGCGCCATCGGGCCAACGCGTACGGACTCGGGGAGCAGATCGGCGAGATCCTGATCCCCACCGAGAAGGTTGTGGAGATGCGGGGCGGACGCCGGGTGGTGACGACCAAGCAGGTGTATCCCGGCTACGTGCTCGTCAACATGGAGATGAACGCCGATACCTGGCAGGTCGTCAAGAACACCGACAAGGTCATGGGGTTCGTGCCTCCGCACAAGCCCCAGCCGATGCCGGACGACGAGGTCCTCCGGATTCGCGAGCAGATGGATGACGCAACTCAGGCGCCCAAGCTGCGGCACACCTTCCAGACGGGCGAGTCGGTCCGCATCATCCACGGCCCCTTCAACGGCTTTCAGGGGGTCGTGGACGAAGTCCAGCCGGACCGCAACAAGGTGAAGGTCATGGTCACGATCTTCGGACGCTCGACTCCCGTGGAACTGGAGTTCCTCGAGGTGGAGAAGGTTTGAGGGGCCTGGATTCCGATCGGAGAAACATGCGATGAAGAAAGTGCTCGCGGTCGCGAAGATCCAGTTGCCCGCCGGCAAGGCGACCCCGGCGCCGCCGGTCGGGCCGGCGCTCGGACAGCACGGCATCAACATCATGGACTTCTGCAAGTCCTTCAACGCGAAGACCCAAAACGACCCCGGCATGATCATCCCCTGCGTGGTCACGGTCTACCAGGATCGGTCCTTCAGCTTTATCACCAAGACGCCGCCCGCGGCCGTGCTGCTGAAGCGCGCGGCGGGAATCGCGAAGGGATCGGGTGAGCCCAACCGGATGCGGGTGGGCAAGGTAACCGTCAGTCAGGTGGAGGAAATCGCCCAGATCAAGATGAAGGACCTCAACGCCGTCGACATCGATGCCGCGCGGCGCATCGTCGAGGGAACGGCCCGCAGCATGGGCATCGAAGTGGCCTGACATCAGGAACGCGAATCATGGGAAAGAAATACCAGGCGGCGAAGACGACGCTCGCTGATTCACAGCCGGAAACGCTGGACGAGGTGTTCAAGTCGCTCAAGAGCGCGAGCTTCGCCTCCTTCGACGAGACTGCCGAGATCGCCATGCGGCTCGGGGTCGATCCGCGGCACGCGGACCAGATGGTGCGCGGTTCGGTGGTCCTCCCTCACGGACTTGGCATCTCGCGCCGCGTCGTGGTGATCGCTTCGGGCGAAAAGGCCAAGGAGGCCGAGGAAGCGGGAGCCGACGAGGTGGGCGGAGACGACATGGTGGCCCGCATCCAGGGCGGCTTTCTGGACTTCGAGGCCGTGGTGGCGACGCCGGACATGATGCGTTCGGTCGGAAAGCTCGGACGGATTCTGGGACCGCGGGGACTGATGCCCAATCCCAAGTCCGGAACCGTCACGTTCGACGTGGCGAACGCCGTCCAGGAGATCAAGGCCGGCAAGGTTGACTATCGCGTGGACAAGACCTCCAACATCCACGCGCCGGTGGGGAAGCTCTCCTTTTCCGACGAACGGCTGGTGGAGAACACGCTGGCCTTCGTCTCCGCCGTGGTTCGATCGAGGCCGGCGGCAGCCAAGGGCCGCTACATCCGGAGCGTCGCCATCAGTTCCACGATGAGCCCCGGCCTCCGCATCAGTCCTTCGTTGGTCGGAGCCAAGTAGGCCGGAGCAACCGGAGATCAGGGAAAGGGTCGAAACGATGCAACGCATGGAGAAGCGGGAAGCGGCTACGTCGCTCGCCGCGCTGCTCAAAGCGCAGACCGCGGTGTTTTCTTTCGACTACCGCGGTCTTTCGGTGGCCGATGTCACGGACCTGCGCCGCCGGGTCCGGGAAGCCGGCGGCAGGTACCGGGTCGTAAAGAACAGCACCGCGCGATGGGCCTTCGAGGAGGTCGGCATTTCCGGATTGGAAGGCCAGCTCGTCGGGATGACCGGTCTTGCCTGGAGCGAGGACGACCCCGTCGCCCTGGCCAAGGTTCTCCACGAGGGGACGAAGGACTTCGAGGCCTTCCAGTACAAGGGCGGGGTCGTTTCCGACCAGCAGGTCGATCCGCAGCAGTTCGAGGCGCTGGCGAAGCTTCCGGGTCAGGAGGCCCTTCGCGGCCAGCTCGTCGGCGTCATCGCGGCGCCCATCCGGAACCTGATGAACGTCCTCGAAGGGGTTCCCCGGAACCTCGTGCTCGTGCTCAAGGCAGCCGAAGAAAAGGCCGCCGCCGGCGGGGGCGCCGCCCCGTGACCTTCAACCCATGGCATCGGACCCGGGCGCTCGCCGCCGGTCCTTCGTTGTCACGCACTTTGCCCATTTCCGATTCAAGGCGTAAGGAGTAGATGCCCACCATGTCGACAATCAGCCAGCAGGACGTTGTCAACCACATCAAGCAGCTCACCGTGTTGGAGTTGTCCGAACTCGTCAAGGCGCTCGAAGATGAACTTGGAGTTTCCGCCGCGGCGGCAATGCCGGTGGCGGTCGCGGGCGGCGGCGGCGAGGCCGCGCCGGTCGAGGAACAGACGGAGTTCGACGCCGTGCTCACGGAGACCGGGCCGAACCGGGTTCAGGTCATCAAGGCCGTTCGCGAACTGACGAGTCTCGGCCTCCGGGAGGCGAAGACTCTCGTGGAAGAGGCTCCCAAGGCGGTCAAGGAGGCCATTCCCATGGAGGAGGCCAAGGCGATCCAGGAGCGCTTCAAGGAGGTCGGCGCGACGATCGAAATCAAGTAGATCGAGTGCGTCTCCTTTGCCAAGTTCTTTCCCCCGGTTTCGCCGCGTCCCGCGCTCGGCTGATGGCGGAGCCCCGCCATCGGTCGGCGGCAGCGGCCGTCCGGACTATCTCCCGACCCATCGGGGCGCACCCTGGCGGCCCGCGTCGGGTGTCTCGTAGCAACGCGAACAGGCCGTCCCCATGCTGACCGCTGAAATCACTCCGAAGAAACCGCGGCACGACTTCTCCCGCATTCGTGCATCGATCCCGCTGCCCAAGCTCATCGAGGTCCAGCATCGGTCGTACGACCGATTCCTGCAGAAGGACCTGCAGCCCCAGGATCGCGAGGAGATCGGCCTCCAGGCCGTGTTCCGGTCCATCTTCCCCATCAAGGACTTTCGCGATAACTGCGAACTGGACTTTCTCGAGTACTCGGTAGGCCGCTGGGCCTGCAGTTGCGGCGAGCTGGAGGGCATCGAATACACCCGGAACGGCTCGGTCTGCAACTACTGCGGGGATCGGGTCCACCTGAAGGTCGAGCACGATGTGGAACAGTGCCAGCAGCGCGGCAAGACGTACGCCGTACCCCTGAAGGTCAAGATCAGGCTGACCGTCTGGGACCGGGATCCGGAAACCAACCAGCGGTCGATCCACGACATCAAGGAAGAAGAGGTCTTCTTCGGCGACATCCCGCTGATGACCGAGAACGGAACGTTCATCATCAACGGGACCGAGCGCGTCGTGGTCTCCCAGCTGCATCGTTCGCCGGGAGTCTTCTTCCATGAGGCGGAGCGCGGTTGTTTTCTGGCCCAGGTCGTGCCCTATCGGGGCTCGTGGCTCGAATTCGAGACGGACGCGCGGGGGCTTCTGCAGGTCCGCATCGACCGCAAGAAGCGCTTTCCGGCCACGATCTTCCTCAGGGCGCTCGGGTTCGGGAAGACGGAATCAATCCTGGCGCGCTTCTTTCATCCGCACGAAGCGACGCTCGCCGGGGACCGGGTCCGGCTGCCGCTGACCGAAACGCTGAAGGAGATGCTCCTCGACGAGCGCATCGAGCGGGACATCGAGTCGGACGGTGAGGTCGTCATCGAAGGCGGGAAACGCATCAGCCGGGGTGACATACGGAGGCTGACCCGGCAGGACCGGAAGGCGCTGGACTTCCATCTCGAGGCCCTCGGCGGTTTCCGGCTCGCCGTCGCCGTGACGATTCCGGACACCGGTGAGGAGGTTCCGGCCAACACGCGGCTGACCCCGGAACTCGTGGACGAACTCGGTGAGGCAGGCCCGATTCGGGTCGTGCTGCCGGGCGCGGATCCGGTAGGCACCGTTCTGACCGACACCCTGGACAAGGATCCCCTCACGCGGCAGCGGGGCACGGACGCGCCGAACGCCGAAAGTGTCGACGGAGCGCTCGTCGAGCTCTATCGCCGGCAGCGTCCCGGCGACCAACCGACGGTGGAAAGCTCCCGGACCCTGCTCCACAACCTGTTCTTCAATGAACAGAAGTACGACTTCTCCCGGGTCGGCCGCCGCAAGCTGGCGACCAAGCTCGAGCGCGAGATGGAACCCAACCGGACGATCCTTGCGGAAGAGGACTTCGTTCTCGTTCTCGATTACCTCCTGCGGCTCACCCGCGGCGAGAGCGGTTATCGGGCGGACGACATCGACCACCTCGGCAACCGCCGCGTCCGGTCGGTCGGCGAACTCCTCGAGAACCAGTTCCGCCTGGGCCTCGTCCGGATGGAGCGGGCGATTCGCGAAAAGATGAACGTGTATCAGGAAATGACGACCGCGATGCCGCGGGACCTGATCAACGCGAAGCCCGTGACCGCCGCCGTGCGCGAGTTCTTCGGCGCCTCCCAGCTCTCGCAGTTCATGGAACAGACGAATCCGCTCTCCGAGGTGACGCACAAGCGCCGTCTTTCGGCGCTGGGTCCGGGAGGACTCTCGCGTGACCGCGCCAAGTTCGACGTGCGGGATGTCCACGCGACCCACTACGGGCGCATCTGTCCCATCGAGACGCCGGAAGGTCCGAACATCGGGCTGATCAGTTCGCTCTCCTGCTACGCGACGATCGACAACTACGGTTTCATCCAGAGTCCCTACCGGAAGGTCGTGGACGGCCGGATCGTGGACTACGTCCGCGTCGAGGATCCCGGGGACACCAAGCTCGAGGCCGGCGGCATCGTTCCGCGGAAGGACGCCGAGGCGGCCAACGCCAAGATCGGGCGCCGCCGCAAGACCGCCACTCTCATTCCGCACGCGTTCTACCTGTCGGCGCTCGAGGAAGAACGCCACACGATCGCGCAGGCGAACGCCCGGGTGGGCGAGCGCGGCGAGCTTCTGGACCCGCGGGTCAACTGCCGCCACGAGGGCGAGTTCGTGCCCGCGCCGAGGGAGAACGTCGACTTCATCGACGTGTCGCCGAAGCAGATCGTTTCGGTGGCGGCCTCGCTGGTGCCCTTCCTCGAGAACGACGATGCGAACCGGGCCCTGATGGGCTCGAACATGCAGCGCCAGGCGGTCCCCCTCATCACGGCGGAGGCGCCGCTCGTGGGCACGGGTATGGAATTCGTGACGGCCCGCGATTCCGGATCGGTCATCGTGTGCCGGGAGAACGGGGTCGTGGACCGGGTCGACGGGCGCCGGATCATCGTTCGCAAGGAGAGCGACGGGGCCGGCGAGACCGAGATCGGGGCGAGCATCTACCGGTTGAAGAAGTTCCGGCGTTCCAACCAGAACACCTCGATCAACCAGAAGCCGCTCGTCGAGGTGGGCGAACGCGTCGCGAAGGGTCAGATCATCGCCGACGGACCGTGCACCGACGGCGGCGAACTGGCGCTCGGCCGGAACGTGCTCGTCGCCTTCATGCCGTGGCGCGGCTACAACTTCGAGGACGCGATCATCGTTTCGGAGCGGCTCGTCCAGGACGACAGCTACACCTCGATTCACATCGAAGAGCACACGGTGCAGGCGCGGGACACCAAGCTGGGTCCGGAGTCCATCACGCGCGAAGTGCCCGGCGTCGCGGAGAGCTTCCTTCGGAATCTCGACGAATCGGGCATCGTCCGTATCGGCGCCCGGGTCAGTCCCGGCGACATCCTCGTCGGGCGGGTCACCCCCAAGGCCGAGGCTCAACTGACTCCGGAGGAGAAGCTCCTTCGGGCCATCTTCGGAGACAAGGCGGGCGACGTCAAGAACTCGTCGCTCAAGTGCCCGTCAGGGGTCGAAGGCGTGGTCGTGGACGTTCGCGTCTTCCACCGGAAGGATGCGAACCGCGATGACCGGGCGCGCTCGATCGAGGCGGACGACATCGAGGCCATCGACCGCGACTACCACGATGAGGAGCGGATCCTGCGCGAGGAGTGCGACAAGCGCATCGTGGACCGGATGGTCGGCGCTCACCTGGTTGAGGACTGCATGAACCCGGCAACGGGAGAAGTCGAACTCAAGAAAGGCACGCGCCTGACCCGGAAGGAGTTGCTGAAGCGGCTGGACTTCGTTCCCCTGTTCGAGACCGATCTGGCCGACGACGTGCGGGATGAGATCCAGGAGATCCAGGAAAAGACCGAGGAACAACTGGATCTGCTCTCGGTTCGCCGCGACGAGCAGCAGGCCGTGGTGAGCCAGGGAGACGATCTTCCACCCGGCGTCATCAAGATGGTCAAGGTCTACGTGGCCATGAAGCGGAAGCTCAGCGTGGGCGACAAGATGGCCGGCCGGCACGGCAACAAGGGCGTCATCGCCAAGATCGTGCCCGTGGAGGACATGCCGTTCCTCCCGGACGGCACGCCGGTGGACATCATCCTGAACCCGCTCGGCGTTCCGTCGCGCATGAACATCGGCCAGGTCCTCGAGACGCACCTCGGCTGGGCGGCGCGCATGCTGGATCGCCACTTCGCCACGCCGGTCTTCGACGGGGCCCGCGAGACGGACATCCGCAAGCTGCTCGACGAGGCCAACGAAAAGGCCGGGGCGCAGGATGGGTTGCGGGCGAACGTTCTGGAGGACGGCAAGACCGTTCTCTACGACGGCCGGACCGGAAGACCATTCGACCAGCCCGTCACTTCCGGGTACATCTACATGCTCAAGCTCGGGCACCTGGTGGACGACAAGATGCACGCTCGCAGCATCGGGCCCTACAGCCTGATCACGCAGCAGCCGCTTGGCGGAAAGGCGCAGTTCGGCGGTCAGCGGTTCGGCGAGATGGAAGTGTGGGCCATCGAGGCCTACGGTGCGGCGCACACGCTCCAGGAGATCCTGACCGTGAAGTCGGACGACGTGCGGGGCCGCGCGAAGGTCTACGAGTCCATCGTGAAGGGCGACACCAGCTATTCGCCCGAGGTGCCGGCATCGTTCAAGGTGCTGATGGCGGAAATCCAGAGCCTCGGGCTCGACATCGAGCTGATCCGCGCCAAGAACTGATCGGTAAACACCAACAATCGAGAGGGACGAAATGCAGACAACCAGGGAAACCGCCGGAGTCTTCCCGGACCTCGAGGAGAGGGAAACCTTCAGCTCTGATTTCGACGCCATCAAGATCTCGATCGCGTCGCCCGAGAAGATCAGGGCGTGGTCCCACGGAGAGGTCACGAAAGCGGAGACCATCAACTACCGCACCCTGAAACCGGAACGGGGCGGACTCTTCTGCGCTCAGA
Source organism: Vicinamibacteria bacterium (assembly GCA_965116805.1). GTDB lineage: Bacteria > Acidobacteriota > Vicinamibacteria > Marinacidobacterales > Marinacidobacteraceae > Marinacidobacterium. Next base: position 1,141,106 of record OZ220713.1, read on the forward strand.
TCTTTGGTCCCATCAGCGACTGGGAGTGCCTGTGCGGCAAGTACAAGCGCATGAAGCATCGGGGCGTCGTCTGCGACAAGTGCGGCGTGGAGGTGACGCAGGCCTCGGTCCGCCGCAGCCGGCTGGGACACATCGAGCTGGCCTGCCCGGTCTCCCACGTCTGGTTCTTCAAGGTCCCGCCGAGCCGTATCGGCCAGGTCCTGGATCTGACCCCGCGGGAACTCGAGAGGATCCTCTACTACGAGTCCTACGTAGTGCTGGATCCCGGCGATGTGGACATCACGCTTCTCAAGGAGAAGGAGGTCATCCTCACCCTGGAAGAGGTTCAGTTGCTGCAGCAGCTCTTCGCGTTCTCGTTCGATGAGAGCGACGCGGGCTGCAGGGTCGGGAACATCAGGCTCGGTTCGCTGCGCAAGGGCCAGGTGGTCACCGAAGACCAGGACCGCCTGCTGAAGCGCCTCTTCGGTCGTACCGACAACGAGTTCCGCGAGAAGCTGAAGCGCCCGGGAAGCACTTACCGGGCGGGAATGGGCGCCGGAGCCGCCAAGCAGCTCCTTCATGAGGCGGACCTCGAGACCCTGGCGGTCGAGTTGCGTCACGCCATGCGCCACGAGCGGTCCATCCAGAAGCGGACCAAGGCGGCGAAGCGGCTGAAAGTCGTGGATGCGTTCCGGAAGTCAGGGAACCTGCCCGAGTGGATGATCATGGACGTCATCCCGGTGATCCCGCCGGACCTTCGTCCGCTGGTTCCTCTCGACGGTGGACGCTTCGCCACCAGCGATCTCAACGAGCTCTACCGGAAGGTCATCAACCGCAACAATCGGCTCCGGCGGCTGCTTGAACTGCGCGCGCCGGACGTGATCGTCCGGAACGAGCAGCGCATGCTGCAGGAAGCCGTGGACGCCCTCTTCGACAACGGCCGCCGCGGACGGGTCCTGAAGGGCACGAACAACCGCCCGCTCAAGTCCCTCTCCGACACGCTCAAGGGCAAGCAGGGCAGGTTCCGCCAGAACCTGCTCGGCAAGCGCGTGGACTACTCCGGCCGCTCCGTCATCGTGGTGGGCCCGGAACTGAAGGTCCATCAGTGCGGTCTTCCCAAGAAGATGGCGCTCGAACTGTTCAAGCCCTTCCTGTTCAACCGGCTGGAGCACGAGGGGCTCGCCGCGACGATCAAGCAGGCCCGCGAACTCGTGGAGGAACAGCGTCCCGAGGTCTGGGACTACCTCGAAGAGGTCATCAGCGAGCATTCCGTGCTGCTGAACCGCGCCCCGACGCTGCACCGGCTCGGCATCCAGGCGTTCGAGCCGGTTCTGGTCGAGGGGAAGGCGATCCGGATCCACCCGCTCGTCTGCAGCGCGTTCAACGCCGACTTCGACGGCGACCAGATGGCGGTCCACGTTCCCCTGAGCCCCGAGGCGCAGGTGGAGGCGTCGCTGTTGATGCGTTCCTCGCGAAACATCCTCTCGCCCGCGCACGGCGGACCGCTCGCTGTCCCGACGCAGGACATGGTGCTCGGCATCTACTACCTGACCAAGCCGCAGGTGACTCCGCCGAAGGAAAAACAGGCCTTCTCCTCGATCGAGGAGGTACTGCTCGCCCACGAGAGCGGACAGATCGCCACCCTGACGCCGATCCAGTTGCGCTACTCGGGAGAACTCCTGGAGACGCACGACAGCCAGGACCTGCTCCGGGTCAAAGTCGCGAACAGCGAGGGAAAGCGGATCGAGACCACCGTCGGGAGGGTGCTCCTGAACGACCGGCTGCCTGAGGACCTGCCGTTCGTGAACGGGGTTCTCAAGAAGAAGGGCATTCAGAGCCTCGTCCGTCTCGTCTATCTGCGCCACGGGCTCGAGACCACCGCCGACGTCCTCGACGCCCTGAAGGACATCGGCTTCGAGTACGCGACGCGCAGCGGAACGTCCATCGGACTCGGCGATCTCGTGGTCCCGCCGAACAAGGCGCGCCTCGTCGAGGAGGCCAAGGAAGAGGTCGGCCGGGTTGACGAGCAGTACCAGCAGGGTGCGATCACCCACGGCGAGCGGTACAACAAGGTCATCGACGTCTGGTCGAACGCCACCAACAAGGTGGCGGAAGACATGCTGAAGACCATGCAGGTCAGGGAGCGGGAGACCGGGCGGTTCAGCCCCGTCTTCATGATGGTGGACTCCGGCGCCCGCGGCAGCGAGAAGCAGATTCGACAACTCGCGGGCATGCGGGGCCTGATGGCGAAGACCTCGGGAGAGATCATCGAGACCCCCATCACCAGCAACTTCCGCGAGGGGCTCAGCGTCATCCAGTACTTCATTTCGACCAACGGGGCGCGAAAGGGCCTGGCGGATACGGCGCTCCGGACCGCGGACGCCGGCTACCTCACCCGCCGCCTTGCCGACGTGGCCCAGGACGTGATTGTCACCCTGGTCGATTGCGGGACGCTCCGCGGCATCTACGCCGAGCCCATCATCGAGGCGGGCGAGGTCATCGAGCCGCTTCGGGACCGGATCGTGGGGAGGGTCAGCCTCGAAGCCGTCAAGGATTTCCGTGGGGACCTCATCGTTGACGCCGGCGAGGAGATCAGCGAGGAGATCGCGACCGCCATCGAGGGTTCGGGCGTAGCCCGGGTCAAGATCCGGTCGGTCCTCACCTGCGATGCGCGGCGGGGTGTCTGCGCGATGTGCTACGGCCGGAACCTGGCCACCGGGCGCCTCGTGGATCTCGGAGAAGCAGTGGGCATCATTGCCGCTCAATCCATCGGAGAGCCCGGCACGCAGCTGACCATGCGGACGTTCCACATCGGCGGGACGGCCAGTGTTTTCGAGAACTCGGCCCTCGAGGCGCGCCACGATGGTGTGATGCAGTTCTCGGAAAACCTGCGCACGGTCGAGGACCGCCACGGCAACCTGGTGGTCATCAACCGCGCCGGCACCGTGGAGGTGGGAGACGGCGAGGGACGGATCCTGGAGAGCCACCCGGTGGTCTACGGCGCCCGGATCAAGGCGGCCCCCGGCAGCGCGGTAAGCAGCGGCCAGGTGATCGTCGAATGGGATCCGTACAGCTTCTCGATTCTTGCCGAGGAGGAAGGGACGGTCCGTTTCCGGGACATCATCGCGGACGTGACGATGATCCAGGAGGTGGACAACGTCACCTTCCGGTCACAGGCGGTGATCATCGAGTCCCCGGACGACCGGTTCGAGCCGCGCATCGAGATTCAGGGCGCCGCGGGTGAGGATCCCCGCACCTACCTGATGCCCTCGCGCGCCCACCTCGAGGTCGAGGAGGGTGACGCCGTCCGTCCGGGCGACGTGCTCGCCAAGATTCCGCGGGAGACCACCAAGACGAAGGACATCACCGGAGGCCTGCCGCGGGTCGTCGAGCTCTTCGAGGCCCGGCCGCCGAAGGCCCCCGCCCTGATCAGCGAGATCGACGGGCGGCTGCAGTACGGCGACGTTCGCAAGGGCAAGCGCGTCATCAGCGTGACTTCGCAGGTCACCGACGACGTGCGCGAGTACGAGGTGCCGCGTGGTGTCCACATCAGTGTCCGGGAGAACGAGGAAGTCCGGGCGGGCGACCCGCTCATGGACGGTCCGCGCAATCCGCACGACATCCTCCGGGTCCTCGGCGAAGGCGAGCTGCAGCGGTATCTCGTCCACGAGATCCAGGAGGTGTACCGCCTGCAGGGTGTGGTGATCGATGACAAGCACATCGAAGTCATCATCAGCCGGATGATGCGCTGGGTGCGCGTCACCGATGTCGGGGACACCGACCTGATCGCGGACGCGATCGTGGATCGGCACGAGTTCGCCCAGGCGAACCGCAAGGCTCAGGCGGAGGGTGGGCAGGCGGCCCAGGGAGAACCGATGCTGCTCGGCCTCACCAAGGCCTCGCTCGCCACCGACAGCTTCATCTCCGCCGCGTCGTTCCAGGAGACCACCAAGGTCCTGACCGAAGCGTCGCTCACCGGCAAGGTGGACTATCTCCGCGGGCTCAAGGAAAACGTCATCATGGGCCGGCTGATTCCGGCGGGTACCGGGCTCCGGGAGCACCGCCGCTTCGTGCTGCCGGAGGAGATCGATGCGCACCGGCAGGCGATGCTCCAGGAAGACCCGAATCCGGAAACCGAACTGGCCGAAGAGATCCACTGACGCGGTCTCCCCGAAGCCCCGGAAGCACTCGTTTGCGCTGGGGTTTCGGCCGCGGCCGGCGGCGCTCACGGCGGCGTCTCGAGCCGGCTGCTGAGATTTGACACGTATGCGCGTCAGCGCGTAAAATCCTTCGTCCGCTACGCGCCCAAAACGCATTTTTCGAGCGTCGTGGACGTCATCGTTCCCCCCCGGGGAACGGCCGCCGATCGCCTTTTTTCGAGCCCTGACGGGTGGGCGGTGCACGTCCCAGTTTCCCTGCCCCCCCGGGGGCGCAGCATTTTCCTTCGGACCCGATTTCCCCATGCCCACGATTCACCAGCTTGTCCGCCGCGGACGGAAGCGGATGGCCCCGGCCACCGACTCTCCGGCGCTCCAGCGGTGTCCGCAGCGGAGGGGAGTGTGCGTGCGGGTCTTCACCATCAACCCCAAGAAGCCGAACTCGGCGCTCAGGAAAGTCGCCCGGGTGCGGCTTACCAACGGGATCGAGGTCACGACCTACATTCCCGGGGTGGGGCACTCCCTGCAGGAACACTCCATCGTGCTCCTGCGCGGCGGCCGGGTGAAGGACCTTCCGGGCGTGCGGTACCACGTGATCCGGGGGGCTCTCGACGCGACCGGGGTGGACGGGCGCAAGAACGGCCGGTCCAAGTACGGAACGAAGCGGCCCAAGAGCTGACCGGTAGAGCCGCCCCTTACGCAAGAGAGATTCGGAGATGTCCAGACGCCGTGACGTGCCGAAGCGGCAACCCGCTCCGGATGCCCGCTACCAGAGCGCGCTCGTCTCATCGTTCATCAACAAGGTGATGCTGGACGGGAAGAAGTCCACGGCCGAGTCGATCGTGTACGGGGCCTTCGACCGCATCAAGGACAAGACGGGCGGCGAGCCGCTCACGACCTTTCGCGAGGCCGTCCAGAACGTCAAGCCGACTCTCGAGGTGAAGAGTCGCCGGAAAGGCGGCGCCAACGTCCAGGTGCCGTACGAGGTGCGTCCCGAGCGGCGCACGTCGCTGTCCCTGCGCTGGATCGTGGGGTACGCGCGCAAGCGGCCGGAGAAGACGATGGCGGAGAAGCTGGCGGGCGAACTGCTCGACGCCTCCCAGAATCGGGGTGGGGCCATCAAGAAGCGGGAAGACACCCACAAGATGGCGGAGGCGAACAAGGCCTTCGCCCACCACCGCTGGTAGCCGCCCGGTCAGGCTCGATCAACATCCATCGGCAAACAACAAATCGGAGGAACCGCCATTCAGGAAGCGAGCACGATTTCGCCCAATGAGATCGACTGCTGAGTCCAGCCCACTCGGGCCCGCATGGTCCGGTGAGGCGGACTCGATCCGTCCGTCATTGCGCAGAAATCGAACCGCAGGCAATTCGGACTTTCTTCCGCAGTTCTCGTCTCCCGTCGGATCACCCTCACAGCACCTATCGCCCTCCCGTTCCCATGCCCCGCAAAGTCGCCCTCGCCGACACCCGAAACATCGGGATCATGGCGCACATTGACGCCGGGAAGACGACTACCACCGAACGCATCCTCTACTACACCGGCATCACCTACAAGCTCGGCGAGGTTCACGAGGGAACCGCGACGATGGACTGGATGGAGCAGGAGCAGGAGCGCGGAATCACGATCACCTCGGCCGCGACGACCTGTTTCTGGAAGGACCATCGGGTCAACATCATCGACACGCCGGGACACGTGGACTTCACCGCCGAAGTCGAGCGGTCGCTCCGGGTTCTCGACGGCGCGGTGGCCGTGTTCTGTGCGGTCGCCGGCGTAGAGCCGCAGTCGGAAACGGTCTGGCGGCAGGCCGACAAGTACGCCGTGCCCCGGATCGCCTTCGTGAACAAGATGGACCGGGCCGGCGCCGACTTCGGCCGGGTCGTGAAGATGATGGAGGATCGCCTCGGAGCCCGCGCGGCGGCGGTTCAGCTCCCGATCGGCGCGGAGGACGCCTTCGAAGGGGTCGTGGATCTCGTTCGGATGAAGGAGATTCGCTATCACGGTGACGTTCTCGGCGCCCGCTACGAGGAGACCGAGGTCGCTCCGGAGCGCCTCGAGGAAGCCCGCCTCGCCCGGGAGTCGCTGATCGAGAAGATCTGCGAATGCGACATTGAGGCGCTCGGAATCTGGGATGAGAACGGAGACCTGACCCCCGAGGAGTGCGAGGCGGCGCTGCGGCGTTCGACGGTCGCGCTGCAACTGGTTCCCGTTCTCTGCGGGTCCGCTTTCCGGAACAAGGGTGTGCAGCCCCTGCTGGACGCGGTCGTCGCCCTGCTGCCCGCGCCGACGGACGTGCCGTCGATCACGGGCACCGCGTCCATAGCCGATCCGACCCCGGCCGTCCGGGACGCGCGGGACGACGCTCCCTTTGCCGCGCTGGTCTTCAAGGTGATGACCGATCCCTTCGTCGGCCAGCTTTCCTTCTTCCGGGTCTACTCGGGGGTGCTCCGGACCGGTGACACGGTCCTCAACTCCACCCGCTCGGTCCGGTCGCGCGTCGGTCGTCTCCTCAAGATTCACGCCAACAAGCGCGAGGAGATCAAGGAGGTCTACGCCGGGGACATCGCGGCGGTGGTGGGTCTTCGAAACGCCAGGACCGGGGAGACGATCTGTTCGCCTGCCGCTCCCGTCGTCCTCGAAGCGATGGAGTTCCCCGAGCCGGTCATTTCCCGGGTCATCGAACCGGCGACGAAGGCGGATCAGGAAAGGCTGGCGGGCGCGCTCGGGAAACTGACCCACGAGGATCCGACCTTCCGGGTGACGACCGACGCGGAAACGGCGCAGACCATCATTAGCGGGATGGGAGAGTTGCACCTCGAGATCATCGTGGACCGGTTGCTCCGCGAGTTTCAGGTGGGCGCGGTCGTGGGTCAGCCCCGGGTCGCTTACCGCGAGGCCATCCGCGCCTCCACGAAGACCGAAGGGCGCTACGTGCGCCAGACGGGAGGCCGGGGTCAGTACGGCCATGTCCGGATCGAGGTCTTCCCGAATCCGGGCGAGCCGTTCGAGTTCGTCAACGACATCGTGGGCGGGTCCGTGCCGCGCGAATACATCCCGGCAGTCGAGGAGGGAGCTCGTGACGCCCTCGCCGCCGGGCCGCTCGCCGGCTACCCGGTGACCGGCGTGACCGTGCGTCTCTACGACGGCACCTTCCACACCGTGGACAGTTCCGAACTCGCGTTCCGCATCGCGGGTTCCATGGCGGTCAAGGACGCGCTGCGCCGGTGCTCGCCGGTCATCCTCGAGCCGGTGATGAAAGTGGAGGTCGTGACTCCGGACGACTTCACCGGAGAGGTGATGGGTGACCTGAATTCACGGCGCGCCCGGATCAGCGGGCTTTCGATGCGGGGAAACGCGCAGGTCGTGGAGGCAATGGTGCCGTTGGCCGGGATGTTCGGCTACGCCACGGACATCCGGTCCGCCACCCAGGGCCGCGCGACCTACACGATGCACTTCGGCTCCTACGAGGAGGCTCCGGAGAGCGTCATGGCGGAGGTCATGGCGAGCGCCTGACGAGGACTGCAACCCGATGAACGAAAAGATCCGCATCCGACTCAAGGCGTTCGATCACCGCCTGCTGGACCAGTCCACCAGTGAGATCGTGGAGACGGCGAAGCGGACCGGCGCCACGGTCGCCGGCCCGATTCCGTTGCCGACGGTCAAGAACCGCTACACCGTGCTTCGCTCTCCGCACGTAGACAAGAAGTCTCGCGAGCAATTCGAACTCCGGACGCACAAGCGGCTCCTGGACATCCTGGGGTCCACGCCGACCACGGTCGATGCGTTGTCGCGCCTGGATCTTCCGGCCGGCGTTCATGTCGAGATCAAGGCGATGGTCGCCGGCGAGCCGCAGGCCAAGTAGGGAACGAACGGGAATCGCGGAGGAAGATCGATGAACGGACTGCTGGGCACGAAGCTGGGGATGGCCCAGCATTTCGGGGACGACGGCCGGGTGATTCCCGTGACCCTGATTCGGGTGGGCCCCTGCGTCGTCGTACAGAAGAAGACCGCGGCGGCCGACGGCTACGAAGCCGTTCAGGTCGGCCTGGAGCGGCCCCGCGGCCCGGGGAGCCGCCCGGCCCGCAACCGGGCGCTCGCCGCCCGGCTGCAGGCTGCCGGAGCCCCTGCCGCCTCGGTACTGCGCGAGTTCGAGGCGGATTCGGGCGAGGACCTGGAGATCGGTTCCCGGCTTGGCGCCGAGGTGTTCTCGCCGGACGACGTGGTCCGGATCACCGGAGTCAGCAAGGGCAAGGGCTTCGCCGGAGTGATGAAGCGGCACGGCTTCCACGGCGGGCCGAAGTCGCACGGTTCCAAGTTCCACCGCGCCCCGGGCGCGATCGGCATGTGCGCCACTCCCTCGCGGGTGCTCCCGGGCACCCGGCTTCCCGGCCAGCACGGCCGGGAGCGCGTGACGGTCCGGAACCTCCGGATCGTTCGGGTCGACGCGCAGGAAAACCTGGTGGCGGTGCGTGGCGCCGTTCCCGGACCTCGCGGCGGGACCGTCGAGATTCGCAAGGCCTGACGAGAGCGACAACCGAGAGAAGAGAACCGACCCGAAGAACCCGGAGCAGGAAGAACGAAAAGTGACCGTGGCAGAGCAAGAAGCGCTTCCGACGGAAGGCGTACCCGAGGCCGAAGACCCTCAGCGCGCCGGTTCCGTGGTCGCCCGTGATTCCGAAGGCGGCGAAGTGGAACTCGATCCGGCGGTCTTCGCGGCGCCGGTGAGGCCGGGCCTCCACTACGACGCCGTCCGCCAGTACATGGCGGGCCGGCGCGCCGGGACCCATGCGACCAAGACCCGCGCGCTCGTCGCCGGAGGCGGCCGCAAGCCCTGGCGGCAAAAGGGCACCGGCAACGCGCGCGTCGGCAGCCGCCGCACCCCCTTGTGGCGGGGCGGCGGGACCGTGTTCGGACCGCAGCCTCGCGACTACAGCTATCGGCTGCCGGGCCGCATGCAGCGCGGCGCGCTCCGCTCCGCGCTCTCGCTGTGCGCGAGCGAAGGGCGGTTGCGCGTCTTCGACGACTTCGGTCTCGAGGGTCCCTCCACCCGGGCGGTGCTGCGCCGCCTGGGCGAGTGGGGTTCAACCGGCGGACGCGTGCTGATCGTGGAGACGGCGCCCTCCGACGACCTCTACCTGTCGACGAGGAACCTGCCGGCGGTCGAGGTCGTTTCGGTGAGGGCGCTCCACTGCTACGAGGTCCTCAAGGCGAAGACGGTGCTCATTCGGCGCTCCGCGCTCGCCGCGCTCTCCGAGAAGCTGTCCGAAGCAGGGGCCCCTGGACAGGAAGGCAGACAGGGAGGCAAATGATGGAAGCCGACCGCGTCATCCTCGAACCGCTCACCACCGAAAAGGCGGAGCGCCTGCGGGAAACCCAGAACGTCGTCGCTTTCCGGGTGAGCCCGAAGGCCAACAAGATTCAGATCCGCCGCGCCGTGGAGAGCCTGTTCGAGGTGGAGGTCAAGGATGTCCGCACCTCCAACTTCACGGGCAAGAACAAGCGCTGGGGCCGTTTCGTCGGACGGCGCCCCAACTGGAAGAAGGCGTACGTGACCCTCGAGGAGGGCCACGTCATCGAGATCTTCAAGGGCGTGTAAATGGCGATCAAAAAATCCCGGCCGACCTCTCCCGGACGCCGGTTCCACACCGTCCAGACGTTCGAGGAACTTACGACGACCACGCCGGAGAAACGCCTGACCCGAGGGAAAAACCAGCGCGGCGGGCGGAACCGCGCCGGGCGCATCACGGTCCGGTTCCGCGGGGGCGGCCACAAGCGGCGCCACCGGGAGATCGATTTCCGGCGCGCGAAGCCGGGAGTGCCCGGACGGGTGGCGTCCATCGAGTACGACCCGAACCGCTCGGCCCGCATCGCGCTTCTCCACTATCTCGACGGAGACAAGCGGTACATCCTGCACGCCGTCGGGATGAAGGTCGGCGACGTGGTGATGGCGAGCGACAGCGCCGAGATCGCGCCCGGAAACATGCTGTGCATCGAACGCATTCCGCTGGGCGCCACGATTCACAACGTCGAGCTCCGGCCCGGGGGCGGCGGCAAGATGGCGCGCAGCGCCGGTGCTTTCGTGCAGTTGGTCGCCAAGGAGGGGCGTTACGCGCAGGTACGCCTTCCCTCCGGCGAGGTCCGCAAGGTGCTGCGCGAGTGTCACGCCACCATCGGCCAGGTCTCCAATGTGGACCACGAGAACGTGAAGCTCGGCAAGGCCGGCCGCAAGCGCTGGCTCGGCCGCCGGCCGCACAACCGGGGAGTCACGATGAACCCGGTGGACCACCCGCACGGCGGCGGCGAGGGCAAGAGCTCCGGCGGGCGTCACCCGGTGAGCCCCTGGGGCGTGCCGACCAAGGGACACAAGACCCGCAACAACAAGCGGACCGACTCGATGATCGTCCGCTCGCGCCGACGCCGCAGAAGGTAGGCCGAGGACACCTCACACCACCAGATCGGAACAGGGATCAGAAAAGGACCACAGAATGCCGCGTTCGATTCAAAAGGGCCCGTACATCGAGGAAAGCCTGATCCGGAAGGTCGAGGATGCGCACGTCGCGCGCCGGCAGACGATCATCAAGACCTGGTCGCGGCGCTCCACGATCGTCCCGCAGATGGTGGGCCTGACCTTCGCCGTTCACAACGGCCGCAAGTTCATCCCGGTCTATGTGACCGACAACATGGTGGGTCACAAGCTCGGTGAGTTTTCGCCGACCCGGACCTTCAAGGGCCACAAGGTGAAGACCGAGAAGTCGAGGGCACACCGATGAGACTCTTCTCACGAACGGGGGTGACGCCGTGATCGAAGCGGTGGCCCGGGCGACGGCGGTTCCCGGTTCGGTTCAGAAGGCGCGGCTCGTTCTCGACCTCATCCGTGACAAGCCCGCGGCGGACGCCATCTCGGTGTTGCAGAACACGAATCGCGCGCCGGCGCCCATCATCGAGAAGGTGTTGCGGTCGGCCATCGCGAACGCCCAGACGAAGGCCCTCAGCGAAGCGAAGCGGATCGATGAGGACAAGCTCATGGTCTCCGAGGCCTTCGCCGACCAGGGGCCGGCCCGGGCGATCGCCCGTAGCGGCCGCAGGGCCCGTATCCGTCGCATCCGGCGGCGAACCACCCACTACACGATCCGCGTGACCGCGGTCGAAGAGGAATAGGAATGGGTCAAAAAGTACACCCGCACGGCTTCCGGCTCGGATACAGCAAGACCTGGCGCTCCCGCTGGTTTGCGGACAGCGCCTATCGGGATTCGCTGCACGAGGACCTGAAGCTGCGGCGTCTTCTCAAGCGCCGCCTGTACCACGCGGGCATTTCGCGGGTGGAAATCGAGCGGCCGGGCAACAAGCTCAACATCTACATCCACACCTCGAGGCCGGGAATCATCATCGGGCGCAAGGGGACGGAAGTGGAGAAGCTGACGCGCGATCTTCGCAAGCGCACCGGCAAGGAAGTCCACATCCGGCCCCTCGAGGTGATCAAGCCCGAACTCGACCCGCAGTTGGTCGCCGAGTCCATCGCCCTCCAGCTGGAGAAGCGGATCGCGTTCCGGCGCGCGATGCGGAAGGCCGTCGAGAACACCATGCGGAACGGCGCCAAGGGCGTCCGCATCCGGTGCGCCGGGCGGCTCAACGGCGCCGACATCGCCCGGGCGGAGTGGTACCTGGAGGGGCAGCTCCCGCTCCACACGCTGCGGGCCGACATCGAGTACGGCCTCGCCGAGGCCTTTACGACCTACGGTCAGATCGGGGTCAAGTGTTGGGTTTACCGGGGCGTCAGCGACGTGGTGAGCCGGCCGGGACGTCCGGAGATCTCCCCGAAGCCGTCGGCTTCCGGCTCCGAAGAGGCAAGCGCCGGTTGAGCCCTGAAGGGAATCCCCGAGGAGAAACGCCATGCTGATGCCGAAGAAGACGCGGTACCGGAAACAGCAGCGCGGCCGCATGCGCGGCAAGTCCTGGACCGGGCAGACCGTGGCGTTCGGAGACTTCGGGCTCAAGACGCTGGAGCCGGGATGGATCACGAATCGCCAGATCGAGTCGGCGCGGGTGGCCATCACCCGCTTCATCAAGCGGACCGGCCGGGTCTGGATCCGGATTTTCCCCGACAAGCCGCTGACCAAGAAGCCCCAGGAGACGCGCATGGGCAAGGGAAAGGGCGGTCCCGAGGGATGGGTCGCCGTGGTGCGTCCGGGACGGGTCCTCTTTGAAATGGAAGGCGTCGCCCGCGACCAGGCCATCGAGGCGATGCGCCGGGCAGGCCACAAGCTTCCGGTGCGGACGCAGTTCGTCGGCCGCTTTGAGGAGGAATCGTCGTGAAGGCCGCCCGGATTCGCGAGTTGACCCACGACGAACTCGTGAGGAAGCAGCAGGAAACGACGCGGGAGCTGTTCGATGCCCGGCTCGAGGCCGCCACCGGCCAGCTCGGTCACACGCACAAGGTCAAGCTGCTGCGGCGCCAGGCCGCCCGGCTCCAGACGATCATGAGGGAGCGCGAGCTCGAGATCGGGACCGATTCCCCGGGGAGCGGCGCCTCGGATTCCTGAGGCGGGTGAACAAGAGAAGAACCGTCATGCCAAGACTGATCAGGACCGGAACCGTGGTCGCCAGCGGCGCCGAGAAGACCATCACCGTGCTCGTCGAGCGCCTGGTGGAACACCGCCTCTACAAGCGCCGGTACCGCAAATCCACCCGCTTTGCGGTTCACGACGAGAAGAACGAGGGCCGGGTCGGAGACCGCGTCCAGATCGAGGAATGCCGTCCGCTTTCCCGGACGAAGCGTTTCCGGCTGCTCAACGTTGTGGAGCGCGCCAAGTGATCCAGATGCAGTCGGTACTGCAGGTCGCCGACAACTCCGGCGCCCGCCGGGTCACCTGCATCCTTCCGCTCGGCGGCGGCGTGGGTCGTATCGCCCGGCTGGGGGACGTCATTACCGCTTCGGTGCGCGAAGCCGCGCCGGGGAGCGCGGTCAAGAAAGGGACGGTCGTGCAGGCGGTGATCGTGAGGACCCGCAAGGAACACCGCCGCGCGGACGGGTCCTACATCCGATTCGGTGACAACGCCGCGGTGCTGATCAACGAGCAGCGCGAGCCCACCGGAACCCGGGTGTTCGGTCCGGTTGCCCGCGAACTGCGCGAGCGCCAGTTCATGAAGATCGTTTCGCTTGCTCCGGAGGTCCTCTGACGATGTCCCGGAAGAAGAGCGCGCCGCCACCGCGGCGGCTGCACGTGCGCAAGAACGACCTCGTCCAGATCACGGCCGGGAGCGACCTGGGGAAGCGGGGACGGATTCTCCGCGTCTTTCCGGAAACCGGACGCGTGCTCGTCGAGGGCATCAACATGATCAAGCGGCACACGAAGGCCAACCCGCGGGCGAACATCAAGGGTGGCGTCGTCGAACGGGAAGCCTCGATCGCGATCAGCAACGTGATGATCGTGGATCCGGAGACCAATCTCCCGACCCGGATCGGGAGGACCCGGCTGACCGATGGACGCAAGGTTCGGGTGAGCGTCCGTTCCCAGGGAGTGATCGACAAGTGAGCCGCCTTCGTTCCCGGTATCGGGAGACCATCGCTCCCGATCTGCGCACGCGACTGCAGATTGCCAGTGTGCACGCGGTACCCCGAGTCACCAAGGTCGTCGTCAACATGGGCGTCGGAGAAGGGGCGCGGGAGCACCGGTTCATCGACGCCGCGGTCGCGGACCTGACGGCGATCACCGGGCAGCGGCCCGTGGTGACCAGGGCCCGGAAGTCCATCGCCAACTTCAAGATCCGGGACGGCATGCCGGTGGGCGTCCGGGTCACGCTGCGCGGCATCCGGATGTACGAATTCATGGACCGGCTGATCAACATCGCGTTGCCCCGGGTGCACGACTTTCGCGGCGTTTCGGACCGGGCCTTCGACGGCCGGGGCAACTACACCCTGGGCCTGACGGACCAATCCGTGTTCCCCGAGATCGACTACTCGAAGATCGAGAAGACCCTCGGGATGAACGTGACCATCTGCACGACCGCGACGAGCGACGAGGACGCGCGAGAGCTGCTCCGCGCCTTCGGGATGCCGTTCGCCCGCCGGGAAGCGTAGTACCCAGAAGCTGGACAAGCAGAGGAAAGAGTTTTGGCGAAGAAATCGCTCATTGCCAAGGCAAGGAAGCGGCCCAAGTTCGAGGTGCGGCGCTACAACCGCTGCCTGAGCTGTGGCCGCCCACGGGCCTATCTCCGGAAGTTTGGGCTCTGCCGGCTGTGTTTCCGGAAGCTGGCGCTCGCGGGAGAGATCCCCGGCGTCATCAAGGCGAGTTGGTAGGGAGGCGCGCTGATGTGGTCTGACCCGGTGGCCGACATGCTCACCCGGATTCGCAACGCGATTCAGGCGCGGCACGACTTTGTCGAGATTCCCGCCTCGAAGCTGAAAGAGGAGATCGCCCGCATCCTCCACGAGGAGGGATACGTGGACGGGTGGGAGCGGCGCTCCTCGCCGCCGCAGGACGCGATCCGCATCAAGCTGCGGCGCTTGCCCGGCAACCGGGAGGCGCTGTCCGGGCTGAAGCGGGTTTCGCGACCCGGCACCCGGGTCTACGTCTCCCACGACAGGATTCCCAAGGCGCAGGGAGGGCTCGGCGTCACCCTGCTGTCGACCTCCCGCGGAGTGATGACGGGCCGTCAGGCGCGCCATCTCGGCGTGGGCGGCGAAGTCCTTTGCCAGGTGTGGTAGCCCGAGGTCCGTTCGCATGTCCCGCATAGGCGCCAAGCCGATCCCGGTTCCGTCCGGGGTCTCGATCACGATCGAGAGCTCCGAGGTCCGCGTGAAGGGCCCGAAGGGCGTCCTCACCAGCCCCGTACTTCCCGGCATCGACGTACAGCTCGAGAACAACATGGCCCAGGTGTCCCTTCGGGAAGCCTCGGGCAACCGGGCCTACTGGGGGCTCACCCGGGCGCTCCTCGCGAACGCGGTGACCGGTGTCTCCGAGGGTTTCCAGAAGGAACTGGACATCGTGGGAGTCGGCTACCGGGCGCAGGTGAAGGGACGGAACGTCTCGTTCGCGCTGGGGTATTCCCATCCCATCGAGTTCACGCTGCCCGAGGGGATCGACGTCCGGATCGAGAAGAACACGCACGTCGTCGTGTCGGGCGCCGACAAGCAGGCCGTCGGGCAGGTGGCGGCGCGCATCCGCGCGCTCCGCAAGCCGGACCCGTACAAGCAGAAGGGGGTTCGCTACACCGGCGAACGCCTCATCAAGAAGGCCGGAAAGACCGGAGCCTAGTACCAGAAAAGCCATGCGAATCACGACCCGCCGCCAGCGAAGGCAGCGCATCCAT
Source organism: Vicinamibacteria bacterium (assembly GCA_965116805.1). Taxonomy (GTDB): domain Bacteria; phylum Acidobacteriota; class Vicinamibacteria; order Marinacidobacterales; family Marinacidobacteraceae; genus Marinacidobacterium. The sequence goes on from OZ220713.1 coordinate 1,156,553, forward strand.
GCCCGCATTCGAAAGAAGGTCACCGGCACCGCCGAGCGCCCGCGGCTTGCGGTCTACCGCTCGCTGAAGCACATCTACGCACAGGTCATCGATGACGCTGCCGGCACCACCCTCGTCGCCGCGGGAAGCCGCGAGACCGGGATCGAGGGGGGTGGAAACGCCCGCGGCGCCGCGCTGGTCGGCGAGAAGCTGGCGGAGCGGGCCCGCGCCGCCGGCATCGAGACGGTGGTCTTCGATCGCGGCGGGTCCCGGTACCACGGCCGGATCAAGGCTCTCGCCGACGCGGTGAGGAATGGAGGGGTTCAGTGCTGAACATGGACGCGGGCGGCCGGTCGAGGCCTCGGAGCGGTTCGCGCAACACGCAGGTGGAGCGGACCGGCGATCCCGATCTCAAGGACAAGGTCGTCTCGATCAACCGGGTGACCAAGGTGGTCAAGGGCGGGAAGAACCTGTCCTTTTCCGCGCTGGTTGTCGTTGGAAACGAGGACGGCCGCGTGGGTTTCGGTCTGGGCAAGGCGCGCGAGGTGCCGGCGGCGATCAAGAAGGGAATCGAGATCGCCAAGAAGAACCTGACGACGGTTCCCCGCGAGGGGAGCTCCATCGCTCACGAGGTGGTGGGTGTGTTCGGGGCGGGCCGGGTCCTGCTCAAACCGGCGTCGGAGGGGACCGGGGTGATCGCCGGCGGTCCGGTGCGCGCCGTCATCGAGCTCGCCGGAATCAAGGACATCCTGACCAAGTCGCTCGGAACCGCCAATCCGAAGAACGTGGTGGAAGCGACGATGGTCGCGCTCCTCTCCCTTCGCTCGAAGACCGCGGTGGCGGAACTCCGGGGGAAGGACGTGAGCCACATCGAGGCGGAGATCCGGGCCTAGAGCCATGACGCAGCCAGAAGACAACGCCGCAGCCCCGGGAGGGGCGAGGATCGTCGTGCAACTCGTGCGCGGACTGGCCGGCACGACCCGCTATCAGCGCGAGGTCGTGAAGGGCCTGGGGCTTCGCCGCCTGGGAGCGACCGCTTCCCGGCCGGACAACCCCATGATCCGGGGGATGGTGCGGCGGGTTCCGCACCTCGTCCGTATCGTCGAAGCGACCGAGATGCAGGAGACGGCCGGATCGGCCGATGGCGAATGAGGACGAGCAAGTGAGCCTTCATGAACTGGCGCCGCCCGAGGGCGCCGTCCGATCCCGCAAGCGGGTGGGGCGCGGCCCCGGATCGGGAACCGGCAAGACCGCCGGCCGCGGCCACAAGGGAGCCAAGTCGCGGTCCGGGTACTCGCTCCGCCGCGGCTTCGAGGGCGGCCAGATGCCGCTCGTGCGGCGGGTGCCGAAGCGTGGGTTCACGAACATCTTCCGAACCCGTCAGGAGGTCGTCAATCTGGGCGACCTCAACCGTTTCGAGGACGGTTCGACCGTCGGCGAGATCGAGTTGGTGGCCGCCCGCCTGATCCAGGGCGCGCGGATCTACCGGCCTGATCCGGAAGGACCTCCGTTGCTGGTCCGCCCGCGGCCGTTCCGCATCAAGGTCCTTGGCGGAGGTGAGCTGGAGCGGCGCCTCACCGTGCGGGCCCACGCCTTCAGCGCTTCCGCCCGCCGCAAGATCGAAGCCGCCGGCGGGACCGTGGACTTCATCGGCGCGGGCGCCGGCAACTCCGAAAGCCAGAAGTGATCAACGCCGTCCGCAGCATCGTCCGGATTCCGGATCTTCGTACCCGGATTCTGTTCACGCTCGGCATGCTCGCCGTGTACCGGCTCGGAAACCACGTCCCCACGCCCGGTGTCAACCCGGCGGCCCTGACGGCCTTCTTCGAACAGAACCGCGCGACCTGGTTCGGTTTCGTGGACATGTTCTCCGGGGGGAACCTCTCGCAGGTCACGGTGTTCGCGCTCGGCATCATGCCCTACATCAGCGCGTCGATCATCCTGCAGCTCCTGACGCTGGTATGGCCGTATCTCGAGAAGCTCAGCAAGGAGGGGGAACTCGGGCGCAAGAAGATCACCCAGTACACCCGCTACGGCACCGTGATCCTCGCGGTGATCCAGTCGGCGAGCATCGCGGTCTTCCTGCAAAGCCAGGCCCTTCCCGACGGGATGAACCTGGTGAACGAACCCGGGCTCTCCTTCACCCTGATGACCATTCTCACGATGACCGCCGGCACGGTGTTCATCATGTGGATCGGCGAGCAGATCACGGAGCGCGGAATCGGCAACGGGATGTCGCTGCTGATTTTCGCGGGGATCGTGGTGATGTTCCCGTCGGCCATTCTCACCACGGTCCAGAACATCCGCGTCGGACAGCAGACGGTCTTCGGCGTGGCTCTCCTCGTCGTCTTCATGATCGCGGTCCTCGCGTTCATCGTGTTCGTCGAGCGTGGCCAGCGGCGGGTTCCGGTGCAGTACGCGAAGCGGTTCGTCGGCCGCCGGATGTACCAGGGACAGTCCACCCACATCCCGCTGAAGATCAACACCGGGGGCGTGATTCCGGTGATCTTCGCCAGCTCGATCATCGCCCTGCCGCAGACGTTCGCCTCGCTCTTCACCGAGAGCCGCTGGATGGCCGCCATCGCCGAGCAGCTTCGCTGGGGCATGCCGCTCTACACCCTGCTCTACGTCGTCTCGATCCTGTTCTTCTGCTACTTCTACACCGCCATCGTCTTCAAGCCCGCCGACGTGGCGGACAACATGCGGAAGAGCGGCGGCTACGTCCCGGGCATCCGGCCCGGGCGTCCGACGGCGCGCTACCTGGACGCCGTGCTCGGGAAGCTCACCTTCGTGGGCGCGATCTATCTGGCCGCGGTCGCGGTCCTTCCCGAGTTCCTGCTGAACGGGTTCACCGTGGCTCCGATCCCGGTGATCGGGCCGTGGCTCGATTCGGTCCTGCCGACCTTCATCACCGAGGGCATGGGGGTGACGTTCTACTTCGGCGGCACTTCCATCCTCATCGTGGTCGGCGTCGCCATGGACACCGCGCAGCAGGTGGAAAGCCAGCTCATCATGCGCAACTACGAAGGCTTCCTGCAGCGGGGCCGGATTCGTGGACGTCGCGGCTGAGGCGCCCCGGAGCTGATATGAACGCGGTCATTCTCCTCGGCGCTCCCGGGTCCGGAAAAGGGACCCAGGCGGAGCGGCTCGCCGAGTCGCTGGGGTTGCCCCATATTTCGACCGGGGCCATTCTCCGGCAGGCGGTCGCGGATGGAACGGAACTCGGCGTGGCGGCCCGCGACATCATGGCGGCCGGCCGCCTGGTGAGCGACGAGATCGTCCTGGGCATCGTTGAAGAGCGGGTTTCCGCTCCCGATTGCCGCCGGGGTTTCATTCTCGACGGCTATCCGCGGAACCGGGCGCAGGCCCGGGCGCTTGGCGAGGTCCTCGCGAGGCTCGGAGCCACCGAGTGGATTGCGAACATCGCCGTTCCGGCGGAGGAACTGGCCGCCCGGGTCCGCGGCCGGCGTGGCACGGACGGCCGGCAGGACGACAGTGAGGACGCCTTCCGCCGCCGGCTCGAGGTCTACGAGTCCGAGTCACTGCCACTCCTCGACTACTACGGAGACCGCGCCGTCAACATCCCGGGACTCGGGTCCCGCGACGAGGTCTTCGGCCGTCTGTGCGCGGCCCTGCCGTTCGCCGCGGCGCAGTTGGTGACCCAGTGATTTCCCGATCGGACGTCGAGCTGGACAAGCTCCACCAGGCCAACGCGATCACGGTGGAGACATTGGACCTGCTCGCCCGCACGGTGGAGCCGGGAGTGACCACCGCCCACCTCGACCGCGTGGCCGCCGACAACCTGCGTCGCCACGGGGTGCCTCCGGCCTTCAAGGGATATCACGGGTTTCCCGCGACCCTGTGCGTTTCGATCAACGAGGAGGTCGTCCACGGAATCCCCTCCCGCTGGCGGAAGCTGAAGGAGGGCGACATCGTGAGCCTCGACTTCGGCTGCATCGTGGACGGCTACTACGGGGACAACGCGACGACCGTCGCGGTGGGACAGATCGACCAGAAAGTGGCGCGTCTGCTGGAGGTGACCGAGGGGGCTCTCTACGCCGGAATCGGAGCCGCCCGCCCCGGAAAGAGCGTTTCGGACATCGGGCAGGCCGTGCAGACCCATGCCGAAAGCCACGGCTACTCCGTGGTGCGCGAATACGGCGGGCACGGGATCGGAACCAGCCTGCACACGGAGCCCTGGATCCCGAACTTCTATGATCCTCGCAAACGGACCCGCCTGATTCCGGGCGCCGTGATCGCGATCGAACCCATGGTGAATCGCGGGAGCCCGGACGTGCGCGTGAAGCGGGATCGCTGGACGGTCGTTACCGTGGACGGCAGCGCCTCCGCGCATTTCGAACGATCCATCGCGGTCATGGAGGGCGGTCCCTGGATCCTCGCGGAGCCCAGAAAGCAGAACCCCGGAAATCGGGGTTCAGAGGAAGATCATGTCTAAGGAAGACGCTATTTCCGTGGAGGCGACCGTCATGGAGCCTCTGCCCAACGCCATGTTCCGGGTCAAGCTCGATACGGGCGATCACAAGGTGCTCGCTCACGTGTCGGGAAAGATGCGGAAGAGCTTCATCAAGGTACTGCCGGGAGACCGCGTGCTGGTGGAACTGTCCCCCTACGATCTGAGCCGCGGCCGGATCGTCTACCGGTGCAAGTAGGAGCGGCAACATGAAGGTTCGCGCTTCCGTTCGGCGTATCTGCGCCAAGTGCAAGATCGTCCGCCGCCGAGGGGTCGTGCGGGTGATCTGCGAAAACCCGAAGCACAAGCAGCGGCAGGGGTGACACACCGTGACGACCTCAGCAAGCGGAATTCCGTGCCGGTCCGATTGTTGGCCGGTCCGGACGACAGAAACAGGGAGAGACTGACCGATGGCCAGAATTGCCGGCGTTGACCTGCCGCGCGCCAAGCGCATCGATATCGGGCTGACGTACATCTACGGCGTGGGGTCCCACCGCGCGGCGACCATCCTCGACCAGGTCGGGATCGAACGCCACCGCCGGGTCAGCGACCTGACCGAGGAGGAGGTCAGCCGGATCGGCCGGGCCATCGACGACGAAGGCGGCGTTGAAGGAGACCTGAGGAAGCGGATCTCGATGGATCTGAAGCGCCTCATGGACATCGGGTGCTATCGCGGGCTCCGTCATCGCCGGGGTCTCCCCGCACGGGGCCAGCGCACCAAGACCAACGCCCGGACCCGCCGCGGTCCCCGCCGGGTCGGGATGCGCCGGCGGTAAGGGAACAGGAACACCACATGGCAACGAAGAAGACAGCCCGCCGCCGCACGGGAAAGAAGCGCGAGAAGCGCACGCTGACCGCCGGCGTCGTGTCGATCCAGGCGACGTACCACAACACGATCATCACTTTCGCGGATCCGGCCGGAAACGTGGTCTGCTGGGCCAGCGCTGGATCGCAGGGCTTCAAGGGTTCCCGGAAACAGACGCCGTTCGCGGCGCAGCAGGCGGCGGGCGCCGCCTCACGGGAGGCTCGCGCCCTTGGCTGCACTCATGTGGATGTCAAGGTGAAAGGCCCCGGCGCCGGACGCGAGGCCGCGATCCGTGCCGTCTCGGCCGCCGGTATCGAGGTGAAGTCGATCAAGGACGTCACTCCGATTCCGCACAACGGGTGCCGGCCACCCAAGAAACGCCGGAACTAGGAGGACATCTTGGCGAGATATCGAGGTCCCGTCTGCCGGCTCTGCCGCCGGGAGGGGGCCAAGCTCTTCCTGAAGGGCGATCGCTGCCTCAGCCCGAAGTGCGCCATCGACAAGCGCAACTTCGCACCCGGAGCCCACGGGAAGACCCGTCGCAGCCGCGTGCAGGGCTACGGACTTCAGCTTCGCGAGAAGCAGAAGGCGAAGCGCGCCTATGGCCTGCTCGAGCGTCAGTTCCGCCTGTACTTCGACCGCGCCGAACGCGAGCGCGCCGTCACCGGCACGTTCCTGCTCCAGCTCCTGGAGCGGCGGCTCGACAACGCGGTCTACCGACTGGGTCTCGCTCCCTCCCGGGCCGCCGCCCGGCTCTTTGTCCGGCACGGACACGTTGAGGTGAACGGGAAACGCGTGGACATTCCGTCCAAGATCATCGATCAGGGAGATCTGATCCGCGTCTGCGACAAGACGCGCAAGAAGGACTTCTTCAAACTGGTCCTGGAGCGCGCCGAAGGCCGCACGGTTCCGGAGTGGCTCCAGCGCGAAGAGGATGACATGGCGTCGGGACGGGTGGTCACGCTCCCGTCCGGCGAGGACCCGCAACTGAAGATCCGCGACCAGCTCATCGTCGAGCTCTACTCGCGCTAACGGGGCAGAAAGAAAAGGAGAGACGGCGCTAATGTCTGAACTTCGGAGGCCGAGCGGCCTCAACATCGAAACCAGCAGTGACGACTTCGGTCGGTTTTCCGCTCATCCCTTTGAGCGGGGCTACGGAGTCACCATCGGCAACGCCCTGCGCCGGTTGCTGATTTCCTCCATCCAGGGCGCGGCCGTTACGGCGGTCAAGTTCGACGGTGTCCAGCACGAGATGTCAACGATTCCGGGGGTCAAGGAAGACACCCTGGACATCATTCTGAACATCAAGCGGATCCCCCTGCGGCTCCATGGGGAGCAGCCGAGGACCATCCGGCTGAAGGGCAGGAAGGCCGGTTCCCTGACCTCGGGGGACATCGAGACGGACCCCAATGTCGAGATCCTGGACCCGGACGTGCACCTCGCGACCATCACCCAGCCGGCGGAGCTGGACATCGAAATGCGGGTGAAGAATGGCCGCGGCTACATCCAGGCGGAGCGGAACCGGGACACGGACCTGGAGGTCGGCTACATCCCTCTCGATTCGACGCATTCTCCGGTCCGCAAGGTCAACTACAAGGTTGAGCCGGCGCGGGTGGGTCAGGACACGGACCTGGACAAGCTCGTGATCGACGTGCATACGAACGGTTCGATCCGGCCCCAGGAGGCGGTCACCATCGCAGCCCGCCTGCTCAGGGAGATGCTGGGAATCTTCGTGGGCGGCGAGGGCGAAGCGACGGAAGACGTCGTTATCAGCGACGAGCAGAAGGCCTACGAGTTGCATCGCAACACGTCCATCGACGACTATGCGGATCAGCTTTCGGTCCGCGCCTACAACGGACTGCGGAACGCCGACATATCCACGATCGGCGACCTCGTGGTCAAGAGCGAATCGGAGTTGCTGCGCGAGCGGAACATCGGGCGGAAGAGCATCGAGGAAGTGGAGCGGATTCTCGACGGTCTCGGCCTGAAGCTCGGCATGGGACAGAACTGAAATGCGTCACCAGATGGCACACCGCAAGCTCGGCCGCCGGCCATCGCACCGGCGCGCCCTGCTGCGGAATCTGGCCGCCACCCTGATCGAGCACGGACACCTGCGCACCACCCTGGCCAAGGCCAAGGAAGTGCGCCCGTTCGTCGAGCGGCTCGTTACGCTCGGGCGCCGGTCGGACCTGGCGGCGCGTCGCCGCGCGCTCCAGATCCTGCCGCGGAAGACGGTGGTCCGTCACCTCTTCAGCGAGGTGGCGCCGCGGTTCCAGGAGCGTCCCGGCGGCTATACCCGGATCCTCAAGCTCGGTCCGCGCCAGGGCGACGGCGCCCCCATGGCGCGCATCGAGTTCGTCGACTGACGGCTTGGAACGCCGGTCTCCAGACCGGCACGCGCGGTGCTCCGCACCGCGCACGTCGTAACCTCACCCGGAAGCGACGATTCCCACCTCGGCGCGGCGCCCCATAGCCAAGGCGACGCGCCGGCTTGGAACGCCGGCTTCAGCCGGCACAGCGGCCCGCAGGGCCGCGCGCGGTTCGTCGCTACCCCGGATGCATGGCGCGCAGCGGAGCCATCCGGGCGAATGAGGTCCGTCCCGCCGCCCGCCTGCGGCGGGCTGTGCCGGCTGAAGCCGGCGTTCCAAGCCGTTCCGCAGCGTTCGTTCTAGTCGTTACGCGACTGGTACGCCTCGATCAGCGCCTTCGCCAGGTTCCCCGGGACCGGGTCGTAGTGCGAGAACTCCATGTGGAAACCCCCGCGTCCCCCGGTGAGCGAGGTCAGCGTCGGCTCGTAGGTGAGCATCTCGGCCATGGGCGCCTGCGCCGTGATCGCGGTCTGGGAGCCCTTCCGGTCCATGCCCTGGGTGCGGCCGCGGCGGGAGTTGAGGTCGCCGAGGACATCTCCCGTGTTCTCGTCCGGAACGGTGATCACGACGGACATGATCGGTTCGAGGAGCGTCGGGCGGCACTTGGACATGGCGTCCTTGAACGCGAGGGACGCCGCGATCTTGAAGGCGATTTCTGACGAATCGACGGTGTGGAACTTCCCGTCGAACACCGTAGCCTTGAAGTCCACGACGGGATAGCCGGCCAGATATCCCTTTTGCCGGGCTTCCTGGAAGCCCTTCTCGATAGCGGGGATGAACTGGCGCGGGATCGCGCCGCCCACGACCTCGCTCGCGAATTCGAAGTCGCCGCCGCGTTCCATCGGCTCGACGCGCACGTGGCAGTCGGCGAACTGGCCGTGTCCGCCGGTCTGTTTCTTGTGCCGCCCGTGGGCTTCGGCGGTCACCGTGATCGTCTCGCGATACGGCACCCGCGGCGGTTTCAGATCGACTTCGACTCCGAACTTCCGCTTCAGGCGGGAAACCACGACTTCGATGTGGAGCTGCCCCGTCCCGGAGAGGAGCAGTTCCTGGTCGCGCTCGAACTTCAGGGTGAGGTCTTCCTCGCGAAGCCGCTGCAGGGCCTGGGAGATCTTTTCCTCGTCGCCCCGCGATTTGGGCTCGATGGCGAAGCTGATGACCGGGTGCGGCACTTCGGGACGCACGAAACGGATCCCGTTGTCGGCGCCGAGCGTGTCTCCGGTGTACGTGTCCCGCAGCTTGGCGAAACATCCGAGATCGCCGGCTGACAGCTTCGATACCGCCTCCATGGCCTTCCCGTTCGCGACGTTCACGCCACCGGTACGCCCGGTTCCCCCGGTGGTCAGGTTCCTGAGCTGGGTCTCGGGACCGACGGTTCCGGTCATGACCCGGAAAAGGCTCAGACGTCCGGCGAAGGGGTCGGCGATGGTCTTGTACACATAGACGCTGGCCGGCGCGCCCCCGTCCACCTCCCGCTCGACCGGCTCTCCCTCACCGCCGACCCCGCGCGCGGGCCCGCGTCCGGTCGGATCCGGGGCGGCCGCGACGATCAGATCCAGAAGCGCCGTGGTTCCCACGTTGTGCGCTCCGGTCACCGCCACTACGGGGAAGATGGAGCGGGCGGCGACTGCCGTCTTGAGGCCCCGGATCATCTCCTCCGACGTCAACTCTCCCTCGGAAAAGAACCGGTCCAGCAGCTCCTCGTCCGATTCGGCGATCATTTCCATGAGTTCGTTGCGCGCCGCCTCGGCCTGCTCCTGAAGCTCGGCGGGTACATCGCCCGTCTTCGCGCCCTTCCCCTCCGGCCCGGGACCGCTGATCGCCTTCATCGTGATGAGGTCCACGACCCCGGCAAACCCGGACTCGCTCCCGATGGGCAACTGGACCGGGATCGCGGTGCGCCCGAAGGTCTCCCGGATCGAACTCAGGGTGCGTTCGAACGACGCCCGGTCGCGGTCCATGCGGGTGATCGCGAAGATGGCGGCCGCGCGGTTCTCTTCCGCGAAGTTCCAGACCCGCTCGGTGTTGACCCCCACCCCGTCGACGGCGCAGACCGAAATGAGCGCGGTGTCGGCGACCGGCATGGCCAGCTTTGCCTCGGTGAGGAAGTTGCTGTACCCCGGGGTGTCCACCAGATTGACCTTGACCCCGCCCCAGTCGAAGTGGGTGGGCGCCGCGCTCAGGCTGATGCCGCGCTCGATCTCGTCCTCTTCGAAGTCCGTCGTGGTGTTTCCATCTTCCACCCGGGCAAGGCGGGTCACGGCGCCGGCGGCGTAGAGGAGAGCCGACACGAGCGTGGTCTTGCCGGACGTTCCATGTCCGACTACGGCGAGGTTGCGAAGTTCGGCGGTCTGATAGTCGCGCATGCTGCTCCAGATTGTGGACGTTAGGGGTTCGCTCCGACCCGGGAACACTTGGGGAATCGCTCGGATCCCGGCGCCCGGACCGGCCGCCGAACGACGTGCGCCAACTCGAAACGCTGGACCTCGTTCGGCCGGTAGTCACGCGGACGAATGGCCGCCGCGCTCGTTCGCACGGGCGGAGACCGTCCGCAGCCCGACCGCCGATCCTACCAAATCCGGACGGTCGCGGTCCGGCCCTTCCCCCGCACGACCGCCTCCGCCTCCGCCGGTCCCGGGATCAATGGAGTTAGGCTAAATCCATCCCCCCGGTTGGAGTCTTGCCCTCGTCACCGCTTCCTCGCTTCGGTTCGCGCGGCCGGTCCGTGGCGATGACCTTCGGACGAGACCATCTGATGATTCGTACGGCCGCTGGCCGCTGGATCCGGTGGCGTCTGCCCGCGGACTTCGTCGCGCCTTCGCCGACCGAGCCGAACCTGGCGTCTTCGGTGGAAGCGGCCCGGGCAGTGCAGGCGGCCCTGCGGGCTCTCGCGGCTCCGGACGGCGGCTTCCGGGATGCGGTCATCGCGTTGCCGGACCGCGCCGCCCACGCCGGCTTCTCCGAGAGTGCGGGTTCCCGAGCGGTGCGCCGGCTCCGCTCGGAACTGGTCCGCGGGTTGGCCACGACTTCGGCGCCGTCTCCCTCCGAACTCGACGGCCGGTTCCGGTTCGGAACCCTGGCTTCCGGTCCGCTCGGTCGCCGGTCCGTGCTCGGGGCGGTGACGGGTTCGCCGGTCGCCCGGCAGTACGAGGCGGCCGCCGAAGCGGCGGGACTGCGGGTGCGGTGGGTGGACGCCACGAGCCTGGCCCTCCTTCCCGAGTGGCTCGGACGCGCCGCCGGCAAGTCGGAGCGGCGTCTCCTCCTGCTGCTCCACCGGCGCCACTTCGTTCTCGCCACCGCGGCGGGAGAACGGCTCACGGGTTTCCGGATGAAGCTCCGCGCCGCACTGGACCCCGATCCGCCGGCGCTGGCCGTGCGGCGGGCCACGGAGAACGGGAGATATGCCGTCTCGATCCTGGGGGACGGGGCGGCGGCGGTCGCCGACCTCGTACGCCCGATGGGGCTGACGCTTGCGGAAGCCCGGGACGCGCAGGAGGACGGAGGGGCCCCCGCGGTGTCTCCGGTGACCGACGCGGCCCTCGCGGCGCTGCTGCGGCGGGCCGGCGAGCGGCCGGCGCCGCTCGACCCGGCTCCCGTCGCCGCCACCGAGGCGTAGCAGCTCGCCATGGGTCGCGCGCCTGCCGGCATTCAGCTCGGAAAGACCGTCCGGCCGGGTTTCCTGCGAGCCCTGGACGCGCTGATCCTGGGGGGCCTGCTGCTGGTCCTGTGGGGTGGCGCCTCGCTCTGGAGCGCGCGAGCGGACCTCGTGGCCGCGGGCCCCGCCGGGCCGGCTGGATCCTCCGGGACGGGCGTCACCGCTGGTCCTGCGGCGCTCGAGCCCGGCCACGCCCGGGAGGCGGCCGCCCTCCTCTTCGCCGGAGTGCTCGATGCCCCCGCCATCAGCGCCGCCCTGGACACGGTGCGGGGAACCGCGCCGTCCGGAATCCGGCTTGCCGGCATCGAAGTGCGACCGGCCGCCGGGCCGGGCCGGGTCGAGGCGGTCATCGCGGCCGACGCCGCCTCGACGGCGGCCGTCGCCGCCTTCCTTGGCGAACTGGCGGGCCACGATTCGGTTGTCTCGACCGAGGTCATCAGCGAAACTCGCCAGACGGACGGAACGGCGCTGGTCCGGATCACCGCCCAGCTGGCCATAGGGCGGTAGAACCATGGACCAGCGCCTCCGGCTTCGGGTTCTGCTCGCCCTGCTGTCCGTCTCGCTCGCCTGGCTCGTCTGGGGTGAGGCGAGGCGTGCTTCGGCCGAGCTTGCCGCGGCGCTCGACGTGCAGACCCGGTCGGCTCGGGAGAGCACCCGGACGGCGGCGGAGCGGGAGCGGCGCGAGCGCCTGCTGCGGGTCTCGGAGCGGCTCGCCGGCCGCGCCGCGCCACCCGCGAGCGCCGCGGGGACGCGCGAGTTCCTGGTGCGGACGGCCGGCGAAGGTGGGGTGGAGCTCTCGCAGCTCCGGCTCCAGCCACTCGTTCGCCCGCCGGAGGGGACCGCGGGCGCCGAAGCCGGGATCACGGCGCTGGGCGATCCCGATTCCCTGTCGCGGTTCCTGGCCGGCGTGGAGGGGACGGGATGGCCGCTGCGTGTCGAGCGGGCAACCCTCGCGGTCCGGGGCGGCCTCGGCACGCTCACCGCTGCGGTGCTCGTCCTGTGGCCGGATCCGGCGGCCACGTTCACCGCCGCCGACGCGCGCCGTCTGGCTGAGGATCCGCGGCTGGAGCAACTGGCTGCCTGGCTGGAGACGGTTCCGGGACCGGACGCGGCGGTTCCCCTCGCTGTCGCCGAGCCGATCGAGGCGGATCCCGCGTCCGCGGCCGGTGCCCGTGTCGAAGAGTTGCCCGAGCAGCATCCGGACACGGCGACCCCGTCCTTCGAGCCGCGCCTCGAGACTCCGGAGCTCCACGGCTTCGTGGACGTCGGTTCCGGCACGCCCGTCCGGGCCGCCCTCTTCTACCGGGGCGAGACCACCCTGGTCGGGGTCGGCGACCGGGTCGGGGACTACACCGTCGTCACGCTCGAACCGTCGGAAGCGGTCGTTCTCTCACGCGGAGCGGGGCCGCCCCTTCGCCTCGTGCTTCGCTGACGACGCTCCCCTCAGGGAGCCCGGTCACCCGGCTCCCGACAGCCTCGAGAAGGCCGCGCCGATCTCTTCGGCGGTCCGTCCGGCGCCCAGCGCCACGGTGAGCAGGATGCGGGCCTTCAGGCCGTCGAGGTCCCCTCCGGAAAGGATCCCCCGCTCGCGCTGGGCGTCCGAAAGCACCACCCGGCCCGCTCCGGTGCGGGTCACGAACACCACCACCGCCCCGGCTTGCATCGCGGCGTCCACCGCTGCGGCGACCGGGGGCGGTGCGTTTCCCCGGCCGAAGACCTCCACCACCAGGCCCCGGACACCGGCCTCGGCCGCCGCGTGAATCACGGCGGCCCCGCCGCCGCTGGTGAGCCGGACCAGTTCCACCGCCGGCTCGACGCTGGCGGCGGGAAGGTGGAGGCGGCGGGCCGGCGTCGTGAAGAGCAGCACCGTCCCCTCGTCCACCATGCCCACCGGCCCGGTGTCGGGTGAGGCGAACGCGTGCAGGGCGATGGAGTGGGTCTTCTTCACCTCGCGCGCGGCGTGGATCTGGCCGTTCAGCACGACGAGCACGCCCAGGCCGCGGCTTCGGTCCGAACCGGCGACCCGGATCGCATCGAGCAGGTTGCGCGGTCCGTCGGAGTCCTCGTAGCGGGGCGGGCGCTGCGCGGCCGCAAACACGACCGGGCGGCCGGACGGCAGCACGAGGTCCAGCAGGAAGGCGGTCTCCTCGAGGGAGTCGGTGCCGTGCGTCACCACGATCCCGGCCAGTTCCGGCCGCTCGGCGAAGACCGCGGCAATCCGCTCCGCGAGCTGGAACTGGAGCTCCGGATGCATCCGGGAACTTCCGATGCGGACGAAGTCTTCGGTGGTGACGGAAGCCACGGAATCCAGGCCGGGCAGGGCGGCGCGGAGATCGCCGGCGTTCAGCGGTCCGCCCGCGCCCCCGGAGATCGTGCCCCCGGTGCCGATGAGGTGGACCGCCGGGAGCGGTTGTCCCGACGCTTGCGCAGCGAAAACGAGGATGAGGGAAGCGGCGCCAGCGCGCACGAATCGGTTCATGGCCGGGGTTTATACCCGGTGAGCGGAGCGGACGACCGCGAGTTCGGTGTTGCTAGTCGTCGGTGACGTGGATGGTGCCGTTCACGGTGCGCACCCGGCACTCGCCGCCACCGTCGCGCACCTGCACTCGCTTGTGGCGCCGGGTGGGGGTGTCCAGATGCTCCAGATCGGCGAGTTCCATGATCACCCGGCCGTTGATCGCGCGGGCATCGACCCGGCCGCGGGCTTCGGGGCCCAGGGTCAGGCGCACCCGGCCGTTCACGGTGCGGAGCGAGTGGCTCTCGCCCTCGCCGAAGCCGTCGAGCTCACATTCGATCTGCCCGTTGACCGTCTTGGCGTTCACGCTCCCCCGGTGCCCCGTCAGGCGGAGCGAACCGTTGACCGTCTGCGCCTCGAGCTCGCCCGAGAATTCCGCCACCTCGACGGGTCCGTGGACGGTGGAGATCCTGAGATCGGCGCTCTCCGGCAGCCGGATGGAGTAGTGGACGCTGCCGTACCGCTGTCCCCACATCCGGCCTTTCTTCGGGTAGCGCGTGCGAACCTGGAGCCCGCGCGACGAACGGTTGAGCTCGATCCGGATGTCCTCGAGCGCGGCGCTGCTCGGCCCCACCTTCCGCGCCACGATCTCCGCCTCCTCCCGGTCCCACGCGGTGATCGCCACGCGTCCGTTGATGTTTCTCAGATCGAGGAGCGCTCCCGCCGCGAACGGTTCGGTGAACGTCTCGGTCTCCTCGACGTTCGGCTCGGTCTGGAACGGGACGGCGCAGTTGGCGGAGCCGGCTACGGCAAACGCCCCGAACACCAGCGCCAGAGGGTGGCGGCCCAAGCCGCGGCCGGACGCATTCCCGTGAACCATGACGGGTGGAGCTTACGAACCGGGCGCCGGGAATGTTCCGTGCCGTCGAGGGGCCGGACGCATCCCGTATCCTCCGGGACTCTTCCCCGAGACTCCCGATTCCGGAGGTTCCGATGAAACAAGTCCACCGCATCCCGGCGGTCCTCGCCATCGCCCTGCTGGCCGCGCCGCTCGCCCTCGGACAGGGCGACTCCCGGCCCCGGGCCCGCGACATCGGCCTGTCGCCGGGAGTTCTGGATCCCGGGCCGCTGAACGCCATCACGGACGTCCCCGGCGTCCTCGTCGGGCAGGTGACCCTGATGGAGGGGGACCACATCCGCACCGGGGTCACCGCCATCCTGCCCCACGCCGGCAACGTCTTCCAGGAGAAAGTCCCGGGCGCCGTCCATATCGGGAACGCCTTCGGCAAGCTGGCCGGGTCCACCCAGGTCGTGGAGCTCGGGACCATCGAGACCCCGGTCGTGCTCACCAACACGCTGTCGGTGTGGGACGCCGCGCGCGCGGTGGTGACCTACACCCTCGGTCTCCCCGGCAACGAGGACGTGCGCTCGGTGAACCCGCTGATCGGCGAGACGAACGACGGCTACCTCAACAACATCCGGGGACTCCATGTGAAGGAAAGCCACGTGCTGGAGGCGATCCGCACCGCGTCCGCGGGGCCGGTCGCGGAGGGCGCGGTGGGGGCCGGCACGGGGACCTCCGCGTTCGGCTGGAAGGGGGGGATCGGCACCTCCTCGCGGCGATTGCCCGAGAGTCTCGGGGGATACACGGTCGGGGCGCTGATCCAGAGCAACTACGGAGGAGTCCTCGTCATGGACGGGATCCCGGTCGGTGAGGAACTCGACCGCTACTACCTGCGGGACCAGTTGCGCGGCGGCGACGGCGCTCGAGGCGACGACTCGCTGGACAACCCGGACGGGTCCATCATGATGGTGGTGGCCACCGATGCTCCGATCCGCTCGCTGGGCCTCACCCGGCTGGCGCGGCGGGTGATGCTCGGCCTCGCCCGCACCGGGGCCACCTCCTCCCACGGGAGCGGCGACTTCGTGATCGCCTTTTCCTCGGCGGAGTCGCTCCGCACCGGATTCCGGAGTGACTCTCCGGTGGACGAAGGGGCCGTTCTCCGGGGCGACCGGCTGTCGCCGCTCTTCCAGGCGGCGATCGAGGCCACCGAGGAGGCCGTCTACAACTCGATGCTCAAGGCCACCACGGTCGTCGGCAAGAACGGGAACACCCGGGAGGCGATCTCGATCGAAGACCTGCTGGAGGTGGGAGCCAAGTACAACCGCCTCCACCCTCCCGGCGGCCGCCGCTGATGCTCTACCGGACCCTGAATCCCGCCACCGGGGAGGTGGTGGCCGAGTTCCCGACGGCGACCGACCGCGAGGTGGACGCCGCCCTGGACCGCGCCGACGCCGTGTTCCGCGCCTGGCGCCGGTCCCCGTTCGCCGAACGCCGGGCGGTGAACGAGCGCCTGGCCGAGCTTCTCGAGGCGCAGGCGGACGACCTGGCGCCGCTCATGGCGCTCGAGATGGGCAAGCCGCTCGCCCAGGGAGTGGCCGAAGCGCGGAAGTGTGCGTGGGTTGCGAGGCACTACGCGGAGACCGCGGAAGAGTCGCTCCAGCCGCACCACTATCCCTCCGACGGTAGCGACGCCTACGTGCGCTACGACCCCCTCGGGCCGATCCTGGCCATCATGCCGTGGAACTTCCCGCTGTGGCAGGTCATCCGGGTCTCCGCGCCCAACTTCGTCACCGGAAACCCGATGGTTCTGAAGCACGCGCCGTCGGTGCCCCAGTGCGCGCTCCGGATCGTGGAGCTTTACCGGGAGGCGGGAGCTCCGGAGGGGCTCATCCAGAACCTCTTCCTGACCAATGAGCAGGCGGCTTCGTGCATCGCGGACCGGCGGCTCCGCGGCGTCACCCTCACCGGGAGTTCCCGGGCCGGCAGCGAGGTCGCCGCGGTGGCGGGCCGTCACCTCAAGCCGATGGTCGCCGAGCTCGGCGGCAGCGATCCGTTCATCGTGTTCGAGGACTGCGACGTGGCGGAGGCGGCCGTCGCGGGAGCGGCGGCGCGGCTTATCAACTCGGGCCAGAGCTGCATCGCCGCCAAGCGCTTCCTCGTGCAGCGGACCGCGCTGGATTCGTTCCTTCCGGTCTTCGAGGCGCAGTTCCGGGAAACCGCGGTGGGCGATCCGCTGGCGCCGGAGACCGCGGTCGGTCCGCTGGCCCGGGAAGATCTCCGGGACCGTCTCGAAGAGCAGGTGGCGCGGTCGGTCCGCGCCGGTACGGACCTCATCCACCGGGGAACCGCGCCGGACCGCGGGTTCTTCTCGGCGACCGGGATCCTGGCGGCGCCGCCCGCGGGAGCGCCCGCCGCCGAGGAGGAGCTCTTCGGGCCGGTCGCGACGGTGATCCCGTTCGCGGACGAAGCGGAGGCGGTGGAAATCGCCAACCGGACGAACTACGGACTCGGGTCCTCGCTCTGGACCTCGGACCCGCGGCGGGCGGAACGGCTCGTGCCGCAGATCGAATCCGGGGCCGTCTTCGTGAACGGCATCACCAAGTCCGATCCCCGGGTGCCCTTCGGTGGGACGAAGGACAGCGGGTTCGGGCGCGAACTCGGCCCGGACGGCCTCATCGAGTTCACCAACCGGAAGACGGTCTGGATCCGCTGACGCCATGCGGGCGTCGCCGCGCGGTTGCCGGGGTCGCTATAGCGGCCAGGCCTCCTGGCGCCAGGCCATGTCCCAGAACATCCATTCGTAGCGGGAACTCATGACGAAGTGCCGGCCCATCGCCTTCCGGGCGTCCGGGCCGAGACCCTCGGCGACGTCGTCGGTGAGTTGCACCACCCGCTGCACCACCGCGTCGTACTCCTCGCTGCCGTAGCTCTCGATCCAGCGCCGGAACAGCGGGTCGGGGGAGGGCGGCCGGCTCAGCAGTTCCTTGCCGACTTCCGCGTAGATCCAGTAGCAGGGAAGAATGGCGGCGAGTCCCTCGTGGAAGGGCTGGGAGTGGACCTGCGAGAGGAAATAGCTGGTGTAGGCGCGGTTGGTCGGCGCCGGCTGGCGGACGAAGAGTTCCTCCCGGGATCCGCCCAGCTCGCTGATGAACTGGCCAAGTTGCTCCCGCTCCGCCTCGATGGTCGCCACCGCGTCGCCGCAGAGAGCTGCGGTGATGTCCGGGTGCGGGGCCTTTCCTCCGAGAATGGCGACTGCCCGCGCGAACTCGTGGAGATAGAGCGCGTCCTCCAACACGTAGAACCGGAACACCTGCCGGTCGAGACTGCCGTCCGCCAGTCCGTCCAGGAAGGGATGGCGGAGGATGTCCTGATAGATCGAATCGATCCCGGCCCAGAGTCGGGCGGTGAAGCGGTTTTCGGCAGCGGCGTTCATGGCATCGGAATGCTACCGATCACCCGAACACCACCGGGACCCAGAAGACGGCGAACAGGCAGGTGAGGACCGCGCCAATGATGTTCACCCCGATGCCGGCGCGCACCATCTGGGGGATCGTGAAGTGTCCGGTTCCGAAGACGATGGCGTTCGGCGGGGTCGCCGCCGGCAGCATGAACGCGCAGGAGGCCGCGACCGTCACCGGAAGCAGCAGCATCAGCGGCGGGATTCCGGCGCCCGTCGCGACCGCGGCGAGGATGGGGACCATCATTGCGGTCGACGCCAGGTTCGAGGCCAGTTCGGTGAGCAGGATGATGAAGACCACCACCATGATCACGAACAGCGGAAACGGCAGCGCCGAGGCGCCGGCCAGGCGGTCGCCCAGCACCTGGGAGAGCCCGCTCACCTCGAGGCCGTTCGCGAGCGAGAAACCGCCGCCGATCAGGATCAGGACGTCCCAGGGGATCTTCACGCCCCATTCCCAGTTGAGGATGCGGTCTCCGGAGCCGTTACCGGCGGGGACGAGGAAGGCGAGGACCGTTGCCGCCATGGCGATGGTGGAATCGGTGATGAGCCCGCCGGTCGGCAGGAATCCGGTCCACACCGGGCGGAACATCCAGGCCAGGGCGGTGCCTCCGAACAGGATCGAGAGGCGCTTCTCCGGGGTGGAGAGCGGACCGAGCGCCAGGTAGGCGGCGCGGACCGGCTCCCGGCCGCCGGGAATGTCCTTGATCCGGATCGGAAACGCGACGCGGGTGAGCCAGAGCCAGGTCAGGGGGAGAAAGAGGATCGTCAGCGGCATCGCGAAGGCGAGCCAGCGCACGAAGGTGATCTGGATGTCCAGTTGCTCGCTCAGGAAACCGGCGAGGAAGACGTTGGGCGGCGTTCCGATGAGGGTCGAGAAGCCACCGATGGACGCCCCGTAGGCGCAGCCGAGCATCAGGCAGACGGCGAACGGGAAGTCCCCGGGGGCGGGCCGCTTCGGCCCGTGGACCGCCCTCGATATCTCCGCGATCACCGCGACCCCGATCGGCATCATCATCGCGGTGGTGGCCGTGTTGGAGACCCACATCGACAACAACGCCGACGCCACCATGAAGCCGAGCACCAGGCGGGGCGGCGAACTGCCCATCGCCAGCACCGTCCGGAGCGCGATCCGCCGGTGCAGGTTCCAGCGCTGCATCGCCTGGGCGATCATGAACCCGCCGAGGAACAGGTACACGAGGTGGTTGGCGTAGGGCGCCGCCGCCCCCGCTGCGTTGGTGATCCCGAACGGCGGTAGGAGCACGAGCGGCAACAGTGAGGTCACTGCCAGCGGTGCCGCTTCCGTCACCCACCAGGTGGCCATGATCGCGGCCACCGCCAGCATCCGGCGCGCCTCCTCGGGGATACCCGGGATCGGGACGACGGAGATGCCGACCAGCAGGGCGAGCCCAAGGACGAGTCCGATCCGCTCGCGCTTCATGGGTTGTCCCGTCGGAATTCGATACCGGGCTGGCCGCTACTGCCAGCCGGGGGCGCGAGAGCGTACGTCATTCGGCCCGCGACGCCTCGCGGGCGGTCCCGGAGCGTCCCCCGTCGCTATTGCTGGTCCGTGCCGGTTGGCTGGTACCCGAGACTCAGGAGGTTCGCGAGCAGCCGGTAGGCGCCCGGCGTGCCGGCGGGAAGCTGCCGCCAGAGCCCGAGGCCGAGGTAGAGCCAGCGGCCCTCGCCGTGGCGGGCCTCCACCAGGATGCCGCGCTTCTCCCCGGCGTTGTATTCGAAGGGGTCCTCGGAGGCGAGGAGGTCCCGGTAGGCGGGGTCCCCGCCCGGGGCGAGGAAGTAGAGCCCGCGCTCTTGCACCCAGCCGGCCCAGTCGGCGTCGCCGATCCGGTTCGGCCCGGTGAAGGCCGGATGATCGGGAATCAGCACCCGCATCGGGGCGTCTTCGTCGGTGACCCGGCCCCGTCCGACCGAGATCGGATACGGCCCCCAGGGTCCGGCGTTGAACTCGAACTTGTTGTATTGGACGAGCAGCGTCCCTCCGCCGGCCACGTAGTCGAGCAGGCGCTGGTTGTGCGTCCGGAGATCGGGGCGGGCCAGATAGGCGCGCACCCCGAGGACGATGGTGTCGAACACCGAGAGGTCCCCCTCGGCGAGCGCCGCTTCGTCCAGGAAGGTCAGGGGTACTCCGAGCTGCGCGATGGCCTCGGCGACTTCGTCCCCGACCCCCTCGACGTAGCCGACGTGGACCGGGGCGACCGTGGCGTCCAGCACCCGGGCCGCGGCTTCCGCCGGGCGGAACAGGTAGCGCGTCTCGATGTGGTGGTAGGCGATCTCCTGGACGGTCTCGGTGAAGGGGTCGCCGCCCCCCGCGGGCCGCGCCGAAGCGGCGAGCCGGTAGCCGCCGTCCGCCGCTCCGGCCGGAGCGCTCACCTCGAACTCGACCCGGGTCTCACCGGGGCCGGTAAAGGCGACCGGAACGCTCTCCGGGGCGACGGTCCACCCCGCGGGGGCCTCGAGCGCCGCCTGGAACTCCGCCGCTCCGTCGCCGCGATACTCGACCGAGACGCTGAGCCGGCGGGGGTTCTGCCCCCGGGGAAAGACGACGATCTCCGGTGAAACGGCGACCGAGGCGAGCGGGAGAACCGAGACTTCCTTCTGTTTCTCCGTCCCCACCCAGGGCCCCTCGTAGCGGTACTCGACCGGGGTCGAGATCTCGACGGGAACGCCGGCGGACTCGAAGGCAACGCGCGCCACGACCTGCGGCGGCCGGGCCGCCAGGCCGAACAACTCCGCGGACAGCGGGTCGAAGCGGTCCGCGTCGCGGTCGTCGAGCCAGGGCTGGCGGCTCAGGGCGGCGTTCTCCGCCACCGAGACCCCGAACTCCGCGCGCAGCGGCTGGCTGGAACTCGTTTCGAGGGGCAGGTCGCCAGCGCCGATCGGAGGCGGCAGGGGGCGCCGGCGTGGCCGGGGACGCGGACTCGCGTCCGCCGCCGCGGTCATCTGGCGCACCTGCCAGCCATCCGGAACCTCGATTCCGATTCCGGTGATCGCTGCCGCGGCCGGTCCACCGAGGACGGAGACCTGGGCGCCGAACCGGCCGCCCGGAACGGCCGTTCCCGTGTCCGCCACCGCGTCCACCACGAGTCCGTGCGCGAGCGCGATCGCCTCCTGGATCTGGGCCTCCCGCAGCGCCATCCGGTGCTCGATCTCAGTCCGGCTGCCGGAGGTCAGCCCGTCGGGGAGCGCGCCCTCGCGCAGACCGCGCGCCGCGGTCAGCGCCTTCCGGAGACCCGGGAGCGTGTCGGCGGGTGCGACCGCCGAAAACGCCCCGGCGGCTTCGGCCACGGCCTCCCGGAGAGCCGTCAGCCGCGACAGGGTCTCCGCAGCCGCCTCGGGGCTGCCGGACACGAAGTCATCCAGCCTTTCGAGGCCCGTCGGAATCCCGGCGAAGAGACCATCCGTCCCTTCCGGTCCGAGCGCGGTGCCGTCTTCCGCGCCGCGGGTCTCGGCCAGGACCGAAGGAAACCCGGTCGGCCCGCCGCGCACCTGGCCCATCCCCTGGCAGCGGTGCGCCGAACGCGCCTCCGCTCCGAGGTCCGCATAGGTGCGGCCGAGCAGGGGATCCCAGACGGCCGTCTCGATGCGGACGGTCTCCGCCGTAGCGGCCGCGGAGCCGCCCCCGACGCCCCCGATCAACAGGCGGTGCGGACGCCAGGGGAGCAGACCGAGTTCGGCGTGCTCGGGGAAACGGTCCGGGTCTCCCGCCGCATCGAAAGCCTCGTGGGTGAGCCTTCCGGTCGCCTGATGGTGCTGGCCGCCGCCGGTCCCGGAGGGAGGCAGGGTGAGCACCACGTCCGGACGAAACGTCCGGATCATCCGCACCACCTCGCCGAGCGTCTTCTCCTCGTCCCACTTCTCGAGGGTCTCCTCGACGCTGAACGAGTAGCCGAAGTCGGAGACCATGCCGAAGTACTGCTCCACGGCGTCGAGCCGGTGGGAGGTGAGAAGCTCTTCGGTGCGCAGGATGCGCAGGCCGTCGAAGAGCTCGGGCCCGATCTCGTTCTGCCCGCCGCCGCCGCGGGTCAGGCTCACGAGCGAGACCCGGGCGCCCAGGCCGCGGCTGAGCAGCGCGTGCAGCGCGTTGTTCTCGTCGTCCGGGTGCGCCACGATGGTGAGCACGGAGACGCCGCTCCCGATCTTGCGGAGCGCGAGCCCGAGCCCGGTGGCGCCCCGGTCCTCGGCCAGCGGACGGAGCTGGGCCGGCGCCGCCGCCGCTACGACGATTGCCGCGAGTGACAGGGCGAGCGTCAGGGGTGCGCCCCGCCGCATTCTTCGTGGAGTGGTCATCACTGCGCTCCCTTTGCGTGGGAGAAGGAGGCCCCGCCTCCTAGAATCTCCCGGCGCGGCGCCAAGGCGCCTGGCCCGGCTCGTGAGTCTAGCCGGGACCCCATGCAAGACCCAGTCGACCAACCCCCCTCCCCGCGCGGGTTCTTCCGCTCGTGGCGGCGGCTCTACGCGGCGGTGCTGCTGACGGCGCTCTCCGTTTACGTCCTCCTCTTCGTGTTCTCGCGGATCTTCGCCCCTTAGGGGTCCTCCTTGCAGCTCCTCGACTGGATCGTCGTCGCCGCCTACTTCGGGCTGATCATCACCGTCGGCTACTGGACGGGGCGGGGGAACCGGGGCCTCGAGGACTACTTCCTGGCGCGCCGCTCGATGCCCTGGTACGCGATGGGCCTCTCGGTGATGGCCACCCAGGCGAGCGCCATCACGCTGGTGGGCACGACCGGCCAGGCCTACGTGGACGGGATGGGGTTCATCCAGATCTACTTCGGCCTGCCGATCGCCATGGTGATCCTGTGCGTCACCCTGGTGCCGCTGTTCTACCGGGCGCGCGTCTTCACCGCCTACGAATACCTGGAGCAGCGCTGCGGCCCGCACACCCGGTCCCTCACCAGCCTGCTCTTCCTGTTCGGGAGGGCGCTCTCCGGGGCGGTGGTGATCTACGCGCCCTCCGTGGTCCTCTCGGTGGTCTTCTCGCTCGACGCGACGCTCACGATTCTCCTCATCGGCGGCTTCGCCACGATCTACACCGCGCTCGGGGGCATGCGCGCCGTGATGTGGGTCGAGACCTGGCAGATGCTGATCATCCTGCTCGGCATCCTGTTCTGCCTCGGTTCGGTCATCTGGGGGCTGCCCGACGAGGTGAGCCTCGGGGAGGCGCTCCGGCTCGCCGGCTCCACCGGCCGCCTGGAGACCCTGTCCTTCGACACCGACCCGCGCCAGACCTACACGGTCTGGACGGGGCTCCTCGGAGGGCTCTTCCTGATGCTCTCCTATTTCGGCTGCGACCAGAGCCAGGTCCAGCGCTACCTCACCGGGCGTTCGCTCCGCGAGAGCCGCCTCTCGCTGATCTTCAACGCCTTCGCCAAGCTGCCGGTGCAGTTCGTGATCCTGCTCACCGGGGCGCTCCTCTTCGTCTTCTACCAGTTCGAGAGGCCGCCCGTGCTCTTCGATCCGGTGACCCTCGCCGAGACGCGCGCCGCCGAGCCGGAGGCGATGGCGGCCATGGAGGCCCGCTACGAAACCGCCTTCGCCGAGCGCCGCACGGCCGCCCTCGACTACGCGGAGGCGGACGGGGTCTCCTCCGAGGCGGCGCTGAAGGAGCGCTACGTGGCGGCGGACCTGGCGTTCCAGGAGACGCGCGCCGAGGCGGTGCGCACCGCGGCTGAGGTCAAGGGCGAGCCCTGGAGCGACACGAACCACGTGTTCCCGACCTTCGTGTTCACCCAGCTCCCGCCCGGGATCGTCGGCCTGATCCTCATCGCCGTGCTCGCCGCGGCGATGTCCACCGTGGAGTCGGAACTCTCGGCGCTCTCCACCGCCAGCGTGGTGGACTTCTACCGGCGTTTCCGGAACCGCTTCGTTCGCGGTCCCACCTCCGACCGGCATGACCTGATCGCCGGGCGGATCGGGATCCTGTTCTGGGGCACGGTCGCCACCGGGGCCGCCCTGTACATGGGGCGGCTCGGGTCCGCGGTGGAAGCGGTGAACCGGGTCGGTTCCTTCTTCTACGGCCCCATCCTCGGGGCGTTCGTCCTCGCCGCCGTCTTCCCGAACCGGGGCGCCCGCCGCGCCTTCCCGGCGGTGCTCTGCGGCGTCGCCGCCGTCTGGGCCGCGGATCTGGTCCCGCGGGCGCTCGGTATCGAGGGCGTTTCCTACCTGTACTACAACCTGATCGGGACGGCGGTCACCGTGCTGGTCGGTCTTGGGCTCGGCGGTACGGCGAGCCCCCGCGGAGAGGAAGGAACCGGATGAACCGGATCCGGACCGGCGCGATCTCGCGAGTCCTCGGGGCTCTCTCCTCGCGCGAGTTCCTCCGCAGTTCCGGCTTCTTCACGGGTCTCAACCTCGGGATCGGGGCGCTGGTGGGCGGGGTCATCGTGTCCTTCATCGTGGTGACCGAGTGGCTCGCCGACATCGTGGTCCACGGCCCGGCGCTCGGCGCGGTCCGCTTCGCCGCGCCGGTGCTCGGGGCCCTGGCGGCCGGATTCCTGATGCACCGCTGGTTCGAGGGGGCGCGGGGCAGCGGCATTCCGCAGACCAAGGCCGCGCTGGTCGCGAAGGACGGCCGGATTCCGTTCCGGGTGCCCTTCGGGAAGTACCTCTGCGGGGTGCTCACCCTGGGGAGCGGCATCCCGCTGGGACGCGAGGGGCCGTCCGCGCAGATCGGCGCCGGGATCGCCTCCTCGGTCGGAGAGGCGCTGCATCTGGATACCGAGCAGCGCCGGCAGTTGGTGCCCGTCGGGACCGCGGCGGCGATCGCGGCCGCCTTCAACACCCCGATCGCCGCGATCCTGTTCTCGCTCGAGGAGATCGTCGGCAACCTGCACGCCCGCGTGCTCGGCTCCGTCGTCCTGAGCGCCGTCGCGAGCTGGCTGGTGCTCCGCCTCTCGCTCGGCGACGAGCCGCTGTTCTCGGTTCCCGCCTACGAATTGGGGTCGCCCTGGGAACTGCTCATCTACGCCGTGCTCGGCGTGCTCGGCGGGTTGATGTCGGTGGGCTTCGTGCGCGCGCTCCTCTGGCTGCGCGCCGCGTTCCGGCGGCTGCCGGTCTCGAGCCGCTGGTTCCAGCCGGCTTTCGGCGGTCTCGCCGTGGCCGCCGCCTGGGTGCTGCTGCCCGGGTTCTTCGAGGTCGGCTACGGCCCGGTCGGCCAGGCGCTCGCCGGCGAACTGCCCATGGGAACGATGGCGGTCCTCCTGGCGCTCCACCTGGCGCTGGTGGTCTTCGCCTACGCCTCCGGGAACGCGGGCGGGATCTTCGGCCCCAGCATCTTTCTCGGCGCCATGTTGGGGGGAGTGGTCGGCAGCCTGGCCAACACCTGGTTCGACTTCGCCTCCGGTCCCGGCGCCTACTCGCTCGTCGGAATGGGGGCGGCCTTTGCCGGGATCCTCCGGGTGCCGATGGCGTCCGTCTTCATGATCTTCGAGATCACCCAGAGCTACGCGGTCATCGTGCCGATGATGATCGCCAACCTCACCTCGTTCTTCGTCTCCCGGCGGCTCCAGCGGGTGTCCGTGTACGAGGCCCTTGCGGCGCAGGACGGGATCCAGCTCCCCTCGACGGAGGACGAGGAGCCGCATCCCGTGGTCCGCGCCGCCATGCGTCCGCCGCGCGAACTGCTCTCGCCGAGCCTCACCGTCGAGGACGCCATCGAGCGGGTGGCGCTCAGCGGCAAGCGCGCCTGGCCGGTGGCGGAGGGCAACCGCATCTCCGGGCTGATCACCCTCGCCGAGTTGGAGCGGTTCCATGCCTGGGGACAGGATCAGGAGCGCCTCGGCGACCTGGTGCGCGGCCGGAAGTTCCCGCACGCGCACGCCGACCAGCCCATCGACCACGTCCTGGCGACCATGGGCCGCATCCGCATGGACACCCTGCCCGTGGTGAGCCGGGTGGACGTCCATCAGCTCGAGGCGGTCGTGACGGTCTCGGACCTGCTCCGCGCCTACGGTATCGCGCCGGGGACAGGGGACGGCCCGCCCCGCGGCATCCCGGGATAGATTCGTTCGGGGCGATGGTCAGCCGAGCGACGGGGTTCGTTGTTCTGGGCACCCTGATTCCGCTGCTCGCCCACGGCGTGGGGTGCGGGAGCGATACTTCCTCAACGCCGACAGCTTCGCCGGCTCCGGCGGCTTCGCCTTCACCAGCGCCTCCGCCGGTTCCGACCGTGCGGAGTCTGGTGATTACGACTTCGCCCTTCGACGCGCGCGGTTACGTGGTCGGCGAGGACATCGGGGTTCTGATCACCTTCAGCGAGGCGGTGACGGTCTCGGGATCGCCGCGATTGAAGCTCGGCATCGGAGAGGACGTCCGCGATGCCGCGTGGGACGAGGAGGGGAGCGGCGGGGCGTTCGTCGCGTTCCGGTATGTGGTGACGCTCGAGGACCGTGACGAGGACGGGATCAGCATCGGCGCTGACGCTCTCGACGTGGACGACGGGGCGATCCGGAACGCGAACGGGGTCGATGCCGACCTTGACATTCGCGATCACGTCGCCACCGACGACGGGGACCAACGGGTGCTCGGCGCGCCGCCGGCGCGCCGGTGCGCCGACGAGAGATCCCTGGCGGCGACTCACACGCCGCGCGTGGTGAGCGAATGGGACGGAACTCCGTTCCGCGTGGATATGGTCCGAAACTTCCCGGACTTCGTTCCGGACGACTATCTTCGCCGTGAACTCGGTGCGATCGGACGACTGGCCGACCAGATCGAGGCGCAGTTGGGGTACCGGATCGTGGAGATGGGCGATCTCATCGAGGTCCCCGCGGGGGCGCGATCCGGTTGGGATCAGGATTTCGACTACTACTGGCGAAACGACGGAAACAACGAGGTGCTACCCCGCGAGCCGGGTCAGCTTCTCGCCTTCTACATCAACGACGACAACGATGCCTGGGGCGGCGAGGGGAGCCCGATGTCTGCCCACATCTGCTGTGGCACAACCAGCTACAACCGGCGTTTCTTCCGCGCGCCGCACTGGACCCAGTGGACCGGCGCAAACAGCCCCGAGGGTGAGGCCGTTGTGCACGAGCTGTTTCATCTCCTGGGATTCAAGCATTCCTTCGACCAGTTCGACCTCATCGGGGTCGAAATGTCACGTGGAGGCCTGGACCGCCCGTGGGTTTCCGGGTCCCCGATCTACTACGCGACGTGGACCGACATCGACAACCTGCGCTGCATCTTCCCCGAAGGGGGATGAGATGCTCACGCCAGAACCATGATTGCGGCCGTTCAGCGGGTCTCCCGCGCTTCGGTGTCCGTGGACGGCGAACTCGTTTCCGAGATTGGCGAGGGACTTCTGGTGCTGCTCGGGGTCTCCGTCACCGACACCGCGGAGGACGCCGCCTGGCTCGCGAAGAAGATCGCCGGGCTCCGGATGTTCCGGGCCCCCGGGGGGGAGCCGGAGCGGAGCGTCCTCGAGATCGGCGGGGAAGTGCTCGCGGTGTCACAGTTCACCCTGCTCGGGAACTGCCGCAAGGGAAGGCGCCCATCCTTCACGCGCGCCGCCCCGGGATCCGAGGCCGAAGCGCTCTACGAGGACTTCTGCGCCCGGCTGCGGGAACTCGGAGTTCCGGTGGGCACCGGCCGCTTCGGCGCGATGATGGAGGTCTCGCTCCTGAACGACGGGCCTTACACGCTCCTCGTGGAGAGCCCGGCGGGGCGAAGTATCCTTACCCGCTCGGGCGAATCGCAGTAGAGCGTTCCGGCGACCACACGCCGGATGTCCCCGACCCCTTCGCCCGACCACGAGGTATCTCCGATGCGCACGTTCTTCGTCAAGGTGGCGCCGTGTCTTGCCGGCGCGGCGCTGCTTGCCTTCGCGGGCTGCGGCGGGCCGGCGGCCGGCTCCGGCGGCTCGGCCGCCGGCTCCGACTCGCTCCTACCCCACACCGTGGACTCCGAGGTGCTGGGGGTCCTGAACGGCGAGGAGATCACGCTCGACGATCTGACGGACCGGGACATTTCCCAGCTCGCCCAGCTTCGCAGCGACTACTACACCGAGACCCACAGCCTGCTCGAGGAAGGTGCGGTGCGCGCGGCGCGCGAGCAGGTGCTGCTTGCCGCCGCCGCGGAGAAGGGCCTGACCCTGAACCAGTACTACACGCAGGAGATCGGTCTTCCGGAAGTCAGCGACCAGGAACTGCAGTACATCTACGACCAGAATCGGGGGCAGTTCGGTGGCCGCACCCTCGACGAGATCGGAACCCAGCTTCGCCGGCAGATCGCCAACCAGAAGATGACCCGGAGCATCGAACTCGAGGGCAATCGCCTGCTGAGCGAAGCCGAATGGGACCTGAAGGTCCCCGCCTACCGGGTCCCCATCGAGACCGCCGGTCACGCCACGCTCGGTTCGGACAGCGCACCGGTGGAACTCGTGGTCTTCTCCTGCTTCGAGTGTCCTTTCTGCCGCCGTTTCGATGGGTCGATCAACCGGCTCCGGGAGGACGAGGCCCTTGCCAGCCAGGTCCGCCTGGTGTTCCGGCACTTCCCGCTCCGCAACATGCACCCGATGGCCCAGAAGGCGCACGAAGCGTCCGTCTGCGCCGAAGACCAGGGGCAGTTCTGGGAGTACCACGACGCTCTGTGGGCGGACGACAACATCTCGCTCGACGGCCTGGAACAGCACGCCAGGGTGCTCGGCCTGGACACCGAGGAGTTCGCGCAGTGCCTCAACTCCGGCAGCAGCTACGAGCGCGTGCAGACCGATCTGGAAGCCGCCCTTGCGCTCGGGCAGACCGGGACTCCCGCCGTGTTCGTGAACGGGCGGTACATCGGCGGCGCGGTGTCGTTCGAGCAGTTGACGGCCGAGATCGAGCGCGAGATCGACGCGTCGAACTGATCCTCCGGAGAAACCGGAAATGCCCAGAACCAACACCCTCTCTCCCGAGGTCCGGGAGTTCCTGGCGACCCGCTGCTACGTCCACCTGGCCACTCTGATGGCGGACGGCAGCCCCCAGGTGTCCCCGGTCTGGGCGGAGACCGACGGCGATCTCATCGTGGTCAACTCCGCGGCCGGGCGGGTCAAGGACAAGAACATCAAGCGCGATGCCCGGGTGGCGCTCTCCGCCACCCATCCGGATGATCCGTTCAAGGCGCTCATGATCCGGGGCCGCGTGGTGAAGGTCACCGAAGACGGCGCCGAGGACGGGATCGACCGCCTCGCCCGGAAGTACATCGGCGGCGAGCGCTACGAGTGGCGCCGCCCCGGCGAACTGCGGGTCGCCTACTACATCCAGCCCGAGACCGTAAAGACCCTCTGACGCATCGGAGCGCCGGCCTCCGGCCGGCATCGCGGCCCGAGAGGGCCGCGACACGGGACCACGCTGCCCACGCAGAGGGCAGGAACGCGTCAGAGGGTCGGCCTTCGGTCGGCGAGTTCTCCTTGCGCACCAAGCACCAGACGGGCCGGACGCCGAGGTGCCATCGTTTATGGTATTTTTCTTACCATGAGTTCTACCATAGATTCTGCCGGAAGAGTCGTCATTCCGAAGCCGATTCGGGAGGCGGCGCGGCTTGGTCCGGGCACCCGCGTCCGTTTCAAGTTGGATGCGGCAGGAGTGCTGGTCGAACCCGAGCCTCTCTCCGTCACCCTCGAGCGCCGCGGCACGATGGTCGTGGCTGTCCCGCGAACTCCGGTCCCGGTCATGTCGTCCGACGATGTTGCCAGGGCCATTGACGAGATCCGCGAGAGCTACACGGACACCGGGCTGGACTCGTGATCCGGTTCTGCTGCGACACGAACGTCCTGATCGCTGCGTGTTCCCCGTGGCATGACCATCATGATCCGTCGCGTCGCGAGATTGATCGGCGTCGTTCGGGGGGAGAAGAGATGGTGGTCGCGGCGCACTCCGTGATCGAGATGTACTCCGTGCTGACGCGTATTCCTCGGTGGCGAATGTCGCCCGAGGACGCCTCAACGCTCATTCGCTCCAACCTCGACGGCGTCCCGGACATCCAGCTCTCCACCGGTGAAGTGTGGAAAGCGCTGGAACAGGCGGCGCACTTCAGAATTCGGGGCGGGCGGATCCATGACGCCTTGATCGCCCGGTGCGCTATCCGGGGCGGAGCTTCGACGCTGCTCACCTGGAATCTGCGCGACTTCGCCCTATTCGCCGGCGAGATCCAGGTGTTGCGGCCCGTCCCGTAGAGCAGTCCGCTCCACTCCGCGGTGGTGCTCGCGCGGTCGGTCGGCGTTCCCTACCCGGGGGCGTCGACCACGGAGCCGCTCATCGCGGCCGGGGCCTCGGTGCCGAGCCAGACGATGACGTCGGCGACCGATTCGGGCGCGGACCTCGGTTTGGCGCCGGGGATGGCGGCGCGATAGGACTCCGTATCCACCGAGCCCGGGCACACGGCGAAGACCGAGACGCCGGCCGGCCGCAGTTCCTCCGCGCACGCCTTGGTGAGTCCCACGACGCCCCACTTGGAGGCGCAGTAGGCGGCGAGGCGGGGCGCCCCGATCCGCCCGGCCACGGCGGCGAGGTTCACGATCCGGCCCCGCCGCCGCTCGATCATGCCGGGGAGCACGGCGCGGGTGCAGAGGAACGTCCCCTTCAGGTTCACGCCCAGAACGCCGTCGAAGTCCGCATCGGACGTTGCCGTCAGGGGAGCCCGGTGGACGGCGCCGGCGGCGTTGACCAGCAGTCCGACGGGACCGAAGCGCCGCTCGGTTTCCGCCACCAGCTCGCTCACCTGATCGCGTTCGGCTACGTCCGTCGGGGCCACGAAGGCGAAGCCCCCGGCTTCCCGGATGCGGGTCTCGATCGCGACGAGGCCAGCGGGGCGTCGGGCCGCCAGGGCGACCCCGAACCCCCTCTTCGCCAGCGCCAGCGCGGTTGCCGCGCCGATCCCCTGGCTGGCACCGGTGACGATCGCTACCGGGGGACCGGCTGAGTGCGGAGTCACGCCCGCCTGCCGGCGTCGGTCTTGAGGCGCCTTCCGGGTGGAGGAACCGATGCCGCCATCAGGCTTGACCTCGGGACTTTCGCCGCCCGCTGGGCGGCGGTGCCGGTCTGAAGGCCCCCAGCGGGACACTGGCCGGCGCTCCCCCGGCGCGGCGGAGGCGCCTGGATCAGACGCCGATCAGGTGCGCGGTGACCGTGCGGTCACGCGGCCCGTCCAGTTCCGCGAAGAGGATGCTCTGCCACTGGCCGAGGCTGATCTCTCCGTCGTGGATCGGCACGGTCACGTTGTGGCCCAGCAGCGTCGCCCGGAGATGGGCGTCCGCGTTCTTCCGCTCGCAGTCGGAGCAGTCCTCGCAGTTGTGGAGGTAGCCGTCTTCCGGGTCCGCGAGGCGCTCGAGGCACTCGGTGAGGTCGGCCATCAGGGCCGCCTGGAACTCGTTCAGGAAGAGCGCCGTCGTCGTGTGGAGCGTTGAAAGGATGAGGAAACCCGCCTTGATGCCCGAAGCGCGGACCTGATCACGAACGCGGTCGCTGATGTTGTGCAGTTCCACACGGGAATCCGTCACCACTTTCAGCGTGCGATGCATGATCTTCATCTGTCCGCGGATCACCTCTTCCTTGGACTGCGCCGGTGCGGCTTTGACCGTCGGCTGCGTCAGTACGCTTTGCATCGTGAACTCCTTGACCCGTGCCGGTTGGCGCCGGTCTGAGACCGCCGCGAACAGGCGGACAGCCAGTATACCAAGTCGAAAGAGGCCCAAACGCCGGACGCCGCTCCGGGAGGGCTGGGATACTTCCATCGGCGCCCTCGCCCCCGAATCCGCCTCGATTCGTCCCTGCCCATGATGGAAGCCCTCGCCGCCGAACTCCGCCCGCACCTCGGCAAACACGGGTTCCTCCTGCGTCCGGAGCACACCCTTCCCTACGAATGCGACGGCAGCACGGCCTATCGGAGCGCTCCCCAGGCGGTGGCGCTGCCGCGTTCCACCGCCGAGGTCGCGCGGGTGGTCCGGGCCTGCGCCGCCGCCGGGGTCCCGTTCACGGCGCGGGGGGCCGGGACCGGCCTTTCCGGTGGAGCGACCCCGATCGAGGGCGGCGTGGTGATCTCCCTCGCGGGGATGAACCGCGTCCTCGAGGTCGACCCCGGGGAACGGACCGCGCGCTGCCAGACCGGAGTGGTCAACCTCGAGATCTCGCGGGCCGCCGCTCCGTTCGGACTCTTCTTCGCTCCCGACCCCTCGAGCCAGTCCGCCTGCACGCTGGGGGGCAACATCGCCGAGAACTCGGGAGGGCCGCACTGCTTCAAGCTGGGGGCCACCACCTCGCACATCCTGGAGGTCACGGTGGTCCTCGACGACGGGGAGGTCGTCGTGCTCTCCGAGGATGACCCGGGTTACGACCTGCTCGGGCTCTTCGTCGGCTCCGAGGGCACCCTCGGGATCGCCACCGAGGCCACGGTCCGGCTGTTGCCGGTGCCGGAGACGGTCGAGACGCTTCTCGCGCCGTTCGCGGGACTGGTGCCCGCCTGCGAGGCGGTCTCCCGCATCGTCGCGGCCGGCACCGTGCCGGTGGCGATGGAGATGCTCGACGCCGCCACCATCGAGGTGGTCGAGGCCGGCATCGGCGCGGGCTACCCGAAGGATGCCGGGGCGGTGCTGCTGCTCGAACTCGACGGCGCCAAACCGGCCGTCGCCCGCCAGCGCGCCGACGTGGACCGCATCCTCGAGGAGTGCGGGGCGCTCGAGATCCGGGTGGCCCACGACGCGGCGGAGCGGGAACTGCTCTGGCGCGGCCGCAAGTTCGCTTTCGGGGCGATGGGCCGCATCTCGACGGATCTCTACGTGCAGGACGGGGTGGTCCCGCGCTCGGCGCTCCCGGAGGCCATCGCCGAGGTCGAGGAAATCGGCAGGCGGCACGACCTCCGGGTGGCCAACGTGTTCCACGCCGGCGACGGGAACCTCCATCCCTGCATCTCCTACGACGGGCGCGATCCCGACGAGAAGGCCCGGGTAATGGCGGCGAGCCACGACCTGCTCTCGCTGTGCGTGCGGCTCGGCGGCGTGCTCTCCGGCGAGCACGGGGTGGGGATCGAGAAGCGGGACTCGCTCGACTTGCTCTTCGGCGAGGACGACCTCGAAGCGATGCGCCGGATCCGCGACGCCTGGAATCGGCAGGGGCTGCTGAACCCCGGGAAGATCCTTCCGGTCCGTTCCGGCTGCGGCGAGCCGCGGGCGACCCTTCCGGAGAGCGGCATGCCCGGGCGGGTCGCCGCGATTCCCGGCGCCTGGATCTGATGGCCGGGACCTCGGCTCCCGCGAGCGAAGAGGAGGTGGCCCGGACCCTCCGGGCCGCGTCCGGGGCGGGCGAGACGGTGGTCCTCCGGGGCGGCGGCACCCGTCTCGGCCTGGGAGCTT
Organism: Vicinamibacteria bacterium; assembly: GCA_965116805.1. GTDB lineage: Bacteria > Acidobacteriota > Vicinamibacteria > Marinacidobacterales > Marinacidobacteraceae > Marinacidobacterium. The sequence goes on from OZ220713.1 coordinate 1,189,922, forward strand.
CGACGCGAGCCCGCCGGGTCGTGGAACTCGGCGGCCTGTCGGGGGTGATCGAGCACCACGTCCAGGACCTGACCGTCGAGGCCTGGGCCGGCACGACCGTCGGAGCGCTGAACCGCGAACTGGCGCCCCACCGGCAAGTGCTCGCGCTCGATCCGCCGCTTCCGGACCGGGCGACCCTGGGGGGCGTGATCGCGGCGGGGGATCCCGGGTTCCGGGTGGTCCCCGGCTCGCGGCCGCGGGACCTGCTGCTCGGCCTCTCGGCGGTGCTCGCCGACGGGACGCGCATCCGCTCCGGGGGTCGCGTGGTGAAGAACGTGACCGGCTACGAGTTCACGAAGCTCTTCACCGGCTCGCTCGGGACCCTCGGGGCGATCACCCGGGTGACGCTGCGCCTCCGCGCGCTTCCGGAGGCCTCGCGCACGGTCGTCGCGAGCCTTCCGGTCTCCGACTCGGCCGATCAGTTTGCCGGCCGGGTACTGGCGGCCGCCGCGGCGGCGCCGAGCCCGGCGGCGGTCGCGGTGGCGCCGCCGGGGACGGGACTCCCCGGGCTCCCGGAGGACGGCGGCTTCCGCTTGGCGGTTCGTTTCGAGGGGCTGCGGGAGGAGGCGGCGCTGTCGCCCGACGGAGTGGCGAGCGCCGCGGGAGGGGGCACGGACATCCTCGAGGGTCCGGAGGAGGAGGAGCTCTGGGCGGGGGTCCGTGATTTCCCGGCGGTCGTGCCCGAGCGGCAGGGGACGCTCGGCCTCGCCGTGCACGGTCCGCCGGGGGCCCTGCTGCGCACCGCCTGGAGACTCGCCGCCTTCGGCCCTCCCGTCGCCTTCCCCGATCAGCGCCGCGCCATCGCGAGCGTCCCGGCGGAGGACTTCGAGGCGGCGCTCGGCGCCCTTCGGGAGGAACGGGACGTGTCCGCCGTCGTCGAGACCGCGCCCGGCGACTGGAAGCGCGAGCACCCGGTGTTCCACCCACCCCCGTCCGCGGCGGTCGCCGCGCTCTCGAGCCGCATCAAGGCGGCCCTCGACCCCGGCGGGATCCTGGCGCCCGGCCGGATGCCCTTCTGATGGCTCCTCGCTGCGATTCGCGTAGATTCCGCCCGTGACCCAACCGAGCGGCGGCGAAGCGCTCCGCATCTACGAGAAGACGCTCGCCTGCGTCCACTGCGGTCTCTGCCTTCCGGCATGTCCCGCCTACGAGAACGCGCCGCGGGAGTCGCTCGCCCCGCGCGGGCAGGTCTTCAACGCCCGCGCCCTGCTGGAGGGCCGGCTGCCCGCCAGCGACGGCCTGGCCGAGGACCTCTACGAGTGCCTCGCCTGCCGTGGCTGCGAGAGCGTCTGTCCGGCGGGAGTGGAAGTCGGCGCCATCGTCGAGGGCGTCCGGGGGCTGCTCGACGAGGAAGCGGTCGAGCCGCGCCGGGTGCGGGTGCTGAAGCGGCTCGCGCTCGGAGTGGTGGTGGCCCGGCCCGCGGTCCTGAACGCGGCGATGTGGCTGCTCCGCGTCACCGGGCGCCTCGGCCTGCGGCGGCTCGTGCAGCCGCTCCTGGCCCGCCTGGCGCCGAAGCTCGCGGCGCGGGAGCGGCTGCTGCCGGACGTCCCGGCGCGCGAGCGTTTCCCGGTGCGGGTCGCCCCGAGCGGGGAGGCGCGCGGGACGGTGGCGCTCTTCCTCGGCTGCGTCGCGCCGCATCTCCGGCCGGAAACCAGCCGGGCGGCGATCGAGGCGCTTACTGCGAACGGCTGGGAGGTGGTGATTCCCAAGGAGCAGGGCTGCTGCGGCGCGCTCCATCTGCACGCCGGCCTGCCGGATCTCGCGCGGGGGCTGGCCCGCCGCAACCTGGCGGGGTTCCCGGACGAGGTCCCGGTGGTCACCACCGCCGCCGGCTGCGGCGCCGCGCTGTCGGAATACGGTGAGCTGCTGGATGCGGACCGGCCGGCGGGCGCCTTCTCCCGGCGGGTGACGGATGTCTCGGCCTTCCTCGCGGAGAGCGGCTGCCGGCCGCCCGCCGCCGGCCCCCGGGAGACGCCGCTGCGGGTGGTCTACGACGCGCCCTGCCACCTCTTCCACGCCCAGCAGGTCCGCGAGGAGCCGCTCCGGATCCTCCGCAGCCTGCCGGGCGTGGAACTCGTCACCGTCCGTGATCCGGAGCGCTGCTGCGGCTCGGCCGGGATCTACAACGTGACCCGGCACGACACCTCGATGGCGGTCCTCGACCGGAAGATGGCGAACATCGCCCCCGCGAAACCGGACCTCATCGCCACCGGCAACATCGGCTGCCAGCTCCAGCTCGCCGAGGGCGCCCGCCGCGCCGGGCTCTCCGCGGAGGTGGCCCACCCGGTGGAACTCCTCGCCGACGCCTACCGGCGGGAGTAAGGGAACGCCGGTCTCCAGACCGGCACGCGCGGCGCTCCGCGCCGCGCACGTCGCCGCCCCACCCGTCTTCACGGCGAGTCCGGCCGGAAACGTGGTCTGGCCAGACCTCCGCGCCCCCTATCTCCGTCCCTTCCGGGGCAGCTTCTCGTCCGCCATCGCCGCGTGGTAGACGAAGGCCGCCACCACCACCGCGTTCTTCTTGAGGTCGTCGACCGGCAGGGTGTCGTAGAAGTCGAGGTTCGTGTGGCCGCCGGTGCCGCCCACCCGCGCCTGCAGGAACTGGAAGCCCGGCAGACCGGCGTCGTCGAACGCCACGTGGTCGGTGCTGCCCACGCTGGCGGGCGCCAGCGTCGTCATCCCGAAGTCGCGGAAGGGCGCCATCCACGCCTCGAAGATCGGCCGCACGTGCTCGTTCTCCTGGAGCCAGACGCCCCGGTAACGGCCGGGTCCGTAGTCCTGGTTGAAGTACGCGGAGAAGGCGTCGTAACCGGGTTTCGTCCCCGTCTCCGGGTCGCCGAAGTGCCGCTTCACGTAGGCGCGCGACCCGAAGATGCCCTGCTCCTCCCCCGACCAGAGCGCGATCCGGACGGTCCGGCGCGGTTCGGCGCCGACCGCCTTCAGGATGCGCATCGCCTCCAGCATCACCGCCACCCCCGAGGAGTTGTCGCTGGCGTTGGGGCTCGCGTGCCAGGTGTCGAAGTGGGCGCCGAGCATCACGAGTTCGTCGGCGAGGTCGGTCCCCGGGATCTCGCCCAGGACGTTCCGGGCCTCGCTCGCCGCCGCGCCGTGCCGGTTCCGGACCTCCAGCTCGATGGTGACCGGGACCGCGCGCCGCCGGATCCGGTACATCCGGTTGTAGTGCCCCGGGGTGACCGCGATGATCGGCAGCGAAGACAGCGTGGCTTCGCGGTCCCACATGTCCACCTTGGCGCCCGGCCGGGCGAACCCGCGCACCGCGCCCGGCCAGCCGCTCCGTGATTCGAGGACCGCCGCGGCGCCCTCCTCGACATAGAACTCGAGCCGTTCCACCGGACTCAGGACGTCCGGGTGCGGCGGCAGGTTCGCGTACTCGCTCGTGAAGAGCGGGTCCGCCGCCAGCCGCGGCAGCACGTTCGCCGCGAGCTGCTCCATCTCCGCATCGGAGCGTTCCGGCCTCCCGGTGGCGAAACGGGTCCGGTCCACCGCCGCCGGGGGCGTCGAAAGGACCGCCTTCCCCCGGAGTGTCCCGCGCAGCGCGTCGAGGTCGCCGCGCGTCCGCACGTCGGCGATCACCACCTCGAGCGTCTCGAGCCCCTCCGTCCCCGGCGTGTGGGCGATGGGGTAGCCGACCAGCGTCTGGTACGCCGGTTCCCGCATGTGCAGCGAGAAGTACTCGTTGTCCCAGCTCGCCCCGTAGTTCATGAAGGGCTCCCGGACCGTGTTCACGAGCCCGATCTCGACCATCTCCTCGAGCACCCACCGCTGGGCCCGGTCCATCGCCGCCGAGTTGGTGAGCCGGCCCCCGATCACGTCGGTCAGGTACGACAGGGTGTCCGGCAACTGGGAGCGGTGGAGTCCCTCCTCCCGGATCTTCGCGACCATCTCCCGGTCCACCGGGAAGGGGTCCTGGGCCGCGGCGGCGGTGACGCTCAGGACCGCGGCCGCGCCCGCGATCGCCGCCCGGATCAGGTACTGCCTCATGTTCGCCTCCGATCCGCGGCCCGGGCGTGGTCGGCGCGGGCCCGCGGGTCAGCGGAGAGGGTACTTTCGGGGCCGCCGCCGCCGGAATCGCGCGCCCTAGAATGGGTCGGTGAACGTGTCGCGGGACGACGGCGAGCCGGCTGCGACCGGCGCCGCAGGCCGGCACATCCCGGGGAAGGGCCGCCGGCACGTCGCCGCGAGCCGGGCGACGGCCTTCCGGGCGGGGGTGTTCGGCATCAACGACGGTCTCGTCTCGAACACCGCGTTGATCCTGGGGGTGGGTGGGGCGACCAGCGATCCCCGCCTGGTGCTGGTAGCCGGTGCTGCCGGGCTGATCGCCGGGTCGCTCTCGATGGCGGCCGGGGAGTACCTGTCGGTGCGTTCGCAGATCGAGATGCTGGACAGGCAGACCGCCGTCGACGAGGAGGAGGTCCGGCTGTCTCCCGACGAGCTGGGTTCGCCTTGGGCCGCGGCGATCTCGTCGTTCCTCAACTTTGGGGTCGGCGCCGTGGTTCCGCTCCTGCCGTTCGCCGTGGCGGGCGGGACGGCGGCGCTTGCCGCCGGCGCTTCGTTGGCGCTCGTCGCGCTCTTCCTGGCGGGCGCGGCGACCAGTCTGTTCACCGGGCGCGGCGCGGTTCGCAGCGGTTTGCGAATGGCGGCGATCGGCGGCGGCGCGGCGGCGGTAACGTACGCCGTGGGCCGCCTGTTCGGCGTCGCGATCGGCTGAATCGCCGGGTTCCGCCGCCCGGCCGCGTCCGGCCGGACGCCCAGGCGGTTGGTAGAATGTCCGGCTGTTTCGCGAGTCGTGCGTTGCCGTGAGGACTCCGGATCGGTGGACCGATCCCGGTAACGAGCGCGACGCGCACCCCGGTTTCCAGCCCAGGAGAGAGAGGCGAATTCCATGGCAAACCAAGCCCCGACGAACCGATTCTGGTGGCCCGACCTGTTGGACCTCGGCCCGCTGCGCCAGCAGTCGCCCGCGTCCAGCCCGATGGGCGACGATTTCAACTACGCGGAGGAGTTCAAGACCCTCGACCTCGCCGCGGTGAAGAAGGACATCGAGGCGGTGCTGACGGCCTCGCAGGATTGGTGGCCGGCGGACTACGGTCACTACGGGCCGCTCATGATCCGGATGGCGTGGCACGGCGCGGGCACCTACCGGGTGGCCGACGGCCGGGGCGGCGCCCGGGGCGGGCAGATGCGGTTCGAGCCGCTCAACAGTTGGCCGGACAACGCGAACCTGGACAAGGCGCGCCGGCTCATCTGGCCGGTCAAGGCCAAGTACGGCCGCAAGCTCTCGTGGGCCGACCTGATGATCCTGACCGGGAACGTCGCGCTCGAGTCCATGGGCTTCGAGACCTTCGGCTTCGCCGGCGGACGGGTGGACGAGTGGGAGGCCGACCAGACCTACTGGGGGCCCGAGACCGAATGGCTCGCCGACGAGCGCTACAGCGGCGACCGGGACCTGGCGAAGCCGCTCGGCGCCGTCCAGATGGGACTGATCTACGTGAACCCGGAGGGCCCGAACGCCAACCCGGACCCGGTCGCGGCGGCCCGGGACATCCGCGAGACCTTCAGCCGGATGTCCATGAACGACGAGGAGACCGTCGCGCTGATCGCCGGCGGCCACACCTTCGGCAAGACCCACGGCGCGGTCAAGGAGGAGAACGTGGGGCCGGACCCGGCGGCCGCGCCCACCGAACAGCAGGGGCTCGGCTGGAAGAACAAGGCCGGGTCGGGCTGCCCCTTCACGAGCGGGCTCGAAGGCGCCTGGTCCGCGAACCCGGTGCGCTGGACGTCCCAGTTCTTCGACAACCTGTTCGGCTTCGAATGGGAGCTTTCGAAGAGCCCCGCCGGGAAGCACCAGTGGGTGCCGGCGGGCGGGCAGGGGGCCGGCCTGGTGCCGGACGCCCAGGACCGTTCCAAGCGGCACACGCCGGTCATGCTCACCACCGACCTCTCGCTGCGGTTCGACCCCGAGTACTCGAAGATCTCGAAGCGGTTCCACGAGAACCCGGACGAGTTCAAGGTCGCCTTCGCCAAGGCGTGGTTCAAGCTCACGCACCGCGACATGGGCCCGCGCTGCCGCTACGTGGGCAGTGAAGTCCCCGACGAGACGCTGATCTGGCAGGACCCGGTGCCGGCGGCGGACCACGAGCTGATCGACGCCGCGGACGCCGCGGCGCTGAAGGCCGAGGTCCTCGCGAGCGGGCTGGGCGTTTCCGAGCTGGTCCGCACCGCCTGGGCGTCGGCCTCGTCGTTCCGCAGCACCGACCTGCGCGGCGGCGCCAACGGCGCGCGGGTGCGCCTCGCGCCGCAGAAGGACTGGGAGGTGAACAACCCGGACGAACTCGCGAAGGTGCTCGGCGTCCTCGAGGGGATCCGGAGCAGCTTCAACAGCGCCCAGACGGGCGGGAAGCGGGTGTCGCTGGCAGACCTGATCGTGCTGGCGGGCGCCGCCGCCGTCGAGTCGGCGGCGAAGGCGGCCGGCCACGAGGTGGAGGTCCCCTTCACTCCCGGGCGCACCGACGCTTCCGAGGAGCAGACCGACGCCGACTCGTTCGCGGTGCTCGAGCCGGCCGCCGACGGTTTCCGGAACCACTTCACGAGCGACAGCCTCCGGGCGCCGGCCGAGGCGCTGGTGGACAAGGCGAGCACGCTCAACCTGACCGCACCCGAGATGACCGCGCTGGTCGGCGGGATGCGGGCCCTGGGCGCGAACTCCGGCAGTAACGGCGACGGGGTCTTCACCGACCGCCCCGGCACCCTCAGCAACGACTTCTTCGTGAACCTGCTCGACATGTCCACCGCGTGGTCGAAGTCGGCGGAGCGCGAAGGGCTCTACGAGGGCCGCGACCGCCAGACGGGCGAGCTGAAGTGGACGGCCACCCCGGTCGACCTCATCTTCGGGTCCAACTCGGAGCTGCGGGCGATCGCCGAGGTCTACGGAGCCGACGACGGGGGAGCGCAGCTCGCGCGTGACTTCGCCGCCGCCTGGGACAAGGTCATGAGCCTCGACCGCTTCGACCTCGCCTGATCCGTCCCCCCGTTCGTTCCCCAAGGAGGCGCCTGCGATGGCGAAACGACCGAGATTCCTGCTTGCCGCGCTGGCGATCGCCATGGCGGTGGCCCTGCCGGCGAGCCCGGCTTTCGCCCAGGGCGAGGCGAAGTCGAACCGCTTCTGGTGGCCCGAGCAACTGGACCTCGGACCGCTGCGCCAGCACGCGGCCGAGTCCGATCCGCTGCGCGGCGATTTCGACTACGCCGAGGCGTTCCGGAGCCTCGACCTCGCCGCGCTGAAGCGGGACATCGAGGCCGTGATGACCACGTCGCAGGACTGGTGGCCGGCGGACTACGGGCACTACGGGCCGCTCTTCATCCGGATGGCGTGGCACAGTGCGGGCACCTATCGGGTGGAGGACGGCCGGGGCGGCGCCGGCGGTGGCCAGCAGCGGTTCGAACCGCTCAACAGTTGGCCGGACAACGCGAACCTCGACAAGGCGCGGCGCCTCCTCTGGCCGGTCAAGGCGAAGTACGGCCGGAAGATCTCGTGGGCGGACCTCATGGTCCTGACCGGGAACGTCGCGCTGGAGTCCATGGGCTTCGAGACCTTCGGCTTCGCGGGCGGACGCGAGGACGACTGGGAGGCCGACCTCGTCTACTGGGGACCGGAGACCGCGTGGCTCGCCGACGAGCGGTACACCGGCGACCGGCAGCTCGAGAAGCCGCTCGGCGCCGTCCAGATGGGCCTGATCTACGTGAATCCCGAGGGCCCGAACGGCAACCCGGATCCGCTGGCGGCGGCCCGCGACATCCGGGAGACCTTCGGCCGGATGGCGATGAACGACGAGGAGACCGTCGCGCTGATCGCCGGCGGGCACTCCTTCGGCAAGGCCCACGGCGCCGCCCGGGCGGGCGACTGCGTGGGCGTCGAGCCGGCGGGCGCGGACATCGAGGCGCAGGGCTTCGGGTGGACGAGCACCTGCGGCTCCGGCGCCGGGGGCGACACGATCACGAGCGGCCTCGAGGGCGCCTGGTCCGCCAGCCCGGTGGCCTGGACGTCCCAGTTCCTCGACAACCTGTTCGGCTTCGAGTGGGTGCAGACCCGGAGCCCCGGCGGCGCGGTCCAGTGGATTCCCGCCGACGGCGAGGGCGCCGAGCTGGTCCCGGATGCGCATGACCCGGAGAAGCGGCACGCGCCGATCATGCTGACCACGGACCTCGCGCTGCGCTTCGACCCCGCGTACGGGGAGATCGCGAAGCGCTTCCACGAGAACCCGGAGGAGTTCGAACTCGCCTTCGCCAAGGCGTGGTTCAAGCTGACGCACCGCGACATGGGGCCGCGCGCCCGCTACCTCGGCCCCGAGGTCCCGGACGAGGTGCTGATCTGGCAGGACCCGGTGCCCGCCGTGGACCACGAGCTGATCGACGCGGCGGACGTCGCGGCGCTGAAGTCGGCCGTTCTCGCGGCGGGGCTCACCGTGCCCGAACTGGTCCGCACCGCCTGGGCGTCGGCCGCCTCGTTCCGGGGCACCGACCTGCGCGGCGGCGCCAACGGGGCGCGGGTGCGGCTCGCGCCGCAGAAGGACTGGGAGGTCAACGACCCGGCGGCGCTGGCGCGCGTGCTGGAACGCCTGGAGGCGGTCCGGAGCGAATTCAACGGCGCGCAGACCGGCGGCAAGCGGGTCTCGCTCGCCGACCTGATCGTGCTGGGCGGCGCGGCCGGCATCGAGCGGGCGGCGGCGGACGCCGGCCACGAGTTGCGGGTCCCCTTCAGGCCGGGGCGCACCGATGCATCCCAGGAGCAGACCGACGTGGACTCGTTCGCCGTGCTGGAACCGGCCGCCGACGGCTTCCGCAACTACTTCGGCGACGGCAACCGGCGGTCCCCGGCGGAGATGCTGGTGGAGCGCGCCAGCATGCTGACGCTGACCGTCCCCGAGATGACCGCCCTGGTGGGCGGCATGCGGGCGCTGGGCGCGAACGCCGGAGAGAGCGCGCAGGGAGTCTTCACCGACCGTCCGGGAACGCTGAGCAACGACTTCTTCGTGAACCTGCTCGACATGTCCACCGAGTGGTCGAAGGCATCCGGCTCCGAGGGCGTCTACGAAGGCCGCGACCGCGGCACGGGCGAGCTGAAGTGGACCGCCTCCCCGGTGGACCTCATCTTCGGGTCCAACTCGGAGCTCAGGGCGATCGCCGAGGTCTACGGCGCCGACGACGGCGGAGCGCGGCTTGCGCGCGACTTCGTCGCCGCCTGGGACAAGGTCATGACCCTCGACCGCTTCGACGACTAGGGAGCAGCGACAGAGCGGGGACCGCCGGTCTTCAGACCGGCACGCGGCCCGCAGGGCCGCAAGGCGCGCAGGGCCACACAGCCGGATAGCGCCCCCGCCTCGGAGCGCCGGCCTCCGGCCGGCATCGCCCGCGCCAGCGGGCGAAACGCACGACGCCCCTCAGCCCGACCGGTCCGTCACCAGCCGCCGCCCGTTCAGCGGCTGCACCGGCCGGTTGTTCACGGGAACGAGCGCCCGGAACGCCTCGATCTGCTCCCTGGAGGCCGTCACCGGCTCGGTCATCACCAGCCACGACACGCCCTCCGAACACGGCGGCGTGGTCAGCGAACCCGGATAGCGCCAGGTCGTCCGCCGCTCGGGCAGCAGCGCGTTCGCGTCCACCGTCCCCTCGACCAGCGCGGCGGGCCCCGCCTCTGCCGGCAGGTGACGCCAGACCGGCGCCAGGGCCTCGTTCGCCGCCCCCTCCGCGAGAAACACGCCGACTACCGCGAGCGCACCACCGGCAGCCGTGTGAACCAGGTGCAGCTCCAGCGGGAAGTCCCCACCGTCCACGGTGTGCTCGCTCCGGTGGTGGAAATGAAACTGGGCCAGCTCGTAGCGCGTCCCGTCGAGGACGATGCCGCTCCCGGGTGCGTAGTTGACCTGGATGTTGTGGCCGTCGTTCAGGATGGAGATTGGGCTCGGCGCGTACTCGAACCCGATCTCGGACAGGGCTCGCCGTTCCGCGCCCGTCAGATCGATCGGCGACTGCTCCCGCCCGTTGCTGCAGACGGCGAACCGGGGATCCAGCGAACCCCAGTGGCCGGGGCCGAGCTCGCCCTCGTATCCCCAGTGCGGCCCTCCGGCGGTCATGACTGCGTTGCGGTCGGCATGGGTCGTTCCTCTCCCGTGCGTAGTGTGTAATTGATCTCCTCGATGCCCGGCCCGGCGGCCGGGTCACTGGGGAAGGGGGATGCGGTCATGATCGAGTGGCTTGGCATCGGCCACCTGTTCGAGCTCTCCGGGACGGAGAAGATCCTGGGGCTCTTCACCCCGCTGGCGGTCTTCGTCGCATTCGCGCTGGCGCAGCTCGTCCTGCCCGGGCGGTGGGTTCCCGGCTACGTCGTCGATCCGGAGACGGGTGAACCCCGCAAGTACCGGCTGAACGGCCTGCTGGTCTTCGTGATCGCCCTGCTCGTGTGGGCCTTCGAACTCACCGGGTTGCCGCGGGACTGGTTCTACCGCTCCTCGCTCTACGCCGTCGCCGGCGGAACGGTCCTCACCATCGTCTTCACGATCCTGGCGGTGTTCAGCCAGCCCGAAGGCAAGGTCAAGAGCCGGTTCCTGGCGTGGTGGTTCGGACGCGCGCAGGAGCTCCAGTTCTTCAACCACCGCTTCGACGTGAAGATGTGGTTCTACGTCGTCGGCGGGACGATGCTGTCGCTGAACGCCCTGTCCGGGGCCGTCTACCACTACGAACTCTTCGGCGAGGACTCCAACCCGGGCGTCTTCGTGTACGCGGGCTTCTTCACGTTCTACGTCCTCGACTACTTCATCTTCGAGCGTGTCCAGCTCTACACCTACGACCTGATCCACGAGAACGTCGGCTTCAAGCTCTTCTGGGGCGGCCTCATCGTCTACGGGTGGATGTTCATCCTCCCGCTCTGGGGCATGGCAGTGGTCCCGAACCCGGGGTTCTCGCCCGGCTGGACGAACGTCTGGCTCGTCGGGACGGTGGCGATGTTCCTCTTCGGGTGGGGCATCTCGCGCGGCGCCAACCTGCAGAAGTACACGTTCAAGCGCTGGCCCGACCGCAAGTTCCTGGGAATCGAGCCCGAGGTCATCGAGGCCGGCGACCGCAGGATCCTGTGCAGCGGTTTCTGGGGCGTCGCCCGCCACTTCAACTACCTCGGCGAGGGGTTCCTGGCGCTGTCGATCGCCCTGATCTTCGGCCACTTCACGAACTTCTGGGCCTGGACCTACTTCATCTTCATCGTCTCGATGTTCACCTACCGCCAGCGGGACGACGACGCCCACTGCGCCCGGAAATACGGCCCCGACAAGTGGGCCGAGTACCAGGCCCGCGTGAAGTACCGGATCGTCCCCGGCCTCTACTGAGCCCGGAGCGCCGGCCTCCGGCCGGCATCGCGGCCCGAGAGGGCCGCGAAACCGTGAACGGCCGTTGGAACGAGTGGTGCGCAGGGCGGGAGCGCCGGTCTTCAGACCGGCACGCGCGGCGCTCCGCGCCGCGCACATTGCGCAACGGCTTGGAACGCCGGCTTCAGCCGGCACGCGGCCCGCAGGGCCGCAGAGCGCGTAGCGCTGATCAGCCTGACGCGCGCGGCCTATCGGTCTTCCGCCGGAGACCCCGAATATCGACCGGACCTCGGCGTTATCGACCGGAGCTGGGAGCCGGAGACCCCGGATATCGACCGGACCCCTGGCGTTATCGACCGGAGTTGGGAATCGGAGACCCCGCGTATCGACCGGACCCCTGGCGTTATCGACCGGAGTTGGGAATCGGAGACCCCGCGTATCGACCGGACCTCGCCGCTATCGACCGGAGCTGGGAGTCGGAGATCCCGGATATCGACCGGACCTCGGCGTTATCGACCGGAGTTGGGAATCGGAGACCCCGGGTATCGACCGGACCTCGGCGTTATCGACCGGAGCTGGGCATCGGAGACACCGGATATCGACCGGACCTCGCCGATATCGACCGGAGCTGGGAATCGGAGACCCCGGATATCGACCGGACCCCCGGCGTTATCGACCGGAGCTGGTAGTCGGAGACCCCGGATATCGACCGGACCTCGCCGTTATCGACCGGAGCTGGGAGTCGGGGGTATTTCCGACCGATGGGCTTCGATAACGGCGTCCAGATCTACTCGCGAGGAGGGACGTTCCTCGAACTTCAGGATGACTCCGGCGCTCGCCAGCGTCCGGAGAACGCGGCCGAGCTCAGCGCGTTCCCGGCCCCGTTCGAGGCCACTCAACCATTGGCGGCTCACTGCCGCTCGACGGGCAAGTTGCTCCTGGGTCAGCCCCCGCCGGCGGCGCTGATCGCGCAACAAGATTCCGAGGGTGCGGGCGGATCGAACGAACATGAATGAACCCCGTAGAGGTCGCCGAACGATGACACAAGAAAAAAGTCGCCGTTCGCGGACATTCGTGATTTGTCGTCGAACCGCGACAAGTGAGTTCGTCGGTCGGCCGGGGTGTCCGGTGCGCTAACGGGTTTTCGACCGGAGCCGGGAGTCGGAGACCCCGGACATCGACCGGACCCGCACTGATATCGACCGGAGCTTCCGTCGCCGACACGCATCTCCCCGTCCTCCAGATTCCGGAAGAGTGGGCCCGTTGTCATTACGCCCGTAACTCACACATGTAAGTTACCGATAAGTCACTCACAAAAAAGGAATAAACCGACAGTAAACCGGCGGCCGGCTCCGATACGCTCGCCCCTCGTGCAAACACTCAATCTCCTCGGCGATCCGGCCCCGGCCGAAAAGCCGCCGCCCGACGAGCCCCTCGGCCTCGATCTCATCCGCGGCTGGCTCGCGAAGCCGCGCCCCCGGCTCCGTGCCCTGTGGCTCTGGGTGCCGTACCTGGCGAACGGCGTCCGGGAGGGATACCGCTGGCTGCGGAAGAACAGCGGGCCGGCGCTCCGCCGCACGGCCGAGACGCTCCGCAAGGCGGCAAGGATTGCCCAGGCGCTGCGCGGAGCCGCAGAACGGCTGAGGGTGCGATTGGAAAAGACCTTCCCACCCGGGAGCCGGGGCCGCGAAGTGGCCGCCCACCTGGCCAGCGGCAGCCGGCTGCTCCTCCGCTCCGCGCTCGTGCTCCTGGGCATCGGCCGCGAAGCGGAGCGCGTCCGCGTGTACACACCGGAGCGCAAGCCCGGCGAACGACCGCGCGAATCCGAGCGGCCGCTCCCCGGAAACAAGCCGGACCCGGACCTCGAAGCACCGCATCGTTCGGCGCCGAACGAACGGGGTGCATCCACTGGAGACGGTCCGGCGGTCCGGGACGAACCCGCCGATGCTCCTGATCCGACGGCGGGCGGCCATCCTCCTGCCTCCGCCAAGCCGGGATCGTCGGCAAGCGAGGCGCCCCGACAGGAATCGCCTCAACCGGACCCGCCCCAGCCAGAGCCGCCCGAACCGGAAAGGTCCGGGGAAGACCCCCCGGCCAGCGGCTCCGCAGAACCCGCGGCGACCGATTCCTCCCCCGTTCCCGGCCTGCCCCCGGGGCGGCGGACCGACGCTCTCGCGAAGCTGTCGAAGGGCCTGCGCGGACGGATCCTCAGGCTGGGCAAGCGTCCCCGGAAGGGGAAGCTGCGGTACACCATCTGGCGGATCCTCAACGAGCGCGGCCCGAGCACGTCCGACGACCTGGGGCTCCTGCTGGAGATGGACCCCGACAATCTCGTGAAGCGCCATCTCAGCCTGCTTGTCGAGGACGGCGCGGTCCAGCGCACGATTCCCGAACGGATCAATCACCCGAAGCAGGCCTACCGGTCCACGCGCTTCCCGCCCGGGGCTTACCACCCGCCGGTCGCCAGCGAGTAGCGCGCCCGGCCACTCCCGCCGACCGCCGTTATCGACCGGAGCTTGGACTCGGAGACCCCGCGGATCGACCGGACCTCGGAGTCCGAGGCCCCGGATATCGACCGGACCCCCGGCGTTATCGACCGGACCTCGGAGTCCGAGGCCCCGGATATCGACCGGACCCCCGGCGTTATCGACCGGAGCTCGGAGTCCGAGACCCTGGATATCGACCGGACCCCCGCCGATATCGACCGGAGCTGGGATTCGGAGAACCCGGATATCGACCGGACCTCGGCGTTATCGACCGGAGTTGGGCATCGGAGACCCCGGATATCGACCGGACCTCGGCGTTATCGACCGGAGTTGGGCATCGGAGACCCCGGATATCGACCGGACCCCCGCCGATATCGACCGGAGCTGGAGTCGGAGATCCTGGATATCGACCGGACCTCCGGCGATATCGACCGGAGTTGGGAATCGGAGACCCTGGATATCGACCGGACCTCGGAGTTATCGACCGGAGCTGGGAGTCGGAGATCCCGGATATCGACCGGACCTCCGGCGTTATCGACCGGAGTTCGGAATCGGAGACCCCGGATATCGACCGGACCTCGGAGTTATCGACCGGAGCTGGGAATCGGAGACCCTGGATATCGACCGGACCTCGGCGTTATCGACCGGAGCTGGGAATCGGAGACCGCGGATATCGACCGGACCCCCAGCGATATCGACCGGAGCTGGAATCGGAGATCCCGGATATCGACCGGACCCCGGCGATGTCGACCGGAGGGTGCGGTGAGTCCGGACGCTGCGGCGCGCCGCTTGCCGGAGTGGCTCGAACCTGACCAAAACACGACACATCGTCGAATAGTCTTGACTATTCAACGATAGGCACGATAATGGTCGGACATGATCGCGCCCCGGATCTACGACGCGGTGCTGGCCGAGCACCTGACGAAGCACCGGCAGATGGCCTTCGTCAGCGGCCCGCGCCAGGTCGGGAAGACCACCACCTGCGGCCTGCGCGCCGACGCGATCCTGAACTGGGACGACTTCGACGACCGGGAGACGATCCTCGGTGGACCGAAGCGGGTGGCCGCCGCCGTCGGGCTGGACCGGCTGCGGGGCGGGACGCCGCTCGTCCTCTTCGACGAGTTGCACAAGTTCCCGCGCTGGAAGCAGTTCCTCAAGGGCTTCTTCGACGCTCACGCGGGCCGCGTGCGCATCGCGGTCACCGGGAGTAGCCGTCTCGGGATTTACCGGCGGGGCGGCGACAGCCTCATGGGCCGCTATTTCTCCTACCGGATGCACCCCTTCTCTGTCGCCGAGATCGCGGCGCAAGACCTTCCGGACCAGACTCGGATCGTCCGCCCTCCGCGGGCGGTGGCGAACGCCGACTGGGACGCGCTGTGGCGGCACGGCGGCTACCCGGAGCCGTGGCTGAAGCGGGACCGGCGGTTCGACCGCCGATGGCAGACGCTTCGCTTCGACCAGTTGGTGCGGGAGGACATTCGGGACCTGGCCGAGGTCCGGCAGCTCGATCAACTGGCGCTGCTGGCGCGATTGCTCGGTGGCCGCTCGGCGCAACAGATCGTGTTCTCCAACCTGGCGTCGCTGGTGCGCGTCTCGGTGGACACCGCGCGGCGCTGGGTCGCGGCCCTTTGCGACTTCCACCTGGGTTTCCTGGTCCGGCCGTGGTTCCGGAACGTCAGCCGCTCGCTCCGCAAGGAGCCCAAGTGGTTCCTGCGGGACTGGGCCTCCATCACCGATGCCGGGCCGCGCGCCGAGACGTTTGTCGCCTGCCAGCTTCTGAAGGCGGTCGAGGGCTGGACCGATCTGGGCCTCGGCGCGTTCGAGCTCGGCTACCTGCGCGACAAGGAGAAACGCGAGGTGGATTTCGTGGTGGTCCGGGACGGCGAGCCCTGGTTCCTGATCGAGGTAAAGCGCGGCGACGCGCCGCTGAGCCCGGCGCTGCGGCGCTTTCAGGACCAACTGGGCGCTCCGTTCGCCTTCCAACTCACGGTGGGCGGCGACTACGTGCCTGCCGACGCTTTCGACCGCGCCGGCCCGCCGCTGATTGCTCCGGCGCGCACGGTCCTCTCCCAACTCCTTTGATCGTGGCACTAGCGGGTACTTGTGGGGTGCCGGTTGCCGTTTCCCGAGCGTCCATTCCGGCGGCAACCGGCAGGTGAGGACGTGACACCCACTTACAATCGCGCGCCTTCGCGATGAGCCAGGCCTTCTTCGAGCGCCCGATCCTCAACTCGCCCTACGAGTACCCCGGTCGGCACTGGAAGCTCGATGCGCATGGGCTGCCGACGGACGAGGTCGTCAAGAACCGCCGGATCGCGAAGTTCATCTCGGCAGTCCCCACCACGAAGGCGCAGGCCGGCAAGCCGATCCAGCTTCGACTGGCGCTTGGGGAGAAGGAGCTGTCCACCGCCGAGCAGCAGTACAACCCGTACCCGATCATCAACCGCATCCGGAAGGAGGTGGACCGCTGGCGCGACCTGCCCGAAGCGCGGTGGGGCGTGACCCCGGAGACGGCGCGTCTCCTCCGCCACTGGCGCAGCCACGACTTCCAGAACCTCCGCCCCTTCTTCTGCCAGGTCGAAGCGGCTGAAACCGCCATCTGGCTCGTCGAGGTCGCCGGTGCGCTCCGGGACTCCGCGACGGGCCTGCCACAGAAGCGGCGCATCATCTGGAAGCACCTCCACAACGCGAACGCCGCCGCCAACCCCGAACTTCTCCGCATCGCGCTCAAGATGGCGACGGGCGCCGGGAAGACCACCGTCATGGCGATGCTCATCGCCTGGCAGGCGGTGAACGCCGCGCGGCGGCCGGCCAGCCGCCGCTTCACCCGCGGCTTCCTCGTGGTGACACCCGGGATTACGATCCGGGACCGGCTGCGGGTATTGCTGCCGGATGACCCGGAGAACTACTACCGGGATCGCGAACTCGTGCCGCGCGACCTGCTGCCGGACCTCAAGCGCGCGCGGGTGGTCATCACGAACTACCACGCCTTCCAGCGGCGCGAGCGATGGGAGCTGGCCGCCGGAACGCGCGCCCTCCTGAAGGGGCGCGGCGAGGCGCCCCGCACAACCGAAACCGAGGGCGAAATGCTCCGCCGGGTCATGGCGCCGCTGACGGGCCTCCAGCGCGTCGTGGTGTTCAACGACGAGGGACACCACTGCTACCGGGAGAAGGCCGGGGAGCGCCGCGAGCGGGAGGTCGAGCGGGACGAGAAGGAAGAGGCGAAGCAGAACAACGAAGCGGCCCGCGTCTGGATCTCTGGCATCGAGACGGTAGGGAAGGCGATCCCGGTCCCGGTGGTCTTCGACCTGTCCGCCACCCCGTTCTTCCTGCGTGGCTCGGGCGAGCCCGAAGGGACGCTCTTCCCGTGGACCGTCAGCGACTTCTCGCTGATGGACGCCATCGAGTCCGGGATCGTGAAGCTGCCGCGCGTTCCGGTTTCCGACGACGTCTCCAACGAAGAGATGCCTCGCCTCCGCAACCTCTGGGAGCACATCGGGAAGAAGATGCCGAAGAAGGGCCGCGGCAGGAACGCGGCGCCCTTCGATCCGGACCTGATCCCCGCACCGCTCGAGACGGCGGCATCGGCCCTCTACACCCACTACGAGCGCACCTTCAAGGAGTGGCGGGAGGAGGGGATCACGCCGCCGCCCGTCTTCATCGTCGTCTGCAACAACACGGCGACCTCGAAGCTGCTCCACGACTACCTGGCGGGGTTCCAGCGCCCGCTCGACGACGGATCGCCCGGGCCCTGGCAGAGCGGCTTCCCGCTCTTCCGCAACTACGGCGAGGACGGCGGCCGCTTGGCCCGGCCCCGGACGCTGCTGATCGACAGCCGCCAGATCGAAGCCGGCGACGCCCTCGACAGGAACTTTCGGGAAGCCGCCAAGGACCAGATCGAGCGGTTCCGCCGGGACATCATGGACCGCGGCGGGAGCCGCGAGGAGGCCGAGGCGATCAGCGATGAGGACCTGCTGCGCGAGGCCATGAATACCGTCGGCCGGGAAGGGAAGCTCGGCGAGGACATCCGCTGCGTCGTCTCCGTCTCGATGCTCACTGAGGGCTGGGACGCCCGGACGGTGACCCACATCCTGGGCGTGCGTGCCTTCGGGACCCAACTCCTTTGCGAACAGGTGGTCGGCCGGGCGCTCCGCCGGCAGTCCTACGAGCCAAACGAGAAGGGCCACTTCGCTCCCGAATACGCGGACGTGCTGGGCGTTCCCTTCGACTTCACCGCCAAGCCCACGGTGGTCCCTCCGTCGCGCCCGCGACGCGTGGCCCACGTCCACGCCGTCCGGCCCGAGCGGGACGCGCTCGAGATCCGCTTCCCGCGCGTCGAGGGCTACCGGACAGAGCTGCCCGACGACCGGCTGACTGCGCGTTTCACTCCCGACTCGGGGCTGACGCTGACTCCCGGACTCGTGGGGCCTGCGGAGACCACAAACCAGGGGATCGTCGGCTTGCCCGAGGAGCTGCGGCCCGACCGGAACCGGGGTATCCGCGACCAGGCGCTCGCGTTCCACCTCACCAGCGACCTGCTCCGCCGACATCTGCGCGGTGCGGGCGAGGAGCCCCGCCTCCACCTCTTCGGGCAGGTGAAGCGAATCGTCCGCCAATGGCTCGACGGCCAGTATCTCCGCTGCGAAGGCGGGACGCACCGCGGGCAGGTGCTTTATGAGGAGATCGCCGAACTTGCCTGCGAGCGGATCCGGAACGCCATCTCGGCCGGACTCTCCGGCGAGCGCCGGCTACTGGCGGCCACCGACCCATACAACCCCGAAGGCTCCACCGCGGAGGTGGATTTCCGCACGACGATAACCACGCTTTGGCGCACCGACCCCGGCAGGTGCCACGTGAACTTCGCCGCCTGCGACAGCGGCTGGGAGCAGGCGTTCTGCCGGGTCCTCGACCGGGATCCGCGCGTCCGGGCCTGGGTCAAGAATGCCGGGCTCGGGTTCGAGGTCCCCTACCGCCATGCGGGGCAGTCTCACCGCTACCGGCCGGACTTCATCCTCCGGGTGGAGGACGGGGACGGAGCGCCGGTGCACGTCGTGGTGGAGATCAAGGGGCTCCGCGACGAGCAGGACCGGAGCAAGGCCGACACGATGCGCTCCCGCTGGATTCCGGGCGTGAACAACCTCGGAACGTGGGGCCGCTGGGAGTTCTTGGAACTGAGAGACCGCGACAACCTTGCCGCAGAGTTCCGGGCGTTCGTGTCCGCGTTAGCGGCTAGGCGGAGTGCGGCGTAAAGGAGATCGGATGCCTAGGCAGCGCAGAAACAGGAAGCCGGTCGCGGTTGAGGCGACGACGCACCCTTCCGACAAACGCCTGAACATTCCGACCGCCGAGTACGAGTCCATCGTCCCGGACAACGAACGGGAGCCACGACCGGTGCGCTATCGGCGGAACTGCGATCTGGACCCGCAGATCGTCTGGCGTGGGAAGGACGAACAGGACTGGTCGGATCTCGTGGTCCCCGCGCCGCCGCTCTACATCCAGGAGAAGGTAGAGCCGAAGGCCTTGGTCGACGACCTGTTGCGGAAGACGAAGGCGCGGCGGGAGGAGGAGAACCCACCGCAGCCGACCCTGTTTGGCGACTTCAACGGGCTGCCGGAAGGTGCGGACCGCACCGAGTTCTACAAGCATCACGGCAACTGGTCGAACCGGATGATCCTCGGCGACTCGCTGCGGGTGATGGCAAGCCTGGCGGAGCGCGAGGGCTATCGGGGCAAGGTCCAGTGCATCTACATCGACCCGCCCTACGGGATCAAATTCAACTCGAATTTCCAGTGGTCAACGACGAGCCGGGACGTGAAGGACGGGAAGCAGGAGCACATCAGCCGGGAGCCCGAGCAGGTCAAGGCGTTCCGGGACACGTGGCGCGACGGGATCCACTCGTACCTGACGTATCTGAGGGACCGCTTGACCGTGGCGCGCGATCTGTTGACGGAGAGCGGGAGCATCTTTGTTCAGATAGGTGATGAAAACGTGCACCGGGTACGGGCATTGATGGATGAGGTGTTTGGGGAGGACAACTTCGTTAGTCTCATTTCAATCCAAACAACCACGGGATTCGAGGCGACCTACCTCGGAAACATGTCGGATTTCGTTATCTGGTATGCCCGGGACAAGAGTCGGGGGAAGTCCAGAACCCCCACTTACCGCAAGCCATTCGTCCTTGGAGAGGGAAACGCCCGATGGCTGATGTTTGATGACTCCAGCTGCCGCGGTGTCTCGGCCGCCGAAAGGAGAGGCGAGGTCCGTATTCCTGACAATGCCTTGCCATACAAGCCAGACAACATACTCGGGCAAGGACGCGCCAGCCAACCCCAGCCATTCTCCTATCTCGGTCGGCGCTTCGACTCTTGGGGAAAGAACTCCCACTGGAAGGCAAGTTATCCAGATGGGATGACGAGGCTGGCACGGGCATCCCGCGTGCATGCGGCCGAGAACTCAATCCAGTACGTCCGATTCCATTCGGACTTCGATGCTTCTGTTCACGGAAACATCTGGACGGATACCGGCACTGGCAATTTCACGGACGACAAGATCTACGTGGTGCAAACCAACTCCAAAATCGTCGAACGCTGCATGCTAATGACGACGGATCCGGGCGATCTCGTTCTCGACCCAACATGCGGCTCCGGAACCACGGCTTTTGCTGCGGAACAGTGGGGCCGGCGGTGGATGACGATTGACACCTCCCGTGTCGCTTTGGCGCTTGCCCGCTCGCGGATCATGGGTGCCCGTTACCCCTACTACACCCTCGCCGACAGCGCGGAGGGTCAGCGCGAGGAAGGCCGTCTCTCGGGTTCCGAGCCAAAGAGCAACGCGACCTACGATGACATCCGGCACGGTTTCGTGTACGAGCGCGTTCCCCACATCACCCTCAAGGCCATCGCCAACAACACCGAGATTGACGCGATCTGGGATCGGCGCCAACCCGCCGTCGAAACTGCCCTCGCCGCCCTGAACGAATCCCTCCTCGGCCATCCGGCTCCGTTTCCCGTCGCTCGCGGCGCCCGAAGACGCCAAGACGTGGACTTCACCGCCCCGGCGGAAACCATCGAACTCCCCAATGGTGACGCCGCGCCCGCGAACGGCCTCCTCGAATGGGAGGTTCCCCGTGACGCCCCCGAGGACTGGCCCCCGGCTGCGAAGAGCGCGCTAGCGGCGTTCTGGGACGCCCGCATCACCCGTCAGCAAGAGATCGACGCCTCCATCACCAGAAAGGCCGACTTCGAGTACCTCTACGACAAACCCGTTGAGGACCGGGCCAAGGTCCGGGTCGCCGGACCCTTCACCGTCGAGAGTCTCGCTCCTCACCGGACGCTCGCGGTGGACGAGCAGGACGAACTGATTCCGCAAGCTGCTGAACCTCGTGCGCCGTACGGCCTCGGCCAGTTCGGGGACTTCACGACGATGGTCCTTGAGAACCTCCGGAGGGCGGGAGTCCAGCAGGCCCACAAGACGGACCGGATCGAGTTCTCCTCACTCACTCCTTGGGAAGGCGAGTATGTAGCGGCCGAGGGCCGCTACGCCGAGGGAAAGAGCGAGCGTCGTGCGGGGATCTTGATCGGACCGGAGTTCGGCACCGTTGCCCGGTCCAACCTCGTGGACGCCGCCCGCGAGGCCGCGGACGCTGGGTTGGACGTCCTCGTCTCCTGCGCTTTCGCCTACGACGCCCAGGCGACCGATCTCCACCGGCTCGGCAAGGTTCCCATCCTCAAAGCGCGGATGAACGCCGACCTCCACATGGGCGAAGAGCTAAAGACCACAGGAAAGGGCAACCTGTTCGTCATTTTTGGCGAGCCGGATATCGAGATCGAGTCCACCGACGAGGACCGGATCCAGGTGCGCCTGCACGGCGTGGACGTGTTCCACCCGCAAACGGGCGAGGTCCGCAGCGATAGCGCCGATGGGATCGCCTGCTGGATGCTCGACACCGAATACGACGGCGAGAGCTTCTTCGTCCGCCATGCCTACTTTCCCGGCGCCGCCAGCGACCCCTACAAGGCGCTCAAGACCACCCTGAAGGCCGAGATCGACCAGGAAGCCTGGGAGAGCCTCCGCCGCACTGTCTCCCGTCCCTTCCCGAAACCCGCCTCCGGCCGCATCGCCGTCAAGGTCATCAACCACCTCGGCGACGAAGCGATGAAGGTGTTTCGAG
Source organism: Vicinamibacteria bacterium (assembly GCA_965116805.1). Taxonomy (GTDB): domain Bacteria; phylum Acidobacteriota; class Vicinamibacteria; order Marinacidobacterales; family Marinacidobacteraceae; genus Marinacidobacterium. The sequence continues at coordinate 1,211,992 of OZ220713.1, forward strand.
TCTAGGACGCCTTGTCCATCCCGATCCGACCCAAGGAAATCGAGATCCCGGATGCCGATCCCTTCGAGCACGACCTGCTCGATCGAAAGAAGCCGGCGGGGATTCTCACCGACTTAGTCAGCTCGTTCCGCGGACCGGGCGTGGTAGCGATTGACGCCGCTTGGGGGACGGGGAAGCAACGTTTCTTCGCATGTGGTCGCAGAAATTGCGGAACGACAAGTTCACTATCGTCGAGTTCAACGCTTGGGATACGGACTTTGCAGCCGATCCCTTCCTGGCGCTTTCGACCGAGCTTCAGGCTGGACTCGAATCGGCTGCGGTCGACATTCCCACGGATGCCAAGCAAGGAATCAAGAAGTGGAGTAAGGAGATCCTACGGCACGGAGTCCCTGAACTCGTCCGCCTGGCTGTCGGTAGCGTGCCTGTTGTTGGCGCCGTCTCCGGGAAGATCACCGAGTCCGTTATGGCCCAGTTGGCGGAATCGCGAGTGTCGAGCTACACCGCGACTAAGCAGGCAGTATCCGAGTTTCGCAGTGCTCTAGGCCGTGCCGCAGCGGCGGTATTCGAATCCTCCGACACAAAGCCTCTCATTGTGATCATTGACGAACTGGACAGATGCCGTCCTACGTACGCGGTTCAGCTCTTGGAAACAGCCAAGCACCTGTTCTCGGTGGATCACGTTGTCTTTGTTCTAGGTATCAACCGGTCGCAGCTTGTTCATTCAATCTGTTCCTTGTATGGACAGGGTTTCGATGCGAACACATATCTGTTGCGGTTTATTGACGCCTACATTCGGCTTCCGACTCCGAACCGTGGTGCACTCGTAAAGCGCGGACTGTCCATTGCTGGCCTAAGTGAAGCGGTTTCCATGAGCAAGGACCGTAGCGCCCGCATGGAGGCATCAATGGCGAGGGACGCCCTCGCAGGTATATTGCGAATGAGTTCCATCGACGTTCGGACCGTACTACAGGCACTTCATCGCCTGGGTCTCGTAGTGAGATCTACGCCGGGCGGCTATCCTGCTCTTCTGTTCTCGTCGGCACTGGCTACCGTTGTTCTAGTACATCACGAAGAGATTTGCCACAAGTTGAGTGAAGGTAGAGCGACAGATGAAGAGGTAGTCGATGCTGTCCGCAGCCATTGCTCAGTTCACGATTGGGACAATAGCAATGAGACCCCATTCTTCGAGGCGACCATTATTCGTTTGATTTTGGACCAGTCCAGCGACGCAAATCCTCATTCGAGGACCCCATTGTTTGCCGCTTATGAAGAGACACTGCGCGAGAACCCGGAACCGGACGACGGAAGACCACAATCGATAGAGATTCGGCGGCTTCGGAAGATCCAGAGATTCATCGAGCGCTGGCGGACTATGGGTAGCCTAAAGGGATCTGGCTTCGCTGCGGAGTTCAACTTCGCCGTTGCGAGATTGAACATGGTGTCTGGCGCTGCGGCACGGGACTGGGCCAGACGGTAGAGCCGGCGAGCCGGAAACTGGAGGTTCTGGCGCAAACGCGACTTGAGCGCGACCTAGGCGAGGAGAGGATGGGCACTGGACTCGGTGTTGCAGGGAGCCCATTAGGGAGGAGTGACGTCCATCACGACCGCGGCGGCTCGAAAACACTCCACCGGAGTCAGGTATGCGAGGAGGCTGTGCTTTAGAGCTGCTGGAGTGGTGCGCGGTCGGTGGTCCGGAGCGTGTGTCGTTTCCGCCGGTCCGAACCACAGAACGAGGTAGATGCCGAGCCCCTCCGTTGCCGGATCGTTCGTGTAGCGGGGCAGTAGCTGGTTTCGCACGGCGCTCCACACGTCCCGATGGGAGTTCTTCTTGATCTCGACCGGGATGTTCCAATCGCCCGACGTGACCCGGATGTCGGCGCGACGGTCTGCGGCGTACTGCCCTTCGGGCTGGGCGTCGCATCCCTCGGGCAGTAGCGGCCGCAACATCGTAAGCAGCGCGTCCCGACAGGCATTCTCGTGTTTGGGGGAGTTCGTGTCCTCGTTCCAGAACTGTCGCCAGGGGTTGGCGTTCGTGGTCCGAATCGCTTTACCGATACGTTCCAGTCGATCCACGACCAGTTCCCGAAGGTCAGCCGCGCTCGACGCGGGGCCGTTGTCAAGTGTGGCCGCGACCTTCGCCGGCGCAGGTGGTGCGTAGTTCGCATCACGTCGAACGATCCTTTGCGCTCCCCGTGCGTACGTCAAGGCTGGCCGCCATCTGACGAGATCGTCCCGGTGTACCAGGCGATCCAGCGCTGCACCGGCCTCCGGATCAGCGGAGCCCGCGAGCTCATTGATGAGTTGATGGACGCTGGCGGACGCTTCTTCGCGGATAGTGACGAAGCCATCGGGGTCCGTCGGCTCAAATGATCCTCCTATCGCCCGGATCAGGAATTCGACCGCTCGTGAGTCCAGGTTGGTGGCGGGCAGAGCGTGGCGGTATGAGGGTGAGAAGAACTCTGCCAAGCCACGAATCCGTGCCTCGGAACCTGGAGTGTGCTGCTCCATTCGCGGCAGGAATGCGCAAGGGTCGAACGCCAGCCCCGCCGCCAACCAGCGTGTCCGTTGGCCGGCGGTCATGCTCCGCGAAGTCAGTTTTCTGTCGAGGGTTTCACGGAAGGACGTGCTTTCAGCGAGTTTCAGCCCGCTCCAGAGCAAATCATCGAGCAATCCCATCTGTTCCGATTTTGCTCGCACTGGGAAAGCGCGAAGGAGTGGCAGTGTGGCTCGACGAGCGATCTCGTGATGATCCGCGTCGTTCGCAAGGCTGTGGAAGTCTGGGATCACAGTTTCGCCCGCTCGCAGAAGAGTGCGACTGAACAGGATCAGGATCTCCGCTACCAGATCGGGGTGGTCCCTTACACACGCCATGTACCAGTCGGTTTCCTGCGAAGGGCCAAAGACCAAACGAAACGCGAGAGCCGTCCGCAGCTTTTTGTCCCCAAGAAGCAGGACATCACGGGCGTCCATGTGTCGGAGTGCTGCCAATACCGGGACGGTCAAGAAACTGATCTGTCCCTCACGTTTCAGCTCCAAAACCTCGGTGGCAGAGGGAAGATCGTTTCGGTACGGGGCCATCAGGACGCCGCGCATTGCCGCTGCCGCGAGCTGTTCGTCACCCCCGAGGGCGTCGACCAATCGGCCCGAGGGGGCACGACCTTGCGGTCCAAAGAGGCCTTCGTAGTACCAGTAGGCCATCTTGTACAGCAGCCTGGGCGGTGCACGATTCCCCCGGAGCGCGTCCTTATGGGAGCGGACCGCTTCCAGTAACTGGGATTCTGGCGTAGGTTTCCGCGCTTTCACCTCTTGCCATTTGATCTGGTTCTGGATGTGCTTGTCAGAAAGGTCGCTCTTCATCCCGGCTTCCAGCACGGCAAGGACTTCGGGACGGTCCTTCAGCCGTTTTCTCCCTTTGTCGAGGGCGTCGTCCACCGGGACCGGGCGGTTCTCGACGGTTCTAAGGAACCTTCGGACGTGGTGTGCCGCCACGTCCAAGTCTTCAGCGATGGCGGCCTCGTTCAGATGCCAGAAACCGATGTCATCGGGAAGCCTGGATCGGTAGAGCAGCTCGTTCAGGTGGTGTTCGACAGAGCCCATCTTGCGGAACTCATCGGTGCGCAGCGCGAAACGAATGACCGCCTTTTGGGTTTCGGGGTGCGCGGCCAGCCAATCGCGGATCCGGTCACCGGACTCCTCGTGCAGATCCTCGGGGCAGAATACTCGCCATTCATCAAGCCCCATGCGGAGCCACGCTGTGAGCCGGGCTGCCCCGACCTGCTCGCCGTGTGTCTCGATCCCGCGCGCCAGGAATCGGACCGGCAGACCGCTCGGACGGGGGAGATCGAGACCAGTGTGAGAGGCATCGCCCGACTCAGCGAGGTAGTCCAGATGGGCCGGAAGATGATCCTCTGGGCACACGTCGGGTAGCGCGTCCCAGAACCTGTGGAACGAGCCGAGCGACGGTCGAGTAGGAATGCCGAAGCACTTCCAGACGTCCTCTGGTCCAAGTGCGCGTGGATAGAGCTCCTGGAGCAACGTTCCGAGGTTTTGGCCGCCGTGATCCTTGATTCTGCCGTCCCGAATATCGGCCAGAAGTTCCCGCAAGCGGTCGTCGCGGGCCGGGTTGTTGGCGAGGCTGTGGATCCGTGCGGCCAGAGCAAATTCCCGGACCTGGGACGAGCGTGATTCGTCGCGGGAAACGTCGAGGAGGACGTCAGCCATACCCTCACTCGCCGGTGTTCGCGTGAGCGCCCCCGCCACGATTTCCACAACTTTCTGCTTTGCGTCACTGCGATCGGGATCGGCCAGCAAACCGCGTAGGGTGGGCTCCATGTCAGCGGTGGCAAGTCCCGCGAATGCCGAGTCGGACCATCGCGCTTCATAGAGCCGCGAAGGGTTGCCCGCGATTTCTTCGAGAAGGAGGGCTTTCTCGTCGGGCTTGAAGCCTCGGATGTCGCCGTACATCAGCACTGCCACCGGATCGCGTTTGATCAGTCCCTTGCGAAGCACGGTCGAGGTCACCGCGAGCCACGCGACCAGCGACCGCAACGGAGTCGGGGGAAACCCGTCGTTTCCGCTGAGGAGCGCGAGGATGCGACCGCCTGGCAGCTGACCCTCCACAAGCCGCGCAAGATGCCGAGCCGCGAGAAAGGCGGCGATGTTGGCGTGCGCTGGAACGAACCGGCCGCCCCCAATGCCGGCGAAGAGACGTGTGTGGGCGGCGCGTTCGGCCCGGTCCGCACTGGTGCCGAAACGCAAGACAGGCACGAACCCATGCGACTCTCGTGCGTTCGGCAAGGAGAAACCGACAGACCCGGAAAGAAGGCTCACCGCGCACATGTAACCGGCGGTTTCAACGAACTCCTCGGGTTCGGGTAGTGGTGCGGCGATTCGGTGCTCGTCGTTCGGTTCCCGGGCGAGCAGCCGACACGCTTCCTCGAAAGTTTCGGTACGCCCCTCGGGAAAGGCCTCGTTTTCGGCGACCACACGAATGAGTAGCGCGAGGGTCTGGGCGTTCGTGAGCAGACTCTCGACTCCCCGGTCGGCCGCCTGGAGGATGAAGTCGTCCGGGTCCGCGGTTTTCAGGTTGGCCCCAATGATCAAGCGCTCTTCGTCCGCATTCAGAGGTTCGAGACGGAGCACGATGACCTCGCCGCCCGGGACCACCTTGCTCAGATTCGTCCGATCGTTGTCGCCGAGCCAGTCCAGTTCCCGGCACGAGAGGCGAACACGCTTCGGGGTCAGTTGCTTTAGCCGTCTTCGGATCTGGTCGAACGGGCCCCGCGGATCACCGCCGCCGGCCCGCGCCTCGTCGAGACCATCAATGAAGAGGGTTTCGGTCTGGGCTGACAACCCATCGCCGTAGATGCTCCGGAAGTCCCGCGCTGCCACGGGTTCGGAACGGGGGGTTGCGCGCTGTTCGCGCTTGAAGGCGGTGCTCTTGCCGGCGCCCGGGTCGCCGAGGAGCACGTACGCCGGCGCGTAGCGGTATGTGCTGAGTGGCGCCGGATCGCTCCATTGGCGGTTCGACTCCAGCCGTCGGACCGCCCGGTCCAGATCAACGATCATCGTGCTCCAACCAGTGCACGGCAGGTTCCGAGAGGAAATCAGCGATCTCCACGCCGCCCTCGCCGACCAGAAGCGTCCGCGCCTTCCGAAACCGTGCGCGGAACGCTTCCAGTCCGCCGTAGCCGCCCCGCGGCCTTCCGGATTTCACCTCGATTCCCAGAACTCGTCCCTCCGCCCGAAGCACGAAGTCCACCTCGCGGCGGTCGTCGCGCCAGTAGCTGAGATGAATGCCGGGGCTGAGGGTCTGGTGGAGGTGAGCCCCGACCGCCGATTCCACGATCCGCCCCCAATAGCTGCGGTCAGCGCGGGCTCCCTCGAAGCTACGGACGGCCGGCGCGGTCATGAGCGCCGTGTTGAGGACGAGCAGTTTGGGAGGAGACCGCCGAATCACGGGCTCGCCCCGGTGCTTGCGCAGGCCGACGATGAGCTCTGCCGATTCCAGCAGCTCGAGGTAGCGCGCGATGGTGGCGGCGTTCTCCCGGGAATCGAGTTCACCGAGCAGGGTGCGCAGAGTGACCGGCTGCGCGGAGTAGCCCGTGGCGGCGTCAAACAGATTGCGGAGCAGCGCCGGTCGGTCCACCCGACTCATCGAGGCTACGTCCCGCTCGACCGTTCTCGTGATGAAGTCGGCCACAGTCTGACGCCAACCCGCGAGGTCGTGAACCAGGTCGGCGGTTCCCGGATAGCCGCCGAAGAAGAGGAACTCGTCGAGTCCGAATCCGAAGGCGGCCGCCATCTCCCCGAGGGACCAGTGCGGGACGGGCAGCGGTTCGGTGCGCCCGACGAGACTCTCGCTGAGCCCTGCCTGCATGAGCAGGGGCGCTGATCCCAACACGACCACATGGAGCGGGCGCCGATCCGAACGGTCGCGGTCCCAGAGACCTTTGACCGGTGTGGACCATTGAGGAACGCGCTGGATCTCGTCAAGGACCAGGACGGCGCGGCCGGTGCGCTCGGCTTTGGCCCGCGCCCGCTCCCATCGGCGGACGATCCAGCGGGCGTCCAACGGCTCGTTCGGGACGGGGGGCAGGCTCCCCGGCGCCACCACCGTTGTGGCGGGGATGGCTCGTCCAGTCGGCCATCCCCCGAGTTCCGGCGGGGGCTCATCGGCGGCGAAATACAGTCCCTCGATGCGATCTTCCTCCCGGAGCCGCGTGAGTGCCTGCCGGACGATGGTGGTCTTGCCTGCCTGACGTGGGCCGGAGAGCGCGATGATCCGCCGGGGCTCCCCGCGGAGGCGGCTGAGGAGGGTTGCGACCTGCGCGCGTTCGAAAGGGGGCATGGCTCTGATTACCGTCCCGTACAGATTTGTATAGGATCGTAATCATAACCTTTGACTACGGCTCTCGAAGACAGATCAAACTGGCCATCTCGTTCACCATAAGTAACAGGTAAACCAGGCAGAAAAGGCCCGATGAAGGATTTTGTACGGAAGCGTAATCACGACTCGTCGTCGCGTCGGTTGGCAGTCGCGAGAATCGGGCTTCGTGATCCCTCGCGAGACTCGGGCGATTACTCCATTGAGCAAAGTTGCTCAGTTGCGTAATCCCGTCGGGCTGCGCCCTTGCGGCGTGGAGGCGCGTCGTGCCAGTTCCAGGTCGGCGTGCTCGAAGGCCGACGCCATCAAGTCCAACGCCCGGCGCCCGAGGCCGAACCGGGAGGCCTTCCCCCGCCAGCCACTGACGACCGCGGCGACCTCCGCGGCGATTCTCCGCGCCGTTCGTGGGGAGAGCCGGTAGTACGGCGCCGTCTCCAGGGCGAGGTCCAACGACGCGCGCCTGTCGGTTCCGTCGATGGCGGTGACCAGCGTTCGACCGCCGAACTCCGCCGGCGTTGGGTTCAGGTCGTAGGCCGGCGACAGGCGCCAGCCGCCGTCTCCGAAACGAAGGAAACCGTGGTCTAGAAGAGCTGCTTCCGGAGACGGATTCGCTTTGGTAGGCGGTCCGCTTCAAGGTCAAGCCCCACGACATCCTGGCCAGGGTCCGCGAGATCCCGGATGCGTCCTTCGAGACCCAGTACGAACAGCACTCGGGCGTAGTTTCCGAATGCCACACCGGGATCTCCCCGCTCGATCCGGTGCAGGGTCGTCCGGCTTATGTTGGCGCGTTCGGCCATGAGTGCCATCGGGATGCGGCGTCGACGCCGAGCATCGCGCAGGTCCGCTCCCAGCTTCCGGAGGTTCGGAATCAGCGGTAGCGGGAGTGAGGCAAGGGAGTCTGGAGGAGTAGTCTGCATACGTAGTGTCCAGAGAAATGAACTGAACATGTATTAATGTCCTATATTCTATACACAGCGTGTGAGTGTCACTCGTGGCCCGTAGTTGCGCCGAGATCGTTGCCCGGAGTGTTACGCGTCCAGTTCTCTGCAACGCGCCCGGGCCACGAACGGATCGATCCGTTTCCGGTAACTACTTTTTCTACCGCCGCGTCATCATGCTGGTTTCGCGCTCCCGCGAGGTGCCGGCTGAAGCCGGCGTTCCAAGCCGTACGCGTCATGGGAGCAGGTGGGGTCACGACGTCCGCGGTGCGGAGCACCGCGCGTGCCGGTCTGGAGACCGGCGTTCCAAGCCGTTGCGCCGTCCTGTCGCGGGTGGCGTAGCGCGATTCTCGTCCGCCTGCGTCTCGACGCGGGTGTGGGGGTTGTGGCCGCCTATACTGCGGAAAAGCGGATGCACGCCATGGCATCGGAGACGGTCGCCTCGCACACCCAGTCGATCCGGACGTGATCATCGCGCGCCTCGACCGGTTCCTGCTCGTGGGAAAGATCATGATCGGGGCCCACGCCCTCCTGATCGCGGTCCTCGTCGTGGTCTTCGGCCTGCTCGTCACGAAACTGAACTGACCCGGCCCGCGCTCATGGGCGCAGTCGGCGGAAGCCACCGCGAGAAGTGGGACGCGGAGTGGCCTACATGTGCGTGTGGCGTGGGGTTGTCGGGGGTCGTTTCGCGCTCCCGCGCGATGCCGGCCGGAGGCCGGCGCTCCGAGCTGGGTGGCGTCACGACGTGCGCGGTGCGGGGCACCGCGCGTGCCGGTCTGAAGACCGGCGGTCCCAGCCCGTCTACGGGCGGAGGATCAGTTTGCCTGTGGTGGCGCGGCCTTCGAGGAGGCGGTGGGCCTCGGCGGCCTGGGCCAGGGGGAGTTCGCGGTCGATGGTGAGCTGGAGCTTGCCGCTTGCCACGCTGTCGAGGACCTCGCCGGCGCGCCAGCGGAGTTCGTCGGTGGTGGCGGCGTAGTCGCCGAGGGTGGGGCGGGTCACGAAGAGGGACCCGTGCTGGGAGAGCAGGAGCGGGTCGATCGGGGGGACCGAGCCGGATGACTGGCCGTAGAGGACGAGCATCCCGCGGGGACGCAGCAGGCTCATGCTCTTCCGCCAGGTCGTCTCGCCCACCGAGTCGTAGGCGACCGCGAGCCTCTCGTCGCCGAGCTCCTCGCGGATCACCTCCGCGAAGTCCTGCTCGGTGTAGCGGATCACCGTGTCCGCGCCGGCGGCGCGCGCCGCCTTGGCCTTCGCCTCCGTGGAGACGGTGCCGAACACCCGGGCGCCGAGCGCGCGGCACATCTGGCAGAGCAGCAGGCCCATCCCGCCGGCCGCCGCGTGGACGAGCACAGGCATCCCGGACTGCACCCGGAACGTCGAGCGCACCAGGTAGTGGGCGGTCATGCCCTGCAGGAGCGCGGCGGCGGCCTGGGTGGTCGTGACGCCGTCCGGAAGCCGCACCAGCTTCGCCGCCGGGCGGACCGCGGTCTCGGCGTAGCTGCCCATCTGCATCACCCAGCCGACCCGGTCGCCGGCCGCCAGGTCCGTCACATCGGCGCCCACCGCCTCCACGACGCCCGCGCCCTCCACGCCCGGAGTGAACGGGAGCGGGACCGGGTAGAGCCCGGTGCGGTGGTAGGTGTCGATGAAGTTCACCCCCGCGGCGTCCACCCGGACGAGGGCCTCGGCGGGGCCGGGGGCCGCGTCGGGGGCGGAGCCGAGGCTCATGACCTCGGGGCCGCCGTGCTGCTGGATGCGGATGGCTTGGGGCATGGGGGGGCGCATCCTACACTTCCCTCAAATGACGACCGGTTCCCCCACCGGTCTTGAGAACAAGATCGCCCGGCTCCCCGAGAGCGCCGGGGTCTACCTCTTCCGCTCGGCCGCGGGGAAGACGCTGTACGTCGGCAAGGCGGCTTCGGTGAAGGCGCGGGTGCTCTCGCACCTCCGCACCCCGCCGCCCGACGCCCGCAAGGGGAACCTGCTCTCCCAGATCGCCGACGTGGAGGTGGTGCTCACCGACTCCGCGCGCGAGGCCCTGCACCTCGAGAACAACCTCATCAAGACGCGCCGGCCGCGCTACAACATCCTCCTCCGGGACGACAAGAACCCGCCGCTCGTCCGGCTCACGATGAACGAGAAGTACCCGCGGGTCCACATCGTCCGGGGCGCCGGCACCGACGGCGCGGTGTACGCGGGCCCCTATTTCCCGGCGAGCCTGGCGCGCCGGAGCATGAGCCTGGTGCACCGGCTCTTCGGCATCCGGAACTGCCGCGAGCAGCTCAACGGGAAGCGCCCGCGTCCCTGCCTCCAGTACCAGATCCGGCGCTGCGTCGCGCCGTGTGTGGACTCGATCTGCTCGGTGGAGGAATACCGGGAGACGTCGGAGGCCGCCCGGCTCTTCCTGCTCGGCCGGACCACCGAACTCTCGTCCTCGCTGACCCGGCGCATGCGCGAGGAGGCCGAAGCCGAACGCTTCGAGGAGGCCGCCCGGCTGCGCGACAGCCTGAAGCTGCTCGCGGAGCTGAACGACCGCCAGAAGATGGCCGCCGCCGAGGGCAAGGCCCGCGACGTGTTCGGCCTCTACCGGGAAGGGGACCGCGCCCAGTTGCAGGTGTTCCTGGTCCGGGGCGGCAAGGTGGTGGACCGGGACACGTTCTCGCTTTCCGACCTGCCGCCGGTGGACGACGCGGGGCTCGTGGAAGCGGCGATGAAGCAGTTCTACGAGATGGGGCGCCTGCCCCCGCCCCGGATCGAGGCGCCGCTCGACTTTCCCGAGCGAGAACTGGTGGCGGAGTGGCTCGGCGAGAAACGCGGCGGGCGGGTCGAGGTCCACGTCCCGGTGAAGGGCGCCCGCCGCCGCATGGTGGACCTCGTCTGCCGGAACGCGCGGCTGGCGTTCGACCTCGACTTCCGCGAGGCCGGCCGGAAGGCCGCCGCCCGGGTCCGCGCCCTCCAGGAGGCCCTCCAGCTCCCCGCCGAACCGCGCCGCATCGAAGCCTTCGACGTCTCCAACCTGGGCGGGCGCCAGGTGGTGGCCTCGATGGTGGTCTTCGAGCGCGGCGAGCCGCTCCCCTCGGCCTACCGGAAGTTCCGCATCCGCACCGTCAAGGGGAAACCCGACGACTACGCCTCGATGCGCGAGGTCGTGCTCCGCCGCTACCGGAGGGTGCTCACCGAGGGAGCGGAGCTTCCGGACCTGATCCTGGTGGACGGCGGGCGCGGCCAGCTCGGCTCGGCGGCCGCCGCCCTCCACGACCTCGGGCTCACCCACATCCCGCACGCGGGTCTCGCGAAGCGCGAGGAGGAGATCTTCCTGCCCGGTGTGCCGGAACCGCTCCGGCTGCCCCGGAACTCTCCGGCGCTCCATCTCCTCGAACGCGCCCGGGACGAGGCGCACCGATTCGCCATCACCTTCCACCGCAAGAGCCGCCGGGCCGAGACGCTCCGTTCGGCGCTCGACGGGGTGCCCGGCATCGGCCCCCGGCGGCGGCAGGCGCTGCTGACCCGCTTCGGGAGCCTGCGCCGGGTCACGGAGGCCTCCGAAGCGGAGCTCGCCGAAACCGTGGGCCCGGCGCTGGCTGCGACGCTGCACGCCCGCCTCCATCCCGGCCCGTAGAATCCCGACGCTTCATGACGGCAACGGACACCTCACCGCGTCGCGGGCGCAAGCGCCTCCTCTCCGGGATGCGGCCCACCGGGTCGTCCCACCTCGGGCACCTGGTGGGGGCGTACCGCAACTGGGTGGCGATGCAGGACGAGTTCGACGCCTTCTACTGCATCGTGGACTGGCACGCGCTGACCACCGATTACAAGGACACGAGCGACCTCCGGGCGAGCACCCTCGAGATCGCCACCGACTGGCTCGCGGTGGGACTCGATCCGAAGCGCTGCACGCTCTTCGTCCAGTCGCAGGTGCCCGAGCACGCCGAACTCCACCTGCTGCTCTCGATGGTCGTGCCGCTCGGGTGGCTGGAGCGCGTCCCGACCTACAAGGAACTCATCAAGGAACTGAAGGAGAAGGACCTCCACACCTACGGGTTCCTCGGGTATCCGGTGCTGCAGGCGGCCGACATCCTCATGTACGACGCCGCGGTGGTGCCGGTCGGCGAGGACCAGAAGCCCCACGTGGAACTCACGCGGGAGATCGCCCGCCGGTTCAACCAGTTCTACGGGGACGTGGTCACCGAACCCGACGTGCGCCTCACGCCCTCGCCCCGGTTGCCGGGAACCGACGGGCGCAAGATGTCCAAGAGCTACGGCAACGTCATCGGCATCGCCGAGGACGAGGACTCGGTGCGCGGGAAGCTCAAGACCATGATGACCGACCCGGCGCGGAAGCGGCTCAAGGATCCGGGCGATCCGGCGAAGTGCCCGGTGTTCGACCTCCATCGCATCTTCTCCGACGGCGAGACGCAGAACTGGGCCGCCGAGGGCTGCCGGACGGCCGGGATCGGCTGCATCCAGTGCAAGAACGCGCTGGCCGACCACCTGGTCGCGGAGATCGCGCCGATCGGCGAGCGGCGCCGGGAGTACGAGAAGCGGCCCGACGACGTGCGGGACGTGCTGGCCGCCGGCCGGCGCGAGGCGTCCGAGGCGGCCCGCGCCACCATGGAGCGGGTGCGCGCCGCGGTTCGTCTTCCCGAAGCTCGATGAAGGCGGTCCTCTACCAGCCGGAGACCGAAGTCGGAACCGCCGGCCCGCGGTTCCACCTCCGCATCGACGCCGGGGAGGATTCCCCCGCCGCGGACGGGTTCGACGGCCCGCTGGAACTGCTCCTCCGCATGGTGCGCGAGGGGCAGGCCGATCCGCTGCGGATCGAGATCGCCTCCATCACCCGGCAGTACCTCGAGACCCTCGAGCTCCTCGAAATGCTGGACCTCCGGGTCGGATCCGAGTTCCTCAAGCTGGCGACCGCGCTCCTCCGCATCAAGGCGCGCCGCCTCCTGCCCCGGCCGCTCCCGGCGGCGGCCGGAGCGGAGGCGGATCCGCTGGCGGCGCTGGAGGACCGCCTCCGGGACTACGCCCGCTACCGGGACGCCGCCCGCAAGCTGCGGGAGAGCCTCGAGGCGCGCCGCTCGGTGTGGGTCCGGGAGCCCGCCCTCGGGTTCGTGGAGGGGGAGGCGGCGAACGGCGACGCCGCGGGCGCCGAGCCGGAGACCCTCCTCCAGGTGGACCTCTTCGCGGTGGTCGAGGCCTTCCGGCGGGTCGTCGTCCGGGCGCGGGCGCGGCCCCGGGTGCCCGTCCCCGAACGCCGCATCTCCATGGCGGTCCTGATCCAGCGCATCGAGACCGCCGTTCCGCCCGGCGTCGAGGCGGACTTCGAGGAAGTCCTCTTCGAGGTCATCGAGGGGAACGTGGACCGCGAAACGCTGGTCGCGGCGTTCCTGGCGATCCTGGAGCTGGCCCGCCGCCGCCGCATTTCGGTGGGCCAGGACGAGAACTTCGGTCCGATCCGCGTTGCCGGGACGGCTCCCGATTGAGGTCCTGCCCGTGAAAACCGAAACCGCCGGCGCGGAGGCGCCCGGGCCGGCCGTGGACCGGGAACGGCTCGCGGCGGCGGTCGAGGCGCTGCTCTTCTCCCACGGGGCGCCGGTGCCGGGGGAACGTCTCGCGGAGGTGCTCGACACCGGCCTGAAGGAGGTGCTCGCCGCCCTCGACGAGCTGGAGGTGCGGTACGCGGCCCTCGAGTCCGGACTGCGGCTCGCCCGGATCGCGGGGGGCTTTCAGCTCACCACCCGGATGGAGTGGAGGGACGCCATCGAGCGCCTCATCGCGCCGAAGCGGGAGCAGGCGCTGACCGAGGCGGCGCTCGAGGCGCTGTCGGTCATCGCCTACCGGCAGCCGATCACGCTGCCCGAGCTGAACGAGATCCGCGGGGTGAACTCCCACAGCGTGGTGACCACCCTCATGAAGCACCGGCTGGTCCGTTCCCGGGGCCGCAAGTCGGTTGTCGGCCGTCCGCTCCTCTACGGGACCACGAAGGATTTCCTCGAGCGATTCGAGCTGGACCGGCTGGAGGACCTGCCGCAGCTCCGCGAGTTCGAGGAGACCCTGGCGGCGGCCGCGCCGGCGCCGGCGGAGTCCGGCGCCGGAGAGCCCGACGCCGGCGCCGATCCCCCGGGTCCCGCCGAGGTCCCCGAATGACCGCCGAGCGGCTCCAGAAACTCATCGCGGCCGCCGGGATCGCTTCGCGGCGCGCCGCGGAGCGGATGATCGCCGAGGGCCGGGTCACCGTGGACGGCGAGGTGGTCAGCGTCCCCGGGGTGCGCGCGGACCCGGCGCTCCACGACATCCGGGTGGACGGAGCGCGGCTCCGGAAGCTCGGCAAGCCGCGGCGCTACGTGATCCTCAACAAGCCCATCGGCCACCTGACGACCCGCTCGGACCCGGGACGCCGTCCCACGGTGATGGATCTGCTGCCGCATTCGTTCCGCTCGCTGGTCCCGGTCGGGCGGCTGGACGGCAACAGCTCGGGACTCGTGCTGCTGACCGACGACGGGGAGCTGGCGCAGCGGGTCACGCACCCGCGCTACCGGCTGCCGAAGACCTACTACGCCACCGTCCGGGGGCTTCCCGAGGAGGACGTGCTCGAGCGGGCGCAGCGCGGCGTCCGCGTCGATGGCGAGGGGCTGCGGCTCGACCAGGTCGAGGTCATCGCCCGCTTCCCGCACCGGGCGGAGTCGAAGCGCCGCGCGCGGCTCCGGGTCACCCTGCGGGGCGGCCGGAACCGGGAGATCCGGCGGGTGCTGAGCGTCCTGGGCCATCCGGTCCTCGAACTGCACCGCACCCGGATCGGCTGCCTCGCCGACACCGGGCTCACTCCGGGAGGCTGGCGCAAGCTGCGCGGGGAGGAGGTGGACGAGCTGCGGGAGCTCATCCGGCGCTGCGCCGGGGAGCCGGCGGCGCCCGCCGAGCCGGCGGGGTCGAAACCGGCGGCTCCTGCGGTTCAGCCTGCGGCCGCGGCGTTCGTGGTGGCGATCGACGGGCCGGCGGGTTCCGGCAAGACTTCCGTGGCGCGCGCGGTCGCCGGGCGGTTCGGGTTCGCCTACTTCAACACCGGGGCGTCGGTGCGCGCGGTGGCGCTGGCGGCGATGCGGCAGGACCTGGATCTCGATGACGGCCCCTCCCTCAGGACCCTCGCCTTCCGGGTGATCCTCGACCCGGAAGGCCGCGTCTTCCTCGATGGCGAAGACGTGTCCCAGGCCGTGCGCGCGCCCGAGGTCTCCGCCGGCGCCTCCCGGGTGGCCGTCCATCCCGAGCTGCGCGAGGTCCTGGTCGAGCGCTGGCGGCAGTTCGCGGCGGGCGGCGGCGTGGTCGAGGGCCGGGACATCGGCACCGTGGTCTTCCCCGAGGCCCCGGTGAAGGTCTTTCTGGACGCGCGGCCGGAGGTCCGGGCGCAGCGCCGCTCCTCGGATGAGGGAGACCGCGACGTGGGCGCCGTCAAGTCCGAACTCCGCCGCCGCGACCACACGGATTCGGGCCGGGCGGTCGCGCCGCTCCGGCGCGCGCAGGACGCCCACCTTCTCGACACCAGCGACCTCACGCTCGACGAGACCGTCGCCCGGGTGGCGGAACTGGTGGAGACGGCGCGATCTCGCTCCCGCAACTAAGGAAGACCGGCCTCCATGTGGGCTAACATATGTGCATGCGTTTGCACATTCACATCGACGACGCGCTGATTGCCCGCGTGGACGAGATCGCCGGACCGCGGGCGCGGAGCGAATTCGTCCGCAACGCGGTCCAGGCGGCCGTGGAGAGCCGTCGTCGGTGGGATTTGATCGAACAGGCGGCTGGCGCCGTCAGTGAGCGGCAGCACGAGTGGGATGCGGACCCGGCCGAGTGGGTGCGGCAACAGCGGCGCGGCGATCCCGACCGCGTCGGTTGACGGGAATGCTCGCGCTCCTCGACACCACCGTGCTCATCGACCATCTGCGCGGGCGGCCCGCGGTGCAGCGGCTTCGTGACCTGCGGAAACGGGGAGACGTTCCGGGGACGACGGCAATCAACATCGAGGAGGTATACCGGGGCCTTCACCCCCGGGAGGTCGAGCGTGCCCTGCTGTTGTTCGATGGCCTTCAAATACACCCGCTTGGACTCCGGGAAGGCAGGATCGCGGGTAGGTGGCGCCAGCGGTTCGCAGCGCGAGGCCGGACGCTGGCACAGGCTGACTGCCTGATTGCGGCGGCAGCGCAGTCGGCCCGAGCGGTCCTCGTGACCGGGAATCCGAAGGACTTCCCGATGGAAGACGTCCGCATCGAACACTGGCCGGTGGGCGAGTAGCTCCGGCAGCGCGACACCCACGGAGGAGCGGTTTTCCCCTTGGTGGGGACGACGGGCGGCGCTGGCCACTTCTTGGTGGCTCGGCTCTCTCGGTTTCCCGAGGAGCAAATGTGCTCGAACGCACAGGACGCCGGAGGCCGAAGCCTCCCGAGGCCCGCCGTCCCCAGGGTGGACCCGCCACGCTACCAGAGCCCTCGTCAAGTCCGCAATGAACAGAAGGGGGAGCGGGTCCGCTGAACCTCGGCGGACGGGCGGTGGAACCGCGAGGCGGACGGCTTCGTAGACATCTGGGTGATGCGGACCCGGCCCGGCGAACGGAGGAGCGCCGCGGCCTCCGCGGCGCGCCGCCACCCATGAGACACGCCCTGCGCGCGCTGCTCCGCGACGGCGGCTACGCCGGGCTGGCGGTCACGGTCGTCGCCCTCGCGGTGGGCGCCAATACGGCCGTCTTCACGGTCGCCTACGGGGCGCTCTTCGCGCCGCTGCCCTACCGCGCTCCGCAGGAACTCGTCCGGGTGGCGACCCAGTTTCCGACGATGGGCTTCGACAAGTTCTGGATCTCGGCGCCCGAATACCTCGAGTACCGCGAGTGGAGCGCGTCGTTCGCGGAGGCCGGGGCGTTCAACACCGGCATGGCGTCGGTGGTGGGGACCGGGGACCCCTTCCGCGCCCAGGAGGCCGCGGCCACCGCGAGCCTCTTCCGGACCCTGGGGATCTCGGCCTCGCTGGGGCGGGTGTTCACCGACGCGGAGGACCGCCCCGGGGCGGAGCCCGTCATGGTGCTCTCCGACGGGCTCTGGCGGCGCGCCTTCGGGGCGGCCCCGGACATCCTGGGCCGGCGCCTCACGGTGGACGGCGTCCGGCGAACCGTGATCGGGGTCCTGCCGCCCGGGGTGGACCTCCTCGACCGCCGCGTCGAGTTCTGGACGCCGCTCGCCCTCGACCCGGCGGACCTGCCGGGCCGCGGGTCCCACAACTACATCATGGTGGCGCGGCTCGCCCCGGGGACCACCATCGAGGCGGCCCGCGCCGAACTCCCCGCGCTGCTGGAGCGCTGGCGCTCCGAGTCCGCCGATACCCACGCGCCGCATCCCGAGTTCCACCCGGTGATCCTCGTGGACCTTCACGAGGAGGTCGTCGGCGACCAGGGCGCCCGCCTGCTCGCGCTGCTCGCCCTCTCGGCGCTGCTGCTGCTCGCCGGCTGCGCCAACCTGGCCAACCTGGTCGTGGGCCGCGCCGAGTCGCGGCGGGGCGACATCGCCCTCCGCGCCGCACTCGGCGCGGGCCGCGCGGGAGCGGCCGGTCCCTTCTTCCGGGAGGCGGTCCTGCTCGCCCTCGCCGGCGGCGCGCTCGGACTCGTGTTGGCGCAGGCGGGCGTGTCCGCGCTGCTCGCCGCCTACCCGGGCGGGGTCCCCCGGATCGCCGAGATCGGGATCTCGGGCCCGGTGCTGCTCTTCGCCCTGCTCGCGACCGCCGCTACCGGCGTGGTCTTCGGCGCCGCCCCGGTCACCGGGCTCGCGACCGCGGGACGCGAGGCGCAACTGCTCGGCACCCTGCAGGCCGGCGGCAAGCGCGTCACCGGCGGCCGCCGCCGGCTCCGGAACGGGCTCGTGGTGTTCGAGGTGGGGCTGTCCGCGGCGCTGCTGATCGCGTGCCTCCTCCTGGTCCGCAGCCTGTTCGCGGTCCAGGCCACGGACCCGGGCTTCGATCCGGACCACCTCGCCACCTACCAGACCTACCTGCCGGAGACCGCCTATCCGGCGGCCCCGGAGCAACTCGCGTTCCTCGAGCGGCTCCGCGCGGAGGCTGCGTCGGTTCCCGGCGTCGAGGCGGTCACCTACATGAGCGGCCTGCCGCCGCGGCGCCGGCTGAACGCGAACGACACGGCGCTCGAGGGCGTGCCCGAGGGCGAGGGGCACCCGGCCCACAACATGGACTACTGGCAGTTCGCCGGGCCGGGGTACTTCGAGGCGATGGGGATCCCGCTGCTCTCCGGCCGCGGCTTCACCGCGTCGGACGACGGCGGGGCGACCCCGGTGGCGGTAGTGAACCGCACCGCGGCGGAACTGTTCTGGCCCGGGCAGGACCCGATCGGCCGGCGTCTATCGCCCGGGCAGGAGGTCCCGTGGTTCACGATCATCGGCGTCGCGGGGGACGTCAAGCAGGGCGGACTCGAATCCGAGACCGGCACGGAGGTCTATTTCCACTACCCGCAGACCGCCGAGGCCGTCGGCTTCGCCCCCCGAACCGTGAACGTCGTGGTGAAGTCGAGCCTGCCGGCGCCGGCGCTGGCGCCCGCGATCCGGGAGGTGACCCATCGGCTGGACCCGTCGTTGCCGGTGGACTCCTTCCGGCCCATGACCGAGGTGATCCGCGCCTCGGTCGCCGGGCCCCGCTTCCTCGCCCTGCTGGCCGGGGTGTTCGCGGTCCTCGCGGTGCTGCTCGCCGCCGCTGGCGTCTACGGGGTGATCTCCGCCCTCGTGACCGAGAGGACCCCGGAGCTGGGAGTGCGCATGGCCTTCGGCGCCGCGCGACCGGACGTCCTGGGGCTGGTGTTCCGCCACGGGATGCGGCTCGCGCTGCCCGGTCTCGCGCTCGGCCTCATCGCGGCGTTCGCCGCGAGCCGGTTCCTCGCGAGCATCCTCTTCGGGGTCGCTCCCGGCGACCCCTCGTCATACCTGGTGGCCTTCGCCGTCATTCTCGGCGTGGCGGCCCTCGCCTGCCTGCTCCCGGCCGTCCGCGCGACCCGTATCCAGCCGACCGCGGCGCTCCGCCACGGCTGATCAACCTCTCGCAGCCCGCCAGGTGTCCACGCAGGACCGGTAGTTGGCGGCGATCTGCGCGATCGCGTCGGCCTCGCCGAGCTGGCCGTTCAGACAGGCCCCGAGCGGCTCCCGGAAGTTGGTCCGGCCGACGGCGAACCCGATGAAGCCGTCCACCGGGGCGGCCACCCGGAGCCACTCGTGAACCTGGGCGGCGTCGGAACCGCGTCCCAGCACGATGGAGCCGACGCGCTCCCGGCCCGGCCCGCTGCGGACCGCCGCCGCGACGCGCTCCGCGTCCTCGGTCCGGTCCACGCCCTCGATCTTCCAGATGTCCGGCTCGATCCCGAAGTCCTGGATCATGTGGATCGCGCGCACCATGTGGCCGGGCCGCAGCTCCCGGTCGTAGGCGTCGCCGGCTTCCTTGTCCTCCGGCGTCGTCGCCGGGACGAGGAGCTCGAACATGAACAGGCGCCGCTCGGGACCGTGGAGGTAGTCGGAAACGAGTTGCAGGCGGCTGAGCTGCACCGCGGTGTCGGCCACGGGATCGTCGGGGTGCAGCCGCACCAGCACCTTCACGATCTGCGGCCGGTGGTATCGGATGTGCGTCACCCAGCGCACCCCGTATTCGAAGTCGAAGACCGACTGCCCGCTCTTCTCGATGCACATCGCCCGCGGGATCCCCCGCGCCGCCGCGTCGGCGAGGATCTGGCCCCCGAACTGCGCGTCCACCAGGATTCCGACCTGCTCCTTCGGCACCCCGCCCTCGATCGCCTGCAGGAGGCCGCGGTAGATCAGGCTCTTCGCGGCGGCGACGGGGGCGAATCCGTCGCTCGCCGGTGAGATCTCCGGGGCGCCGCGGAAGCCGAAGTAGGACTTCGTGAAGCTGCCCCGGTGGTCGAAGGGCTGGATGAAGAGCGGCTGGTCGTAGCCGATGGCGGAGGGTTTGTTCATGCGTGGGTGAGGGGCCTTTCGGGAGGAGAGTTTACGGGGCGGCGGGGCCGCGGGAGCGATGGGAATTGTGTGCTTTGCCCGCCTGCGGCGGGCGGTGCGCGGCGAGTGATGAGAGCTGTGCGTTTCGCCCGCCTCCGGCGGGCGGTGCCGGTCTGAAGACCGGCGCTCCCGGGCGCTCCCTGCCTTTAGACTCCCGGGAAGTCCATGGAGCCCGATCACATTGTGGTGCGGGGCGCCCGGCAGCACAATCTCAAGAACATTTCCGTTCGCATTCCGAAGAAGCGCCTCGTCGTCCTGAGCGGGGTCTCGGGGTCGGGAAAGTCGTCGTTGGCGCTCGACACCCTCTACGCCGAAGGCCAGCGCCGCTACGTCGAGTCGCTGTCCAGCTACGCCCGGCAGTTCCTCGGGCAGATGGACAAGCCCCTCTACGACACGATCCAGGGGCTCTCGCCGACCATCTCGGTGGACCAGAAGTCGGCGAGCCACAACCCGCGCTCGACGGTCGGCACCATCACGGAGATCTCCGACTACCTGCGGGTGCTCTTCGCCCGGGTCGGCGTGGCCCACTGCCCGCGGTGCGGACGCGAGGTCAGTCCGCAGACGGCGCAGGAGATCGTGGAGGAACTGGCGCAACTGCCGGCCGGCACCCGCTTCCTGCTGCTGGCGCCGGTCCTCGAGAACCGGCGGGGGGAGTTCCGCTCCACCCTCGAAAGCATCCTGCGCCGCGGGTTCTCGCGGGCCCGGATCGACGGCGAGGTCCAGCTCATCGAGGAGACCGCGGCCCTCGAGAAGCGGAAGAAGCACAACGTCCAGATCGTCGTGGACCGGCTGACCCGCAAGGACCCGGCCGGCGAAGAGTGGCGCGGACGGGTGACCGATTCGGTGGAGACCGCGCTTCGCGAAGGGGACGGCATCGTGATCGCGGCGGTCGAGGGAGAGGATCGCGACCGCATCTTCTCGGAGAAGAACGGCTGCCCGAGCTGCGGGATCGGATTCCCCGAGATCTCGCCGCAGCTCTTTTCCTTCAACAGCCCGCAGGGGATGTGCAAGGAGTGCAACGGGCTGGGCGCCCGGAGCGAGGTGGACGAGGACCTGGTGGTCCCCGATCCGCGGCTGAGCATCAACGACGGGGCGGTGGCGTTCTGGGGCCGGTTCGGGGAGCGGGACGGCTGGGAGGCGACGGTGGTCCGGGGGGTGGCGAAGCGGTTCGGAGTGGACCTCGACCGCCCGTGGGCGCGCCTCGCCGCCGCCAAGCGGAAAGTCCTGCTCTGGGGATCCGGCCGCGAGCGGATTCCCGTCAAGTACCAGCGGAGCTCGCGCGCGGTTCACTGGGAAGGGGTCCTCAACCTGCTCAACCGGCGGATGCGGGAAACGTCCTCCGACCGGGCGCGGCGCTACTACGCGCGCTTCTTCTCGAGCCGGGCGTGCCGGGCCTGCGGGGGGACCCGGTTGCGGCCGGAGGCGCTCGCCGTCAACGTGGGCGGCCGGACCATCGCGGACGTCTCCTCGATGTCCATCGAAGACGCGCTCGGATTCATGGGAAACCTCGAACTGGAGGGCACCGCGCTCGTCATCGGGGCGGAACTGCTGAAGGAGATCCGGAACCGGCTTCGCTTCCTCGCCGACGTGGGGCTCGGCTACCTGTCGCTCGACCGGCTGGCGCCGAGTCTCTCCGGCGGAGAGTCGCAGCGCATCCGGCTGGCGAGCCAGATCGGGTCCGAACTCACCGGCGTCATCTACATCCTCGACGAGCCCTCCATCGGGCTCCACCCGCGCGACAACGGAAAGCTGCTGGAGGCGCTGCACCGGCTCCGGGACATCGGCAACACCGTCGTCGTGGTCGAGCATGACCGGGAGACCATCGAGTCCGCCGACCACGTCCTGGACTTCGGTCCCGGCGCCGGGGTCTACGGGGGGGAGGTCGTCGCCGAGGGGACGCCGGCGGAGATCCGGGACGAGCCGAAGTCGCTCACGGGACGCTATCTGCGCGGCGACCTCGACATCGCGGTGCCCCCGCGTCGGCGGCCCTCCCGGCACTCGGTCCGGATCGTGGGGGCCCGCGCGAACAACCTCAAGGAAGTGGACGTGGCGATTCCGCTGGGCGCCCTCACCTGCGTCACCGGAGTCTCGGGCGCCGGCAAGAGCACGCTCGTCTACGAGGTGCTCTACCGGGCGCTCGCCCGCGCGCTGCACCGCTCGGAGCGGCCGGTGGGGAAGCACTCCCACATCGAGGGGATCGAACGGATCGGCCGGGTGGTGGACATCGACCAGTCCCCCATCGGCCGCACCCCCCGTTCCAATCCGGCGACCTACACCAAGGTGTTCGACGGCATCCGTTCGCTCTTCGCGGCGCTGCCCGCGGCGCGCGCCCAGGGCTACAAGCCGGGACGCTTCTCCTTCAACGTGCCCGGTGGCCGGTGCGAACACTGTCAGGGTGACGGAGTGATCCGGGTCGAGATGCACTTCCTGGCGGATGTCTTCGTGACCTGCCAGGTGTGCGGCGGCCGGAGGTTCAACGACCAGACGCTGACCGTGCGCTACCAGGGCCGCTCCATCGCCGACGTGCTCGACCTCACGGTGAGCGAGGCCGTCCCGGTGTTCCGCTCCCAGCCCGGCATCCTCCACATCCTCGAGACGCTCCAGGACGTGGGGCTCGGCTACATCCGGCTCGGACAGCCCTCCCCGACCCTTTCGGGCGGCGAGGCGCAGCGGGTCAAGCTCTCGCGCGAGCTGGCGAAGCGGTCCACCGGCGACACGCTGTACATCCTGGACGAGCCCACCACCGGCCTGCACTTCGACGACATCGCCCGCCTGCTGCGGGTGCTCGACCGTCTGGTGGACGCCGGGAACACCGTGGTGGTGATCGAACACAACCTGGACGTGATCAAGACCGCGGACCACCTGGTGGATCTTGGGCCGGATGGCGGCGGGCGCGGCGGGGAGCTCGTCGTCTGCGGGACTCCCGAGGCGGTGTCCCGGCACGCCGGGTCCTGGACCGGGCGCTATCTGCGCGAGATCCTCGAACCGGCGCCGGCGGCCCGGCGCGCTTCCTGAGGCCGTGTACCGCAGCTACCGGACCGGGGTGGGGTTTGGCGGCGGGGCCATGCCCACTGGCGTCAAGCAGCTCATCCTGATCACCGGCGGGGTGTACCTGGTCCAGCTCCTGGTCCCGGCGGTCACCGTGTTCTTCGGGCTCTATCCGCCCGCAGTGCTCTCGCTCCAGGTGTGGCGCCTGTTCACCTACATGTTCCTGCACGGCGGCCTGTTCCACCTGTTGATGAACATGTTCGTGCTCTACATGTTCGGGTCGCAGCTCGAGCAGGTCTGGGGACGGCGCCGCTTCGTCCGCTACTACCTGCTCTGCGGCGTCGGGGCCGGACTCTTCGCGCTGCTGCCGCTGCCGGCGTTCTTCGACGCGCTCCACATCGGCGCCTCGGGAGCGGTATACGGGCTGCTGCTGGCCTTCGGCCTCCTGTTCCCGTCGGCGCAGGTCTATCTGCTCGGCATCCTGCCCATGAGCGCGCGGCACATGGTCATCCTCTTCGGCTTCATTTCGCTGGCGGGTTCCCTTTCGGCGGCCTCCGGCGGGGTGTCCCACATCGCTCACCTCGGGGGGCTGGTGGTGGGATACGTCCTGCTGCGGCGGGACGGCCTGCTCCCGCGATACCGCTCCCGGCTGGGGGTCCTGTGGAACGACCTCCGGCGCCGCCGCCGGCGCGCCCGGTTCGAGCGGTACTACGAGGAGCACGAGCGGAAGCGGTCCGAGACGCTTCACTAGCGTTTCGGCGGACGCCGACGCAGGTTGAGGCGGTCGGCATCGCCTTTCCGAGAGCCCCCCTTTGACTCGGGGCGGGAGGTCTTGTTACAAAGAGCAGTGCGCCGGCCCCGGCTGGCCTCAGCGGTTCTCCCGTCCGTCGCCGTCAAGGGGCCGACCGAGGAGGCTGCCATGAGATTCCGCTTACCACTCGCGGCTGCGGCCGCGTTCGCGCTCCTGATCGTTCCCCCGGCGTTAGCCCAGGATCCTCCCGCCGAAGAGGAGGAGTTCGTAGAAGCGCACGAGATCACTCTCGACAACGTCGGGGAGGATCTGGTCGTGCGGGGACGGATCGCGAGGACCGAGAGCAATCCCGTCCAGGGTGTCACGATCCACTTCGACCGGACCCACATCGACTACCCCTTCCGGGTGTTCATTCCCCGCGAGGACCTTGGTGACTGGGAAGGAACCGACCCGGTGAAGGTCTATGCCCGGGGGCGCATCATCAAGATCACCGGCGAGATCGAGGAACAGGGCGAACTGCCTTACATCCGCGTCAGCGAGCGCAGTCAGATCGAGATCGTTCCCCGCCGCCGCCGCCGGCGCCGCCGGCCCGGTCCGGATCCGTCTGAAGCGATCAGGGCGGCCGCCGCGGTGTCGCACGCCGCCGCGATCTCCGCCGGCCGCTAGCGCGCCAGCGCCGGACCGAACGCCGCCCGCGTTTCATCACGGGCTGCTATAACAGGACTACGCCGCCCTCGCCGGCTTCCGCGGTCCGCCTGTCCGCCGCTGCCAGGGGGCCGGCCGGGGAGGCTGCCATGACAATCCGCAACCGGCACGCGGCGGTGGCCGCGTTCGCGCTCCTGATCGCCCCGGTGGCGTTTGCGCAGGCCCCCCCGGCCCAGGAAGAGGTCGAGGTGGTGGCGGTCGGGGACGTGACTGCCGAGCACGTCGGCGAGGAACTCACGGTCGGGGGCCGCGCCCTCGATGTGCGGAGGATTCAGGGGTCCGGCCTGCACATCTCCTTTCTGTCCGGGTTCCTGGTCCTCATCCCGGAGTCCCACATGCACCTGTGGACCGGCGTGGACCCGATGAAGCGCTACAAGGGACGGAACCTGCGGATCACCGGCGAGGTGATGGAGGAGAACGACCAGCTGTTCCTCGGCGTCACCGATCCGGACCAGATGGAAGTCATCCAGCGGCAGCGCCGCCGGCGCCGCTGAAGCGCGGGCAAGGCGCGCCGGGCTGCACGGCCCGGGCGGCGGGACGGCTTGGAACGCCGGCTTCAGCCGGCACAGCGGCCCGCAGGGCCGCGGGCGGTTCCGGGTCCATCGGCGCGTGCAACTGCGCGAGCCCGGGGAACAAGTCCGTCCCGCCGCCCGCCTGCGGCGGGCTGTGCCGGCTGAAGCCGGCGTTCCAAGCGATCCCTACCGGTTGTCCACGCTCCACTTCCCGGCCCCCGTCATCGCGATGAACAGGAACAGGAAGCAGTAGAGCACCGCCAGTTCTCCCCGGTTCTCGATCGGGAACCAGCCGAGCATCATGCCGTCTTCGCCGGTGCGGAACTGGTGCGCCATGAAGTAGGCCACCGCCATCTGGCCGCTCGAGATGAAGGCGGCGATTCCGGTCATGAAGCCCAGCATGAGGGCGAGTCCGCCGACGAACTCGATCACTCCCGCCAATCCCATCAGGGACATCAGCTCACGCTGGGTTCCGCCCATGACCCCGAAGAGCTTCTGGGCGCCGTGACAGAGGAACAGGAAGCCGGACACGATGCGCAGGAGCGCATACGCGGTGTCCTTGTGCTGGTCGAGCATGGTCTTCATGGTGGTCTCCTTTCCCGCAACTGCGGGGTTTTCGTCAAAAGTCCATCAGGATCGTGTACTTGGCGATGAGCGCCCGGTCGAGACGGTTGCCCATCGGATCGCGCCGGTCGTTCAGCACGATGAAGAAGTCGGAAAGGGGCCGGTGGATCAGGTTGAAGCGGATGTTGGAACTCCAGTCCTCGGTGATGTTGTTGTACTGGATGAGCGCGTTCAGGAACATCGTGGTGGTGAAGGTGTAGGTCAGCCGGGCGGTGAGCAGGTCGGCGACGAACGCCCCCTCGGGGAGCGAGATGTCGTTCCGGCTCCACCCGATGTAGGAGGTCAGCTTCCCGCCGACGCGGACCACGGTGCTGAGGTTCAGCGCCTTCCGGTCGCCGGAGTAGAAGCCGCCCCAGTCGTAGCGGCCGTTCAGGGAAATCGGCCGGCTCGGGTCCGAGAAGAGCATGACGAACCACTCGTCGTAGGGGTGCTCGCCCGGCAGGACGGTGGTGGTCGGGTGCAGGGGGAACGGCGCGAAGGTGTTCTCGATGCTGTCGTTGTAGCCGAACTCGAAGAACGCGCCGTTCTGGTGGCGAAAGCCGACGTGCCAGTTGGTGTAGCGGCTCACCAGCTCCCCGTCGGAGTTCACGTAGTCGTTCCACTCGAAGTGGGGGTTGATCTCCCGGATGATGTCGCTCCACCAGGACGGGCGGTAGTGGTAGCCGACGTAGCCGAGCAGGCGGCGGACCCCGATCCGGGGGGCGAAGCCCATCTCGGGGTTGAAGTCGTCCCCGAAGCGGGTCCAGGCGCCCCGGAACTGCCAGAGCCGGCCGTCGTAGTTAGCCGCCACCCGCGCCGCCTGGTCGTCGCCGGTCAGGTCCGGCGTCGCGGTCCGCGCCCAGAAGGAGTTCACCTCCAGTTCGGGGGTGACCCGGATGTTGGCGTCGAGGCCCATCGAGCGGTTGTAGTGGTCGCTCCCGGACCCCGTCTCCCGGTTCAGGAAGACGGCGCCCACGTCCGAGTTGCCCCCGACGTTGCGGCGCACCCGGACCGCCGTGAAGTTCTCGGTTCCAGGGGCGTCCTCGTGTTCGCCGGTCTGGATGCTCATCACCCCGAGCTCGTAGGCGCCGGCCCGCCCCGTGAGCCGCCCCCCGCCGAGCACCGGAATCGGCGTGCCCGTCCGCGAGAGGCCGATGCGCCGGCTGAAGAACAGGTAGAGATCGTCGCCCCGGCTCTGGCTGGCGCGCAACGTCGCCGGATTGAACGCTTGCCCGAAGTCGGCCCGGAACTGGGTGACCCTCGAATCGCTCGGGACCCCGAAGCGGAAGATGCCGGAGTTCTCGATGAAGAAATCCCGCTTCTCGGGGAAGAAGAGGTTGAAGCGGGTGAGGTTGACCTGCTGGATGTCGGCTTCGACCTGGGAGAAGTCGGTATTGACGGTCAGGTCCAGGTTCAGCCCGGTGCCCACCAGCACCTTGGCGTCCACCCCCAGGTCCGCGGAGTTCGTGGTGCCCTCGCCGGAATCGGCGGCTCCCTGGCTGGTCTCGCCGCCCGCGTAGGGGGTCACCTTGAAGCGGCCGCCGGACCGGAGTCCGCTGAGCCCTTCGATGGTGCCGGAGTAGGAGATGCGGGCGAAGTTGAAAAAGCGCGGGATGGGCGCCCAGAACGAGTCCTGGTTCAGCCGCCGGATCCGCCGCAGGAAGTTGATGCCCCAGGTCTGCTCCGGGCTCTCCCGAAAACGCAGCGTCTTGAACGGGATCGCCATCTCCACCTGCCAGCCGCGTTCGGTGCGCAGGGTCTCGACGTACCAGACGCCGTCCCAGTCGCGGTTGAACTCGCGCCCCTCGTTGAAGACCTGTCCGTCGAACTTCGCCCCGGCCGGGTTCGTCTCGAACATGTAGCCGTTCCGCCGGTCGTGGAACGTGTCCACCGTGACCCCGAAGATGTCGCCGGCGCGGGTCGAGAAGTCCCGCGAGAGGTCGTTCACGATCAGCCCGTCGGGTTCGTCGTGGGCGAGCGCGCCGACGTAGAGGAAGTCATCGTCGTAGAGCACCCGGACCTCGGTCACGAAGGTCGCCGGCATGCCTTCGTTGGGGTTCCCCTGGACGAAGTCGGTCGCGAGGGGAGCGCCCGCCCATTCGTCCTCGTCGAGGACGCCGTCGATCCTGACCGGTTGGGCGGCGCGGACGGCCGGGAGCCGCCGGTCAAGACGCGCGGTCTCGAAGTCCACCTGCTCCTGGGAAAGAGCGGTGCCGAACGTCAGGAACGGCAAAAGGGCCGCGCAGATTCCCGAAAGCAGGTGCCGGACTGCGGCCCTTCCGCGGAGCAGGGCCGCGAACATGTCCAATCGCGAATGTATCACCGCGGGGGGAGGCCGGAGCCGTCGATTTCAGAACGGAAGCGACGGCGGAGAAGCGGCTGCCGGCGCCCGAAACAGCTCGAGCGCGGCGTCGAGGCTGGCCCGGTCCCCGATCAGCACGACAGTGTCGCCGGCCTGATACCGCGTCTCGGCCTGCCGCTCATGGATGGGACGTCCGTCGCGGACCACGGCGACCTGGATGGCCCCGGTTCGCTTCCGGAGGTCGAGCGTCGACGCCGTCTCGCCCACGGCTCCGGCGGCCGCCTCGACCTCCACCAGTTCCAGCGCGTCGTGGATGCCGAGGTGCTTCAGGGCGTCAAGCCGCAGGTCGGGGTGGGGACGGTCGCGGAAGAGGCCGTAGTGCTCGGCCCGCACCGACTCGAGTTCGTGCCAGATGCGGTTGACGGGGATCTCGTAGCTTTCGAGCGCCTTCGCGAACAGTTCCAACGACGCCTCGAACTCCTCGACGACCACGTCGGTGGCGCCGAGCGCCAGCAGGTCGTCAATGGCGCGCACATAGCGGGTGCGGACCACGATGCGGACCGCGGGGTTCATTTCACGCGCCAGCACCACCCCGCGCCGCTCGTCGGCGGGGGAGTTGATCGTGAAGAAGATCGTGCGCGCCCGGTGCAACCGCACGTGTTCGAGCACTGCGGGTTGGGTGCCGTTTCCGAAGAGGGCGGGAATGCCGTCCGTGCGCGCCCGGCGCACGAGTTCGGGGTTCTGGTCGACGGCGATGCAGGCGATTCCCGCCGCCTGCAGCACTCGCGCCAGATACCGGCCGGCGAGCCCGTAGCCGACGACGACCGTGTGGTCCGTCGCCCCGTGGATCGTTTCGGCGTCCGGGTGCAAGGCGTGGGGACGGCGCCGGTCCACCCATTCGATGATCGCGGGGCCCGCCCGGATCAGGAGCGGGGCGGTGATCATCGAAAGGACCGCCGTACTCAGGAACAACTGGTAGTCGGCGCCCCGGAACAGGCCGAGCGGGATGCCAACCGACGCCAGCAGGAAAGCGAACTCGCCGACGTGGCCGAGGCCGACGCCGGTGGCGAGGGCCGTGGAGAGCCGGCCGCCGGCCGCCAGCACCCCGGCGGCGGCCAACCCCGCCTTCACCACCAGCGCCGCCCCCGCCAGTCCGATCACGAGGAGCGGGCTGCCCAGCAGGACCGACGGATCCAGGAGCATCCCGATCGAACTGAAGAACACCCCGGTGAATAGCGCGCGAAAGGGCAGCACGTCGGACAGGGCCTGCACCCCGTACTCGGACTCCGACAGGATCAGGCCGGCGAGAAACGCCCCGATCGCCAGCGAGAAGCCCGCGGTGTGGGTGACGAGGGCGGCGCCCAGGCCGAAGAAGCCGACGCACAGGGTGAACAGCTCACGGTCCTGCAGCAGCGTGATCCGGTCGAGCACCCACGGCGCGAGGAGGCGGCCGCCGAAGATCAGGACGGCGACGATGAGCAGACCGCGGACCAGTTCGCCGAGTGCAGCCGTGGCCGCCTCGCCGTGAAAACCCGCCACCAGCGGCAGCAGCAGCACGAGCGGCAGGACGGAGAGGTCCTGGAAGATCAACAGGCTGATCGAGGCCTGGCCGTGCGGCGTCTCCAGTTCCTCCCGGTCGGCGATGGTCTTGGCGACGATCGCGGTGGAGGACATCGCGCCGAGCGCGCCGTAGAAGAGGGCGTAGGGCGCGGGTACCCCGAACGCGATGGCGGCGAGGGCCACGACGGCGATCGTCCCGCCCACCTGGACGCCACCGCCCACGAACACCATGTGGGCCCAGTCCCGAACCTGGGAGAGCGACAGCTCGAGGCCCACCGCGAACAACAGCAGGGCGACGCCGAGTTCGGTCAGCGTTTCGATGTTCTCCGGGACCGCGATCAGGCCGAGCCCGGCGGGTCCGACGAGAATGCCGGCCAGCACGAATCCCAGCAGCGGCGGCGCGTTCACGCGATGCGCCAGCGCCACAATGGGGATGGCGAGACCCACCAGCAGGGCCAGGTCCCCCAGGAGGCCCAGTTCGATCACCGCGGGCCCCGGTGTCAGGGAGCCGGAAGCGACTCCGGGAGCAGGCGGGCCACCGCACGGCGGTAGCCGGCGAGGGCCCGCAGGGTCAGCGGACCGGGCTTCCCGTCCCCGATGGTCCGGCGCGGCTCGCCGGACGCCGCCGACCAGGTGACCGGCAGCACCTCCCGCGAGGAACTGGTCAGGAACGCCTCGTCGGCGGTGGCGAGCCAGCCGGGTCCGACGGCCGTCTCCTCGAACGGGATCGCCAGCTCCCGCAGGACTTCCAGCACGAGAGCCCGGGTGATCCCGGGAAGCAGGCCGTCCTCGAGCGGGGGCGTGAGAACGACGCCGTCGTCCACGACAAAGAGGTTCGAGGTCGCCCCTTCCGTGAGGTCTCCGCGGCTTCCACGAATCACCGCCTCGTGGGCTCCCGCCGCTTCGGCTTCCCGAACGGCCAGCCGCGCCCCCAGCAGGTTCGTGCTCTTCACGTCGGCGGGGAGCCCGCCCGGCGCCGTCCGGATCCAGTCCGACCGGAAGACGCCGACCCCCTCGTGCTCCGGGTCCACCGGAAGCGGTGGCAGGGGCCGCACCAGGATGATCAGCGACGGCTCACCACCCTGCGGTCCCGCGGTGAGGATCACCCGGAGCGAGTGTTCACCCGCGATGCCGCTGGCCTCCTGCGTCGCCCGCAGGCGGGCGGCGATCTCCGCGTCGGAGACGGCGAGCGGAATTCCGAGGAACTCCGCCGAACGCCGGAGCCGGACGAGGTGCCGCGCGAAGAGGAACGGCACGTGGCCGTAGGTGCGCAGGTTCTCGTACACCGCCTCCCCGTAGAGGAACCCCGCGTCCACCGGACTCACCCGCGCCTCGCGCGCCGGTCCGATCCAGCCGTCCACGTTCGCCCAAGCGCCCGTCATGCCGCCGCCACTCTACCGGGTCTCGGAGCGCCGGCTCGGAGCGCCGGCCTCCGGCCGGCATCGCCGACCGCAGGGAGGCGAAACGCAAACCAACCCGTTTCCGGACGGCGCCCCCGGCTTGGAACGCCGACCTCCGGCCAGTTGCAGTGAAAGTGCGGTCGTGCGGGGTTGGCCAAGCCCGGACGACGCCGCCGGCTTGGAGCCCCCTATACGATCGGCGGCGTTCTGCGGGAGTTGGTAACGGCTCCCGCAATCTCAACCCAGGTTGGCCGATCCGCCGGGAGCGCTAGCCGAGCCCCGGTGCTATGAACACCCACGGTGGACATGTGCCCCGACGGATGGCCGTGATGGACGACCCGTGGAAAGTTGGCGCCTATCGAGGCCCAGTATAGGGGCTGGAGAGCATCGCGGCTCGGCGGACCGTCGACGGAGCGCAAGCTCCAAGGAACGGCAGCGATGAAGCAGATGCTGAGCTGGTATGTGGGCATTGACTGGGGCGAGCAGAGCCACCAGGTGTGCCTGTGCGGCGACCACGGGGAGGTGCGCGGGGAGCGCGCCTTTCCGCATAGCGGGGCGGGGCTTGCAGCCCTGGTCCGGTGGCTGTTGGAGCGGACGCAGGCGCCGCCGGGGGTGATCGCGGCGGCGATCGAGCGTCCGGACGGCCCGGTGGTGGCGACCCTGATGGAGGCGGGGATGGTGGTGTTCGCGGTGAACCCGCGGCAGTCGAGCAACCTGCGGAAGTTCTTCTCCCACGCGGGGCACAAGAACGACGAGCGGGACGCGCGGATGCTGGCCACCACCCTGCAGGCCAGCCGGGCGGGGTTCCGGCGGCTGGCGCCGCGGCCGGCATTGGTCCGGCGGCTGCGGGAGCGGACCCGGGCGGCGGACCGGCTGCTCCAGGAACAGGTCCGGCAATGCCTGCGGATCCGGAGCGCGCTGGTGGACTACTTCCCGCAACTGCTCGAGGTGGCGGGCGGCGCGAAGAACCTGGGGGCTCCGTTCTTCCGGGAGCTGTGGGAGCGGGCTCCGACGCCGGCGAAGGCGCGCAAGGTGCGCTTGTCCACCTTGCACAAGCTGGTGCGGCGCTATGGGGTGAGCCGGATCGATGCCGAACGGATCCGGGCGTTGTTCCGGGAGCCGGCTCTGGTGGTGGCGCCGGGGGCGACCGAGGCCGCGGTGGAGACGATCCGCATGGCGCTCGTGCAGTCGGCCGTCATCCGGGCCGAGCTCGCCCGGGCGGAAGCCCAGATGACCCAGCTCCTCGACGAACTCTCCCGGACGGCGGAGGCCGGGGGAGGTCCGGAGGCCGGCGGCCCGGACCTGGTGAGTGTGTTGCGCTCGCGGCCGGGTGCGGGGGACCAGGCGCTGGCCCGCTTGTTCGCGTGGGGCTTCGAGGCCTTGCGGGAGGGCAACTACCGGCGCCTGCGTGCCTACTGCGGGGTGGCCCCGATCCTGGACCAGTCCGGCAAGTCCGAGCGCTTCGAGCGGCGGCGCGCGGTTCCCAGTTCGCTGCAACACGCCAGCTACATCCTGGCGAGAGGGATCGTCCGCTGGGATGAGAAGGTGGCGGCCTACAACCGGAAGCTGAAGGCGCAGGGGAAGCACACCGCCCGGCGCCACCGCAGCATCGCGGACCAGCAGCTGCGGGTGCTGTGCGCGATGGCGCGGAACCGAACCTTCTTTGACCCCAACGCTTCCGGGAGCACGCCCCGCACCGCCGCCTGACGGCGCTCTGACCACCCGCCCCTCAGCCTCCCGGCTCTGCCGCGGGGTTGCTGTCGGAACGGTGGAAAGAGCGTGCGCGCCCTGATCCTCGCGCGGAGCACCACGCTCCGCGCCAATGGGGGAGGTCTGTGCGCCTCCCGGCTGACCCACCACCTCTACGACTCGCTCCCAGCTATCCCCCCGGCACTTGCGTTCTCGTGGAAAGTCCACCGGGAGAACTGGGCCGGCTTCAGCCGGCACAGCGGCCCGCAGGGCCGTGGCGGAACCCGGGCCGGGGTGACGCCGCCTGATAGAGTCGAGAACCCGGGACCATGAGAGGAAGGGCGCTCCTCGCCGTTGCGTTGGCAACGCTGCTTGCCGCGTCCGCGTGCGGCCCGGCGGGCGCGCCGGAAGAGGGCCTGATCGCGATCACCGGCGGGCTCGTCTATCCGGTGAGTTCCGAGCCGATTCCCGGCGGCACCGTGGTGCTCCGCGACGGGAAGATCGAGGCGGTGGGAGCCGACGTATCCGTTCCCGCCGGAGCCGAGGTGATCGACGCCACCGGGATGAGCGTCATTCCGGGCATCGTCGAGACCCATTCCCACACCGGTTTCAAGGTGCTCAACATCCCGGCGACTGGAGCCAACAACAACGAACTCTCGGTCCCGATCAACGCCCACGTGCGGGCGATCGACGGACTCGACTCGGAAGACCCTGCTTTTGCGCTGATGTTGGCCTCGGGGATCACCACCCAGAACATCACCACTGGCAGCCGGAGCCCCAACAGCGGCCAGGCGGTCCTCGTCAAGTCGCGGGGCGGCACCGTCGAGGACATGTTCTTCGCTCCCGCCGGCATCAAGATGGCGATCCGGGCCACCACGCCGTATCCCGGCTTCCCGGAGACCGAGCAGGAGGTCTTTGATTTGCTGAGCGGCGAACTCGAGGCCGCCCAGGAATACCTCGACGCGATCATCGCCCACGAGGCGGATGCGGCGAACCCGAGACCCCCGCGGAACCTGACCTACGAGGCCCTCGGCAAGCTGCTCACCCGCGAGTGGGTGCTCGGCGTCCACTCCAGCACCGAGCAGCAGATGCGCCACGCGATGGAGCTGAAACGCCGGTTCAACCTGGACTCGTACATCCATCATGGAGGCGCGACCCTCGAACTCGCCGAGGAGCTCCACGAACTCGGGATGCCGGTGAGCTACGGCCCCGTGTTGCCGGGCGACAGCCGCGAGAGCGAGGAACTGCTGGGTCCGGTGAAACTCGTGGAACTCGGCGGCCTGGTCGCGTTCCACCAGGATCCCCCCGACGGCCACGCCTACTGGCTGCGCCACACCGGGGCGATGTTCGTGCGCCAGGGCATGTCGCATGCGGACGCGCTGGCGGCGCTCACCCTGAACGGCGCCCGCATCTTCCACGTGGACGACCGGATCGGCAGCCTCGAACCCGGGAAGGACGCCGACCTCGTCATCCTCGGCGGGGAGGATCCGCTCGCCTACGAGAGCCTGGTGATGCGGGTGTTCGTGGACGGGGTGGAGGTCTTCAACCGCGCAACCGGGTACAACGTCTTCGGCGACGTGGTGCCGGAGGGCTGGTGATGGTTCGCCTTCGCCGCCGGCTGATCGTTCTCGCCCTGGCGCTCGTCTGGCCGGGAGTAGCCGCCGGCCAGGCGGTGGCCATCGTGGGCGGCGAGGTCCACACCGGCAGCGGGGAAGTCCTCGCGGGCGCGACGGTGGTGATCGAGGACGGGAAGATCACCGCCGTCGGGGTCGGCGTCGAGGTTCCCGAGGGCGCCGAAGTGATCGCCGCCGAGGGGATGGTGGTCACCCCCGGATTCATCGACGCGCAGACCTTCCTCGGGACCGGCCCCACCGCCGGGGGCGCCCTGATCAACCTGGTCGGCGAAGCCGGCGACGCCGTCGCCCCGCAGGTCCGCGCGGTGGACCGCTTCTCCGAGGGTTTCGCTCCGTTGTGGCTCCAGTCCGGCGTCACCGCGGTCTATCTGGCCCCGGACCCGCGGCTGCTGATCGGCGGTACCGGAGCCGTAGTGAAGCTGGCCGGCGCCGCGGACACGGCCATCGTGGCCGAGGAGACGGCGGTGGCCGCTTCCTTCGGCGAGACCGCCGTCGGGGATACGGCGCCGGGGAGAGAGGCGCCGGTCGGGCGCACCACGCGGCAGGGGATGATCTACGACTTCCGCAGCACCCTGATCCGCGCCGGTGAAGACGCAATCGAGGGTGAGGCCGGAGGAGTGCTTGGCCGCCTGCTGGCCGGTGAAATCCCACTCCGGATGCTCGCCAACAAGCCCGACGACATCGAGACGGCGCTCCGGGTGGCCGGAGAGTTCGACGTGCGGCTGGTCCTCGACCAGGCAGCCGGCGCCGCGGCGGTGGCGTCCCGGCTCGCCGAGGCCGGGGTGCCGGTGGTCGTCGGGCCCTCCGTCATCGGGATCGGGGACGGGGGCCCGATGGAACTCAAGGGCCACTCGCCCGCGACCGCGGGCGTTCTCCACGAGGCTGGCGTGCGGATCGCCCTTTCCACCTTCGGCTCCCGGGGCCGGTCGGTCGCGATGGAAGCGATTGTCGCCTGGGCCCACGGACTCCCACGGGGGGCGGCGCTCGGTGCGGTGACCGCGGACTCCGCCGCGATCCTGGGGGTGGACGGCCGGATCGGGGCGCTCGCCGTCGGGCTCGACGGGGACGTTGTACTCTGGGATTCCCATCCCATCGGCACCTACGCCAAGACCGTGGCGGTCCTGGTCGACGGCGCCGTGGTTTTCCGGCGCTAGCCGCTCTCACGGAACCATGCTTCGACGAATTGCCATGGCGGGCGCTGTCCTCGCCCTCCTCTCCGCACAGCCCGTAGCCGGAGCCGAGCATCCGGACCCGAAGGTCCAGGCCGGCATCACCATGCTCGACGAGTGGGTCCGCACGCAGGTCGAGTACTCGGGGGTCGGCCTCGTGATCGGGATCGTCCACGACCAGGACGTCGTCTTCCTGAAGGCGTACGGACACTCGTCCCTCGATCCGGAGACGCCGATGAAAGAGGACTCGATCTTCCGGATCGCCTCCCACTCGAAGCTCTTCACCGCGATCAGCGTGCTGCGCGAGCGGGACGCCGGGACGCTTCGTCTCGACGACCCCATCACCGAGCACCTCCCCTGGTTCGACATCGAGAACCGCCATCCGGAAGCCCGGGCGGTGACCGTGCGGCACCTCCTCACCCACACCGCCGGCCTGCCGCGGGAGTCCATCCACCCCGCCTGGACCGAGTTCGAGTTCCCCGAGGCCGAGGCGGTGCGCGACACGGTCGCCGACCAGGAGACCACCTACGCGACCGAGACCAAGTGGAAGTACTCGAACCTCGGCTTCACGCTGGCCGGCATGGTGGCTGAAGCGGCTTCCGGGAAGTCCTTCGCCGAACTCGTGAACCAGGGCATTCTCGAACCGCTCGGGATGGACTCGACGAGCGTCGGACCGATTCCGGCGGACCACGAGAGCCGGCTGGCCACTGGATACGGCCGGCGGATGGCGGACGGGACCCGGCAGGGCATGCCGTTCGTGGACGCTCATTCCTTCGACCCCGCGACTGGGTTCTCGTCGAGCGTGCCCGACATGCTCCGGTTCCTGCAGTGGCAGATGCGGGTGCGCGACCGCAAGAGCGACAAGGTGCTGGCGACCAACACCCTGCGCGAGATGCAGCGGGTCCACTGGGTCCAGTCCTCCTGGACCGGCGGCTGGGGACTCGGGTTCTCGGTGCGCCACACCGAGGACCGCGATCTCGTCGGTCACGGGGGCTCCTACCCCGGCTACCGCACCCAGACGCAGTTGAGTCCTGAAGAGAAGGTCGGCGTGGTCGTCTTCACGAACGCCGGCGACGGGAATCCCGGCCGCTTCGTCGAGAAGGCGTTCGAGTGGGTTGCGCCGCACCTCAAGGAGGAAGAAGAAGAGAAGGTGGCGTACGACGCCGCATGGGACATCTACATCGGCACCTACCGGAACCGGTGGGGAGACACCAGCGTTTTGCGCCTGGAGGACGAACTTGTGGTCTTTTCCCCGCTCTCCGAGAACCCGGACCGCTCGAAGGGCGTCCTCAAGCCGACCGGCGAGGCGCACGTGTTCCGGCTGGAGAGCGACGGCTTCGGCGCCCACGGCGAGCTCGTCCGTTTCCAGGTGAACGACGAGGGCGCGGCGGTCCGCATCTACGTGGGCGTCAACTACTCCGAGAAGGTGCGCTGAGGGTCGTAGCGTTGGCGAACCTGGAAGCCGCGCTGGCGGACTGGTCGTTCCGGATTCGCTGGGTCCTCGCCAGCGCGGCCGGGATGGCCGTGGCCGCCGCGGTGGCCCGGCCCCTTTCGTATCTGGTGGGGGGCGCGGCGCACGACGCGCTCGGACCGGTCTTCGGAGAGGCCATCGTGGGCGTGGTGGCGGGAGGCGGGACGCTCGGGGGCGTGGCGCTGGCGCAGTGGCCGCTGCTTCGCCGCCGGGGCGGCGGGGGCGGCGGCCGGCTTTGGCGCCCTGGCCGGCCTGACTCTGCTGGGAGCCGAGGTTTTGGGTGCGGCGGCCGTACTGGTTTTCGGGATCGCTGCCTTCCTCCGCGCCCACACCCTGGTGTTGCGAGGGCACGTCTCTCGTCCCATGTGGCTGGCCGGGGGCTGTGCCGCCGGGTTCCTGGGAGCCGCGGTGGTCACGATGCTGGTGGGCTCGTTCTCGGGGCTCGACGGCGAGAGCCCGCTGTTCGGCGCCCTCTTCGGCGCGGTGTATGGCACCGTCACGGTGCTGGTGCTGCACCGTATGACACTCGCGGAGGCGCAATAGGTCCTTCCCCGGCGCTGCCCAGGCTTGGAACGCCGGCTTCAGCCGGCACAGCCCGCCGCAGGCGGGCGGCGGGACGGACCTCATTCACCAGGATGGCTCCGTTGCTCGCGTCAACCCCCCCGGGGTAGCGACAAACCGCCCGCGGCCCTGCGGGCCGCTGTGCCGGCTCAAGCCGGCGTTCCAAGCCGGCGGTGCCTGCCGACGCTCCGAGGCTACGGCGCGAACGGCGCCAGGTCCACGCTTGCAGGCTCGCCGTCGGCGAGTTGCTGGACCAGGCGGCCGGTGCCGAGCGACTGGGTGAAGCCCAGCATCCCGTGGCCGGCGGCCACCAGTAGCCCGTCCCTGCCGGACGGCCGCCCGATCAGCGGCACGCTGGTGGGGGTGAGCGGCCGGACACCGGCCCACGGGACTTCGTCCTCCAGCGGTATCCGGGCCGCGAGTCCCGCCTGTCCGCCCGCGATCACCGCCCGGTAGCGCCGTTCGTTGAGGCCGCCGTCGTAGCCGGCGAGTTCGAGGGTGCCCGCGAAGCGCACCACATCCTGTAGCGGGGTGATGATGACCTTGCGTTCCGCCACCGTCACGGGAATCGAAGGGACTCCCTCGAACGTCCGGACGGTGGCGCTGTATCCCTTCGCCGGCTGGATGGGCAACCGGACCCCGGCGGTGCGGGCGAGCAGGGGGGAGTGGGCGCCGAGCGCGAGAACCGTCTCCCCGGCGGTGCGCTCCTCCCGGACTCCATCGCCGGTCCGGACCTCGGCGCCGCGGATGCGGTTTCCCTCCGGGAGCAGCCGCAGTGCCTGGACGCCGGTCTCCAGCCGGACCCCCTGCCGCCTCAGGGTCGCGGCCAGCGACTCCGCGAAACCGAGGCTCGACCCGTGGGCGTCCCCGTGGAGGAAGATCGCCGCCCGCACCGCCGCGGAGAGCGCGGGTTCCCGCTCGCGGGCGGCATCGCCCCCGAGGAAGTCGACGGGAAAACCGTTCCGCCGCAGCTCCTCGGCCTCCTTCCGGGCGTGCGCCACCCCCGCTTCGGTCACGAAAGCCCAGTAGCCGCCGCGCCGCTCGAAGTAGAAGTCGGCGTCGCCGCGTTCGCGGACCTCTTCGAAGAGCTGAAGACTCAGCGAGGACACCGCGCGGATGGCCCGGAAGCTCTCGCGGGAGCGGGCGAGCGTGCAGGCCCGGGCGAATCCGACGAGCCATCCCGGCAGGGACGGGTCGAGCCGGAAGCGGATGTGGAATGGACTGTCCTCGCGGAGCATCCAGCGAAGCGCCTTCCTCAGCACCCCCGGTCCGGGAAGCGGCTGGGAATGGGCCGGACAGAGCAGTCCGGCGGTGCCCCAAGAGCAGCCGTGGCCGGGCTCGCCCCGGTCGACGACGGTGACCTCCCATCCCGCGCGGCGCAGGAAGTAGGCGCAGGACAGGCCGATGACGCCCGCGCCGAGGACGAGGGCGGTCCGCTCAGTGTTCACGGGCTACGTTCGACGCCGGAGGTAGCGGCACGGCGGCGAGTGCTTCCGGTCCAGAGGTAGCGCCGGATCAATGCGCGGGTTCGGGCCGGCTGCGCTGGTTGATCTCCAGGACGTTCTCCAACACCGATCGCCGCCTTTCGATCGTACCTATCGTCGGGACACCTCCGCCCCGAAGCCGTTCAGAGCCTCCCGCATGTCCGCGACGTGCCGCCGCATGTCGGCAATGTCATGCCGCGACTCAAGCAAAGACTCGTTCACCACCGTCATCGCGTCCCTCATATCCAGAATGGCGCCACCGACGAAGAAGAGTCCGGCAGCGCATCCGGCGAGCACGACGAGGAAGGCCGAGACGACGACCTTCTCGCCGTCGGTGAGCCGGTTGCCCATCGAAAACCTCCAGGGGAGCAGCAGCAGCCTTTTCAAGGTCTTCGCGGACATCTGCCGCGTGGTCCGGAGTATAGGCATGAAGGCGTTCCCCGGCGGGCTGCCGGGCGGCGTCCGCCGGGTCAGTCGTCCCGGTCGTTGGCCGAGGGGCCGTAGGGGCCCGGAACCGGGATCCCGAGCAGCCGGTAGTACACGCTGAGCTGGCCGCGATGGTGGACCAGATGGCTCAGGATGATGTTGCGAACCGCAGCCTCCCGGGTGGTCTCCATCAGGACGTGGTCGCCCTGGAGCAGGCGCCACTTCGCCCGCATCGCGTCGTCGGAGCGGCCTTCGCACTGCTTCAGGAACCCGGCGCCGATTC
The DNA here is from genome assembly GCA_965116805.1 of Vicinamibacteria bacterium. Taxonomy (GTDB): domain Bacteria; phylum Acidobacteriota; class Vicinamibacteria; order Marinacidobacterales; family Marinacidobacteraceae; genus Marinacidobacterium. The sequence continues at coordinate 1,251,392 of OZ220713.1, forward strand.
GCTCGTGGTTCTCGAGGAGTTCGGCCCGGGTCTTCCAGTGCGGCGGCTGGTAGTCCATGGTGGCCAGATCGAAGTCGTCGGCATCCAGGACGGTGTACGCCCAATCGGGGCACTCCACTACGTGGGTCGCGAGCCGCGACGTCGTCATGGACTTTTCGTGGGGCCGCCAGTCCGCGTGCCGGCCCTCGAACCGTTCGAGGAACCTGCGGGTGGAAGCGGCTTCCACCTGGAATTCCGCCGCAATGGCTTCTGCAATGGTCATGGGCGCTCCGCGTCCAACGAGTCTATTGGTCGACCTGCTCGGAAACCGGTTCATCGGGTCGCAGCCAGTTCTCGATCCGCAGGCCCGGCACCCGCGCGAACTCGCGTTCGTTGTTGGTCACCAGGGTGGCATCCCGACTGCGGGCATGCGCCGCGATCAGGAGGTCGTTGACGAGGAAGAACCTCACAGGATGATGTCCCGATCGTCCCAAGGGGGCTGTTCCCGATCGGGCCACGAGCCGGACTTCGGTAAGTCGAAGAAGGCGTCCCAGTCCTTGCCGCGGGGCCGAAGGATCACCTCCCCCCCGCGTTTGAGCACCTCCACCTCGCTCGAGTCGAAACGACAGGCCTTCGGCAGGCGCACCGCCTGGCTACGACCGTGCCAGAAGACCTTGGCGACCCCTCGATACACAACCTCTTCTGACATCTGTTCCTGCCGCGCGCACCGGACAGGATATCGAGATATGGATCACCGAAAGTGCACGGCCTCCCCGGACTGCTCCCGCAGTAGCATCCCGCCGCCATGCGACTCGCTTTCCTCGGTCTCGCTCTGAGCCTGCTGCCGGTCCCGGCGGCGTCCGGGCAGGTGCTGGCCCGGACCACCGAAATCGACGGACGGAACTACGCTTGGCAGGTGTTCGTCCCCGCCGCGGTGCTGGCCGGCGAGGAAACGAACCCTCCCGTCATCCTCTTCCTGCACGGCGCCGGGCAGACGGGAACCGACGGCGTGCGGCAGACCGAGATCGGGCTGCCCGCGGTGCTGCGCGAGCGGCCCGATTTCCCGGCGCTCGTGGTGATGCCCCAGTCGCCGCGGGGCGCCTGGTGGGGAACTCCCGAGATCGAACGGATGGCGCTCGCCGCGCTCGATGCGGCAGTCGCCGAGTTCGGCGGCGACCCGGACCGCACCTACCTCACCGGACTGTCGCTCGGCGGCTTCGGGACCTGGGCCCTCGCCTACCGCCATCCGGAGCGCTTCGCGGCGCTGGTTCCGGTCTGCGGCGGGGTCACCACGCGGCGAACGAGGATGCCGGTGCCCGACTGGCACCCGTCGGCCACGCACCCGGAAGACCCCTGGGCGGAGACCGCGCGGGTGGTCGCCGGCATCCCGGCGTGGGTGTTCCACGGCGCCGAGGACCGCCGGGTGCCCACCGAGGAGTCCCGCCGCATGGTCGCGGCGCTCGAAGCGGCGGGGTCCGAGCCCCGCTACACGGAGTATCCGGGAGTCCGGCACAACTCGTGGGTCCCGGCTTACCGCGAGGAGGGACTCTACGAGTGGCTCTTCGCGCAGCGCCGGGACGGGCGCTGAACGACCTTTCCGACGACGATTCCGGAACATGGGCCGCAGCCATGTCCGCACCCGGCGCGGCGCGGACCCCGCCGGGTACGGATTCGCGCTCGACGAACTCGAGCGGCCGCTCGACCCCCGCGGACTGTTCGGGGCTGAGCGGCGTCAGGCGCCCGTCGAGGTCGAGATCGGCTCCGGCAAGGGTTCCTTCCTGGTCGCCGAGTCGGAGCTTTGCCCGGACACCCTGTTCCTGGGAATCGAGCGCGCCCGCCGCTACTGGCTGTACGCCGCGGACCGGCTGCGGCGGCGGGAGCGGAGCAATGCCCGGATCGTCCGCGGGGAGGCGCGGGAAACTCTGGAGGCGATGCCGGTTGGATCGGTCTCCGGCCTGCACATGTATTTCCCGGACCCCTGGCCCAAGCGCCGTCACGCGCACCGGCGCCTGCTGATCCAGCCGGAGTTCCTCGCGGCCTGCGAGCGGGTGCTGGCCGCCGGGGCCCCGCTCCGGGTGGTGACCGACGACCCGGACTACTTCGATCAGATCGAAGAAGCGCTGGCGGCGCGGCCGAAGCTGGTACGCGGCCGCTACGAGCCGCCCGCTTCGGCGAACGAGGGGGAACTCGCCGGATCCAACTTCGAGCGCAAGTATCGACTCGAAGGCCGCCGCATCCAGGCGGCGGCGGCAACCCGCTCAGCGGACGAAGACGACGCTCTCGCGGACGAACAGGCCTGAGGCGAACCGCAGCAGCGCCGCCGCCGCGCCGAGCGCGATCAGGCCGGCCAGCGCCAGCTCCCACGCCGCGACTGCCTCGCCGGCCATCACGTTCAGGATCATGAGGTGCTGGCCCAGGATCGGGATGAAGGCGGTCCAGGTCCCCTGCTCCACCCAATTGAAGGTGACCGCGAAGAAGGGGATCATCGGGAGGAAGGCCACGTACCCGAAGTAGGTCTGCGCTTCCTTGTAGGACTTGGCGTAGGTGGAGAGCACCACCTGGATCGCCGAACAGAAGAGCGCGAGCGGAATCGCGGTGAGGGCCACCAGGAACCAGTCGGTGACGCTCGGCGAGATGTTCAGCGCGCCCGGCATGAACCGCAGCACCAGGATGCAGGTGCCGATGCCGAGCAGCGTCAGGAAGACGGCGAACACTGCCGCGGCCGCCCACTTCCCGAGGATGAGGAACCGCGCGGGGACCGCGTTCAGGAGGAGCGCCTCGATCGAGCCCCGCTCGCGTTCGCCGGCGATGGCGTCCGAGGCGATCTGCATCCCGCCGAAGAAGGCGTTCATCAGCAGGAAGAACGGGATGAAGCCGAGCGCGGAGAACGCCCGGCGCCGGCGGGAACTGAAGACCTCCGCGCGCTCCACGGCGAGCGGGCGGACGAGCATCGGGCTGATCCCGCGGCTGACGAGCCGCAGGGCGGCGACCTCCTGCCCGTAGCTCTCGAGGAGCCGCGTCACCCGGCCCGCCTTGGCGCCCCCGGCGGTCCGGGAGCTGTCGGCGACCAGCTCCACTTCCGCCGGCCGTCCCTCGGCGAACCGCTCCTCGTAATCCGCCGGGATCCGCAGCACCAGGTCCACCTCGCGGTCGCGCACCGCGGACTCCGGGTCCTCCGGGGCGGGGGTCAGCTCCAGACCCGGCTGCTGGGCGAGCCACTCGACGAGCGCGGGGGCGTTCGCCTGCCCGGCGACGGGAAGCTCCATGTTCCGGAGCTCGTCCTGGATGCCCTCGGCGAAGCGGCCCATGACCAGCATCACGATGGGAAAGATGCTGATCGAGACCAGCACCGCGATGAAGGCGCGCCGGTCCCGGATCCCATCGAGGAGTTCCTTCCGGAAGACGACGCCGGCGCTACGCATCAGGCCGCGTCCTCTTGCGGTCCGGTGAGCTGCACGAAGGCGTCCTCGAGGTCCTCGCAGCCGGCCGCCTCGCGGATCGCGTCGGGCGATCCGGCGGCGACGACGCGGCCGGCCGCCACGATCACGATGTGATCGCACAGGAGGGACACCTCCTGCATGATGTGGCTCGAGAAGAGGACCGCGCAGCCGCGGCTCCGGAGTTCCCGGATCAGGTCGCGCATGCGCCGGGTGCTCATCACGTCGAGGCCGTTCGTCGGCTCGTCCAGCAGGACGTTCCGGGGTTCATGGATCAGCGCCCGGGCCAGCAGCACCCGCGAACGCTCCCCGTGGGAATAGCCCTTCGCCCGCCGATCCACGAAGTCCGCCATCTCCAGGAGCCGGACGAACTCGTCCAGCCGGGCTTCCGTCACGTCCGCGGGGATGCCGCGCAGCCGGGCGAAGTAGCGGATGTTCTCGCGGCCGGTCAGCCGGGGATAGAGCGCGTGGGTGTCGGGGAGGGCGCCGATCCGTGCCTGCGCCGTCATCGTCTCGCGCTGCACGTCCACCCCGTCCACCGCGACCTCGCCCGCCTCCGGCGCCATCAGGCCGTAGAGCATCCGCAGCGTCGTGGATTTCCCGGCGCCGTTCGGGCCGAGGAGCCCGGTGATCGCTCCGTCTTCCGCGGCGAAACTCACGTCGTCGACGGCGATGACCTCGCCGAAGGTCTTTCGCAGACCTGAGACGCGGATCACTGCTCGGAGCCCGGCCTGGCAGCCCGAGGTGAAAGTGACGTGAGCACCGAGAACGGCGAGGCCCAGTTCTCCCGGTGGGGGTCCGGCTGACAAGGCGCGTGAGGGAGGAATACCGGGTGTATTTCGACCGAAACGCAACGATGAGGGCCGCGTAGCGGCCCGGTCAGGCGGGATGCATCGCCGTTTGAATGCCGCGTCACTCTTGCCTCGGGCTGCTTGGATTGACGGGACCCGTCGCCGACCGCCAGAAGGGCGGCCGGGCGACGCCGGACAGACAGGATGCGTCGAGAGCCGCCGGATCGGCGCTGTCGAGGAACTCGCCGATCAGCCGCGTCGCGCAGCCGGCCCGGAGGGTGCCGTGCCCGGTCCCCGGAACGACCAGATGCCGCGAGTTCGGGAGCGTCGCCGCGGCGTGGTCCCCCCAGCGCGGCGGCGTGACGGGGTCCAGTTCCCCCGACAGGATGAGGACCGGCGCGTCCGAGCGCACCGGTTCGCGATAGCCGTCGGGAAGCGCGCCGCGCGGCCAGACGGCGCACGCCTCGAGCATCTGCTCGGTCATGAGTTCGCCGATGAAGCTCTCTTCGGCGGCGTCCGCGGCCTCGTCGAGCGTCAGGAAGGGAACGTCCTCGGCGCACAGCACCGACAGGAACATGCCGATCGCCAGTTGAGGTCCGGCGACCGGGTCGGCGAAGACCATCAGGGGTCCGAAGTCGCCGTCGAGGGCGCTCTCCACCATCAGGGGCACGAGCGCCGCGCTCTGCGGGCTGTAGAGCACCGCCCGCAGGACCCCGGCCACCAGTTCGCGGTTGATGGGAATCTCCTCCCAGTCTCCGGTGCGCGGGTGGCGGATCCGGTACTCCCGGGGCGGATCCTGGTCGAGGCTCGCCAGCAGCGCCTCGATGGAGTTCCGGAGCCCGGGGAAGCGCGCGTCACAGGCGGCGTCCTCCGCGCAGGCGGCGGTGAGCAGGTTCAGCGCCCGTTCTCCGTCCTCGGGAAAGTGGAGCGGGATCCGCATGTCCACCGGCGCCACCCCGTCGAGGACGACGCTGCGGACGCTGTCCGGGTGCCGGCGGAGGAACACGGTGGCGGCGCGGGTGCCGTAGGAGCCGCCCCAGAGGTTGATGGGTCCGTATCCCAGGGCGGCCCGCACCTCCTCCAGATCGTCCATCGCGACCGGCGTGGTGTAGTGCTCGGGGTCCGCGTCCAGCGAGTCCAGGCACTCCCGCCAGTCGGCCTCCGCCAGTTCCTCCGGCATGCTGTCGAAGTAGCCGGTCCGCTCTTCGAGGAAATCGCAGGTGAGCGGGTTGGACTCGCCGGTGCCGCGCTGGTCCACGAACACGGAGTCGCGGTAGCGGAAGAGATCCGGGGCCAGACCGCGCAGAAGCGGCGCGAGTTCGGTGGCCGCCTGCCCCGGGCCGCCGGCCAGGTAGAACACGGGATCCGGCTCGGCGTCCTGTTCGGCAGCCGGGAGGACCAGGATGTTGAGGCGGATCTTCCGCCCTTCGGGATCGGCCCGGTCCTCCAGCACCTCGAGAGTCCCGCAGAGCGCGCCTTCCGGCCCCTCACCCGGCGCGCAGTCCGAAACGATGCCCGCCGGCTCCGGCGCTTCCTCGTCCGCGTCCTCGGCGCCCCCGCCGTAGCGGAGCAGCAGCAGGGCTCCGGCCACCCCGATCCCGGCCAGCACCCGCCAGCCGCGCGGTAACTTCAACACTCGTCGGAATCCTATCGGTCGTGCGCCACTCGCCTGTTCCTACGCACGGCCCGCCGCGAACGTTCCCCGGGCGCCGGTCACGGAAGCGGGAACTGGACGCGCGCCGCGCCGCGGGCACCCCGGGGAACGTTCGCGGGCCGGCAATCGTTGTCCCGGACGACATCCATTGCCCGCGATCGGCGCCGCCGGGCGATTGCCGGACGTTCGCGCCAGGAAAAGGAGGGGCTCTTGATGAAAGACGACCGTAGCGTGAAGGGGATCGGTGGCTGGTTGCTGACCTACCTCCTCGCCTCGATTCCTCCCATGATGGTCTACGCGGTGGGTCTCTCGGGAGCTTTCTTCGATTACCCGCCGCTGCTCATGCTCGCTGGATTCCTGTTCTTCTCGGTTCCCCTGTGGCTCATTCTGTGGAAGTCGCCGAAGGCTCCGAAGTGGAACATCGCCATGCTGTGGATCATGGCCGGCCTGATCGCGCTGCGTTCGGTGGGCGTGTTCGTGTTGCCTTCGGGTGGCGGGGCGTCTCCTGGTGGCGACGAACTGCTTGCGGTCGTGGGGCCGCTGGCAGGAATCGTTCTCTTCTCGCTGGGCTGGGCCACCATCTGGACGAAGTACTTCCGGGAATCCGTACGGGTGAGAAACACGTTCTCCTGAGCGGAACGGTCCCCGAGGACAACGCCAGGCCCGACGCTACCGGGGGTCGTCGCACCCGGCCCGGTGCTTTCCCGGCGCCGCGGTCGGGTGGTTGACGGCGCCGCTGTCCCGTGTTGCATCAGAATGGCAGTCTGATGTCGGAAAGAGCCAACGCGAAGGGCATCGGGGGCTGGCTCCTGCTGTACCTCGTCGTTTCGATTCCCCTCATGTTCCTTTACGCCGTCGGTCTGTCGGGGCTGTTCTCCGACTACCCCGTGGTTCCGATGATCGCCATCTTCCTCATCTTCCTGGTTCCCCTGTGGCTCCTTGCCTCGAAGTCGCCGGCCGCGCCGCGCTGGAACATCGGAATGTTGTGGATGACCGCGGGCCTGATGACGCTGCGTTCCCTGGCGGTCCTGATCTCTCCGTTCCTCGCCGAGGGGCCGGACGTCGCCACGTTGCCAACGATCTCGACGATCGTTCCCGGAGTCGTCGCCTTCTCCTGCGGTTGGGCGATCGTGTGGACGAGGTACTTCAGGCAATCGGCGCGAATCCGCAACACCTTCGGCTGATCGGGACCGCCTGCGGCGAGATCCGTCCGGCAGCCGCTTCGTCCCGGGGGGAACCCGTCAGGCGAACCAGCTCTTCCGCGCCTGCGGGTGCTCGGACCGGAGCGCCTGCACCACGTTCAGGCGGGCGGCAGCGGTCGCGGGCGGCAGGGCCGCCGCCAGCACCGCGGCGAGGAGCAGCAGCGGCACCAGCACGTAGACCACCGGGTCGAGCGGCGTGATGTCGAAGAGCAGGGGACTCAGCTCGCTGCCGGCCACGCGAACGAGCACGAACGCCAGAAGCAGCCCCGGCAGGAGTCCGAGGGCCGCGATGCGCAGCGCGTCGCGGAACACCAGCCGGCGGATGTCCGCCGGAGTGGCGCCGAAGGCCATGCGCACCCCGTGCGCGGGAACCCGGGCGTTCGCCTGGAACCCGACGACGCCGAAGACGCCCCAGGCGGCGAGCAGCACCGCCGCGGCGGCGAAGGCGCCGAGGAGCAGCGCGTAGAGCCGGGGCTGGGCGACCGATTCCCGGATGCGGTCTCCCAGCGTGCGGGGATTCAGGGCGGCCAGTTCGGCGTCGACCTCCCCGAGCCGGGCCGTGGCGGCCTCCAGAACGGCGGCGCCCGGCGCGTGCCGCAGCACCACGCTCCGGCGGATGACGTCTCCGCCGCCCGGCATCCGCCCGTCGCCGTCCAGCCGATAGAGGATCGGCTCGGGCGGCGTGTCCACGCCCTCCTCGTAGACGTCTCCCACCACCCCGACGATCGCTCCCAAGCCCTGGAGTTCGAGTCCCACCGGCGGGTCCGACAGATACCGCTCGACGAGGCTCTCGTTCACGACGGACACCGCGCCCGGGTTGGAGCGGTCGCTCTCCTCGAACGCCCGCCCCTCCCGGAGCGGGATTCCCATGGCCTGGAAATACCCCGGCGACACGCGGCGGAGAAGGGCGCGCGGCACCTGGTTGGGATCCGTGACCGGCGCCTCGCTGATCCGTTGGAAGCCGATGATCGCCCGCTCGCCGCTCAGCGGGAGCGTGTCCACGACGCCTGCGTGGGTGACCCCCGGGATCGCCGCCAGAGACTCGCGGATCCGGTCGAACAGCGCGGTCTGCCCCGCGGTGTCCGGATAGCGGTCGGCGGCGACCTGGACCTCGAAGACCGCGGTGTTCGCCGGCTCGTACCCCGGCGGCGCGCTCACCAGGGCCAGGAAGCTTCGGGTCAGCAGGCCGGCGCCGATCAGCAGCGGGAGCGCCAGCGCGAGCTGGAGGGCCGCGAAGAGGCCCCGGTGTCCCAGGCTGCGCGAACTCCCGCCGAGCGGAGCCGATTCGCCGCGCGCCGACGCGTCGAGGGCCGCCGCCGGGTCGCGCGAAGACGCCTTCAGCGCCGGCAGGGTTCCGAACACCAGCGCGGCCAGGCCGGCGACGCCGAAGGTGAAGCCGACGACCCGGAGGTCCACGCTCGCCGCCGCGAGCTGGGGCAGGCCGAGGACCGTCAGGGAACGCACCAGGCCGGCCCCGGCCACCGCCAGGAGGGCGCCGACGGCTCCGGCGACCGCAGCAAGAAGCAGGCTCTCGGCGAGCAGCCGGCGCAACAAGCGCGACCGGCCGGCGCCGAGGGCGCTCCGCACCGCAAGTTCGCGTTCCCGCCAGGCGGCCCGGGTGAGCAGCAGGTTCGCCACGTTCCCGCAGACGATGAGCAGCACGAGCAGGGTGACCCCGAAGAGCGCCATGAGCGGCTGCCGGATCCGCCGCGTGGAACGCTCGGTGAACGAGTCGAGGTGCACGCTCACCCCCTCGTTCAGCATCTGCTGGATGTCGCTCTCCTCGCTCAACCGGGCGATGAGCGCCGCGGCCTCCTCCTCGGCCTGCGCGACGCCGACGCCGTCCCGCAGCCGGCCCACCACCTGGACGAGCTCGAGCCGGACCTGGCCGGGCTGCAGGTCGGCGGGCGGCTCGGTCGGGTAGGGGACGTAGATCTCGGTGGTGGGGATCGGGAAGCCGAAGTCCGGGGGCATGACGCCGACGATCTGGAAGCTCCGGTCGTTGAGACTGAGGGCCCGCCCCAGGATCTCCGGGTCGCCCCCGAACTCGCGCTGCCAGAACGCATGGCCGAGGATCACCACCGCGTCCCGTCCCGGAGTCGCCTCCTCGGGACGGAAGGATCGCCCCAGCACCGGCGGTACTCCCAGGATGTCGAAGAGTTCGGGTGAGACCTGTTCGGCGGACAGCGGGCGCGGCTCGCCGGGCGCGTCCGCGAGCCCGCGGTAGGCCACCGGACGGTCGCCGTACATGGCGAGCCCCTCGAACACCGTGTTGGCGTCGCGCCAGCGGCGGAAGTGGTCGGTGGAGAACGCCGCCACCTCGTCCGGCATCGGAAGTCGCGGCCGCCGTTCCCACACCTGCATCAGGCGTTCCGGCTCCCGGTAGTCCGGCGCCTTCAGCAGCACCCCGTAGACCGCCGAAAAGACCGTCGAGGTCGCCCCGATCCCGAGGGCGAGGGGCACGCACACCAGCAGCGCGAACCCCGGCCGCTTCGAGAGGCTCTTCAGCGCTTCAGCGAACTCGTGCAGCATCCGGGGCGATCCGACGCAATTCTCCCGCATGTCAGAACGCACCCCGGGCCGCCCCGTTCCCGCTCGGAGCGCCGGCCTCCGGCCGGCATCGCGGCCGCAGGCCGCGAAACCGCACCCTCCCACCAATCCCCACGGCGAAACGGCTTGGAACGCCGGCTTCAGCCGGCACAGCCCGCCGCAGGCGGGCGGCGGGAAAACGCCCAACTACGGAATGGCGCTCTGCCCGGTGCTCGCAGGCGGCGCCCGACCCAGCGGCCCGACCCAGCGTCAAAACAACGGCAGTTTCGTGAAATTGACCGTCAAATCCACGAAACGGCCGTTAGAATGCGCTCCACAGCATGTCTCTGGTTCCCCGTTTCCTGCGCCCGCCGCGCGATCACGCCTTCCTGTTCGGGCCCCGTGGCACAGGCAAGACCACCTGGCTCCGCGCCTCGTTCCCCGACGCCGTCATGGTGGATCTGCTGGATGCGAACGAACGCCGAACTCTCTCGGCGCACCCGGAACGGCTGCGGGAGCGAGCTCTGGACGCCGCTGCCCGTCGTTCCGAATCCGCGGAGGTGACCTATGTCGTGGTGGACGAGGTGCAACGCGTTCCCGCGCTGCTCGATCTCGTCCATGCGCTGATCGAGTCGCAACACCCGTTTCGGTTCGTATTGACCGGTTCCAGTGCGCGCAAACTGCGTCGCGGGGGCGCCAACTTCCTCGGCGGGCGAGCGAGCGACTTGCGGCTCCATCCGTTTCTGGCGGCCGAACTCGGTGACGACTTCGATCTTGACCGCGCGCTGCGCTGGGGGACGCTGCCACTGGTCGTGGGGGCTGCGGACCCGGCGGACCGGCTCCGCAGCTTTTCCTCGTTCTACCTCGATCAGGAAGTCCGTGCCGAGGGCTTTGTGCGGGACATTGGTGCGTTCTCCAGATTCCTTGAGGTCATGTCCTTCTCACACGCCGCCGAACTGAACGTCGCTGCGGTCGCTCGGGAAACCGCCGTCCGCGCCAGCACGGTCACGGGGTACGTCGAGATCCTGGAGGATCTGCTGCTGGGATTCCGGCTTCCCGTGTTCCGAAGGCGTGCCCGCCGTCGGATCGCCTCCCACCCCAAGTTCTACTACTTCGATTGCGGTGTGTTCCGGACGCTCCGTCCCCTGGGTCCTCTGGACCGCACTACCGAAATCCGGGGCACGACCCTCGAGGGCCTCGTTGCCCAGCACCTGCGCGCCTGGTGCGACTACCGAAACCGGGGGCACCGGCTGTTCACCTGGCGCACTCGCTCGGGCACCGAGACCGACTTCGTCGTGTACGGCCCGGACGAGTTCTGGGGAATCGAGGTCAAGCACGCGACGAGCGTGCGGCCCGAAGACCTGCGGGGTCTCCGTTCCTTCGGCGACGAATACCCGGAGGCCGGACGTTTCCTGCTCTATCGGGGAGACCGGCGTTACCTGGTCGACGGAGTCCTCTGCCTGCCGGTGTCCGACTTCCTCCTCCGCCTCCATCCCGATCATCCGATCGCGGACGCGGCGGATCGGGCGACCTGAGATCGGCGGGCGCCCCTTCGGCGCCGGAGAGCGGCCTGCGGGTACAGCCGGCACGGGGTTACCTCCGGGGCGGCTCGGCGCGGTCCTTCAGCGGGCTCGGATAGAGGTCCAGCAGCCCGTCCTCCGCCATCAACGCCTCGATGGCGTCCATCTCCATCGGCACGAACTCGGAGAGGTTCTCGGCGCCGTCCTCGGTGATCAGGATCACGTCCTCGAGGCGGATGTAGATGCGGTCCTCGGGCACCCGGAACTGGGGTTCGATGGTGAACACCATCCCGGAGGCCCGTGTTCGGCCCGTGTTCCCGACGCCGCGGAGGTTACGCCAAAGCCGTTGTAGGTTGAGTAGGGTTGTCGACGCCGTCCCCACTTGCTTCCTTGCACCCATTCGACGGGCACCCTCTAATCGGCGGCGCGCTGCGCACGTTCACGGCATGCGAGAATGCCAAAGCGAAGCCCGTAGTCCCGGTCCATGGTGGCGTAGCGCCAAAGAACTGTATCGATCGTTGCAAGCCGATCTCCGACGATAGCTGCGACCGCCGAACACATCGCCTCCGGAGTCTCGTAACCCGTCATCCGTGCCATTCGCACCAAGTGCCTGTCGGGCTTTACGACGTCAATCCCCAAATTCTTGGCCAAATGATACGAAGTGACCGATCCTATGTACGGGAGCTCGGCTAAGAATCGTACGTCCTCTCGCTCGATTCTGGTCTTGACCGCCACAAATCCATGGTGCGCTACATAGTCGGCGATCCTCGCAATAGCATCAATCTTCCGCTCGTTTGGGAACACCATCATCGCGTCCCGCCTACAACGCTCGTATTGGCGCGTGATATCCGCGGCGCACCGCCATAACAGAAACGCCTCGCTCACCGCTGAGAAGTGCCTCCGAACGACCCCCTCACTAAACCCCGACGTCAGAATCACCCATGCCGATTCTCGAAGAAAGTCTGTCTCGGTCACGTCTTCAAGTGCGAGTTCATCCTGCCAATCTACTTCGGTCGCGAACTCAGACTTCAGCACCCGTTCCTTTAGCTCCAGGTAAACTAGCCCCAGAGTCTCTCGGTCAAGCATCGCTGTTGCGCTGTGGCCTAGGTGTCCTGCCCCGTCGGTACAGCTCCCGCGCTCCGTCCCAACGCAGCCGTAGCCAAACCAAGCGAACTGGCGCCTTCGGGTTTTCACTAAGTGCTGCGCTGATGGCGCGCTTAAACTGATGTTTCGCCTTCAGTCTCGCAAAATCTGCTTCTGGAATCTCGGGCAGTATGGACATTGTCGCCTCATAACGGCGCCGCAGATCGGCCTGGGTTCTGGGTTGCTCCAACTTGCCCTCGTCACGTGCATTCCGGAATGCCAACTTGAGCAATCCGAGACTCCGTACACCACTCCCGTAGAATGCGGCGCGGCGCCGCCAATCTAGGATCAGGTCGACAATCGATAGTGTGAATGCTATGGCGGCCGCCACGCCCATCACAGGTCGCGCACTAGCGCGAGTCATGCCGATGGAACCAAAAACGGCCTCATCCGCAAAAAGAAAGAGAGACAGTCCGAACGCGATCACTATGTGGCTGACACTTAAGAACGCCGCGCGCTTCTGATACCGGTCACGCAGCGTTGCGTGCATGGACATCAATTGGTCAACAAGCTGACTCCGCCGTCTTATGCCTCTGTCCGTAACGTGTTCCTCGCTAGACATCGGACTAGTCAAACAGGTTCCGCCATCGCGAAACAGAAAGAGCGCCGTCTGCGTTTCGAATCTTGCGGCCTAGGCGGTCCACCGCCGCTGTAGCAATGCGACGTCGTAGGCTGCCTCGATCACCCAGGTAGTCGTCAACGTGATCTGATTGCCCACTCTGGTCGTGAATCGGGCGTTCGATATGTTTCGGCGCCTCGCGAAAGAAGTAGCGAAGCATCTCGAGTGACGTCTTGGGGCCGGTGTAACCCTCAAACGCCCTAATTGCTAATGCCTCCACATGATAGCCGGTCAATCGTTGCTGCTCTGGGAGCTGTCCAATAAGGGCCTTTACGAGCTTGATGCATGGAACGAGCTTTCCACTGAGCTGCGTGTTGGCAGTTGTGAGCCTTTGCGTGAACCTCTTTGGATCTATCCGAGACCACCGGTCCGACGTGGAACTAGGAATAGCAACGGAATCTCCACGACGAAGCGCCGGAAGAAACTGGATGTCCAGTCCTCCTGTACGGACCGTGACTGCCAAGTCGCCTTCAGTGACAGCTTGGCTCCCATACACATCACGTAAGCAAGAGGCCAATAGTGACCGCACCACCGGTGGCATTGTGTGAGCTAGTTCGGTGCGGTCAAACAAGACAAGAGCATCCACGTCGCTAATCCCGTTGACGTACGTATGCTTCGCCACCGAACCACCGAAGAGGACATCGGTGGAGCCACTTATCTCCTCACCCAGGCGTTCTTGGACATCGGAGATTACACTCTGTATCCTCCGGACGTCGCGTTCGTTGAAGCCGGTTAGGAGATCTGCTAAGTGCGAGGAGACTTGCGAGTCAAAACGGTCCGTTCGTTCACGTTTCTCCGCATCGCGTGTTCTCTGAGCCAAATCCGACGGGCGAGGCCTTGTGGGTAGGTAGCTTCCACCTGATGATCCCATTACGACCTCCGTACAGAGAGCTTCGTTCCGAGCGAATCCGTTGCGTTGCGGACAAACTCGCCGTGTATTCCAAGCTTGGAAAAGTCACGCGTATTCTGAAAGTCGCGCAAACTGTGTTGAAGCTCTTGTAGAGCGTAGTAGTTATCGGAGATGGTACGCGACCGAATGGCAGCGTCAGAAAGATTGAGCCCGTATTTCAAGTACATGTTGTGAAGATAGATGGCGACACCATTCCGGTAGCCGTAGCGGAGCCAGGTCAGACCGTCGAAGATCTCGGCTCCGGCAACGTAATAGAGGCAAACGGAAATCGGGTCGAGAGCGCCGAATACGTGGATGGGCGACGAAACGTCAGCCTCATCGAGTGCCCTTCGTAGCTGAGCGATTTGCTGCATCCTGCCCAACATTGTGGTTCCGAGTTCCTTCTCAGTTACGCCGATGACGTCAAAGCGGGCAAGTGCCTCGGGATCAGCTATCGCGGCGCGGATCGCTCGATCCAAAGTCTGTTGGGTCGTGGTTTCTGGCTTAAGCAGAAAGAGCTTTAGATGGAGCGAACACCGCCGGAAGAGGGCACGCGCGGCGCGGATCTGTTCAGCGAAAGGCCTACGTTCGGCAGGTTGGTCGTAGCTTACGAACAGCGCAGGCACGTGCTCTGGCCAGGATGAGACTATGGACTCAAGCTTGGGCAGGTCCCACGGTTGGGGAGCCGAGTCGTAGCGCGTGACAGCGGAATAATCACAGTCCGACGAGATTTCGTAGCCACCACTATCGACGAATAGGAGAGATGTAGTGGCAAGCATGTCGTCGGGCTTGGGCAGGTGCGAGTAGAAGATGTCGTACGCGCTTACAAGGCACACCTCCTCTAGGAACTCGCGCGCAACGCCAAATATTTGGCCTACATCGTTGCCCTTTCCAGTTGGACCTGTGGCGAAACCCTTGCTCGAAAAGGACGGAATGAGAAGGGGGGTTGTCAGCGTAACCTCGGATCCAGGATGCCGAAGCGTGGAGGTTCTACAGAACATTCAAGAGGCGGCGTTCTTCGCAGGACGCACACTGGTCACAAGGAGGCAACGTACCTCGCTCGCAGCTGTAGGTGAGATCAATTGGAACTGCGGAGGTTTTGCAGAACTCGAGAATGTGCTGCTTCGGCCAGTCGAGAAAAGGCGCGGCAAGGATTAGTTGGCCATCTCGATATCCATCCAGTATTTGTTGAATGTTGGAGACGAACGTAGGTGAACAGTCGAAGTAGGGAGTGCCTGCGTGGATTCCAGTGGCGAGGAGGCCGACCCCGTTGCCGATGTGCAACAGAGCGGCGAACACGAGGAAGGCGTTCCTTCCGGGAATGGTACCTTGAGGAAGGGAAGATGGAGCGGACCAGCGAAGCTGGGTGAGTCGAACGCCGTAGTGATCTGCAATGCGCTGGGAAGCAGCGAGTTCAGGCTCGGATGCTGGTTGCCCATACGCGACGTGAAGGCACTCGACGCTGAAGTTGCGCTCGATGTAGAAGGCGAGACACGCGGCGGAGTCGATACCGCCGCTGAACAAGAGCCAGATTCGACGTGGTGCGAGCGGATGCATTGACTGGCTCGGTGGCACGCGCGTACCCGTGCCCACTATGATCCAACAGATTACGCGGGGGAATCAATAGAACGTCACCGACGCGACGGTGATCTTGCCATGCGTCGGAGCGGGCTCGGGTAGATCTCCAACAACCCCGGTTCCGCCATCAGCGCCTCGATGGCGTCCATCTCCATCGGCACGAACTCGGAGAGGTTCTCGGCGCCGTCCTCGGTGATCAGGATCACGTCCTCGAGACGGATGTAGATCCGGTCCTCGGGCACCCGGAACTGGGGTTCGATGGTGAACACCATCCCCGGGGTTAGCGTCCCGTCGGCGTCTCCCACGTCGTGGACCGCCATCCCCACGCCGTGCCCCATCGAGCTGCGTCCGGAAGCGCGGCGCCGGTAGGCGGCGGCGAACGCTTCCGCGGCCGGGCGGTAGTGGGGCTTCGTGAACGGCCACGTCCGGGCCAGCTCCTCCATGCGGGTGGCCGCTTCGCCCATGATGGTGGCCACGTCTCCCGGCCGGATGGCGTCCAGGACCGCCCGATAGCACGCGAGGTAGAACCCGTAGAGGTCGCGCTGCCACTCGCTGAAGACGCCGTTCACCGGCCACATCCGGGTGACGTCGCTCGTGTAGTAGCCGATGTCCGGGGCGTAGTCCATGAGGATCAGGTCGCCGTCCTCGAGCCGGCTGGCCCCGCGGTGGTAGTGCGGATACCAGGCATTGGTACCGGTGGCCACCAGCGAGTAGTAGGCCTCCGCCTGGGCGCCGTCCCGGAAGAAGATGAACTTCCCGACGGCGTCGAGTTCGTGCTCGAAGATCCCGGGACGGGTCGAGCGCATCGCCTCCATGAGCGTCAGGCCGGAGAGGTCGGTCGCCTTGCGGATGAGAGCGACCTCCCGTTCGCTCTTGACCAGCCGCAGCCGGTCGAGCACCGGCGAGAGGTCCTCGATCTCCAGCTTGGGGAAGCGGTTCCGGAGCCGGGCCGCGAAGTTCGCCTCCCGGGACGGCCGGCCGTCCCAGGGGTCGTTCGCGATGTCGGAGTTCCCCCGGGTGGCGAGGTCGCGGCTCATGCCGGCGAGCTCCGCGGGGCTGAGCGGGGTGTGGAGGACCGGCGGGCGATTGCCCCAGGCCATCCGGGCGAGGTCGTCGCTCAGCTTCCAGGTCCCGAAGACGTCGTCCACGCCGGTGAGTTCCCGGGCCAGTTCCGCGTCCTCCGCGGTGAGCAGGCGCCCCTCGGAGGCTTCCCGCCGGGCGTTTTGGTGCGGCAGGTAGAGCACGGAGCGGCGCGAGGCGCCGTCGAGCAGCAGGTAGGCGTGCGGCGTCTCCACCCCGGTCAGGTAGTAGAAGGAGTTCGTCTGCCGGAAGCGCTGGTAGGCGAGGGGCGAGCCGGCTCCCTGGAGGACCGCCGCGCCTCCCGGTCCGACCGCGTCGAGGACGGCGTCGCGGCGGGCCTGGAACTCTTCGGCAGGGAAGTCCTTCGTGAAGATCGGGGCGTCCTGGGCCAGGGTGGCCGAGGCGAACAGGCAGGCGAGCAGGGCGGAGACCCCACGGAAACAAGCGGTCTTGGCGGTCATGGTCGGCGGATCTCCCGGGCGGTGAGGAGTGCGGACCACCGATAGTAGTGGCGCGCTAGCGTTCCCATCGAAAGCGAGTGGAATCAGAGTGGAATCTGGAGACTCGGGCGGTCTTGCCCAGCCCGGCGTGCTGGCCGAGATCCCGTCCCACGCGCGCTACCTGACCTTCCGGAGGCGTGCGTCGTCGCCCGGCCCGCGCGACGCGCTGGAGCGTCTCGCCGATCCCCATCCCGGGCTGCCGCTCGTCTTCGGACTGGGCGCGTCCCTGGTGCACGAACTGGGCGCCGAGGTCCCGGGGCTGCGCGACTTCCCCGCCTCCAGCGGACCGGGGTTCACGGTCCCGTCCACCCCCGCCGCGCTCTGGGTCTGGCTGCGCTCGGAGGAGCGCGGCGAACTCGTCCACGAGACCCGCCGGGTGGAGAAGGCGCTCGCCGGCGCGTTCGCGCTGGACAGCGTGGTGGACGGCTTCCGCTACCGGACGGGCCTCGACCTCACCGGCTACGAGGACGGGACCGAGAACCCGAAGGGCGCCGCGGCGGCGGAGGCAGCCGTCGTTTCCGGTGGCGGCCCCGGGCTCGACGGGTCCTCGTTCGCGGCGGTGCAGCAGTGGGTCCACGACCTCGACCGCTTCGAGTCCTTCTCGGGGCAGGCGCAGGACCACATCATCGGACGCCGAAGGAGCGACAACGTGGAACTCAAGGACGGGCCGGACGCGGCCCACGTACAACGCACGGAACAGGAAGCCCCCGAGCCGCCCGTCTTCCTGCTCCGCCGCTCCATGCCCTGGGCGGACGCGCGGCGGGCGGGACTGGTGTTCGTCGCCTTCGGGAACGGTCTGGACGCTTTCGAGTACCACCTGTCCCGGATGACCGGGGCTGCCGATCGGATCGCGGATCACCTGTTCCGCTTCACGAGGCCCGTGACGGGGGCGTACTTCTGGTGTCCGCCGCTGCGGGACGGACGCGCCGACCTGAGCCTGCTCGGCTGAGTTCCCGAGTAGCCGCGCCGGGCCGAGGGATTACCGTACGCGGCGCGTACGTTCCATGCTGACCCGACGCCTCGCCGCCGAGTTCCTCGGCACCGCCGGCCTGCTCGCCGTGATCATCGGCGCCGGCATCATGGCCGTGAACCTGTCGGGCGGCAACGACGGGGTGGCGCTCATCGGGACCACGGCGGCCATCGGCGCCGGCCTGGTGGTCCTCATCTGGCTCTTCGGACCGGTGTCCGGTTGCCACATCAACCCGGCGGTGACGCTGGCCTTCCTGCTCCGGAAGGAGATCTCCGGGCGTGACGCCGGGCTCTACGTCGTCGTCCAGGCTGCGGGCGGCCTCGCCGGGATGCTGGTGACCCACCTGATGTTCGACCTGCCGCTCCTGCAGACCGCGACCCAGGTGCGGACCGGGCCGGGGCAGTGGGTGTCCGAGGTGGTGGCCACCTTCGGGTTGATCCTGACGATCTTCGGCTGCATCAAGGTCCGTCCGCGGGCGGTGGCGGCCGCGGTGGGCATCTACATCTTCGCGGCCTGCTGGTTCACCGCTTCGACCTCCTTCGCGAACCCGGCGGTGACGCTCGCGCGGAGCTTCACGGACACCTTCTGCGGCATCCGCCCTCAGGACGCGCCGATGTTCGTGCTCATGGAGATTGTCGGCGCCCTCGTCGCCACGCCGTTCGCGGCCTGGCTCTATCGCGGGAAGAACTCATCGGGATCCTGAGGTGACCGACGGCGCCGCGGGGCCCGTGGACGCGGGCGGGCGGATCGCCAGCCTGGACGTCCTGCGCGGCTTCGCGCTGCTCGGCATCCTGGTGATGAACATCCAGATCTTCGCGATGCCGTTCGCGGCGTACCAGAACCCGACGGCGTTTGGAGATCTCACCGGGATCAACCTCGGCGTCTGGACCCTCGGTCAGGGGTTGTTCGCGCTCAAGTTCGTCACGCTGTTCTCGATCCTGTTCGGCGCTGGCATCGCGCTCTTCGCCGACCGGGTCGAGGCGCGCGGCGGCCGGCCGGCGGGACTGCACTACCGGCGCATGTGGTGGCTCCTCGTGTTCGGGATGGCGCATGCCTACCTGCTCTGGAGCGGCGACATCCTGGTGGGCTATGCCCTCTGCGGCCTGGTGGTCTATCTGCTGCGCCGCCGCCGTCCGCGGACTCTGCTGGCCGCCGGGATCGCTCTCTTCTCGGTATCGAGCCTGGTGTTCCTCCTCCTCGGAGCGGTGCTGTCGCTGCCGGATGTTCCCGACGAGGCGATCCGGGAGATCGAGGCGCAGTGGGCTCCCCCGGCCGGCGAACTCGATGCCGAGATCGCCGCCTACCGCGGGGGCTGGAGCGAGCAGCAGCCCCAGCGGGTGGAACACTCGCTCGGCGCCCAGCTCTCCGTGTTCCCGCTGTTGCTGTTCTGGTTCAGCGGCGGCCTGATGCTGGTCGGGATGGCGCTCTATCGGTGGGGGGTGCTGAGCGCCGAGCGGAGCGACGCGTTCTATGCGCGACTGGCCACGATCGGGTTCCTGGTGGGCGCGCCGCTGATCGGGTTCGGCATCTGGTGGAACTTCGCCGGCGGCTGGAGCTGGGAGCGCTCGATGTTCTTCGGCGCCCAGTTCAACCAGTGGGGCGCCGTGCCGATGGCGCTCGGGTATCTCGGCCTGGTGATGCTCGCCGTGCGCCGGCGCATCCTGCCGGGCCTCCAGGCGCGCCTCGCGGCGGTGGGCCGGATGGCCTTCACCAACTACCTGCTCCAGACCGTCCTCTGCACCGCGGCCTTCTACGGCCACGGGCTCGGCCTCTTCGGGAGCGTCGAGCGCTACCAGCAGCTCCTGATCGTCTTCGCGGTGTGGGCGTTCCAGCTCTGGCTCTCCCCCATCTGGCTGCGCCGTTTCGCTTACGGCCCGCTCGAGTGGCTCTGGCGAACGCTGACGTACGGCCGGCTCGCCAGGATCACTCGGAGCTCGTCCGCCACCTGAAGCCGGGAGCGCCCGATCGGGTGCTCCCGCACACCCCGCCAATCAGCAGGGCCGCGGAAACGGCTTGGAACGCCGGCTTCAGCCGGCACAGCGGCCCGGAGGGCCGCGGGCGGTGCATCGCTAACCCTGGCGCATTGGCGCGCGCAGCCGAGCCGCCCCGGCGAATGAGGTCCGTCCCGCCGCCCGCCTGCGGCGGGCTGTGCCGGCTGAAGCCGGCGTTCCAAGCCGCTGGGGCGCGTGGAGCCGGGCGTTGCTACGGGGCGGTGGGCCGGTTCGGGATGAGGTGTCCGATCGAGTTGGCGTAGTAGTCGACGAAGTGGCGGCGGGGCTCGAGGATCGTGAGCCGCTCCCGCTCGGCTTTCACCATCTGTCGCTGGATGAGGAGCTGGACGCCGAGTTCCACGGCCGGTTCCCAGTCATCCCGCGGGATGTCGGGTTCGCCGGGGCGGGCCGCCAGCGTCTCCAGGATCTCGAAGGCGGCCGCCCGCGCCTCGGTCCTCGTGACGCCTTCGTCGCCGCGGTCCCGAATGACCGTGGCCATCAGCGGGACCGGGAGCACCGGCATGATGTCGGCGATGCGCCGCATGAGGTCGTTGGCCAGCACCCCCACCTCGGCGAAGCGCGCCTCGCGGTCGACTGCCCGGGGGTCGAAGTCCCGGCCCCGCAGCCAATCCCGGAGCGAGACCGGGGCGCCCACGCTGAGGGTGGCGTGGCCGAAGGGTTTCCAGCGGCGGTTGAGCCGCAGCCAGAACTGGTGGCCGAGGAACGCCGCCGTCGCGCGCCAGGATCCGAACCGCGTCGCCCGTTTGCCGCTGGCCTTCATGACCTGGAGGTTCTTGTCCTCGATGACCCGGTCGTAGTTGACCGCCACCGGCACGAACGCCACGTCGCGGCCCGTGTCGGGGTCAAAGGACCGCACCGCATAGTCGAGGAGGCCGAGGCGCGGACTTCCCAGCTTCCCGTCGTTCGAGAAGCGTCCCTCGATGAAGAACGCCTGCGGCACGCCGGCGCCGATGGCGGTCTTCACGTGGGCGGCGAGCACGGCCCGGTAGAGAGGGTTCCCGGATCCCCGGCGGACGAAGAAGCCGCCGAGGGCGCGCAGGAGACCCTCGAGGGGCCAGTAGCGCGCCCATTCACCCACCGCGAAGGAAAGGATGGCCCGGTCGGCGAGGGAGGTCGCCGCGATCACGTAGTCGAGGTTGCTGCGGTGATTGAGGACGAAGACCGGGGTGGAGGTCCGGGCGGCCCGCACGATCGCCGCTTCGTCCACGTAACGCACCCGCACCCGGAACAGGTTCAGCATGATCCGCTTCACCGGGCCGTGGATGACCCGGAAGTAGAGGCCGGCGCTGAGCGAGGGCACGATCTCCCGGGCGTAGCTCCGCGCCTCCACCAGCGCGTCGCACTGGTCGGCTTCGCTCCGCTCCGTCTCCTTGAGAATCGCGTCCTGCACGAGCGGGTCCACCATCAGCAGGTCGGCCGTGCTCGTCGGCTTGAGGAGCTGGAAGGCGGACGGCTGGATCGCGAGCCGTCCCTGCGCCTCGTGGAAGGCGTGCGTGTTGCGCCGCTCGCTGCGGCGCCGCCAGAGCGGACGGACGACCAGTCCGTAGAGGCACCCCGCCACCAGCAGCGCCAGAACGGGAAGCGGAACGGAAATGGATTCGAACACGGCCTTCCGCCCCCGCCCGTCAGCCGAATTCCGGGATCCGGACGGCCTCCTCGATGCGGTTCAGGAGTTCCGTCCGGCGCGCGGTGAGGGCTTCGGCGAGGCCGGTGAGCGGCACGATTTCGGACGCGTCCTCGCCCCGGGTGCGAACCTCGGCTCCGCCGCGGCCGAGCGAGCGGCCCGAGATCACCACCCGCAGGGGGATGCCGATGAGGTCGGCGTCCGCGAACTTCACTCCCGCCCGCTCGTCCCGGTCGTCGAGCAGGACTTCGAGTCCGGCGTGCTGGAGTTCGTCGTGCAGGCGTTCCGCCGCCGCCCCCGCCTCGTCCTCCGCCCCGCGGCCGGCCAGCGGGATCAGGTGGACGTCGTACGGGGAGACGCTCATCGGCCAGCGGAGGCCGTTCTCGTCGTGGTGCTCCTCCGCCACGCAGGCAAGGAGCCGGCCCGAGCCGATGCCGTAGGAGCCCATCCAGATGGGGCGCTCGGCGCCCTCGTCGTCGAGGAAGCGGGCGCCGGCGGCGTCTCCGTAGCGGGTGCCGAGCTGGAAGATGTTGCCGACCTCGACGCCGCGCGAGGTGCGGAGCGGCTTTCCGCACCGGACGCAGCAATGGCCATCCTCCGCCACCGCGATGTCGGTGACGAGGCCCGGGTCGTAGTCCCGGCCCGCGTTCACGTTCCGGAAATGGACGTCCTGCTCGTTTGCGCCGGCTACCAGGTTGGGCGAGGCGGGAATCGAGTCGTCCACCACCACCGTGCCCGAGCTGAGCCCGATCGGCGAGGCGTATCCCGGCGTGGCGCCGGCGTTCAGGATCGCCTCGTCCTCGGCCGGACGGAGCCAGGAGGCGCCGACCGCGTTCGCGAGCTTGGTCTCGTTGACGTCCATGTCGCCGCG
Source organism: Vicinamibacteria bacterium (assembly GCA_965116805.1). Taxonomy (GTDB): domain Bacteria; phylum Acidobacteriota; class Vicinamibacteria; order Marinacidobacterales; family Marinacidobacteraceae; genus Marinacidobacterium. The sequence goes on from OZ220713.1 coordinate 1,273,790, forward strand.
GATGATCGCGACCACGAGCTCCTCCCGGGCGCCGCCGTCGAGTCCCGCCGTGAGGAACACCGCCTTCGCCGTGCGGGCGGCCGGAATGTCCAGGAACGCGCTGAGTTCGTCGATCGTGCGGGCGCCCGGGGTATCGACCCGCTCGAGCGGCAGCGGGGCCTCCGGCTCGGCCGGGGTCTTGGCGAAGCGGGCGATCTGGCGGTTCGCCGAGTAGCCGCAGGCGTCGCAGAGGACCAGGGTGTCCTCGCCCACCGCCGTCAGGTACATGAACTCGTGCGCCTGGCTGCCGCCCATCATGCCGACGTCGGAGCCGACGGCGATCGTGGGCAGCCCGCAGCGCCAGAAGATCCGGAAATAGGCCTCGTAGTGGGCGCGGTACTGGCGCTCGAGCCCCCCGGCGTCCTGGTCGAGGGTGTAGGAGTCCTTCATGGTGAACTCGCGGACCCGGATCAGTCCCGCCCGGGGCCGCGGATCGTCCCGGAACTTGGTCTGGATGTGGTAGACGAGCTGGGGAAGCTGCCGGTGGGAGCGAATCTCGCTCCGGCAGAGGTCGGCCACCACCTCTTCGTGCGTCATGGCGAGGACGAGGTCGCTGTTCTTGCGGTCCTTGAACCGCGCCATTTCCGGCCCGACCGCGTCGTAGCGTCCCGACCGGCGCCAGATCTCCGCCGGATGGACGACCGGCATGGTCATCTCCTGGCCGCCGATCCGGTTCATTTCCTCCCGCAGGATGTCCTCGATGCGGGTGATCGAGCGGTGCGCCAGCGGCAGGTAGGAATAAAGGCCCTGGCCGAGCTGCCGGATGAAGCCGGCGCGGAGCAGCAGCCGATGGCTCTCGGCCTCGATTCCGGCGGGCGCCTCGCGCAGGGTGAGACCGAAGTGGTGGGAGAGTCGCATCGGGGGAGGCGGGGCGGAGTGTACCGACCGATCAGGCCGCGGAAGACCGCCGCTCGGTCCCCGTCCGGCCCGCCGGCTCCGGAGGGAGCAACGGCATCTCGATCACTTCCTGATCGAGGCGGTGGCCTTTCTCCGCGCGGAGCAGGCGAAGCGCGTCGCCGAGGAGGAAGATGGAGCCGGCGATCACTACCTCGCCCTGCCGGCCGGCAAGCCGAAACGCCTTGGTGAGCGCCTGCGGCACGTCCTCCACGGTTTCCGCGCGGGTGCCGTTTCCGGCAAACACGCGCTCCGCGCTGTCCTTCAGATCGGCGATCGGAAGCGCCCGCCGGGTTGCGGCGGTGGTCAACAGCACCTGCTCGAAATGCGGCGCCAGCGGCGCCAGCATCTCCTCCACCCGCTTGTCGCGGCTGGCCCCGAAGACCAGCACCCGCCGCCCGTTCGCCCCCAGGGTGTCCAGGTACTCCGAGAGTCGTTCGGCGCCGCTCGGATTGTGCGCGGCGTCGAGGAGGAGACGCGGCCGGCTCCCGTCGCCGGGCAGCCATTCCAGCCGTCCCGGCCAGCGGACCGACGAGACGCCGTGCCGGACCCGAACCGGATCGAGGGCTCCGAGCCCTTCCCGGGCGAAGAGCCGCTCCGCTCCCCGGACGGCGAGCGCCAGGTTGTCCAGTTGATGCCGGCCGGGCAGGGGCAACCAGAGGTCGTCGTAGGTCGCTACGGGGGTCGAAAGGGTCCCGGCGGCGCCGGTCCGGTGGACCGTGCAATCCAGGGTCGTTTCCTGCGCCACGTCCCGGAAGCGGGCGCCGCGATCCCGGGCGCAAGCCGCGAGGACCTCGGCGGCCGCGGGGTCCTGCCGGGCGATCAGCAACTCACCGCCGGGCCGCGCCACCGCCCCCTTCTCGCCGGCGATTTCGCCGACGGTCCGGCCCAGGTAGCGCTCGTGATCGAGGGCGATGCGGGTCACGAGTCCGAGCGGTGCGTCCGTCGCGGTGGTGGCGTCCCAGCGGCCGCCCATCCCGACCTCGAAGGCGGCCACGTCCACCTCGTGCCGGGCGAAGGCGAGGAAGGCGGCGCCCGTGATGGTCTCGAAGAACGACGGCTGCTGATCCGGAGGCAGGCGCTCCGCCGCGCGGGCGATGTCGTGGATCAGGCCGGCGAACTCGCCGTCCGGAAGCTGGCGGCCGTTCACCAGGATGCGCTCGCCGATGGAGACGAGATGGGGCGAGGTGAACCGGCCCACCCGCAGTCCGTGGGCCCGGAGGATCGAGTCCAGGATGGCGACCGTCGAGCCCTTCCCGTTCGTTCCCGCGACCACCACCGACGGGAACCGGTGCTCGGGGTGGCCGAGCGCCCGGGCGAGCAGGCGGATGTTCCGGGTTCCCACCTTGACGTGGAACTGCTCGCGGCTCTTCAGGAAAGCGAGCGCCTCCTCGTACTTCATTGAGAGGTGCGGAAGGGACCGCCGGCTCTACCGGGCGGTGCGGACCAGCGCCGGCTCCGGTGCGGTCTGCACCGTGGCGGCGGCGTCCTTCTCCGCCGAAGCCGCGGCTCCGGCGGGTTCGTACATGAATCGCAGGAATCCGCCCAGCGCGCCCCGGAGGTCCCGGCGGTGGACCACCCGGTCGAGCATTCCGTGGCGGAGCAGGAACTCGGAGCGCTGGAAGCCGGGAGGCAGTTCGCCGCGGATCGTCTGCTGGATCACGCGGGGACCGGCGAAGCCGATCAGCGCTCCCGGCTCGGCAAGGTTCATGTCACCGAGCATCGCGTAGCTGGCGGTGACCCCTCCGGTCGTCGGATGGGTGAGCACCGAGATGTAGGGGAGTCCCGCGTCGTCGAGCATCGCGAGCGCCGACGAGATCTTGGCCATCTGCATCAGCGAGAGCGCGCCCTCCTGCATCCGGGCGCCGCCCGAACAGGAGACCACGATCAGGGGGACCCGGGCGTCGCAGGCGGCTTCCACCGCGCGGGTGATCTGCTCGCCGACCACCACGCCCATGCTGCCGCCGATGAAGGCGTACTCCATGACGGCGAGGACCACCGGCGTGCGCTCGATCTCGGCGCGCACCACGATGACGGCGTCGTCGAGGCCCGTCTTCTCCGCGCCCTTCCGCAGCCGGTCGGAATAGTCCACCCGGTCGCGGAAGCGGAGGGGATCGTTGGAGCGGATGTCCGCGGAGATCTCCCGGTAGACCCCCTCGTCAACCAGCATCTCGATGCGCTCGCGCGCGCCGAGCCGCAGGTGGAAGTCGCACCGGGGGCAGACTTCGAGGTTCTCCCGGAGGGCCCGTCCGTAGACGATCTCGGAACACCCCTCGCAGCGGACGAAGAGCCCCTGCGGGACCTGGGGCCCGGGGCGGCTGTCTCCGCCGGCGCCGGGATTCCCGCGCCCTTCCGAGGTGGACATATGAATCGGGCATCCTAACAGAGGGGACGGGTCGCAGCCTGACGGGAGGGGGCTTCGTCCGGCGGGCGCCGGCCGCGGCGATCTCCGTGTTTCCGGGCCGCTTGTCGGGGGGTTCAGTCGATGAACAGGGGCACGATGGCGGCGACGAGCAGCAGGCTCGTCGCGACGTTGAAGATCCGGAGCCTGCTTCCGTGCTTCAGGAGCCGCCCGATCCCGACCCCGAAGAGGGTCCAGACCGAAGCGCAGGCGTAGTTCACCGAGACGAAGCTCAGGGTGATCGCGCCCACCTCGTAGAAGAGGTCTCCCTCGACGGTCGTGAAGGCGCTGATGGCTCCGACGGCGACGACCCACCCTTTGGGATTGACCCACTGGAAGGCGGCGGCCTGAAGAAAGGTGAACGGACGTCCGGGGCGTTCCGTCGCCGGCCCGGTCCCGCTGGCCGTGGCGATCCTCCAGGCCATCCAGAGGATGGCGCCGGAGCCGACGTACCTGAGGACGACATGCACGGCGGGGACGGCCTCGAACACGCCGCCGAGGCCGAACCCGACCCCGGCCACCATCGCCGGATACCCGAGGCCGATGCCCAGGAGGTGGGGGATCGTTCGCCGGTATCCGAAGTTCGCCCCCGATGCGGTGACCATGACGTTGTTGGGTCCGGGGGTGATCGACATGGAGAAGGCGAAGAGCGCGACGGGGAGGATGAGGTCGAACATGGGGGGTCCGGGGAGTATCGGCGTTGCGGCCCGTTGCGTCGTCGGGCGGAGGGGTGTCGCGCCCTTCGCGGGCCTGCGGCCCGCGGTGCCGGCTAAAGCCGGCGTTCCAAGCCGGGGGTGCGATCCTGGCGTGCGTGGTGTTGTGCCGTGCGCGGCGCGCCAGTTCTCCCGGTGGGGGGGCGCCGCGGTGCCGGTCTGGAGACCGGCGTTCCAGGCCGGGGGTGGGATCCTGGCGTGGGTGGTTGCGTAAGATCACCGGTTCGGAGGTGTTCCCATGGAAGCGCAGACCCTCAATCAGCTTTTCGCCGCCGCCTGTGAGCGGCACAACAAGGACGACGCCATCCTCCACAAGGAGGGAGGGGAGTGGAAGAAACTCTCGTCGGCGGGGTGGCTGGACGCCGCGCGGGATGCGGCGGTGGGCCTGGCGCTCCGCGGCGTGGAGAAGGGGGACCGGGTGGTGCTCCTCTCGGAGAACCGGCTGGAGTGGTTCACCATCGAAGCGGGGCTCCAGATCCTGGGCGCCGTGACGGTCCCCATCTATCCCACCCTCACCGCGCAGCAGGCCGCCTACATCATCCGGGACTCGGGCGCGAGGGTGGTGATCGCCTCCTCGGCGGAACAGCAGGCCAAGATCGCGGAAGTCCGGGACTCGCTGCCCGCCGTCGAGATGGTCTTCACGCTCGACGCGCCGGTGGAGGGGTCGGGGGATCAGTCGTGGTCGAGGGTGATCGACGCCGGCAAGAGTTCGCGCGCGGTGGACTCCGGGGCGGCCGAGCGCCTCGCGGCGGCGGTTTCGGGTGACGACCTCGCCACCATCATCTACACCTCGGGAACCACCGGGAACCCGAAGGGGGTGATGCTCACGCAGCAGAACCTGGTGCAGAACACCCTCGTCTCCCACGAGGCGCTGACGCTGACGCCGGAGGACCGGGCGATCTCCGTGCTGCCCTACAGCCACGTGTTCGCCCGCATGGTGGCGCACTACCTCTACCCGCACGCCGGGGTCACGATCGCGATCGCCGAGAGCATGGACACCCTGGTCGAGAACATCGGGGAAGTCCATCCCACGGTGATGGCGTGCGTGCCGCGTTTCTACGAGAAGATGCGGGACAAGGTGCTCGAGTCGGCGGCCGCCGGGAGCCCCCTGAAGCAGAAGATCTTCAACTGGGCGTTCTCGGTCGGCTACGCGGTGGGCAAGCACCGCCAGGACGGCACCTCCGTTCCCGCGGGCCTGAAGTTCAAGTACGGACTGGCGACCAAGCTGGTCTTCAGCAAGCTCCACGCACGGATGGGCGGGCGCATGGAGCTCTTCGTCTCCGGCGGGGCGGCGCTTCCCCGCGACGTCGCCGAGTTCTTCCTGGCCGCGGGCTGGGTGGTGATCGAGGGCTACGGCCTGACGGAGACCTCGCCGGTCATCACCGTGAACCGCCGGGAGCGCTTCCGGTTCGGAACGGTGGGGATTCCCGTGCGCGGCGTGGAGGTCAAGATCGCCGACGACGGGGAGATCCTCTGCCGCGGCCACAACGTGATGAAGGGGTACTTCGGCAACGAGGCGGCCACGCGCGAGGCGATCGTGGACGGCTGGTTCCACACCGGCGACGTCGGGGCCTTCGACGAGGACGGCTTCCTGCGGATCACCGACCGGAAGAAGGACCTGCTCGTCACCGCCGGCGGCAAGAACGTCGCGCCGCAGCCGATCGAGGGGGCCCTCAAGTCGAGCGTCTACATCGCCGAACTGGTGATGGTCGGGGACGGCAAGCCCTACCTCTCGGCGCTGGTTGCGCCGGACTTCGAGCAGCTCGGGCGCTGGTGCGAGGGAGAGGGGATCGCCGCCGACGGCCCCGAGGCGATGGCCGCCGACGAACGCGTCCAGGCGCATCTCCTGGCCGAGATCGGCCGGCTGAGTGAGGGACTCGCGTCCTTCGAGCAGGTCAAGAAGATCGCCGTGGTGACGGCGGCCTTCACCATCGAGAGCGGGGAACTGACGCCCACCATGAAGGTGAAGCGCCGGGTGGTGGCGGAGCGGTACGCCGACCTGATCGAATCCCTGTACGGCTGACGGTTCCGTCCGGGACCCGGTGACCGATCCCTTCGAAACCGTCATCGGGCTCGAGGTACACGTCCAGCTCGATACCCGCACGAAGCTCTTCTGCGGTTGCCGGAACGAGTTCGGTTCGCCGCCGAACTCGCACCTCTGTCCCGTGTGTTACGGCCTCCCCGGAGCGCTCCCGGTGCCCAACCGGAGAGCGGTGGAACTCGCGGTGCTCGCGGGACTCGCCCTCGACTGCGAAGTCAACGAGGAGTCGATCTTCGAACGGAAGCACTACTTCTATCCGGATCTCCCGAAGGGCTACCAGATCACCCAGTACGAGTTTCCGCTCGCGGAAGCGGGGTCCGTTCAGATCCGGCTGGAGGCGGGACCCGACGGTGAGCCGGTGGACCGCGCGGTCGGCATCAACCGGATCCAGATCGAGGAGGACGCCGGCAAGCTGGTTCACGACGGGTTCCCGGGATCGGACCGGCGGAGCGGCGTGGACTTCAACCGCGCCGGCGTGCCGCTCATCGAGATCGTGAGCGACCCGGACATGCGCTCGGCGGCCGAGGCGGTCGCCTACGCCCGCGAGCTGAGGAGCCGGATCGTCTACTGCGGGGTGTCCGATGCGGACATGGAGAAGGGCAACCTGCGCATGGACGGCAACGTCTCGGTCCGGCGGCGAGGCGACCTCGACTACGGGGTCAAGGTCGAGTTGAAGAACCTGAACTCGTTCCGGTTCCTCCAGCGCGCGCTCGAATACGAGGAGCAGCGCCAGCGCGAAGTCCTCGCCGCCGGGGGGAAGGTCGTTCAGGAGACCCGCCTCTACGACGAGGCGCGCGGAGTGACCGAGCCCATGCGGAGCAAGGAGGAAGCCGAGGACTACCGCTACTTCCCGGACCCGGACCTTCCCCCGCTCCGGCTTCCGGAGGGACTGCTCGATGCGGCGCGGCGCGGGCTTCCGGAATTCCCGGCCGCCCGCGCGGCGCGCTACCGGAGCGGGCACCGCATTGCCGCCGACCAGGCCGGCCGGATCGCCGCGCGCCGCGACCTGGCGGACTACTACGAGGCGACGGTGGCCGCGGCGACGGACGCCGGTTCTCCGGTCCTCGAGGCCGCCGCCGCGGCGGCGGGCTGGATCACCACCGAGGTCGCGTCCCGGGAAAAGCAGGACGGCCGGCTTGCGGCGCCTCCGGAGCGGCTCGGCGAGCTGGTGCATCTCCTGGCCGCGAAGGAGCTGCCGCGAAACGCCGCGCGGGAGGTCTTCCAGGCGATGTGCGACACGGGACGCACCGCGCGCGAGCTCATGGCGGAACTCGGGTTCGCCGACCTGGCGGCGGGCTCCCGGCTGGACGAGATCGCCGCCCGGCTCGTCGCCGCCCACCCCGCGGACCGGGACGCCTACCGGGCGGGCAAGAAGAAGGTGATCGGCTTTTTCGTGGGACAGTTGATGCGCGAGCTCCGCGGCAAGGCGGATGCCCGCGAGGCCCGGGCCGCGCTCGAAAGGGCGCTCGACCGAGGCTCCGGAGAGTCCTGATCGCTCTGCCCGACAGCGTCCGCGTGGTGGCCGTCGCCGGGTGGACGTGCACCGGGAAGACCCGTTTCGCCCGGGCGCTGGCGGCGCGGTTTCCGGCCTGGAGGGCGGTCGTGCTGTCGCAGGACGACTACTACCGGGACACCTCCCATCTGTCCCGCAGCGAGCGCACGGCCGTCAACTACGACGAGCCGGAGTCGTACGACCTCGACCGCTTCGCCGAGCACCTCGAGGCGCTCCGCGCCGGTGGCTCCGTTCCGCGCTTCGCCTACGACTTCCGTACCGGCGCGCGCCGGGTTACCGGCTCGCTCGGTCCGACGCGGCTGGTGGTCGCGGAGGGTGTCTTTGCCCTCTGGGAGGCGCGGGTCCGGGAGGCGGCGCACCTGCGCGTCCTGCTGGAGGGCGGCCTCGACGTGCTTCTCCGCCGGCGCATCGAGCGGGACGGCGCGGAACGCGCCTATTCGCCGGCCGAGGTCCGGGAACGGTTCGAGAACATGGTGATCCCGGCGCAGCGGCGCTACCTCGGTGGCGCCGCGGACGCCGCCGACCTGATCTTCCCCGCGGACTGGGGCGATGAATGCGTGGACCGGGCCGCGGCTTGCGTGACGGGGGATACTTCCGGCCTTAACAGCCTGTGGCAAAACTCACGCGGCAATCGACACCCGCTGAATCCTCGCTGAACCGCTCGCCTTCGGCTCGCTCATCGTTGCGCTTCGGTCGAAATACACTCGGTATTCCTCCCTCGCGCGCCTTGTCAGCGAGGCCCAGCGGGCGTCTCGGTGCTCACGCGAGTTTCACCACAGGCTGTTAACTCCGCCCCAACGAAAGGAACACGTCCGTGACCCCTCCTCCGATCCTGCGGGTCGGGCACAGCCCCGACCCGGACGACGCCTTCATGTTCTGCGCCCTCGCGAAGGGCGCGGTGCGCATCCGCGACTACCAGGTCGAGCATGTCCTCGAGGACATCGAGAGCCTGAACGACCGGGCGCTCGCCGGAGAGCTGCCGATCACCGCGATCTCCGCCCACGCCTACCTCTCGGTGGCGGACCGCTACTGGATCATGGCGACCGGGGCCAGCATGGGAGAGGGATACGGGCCGGTGGTGGTGAGCAAGAACGCCGGAAGGCTCGAGGACCTCGAGGGACGCCGGGTGGCCATCCCCGGCCCGCGGACCACGGCGGCGCTGCTGGCCCGCTGCTACATCGGGGAGTTCGAGCCCGTCGTCGTGCCCTTCGACCAGATCTTCGAAACGGTCGAAGCGGGCCGGGCCGAGGCCGGCGTCGTCATCCACGAGGGACAGCTCACCTACGAGGCGCGCGGGTTCCATCTGCTCTCGGATTTCGGCGTCCGTTTCGAGGACGAGCACGGACTCCCGCTCCCGCTCGGGCTCGACGTGGTCCGCCGTGATCTCGGAAGGGACCTGGCGATCGAAGTGAACCGGGCGATGCGGGCGAGCATCGACTGGGCCTACGCCAACGAGGACGAGGCGCTCGACTACGCGCTCCTCTTCGGGCGCGGCCTCGAGCGCGAGCTGGGGCGGAAGTTCGTCAAGATGTACGTCTCGGCGCTGACGCGCGACATGGGCGACTCCGGGGAGGCCGCGCTCCGGGTGCTCTTCTCCATGGCCGAGCGCGCCGGGGTGGTTCCCGAAGCCCCCGATTTCGAACTGATCCGCTGACGTTCGCGCTCCGATTACGCTACGGCGTCATGGATAGGGTCTTCGTCACGCACCGCCCGCGGTCCGCATCCTTGCCGCCGCCGTGGCCATCGCGGTCTCCTGGGCCGCGGCCCCCGGAGCGTCTGCCGGGGAAGAGCGCTCCGGCTTCTACCTGCGGGGGGACCTGGGGGCGAATCTCGCGTCCGGCGTCGTGCTCCTCGGCAAGAGCAACGACCGGGCGAGCCGGTGCGACGAGTTCATCAACCCGCGCTACGCCGAGATCCCCGGCTGTACGGACCCGGACCGCGGCTCGGCGGCGGGCTGGCAGACGGCCTTCGATCCGGCCTACGGGACCCTCGCCGGCCTCGCGGTCGGGCACCGGGTCTCGGACTGGTTCCGGATGGAGGTCGAGACCTTCCACCGGGAGTCGGAGTACGACCAGACGTCTCCGGTGGCGAGCGCTACCGGGGACACCGCCGGCAAGCTGGAGGGCGAGATCGTGCGCGCCGAGGACCGGATCGGCAGCGTCTCCTCGCGCAACGTCTTCCTGAACCTGGTCTTCGACCTGCCGCTGGACGGCGCGCTGCAGCCGTTCGCCGGGTTGGGGGTGGGAGTCTCCTGGACGGAGCTGGACTACGGCGACCTGTGGGTGCGCAACGCGGACCCGGCGAAGATCGCGACCGCCGCCGGCCTGCCGAACGAGGAGGAGGTCCGCCGGAACCTCGCCGGCACGACCTCCAGCAAGCAGGGCGAGCTGAGCGACCGGCTCACGGCGTTCCAGGCCCTCGCCGGGGTGGATTGGGAGGTCAACGAAACCGCCTCCCTGGGAGTTCAGGCGCGCTATGTCCGCTCGGACCCCTTCGAGGACCGGACGGAGTGGGAGCGCCTGCGCAGCCACGCCTCGCAGCTCCGTCTCGACGGCAGCGAGCCGGTCAGCTTCCGCATCCGGACCGAGGAGAGCGTCGCGTACGGGGCGCTCAACGTCTTCCTCAAGCTGCGCTTCTGACCGGCTGCCAAATCGGCGCGAGGCGGGTTTTGCAGCGGCTGACGGGAGGCACCACACTATCCCGCAGCCGGTCCGGCAGACCGGCGGCGCCATGAAGAGAGCCCTGACCGCGCTGCTCCTCGTGGCTCCGCTGTCGGCCGCCGCAGATGATCCCTTTCGGATCCTGGCGCTCGCGACCCGTTACGAGATCGGCGACGGGAATGAGATCCGGATCGTGTCCGACCGCATCGTGCGGGGCGCCGGGATCGAGGAGTACCGGTTTTCCCTCTCCGCGGCGAGTGCGGCCTCGCGCGCCGTAGCGGTGGATCGGGCGTCGGGCGCCGCGCTCCCCTCCGTGGCGAGCGGTGACGAGCTCCTGGTTTCCCTGGGACGAAGGCTCGGAGAACGGGCGGAGCGCCGGGTGCGGATCGAGGAAACCGCCGATCGGGCCGGCTACCTCCGGCCGCGGGGCGACGGCGAGGTCTTCGAGCACTCGGTGCCCCCCGGCCGGGTCACGGTGCTGCTGCCCGAGGGCGCCATCCTCCGGAGCGCGAACGTTCCCGTGCAGACCGCCGTCGAGGACGGACGGCTCAAGCTGGGCATCCTTCATCCACGGGAGGAGCCGCTCCCGGTTCGGCTCGAGATCGGACCGGGCGACCCGGGCGCAACGCGGATGAACGAGGGCGACTTCCGCGCGGAAGACGAGCGGACCATCGTCTACTGGCTGGAGGACGCGGCCGAGAACCGGCTGCGCCTGGCTCTCGAACTGCTGCTCGACGCGCCGGGTCAGGCCCACGTCTTCTCCGTGTTGCTGCCGACCGACCGGATTCTGGATCCTGTGACCCTGGACGTGGATCGCGGGGTGGAACTCCCTACCCGGATCGTCTCCGCCCGGGAGGCCGCCGCGATTCCGCACTCACCGGCGCCCCTGCCGGACGACGCCAGGGTGCTGGTGGCCGATCTCGGCTACGCCGTTCCCGAAGGCGGCAATGCCCGCGTCCGGCTCTACCAGACCGCGATCAATCCCGGTTACGAGCTGCTCGCGGACGGCGACCTCCGGCTCCTGCGTTTTCTCGCCCGTCCCCGCACCCGGATCGTGCTGCCCGCCGGTTGGGATCTGACCTCGCTGGACCAGCCGGCCCTCCCGAGCCGCGATGCGGACGGCCGCCTCGTCCTCGATTTCGTGCACGCCGGCGGCGACCGACCTTCCCTCACCCTGACGGCGACCAGACAGACGCGCTAGCGGCCGCAGAAGGGGTAGGCCTGCCGGGTTCGGCGGGACGGTCCACCACTAAGCTCCACCCCGATGCTTCACCGGGCGCTGCGGATCGGGACGTTCGCGTTCCCGGTCTGGGTTCTCCTCGCGAGCCTGCTCGCGCTCTGGCGGCCCGGGATATTCACCTGGTTCAGCGGCGGCCTGATCACCGTCGGGCTGGGGCTCATCATGCTGGGGATGGGGCTGACGCTGGAGGTGGACGACTTCCGGCGCGTCCTGCGGCGGCCGGCGCCCATCGGACTGGGCGTGGTGCTCCAGTACGTCGTCATGCCGCTGATGGGATGGACGGTGGCCTGGGCGCTCGACCTGCCGCGGGAGTTCGCGGTGGGGCTCATCCTCGTTTCCTGCTGCCCCGGGGGCGTGGCCTCGAACGTAATCTCCTACCTGGCGCTGGCCGACGTCCCGCTCTCGGTTTCGATGACCGCGGTCTCCACCGGACTGTCGGTCCTGATGACCCCGGCGCTCATGGCAACGCTGGCCAGCAGCCGCATCGACGTTCCCGCCGCCGGACTGCTCCTCAGCACCGTGCAGGTGGTGATCCTGCCCATCGTCACCGGCCTCGTCCTGAGGCGCTACGCCCAGGGTCTCACCCGGGTGGTCCTCCCGTACGGCCCGTTCACGTCGGTGGTGCTGATCACGCTGATCGTGGCTTCGATCATCGGCTCGAGCCGGGCGATCATCCTCGAGTCGGGCGACCTGCTTGTCGTCGCGGTGTTCGGGCTCCACGCCGGTGGGTTCTTCTTCGGCTACACCTTGGCCCGGCTCGTCTCGCGCCGGGTTCCCACCGCGCGGACCGTCTCCATCGAGGTCGGGATGCAGAACTCCGGCCTCGGGGTGGTCCTCGCCGGCCAGAACTTCACGAGCCCGCTGGTCGCGGTCCCGAGCGCCATCTCGAGCCTCTTCCACTCGCTCATCGGCAGCGTGGTGGCGGGCGTCTGGCGAGCCAGCACCGTGCGTCAGGCGCCGAGCGGGACGGAAGCGGAGGAGCGGCCGGTAGTTCCGGTCCCGTAGGATTCCGGGCGAATGCTCCTCGTCTTCGACGTCGGCAACACCAAGACCGCCATCGGCCTCCACGACGGCGACGCCTGGGTACGCGACTGGCGGATCTCGACCCAGGCGGAACGGCTGGCGGACGAAACGGCGGCGCTGCTGGACAGCTTGCTCGCCGGCGCAGGGGTCTCGCGGCGGGACATCGAGGGGCTGGCGGCGGCCAGCGTGGTCCCTTCAGCGACCGAGATCCTGCGGAACCTTGCGGAGCGCCACTTCGGCGGCCCGCTCTTCGTGCTGAACCACAAGACCGCCCGCGGGATCCGGCTGGCCGTGGACACTCCCGAGGAGACGGGCCCCGACCGGATCGCCAACACGGTGGCGGTCCACCACCTCTACGGGGTGGACGCCATCGTTCTGGATGCCGGAACGGCGCTGACGTTCGACGTGATCTCCCGGGAGGGGGAGTACCGGGGCGGGGCCATCGCCCCCGGGCTCGGGGTGTCCGCCGAAGCGCTGGTGCGCCGGACGGCCCGGCTGCCCCGGGTGGAGCTGCGGCCGCCGAAGCGCGTGGTCGGGACGCACACCGTCGCGGCCATGCAGTCCGGTCTGGTCCACGGCTGGACCGGCATGGTGCGGGAGATGGTCCGGCTGCTGAAGGAGGAACTCGGCGGGAACTACACGGTCATCGCCACCGGCGGGCTCGCCCGCCAGGTGGCCGACTGGACCGGCGTGGTGGACCTCGTGAACGAGCGCCTGACGCTCGAGGGGGTCAGGATCGTGGTTTCCCGGGGCGCGGCGTCACCCGCATAGACTCCCGCGCCCATGATTCCGCTCACCGAGATCGAGGCGGCGCGCGCCCGGATCGCGCCCTACGCCGTCCGGACCCCGCTGGTGAGGCTGCCGGTCGAGGGCCCCGACGAGATCTGGCTGAAGCTGGAGAACCTGCAGCCCTTCGCCTGTTTCAAGATCCGCGCCGCGGCCAACCTGTTCGGTTCGCTCAGCGACGAGGAGCTCGCGCGCGGGGTCATGACCGCGAGCGCCGGGAACTGGGCCCAGGCGGCCGCGTTCATGGCGCGCGAGCGGGGCGTTCCCTGCACCGTCGTGGTTCCCGAGACCTCGCCGGAGAACAAGCGCCGGTCGATCGCTGCGCTCGGGGCGGAGATCGTGGTCCAGCCGTTCCCGGAGTGGTGGAAGGCGATCGTGACCCACTCCCACCCGGGGCTCGACGCCCGCTTCGTCCACCCGGTCGAGGCGCGGGAGGTGATGGTGGGCAACGCCACCGCCGGCCTCGAGATTTTCGAGGACCTGCCGGACGTGGATGCCGTGCTGGTTCCCTTCGGGGGCGGGGGCCTGAGCTGCGGGATTTCGAACGCCCTCCGTTTGAAGGGCTCCAGCGCGCGAGTTCACCCGGTCGAAGTCACCACCTCGGCCAAGGTCGCGGCGGCGGTCCGGAATGGATCGCCCCAGTGGATCGACACCGAGCCCAGTTTCGTGGACGGGATCGGCGGCAACACCGTGCTGGACCCGATGTGGCCGCTCGTTCAGGAATTCCTGGAGGAACCCCTCCTGGCCTCACCGGACGAGATCGCCGGGGCGGTGCGCACCCTGGCTTCACGGAGCCGGATCGTGTCCGAGGGCGCCGGCGCCAGCCCGGTGGCGGTGGCGATCGCCGGCCGGGTGCCGCGGCGCCCGGGCGAAGAGGGCCGGAAACGGCGGATCGTCGCCGTGGTGTCCGGCGGGAACATCGAGATGGGCGTCTTCCGGCGCATCCTTGCGGGGGAGACTCCTACCTCGGCGCGTTAGGGAACGCCGGTCTGGAGGCCCTCACCCGGAGGACTGGTCGGCGTTCCAGGCCGGGCGCGTCACCTGCGCTGTTGGGCTCTGCGATGGGGGGAGCCACACCTTCCGTGAAGGGCTGCGCCGTGCGCGGCGCGGAGCGCCGCGCGTGCCGGTCTGGAGACCGGCGTTCCAAGCTGTGCGCGCCGACGCGCGGATTGGCCTGATGCGCCTCAGGCGGGGGCCGGCTCTTCTTCCCGGGCCAGGTCGCGCATCACCGTCTGCAGGATGCCGCCGTTCCGGTAGTAGTCCACCTCCACTGCCGAGTCGAGGCGGCAGCGCGCCTCGAACGAGTGCGACTTGCCGTTTCGGGTGGCGGTCACCGTGACCCGGGCGCCGGGTCCGAGACCGTTGCTCACGCCCTCGATGTCGAGGACCTCGTCGCCGGTCAACCCGAGGGACTCCGCGTTCTCGCCGTCCGGGAACTCGAGCGGCAGGACGCCCATGCCGACCAGGTTGCTGCGGTGGATGCGCTCGAAGCTCTCGGCGATCACCGCCTTGACGCCCAGCAGCAGCGTTCCCTTGGCGGCCCAGTCGCGGGAGGACCCGGTGCCGTACTCCTTGCCGGCGAGGATCACGAGGGGAGTGCCCTCCTCGCGGTAGCGCTTCGCGGCCTCGAAGATGGTGGTGTGCTCACCCGACGGGTGGTGCACCGTGAAACCGCCCTCGGCGCCGCCGGCGAGCTGGTTCCGGAACCGGATGTTCGCGAAGGTGCCGCGGAGCATGATCCGGTCGTTGCCGCGGCGCGAACCGTAGGAGTTGAAGTCGCCCCGCTCGATCCCGCGCTCCCGCAGCCAACCGCCGGCGGGCGAATCGAAGGCGATGGTCCCGGCGGGCGAGATGTGGTCGGTGGTGACCGAATCCCCGCACCGGACGAGCACCCGCGCTCCCCGGATGTCGGCGGGCGGCGCCGGCTCGGCGGTCATCCCGGAGAAGAACGGCGGCTCCTGGATGTAGGTGGAACTCTCGTCCCACGGATAGATCTCGGAGGCGTCCACCGGGATCTCGTTCCACGTGGGGTTCCCGTCCCAGACATTGCCGTACATCCGGCGGAAGGTCTCCGGCCGGAGGGCCCGGTCGAGCGCGTCCCGGACATCCTCGCTGCTCGGCCAGATGTCGCGCAGGAACACCGGGTTCCCGTCGGCGCCGGTTCCGAGCGGGTCCCTCTCCAGATCGATGTCCACGGTGCCGGCGAGCGCGTAGGCGACGACCAGCGGCGGGGACGCCAGGTAGTTGGCGCGCACGCTCGGGTGCACGCGGCCCTCGAAGTTGCGGTTCCCGGAGAGGACCGAAGCCGCCACCAGGTCGGCGTTCTCGATGGCCCGTTCCACCCTCTCGGGCAGCGGCCCGCTGTTGCCGATGCAGGTCGTGCACCCGTAGCCCACCAGGTGGAAGCCGAGATCCGCGAGCGGGCCGAGCAGTCCCGCGTCCCGCAGGTACTCGGTCACCGCCTTTGAACCCGGGGCGAGCGAGGTCTTGACGTGATCGGGGGTGGTGAGGCCGAGCCCGACCGCCCGCTGCGCGAGGAGACCCGACGCGAGCATCACGCCCGGGTTCGAGGTGTTCGTGCAGGAGGTGATCGCCGCGATCACCACCGCGCCGTGGCCGAGGTTCCGGCCGTTCCCGGCGCTTGCCGTCCGCGCGAGCTGCGCGGACTCGAGCGCGAAGCCGCGCTCCGCCACCGGCGCGCTCAGGGACGCGCGGAAGGCTCGCTGCATGTCGGAGAGCGCCACCCGGTCCTGCGGGCGCTTCGGACCCGCGAGGCTGGGCTCCACCGTTCCCAGGTCGAGCTCGAGCACGTCGGTGTACTCGGGGTCCGCGGTCTCGTCGGTCCGGAAGAGGCCCTGGCGCTTGGTGTACGCCTCGACCCGGTCCACTTCCTCGTCGCTCCGGCCGGTGCGGCGGAGATAGGAGAGGGTCTCGGCATCCACCGGAAAGAAGCCCATGGTGGCGCCGTACTCGGGCGCCATGTTGGCCACCGTGGCGCGGTCGGAGAGCGAGATCTCCGACAGCCCTTCGCCGAAGAACTCCACGAAGCTCTCGACCACCCCGTGGGCGCGCAGCCGCTCGGTGATGGTGAGCACGAGGTCGGTTGCGGTGACCCCTTCCTGCAGGGCGCCGCTCAGGCGGAAACCGACCACCTTCGGGGTGATCAGGTAGCACGGCTGGCCGAGCATGGCCGCCTCGGCCTCGATGCCGCCGACGCCCCAGCCCAGGACTCCCAGACCGTTGATCATGGTGGTGTGGGAATCGGTCCCGACCAGGGTGTCCGGAAGCAGCACCCGCTCGTCGCCCTCGCCGTCCTCCATGACCACCTTGGCCAGCAGTTCGAGGTTCACCTGGTGGACGATGCCGGTGGCGGGGGGGACGACCCGGAAGCGGGAGAACGCCTCCGCTCCCCAGCGGAGGAACCGGTAGCGCTCCTGGTTCCGTTCGAACTCGATGGCCGCGTTCTGGCGGGCCGCCATCGGGGAGCCGAAGGAGTCCACCACCACCGAGTGGTCGATGACCAGGTCCACCGGCGCCTTCGGATTGATCCGCGAGGGGTCGCCCCCCATCCGGGCCAACGCGGACCGCATGGCGGCGAGGTCCACGAGCGCGGGAACTCCGGTGAAGTCCTGGAGGATGACGCGGGCCGGGCGGAACGGAACCTCGCGGCGGGCCGGCGCCTGGGCGTTCCAGGCCGCGAGGGCGGCCACGTCCTCTTCGCGAACCGTCTTTCCGTCCACCCCGCGGAGCAACGACTCGAGAAGGACCCGGATCGAGAACGGAAGCCGGGAAATGGACCCGAGTCCCGCCCGCTCGACCGCCTCGAGGGCGTAGACGTGCGCGTCCCCGCCGGCGGTGCGGTGTTTTTCCAGGGACCCGAAGGAGTTATGTAACATCGGCTGGCGCGAGGGGCGGTAAGGATAGCGGCCCCTCCGGGGGCGACGATGAACGACGAAGCGACCACCTCCGCGGACGCGCCGCCGGCGCGGATCGATCTCGGTTTCCTGCTCGGATTCGCGTTCCGGGATCCACGCGCGTTCCGCAAGTGGATGATCGGCTGCCTGGCGGTCCTGCTGATCCCGTTCCTCGGGTTCGGTCTGTTGTGGCTGCTCGGTTTCGCGGTCCAGACGGCGCGCGGCGCGCTCCGGGGCGAAGAGCACCCCATGCCCGGCTGGGACGCCGTGGCCAGCCAGCTCGCCGACGGCCTGCGCGTCGTGATGGTCGTCCTCGTCTACGCCGCCGTGGTGGCGGCTGTCGGCGGCGGGCTCTTCCTGGTGGGCACCCTGATCGGCCTGGTGGCGGTCGGGATCGCCGGCGGCATCTTCGCCGGGATCGCCGGCGCCGCGATGGAGAGCGGCGTCGCCCCCGACGTGTTTGGCCAGATCCTTCCCGAGATGGTCGCGGTCCCGGTCGCGGGAGCCGGCCTGATGGGAGCGGCCGCCGTTTTCGGCCTGGTCGTCACCGGCTGGTTCGTGGTGCTGCTGGCCGGGTTCGCCAAGGCGCTCCTGCCCGCCGGACTGATGCAGCTCGCCGCTACCGGAAGGATCCGGCCGGCCCTCGGCTGGGTCCGGAACCTGCGGCGGATCCGCGCCCATCCCGGGACCTACATCCTGCTGCTGCTGATCCTCATCCTCTTCGGGATCCTCGCGAACCTCAGCCTCTCGCTCTTCCTGGTGGGCCTGGTGCCGGGACTCTTCTGGACCTGGACGGCTTCCGGCGCCGCGATCGGCCACGCGGGCCGCATCATGGGCGTCGAAGTGGAAGTCGCGGAAACCGCGGACGACGGACTGCCGTTAGTTGAGGCTGAGGACACACCATGACCGAAGAACAACCCACCACCGCCGGCGCCGCCGCATCCGGGACCCTGGACCTCGGCGCGATTCTGGGAGGTCCCTTCCGGGACCCCCGGGCCCTGCCCAAGTTCCTGGGCGGTTGCCTTGCCGTGATCGGCATCCTCTTCTTCGGTCTCGGCCTGCTGGCGCTGCTCGGCTTCGGCTTCCAGACCGCGCAGCGCGCGCGGGCGGGCGAGGAGCATCCGATGCCCGAGTGGGGGGACATCGGAAGTCTGCTCGGCGACGGGCTTCGGGTGCTCGGGGTGGCGCTCGGCTACCTCCTGGCGCCGCTCGCGCTGTCCATCGTCGCCGCCGTCCTCAGCGTCATCCCGGTGCTGGGAGGGATCGCGGACTTCGTGCTCGGCCCCGTGACGCTGCTGCTCGGCCTGCTCGCGGTGGTCCTGCTGCCCGTCGCCCTCGCGCAGATGGTGGCGAGCAACGAGATCGGCTCCGCGTTCCGGATTCAGGAGAACCTCCGGCTCATCCAGGCCCACCTCGGCACCTACGTCGTCTTCCTGCTGATCGTCATCCTGATCGAGATCCTGGAGGCCGCGAGCTTCGCCCTCTGCGGCATCGGGATCATCCCGGGACTGTTCTGGAGTCAGGCCGCCTTTGGAATCGGCCTCGGACAGAGCGCCCGCGCAATGAGGATCTAGGGGCCTCCTGCCGTCCGAGAACCATCCCGAACCGTCTTCGTTAGGTTGGAGTGGGGAAGGGACACGGACCCGGCGACCCGGGAAGGAAAACGATGACCGAAGATCAACCAGTCCTGCCGACTGACGAGCCGCCGCCTCCGCCGCCGCCGCCCGCGCCGCCGGCCCCGGAGCGATTCGACCTGGGCGGTCTGTTCCGCTTTGCGTTCCAGGATCCGAAGGCGCTCTCCAAGTTCGTGATCGGCAGCCTCATGGTGGTGCTCATCCCGCTGTTCGGCCTGGGCCTGCTGGCCCTGCTCGGTTTCGGCGTTCGCACGGCGCGGGGCGCCCTGCGCGGCGACGAGCATCCAATGGCCGATTGGGATGACTTCGGAGGCGTGCTGCTGGACGGCATCAAGGTGGTCGGGGTGATCGCGGGCTACACGCTGGCGGCGGTCGTGATGGGCCTCGCTCTCGTGGCGATCGGCGTCTTCTGGGCGCTCATCGGACAGTCCATGGGTTCTCCGGCGGTGGTGGCGACCTCGGTGGTCGGGAGCCTGACCTCCATCTTCTTCCTCGTGTTCGCGGCGCTGATCGCCAAGGCGCTCATCCCGGCCGGGATCGTGCAACTGGCGGCGACCGGCCGATTCACCGCGGCCTTCCGGCTGAACCAGAACGTCGGCCTGATCCGGGCCAACTTCGGCAACTACATCGTCCTGCTGCTGAGCCTGATCCTGTTCGCCTTCATTGCCGATCTCACGGTCCTCCTCTGCCTGGTCGGCGCCATCCCGGGCTACTTCTGGGGCATGACGGTCGCGGGAGCCGCGATCGGCCGCACCGGCCGCCTGATGGGCGTCCGGGAGGAACCAGCCTGAGGAACGCAACGGCTTGGAACGCCGGCTTCAGCCGGCACAGCCCGCCGAAGGCGGGCGGCGAGACAGACCTCATTCGCCGCGCTGGCTCGGCTGCGCGCGCCGATGCACCCCGGGGAGGGACAATCCGCCCGCGGCCCTGCGGGCCGCTGTGCCGGCTGAAGCCGGCGTTCCAAGCCGGCGGCGCCATCACGGCTGTTGAGTCGTCCTAACTCGTGGTAGCTTCGGGCGCTATGGATTCGGGACCTCCCGCTTCCGACGACCGGAGCGCGCCCGCTCTCGGGCGCGGCCTCGGGGAACGCCTGGTGGCCGTCCTCAGCCTCACGCCGGGAGCTTTCCGGCAGATCGCCGAGGCTCCCCGCACCTTCCAGAGTCTCGTCGTCGCCTCGCTCGGGATCGCGCTCGTGGGCAGCGTCGCGACGATCGGCGCGTTCCTTACGCTCGTCTACCCCTTGGTGGTGCTCGTCTGGATCACGTTCCACTCCGTCCTGTCGCGGCTCCTTACCCAACTGATCGCCAGGGAACCGCCCGCGGGAGGGTTGCCGTCCTACCCTGACTGGATCCGGGCGCAGTACTTCACCCTCAGCCCGTGGATCTTCGGGCTGGTGCCGCTCGTCGGCACGTTCGCGTGGATCTACTCGATGGTTCTGGAGATCCGCTCCATTATGGACATGGGCGGCTGTTCGGCCGGCCGGGGCATCGTGATCGTCCTCCTGACCAGCGTCGTTCGCGCCATCCTCTTCGGACTCGTCGTCGCGGTCTCCGGGGCCGGAATCCTCAGCATGTTCGCCCTGGATTCCCTCCTGCCCTGGTAGCGGCCGGATTCAGGTCCCGGCGCGATCGTCCGGGGATGGGGAACCGGATTCCGGATTCCTCAGCCGACGCCGTCGTTCTTCGGCCGCCTTGAGCGTCCGCGGCCACTTCTTCCGGAGCAGCCGCGACATCGCCCGATCCGCCAGCAGACGGCCGCCGGTCTGGCAGGCCGCGCAGTAGTTGAACTCGTTCTCGGCGCGGCGCACCCGCTGCACCGGGGATCCGCAGTCCGGACACGGCTGGCCGAACCGGCCGTGCACCGCCATGCCCTCGCGGAAGGCGGTGACGCCGGTGGGAAAGGCGCTGCCGCACTCTTCCTGAAGCCGTGCGGCCCACTCGGTCAGGACGGACTCGGCGGCGGCGTGGAGACGGCTCATCTCCTCGTCGCTGAGACGGCCGGCGCGCTTCGAAGGCGCGAGCCGGGCCCGGTGCAGGATCTCGTCCGAGTAGGCGTTGCCGACTCCGGCGAAGCGGGCCGGCTCGGTGAGCGCCCGCTTGATGGTGCTCGTCAGACCCGTGAGCCGGGCCGCGAACTCCTCAGGGGTGGACCCGGGAATCTCCAGCCCGCCGCGGTCGAGCGCTCGCAGGGCCTCCGGACCCTGGCCGACCCGGATGGAAGCCCGCTTCTTCGGGCTTCGTTCGACGAGCCGCAGCTTCCCGCCGCCTCCGGCTTCGAGGTCGAAACTCCAGACCGCCAGATTGCCGCGCGGGGACAGCCGCACCGGCTTGGTCGAACCGGAACTCGCGGTCCAGTGGAACCGTCCCGCGACCGCGAGGTGGACGGCGCAGAACAGCCCCTTCTCGAACTCCATGACGAGCTGTTTGCCGATCCGGCGGACGCCGGTCGCCACCCGTCCGAGCAGCGCCTCGGGAGGCGTCTCGACGGAGGCGAGGAGGTGCGGGGAGGCGATCCGGAACGCCGAGAGGCGCGCCCCCACGATCCGGCCCCCGATCGCGGAGCGGTACAGCTCGACATCGGGAAACTCGGGCACGGGCGATAGTCTCCCGTCCGGGGTTTGGGGTTGTCCAGCGGGCGGCGCGCCGCCGCCGCTTCCAGGTAGAGGAGATCAACGTGCCGAATCGCGCGCAGCAACGCTTTCAGAACCGGGTCGCCATCGTGACCGGCGCCTCCAGCGGGATCGGGCGGGCCACCGCCCTGGCGCTCGGCGGCGAAGGCGCGAAGGTCACCGTCACCGCCCGCCGGCCCGAGCGCCTCGGGGCATTGGCCCGCGAGATCGAGATGGCGGGCGGGGCGGCGCTGCCCCTGGCGGGCGACGTGACCGAAGCGGACTTCCGGTCCCGGGTGGTGGAAGAGACCGTCGGGCGCTTCGGCGGGCTGGATCACCTCGTGAACTCCGCGGGGGTGATCGCGTTCGGCACCATCGAGAACACCGGCCTCGACGCGTGGCAGCGCATGTTCGCCCTGAACGTGGAGGCCGTCTTCGACCTGATGCGGCTCTCGGTGCCGCACCTGCTCGAGCGGAAGGGCAGCATCGTCAACGTCTCGAGCGTGAACGGCATCCGCTCGTTCCCCGGAGTCCTCGCCTACAACTCGAGCAAGTCCGCGCTCGACCAGTTGACGCGCTGCTCGGCCCTCGAACTTGCCGCGAAGGGGGTGCGCGTCAACTCCGTGAACCCCGGAGTCACGCGCACCGAACTCCATCTCGCCGGCGGGCTCGACGACGACCGCTACGCGGCCTTCGTGGAGCACAGCAAGACGACGCATCCCATCGGCCGCATCGGCAAGCCGGAAGAGGTCGCCGACCTGGCGCTGTTCCTGCTGTCGGACGACGCGGGCTTCTGCACCGGGGTCACGATCCCGGTGGACGGCGGCAGACACCTCACCTGCGCGCGGTAGCAGGCCAAGATTCCCTGAAACGGGATAGACATACCCATTTTGCTAAGTAAAATGGGTATATGTACCCCAGACTGCTCGGTGCGCCGCTGCAAGATGACCGGAGCTTCTTCCTGTTCGGTCCGCGTGGGGTCGGCAAGACGACGTGGATTCGGCAGCAGCTGCCCCGTGCGCTTTATCTGGATCTGCTCGATCACCAGCTCCATCTGAAGCTCCTGGCCGGTCCCCACCAGCTCCGGGATCTGATACCCGCTGGCTACGACGGCTGGGTGGTGCTCGACGAGGTGCAGCGTGCGCCTTTGGTGTTGCACGAGGTCCACCGGCTCATCGAAACGCGTGGACTCCGGTTCGTGCTCACCGGGTCGAGCGCTCGCAGCCTGCGCCGCCGCGGCGTCAATCTCCTGGGAGGACGCGCGCTCATGCGCAGGCTCCACCCGCTGACGGCCGTCGAGGCCGGTTCCGATTTCTCCCTCGAACGCGCGCTGCGCTACGGAGGCTTGCCCTCGGTCTATGGCCACGGTGACCCGAAGGCCTATCTCGCATCCTGGGTCGAGACGCATCTGCGGCAGGAGGTCATCGAGGAAGCCCGGGTCCGCAACCTCGCCGCCTTCGCGCGCTTCCTGGAGGTGGCGAGCTTTTCGCAGGCCGGTCTGCTGAATGTGGCTTCCGTGGCCCGGGATGCGGGACTCGATCGCAAGACGGCGGCCGGTTACTTCGAGTTGCTCGAAGACCTGCTGATCGCCGTCCGGGTTCCGGTCTTTGCCCGACGGGCGCGTCGCCGGATGACGACCCATTCCCGGTTCTTCTTCTTTGACGTGGGGGTCTACCGGGCGCTCCGGCCAGGCGGCCCTCTCGACCGGCCGGAAGAGATTGAAGGAGCGGCCCTCGAGACGCTGGTGTTCCAGGAACTGCGCGCACACATCGCGTATCGGGGTCTCGACCTCGACCTGTTCACCTGGCGGACCTCGTCCGGACGGGAAGTGGACCTGGTGGCGTACGGAGGAGACGGATTCCATGCGATCGAGGTGAAGCGAAGCCGCACGATCCGTCCCGCCGACCTCAGGGGCTTGCGGGCGTTTCTCGACGACTACCCGATGGCCCGCGCGGTCCTGCTCTTCGGGGGGGACCGTCGCGAGAACCGGAACGGGATCGAGTTGCTCCCGGTCGCGGAGGCCCTCGCCGACCCGACCCGCATCCTTCCGGAAGGGCGCCCTCCCGCGGGGGAAGGCGCCCTCGAAGCGCTCGACTCCTAGAAGCGGAGCGTTCCCCGGAGCAGCATCGTCCGGGCGTTCTGCCGGCTTCTGAGCTGGAGGAAGTTCGAGCTGAACGCGCGGTTCGCGGAGCTGTAGGTGAACTGGTTGTGGTTGTGGGCGTCGAGCAGGTTGAACACCTGCGCCGTGACTTCGAGCTGCGCTGGCCCGAGGTCCACGATCTTGCCGAGCGAGAGCCCGACCGTATGCACGGTGGGCGCCTGCGGCTGGAGCTCGCCCCGGTCCGAGCCGACGATGCGGTAGCGCGTGGAGAGCGGGTTCGTCTGGCCGTTGTTCGCCTGGCCCGGACCGTACTGGGTGACCTGCGGGTCGTCGGCGGCCAGCCGCGACAGCGGCGGGCCGGACCAGGGCCCGGCGTTCGCGGTGTAGCTGACGCCGCCGGTGACGTCGAAGGGCAACAGGTAGGTCAGCCCGCCGCGGACCGAGAATTGCCGCCAGGTCGGAGCGTAGGACAGCGCGTTGCTGCTGCGGAGCGAGTTGTGCTCGTTGTTGCCCCGCGGCATGTAGAGCGCCTTGCTGGAGTCGAACTTGTCGGGCTGGATATAGCGCGCCGGGTCGTTCGGGTTCCAGTCGCCGCCGAAGCGCTGCCACTGCCGGTTGATGTTCAGGGTCGCGGACATCCGTTCGGTGCGCTTGGTGGTCGTGATCTCGAGCGCGGTATAGACGAGCTTGCTCCAGGAGTTGTTCGTCTGCTGGTACACGTTGCCGGCGTCGGGGTCCACGCGTCCGTACTGGAACTCGCCGCGGGGGACCGTGGCGGGCGACGCGGCGGGCCAGAAGCCGTTCTGCTCGAGGAAGGCGTAGTTGTCGGTGTAGCGCCGGTGGACCACCGCCACGTCCATCGCGAGCTGCCCCGGGAACTGCCGGCGGACGCCGCCGATGAACTCGTCCACGAACGGCTGCCCGATGTCGGGATCGAAGAGGACGGTCGGGGGCAGTCCGGCGACCGGCGGGGTGAAGACACGGTGGTCGGGGATGCCGTCCCCGTCGTGGTCGTACTCGTTGTATTCGCCGATCGTCGAGCCCGAGTGACTGAACGTGACCTGGTCGCGTCCGTTCACCTGCTCGTGGACCCGGCCGTAGTTGCCGCGCAGCACCGTGCGTCCGTCGCCGGTGACCAGGTAGGAGAACCCGGCGCGGGGGCCGAGCGCGAGGGTGTCCATCCGGTCGATGTCGAGGATGCCGTCGTGGCGCGTCACCCAGTCGGCGCGCAGGCCGAGGTTCAGGGTGAGGCGGTCGGTCGGCCGCCAGCCGTCCTGAAGGTAGACCGCGATATCGCTGTCCCGGGCGTCACGGACCAGCAGCTCGCTCGCGGGCGCCGTCTCGGTGCCGTTCCAGCGGCGCCGGTACCACACGGTGCGCACCGCCTGGGAGAGGTCCGACACCTGGTTGCCGTTCGCGTCCACCGGTGCGTGCCACTCCTGCCGCCACGCGCCCGCCGGCGAATAGAGCCGCGTCTCCTCGTACAGGTTCCAGGGGGCGGCGTAGACGCCGACGCCGATCTCGTGCGAGCCGGCGAAGTCGTCCACGTAGTGCGTCAGGTCGCCCCGGAGCAGCAGCAGCCGCGTGGGCCGGACCTGGCCCTGGTTCCCGTTGGCGCCGCCGCCGCCGGTTCCGAGCGCCGCGATGCGCCCGCCGTCCCCGGTCGTGCCGGAGGGGTTCACGGTGAAGCCGTCGTGGATCTCCACGTAGAGCGGAATCGAGCCGAGCTGCGGTTGGGCATCCTGCAGGACCTCGCTCGCCTTGTTGTTCCAGGAGGCGAGGAACTGTCCGGTCGTGTTCGCCCCGAAGACCGAGGTCAGCTTCGCGCCGAACAGGTCGCCGCCGGTCTTCACCGTGAACCGCGGGGCGATGTCGTACTCCCGGTTCGAGGTGTTTTCGAGCTGGTCGCGCTGGTAGTAGGCGGAGAACTCGTGGCTCGGGTTCAGCCGCGCGGTCAGCTTGACGTAGGGCTGGTGGCTCTCGGTGGTGTTCGGGAACGCGCTGTAGGCCGGCGCGTTGCCGAGTCCGCTGGCGAGCGCGATTCCGGAGAGCTGGGTGAGCCGGTCCACGTCCACCGCGCTGCGGCTGATCCGCGCCGCGAGGTCGGCGTAGCGGTAGGTGGCGAAGAACCACGCCCGGTCGCGCAGGATCGGCCCGCCGGCGGAGAAGTCGGCCTGCCGGACGAGATGCGCGGTCGGGGTTCCGGCGCCGGCCACCACGCTGTCGGGCGGGTCGTACACGCCGAGCGCCTCGAACTGCGCCAGTTCGGAGGCGAAGGGGCTGAAGTGGTCCGGGAGCTCGTTGTCGCCGAAGAACCCGCCGAGCCCCTCGTCGTCTCCAGTGCCCCAGTCGTACTCCTGGTGGTCGTAAGAGGCCGAGGCGGAGATGTCGTTGCCGCCGCTCCTGGTGACGATGTTGATGATGAGTCCGGTGCCGAGCGGGTCCTTCGCCTCGGCGCCGCCGGTCTTCACCGAGGCGTCCTCGATCACGTCGGAGCCCATGCCGACGTAGGTGACCTGGGCGTCCTGGTAGCCCGCGGCCGCCATGCCTTCGAGCTGGATGACGTGGGCGAAGTGCTCGGTGGCGTGCCCGAAGTACACCATCCGGCCCGAACCGTCATCGAAGGGCCGGGCGTTGACCCCGGGGGTCATCTCGAGGAAGTCGCTCCAGTTGCCGCGCGCCTGGATCGGCAGATCGCGCTGGAAGTCGCCCTCGATGGTCAGGATGTTTCCGGGGCGGGCGATCTCAAGCATGGGGGTCTCGGCGGTGACCGTGATGGTCTCCTCGAGTTCGCTGATGGACATCACCACGTCCACGCCGATGTTCGTGCTGGCGCGGACGACGACGCCCTCCTGCCGGTAGGTGGCGAACCCCTGGAGAGAGGCCTCGATGGTGAACGCGCCCACCGGGAGGTTCAGCAGCCGGTAGGCGCCCTGGCTGTCGGTGACGGCGACCTCGGGGGCGATCAGCGCCGGGCTGGTCGCGGTGATCGTCACGCCGGGCAGGACGCCGCCCGAGTTGTCGGTGACCGTGCCGCGGATGCTGGAATCGCCGCCCTGGCCCAGCGCCACGGCCGGGACGGCGAGGGACGCTGCGAGCAGCAGCGCAGGTATGGACTTTCGCATGGTTTCTCCTTTTTGAAGTTGCGGAGTTCCTGTCTGGCGGCGCCGGACGATTCCGTCCGGCGGACGCCGCGCAAGAAAATGCAACTCCGTGGCCGCGCGTCCGAACGCGGCGGGAGAGTCGCCCCGAGTCACTGCTTCCAAGGGCATCGCCGCTCGCTGCGATGCCGGCTCCGCTGGCCCCGATCCGCGGTCTCCAAGAAAACGGAGAAGCCGATTGTTGGATAAACCAAACTCTCCCGTCCCGCCTTCAACGTTCCGGACCGCCAGGGTCGGATTCGTGGAGGGAATGCCGGGAGTCGCGGAAGCCCCGGCTTCGCCGGCCCGGCGCGGTCCCGGCCGCCCAATCCGGCCGGAGGAGTCAGCTACCGGAGATGGCCCTCGGCGCCGGGACCGGAGTCGCCGCCGGCGGTTGCCGTTCTAGCGGTCGGGAGACGGCGTGCGGGTCAGGGGTTCCGGACCACGCGCAGGCTGACGTGGTCGCTGCGGTACACCGGCGGGTCGGCGAGGAACCGGAACGAGCAGGTCGCCCGGTCCGGGTTCACGTTCCAGCCCCCGCCCCGGAGGACGCGCTCGGTGCCGGAGGCGGGTCCCTGGGGATCCACCACCGGGGACTCCGGGCGCCGCACCTGGGCGGCGTAGTAGTCGGCGGAGGAGTAGTCCTGGACCCATTCCCAGTTGTTGCCGAGCATGTCGTGGAGCCCGAAGGGGTTCGCCGGGTAGCGGTCGATCGGGGTGATCAGGGTGTGTTCGTCCCGGGGCCAGGGGGCGTCGGCCTGACGCCAGGTTCCCGCGGTGTTCACGTTCGTCTGGTCGAAGTCGTCGCCCCACCAGTAGGTCGTCTGGGTGCCGCCGCGGCACGCGTACTCCCACTCGGCCTCGGTGGGTAGCCGCCAGGCCTGGCCGGTCTGCCGGCTGAGCCAGCGCGTGTAGGCGACGCCGTCGTTCCAGCTCACTTGGACCACGGGGTACCGGTCGGGTTCCGTGACCGCCGAGCCCGGTCCGTGGGGTTCCTTCCAGGTGAAGCCCGGGGAGTAGACGAAGCGGCCGTCCCGGAGGATCCGGCCGGTGCCGAACTTCTCCGCCTCGGTCTCGTAGCCGGTGTCCTCGACGAAGGCGGCGAACTCGGCGTGGGTGACCTCGTACTTCGAGATCCAGAAGTCCGACACCTGGACGGCGTGGATGGGTTTCTCCTGGGGCGGGCCGGCCTGCGAGCCCATGAAGAAGACGCCGCCCTTGATTTCGACCATCTCGGGCATGGGGGTGTCCTGGGCGGGGGCGGTGGTGGCGAGGAGGAGGGTGAGCGTGAGGAAGGTGGTTGGGAGTTTCATGGGTGGGGATTGGTTATCGGAGGGTGTGAGGACGAGAGTTTCGCGGCCCTGCAGGCCGCGATGCCGGCCGGAGGCCGGCGCTCCGAGGAGTGTTATCTGGGGGAGGAGCATGCGCGGTTTCGCCGCGCTGTGCGCGGCGGTGCCGGTCTGAAGACCGGCGCTCCCGCGCCATCAGTAGCCGATGGCGTAGGCGGCGCGGCGGGGGTCGGCGCCCGCGGTCATGGTGCCGGCCGCGAGATCCATGAGGATGCCGTTGTTGCTGCCGAGGGCGTAGCCGCCCGTGAGTTCGGCCCGGTGGCCCATCCCGAGGAGCGCTTCGACCACCCCCGGCGTCACCCGGTTCTCCAACCGCACCAGGATGTCGGCGCCCGGGCTGTAGAAGTTGGGGTCGGCGAAGAGGCTGAGCCGCGGGGCGGCCACCGCCTCCTGGATGTTCAGGCCGAAGTCGAGGATGTTCAGCAGCACCTGGAACTGGGTCTGGCCGATGGTCTCGCCGCCGGGCGTCCCCAGCGCGAGCATGAACTCGCCGTCCTTAAGGACGATGATCGGGGAGTTGTTCAGGATCGGGATCTGGCCGCCGCGGGCGTAGTTCGGGTGGTCCGGATGCGGCGCGGTGGAGCCGATCCGGGTTCCGTTGTTGAAGGTGAGGCCGGTGCCGCCGACCACCACCGCGGTGCCGAACATGCCGCCGTGCGTCGGGGTGCAGGCCACCGCGTTGCCTGCCGCGTCCACCACCGAGAAGCTGGTGGTGCTGCCGGCGAAGGACCGGCTGGCTGCCGGGTCCGACGCGGAAAGGACACCGGGCGCCGCATCGGTGGCGGTGGCGCCCGGCGGGACGCCGCCCTCGGGGTAGGCGATCGCGGTCCGCTCGTTCATGAGGGCGCGCCGCGTCTCGGCGTACTCCTTGGACAGGAGCCCGTCGAGGGGGACCTCGAACTTGGCCTGGTCCGCGACGTAGCGGTAGACATCGGACTTGGCGACCTTGATCGCCTCGATCACCAGGTGGAGCGTCTCCGCCGAGTTCTGACCCAGCGCGGCGATGTCGAAGCCCTCGATAAGGTTGAGCTGCATCAGCACTTCCATGCCGCCCCGCGAGGTGGGCGGGCTGGAGTAGACGTCGTAGCCCCGGTAGTTGGTGTGGAGGGGCTCCTTCCACATGGGCTCGTAGGCGGCGAAGTCCTCGAGCGTGAACGGGCCGTCGTTCTCCTCGTAGAAGCGGGCCATCTCCTCCGCGATGTCGCCCCGGTAGAAGCGGTCGAAGGCGGCGTCCAGGGCTTCCGAACGGCCCTGTCCGGCGCGTCGGGCCGCCTGCTCCGCCTCGACGAGTTTCTCGAGCGTCCGCGCGAGGTCGGGCATCTTGTAGAGCTCGCCGGTCTCCGGCACGCGTCCCTCGGGCAGGAACATCCGGACGCTGGTCGGGAACCGCTCGAAGTCCTCCCGCGAGGCTTCGATCGCCCGTGACACGGATTCCTCCATGGGATGGCCGTTCTTCGCGTAGTCGATCGCGGGCGCCAGCACCTCTGCGAGGCTCATGGTGCCGTGGCGGTCGAGCATCGAGATCCAGGCCCCGAAGAGCCCCGGGACCACCCCGGCGTTGATGCCCTTGTTCAACTGGGCAGGGGCGAGATCTCCGGCGCGGAGCGCCCTGGGAGCCGCTCCGGTGGCGCTCAGGGAGTGGACCGTCCCCGTCGCCTGGTCGAAGTAGGTCAGGAAGCCGTTCCCCGCCGCGCCGGACATCTGCGGGCGCACCACGTTCAGGACCGCCAGCACCGCGACCGAGGCGTCGATCGCGTTGCCGCCCCTCATCAGGGTCTGGATGCCCGCCATGGAGGCGAGCGGATGTCCCGCGCTCACCAGGCCGTGGACCCCCGGCACCACCGGGCGGTCCTGACTCCGCATCTCGCCGACGCGGATGGGGTGGGCGCTCTCCTGGGCGATGGAAGGCGCCGCGAGGCTCACCGACAGAGCTGCCGCGACGAGCGGTAGCGGCACGCTTCGAAACCGGAAACTGTTCATGGCTGTCTCCTCACCGGCGGCTGGCCGCGCCGGTACACCTTGCCGTCCTTGACGACGAACTCGGGCTCGTTCAGCTCCGTGATGCTGAAACGGGGATCGCCCCGCAGCACCACGATATCGGCGATCTTGCCCGGCTCGATGGTGCCGAGGTCGTCCGCCAGTCCGAGGATGCGGGCGTTCACGCGGGTCGCCGCCACGATGGCCTCCATGGGCGTCATGCCCAGATCGACGTGGGCCTTGAGCTCGCGCCAGAGGGCCTCGGTATGGAAGTTCAGCGGCGTCCCGGAATCGGTGCCCATGCCCATCACCGCCCCCGCCTCGATCCACTGTCCGAGCGAGGTGTCGCCGAAGAACATCTGGCGGGCGGTGGTCTGGAAGTAGGGAAGCGTGTGGAAGCTCTCGAAGCTGCGCTGCAGCTCGTCGTACATGGCCGCCGGCAGGTCGTCCCGGAGCCGTGGGTCCTGCAGGCGTTCGGGGAAGTCCACGGTGGCCGGGAACACCCACACCCGGTGGGCGCCGGTAATCACCACGGGGCGGCCGGCGACGACGATGTCGCGCAGCAGGTCCTCCTCGTAGGGCGGCGTGCCCGCCGATCCCGCGTGGGTGAGGACGTCGATACCCGCCTCCAGGGCGTTCCGGACGTCGCCCGGCGCGTAGACGTGGGCGTGGACCCGCAGTCCGTGCCGGTGCGCGGTATCAGCGACCGCCTGGTAGTCCTCGCGGGTGAGCCCGACCCAGGCCTTGATGACGTCCACGCCCGCTTCCGCGAGCCGCTCGACCGCGGCCGAGGCCTCCTCCGGTGAGCTGATGCCGATCTGGTAGTTCTCGGGCCAGAAACTCACCCGGCGGGTGATCCAGGGGCCGGCCATCAGCAGCCGGGCGCCGGGGACCTCGCCGCGGGCGATGCGGTCGCGCACCGCGAGGCTGGCTTCGAGCGGCGCCCCGAGGTCCACCGCGGTGGTCACCCCGGCGAGCAGGAGCTGCTTCGCCGAGATCGCCATGACGTCCTCGATGTCCACTCCCTCCTCGTCGATCCAGGAGAACCAGCGGCCGTACTCGCCGTGGCCGAGGACCGCGAGGTGGGCGTGGAGGTCCATCATCCCCGGGATCATCACCCGCCCGCTGGTGTCCACCACCTCGGTGTCCGGCGGAATCTCCAGCTCCGCGGCGCGGCCCACGGCGACGATGCGGTCGCCCTCGATCAGCACCGCGGCGTGGTGCAGCGGGGGCACGTCGTAGCCGTCGAGCAGCATGCCGCCGACCAGCGCCAGCCGGTCCTGCGCCCCAGCGCTGGCCGCGAGCAGCAGCGCGGCGATCAGGTGGAAGCCGGACCGGATCGGGGAGGGCATGCCCCTTCCGCGGCTAGCAGCCGGTGGTGAAGCTCGCGTGAGCACCGAGACGCCCGCTGGGCCTCGCTGACAAGGCGCGCGAGGGAGGAATACCGAGTGTATTTCGACCGAAGCGCAACGATGAGCGAGCCGAAGGCGAGCGGTTCAGCGGGGATTCAGCGGGTGTCGAATGCCGCGTGAGTTTTGCCACAGGCTGCTAGTCTCCGAACGCGCGGCGGATCCCCTCGATCGCGGCGTCCCGGCCCCTCGTGAAACGGAGGATCCCCTCGAAGACCAGCCCCACCGCGAGCGCCATGATCGCCCCGCCCACCAGCAGCAGGACGAGGTTTCCGGACTCCGCGTAGAGCGAGATGTTGTAGAGCATGGCGGCGATGGTGATCCCCACCATGAACACCATCGGGAAGAGCGCGAAGGCGAACGGCTTCTTGCGGAAGTAGAGGTAGAGCGTCACCGACAGCAGGGTCAGTCCCGCCATGATCTGGTTCGTGGTCCCGAACAGCGCCCAGAGCGCCGTGCCCGCGGGCACCATTTCGCCGGTTCCCGACGGGACCTTCATCAGCGCGAAGAAGCCGATGATCCCGACGGCGAGCAGGGAGGCCACCTGGCGGTTCCCGAGGACCGGGACCTTGATGCTCTCCGAGATCTCCTCGATGTTGTAGCGGAGGATCCGGGTGGCCGAATCGAGGGTGGTGAGCGCGAAGGAGACCGCCACCAGCGCCACGAAGGCCTTCCCCAACTCCACCGGGATCCCGATGGTGACCAGGAAGTTGGCGGCTCCCGTGATGTAGGCGTCCAGTTTCTGGGCCAGGCCGTTCGCGGCGTTCCAGTCCGCGTAGTGCTGGTGCCACAGGTCGCGGCTCGCGAACCCCGCGGTGCAGGCGAGCACGGCCGAAAGCCCGAGCAGGCTCTCGGCGATCATCCCTCCGTAGCCGATGAGGGGCGCGTCGCTCTCCTTGTTGATCTGCTTTGACGTGGTGCCCGAGGACACGAGCGCGTGGAATCCGGACACCGCGCCGCAGGCGATCACGACGAAGACGAACGGGAAGATGGGCGGGGCGCCGCTGGGGTCGGGGTTGTAGGCGGGGGCGGCGAACTCGGGGTTCTGGATCACGAAGGAGACGAAGATCCCGATCAGCCCCACGTAGAGCAGGATGGAGTTCAGGAAGTCGCGCGGCTGGAGCAGCAGCCAGACAGGCAGGACCGAAGCGCAGAACGCGTAGATCAGCAGCACGTAGCTCCAGGCCGTCGTGGAGAGATCCGGCGTCGGGATCACCGCCATCCCCAGCCAGATGCTCACGAACAGGAGCGTGGCGCCCACCGGCACGAGGTAGCGGAGCGGGACGCCCTTCCGGTAGGAGAGGTACCCGATGGCGATCGCGAGCACCATCACCGCGGTGCTCGGGGCCACCGCCTCGGGATAGAAAATGCTCGAGAAGAGCTGCGCGACCACCTGGACGAAGACGCCCATCGCGAGCCCGACGAGGAAGACGATCAGGGCGTGGAAGAGGTACTTGGCGCGGCGGCCGATGATGTCCT
This sequence comes from Vicinamibacteria bacterium, assembly GCA_965116805.1. Lineage (GTDB taxonomy): Bacteria > Acidobacteriota > Vicinamibacteria > Marinacidobacterales > Marinacidobacteraceae > Marinacidobacterium. The sequence goes on from OZ220713.1 coordinate 1,306,711, forward strand.
CGGCGATCCGGCCGACGGACCTGCCCTTCGCCCGCATGCTGATGCAGAGCGCCGAGAAGTCGTGCACCGCGCCCACCAGCAGGGTGCCGACGACCACCCAGATCATCGCCGGGACCCAGCCCCAGATCACGGCGATGGCCGGTCCGAGCATGGGGGCGAGGCCCGCGATGGAGGCGTAGTGGTGACCGAAGAGGACCGGCTTCGAGGTCGGGACGTAGTCGTGCCCGTCCTTCAATTCATGCGCGGGAGTGGGCCGCGAATCGTCCAGTTCGAAGGAGCGGCGGGCGATGCGCCGTCCGTAGTAGCGGTACCCGACGACATAGAGCCCGAAGCAGACGAGCGTCGCGACCAGTGGGCTCATCGGCGTCCTTCCTTTCGCTCCCGGCGCGGCAGCCGGCCGAACATAACAAAGGAAGGACGCATTTCGGAAGGAATTTCGCGGCCGGAAGGACCCCCGCTGGTAGCATCGCGGCCCCCCGGAGGACGATCACGATGCGCAGCGAAATGGTTTCCTTTGCCGCGAACGGCGGTTCCGCGGACGGCTACCTGGCGGTGCCGGACAGCCCGGGGCCCGGTGTCCTGGTGATCCAGGAGTGGTGGGGTCTGGTGGGTCATATCAAGGAGGTTGCCGACCGTTTCGCGGAGGCCGGATTCACGGCGCTCGCCCCCGACCTGTTCCACGGGGAGGCGACCACTTCACCGGACGAAGCCGGCAAGCTGTTCATGGCGCTCGAGGTGGATCGGGCCGAGCAGGACCTGCGGGGCGCCGCGGACCACCTGGCGACGGTCGCTTCGGGCGACTCCGTCGGGGTAGTGGGTTTCTGCATGGGCGGCCAGCTCGCGCTCTACGCCGCCAGCAAGTCGCCGCGCATCGGCGCCTGCGTCGATTTCTACGGCGTCCACCCGAACGTGCACCCGGACTACGGCGCGATCCGCTGTCCGGTGCTCGGGCTGTTCGCCGAGAACGACGGCTTCGTCAACGCCGAGGCCGTCGCCAACCTGGACGCCTCGCTCACCGGTGCGGGCGTCGCTCACGAGTTCCAAACCTATCCGGGAACCGACCACGCGTTCTTCAACGACGGCCGTCCCGAGGTGTACGACGCCGATGCGGCCGCCGACGCCTGGGACCGGGTGATCCGGCTGTTCCGCGGGAGCCTCTGACTCAGGCCGGCTCCGCCCCGCTCCGGGGCGGCGGCTTGCCCGCCCTGGTCCCCGCATCCTTCACCCGCCGGGTGAAGGCCATCATCATCCGGGTCTCCCGCTCGGTGAGGCCGGCGCGCCCGAAGAGCTCGCGCCACTCGGCGAAGCGCGCTTCCGGTTTCTCCGGCGGCAGGAATCCGACCGCCAGCATGGCGTCGCGCAGGGTGAGGAGCGCCCGCTCCGATTGTTCCGCGGTGGCCCGCCGCACGGGCTCTTCGGGCGGGGGGCCGCTCGCCAGGAAGATCTCGTAGGCGGCGATCATCGCCGCCTGGGCGAGGTTCAGGGAGGGCTGGCGGGGCGAGCTGGGAATCCGCACCTGGCGCTGACACAGCGAGCGCTCTTCCAGGGTCAAACCGCTCGACTCGTTGCCGAAGACCACCGCGACCTCGGCGCGAGGCCCGATGGCCGCGACTTCGCCGGCGAGTTCCCGCGGGGTCAGGTGCCGGATCGCTTCCCGGCCCCGGCCGCTCAGTCCGGCCACCAGCCGGCAGCCGCCGACCGCTTCGGCCAGCGTGGGGAACACGGCTGCCTGCTCGAGCACTTCTTCGGCCTGCCACGCCATGCGGAACGCCCCGACCGTCCGCCAGTCCCCGGGCTCCACCAGCCGCAGGCCGGCCAGCCCGGTGTTGCCGATCACCCGGGCGACGGCCCCGATGTTCTCCGGACGCCGGGGCCGCACGAGGACGAGGTGCACCTGGGCCATGAAACCCTGCCTATCGTAGGGGTGCTCCGCGCCGGGCAAGGATCGGGACGGATTGCGACAAGACCCAATTACGGACTATATTTGGTCCTAACGGGGGTGACTCCATGTTCCTGTCCGACCGGATCAAGCCGATCAGCTATCTCAAGGCCCAGGCGGCCGAGATCATCCGCACGCTCGGGGATCATCAGCAGCCGCTCATCATCACGCAGAACGGCGAAGCCAAGGCGGTGCTGCAGGACATTGGGAGCTATGAGCAGATGCAGGAGACCCTGGCCTTGCTCAGGATGCTGGCGCTGGGGGACCGTCAGATTGAAGCCGGCAGTACGCAGCCCGCCGCCGAGGTGATTGCGCGGCTCCGGGAGCGCCATCGGGCTGACTGATGCCTTTCGCCGTCCGGCTGAGCAATGACGCCGTGCGGGATCTGGAAGACATCTGCGACTACGTGGCCCAGGCGGACGGGCGGAGCCGGGCGCAGTACGTGCTGACGCGCATCGAGGAGGCCGTCGCGGCGCTGTCCGAGTTCCCGGACCGTGGCAGTTTCCCGCGCGAACTGCTGGATTTCGGGATACGCCAGTACCGCGAAGTGCTGTTCAAACCCTATCGAGTGGTTTACCGGGTCGTGGACGACCGCGTCCATGTGTTGCTGATCGCCGACGGGAGGCGGAACATGCGGACCTTGTTGCTGCGGCGGTTGCTTCGAGCCGACGCATCCGCGCCGTGACCAGCGACGTTGCATCCCATAGCTTCCCCTCCCACGTGTCCGAGCCCGGCCCCTTCCACGATCTGAAACCGGTCGGAGATCAGGGCGCCTTCAGCGTCCCGCTCAGGAAGTGGCGCGAACTCCTCTTCGTCGGCGCCATGCGCGAGACCGGGGACGGGCTCTACGTCCGCGACCCGTCCCGGCCCCTGCCTCCGATGCGGCAGCCCGAGTACTTCGCGGCGGGCAACCGCTTCCGCGCCGAGCGTCTGCCCGATCCACGAGAGGGAAGGGCGGATCCGCTGAATCCCCGAATCCGCGACCGCAGCCGGGTGCTGCTGACGCCGGTGGACTAGGGATCGGTCAGCTCTGGAGGGTCGCCGGGACGTCCGCCAGCGGCACCGTGCGCTGCTCGCCGCTCTCCAGGTTGCGCACGGTGCAGCGGTCGTCGTCGAGTTCCTGCTCGCCGAGGATCAACGCGAACCGAACGCCGGCGGCCGCCGCGCGCCCGAGCTGCTTCCCCAGTTTCAGGGAGTCCACCTGGACGTCGAGCCGCACTCCGGCCGCCCGCAGGGTGCGGGCGACCCGGAGAGTGTCGCGGACGGCGATTCCCGGGAGGGGACAGAGCATCGCCTGCGGCGCCGCCCTTTCGGCCGAGAACGCGCCGCCCTCCTCGAGCAGCATCAGGATGCGTTCCATGCCCAGGGAGAACCCCACCGCCGGCGTGGCCCTCCCGCTGAACATCCCGACGAGTCCGTCGTAGCGGCCGCCCCCGGCCAGCGACCCGGCGCCTCCCGCCGCGACCACTTCGAAGATGGGTCCCGTGTAGTAGCTCAGGCCGCGCGCCAGGCTGGGAGCGAAACGGACCGGGGCTGCCTCTCCCAGCGCGCCGTCGAGCGCATCGAACAGCTCCACGAGTTCCGAAGCGGCGCCTCTCCCGGGCCCCTCGGGCAGCGACCGCCCGAGATCGCGGAGCCGGTCCAGATCGCCCTCCCGGTCTTCCGCGGCGCCCGGCACCAGCTCGAGGAGCCGCCGGGCCCGGTCCGGCCCCACGTCGGCGAGGCCGCCGAGCTCGCTCGCCACCGCCTCCCGGCCGATCTTGCCCAGCTTGTCGAGCACCACGAGCGTCTCCTGCTCGGATGGAGCGGGGATGCCGCTGGCCGCGATCAGCGCCCGGAGCAGCTCGCGGTGGTTCAGCAGGATGGTGAAGTCCGAAAAGCCGAGAGCGGCCAGCGCCGCGTGCAGGACCACCAGCACCTCCGCATCGGCGACCGGGGAACTGCTGCCGACGATGTCGGCGTCGCACTGGGTGAACTCCCGGAAACGCCCCCGCTGGGCCCGGTCCGCCCGCCAGACCGACTGGATCTGGTAGCGGCGGAACACCGGCGGCAGTTGGGCGCGGTACTCCGCGGTGACCCGGGCGAGCGGCACCGTGAGGTCGTAGCGCAGGCCGAGGTCGGACAGGTCTCCCGGCTCCACCGGCTCCCGGCCGAGCGCCCGTGCCAGCCGCTCGCCCCGGTGGAGGACCCGGTAGATGAGCTGGTCGCCCTCCTCGCCGTACTTCCCGAGCAGCGTCGAGAGCCGCTCCATCGCCGGCGTCTCGAGGGGCACGAAGCCGTGCGCGGCGAACGCGGCCTCGACGCGGCGGAATGCCTCGCGGCGGGTCAGAGCGGCGGCGGGAAGGTGGTCCCGCATCCCGCTGACCGGCTTGGTGGGCACTTTCCCCATGGACGGCGGGGAGCATACTGGCGGCCAACCGCGGTCGGGTTAGCCCGGCCGGCCCGGATGCGCCACAATGCCGGCCGATAGCTGGCCGGAGGGTTGGCAGGAGGTCGTCATGCGTCGCTTTCGAAACGTAACCATCGTTCTTTCCCTGGTCCTGCTGCTGGTGGGCGCCGCGGCCGTGGCCGTCGCCCAGGAGGAGCAGACCTGGGCGGCGCACGTCACCGACGACATGTGCGCCAAGGAGCACATGATGGACGGGATGACCGATCCGGAATGCGCCATTGCGTGCGTCGAGATGGGGGCGGCGCTCGCGCTCTTCGTGGAAGCGGACGACGCCGTGTACGCGGTGGACGACCAGGCGAAGGTGGGAGATTTCGCCGGTCAGGACGTCACGGTTATCGGCGTCCTCAGCGAGGACGGGACCACGGTGACCGTCCATTCCATTGAAGCGCGCTGACCTCCTGGACGCTCTCCCCCACGCGGTTCTCACGGGGCGGCCGGGTCCCATCGTGCTAGACTTGCTTCCCGGATTCGCTGGGGGATGACGCGGCGCCACTGGCAGCGCGTTCCCCACCCACTGTGACCCGGTCAAAACTCACGGCGGTTTCGCTCCGCAACTGACGACCGGCGTTCCCGGGGACTCCGATCCGCGGACCGGTGACGCCGGTTCTGCGCGCCTTGAGGTGCGCCGGCCCGATTTCGCCGTCGAGGCTGTCGCTCGGCGACCCTCGCCAGTGCCGGCACCGTCCGCTTTCCGGAGCTGTCGAATCAGAGGCTCCTGCCCATGCCGGATCTGCACCAAGCGGCCCCGCCCAAGCAGACAACAGTCACCCGAACCCCCTCCTTGGCGAAGACGCCCCCAGACTCTCAGGAAACGCCCATGCCCGACGCGCCCGTCGCCGCCGCGAACGAGGAAGTCGCGGTGGTGGAACCAATTCCCCCGGCCGGCGAAAAGCAACGCGAACCGCAAGCGAAGGAACCGGAAATCCCTCGCATCGAGATAACCGGCCTGCTGGACATCGGGCCTCGCGACAGCGGTCATCTGCGGCTCCTCGCCAACAACTTCCTGCCCCGGGCCACGGATGTCCGGGTTCCGTTCGGCCTGATCGACCGCTACAAGCTCCGCGAGGGGCACATGATCCTCGGCTACCACGGTCCGCCGAGGCGCGGCCGCCGGCGCGGCGGGCCGCCGCGCGCGGAACTGCACACCGTCCTCGAAGTCAACGGCTACCCCGTTGAGACACTGCCTCCCCGGCGGAACTACGCGGATCTGGTCAGCGAGCATCCGGCCCCCCGGATCGAGCTGGCCCGCACCGAACCGGCCCCGCTGTCGCTCCGGGTGGTCGACCTCATCTCTCCGGTCGGGAGGGGTCAGCGCGGCCTCATCGTCGCGGCCCCCAAGACCGGCAAGACGATCCTGCTCGAGCAGATCGGCGCCTCCATCTCGGACCACTACCCGGGCATCCACCTCATCATCCTGCTGATCGACGAACGCCCCGAGGAAGTGACCCACATGCGGCGTTCGGTCCCGAAGGCCGAAGTGGTCGCCTCGACCGCCGACAGCGGCAGCGCGGACCACGTGCGGGTCGCCCGGATCGTGCTGGAGCAGGCTCGCCGGCTCGTCGAGATGAAGGAAGACGTGGTCATCCTGCTCGACTCGATCACCCGCCTGGGACGGGCGGCGAACCGGGAAATGCGCGGCAAGGGCCGCACCATGAGCGGCGGGATCGACTCGCGGGCGCTCGAATTCCCCCGTCAGTTCTTCGGCGCGGCGCGCAAGATCGAGGACGGCGGCAGCCTGACCATCCTCGGGACGGCGCTGGTGGATACCGGAAGCCAGATGGACGAGGTCATCTTCCAGGAGTTCAAGGGCACCGGCAACATGGAACTGGTGCTGGACCGGAAGCTGGCGGAGTCGCGGATCTTCCCCGCGATCGACATTCACCAGTCCGGAACCCGCCGGGAGGAGCTCCTGCTTTCGCCCGAAGAACTGCCGAAGACCCATCTGCTGCGCCGCGCGCTCGCGGGCCTGAAGCCGATGGAGGCGATGTCGCTGCTCCTCGGCCGGATGGAACGGACGAAGAACAACGCCGACATGCTGGCGTCGATCCGGGTTTCCTGAGGGTTCGGGAATCGGAGCCGGAACACGCGGCCGTCATTGCTAGAATCCCGCGTTTCTCCGGGCAGACACCTCATGTACGCAATCATCGAAAGCGGCGGCAAGCAGCACCGCGCCGAGCCCGGACAGCGCCTCGCGCTCGAAAGGCTTGATGCCCGCGACGGCGAGACCGTCTCGTTCGACCGCGTGCTCATGGTGCGGGACCCGGAGGGCGGCGAGTGCCGTATCGGCACTCCCTACCTGCCGGAAACGACCGTTTCGGCGACAGTGCTGGCGCACTACCGCGATCCCAAGGTGCTGGTGTTCAAGCGCAAGCGCCGCAAGGGCTACCGGAAGAAGCAGGGACACCGGCAGGCTCGCGTTCAGGTCCGGGTGGAGGCCATCCACGAGGGGACGGCGGACGCCGCCGGCAGCTCGGCCGCAGCGGAGTAGATCGGTCACGACACGAGAAGCGGCTGAAACACTCGGGAGGTCAACGTGGCGCACAAGAAGGGTCAGGGAAGCTCCAGGAACGGGCGCGACAGCCACTCGAAGCGGCTCGGCGTCAAGCGTTTCGCCGGTGAACGGGTATCGGGCGGGACCATCCTGGTCCGCCAGCGCGGCACCCGCTTCAAGCCCGGCGCGGGCGTGGGGCGCGGAAACGACGACACCCTCTTCGCCAAGGTGGGCGGGGTCGTGCAGTTCTGGAACCGCGGGCGGCTCGGCCGGTTCATCTCGATCGCCGCGGACTGATTCCACCGGTCGGATCACGGGCGGCCGAACCCCGACCGGCGTTCCCGGTTGGTCGAGTCATGCTCGTTGACGAGGTCGTTCTCAAGCTTTCCGGAGGGCGCGGCGGCAACGGGGCCCTCAGCTTCCGCCGGGAGAAGTTCGTTCCCCGCGGCGGACCCGACGGCGGCAATGGCGGGCGCGGGGGGAGCGTCGTGCTGGTCGCGGACCGGGGACGCCACACGCTGGCGGCGTACCGCTACCGGCCCAGCTACCGGGCGGACGCCGGCGGACACGGGTCGGGGAACAATCGGCAGGGCCGCTCGGGGCAGGACCTGCTGCTGCGGGTGCCGGCGGGCACGGCGGCCTATGACGATGAGTCCGGCGCGCTCCTCGGGGATCTGGTGGAAGACGGGAACTCCCTCACGGTGGCGCCCGGCGGCCGCGGCGGCCGGGGGAACGCGGTCTTCCGGACGCCGACCAACCAGGCGCCCCGACGCACCGAACCCGGAGAGTCCGGGGTCGCGCGGACCGTCCGGCTCGAGCTGCGGCTCCTCGCGGACGTGGGCCTGGTCGGCTTCCCGAACGCCGGCAAGTCGTCCTTCATCGCCCGGGTGAGCGCCGCGAAGCCCCGCATCGCGGACTACCCGTTCACGACGCTGAGCCCGAACCTGGGACTGGTACGGCTCGGCGACGACGCCGAGTTCGTGGTCGCGGACCTCCCCGGCCTGATTCCCGGCGCCAGCCAGGGCGCCGGACTGGGGACCCGGTTCCTGAAGCACCTGTCGCGGACCGCGTTCCTGGTCTATTTCATCGACCTCTCGGAGTCGTCGGGGCGTGTCCCGAAGGCCGATCTCGAGGTGCTCCGGCAGGAAGTGACGCTCTACGGCGGCAGCCTGCCGGGGAAACCGGCCATGGTGGTGGGCAACAAGACGGACATCCTGACGGATGAGGCCCGCCTCGAAGCGCTTTCCGCGGCGGCGGCGGCGGACGGCCTGCCCTTCTTCGCGGTCTCGGCGGCGACCGGGGACGGCTGCGCGGACCTCGTCGCCGAACTCGGCGCCCGGGTGGCGGGCGCCGGGAGGAGCGACGCGTGACGCCCGGGGCGGTCCGGCGGCCCGGGGTGATCGCGGTCTTCGGCGGGACGTTCGATCCCCCGCACTGGGGGCACGTGCGCGCCGCCGAGGCCGTCCGGGACCGGGTGGGGGTGGAAGCGGTATGGCTGGTGCCGGCGCGGATTCCGCCGCACCGGGCGACGCCCCGCCTACCGGCGGAGGAGAGGCTCGGGCTCGTGGAGGAGGCCGTCGCGGGCCGGGAACGACTGCTCGCGAGCCCCGTGGAGCTCGAGCGCGAGGGCCCGTCGTTCACCATCGACACCCTCGACGGGCTGGCGGCCGGGCGAGACCGGCCGGCCGGCGGGGCGGCGGTGCTGTTCGTGGTCGGGTCGGACGCCTTTCAGGAGATCCGGACCTGGAGCCGCTACGAGCGCCTCCTGGACCGCCACCCGGTCCTGGTCCATCGCCGGGCCGGGTGCGCGATCGCGGAGGCGGTGATGGTGCTGCCGCGCCGATTCCGAACCCGGGTGACCGCCGAACTGTCAGCGCCGTTGGTCCCCCCGCGTATCCTCACCCTGGACATTGACCTTCCCGACCCCCAGTCCTACCGGATCCGAGAACTCCTGAAGCAGCAAACCCCGATCGATCACCTCGTTCCCCCGCGGGTCGCCGCCCGCATCGCCGAAAGGGGTCTCTATCGTTGAGCCAGCCGGTTCCGAAACTCTCCGTCGAGTCCTGCGCCCGGTTCTCCGCCGAGGTCGCGCAGCTCGAAAAAGCCGAAGACGTGGTGGTTCTCGACCTCCGCGGCCTCGCCGGCTTTACCGATTTCTTCGTCATCGCGACGGCCGCCAGCGAGCGCCGCCGCAAGACGATCGTGGACGCCGTGGAACGCCGTGTCCGGGAGCGGGTCGGCCGCAAGCCCATCCATCTCGAGGGGTATCCGGCGGCCGGCTGGCTGCTCGCCGACTACGTGGACTTCGTCGTTCACGTGTTCGCGCCGGAGAGCCGCGAGCTGTATCAGCTCGAGAAGCTCTGGGGCGACGCTGCCCGCTGGTATCCGGAGCCGCCCGGCGCGGACACCGCCGCCCCTTCGGGTACGCCATAGAATCGGACCGGCGAGAAGAATCCGATGGGCATTCGCACCCTGCTGTTCGTGGTGGCGGTCCTGCTGACCGCGGGCCTGCTTCTGGTCGTCGTGGCGTCCAACGCGCAGTTCGTGACCGTCACCCTGCCGTTCTTCCTGCCGATCCGGGTGGAACTGTGGAAGGTCATGTTCGCCGGCGTCGGTCTGGGGGCCGCGGTTGCTCTGGCCTTCGATCTGGCGGGCCGGGTCCGGCGTCTCGTTCGCGAACGGCGTCTCCGGCGCGGCCGCCAGGATCTCGAGGAGGGTGAGAGGCTCTACCTCGACGGGCTCGACGAAATGGCCTCCGGCCGGTGGCCGCAGGCCCTCCTCAGTTTCGAGGCGGCCCAGGAGTACGCGGGAGCCGATCCCAAGACTCTCCGCCGCAAGGCCGAATGCCTGATGCAGCTCGGCCGGCCCGGGGAAGCGGCCGAGGCGCTGGAGGAGGCGCTGGCCGAAGATCGTGGAAACCACGAGGTGTCCTACGCGCTGGCGGAGGCCCGGCAGGCGATGGGAGAGCGGGAGCAGGCGCGGGCGCTGCTGGAAAAGACCATTTCCGAGGACCCCGAAGCTCCGACGCCGGCCCTCGCCCGGCTTCGCGACCTGCTGGTGGAGGCGGGCGAGAACCGCGCCGCCCTTGCCGTCCAGCAGCGGCTCGTGACGCACGCCGCCCCCTCCGCCCGCGCTGCCGAAGATCAGCGGACCCTGTCGCTCCGTCACGGATACGGCAAGGAGGTTCTCGAGGCGGGTGAGCCGGCCGAGGCGGCGCGGGTGTTCCGGGCGATCCTCGAGGAGGACCCGGGAGCGGTGCCCGCCTGGGTGCGTCTCGGCGAGGCTTACCTCGCGGGCGGCAACGAAAGGGCGGCGGTCGATACCTGGGAAAAGGCCTTCGAGCAGACCGGGGCCACGGCGCCGCTTTCGGCGCTCCAGGACTACTACCTCGACCGGACCTGTCCGGAGGACGCGATCTCGGTGTGGAAGCGGGCGATCGGCGCCGCCGAAAGCCCCGCCGAGAGCCAGTACCTCCTGGGAAAGCTCTACGACCGGCTCTACATGCTGGACGACGCCCTCAAGACGTTCGCCAACCTGCCCCGGACGGCCACTCCGGCGCTGGGCGCCCGTCTTTCCCGCATCCTCGAGGGCCGCGGCGACCTCGCCGAAGCCGTGATCCGGGCCCGCGAGGTGATTTCCGCCGCGCCGTCGCTGTCGGCCGAGTACTGCTGCTCCGCGTGCGGCACCCGGTTCCCGGACTGGAGCGACAGTTGCGCGGAGTGCGGAACCTACGGAGGGGTCAGGCTGGACGTGGAGCGGGTCCGGCCCGTCCCGGTGGGCGGCGACCCGTCGACACCGGTCGTCTGACGGGAAACGGCCGGGCGCGGTACCGATAGAGTTTTTGCCCGCGTGGCTCGATCCCTCCCCCAGCTCGGCGGTGTCCTGCCCGCCCCGCGGAGTTTCGGGATCACGAGGCGCCGGGATCCCTGGTGGGTCACGCCGACCGCCACCTTCGTCGGCCTTGGCGCGTTCGTCGTCTATTCCACCTGGGCGGTCTTCGCCCATCACGGTGCGGAGTTCGGCAACTACGTGTCCCCGATCCACGTGCCGGTGCTCTTCGGAGACACCGCCCTCGCCTGGTTCGGGCCGCAGCCCGCGTCGTGGCCGGCCCTGCTGCCCTGGGCGCCCGGGGTCTTCCTGTTCTGGGCTCCGGCGGGGTTGCGGCTCACCTGCTACTACTACCGCGGCTCTTACTACAAGGCCTTCTGGGCGAGCCCGCCTTCCTGCACGGTGGGCAAACCGTGGAACACCTACCGGGGCGAGAACAGCTTTCCGCTCATCCTCCAGAACGTCCATCGCTACTTCCTCTACATCGCGCTGGTCTGGATCGGACTCCATTGCTACTACACCTGGGGAGCGACCCGGTTCGCGGATGCCGCCACCGGCGAGATCTCCTTCGGCATCGGGGTCGGGACGCTGGTGATGGCGCTGAACACGGTGCTGCTCGCGGGCTACACCCTCGGATGCCATTCGCTGCGCCATCTGGCGGGCGGGTTCCTGAACCGGCTCTCGGGGCGGCCGCTCCGCCGGTGCGCCTACGAATGCACGGGCTGGTTCAACCTGCGCCACATGAACTTCGCGTGGGCCAGCCTGGTCTGGGTAATGGCCACCGACGTCTACGTCCGGCTGTGCGCCGCCGGGGTCGTCACGGACTTCCGGATCCTGTAAGCACGTTTCTCCGGACGGTGGTCCCGCTCTCCCGTGGCCGCCGGCGCCGGGTGCTGAACTCCAGGGCCCCCGCGCGACGCCTGTCCGCTCGCGCGCGGGACCGCTTCACGTCCCGGTGGAGGCGCGCGTTCGGGCAACTCGTCTTCCCGCAGGGCTGCTGCCTCTGCGAGCGGACGCTCGAGGACCCCCTGCTCAGCCCGGTCTGTCCGGAGTGCGCGGCCGGGCTCTGCCCCCTGGTTGTCCCCACCTGTCCCCGGTGCGGCCTGTTCCTGGCGCCCTCCGTGACGCCCGGACTCTGCGGCGAATGCCGGGCGCGCCGGCGGCCCTTCCGGGTGGCGGTGGCGGCCGCGCCCTACGAGGGCGCGTTCCGGCGCGCCCTGCTGGAACTCAAGTTCCGGCGGCGGGAGGTTCTCGCCGAGCTTCTGGCGCGGCCCGCCATCTCGGCCTTCCGCCGTGCGGCGCTGGATCACGGCGCCCGCGCCGCGGGAGAGTTTCCCGCCGCGGTCGTCGCCGTTCCGGTGCCGTTCTGGCGGGGAAGGCGCCGTGGTTTCAACCAGGCCGAGCTGCTGGCCCGGCCGGTCGCCCGGGAGTTCGGGATTCCGCTGGTCCGCGGGGTACTGCGCCGGCGGTCCCGGCCGCCGCAGACGCTGGTGAGCCCGAGCGCCCGCCGCCGCAACGTGCGGGGAGCGTTCCGGGCGGGGCCGCTGCCCGAGCGGCTCGCCGGCCGGCCCCTTCTGCTGGTGGACGACGTGTTCACCACCGGAAGCACCGTGGAAGCGGCGGTGCGGGCGCTGCTCCGCGCCGGCGCCGGGCCGGTCGACGTCCTGACCGTGGCCCGCGCCCCTCAAGGTGGCGCATCGCGTCTGACCGCGCCTCTGCGAGGCGCTCGTCGTTGCGCTTCGGTCGAAAGAGCGCTGCTATTCCTCCCTCGCGCGCCTTGTCAGCCGCGCGCCTCGCCACCCTCGGCGCTCACGCCACCTTGTCCACCGGCCGCTCGCTAGAATTCGCCCGGCCGTCCACGGGACTGTCCCCCTCACTGCTATGGAAACCACGCGGCGCGGCGCGCTCGCGCTCACGGCTCTTGCCTGCCTGGCTCTTTCGACCGCTCCCGCGGGCTCCTGGGGACCGGAAGGTCACCGGGAGATCGGCGAGAAGGCGATCGACTCCCTCCGCGATCCGCTGAAGGACTTCTTCGAGGACCGCGAGGAGACCTTCTACGAGTTGCTCGATGACCCGGCGCGCAGCCGGAATACGGCGCATTTCTTTCTCGAGCGGTACGACGAGTTCCCGTTCTGGGACGTGCCGGCCACGCGGGAGCTGGCGCTCAGGCGCTTCTCCGAGGAAGAGATCGCGGAGAACGGGGACGGCCTCTGGCGGCTCCTCGAGGCGTACGACGCGCTGGTCGAGGCGTTCGAGGAGGCCGACTTCGATCTCGTGCTCGAGCGGGCCAGCGACGTTGCCTGGCTGGTCGGCGAAGTCGCGGTGCCCCCGAACACCTCGGCGGCTGGCGACGGGCAGGCCACCCAGCAAGACGGCCTGGCCCGCCGCTACGACACCCAGCTCATCGAGATCTTCGCCGACGAGTTGCGGGTGCGCGATGGGGCTGCCGTGTATCTCGACCGGCCGCACGAGTTCATCCGGTCCCTGCCGCTCAAGGCGCACATCTGGGTGGACAACATCAACTTCACCGATTCCATGTCGCGCCGCGGCGTGGCCGGTTACGACCGGTTCTACATGGACGGTATGTGGAACGAACTTGGTGGGTTGACCGGGGCGTTGATGACCGACGCGGCGCGCGACACCGCGAGCCTCTGGTACACGGCCTGGGTGGCGGCCGGACGCCCCGAGGTTCCGGAAACCTGAGCAGACTCTGACCGAGCTCACCCCCCTCAGCCCGACCCCGGTTGTCCCCGGTTCCAGCGAGGGACCCGAAGCGGAGGATCTTCGCAATTCCCAGGACATCGCGACCATCACGGCCTTGCGGGCCGGTGAACTGGACCCGGACACCGCGTGGTCCGACCTCATCGGCCGGCATCGCCGGAGACTCTTTTCCCTCGCATACCGCTTTACGGGCCGGTACCAGGAGGCGGAAGAACTGACCCAGGAGATCATCGTCCGGGTCTACCGGCAACTGGACCGTTTCGATCCGCGGGCCCACTTCGCCGTGTGGCTCAACTCGGTCGCCCGCAACTACTGCATCGACCACTACCGGACGAAGGTCCGCGAGCGCCAGCGGCTCATCCCGGAGGAGGCGCCGATCGAACGGACGCCGGGGAGCGCGCTTCTCGGCCCGGACTGCCTGCTGGAACAGCGCGAGGTGCGGGCCAGCCTGATTCGGGCACTCGACGGCCTGTCACCCAAGCTCCGGGAAGTCGTGCAGCTCCGGTTCTTTCAGGAGTTGCCGTACGAGGAAATCTGTGAGCGCCTCGGGGTCCCCGAAGGCACCGTCAAGAGCCGCATTCACCGGGGGCGCGCCGAGTTGAAGCGCCTCCTCGTCGCCGCCCGGGACACTCCCGGCCGGCCACCCGGCGCCACCGCCGGGCGGAGATCCATGTCATGAAGGTCAGCACTCGCACGCACGACGGCGCCGTAGTGGTTCGCGTCGAAGTCGCACGCCTTGTCTACGCCACCCTCGATTCCTTCGTGGATCAGGTCGGCCCCTACCTCGAAGCGGACCGGCCCGCGGTGGTCTTCGATCTTTCCCCGGTGAACTATCTGGACTCCGCCGCGATCGGATGCCTCATGGACCTCTACCGGCGCGCCTCGGCAAAGGAGGGCCGGATCGCCCTTGCCGGGGTCCTCGAACGCGTGGAGCGGATGCTCCGGATGACGGGCGCCCACGAGTTCATTCCGATCTACGGATCGGCGGAGGACGCGGCGCGCGAGCTCGGGGGAAGCACAGGGGGGAACGGGTGATGCGATCCATTCGAATGCAGGGCGGCCGCGAGATCGAGCTGGACGGCGATCTGCTCGCGATTCTGGAGGCGCTCTACCGCGAGGTCTCGGTACGAAGCGAGTTCCGCAACACTTACGAGGCCATGACCCGCGAGATCAGCCACCTGGTGGACGAAATGGACGCCGGCGAGCGCCGCAGCTACCTGATAGAAAGCCTGTTCCTGAACGTCGTCCGTTACGAGAACGAGCGGCTGGCGGCGTTCCTCAAGATGGTCGAGACCCCGGATCAGGAGGACTGACCGGTTGAAGCTGCGTCTCCTTCCGGGTTGCCTTCTCGCCGCCATCCTCTTCGGAGGCCTGGCGCCGGCCGCCGGGAGTGCCGTCCAGCGGGGCCCGCGGCTCGAGATCGAGCCCGGGGAGTGGGACTTCGGACGGGCGGCGCCCGGGGAAGTGCTGGTCCACGAGTTCGCGCTGAACAACACCGGCAGCCGGGACCTCGAGATCGGCCGCATCGCGTCCGCGTGCGCCTGCGCCGCCGCGGTGACCGACCGCACGGTCATCCCGCCGGGAGAGTCCGGGACGCTCCGGGTGACCCTCGAGACCCGGCGCTACCGGGGTGTGCTCGAACGCTGGCTGACCATCCGGTCCAACGACTCGCGGAGCGCCACGCGACTCAAGGTACGGGTCTATGTGGAAGACGTGCCCTGACCGGCCGGTCTCCGGCGCTCGTCCGGTCCCGGGTCTCAGCGTCCGACGGCGACCAGGTACAACCAGTTCACCAGCAGGATGACGGCGACCGCGCGGAACACGAGCCGCTGGCGATCCGGAGTGAGCCACGGAGGCGTTCGGCCGAGGACCAGTGCGGCCCCGCTGGTGAGCATCGCGGCGTGGAGCACGGTGACCGCGGGATTCCAGGCGAAGGCTTCCAGCAGTGACCCCTGTCCCAGCGCGGCGGTCGCGCGGACCCCGCCGCAGAAGGGGCAGGGCAGTCCGGAGAGGGCCTTGACGCCGCAGAGGGTGACGTCGGGAGCCAGATCCCGGAGGAGGGCGGCGGCGCCCAGGCTGATCAACGACAGCGCGAGGAGCGCCAGGCCCTGATGCCGGTTGCTGCGCACGGCGCCCATTGTCTCCGTTCCGAACCCGGTTCGTTGGGGCGCTGACCCGTGGCGCGAT
Organism: Vicinamibacteria bacterium; assembly: GCA_965116805.1. Classification (GTDB taxonomy): domain Bacteria; phylum Acidobacteriota; class Vicinamibacteria; order Marinacidobacterales; family Marinacidobacteraceae; genus Marinacidobacterium. The sequence goes on from OZ220713.1 coordinate 1,322,326, forward strand.
CCAGAAAGCGCCCCCTGCCGCTCGGGACGGATAACGGGACGAACGGAGTCCCGGCGCCGCTCGGAGCGGTCGTCCAGGACCGCTACCGGACCTACGCGCTGTCGGTCATCGGCAGCCGGGCGCTGCCCGACGTGCGGGACGGCCTCAAACCCGTGCAGCGGCGCATCCTGACCACCATGTGGCGCCAGGGACTCCGCGCCGACGGCCGTTTCCGCAAGTGCGCCAAGGTGGTCGGAGACGTGATGGGGGGCTACCACCCGCACGGCGACGCCGCCATCTACGAGGCGCTGGTGCGGATGGCGCAGCCCTTCGCGTCCCGGTTGCCGCTGATCGAGGGCGCGGGCAACTTCGGGTCGCTCGACGGCGATCCGGCGGCCGCCATGCGGTACACCGAGTGCCGGCTCGCCGAGGCCGCGGAGGACGTGCTCGGGGAGGTCGGGCTGGACACCGTCCCCCATCGTCCGACCTATGACGGGACCCGCACCGAGCCGGCCGTCCTGCCGACCCGGCTGCCGCTGCTGCTCGTGAACGGATCCACGGGGATCGCGGTCGGGGTCGCCACCAGCATTCCGCCCCACAACCTCTTCGAGGTCGTGGAGGCGCTCATCCGGCTGCTCGACGATCCGTCGCTCGGCTCCCGCGAGCTGGCGGAGACGGTCAGGGGGCCGGACTTCCCGACCGGCGGCGAGATCCTCGACCCGCCCGAGCGGCTCGCCGGGATCTACAAGGAGGGAAAGGGGTCGATCCGCGTCCGCGGGACCGTCAAGGACGGCGGGACGCGGCGCCACCTCCGCACGCTGTTCATCACCTCGGTGCCCTACGGGGTGAACAAGGCGCAGCTCGTCCAGCGTCTCGGGGAGATCGTGGCCGACCGGTCGCTTCCGGCGCTCCTCGACGTCAGCGATCTCTCGACCGACGATGTCCAGATCCGGCTCGAGGTGCGGAAGGACGTCGATCAGGACAAGGTCCTCGCCTTCCTCTACAAGCGCACCCCGCTCCAGTCCTCGGTATCCGTGGACCTGACGTGTCTGCGTTTCGACCGCTCCGAAGGGGGGATCCCCGAGAGAGTTGGCCTGCGCACCCTGCTGCAGGATTTTCTGGACTTCCGGCGCGAGGTGGTGCGGCGCCGTCTCGAGGACGAGCGCCGCAAGCTGGACGGCAGGCTCCACATCCTCGAAGGGTTCGCGCGGGTCTTCGACGCCCTCGACCGGATCCTGAAGATCGTGCGCGCCTCCGACGGCAAGGCCGACGCGGCCGGGAAGATCATGGCCGAGTTGCCGCTCGACCGGGAGCAGACCGACGCAGTGCTCGAGCTGAAGATCTACCGATTGGCGCGGCTCGAGATCCAGGTCATTCTCGAGGAGGCGAAGCAGCGGAAGAAGCGCCTCCGCGAGGTGAAGCGATTGCTGGGCAGCGAAGAGGCGATCACGGGGTTGATCCGGGAGGAGCTCGCCGAAATCCGCGACCGGCCCTGGATCGAGGCGGAACGCCGCACGGAATTCGCGGAGTCGGACGAGGTGGCCGAGTTCGCGGAGGAGGACTTCATCCTGGCCGAGGACACCACCCTGGTCCTCACCCGCGACGGCTGGATCAAGCGCCAGCGCGAAATCCGCGAACTGGACAAGCTGCGGCTCCGCGAGGGCGACGAGGTCATCGCGCTGCAGCCGGGCAGCACCCGCGCGCCGTTCATCCTCTTCTCGTCCCGGGGAACCGCCTTCACCGCCCGGCTTGCGGACGTGTCGGCGACCACCGGCTACGGAGACCCGGTGCAGAAGATGTTCGCGCTCCGGGACGGCGAGCAGATCGTGAGCCTGCTCGGCCTCGATGCCCGGGGGCTGGACGGCGCGGTCTCGACCCGGGGCGGGGGGGTGCCGGAGCGGCACGCCATCGCCCTCACGAAGAGCGGCTACGCCCTCCGGTTCAGCCTCGAGGACTTCCTCCAGCCCTCGAAACGCAACGGCCGCCGCTTCGCGCGGCTGAAGGAGGGCGATGAGATCATCGGGGCCGAGCTCACCACCGGCGAGGACACCCTCATCCTGGCGACCCGCGACGGCCGGGCGCTCCTCTGCGATGTCGAAGAGATCAACGTGCTTTCGGGCGCCGGGCTCGGCGTGAAGGCGATCAACCTCGGGCCCGGCGACCGGGTGATCGGGTTCCGCGTCGCCCGGCGCAAGGAACCGCTCGTGGTCGAGACGCGCGGGGGAGGCACGCGCCTGATCGCCCGGGGCGACAAGTTCAAGGTGGGCGCCCGCGGCCGCCGGGGGCAGCTCGTGAACAAGGCGGGCTTCGAGAGGGTCAAGACTGAGGTCTCCCTGCCCCAGCCGCTGAAGGGGCCGCCGTGAGCAACGGGCAGAAATACACCGCCCGCGACATCACGGTCCTCGAGGGCCTGGCGCCGGTGCGGAAGCGCCCCGCGATGTACATCGGGGGAACCGATACCGAGGGGCTCCACCACCTGGTCTGGGAGATCCTCGACAACAGCGTTGACGAGGCCATGAACGGGCATGCGTCGCGGATCGACGTGACCCTGAAGGGGGACGGATCGGTCACCGTGCAGGACAACGGCCGCGGGATCCCCGTGGACATTCACAAACCTTCGGGCAAGCCGGCGCTGGAAGTGATCCTCACCACGCTGCATGCCGGGGGGAAGTTCGACCGCGGCGCCTACCACGCTTCCGGCGGGCTGCACGGCGTCGGGGCGTCGGTGGTGAACGCGCTGAGCGCCTCGTTGACGGCCAGGGTCCGGCGGAACCGCCGGCAGTGGGAGATGCGCTTCCGGCGCGGGAAGCCGCTCGGCAAGATGAAGGAAGCCGGGTCGGGGAAGGGGAACGGCACGGAGATCAACTTCCTGCCCGACCCACAGATCTTTCCGGAGCCGAAACTGGATCCGGAGCGGATCGCGGCCCGCATGGTCGAGACCAGTTACCTCCATAAGGGTCTTCAACTTACGTTCACGGACGAAGCCTCCGGGAAGCAGGAGGAGTGGAGGCAGGCGCGGGGCCTGCCGGACTACTTCGACGCGGTGATCCAGGATCGCAAACTGGCGCTCGCCCACGAGGCCGCCTTCGAGCTCTCCCGGGATCCGCTGAACGGCGACGGTCGCCTCGAAATGGTGCTCGGCTGGACCGAGGCGCCGCGCGAGGAGTTCCGCAGCTACGTCAACGGGATCCCGACCGGATCCGGGGGGTCGCACGAGACGGGTCTTCGCGACGGGCTGGCGAAAGCGGTCCGGAACTACCTCGAAACCCATTCGCTGATCCCGCGGGGCGTGACGATCGCCGCGGAGGACATCCGCGAGGGGGTGCTCGCGATCCTGAGCGTGTTCCTCGAGGACCCGCAGTTCCAGGGACAGACCAAGGACCGGCTCAACAACCCGGAGGTGCGGGCCCCGGTGGACACCGCCGTCCGGATCGAACTCGAGCGCTGGCTGAACCAGTCACCGACCGCCGCGGAGCGCATCGCGAACCGGGTGGTGCTCGCCGCCCGGGCGCGCGAGGCGTCCCGCGCCGCGTCGGCGGCGGTCTCCCGGAAGAGCGAGACCCGGACCCGCAGCGTCTTGCCTGGCAAGCTGAGCGACTGCGCGTCGCGGAACGCCGACGAGACCGAGATCTTCATCGTGGAAGGCGACTCGGCGGGAGGGTCCGCGAAGCAGGGACGGGACCGGATGCGCCAGGCGGTGCTGCCGCTGCGGGGCAAGATCCTGAACTCGGCGCAGGCCACCCGCGCCAAGGTCGCCGAGAACGCGGAGCTCCGGGACATCGCGCTGGCGCTCGGCTGCGGCACCGGCGACGACTGCGATCCGGAGAAGCTCCGCTACCGGAGGGTGGTGCTGCTGGCGGACGCCGACGCCGACGGCCACCACATCACCACCCTGCTGCTCGCCTACTTCGTGAAGTTCATGTGGAAGCTGCTGGAAGCGGGACGGGTCTTCGTCGCCCAGCCGCCGCTCTACCGGGTCGACCTGGGGGGCAAGTCGCACTGGGCGCGGGACGAGGCCGACAAGGAAGCCATCCTCCGCCGATCCACCGGCGGGAAGTCCCCGACGATCACCCGCTTCAAGGGCCTCGGCGAGATGCAGCCCAAGGTCCTCTGGGACACGACGCTGAACCCCGAGACCCGCAGCCTGCTCCGCGTCGAGATCCCCGACCGCCCCGCGGCGGACAACTTCATCGTCAACCTGATGGGCAAGGACCCCGCCGAACGCCGCCTCCTCATCCGCGACGGCGCCCCCGACCCCGCCGCCCTGGACCTGTAGGTCGGGGACCGCCGGCCAGTTCTCCCGGTGGGGGCCTTCAGACCGGCACGCGGGCCGCAGGCCCGCAGAGCGCGTTTCGCCAACGCGCGTCGTGCCATAGTCGGAGCGCCGGCCTCCGGCCGGCATCGCGACGCGAGAGCGTCGCGAAACCGCATCACCCACCCATCCTCACGGCCTGACGGCTTGGACCGCCGGCTTCAGCCGGCACGGCGCGGGCCGGAGGTCCGCGGACCGCACCTCCACCCGGCTAACTAACTAGGATGTACCCCTCGTGCGCGCCGGAATCGTCGGCTTTGCCGCTTCCGGCAAGAAGACCCTCTTCTCGCTCCTGACCCGGGTGGCTCAGGCGGGCTACGCGGCGGGCGCCCGGCGGGGGGTGCTGGCGGTCCCTGACGAACGCCTCGACATCATCGGGCGACTCCACAACTCGAGGAAGCTCACTCACGCCACCATCGAAGTGGTGCTCATCCCGGCTCTCCGGCGGGGCGCGCGGGGCCAGACCGAGAATCTGGCGGCGCTCCGGGACGTGGACGCCATCGTCCATGTCGCGCGGGCCTTCGAGGATCCGGTCGTTCCTTCCCCCTTCGACTCGGTGGATCCGGGGCGGGACGCCTCGAATCTGGAGCTGGAGTTGCTGCTCACGGACCTCGCCGTTCTGGAAAAACGCGTCAAGCGACTCGACTACGACCGGGCGCGCGGCATTCCCGAACCGGTACGGGGAGAGCGCGACCTGCTGGACCGGGCGCGCCGGGAGGTGGAGCGGGAGGTTCCGCTGCGCGAGGCGCTGAGCGCCGAGGATCGGAAACGCCTCGTCGGTTACGGGCTCATGAGCGCGAAACCGCACCTCGTCGTTCTCAACGCCGGGGAGGACGAGGCGGGCCGGGATCCGGGGAGCTGGCCAGGTCTTGAGGAACTGTCACGCCGCCCGGAGACCCGGCTCGCCACCGTTTCCGCGCGGATCGAGGCGGAGATCGCAGAGCTGCCGGACGAGGACGCGGCGGAGTTCCGGCGCGACCTGGGGGTCGAAGCGGGGGCGGCGAAGCGGATCATCCGGGCCATCTTCGAGCTGATGGACCACGCCACCTTCTACACGGCCGCCGAGAACGAGGCGCGCGCCTGGCTGTTCCGCCGGAACACGCGCGCCCAGGAGGTCGCCGGTGGGATCCACACCGACATGGAGCGGGGTTTCATTCGGGCCGAGGTCGTCTCCTACGACGCGCTGGTGGAGTGTGGGTCCTGGGATGCGGCGCGGAAGCAGGGGGCGCTGCGGCTGGAGGGGAAGGACTATCCGGTGCAGGACGGGGATGTGCTGTTGATTCGGTTCAACGTGGGGTAGGGGCGGCGGAGCTGTTCCGCGGGGGGCGGGGTGTGGTTTCGACCGCCTCCCGGCGGTCGATGCCGGCCGGAGGCCGGCGCTCCGAGGGGTGTGTGCGATACGGGGAGGGGAGCGGGGTGCGGTCCGCTGCGCTGCGCGCAGCGGGTGCCGGTCTGAAGACCGGCGGTCCCGGCCGGGGGGTGCTATTCGAGGAGAGGAGCGGGGTGCGGTCCGCTGCGCTGCGCGCAGCGGGTGCCGATCTGAAGGCCCCCACCGGGAGAACTGGCCGGCGGTCCCGGTCCCGGGTTTGCCTTGTGGAAATTAGTGGGTGAAAGTGGTTAAATAGGGTGAACCTCTCTTCTCATCCAGTACTTGAATCCAGACTCACGTCTCGGAGTGGGCAGGGAGGCAGACCCACCCGCCCCCAAGCCCCTCAGATCCCGTGTTTCGCGGCAACCACCCCGCCACCGTGGACGCCAAGGGGAGGCTCAAGGTTCCGGCCGCCTTCCTCGACGCGCTGAAGCAGTTCGGCACGAAGGTCTACATCACCAGCCTCGACGGCGGGCAGTGCGCCTCGATCTATCCGATGCCGACTTGGGAGGAGATCGAGTCCCGGATGCAGAACCGCGGCGAAGTCGACCCGGTACGGCGCAAATTCCAGCTGGCCACCGCCTTCTTCGGACAGGTCGCGGAACTGGACACGCAGAACCGGCTTCTCCTTCCCCAGCTCCTGCGGACGCGCGCGAACACCGTGGGCAAGGTCGATGTGCTTGGGAAGGGCGGCTATCTGGAGGCGTGGGATCACGAAACCCTGCTCGCCCGCGTCGAGGCCGATCCGCTCACGGACGAAGAACTGGCGCTCCTGGCGCAGGAGGGGATCTGACGCTCGATTCGGGCCGGCATGTTCGCGCAGTTCTCCCCCGCCCCCCGGCCGGCGCCGTCCGGGCTCCCGCTCCCGTCGCTCCTCGCCCGACTCTCCCCTCGGACCCGCCCTGAAGTGACCGCGACCGAGGCGCCGGCGCCGGCCACCCACCTCCCGGTCCTGCGGGACACCGTCGTGCGCTGGCTGGCTCCCCGTTCCGGCGGGCGCTACCTCGACGGCACGTTCGGGCGCGGCGGGCATACGGAAGCGATTCTCGCGGCCGATCCCGGGGCTCTCGTGCTCGGGCTGGACAAGGACCCGGAGGCGGCGCCGGCCGCCGCCGCGCTCGCCGCCCGCGATTCCCGCTTCCGCTTCCTGCCGGCCGATTTCGCCGGCCTCGGGCCGGCCCTCGACGCGGTGGGCTGGGACCGGGTGGACGGCATCCTCCTCGATCTCGGACTCTCCAGCCCGCAGCTCGAGACGCCGGAACGCGGTTTCGCGCTCCGGCACGACGGCCCTCTGGACATGCGCTACGACCCCGGCTCGGGGGAGACGGCGTCCGAGTTGCTCGACCGGCTCGACGAACGGGAGATCGCGGATCTGCTGTTCGGGATCGGGGAGCGGCGGTCCCGCGCCATCGCCCGGCGGATCGCCGCCCGCCGTCCGCTTCGCACCACCGGAGACCTGCGGGCCGCCGTGGTCGCCGCCGTCGGGCCGCGCCGGGGGCGGATCGACCCCGCCACCCGGACCTTTCTCGCGGTGCGCTCGGCCGTGAATCGCGAACCGCAGGCCCTCGCCGCCGCGCTCCACGAGGCGCCCGCCCGGCTCCTCCCGGGAGGCGCCCTGGCGGTCATCTCCTACCACTCCGGGGAAGACCGTCCCGTCAAGCACGCCTTCCGCCGGCTCGCCAGCCAGTCCGGATTCGAGGTGGGCACGCGGCGGCCCATTCGGCCCGACGAAGACGAACGGGACGCGAATCGCCGGTCCCGGAGCGCCTGCCTGCGGATTCTGCGCCGGGTCGGCGCGAGCGGGCCCGGAGCGGCCCGCCCGGAGGAGTCCCCGCGATGACTCCGGAGCACTTCGAAGTCAACTACCGCCCGGACAACCAGTGGCTGCACCGGAAGCTCGACCGCAAGCGGTACGCGCAGCTTCTGCTCTATCTCGTGATCGGGATCTTCGCGCTGGCGGCCGCGGTTGCCGCCACCTGGCCGCACCTCGAGGCCGTTCGGCTCGGCTACCGCGTCGAGGAACTCCGCCTTGAGCGGGATCAACTGGAAAAGGACATCGAGCGCTACCGGCTCGAGCTGAGCGAGCTCACCGACCCGGGTGAGGTCGAGCGGGCGGCCCGCGAAACGTACGGGCTGGAGCCCGCCGGGGAGCGGGTGATTCTCGAAACTCCCGACGCCCCGGCAGCCGTCCCCGGGGAAACCGGGAGTCCGGCGACGCGATGAGCCCCGCGCGCAAGAGACCGGGCTCGGGCGGGCGGACGCCTCCCCCCAACAGCCTCTTCCCCGATCTGCCGGCGCCGCTCCTGAAGGCGGCCGCCCAGCGGCCTTCGCGCCGGGGGCCGCGCCGCGAACCCGGGCCGGCCGCGGCACCCGAGTCGCCGCCGGCGCCGGACGGCGCCCGGTCGCGCGAGGACCGGGGCCGGGCGGGACTGCGCCGGCGGGTGATGGTGGGGGTGATCCTAATCGGGGTCTGGGGGGCGCTGATCCTCGGCCAGCTCGTCCAGATCCAGGTGTTCGACCACGAGACCATGGTGCGGCGCGCCGACCGCCAGCATTCCCACGAACTCACCATCCCGCCGTTCCGGGGGAGGATCTACGACCGCAACGGAAGGCCGCTGGCGCTGACGGCCGCGGTGGACTCGGTGTACGTGGTTCCGCCCGACTACGCCGCCGCCACGATCCCGGCAGCGGCGGAGCGTCTCGCGCGGTGTCTCGAAGTCCCCGTGGCGCTCGTGGAGCAGCGGCTGGGACGCGACTCGCGTTTCTCCTGGCTCAAGCGCAAGGCCGCCGCGGAGCAGGTCGCCTGCGCGCTGGAGACCGGGCTTCCCGTCGGCACGATCGAGGAGTTCGGCCGTTTCTATCCCGGTGGGGAACTCGCCGCCCACGTGCTGGGCTTCGTCGGGGCCGACGGCGACGGGCTGGGCGGCATCGAATTCGCCCTCGACGGGGTCCTGCGCGGAGAGCCGGGCCGGCGCACCGTCTGGACCGACGGCCGGCGCACCGGCCGGGGCAGCCGGGTGGTGCGCGAATCGCGTCCGGGAGCCGACATCGAGCTGACGATCGATTCCTACCTGCAGGCCGTGGCCGAAGAGGAACTCGCGCGGGCCCTCGTCGAGACTCCCGCGGCGTCGGGAGCCGTGATCCTGATCGAGCCTCAGACCGGCGAGGTGCTGGCCATGGCCGGCGCGCCGTCCTTCGACCCCAACCGGGCCCGCGAGTTTCCGCTGGCGGCCCTGGCCAACCGGAGCATCACGGATCCCTACGAGCCGGGATCGGTCTTCAAGATCTTCACCGCGGCGGCGGCTCTCGAGGAGGGCGTGACCGACGAGGAAGAGGAGTTCGAGACCTTCGACGGCAGCTACCGCATCGGCCGACGCATCGTCCGGGACTGGAAGCCGCTCGGGCCGCTCACCTTCGCCGGCGTCATCCAGCAGTCGTCCAACATCGGCACCCTGCAGGTCGCCGACCGGCTCGGCTCGGAGACCCTGCACGGGTATCTGCATGCCTTCGGGTTCGGCGAACCCACCGGGTTGCCCCTCGGCGGGGAGAGTCGCGGCATCGTTCCCGGAAGGGGCGTCTGGCGGCCGATCCGCCTCGCGACCGTTTCCTTCGGTCACGGGATCGCGGTCACGCCGGTCCAGCTCATCCGGGGGGTGAACACCATCGCGACGGGGGGAGTCCGGCGGCCCCTCCGCCTGATCCGGGGGGTCGGCGGGGAGGTCCAACCGCCGGAAGACGGTGTGCAGGTCATCAGCCCGATGACGGCCGCCAGGGTAGGGCAGCTGCTCGCCGGCGCCGTGCTGGAGGGAACCGGCGCCAACGCGGCCGTGGACGGTTTCTCGATCGCGGGGAAGACGGGAACTGCCCAGAAGGCGATTCCGGGCGGCTACTCGGAGACCGATTACACCGCCTCCTTCGCCGGCTTCGCGCCCGCCAGCAATCCGCTGTTCACCGGGGTGGTGATCCTCGACGTCCAGAGGCCCAACCATAGCGGGACGGGGGCCGCGGCCGTCTTCGGAAGAATCGCCGACCGGGTGCTCTGGCGGCACCGGCGGACCGGCTGGGGAACGGAACGCCTGGTCAGTTCGGGGAGGACGGTCCGCCAGCTCGTCCGCAGGTGGCGCGGCCGGGCCGCGTCCGCGATGCCGCGCCCGCAGGCCCCGGCGGGATCCGGGGCCCCGGCGCGCGACCTCGTTGCCTCGCGGGTGAGGATGGAGGAGGTCTCCGGTCCGGCGACCTCCGGGACGACGCTGATCGCCGGGGCCGCGGGAAACCCCGCGGGGTTCCGCGAGGGGCCGCTCCGGTCCGCGACTCCGGGACTCCCTCCGTCAGACACGTCCGAATCTCCGGAGGACGGCGTCGCCACAACCGGCCAGGCGATGGGAACCCCGGCCCCTCGGGAACCGTCTTCCGAAGAGCCCGGGAGCCGACCGCAATGAGCCCTGCCGCCATCCCCTCCCGCCGGTTGCGAGACCTTCTCGACGGCCTGGACGCGGAGCTGTCGGCCGGCGCCGGCGATCTCCCGATTCGGGGCGTCACCTGCGACTCGAGGGCGGTCGAGCCCGGGAGTCTCTTCGTCGCCGTGCCCGGTGGGCGCTTCGACGGCCATGACTTCGTGCCGGCCGCGGGGGCCGCGGGGGCCGCGGCGGCGCTGGTCGAGACGCCGCCGCCGGATCCGGGGATCCCCTTCGCGCGGGTACGCGATTCCCGCCGCGCCGCCGGACCGGTGGCGGCCGCCTTCCACGGCCGCCCCTCCGACGCGATGCGGCTCGTCGGGGTGACCGGGACCAACGGGAAGACCACGGTCGCCTGGCTGCTGGACGCCTTCTTCCGGCAGGAGACCTCCGGCGGCCTCTACTGCGGGACGGTGGCGCACCGCGCGCACGCCGCCGGCCGCCTCCTCGAACCCGCCGCGGCGGGCCTCACCACCCGGGAGGCTCCCGCCTTCCAGGCCCTGCTGGCGCTCGCGCTCTCCGCCGGGTGCCGCTTCGGCGCGGTCGAGTGCTCCTCGCACGGCCTCCGGCAGGGACGGCTGGGAGGGACGGCCTTCGAAGTGGCGGTGTTCACCAACCTGACGCGCGACCACCTCGACTTCCACGGCGGGTTCGATTCCTACTTCCGGGCGAAGCGGGAGCTGTTCACGGAGCTGCTCCGCCCGGGCGGCACCGCCGTCATCGGCTGGGACGACCCGTTCGGCGTGCGGCTCGGGGCGGAACTCGAGGAGCTGCGTCCCGACGTGCGGGTCGTGGGCTTCGGTTCCGACCCCGGGGCCACGATCCGTCTCCCGGCCATCCACTCCGACCTGTCCGGGACGCGCGTCGCGCTGGACGGCCCGGCGGGATCCGCCGAGATCTCGAGCCCCCTGCTCGGGCACTTCAGCGGCCTGAACCTGGCGGCGGCGTGGGGAGCGCTCACCGCGCTCGGATTCGACGGGGCCCGGGCGGCCGAGGTCCTCTCCGGGGCCGCTCCGCCCCCGGGCCGGATGGAACGGGTCGGAGCGCCGCGGGGAGGCCTCCGGGGCGGGAAGCCGGCGGTGCTGGTGGACTACGCCCACACGCCGGACGCGCTGGCCCGCGCCCTGGCGGCCGCCCGCTGCCTGGTGGGTGAGGGCCGGCTCCACGTGGTCTTCGGCTGCGGCGGCGAACGCGACCGGGGCAACCGGCCGCTCATGGGAGACGCCGCCGCCCGGCTCGCCGACCGCGTCGTGCTGACCTCCGACAACCCGCGCGGGGAGGAACCCGGCGCGATCATCGCCGAGATCCGGGTGGGCGCCGAGAATCCGGCGCTGGGCGCCGAGGTCCTGACCGAACCGGACCGCCGGCGCGCCATCGAAGAGGCGGTGGCGGTGGCCGGCCCGCGGGACCTCGTGCTGGTGGCAGGCAAGGGGCACGAGACCCACCAGCAGTTCGGGGACACCCGGATTGCCTTCGATGACCGCCAGGTCGCGGCCGGCGCGCTGGAGTTCTCCCTCTCATGAGACTCCACGGCGAAGCGGCGGCCCGGGCGATGGAGGGCGCCCTCGAAGGCGCCGCCGCGATGTTCACCGGGGTCTCGATCGACTCGCGGACGCTCGCTCCGGGAGACCTGTTCTTCGCGATCCGGGGACCGCGCTTCGACGGCCACGCGTTCGTTCCGGACGCCTTCCGCGCGGGAGCGGCCGGCGTGGTGGTCGAGAGCGCCTACGACCGGCGGGAGGAAGCCCCCGGAGGGTTCCTGATCCGGGTGGCCGACCCGACCGAGGCGCTCGGCGCCCTCGCCCGCGAGCAGCGGATCGAGAGCGGCGCCCGGATCGTGGCGATCACCGGAAGTCTCGGCAAGACGACCACCAAGGAGGCGGCGGCCGCCGCCATCGGCGTGGAGCGCTCCGTCTTCCGGTCGCGGGGGAACCTGAACAACCAGTGGGGGCTTCCCCTCTCGCTGCTCGCCCGCGAGGACGAGGAAGTAGGCGTCGTGGAGCTCGGGATGTCCGCTCCGGGGGAGATCCGCACGCTCACCGAAATCGCGGCGCCCGACTGCGGCGTCCTGACCACCATCGCGGAGGCGCACCTCGAGTACTTCGGATCGCTGGACGCCATCGCCGCCGCCAAGGGAGAGCTCTTCGAGGCCCTCCCCGCGGGCGCGACCGCGGTCGTGAACGCCGACGACGACCTCGTCCGCGCCCAGGCCGGCCGCTTCTCCGGCCGGCGCGTGACCTACGGCTTCGCCGAGGGGGTCGATGTAAGGGGTTCGGGCTACGCCGCGCGTCCCTCCGGCCTCGTCTTCGAGGTCAGCGCCTTCGGCGGACCCGCCGTGTCGGTTTCGTGCGGCCTCGCCGGACGTCACAACGCGGGCAACGTGCTCGCCGGGCTGGCCGCGGCGACGGTCCTCGACGTGCCGATCGAGCACGCGGCCCGGGGCGTGGCGGACCTCGCTCCGCTACCCGGCCGGGGGACGAAGGTGCGGCTTCGCGGCGGCGCGGTGGCGCTTGACGAAACCTACAACTCCAGCCCCCGCGCGCTGCGCACCGTGCTGCGCGAGTTCGCCGCCCTCCCCGCCGGGCGGCGGATCGTGGTCGTGGGGGACATGCGGGAACTCGGCGAGGACGCCGAGCCGCTCCATCGCGCCTGCGGGCAACTGGCGGGCGCCCTGCCGCTGGATCTGATCGTCGGGGTGGGCCCCCTGGGACGGACCTTCGCCGAGGCGGCCGCCCCCGGATCGAAGAGCCTCGCCGCCGACGGTCCCGAGGAGGCGGCGGCGCTCCTGGAAGGCGTCCTCCGCTCGGGCGACCTGGTGCTGTTCAAGGCCTCCCGGGCGGTCGGACTCGATGCCGCGCTCAACCGGCTGCGGATCCGCGGCGGGGAAGACGTCCCGTCCGGAGGAGACGCCTGATGCTCGGCGACCTGCTCTTCTCGCTCGCGGACGAGATCGGCGTCTTCAACGTCTTCCGCTACGTCTCGGTCCGCACCGCGGCGGCGGCGGCCACCGCGATCGTCCTCTCGCTCGGCCTCGGCCCGTTCGTGATCGCCCGCCTCTCCCGGCTCCGGGTGGGGGAGCAGATTCGGGCGGACGGTCCGGCGCACCAGCACAAGGCCGGCACTCCCACGATGGGCGGGGTCCTGATCCTCGGAACCGTGGTCCTTTCCACCCTGCTCTGGGCGGACCTGAGCAACGTCCTCGTCTGGGTCGCCGTGCTCACCATGACCGCCTACGGGACGCTGGGATTCGTGGACGACTGGAGGAAGCTGCGGCGGGCGGACGGGATCGGACTGAGTGTCCGCGCGAAGTTCGGCGTTCAGCTCCTGCTCGGGCTGCTGGCGGGGGGTTCCTTCTCTGGTACGCCGGCAGCGGCGAGTTCACCACCCGCGTGGTCTTCCCGTTCTTCAAGGAGTTCCAGCCCGAACTCGGACTGCTGTTCGTGCCGGCGGCCATGGTGGTGCTCCTCGCGTCCTCGAACGCGGTCAACCTCACCGACGGGCTCGACGGGCTCGCGGCGGGCTGCGTGCTGGTGGCGGCCGCGGTGTACACCGCGCTCACCTACCTGTCCGGGCATGCCGAGTTCTCGGCGTATCTCGACATCCTCTACGTCCCGGGCGCCTCCGAGGTGACGATCTTCGGGGCGGCGATCACCGGGGCCGCGCTCGGGTTCCTGTGGTTCAACGCCCATCCCGCGCGCGTCTTCATGGGCGACGTGGGATCGCTCGCCCTCGGGGCGGGGATCGGAATGCAGGCGCTCCTGATCCGGCAGGAGATCCTGCTGGTGATCGTCGGCGGCGTGTTCGTGCTCGAGACGCTGTCGGTGATCCTGCAGGTCGCCGCGTTCAAGCTCACCGGCCGCCGCCTCTTCCGGATGGCGCCGCTCCACCACCACTTCGAACTCGCGGGCTGGAAGGAGACGCAGGTGAGCGTCCGGTTCTGGATCCTGGCCGTCCTCTGCGCGCTCGCCACCCTCACCACCCTCAAGCTGCGATGACCGATGGCGGAACTCCCAGACATCCCGGGACCGGACGTTCTGGTGCTGGGCGCCGGCGCGAGCGGTCAGGCGGCGGCCTGCTGGCTCTCCCGCCGCGGCCGGCGGGTGCTGGTCGCGGACTCCCGGCCGGAGGCGGAGATCCCCGCGGTCTCCACGCTGCGGGCGCTCGGGGCGCGCGTCCACTGCGGGGGCCATCCCCCGTCGCTGCTGGCCGGAATGGCGCTCGTGGTGACGAGTCCGGGAGTGCCGCCCGCCACCGGCATCCTGAAGGCCGCGCGGCGGGAGCGGATTCCGGTCTGGGGGGAACTCGAACTCGGGTACCGGGCGCTCGGGGAACCCGCGGACCGGCTGGTGGCGGTGACCGGCACCAAGGGCAAGTCCACCGTCGTGACGCTGCTCGCCGACGCGCTGCGCGTCCAGGGCACGCCGGCCCGGGCCTGCGGGAACCTGGGGGAACCGCTCACCGCGCTCGCGGAGACGTTCGGCCCGGGCGAGGTCGCGGTGGTCGAGGCCTCGAGCTTCCAGTTGGCGACGATCGTCCGCTTCCGGGCGCGCATCGCCGTGATGCTGGAGGTGGGCCAGGACCATCTCGACTGGCATCCGGACCTCGCGGACTACCGCCGGTCCAAGGCCCGTCTCTTCGAGAACCAGACGGCTTCCGACTGGGTCGTCTTCGACGGGGATGACGCGGTGGCTTCCGGTCTCGCGACGAGCGGTGCCCGCGGCAGCGGCGCCGGCCTGCTGCCGTTCGGCGGGCCCGCCGGCGCGCACGATCCGGAGGTGCTCCTCGACTCCGGGCGGATCGTGCGGCGCGACCGGGAGGCCACCCGCGTCCTGGCCAGCCTCGCGGCGCTCCGCCTTCCGGGGCGGCATCAGCACCGGAACCTCGCGGCCGCGGCGGCAGCCGGCGCCCTGCTCGGAGTCGGCCGGGACGCGATGGAAGCGGCGGCGGCCGGCTTCTCCGGCCTCCCGCACGCGCTCGAAGAAGCCGGCTCGGTGGCGGGCGTCCGGTTCGTCAACGACTCCCGCGCCACGAACCTCCAGGCGACCCGCGCCGCGCTCGACGCGCTCTCCCCGGAGGCGGGCGGTGGAATCCAGCTCATCCTGGGCGGCATCCTCAAGGGAGGCCGGTTCACCGACCTGGAGGGATCGCTGGGCGCGGTGCGGGGGATCCAGGCGATCGGGCGGACGAAAGACCGGGTCGCCGCCGAGATCCGGAGCGTGCCCGTGGAGGTCCGGGACACCCTCGAGGAGGCGATGGAGCGCGCGCTCTCGCGTGCGGGCCGGGGCGGGATCGTCCTGCTCTCTCCCGGTTGTTCCAGCTTCGACCTGTTCGAGAACTACGGGGACCGGGGACGGAGATTCCGCGCCGCGGTCGAACGTCTCCGGGAGGCTGCGGGAGGTGGGCGGTAATGGCGCGGCGCATGGCCCCCGACCGGCCCCTGTTCCTGCTGACGCTCGCGCTGCTCGTCTTCGGGCTGGTGATGCTCTACAGCGCCTCGGCCATCGTGGCGGACGCCAGCGACCGCAGTCCTTCGTACTTCCTGGGACGCCAGGCGGTGTGGGCGGCGCTCGGTTGTCTGGCGATGATCGCCGTGGCCCGTTCGGACTACCGGCAGCTCAATCGGCCGGCCGTCGTGTGGGCGGTCTACGGGTTGCTCATCGTTTCGCTCTTCGCGGCGCTGCTCTCGCCCGCCATCAACGGCGTGAACCGGTGGGTGCATTTCGCCGGATTCACGCTGCAGCCCTCGGAGCCGGCGAGGCTCGGGCTGGTCGTGGCGCTCGCCCACCTGATGGCCGCCCGGAGCGCCGCTTCCCTCCGCACCCTGGTGTTGCCGCTCGTCGCTACGGGTTTTCTCGCGGGGCTCATCTACCTGCAGCCCGATCTCGGGACCGCCACCCTGCTGGTGCTGGTGGGGGCCTCGGTGATCTTCCTGGGGGGCGCGCGCCTCAAGCACCTGGCGGGCCTGGCCGCGGTGGGGGTTCCGCTGTTTGCCGCCGGGGTGCTGGCCGCGGACTACCGGATCGCCCGCATCCTCACCTTCCTCGATCCCTTCGGGGATCCGCTGGGCGACGGCTTTCAGTTGAGCCAGTCGCTCATCGCGCTGGGCAGCGGGGGCTTGACCGGAGTGGGTTTCGCCGCCAGCCGTCAGAAGCTGCTCTACCTGCCCGAACCTCACTCCGACTTCGTCTTCTCGGTGGTCGGCGAGGAACTGGGTTTCATCGGGGCGGGACTGGTGGTTGTCTTCTTCCTCCTGTTTACCGTCCGGGGGCTCGTGGTCTCGAGCCGCGCTCCCGATCGCTTCGGCATGCTGCTCGGGGCCGGGGCCACGCTGACCATCGCCCTCCAGGCCTTCCTGCACTTCAGCGTCGCGACCGCGATCCTTCCCACCACCGGACTCCCGCTCCCGTTCGTTTCCGCCGGAGGCTCCTCGCTCATCACCACGCTGGTGGCGGCGGGCCTGGTGCTTTCGGTCTCCCAGAGGGTGCCGTGAAGCGCCTTCTCATCGCCGCCGCCGGCAGCGGCGGGCACATCTACCCGGGCCTCGCCGTGGCCGGCGCCTTCGCCGACCAGGGACCCGCCGAAATCCGCTTCGTGGGTACGGCGAGAGGGCTCGAGGGGCGCCTCGTGCCGCGGCACGGGTTCCCGCTCGATCTCGTGGAGGTGCCGCCCATCCGCGGCCGGTCGCCCCTTGTCCTGCCCCGCACCGCGGTCCGGCTGCTCCGCTCGCTGGGCCAGATGCGCCGGCTCCTGAAGGCGTTCCGCGCCGACGCGGTGTTCGGAACCGGCGGCTCGGTCTCCGGCGTGGCGGTGTTCGCCGCCCGGCTCCTCGGCATCCCGTCGCTGATCCTGGAGCCCAATGCGGAGCCCGGTTTCGCGACCCGCTGGAGCGCTCCCTTCGCCACCGAGGTCGCCGTCGCCTGGGAGGGCACCCGGCGGCACTTCCGGCGCCGGGCGCTGCTCGCCGGAGTCCCCGTCCGCCCGGAGTTCCTCGGGCTGGCGCCGGCCCCCGGGAACAACGGGACCGTGTCCGTGCTCGTCACCGGCGGCAGCCAGGGAGCTTCCCGGCTGAACCGGCTGGTGACGGCGGCGCTGCCGGAGCTTCGCGCCTGGGGCGGCGCGTTGCGGATCACCCATCAGACGGGCCCCGCCGAGGAAACGCGGGTTCGCGAGGCGTATCGCGAGGCGGGGCTCGGCGCGGATGTCGTCGCGTATCTCGACGACATGCCCCGGGCGATGGCAGCCGCGGACCTGGTGGTCGGCCGGGCGGGGGCCATCACCTGCGCCGAACTCGCGGCCGCCGGCCGGCCGGGCATCCTGGTGCCGGCGCCGGTCGCGGGCGGCCACCAGCGGCAGAACGCCGCCGCGCTCGCCGAGGCGGGGGCGGCGCTCACCGTGGACGAGGGCGCCTCGGGCGCGGAGTTCGCCAGCGTGCTCTTCTCCCTGCTGGACGACCCGTCCCGGCGGGAGGACATGGCGGGCGCGGCCCGCCGCCTGGTGCGCGACCGTCCGGCGGAGCGGCTCGCCGCCCGGCTTCACGACCTCGCGGGAGGTCCGGCATGAACGGCCGGGCGCCGAGGCTCTCCCCCTCCGGGGCGGGGGGCGGGCTCCTGTTCTCCAAACGGACCCGGGTGCACTTCGTGGGCATCGGCGGCGTCGGGATGAGCGGCATCGCGGAGGTGCTGCTGAATCTCGGGTACCCGGTGAGCGGTTCCGACCTCCGGGTCGGCGCCAACGTCCGGCGATTGGCCGAACTCGGCGCCATCGTGTTCGAGGGACACGCCGCCGATCAGGTCGACAGCGCCGACGTGGTGGTCATCTCCTCCGCGGTGCCGGCCGGCAACCCCGAAGTGACGGCGGCCCGCGAGCGGCAACTCCCCATCATTCCGCGCGCGGAGATGCTCGCCGAGCTGATGCGGATGAAGTTCGCGGTGGCGGTGGCCGGGTCGCACGGCAAGACCACGACGACTTCGATGACTTCCGTGCTGCTCGATCACGCGGGTCTCGATCCGACGACGGTGATCGGCGGCCGGGTCGCGACGATCGGCGGCGGAGCGCGCGTCGGGAAGTCCGAGATCCTGGTGGCGGAGGCCGACGAGTCCGACCGCACCTTCCTGCGGCTGCTCCCGGTGCTGGCGGTGGTCACCGGCATCGACCGCGAGCACCTCGACGCCTACGAAGGGATGGAGGATCTCCTCGATTCCTTCCTGCGCTTCATCAACATGACTCCGTTCTACGGGGGGGCGATCGTCTGCATCGACTGCGACAACGTGCGCTCGCTGCTGCCGCGCGTCCGCCGGCGGGTCATCACCTACGGGCTCGCTGCGGATGCCGAGATTTCGGCCGAGGGGATCTCCATCTCCGAGGAAGGGACCCGTTACGAGCTGCGGATCCGGGGCGGCCTGGCCGGCGCCGTCCACCTGAAGCAGCCGGGCCGCACCGCGGTCCTGAACAGCCTGGCCGCCGCCGCCGTCGGGCTCGAGTTCGGCCTCGGAACTCCGGCGATCCGCAACGGCCTCGAAGCCTTCACCGGGGTCGAACGCCGGTTCGAGCGGCGCGGCACGGTGGGCGGGGTGCGGATCGTGGACGACTACGCCCACCACCCGAGCGAGATCCGGGAGACGCTCGAGGCCGCGCGGGCGGCGTTCGGCGCCCGCACGGTGGCGGTCTTCCAGCCCCACCGCTACACCCGGGTGCGGGACCTGCACGACGAGTTCTGCCGGGCGTTCACCGGCGCGGATGTCGTCGTGGTCACGGACATCTACCCAGCGGGGGAGGAGGCGATTCCGGAAGTGGACGGCGAAGCGCTCGCCGGGGGCATCCGGGGTACGGGGCACCCCGATGTCCGTTACCTCGGCTCCCTGGACGACGTGGCCAGCCGGCTGGCTCCCGAGCTGCGGGCCGGCGACGTGGTTCTGACGCTGGGGGCGGGCAGCATCACCCGGTTGCCCGACCTGCTCGAGGAGGTGCTCCGTGAAAGGGTGGCGTGACCGGCTGACGGGACGCCGGGCGGATTCACTGCCCATCGAACTCCCGCCGCGCGGCGACCAGGAGGGGTGGCGCCGCCCGGTGGACGGAGAGCCGCGCCTGGTGGCGCCGCCGGCGCCGAGAACCCCGCTGCCGCGACGGGCCGCCCGCATTCTGATCGGGTCGGTGGGCCTCGCGCTGGCCGCCGGAGTCATTGTCGGAAGGATGACCGCCGTGGAGAGCGCCGGGGCGGCGACCGAGAGCGTGCCGGCCGAACTGCGGATCCGCGGAGCGGGTCATCTGAACCGGTCGCCGGTCGCCGGAAGCCTGAGGCCCGCGGGGCTGCTCGCGGACGCGGCGGTCATCCGCGAGCAGTTGCTGGCGACGGGAATCCCCCGGCGCGTCTCGGTGGAGCGGCTGCTGCCCGCCGGCGTCCTGGTGGACGTCGAGGAAAAGCGGGCCGTGGCGCTCCTCGACTGGGAGCCCCCCGCTGCCCTTGCGGACGACGGAACGGTTCTCGGGCCGGCCAGCGCCGCCGATTTCGTGTGGGCCGACGCGGCGGACCTGGTGCTGATCCGGGGGGCCGGCCGCGGCCACCCCGATTTCGAAGCGCGGGCGGCGCTCGCCGGCCGGCTGGCGGCGGTGCTGTCCCGCCGACCCGAACTGGACCGGCTCGTTTCGGAGGTGGACGTGAGCGGCGGTCCCCACCGGGTGCAGGTGGTGCTGAGGTCGGCGGCGGTCCCGATCCTGCTGAACGAACGGGACTTCGCGGAAGGCCTGGCGCGCGCCGCGGCGCTCCTGCCCGACCTGGTCGGGCGCTGGCCCGGTCTCACGCGGGTCGATGCCCGGGTCCCGGACCGGTTTCTCGTCCGCGCCGAGCCGGCGGCAGACCCGGAAGAGCTACCCGACGGGCCCGCAGGAGGAGCGGCGGAATGACGAGGCCCACGGATCTGCTCTGCGGCATCGACATCGGATCCGACCTGGTGCGCACCGTGCTCGCCCGCCTGCCCGAGGCTCCCGCCGGAACCGAGGAAGGCATGGGGCTCGAGGTGCTGGCGGTCGGGCAGGCCGAGTCGCGGAACTCCGTCCAGTACGGCGAGGTCGTGCGGCTGGGAGGGGTCACCGAAGCCGTGCGGCAGGCGGTCGAGGAGGTCGAACAGGCTGCGGGCGTGGAGGTCGGGTCGGCCTTCGTCTCGGTAGGCAGCCGTACCCGCCGCAGTATCAACTCCTCCGGCGCGATCTCGATCCTGACGCCGCAGCACCGCATCGCGGAGTCCGACGTCTACCGGGCGGTCATGGCGGCCGTGCCCAGGGACGGCGGCACGGCGTGGCTCCGCCCTCCGTATGAACTGCTGCACGCCCTCCCCCAGGAGTTCTGGGTGGACGACCTCGATTCCACCGACGACCCGACGGGCTGGACCGGCGAGAAGATCGAATCGCACGTGCACCTCGTCAGTTGTCCCGCCGCCACCCTCCACCGCATCGAAGAGGCGGTGAACGGCGCCGGCATCCGCATCGAGCGCCTGGTGGCCGCGCCGCTGGCCGCCGGCTACGGCGTCCTCACCGGGGAAGAGCGGCAGGAGGGCGCCGTCCTGCTCGACATCGGCGCCATGACGACCGAGATCGCGGTCTTCCGGCGCGGAGCGCTGCGGCATTCGGACCTGATGCCGAGCGGGGGCCGGGCCTACACCCGCGATCTCGCTCTCGGACTCAAGACCTCCCACGCGCACGCGGAGCAGGCCAAGCGCCGCTACGGCGTCGCCCTCGCGGAGAAGGTGCCCGAGGACGATCACTTCGAAATCCACGTCTCGGGCGGCGGCTACCCCAAGCAATGGCGCCGCCGGCTGCTGGCCGACGTCCTGCAGCGGCGGGCGGAGAGCGATCTCACCAAGATCCGTGACCAGTTGGGCGCCGTGCTCCGGGACGTTCCGCGGACCATGGTGCTCACCGGCGGCGGAGCGAACCTCGACGGGCTGAGCGACGTGACGCGACTGGTCTTCGGGGCGTACGTCGAGAGCCGCGGGCCCCAGGGACTGAGCGGCCGGCGCGACCTGGCCGCACGCCCGGACTTCGGCTGCGCGATGGGCCTTTGCCGTTATGGCCTTGTGCATCGCCAGCGCACGCCCGCGGCCAGGCCCCGGTCCGCGCTCTCGGAAATGGGCCGCGCCATCGGTAACGGTCTGCGGCGGGTCGCCGGTCACCTCCGGAGAGCCCAATGACCACTTTTTCCCCAGCACCCCCACCCAAAGGAGTGATCCCATGATCTTCTTCGCCGAAGAACCAGCGCCCAAGGCCAGCGATCCCGAAGCCGGCCCCACGGAAACGGGCAAGCTTGCCGCGACCCCGGACACGCCGGAAGCGGCAGCCGAATCGGCCCCCGCGGCGCAGCCGGCGCTCTTCGCCAGCGCGGACGCCGCCCCGGAGGCCGGGTCCGGCGCCCCGGAGGCCGCGTCTGCGAAAGCCGCGGATCCCGAGCCCGTGGAGCCGCCGGCCGCGGCCGGGGAACCGGTGGCCACGGCGGAGCAACCGGCGGCGGACGCCGGGCTGCCGCCGGTGGAGAAGAAGGCTGCCGCCGCCCCCGCCGTTCCGGCCGCTATGGCGGCCGGGCCGCAGTTCACGGCGCCCGAGGAGGTGACGGAGAAACGGGCCGTCATCAAGGTCATCGGCGTGGGCGGCGGCGGCGGCAATGCCGTCAACCGGATGATCGAGGCGGGCGTCAGCGGCGTCGAGTTCATCGCCGCGAATACCGACGCCCAGGTGCTCGAGCTCGCGAAGGCGCCCGTGAAGATCCAGTTGGGCATCGAGCGGACGGGCGGGCTCGGCTGCGGCGGCGATCCGGAGGTGGGACGGCTGGCGGCGCGCGACGACATGGATCGCCTCATCGACGTGCTGTCGGGCGCCGACATGATCTTCATCACCGTAGGTGAGGGAGGGGGTACCGGTACCGGCGCCGCGCCGGTGATCGCGTGCGTCGCCCAGGAGATCAAGGCCCTCTGCATCGCGGTGGCGACCAAGCCGATGAGCGTCGAGGGGAAGCGGCGCCGGACGACGGCCAACGACGGGATCCGCGAACTCCGCGAGTTCGTGGACACCCTCATCTGCGTTCCGAACGACCGGGTCGTCGAGGTGTACGGGAACCTCAAGATCCGGGATGCGTTCCGCAGCGCGGACGACGTGGTGCGGCAGGCGGTTCAGGGGATCTCGGACCTGATCCAGGTCCCGGGGGAGATCAACCTCGACTTCGCCGACGTGCGCTCCGCCATGCGGCTCCGTGGAGACGCGGTCATGGGCATCGGGCAGGCCTCGGGCGAGGACCGGGTCGAGCAGGCCACCGAAGCGGCCATCTCTTCGCCGCTGCTCGAGGACACCTCGATTCAGGGCGCGACGAGCATCATCGTCAACGTCACGGGGGGCGAGAGTCTGACGCTCAACGAGGTGCAGCGCGCCGTCCAGGTCGTTCGGGACGCCGTGGCCGCCGAGGCAGCCGGGGCCTACGGATCGGCCGATCCCGAACCGGGAGACAACATCCTGATCGGGACGGCGCTCGATCCGAGGATGGACGAGACGGGCGAGATCAAGGTGACGGTGGTCGCGACCGGGTTCCCCGACCGGAACCGGGCGAACGCGACCCCCAACGACTTCGCGAACTACACCACCCGCGCGACCGGTACGTTCGGCGCGCGGGGCGTGGCGCCCTCGGCGGGCGGGTCCGGGCCGGCGGGGCCGGCCGACCGGGCCGGCGGGCGCGTCGGCCGAACCATCCCGAAGCTGGACACCTTCCCCAAGATCGCCGAATCCGACGCGAAACGCGTGGAGGCGAAGGCGAACGGGGGCGGGACGGACCAGGGCGGCGCCGACGTCTTCGGCTCTGCCTCGCGGCCGGTGATCGACGAGCCGATGTCCCTTCCCGAGGACCCGGGGGAAGACCGCTGGGGCGACCTCGAGACACCTCCGTACCTGAACCGCCGCAGCTAAGGAGGTGACGCGCCGGCCCGGAACGCCGGTCTCCAGACCGGCACGCGCGGTGCGGAGCACCGCGCACGGCGCGGCCTTACCTGCCCTCGCGGTCTGAGAAAGAGCGCCAACCCGGCGGCCGGCGTTGACACCCTTCCGCTTCCCCGACCCAGCCGAAGGCTTCCGCTGGCAGCCGGTCGGTCCCGGCGAACCGCTCGAAGCGCTCGCCTCCCGCCGCTTCCCGGCCCGCCACGGCTTCACCTGCCGGGTCCGGACCCGGCAAGCGGACGCTCCGCCCCTCGGCGTCCGCGACAGGATCGAAGCCGATCTGGACCTGCTGGAGCGCGCCGCCGGGGTTCGGGCCGTGCACGCCCTTCGACAGGTCCACGGCAATGACGTGCAGGTGCTCCGGAACGCCACGCGGCCGGCTGCCCCGGCCGCCGGCGACGCCCTGGTAACCCGCATCCCCCGCACCGCCGTCGCCATCAAGGCCGCCGACTGCGTCCCGGTGCTCCTGGCGGACCCGGTCTCCGGCGCGGTGGCCGGGGCTCACGCCGGCTGGCGCGGCACGCTGGTGCGGGTCGTCGAAGCAGCCACCCGCGCGCTGGCTGCGCAAGCCGGTGCTCCCCCTTCGCGGCTCAGGGCCGTCATCGGCCCCGCGATCCGCGCCTGCTGCTTCGAGGTCGGCCCCGAGGTGGTCTCCGCGTTCCGCGAGAAGGGACACGACGTGAAAGGGTTTGCGCGCCGGCCGCGGGCCGAGGGACGCCCGCACCTCGACCTGGTGCTCGCGAACCGCCTCCAACTCCTCGCGGCGGGCCTGCCGGAGGACGGCATCGAGGACGCGGAGATCTGCACCCGGTGCCAGCCGGCGTTCCACTCCTACCGGCGGGAGGGCCCGGCCGTGGGACGTAACTGGTCGGTGGTCGCGGCCGGGCGGCAGTAAACAGCCGGTGGCAAAACCCAGGCGGCCCAGTTCTCCCGGTGGACTTTCCACGAGAACGCAAGTGCCGGGGGGATAGCTGGGAGCGAGTCGTAGAGGTGGTGGGTCAGCCGGGAGGCGCACAGACCTCCCCCATTGGCGCGGAGCGTGGTGCTCCGCGCGAGGATCAGGGCGCGCACGCTCTTTCCACCGTTCCGACAGCAACCCCGCGGCAGAGCCGGGAGGCTGAGGGGCGGGTGGTCAGAGCGCCGTCAGGCGGCGGTGCGGGGCGTGCTCCCGGAAGCGTTGGGGTCAAAGAAGGTTCGGTTCCGCGCCATCGCGCACAGCACCCGCAGCTGCTGGTCCGCGATGCTGCGGTGGCGCCGGGCGGTGTGCTTCCCCTGCGCCTTCAGCTTCCGGTTGTAGGCCGCCACCTTCTCATCCCAGCGGACGATCCCTCTCGCCAGGATGTAGCTGGCGTGTTGCAGCGAACTGGGAACCGCGCGCCGCCGCTCGAAGCGCTCGGACTTGCCGGACTGGTCCAGGATCGGGGCCACCCCGCAGTAGGCACGCAGGCGCCGGTAGTTGCCCTCCCGCAAGGCCTCGAAGCCCCACGCGAACAAGCGGGCCAGCGCCTGGTCCCCCGCACCCGGCCGCGAGCGCAACACACTCACCAGGTCCGGGCCGCCGGCCTCCGGACCTCCCCCGGCCTCCGCCGTCCGGGAGAGTTCGTCGAGGAGCTGGGTCATCTGGGCTTCCGCCCGGGCGAGCTCGGCCCGGATGACGGCCGACTGCACGAGCGCCATGCGGATCGTCTCCACCGCGGCCTCGGTCGCCCCCGGCGCCACCACCAGAGCCGGCTCCCGGAACAACGCCCGGATCCGTTCGGCATCGATCCGGCTCACCCCATAGCGCCGCACCAGCTTGTGCAAGGTGGACAAGCGCACCTTGCGCGCCTTCGCCGGCGTCGGAGCCCGCTCCCACAGCTCCCGGAAGAACGGAGCCCCCAGGTTCTTCGCGCCGCCCGCCACCTCGAGCAGTTGCGGGAAGTAGTCCACCAGCGCGCTCCGGATCCGCAGGCATTGCCGGACCTGTTCCTGGAGCAGCCGGTCCGCCGCCCGGGTCCGCTCCCGCAGCCGCCGGACCAATGCCGGCCGCGGCGCCAGCCGCCGGAACCCCGCCCGGCTGGCCTGCAGGGTGGTGGCCAGCATCCGCGCGTCCCGCTCGTCGTTCTTGTGCCCCGCGTGGGAGAAGAACTTCCGCAGGTTGCTCGACTGCCGCGGGTTCACCGCGAACACCACCATCCCCGCCTCCATCAGGGTCGCCACCACCGGGCCGTCCGGACGCTCGATCGCCGCCGCGATCACCCCCGGCGGCGCCTGCGTCCGCTCCAACAGCCACCGGACCAGGGCTGCAAGCCCCGCCCCGCTATGCGGAAAGGCGCGCTCCCCGCGCACCTCCCCGTGGTCGCCGCACAGGCACACCTGGTGGCTCTGCTCGCCCCAGTCAATGCCCACATACCAGCTCAGCATCTGCTTCATCGCTGCCGTTCCTTGGAGCTTGCGCTCCGTCGACGGTCCGCCGAGCCGCGATGCTCTCCAGCCCCTATACTGGGCCTCGATAGGCGCCAACTTTCCACGGGTCGTCCATCACGGCCATCCGTCGGGGCACATGTCCACCGTGGGTGTTCATAGCACCGGGGCTCGGCTAGCGCTCCCGGCGGATCGGCCAACCTGGGTTGAGATTGCGGGAGCCGTTACCAACTCCCGCAGAACGCCGCCGATCGTATAGGGGGCTTGAGCGGTTGAGCTCGCCGTACGCAATCGAGGCGGCACGCCACGGCAGCGTCCGCCGACTGATAGGTCGTATCTATCAGTGCGATAGACACAATGTCTTGGACGAATCAGTCGTCCGGCTTCAGACTGGTAGCACTTGAACCAGACTCGGAGTCAGGCTTGGTGAGCCAAAGTGGCCTCGCGACTGCCCGACTGCCCACTCATCGGGAGACAGAACAAATGCTGAAGCGAACGCTCGCCGTAGCCGTCCTGCTGGCCGTTGGAATCGGTCCCCTTGCGCCGCTCCACCCTGCCGTTGCCCAGGAGCGGGCGCCGACCAACGCGGACTGGTGGCCCAATCGGCTGGACCTCGGTCCGCTGCGGCTCAATTCTCCGGGTTCCAGCCCGCTGGGTGACGATTTCGACTACGGCAAGGCGTTCGAGAGCCTTGACCTCGCCGCACTCAAGGCGGAACTGGCGGAGTTGATGACCACCTCCCAGGACTGGTGGCCCGCCGACTTCGGCCACTACGGACCGTTCTTCATCCGGATGGCCTGGCACAGCGCCGGAACCTACCGGGAGATGGACGGCCGGGGCGGCGCCGACGGCGGCCAGCAGCGGTTCGCGCCCCTGAACAGTTGGCCCGACAACGCCAACCTCGACAAGGCGCACCGGCTGCTCTGGCCGATCAAGGCGAAGTACGGCCGGGCGATCTCGTGGGCGGACCTGATCGTCCTCGCCGGTACCGTCGCCATGGAGTCCATGGGCTTCGAGACGCTCGGTTTCGCCGGGGGCCGCGAGGACGACTGGGCGGCCCTCGAGGTGAACTGGGGTCCCGAGGGCGAGTGGCTCGGCGCGGATCGCCGCGACGGCGACGGGGACCTGAATCCTCCCCTCGGCGCCACCCAGATGGGCCTGATCTACGTGAATCCCCAGGGGCCGGGCGGGAATCCGGACCCGCAGGCCGCCGCCGACGCCATCCGCGAGGCCTTCGGCCGGATGGCGATGACCGACGAGGAAACGGCCGCGCTCATCGCCGGCGGACACACCTTCGGCAAGGCCCACGGCGCCGCGCCGGCGGCCGGAAACGTGGGCGTCGAACCGGAGGGCGGCGCCATCGAGGCGCAGGGCTTCGGCTGGGAGAACACCTACGGCGAGGGGCACGGCAAGGACACGATCACGAGCGGCCTCGAAGGCGCCTGGACCAGCAGTCCCGCCCGCTGGACGAACAATTTCCTCCAGAACCTCTATCGCTTCGAGTGGGTCCAGACAACGAGTCCCGGGGGAGCCATCCAGTGGATTCCCGAGGGCGGCGCCGGCGCGAACCTGGTGCCGGACGCTCACGACGCGTCCCTCCGCCACGCCCCGATCATGCTCACCACCGACCTCGCGCTGAAGGTGGACCCGATCTATCGCGAATTGACGTCGCGCTGGCTCGAAAACCCCGACGAGTTCGAGGACGCCTTCGCCCGCGCCTGGTTCAAGCTCACCCACCGCGACCTGGGACCTGTCTCCCGATACCGCGGCGACCTCGCGCCGGACCAGGTCTTCACCTGGCAGGACCCGGTGCCCGCGGTGGACCACACCCTGATCGACGCGCAGGACGCCCAGGTCCTGAAGGCCGACATTCTGGGCGCCGGTCTTTCGAGTGCGGAGCTCGTGCGCGCCGCCTGGGCCTCGGCCTCCACCTTCCGCGCCACGGACATGCGGGGCGGCGCCAACGGCGCCCGGGTCCGACTGGCCCCCCAGAAGGACTGGGCCGCCAACGATCCGCAGGAGTTGGCCCGGGTGATCGGGGTTCTCGAAGGGGTCCAGCGCGACTTCAATGGGGCCCAGTCGGGTGACAAGCGGGTTTCGCTCGCCGACCTGATCGTTCTGGGCGGCGCCGCCGGCATCGAACTCGCCGCCGAGCGTGGCGGCGTGCGGGTGCGGGTCCCCTTCGAGCCGGGCCGCGCCGACGCCTCCGGGGCGCAGACCGACATGCACGCTTTCAACCTGCTTGAGCCCCGGGCGGACGGTTTCCGGAACTACCTCGGGAGCGGCAACGCGCGGACTCCGGCCGAGCTGCTGGTGGAAAAGGCGTCGCTCCTGAACCTGACCATTCCCGAGATGTCGGTGCTGGTCGGAGGAATGCGCGCCCTCGACGCCAACGCCGGCGGCGTGTCCCACGGCGTGTTCACGGACCGGCCCGGCGCGCTGAGCAACGACTTCTTCGTGAACCTGATCGACATGTCCATCACCTGGTCCGAGTCCGCCACGCCGGGGGTGTACGAGGGTCGTGACCGCGCGAGCGGCGATCTCAGGTGGACCGCCACCGGCGTGGACCTGATCTTCGGCTCGAACTCCGAGTTGCGGGCCGTTTCCGAGTTCTATGCGGCCGGCGATGCGGGCGAGCAGTTCGTCCACGACTTCGTGGCGGCGTGGGCGAAGGTGATGACTCTCGACCGCTTCGACCTCGATCGTTAGTCAGGACCGGAAGGGACGGCGGCGGTGCCCTCCGCGCCGCCGTTCCCTTACGTCTTGCGGACCGCGCGCCGCACGGTCCGCGCGACCTCCCGCATGGCCTCGGCGGCCGCCGACTGCCGGCGCCAGGCGAGGATGACCGTGCGGTGCGGGACCGGCTGGGTCACCGGCTGCGTCCGGAGATCCGACCGCGGCGCCTCGGCCCGCACCGCCATGCGAGGGAGGAGGGTGATCCCCATGCCCGCGGCGACCATCTGCACCAGGGTCGGCAGGCTCGTCGCGCGCACGCTGAGTTCTTCGACGCCGCGCCGGCTGCAGAATTCGATGACCTGGTCCCGGAAGCAGTGACCCTCGTCGAGCAGGAGGATGCGCTCGCCCCGCAGGCGGCGGAAGGGAACGGGCGACGACGCCCGGCCAAGAGGATGGTCCGCTGGCGTCGCGAGAACGAACGGGTCGTCCTCGATGGTCTCGTAGTCGAGGTCCTCGACCCCGGCTTCCAGAGCGAGGAACCCGCCATCGAGTTTCCCCTGGCGGATCCGGCGAACCAGGGCGCCGGTCTTCTCTTCCAGCCACGTCAGCGTGAGGCGCGGATGCTCCTCTTGCAGGACCCGGGTCGCGGCCGGGAGCAGGTAGGGCCCGATCGTGGGGATCGCGCCGATACGAAGCGTCCGGGTCAAAGGGTCCAGGAACTGTCCTGCGGCGCTCTGTACGTCGTCCACGTCCGCGAGGACGCGCCGCATGCGTTCGATGAGTTCCGAACCCGCCGTCGTGATCATCACGCCGCGGCGATCCCGCTCGAACAGTTGCACCCCGAGCGCTTCCTCCAGTTCCCGAATCTGCGCGCTGAGGGAAGGCTGGGACACATGGCAGTGCTCCGCCGCCCGGCGAAAGCTGGATGCATCGGCAACCGCAACCGCGTACTGGATCTGCCGCAGGGTGAAGCTGCTGGGTCTCATCGGGTGATAGCGAAGAACTATCACAGCAGCGACATGCGCGGCGCGCCGGTTCTCCCGGCGGGGGCTCCTGGCCGGCGCGTCACTCGGCCGGTGTGAACACCGGCGGTCCCGGCGCTACGCCACCAGGCGGTCGGCCTTGGCGAGCTGGTCCTTGAGGAGGCTGTCCTTCATCCCGGTGTCCATGAAGCTCCAGGGGAGTTCCTCGTCGAGGTCCCGCTGCCGGTAGAGGTAGGCGTCCAGCGAGAGCCCGGCATCCTTGAGGCTCCGGTTCAGGCCGCGCCCCTCGGCGAGCGCGAGGATCACCGGGGCCAGCCGGCGGTCGCCGAGCGCGAGCAGCGCCTGGAGCCGCTCCATGCGCGGGGACTTGCAGTGCGCCTCGACGCCGGAAAGGGCCCCCAGTTCGCGCTGCAGGTAGCGGATCCGGGAGCTCAGGACCGGCAGCGGCGCCATGGGCCGCCACTGGAACGGCGTGCCCGGCTTCGGGATGAAGGGGTTGACGCTCGCGATGGTGCGGCCCCCGCGCCGCTTTGCCCGCACCAGGTCCCGGATGCGGCGCACGAGGGGCACGATGGCCTCCACGTCGGTATCGGTCTCGCCCGGGAGCCCCACCATCAGGTAGAGCTTCAGGTTCTCGACCCCGGCGTCAAGCAGAACCTGCGTCTTGTCGCAGATCTCGTCGTTGGTCACCCGCTTGTGGATGGCCTTGCGGAGCCGGTCCGTCCCCACCTCCGGCGCGATGGCGACGGTCCGCTCCCCGCTCTCCGCGAGCGGCCGGGCGAACTCGTCCCGCACGTCCTCGAAGCGGATCGAAGAGACGCTGACCCGGAACCCCTGGTCGCGGAGGTCCGAGACCAGCGGGACGATCTCCCGGTGGGCGCCCACCGCGGTCGAAACCAGCCCGATGCGGTCGGTGTGGGGGCGGGCGGTGCGGGCGAGCGCCAGCAGCCGCTCCACCTCGAAGGACCGCTTCGGCAGGTAGTTGTAGCCGGCCCAGCAGAACCGGCAGAGCGTGGGGCAACCGCGCGACACC
Source organism: Vicinamibacteria bacterium (assembly GCA_965116805.1). Lineage (GTDB taxonomy): Bacteria > Acidobacteriota > Vicinamibacteria > Marinacidobacterales > Marinacidobacteraceae > Marinacidobacterium. The sequence goes on from OZ220713.1 coordinate 1,352,501, forward strand.
TCGACCAGGAACTTGTCCGACATCTCGGTGTCCCGGGTGAGGATGTAGGTGGCCGGAGGCGGGAACCGGGCGTCCTTGCCCATGCGGGCCCGCACGACCGGGTGTCCGTCGTGGATCCGGCGGCGCAGCACGCGGCCGTCCGGCGCGTATTCGACCTCGTGGGTGGCGGGCACGTAGAACCCGGACTCCCCGGCGAGACCCCGGAGGCGCTGCTCGCGGGTCTCGGCCTGCAGTACGTCGGTGAGAGCCGGGAGCAGAGCCTCCGCTTCGCCCACGCCGAAGGCGTCCACGAAGGGGGCGAGCGGCTCCGGATTCAGGAAGGTGACCGGACCGCCGGCGATCACCAGCGGATCCCGGGCGGTCCGGTCCGCCGCCAGCGCGGGGATCCCGGCGAGCTGCAGCATTTCGACCAGATGGACCAGATCGGGTTCGAAGGTGATCGAGAACGCCACCACGTCGAAGCTGCGGACCGGGCTGCCGCTCTCGAGCGTGCGCAGGGCGAGTCCGGTCCTCCGGTACTCGTCCATTTCGGCCCGGTCGGGGAGGAAGAACCGCTCGCTCACCGTGCCGGGCAGGAGGTGGAAGAAGCGGTGCACCGCCTGGAAGCCCACGTTGGACATCCCGAGCGCGTAGCGGTTCGGGTAACCGACGGCGATCCGGAGCCCTCCCACGCCGGGCGCCACGGGAACCGGGAGGCCGGTGTCCGGCCCCTCGAGCCAGGTTTCCCGGGCGCGCCGTCGCTCGGCCCGCTCGTGGAGGACTCGGCTCATGCGGACTTCGAAACCGGTTCCGCTTCGAAGAACAGGATGCGGGCGCAGGTTTCGCAAGCGTGGATCGAGTGACCCGCGTGGATTTCCTCGAGGAGTTGGGGCCGCAGCCGGACGTTGCACGCCGAGCAGCGTTCGTCCCTGATCGGAGCCACGGCGATCCCCCGCCGGGCGCCCCGGATCCGCTCGTAGCGGGCCGCGATCTCCTCGGAGAGCGTGGCGAAGGAAGCCGCCCGCCGCTGCCGAAGCTGGTCGCGCCTCGCTTCCTGCTCCCGGGCCCGGGACCGGATTTCGGTCTTCTGCGCTTCCAGCACGGTGCTGCGTTCGTCAAAGGTCCGCTTGCGATCGGCGAGCTTCGTTTCCAGTTCGTCGGCCCGCTCCATCAGGGCGAGGATCCGGTCCTCGATCGTCCCGATCCTGGTCTTCGTGCTGGCGATCTGCTTCTGGAGTCCCTTGTATTCCTCGTTGCTGCGGGCCCCGAGCAACTGGTCGCCGTACTTCTCCACGCTCGCCTCGGCCTCTTCGAGTTCGGTCTCGGCGTGGCGGCGCTCGGCCGCGGTCTGGCGGAGTTCCTCCTCCACTGCCTGGACGTGCGATCTCGCCGCCTCGATCTCCACGTCGATTCCCTCGAGAGCGCCCGGCACCCGCGCGAGTTCGCGATCGCAGGCCGCGAGCCGTATATCGAAGCCCTGAACTTCCCGGAGCGTCGCCAGCTCGGGAAGCATGGGCTCAAGCGTCCCCGGGAGGAGCGCTGCGGGCAACTCGGGGCCGGCGGAGGAGCCACCCGGGCACGGTGCTGAAACTCCGGCCGGTGGGCCCACCAGGACTTGAACCTGGGACCAACCGGTTATGAGCCGGCCGCTCTGACCACTGAGCTATGGGCCCGGCCTGACGCGGGGACCCGGCGCCGCTCATTCCGAAAACTGCCGCAGTTTGCGGGCGCGCGCCGGGTGGCGCAGCTTGCGGATGGACTTGGTCTCGATCTGCCGAATGCGCTCGCGGGTCACCTCGAACTGCTTGCCCACCTCCTCCAGGGTCTTCTCCTGGAGGCCGCCGAGGCCGAACCGGCTCTCGAGGACCGCTTCTTCCCGGGGAGTGAGGGTCTTCAGGACGGCTTCGATGGTCTCCTGAAGCCGCTTGTTGATCACCAGATCCTGCGGCGAAGGGGCGTTCGGATCCTTGATGAAGTCGCCGAGATGCCCGTCGTCATCCTCGCCGATCGGGGTCTCCAGCGAGATCGGTTCCTGGGCGATCTTCATGACCTTCCGGACCTTGGACGGAGTCATCCCCATCCGGTCCGCGATCTCTTCCTGGCGCGGTTCCCGGCCGAGTTCCTGCACCAGGCTCCGCTGGGTCCGGTGCAGCTTGTTGATGGTCTCGTGCATGTGCACGGGGATGCGGATCGTCCGGGCCTGGTCGGCGATCGCCCGGGTGATGGCCTGGCGGATCCACCAGGTCGCGTAGGTCGAGAACTTGTAGCCGCGCCGGTACTCGAACTTGTCGACCGCCTTCATCAGGCCGATGTTGCCCTCCTGGATGAGGTCCAGGAACTGGAGCCCGCGGTTCGTGTACTTCTTGGCGATCGAGACCACGAGGCGCAGGTTCGCCTGCACGAGATCCTGCTTGGCGAGCTGGGCGCGTTCTTCTCCGAGGTCGATGTTGGCGACGGCGGCCTCCAGTTCGGGCCGCACTTCGAGACGCGCCGACTTGATCTTCTTGGCGGTGCCGAACTCGGGCATGACGTGGCCGGCGCGGTCGAGCGCCTCCTGGGCCTCGCGCTGGCGCCCCATCACCTCGCGCCGGAGCGACGTCTTGGCCTCCGGGGTCGTGTCCCTGGCGGCGTCGATTTCCTTCCGCAGCACGGCGCAGATCTCGATCTCGTGGGTGGCCCGGCGCGCTTCGAGAGAAAGGCCCTTCAGTTCCTCCATCCAGCGGCTCAGCAGCCCGTCGGTCGGACGCATGGTCCAGATGACGTGGCTCATCTCGATCCGCGTCCGCGCCGCGGCGTTGGCCCGGCGGCGATAGGCGCGGGTGCGGCGGGGCACGTTGCGGAGGAGCGACACCCGCCTCCGGTACAGCTTGTAGAGCGACTCGAGCCGGCCCAGGGCGCCGAGAATCCGCTCCCGATGCTGGTCGTGGCGGATGGTGGTCCCGCCCTCGGCCACCTCGAAGTTCTCCCGGAGCTGCATCGTGTCCGCCTCGATCTGTGGCCGGAAGTCAACGAGCAACTGATTGATGATGTAGAGCCGCCGGGTGATGGCGCGCTTCGAGCGGTTCTTGCCGCGCTCGATGCGTTTGGAGATCCGGACCTCCCCCTCCCGGTCGAGCAGGGGAACGACACCCATCTCGCGGAGGTACATCCGCACCGGGTCGTTGGTGCGCTCGATGGCGCTCGGTGTCAGGTCGAGGGTGGCGCCCTCGGTATCGCGGGACTTCTCGTACTCCTCCTCGGACTCGAAGAGCGGGATGCCCCATTCCGTCAGGCTCTCCAGGAACTCCTCCGGCGGGTCGTCGCCCCCCCAGGCGTCCTGAACCTCCTCGGTCAGCAGATAGCCGCGGTCCTTGCCGAGCGCGACGAGCGCCTTGACCTCATCGGTCTGGGCTTCGACTCCGAAGTCGCGGAGCAGCTCCAGGTCGTACCCGGGGGTTTCCGCCTGTTCCATCGTTGATCCTCCGGGGGAGTCCTCTGAACCGGCGCCTAACGGGCTGTCCGGGATCTCGGCTCCGCGCGGGAAAGGTGGTCGGCCGGCGAACTGGCGTTCACCGGCCCGGTCATTCGGTTCGCCGCGCCCCGGTACAGACGGATTCCACAAACTCTCCAGAATGGCAATTCCCGGCGGGAACAGACAGCGGGGGCGGGCAAGTTCGGATCGGTCCGGCGTTCAGCCCGCTCGTTCGCCGGCCGGGCGACGCCAAACAGCAACCCGGCACTCTAGCATGGGATGGGGCTTCCGGACCCGCCGCCGAAGGTCAGGCGCCGCGATCGGGCGGCGGCGAACCGCGCCGCAGCCGGTCGATCTCCTCGCTGATCCGCTGCAGTTCCGTGAGGGCGGCGAGCGCTTCCTCCCCATCGCCTCCGGCGGCAGCCCGCAGGGCCGGCAGCTTCTGCCGGAGGCTCACGATCCGCAGGGCGTCGAGGCACTCTTCCGGACTCTGCTTCTCCGTGTTGAGGCCCACCTGGTGCTCGAGGGCCTCGATCAGGAGCTGCTGCTGGCCGGTCGGCTCGGCGGCGAGCAGTTCCTGGATCCGGCCCGCGAGCCGCGGGCCGCCTTCCCCGGCGGCCTGCTTCAGGTCGAGCAGCAGATCCGAGCTGACGAAACCCTCGAGGTCCCCCGGTTCCGCTGTCCGGAGGGCCGTGGCTGCCTTGTCGGGCTCGGCATCCGCCCAGCGGATGAGGTCGCGCTCGGCCGGGGTCGGTGATCTCCGGGGCGGGGCGGGAGCTGGGTCCGAGGGGGACCGGGCGTCCCCGCCGCGCGTTCTCGCGGCGGAGGGCCGGCCAGGGAGACGCGCCATCTCCTGCCGGGCGCTCTCCAGCGAGAAACCGAGCGATCCGGCGGCTTCGGTGAGCCACTCCTCGCGGTCCAGCGGACTCGGAGCGCGGGCGATGATTTCGAGTACCTCCCGGGCCGCGGCCGCGCGCCCGCCGCCGGAGCGGGCCCGCTGCCGGGCCTCCTCGACCAGGAACTCCACGAACGCCGGAGCCGTGCGGATCGCCTCCCGGAACGCGTCCGCGCCGTCCTCGCGAATGATGTCGTCCGGGTCGCGACCCCCGGAGAGGGGCGCCACCCGCACCCGGAGCTGGGCCTCGAGCAGGATGGGGAGGCTCGCGAGGGTGGCGCGCCTTCCCCCGGCGTCGGCGTCGAAGGCGAGGACGACGTCGCGGGTCTGGGCAGCGAGGAGCTTCGCGTGATCGGGCGTGAGGGCGGTGCCGCAGACCGCGACGGCGCCGCCGATCCCCGCCTGCCACGCCGAAAGGCAGTCGAAGTAGCCCTCGAACAGGATGGCGGAGCGTTCCCGGCGGATGGTGCTCCGCGCCCGGTGCAAGCCGTAGAGAACGGAGCGCTTCCGGTAGATCGGGCTGTCGGGGCTGTTGATGTACTTCGGTTCGGACCCGTCGAGGCTCCGGCCCGCGAAGCCGGCCGCGCGTCCCTGGCTGTCGAAGATGGGAACGATCAGGCGGTTCCGGAAGAAGTCGAGGTGTCCGCCGCGCTTCCCCTCGCGGGCGAGTCCCGCTTCGACCAGGGTGGCCCGGTCGATGCCGGACTTCGCGAGGCTGGTCGTGAGGTCGTCCCAGCGGTCCGGGGCGAACCCGAGGCCGTACTCGGCGATCGTGTCGTCCCCGAGTCCGCGTTTCTTGAGATAGGCGCGCGCCGGGTATCCGGCCTCGCTCCGCAGCGCCCGCTGGTAGAAGTCGAGCGCCTTCCGGTTGGCGCCCCGGAGCCTCTCGTCGCGCGAGAACTTCTTCGGATCGGTCTCGGGGATCGGGATTCCGGCGCGCCGCGCCAGTTGATGGAGGGCTTCCACGAACGAGAGCCCCTCGCGCTTCATGAGGAACCCGAAGACGTCCCCGCTCTCCTTGCAGCCGAAGCAGTGGAAGAAACCCCGCTCCGCGTTGACGTGGAAGGAGGGGGCGGTCTCGTTGTGGAACGGGCAGAGTCCCGTGAACCGGCCGGTCCCCGCGGGACGGAGCGCGACCGCCTCCCCGATGACGTCGACGATGTCGTTCGAGTCCCGGACCTGATCCCGGAACGCCTCCCGTCCGGTCATCGGTCGAGCATACTCCCCGCCTCCGACGGTCCCGATGAACGACGAAACCCTGCGCCGCCTGCTGGACGGCGTCGCCGCCGGCGAGGTGGCGCCCGCCGAGGCGGCGCGGAGGTTGCGCTTCCCCTACGAGACCATCGGGGAGGACGGCGAGACCCCTTTCGCGCGCCTCGACCACCACCGGGAACTCCGGCGGGGCTTTCCCGAGGTGGTGCTGGCGGAGGGGAAGACCGCCGAGCAGGTGGTGGAGATCGTTCGCGCGCTCCGGAAGACGGCCAGTCAGACGCTCGTCACCCGGGCCGCCCCCGAGACCGCGCGCGCCGTCCGGCAAGCCGTTCCGGACGCGGTCTGGCACGCCGATGCCCGGGCCGTCGTGGTGTCCAGCACGCCCCCCAAGCCGACGGGCGCCCGGATCGGGGTGGTGTCGGCCGGAACCTCCGACATCCCGGTGGCCGAGGAAGCCGCGCTGACGGCGGAACTCATGGGCGCCGAGGTCCGGCGGACCTTCGACATCGGCGTCGCCGGCATCCAGCGGCTGCTCACCGAAGCCGCGACCTTCCGCTCGCTCCACGCGATGGTGGTGGTCGCCGGCATGGAGGCGGCGCTCGCGCCGGTGGTGGCGGGTCTCGCGCCGTGTCCGATCGTCGCGGTCCCCACGTCCACGGGCTACGGAGCGTCGTGGGGAGGGCTCACGGCGCTGCTCTCCCTGCTGAACAGTTGCGCCCCCGGCGTCACCGTGGTCAACATCGACAACGGGTTCGGCGGCGGCTACGCCGCGGCGCTCTCGGTGGCGCACTTCCGGCGGCTCGAGTCCGAAGGCGAATCCCCGTCCGGCGGCTGACCGCGCCTGCCGAAGACCAGGGCGGCGAGCGGCACCGGCAGGTACTCCGCGATCCGGACCCAGGCGGGGAGCGTCCAGTCGAGTCCCGGCGGAGTCGTCCAGTAGGCGTGATAGCTGAACGCGACGGTCAGCGTCATCGCGAGGCCGGCGGCCAGCAGGCCGCGCCGTTCGGGGTTCACGACCAGGAAGGGGAGCGTCCAGAGGAGATACCAGGGGTGCGCCACCGGGGACAGCAGGAACGCGGCGCCCGCCAGCAGGGCGAGGGAAAGCCCGGGAGGATGCCGCCGGATCACCAGCACTGCCGCCAGGACGATCAGGGCGGCGAAGGCGATCGGGCGCGCGGCGCCCCCCAGCACCGCGTCCAGCGGTGAAAAGAGGCTGTCGTTGAAGCGCCAGTGACGCGCGTAGTGCCAGAGGCTGAACCCGAACTCCTGGAACCGGACCACGAAGCCGTCGGCCAGCCGCGCCGGGGTGAGGAAGGGCGCCAGGGTGACGAGGACGATCCCGGCCGCGGCGGCGAGCGCGGTCCGTTGGCGACGCCGGTCCCGGACCCGGCGCAGCAGGAACGGGAGGAGCACGAAACCGGCGAACTTGGTCATCCCCGAGAGGGCCGCCAGCGCCGCCCCGCCGGCCGCGCGGCCGCGTTCGAGCGCCAGCAGCGCCAGGAAGAGCAACGCCACGGCCAGGGCGTCGCCGTGCCCGCTGCCCGCGATCTCGGTGAGCGGCAGGGGATTCCAGGCATAGGCAGCCGCCAGGAGAGGGTTCTGCCCCCGGCTGGCGAGGAGTGCGATTAGCGCGGCGATCAGGGCGGCCTCGGCGAGCAGGAGCGCCGCCTTCAGGGCCGTCACGCTCGGCGAAATCCATCCCACTCCGGCTCCGAAGAGCTGGGCGAAGGGCGGGTAGATGGCGGGCAGCTTCCAGTAACCGACCCGCTCCCGGAGTTCCGGATGCGCCGCCGCGAGTTCGGCGAGGGCCGGATCGTCCGGCGGTTGCGCCCACGGGTCCTTCCCGTCGAGCACCACCTGGCCCTCCCACGCCATGCGGTACGCGTCGCCCGACAGCGCGGGCGTCGTGGGCAGCAGCAGGACCCGGCTCAGCGCCGCCGCCGCCAGCATGATGACGAGCTGCCGGCGGCCCGGTTGGACCGCGCCGCGGAGCGCCGGCGCGACGACCAGCAGCAGCGGGACGAAGAGCAGGGCGTGGGTTCCGATGTGCCACCAGAAGCCCGCGGCGGTCTCGAGCACGGCGGCGAGGACGCCCGCCAGGAGTACATGGAGTCCGCCGAGTGCGGCCAGGGAGCGCCAACTCACGCCGCGGGGAGTGTGTACGAACGCCCGGGGGAACCAGGGGCCGTCGCCGGCGCGGGCCGGCGCACGACGCTGCCGGCGGAGTCACAATGCACCGGCTTGCCCTTCGCCGACGCCGTGTTGACGGCCTATTTCGTCGTCCTGCTGCTGCTGTCGGTCTATGGCTCCCACCGGTACGTGCTGGTCTACCGGCTGTCCCGCCATGCGGCCCGCTCCGCGGCGGCGGCGGAGCGGCTGCGGGCCCGCGGCGCCCCGCTCCTCGAGCGCGACCCGCCGCGGGTGCTCCTCCAGCTCCCGGTGTTCAACGAACGCTACGTCGTGGAACGGCTGATCCGGGCGGTGGCGGCGCTGGACTATCCCCGGTCGCGGCTCACCGTGCAGTTGCTCGATGACTCCACCGACGACACCGGACGGATCGCCGACCCGGTCGTGGAGGAGTGCGCCGCCGCCGGGCTCGACATTCGCCGGATCCACCGGACGGACCGCCGCGGTTTCAAGGCGGGGGCCCTCCAGGCGGGTCTCGACGCCTCCGACGCGCCTTTCGTGGCCATTTTCGACGCCGACTTCGTCCCCGAACCCGACTTCCTGCGGCGGACGCTCCCCTACCTGCTCGCCGACGGGCGGACCGGCCTCGTGCAGGCCCGCTGGGACCACCTGAACCGCGACTACTCGCTCCTCACCGACGTTCAGGCCATCCTGCTGGACGGCCACTTCATGGCCGAGCACGGCGGACGCCACGTGGCGGGGTGCTTCTTCAACTTCAACGGAACGGCGGGGATCTGGCGGCGGGCGGCGATCGAGGACGCCGGAGGCTGGGAGGGAGACACCCTCACCGAGGACCTCGACCTCTCCTACCGGGCCCAGCTCCTCGACTGGAAGTTCGTTTTCGTGCCCGAGATCGCCGCCCCGGCCGAACTCCCGGTCTCCATGAACGCCTTCAAGTCGCAGCAGCGCCGCTGGGCCCAGGGATCGCTCCAGACCGCCCGGAAGCTGCTGCCGCAGATCCTGGCGTCGCCGCTCCCGCTGCGCGTTCGGGCGGAGGCCTTCTTCCATCTCACGAGCAACCTCGCCTATCCGCTGATGGCGGTGCTGAGCCTGTTGATGACGCCGGTGCTCTTCGCCCGGGTGAGCACCGGGCTCCGGGAGATGGCGCTCCTCGACATTCCCGTCTTCGCCGCCGCCACCCTCTCGGTGGTGTCCTTCTACGCGTTTTCCCAGAGCCGCCTGCTGCGGCTTCAGGCGCCGGACGAGCGGCAGAGCCTCTGGCGCCGGGCGCGGAACATTCCGGCGGCGCTCGCGGTGGGCATCGGAATCTCGTTCAGCAACGCCTCCGCGGTCCTGTCCGGGGTGCTGGGCCGCCGCACGCCCTTCGTCCGGACGCCAAAATACGGGATAGCCGGAGCGGCCGGCCGGTGGCGTCAGAAGACCTACCGGATGCCGGCCGGCGCCATCCCGGCGCTGGAGTTCGGCCTGGGAGTCGTGATGTCGGGCGCCACTTTCTACGCCGTGGCCGAGGGGGTCGCGGCCTCGGCGCCGTTCCTGCTCCTGTTTGCCGCGGGCTACCTCTACGTGGGGGGCCGCTCGCTCCTCGAGGCGCGCCGCGCCGCCGCGGGTTGACGGAATGAACAGGCTGTCCGAACGCGCGCTGTTCTTCGGCGCCGGACTGGCGTTCGGCATCCTGGTCGGATTCCTCGTCTCCGGGTCGCCGGGACCGCCGGCGCCGGCCGCGCCGCCTCCGGCGCCCGTTCGGGAGATGGCTGCGGCGCCGGTCCCCGAGCCCCGGCCGGTGGACCCGGAGGTGCTCGAAACGCTGCTGGCCGCGGTCGAGGCGAATCCGGAGGACCCGGCGGCGCGGGCCGGCGTCGCGGACCTGCACCTCGACGCGCTGGACTTCGGGGAAGCGGTGTACTGGCTGCAGCAGGCGCGGAACCTCGATCCGTCGGACCTCGACATCCGCGCCCGCCTCGCCTTCGCGCAACTCGGCGCCGGCGATGTCGCCGGAGCGGTCGCCGGCTACGAAGCCGTGCTCGCCGACGACCCGGAACACTTCGAGAGCCTGCTCGCGCTCGGCCGCGTCCGCCTCTTCGTGGAGCAGGACCTGGCCGCCGGGATCGAGTTCTGGGAGCGCGCGATCGCGGCGCGGCCGGATTCGCCCGAGGCGGCGGCGCTCCGGGCCCAGATCGATTCGCTCCGCACCGCGCATCCGTAAGCGAGGCGGTGGTCAGACGACGCCGGCGCGAACTGGCGTGGGAAGGTTGAGAGACCGGCGATCCTGCGTTAGGTTCCCGATACCCACCCCCGGGTAGTACACCTCGCTCCCATCCCTGGTCAGGGATCGGCGATCTTGAGCGGGGTCGAGCCCCGGGGGTTTTTTGTGCGTCGCACGGGAGGGCGATGTGTGTGCGGCGGTCGGGTCCTCGAAGAGCGAGTGCTTCCGGAAACTTTGATCCACGCCCGGCGGGGCTCTGACTAAGATCAGAACGCCGTGATCGTGCGTTTCCTGCAGATCCTCCTCGCCTTCGTGGTGGTCCGGATCCTGTGGGGCCTGATCCGCGCGCTCTTCAGCAAGCCTGCGAGTCCGCCCCGGGCGGGTCCTGCCGGGAGGACCGAAGAGCGGGGCCGCGTCGTGGCCTGCGAACGGTGCGACCTGCACGTCCCGGAGGAACGGGCCGTGGTCAGGGACGGCCGGACGTTCTGCTCGGACGCGTGCGCTGTATCAGCGTCCTCGAACGAGTGAGCATCATCTGGTAAATGTTGAAATACTGATCATACCCTTGTATATTCAGGCGCCATGACACCGGCGTCGGCAGACGATCAAGGCCAGGCGATTCATGCCGAGGTCCTGGTCGCAGCGCAGCGTCTCAGTCGCTTCTCCGACTGGACGTTTCGGCTGGTCGACGTTGTCCGGGCCCTGCCGCATCGGAACGAACGCACCGTTCGGACGCACGTCGCGAGCCGGTGCTGTGTGAACGCTCCGGCGAATCATCCGCATCGCTGGCCGTACTTCCGGCGCCTGCGGCGAGGCGTCTACCGGATTGAACCGGCGTTCCAGCCCCAGGCGCCGCCGTCCCAGGCGGCCGGAATGTTCGAGGCGGCGGACCGGGTGGCGGAGCCGACCGTCGCCTACGGGCACGTCGCAACTCCGGAGCGGTCTTCGATTCATGCAGTCATCGTCCGAAGTGGTTCCTGGTTTGTCGCGGAGTGCGTGGAAGCAGCGGTGGTGACCCAGGGCAGGACGCTCGACGAAACGCTCGACAATCTCGGCGAGGCGCTGGAGCTCCATCTTGACGACGAAGAACTCGGGCGCCTCGGACTTTCTTCCAGACCGCGCCTCCTGGTCAGCTACGAAACGACGGTTTTCCAGCGCTGATGCCTCGCCTTCGGCGCCTCACCGCCCGCGAGGTGCTGAAGATCCTGGGGGACTTCGGGTTCGTGGTGGTGACGACTCGCGGCAGTCACGCCAAACTCGTTCGGGTGCTGCCCTCGGGGAGCCGACAAGCCCTCACGGTCCCGCTGCACCGGGAGCTTGCGACCGGTACGCTTCAGGCGATCTACCGACAGGCGTCCCGCTTCATCGCGGAAAGTGATCTGCAGGGGAGGTTCTTCTCGGACTGATGGGCCCGTTCACGCTCGCTCCGCGGGAATCAGCATGCGGATGAACGGCCCGGGACGGGGATCGGGACGACCGCTTTGCGGGCCGGGTGCTCCAGGTCTGGGAGTGGGACTCCTCGTGTTGGTCCTGCCGGTTTCATCTGCATCCGCGCAGATCGTTCTGCGCGACGTCGCGGGGGCGGCCGGCGTCTCCTTCCGGCACGAGCGGGGCGCCCGCGGCGAATGGCATCCGGTGGAAACCATGGGCTCCGGCGTGGCCGTGCTCGACTACGACGGCGACGGGGCGTCCGACCTCTTCTTCGTGCAGGGCGGCGAGGTTCCGGGGACGGGCCGGCCGCCGGGACGCGTGGGCGCGCTCTACCGCAACGAGGGGGCGGGACGTTTCCGGGACGTGAGCGGGCCGGCCGGGTTCGACGCGCCGGCGCCGGTCGAGGGTCACGGGATGGGCGCCGTCGCCGCCGACGTCGACAACGACGGGGACGCCGACCTGCTGATCACCCGGGCCGGAACGGACCTGCTCTACGAGAACCGGGGCGACGGCACCTTCGCGCTCCGGGACGCGGCACTGAACGCGTCGGGCTGGAGCGCGAGCGCCGCCCTCTCCGACCTCGACGGGGACGGTGACCTCGATCTGTTCATCACTCACTATCTCGACTGGTCGCCGGCGAACAACCCGGTGTGCGCGCGGACGATCGCCGGCGAGCCGGTGCGCTCCTACTGCCTTCCCGACGCCTTCTCCGGAGTGCCGGACCTGCTCTACGAGAACCGCGGTGACGGGACGTTCGCCGACGTGACCGAGGCCGCCGGGGTGGGCCTGCGGACCGGCAAGGGGCTCGGGGTCCTCGCCGCCGACCTGATCGGCGACGCGCTTCCCGACCTCTACGTGGCGAACGACACGGTGCCCAACTTCCTGTTCGAGAACCTCGGGGGGCTCCGGTTCCGCGAACGGGGCCTCCCGGCCGGCGTCGCCTACGACGGGGACGGGAACGCGCTTGCCGGCATGGGGATCGCCGCCGCGGATATCGAGTCCGACGGGGACCTCGACCTGTTCGTGACGAACTTCCAGGGGGAGGCGAACAACCTCTACGTGTCGGACCGGCACGGCGTGTTCCGCGACGTCTCCTTCCTCGCCGGGGTGGGGCGTCCGTCGCTCGCCTGGCTGGGCTTCGGCGCCGTCTTCGCCGACCTCGACAACGACGGCGCGCCCGACCTCTGCGTCACCAACGGCCACGTCCTCGACAACGCGCCGGTCCTCTTTCCCGGAACGGACTACCGCCAGCGGGACGTCTGTTTCCGCAACCTGGGCGGTTCGTTCGAGCCGGTGGTGCTGGAGACGCCCCCCGCGGTGGGCCGGGGCCTGGTGACGCTCGATTTCGACCGGGACGGCCTCCTCGACCTCGCGGTCTCCCGATCGGGCGGAACGGCCGCGCTCCTCAGGAACGGCGGAGCGCCGGCGCCCCGGGCGGTGCTGCGGTTGGTGGGACGGGCGTCCAACCGCGACGGCGTCGGCGCCGAGGTGGTGGTGGAGCGGGGCGGACGGCCGGGCCGGTCGGTGGTCACCGCCGGGTCGAGCTACCTCTCGTCCGGCGCCCGGGAGGTATGGATCGGGCTGCTGCCGGGAGTTCCCGATTCGGTTAGGGTGCGCTGGCCAACGGGGGCCGAACAGCTGGTTCCGGTGGACGGACCGGGGTTGTTCCTCGTCGTCGAAGAAGGCAACTAGGGAGAAGCGATGCGCTCGAGGCGACTCATCCAGGCGGTGGACCTGCACGCCGCCGGCGAGCCCGGACGGGTCATCGTCGGCGGCGTCCTCGACGTGCCGGGCGAGACGATGTTCCGGAAGATGCAGTACCTGGAGCGCCACGCCGACGGACTCCGGAAGCTCATGCTCCGGGAGCCCCGGGGGTACCCGGCCGCGAACTGCAACCTGGTGCTGCCTCCGACGCACCCCGACGCCGACGCGGGGTTCGTGATCATGGAGCAGACCGAGTACCCGCCCATGTCGGGAACGAACACCATCTGCACGGTCACCGCGCTCATCGAGACCGGGATGGTGGCGGCGGTCGAGCCGGTGACCGAACTCACCCTGGACACGCCGGCCGGACTCATCCAGGTACAGGCCAGCGTGGAGGGCGGCAAGGTCACCCGGGTGACCTTCGAGAACGTGCCCGCCTTTCCCGTCCACCTCGGGGCGAAGGTCGAGGTGCCGACCTTCGGGGAGGTCGAGGTGGACGTCTCCTGGGGTGGGATGTTCTACGCGATCGCCGACGCCGCCCGCTTCGGACTCCGGATCGTCCCGGAACACGGCCGGGAACTGGCCCGGGTGGGGGCGATGGTGAAGCAGGCGGCGCGCGAGCAGCTCGAGGCGGTGCACCCCGGGAACCCCGAGATCCGGCAGGCGAGCATCGGGCAGCTCACCGGGCCCTTCGACCGGGAAACGCGCACCGCCGCGAATGCCGTGTCCGTCGCGGTCGGCGATCTCGACTGGGACCGCCCCGAGACCTGGACCGGGGCGCTCGACCGCTCGCCCTGCGGGACGGGCACCTCGGCCCGGATGGCGGCGCTCCACGCGCGCGGCCTGCTCGCGATCGGCGAGGACTTCCACCACCTCGGTCCGGTGGGCACCGAGTTCATCGGGCGGCTCGTCCGCACCACCACGGTGGGCGGCGTGCCGGCGGTGGTGCCGACGATCAGCGGGACGGCCTGGATCACCGGGACGGCGCAGTATTCCGTGGACCCGGGGGATCCCTTTCCGGAGGGATTCACGGTCGGCGACATCTGGTAGCGGGTTCGTCAACGATGGCGTCCCAGGTCTGGCGCGCCGTGAGGCGGCATGGCGTCGCGACGTGCGCGGCGCGGAGCGCCGCGCGTGCCGGTCTGGAGGCCCCCACCGGGAGAACTGGCCGGCGTTCCCTAGGATCCGTCGGATCCCTTTCCGGAGGGATTCACGGTCGGCGACATCTGGTAGCGGCGCCGCCGGCCGGGGTTCCGGTGGGAACGAGGGCGTTCCCGGAATAAAATCGCCTGTTGCCCATCACGGCAACAGCAGGAGGGCTCTCCACAGCCATGGTAAAGATGACTCGTTCTTCTGCCGGCAGGCGTTCTGACCGGCTGGTGCTCCTTGGCGCGCTCGCGTGCGCCGGGATTCTGCTCGCGGGGTCCGCTCAGGCGCAGGATCCGGCGGAACTCGTGGTGGATCCGCCGGAACTGACGCTCGAGGTCGGAACGACCGCGCAGCTCACCGCGACCGTCAGGGATGCGGCCGGCAACGAGCTCGAGCGCGGCGTGGTGTTCTTCTCCCGCGCCCGGCGCTACGTGGGAGTGAACCCCGCGGGGATGGTGGAAGCCCACCGTCCGGGCGAGCACACCCTGATCGCCATGGTCCCGGCGGACCCGGGCGCCATGGACCGGCGCGCCGAGCCGGCGCTGATGGTCGAGGTCCCGGTCACGGTGCCCTGGCCGCCGCTCGCGAGCGTCGCGATCGGGGCGCTTCCCGGCAACCTCTACGCCGGGACTTCGCTGCGGGTCACCGCCTCGGCCACGGACACCTCCGGCGCCGAGCGCAAGCCCGACTTCGCGTGGTCGTCAAGCGATTCCGACGTGGCCACGGTCAGCCTCCACGGAGTCCTGATGCTCCACGGTGAGGGCTCTGCGACGATCTCCGCGAGCGCCGAGTCCGCCAGCGGGGACGTCACGGTCCGGGTGCGCGCCAATCCGGCGGTCCGCCTCGAGGTCTCCGCGGCCGAGGAGGAGGTCCGCACCGGCGACGTGGTCTGGTTTGAGGCCCGGGCCCTCGACGCCGGCGGCAACGAGGTCCCGGACTTCCCGATCCAGTATGCGGTCTCCACCCGGACCCCGGACACCCTGGTGGCGCCGGGCGCGGCCGCCTTCGTGGAGCCGGACGGCGCCTTCGTCGCCGAGCGGCCGGGACTCCACACCGTGGTGGCCTCCGGGGGCTCGCTCACGGCGCGCGAGACCATCCGCGCGGTCGGCCGCAACATCAAGAAGGACTGGGAGATCGTGGGCCGGGGTCCGGTGCGCGACCGGCACACCTCGGATCTGTGGGTCTGGGAGGGCCTCGACGGCCGCGACTACGCGATCACCGGCACCTGGGGCGCCGACGGGCACGCCTACTTCTGGGACGTGACCGATCCGTCGAGCATCCACCTGGTAGACACCGTCCGGGTGGACGCCCGCACCGTGAACGACGTGAAGGTCTCGCCGGACGGCAAGTTCGCGGTCATCAGCCGGGAAGGCGCCTCGAACCGGCGGAACGGGCTGGTGGTCCTCGACGTGGCCAACCCCACCGACGGGGTGAAGATCCTGGCGCGCTACGACGACCAGATGACCGGCGGCGTCCACAACACGTTCGTGGCCGAGAACCACATCCTCGCGCTGTCCGCCGGGCGGCGTTACGACATCCTGAACGCCGAGGATCCGGAGAACCCCTACCGGGTGGGCCGCTTCGAACTCGATACCCCCGGCCACGGCATCCACGACGTCTGGGTCCAGGACGGCGTCGCCTGGTCCTCGAACTGGATGGACGGGGTGGTCGCGGTGGACATCGGCGGCGGCGGCAAGGGCGGCGCCCCCAACAACCCCGTGATGATGGGCAGCTTCCGGTACCCGAACGGCTGGAACCACGCCGGCTTCCCCTACCGGAGCCAGTCCACCGGGAAGATGCTGGTCTTCGCCGGCGACGAGAACTTCCCCTGGGGCTTCGACCCCGAGGGCAAGCTCCCGGACCGGGCCGCCGGCTGGGTCCACATCGCCGAGTGGGATGAGGACGGCGGAATCGGCCGGGAGGTGGCGCGCTACCAGGTGCCCGAGGCCGGCACGCACAACCTCTGGATCGAGGACGACATCATGTATGTCGGCTACTACAACGGCGGCCTCCGGGTGGTGGACGTCTCCGGCGAGCTGCGCGGCGACCTCTACCAGCAGGGCCGCGAGATCTCGTTCTTCGAGCCGGCCGACCCGGACGGCTTCAAGCCGAACGCCCCGTTCGTCTGGGGCCCGCAGCCGTTCAAGGGCACCATCTTCTTCACCGACTTCAACTCGGGTCTCTGGGCCGTCCGGCTCGTGGATCCCGAGACCCCGCGCAACATGGGGGAACCGAACTGATGTCTTCCCGCTCCCGCTTCCTGGCGTCCGTCCTGCTCCTGGGCCTGTCCCTCGCCCCGCTGGCGGCTGCCGAAGATCCCGAGCCGCCGCGGCGCAACTACTTCGTCTACGTCTGCGCCGAGTCGGATGACACCGTGCATCTGCTCCGCTACGGCCCCACCGGTTTCGAGGAACTCGACGAGATCACGGTCGGCAGCTTCCCGACGGAGACCGAGGGCCCGCACGGGATCAACATCTCGCCCGACGGCCGCCACTGGTTCCTCTCCATCGCCCACGGCATGCCGTTCGGCGCCGTGCACAAGTACGAGACCGGGACCAACGAGTGGCTCGGGGATGCCACCCTCGGCATGTTCCCGGCGACGATGGACGTCTCGCCGAGCACCGGGCTGCTCTACGTCGTCAACTTCAACCTCCACGGCGACCACGTCCCGAGCACCATCTCGGTGGTGGAGACCGGGACCATGATCGAGGTGGCCACCATCGACACCGGCGTCATGCCCCACGGCGCGCGGATGAACGGGAAGGGTGACCGCCTCTACTCGGTGAACATGATGGACGACGAGCTCGTCGAGGTGGACGCCATGCGCTTCGAGATCGCCCGGCGCCTCTATCTGGGGACCGACCCGCATGCCGGACACGCCGGCATGGACCACGGCGACATGGGCGGCATGCGCGCGCCGGTCGTCAAGCCGACCTGGGCGACCAAGCCCTCGCCCGCCGGCAAGGTGTACGTGGCCGGGAACGGCGACAGCGCCATCTACGAGGTGGACCTCGAGGGCTGGGAGGTCTCCCGGCGGTTCGACGCCGGACCGGGCGAGAACCCCTACAACCTGGAGATCACCTCGGACGGCGGCGTGCTGGTCGCCACCTACAAGTCCGGCAAGAAGGTCGGCTTCTGGGACCTAGCGAGCGGCGAGCTGATCGCCGCGCCCGAGACCACGCGGCGGGTGCCGCACGGCGTGGTGGTCTCCGACGACGACCGCTACGCGATCGTGACCCTCGAAGGGGTCGGCGGCGAACCGGGGACGGTCGAGGTCTATGACATCGCCACCGCCCAGCGGGTCTCCGAGATCGACGTCGGCAAGCAGGCCGGCGGCATCATCTACTGGAAGGGCGAGCCGTAAGGCCGCTCGTCGGAGGGAACGGACGATGAAGCACTCGAACCCGCGGACGCGGCTGTTGATCGCGTTCGCCCTCACCCTCGCGCTGGCCCCGGGGCTCGCGCTCGCCCAGGAAGAGGAGGCGGAAGCCGGCCCGCAGCCCGCCGAACTCATCGTCACCCCGGCCGAACTCGAACTCGAGGTCGGGGACTCGCTGACGCTCGAGGCGGAAGTCCGGGACAGCGACGGCAATGTCATGGACCGCACGGTGGTGTTCTATTCCCGCCGCCGCCGCTCGGTCGGCGTCAACCCGGCGGGGATCGTCGAGGCGTACCGCCCCGGCGAGCACGTCCTGATCGCCATGGTGCCGAAGGATCCGGAGGACCTCCACCGGCGGGCCGAGCCCGCGGTCATGGTGGAGATCCCGGTGACCATCCCGAATCCGCCGGTGGCGACGGTCGAGGTCGCGAACCTGCCGGGCCACCTCTATGCCGGGACCGAGATCGGCCTGCGCTCAACGGTCACCGACATCTCGGAGGCGGTCCGGCACGACGTCGAAGTCGGCTGGAGCAGCGCCGACCCGTCGGTGGCGACCGTGGACGCTCTCGGGACGCTCACCCTGGTGAGCGCCGGGCGGACGACGCTGACGGTCTCGGCCGAGGAGGCTTCGAGCGACGCCGCCATCGAGGTGCTCGCCAACCCGGTGGCCTCGATCACGCTGAGCGGAGCGCCGGACGAGCCGGTGCGGACGGGCGACGTGGTGTTCTTCGAGGCGAAGGTGACGGACGCCTCCGGGAACGCGGTGCCCGACTATCCGTTGCAGTTCGCCACCCTCGGGATGCCGGCGGACGGCATCGTGGCGCCGGGCGCCATCGGCCAGGTCGATGACGAAGGCGCCTTCGTGGCGGAGCGGTCGGGAACCCACACGGTGATCGTGGACGGGTTCACGCACTCGGCGACCGCGACGGTCGCCGTCGTCTCCCGGAACGTGCGGAAGGACGTCGAAGTCGTGGGCCGCGGCCCGGTCCGCGACCGGCGCACCTCGGATCTGTGGGTCTGGGAGGGCACCGACGGCCGGGACTACGCCGTCACCGGGACCCACAGCGCCGACGGCCACGCCTACTTCTGGGACGTGACCGATCCCTCGGCGATCTCGCTGATCGACACGGTCCGGGTGGACGCCCGGACGGTGAACGACGTCAAGGTCTCGGAGGACGGGAAGTTCTGCGTGATCAGCCGCGAAGGCGCGTCGAACCGGAAGAACGGCCTGGTGATCCTCGACGTCAGCGACCTGGCGAACGGCATCGAGGTGATCGCCCGCTATGACGACCAGCTCAGCGGCGGGGTCCACAACGTCTTCATCGCCGAGGAACACATCTACGCGCTCTCGGCGGGCCGGCGCTACGACATCCTGAACGCCGAGGACCCGACGAACCCCTACCGGGTGGGACGCTTCGAGCTGGACACCCCGGGCCATTCGATCCACGACGTGTGGGTCGCGGACGGGATCGCCTACTCCTCCAACTGGAACGACGGGATCGTGGCCGTGGACGTGGGCGGCGGCGGCCAGGGCGGCGCGCCCAACAACCCGGTCATGCTGGGCAGCACGCCCTACCCGAGCGGCTGGAACCACGCCGCCTACCCCTACCGCAGCAAATCCACCGGCAAGTTCCTGATGATCGGCGGTGACGAGGCCTTCCCCTACCAGCTCATGGAGGGGCCGCGGGCCCGGCGCCGAGCCGCCGGCTGGATCCACATCTTCGAGTGGGACGAGTGGGACAGCCCCCGCGAGGTGGCCCGCTACCAGGTGCCGGAGGCGGGAACCCACAACCTGTGGGTGGAGGACGACATCCTCTACATTGCCTACTACAACGGCGGCCTGCGGGTGGTGGACATCTCCGGCGAGATGCGCGGCGACCTCTACCGGCAGGGCCGGGAGATCGCCTCGTTCCGCCCGTACGACCCCGAGACCGTCAAGCCGAACTCTCCTTTCGTCTGGGGACCGCAGCCCTACAAGGGCCACATCTACATCGCCGACAACACCTCGGGGCTCTGGGCCCTGAAGCTCGTTGACGCGAAGCCCGTGAACCTGGGCGAGCCCCACTGACAGCGCGATCGACTCTCCGCACAGGCCACCAACCATGAATCGAACACTGCACTTCCGCACCGCTCCCCTCGCGGCTGCCGCCCTTCTGCTCCTCGCCTTCCCGGTGTTCGCCCAGGAAGAGGGGGAGGCGGAAGAGGGCCCGCAGCCCACGGAGCTCATCATCACGCCGTCCGAAGTGGAGCTCGAGGTCGGGGACTCGCTGACGCTCCAGTCCGAGGTCCGGGACGCCGAGGGCAACCCGATGGACCGCACGGTGGTGTTCTTCTCGCGCCGCCGGCGCTCGGTGGGCGTGAACCCGGCGGGCGTCGTCGAGGCCTACCGCCCCGGCGAGCACACCCTGATCGCCATGGTGCCGAAGGATCCCGAGGACACCTCCCGGCGGGCCGAGCCCGCGGTGAGGGTCGAGATCCCGGTGACCATCCCCAATCCCCCGGTGGCCACCGTCGAGGTGGTGAACCTCCCGGGCCACCTCTACGCGGGGACCGAGATCGGCCTCCGCTCCCTGGTGACCGACATCTCGGGCGCCGTCCGGAACGACGTGGAAGTGGGCTGGAGCAGCGCCGACCCGTCGGTGGCGAGCGTGGATTCCCTCGGGGTACTCACCCTGATGGGCCCGGGCATGACCAGCGTCACCGTCTCCGCCGAGGAAGCATCGAGCGACGCTGCGATCGAGGTGCTCGCCAACCCGGCGGCGTCCATCTCGCTGAGCGGGGCGCCCGCGGACGCGGTGCGGACCGGTGACGTGGTGTTCTTCACCGCGACGGCGATGGACGCTTCGGGGAACGCGGTGCCCGACTACCCGGTGCAGTTCGCGACGTTCGGAGTCCCCACCGACGGGATCGTGGCTCCGGGCGCCATCGGGCAGGTGGACGAGGACGGCGCCTTCGTGGCGGAGCGCACCGGCACCCACACGGTGATCGCCGACGGCTTCACGACCTCAGCCAGCGCGACGGTGGCGGTGGTGCCGAGGAATGTCCGCAAGGACGTGGAAGTGGTCGGGCAGGGACCCGTCCGCGACCGGCGCACCTCGGATCTCTGGGTCTGGGAGGGCGTTGACGGCCGCGACTACGCGGTCACCGGCACCCACAGCGCGGACGGCCACGCCTACTTCTGGGACGTCACCGACCCCTCGGCCATCGCCCTGATCGACACGGTGCGGGTGGACGCCCGGACCGTGAACGACGTGAAGGTCTCCGAAGACGGGATGTTCTGCGTGATCAGCCGCGAGGGGGCCTCCAACCGGAAGAACGGCCTCGTGATCCTCGACGTCAGCGATCCGCTGAACGGCGTGTCGGTGATCGCCCGCTACGACGACCAGCTCAGCGGCGGGGTCCACAACGTCTTCATCGCCGAGGACCACGTCTACGCGCTCTCCGCGGGACGCCGCTACGACATCCTGAACGCCGAGGATCCGACGAACCCGTATCGGGTGGGACGCTTCGAGCTGGACACCCCCGGACACTCCATCCACGACGTCTGGGTCCACGAGGGGATCGCGTATTCATCCAACTGGTCTGACGGCGTGGTCGCCGTGGACGTCGGCGGCGGCGGCATGGGCGGCGCCCCGAACAACCCGGTGATGCTCGGCAAGACCCCGTATCCGAGTGGCTGGAACCACGCTGCCTACCCCTACCGCAGCCAGTCCACCGGCAAGTTCCTGATGATCGGCGGCGACGAGGCGTTCCCCTACCAGACGATGCGCGCCGAGCGGACGCCGGGGCGGGCCGCCGGCTGGATCCACATCTACGAGTGGGACGAGTGGGACGACGCCCGCGAGGTGGCCCGCTACCAGGTGCCGGAAGCCGGAACCCACAACCTCTGGGTGGAGGACGACATCCTCTACATCGCCTACTACAACGGCGGCCTCCGGGTGGTGGACATCTCCGGCGAGCTGCGGGGCGACCTCTACCGCCAGGGCCGCGAGATCGCCATGTTCCGCCCGTTCGACCCCGAGAGCCGGATCCCGAACGCCCCCATGGTCTGGGGACCGCAGCCCTACAAGGGCAACATCTTCCTCAGCGACATGAACTCCGGCCTCTGGGCCGTCAAGCTGGTCGACCCCGAGCCGATCAACCTCGGCGAACCGGAGTAGGGAAGGGGCCTGGGACCGCCGGCCGGTTCTCGCGGTAGCGGCCTTCAGACCGGCACGCGGCCCGCAGGGCCGCAGGCCGCGTATGGCTACCCGGCCCCATCGCACCCCCGGCTTGGAACGCCGGCTTCAGCCGGCACCGCACCGCCGCACGCGAGCGAAACCGCGCGCCGCTCTCCGGGAAGAAGGAGCGTCGGAGCGCCGGCCTCCGGCCGGCATCGCCGAACGCAGTGAGGCGAAACCCCAGTTGCGCCGCTCGCAGCGGCGGCGCCTCAGCCGAAGTTGCGCGGCTGGAACTCGGGCGGGTTGACGATGCTGGCGCTGTTCCCCGTCGCCCGGATCACGAACAGTCCCTTCCGCGCGGCGTAGCGGGCCGTCCCCTGGTGCTGCTGGAGGTAGGCGACCGCCCCGTACAACCGCTTGCCCCCGACGTGCCGCAGCAACGGCGGGTGGGCCAGCAGGCCGAGGAACCGGTCCACATCGGCGGGACGCAACGTCGTCTTCACTTCGACGGCTACCGCCACTTCCCCGTTCGTCGCGAGCAGATCGAACTCCCGTTCGTTCGGGCCGCACTCCAGCCGGAGGCGTGAGTAGACGGCTTCCACCGCCACGCCGCGTTCCCGGAGCAGCCTGAGCAGGTCGCCCTCGACGAGCGACTCCACCAGCCGCCCCCACTGGCTGGTGAACATGTCCTCCGCGCGCCGCAACCGCCGGTCGGTTTCCTTCATCTGCTGAGCGGTTTCCTTGACCAGCCGATCCGTCTCCTTCTGGCGCTTCGCCACCAGGTCCAGAACCTTCCAGATTCCCTCCGGCGTTGCCGATGTGGAATCGGCCTGCGTGATGCTCATGGATGCTTGCCTCCTTGGAGTCTATGCCGGTGCCGGGGAGTTCCCGGCACGGCCCCTTTTCAACTCCAGACGTAAATCCGGCTCGGTTTTCCCCATCTCGGCCAGGAATGTGGAAAAGTCGAAGCAAAGGTGCATAACGGCGGGCGGGCGTATATTCCCGTGCACGGAGGGACCGCGCTCCATGACCCGCACTTTTCGCCTTCACCCCATCCCCGCCGCGGCCGCCGCCGTTCTCCTGCTCGCCCTCCCGGCGTTCGCCCAGGAGGAAGCCGAGGAAGCCGCCGGCCCCGAACCCGCCGAACTCGTCGTCACCCCGAGCGAACTCACGCTCGAGGTGGGATCGACGGCCACCCTCGAGGCCGAGGTCCGGGACGCCGACGGCAACGCCATGGACCGGACGGTCGTCTTCTTCTCGCGCCGCCGCCGCTCGGTGGGGGTGAACCCCGCCGGGATCGTGGAGGCCTTCCGTCCCGGCGACCACACCCTGATCGCCATGGTCCCGAAGGACCCCGAGGACACCGACCGCCGGGCCGAGCCCGCGGTGATGGTGGAAATCCCGGTGACGATTCCCAACCCGCCGGTGGCCACGGTCGAGGTGGCCAATCTTCCGGGACACCTCTATGCCGGCACCGAGATCGGGCTGCGTTCGACGGTCACCGACATCTCGGGCGCGGACCGCAGCGACGTGGAGGTGAGTTGGAGCAGCGCCGATCCGGCGGTGGCGAGCGTGGACGCCCTCGGGACGCTCGCCCTGACCGGAACCGGACGGACCACCATCACCGTCTCCGCCGAGGAGGCGTCGAGCGACGTGCCGATCGAGGTGCTCGCCAACCCGGTCGCCTCCATCACGCTGACCGGGGCGCCCGATGAAACGATCCGCACCGGCGACGTGGTCTTCTTCGAGGCGAGGGTGACCGACGCTTCCGGGAACGAGGTGCCCGACTACCCGGTGCAGTTCGCGACCCTCGGGGTGCCGGCGGACGGCATCGTGGCGCCGGGCGCCATCGGCCAGGTGGACGCCGACGGCGCCTTCGTGGCCGAGCGCTCGGGGACGCACACGGTGATCGCCGACGGGTTCACGAAGTCGGCGAGCGCCACCGTCGCCGTGACGTCACGGAAGGTGCGGAAGGACGTCGAGATCGTGGGTCAGGGCCCGGTCCGCGACCGCTACACCTCCGACCTCTGGGTCTGGGAGGGCACCGACGGCCGCGACTACGCGGTCACCGGCACCTGGGGCGCCGACGGCCACGCCTACTTCTGGGACGTCACCGACCCGTCGGCGATGTCGCTCATCGACACCGTGCGGGTGGACGCCCGGACGGTGAACGACGTGAAGGTCTCCGAGGACGCGCAGTTCTGCGTGATCAGCCGCGAGGGCGCCTCCAACCGGCGGAACGGTCTCGTGATCCTCGACGTCAGCGATCCGCAGAGCGGGGTGCAGGTGATCGCCCGCTACGACGACCAGCTCACCGGCGGGGTCCACAACGTCTTCATCGCCGAGGACCACATCTACGCGCTCTCGGCGGGCCGGCGCTACGACATCCTGAACGCGGAGGACCCGACGAACCCCTACCGCGTCGGACGTTTCGAGCTGGACACCCCCGGCCACTCCATCCACGACGTGTGGGTGGTGGACGGGATCGCCTACTCATCCAACTGGGACGACGGGATCGTCGCGGTGGACGTCGGCGGCGGCGGGATGGGAGGTGCGCCGAACAACCCCGTCGAGCTGGGACGCACCCGCTACCCGAGCGGCTGGAACCACGCCGCCTACCCCTACCGGAGCCAGTCCACCGGCAAGTTCCTGATGATCGGCGGGGACGAGGCGTTCCCCTACCAGACGATCGGCGAGCCGGACACTCCCGACCGGGCGGCCGGTTGGATCCACATCTACGAATGGGACGAGTGGGAGGACGCCCGCGAGGTGGCGCGCTACCAGGTGCCCGAGGCCGGGACGCACAACCTCTGGGTCGAGGACGACATCCTCTACATCGGCTACTACAACGGCGGCCTGCGGGTGGTGGACATCTCGGGAGAGCTGCGCGGCGACCTCTACCGCCAGGGCCGGGAGATCGCGGTCTTCTGGCCGCAGGACCCCGAGAGCTTCATCCCCAACGCGCCGATGGTCTGGGGACCGCAGCCCTACAAGGGCCACATCTTCGTCGCCGACCACCACTCGGGGCTGTGGGCGGTGAAGCTGGTGGATCCGGAGCCGGTCAACCTGGGAGAGCCGCAGTAGGAGCCGACGCCGACTTGGAACGCCGGCTTCAGCCGGCACAGCGGCCCGTAGGGCCGCGGGCGGTTCGTCGCTACCCCGGGTGAATGGACGCGCAGCCGCGCCATCCCGGCGCATGAGGTCGTCCCGCCGCCCGCCTGCGGCGGGCTGTGCCGGCTGAAGCCGGCGTTCCAACCGGTCCCGGCCACCCTGGGCCTCAGCATCCCCGCCCGCACTTTCATGCCCGGCCGGGTGTGCAGGAGGACCGATCATGACGGTTTCTCCCGGTGGGGGCCGCGCGGGAGCGCGAAACCTGTTCTCACGACCGAGTGCTCTGCGGCCAGCCCCTAGCCACCGGCTCTCTATACTCCGCGCCGCAACGAGGGGCGCAGAAAGCTGGAGCGCATCGAACCGGGACTCGTGGACGCCGTCGGGCTGGGCGTCCTGATCCTGGTTTCGGGCGTCTCGGCCTGGTCCGGCGCCCTCGCCGTCCGCGAGGCGCGGGAGGCGCCCCCGGCGGAGTTGACGGCGGCCGAGAAGCGCTCCATCTATCGGCGCGGGAGCGTCATGCTGTGGATCCTCGCGGTGGGGACCCTGGCCTGGTGGGCTCTCGCGGGGCGGGATTGGGCCTCGCTGGGACTGGCGGCGCCGCGGTGGACCTGGCCGGCGGCCGGCGCCGCCGTCGCCCTCCTCGTCTGGCTGGCCGCGGATACCGCGAGGCAGACGGCTCCTTCGCGGATCTCCGGAACCCGGGAGCGATGGCGGACCCAGAACCCCTACATTCCGGTGTCCGAAACGGAGTTCCGGAGCTACTCGGTTCTCGCTCTGAGCGCCGGGATTTGCGAGGAGATCGTCTACCGGGGCTTCATGATCGCCGTCCTCCGCGCGTGGTTCGGCCCCGGATGGGAAGGAGCCGTGCTTGCGCTCGGACTACCGGCGCTCTTCTTCGGGGCCGCCCACGCCGCACAGGGATGGCGCGGCGTCGTCGGGGCCGCGGCGGGGGCCCTGGCGTGGGGATTCGTGGTGATCGAGACCGGTTCCGTCTGGCCGGGGGTGGTGTGCCACGTGCTGTGGGACCTGTTCATGGGGTGGTTGGGTTTCCGGTTCCTGCGGCCTTCGGAGACTGGGACCTGATCGGGGCCGCCCCGGCGGGTGAAGTCCTTCCCGCCGCCCGCCTGCGGCGGGCTGTGCCGGCTGAAGCCGGCGTTCCAAGCCGATGCGCGGTCAGGCGCGTCGGGGTCCTTCCCGCCGCCCGCCTGCGGCGGGCTGTGCCGGCCTGAAGGCCGGCGCTCCCAGCCGATGCGCCATGAGGCCCATCGGGGTCCGGGCCGGGGCCTCCCTAGTCCGCGGTGGGGTAGCGGATGTCGGTGACCAGGAACTCCTCGAAGAAGTCGAGCATGTCGTGGAGCTTGTCGATCGTGTTCTGCCTCCCGTACACGTAGTAGCCCTCACCCGGATACGCCTTGTAGCGCACGATCTTGTAGTGCTGGTCGAGCTTGCGCGCGAAGTTCAGCGCGGCCTGCGGCTGGTCCTCGCGCATCCGCCAGCCGGCCGCCACCCCTTCGCCCTGGATCACGAAGGTCGGGGTCGTGACCTGGTGCGCCTTCAGGATGGAGGAGCTGTTCAGGTAGGTCTCGCGGCTTTCGGGATACGGCCCGAGCTCGTACTCGACGAGCTTGATGTGCTGGAGCTCGTGGACCGTGGAGTGGAACTCGGTCATGTCGCCGTAGCCCGACAGTGAGATCGCCGCCTGGAAGACGTCCGGGGCGAAGGCGACCGCCGCCATGGTCATGATCCCGCCGTAGCTGGTTCCGGTGACCCCGATCCGGTCGGGGTCCACGTCGGCGCGGCCCTTCAGGTAGTCGACCCCTGCAAGGACGTCCTCGAGGTCGCAGTGGCCCCAGCAGTCGTTGTTGAGGTCCTCGAAGGCGAGTCCGTAGCCCGAACTGCCGCGGATGTTGGGCATGAGCACGACGTAGCCGCGCTGGGCGAAGAAGTGGACCTGCTGGTGCCGCCGGAACTGTTCGTCGAACTGGGAGGTGGGTCCGCCGTGGATCCAGACCACGCCGGGGAAGCGTTCGCCGGAAGCCGCGTCCGGCGGCCGGTGCACGTAGGCCTCGATGGTGAGGCCGTCGGTGCTCGGATAGCTGATCTTCTCGGGGAGATGGACCCGGGGCTCGGCGTCCGCGCCGATCTCGCTGTGCGCCAGCGCGCTCTCTCCCGAAGCCACGTCGACCACGAAGAGCTCCGCGGGACGCGCCGGGGTCTCGAAGGTGTAGCTGATCCGGTCCCCTTCGGGCGACCACTCGGGACGGAGCGCCGCCCCGTTCTCCCGCTCCACGAGCGTCCGGCCCCTGGACCCGTCCGCCGCCGCGAGCCGCAGCGAATGGACGCCGCCCCGGTTCTCGGTGTAGCTGACCCAGGCGCCGTCGGGCGACCAGCGGGCGTCGCTCTGGTCGTGGTCGGAAGCCGCCAGCGGCCGGGGCTCACCCCCCGCGCGCGGCGCGATCCAGAAGTTCAGCCAGCCGCTGCGCTGCGAGCGGAAGAGCAGGTGCTCGCCGTCGGGCGACGGCTGGGCGGCGCCGAAGCCCCGGCCCGCGCGGTAGTCGAAGAAGCCGCGGTCTTCCACCACGGTGCGCGGATTCCCGCCGCCGGGGGTGATCTCGATGACGTCGTGGTCCACCCAGCGGTCGTCCATGCGGACGTAGAAGAGCGACCCGGAGTCCGGGGCCCAGCTCGGGTACCCCTCGTAGAGCGGGTCGCTGGTCAACCGGTGCACCTCTCCCCCCGGGACCGACACCTTCCAGATGTCCATGTTGCCGAAGCGGTCGCCGGCGAACGCGATCCACTGCCCGTCCGGAGACCAGGCGAGCCCGTTCGCCCGCGCCGAGAGCCGGGTGAGCCGCCGGTCCGCACCCTCCTCGGCCGACCACAGGTAGATGTCCGGCGCGCCGTCGCGGTCGGTGGTGTAGGCGACGAAGCGCCCGTCGGGCGACCAGACCGGCTGCGGGGCCCCGAGCGATCCCACCCCGCTGAGCGTCAGGTCCTCGGTGAGGACCCGGAACGACCCGTCCTCCGGGTTCACGCCGGCGAGGTCGCCGCCGGCCGACACGAAGGTGATCATGGATCCGTCCGGCGCCCACTGCGGGGAACGGCTGCCCCCGACAGCGGCCCGCAGGTCCACGAGTTCGGCGGCGCCGATCGGGCCGGAAGCCACGTCGGCGGACGCGGGCGGCGAACCGCCTTCCTCCAGCGAACACGCGAGCCCCCCGGCGAACGCCAATCCGGCGGCGACGACAAGAAAACGGTGCAGTCTCATGACCCCTCCTCGGTCCGGCCGCGGCCCCCCGGCGGCCGGATCGCACCACGGAGACTACTGGATGCGGGCTCCCGTCGCTGATGCGGGGACGGCCCCCGAGCCGGTAGTCTCTCCCTTCCCATCAAAGCTCCCGCGGAGGGTCCGAAGACCCGCCGCAAGACCAGGAGGAGACAGCATGTTCCGAAACCGGACCGGCGCGGTCTGCGCCACTCTTTCCGCCGCACTCGTGCTCTCCGGGGCCTGCGCCCCCACCGAGGAGGCGCCGCAGTCGAACGCCACCGTTTTCGAGGGCGCCACCGTCATCGTCGGTGACGGCAGCGACGCGATCGAAAACGGCGTCTTCGTGGTCGAAGACGGCCGCTTTGTCGCCGCGGGCGCGGCGGCCGAGGTCATGGCGCCGGAGGGCGCCGCGCGGGTGGACCTCTCGGGCCGGTTCGTGATCCCGGCGCTCATCGACACCCACGTGCACCTGCGGGTGGACCGCGAGGGCCTCATCGACGACCTGCAGCGGCGCGCCTACTACGGGGTCGGCGCGGCGGTGAGCCTCGGCCATGACGACGGCGACGCGGGGGCGGCCGTGCGGGACAACCCGGTCCCGGGCGCGGCCCTCGCCATGACCGCCGGACGCGGGATCACCCGGCACGAGCCGGGGCGGTCCGAGGCGCCCTACTGGATCAACACCGCCGAGGAGGGACGGGCCGCGGTCCAGGAGCTCGCCGCGGCGAACGTGGACATCGTGAAGATCTGGGTGGACGACCGGGGCGGCCAGTACGACAAGCTGACCGCCGACCTCTACGGCCCGATCATCGAGGAGGCCCACGAGCACGGGCTCCGGGTGACCGCCCACATCTTCTCGCTGGAGGACGCGAAGGGTCTGCTCGAGGCCGGGGTGGACTCGTTCGCCCACAGCGTCCGCGACATGGACGTGGACGACGAGTTCGTGGCGATGGTCCAGGAGCGGCCGAACGTGGTCCTGATCCCGAACCTCGGGGCGCGCGGGGGCTACGAGGACATGAGCTGGCTGTCCGGAACGCTGTCCGGCGAAGAGCTCGAGGCGGCCCAGGCCGCCCACGAGGAGCGGCCCGAAGCGCACGAGTCCTTCGGCATCCAGGCGAGGAACCTCGCCCGACTGAACGAGGCAGGCATGACGATCGTCATGGGCACCGACGGCAACGCGGGCTGGCGCCCCCACATCGAGATGCGGGACATGGTGGAGTCCGGGATGACCCCGCACGAGGTGATCGTCGCCTCCACCAGCACCGGCGCCGAGTACCTGATGCTGCATGACACCGGCAGCATCGCGGCCGGCAAGAGCGCCGACTTCGTGGTCCTCGAGGCGAACCCGCTCGACGACATCATGAACACCCGGAGGATCGCGTCCGTGTACCTGCGGGGCGAGGAAGTGGACCGGGCCGGACTGAGCGCCGGCTGGGTCGGAAGCCCGTAGGGCCGCTGCCATGAAGCACGCGCACACCATCAGTTGGGCGATCTTCGCCCTGCTGGGAGCCATCACCGTGGTGATCTCGTTGACCTCGCTCAGCGCCGCCTACCTGAACCCCGACGCCGACCTGATCGGCGGCCGGTTCACCCCCGCCGAGGTCGCGAACGGAGACGCGGAACTCGCCGCGGCGCTCTCCGCCCGGCGGGGCACCGCGGCCGCGTTCGGCCTCTCCTACGGGATCCTGCTGTTCGGGATCGCCTGGGGGCCGTACCGGCGGCGCGGCCGGCTGTTCAAGTGGCTGCTCATCGCCAGCCTCGTGAATGCCGGCGTCATCCTGCTCCGCGCGCCGATCCTGGGCGTCGGGCTGGGGCTCGTCACCGCCTTCGTCCCGCTGGCGCTGATCCTGGTCGCCGCCGCGCTCGGGGTGATGGCGAAGCGCCAGGCCTGAGGGCACGTCCCGATGCGCATCGTTTCCCTGGCCGAGATTCAGGCCGCCATCGTCTCGGAGGCCGCCGTCGAGGCGGTGAAGGCGGGGTTCGTCGCGCACGCGAAGGGGCTCGTGCACTGCCCCGAACCGACGCAGATCGTGTTCCGCGACAACCAGGGGGAACAGCACGGCGAATGTCACGTCAAGTCGGCGACCTGGAGCGGCAACCCGTACGTGGCGGTCAAGATCGCCACGGGGTCCTACCGGAACGCCGCGCGCGGCCTGCCGGGCGCCGGCGGCATGGTGCTGCTGATCTCCGCGGACACCGGCCTGCCGGTGGCCCTGCTCCACGACGAGTGCTGGCTCACCAACGTCCGGACCGCCGCCGCCGGGGCGCTCGCCGCCGGCCTGAAACCGGTCCCGACCGACGCGACGCTCGGGGTGGTCGGCACCGGGACCCAGGCGGAGATGCAGGCCGAGATGATCTGCGCCCACCTCGGGCTCTCGTCGGTCGCCGTCTGGGGCCGTTCCGGGGAGAAGGCGGCCGCACTCTGCGAGAAGCTCGTGGCCGGAGGACTCACGGCGACCCCGATGGACACCGTCCACGCGGTGTGCCACGCAAGCGCCATCCTGGTCACCACCACACCCGCCACGAGCCCCGTCGTCCAGCTCGAGGACGTTCCCGGGACGCTCCACATCGTTGCCGTCGGGGCCGACACGCCGGGGAAGACGGAGCTGGACCCGCGCATCCTCGGCAGGGCCCACACCATCGTCACCGACGCCCACCAGGAGTGCCTCGGCAACAGCGACTTCGGGGCCGCGGTGCGGGCCGGAGAGGTCGCCGAGGACAGCGACGTTTCCTTCGGCGAAATGCTGGCGCTTGCCGAGCCGGACCCGCGGATGGCCGAGGACGGGATCTCGGTCGTGGACCTGACCGGGATGGGGGTTCAGGATCTGGCGATCGCGGGGATGACGTTGGAGGGGTTGGCGGATTAGACGTTTCGCGGCCTGCGGCCGCGATGCCGGCCGGAGGCCGGCGCTCCGACCGGCGCTCCCCGGCTCCGACCCGATACCCTCCCCGGCCCATGGGAGAGCTGGCGCGCGAACTCGCGTCGCGGATCGAGGGGGACGTCCGGTTCGACCGCGCGAGCCGGATCCTCTACTCGAACGACGCCAGCATCTACCAGGTCGAGCCGCTCGGGGTGGTGATCCCCCGCCACACCGCGGACGTGTCGGAGGCGGTCCGGGCCGCCGCGGAGGCGGGCGCTCCGGTGCTGCCGCGCGGCGGCGGCACCTCGCTCGCCGGACAGGCGGTCGGCGAAGCGGTGGTGCTCGACCTGTCGGTGCACTTCCGGAGCGTGCTCGAGATCAACCGGGAGGAGATGTGGGCCCGGGTGCAGCCGGGGGTGGTGCAGGACGCCTTCGGCGCCGCGCTCGCCCCGCACGGACTGCGGTTCGGCCCCGAGACCTCCACCTCGAACCGCGCGAACCTCGGCGGCATGATCGGCAACAACTCGGCCGGGGCCCGCTCGCTCGTCTACGGCAAGACGGTGGAGAACGTCCTCGACGCCACCGTGGTGCTGCCCGACGGGAGCTGCGAGCGCCTCGGCTGGCTGAGCTGGGAGGACATCCGGCGCCGGGCGCGGGGGAACGGCGTGCTCGCCCCGCTGCTCCGCGAGTTGCTGGCACTTCGGGAGGAGTATTCGGGCGACATCCGGGAGCGGTTCCCGCGGATCCCCCGGCGGGTCTCCGGCTACAACCTCGACGTGCTGCTCGACCCTGGGGGGGTGAACCTGGCGCACCTCGTCGTCGGCTCCGAGGGCACGCTCGGCACCGTGGTGGAGGCGCGGGTGAAGCTCCACCGGTTGCCGCCCGCGGTCGGACTCGCCGTCCTGCACTTCGACGCGATGCTCCCGGCGCTCGAGGCGGGGGTGGTGGCTCTGGACCTGCGCCCGACCTGCGTCGAACTCGTCGACCGGATGGTCATGGAACTCGCCCGCGAGTCGCTCGAGTACTCGCGGCGCCTCCACTTCATCGAGGGCGAGCCCGGGGCGCTCATCCTGGTCGAGTTCGCCGGCCACAGCCAGGCGGAAGTGGCCTCCAAGCTGGCCGACCTCGAACGCCGCCTCGGAAACCGCGGCCGCCCCCACCTCCGCGTCCTCGACCCGGCGGAACAGAAGAACGTCTGGGCGGTCCGAAAGGCCGCGCTCCCGCTCCTCCTCAGCCTCCCCGGCGACAAGAAGCCCATCGCCTTCGTCGAGGACACCGCGGTCGAACCCTCCCGGCTGCCGGAGTTCATCCGCGGGTTCGAGGACATCCTCGCCGGCCGCGACACCGAGGGGAGCTTCTACGCGCACGCCGGCGCCGGCTGCCTCCACATCCGGCCTTTGATCAACCTGAAGGACCCCGCCGAGGTCCGGAAGATGGACACCCTCGCGCAGGAGATCTGCGAGCTGGTGCTCGACTTCGGGGGCGCGATGAGCGGCGAGCACGGCGACGGCCTCGCGCGCAGCCACTTCAACGAGAAGGTCTTCGGGGGGAGGGTCTACGACGCGTTCAAGCGCCTCAAGGCGGCGTTCGACCCGGCCGGCATCATGAACCCGGGGAAGGTGGTGGACGCGCCGGCCATGACCGACAACCTGCGCTACGGGGAGGACTACCGGGCGGAGGAACTGCCGGTGGTCTATCCCTACCAGCGCCACGGCGGCTTCGCCGGGGCGGTCGAGCTCTGCAACGGGGCCGGGGTCTGCCGCAAGGAACTGGTGGGGACGATGTGCCCCTCGTTCATGGCGACCAAGGAGGAGGAGCACTCCACCCGGGGCCGGGCGAACCTGCTGCGGGCGCTGCTCGACGGGCGGCTGCCGCCCGAGCGGGAGTCGGAGGACCGGGTGCTCCAGGCGCTCGACCTCTGCCTCGGCTGCAAGGCCTGCAAGGCCGAGTGCCCGTCCGGGGTGGACATGGCCCGGCTCAAGTCCGACTTCCAGCACCGCTACTACCGGGACCGGAAGCGTCCGCTCGCCGACAGGATCTTCGGCGCGCCCGACGTGCTGGCCCGCTGGGGCAGCCGCTTCGGGCCGCTCGCCCGCTGGGTGGACCGGCGGGGCTGGGGGGCCTCGCTGCTGGCGCGGACGATCGGTTTCGACCGGCGCCGGAGCCTGCCGAGCCTCGCCCGCCAGCCGTTCGCCCGCTGGTTCCGGCAGGTCGAGGCCGCCTCCCAGCCGGCCGCGCCGCGGGGCGAGGTGGCGCTCTTCCCCGACACTTTCACGAACTACTTCGAGCCGCAGATCGGGATCGCCGCCTGCCGGGTGCTCTGGGCGCTCGGCTACCGCGTCTCGCTGGCGCCGGAGGTGTGCTGCGGGCGGCCGGCGATCTCGCGGGGTCTCCTCGACCGGGCCCGCCGGCTGGCCCGGGAGAGCGTCCGCGCCCTCGGCCCCGTCGCCGCGAAAGGAACGCCCATTGTGGGACTCGAGCCGTCGTGCCTGTTCAGCTTCCGCGACGAGATCCCCGAGCTGGTTCCCGAGGAAGAGCGGGGGGCAGCCGGGAACGTCGCACAGCGCGCGGTGCTCTTCGACGAGTTCCTCGCCGATCACTCGGAGGAGCTCGCCCGGCTCACCGGCGGGCGCGGCGAGGGGGCCCACGTCCTCGCCCACGGCCACTGCCACCAGAAGACGTTCTGCGGGACCGGCCCGCTCGCCGGGCTCCTCGGGACCACCGGCGCCCAGGTCACGGTGGCGGATTCAGGGTGCTGCGGGATGGCCGGGAGCTTCGGTTACACCTCCGACCACTACGAGATCTCGCTCGCCATCGGCGAGCGCCGGCTCTTCCCGGCGGTGCGGGAACTCGCGACCGAGGACGCGCTGGTGGCGGCGGGGACCTCGTGCCGGCACCAGGTGTTCGACGCGACCCGCCGCTACGCGATCCACCCGGCGGAATACATCGCGCAGTACCTGGCCGACGGCGGCGGGCCGGACGCGGGCGCGTAGCGCACGGAACCCTCCGGCCGTCATCCCCGTTACCCCGACTCCGGAGAGTCCGAGCGATGAACGATGACCGGAGAGAGGTCCGGATCGCCGCGATCCTGGGGACCACCCGCCCCGGCAACGTCACCTCGAAGGCCCTGGCCCTCGCCGTGGACGAGCTTTCGGGGAGCCCCGGGGTCGAGGTGACCTGGATCGATCCGGCGGAGATGGAGCTGCCCTTTCCCGGCCAGTCCGGGGAGTTCCCCGACCGGGAGCGTCTGCAGGCGGCCATCCGCGAGGCCGACGGCCTGATCTTCGCCACCCCCGAGTACCACGGCAGCTACGCGGCCGCGATGAAGCTGGTGATCGAGAACCTCGGGTTCCCGTCGGTGCTCGCCGGCAAGCCGGCGGCGCTCATCGGCGCGGCGTCGGGCGCGATCGGGGCGGTCAAGGCGCTCGAGCACCTGCGGAGCGTGCTGTCCCACGTCGGCGCGATCGTCCTCCCGGGTCCGGTGTCCGTTGCGGGCGTCCACAAGGTCTTCGACGCGGAAGGACGCTGCCTCGACGAGGCGGTCGAACGCCGCACGCGCAAGCTGGCGGCGAACCTGCTCGACTACGTCGAACGGAGCACCTGTCCGCGGGCGGGGCTCGAGGCCTTCGCGCGGCGCGGGTAGGCCGCGTTCAGGGTCCGGCCGGACCTCGGGGGTCCGAGGCCGGGAGGAGCCGGGTCTCGATCAGCGTTTCGATGCGCGTGATCCGGTCCGAGAGCTTGCCGAACTCGCTGTGCATCTCGGTGCGGAGATCGCCGATCTCGCGGGTCATGTCCGTGCGGACCTCGCCGATCTGCCGCTGGAGCCCCACGAGCTGACCGCCGATCGCCACGAACCCGACGAGCGTGCCACTGAGCATGGCCGCGAGCATGGTGACCATGATCCGGTCGGCGCGCGTCAGCGGCTCGCGGGAACGTCCACCGCGTCCGGCGGCGTGGTTCGTCTCGCCGCTGCTCATCGGTGTGCGTTGCCCGTCACGTTCCGGAGTATAGGAAGGGGCCGCGTCTTCCGACAACGGGGTCCCGGGTCGGGCGGCTTGGACTTGGTGTTCGTGCATGCGGAAGTCCTCCACATGCATAGACGAGAATCGAACCGATTTCTTCCCACCCGGCGGCGCTTTGTGGAAAAGTCGAAGCGAAGCGGCATTTCAGCGCGGGTCGCGTTCGCGCCCGGACCCTTCCCGGCTTCGAGCCGCCTCCGGCCGTCCCGCTGACCTCGGCCTCGAAGCGCCACTCGCTGTAGCGGCGGGCGCCCTCGTAGGTGCGGAAGCTGAGGAGTTCGCTGGTGCTGACCACCCCGGTGATCCCGGCGCCGGTCTCGGCGGCTGCGTCCGGCTCTCGCCGATCCTCCCCGGTATTCGCCGGTCCCCGACCCTCCTCGCCCGCCGGGTTCGTGGGCCGTGGCCGCGCGCCGATGATGCCCGCCGCAAAGGTGGCGGGCGCCGCCTGCTCTTCCGCCCGCAGGATCCGGAAGCTCCGTCCCGTCATCGGGTCGAGCCACGCCCGGCGGAGGTACTTGCCCTCCACCAGCTCGTCGAGGGTCTCCGGAAGCGTGCCCGGGCGGTCCTGCTGGAAGCGTTCGAGCGCGCGCACGATCGCCTCGCCCCGGAAGAGCAGTTCCGCTTCGTCTTCGCGCTGGACGGCCTGGCTCCAGAGCGTGACCGCGGCGGTCAACCCCACGCCGAGCAGGGTGATGCCGATGAGCACCCCGAAGAGCACGTAACCGGAGGAGTTCCCGGCGCGGTCACCACTCACGGTACGGCCGTCCATTGCTGCCGACCTCCTCCGAACGGCTGCGGACGTCGGAGACCCCGGCCGGAGCGTCCGGGAACATGGGGTCGTAGCCGTCGCGCACCTCCTCCCAGAGGATGGACTGGGTCATGGGATCCTCCGGGATCTCGCGGAGGTAGCCGGAGACGACGAGGTCGGCGAGGTTCGCCGGGAACTCGTCGTGGTCGGCCCGGTACTGGTCGAGCCGCTCCCGGACGGTCGCCAGGTTGTGCTCCAGCACCGCCTCCTTCGCTTTCAGGATCTGCGCCTGGTAGCGGGGCACGGCGATCGCGAACAGGATCCCGAGGACGAGCAGCACCAGCACCATCTCGATGAAGCTGAACCCGGCGGCGCCGCCGGCGCGTCTCGTCACCATGACCGGTAGAGGGTGCCGTCGAGCGCGCGGCGGGGCGAGGCGGAGCGGATGTCGTAGACGTTCTGGCCGCCCCACGAGAGGCGTCCCGGATCGTCCTGGTAGGAGCGCAGCATCCAGTCGGCGCGGCCGGTCATCGGATCCGTCGGAAGACGCCGGAGGAAGCGGAGGACCGGAGCGCGGCCGTCCGGGCCCCGCGGACCGGGAACCCCTTCCACCAGCGCCTCGAGGTCCGGCGGGTAGTTCTCGTGGTCGGGCTCGATGAAGTCGGGATCGATCTCGCCCGCCTCGGCGGCCTCGTGGTAGGCGTCGATCGCCATCCGGACGGTCCGCAGGGTGCGGCTCAGCTCGAGCTCGTCGGCGCGCACGGAGGCGACCTTCGCCACCGGGATGATGCCCAGCGCCAGCACCGCGAGGATCCCGGCGGCCACCACCAGCTCGATGAGGGTGAAGCCGCGCTGGCGTTCGGGACGGAAGGGCCGCATCAGAACTGGGGCACCGAGGCGAGGCTGAAGAGCGGCAGGTAGATCGCGAGCAGCACCAGCGCGACGAAGCCGCCCAGGATCAGGAGCACGACCGGGGTGAGCAGGCTGAGGAGGACGGTCACCCGGTTCTCGATCACCTCGTCGTTGAAGTCGGCGACCGAGGAGACCATCCGGGCGAGGTCGCCGGTGCCCTCGCCCACCCGGACCATCTGGAGCGCGAAGCCGGGGACCTCGCCGGTCTCCGCCAGGGTCTCCACGAAGGAGCGGCCCTCGCGGACCGCCCCGGCGGTGGGCTCGAGCACGCTCCGGAGGTAGCGGTTGCCCACCGCGCGCGCCGCCACCGGGATGGCGCTGACGAGCGGCATTCCCCCCGCGAGTAGGGTGCCGAGCGACCGCGCGAACTGGGAGACGCCGTACAGCCGGAGCACTTCGCCGATCGCCGGCACGCGCAGGACCGCGCGGTCCCGGAGGCGCTTCGCCCGGGCGGTCCGGGACCACGCCGCGAAGACCAGGGCCGCGGCCAGCAGGCCCGCGACGACCCACAGCAGGTGGGTGCGGACGAACTCCGCCGCGGTCAGCAGCGCGGTGGTCAGGGGCGGCAGCTCCTGGCCGAACCCGGCGAAGAAGGGGACGAAGTTCGGGACCACCCCCAGCAGGAGGTAGGCGGCGGTCCCGAGCAGCGCGGTGAGCAGGAAGGCGGGATACACCATGGCGGCGGTCAGGCTCGACCGGGCCTTCACCGCGACGCGCATGGCGTCCGTGAACCGGACGAGCATTCCCGGAAGGTCGCCACTGGTCTCGCCGGCCTGGAGGCACGCGGGATAGACGGACGGGAAGAAGGGATAGCGGGCGGCCGCGGTGCTCATGGGCACCCCGGACCGGACCTCGCCGAGGATGGCCTGGACCGCCTCCCGCAGGGTCGGGTTCTCCATGCGCTCGACCATGATGCCGAGCGACTCGGCGAGCGGCAGCCCGGCGCCCAGCAGCGCGGCGAGCTCCTGGTTGAAGAGCAGCACCTCGCGGCTGCGGACCGGACGCCGACGCCAGAAGGGCATTCCGCCCTCGAAGAGGCGGCCGAACGCGGCGAACGAGGACAGGCGCCGGACCGCGAAGACGTGCAGTCCCTGTTCCTGGAGTTCCTGGCGGGCCGCGTCGGCGTCCCGGGCGGTCAGCCGGAGCCGCCGCAGGTCGCCCGCGGGTTCGCCGACCTGGCACAGGAATTCGGGCATGGCGCTTTCCGCATGGTAAACGGCGGAACGGGGGCGGTGCTGTTTCCGGCACGTCACGGCTAGACTCGTTTCCATGAGTCGAAAGAAGACCGCCAGGAAGAAACGCCGGCTGCGCTCCGCCGGAGCGCACGGGGGAGGCTTCCGCAACGAGCAGGTGCTTTCGGAGAACCGGAGGGCGCGGCGGAACTTCGTCATCCTCGAGCAGTTCGAGGCGGGCATCGCCCTCACCGGCGCCGAGGTGAAGTCCTGCCGGGCCGGCGGGGCGAACCTCAAGGACGCCTACGGCCGCGAACGGAACGGCGAGATCTTCCTCGTCAACTGCCACATCGCGCCCTACGTGAACGCGCCCGCCGACCAGGGGCACCCGGAGCGGAACCGCAAGCTGCTGCTCCACGAGGACGAGATGCGGCGGATCGCCGGCAAGCTCACCACCGCGGGCCTGACGCTGGTGCCG
The DNA here is from genome assembly GCA_965116805.1 of Vicinamibacteria bacterium. GTDB lineage: Bacteria > Acidobacteriota > Vicinamibacteria > Marinacidobacterales > Marinacidobacteraceae > Marinacidobacterium. The sequence continues at coordinate 1,390,778 of OZ220713.1, forward strand.
CTCCGCATCCATCTCCGGAACGGCTGGATCAAGGTCCAGGTGGCGCTCGCGAAGGGCAAGAGCAACCGCGACCGCCGCGAGACCCTCCGCCGGCGCGAGGCGGACCGCGAAGCCCGCGAAGCGCTGGGCTAGCGGGACCGCCGGTTTTCAGACCGGCACCGCGGCAGGGGAGGGCCGCGAAACGCCATGACCGACATCAACGAAATCGGCGCCACCGCATTCGTCATCGCGGCCATCCGGGCCGCGGAGCCAGAAAAGCCGCAGCCGCTGTTCCACGACCCCTACGCCCGGTGGTTCTCGAACGACCGGGCCCGGGCGGTCGCCGGGCAATTGGACGTGGCCTTCCCGCCATCGACCAGCATGGTCCGCTTCCGCACCCGCTACTTCAACCGGTTCGTCGAGCGCGGGATCGCGGCGGGGGCCCGGCAGGTGGTCCTGCTCGGCGGCGGCTTCGACATGCGCGCCCACCTGTTCCCCGGCGCCCGTTTCTTCGAGGTCGACCAGCAGCCCGTCCTGGAGTTCAAGCGGGCGACGCTGGCGGAGAACGGGGTCGAGCAACCTCCGTCCCTCTTCGCCAACTACCTCCAGGCCGACGTTCCGAACGGCCTCGCCGAGCTCGGCTTCGACCCCGCGGCGCCGACGCTGATGGTCTGGGAGGGCAACACCATGTACCTGCCCCCCGAGAGCATCCTGCCGTTCCTCAACCGGCTCGCCGAAGCCCTGACCTCGTTTCGCATCGCCTTCGACTACTTCGCCGTCGACCTGCAGAGCCGCGACTTCGACAACGAGGAGGACCGCCGCCGGCTCGAGGACGTGGAACGCGCGATGGGCGCCAGCTTCCCGACGGGTTTCGCCGACCTCAAGGTGTTCGAAGAACAGGCGCCGTTCCGGGTGGCCGAGGACGGCTCGTTCGACAACCTCGCCGAGGAGTTCGGACTCGGCGACATGGTGGCGAACTACCCCGAAGACTGGCGCGAAACCCTCAAGCTCTACCGCTACTGCGTGCTGGAGAGAAGGTAGGACCTCGGAGCGCCGGCCTCCGGCCGGCATCGCGGCCCGAGAGGGCCGCGAAACCGAACATCGCTGCTTTTCCGTGACGGCGCACCCACCACGCCCCCTCCGTAGAATCGGTCGCCCCGCCACCGTACCTTCGCCGGGAGGTTCCCCATGCCGTCAGTCCCGAGAATCAGCGCCCTTTCAATCCTCTCACTCACTCTCCTCGCCAGCCCCGCCGCCGCCCAGGACGCGTCCGAACCGCTCCCCGTAGAGACGCTCCTGTCGCTCTCCTCCGCCGTCGGCGGCGAGACGCCGCGCTGGGCCCCGGACGGCGACCGGATCCTCCTGGGCGGCGCGAACCTGCGGCTCATCCGCGCCGAGGGCGGCGCGATCAGCGAGCTGCCGGTCTCCACGGGGGGCAGCGGTCACTTCCTCGCGTCGGCCGAGCCGCGCTGGTCGCCGGACGGACGCTGGATCTCCTACGTCTCGGACCGCAGCGGCACCCCGGAGATCTGGCTCTGGTCCGTCGAGGAAGGCGAAGCGCTCCGTCTCACCGGGAACGGCGGGCGGCTCATCAAGGGCTATTCCTGGTCGCCGGACGGGCGCCGGATCGCGTTCGCCGGCAACCGCCACGGACAGTACGACGTGTGGACGGTGGAAGTCCCCTCCGGGGAGGCCCGCCGGCTGACCGACGGACCCGAACTGGAGGTCTATCCCGCCTGGAGCCCCAATTCGCAGTCGGTCCTGTTCGTCCGGCTCGACGGCGCCTGGATGGACCACACCATCGTGGAGGTCCTGGCCGGCGGCGGTGAAGAGCGCGTCATCGTGCGCGACGAGGACTTCTTCGACTACGGGGAGGGGGGCACCTTCGGCTATCCCCTGGTCTCCCCGGACGGCGCCACGGTCGTCTTCCCGTCCTACCGCTCCGGTTGGATCAACTACTGGAGCGTGCCCCGGTCGGGAGGAGAGCCGAAGGCGCTGGCGTCGGCCGAAGCCGACCAGACGGAAGGCGCCTGGTCCCCCGACGGCGCCGGATTCCTGTACGTCGAGAACCACGGCGGCACCTACCAACTCCGGGTCGCGCCCGCGGGTGGGGGCGAGCCGCAAGTCATCGCGGCGCCCCAGTCCGGAATCGTCGGGACCCCCCAGTGGTCTCCGGACGGCGGCCGCATCTCCTACACCCTCGAGACACCGACCCGCCCCGGAGACCTGTTCGTTCATGACCTCGCAGCCGGGAAGTCGTCCCGATTGACCGACTCCGTACCGATGGAGGCGATCGAGAGTCGCCTGATCATGCCCGGGAAGGTGGCCTTCCCAAGCGGGGACGGCCTGGAGATCCCGTCCTATCTCTATCGACCCGCCGCCGGCTGGGGCGACGACGGCCGCCATCCGGCGATCGTCTGGACCCACGGCGGACCCACGTCGCAATGGGAGGACAGCTTCGAGCCCGCCATCCAGTTCTTCGTGCAGCGCGGCTACGTGGTGCTGCTGCCGAACGTGCGCGGCAGCTCCGGCTACGGCCGCGCGTTCGAGGAGGCCAACGACGGCTGCTGGGGCAAGTGCGACTTCGACGATGCGGTGGCGGCCGCCGAGTACCTCCGGACCCTCCCGTTCGTCCACCCCGAGCGCATCGGCACCACCGGGACCAGTTACGGCGGGTTCATGTCCTGCGCGGCGGTGAGCTTCGGCGGCGAGACCTTCCAGGCGGTGATCGCCGCGTCCGGCTACTGCGACCGGGTCACCTTCTTCGAGGACGGCGAGTTCCGCCACCTGCAGCAACTGCGGAAGGAGATGGGACGGCTCGCGGAGCACCGCGACCGCTACCTCGCGAACTCCCCCTACTACCACCTCGCCGCCGCGCAGGCGCCCGTCTTCGTGCTCCACGGCGAGGGGCGCTATCCCGGCTCGCCGCAGATGACCGAGTTCTTCCGCGAACTCCAGCGCCTCTACAAGCCCGCCCGCTACAAGGCCTACCCCGGCGAGAACTTCTACGTCCGGGGTTTCGACAACCGGATCGAGATGCTCGCCGACATGAAGGCATTCTTCGACTTCTACCTGCTCGGGAAGAACGTCGCGCTTCCCGGCGTCGGCTACCTGGAGGAACTCGAGGGCGTCTCCCACTGAGGGGGTGGCGCAACGGCTTGGACCGCCGGCTTCAGCCGGCACGCGGCCCGCAGGGCCTCAGCCGTGACTCCGTAAGTCATTGATGTTTCAAGCACCATATGTCGTTGCCCAGCGACGGAGATCACATCTGGCAGCACATCCAGGATGGTCGGCAGCCCCGAGTCCCCCTAGTTTGGGAATGCCGCCGCGCTACTCGCTCCGCAAACCGGAAGGTCGCCCCCTAACTGCGGATTGATGGTGCCGAGAAAGCGGCTCAGCGCGGACGGAATGCAGCCGGTCAGGCCATTGCGGTCAAGATACAGCCGTCGCAGAGTTGACAGGTTTCCCAGGGAGTCGGGGATCGCGCCCGTCAGCCCGTTACGGGACAGACGCAGACCTTCGAGATTCGTTAGATTTCCCAGCGAGTCGGGGATGGCGCCCGTCAGGCTGTTACGGGACAGATCCAGATCCTCGAGATTCGTCAGGTCTCCCAGGGTGTCGGGGATGGCGCCGCTCAGCCCGTTGCGGGACAGATCCAGATCCTCGAGATTCGCCAGGTTTCCCAGCGAGTCGGGGACGGCGGCGCTCAGCGCGTTGCCGGACAGATCCAGGTCATTGAGACTCGTCAGGTTTCCCAGCCCGGCCGGGACAGCGCCGGTGAGGCTGTTGGACGACAGACGCAGTTGCTGGAGGTCCGTCAGGTTTCCCAGCGAGTCGGGGATGGCGCCGGTCAGCCGGTTGCTGTACAGACCCAGGTGCTGGAGATTCGTCAGGTTGCCGAGGGAGTCGGGGATCGCGCCGGCCAGCTGGTTTTGACCGAAGCTCAGATAGAGGAGATTGCTCAGGTTTCCGAGCGAGTCGGGGATGGCGCCGGTGAGGTCGTTGTCCCACGCCAACAGTTCAAGGAGACTCGTCAGGCCTCCGAGCGAGTCGGGGATGGCGCCAGTCAGGTCGTTGTCCCACAGGTACAGCAGCTGGAGATTCCGCAGGTTGCCCAGTGAGGCAGGGATGGTCCCTGTCAGGTCGTTGTCCCGTAGAGCCAGAATCCTGAGATTCGTCAGGTTTCCCAGCGAGTCCGGGATCGTGCCCACCAGGCTGTTGAAGGTGAGGTTCAGTTCCTCGAGATTCGTCAGGTTCCCGAGGGAGTCGGGGATCGCGCCGGCAAGGCCCCAACTCCACAGGTGCAGCCGAATCACCCCGTCTGGAGTGCTCCGCACGCCGTTCCACGACCTGATCTCCAGATCTGCGTTCCAGTTGAGCCCCCTCCCGCGCGTCGGGCCCTGCAGCGCATCGCGCGCTTCGAGCAGGATGCCGCAGTCCCGCACCAGTCCTGCGCTCGAGCCGCTCGGCGTCGCCCGGCTGTTCCAGCAGACTCCGCTGCCCTGCGCAGCCGATTCCACCGTGACTCCGAAGGTCTGTGTGGCGCCGAGGCCGCCCGGGTCCGTCGCAGTCACCGTCACCATGGCGGCGCCCGCGGCGACCGGCGTCAGCGTCAACTCGGCGCCTGACACCTCGACGGCGACGACCGCGGGGTCGCCGGGAGCCGCCGCATAGGTGAGCGCGTCACCATCCGGGTCGGTGAAGTTGGCTGCAACCGCGAGCGTCACGGCATTCCCACTCGCCGTGAGCTCCTGGTCCGGGATGCTCCCGACTGCCCGGGGCGCACGGTTTGCCGGTGTTGCCGGTGTTGCCGGTGTTGCCGGCGCGGGGGCTGGGGCGATTGGCGTATCACCGCCGCAGGTCGCGAACACAAGACCGAAGACTGCGACTCCGATGGGCGGCGCCACTCTCCTTCTCATCGCGTGCCCCGTTCCAGATGTCGCTTGACACTGAGAAACGGCCAAGGAATCCCGCAGCCCGGGGTGCGGTGAGCGCTGTATCACAGGAATACGACGTTACCAGCACAAACAGCGATGCGGTCATGACACATCGGCACGACACAACGATATTCGTGTGATGCCGAACCGGGGCACCTTCGAGTCGGGCGGCCCGTGAGCAGTTCCCGCGCTGCCGGGCCTGCAGGTTGAGGAGGGACGCACCTACAATCCGTCCATCACCCCCGAACAGGGGGACCAGGTCCGCAGAACGGGGCGCCTCGGCGGCGCCCGGCCTTTGGGAGGTTCCGCATGAAGTCAAAGCTGACGCTCGCGCTCCCGGCGGCGCTCCTCTGCGCGGCGATCGCCGGCGACGTCCGGGCGCAGCCCACGCCGCAACCGCCCCCCGACAAGGAGGCCGTGCGGGAGATCGTCCGCGAGTACCTGCTTGAGCATCCGGAGGTCATCGAAGAGGCGATCCGCGCGCTCCAGGCGAAACGCCAGGCCGACCAGGTGGCGAGGACGCGGGACGCGCTGGTGAAGAACCGCGTGGCCCTGGTGGACCACCCGATGTCGCCGGTCTCCGGCAACCCGGACGGCGACGTGACGCTCGTCGAGTTCTTCGACTACCAGTGCGGCTACTGCAAGCGCTCGCTCGAGCCGGTCATGGACCTGCTGGAGACCGACCCGGGACTCCGGGTCGTGTGGAAGGACTTCCCGGTCCTGGGGCAGGTCTCGACCTTCGCCGCGCTCGCGTCCATGGCGGCGCAGAAGCAGGGCAAGTACCTGGAACTCCACAAGGCGCTCATGGGGGCGCCTGAGCGCCTCACCGAGGAGTCGGTGATGGAGATCGCGGGACAGACCGGGCTCGACGTGGCCCAACTGCAGCAGGACATGGCCGACGCCGAGATCATTTCCTATCTCCAGGACACCCAGCGTCTCGCCCGCGAACTCGGGATCAACGGCACCCCGGCCTTCGTCATCGGCAACACCCTGGTACCCGGCGCGGTGGACGGCGCCCGGCTCCGGCAGCTCATCGCCCAAACCCGCGCCGACAACTGACGTCCCGGCGCGTACGGCCTGGAACGCCGGTCTCCAGACCGGCACGCGCGGTGCTCCGCACCGCGCACGTCGCAACTCCACGCCTCCTGACCGCACGTACGGCTTGGAACGCCGGCTTCAGCCGGCACGCGCGGTGCTCCCCACCACGCCCGGCGGTACCCCACCCACCCTGACCGCACGTACGGCTTGGAACGCCGGCTTCAGCCGGCACGGGCGGCGCTCCCCACCGCGCCCGTCGGTACCCCACCCACCCTGACCGCGCGTACGGCTTGGAACGCCGGCTTCAGCCGGCACGCGCGGTGCCCCCCACCGCGCCCGCCGGTACCCCACCCGTAGAATCGCTCCACACTCCCCCCGGAGGTTCGCCATGCGCCCACTCACCAAGACCGCGACCCTTTCAACCCTCTTCCTCTCCCTCCTCGCCACCCCAGCCACCGCCCAGGACCTCCAAACCCTCCGCCCCGTCGCCGACCAGGGCGCCGCCGAGCGCGCCAAGCTCGCCCAGGTGATCGTGGACTCCGTCTTCAGCTTCGGCGAGCTCGGCTTCCAGGAGGTCGAGACCTCCCGCTATCTCACCGGCGTCCTCCGCGACAACGGCTTCGAGGTCGAGGAAGGAATCGCCGGCATCCCCACCGCCTGGATGGCGCGCTGGGGCTCCGGCTCGCCGGTGATCGCGCTCGGCAGCGACATCGACGGCATCCCGAAGGCCTCCCAGAAGCCCGGCGTCGCCTACTTCGACCCGCTCGTCGAGGGCGCCCCCGGCCACGGCGAGGGCCACAACTCCGGCCAGGCGGTGATCATCGTCGGCGCGCTCGCCGCCAAGGAGATCATGGAGCGCGAGGGGATCCCCGGGACCATCGTCATCTGGCCGGGAGTGGCCGAGGAACTGCTCGCCACCAAGGCGTGGTTCATCCGCGCCGGCTACTTCGACGACATCGACATAAACATCTTCACCCACGTCGCCTCCGACTTCGGGGTGAGCTGGGGCCAGGGCAGGGGCAGTGGCCTCGTCTCCGTCGAATACACCTTCGAGGGCGAGTCGGCGCACTCTGCCGGCGCCCCGTGGCGCGGCCGCAGCGCGCTCGATGCGGTCGAGATCATGAACATGGCGTGGAACGTCAAGCGCGAGCACCTGCGCCTGCCGCACCGCTCCCACTACGTGATCTCGAACGGCGGCGACCAGCCGAACGTGGTGCCGCAGCTAGCGTCGGTCTGGTACTACTTCCGCGAGCTCGACCAGCCCCACATGAAGGAGCTCTACGAGCTCGGCAACACGATGGCCGAGGCGGCCGCGGCGATGACCTCGACCAAGGCGTCGTGGCGCATCCTGGGCCACGCCTACCCGCGTCACTTCAACAAGCCGGTCGCGGAGGCGGTCTGGGCGAACATCGAGCGGGTCGGCCTTCCCGAGTGGAGCGAGGCGGACCAGACACTCGCCCGGGGCCTCCAGCGCGAGCTCGGCGTCGAGGAACGCGGTCTGGCCATGGAACTCGGCCAGATGGGCGGCCCGGCGCCCGAGCCCCGGCTCGGCGGCTTCTCCGACGACATCGGGGACATCTCCTGGAAGGTGCCCACCGTCACGATGCGATACCCGGCGAACATCCCGGGCGGTCCGGGACACCACTGGGCGAACGGCGTCGCGATGGCGACCCCGATCGCGCACAAGGGGGTGACCGCGGCAGCGCGGGTGATCGCGATGACCCTGATGGACCTGTTCCTCGCTCCGTCAGTCGTGACGGCGGCGAAGGACTACTTCGCCGAGCAGACCGCCGAGCATCAGTACAGCCCGCTGATCGGACCGAACGACCCGCCGGCGATCCACCTCAACAAGGAGCGAATGGATTCGTTCCGAGAGGCGATGCGGCCGTTCTACTACGACCCGGAGCGCTACGACACCTACCTGGAGCAGCTCGGGATCGAGTACCCGACGGTCCGGGAAGGCGATCCGGAGAACTGAGTCAAGCTCAGAGCGGGGTGGTGCCGCCGGCTTGGACCGCCGGTCTCTGACCGGCACGCGCGGTGCTCCGCACCGCGCACGTCGTAACCCCCGTGCCTCCTCACGGCACATACGGCTCGGACACCCACAGGAGGCGATGTCGGCGCAGGCCTGAAACGGCGGCCTCCGGGCCCGCTCACCGGCCGGGACTCAGAGTGAGATCCGGCACTCCGCGCAGTGGCAGAACCGTGATCCGGTCGGTCAGCGGGTACTCCAGCTCTCCCGGATAGATGACCCACAGATGTTCAAGGCCGAGATCGTCGGCCACGACGTGCATGGACTTCGTGGTCTTCGGCGCCTCCGAGCACTGGAACTCGAACCCGAACCGCTTCCCGCCTCGGAGCAGCAGCAGGTCCAGCTCGGCCCCGCGCTGGGTCCGGTAGAAGTAGGCCTCGTGTGCGCCGTGCGCGGTCAGCGTCTGCTCCAGCGCGAACCCCTCCCAACTGGCGCCGTAGCGGGGATGAAGCGGCAGCTGCTCCGGGTCTTCGAGTCCCAGCAGGAAGTGCAGGATGCCGCTGTCCCGCAGAAACACCCGCGGCGACTTGACCAGGCGCTTGCCGAGGTTCTCGAACCACGGAGGCAGCACCCGGATCATGAAGGAACCGGCGAGCAGGTCGCGGTAGTGGTTCACAGCGGTGGGGCTCACGTCCATGGAGCGCGCCAGCTCCGACGCGTTCCAGGTCTGGCCGTGCCAGTGCGCGAGCATCCGCCAGAAGCGTCCCAGTGTCTCGGGGGCGACCTTCGAGCCCAGTCCCGGGATGTCCCGTTCCAGGAACGTGCGCGTGAACGAGCGCATCCAGCGCGTCCAGGCGGCCTGCGAAGGAGCGAGCCACGCTCGGGGAAAGCCGCCGCGCATCCAGAGGCGGTCCTGATGGCCCGGTCCGACCTCGTCGAGCGAGAAGCTGGCGACGTCCACGAACTGGATCCGTCCGGCGAGCGTCTCGGAGATCCCCCGGACGAGATCCCACGACGCGCTGCCCAGCAGGAGGAAGACCGCCTCCCGATCCGGGTCGTCGCAGATGGGGCGGAGCGCCTCGAACAGTCGGGGCAGCCGCTGCACTTCGTCCAGCACGACGAGCCCCTTCCGGTTGCGCAGCGTTCGCTCGGGGGCCCGGGCGAGGGCTTCGCGGACCTCCGTCCGTTCCAGGTCGAAGACGACGGTGGGTTCGGACCACTCGGCCGCGACCTGCCGGGCCATGGTCGTCTTGCCGACCTGCCGGGCGCCGAGCAGGGCCACGACCGGCGCTTCGCTGAGGCCCCGCAGGATGACCCGGCGGAGTTCGGGACGGTCCAATGACTGTTGAATATTCATTGTCGATCAATGAATATTCAACAATAACAGGCCATTCTCCTATGAGCAAGAGGGGGCGCGGTGCGGCCCGGACCAGCTCGGGGTCGAGTACCCGACGGTGCGCGAGGCTGAGCTGGCGAACTGACGCCGGCCCCGATCAGGAGCCGGGTACCGCCTCGCCCACGCCGCTCAGGTCGGCGCTGGCGACGATCAGCGGATCCGGACGCCCCACCACGCCGTCGTCCTTGTTCGTGTAGGGCAGCGCGGCCAGGAAGTGCCGCATGCAGTTCACTCGTGCGCGCTTCTTGCAGTCGGACTTGACGATCGTCCAGGGGGCGTCGGCGGTGTCGGTGTAGAAGAACATCGCCTCCTTGGCCGCGGTGTAGTCGTCCCACTTGTCGAGCGACTGGCGGTCGATCGGCGACAGCTTCCACTGCTTCAGCGCGTCCTGCTCGCGGGACTCGAAGCGGCGGCGCTGCTCCTCGCGGGTGACCGAGAACCAGTACTTGAAGAGCCGGATCCCGCTCCGCACGAGCATCCGCTCCAGCTCGGGCGCCTGCCGCATGAACTCCAGGTAGTCCCGTCCGCCGCAAAACCCCATCACCCGCTCGACGCCGGCGCGGTTGTACCAGGAGCGGTCGAACAGCACGATCTCGCCGCCCCGCGGCAGGTGGTGGACGTAGCGCTGGAAGAACCACTGGGACTGTTCGCCCTCGGTTGGCTTCTCGAGCGCCACCACCCGGGCGCCGCGCGGGTTGAGGTGCTCGGTGAACCGCTTGATGGTCCCGCCCTTGCCGGCGGCGTCGCGGCCCTCGAAGAGGAGGACGATCTTCTGATTCGTCGCCTTCACCCAGTCCTGCACCTTGAGCAGCTCCACCTGCAGCGCGGCCTTCTGCCGTTCGTACGGCCGGCGGGCGAGCTTCCGCTGGTAGGGGTACTCCCCGGTCTCGAAGAACCGCCGGATGGCGTCCCGGTCGCGTTCCCTGACCGCTGGCTCCATCCAGTTCTCCTCCGTGGCGACCGCAGACTCCGTGGGGGCGCCACCCGTTTCCCGTCCCACGGGGATTGAGGCTAACACGATGCCGGGTGAGACGGGAGGGCCGCCGGCGGGAGCTCCGGTCGCTCCGCTCCCTCCGCCTCGCCCCTCACCGACCCGAATCGACTGCCCGCCACACAACCCCGGGTGCGTAAAAGTGGATGTCTCCCAACTGCGTAAAGGTGGGTGTCTCTTGACAGAAGGACTGTCAGGAATTCCGTGTGTAGGACGGTGACTTAGGAAACTGCGTTGGTTTTGGCTTTCCGGCATTGTATGTCCGGGGTGATTCGGGCCTGACGGAAACGGCCGGGTTGGCCGGCAGGGACGACCGGGGCCTGTGGGCGACCGGTTCCCGGGGCGTTTTGGCCAGGACGGAGGGAGCGGAGCGACCGGAGTCCTGGCCGGAACGCCCCGGGAAGCAGCGGTGCTGGCGGTCACTCGGGGGCTCCTTCAGGCTGCCGTCCGGCGGTGGCGCTCGTCCGCCGGAGGCGGCGAGGCCGGATCACACGGCCTCCATCGGAAACCGGTCTCCGAACTGGATCGCGAACTCGGCACGCGCCTGGAACCAGAAGGCGGGGGCTCGCTCCCACTTCCGCTCGACCTTCCGTAGCGTCAGGTAGACCAGCTTCATCGCCGCCCGGTCGTTCGGGAAGTGGCCTCGGGTCCGCACCGCCCGCCGCACCGTGCTGTTCAGGCTCTCGATCGCGTTCGTCGTGTAGATCATCCGCCGGATCGGCTTCGAGAACGCGAAGAACGGGATCACCTGCGTCCAGTTCCGCCGCCAGCTCCGCACGATCGCCGGGAACTTCCGGCCCCAGGAGCTCGCCTCGAACGCGTCCAGGGCCTCCTCCGCTCCCTCCAGCGTCTCCGCCTGGTAGATCGGCCGCAGCACCGTCGCCAGCGACTTGCGGTCCCTCCACGAAGCGTGCGCCAGCGAATACCGGATCAGGTGCACCACGCACGTCTGCACCGTCGCCTCCGGAAACGCCGCCTCCACCGCCTCCGGGAACCCCTTCAGCCCATCCACCACCACGATCAGAACGTCCCGAACGCCCCGCGACTTCAACTCGTTCATCACCCGCAGCCAGAACTTCGCCCCCTCCTGCGACGCCGTCCACAGCCCCAGGATCTGCTTCTGGCCCAACACCGTCACCCCGATCGCCAGGTGGACCGCCTTGTTCTGGACCATCCCTTCCTCACGCACCTTCACCCGCAAAGCGTCGAAATACACGATCGGATAGACCGCTTCCAACGGCCGCGAACGCCACTCCGCCAACTCCTCGTGGACCTCGTCCGTCACCTTCGAGATCAACTCCCGGGACACCGTCACCCCATACAGCTCCTCAACGTGCGCCCGGATCTCACGCGTCGTCATCCCCCGCGCATACAGCGAAATCACCTTCTCGTCGAACCCCGGAAGACGACGGGCCCACTTCTCGATCAACTGCGGCTCGAAACGCCCCTCGCGGTCCCGCGGCACCGCCAGCTCCACCGAACCTGTCCCCGTCAACACACGCTTCCGGTTGTGCCCGTTCCGGTGGTTCCCGGACCCCACCTCGTGCTCGCTCTCGAGGTGCGCCTCCATCTCGGCGTTCAGCGCCCGCTCCGCCAGACGCTTCTGCAGCTCCGCCAGCAGCTCCCCGCTCCGAAGCGCCTCCCCCGGATCCTCTCCACCAAGCAGCTCGTCCACAACCTCTTCGCTGATTCGACCCTTACGTCGCGCCATCTTCCTGCTCCTCTCGTTGTCTAGGTTACGCACCCCCTAAACACGGAATATCTGACAGGCTCCTTGACAGATAACGCGGAACTCCGGTCGATATCCGAGGCCGGCGGGCTGGAGGCTCCGGTCGATAACGCGGAGCTCCGGTCGATATCGGAGGCCGGCGGGCTGGAGGCTCCGGTCGATAACGTGGAGGCTCCGGTCGATATTCGGGGCGGCGGATGGAAGCTCCGGTGGGCGTCAGCTATCCGCATTCGGGGAGCCGGTGGGCGCGAGCTATACGCATTCGGGGAGTCGGTGAGCGCGAGCTATACGCATTCGGGGAGCCGGCGGGCGGAAGCTCCGGTCGATAGCGTGGAGCTCCGGCCGATATCGGGGGTCGGCGGGTGGAAGCTCCGGTCGATAACGAGGAGCTCCGGTCGATATCGGAAGTCGTTCGCGTCGTCAGGGCGGCTGGGGTCCACGATGTGCGCGGTGCGGACCACCGCGCGTACCGACCGGAGGTCGGCGTTCCAAGCCGTACGCGCCGTCAGGATGCGTGGAGTTGCGTCGTGCGCGGTGTGGAGCACCGCGCGTGCCGGCTGAAGCCGGCGTTCCAAGCCGTACGCGCTGTCAGGGTGGGTGGAGTTGCGTCGTGCGCGGTGCGGAGCACCGCGCGTGCCGACCAGAGGTCGGCGTTCCAAGCCGGCGCGTCATCCTGTCGGTCTGGCGACCGGGGTTGCAAGCCGTGGCGCCATCGTGCAGGAGAGCGTTCCAGCCGGTGGTGCCATCCTGGGGGAAAGCTGCTGAACCGCCTGCGGCCCTGCGGGCCGCGGTGCCGGGCTGCGCGTCATCCGGGCGCGTGGGGTCCGTCCCGCCGCCCGCCTGCGGCGGGCTGTGCCGGCTGAAGCCGGCGTTCCCATTCGGGAGGATGATCGGTGGGCAGTTTCAGCCCGGTCCAATGCCTCGCGCCGCGGGCTATGCTGGCTCGCACGTCGCTCCCACCGGTTCTCCTTCCGCCTTCTTCCGAGCCTGAACTGTGCCGGGAGCGGACGTGACCGGGACCCGCCGGAGCCGGCCGAAGTTCACCCGGGAGGCGGCAACCCGACTGTGGTTGCACCGGCAGGGGTTCGACCGGCCCCGCGGGGCGAGGTCACTCGGCGCCGCGGCCTTCGTCGACCACCTGGAGCGGACGGGCGCCCTCCAGCTCGACAGCGTGAACGTCGTGGACCGGGCGCACTACCTGACGCTCTGGAGCCGGTTCGGTTCGTACGACCGCTCGAACGTGGATCGGTGGGTGTCCCGAGATCGGCTCGCGTACGAGTACTGGGGACACGAGGCCTCGATCCTTCCCATCTCCCATCTCCCGCTCGGGCGGCGGCGCATGCGGCGGTTCCCTCCCGCGAGCTGGTCGGGACGCGCCTGGTGGGACCGATACGCGACCTCGACGGCGTCGAAGCGGCGGGTGCTGCGGCGGCTGCGCGCGGAGGGGCCGCTGGAGAGCGCCGACTTCCAGCCGCAGCCGGCCGAACGCAGGGAGAAGACGGACTCGCTCGGGTGGGGCCGGAAGGAGGACAAGCGCTCGCTGTCGCTGCTGTGGCACGACGGCCGGGTCGCGGTGAGCGGGCGGCGGCACTTCCGGTGCATCTACGACCTGGCGGAGCGCGTCTACCCCGACGGGCCGGCCGCGTCGCTCACCGAGTACCACGACAGTTGGCTCCTGACGGGCCTCTCGGGGTGCGGCATCGCTCCGGAACGACACCTCGTCAACTACTTCACCGCGCCGGCACTCAACGCGGCGGAGCGGCGCCGGGTCATCGCCCGCAACCTGCGGAAGAAGCGGATCGTCGAGGTGGACGTGGAGGGACTGCGGGGGCCCTGCTACGCCCTGCCCGAACACCTCGAGGCGATCGACCGGCTGCCCGAGCCGGCCGGGACCACGCTGATCTGCCCCTTCGATTCCCTGCTCTGGCAGCGAAAGCGCGCGGCCGAACTTCTCGACTTCGATTACGCCGTCGAGATCTACGTCCCCGCCGCGAAGCGGAAGTACGGCTACTACGTGTTGCCGATCCTTCACGACGGGCGCCTCGTGGGGCGACTCGACCCGAAGCTCCACCGGGACCGCGGGCTGCTCGAGATCCGGGCTCTCCACATGGAGCCCGACGGCGCGGTGGGCGCGGACTTCGGGGTGAGGCTGAACGATGCGATCGGGGATCTCGCGAAGTTCCTCGGGGCCACGGACGTCCGTATGCCCTGAAGGCCGGCGGTCCCGCCGCCCGCCTGCGGCGGGCGGTGCCGGCTGAAGCGGCGTTCCAAGCCGGTGCGCCACAGGGGCCGTCTGGCGTTTGCGGTTTCGCGGCCCTCGCGGGCCGCGATGCCGGCCGGAGGCCGGCGCTCCGAACGCCATCCCCGTTGACAGGGCCGCAGGGTCGCACGTACCGTCGGCTCCCTTGACGGATTGGAGGTAACCCATGGTCCTGAATAGCCGTTCGACCCGGATCCTGTTTGGCGCGGTGCTCGCGCTGCTGGCTGCCGGCGCCGCGTTCGCCCAGCCCTATACCTGCGAGGAGGTGATGGTGCCGATGCGCGACGGCACCATGCTCGCCACCGACGTCTACATGCCCAACAACCAGGGCGACGGTCCTTGGCCCGTTATCCTGGAGCGGACGCCGTACAACAAGCGCGACTGCGCGCACGGGTACGCGCCCTACTTCGCCCAGCGCGGCTACGTCGCGATCGTCCAGGACGAGCGCGGCCGCTACAACTCGGAGGGCACCTACCACTGGCTGCTCGACCAGGCGTGGCACGAGCGCCAGGACGGTTACGACACCATCGAGTGGGCGGGCACCCAGCCCTGGTCCACCGGGAAGGTGGGGACGCAGGGGCTCTCGTTCACCTGCTTCAACCAGTACCTGACCGCGCCGACCCGGCCGCCGCACCTGGCCGCCATGTTCTGCGCGCACTCGGCGTCGAACGCCTACAAGGACCTCTACTGGGCGGGCGGCGCGCTACACATGATCATGCCGACCTGGCTGCTCTCGCAGAACGAGATGGTCCAGCCGGTGCCGCTCGACGATCCCGGCCGGCGGACCGGCTACGTCGGCGCCGACCAGGCCTGGCTGCAGTGGCACCAACAGCGGCTCGAGACCGAGGCCCCGATGGGCCGGAGCATGCTCACCCGCATGATGACCGACATGATCGAGAACCCGTACTACAACGACTACTGGCGGCAGTACGCGGTAGACGAGCAGTGGGACCAGATCGACACGCCGATCATGCACTACGCGAGTTGGTACGACCGCTATCCGCACTCGCAGGTGGGGCACTTCAACGGCATCCAGGCCCAGGGCATGGCGAACGCCAGGGACACCCAACGGCTGTTCATCGGCCCCTGGCTGCACGGGTCCGGCCTCATCAACGCCCGGGTGATCGGCGATCTCGACTTCGGGCCCGAGGCGGCCATCGACTACAACGCGCTGCGCCTGAGGTGGTTCGACTACCACCTGAAGGGCATCGACAACGGCATCATGGACGAGCCGAAGGTGAGCCTCTTCATCATGGGCGCGAACAGCTGGCGGCGGGAGAACGAGTACCCGCTCGCCCGCGAGGTGCTGACCGACTACTACTTCCGGGCGGAGAAGGCCGACTCGATCGACTCGCTCAACGACGGGACCCTGTCCACCGAAGCGCCCGGGGACGAGGCGCCCGACACCTACGAGTACGACCCGCGCGACCCGGTGCTGTCGATCGGCGGCGACCTGTTCATCCAGCCCATGGGCGCGCGCGACAACCGGCCCGCCGACCGCCGCAGCCTGACCTTCACGACGCCGGTGCTCGAGGAGGACACCGAGGTGACCGGGATGCCCACCGTGGAACTCTGGGCCTCATCCAGCGCGGTGGACACCGACTGGACGGTCACGATCACCGACGTGCACCCGGACGGCTACTCGCAGACCCTCCGCCAGAACATCCTGCGCGCGCGCTACCGCGAGGGCGACGAGGCGCCGGTCCTGATGACCCCGGGCGAGGTCTACAAGTTCACGATCCAGATGTATCCCATCTCGAACCTCTTCAAGGCGGGTCACCGCATCCGGATGACGGTGTCGAGCAGCTCCTTCCCGAAGTGGCTGCCGAACGGCAACACCGGCCGCGAGATGGACGAGGACATGCCGGTGATCATCGCGGAGAACACGATCTACCACGACGCCGACCGGCCCTCGAAGGTCATCCTGCCGATCATCCCGCCGGGGCCGGGCGCGGGTCCCGGGCGGCACTGACGCTGGCCGCCCGACTCCGGCTGGCGCTACATTCCGCGTAGCAACCCGCCGGCAGCGTGCTGTCGGCTCAAGGGCCGCTCCCCGAGCGGCCCTTGCTCAATACGGGGCGACCGTCAAGACCCGGAATCCGGGCAGCGGCGGCCGCGGCAAGAGCCATGAAGCACCCTCGCACGGGCGACCTGAAAAGAGAGATCGCTGCGTACGAGGGAATGAGTACCAAGCTGGAAGCCGACCATCGGATGCGTTGGGCCGTCGTGCACGCAGAGGAACTGGTCGGCATCTACGGAACCTTTGAGTCTGCCGCCCATGACGCGATGCAGAGATTCGGCCGCGGGCCGTATCTGATCCGCCACATCGGGGCGCCCCCGATACAGCTGCCCGCGTCGGTTCCGTACCAGCCTGTCCGTGCCGACGGTTAACGAGGCGCCCGGGGAGGCCGTCGGGCGCGCGGGCTACTCGATCGGCGCGAGGAGTTCCGGGGCGGTCACGAGTTGCCGGACTCCGTGCGACTTCGTCTCGTCGAAGACGTTGCCCGACGCGGCCCAGCGGTGGAGGGAGTTGATGTCCAGCTTGGCGCACTGCGGCCGCACGTTCCAGGTGACCCGGACGGGAGAGCAGGTGCTCTGGTCGTAGGAGGGGCCGGTGGTCGAGCCGCGGAACAGCACCGGGTCACCGGTGCCGGACGGGATCATCATCGCCTGATGGAGGCCGCCGGCCATGTTGCCGCCGTAGACCATCGTCGTGAAGTCGAGCGCTTCCGGATCGTTGACGACGAGGAAGACCTGCGCCTCCACGCGGAGGAGCGGGTTCTCGCAGGTCTCGGGGACGCACGAGCCGAGCCCGACGCCCGGCGCCGCCTCGCACGAGGTGTGGACCCAGTGGACCTCGATCGTGTCCCCCGGGTTCACGCCGCCGTACGCCCCCTCGGCGGGCTCCAGCTCGGCGGGGCTGAGATCCGCCGTCTCGTTGCACGCGTAGCCGCCGTCCTCGGCGTCGCTCACGAAGACGCTGAACCCCGGGCCCTTGTGCTCGGCGTTGGTGTGCGTGTGCAGGTTGCAGAGGTTCAGCTCGCCGGCCGGGGGCGCCAGCGGGAACATCTCCGTGTTCAGCCCCGCCGGGTCGGCGATGTCCCGCGGCGTCTGCGGCCCCATGTCGAGGCACAGCGCCTCCTCGGCCGTGGAAGCCGCGTCCGCCGCGGCGGCGGGGTCGGAGCCGCCCGCTTCGGGCGCTGGCTCGCCGCCGCAGCCGGCGGCGAGCGGGGTGAGCAGGATGACGGGGAGGATGGCGCGACGCATGGGGCCTATCGTATTCAAATCGCGCCGGGCCCCGCCGATCAGCCGGCTAGGAGGCCGCCGCCGCGACCGGCCGCAGCACCCGGCGGCAGCGCTGCATCCAGAAGTCGTACCGCGCGATGCTCTCGTCGTCGATGGCGTTCACGTCCAGCGAGCGGAGGCGGCCTTCCTGAACCCACAGGGCCTGCCACGCGGGGTAGTGCTCGTCGCAGGTATCCGTGAGCGACTCGGAGTCGAGGCCCGCCAGGCCGTTCCGGACGGCGCCCAGGCCGTCGCCGGTGGTATCGCCGCCGTCCATCGCGACGGACACGAAGACGCTCATCACGTCCATGCAGTCGCCGAACGCCGCCTCCGTGGCGCGCGGGCCGGTTTCCGGGCGGAGCTGGATGGGCAGACGGGCCACCGCTCCTTGCGACTGGTCGCGGCAGGCGGCGCGCACCGGATCGGAGCGGCCCGGCAGGCGGTCCAGCTCGGCGATGGTGTGCTCGGCCCGCATCGCGAAGTTCGCGCATCCGAACCCGAGGACCAGTCCCAGTGGCAGCAGGTATTTCATGACGTTCCCTCCGTGAGGTAGCCGGTCAGAAGTAGTACTTCATGGCCAGCGCGACTTCGCGGTATCCGAGGTCGCCGAGGTCGATGTCCACCGAGAACGGGGTGACCCCGTCGGCCTGGACCGGCGCGTGGCTGCGGATCAGGTCGTACTCCGTGGTGGTGGTCAGCTCCCGGAAGCGCCCCCAGCGGACCTTTATGCCCACGATGAGCTCTCCCAGGTTCATGTCCAGCCCGGTGATGAACTGGAACCCCGGGGACCAGCCGCTGATCTCGGCGTTCAGCAGGTTGGCGGTCCCGGCGGCCGCGCGCTTCGCGTCCTCCGGCCAGTCGGGAACGAACTCGATGGCCAGGTAGTCCGGCTCCGGCTTGCGGACGAAGCTCGCCGCGTAGTGGGCCTCGATCTGCGCCAGCCCGACCCCGGCGCCCACGTAGGGCGTCCAGCGCGTGCGGTTCTCGTAGTCGTAGTAGAGGTTCAGGAAGCCCTCGTCGGCCCGCACGTCGGAGAGCGTCTCCAACGGGGCCGTCGCCCATTCGGCCCGCTTGCCGCTCAGGGCCTCATTGCCGTCGGCCACCTTGATGGGCCGGGTGTCCCGTCCGTGACCCCGCATCCGGAAATCCAGCTCGAAGCGCAGCGCGCCGAAGGAGAGGCCGACCGTCGAGCCGTAGCCGAACCCGGTCCCGACGTCGAAGGAGTTCGTGATCGCCGGGGCCGCTTCACCAGCGTCGCAGGCGGGGTCACCCGGAGGCGCCAGCCACTCGGGATAGAGGAGCCGGTCGCACCGCGTCGGGTGGTTCAGGAAGGTCTGGGAGGACGTCGCGGTCCGGGCTCGCGGACCGCCCTCCTCGAACCCGATGTAGAACCGCTGCGCCATCGCGTCGCTGCCGGCCCCGACGAGCACCGCGCCGAGGGCGAACGCGGCGAGGAACCGCGCACCAGTGATTCCGGGCATTCGAAGTTGACCCGACCAGCCCGGCCGTGAGGCCGATCAAGCTGGTCTCTCTCCTTCTACGCGCGCCGTCCGGGAAAGTTACAGACGGGCCCGTTGGACCGGACCGCTGCGGGCGCCGGCCGCGCGCCGCTATCGGCGCTCGGCCGTGGCGGCGTCGAGATAGCGGTGGCCCGCGACGACCGAACGGCGGGCGATCACCCGGTAACGCCCGTCGGAGGTCTCGGCGGTGACCTCTTCCGACCGCCGTTCGGCCGGCGCGCCCGATCGGTCGCTCCATGCCTCGGTCAGGACCCGTCCGGTCATGGTGTCGGGAGCCTCCAGGCCGAGCAGGGCGAGAAAGGTGGGGGCCAGGTCGGCGTTCGACGACGGGAGCTCGACCGTGACCCCGGAGCGCAGATCGGGGCCGGCCGCAATCAGGACGTTGTGGATGTCATAGGGACTGGTGCTCCCGTGGCCCGCCGTGCCGCCGGAAGCCGAGGTGCCGCGATAGCCGTGTTCGTTCGCGGCATCGGTCCAGGCCGGCGAGTAGAGGATGTCGGCCGCCCGCGGGTGGCCCAACCGGGCGAGGTCCAGGGGGAGCGTGCCGGGTACCGACCCGCCCCGGGTGAAGATCGCCCCGACCCGAACCGCGGCCTGGAGCGCCTCGACGACGTGGGCGATGGTCGCCGGGTCCCCGTCGCGGACGTAGATCGCGCCGCCCCCGGTCACGATGCGCGGGGAACCGTCCGGCAGTTGGGCGGCGAAAGGAGCGAGCAGCGCCTCGAGGTCGACGGCGCCGGTGTGGGTCGAGAAGCCGTGGTCCGAGGTGACCCAGATGTTGAACTCGTCCAGCCGGCCGGCGGCTCGCAGCCGGCGCTGGAGCCGTCCCAGTTCTGCGTCCGCCCCGCGGACCGCCTCCATCGACGTCGGGTGTCCAATGCCCAGGGAATGGGCGGTGGTATCGGGCTCGGTCAGCCAGATGACGGTGACCGCCGGATCGACGTGATCGAGTCCCACCTCGAGGAACGAGTCCACGATGTAGCGATTGCGCCCGTGCCGGGGAATGGCCCCGGGCGGTGGGGGCCCGAGCCTTTCCCGTACCGCGTCACCGAGCGCCTCGGGCAGGGCGTACTCGTGGTGGATGATGCCGCCGCCCGCAACCCGGTGGTTGAGCAGGAAGGACGAGCCGGCGGAGCCCGCGCTGACCACCAGCATCCGGTGCCCGGCCTCCTGGAGGCGCTCTCCCAGAGTCGGCGCGGTGAGCAGGCGCCCTGCTTCCGCTTGCTCGATCCTGAGCAGATCGCTCCGATCCGCGGTGTTCAGGAAGCCGGCCGGGTCGACGTTCGGGAAGAACACCGTGTTCCCCATGAGTCCGTGGGTCTCGGGGTAGGCGCCGGCCGAGATGGATGCGGCGTTGACGCGGGTGACCGTCGGAAATACGGCATGGTGGTCGGTGAAGACCACGCCGCGTTCTCCGAGCGCGTGGAGGTTCGGCATCCCGGCGGGGGTGACGTAGTCCGGCCGCAGCCCGTCGATGACGATGAGCAGATGCCGGTTTCGCGGCTCTTCGCGCGGGTCGGAACCGGGATCGGCCGGCGCGCCTCCGCAAGCGACGAGAAGCGCCAGCGCGCTCCCCGCCCACGCGCCCCGGGAGCGGGTCAATGGCCTTCCCCGGGCGTGCTCACGCATCTCCTTCGCGGATCATAAGGACGGAGCGGCCGCGCCCGGGAAGCGATCCTCGACCGCTCACCAGACCGCCGGCATCGGCGCCGGGACCGCCGCCGCCTGCGCGTCGCGGCAGGCGCTCGTCCGCCGGTGTCCGATCCACGCCGAGATCCCGAAGGCCGCCGCGCCGAGCAGGCCGCTGAGCGTCTCGTCCCGCTGATCCTCCCCGTAGTTGGCCACCTTCACCAGGGTGGCCAGCAGCACCACCGCGTCCACGATCGGCCAGGTCCGGCTGCTCGTGCAGGGCACGCCGGTCTCGTAGCGGCCGGTCGGGTCGTGGTCGGCCTCGCCCACGCTCGGGGGACCGTCGACCAGCGCGATCGAGCAGCTTCCGGCGACCATCGCGAAAGCGAGGCCGGCTGCCGCGAGCGATCGGGCGGCGCCTCGTCGGCGGAACATCCTACTGCCTACGGCCAGAGCCAGCCAAAGACGCCGCCGGTGAGCAGGCCGTAGATGAGCCCGTCCAGCATCGTGCGGAGCGTGTAGCCCCAGCTCCGGCCCCACCAGATGGAGGCCTGGAGGACGGCGAGCGAGTAGCCCGCGAAGGCGACCGCGGCGACCACCCGGAACACCTCGCCGTACTCCGCGCCGATGCTGAGCGTGGATCCCGCCACGTAGGCGGCGACCGCGCTGACCACCAGCGAGTAGCCGAACCACAGGGCGAGGCTCTTGCCCATGCTCGCCGGTTCGTTGGGCCTGACCGTGATGATCGCTACCGGCCCCTCCTTCATCTTCTGGATGAATTCCGGCGTGTGCATTTCCTTCGCGTGGCCGTGGGGCATCGCGTAGTCGCCGGGCGGGATCGCGAACGGCCGGAGCGCGTCGGCGACCTTGCGCTCGTCGGGAATCGCCCCGACGTCGTTCTTGTGGAGACCCAGCATCATGTGGATCACGGAGCTGGCGAGGAACACGGCGACGGCGGCGAGGAGAATCGGCAGCCAGAGCGAGAGGAGGGTCATCATGGGCGGTCTCCGGGGAAGGTGGGCGCGGGACGCGCGGCGGGCGGCCCGAGGTTTCCGATCATGTCACCGGGAGGCGACGGCGGTCCTGTCGTCGCCACCCAGCGACGACACGATGCGGTCCACGACCGCCTGCATGTCGAGGCGCCCGTCCCGGTTGGTCTGCACCGCGACCGTGACGCCCGATGCCGCGTAGTGCCGGACGTGGGTGCGGTAGCCGGGCCACCTGCCCCCGTGGCCGAACGACGCCCCGCCGTCGTACACGAAGAGCCCGAAACCGTAGTGCCAGTCCGGCCGCGCCGGATCGCGCCAGCCGCCGGCGAGCATCGCGTCGAGGGACTCCGGCCGCACGACCCGCCCCTCCGCGAGCGCCCCGTGGAACTCGACCAGCATCGTCGGGTTCGTGGTGAGTCCGCCGCCCGTCCACTCCGAGGACGGATCGAACTTCATGGTGCCGTCGTCCCTCAGGTTGCGGGCCCCCATCGTGTAGCCCGGCGTGATGTCCGGCAGCGCCGACCGGTCCTGGAGCCCGATCTCGTCGAGGCCGTGGGGCTCGAGGATGCGCTCGCGGAGCAGGTCGTAGTAGGCGCGTCCCGCCGCCGCCTCGATCACCCGTCCCAGCACCAGATAGCCGGCGTCGGTGTAGGCGTAGCCCCGGCCCGCCGGATACCGCGGTTTCCGGCCGATGAAGCCGATCAGTTCCTCGGGCTCGAAGCGGCCGCCGCGGCGGATCGCGCGCCAGACCATCCGGACCCGGAACCGCATGGTGCCCGGGTAGTCGCCGAGCCCGGCGGAGTGCGAAAGCAGGTGGCGGACGCGGATGTCATCGGCGTTCGGGAGCCGCCGGTACCAGTCCCGGTCGCCGAGCCACTTCGAGGCCGGGTCGTCGAGCGACAGGACCCCGTCCTCGACCAGCAGCATCGTGAGCGCCGCCACGAACGTCTTGCCGGTGCTGCCCCCGGGCATGCGCACGCGGTCGTCGAGCGGGAGGTTCGCCTCGCGGTCCGCCAGACCCACCGCGGCGCGCACGACGCGCCCGTCGGGGAAACGGACCGCCGCCCGGAGGCCGGGCATCTTCCGTTCGGCCCGGGTCTCCTCGAGGATCGCCGCCAGCGCCGCCTGGTCCTCCGCCGCCGCGGCGGGCGGGGCGGCGACGAGGAACGCCGCCACGCCGAATCGGGACCACCGGCATCGCGTCATCACCGGCGACAACGATTCCGGCCGGCGGTTCGTTCCCCCGCCGGCGGCCGGCTACTTTGCCCGTTCGGCGCGGCGGCGGGCGAGCACCAAGGGCCGCGCGATCTCGTTGAACGCGAGCAGCAGCGCGTCGAACTGCATCCGCTTGTTGCCGTAGGAGCGGTACATGTCGCGGTCGGCCGCTTCGACGAGCAGGAGCGCCCTGGCGAAGGCCCCTTCCGGGGCGAGCGCGGCGATCTTCCGCAGACGCTCCGGGTCGCCGGAGAGGGCCGCGCCGCCCGACCGCAGGGCCGCGAGGTCGCGGAGGGTGGCGCGGAGCAGCACCAGCACCGTCGCCAGCTCGTCGAGCTGGCCCGACCTGCGGTTCCGGGGAGCCGCCCTCGTGAAGCGCTCGGTCAGCTTCGTGCGCGCCGGCGGAGGAATGCCCCGGCCGACCACGGCCGCGATCCGCTCGGCCTCCTCCGCCAGCGGCAGGAGCCGGTCCCGGGGGAGCGCGAGCGCCCGCTGGAGGTCCCCGCGCGCGGCGGCCGCGGCCACCGCCGCCTCATCGGGTGCGTAGTCGTGTTCGTCGCGAAGGCGGGCGGCGACCTCAGGGGTCGTCGGCGCGGCGAAGCGCCAGCGCTGGCAGCGCGAGACGATGGTGGGCAGCAGCGCCGCCTCCGACCGGGCGCAGAGGATGAGCCCGAGCCAGGCGTGCGGCTCCTCGAGCGTCTTGAGCAGCGCGTTCGCCGCCGGCGGGTTCATGGTGTCGGCGGCCTCGATCACCAGCACCCGGCGGCGTCCCTCGAAGGGGTGGGTACGGGTCCCGGCGATGGCCTCGCGGATCTCGTCCACCCGGATCGGCTTGCCGCGCTCCGGCCGCAGGACCCGCACGTCGGGGTAGGGGCCGGCCGCCGGACCCGTCCACTCGCCTGCCGCGGGGCCGGCCTGCGCCGCCGCGTCGGTGTGGAGGATCCGCTGGTGCAGCACCCGGGTGGCCTCGGACTCCGGATCGTGGTCGGCGCTGTTGACGATGGCCGAGAGCGCGATCGCCGCTTCCACGGTGGGCGCCCCGGAAGGCCCGGTCAGGAGCAGGCTCTGCGGCAGCCGGCCGCCCGCCGCCAGGGCGGCGAGGCGCGGAAACGGCGGGCCGACCGGGAAGGAGGACACCGCCTACCGGAGGCGGGCGGAGACCGCCGCCCACGCCGCCTCGAACACCTTGTCCGGCGTTTGGTCCGCGGGGATCACCACCACCCGCCCGGGTTCCTCGCGCGCGATCCGCAGGAAACCCTCGCGGACGCGCCGGTGGAACCGTTCCGCCTCCTGTTCGATGCGGTCGGTCCCCTTGAGGCGCGAGAAACCGGTGGCGACCGGAAGGTCCAGCACGAGCGTCAGGTGCGGGCGGAAGCCGCCGGTGACCGCGTTGTCCACGGCCAGGATCCGCTCCCGCGGGAGTCCCCGGCCGCCGCCCTGATACGCGAGCGTCGAGTCGGTGAAGCGGTCGGTGATCACCACCTCCCCGCGGAGCAGCGCCGGCCGGATCACCTCGGCGAGATTCTGGGCCCGCGCCGCGAAGAAGAGGGCGAGTTCGGTCTCGGGAGCGAGCGGTCCGTCGCCGTGCAGCAGCAGTTGGCGGATCACCTTGCCGGCCGCGGTGCCGCCCGGTTCCTCGGTCAACGTGACCGGGCGTCCCTCGCGGCGCAACCGGGAGGCGAGACGCTGGGCCAGCGTGGACTTGCCGCCGCCCTCGACCCCTTCGACGCTCAGGAAGAGCGCCGCAGCCGGGAGTCCGGGCTTCGTCTTCCCGGCCAAATCCGAAACGGAGTCGAGAGCGCCGCTACCGGAACGTCGGGTTGAAGATCGGGACGTTCGAGCCGCACATCCGCTCGCGCGCCGACCGCTCCCAGACCTCGCGCGGCACCGACGGTCCCTCGGCCTCGCAGTGCGCGTCGAAGGCCGCCGCCAGGTTGCCGGCCACCATGTCGGGGGACATCCGCTCGATGTGCCGCCGCTCGAGCATGTGGATCAACTGGCCGTCCTTGAAGAGCGCGACGGACGGCGAAGACGGCGGCACGTCGGTCATGTAGCCGCGGGCGCGGTCGGTGGCGTCGCGGTCCACGCCCGCGAAGACCGTCCCCAGGTGGTCCGGGATCTTCGTGTGCTGGAGCGCCATGGTGACGCCCGGACGCGCCGAGCCGGCCGCGCAGCCGCAGACCGAGTTGACCACCACGAGGGCGGTCCCGGGCTTCGCGAGCAGGTCGTCCACGTCTTCGGGTTGGTGGAGCGGGTTCACCCGGCAGTCGGCCAGTTCCTCCCACATGGGCCGAACGGCGTCGGGGTCGTAGAGCGGGGGAAGGGGCATGGGGAATCCTCCTGGGTGAACTGCCGGCAGGGGCGCGAAGCCGTCAGTGTACGCGGCCCGGCGTCTCGACGGCTCAGGTCTCGATCGTCGGAACGCCCTCGGCGCCGGCCGCCTGGAGAAGCGCCCGGTCAAGCGTGGCGAGGGTTGCGTCGGCGTGCTTCGCCAGCTCAAGATATATCGCGTCGTAGAAGGTCAGTCGGCGGCGCCGCGCCAGCCCGAGCACGGCGTCGAAGCGCGAGGTTGGGACGGTCGTCAGCGGCAGGGATCTCCAGGCGGAAAGGCTCCGGTCGGCGTCGGCGGGCCGCAGGCGACCGCGGCGTTCTGCGACGAGCAGCGTGTTGTGAACTTCGAGATGGCAGATCTCGGGAACGACTCCTCCCCTGGCCCGGAGTTGGGCGAGCGCCCGGTCCGCGCGCAGGTCGCGTTCGTCGTCCAGCAGCCAGGCGCCCGCGACGGAGGCGTCCACGACCAGCACCTCAGGTCAGTCCTTCGCGGCGGGCCGCCAAAATCTCCTCGAGCGACATCCCGGTGCGGGGCCATCTCGCGCGCTCCGCGATGAAGCCATCCACCGCGGCTTCCCGCGCCGCCCGCTCCGCCTGCGGCTCGGGCGTGATCCGGACCACCGGCCGCTGGCGGCGGAGGATCGCCACCCGGACTCCCGATTCGACGGCGCGCAGCGCCTCCGCGGCATGGGCGTGGAGTTCCGCGGACTTCAGTTCCTTCACGGCTTCGTTTCCTCCCGCGCCCCGGCAACCAGGAACGGCCAGGCCCGCGACGCTCCGGCCCGGCGCGCGGCGTCGAGCTCCCGCCGGTCGTCCTCGGCGAACGGCTCGATGCGGGCAATGGGGACTCCGCCGCGCGTGATCCGATAGACGGCCCCGCGCTCCGCTTCGTTGAGGATCCGGCTGAGATCGGCTCGGAACTCGGTGATGGAAATCGTGCGCATCGTTTGGTGTAGACCGCCAGTATAACCGGTGACATCGACCGGTAAGAAGACTTCGCTGAACGACTCCAACGCGCTCGCAACGCCCAGCCGTGGCGACCGCCTACGGCGTTCCGGAGCCTTCGTCTCCGAGCGAGAACGCCACCAGCTTGTTGCCGGTGCCGCGGCCCACCGCGATCACCACGAACTGGGTTCCCTCCGGAGACTCGTAGGTCATCGGGTTCGCGTAGGAACTCGCCCCGAGCGGGTGGGCCCAGAGCTCCTCGCCGGTGGTCTTGTCGATGGCGAACAGGTGGTCGGCGCCCCCGCTGAAGAAGACGAGCCCGCCGGCGGTGACCATCGGCCCGGGCGCGCCCACGATCCCGAGCCGCTCGTCCCCGAGGTCCACGGCCTGGAGCGCCCGGTGGCCCCGGACCAGCGGGTTGTTGCCGGCCGGGACCTGGAAGAGGTGCTCGCCGGTGTTCAGGTCGATCGCGGTGAGGGTGCCGTAGGGCGGTTTGTTGATGGGCAGCCCGTTCGGCAGGTTCAGCGAGCGCCGGTCGCGGTCGAGCCAGTAGCGGCCCTCGGTCTCGTCGGGGTTGGCCTCGGTGATCGCGAGGAGCGACGGGAACTCGTTGGCCTTGATGTAGATGACCCCGGTCTCGGGATCGGCCGCCGCGCCGCCCCAGTTCGCGCCGCCGAGGATCCCGGGGTTCGCGATCGTCCCCCCGAGCGACGGCGGGGTGTAGAGCCCTCCCATCCGGTACTTGCGGACGATCTCGAGCGCCTCCTCCCGCATCTCGGGGGTGAAGGCGATCACGTCGTCCTCGGTGAAGCTCTGCTTCGCGAAGGGCGCGGGCTTGGTGGGGAAGGGCTGGGTCTCGGCGGCCCGTTCGCCGGGGACGTCACTCGCGGGGACCGGGCGGTCCTCGATGGGCCAGACCGGCTCGCCGGTCACCCGGTCGAAGACATAGACGAAACCGGTCTTCGCCGGGGCCGCGACGGCGTCGATCTCGCGGCCGTCCACGTTGATGGTCAGCAGCGTCGGGGCGGCGGGCAGGTCGTAGTCCCAGAGGCCGTGCTTCACGGTCTGGAAGTGCCAGACCCGTTCGCCGGTGCGGGCGTCGAGGCAGACGATGGCCTCCGCGAAGAGGTTGTCGCCGAGGCGGTGTCCGCCGTAGTAGTCGTTGCTCGGCGTCCCGACCGGGAGATAGACGAGCCCGCGCTCGGCGTCGAGGGACATCGGCGCCCAGACGTTCGTGTGGCCCACCCGGTCCCAGGCGCCGTCCTCCCAGGTGTCGTTCCCGAACTCGCCCGGCTGCGGGATCAGGTTGAAGGACCAGACCAGCTCGCCGGTTTTGGTGCTGAACGCCTGCACGTTGCCCGGCGGGTCGCGCTCGTAGACGAACCGGTCCCAGACGCCGTTCCCCATGATCACTAGGTCCTCGAAGACGACCGGCGGCGAGGTCTGGGTGTAGTGGAGTCGGTTGATGGGCCAGAGGAGCTGGGCGGTGAGGTCGATCTCGCCGCCGTCCCCGAACGAGGGATCCGGCTCGCCGGTGACGGTGTCGATCGAGATGAGGCGCCAGCGGCTGTTCAGGAAGACCCGCCGGTCGCCGGCGTCGTTTTCCCAGAGCGCGACCCCCCGGTGGACGAACCCGGTGCCGTTCGGAACCTGTCCCCACTCGGTGATCCGCGGGTCGTAGGTCCACAGCACCTCGCCGGTGTCGGGATTCAGCGCCACCACCTTGTTGTAGGAGGTGCTCACGTACATCACCCCGTCGTAGACGAGCGGGGTGTTCTCGAAGCTGCCCGGCCGCACCGGGTTGTCGGGCACCGGAAGCCGCGGCCCGCGGAGCGGCCCCTCGCCGGTATCCCACTCCCACGCCAGTTGCAGGCCGGCGACGTTCTCCCGGTTGATCTTCGTCAGCGGGGAGTAGTGCATCGAGCCGGGATCCCCGCCCCAGGACGGCCACTCGACGCGCGGGGTGGCGGCGTCTTCCGGCTGGGCGGAAGCTTCGGCCGCGAGAGCGGCGAGGAGGAAGGTGACGGCGAGTCGAGTCATGGCGCGGATTATCGGGGAGAGAGTGGCGCGACGGCTTGGAACGCCGGCTTCAGCCGGCACAGCCCGCCGCAGGCGGGCGGCGGGACGGCCTCATTCGTCGGGATGGCGCGGCTGCGCGTCCATCCACCCGGGGTGACGACGAACCGCCCGCGGCCCTGCGGGCCGCTGTGCCGGCTGAAGCCGGCGTTCCAAGCCGCTTCTGCCCTCTTGGCGTGACGGGGAGAAGTTCAGCCCAACCGAGCGAGGCAGTCCGCCTCGTCGCGGGCGGCGAGCGCCGCCGCTACCCTGCGCCGCGGCTTCAGAGCGCGAAGCTCATCACGTAAAGGCCCACGCCGGTCGCGCAGGTGAACCAGAGGCCCGCGAAGGTAAGCCGGCCCCAGAGCTGGTGCCGCGGGCCGAAGGAGCCCGGCAGGACGCCCGGGAACCGGCGCCAGGACTGGACCGCCAGGACACACCAGGCGACGAAGGTGGGGATCGCGACGGCGAGGTGAACGCCGAAGAGTCCGGCCAGCGTCGTGGTGCCGTGGAACGAGCTCAGGGCGAAGGCGTCCATCGCGCCTCCGAAGCGGATGCTCCCCTCGAGGAGCAGTACCGCCGCGATCGCCCCGAGCAACACCCCCGTCTGGAGTCGGCGGTGGGCGTGGTAGCGGCGGCGGGCCGCCAGCCGCAGCGCCAGGGCCATCAGGAACGGCGCGGCCAGGAAGAACACAACCGCCACGTCCACGAAGGCGTCCGCCCGCGTGCCGAGAAAGCCTGTCGCCTGCATGGGTCCGAAACCTCGACTACGAAGGGGTGGGTTCTCCGGAAGCGGCGATCGCCGGCCGTCCAGCATGCCGAGACCCCGAGCATACCGGCGATCATGGGTGAGCCACTATTCCCCCATGAAGCAGCTCCAGCCCGACCTGTGGCAGAGCACGCTCCACCGGTCGGGCATCCTGAACACGCACGCGTACCTTCTCGAGCGTCCGGCTGGCAACATCCTGTTCTACAACACAGGGAACGAGGACGATCTGCGTCACATCTCCGAGCGGGGCGGAATTGCCTACCAGCTCCTCACCCACCGGGACGAGGCCGGCCCGTCCCAGGCGCGGATCCGGAACCGTTTCGGCTGCCAGCTCGGGTGCAGCGCGATCGAGGCGCCGTTCGTCTCGGTGCACGGGAAGCCCGACCTGCTGTTCGGCCCGAGCGACGACCGGATCGAGGACGTCGGGATCATCCATACGCCGGGGCACACGGACGGCAGCGTCTGTTTCTTCTACCGGTCCCCGTACGGCGGGTCCTATCTCTTCAGCGGGGACACGATCTTCCAGTGGGACGGGGAATGGTCCACGCTGGT
The DNA here is from genome assembly GCA_965116805.1 of Vicinamibacteria bacterium. GTDB lineage: Bacteria > Acidobacteriota > Vicinamibacteria > Marinacidobacterales > Marinacidobacteraceae > Marinacidobacterium. The sequence continues at coordinate 1,420,370 of OZ220713.1, forward strand.
GCTCCCGAGTGCCGGCGGTGAGGCGGCGGATCTGGCCGAGAGCCTGGGGAAGCTCAAGGCGATCAGCCCAGACCTTGTGATGAGCAGCGGTTTCGTGGGCGAAATGGCGTACCGCGAAGTGACGCCGGAGGAGTGGACGGGCGTACTCGATGACCGGATCGAGGCTCTTGGATCTCGATCCTGAATCGGCGGTGCGCCAGCCGTCTATCCCGCGAACAGGAACACGCTGAACCACTCGGCCCGGTCGCTCCAGACGTGGAGCGGGGTCCAGGAGGGCGCGGCCAGGCTGACCACCTGGTCGACGTCGTACTTGTAGGAGTTCTCGGTGTGGATCCGGTCGCCGGCAGCAAAGCGGAAGGTTTCGCCGGCTACCTGGACCGTCTGGTCCCCGTCGCTCTCGAGCCATAGCTCGATCCGGCCACGCTCTTCGTCGTAGAACTGGTGCGGGATCCACTTCGCCGGGTCGAAGTCCGCGTCCGCGAGCCGGTTCACGTTGTTCAGGATGTTGCGGTTGAACGCCGCGTTGAGGCCGCCGGGGTCGTTGTAGGCGCGGTTGAGGACCGCCGGGTCCTTCTTCCGGTCCACCCCCAGCAGGAGGCGGGAGCCGGGGCCGGCGGCGCGCTGAAGTCGCGCAAGGAAAGCCGACGCCTCCGGTGGCTCGAAGTTCCCGAGCGAGGAGCCGGCGTAGAAGACGGCGATCCGGCCGTGGTCGAAATCGAATGGCGGGAAGGCGAAGTCGCCCGAGAAGTCCGCGGCCACCGGAATCACCTTCAGGTTCGGGAAATCGCGCCGGACCTCCGCCGCCTGGCCGGCTAGCGTTTCCTCGGCGATGTCCACCGGGGCGTAGGCGGCCGGAGCTTCGAGACCGCCGAGGACGATGCGCGCCTTGCGGGCGCTGCCGGCCGCGATCTCGGCGAGGACCGCGCGCGGGCCGATGCCGTCCGCGATCGCCCTGAGGTTGTTTTCCAGGATCCCGATCTCGGTTGAGGTGAGGTAGTACTCGGGGGTCCGGGTGATCCGCTCGAAGAGGTCGGAGCCTACGGGGTCGTAGAAGAACTTGGGGGAGATGGAGGGTGGGGTACGGCGCAGACCGGAGCGGATCTCGGCGCGGGCGGCGGCCTGGGCGAGGGCGAAGTCAGGCATCGCGAAGCCGGCCGCGCCGTGAGGGCGGGTGGGGTTGCGACGTGCGCGGCGCGAGGCGCCGCGCGTGCCGGTCTGGAGACCGGCGTTCCAAGCCGTGCGTGCCGTGAGGACAGATGGGGTTGCGACGTGCGCGGCGCGGGGCGCCGCGCGTGCCGGTCTGAAGACCGGCGGTCCCCGGCACCCCGCTACCCGTCGCGGGCGATGCGGATGCCCGTTGCCTGCCAGCGCGCGTCGGGGCGGAGGACGTGGCGGTAGCTGGCGCGGATGTGGGAGGTGGGGGTGAAGCAGGAGCCGCCGCGGAGCACCATCCGCCCGGACATGGACCTGCCGCTCGGCTGGCCGAACCGGCCGGACGGCCGGAACCCGGGGTAGGGGAGATAGGCGCTCGCCGTCCACTCCCAGACATCCCCGAAGAGCTGCACGGGGCCGGACGCTCCGCGGTGCGCCGCGGCGGGCGCGGGTTGGGGCTGCACGTGGCCGTCCTCGAGGAACGTCCCGGTGACCGGCTGATCCGCCGCCGCCGACTCCCATTCGAACTCGGTGGGCAGCCGCGCCTCCCGCCAGCGCGCGAAGGCGCCGGCCTCGAAGAAGCTCACATGGACCACCGGGGCCGCGGGCGCCAGCGGCGCCAGCCCGGCGAGGGTGAACTCGGAGAACCCGTCGCCCTGCCGGACCCAGTGGAGCGGGGCCTTCCAGCCGCCCGCCACGCGGGCTTCCCACCCGTCCGCGAGCCAGAGCGAGCGCTCCCGGTAGCCGCCCTCCTCCATGAACTCGAGGTACTCGCCGTTTGTGATCAGGCGCGAGCCGAGCTGGAACGGAGCGACCAGACGTTCGTGGCGGGGCCGCTCGTTGTCATAGGCGAACCCGGCCCCCTCATGTCCGACCGGAAGCGTTCCTCCGGCGAACGAGACGAACCGCAGCGGGGGAGCGGCGGCTCCCCGCGGCCGGGCGTCCGCTTCCCGGTAGGCGGGGTAAAGCGGGTTCCGCGAGAACAGGTGCTTCAGGTCGGCGAGCAGCCGCTCCTGGTGCTGCTGCTCGTGGTGCAGCCCGAGCACCACCCGTTCCCGGACGTCTTCGGGAACCTCATTTTCCAGCAGCTCCTCCATCGCCTCGTCCACCCGGCGCCGGTATTCGTAGACCTCCGCCACCGTGGGCCGCGACAGCACGCCCCGGTCGCGGCTGACCTCGACTCCGGCATCGGAGACGCCGAAGATCGCCTGGTATTCGGGTGGGGCGAGGGGGCGGCCGATGCCCTCCCTCGCCAGCACGAACGTCTCGAAGTACCACGAGGTGTGACCCAGGTGCCACTTCGCCGGACGGGTATCCGGCATCGACTGGACCACGTAGTCCTCGATGGCGAGCGGCGCCGCCAACTCCGTGGTCTGTCGCCGGACCCGGAGAAACGCTTCCCGAAGCTCGGCCGCCCCCGACCCCGTCATCCGGACGCCGCGTCCGCCGCCGCCGGCGCCACCCGGACCCCGTCGGCCACGCTGTCGCCGGGATACACGACGACCTGGTCGCCGACCGCGAGGCCGCCGAGCACCTGCGCCTCCTGCCGGTTGCGCTCGCCGATCTCGACCACCCGTTCGCTGGCGGCGCCGTTCTCCACCACGAAGACGGCCCAGCTCTCCCCCCGGCGGAAGAGCGCCCCGACGGGCACCTTCACCTGGTCCTCCGCCTCCCAGACGACCACCCGGGTCTCGACGCGGTAGGCGTCGCCGAGGCTGGAGCGGTCCTCGTAGGGGTCCTCCAGCTCCATGACGACGTTGACGCGCTGCTCCTCGACGCCGAGCGCCGAGATCTTGGTGAAGCCCGAGGGCTCGACCCGCAGCACCCGGCCGTCCAGCGGGCGGTCGCCGCCCCAGCGGTCGATGAGCGCCGCCTGTCCGGCGCGCATCCGCACCGCGTCGTTCGAGAGGTAGTCGGTCACGACCTCCAGTTCGCGCGGGTCGCCGACCTCGAGCAACGGCTCGCCGGCCGGCACCACCGCCTCGCTCTCGCGGAGCCGCCGCAGCACCACCCCGTCCACCGGCGAGAAGATCTGGATCGCCTCCGGATTCCCGGTCCCCGGATCTCCGGCGCGGAAGCGGAACCGCTGCAGCCGGGCCCGGGCGAGGGCCAGGTTGCCGCGGGCGTCCCGGACCGCGAACTCGGCGGCCTCCAGCGCTTCCTGCCGGGTGTCGAGTTCGAGCTGGGCCATCTCCAGCGCTTCTTCGGAGGAGACGCCCTCTTCCCGGAGGCGGCGCAGCCGGTTCAGGGTGGACTCGGCGAAGGCGCGTTCCTGCGCCGCCTGCTCGTGGAGCGCCTCGGCCCGGCCCACCGCGGCCTCCGCGGCCTCGACCGCGGCCGCCGCCTCGGCCCGCTGGCGGGGATCGAGCGGCACCGGGGACGCCGGCAGGAAGGTGGCGAGGACGCTCTCCGCGGCGAGCACCGGGTCCCCGGGTTCGAGCTCGATCCGGAGCACCCGGCCCGCCACCGGCGCCGAGATCTCGAACCGGTCCCGGACCCGCGTCTCGCCCTCCTCGTCGAGCGTCACCGCGAGCGTCCCCTGGACCACCGAGGCGATGTCCACCGGAATCGGGCGGGGCCGGGACCCGAGGGCGATCAGCGCGACGAGCGCGGCGAGGCCCACGCCCCAGAGGATGAGTCGCCGTCGTTTCTTCATTGCTACTCCCGCGTCTTGAGGACTTCCACGAGGTCGAGCCGGTTCAATTTATGGCGAACCGCGAGCGCCGAGAGCCCCATCGCGACGACCACCGCCGCGGAGGCCCAGGCGAAGGTGCCCGGCTCGGCGACCAGCGGCATCCGGAACAGCTCGGTCTCGTAGGCCGCCACCATGCCCGCGAGCATGGAGTAGCCGAGCGCGAGCCCCACCGGAATCGCCGCCGCCGTCAGGATGGCGAGTTCGCCGAAGAGCACGACCCCGATCTCGGCGCGAGTGAACCCCATGACGCGCATGCTGGCGAGTTCGCGGCTTCGCTCCGAGAGCGAGATCCGCGCGGTGTTGTAGATCACCCCGAATGCGATCACCATCGCGAAGAGCAGGTTGATCGCCAACTGGGTGTTCACGTTCTCGGCCACGAAGGTCTCGAAGTTCTCCAGCATGGCGTGCTGGAGCGCGACGCCCGCCACCACCGGCATCCCCTTGAGCGCGGCGTAGACCGACTCGCGCGCCGCCGGGTCGATCCCGAGGGCCGCTCCGCTCAGGGTCGCCGTGTCACCGAGGAAGCGCCGGAGCGCGTCCGGCTCGAGGTAGGCGGAAACGCCCATCAGGTCGTCCACGGTGGCGCTCACCACCATGTCCCGTTCGGGCCGCGTGCCCTGGAGCGCCTCCACCCGCAGGGTGTCCCCCGGTTCGACGGCGAGCACCTCGGCCAGCTTCCGCGACAGGATCAGGCCCGCCCGGTCGAATTGCACCGGCTGGTAGTCGGCGCCCACCACGCGCTGGAGCTTCGCGTCCGGCTGGAGCGCCTGGATCCCGACCTGGCGGTGGCGGTTCCCGTTCCGGAGGCGCGCGGAGGCTCCGTTCAGGGGCTCGACCTCGACGACGCCGGGCACCGACGCCAGCTCGTAGTAGGCCGCGCGCCCTTCCGGCTCGAAGAACGTCACCGTCACGTCCTGGCGCTGGACCACGTTGAACTGGAGCTGCATGAGCTCTTCGAACGAGTCCATGGCGGCGCTGGCCATCACCATGATGGCGGCCGAGAAGGCGATGCCGACCACGGACATCGCGGCGCGGGCCGGACGGCGCGAGAGGTTGCGGAGAACCATGCGGAGGGGCTGGGTCAGCCATCGCCGGAGACCCAGCCGCTCCAGCAGCGAGACCTGGAACGTGTCGGGCGCGGCGGGCCGCATCGCCTCCGCCGGCGGCAGGCGCACCACGCTCTTCACCGCGGCGGCGGCGCCCAGCACCGACGCCGCCCCGCAGGCCAGCAGAGCGCCGAGGATGTGCGCCCAACTCCAGCGCATGATCAGGTCCGGGAAGCGGAAGTACTCCATGTAGAGATTGAGCATCCCGGCGCTCATCAGCGCCCCCAGCGCGATCCCGAGCACGCCGCCCAGGACCGACACCACCACCGCCCACTGGGTGAAGTGCAGCCCGAGGCGCAGGTTGGAGTAGCCGATCGCCTTGAGCACCGCGATCTGTTCGCGCTGGACCGCGACCATCCGCCGGAGCACCACATTGAGGAGGAACGCCGCGATCCCCAGGAAGATCATGGGCATCAGCAGCGCCATGCCGCGGAGCCCGGTCAGTTCGTTCTGGAGATACCAGTGGGAGATCTGCTGGGCGCGGGGGATGGCGCCCAGGCCGCCGTAGGCCTCGAGGAGGCGGTCCAGTTCGGCGATCGCCGGCTCGGGGGCGGCGCCCTCGGCGAGCGACAGCGAGATGTCGTTGAACCCGCCCTCCATGTCGAAGGCGGTCGCGAGGTGCCGGCGCGCCATCCAGAAGACCCCGAACCGCGTCGGGTCCGGCAGGAGGTCGCCGCCGGCGATCGCGTAGACGTACTCGGGGGAAAGCGCCGTCCCGACGATCTCGAGCCGCTGGCGCCGGCCGTTGATCACCGCGAAGACCTGGTCGCCGAGTTCGAGCCCGTGCCCCTGGGCGAAGCGCTCGTTGACGATCGCCTCCTCGGCGCGTCCGGGGTCGGGCCAGCGCCCGCTGCGCAGCGTCACGCCGTTCAGGACCGGGCGGCCGCTGTCCGGGAGCGAGATAAGGCGGCCGTTGACCGGCTCGCTGGTTCCCGGGACGTCCAGGGTGACGCCGGCCGCCACCCGGGTGTCCGCCCGGTCCACCCCGGGGAGCTCGTCGAGGCTCCCGGCGATCCAGCGGGGGACGCGCTTGGCGTTCGCGAAGACGTCCCCGAACTCGTTTCGGGCGTAGTAGCGGTCGCGCGTCGTCTCCAGCGAGTCGAAGCAGATGAGCGACGCGACCAGCAGCGCGATCCCCGACGCGACCATCACCGCGATGGCGAGCCCCATGGAGCGCACCCGCCAGAGGTCGCGGAGCAGCTTGCGGTCGAGAGCGGCGATCACGGCGTCCTCACCACTGGATCGTGGAGGCGGCGGCCCGCGTCGCGTTGGCGTGCTCGCGGGAGATGCGGCCGTCGGCGAGCGAGATGACCCGGTCCGCGATGGTGGCGATCGCGGCGTTGTGGGTGATGATGGCGGTGGTGGCCCCGTAGTCGCGGTTCACCCGCTCGAGCGCTTCGAGCACCTGGATGCCGGTGGTGATGTCGAGCGCCCCGGTAGGTTCGTCGCAGAGCAGGATGTCGGGCCGTTTGGCGATGGCGCGGGCGATGGCCACCCGCTGCTGCTCGCCGCCGGACATCTGCGAGGGGAAGTGGCTGCTCCGGTCGGCGAGCCCGACGATGTCGAGGGCTTCCTGCGCGGGGAGCGGGTCGTCGGAGATCTCGGTGACGAGCTCGACGTTCTCGCGGGCGGTTAGCGAGGGGATGAGGTTGTAGAACTGGAACACGAACCCCACCCGCCGCCGCCGGTAGCGGGTCAGCTCGCCTTCGTCGGCCCGGGTCAGGTCCTGCCCCCGGTAGAGCACCTGCCCCGAGGTTGGCACGTCGAGCCCGCCGAGGATGTTCAGGAGCGTGGACTTGCCGCTCCCGGACGGCCCCAGCAGGACCAGGAAGCCCCCGACCTCGAGGTCCACACTCACCCCGCGGAGCGCGTGCACCTCGACCTCGCCCATCTGGTAGACCTTCGTGACGTCCCGCATGCACACGGCGAGGGCGCCGTTCGTTTCGCTGCCGTTTCCGTTCATTTCCGTCTACGGGTCAATACGGTGCGCAGCGTACCGGGTTCCGACAATTCGGTGCGTCGGAGCGCCGGCCTCCGGCCGGCATCGCGGCCCGCCAGGGCCGCGAAGCGCGTAGGTCCGCTCCGCCGCCAGCGCGCCGCAGCACGCCAAACCGGAAAATCCGGCATGACATATCGAGATTTCAGGGTAGAAGGACGTTGCGATGCCTTCTCCGGACCAGTCCGAAGCTACCCGAAGCAGTGCAGGTCCATGGACGATGTCCGCCCGGACAGTGGGGCAGAAGCCCGATCGCTCCGGACGCACGCCGGCCCCGTACCCGCCATCGGAGGGCCTGAGGCAGCCTAGTTTCGCCAGTCCCCGCCGGGCATGAACCGGGTCATGAACTCCTCGAAGAGCGGGACGGTGAAGGCCGTGTCGCCGTGACTGGGACTCCAGACCATTCCTTTCGCGATCAGGTTGTTCCGCACGGGTCCGAGAGCAGTGACCTGCTTGCCGAGGACCTTCGCGATGTCGCCTGACCGATGCGGTCCGGTGCCCAAAGAGGCCATGGCCCTCAAGTACCTTCGCTCGGACGGCGTGAGCCGGTCCACCCTTACCCGGAAGAAACCCTCGTCCAGCGCGGTCTTCGCCCCCGAGGAAGCGCGTTCCACGTCGCCGAGAGTAATGGGCGATTCGTCGGCGACGTCCCAGGCGTGCTTGCCCCATTCCTGGAGAAAGTACGGGTAGCCGCGGGTCTCTTCGAAGATCGCGCGCAAGGCTTCGTCCGTGACGCCAACTCCCTGATCCAGAGCGGGCTTCGCGATGGCGGTTCGTGCCGCCTCCTCGCCCAGCGGTCCAATGAAGGGAAAATCGAACAGACGTTCGGCGTAGGACTTCGCCCGCCCGGTGCGAGCCCGCAGTTGAGGTAGTCCGGCGCCAACCAGGGTGACGGGCATCCCTTCTTGCGTGGCGCGGTGGAGCGCGGTGATGAGGGCCGCGAGTTCGTCTTCCTGGACGTACTGCAACTCGTCCACGAACAGGACGAGCGCCGTTTCCGCTTTCTTCGCGGCTGCACCGGCAGCGAGCAACAGTGCGGTCAGGTCCTGCTCGAGGTCGCCGTTGTCCGCAAGCCCCGGCTCGGGATCGAAGTCGAGACCTACCTGAATGTCCTGGTATTGCACCTTCAGCGCACTCGTGAAACCGGCCAGCCCCCGGAGCGCTCGATCCGCGAGGTCCCTTGCCTTGTCGTTCCATGAGAGCTTCAGCAACGTCGCCCGGAGTTGGGGCGCCAGCATGGCTGGCAAGGACCGGCCCTCCGGTGCTTCGATGTACACGGTGTGGTGTCCGAATTCGTCGGCTTCCTTCCGCATCCGCACGAGCAGCACGGTCTTGCCGACCCCGCGGAGTCCAACCATGAGCACGCTCTTGGCGGGGCGCGCGATTCGGATCCGTCCAAGGGCGATTCGCACCCCGTTCCGGAGTTCGTCGCGTCCGGCCAGCTCGGGGGGCGGGGTCCCAGCGCCCGGCGCGAAGGGATTGGTAAGAGGATCCATGAGTGCGGCCGGCTAACCGAGGAGAGTTATAACGGTATTAGGGAGTTTATCCGATTTCGATAAACTGCCTAATATCGTTATAAACGGTCCCAGCGATCCCTCGATGCCCCGTGGGAGTGCCAGGTCGCTCCGCCCGCCGGCGGCGGGCGGTGCCGGCTGAAGCCGGCGTTCCAAGCCGTGGGCGCGGTGTTCCCGGGTTGGGGACGGTCCCTGACGGTCAGGAAGCCCGGACCGGTTCCGCGGCGGGGGCCGGGACCGCCGGCGCCGGGGCGCTCGCGCGCCACACCCGGCGCGCCTTCATCGCCAGGTCGTCCAGCAGCGTGTAGAAGAACGGCAGGATGACGAGCGTCAGGACGGTCGAAGCCGCGAGTCCCCCGATCACCGTCCGCGCCAGCGGGAAGTAGTAGAGCCCGTCGAGCCCGGTCCGCCCGATCGCCATCGGGACCAGCGCGAGCATGGTGGCGCCGGCGGTCATCAGGATCGGCCGGAGCCGGTCGCGGCCGCCCACCAGCAGCGCCTCGGTGCGTTCCATGCCGTCCCGGCGCAGCTTGTTCACATGATCGATCAGCACGATCCCGTTCTTCACCACGATGCCCATCAGAATGAGCATTCCGATCTGGGCCATCAGGTTGAAGGGGCTGTTCGTGGCCAGCAGCGTCCAGGACGCGCCCCAGAGCGCGTAGGGGATGGAGATCAGGATGGCGAGGGGATGGACGAGCGATTCGAACTGGGCCGCCATCACGATGTAGATGAGGAGCAGCGCCAGCAGGTAGTTCACCGCCATGTTCTGGAGGTCGGTGTCCTGCCGGTTGATCCGGTCCCCGAACGACCACGAATAACCGGCGGGGAGCACCATGGCGTCCAGTTCCTCCTCGATCGCGGCGCGGGCGTCCTCCCACGCCTCCCCTTCGTAGGAGGCGCGGAGCGTTGCCACCGCCTTGCGGTCCACCCGGCGGATCGTCCGGCTGCGTTCGACGATCTCGAAATCGGCCAGGTTGCCGAGCGCGATCGGGACGCCGCCGTCGGCGATCAGGGTGAAGTTGCGCAGGTCCTCCACCCGCGAAACGTCCTGCTGGGACATCATGAGCAGCACTTCGGCTTCCCGGTCCTCGGTCTGGAAGCGGCGTAGCGGCCGTCCGCCCAGCGAGAAGCCGAAGATCTCGGCAAGGTCCCGCGGACTGATGCCGAGCCGGGCGGCCTCCTCGGTCCGCGGCCGCACCACCACCTCCTTCCGGGGGGTGTCCCCGGCGCGGGAAATGTCGGCCACCCCCGTGACTCCGGCCACCCGGTCCTGGGCTTCGCGCGCGATCCCGGCGAGCCGCTCGGAGTCTTCCCCGTAGATCCGGACCCGGAAGAACATGCTGTCGCCGCCGGTCTGCTGGTCGTCGTCCCCGAAGACGATCCGGGTGCCGGGCAGGGTGGGCAGCGCCTCCTCCACCCGTTTCTTCATCTCCCTGCCCTCGGTGTCCGAGATGTGTTCGTCCGCGAACGAGATCACCGTCTGCGCCTCGTTCTCGGCGAAGAAGCTGTAGACCGAGTCGATCCCGAGTTCCTCCCGGACCTCTGCAAGTTCGCGTTCGACGGCCACCACCGCGAGCCGGGCGTCCTCCTTGAAGTGGAAGTCCTCGAACTCGTAGTCGAGGAAGATGCGGTTCCGGTTCTGGCCGGCGAACACGGCGGTGGAGAGCCCGAGGAAGAACGGCAGGATCGCAGTGACCAGGAAGGCGGCCGCGATGCCGGCCGTGATCCAGCGGCGGCGCAGGGTGAAACGCAGGACCCGCTGGTAGAGATCGCCGAGGCGCTCGGTCCAGCGGGGCGCGACCGAGGGCTTGCGGGCGAGGAGGCGCGAACTCACCAGCGGGATCAGGGTCAGCGAGATGAAGAGCGAGCAGAAGATCGTCAGCGTGATCGCGAGCCCGATCTCCCCGAGCCAGATGGACATCTGGTTCTTCGGGCCCACCACCGTGGGCAGGAAGACCACCGCGGTGGTCACCGTCGAGGCGATCACCGCCCCCGAGACCGCCCGGGCGCCGGAGATCGCCGCCGCCTTCGCGGGGATCCCCCGACCGTGCTCGCGGACGATGGATTCGAGGACCACGATGGCGTCGTCCACCAGCAGCCCGATGCCCAGCATCATCCCCATCATCGACAGGACGTTGAGGGAGCGCCCGGCGAAGTAAAGGACGATCGCGGTCGCGATGATGGACATCGGGATCGTGAGGCTGATGATCGAGGTGGTGTCCACCCGGCGGAGGAACAGGAAGAGCAGGACGACGGCGAAGATGGCCCCGAGCAGTCCCTCGGTGCGGATGCCGGCGAGCCCGGAGGTGATCTCCTCCGCCTGGTCGTCCCAGACGAACAGGTTGATGCCGGCGAGCGAGGGGTCGGCGGCGATCTCGGTCTCGATCCGTTCGGTGACCGCGGTGGCGACTTCCACGGTGTTCGCCTGGGCGCTCTTGTAGACGGTGAGCGCGATGGCGGTTTCGTCGTTCAGGTGCCGCCCGAAGGGGATCGGCGGCTCCCGGTAGGTCACGTCGGCGACGTCGGCCACGGAGAGGCCCTGGTCGTTCAGCGGCAGGCTTCCGATCTCTTCGATCGCGGACAGGGCCCCGAACCCGCGCACCGGGGTCACTTCGCCGTCCGTACGGATGCGTCCGAGCGACACGTTGCGGTTCATGTTGGAAACGCGGTCGGCGATCTCGCCGAGGTCGAGGCGGTGGGCCGCGAGCCGGTCGAGGCGGAGGTTGATCCGCACCTCGCGCGGCTCCACCCCGTTCAGATCCACCCGGGCGACCCCCGGGATGCGCCGGATTGGGTCGGCGATCCGGCGCTCCAGACGGTCGTAGTTGGCCGAGAGGTCCATCCCGGAGGCGGAGATCCGCGCCTCCACGATCGGGATCTGGGTGGTCGAGAACGTGTTGACGTAGATCTCCCGCACGTCGGCCGGGAGGTCGGGGCGCGCGTCCTCGACGGCCTCGAAGACCTTCGCCCGGGCGACGTCCACCGTCTCGCCCCAGGTGAACTCGAGCTGGAGTTCCGCGCTGTCGGCGGTGGCGCTGGAGGTGATCCGGCGGGCGCCGGGGATGGTGGCGAGCGCTTCCTCGAGCGGCTGCACGATCTCGCGCTCGATCTGCCGGGGACTGGCGTTCGGGTAGGGGATGGTCACGAAGACCCCGGGGAAGTCCACGTCCGGCAGGAAGGCGAGGGGTATCCGGCTGAACGAGATGCCGCCCAGCACCAGCAGGCTGAGCAGCACCATCGCGGTGGTGACCGGGCGGTTCACCGCCAGGCGGGGCAGACTCATGCAGTCGCTTCCGGCGTGAACTTCTTCCGGTCGAACACCGAGTACGCCGTCGGGATCACCACCAGCGTGAGCGCCGTGGAGACCAGCAGTCCGCCGATGACGGTGATGGCCATCGGGCCCCGGATCTCGGCGCCTTCGCCGAGCCCGAGCGCCATCGGGGTGAGCCCCAGGATGGTGGTCAGGGTGGTCATCAGTATGGGCCGCAGCCGGATCTGGCCCGCCATGACGATCGCCTCCGCCTTGGCTTTTCCCTCACGCCGCAGCCGGTTGATGCAGTCCACCAGCACGATGGCGTTCTTCACCACGATCCCGGCCAGCATCACGACCCCGATGAGGACGATCACGCTCAGGGTGGACCCGGAGAGCAGAAGCGCCCACACCACCCCGATCGCGGCGAGCGGGATCGTGAACAGGATCAGGAACGGGTGCAGCAGCGACTCGAACTGGCTCGCCATCACGAAATAGACGAGGAAGATGGCGAGTCCGATGGCGAGCGCCAGGCTCGCGAAGGACCGTTCCATCTCCTCGCGCTGACCCCCGAACCGGGTGGAGACGCCCGGGGCGAGCCCGAGTCCCGCGATGCGGGAATCGATGGCCTCCGTGGCCCCTTCCAGGTCCGCGCCGTCGAGGTTGCCGGAGATCACCACCGCCGGCCGCTGCCCGATCCGGCGGAGTTCAGCGGGCCCCTCGCCGACTTCGGCGTTGCCGAGCGCCCGCAGCGGCACCGGCCGCGCCTCCTCGGCGTGGACGATCAGCTCCGGCACCGCGGCGGTGCGGGAGCGGAGGCCCTCGCTCCCCCGCACCATCACGTCGATGCGCCGGTCCCCCTCGTCGAGCCGGGTGGCGACCTCGCCGCGCAGCTTGGAGCGCAGTCCCTCCGACGCCTGGTCCACCGTGAGGCCCAGGCTCGCGAGCCGGTCGGCGGCGAAGCGCACCCGGATCTCGGGGCTCCCCGCCTCGGCGGTGGAGCGCACGTCGGCGAGCCCGGGCACGTCGGCGACCGCCGCCTGCACCCGGCGGGCGCTCGGGACCAGCAGCGACCGGTCCTCGGAATAGACCTCCACCTCGACGGGCTGCCGGAAACTGAAGTAGGACGGGCGTCCGAACTCGTAGCGGACGCCGGGCTGTCCCGCGAGGTCGGCGCGGATCCTCTCGATCACGGCCACCTCGGCCAGCTTGTCCCCCGGGTCCGCCATCGTGACCTGGACGCGGCCCTGGTGCTCGGCGCGTCCCGAGCCGCCGGCGAAGCCGCCGCCGGTGGCGGTCCCTGCCTCGGTGGTAACCCGGAGCACCGCCGGGTCCTCGAGAGCGGACTCCCCGACGGCGTCCACCACGGTGTCGGTCGCGGTCACCGCGGACCCCTCGGGGAGATGGACGTCGAAGTGGAACTCGCCCTGCGAGAGCGCCGGGATGAGTTCCACGCCGATCCCGGCCCGTCCGACCCCCAGCGAGCCGGCGAAGAGCCCGGCCGCCAGTGTGAAGACGATCAGCGGGTGGCGAAGCGCTGCCCGCAGCACCGGCGGGTAGGCGCGCGCCACCGCGCCTTCCGCCGCGGTGAAGCCGAAGGCGACCGGCCGCAGCGGGAACATCAGCCCCCGTCCGAACCAGCGGAGTCCGCGGCGCACCCCGCGGAGCGCCCGGACGGCGGTTGTCGCCCGCTGGTCGCCGGCGGCTCCGGGCGTGATCACCCCCCGGCTCGACAGGACCGGGATGAGGGCCAGCGAGAACCCCAGGGACGCCAGGATGGAGATGGAAACCGTGAGCGCCTGGTCCCGGAAGAGCTGTCCCGCGACTCCTTCCACGAAGACGATCGGGAGAAAGACGGCCACCGTGGTGAGCGTCGAGGCGATCACCGGGCCGGCCACTTCGACCGTCCCGCTGACCGCCGCGGTGCGCGCGGCCTCGCCGCCGGCGTGCCGGCGGTGGATCGCTTCCAGCACCACGATCGAGTCGTCGAGCAGCATGCCCACCCCGAGCGCCAGCCCGCCGAGGGACATGATGTTCAGCGAGAGCCCCATCTGCTGCATCACGAAGAAGGTGGCGATCACCGAGACGGGGATGGCCATCGCGACCACCGCCGTGCATCGGCGGTCCCGCAGGAAGAGCGCGATCACCAGGATGGCGAGCAGTCCGCCTTCCCAGGCGTTCCGCACCACCTCCGAGATGGCGCCCTCGATGAACCGGGACTGGTCGAAGAGCACCGCCAGGGCGAGCCCCGCGGGCACGGACTCCTCGATCGCTTCGAGCCGGGACCGGACTCCCTCGGCCACCTGGACGGTGTTCGCGTCGCCCTCCTTGAAGATGCGGACCTCGACGCCCTCGGCGCCGCCCTGACGCAAGATCACCTCCTGGTCCTTGAAGCCCGAGCGGACCTCGGCCACGTCGCGGAGCCGCACCAGCCGCCCGTCCACGTCCTTCACGATGACCGCGCGGATGCGGTCCAGCGTGTCCAGCTCGTTCAGGGTGCGGACCAGGTAGCGGGCCTCGTCCTCGTAGACGCTGCCGCCGGCGAGGTTCACGTTGTTGGCCGCGAGCGCGTCCCGGACCTCCGCGACCGTGACGCCGTACGCGGCGAGCCGGCCCTCGTCGACGTCCACCTGGATCTCGCGCACGAGCCCGCCTTCGATGCGGACCGCGGCGACGCCGTCCACCGCGTCGAGGTCCTTCTTGAGGTCCTCCTCGGTCCACTGCCGGACCGAGGAGAGCGGCAGGTCCCCGGAGACGCCGATGCGGAGGATCGCGTCCGAGGCCGGATCGAAGCGCAGCAGCCGGGGCCGTTCGGCGTCCTCCGGCAACAGGACGCTGTCGAGCTTCTCCCGCACGTCGAGCCCGGCGAAGTCCATGTTCGTGTCCCAGACGAATTCGAGCGTCACCTCGGAGGTGCCGGCGCGGGAGCGGGAGGTGACGCGCCGCAGCCCCGGAACCACCGAAGCCGCCTCCTCGATCGGTCGGGTCACCAGCGTCTCCACCTCGATGGGAGCGGCGCCCGGCATCCGGGTCTCGACCGTCAGGGTGGGGTAGGAGATCTCCGGGAGCAGGTTGACCGGCAGCCGGCCGAGGGCCACGAACCCGAAGACGCAGGCGGCCACGGTGAACATGCCGACGCTCACCGGCCGGCGGATGCAGGCGGCGATCAGGGACTTCACGGGGTGGTCCTCCGTGGGATCAGTTGTTCAGGATTTCGACCGCGGCCCCGGGATTCAGGGCTCCGTGGCCGGCGACCACGATGCGGGCCCCGGGTTCCAGACCGGCCGCAAGCTCGATGAGCGCCCCCTCCGGGCTCTCCATCTCCACCCCCACGGTCACCTCGCGGCGGACGGCCTTGCCGCCCTCGACCACGAAGACATGGGAGCCGGTCTCGCCCTGGACGATGGCCCGCTTGGGCGCCAGCACCGCGTTCTCGCGGCGGCCGGTCTCGATGACGACCCGGGCGAAGGAACCGGGGCGGACGACCGTTCCCGCCGGCGCCGGCAGCGCCACCGTCACCTTCACGGTGCCGGTGCCCGGATCCACGATCGGGCTGACGTCCCGGATGCGCCCGGTGATTCCGGTTCCGGTCGCGTCCGATTCCGGACGGACCACGGCGGGCTGGCCGGGCGCGAGCCCCGCCACGTCCCGTTCCGGCACGTAGAGCCGGGCGACCAGGGTATTGAAGTCGGCGAGCGTCAGCAGGTGCTGGGCAGGCTCGAGGCGGCCGCCCTCGACCAGCATCACTTCCGTCACCTTGCCCGCGAAGGGAGCCCGGATCTCGGTCCGTTCCAGCTCCAGGCGGGCCGTCTCCAGTTCGGAGGCGGCCAGGTCCCGGTCGAAGCGCGCCTTCTCGTACTCGTACTCGGCCACCAGATCCTGCTCGAACGCCCGCTGCTGGCGCGAGAGTTCCGACTCGGCGCGCGAGAGCCGCAGTTCGGCCTGCTCGAAAGCGAGCCGCCGCTCGCGGGCGTCCACCCGCGCGAGGACTTGACCCGCGGCCACCGAATCGCCTTCGCGGACGCCGATCCCGGTCAGGACGCCCGAGGTCTCGGAGAGCACCTGGGCGGTGCGCTCGGCCTCCACCGCGGAGGTGGTGGTGAGGTGGAGGGCGACCGGGCCGAGCCGCGCTTCCGCGACGCTCACCGGGGTCGGCGCCGCCTCTTCGGGCTCGTCGGTGATCTCGCGGGCTTCGCTGACCCCGGTCAGGTTCGGGACGACGAACAGGCCGGCCGCCGCGATGCCGAGGGTCGCGGCGGCCAGCAACAGGAGCAGGGACTTGCGCTTCATGCTCTCTCCTAACGGAACGGGGTTCGCTTGGGTTCCGGTGAATCTGCTTGAGAACTACGCGGCGGGGCGCCGGACTCTTCATCGGCGCCCGCGGGCCGAATCCGATGACGTTTCATACCTAGTGTCAGTATGCATTGCACTGCAATGTATTGCAACTCCCGCGGGACGGGAACCGCCCTGGTCCCGGGTTGCTGCGAGAATCCCGCCCTTCCCCGAGATTGCGCGGTTAGCTCAGCGGAAGAGCACCTGCCTTACACGCAGGAAGTCACAGGTTCGAATCCCGTACCGCGCACTCGGCCGGCCCGCACGGCGCGCCGGCTGGGACCGCCGGTCTTCAGACCGGCACGCGCGGTGCTCCGCACCGCGCACGTCGTAACGCCGCATCCCCCTGGTGGCGCCCCCGGCTTGGAACGCCGGCTTCAGCCGGCACGCGGCCCGCAGGGCCGCAGAGCGCGTCTGTCCGATCCGCGGGATGGCGCCCCCCGGCCCGGAGCACCGGCTTCCGGCCGGCATCGCCGACCGGAGGGAGGCGAAACGCACCCCGCTCCAGCTGAGCAAGGTACACGTTGGCTTGGAGCAGGTCTTCAAACCGGACGACACGGCCGCCTGGGACCGCCGGTCTTCAGACCGGCAAGGCCCGCCGCAGGCAGGCGACACGCCGTCTTCGGCTGGCTGTCACCCGCTCGTGGGGCCCCCCCTTGTGCGATTCCCGGAACTGGTGACAATGGAACCATGCCAAATCCAGAAAGCGACTTCACCTTGGAAGACGGAGTCCTCAGGTGCAACGGCGAGGCTAGGGCAGCCTGCTGGAGCGTGAAGGGCCCGATCATCAATTCCGTAACGAAACACACCAAGAGACTCCGGGCGTGGAAGGAGAAGGTGGCGTGCGCCGTCAAAGCCGAACGTGGTGGAGACTGGTGTTCCCATCACCTCTACGCGGTCACGCTCCAGTTCTGCTTTCGCGAGCGCCAGAATCCAGCCCACGAAGGGGATCTTGACAACTACGTCAAGCCGGTGCTCGACGGACTGGCTGCCGGACTCTTCTTGCCGGAGGAAAAGTTCTTGCCGGACGGCAGCCTCGGCATCAAGAGGTTTGACAAGTATCACGGCGTCGATGATTCGAACTTCCGGATTCTCTTGATTCGCCGCCTCCCGAATGCCGAAAGCCCGGACAAAGAAGGGGTACGCCTGTTCGTATCGACCACCGGCCACCCCCCACCTGGCTGATCATGGGGACCACCCGCGAGACCCGCGGTGCCTCGCGGCTCGTCTTGCGCCAGCACCGGGGACACTGACACGAGGAGAAAAAGATGCCAGCGGATCCCCACCCGGAGGTGCTCAACGCCGAGACCTATCCCGACTTTCGACGACAGCTCCGCGAGAGCGACTGCCAACGCTGTGCGCTGGCCGTCCGTAGGCAGCACATCGTGGTGGACCGCGGGAATCCCGACGCCGCGATCATCGCCGTCGGCGAAGCTCCGGGCCGCGAGGAGGACGCCCGAGGCATCGCGTTCTGCGGCCGCGCCGGACGCAAGCTGGACGAACTCTTCACGGCGGAAGGCCTCTCTACCGACCAGGACCTCCTCCTCGTGAACGTGGTGAAGTGCCGTCCGCCCGGCAACCGAGACCCACAGCCGGAAGAAATGGCCAGCTGCCAGCCATTCC
The DNA here is from genome assembly GCA_965116805.1 of Vicinamibacteria bacterium. Taxonomy (GTDB): domain Bacteria; phylum Acidobacteriota; class Vicinamibacteria; order Marinacidobacterales; family Marinacidobacteraceae; genus Marinacidobacterium. The sequence goes on from OZ220713.1 coordinate 1,438,041, forward strand.
TCGAGCGGCAGCTCGAGTTCTCCCCCGCGAGATTCATCGCGCTGATGGGAACGACGGCGCTACGGCAATTCGCCCCCGAGCGGAGACCGTTCAGCGCCCACGTGGGCCGGTTCTTTCGTTTGCCGGAATGGCCGGGACGTGAGTTCCTCACACTCCACCACCCGGCACTCCTTCTCCGGAACCCTTCGCTGGAGCCGCTCGCGCGGGAGCACGTTCGGGCGTTGGCGGCGCGGGTTCCCAATCCCAGCTCGAACACCAGGCTGCGGAGCCGTCGGTGATCGGCCGCAGGTGGTTCATCGCTGATCCGGTGGATTGCGCCGGCCGGTCCCCTGGTAAGCGGGACTAACCGACGCATCTCCCGCCCCTCGCCTCGTTGCGAGGCCTCCCGGACCGCCGTGATGCGCCCCCGGGCGTCTGGGCCGTGGTCAGGCGTTGTGGCGCCGTTCCAGGAGCGTCGCCGGAGCCCCCCGGCGATGCTCCGTTCAGCGAGCCGCGGGCGTTTCCCACAGGGCGCGGAGGGGGACGGCGTGGAGGCGATCCCCGAACGGCAGGCTGAGTTCTCCGTCGTAGAGGACCACGCCGCAGACGAAGCCCGCTCCCGCGCTCTCCCGCAGCGCGCGCAGTCCGCGGAAGTCCTTGCCGGTGACGGTGGCGGCGGCCTTGACCTCGACCCCCGCGATCTCCCGGACACTCTTCTCGATCACGATGTCCACTTCGGCGCCGTCCCGGTCGCGGAAGTGGAAGAACGACAGCGGCCGCTCGCGCCAACTTGCCTGGCGGCGCAGTTCCTGAAACACGAACGTCTCGAGCAGGTGCCCCAGCAGGGAACGATCGGCCCGGACGCCCTCCTCATCCAGTCGCAGCAGTGCGCAGGCGATGCCGGTGTCGCCGAGATGCAGCTTTGGGGTCTTCACGGCGCGAGCGCTCCGGCTGCGGCGATACGGCGGCACCCGTTCGATGAGGAACAGCCGCTCCAGGACGGCCAGGTAGTCCGCGATGGTGGTCGGGCTGAGTTGGAAGGAAGACGCGAGCCGGCTCACGTTGAGCAGGGAGGCGGTTTCCGCTGCCGCCACGGCGAGAAGCCGGGGAAGCGCGTCGAGTGAACGAATCCGCGCGATGTCGGCGGCGTCCCGCTGGACGACGGTATCGGCGTAGTCGCGGTACCAGGCGCTCCGCCGACCGGAGGACCGCCGGAGGAGCGCCGCCGGGTAGCCCCCTCCCGTGATGCGGCCGGCAAGCTCCTCGCCGAGGCGTTCGGCCGGACGCACCGCAAACCGGTTATCGAGCAGAGCGTCAAGAAAACTCCGGGAGGCGGCGGGGTCGCTCTCGCACTGCGATAGCGGATGCAGGCGAAGGATCTGCATCCTTCCGGCGAGCGAATCGGACAGCGTCGGCATCAGGAGTACGTTCGTCGAACCGGTGAGCACGAACCGGCCGGGCTTCCGCTCGCGGTCCACGCACAGCTTGAGCGCCGCGAACAGTTCCGGAACGCGCTGCGCCTCGTCGAGGATGACCCGCTCGGGAAGCCCGGTGGCGAAGCCCATCGGGTCCTCGGTCGCGGCCCGGTGGGCGGCCGGATCGTCAAAGCTGAGGTACTGGTAGCCGTGCGCGAGGCCCACCGTGCGGGCCAGCGTTGTCTTGCCGCACTGGCGCGGCCCGTGGATCAGGGTTACCGGGGAATCCTCGAGCGATTCCAGCAGCCGCGCATCGGTGAACCGGGGGAAGAGAACGGGGGCTGGCACGTGGCGAACGGTAGCATCTTCTCGGCTGATTATCAGCTTACGGGTCGGCTGATTCTCATGTTACGGTGCGGCAGTTCGTCAGATTGCGTTTCGCGAAAGCCAGCTCCTCCGGTCGCTCCACTCCCTCCGTCTTGGCCAAGACGCCCCGGGAACGTCACCGCGAGAACGTCCGCTCGGACCGAAGTGCCCCCGCCCGAGGTGTGCAGTTTTGAGTTGCCCAAAACGTGCAGTTTCCGGTTGCCATGGACAGCTTGCTGAGTCCCTTCCGTCGCGAGCGACTTGCGACGCCACCTCGGCATGACCAATACGCCATCAGCGCGGGTTTCGCGCTCCCGCGCGATGCCGGCCGGAGGCCGGCGCTCCGAGCCGTTGCGTCACCCGGGCCGATGACGTCTGCGCGGTCGCCCGCCTGCGGCGGGCTGTGCCGGCTGAAGCCGGCGCTCCAAGCCGTTGCGTCACCCCGGCGGATGATGTCCGCGCGGTCGCCCGCCTGCGGCGGGCTGTGCCGGCTGAAGCCGGCGCTCCAAGCCGGTGGGCCGGCGTTGCGGATCGGGAATCGGTCCCCCGGAACGCGTTCGGAATGGACGGAACATTCCCGGTACACTGCTCGTTCACCCTCAATTCTGAGGGACGGGACGCTGGGGTCTTGCATCGCCAATCGCTGATCGGAAGGCGCGTGTGGGGGTTTGTCGCGCCCGGCGTTTTCGTGTTGGCCGCGGCGTTCCCGGCCGCGGTCGGCGCCGCCGCCCAGGACGGCGCCGCTCCACCCGCGGAAGCGAGCCTCCAGGACGATCAGGGAGACCTCGACCTCTCCTCCCGGGGATCCGGCCGGCTCGCCGACACGCAGCAGGACCTCAGTTCGTCCATCGCGAACCGCATCCTGGGCCCGCCGGCGCCCGCCGCCGGCGAAGCCGTCAGCCGCGACGCCGACGGGCGGGTGACGATCCGCGCGTTCCGGCTGGCCGAGCCGCTCACCGTGGACGGGGTTCTCGACGATCCCGTCTACGACCAGGTCCCGGCCGCGGAAGGGTTCACCCAGCAGGAACCGGACGAGGGGGCCGCGGTTTCCGAATCGACGCGCGTCTGGGTGCTCTACGACGCCGACAGCCTCTACGTCGCCGCCGACCTGGAAGAGCACCATCCGGAAGAGTTCATGACCAACGAGATGCGCCGCGACAACCGCAACATCGGCTGGGGCGACAGCTTCTCGGTCATCCTCGACACCTTCTACGACCGGCGGAACGGCGTCCTCTTCCACACCAACGCGGCGGGCGCGCTCTACGACGCCCAGGTCACCGACGAGCGGAACACCAACGCCGACTGGAACACCGTGTGGTGGGTGCGGACCCAGCGAATGGACGACCGCTGGACGGTGGAGATGCGGATTCCCTTCCGTTCGCTCCGCTACGCCGGGGGCGGCGCCCAACTCTGGGGGATCAACTTCCGCCGCCTCATCAAGCACACCAACGAGCGGTCCTTCCTCACCCCGACGCCCCAGGCGTACGACCGGTGGGGACTGCTGCGGCTCTCGAACGCGGCGACCCTCGTCGGTCTCGAGGCGCCTCCCGGATCGCGGCGGATGGAGCTGAAGCCGTACGCGATCGGCTCGCAGAGCAACGCTCCCCTGAGGGACATCAACGACGAGTGGTCCGGCGACGTCGGCGCCGACTTCAAGTTCGGCGTCACCGACGGGCTCACCGCCGACGTCACCTGGAACACCGACTTCGCCCAGGTGGAGGACGACGAGACCCAGGTCAATCTGAGCCGCTTCAGTCTCTTCTACCCCGAAAAGCGCGAGTTCTTCCTGGAGGGCCAGGGGGTCTTCGACTTCGGCGGCCGGGAGACCCGGTTCTTCGGGGGCCCGACCGACGTTCCCATTCCGTTCTTCAGCCGTTCCATCGGCATCTCGGGCGGCAGCGCGGTGCCGATCATCGGAGGCGCCCGCCTCCACGGCCGCGCCGGCGCCTACCAGATGGGCCTCATGAACATCCAGACCGGAGAGGTTGGCGGCCTCGACGTGGAGAGCACGAACTTCAGCGCCTTCCGGGTGAAGCGCGACCTCTTCGCGCGGTCCAACATCGGCGTCATCGCCACCCACCGGAACATCACTGCGGACGGTTCCGGATCCAACTCCCTCTACGGCGTGGACGGCAACTTCGCCCCGACGGACAACATCCGGTTCAACACTTTCTACATGGCGACCAGAGAGCCCGGGATGGAGACCGGGCACCAGGCGGCCAGCTACATGGGTCAGTTCCGGTACGACTCCGACCTGATCGACTTCGAGGTCCAGCGCCTCTACCTGGGCGGGGACTTCAATCCCGGCATGGGCTTCGTCCGCCGGCGGGACTTCACCAAGAACGGCGGTTCGTTCCTGTTCGGGCCGCGTCCCCGGAGCATCGAGGCGGTCCGCCAAGTCGAGTTCGAGGTCGAGGCAAATCAGTACGACCGGCCCGACGGTGAGATGGAGACGCGGGAGTACACGTTCGACACGAGCATCATCTTCGAGAGCAGCGACCGCCTCATGTTCGACCACACCGTGACCGAAGAGCGCCTCCTCGAGGGCTTCGACCTCTCGGAGGAGGTCGCGGTGCCCGCCGGAATCTACAAGTTCTCGCGGACCGGGGTACGGATCCGGATGGGGTCCCACCGCAAGGTCTCGGGCATGTTCCGCTACGAGTTCGGGGACTTCTTCGACGGCACCCGGCAGGAGGTGAGCTACTGGGGACGCGCCGAGGTGAACCAGCGCTTTTCCCTGGAGCCGAACATCAGCCTCAACTGGATCACGGTGCCCGGGGGCGACGTGACGGCGCAGGTGAGCCGCCTTCGCGCGACCTACACCATCTCGCCCCGCAGCTTCCTGGGCGCGCTCGTCCAGTACAACTCGGCCGCCCAACTGTTTTCCGCCAACGTCCGGTTCCGCTGGGAGTACTCGCCCGGCAGCGACCTCTTCGTGGTCTTCAGTTCGAACCGCGACGGCGACGACGGTCTCTCCGGGCTCACCGACCGGGCGGTCGTGGTCAAATTCACCCGTCTCTTCCGGTTCTGATCGGAGCGCCGGCCTCCAGGCCGAAATCGACCGCCGCAGGCGGTCGAAACGCGCATCGCCATCGGCTCCTGGTGGGACAGTGATTGCTCCGGACCCTGTCCGCCACCGCTCCCCCGGGCCGCGCACGCCGCGTTCGCAAGGGCGGGTCCGGAGGGCTATAGTCCGCGCCGGTTCTCACCACTGGTGCGGAAGGAAATCGTGTCCCGCCGCTTGCGGGTTCCCGTCTTCGTGAGGGGCCTTGCCGCTGCCAGCCTCGTGACGCTGGCCGGTGGGCTGTCATTCGCTCGCACCGCACCGGACGGACCGGTTCCTCCGTCTGCCGACCGCCGCCTCCAGGACGGGCAGGACGACCTCGGAATCCCGGGCCGCGGCGCCGGCCGGCTCGCCGAGGGTCAGCAGGACCTCGGTTCGGGAATGGAGAGCCGCATCCTGGGTCCTCCGGCTCCCGCGCTGGGAGAGGCGGTCAGCCGCGGCGCCGACGGCCGGGTGACCCTCCGCGCCTTCCGGCTGGCCGAGCCGCTCACCGTGGACGGAGTGCTCGACGATCCGGTCTACGACCAGGTGCCGGCGGCGGAAGGGTTCGTGCAGCAGGAGCCCGACGAGGGCGCCCCGGTTTCGGAATCGACCCGTGTCTGGGTGCTCTACGACGCGGAGAACCTCTACATCGCCGCCGACCTCGAAGAGCATCATCCCGAGCTGCTGATGGCCAACGAGATGCGCCGCGACCAGCGGAACATCGACTGGGGCGACAGCTTCTCGGTGATCATCGACACCTTCTACGACCGGCGGAACGGCTTCCTCTTCCACACGAACGCGCTCGGCGCGCTCTTCGACGCGCAGGTCACCGACGAGCGGAACACCAACAGCGACTGGAACACGGTCTGGTGGGTGAAGAGCCGGCTAGTGGAAGACGGCTACACCCTGGAGATCCGGATCCCCTTCCGCTCGCTCCGCTACGCGGCCGGCGGACCCCAGCTCTGGGGAATCAACTTCCGCCGCCGCATCAAGCACAAGAACGAGCAGGCGTTCCTGACCCCGACGCCCCAGGCGTACGGCTACCGCAGTCTGGAGCGGCTCTCGAACGCGGCGACGCTCGTGGGTCTCGAAGCACCCGCCGGATCGCGGCGGATGGAACTGAAGCCCTACGCCATCGGCTCCCAGACCCACGTCCCGCTGAACGACCGGCTGAACGAGTGGTCCGGCGACGTGGGCGCCGACTTCAAGTTCGGGGTCACCGACGGGCTCACCGCCGACGTCACCTGGAACACCGACTTCGCGCAGGTGGAGGACGACGAGACGCAGGTCAACCTGAGCCGCTTCAGCCTCTTCTACCCGGAGAAGCGCGAGTTCTTCCTCGAAGGGCAGGGGGTCTTCGGCTTTGGCGGCCGGCAGGCCCGGGGGTTCGGCGGCGGGGGCGGGAGCGACATCCCCATCCCGTTCTTCAGCCGCTCGATCGGGATCGCGGGGGGCAGCGCGATCCCGATCCTCGGGGGTGCCCGCCTGCATGGCCGTGCGGGCGCCTACCAGATGGGGCTCTTGAACATCCAGACCGGGGAAGCGCAGGGAGTGGACGCGGAGAGCACCAACTTCAGCGCCTTCCGGATGAAGCGCGACCTCTTCTCGCGGTCGAACGTCGGGGTGATCGCCACCCACCGGAACGTGACCGCCGACGGGAGCGGATCCAACTCGCTCTACGGGGTGGACGGGAACTTCAACCCGACCGACCACATCCGCATCAACACCTTCTACATGGCGACGAGCGAGCCCGGCGTCGAGAGCGGGCACCGCGCGGCGAGCTACCTGGGCCAGTTCCGCTACGACACCGATCTGCTCGACATCTCCGCCGAGCGCCTCTATCTGGGCGAGGACTTCAACCCCGGGATGGGTTTCGTCCGCCGCCGCGATTTCACGAAGAACGGGGGAAGCGTCACGTTCGCGCCGCGCCCCCGGGGGATCGAGGCGATCCGGCAGGTCGAGTTCCAGGTGGACGCAAACCAGTACGACCGTCCCGACGGCGAGACCGAGACCCGGGAGTTCATGTTCCAGGTCCAGGGCATCTTCGAGAGCAGCGACCGTCTCTTCGTGGACCACACGGTGACCGAAGAACATCTCCTCGAGGGGTTCAGCCTCTCCAGCGAGGTCGATGTTCCCGCGGGTGACTACCGCTTCTCCCGCACCGGCGTCCGCGTCCGCATGGGATCGCACCGCCCGTTCTCCGGATTCCTGCGCTACGAGTTCGGCGGCTTCTTCGGGGGCACCCGGCGGCAGGTGAGCTACCGGGGGCGCGCCGAGTTCAACACGCGCTTCTCCCTGGAGCCGAACGTCAGCCTCAACTGGATCGAAGTGCCCGAGGGCAGCGTGCGGGCGCAGGTCAGCCGGCTGCGCGCGACCTACACCGTCTCCCCGCGCAGCTTCCTGGGGGCGCTCGTCCAGTACAACTCGGCGGCCCAGCTTTTCTCGGCGAACGTCCGCTACCGCTGGGAGTACTCGCCGGGCAGCGACGTGTTCGTGGTCTTCAGCACGAACCGCGACGGGGACGACGGACTCTCCGGGCTGAGCGACCGCGCGCTGGTCGTCAAGTTCACCCGCCTGATGCGGTTCTGACCCACCTTCGCCCCGACCGTCAGGACCGGCGCGGCGCGGGGCTCGTCGGCTAGAATTCCCTCTGGTTTCCGAGATTTCTTCGGCCGAGAGCCGGCTGCCGTGTACCACCCTTTCCCGATGTTCCACAGAGCCCTGGGCGCTGCCGCCCTCGGGTTCTCCCTCGTGGCGGCCGGGGTTGCCGCGGGGAGCGACGGCCCCGTTCCTCCATCCCGTGACCGGCAGCTCCAGGACGATTCGCAGGACGGTCTGAACGACCTGGCGATCCCGCTCCGGGGCGGTGGCCGGCTCGCCGCCGACCAGCAGGGCGTCAACGCGTCGATGGCGAGCCGCATCCTGGGTCCGCCGGCCCCGGCGGCCGGCGAGGCCGTCAGCCGCGACGCCGACGGCCGGGTGACGCTGCGCGCGTTCCGGCTCTCCGAGCCGATTACGGTGGACGGAGTCCTCGACGATCCGGTCTACGACCAGGTCCCGGCGGCGGGCGGCTTCCTGCAGCAGGAGCCGAACGAGGGCGCTCCCGCTTCCGAGGACACCCGCGTCTGGGTGTTCTACGACGCGGAGAACCTCTACATCGCCGCCGATCTGGAACACCCGGGTCCGCTGATGGCGGGCGAAATGCGCCGGGACAACATGAGAATCGGCTGGAACGACAGCTTCCAGATCGTCCTCGACACCTTCTACGACCGTCGGAACGGCTTCCTGTTCCAGACCAACCCGCTCGGCGCCTTCTACGACGCCCAGGTGACCGACGAGCGGAACACGAACAGCGACTGGAACACCGTCTGGTGGGTGAAGAGCCGGACGGTGGAGGACGGCTGGACCACCGAACTCCGGATCCCCTTCCGGTCGCTCCGCTACCCGGCCGGCGGCGCCCAGCTCTGGGGCATCAACTTCCAGCGAAACATCAAGCACCGGAACGAAAAGGTGTTCTTCACCCCCACGCCGCAGGCCTACAACCGGGAGGCGCTGATGCGCCTGTCCAACGCAGCGACGCTCGTGGGTCTCGAGGCGCCCCCCGGATCCCGGCGGATGGAGTTCAAGCCCTACGCCATCGGCTCCCAGGCGCACGCCCCCCTGCAGGACACGCTGAACGAGTGGTCCGGCGACGTGGGCGCCGACTTCAAGTTCGGCGTCACCGACGGGCTCACCGCCGACGTCACCTGGAACACCGACTTCGCGCAGGTGGAAGACGACGAGACCCAGGTCAACCTGAGCCGCTTCAGCCTCTTCTACCCCGAAAAGCGGGAGTTCTTCCTCGAGGGACAGGGAGTCTTCGATTTCGGCGGCCGGCAGACCCGCGCCTTCGGCGGCCAGGGCCCGTCCGACGCTCCGATTCCGTTCTTCAGCCGGTCCATCGGGATTTCGAGGGGCAGCGCGGTGCCCATTCTCGGGGGCGCCCGCCTCCACGGCCGGGCCGGCGCCTACCAGATGGGGCTCATGAACATCCAGACCGGCACGGTGGCGGGCCTCGACGTGGAGAGCACCAACTTCAGCGCCTTCCGGGTCAAGCGCGACCTCTTCGCGCGGTCCAACATCGGCGTCATCGCGACCCATCGCAACATCAGCGCCGACGGCTCGGGATCCAACTCCCTGTACGGCGTGGACGGCAACTTCGCCCCCACCGACAACATCCGCGTCAACACCTTCTACATGGCGACGAGCGAGGCCGGAGTGGAGACCGGACACCAGGCGGCCAGCTACATGGGCCAGTTCCGCTACGACACGGACCTGATCGACGTCTCGGCCGAGCGTCTCTACCTCGGCGAGGACTTCAACCCGGGAATGGGTTTTATCCGCCGGCGCGACTTCACCAAGAACGGGGGCTCCCTCACCTTCGCCCCGCGTCCCCGCGGCATCGACCGGATCCGGCAGTTCGAGTTCAAGGCGGACGCAAACCAGTACGACCGCCCCGATGGCGAGATGGAGACGCGGGAATACAACTTCGAGGGACGGGCCATCTTCGAGAGCAGCGACCGCCTGGTGGTGACCCACTCCGTGACCGAGGAGCACCTCCTCGAGGGGTTCCCCCTCTCCAGCGAGGTCGAGGTGCCCGCGGGCAGCTACCGTTTCGCGCGCAGCGGGGTCCGGTTCTGGCTCGGCACCCACCGCGCCGTCTCGGGGTACGTCCGCTACGAGTTCGGCGACTTCTTCGGGGGCACCCGGCAGGAAGTGGGCTACTGGGGGCGGGCGGAGGTCAACCGGCGCTTTTCCATGGAGCCCAACCTCAGCTTCAACTGGATCACGGTCCCGGCGGGCGAGGTGCGGGCGCAGGTCAGCCGCCTGCGCGCTACTTACACGGTCTCGCCCCGGAGCTTCGTCGGGGCGCTCGTCCAGTACAACTCGGCGGCCCAGCTCTTCTCGGCGAACCTCCGCTACCGCTGGGAGTACTCGCCGGGCAGCGACCTCTTCGTCGTCTTCAGCACGAACCGGGATGGGGACGACGGCCTCACGGGGCTCACCGACCGGGCGCTCGTCGTCAAGTTCACGCGTCTCTTCCGCTTCTGAGCCGCCTTCCCGGGCTGCTTGGCGCCCTCGCCGCCGGACTGGTTTCGGCGGTGCCGCTGGCCGGCGCGCACCAGGAGGAACAGCCGGCGACGGCCCCGGTGATCCACGGGCCGCCGCCGCCGGACCCCCCGGCGATGATCCGGCGCGACGACCAGGGCGGCGCCACCATCCGGGCCGTTCGGCTCGACGAGCCGCTCGACTTCGACGGACGCCTCGACGAGGCCATCTACGACCGGGTTCCCGGAATCAGCGACTTCATCCAGACCGAGCCGCTCGAAGGGGCGCCCGCCACCGAGAAGACCGAGGTCTGGGTCTTCTTCGACGACGAGGCGATCTACATCGCCGGACGCTGCTGGGACACCCAGCCCCACCGGATCGTGGCCAACGAACTCCGGCGCGACCACGGGAGCATCTGGCTCAACCAGCACCTGGCCGTCACCTTCGACACCTTCTACGACCGGCGGAACGCCTTCATCTTCTACCTGAACCCCCTCGGCGGGTTCTTCGACGGCCTCATCACCGACGAACGCAACTTCAACCGGGACTGGACTGCCGTGTGGGACTCCCGGACCGCCTGGTTCGAGGATGGCTGGACGACGGAACTGCGGTTTCCGTTCAAGACCCTCCGCTACGCCGCCGGTGGCCCCCAGGTCTGGGGCATCAACTTCCGCCGGGTCGTCCGCTGGAAGAACGAAATCTCCTACCTGACCCAACTCCCGGCCGCCCTCGGCATCTGGTCGATCACCAAGGTGAGTTCCTACGCCACCCTGGTCGGCCTCGAGGCGCCGCCCAGCTCCCGGACCATCGAGGTGAAGCCGTACCTCACCGGCGATGCCGTCGGGGCAGCGACGGGCGACGTCGGGTTGGACCGGGAGTTCGGTTCCGACTTCGGGGTCGACGCCAAGGTCGGCATCACCAGCGGGCTCACCGCCGACCTCACCTGGAACACCGACTTCGCGCAGGTGGAGGCGGACGCCCAGCAGATCAACCTGACCCGGTTCAGCCTCTTCTTTCCCGAAAAGCGCGAGTTCTTTCTGGAAGGGCAGGGACTCTTCGCCTTCGGGACCTCGGAGCGGACTCCGCGCGCCTCGGCCCGCCGGTTCGGAGCGCCGAGCAGCGTTCCGCTCCTCTTCTTCAGCCGCCGGATCGGGATCGCCGGGAACCAGCTCGTGCCCATCCGCGGCGGCGCCCGGGTGACGGGGAAGCTCGGGGACTTCGGGGTCGGCGCGCTCGCCATGCGGTCCGGCGCGAACGCCGCCGCGGGCGCCGAGCAAACCGACTTCTCGGTGATCCGGCTGAAGCGGGACATCCTCGGCCGCAGCACCGTCGGGTTGATGGGGACCTACCGCTCGGACACGGGAGGCGGCCTGGGGAGCAACGCCGCCTACGGGATGGACGCGCGCTTCGGGTTCTACGAGAACCTCGACATCCGCAGCTACGCGGCCTGGACGAAGAACGAACTCGAAGAGCGGACCGGCATGAGCTACCGCGGCCAGTTCGACTACCAGGCGGACCGCTACGGGCTCCAGCTCGAGCGGCTGGTGGTCGGCGAGGGGTTCGATCCCGGGATCGGGTTCCTGCGGCGACGGGACTTCGAGCGCAACTACGCCGAGGCGCGCTTCAGCCCGCGGCCGCGCTCGATCGCCTGGCTGCGGAAGATCGGCGGCACCGGCAGCCTCGACTACACCACCGACACCGGCGGGAATCTCGAAACCCGGATCTTCTCCTTCCAGTCCGACGCCGAGCTGGAGAACGGCGACAACTTCCAGTTCCAGTTGGCGCACAACCGCGAAGTGCTCCACGAGGAGTTCCGGCTGACGGACGACCTGGCGGTGGCCGTCGGCCCCCATGACTTCGAGACCGCCCGCCTCAGCTACCGGGCCGGACCCCAGCGGCCGATCTCGGGAACCTACGCCTACCAGCAGGGCGGGTTCTTCTCGGGAACGCGGCGCGAACTCGCCTGGCGCGGGCGGCTCGAGGTCATTCCCCATTTCATCGTGGAACCGACCGTCTCCCTGAACTGGATCACCCTCCCCGGCGGGGTCTACGACACCCGGCTGGTCGCCGCGCGGCTCAACTACAACCTGTCCCCCCGGAGCTTTCTCGCCGCGTTCCTTCAGTACAACAGCGCCGCGGACAGCCTCTCGACGAACATCCGGTTCCGCTGGGAGTACGAACCGGGCAGCGACCTGTACCTCGTCTACAACTCGCTCCGGGACACCCTGATGCCGGGGTATCCCGAGCTCGATACCCAGTCGTTCATCGTCAAGTTCACGCGCCTGTTCCGTTTCTGACAGGCTCCCACCCTTGGCCCCCGGAACTCCGCCGCCGCGTGGCGCCCCTCCGGCGCACCGAACCGCGTTCCGGTTCCTGCTGGCCGGTGCGGGTCTGATCGTTCCGGCGTTCGGGTGGGGGCAGTCGAACGAACCCGCCGACCGCCGCAGTGGGCAGGACGCGGTGGCGGCGCCCACGTTCGTGGTGCGGGGCCCCGCGCCTCCCGAGCTGCCCGAGATGGTCCGGCGCGACGATGCCGGGGGCGCCACCATGCGCGCCGTCCGGCTCACCGAGCCGCTCGAGTTCGACGGCCGCCTCGACGACGCCATCTACGACCGCGTACCCGGGGTCGGCGGGTTCATCCAGTCCCTGCCCCTCGAGGGCGAACCCGCGACCGAGCGGACCGAAGTCTGGGTCTTCTACGACGACGACACCCTCTACGTCGCCGGCCGCTGCTGGGACTCCCAGCCGGACCGGATGCTCGCCACCGAAATGCGGCGCGACCACTTCGGCATCCACAACAACGAGAACTTCGGCCTCATCCTGGACACCTTCTACGACCGGCGGAACGCCTTCTTCTTCTACATGAACCCGATCGGCGGCTTCTTCGACGGCCTCATCGTGGACGAGTGGGACGTGAACCGCGACTGGACCGCGGTCTGGGACTCCAGGGCAGCCCGGTTCGAAAACGGCTGGACCGTGGAGATGGCGATCCCCTTCAAGACCCTGCGCTACGCGAACGGCGGTCCCCAGGTCTGGGGGATCAACTTCCGCCGCATCGTGCGCTGGAAGAACGAGTATTCCTATCTGACCCGGCTTCCCGCCGCCATGGGGCCGCGGGCGATGACCAAGGTCAGCTCGGCGGGCACCCTGGTGGGCCTTGAAGCGCCGGCGAGCTCCCGGACCGTCGAGGTGAAGCCCTACGTCATCGGCGACGGCGCCGGGGTTCGCTCGGGCGCCGGCGGGCTGGAGCGTGAGTACGGGGGCGACTACGGGGTGGACGCCAAGGTCGGGATCACCAGCGGGCTCACCGCCGACCTCACCTGGAACACCGATTTCGCCCAGGTGGAGGCGGACGCCCAGCAGATCAACCTCACCCGCTTCAGCCTCTTCTTTCCCGAAAAGCGCGAGTTCTTCCTGGAGGGGCAGGGCATCTTCGGCTTCGGCACCGCGTCGCGAGCGCCACCGTCCGGATCGACGCGCAGCTTCGGCCCGCCGAGCAGCACCCCGGTGCTCTTCTTCAGCCGCCAGATCGGGATCGCCGGCGGCCAGGTGGTGCCGATCCTCGGCGGCGGGCGGGTGACCGGCAAGCTCGGCGACTTTGGCGTCGGGGCGCTCGCCATCCGCAGCGGCGCGAACAGCGCCGCGGGCGCACCCGACACGGACTTCTCGGTCCTGCGGCTGAAGCGCGACATCCTGAACCGCAGCACCGTGGGCGTGATGGGCACCTACCGCTCCCACACTCCGAGCGGCCTGGGACGGAACTTCGCCTACGGGATGGACGCCCAGTTCGGGTTCTTCGAGCATCTCACCATCCAGTCCTACGCCGCCTGGACCCGGAACGAACTCGAGGACGAAACCGGGGTGAGCTATCTGGGTCAGTTCGACTACAACGGCGACCGCTACGGCCTCAAGACCGAACGGCTCGTGGTCGGGGACGGCTTCGACCCGGGCATCGGGTTCCTGCGCCGCCGGGACTTCCAGCGCAACTACGCCGAAGCGCGTTTCAGCCCCCGGCCGCACTCGATCTCGTGGCTCCGCAAGATCGGCTGGACCGGCAGCGTCGACTACACCACCGACAACGAATCCGTCCTCGAGACCCGGATTCTCTCGCTGGCGACCCGGGTCGAGATGGAAAACAGCGACCGGCTGAACCTCGACGCCACTCGCAACCGGGAGGTCCTGAGCGAGGAGTTCCTGCTGGATCGGGACGAAGGGATCGGCGTGGGAGTGGGCACCTACGACTTTGACTACGTGCGGATCAGCTACCAGGCGGGCCCGCAGCGTCCGGTCTCCGGCAATTTCGCTTACCAGCAGGGGGGGTTCTTCTCCGGGACCCGCCGCGAGGCGGCGTGGCGTGGACGCGTGGAGGTGACACCGCAGTTCTCCCTCGAGCCCATCGTCTCGCTGAACTGGATCGAGCTCCCGGCCGGCGACTACGACACCAGCCTGATCGCCTCCCGGATCAACTACACCCTTTCGCCGCGCAGTTTTCTCGCGGCGTTCCTCCAGTACAACACCGCCGCGAACAGCCTCTCCACGAACGTCCGGTTCCGCTGGGAGTACGAGCCGGGGAGCGACTTCTACGTCGTCTACAACTCGCTCCGCGACACGCTGGTCCCTGGATATCCCGAACTCAACACCCAGGCCCTCATCGTCAAGTTCACGCGTCTGTTCCGGTTCTGAGCACCGCTGGCAGCGTAGAGTTCCGGGACTCCCGAGTCCCTGGTGTTGGCCCACTCTGCGTTCCGGCTCCTCCTTCTCGGCGCGGCCCTGATCGTTCCGGTTTCGCTGTGGGCGCAGTCCGCTGAGCTCACGGAACGTCGGGACAGTCAGGGCTCGGCGCCGGCGCCGGCCTCCGTGGTACGCGGTCCCGCACCCCCCGAGCTTCCCGAGATGGTCCGGCGCGACGAGGCCGGGGGAGCGACCATGCGGGCCACCCGCCTCACCGAACCGCTCGATTTCGACGGCCGCCTCGACGACGCCATCTACGACCGGGTGCCCGGGGTCGGCGGCTTCATCCAGGCGCTCCCGCTCGAGGGCGAACCGGCCACCGAGCCGACCGAGGTCTGGGTCTTCTATGACGACGAGGCGGTGTACATCGCCGGCCGGAACTGGGACAGCCAGCCCCACCGCATGGTGGCGACCGAGATGCGGCGGGACAACTTCGGCATCTTCAACAACGAGAACCTCGCGGTCATCCTCGATACCTTCTACGACCGCCGGAACGCCTTCTTCTTCTATATGAACCCGCTGGGCGGGTTCTTCGACGGCCTCATCGCGGACGAGAACCCCCCGAACCGCGACTGGACCGGGGTCTGGGACTCGCGGGCGGCCCGCTTCGAGAACGGCTGGACCATGGAGATGCGGATCCCGTTCAAGACGCTCCGCTACGCGAGCGGCGGCCCCCAGGTGTGGGGAATCAACTTCCGCCGCACCGTGCGCTGGAAGAACGAGCTGTCCTACCTCACGCGGGTCCCCACGTCGCTTGGACCCCGCGCCATCACCAAGATCAGCTCGGCGGGGACGCTCGTGGGCCTCGAAGCGCCGGCGAGTTCCCGGACCGTGGAGATCAAGCCCTACCTGATCGGCGACTCCGCGGGGATCCGCGCCGACACCGCCGGGCTGGAACGGGACTACGGCGGCGACTTCGGGGTGGACGCCAAGGTCGGCATCACCAGCGGCCTGATCGCCGACCTCACCTGGAACACCGACTTCGCCCAGGTGGAGGCGGACGCCCAGCAAATCAATCTCACCCGCTTCAGCCTGTTCTTTCCCGAAAAGCGCGAGTTCTTCCTCGAAGGGCAGGGGACCTTCAGCTTCGGCACCTCGAGCCGCGCTCCGCCCGCGGGGTCGACGCGCAGCTTCGGCCCGCCGAGCAGCACTCCGGTGCTCTTCTTCAGCCGCCAGATCGGGATCGCCGGCGGCCAGGTGGTGCCGATCCTCGGCGGCGGCCGGGTGACCGGCAAGCTCGGCGACTTCGGCGTCGGGGCGCTTGCCATCCGCACCGGCGCCAACAGCGCCGCCAGCGCGCCGGAGACCGACTTCTCGGTCCTGCGGCTGAAGCGCGACATCCTGAACCGCAGCACGGTGGGCGTCATGGGCACCTACCGCTCCCACACCGCCAGTGGCCTCGGACGGAACTTCGCCTACGGGATGGACGCCCGCTTCGGCTTCTTCGAGAACCTCACCATCCAGTCCTACGCGGCCTGGACCCAGAACGAGCTCGAGGACGCGACCGGGATGAGCTATCTCGGCCAGCTCGAGTACAACGGCGACCGCTACGGGCTGAAGACGGAGCGGCTCGTGGTCGGGGACGGTTTCGATCCCGGCATCGGGTTCCTGCGACGCCGGGACTTCCAGCGCAACTACGCCGAGGCGCGTTTCAGCCCCCGGCCGCATTCGATCTCCTGGCTGCGCCAGATCGGCTGGACCGGCAGCATCGACTACACCACCGACAACGAGGCGGTCCTGGAGACCCGGATCCTCCAGCTGCAGACGGAGGTCGAACTCGAAAACGGGGACCGGCTGAACGTGGACACCGCCCGCAACCGGGAGGTGTTGAGCGAGGAGTTCTTTCTGGACGAGGACGCGGGGATCGGCGTGGGGGTGGGGCCCTATGACTTCGACCACGTCCGGGTCGCCTACCAGGCGGGGCCGCAGCGTCCCGTCTCGGGCAACTTCGCCTTCCAGCAGGGGGGCTTCTTCTCCGGGACCCGCCGCGAGGCGGCGTGGCGCGGCCGGGTCGAGGTGACGACGCGCTTCTCGCTCGAGCCCACCGTCTCGATGAACTGGATCGACCTCCCGACCGGCGGGTACGACACCAACCTGATCGCCTCCCGGATCAACTACACGCTCTCGCCGCGCAGCTTCTTCGCGGCGTTCCTCCAGTACAACACCGCCGCGGACAGCCTCTCCACGAACGTCCGCTTCCGCTGGGAATACGAGCCCGGGAGCGACCTCTACGTGGTCTACAACTCGCTCCGCGACACCCTCGCCCCCGGCTACCCCGAACTGAACACCCAGTCCTTCATCGTGAAGTTCACCCGCCTCTTCCGGTTCTGAGCGGCGGGAGCGCCGGCCGGAGCGCCGGCCTCCGGCCGGCATCGCGGCCCGACAGGGCCGCGAAACCCGCGTAAAGCCAATCCGGGGGGACGGCTTCCGGCGTAGAGTTCCGGGACTTCCAAATCCGGTGTTGTCCCGTTCTGCGTTGCGGCTCCTCCTTGCCGGCGCCGCCCTGATCGTTCCGGTTGCTCTGTGGGCGCAGTCCACAGAACTCCCCGAACCCCAGGACAACCAGGGCTCGGCGCCCGAACCCGCCTTCACCGTGCGCGGCCCCGCACCCCCCGAGCTCCCCGAAATGGTCCGCCGCGACGATCTCGGCGGGGCCACCATGCGCGCCACGCGCATCCACGAGCCCCTCGAACTCGACGGCCGGCTCGACGACGGGATCTACGACCGGGTTCCGGGAGTGGGCGGCTTCATCCAGGCGCTCCCGCTCGAAGGCGAGCCGGCCACCGAGGAGACCGAGGTCTGGGTCTTCTACGACGACGACGCGGTGTACGTCGCCGGGCGCTGCTGGGACAGCCAGCCCGACCGGATCGTGGCCACCGAGATGCGGCGGGACAACTTCGGCATCTTCAACAACGCGAACCTCGCGGTCATCCTCGACACCTTCTACGACCGCCGGAACGCCTTCTTCTTCTACCTGAACCCGATCGGCGGCTTCTTCGACGGCCTCATCGTGGACGAGCGGGGCGTGAACCGGGACTGGACCGCCGTCTGGGACTCCAAAGCGGCGCGCTTCGAGAACGGCTGGACCGTGGAGATGCGGATCCCGTTCAAGACGCTGCGCTACGACCGGGGCGGCCCGCAGGTCTGGGGCATCAACTTCCGCCGGGTGGTCCGCTGGAAGAACGAGATGTCGTACTTCACCCAGGTGCCGGCGGCGCTCGGGCCGCGGGCGATCACCAAGATCAGCTCGGCGGGCACCCTGGTGGGCCTCGAGGCGCCGGCGAGCTCCCGGACCGCCGAGGTGAAGCCGTACCTGATCGGGGACGCCGCCGGCACCCGCATCGAGAGCGGCTCGCTCGACCGCGACTACGGCGGCGACTTCGGGGTGGACGCCAAGGTGGGCATCACCAGCGGGCTCACCGCCGACCTCACCTGGAACACCGATTTCGCCCAGGTCGAGGCCGACGCGCAGCAGATCAACCTCACCCGCTTCAGCCTCTTCTTCCCGGAAAAGCGCGAGTTCTTCCTCGAGGGGCAGGGGATCTTCGACTTCGGCGCCTCGGGGGGCCGCGGCGCGCCGCCGGGCTCCACCCGCAGCTTCGGTCCGCCGAGCAGCACCCCGGTGCTCTTCTTCAGCCGCCGCGTCGGCATCGAGGGCGGACAGGCGGTCCCCATCGCGGGCGGCGCCCGGGTCACCGGGAAGCTGGGCGACTACAACGTGGGCGCCCTCGCCATCCGCAGCGGCGAGAGCGCGGACGCCGGCGCCCCGGAGACGGACTTCTCCGTCTTCCGGCTGAAGCGGGACATCCTGAACCGCAGCACCGTGGGCGTCATGGGGACCTACCGTTCGCACACCGCGAGCGGCCTCGGCCGGAACTTCGCCTACGGGATGGACGCCCGCTTCGGCTTCTTCGAGAACCTGGACATCCGGAGCTACGCCGCCTGGACCCAGAACGAACTCGAGGACGCGACCGGGCTCAGCTATCTGGGCCAGCTCGACTACAACGGCGACCGTTACGGCGTGCAGGCGGAACGGCTGGTGGTCGGGGACGAGTTCGACCCGGGGATCGGGTTCCTGCGCCGGCGGGACTTCCAGCGGAACTACGCGGAGGCCCGTTTCAGCCCGCGGCCCCATTCGATCTCCTGGCTCCGCAAGGTCGGCTGGACCGGCAGCGTGGACTACACGACCGACAACGAGGGCGAACTTGAGACCCGGATCTTCGGCTTCCGCTACGACATGGAGTTCGAGAACGGGGACCGCGTCAACCTGAACGCCGCCCGGAACCGCGAGGTGCTGAGCGAGTCGTTCTCGCTGAGCGACGACCTCGGAGTGACGCCCGGCAGCTACGACTTCGATCATGTGCGGGTCAGCTACCAGGCCGGCCCCCAGCGCCCGGTCTCGGGCAACTTCGCCTACCAGCAGGGCGGGTTCTTCTCCGGGACCCGCCGGGAACTCGCCTGGCGGGGGCGGGTGGAACTCATGACCCGCCTGACCGTCGAGCCGACGGTCTCCGCGAACTGGATCGCCCTTCCCGAGGGGGACTACGACACCAACCTGCTCGCCGCCCGGATCAACTACACCGTCTCACCACGGAGCTTCCTGGCGGCGTTTCTCCAGTACAACAGCGCCGCCGGCAGCCTCTCCACGAACGTCCGCTTCCGCTGGGAGTACGAACCCGGCAGCGACTTCTACGTGGTCTACAACTCCCTCCGGGACACCCTGGTCCCGGGATACCCCGAACTGAACACCCAGTCGTTCATCGTCAAGTTCACGCGCCTGTTCCGGTTCTAGGCGAAGGGATTCACCACGCGCACACCGTCGTAGTCCTGGCCGGGATTCAGGTCTTCTGTATAGACGGTGTCGCAGCCGGCGATGCGTGCTGCGGCCAGAATCGCGGCGTCCCAGTAGTTGATCTGGAACCGCTCCCGAAGCGCCAACGCGTTGTTCACGACCTGCGCGGTCACTGGCTGTATCGGAAAGCGTTGGAGATTCCTGACCATCCGTCGGGCGTCGTCGTGGGTCAGGGCGCCGGGGCGGGTGACGCGCGTCGCCTGGACGTAGAACTCCTGGAGAACCTGGGCCGAGAGCGCGATGTCCGCGGTCCTCAACAGTTCCGCGGCCCGCTCGGCTTTGGCCACGTCGTTCGGAGGTGGGCAGGCCGCGTAGATCAGTATGTTGGTATCAACGAAGCGCATGGCGCTTCAGGTGTGCTTCGTCTTCGCGGCGGCGGGCATCCCGATCGTAAAGTTCTTCACGCGGGAGGTTGTCGGCGGCCGAGAACTTCGAGCCCCGGGCGATCATGGACTCGCGGATCTCGTCCAGGGTGCGGAGCAGTTCCTCGTTGGGGCTCTCCCCTGCGCTGTTCGAAGCGATCTCCTCGAGTGCGTTGCGCACCAGAGCGGATACCGAGGTGTCCCTCTGCGCTGCAGTGATGCGCGCTCTTCGGTACGTCTCCTCGTCCACGGAAACGGTGATGTTCTTCATGGACACAGTTTAACAGAGTCACAGACTCACAGTCTCACAGGTCCGACTCCGGGGCCGTGCGACGGGTTCGCGGGATGGCCCCGCCCTACCAGACCGTGATGTCCACCCGGGTGTCGCCGTCCCGGACCTCGATCTCCGTGCCGCGGGCGGCCGTCAGGAGCGACCGGGCCATCCCCAGGGGATGGCAGCGGACTTCGGAGTCGCCGTCCGCCTCGCAGGCGTCCCCGATGTCCTCGAGCACCTCGAGCGGCGTTCGCAGGAAAACGCGGTTTCCCGAATCGCCGCCCTCCCGGACCCGGATGACGAGATCGCCGCCCTCGGTCGCGATGAGGACCTGATCCTCTCCGTCGGTGACCCGGACGAGCTCGGCGTCGCCCGCCGCTTCGAGGGCTCTCGCGAACGGCCCGAGCGCCAGGACCGCGGCTCCGCCCAGCGCATCCATTTCCTCATGCATCTCGTCGTGCACCAGGTGGTCCGGGACGAGATGGAGCGCGGCCAGCGGCAGCATCAATGGGACCGGCGCCACGATGTGCGGTGCGCCGTCGGCGACCACCGACACCATGGCGACGCCGCAGGCCGCGACGCAGGCGCCGAACAGCAGCGCCGAGATGAGCGCCGCGGCGAACAGGAGTCCGAGCAGACGGAGCATGACGGCCTAGCGGGGCCCGATCCAGACCCGGACCCGGCCGTCGTCCCCGCCCACCGAGACCAGGACGTCGTCGTGGTCCGCGAGCGCGCCGATGGCCGCGCCGAGGTCGAACTCGTCGCCTTCTTCGCCGAAGAGCGCGTCCCCGAAGGCGACCGGGAAGCGGATGTCGAGCGCGCCGTCGTCACCGCTGCCCTCGATCCGGACCAGGTTGCCGTCCATCCGGGCGCGGAGGTTGCCGCCCTCTTCCTCGTCGATGGTCACCCAGGTGCCCGGGTTTTCCCGGAGCGAACGCCAGAAGGCGCGGGCGTCCTCCGAGTCCACGTCCACGTCGGTCCCGTGTTCCCACTCCTTCTCCATCTCGTCGAGGATCTTCTCGCCAAGCGAGTCGCCGAGGGCCTCCACCGCGGCGAGCGGCAGGTTCACCTCGACCTTGGTGTTGTCGTCGTCGCCTTCGACCTGGACGTGAAGCCAGGGTGTTTCCTGTCCGAGCGCCGGGAAGGCCGCCAGGGCGAGGGCGACGGTTGCGAAGGTTGCAGTGCGCAGCAGTCTCATCATGTTGATCCAAACGAACGCTCGGGCGCCGTGGTTCCCGGGAAAGGAGACGAGCGTGGCTCTCGCGTTCACAATGGGCAAGGCCATACCACGCGCGTTTCGCGCTCCCGCGCGATGCCGGCCGGAGGCCGGCGCTCCGAACCGGCGCTTCGGTTCCCGCTTCCTGTCCACCCGGATGGGATACTCGGCCAGGTGTCCCGCCCGCGCCGTTCGCTCCTCTACGTCCCCGCCTCCAGCGAGCGGATGGTCGCGAAGGCCGCCACCCGCGGCGCCGACGTGCTGGTGCTCGATCTCGAGGACGGCGTCCACCCGTCCCACAAGGATGCCGCGCGGGCACGCCTTCAGGAGTCCCGGGCCGCACTGGCCGGCGCCGGCGCGGTCGTCGCGCTCCGGACCAACCCTCCGGAAGACCCCGGCGGACAGGCCGATCTGGAAGCCGCAGCGACCGCCGGATTCGATGCCGTCCTGCTCCCCAAGGCCGAATCCGGTGAGACGGTCCGGGTAGCGCGGGACCTCCTGGGCCGGACGACACCGCTCTGGCTGATGATCGAGACCGCTCCCGGTGCCGCGAACGTCTTCGACCTCGCCCGGGTCTCCGGCGTCGAGGGCCTGGTGTTCGGGTCCGCCGACTACCGGCTGAGCGTGGGTGCGCGGTCGCGTGGCGACGAGTCGGACCTGGAGTTCGTCCGCCAGCGGATCCTGCTGGCCGCGCGGGCCGCCGGGATCCGTTGCTGGGACGCGCCCTGGTTCGCCTTCCGCGACCTCGAGGGGCTGCGCCGGAGCGCCCGCGAGGCCGCGGAGTTGGGGTTCGACGGCAAGTCCGCGGTCCACCCGGCGCAGGTCCCCGTCATCCACGAGGCCTTCGCACCCACCGCGGAGGAACGCGCCTGGGCGGAACGCGTGGTCCGGGTCATGGAAGACGCCGCGGCCCGCGGGGTCGCGGTCGTCGAACTCGACGGCGAACTGCTGGAGGAGCTGCACCTCCGCCAGGCCCGGCGCCTCCTCGCCTCGTAGCCGGCCCGGCGGGCTGACGGGTCAGCCGGCCGCGTCCGGCCGCTCGGGCCTCGCGAATCCGGGGTCTTCCCAGCGCGCGACCACGGCCGGGGCGGCGCAGTGGCTCGCGACGTTCGTGCTCGTCCGGATGGGATCGATCAGCGCGTCGATCCCGAGCAGGATGCCGAGCCCCTCCATGGGCAGGCCGTGCCCCTCGAACACCGCGGCGAGGATCACGAAGTTGGCGCGCGGGATCCCGGCCACGCCCTTGCTCGTCACCTTCAGCGTCAGCAGGATGATGGCCGCCTGCTCCCACGAGAGATCGACCCCGGCCGCCTGCGCGATGAACAGGGTCGCCATCCCCAGGTGGATCGTGCTGCCGTTCATGTTGAGGCTCAGGCTGAGCGGCGTCACCACTCCGAGGATGCGCCGCGGCACCCCGAACCGCTGCAGGTTCTCGAGCGTCTGGGGCAGGGCGGCGGCGCTCGAGGTGGTCGCGAAACCCACCAGGAACGGCTCGCGCATGTGGTGCGCGAACCGCCGCAGCGGGATGCCGAACGCGAGCAGGCCTCCCGCCAGCACGACCAGCAGGAAGAACCCCTGCGCCAGCCAGGCGACGGCCGTGAACTCGGCGAGGCCCTCGAGGCCAGCGGACCCGCCGCCCGCGATCGCGTTCGCGGCCGCCGCGAACACCGCGAGGGGCGCCAGGTACATCACGTAGTCGGTGTAGCGGAACGCGACTTCCGCGAGCGCGTCCGCGAAGTCCACCACCGGCCGGGCCCGCTTGCCGACCGAGAGGCACGCGATCCCGAACACGAAGCAGAACACCACGATCTGCAGCACGTCACCCCGCGCCAGGGCGTCCACGATGCTCGTCGGGACGGCGTTCTGCAGCGCTTCCATGAACCCGGCCGGCTCCGGAAGCTCCACCCCGGACCCCCCACCGAGGGACAGGCCGTCGCCGGGCCGGGTCGCGGCCACGCTGAACCAGCCGAGCAGCAGGGCGAGGGTGGTGGCGATCTCGAAACAGACCACCGACTTCCAGCCCAGCCGCCCCAGCGCGCCCATCGAACCGGCGCCCGCGATCGCCCGGATCAGGACCCCCACCAGCACGGGGGCGATGATCGACCGGATCAGGCGCAGGAACAGGGTGCTCAGGAACTCGATGCGCCCGGCCCAATCCGGCGCCGCGAGCCCGAGGGCGACGCCCCCGGCCATCCCGATGAGGATCCACCAGGCGAGCGAGATTCGGGGGAGGCGGGGCACGGCCGCGAAGCCCGGACGCGGTACTCAGCGGAGCGCCGCCACCACCTCCGCAAGCGCCGCGAGCGACAGCTCGGACAGGTTCAGCCCGTCGCCTCCCACGTTCCGGAGCAGGATCACCGCGGCGTCGGTCTCCGGCTCGATCCAGGCCGCCGCCCGGTATCCGGCCACGCTTCCTCCGTGGCCGTAAGCGGTGAAGGAAGTGCCGTCGGTATCTTCGAGACGCCGGGCCATGAACCCGAAGCCGTAGCCGCTTGCCAGGTCCCCGGTGGCGAACGCCTTCGTCAGGTTCTCCTGCCGGACGCCCGAGGGGATCACCGCGTCGAACGGCTCTCCCTCGGTCCCGATCAGGAACCGCAGGAACACGCCCAGGTCCTCGACCGTCGAATACATCGCGCCGTTCGGCACCTTGTAGCCGCGCCCCGCGTGTTCCCGCGCCGGGGTCTCGGCGTCGAGGCTGCCGTCG
Source organism: Vicinamibacteria bacterium (assembly GCA_965116805.1). Lineage (GTDB taxonomy): Bacteria > Acidobacteriota > Vicinamibacteria > Marinacidobacterales > Marinacidobacteraceae > Marinacidobacterium. The sequence continues at coordinate 1,462,074 of OZ220713.1, forward strand.
TCCTTCACGGTCACGCCCTCCGCGATGCGGTCTTCAAGCTCCGAAACGGGGAAGAACGTGCTCGAGTCCATCCCGAGCGGGTCCAGGAGGTTGTCCCTGACGTGGTCCATGAACGGCTCGCCGCCGGCCCGCTCCACGGCGGCCCCGAGCATCGCGTAGCCGATGTTCGAGTACTGGTAGCGGGTTCCGGGTTCGTACTCGAACGAGACCTCGTCGAGCGCCTGGAGCGCGGTGTCGAGCCAGTCCTGAGGAGCGCCCACCAGGTAGCGGGGCAGGTTCCGGGGCTCCCTCGCCAGCCCGGCGGTCATGGTTGCGAGCTGGAAGATGCTGGGGCCGGGCGTCCAGGAGTAGGGGTTTTCGACGGCCGCGAGCTCCGGGACGAACTTGGTCACCGGGTCGCCGAAACGGGCCTTTTCCAGGTGGACGAGACGGAGCATGGCCATGGCGGTGACGGGCTTGGTGATGGAGCCGATCCGGAACAGGTGGTCGGCCCGGGCCGGCGTCTGCCCTTCGGTGTCGGCGAAGCCGAACCCGTCGGCGACAACCGTTTCCCCGGCGACCACGATGCCGAAGGCGGCGCCGCCGCGCCCGTCCTCCTCGATGACCCGACGGATCTCTTCCGCGGCAGCGGCCGCGACTTCCGGCACCGAGCGTGCCGGCTCGGGTTCGGCTCCCGGCCTGCAGGCGAGCCCGGCGATGCCGATCGCCAGCCAGCCGCCAACCAGGAGGCGCAAACATGGGTTGGAGAAACGAGGGGAAGGACGCATGACCGATGCGAAAGATATCGGGAGGGGCGGTCTACCGGCTGCTAGGATCGGCGCCGATGCGTCGGCTTGCGCTTCTTGTCGCCCTCATGGGCACTGCCACCGTTGCCGGTGCTCAGGAAGCCGCCGAGCGGATGGTCCGGGTGACGGAGGGGACCAACTTCGCCGTCGCGGTTTCGCCGGACGGCGAGCAACTGGTCATGGACCTGCAGGGCACCCTGTGGCTGCTGCCGGGGGCCGGGGGTCCGGCCGAAGCACTCACCGACGGTCTCGGCGACGACCGGCTGCCCGACTTCCACCCCGAGGGTGGCCGCGTGGCGTACCAGTCGTTCCGGAGTGGGACCTGGGACATCTGGCAGTTGGCCCTCGGGGGACAGCCCGAGCAGCTCACCGACAGCGAATTCGACGACCGTGAACCGGCGTGGTCTCCCGACGGGGCCCGGATCGCCTTCTCCTCGGACCGTGGGGGGAGCTACGACATCTGGATCCTGGACGTGGCGACCGGAGGCGTGACGCCGGCAACGAGCAGCCTCGGCAACGAGTCCCAGCCCGCCTGGACCCCGGACGGTGAGGCCGTCGTCTTCGTGGCGACTCCCGAAGGGGAGGCTGACGGGGCGGTGCACCGGCTCTCGCTGGAGGCGGGCGCCGGCCCGGTCGCCGTGCCCGGGAGCGAAGGCAACGTCGCCGCCCCGGCGGTGAGCCCGGACGGATCGCAGGTGGTGTTCCGGCGCCTCCAGTACGAGGGACTCACGCTGATGGGAAGCCGCTTCGACATCGGCACCGCGAGCGAGTGGGTGCTCGCGCCCCTCGCGGCGGCGACCGAGGGATCCGACCCGGCCGACGAAGAGGAACCCGCCGCGCCGCGGGTCCTCGCCGGGGCGGGCGAGGACCTGTTCCCCTTCCGGCCCCAGTGGCTGGATGACGAGACCCTGCTCTACACCGCCGACGGCGGTATCCGCCGACTCGGGGTGGGACTTCCCGCGGAGGATGCCGAGGCGGGGGAGAGCGCCGCGGCGGCCCCCGAATCCGTTCCGATGTCGGCCGAGCTGGGTGTCCGCGGTCCTCCCGAGCGCCGCGGCAGGATCCGCACCGAGTCGGAGGAGACGCTTCCCGTCCGGGGGATCATCCGGCCGAGCATCAGTCCGGACGGAACCCGGCTGCTCTATGCCGCGCTCGGGGACATCTGGACCGCGCCACTCGACGGCTCGGAGGCCCCGCTGCCGCTGACCCGCGACACCTGGCTCGACACCGACCCGGTGTGGTTGCCCGACGGAACGAGCGTGCTCTTCGCGAGCGACCGCGGCGGGACGATGGACATCTGGGAGAAACGGCTCGGTTCGGGACCCGGCGCGGGGCTCACCCAGCTCACGGCCCGGCTCGGAGCCGAGGTGAGTCCGGCGGCGACCCGCGACGGAACCCGCATCGCCTGGCTTGACGAACGGGGGAACCTCCGCGTGACGAGCCGCGACCTGGACACGGGTCCGGTCGCGGACGAGGAGGAACGGGCGGTCTACACCGCGCGGCGGGGCGCGGGGATGCCCAGTTGGTCGGCCGACGGCGAGACCATTGCCCTCGCGAGCCTGGTCCCCTATTCCTCCCGCTACCGGGAGGGGCGGAACCGGATCGCGCTGGTTGCCGCAAGCAGCGGCGAGACCCGGTTCCTGGATGAGCCCGCAGCCAGTTTCGGCTCGCGCGACTCCGACGGACCGGTCTTCTCCCCGGACGGAAACCGGCTCGCCTTCGCTCTAGGGGGAGGACTGGCCATCCTGCAGCTCGACGCGGCCGGCGCACCCGCGGGGCCTCCCGAGACCGTTTTCGAGGGGCCGGTGGACTTTCCCTCCTGGACGCCGGACGGGGCCGCGATCGTGGCTGTTTCGGGCACGGAGGTCGTGCGCATCCGGGCCGATGGCAGCGGCTCCGAGACCATCCGGCTCCGTCACGAGTTCCCGCTCGCGCCGCCCTCGGGCACGCTGCTGATTCACGATGTCGGGGTCCTGGACGTGGAGCAGGGCGAAGTCGTCCCCCGTCAGGACGTCCTGATCGAGGCCGGCCGGATCGTCTCGGTGACCCCGGCCGGCGACCCGCTCCCCGAGGAACTGCGGGTCGTGAACGGCGAGGGGGCCACGCTGATCCCCGGGCTCATCGAGATGCATACCCATCCGATGGCGCCCGCCTTCGGGAACCGCTTCGGGCGCGCGCATCTCGCCTACGGGGTGACCTCGGTCCGGATCCCCGCGGGGCCCACCTACCGGACGCTCGCGGAACGGGAGTCCGTGCTGGCCGGTCTTCGCGTGGGTCCGCGGATCTTTCTGACGGGCGGCACGCTTGACGGGACCCGCATCTACTACCCCGGCGCCGCGGCGCTCGGGAGCGCGCAGGAACGCGACGTGCTGCTGCGGCTCGCGCGGGAACTCGATTTCGACGTCGTCAAGACCTACGTCCGGCTCGACGACGAGGCGCAGCGGGACGCGATCCGCCGCGCCCAGCGTTTCGGCGCCTTCGTGACCTCTCACGAGCTGTATCCGGCAGTCCGCTACGGCGTGAACGGCCTCGAACACGTCAAGGGCACTTCGCGCCGCGGCTTTTCGCCGAAGATGACCGACCTCGGCCGCTCCTACGGGGACGTCCGCGCCCTGATCGCCGAGTCGGGAGTGTTCTTCACCCCCACCATGCTCATTTACGGCGGCTGGGACCTGGCGCTGGCCCGCGAGCCCGATCTGGTCTCCTCCGACCGCCGGATCCGGGCGTTTCCCGCGTGGCTGGCCTCTTCGCTCACCGTGGCGCGGGAGTCCGCGGACGACCGCGAGGCACAGATCGAGCGCGGCCTCTCCCTGATGCGTCCCATGTGGGAAACGGTCACCTCCATCGCGGACGCCGGCGGCCGCATCATCGCCGGGACGGACACGCCGATCGTTCCGTACGGGCTCGGGTTCATCGTCGAGATCGAACAACTGTCGGAGGCCGGGCTCGGGCCCGCCGGAGCGCTCCGGGCCGCAACCGTGACGGCCGCGGAGGCGTTGGGGCTGGCCGGGGAACTCGGCATCGTCGCGCCGGGCGCCCTTGCGGATCTGGTGCTGCTGGACGGCAACCCGCTGGACGACATCACGAACCTGCGGCGAGTTCGCGCGGTGCTCGCGAACGGGCGCCTCGCGACGCTCGACCAGCTTCTCGGCTTCTGACCGAAGGCCGAAAAAGGGCGCAACAGAAGCGTTATTTTCTGGACGATGCGCACGTGGGCCTGTGATAGTCTGCGGCGCGTCGCGCGCTCCGAGCCACTCACGATCGGGTGGTGGAGCGCACCAACCCCGCTTGGGCAAAGAAAGGAACCAGATCGACAATGACCAAGGTGGAACTCGTAACGACCCTGTCAGAGTTTGCCGGAATCAGTCGTCGCGAGGCCGGTGCGGTTCTCGACGGACTGCGTGATCTGGCGATTGAGGAACTGCGGGCCGGCAACGGCTTCGTGCTTCCGGGAATCGCCAAGTTCTCGGTTGCCCACCGGGAAGCGAGAATGGGCCGCAACGTCCGCACGGGAGAGGCCATCGAGATCCCGGCCCGCAACGTGGTCCGTTGCAAGGTCTCTCGCCCCTTCCAAGCCGACTGCTGCGACTAGGGTCCCCGCTGCCTTCCGGCGGAAAGACCCGCCGGCGCGACGGCTGCAGTAAGTTCCTGCGGCGGTCTCGAACTGTCCCGGTTGCGCGGATCGCTCCCGAACGGTTATCCGTTAGCAGTCCATCCGAACCCATGGACTGCTGAACCGAGGACATCGATTCGTTGACCAGTGGCCGCGCAGCGCGCAAACCGGAGGCGTCGTCTGCGCTCTACCCCGCGGCCGACCTCTCGGGATATCGCGACGATCCCGCGCTCTGGCGCAGCGTCCCCATGGAGCTGGTGCGGCGCCACCGTTTCGTTCCGCTGGCGGAAGACGGCGAGCGTCTCTCCATCGTCGTGGCGCCCCCGGTCGTCGAGTCCGAGGTGGACCGGCTGGAGTTGCTGCTCCGCCGCCCCGTGGTCGTCCAGGTGGGCGAGCCGGCGCAGATCGACGCGATCATCGAGCGGAATACCGACTCCAGCTTCCTGCTGGACCGCGCCTCCGAGGACCTTCGAATCGAGCGGCTCGGGCGCGGCGACGGGGACTCCGGCCCGCCCGTCATCTCGCTCGACGCGCTCGAAGACGGCCAGGCCGGGAGCCCCGTGGTCCGGCTCGTGGATTCGCTGCTCCTGAACGCCATCGAGCGGCGCGCCACCGACATCCACATCGAGACGAAGTCCGGGGAGGTCGTGCTGAAGTACCGGGTGGACGGTGTTCTCTATCCGGCGATGGAGCCGGTGGACCGCGCCCACCACCAGACCATCGTGGCGCGGCTCAAGGTGATGGCGGAGCTCGACGTCGCGGAGCGGCGCGTGCCGCAGGACGGACGGTTCCGGGCCGTGCTTCCCGGCGGGGGCGAGCGCACCCCGCGGACCGTGGATTTCCGGGTTTCCGTCATGCCGAGCGTGCACGGCGAGGACGTGGTGATCCGGGTGCTCGACAAACGCAGCCTGGGCACCCGCTTCGAGGCGCTTTCCCTCGAGGCGCTCGGTTTCTCGGGCCGGGAGCTGGCGCTTCTCCGCGAACACGCCCGCCGGCCCTTCGGAATGCTGCTCGCCACCGGCCCCACCGGAAGCGGAAAGACGACGACGCTCTACGCGGCCCTGTCCGAGATCGCGACTCCGGAGGAAAAGATCGTGACCGTGGAGGATCCCGTCGAGTACGAGATCGCCGGAGTCACCCAGGTTCCGGTGAACGAGAAGAAGGGCCTGACGTTCGCGCGCGGCCTGCGCTCCATCCTGCGGCACGACCCGGACACCATCATGGTGGGCGAGGTCCGGGATCCGGAGACCGCCTCCATCGCGGTGCAGGCGGCCCTGACCGGCCATCTCGTCCTCACCACGGTCCACGCCAACCACGCGCTCGACGTGGTCGGACGCTTCCTGCACATGGGGGCCGACCCCCACAACTTCGTCTCCGCCCTGAACTGCATCGTCGCCCAGCGCCTGGTCCGGGTGCTTTGCCGCGAGTGCCGCGAGCCGGGCCCGCCCGGTGCGGCGGAACGGAGGGTCCTGGCGGCGCTTCCCTCTCCCGTTGACCGCGTCTTCCATCCGCGCGGCTGCCGGAAGTGCGACGGAGCGGGGTACCGGGGACGGACCGTGGTGGCCGAGGTCCTGCCGCTCAGCGCGTCCGTTCGGGAACTCATTCTGGCGCGCGGGGGGGTGGGCGCGATCCGCGCGCAGGCGGAGTCCGAGGGGATGGTCCCGCTGCGCCGGAACGCCCTCGAACTCGTGGCGCGCGGGGTGACCACCCTCTCCGAGGTCGATCGGGTGACCGCCCGTGACGTCTAGCAGCGAGGCCGCGGGCCGGCCCGCTCCCTCCCGGGCGGATCGGTTGCCCCGGGCGGACCTGGCCGCGACGCTCGTGGCCCGGGACCAGCTTTCGCCGGACGCCCAGTTGCTCCGCTTCGAGAGCGAGGCGCCCCTTCGGGTCCTGCCGGGCCAGTTCGCCATGGTCCGGGTCGGCGGGGGCGGGCTGCTGCGGCGGCCGTACTCCTACTGCGACCTGCTGGACGACGGCGCTTTCACCCTGCTGGTCAAGGAGGTCGGCGTGGGAACCCGGGCCATCATGAGCCTGCCCGTCGGAGGGGAGGTGTCCAGCCTGGGACCGCTCGGGACCACGTTCGATCTGCCGCCTCCGGACCGGACACCGGTGATCGTTGCCGGCGGAGTTGGGATCGCGCCCTTCGTGCTCTTCTGCCGCCGGCTGGCGGAGGCCGGGCGCCGGGGCATCGTCCTGCTCGGTGGGAGGCGCCGTCCGGACCTCTACCTCCGGGACGCGTTCGAGCGCTTCGGGATGGACGTCCGGGTGGCCAGCGAAGACGGGAGCGCCGGCCACCACGGGTTCGTTACCGCGCTGCTCGACACCGCGCTGGCCGACGCGGGCCGGCCGGTTCTTTACTCGTGCGGGCCGACGGGAATGCTGCTGAAAGTGGCGGAACTCGCCACCGCCGCCGGCGTTCCCCACCAGGTCTCGATCGAGCGGCGGATGGGCTGTGGCATGGGCTGCTGCCTCGGCTGCGTCGTCTGGGCGCGGCCCCCGTCGGGCGGTCCGGCGGAATACCTGCGGAGTTGTACCGAGGGGCCGGTCTTCGACGCCGAAACGATCGCCTGGGACCGGGACCCTCATCCGCTCTGATGTCCGAGCCAGGCGCCGCGACCGTGGACATGGGAGTGGAGGTCGCCGGGCTGCGGCTGCCCACCCCCCTGATCGCGGCCAGCGGCACCTTCGGCTACGGCGACGAGTACCGGGAGGTGGCGGACTACGACTGCATCGGGGCGATCTCGGTCAAGGGCCTCTACCTCGAGCCTCGGGAGGGGTGTCCGCCGCCGCGAATCTGGGAGACCCCGTCCGGCATGCTGAACGCCATCGGCCTTCAGGAGGTCGGAATCCGGCGCTTCCTCGCCGACAAGCTCCCGGCCGTCCGGGCGCTCGGGAAGATCGTCATCGCGAACATCTGCGGGAGTTCGCTCGAGGAGTACGGCGAGCTGTCGAAGATCCTCGACCAGGCGGAAGGGGTGTCGGCCATCGAGGTGAACATTTCCTGTCCGAACGTCGCCGAGGGCGGGATCGAGTTCGGCTGCGACCCGGACATGGCGGCGCGGGCCACCGAGGTGGTGCGCCGGGGAACGCGCCTGCCGGTGATTCCGAAGCTCAGCCCGAGCGCGAGCGACATGGCGGCCGTGGCCCGGCGGGTCGCGGAGGCGGGAGCCGACGCGGTGTCCCTGATCAACACCATCCCCGCGATGGCGGTGGATGTGGAGACCCGGCGCCCGCGCCTCGCGAACGTCGTCGGCGGACTGTCGGGCCCGGCGGTTCGTCCCATCGCGGTGCGCATGGTGTGGGAGGTTGCGCGGGGAAGCCGGCTTCCGGTCATCGGAATGGGTGGGATCGCGAACGCGGAGGACGCCCTCGAGTTCCTGCTGGTGGGAGCCGCGGCGGTGCAGATCGGCACCATGAACTTCGTGGACCCCGGCGTCTGGCGGCGTACCTTCGACGGGCTCGCCGCGTACTGCCGCCGGCACGAGGTCGCCGCGCTGCGCGACTTGACCGGGGCCTTGCGGCCCGGCGCCGCCGGGTGACGATGCCCCCGGCCGGTTCGGGCCCGGCGCCTCTGCGGCACCCCGGCTGGGTGGCGGAACCGGGGGCCGGTGAGCTGGTGGTCGCCGTGGATACCGCCTCCCTCGACGAGGCACTCCGCCTGCGGGACGTCCTGGCGGGCGCGGCGTCCTTCTACAAGGTAGGCAAGGAGCTCTTTACCGCGGCGGGCCCGCGCGCCGTTTCCGAGTTTTCCTCGGTGGGGCGCGTCTTCCTCGACCTGAAGTTCCATGACATCCCGGCCACCGTGGCTGGCGCGGTACGGGCCTCGGCGACGCTGGGGGCGAGCATTCTCGATGTCCACGCCTCCGGAGGACGGCCGATGCTGGAGGCGGCGGCCCGGGCCGCCTCGTCCGCTCCGGCGCCGCCGCTCCTCCTCGGGGTCACGGTCCTGACCCATCTCGACCCGGAGAGCGCCGCCGACGTGTTTCCCGGGGTGTCCATCCGGGACCAGGTCCTGAACCTCGCGCGGCTCGCGCGGGCCGGCGGGTTGGGCGGCGTGGTCGCCTCAGCCGCCGAATCGGAAGCGCTCCGAGACGCTTTCGGTGACGATTTCGTGGTGCTCGTCCCGGGGGTCCGGCCGCGGTGGGCGGCGGACACGCACGATCAGAAGCGGGTCGCCACTCCCGGGGAAGCGGCGCGTCGGGGAGCGAACTACCTCGTCGTCGGCCGGGCCATCACCAGGCACCCGGATCCCCGCTCGGCGACGCTTCGGATCCTCGAGGAAACCGCGGGCTGAGCCGGGTCTTCCCGGCATCCGGAAGACGCGGCAAACGCGCCGGAAACCTCCGGTCTGTCGTTGACTTCGGTGAGAGCGATCCGATAGCCTCTGATTGGCTCTTCATTCGCTGCCCCCGGAGGTTTCCTTGTGAGAAAAGCCATCGCCACCCTGCTGTTGCTGTCTCTCGCGACGGTTGCTCTCGGGTTCGCTGTTGCAGCGTGCTCCAAGCCGCCGCCACCGCCACCGCCGCCGCCCGAGGAACCGCCTCCCCCGCCTCCTCCGCCGCCACCGCCGCCACCGCCGCCACCGCCGCCGCCACCGCCGCCGCCGACGGAGCGGGACATCTATCTGGACACGGACATGATGGAGTTGCAGCAGAACCTCGCGGATGTCTACTTCGCGTATGACGAGTCGGAGTTGACGGATGCCTCCCGGAGCGCGCTCCAGGCCAACTCGGCCTGGCTGCAGCGGCCCTATGTCTCCGCAACGATCCAGATCGAAGGACACTGCGACGAGCGCGGCACCGTGGAGTACAACCAGGCGCTCGGTGAGCGCCGGGCTCGCGCTGCCTACGACTACCTCGTTTCGCTCGGGGTTCCGGACAGCCGGCTCGAGATGATCAGCTACGGGAAGGAACGCCCGCAATGCACCGAGAGCGACGAGGACTGCTGGCAGCGGAACCGCCGCGCCCACTTCAAGATCACGGCGAAGTAACCCTCGCGCTCCGGAGAGCGCCCCGGGTCCTGCTGCCGCAGGATCCGGGGTGCTTTTTTTGTTTCCGGCGAGCCGCGACTAGCCGGTTCCGGCCTCGCGGCCAACGGATCTCCGGGATCCCGGATCTCCGCCGGCTCGGCGCAGGAGTCCGTGCCGCTTCATCTTTTCGTGGAGCGTCGTGGGGTTCATCTGGAGAAAACGGGCTGCCCGCTTCTGGTTCCCGCCGGTTCGTTTGAGCGCCCGCTCGATCAGCCTCTTCTCGATGCCCGCGATCACTTCCTTCAGGGGTCGGGAACCGGCGCCCTGGCTGGTTGTGGGGCCGCCGTCGGGCGGGGCGCAGAGCGTCTCCGGCAAGACGGGGCCGGAAAACCGCGAGACCCGGGCGGTGGCCACCGCGCGCTCCACCCACATGCGGAGTTCCGCCGTGTTGCCCGGCCAGTCGTAGCCGCCGCACTCCTCGACGGCCTTTCCGGAGATCCCGAACGGTGGTTCGCCCGAGGTTTCCGCCGCCAACTGCAGGAAATGCAGAAGGAGGGCGGGGATGTCTTCCCGGCGCTCCCGCAGGGGCGGGATACGGATGTTGGAAGCCTCCAACCGGTTGAAGAGCGCGCTCGAGAAGGTGCCGGCCCGCACCCTCACGCGGAGGTCGGGAGTGGCGGAAACGATGAGCCGAAACGACGGTGGCCGCCGGAGGGCGTCCTCAAGCGTGGCCTGATCGCCTGGGCGCAGGTGTTCCGCGCCGCTCAGATACAGACTTCCCGGCCGGGCATTGGGTGTCTCGGCGGCGAACTCCCGGTCGCCGCGCCGCAGTCTGGCGAAGATGGAGCCGAGCCCCGTTGCCAGACTCGCGGCCTGGAGCGCGAGGAACGGAAGCGACGACTGCCGTCCCAGTCGGTGAATGAGCTCGGCGGCCAGGCGCCGTCCGCTTCCCGGCTCCCCGACGACCAAGACCGGGCCATCGGAAAAGGCGGTCGTGACGATGGCGCTGCGGACCCCGGCGGCCTCGTCCGAGCATCCGACCCAGTCCTCGAGGCGGGTCGCCGCGCGGAGCTGGTGCCGCAGAATGCGGTTCTCACGCAGAAGTCCCCGAAATCCGATCTCCGCTTCGAGTGAAGTCAGCAGCGACTCCCGCTGGATCGGGACAGCCACCACCCGGGGACGTCCGGAGCCGAGCCCGGGGAAGTCCGGCCTGGGTGTATCGGCCGCGGGGAGCAGGATCGTTGCCGCCTCGGGACAGACTCCGTGCAGATGCTCGATCGTTCCCTGCACCGGTTCCGGGGCGGCCGTAGCGTCCACGAGCACCGCCGACGCGTCCCGGAGGAGTTGCTCCGCTGCTTCCTCCCGGACCGTGGACAGCCGCTCGACGCGCCACGATGCGTCGGTCAGGAACCGGGCCGCCTGGCGAGCCGGCTCGCCGTCGCCGACCACCACCGCGACCCGGTCGCGCGCGGCGGACGGTGTTTTCGGGACTTGGGCGGGCGCGGCGAGGGGCATGGAGACGCGGGCGAGCCCGGGCCCCCCTCCTTCACCGCTCCCTCTTCCACCGGAGGCCCGAAGCCCGGAAAGGCTTCCCAACCTAGAGAACGCTCTCAGGCGGAATTGGTTCCGCTCGTTTTCCCTCGCGTGGTTCGGCGGGCCTTGGCGGCGAACTCCAGGAAGTAAGCGTGGATGCGGGTGTCGTTCGTCAGTTCCGGGTGGAAGGTCGTGGCGAGGACCCTCCCTTCCCGGACGAACGCCGGCTGTCCGCGCCAATCGGCGAGCACCTCCACGCGCGGACCGGTCTCGCTGATCACCGGGCCACGGATCATGACCAGAGGCAGGTCCGGCTCACCCAGCTCGGAGCAGGAACAGGCGCCCACGTGGCTCTCGAGTTGCCGGCCGTACCCATTGCGCTGAATCTCGATGTCGAGCACCCCGAGCGACTGCTGCGCGGGGTTCTCGACGGTGCGGGCCAGCAGGATGGCCCCGGCGCAGGTCCCGTACAGCGCGCCACCTTCCCGGTGAAACTCGATGAGGGGTTCGAAGAGGTCCTCCTCGAGGAGGAACTTGAGCATGGTCGAGCTCTCTCCGCCCGGAATGATCAGCCCGTCGAGTCCCGCGAGGGCCGCCGCCCGGCGGACCTCCACCGCTTCGACCCCGAGCCGGCGCAGGACGGCGGCGTGGAGCGCAAAGCTCCCCTGGAGCGCCAGCACCCCGATGCGCGGCGGGGCCGGCGACGGGGCGGACCCCGGCCCGGGACTGGCGGTCGTCGCTTCGGGAATCGCTCCCATGGTCACCTCGGTCGCTCAAGACAGACCACCCTGACGCACACCGCCTGAGAGCGGCGCCGAACCCGGAATCCACCGAACCCGGGAAGTGTCAGGGCCTAGTTGCCGCGCGTCTGCAGCAACTCTTCCTCCGGCATGGTAGCGATGTCGAGGCCGCGCATCGGCTCGCCGAGACCCATCGAGACCTCGACCAGCATGGCCGGGTCGCGGTAGTGGGTCACCGCCTTCACGATGGCCTTGGCCCGCTGCTCCGGATCCGTCGACTTGAAGATCCCGGACCCCACGAAGACGGACTCCGCCCCGAGCTGCATGCAGAGCGCGGCGTCGGCCGGCGTCGCCACCCCTCCCGCCGCGAAGTTCGGCACCGGGAGGCGTCCGTCGCGCGCCACCATCCGCACGATCTCGTAGGGAGCGCGGAGTTCCTTGGCGGCGGACATGAGTTCGTCGTCGGTCAGGATCGTGAGGCGGCGGAGTTCGTTGCCGATCTGGCGCAGGTGCCGCACGGCCTCCACGATGTTCCCGGAGCCGGCCTCGCCCTTGGTGCGGATGAGGGCCGCGCCCTCGCCGATCCGGCGGAGGGCCTCCCCGAGGTTGCGGCAGCCGCACACGAACGGCACTTCGAACGAGTGCTTGTCGATGTGGTTCTCCTCGTCCGCCGGGGTCAGCACTTCGCTCTCGTCAACGAAATCCACGCCCATCTGCTGAAGGATCTGCGCCTCCACGAAGTGGCCGATCCGCACCTTGGCCATGACCGGGATGCTCACCGACTCGATGATCTCCCGGATCTTCTCCGGAGACGACATGCGGGCCACGCCGCCGTCCCGCCGGATGTCAGCCGGCACCCGCTCCAGGGCCATCACGCTCACCGCGCCGGCGTCTTCGGCGATGCGCGCCTGCTCGGCGTTGGTGACGTCCATGATCGCGCCGCCCTTCAACATGTCGGCGAGACCCGTCTTCAGTCGGAATTCCGTGCTCATTCCAGTCTCCTGAACGGACCTGGCGTCCGTCGAAATGGTTGTGGGGCGCTGCTCGTCAGCGGCCGGTCAGGCGGTTACCCGGTCGGCGATTCTACAGTCTGCGGAGGAGGTCACGTGAGCATCGAGAACGGCGAGACGCCCGGCTGACAAGGCGCGTGAGGGAGGAATACCGAGCGTATTCCGACCGACACGCAACGACGAGCGCCGCGCAGCGGCGCGGATCAGCCGGGATGGATCGCCGTTCGCGTCGCTAGCGGGGCGTGAGCCCCGCGCAGACCCCGGAGCGAGAGAGACAGGGGACGGGTTCACCCGGCCCCTGTCTCTCTTGGCTCGGGAATGCCGCGTGACCTCCTTTGCAGGCTGTTGCTTCCCCAGGTGTGGTGGATGCGGGCGAGGGCGATGCCCGCGATGATCAGGACCGCCCCGATGAACTTGGGCGCCTGGAGCGTCTCTCCCAGCCAGAGCCAGGAGATCAGCACCGAAGGGATGGGGAGGACATTGGAATAGATGCCGGTGAGCGTCGGACCTACCCGGCCGGTCGCGTACACCCACAGCATGTTCCCGAGGCCGATGGCGGCGAGGCCGGAGACGAGCGCCGCGTACCACCACTCCGCCGGCGCCTGCCGGAAGTCCGCCAGGGTCAGCAGGAACGGACTCGGAAGAAGGAGCAGGACCGAGGCGACCGCCGAACTCCAGGCGGTCACCCGGAGGGCGCCGTACTTGCGGACGAGCGCCGCTCCCCGAACCGTGTAGACGGCCCAGCCGATCATGGCGCCAAAGAGCATGAGGTTGCCGAGGTGGGCGCCAAGGTTCGGCTCCGCCCCGGAAACGAAGGCGATCCCCGCCATGGTGAGCACCAGGCCGAGCGCGGTGTGCTGGCAGAACGGCTCGACGCGCGTCACCCAGGCCAGCACGGCGATCGCGACCGGAGTGAGGCCGAGGATGAGCGCCGAACTGGTGGCGGAGGAGGCGTCCGTTCCGTGGATGAACCCGACCTGGAACACCACGTGGCCGGCCACGCCCAGCAGGAACACCCGACCGCCGTCCCGCCACTCGAACCTCCTGAGCGCCGGCGTCCTGCTCACCGCGAGGAGGAGGACGAGGGATGCCGGGATGAGCCGCGCCAGGTTGAAGGCGTAGGGATCACCCAGCCCGACGCCGTACTTGACGATGCTGAGGCTGGACGCCCAGGCGAGGACGACGACCCCGAGCGCTGCTTCGGCCCGGCCGAAGCCGGTCGGTGCGGGAGCCCCGCCCTTGCGAACGGCTCGCATCCGATCGCGCTCCCGTCTCCGGAGACCGGCGCCGGAACAGGCCGCTGACGCCTACATCATCCGGCGGACGATGCGGTCGCGCTGTTCCTGGGTGATCGCCTCGGGAACGTGGGACACCGGGGGCGCCCCGCCGTCCAGGATCGGCTCGCGTGCGTGCAGCGACTGGACGGCCTGGTCCTGGTAGAAGAGCCCGGTGTAGATCCTCTCGTCCCACTCCATTGCCCGTTCGCAGGCGGACTTCCAGTCGGAGGGATCATGCCCCTCGTCCTCCAGCGGGGCGACCCGCTGGCGGAAGAAGTCGTAGGTGTTGTCGCGGTTGAAGGTGACGCACGGACTGAAGACGTCGATCACTGCGAAACCCGGGTGCTCGATGGCGCCCTTGATGAGCCGGACCAACTGCTTGATGTTGCCCGAGAAGCCGCGTCCCACGTAGGTGGCGCCGTTCATGATGGCCGAAGTGATCGGGTTCACCGGCCGCTCGACGTTCCCGAACGGGGTGCTCTTGGTCTTCATGCCCAGGCTGCTGCTCGGCGAGACCTGTCCGGTCGTGAGCCCGTAGATCTGGTTGTTCATCACCAGGTAGGTGAGATCCACGTTGCGGCGCGCGGTGTGCGTGAAGTGGTTTCCACCGATGCCGTAGCCGTCGCCGTCGCCGCCGGTGACGAGCACGGTGAGCGTCTGGTTGGCCATCTTCACCCCGGTCGCCACCGCCAGCGCCCGCCCGTGCAGGGTGTGCATGCCGTAGGAGTTGAAGTATCCGGGAAAGTTCGAAGAACAGCCGATGCCGCTCACGCACACGATCTGGTGCGGGGACAGACCCAGCTCGGCCACCGACATCTGGGTGGCCCGCAGCAGGGCGAAGTCGCCGCAGCCCGGACACCAATCGGGATCGACCTTCCCCTTGAAGTCTTTTGCGGTCAGCGGCTTTTCCCTGAGCTCGATAGTCACTTTGGTCTCCTGTGTGTGGTCTTCGCGGCGGCGGGCGCTATACGAGGATTTCCTGATCCGGCACGAACACGCCGCCGGAGACGCTGCCCGCGAGGTGGGCCCGTACGCCGTCCGCGATGTGGTGTGGCATGAACGGCTCGCCGTCGTACTTGCGGATGTGACCGTCGGCGGTGATGCCGGTCTCGCTCCGCAGGTAGCGGTGGAACTGTCCCGAGTGGTTGTTTTCGATGATGAGGGTCTTCCGAGCCCCGGCGAGCGCCTCGGTGACGGCTTCGGCGTGGAACGGCAGGATCCACTTGACGGCGATCCGGTTGACCTTCACGCCGTCCGCCCGGAGCTGCTCCATCGCTTCCGCGATGACGCCGGCCGTGGAACCCCAGCCCACCAGCGTGACCTCCGCGTCCTCGTCCCCTTCCACCTCGGGAGCGGCCACGCGCGTGAAGTAGTCGTCCAGCTTGCGGGCGCGCTTTTCGACCATCTGGCGGCGCTTGATCGGGTTCGTGAACTCGTCGGAGATGAGGATGCCCTCCTCGTCGTGCTCGTCGGTGGCGACCACGTGGACGTGGCCGGGAACCCCCGGCACGGCGCGGGGAGAGATGCCGTCGGCGGTATCGAGATACCGGTTGTACGGCCCCGCATCGCCGTTCGATTCGCGGATCAGCTTGCCGCGCTCGATGGGCGGGGACATGTCGATGTTGTCGGGCGGCACGCTGAAGGTGCCCTCGGAGATGAGCAGGTCCGAGAGAACGATGGCTGGACACTGGTAGCGATCGACCAGGTTGAACACTTCGCCGATGGTGCCGAAAGCGTCGTGGGCGTCCTGCGGGGCCACCACGATGCGTTCGAAATCGCCCTGGCTGGCGCCGAGCGCCTGCCACAGGTCACCCTGCTCGGTCTTGGTGGGCACGCCGGTCGAGGGTCCGGCGCGCATCACGTTGATGAAGACCACCGGGATCTCCATCATCGCCGCCGACCCGATGGCCTCGGTCATGAGGGCGAAGCCGCCCCCCGACGTCGCGCACATGGTGCGGGCGCCCGTATGGGCCGCGCCCACCGCCATGTTGGCGACCCCGATCTCGTCCTCGACCTGGCGCACCATGATGCCGAGTTCGCGGGCGTTCTTCGCCATCCAGTGGAGAACTCCCGTCGAGGGGCTCATGGGATAGGCGCAGTAGAACTTGACGCCCGCGGCCGCCCCGCCCATCGCCAGGGCATCGTTCCCGGTCCAGACCGCGAGCGGGTCGGGGTTTTGCGGGAGGGGATTCGCGAGCGGCGTGAAGTTGGCGCTCGAGTATTCGTAGCCGGCGCGGGCGACGGCGACGTTGGAGGAGACCACCGCCTCGCCCTTTCGCTGGAACTGGAGCGTGAGCGCCGACTCCAGGACCTCGAAGTCGAGCCCCAGCACGTGGGCGATGACCCCCAGCGCGGCGGTGTTCTGCGCCAGCTTGTTCTTGGCGTCCCCGGTGAGTTCGGTCACCGGCATGCCGCAGAGATGGACGCCGTCCTGGTGTTCCCCGGGGGTGATGTTGTCGGCGTTGTAGACCGCGTAGGCGCCCGGGCCCAGATGACGCAGGTGGCGCGTCATGGTGTCCTGGTTCAGGCAGAGGAGCAGGTGGATGTGGTCGCCATGCGAAAGGGCTTCCTGCTCGCGGACCCGCATGGTCAGCAGGATGTGTCCGCCCCGAATGATGGACTGATAGGCGTTGTAGGCGTTGAGATGGAGTCCCCGGCGGACGAACATCCGGGCAAGGATGTTGCCGGGCGTGGCAATTCCCTGCCCGGCGGCACCCCCGATGGCGATGGAAAAGTCGAAACCTTGTGACATGTGCGAGTGCGGGACCTTTGGTCGGTTGAGCCTGATGCTGTTGAACCTTGAGTGAGTTCTTACCGGACGCGCCCGGACCAACAGTTCCGGTTCTTCCGGTGTCCGGTTCTTCCCAAAAGCGAGCGGGCGACGCGAAGTAAGCCGAAAAATTGTATCACCCGGCGGATGCCGCCCTCCAGACGAAGAACCCGGAGTGCGGGCCGCCGGCCGGCGCGGCACGCTCCGTTGACAATCGGTCGTGTGCGCGCCTAGTATGGGCTGCTCCCCGCGTCACTACGGCAACCACCGCCGGGCCTGAGGGTTCATGGAGAGTGTCGAGCGGGGAAGAGGGGTCTTCGGAGCGGGTGGTTTTCCCGTGCCTCCGGAGTCCCCCGCTCAACCAGGAGTTTTTTCTGCTTAATGAGAGAGGGTATGCCCGAAACGGACGAGGGAACGGCCGCAGTCGCGGTCGCAAGTGAGGTAACCGCGGAGCAGGCGACCGCGGTGATCGCCGGGGAAACGACCGAAGCCCCGACCGAAGTGGCCGAAGCGGCCGCCGGCGAAGGGGACGGCGCCGCCGAGGTCCCCGAGGCGGCCGGCTCGGAGGGCAACGGCGCCGCGGCGCCCCGTGATGGAGCGCCGTCGAAGGTCTCCGAGGAGGAAGCCGCCGAATTCGAGGCGTTCCTCGATCAGTACGAGACCCACCTGGTGGAGGGGGACATCGTCACCGGGACCGTCCTCCACATGACGGACTCCGACGTGATCGTGGATGTCGGCTACAAGTCCGAGGGCATCATCCCGCTCGACGAGTTCAGGGACGTGGACGGGAACGTCCGGGTGCGGGAAGGGGACGAAATCGACGTCCTCGTCCAGCGTGCGGACAACCGCCGCGGCCACCTCGTGCTTTCGCATCGCAAAGCCGAGAAGATGAAGGTCTGGAACCAGATCGAGGACGCGTTCGAGAAGCAGACGCCGGTCCGGGGCCGGGTGGTGGACCGGATCCGCGGCGGACTCGAGGTGGACATCGGGGAGATCGGGGTGCGCGGTTTCCTTCCGGGCTCCCAGGTGGATCTCCGTCCCGTAAGGAACCTCGGCAGCTACAAGGGCCGCGAGCTCGAGCTGCGGGTCATCAAGCTGAACAAGCGCCGGGGCAACATCGTGCTCTCGCGCCGGGTGGTCCTGGAAGAAGAGAAGACCAAGACCCTCGCGGCCCTCGAGGTCGGGCGCGTGTTCCGGGGCGAGGTTCGCGACCTCACCGAATACGGCGCCTTCGTGGACATCGGCGGGATCTGCGGCCTTCTCCACATCCGGGAAATGTCCTTCCGCCGGCTGGAGCATCCCTCGGAGCTCATGAAGGTCGGCGACCAGATCGAGGTCGTCATCCTCCGCTTCGATGCCGAGGCGGAGCGGGTCTCGCTCGGCTACAAGCAGCTCAACGTGGATCCGTGGACCACGGCCCACGAGCGCTACTCGGTGGGAACCCGGGTTCGCGGGAAGGTGGTCAGCATCACCGACTACGGCGCCTTCATCGAGATGGAACCCGGTGTCGAGGGCTTGATCCACGTCAGCGAGATGAGCTGGAGCAGCCGTACCAAGCACCCCTCGAAGCTGCTCTCCAAGGGCGATTTCGTGGAAGCGATGGTGCTTCGCGTGGACTTCAAGGCCCGTCGGATCAGCCTCGGTCTGAAGCAGGTGGAACCGAACCCGTGGCCCCGGCTCGCGGAGCAGTACCCGATCGGCTCGAGGCTCACCGGAACGGTGCGGAAGTTCACCGATTTTGGCGCGTTCGTCGAAGTGGACAACTCGATCGACGGGCTGATCCACATCTCCGATCTGAGCTGGAACAAGCGGATCAGCCATCCCTCCGAAGTCCTGCGGGTCGGCGACTCGGTGGAGACCGTGGTGCTCAGCATCGATCCGGAGAACCGCCGCCTCTCGCTCGGACTCAAGCAGCTCTCGGATGATGCGTGGGAGGGTTTCTTCACCCGGCATCAGGAAGGCGATCTGGTGGATGCCACGGTGATCCGTTTCGCGGACTTCGGCGCGTTCGTTCAGATCGAGGAGGGGATCGAGGGGCTGCTGCGCCTGAACGACATTGACGAGCCTCCGCCCGCCAAGGCGGAGGACCGGCTGCACCTGGGGCAGCCGCTCAAACTGCGGATCGTGCGGCTCAGCCGTGACGATCGCAAAGTGGGACTCTCGCTCAAGGCCGCCGAGGAGGGCTATTCCCGGCCCGGCGAGTCGGGTGAGGTCTCCGTCAAGATCGGAGACGTTTGGAAGCGGTGAACGACACAGCGATCACCCGCGCCCGCCTGGCCGCCGAGGTATCGGAGTCCACGGGGATTACGCGCCGCGAGGCCGATCTCATCGTGGAGACGGTTTTCGACGCGATCGCCGGCGCGCTCCGTTCCGGAGACGAGGTGGAGATTCGCGGATTCGGCAGTTTCCGTCTGCGGAGCCGGAAGGCGCGCCTCACGCGTAACCCGCGAACCGGAGAGCAGATCATGGTGCCCCCCAAACGGGTGCCGTTCTTCCGGGCCGGGAAGGCGCTGCGCGACCGCCTCAACCGGAAGCCGGGCGAAGAGGCGCTGGGGGCGTCCTAGCAGCCGGCGCCGCGGAATTCGGCGCCGGTGCCCCGGGAACGCGGGCCCCAGGCCGGAACGTCCGGTTGGCCCTGACGGGCGGCGGCCGGTGGTCCCGATCCGCGGCTCCCGCGTCCTCTCGAGGAGTGCTACGGTTTCCGAAGAGGTGTCTTCCGTCGCGAACAGGCCGTCCCGTTGAGCACACGCGTCAGTCTTTCCCCGGCCGGATCTGAGCCCTCGCGGGCTCTGTTCGATCCGCTGGCGGAGCTTCCGCTCCGCTTCGTCACGGGGACCGCGCTCTTCGACGGTCACGACGCCTCGATCCACGTCTTCCGCCGCCTCCTGCAGCGGGGGGGCGCCGAGGTCATTCACCTCGGCCACAACCGCGGCGCCGGCGAGATCGCCGCCGCCGCCCTTGAGGAGGACGCGGACGCCATCGCCGTCTCCTCCTACCAGGGGGGGCACAACGAGTTCTTCCGCTACCTGGTGGACCTCCTCCGGGAGGCCGGGCGCGGCGAGATCCGGGTATTCGGGGGTGGTGGGGGCGTGATCCGGCCTCACGAGGCCGGCGACCTCGAGGCATACGGGGTGGCGCGGATCTATTCCCCGGGGGACGACCGGGTGACCGGCATCGAAGGGGTGGTGGACGACATGCTGCGCGACGCCGCCGAGGCGCGCGCGGCCCGGTCCCAGACGCCCTTCGACGAGTTGCTCGCGGATCTCGCCGGCGGCGACCCGCTGCGGCGCACCGGCGCGGCGGCGCGGCTGATCAGCTTTGCCGAGAACGAAGGGCTGGAGGCCGCCGACCGGGCGGCGCTCTCCGACCTCGTCGGGTCGCCCGCGCCCGTGCTGGGCATTACCGGCACGGGCGGCGCCGGCAAGAGTTCGGTGCTCGACGAGCTGCTCCTCAGGTTCCGCGCCGGGAACCCGGACCTGGGTTCCGGGCCGGTGGGCCGGATCGGCGTGCTCGCCGTGGACCCCTCGAAGCGCCGCACCGGGGGCGCGCTGCTCGGGGACCGCATCCGGCTGAATGCGATCGCGGGTACGGACGTCTTCGTCCGCAGCGTGGCCACCCGCCGCTCGGGCACCGAGCTCGCGAAGGTGGTGGATGACGCGCTCCTTGTCCTGCGGGCCGCTGGCTGCCAGCTCCTCGTGGTGGAGACGGGCGGCATCGGGCAGGGCGACTCGCGGATCGTGGACATCAGCGATTTCTCGCTCTACGTGATGACGTCCGACTACGGCGCCGAGAGCCAGCTCGAAAAGATCGACATGCTGGACCTGGCGGACGCCGTGGCGCTCAACAAGGCCGACCACCCGGGCGCCGAGGACGCGCTCTTCGCGGTGCGCCGGGCGTTCCAGCGGGCTCGCTCGCTGCCGCGCCACGCCCCCGCGCCGGTCCTCCCGACGGTGGCGAGCCGGTTCGCGGACCCCGGGCTCGACCGGCTCTACGGCGTGGTCTCGGACGGGCTGGCCAGGAGGGAGATCGTGCTCCCGGCGCCGCCCGGCGAGCGCCCCGATGACCAGCTCGCCGGAGTCCGCCTCATTCCCCCGGCGCGCGCCGGCTACCTGGCCGAGATCGCCGACACGCTCCGGAGCGAGAAGGCCCGGGTTGCCGCCGAGGCCGAGCGGGCCGGAAGGGTCGAGCACCTCGAGGCGGCGGCCGCGGACCTGCGCGCCGCGGGAGGCGCCGAGGCGGCCGCCGAAGCCGTCGAGGCGCGGCTCGCCGAGGCCCGCGATGCACTCGACCCCGGGAGCCGGGAACTGCTCGCGGGTTGGCCCGAACTCGCGGCCCGGTACGAGGCGCCGCGATACCGGGCTCGGGTCCGGGACCGGGTGCGCGAGTACGGGACCCATCGGGAAACGCTGTCCGGCACCCGGCTTCCGCGCGTCGCGCTGCCGCATTTCGGAAGCGGCCGCGAGACGCTGCGCTTCCTGCTCGACGAGAACCTGCCCGGGCACTATCCGTTCACCGCGGGAGTCTTTCCGTTCCGGCGGGAGGAGGAGAGCCCGCGGCGGCAGTTCGCGGGAGAGGGCGGCCCCGCCCGTACCAACCGCAGGTTCCACCTGCTCGCGGAATCCGAGGAAGCCACCCGGCTCTCGGTGGCCTTCGACAGCGTGACCCTCTACGGAGACGATCCGGCCCGGCGGCCGGACATCTTCGGCAAGATCGGGGAGGGCGGGGTATCCATCGCGACGCTCGACGACATGTGCGACATGTTCGAGGGGTTCCGGCTCACCGATCCGGCGACCAGCGTCTCGATGACGATCAACGGCCCCGCGCCGGTGATCCTCGCGATGTTCCTGAACGCCGCGGTGCGGCAGGAAGAGAGGATCTTCGAGGACGAGCACGGGCGTCCGCCCTCGCCCGGCGAGCACGAGGAGCTGAAGGCCCGGACGCTCTCGGCGGTGCGCGGGACGGTCCAGGCGGACATCCTCAAGGAGGACCAGGCCCAGAACACCTGCATCTTTTCCACCGGCTTCGCGCTCCGGCTGATGGGGGACGTCCAGGAGTGCTTCATCCAGCGCGCGGTCCGGAACTTCTACTCCGTCTCCATCTCCGGCTACCACATTGCCGAGGCCGGGGCGAACCCCATCACCCAACTCGCCTTCACCCTCGCGAACGGCTTCACCTACGTCGAGTACTACCTGGCCCGGGGCCTCCCGGTGGACGCGTTCGCCCCGAATCTCTCCTTCTTCTTCAGCAACGGCCTCGATCCCGAGTACGCGGTCATGGCGCGGGTGGCCCGGCGCATCTGGGCGCGCGCCATGAAGCTCCGCTACGGCGCCGGGGAGCGGAGCCAGAAGTTCAAGGTCCACATCCAGACCTCCGGCCGTTCGCTCCACGCCCAGGAAGTGCAGTTCAACGACATCCGGACGACGCTCCAGGCGCTCATCGCGACCAACGACAACTGCAACTCGCTCCACACCAACGCCTACGACGAGGCCATCACCACCCCCACTCCGGAATCGGTGCGGCGGGCGGTGGCCATCCAGAAGATCATCCGCTCCGAATTCGGCATGGCCTGGAACGAGAACCCGCTCTCGGGTTCGTTCATCGTCTCCCGGCTGACCGATCTCGTCGAGGAAGCGGTGCTCGCCGAGTTCGATCGCCTGAGCGCCCGCGGCGGCGTGCTGGCCGCCATGGAGCGCCAGTACCAGCGCAACCGGATCCAGGAAGAGTCGCTCCTCTACGAGACCCGGAAGGACTCCGGCGAAATCCCCATCATCGGGGTGAACACCTTCCTCGCGGAACCGGAGGCCGGTTCGCCGGAAGCGGTGCCGCTCGCCCGCGCCACCGACGACGAAAAGGAAGCGCAGGTCCTGCGCGTGGAGGCGTTCCGGCGGCGCCACGCGAAGGAGGCCCCGGGGGCGCTTCGGAGGCTGCAGGAGGTGGCCCGTTCGGGCGGCAATGTCTTCGCCGAGCTGATGGAGACGGTGAAGGTGGCGAGTCTCGGGCAGATCACCGGGGCGCTCTACGAGGTCGGCGGCCGCTACCGCCGGGCGATGTGAGCGGGACTGCCGAGGGCGCCGCGAGCGGAACGGCGGCGAGTCCGCCGTACCGCATCCTGGTCGCGAAACCGGGGCTCGACGGGCACGACCGGGGGGCGCTGGTGGTGGCGAAGGCGCTCCGCGACGCGGGATTCGAAGTGATCTATACGGGGCTCAGGAGAACTCCGGAAGAGATTGTCGAGGCGGCGCTGCAGGAGGACGTGGAGGCGGTCGGCGTCTCCATTCTTTCGGGCGCCCACCGTCCGCTGGTCCGCCGGATTCTGGAAGGGCTCTCCGAGCGGGGGCTCGCGGATGTTCCGGTCTTCGTCGGCGGCCTGATCCCCGATCGGGACGTCGGAGATCTCCGCGAGATGGGCGTCGCCCAGGTGTTCGGGCCGGACACCCCGACCGCCGAGGCCGCCCGGATCCTGGGGTCGCGGCTCGCCGAGCTCCGCCGCCGGCGCGCCGTCCAGTAGACGCCTTGCCGACCGGAGGCCTCGAGCCCGCGGCAGCCGCCGTGAAGCCGGCCGCCGCCGTGCCTTCCCGTTCCGGAGGGACGGAGTCGTTGCGGATGGCCGTCCTCGACGCGACCCGCGCGCGGCCGGCGCCGTTCATCGGCATCTGGGGCCGTGTCCCGTCCACGAACGAAGTCGCGAAGGCGATCGCGCTCGACGCGGGGGCGGTTCGCCTGGCGGGAAGCGTGCTGATCGCCGAAACGCAGACGGAGGGGAAGGGGCGCTTCGGCCGGACCTGGGTCTCGCCGCCGGGCGGGCTCTACCTGAGCGTCCTCGTCGAACCTCCGGCGGGGTCCGGCGAGCCGGCGGCGGACCCGCTGACCCTGTTGCCGCTTGCGGCCGGAGTCGCCGTGGCGCAGGCAGTGCGGCGAACCGCCGGGATTCCGGCGGAACTTCGGTGGCCCAACGACCTCGACTGGAAGGGCAGGAAGGTTGCCGGCGTGCTGGCCGAGGTCGGATTCCGGAGAGAGTCCCCCCGGCTGGCGGTGGTGGGGTTCGGGGTCAACCTGACGCCGGTTTCGCTGCCGGCGGCCGCTTCGGCGGACACCTCGGGGTCGCTGCCCGCGCCCATTCCGCGGCTGCCGGGCTGGCTCCCGGAAGGCGTGGACCGGGCCGGACTTGCCCGGGCCCTGGTGACGTCCCTGGACGGGGCCCTCGCTCTGCTCCGGAAGGACCCGGCGTCGCTGCGGGCCCGCTGGGAAGCGATCAGCCCCACCGCACGCGGCTGCCGCGCCGAGGTGCGGCTGCGCGCCTCCGCGCCGGTGCGCGGGACGACCGACGGACTCGACGCCGGAGGAGGCCTGCGGGTCCGGGTCGACGGCGGCCGGACGCGCGTGGTGACCGAGGGTGACGCGCTCCGGATCCTCCACGCCGACCCGGGTCCGGGGCGCCCGGCCGGGGTTGTTCCCGGATGAGCCGGCCGCCGGCCCCCGACGACTACTACCGGGCGGTGGAACGCGCGTTCCTCGATCTCCGCGGGGGCGGTCTGGTGCTGAGTCCGGCCGACTGGGACCACGTCTGCCGGTGGGAGGCGCGCGGGATACCGCTGGACCTCGTCCTTTCCGGCATCCGCGCGACGTTCTCGGGGAAGGTCCGCGTCTCTCCCCGGATGCCGCTCGGCGAGTGTTCCCGGGCGGTCGAGGCCGCGTTCGACGCGAAGCGGCTCCGGCAGGCGGGCGCCGGCGCCCCTCGCGAGACGGGGCCGGAGGCCGAAACCGGCCTCGAACGGCTCCCGGGGCGGCTGAGGAACTGGTCGCCCGACCGGGCGCGTCTCGCGAACCCGGAGACGGCGGGTGACCTGGTTGCCGCGGCCCGCGCTGCGGCCGCGCAGATCGAGCGGCTCGGCAAGCCAGAAAACGCCTCGGCGAGCGCCGGGGAAACGGTCCAGGCGATCGAGAACGACCTTGTGATTCGGCTTCAGGCGGCCCTTCCCGACGCCGCCCGCGAGGAGATCGAGACCGAGGTGCGCCGCAAACTCGCACCGTATCGGACGCGCATGCCGGAAGCCACCTGGCGAGCGACGTTCGACCGGGCGGTCCGGCGCCGGGTGGGCGAGTTCTTCGGGCTGGGGCCACTCTCCGACTGAGCGGGGCCACCGGTGGTGGTCACCGGTCCCCTCCCTTCCGGCGCCCGGAGCGGGCCGCGGCCCCGTCCTGCGCCGGAGACTGCCTCCGGCGGAACGGCGCCGGCGCCGCTCCTCCTGCTGGCCGCCGCCTTCTGGGGAGGCATTGCCGCTTCGGCATCGATGCCCGGTTCGCTCCCGGAATCGGGCCCCCTGCCGCCGGTGCTCGCGCTCCTCGGGGCCGCGGCTCTCCTCCCGAGCCTCGCCGCGGGGCGCCGGTGGCGCGGACGGTGCGGCCCGGGTCCGGGCGCGGGGACCGGGTTGCTCCTGCTCGCGGCCTTCGTCGCGGGCGTCCTTTCCCGCCCCGTGCCCGGTTCGGAGTCCTCGCTTTCGCAGGTGGTCCGAGACCTGGGAGTCGAGCGCCTGAGCCGTCCCGTCCGCCTCGAGGGAGTGCTCCGGGCGGAGCCGGAGGATTCCGGCCGGCGCACCTCGCTCGCGCTGCGGGTCGACCGGCTGGGCGCGAGCCGCGAGGAGCGGGAGGTCGACGGCGAAGTCTCGATCCGCGTGGACGGCGAACGCCGGGACCGGCTCCGGAGCCTTGCCCGGGGGGCGCGGGTCGCGGTCTGGTCCCGGGTTTCCGAACCGCGCCCGCCGGGAAACCCCGGCGCCCGGGAGATTCGGGGTCCCGTCGCCCTCTTCGGTTCCACCAAGAGCGGCCTGCTGGTCCGGGAGATCGCGCCGGGTCCCGTCCCCTGGCGCCTCGTGCGCCGGGTCCGATCCCGGATCCGGGACCGCCTCTCGGGCGGCGGTTTCCCGGAGGACGTGCTCGGGGTCGTCACCGCCATGCTCATCGGCGACCGCACGCGGACGGGCTCGGCGACGGAGCGGGCCTTCCGCGACGCCGGCACGCTCCACCTGATGGCGGTGAGCGGGCTCCACGTCGGGCTGTTGAGCCTGCTGATCTACGGCACTCTCGTCCTGGCGGGCCTGCCGCGGCGCACCGCGCTCAGCGTCCTGCTCTTCCTGCTCCCGCTCTACGCGGCGCTGTGCGGGGGACGGCCGTCGGTGGTCCGGGCGGTGCTCATGGCGGTGGTGGTGATCCTCGGCCTGCGCCGGGGTCTCACCGGACACGCCATGAACGGGCTGGGGCTGGCGGCGCTGGCGCTGCTCGCCCATTCCCCGTGGAACGCCGTCGACGTGGGGTTCCAACTCAGTTTCGCCGCCACCCTCGCGATCATCGCCGCCTTCCGCCCGGAGGATCCCGCCGATGCCGTCTGGAACCCTTCGCCGCGCTGGCGGACCTGGGTCCTGGCCCCGCTCGGGGTGACGCTGGCGTCGCAGCTCGCGACCTTCCCCGTCGTCGCCTGGCACTTCGGCCGGGTGGTGTTCGGGGGCCTGCTGGTCGCGGTTCCAGCGGGTCTGCTGGCGGGGCCGGTGCTCGGCCTCGGGTTCGCCTGGCTCGCGCTCGCCAGGACCGGGTTCCCCGGGGAGGCGGTGGGCTGGTTGCTGACGGCCTCCACCCAGACCCTCGTCGGGCTCAGCGAGTGGGGCGCCGGACTTGTGTTCGGCGCCTTTCCCGTGGCCCGGCCGGGGCTCTGGTGGCTGGTCGCCTGGCTGGCGCTCGCGATCACCCTGCTGAAGCTCCGGGGCAAACGCAGGATCGGTCCGGCCATCCCCCTGGCGCTGCTGGCGCTGTTCACGCTGCCCCTCGCGGAGCCGGCGGATGGGACGCTCCGGCTCACGGCCCTCGACGTGGGGATGGGTGACGCCCTGGTCCTTTCGCTTCCGGCGGGCGGGGCGGTGCTCCTCGACGCGGGTCCCGCCTTCGGCGGCTGGAGCGCCGGCGAGTCGGTCGTCA
Organism: Vicinamibacteria bacterium; assembly: GCA_965116805.1. Lineage (GTDB taxonomy): Bacteria > Acidobacteriota > Vicinamibacteria > Marinacidobacterales > Marinacidobacteraceae > Marinacidobacterium. The sequence continues at coordinate 1,488,737 of OZ220713.1, forward strand.
CTCCGTTCCTGGCGCGCGCGGGCTACCGGCGGCTGCGCGCCGCCGTTCCCACGCACGGTGATCTGGACCACGTCGGGGGGTTTCCGGCGGTGTTCCGGGACTTCCGCGTGGACGAGGTCCGGGAGGGCGGCGGGACCGCCGAGGACTCCCGGCGCGCGGTCCGGGTGATGCACCGCGAGCGTGTCCGGCGGGGAATCCCCCTGCGCCGTCTCCGCGCCGGCGAGCGGTTCGAGCTGGGCGGCGCCCGCTTCTCGGTGCTGCTCGCCGGCGACCACGGGACCGGCCGGGAAGAACGTCCCAACGAGCGCTCGCTCGTGCTGGCGGTGGACTACGCCGGGAGACGGCTGCTGCTGACCGGCGACGCCGGGGAGGCGACCGAGCGGGTGCTGCTCCGCCGGTATGGAGGCGCGCTGCGCTCCGACGTGCTCAAGGTCGGCCACCACGGCAGCCGGTTCTCGACCACCCCGGAGTTCCTGGCCGCGGTAGCGCCCGACGTGGCGCTGGTCCCGGTGCGCGCCGACCCCAGACGGGGCCTTCCCGACGATGGGGTCCTGGAGCGGCTGCGGCGGAGCGGCGCCGCGGTGTACCGCACCGACGAGACCGGCGCGGTGACGGTGGCCATCGGACCGGACGGCCGGATGTCCGTCAGCACATTCCGGAACCCGGGAACGCCGGTCTTCAGACCGGCACCGCGGCCGTAGGCCGCGAGACTCACCCGCCGAGCCGCCGGACCGCGTTGCGGAGCGCCGACTCCGGATCCAGTCCGTCCCGCCGGGCCTCCCGCGCGACCGCCAGCAGCAGGTCGCCAAGCGCCGTCTCGAGCTGCTCCGCGTCTTCGCCCCGCCGTGCCGCCTGCATCCGCTCGACGGCGGGGAGGATGCCGTCCCGCTCCGCCTCCTCCCCGTCCTCGGCCGCACCCCCCCGCTCGATGGCCTTCATCGCGACCAGCAGCGCCGGCAGGCCCCGCGGCAGGCGGTCCCCGGACGCCGGACGCTCCGACTTCTCCGCGGCCTTGATCGCCTCCCAACTGGCGAACGCCTCGCCGGCGTCCGAGGCCCGCTCCTGGTCCCCGAACACGTGGGGGTGCCGGCGGATCAGTTTGCGGGTGATGCCGCGGGCGACCTCCGCCATCCCGAACCGGCCCTCCTCCTGGGCGATCTGCGCCATGAACACCACTTCCAGCAGCAGGTCCCCGCACTCCTCGAGCACAGCGGCCGGGTCCTTCCGGTCGACCGCGTCCACCAGTTCGTACGCCTCTTCGATCACGTAGCGCCGGAGCGAGTCCCAGGTCTGCTCCCGGTCCCAGGGGCAGCCGTTCTCGGACCGCAGCCTCGCCATGATCTCCACCAGACCGGCGACCTCGGCGGCGCCGGCCGTCGCGCGTTCGAGGGTGGCGGAGGTCTCTTCGGGATTCTTCATGGGCCGGTTGGAACGTTCGGCCGGCATTGTCCCCGCGGTCCGGTCCCGTTTCAAGGCGCCGCCGGCTCGCGGAGCGGGTGGCGGGACAATAGGATTCCGGGAAGCGGGCCGCCACCCGGCGCGGCCCGGACAACGGATGAGTGAAGAGGAGCAAGCCCCGCGCATCGTCGTCAGGGACCGGCGCGCCTTCGCGTCGGACGGTTCCCGCCGCCCGGACGCCCCACCCCGGAGCGAGCCGTCCCCCGACGTCCCCCCGGTCGGAACGGAAACGAAACCCGCGGCCGCCCCCGCCGAATCCGCTCCGGCCCCGGGACCGGCGCCCGAAGAGGACCCCCGCTTCAAACAGCTCGTTTCCCTGCTCTTTTCGCAGGCCGCGATGCTGGTCGAGCAGACCGCCGAGGGTGCGGAGAAGCCGGGATCGGCCAGCGGTCCGCAGCGGGCCGAAGCGCTCCAGGGACTCCAGGCGGTGATCGGCCTCCTGGAGGTCGTCGAGGAGAAGACCCGGGGCCGGCTCGCTCCGGGCGACGCCCGGCTGGTCTCCCAGGCGCTCTACCAACTGCGGATGGCGTACATGGAGCGCTCTCACGGGCCCGACGGATGAAGATCGAGCGCCTCCGCGAGCTACCCGCCGCGGCGGGCGGGGCGGGTCCCGGCGGGCCGTCTCGACCGGCCGTCGTCGCGGTCGGCAACTTTGACGGAGTCCACCGGGGTCACCGGATGGGGTTGCAGCTCGCCGGGGAGGAGGCGCGAGAGCGCGGCGCCGAGTGCGTCGCCGTGACCTTCGATCCCCACCCCGCCCGCCTGCTTCGTCCCGACCGCGCTCCGAAGAGCATCACCAGCTTCGCGCTCAAGGCGGAGCGGCTCGCCGCCGCCGGCGTGGAGCGCCTCGTCGTGCTTGAGTTCGGCGACGCGATGGCCCGAACCTCTCCCGCCGACTTCGTGTCCCGGCTGCTCGTGGAGCGGCTCGGGGCCGTTACCGTGGTGCAGGGTGCGAATTTCCGGTTCGGCCGCGGCCGCGCGGGCGACCTCGAGACCCTCCGCGCCCTCGGCGACCACCACGGGTTCGGGGTCATCGAGGCGCCGTCCGTGTCGTGGGAGGGGGCGATCGTCTCTTCCACCAGGATCCGGCGGGTACTGGCTGAGGGGAACATCGAAGCGGGCGCCGCGCTCCTCGGCGCCTTCTACGAGATCGATGGCGAGGTGGTCCCGGGGCGGGGCCGGGGCCGGGGGCTGGGGTTTCCCACCGCGAATCTGGCACCCGCCGGGGACGTGCTGGTTCCGCATGGGGTCTATGCGGTGGATGCGGTCCTGACCTCCCCGGGAGAAGGGCTGTTCCGGGCCGTGCTTCACTACGGACCGCGGCCCACCTTCGACGATTCGCCTTCCCTGGAGGTGCACCTGACGGGTTTCTCCGGTGAGGTGTCGCGCCTCCGGGTGCGCTTCCTCTCCCACCTGCGGGAGGTTCGAGCCTTTCCCGGCCCGCAGTCCCTCAGGGTGCAGCTTGGCCGCGACGTGGCGAAGGCCCGCGACCTGGTCGCGTTCCCGGCGCCCGAGGTCTGGTCCCGATCTGCAGAGGCCGCCAAACCCGAGACGCTCACCCATGCCTGATCTTCAAGTCGCTACCCGCCGCGCCGCCGAAGTGGTCGTCGTGGAACCGAAGGGGTTCATCAACGCGCACACCGTGGCCGAGTTCGAGGGCGTGCTGAACGCGCTCGTCGAGGCCGGCGACGTGCGGATCGTGATCAGCGGCGCCCACCTCTCCTACGTGGCGAGCGCCGGCTTCGGCGCGATCATGGGACTCATCGAAGAGGCCCGCGCGGGCGGCGGGGACATCCGGGTTGCGGCGCTTACCGGGACCGTCGCCCACATCTTCCGGGTCCTGGGTTTCGACCGGCTGTGCCGCACCTTCGAGACCGAGGAGGAAGCGGTCCTCAGCTTTGGAGGGGGTTGAGCCATTGGCGACGGACCGGGCGCCGTTCGAGCTTGACGTGCCGGCGACCTGCGAGTGCCTGAGCCTCGTCCACGAGGCGACCCGGAGAGCGGCGATCGCCGAGGGCTTCGATCCTGCCGCCGCGGACGAGATTGCGGTGGCGGTGGGAGAGGCGATGACGAACGTGGTCGAACACGCCTATCGGGGCGAGCGGGGTCACGCCGTTCGGCTGCGTTTCCTGCCCGGGCCCGAGGCGCTACGGATCGAACTGGAGCACCGCGGCGCCGCGCCCAGGAGCCTTCCGGCCGGGGTGGACCTCGGTCGCCTGGCGCGCGAGCGGCGGCGGGGCGGCCTGGGGGTGCATCTCATGCGCCGGCTCATGGATCACGTCGTCCATGAGGAATCGGCGGCGGGTGTTGGCTGCTGGGTGCTCGAGCGCAACCGCGCGGGTTCCGGCTCGCCGGGCCGCGGGCCGGAGTCCTGATCCCGTGCGCGCAGAGTCGGAGCGAAATCCGCCGGCCGAGGGGCAGGAGCGCCGCGCCGCGGGGCCGCCTCGGAGCGCCGGCCTCCGGCCGGCATCGCGGCCGCAGGCCGCGAAACGCACTGCGCTTTCCATCCTCACGGCAGAAGCGGCTTGGAGCGCCGGCCTGACATGACCACGCGCGCGGTGCGCACGACCGTGCCGGAGGCGCCGGCCTCTCCCGGCACGCGTTACCAGCAGTTGCTCGCGGAGCACATCGGAGGCATGAACCCGGGGCTGGAACGGCGGGTATCCGAGCTCCTGGCCCTGACCGACTTCAGCGCGGCGGCGTTCGAGCGGCTGAATGCGGCGGAGGTGGCGTCCCTCATCGTCCTGGTGGCGCTTGGCGAGTCCGGCGCCCGCTGGGCGGGCTTGCTGCTCCCCGACGAGGAGGGGGTCCTGCACCCGGCCAGCCGGCGGGGGGCCGGGAATCCCGGTTGGGAGGAGCTTCAACTGGAAGCACCCGAACGGTTGCCCGGCGCGCTCGTCCTGCGGTCGGGTGGCGAACATCCGCAAGAAGACGTGGCGGCGGAGCCATTCCGCCAGCTCATGCGCGATTCCGAAGCGTCGTCGGCGACCCTCCTGCGCACCCGTGACGGACTCCGCGGCGTGCTCCTGCTGGGTGAACCGCATCCGGACCTCGCCGGGTCACGGACCGACTTTCTGGAGGCGCTTTCGGTTTCCGCGGCGGCGGCCCTCGAGAAGTGCCGGCGCGACGAGGAGTTGCGGGTGGCGAACCGGCGGCTGTCGCTCCACGTCTACCAGCTCCGCTCGCTCATGGACCTCACCGCCGGCCTGCACCGAGCCCGCGACGAAGCGGCGGTCTGGGACCTGTTGCTCCACGGCGCCATGGGGCACGTGCTGGCGAGCCGGGCCGCCGTGGTGGCCGGGGGAAGGGTGGTCGCCGCCAAGGGACCGAAGCGCCCGGAAGACGATGGGGCGATCTTCGTGCGCGCCGCCGAGATCCTGGCGGGCGACCACAACATTCGTCCGGCGGCCGATCTCTCGCACTGGGCCACCTCCTGCGACCTCGCGAGGCTGGAGATCGGCTGGGTCGTGCCCTTCGCTTCCGGCGCGGTCCAGGGGACGCTCTTCCTCGGAACCGCCGGGTTCGGCCGGGAGCTGTCGTCGGCGGACCGGGCCTTTCTGACCTCGCTCACCGGACAGGCCTCGGCCGCGGTCGAAAGCCTGCGCCTCACCCGCGCCTCCATCCAGAAGGAGAAGGAACTCGAGGTGGCGCGCCGGATCCAGGCCCGCTTTCTGCCGTCGGAGGCTCCGGAGTATCCCGGGTGGGACCTCTGGGGGATCAACATTCCCTGTCTCTCCGTCGGGGGGGACTACTACGATTACCTCACCCTGGACGAGGCGGTCTTCGTCACGATCGCCGACGTCTCCGGCAAGGGAGCCGGGCCGGCTCTCATCATGGCTTCGGTCCAGGCGTCGTTGCGCAGTTTCTTCCGGCACGGCCGGCCCGGGATCGCCAGCGCTGCGCAGGACCTGAATCACCACCTCCACCAGAACACCGAGGACAGCCGCTACATGACCGCCATCCTGGCCCGGCTCGAACCCGCGAGCGGCCGGCTCGACTACCTGAACGCCGGGCACGTGCATCCGGTGCTGGTCCGGGGCGACGGCTCGGTCGAGCGCCTGGACCGGGGCTCCACGGTGCTGGGCCTCTTCCCGGAGATCGATACCGAGGTGGGCACCTGCGAGCTCGGTCCCGGCGACCTGGTGGCGCTCTACACCGACGGCCTGAGCGAGGCGGAAGATCCGGCGGGCAGCCTCTTCGACGACGCCCGCATCGTGGACGCCCTGATCGCCGCCCGCTCCATGAGCGCCCGCGACATCTGCGGCGACCTGCTTTCGCGGGCCCGGGCCTTCTCCGGGCCCAGTCCGCTGCGCGACGACCTCACGCTCGTCGTCCTCAAGCGTCGCGGCCGGCAGATCGTCGTCTAGTACGTTTCGATGCCCGACAAGAGCACCCTCCGGCTCCGCAATACGCTCGGGGGCCGGGTCGAGCCGTTCCAACCGAAGAGCGCCGAAGAAGTGCGCATGTACACCTGCGGACTCACCGTGTACGCCCGGGGACACATCGGGAACTTCCGGACCTTCGTGGCCCAGGACATCCTGCGGCGCTATCTCGGGTTCAAGGGCTACCGCGTCCTGCAGGCGATGAACTTCACGGACGTGGACGACAAGACCATCCGGGGTGCCAACGAGGCGGGGGAGCCGCTCCGGGACTACACGACCCGCTACATCGAGGAGTTCTTCGAAGATGCCGACGCCCTCGGGATCGAGCGCGCCGAGCACTACCCGAGAGCCACCGATCCGGAGTACGTCGAGGCGATGATCCGGCTCGTCGAGCGTCTGCTCGCGAACGGGATCGCCTACGAAGCCGGCGGTTCCATCTACTTTCGGGTCACGGACTTTCCCGGCTACGGGCAGCTCTCGGGGGCGGCGGCCTCCGACCGGCTGGCCGGCGCCCGGGTGGACTCGGACGAGTACGACAAGGAGGACGCCCAGGACTTCGTGCTCTGGAAGGGGCCGAGGCCGGGCGAGCCGGTCTGGGAGGCGTCGTTCGGGCCGGGCCGTCCCGGGTGGCATCTCGAGTGCTCGGCGATGGGGCTGGAACTGCTGGGCTCCGGTTTCGATCTCCACTGCGGCGGCGTGGACCTCGTATTCCCGCACCACGAGAACGAGATCGCCCAGAGCGAGGCCGCCACCGGCGAGACCTTCGTGCGCCACTGGTTCCACTGCGAGCACCTGCTGGTGGACGGCCGAAAGATGTCGAAGTCGCTCGGGAATCAGTTCACCGTCCGCGAACTGCTCGACGAGGGGTTCGCCCCGGCCGCCATCCGCCACCTGCTCGCCAGCGTGCACTACCGCCAGCAGCTCAACTTCACGAAGGCCGGCCTCCGGCAGGCCGAGGTGGCGATCGGCAGGGTGGACGACTTCCTGCGGCGCTCGGACGAGGCTGCCGCCGGGAACGGCGCCGCACCGCCGGCGGAGGCCGCGGCGGCGCTCGTCCGCTTCGAGGAAGCGCTCGATGACGACCTGAACACCTCGAAAGCCCTCGCCGAGGTGTTCATCGCCCTCAAGGAAGGCAATCGGGCTCTCCATTCGTCCGGAGGAGCCGCCGAGGCGGCGGGATGGGCGGCCGCGATCCGGCGGATGAACGCGGTCTTCGGCAGTTTCGAGATGGGTTCCGCGCCGGAAGACGCCGGAGAGGCGGACGAGCCACCCGAGCTGGAGGCGTTGATCCGGGAGCGTCAGGAAGCCCGCGAACGCCGCGACTTCGCCCGCGCCGACGAGATCCGCGACGGGTTGGCCGCCCGCGGGATCCTCCTCGAGGATTCCCCCTCCGGCACCATCTGGCGGCGGCGCGAGGACTGACATGGCCGGGCGGCGAAGAGCCCGCTGGCCCCTGCGGAGACGCGCCCCGCATCTGAGACTCGGCGCGCGCGGCGAACGGATCGCCGCCCGGGCGCTTCGCCGTTCGGGCTACCGGGTGGTGGCCCGGAACTATCGTCCGGGTCGCCGCCGGAGCGATGCGGAGCTCGACATCGTCGCCTGGGAGGGGCAGACGCTCGCCGTCGTCGAGGTGAAGACCCGGCGCGGCGGTTTCGGTGATCCGGCGGAGCGGGTGGACCGCGAGAAGCGCCGCCGGCTCCGGCGCTCCGCCGCCCGGATGTGGCGGCGCGAGTCATCCCGGAAGCGGATTCCGCCCGGGTCCCGGCTGCGGATGGACGTGGTGGAAGTCTGGTTCCCGGGAGCGCCGGTCTTCAGACCGGCACCACCAGCCGCAGGCTGGCGGAGATTGCGTTTCCTGGCTCGGTTGCGGGCGGCCCTGCGCCCCCCGGTCGTGCGAATCCGCCGGGGCGCCTTCTGAGCTAGGAGCGCCGGTCTTCAGACCGGCACCGCCAGCCAAAGGCTGGCGAAAACCCAAGCCCATCACCCGGTTTGGCCAAGAGTCCCTCGCCACGCACGGCTATACTCGCCGCCCGGCGAGCGGGACTAACTCAGTGGTAGAGTGCAACCTTGCCAAGGTTGAAGTCGCGGGTTCGAATCCCGTGTCCCGCTCCAGCCGTGCGTGGGTCAAGGCGGCGTAGCCAAGTGGCCAAGGCGGAGGTCTGCAAAACCTCTATTCGGCGGTTCGAATCCGCCCGCCGCCTCCGCCGCTTAGCCTGACCGGATGCGCCGACGGCGGCGCGTTCGGTGTGTGTTTCCGGAGCTCGCGGCAGGTCGGAATTCGCCGCGGGACGAGCTTGCCGGGATGGCGAAATCGGTAGACGCGGGAGACTTAAAATCTTCTGTCCCGTATGGGACGTGCGGGTTCGAGCCCCGCTCCCGGCACGGCTTGGAACGCCGGCTTCAGCCGGCACAGCGGCCCACAGGGCCGCGGGCGGTTCGTTGCTACCCCGGGTGGACGGACGCGCAGCCCCGCCATCCCGGCGAATGACGTCCGTCTCGCCGCCCGCCTGCGGCGGGCTGTGCCGGCTGAAGCCGGCGTTCCAAGCGGTCCCGGACACCCTGGGCCTCAGCATCCCCGCCCGCACTTCCATGCCCGGCGGAATGCGCAGGAGGACCGATCATGACGGTTTCTCCCGGTGGGGCCCGGCAGAACGGCCCGCAGGGCCGCGGATGGTTCAGCGCCGCCCTGTCCCAGTGGGACGGAGTTCGCAGCCGGACTCCCTCGCGCGGTGGTGGACACCCCGCCGGGTTGCCGCGCCTAGGCGTCCGGTGGGTACGCCAGTTTGCCGACGAACAGGATCGCGCCCGTGAGGCGTTCCCGGATGAGGAAGAGGAAGGGACGGTCGGCCCGTACGGTGACGGGGGGCGGAGGGGCCGAGGTGACTCCGACGACCACGGTTGCCGCCGCCGCTTCGGTGCCCTCCTCTGTCACCTCGACCAGCGCCTTCTGCAGGACACTCGAGATCCACAGCTCGTCAACCGGTGAGAGTCTCGTGAGGTCCGCCTTCCCCGGTGCAAATGCGTCGACCATCCCGAGCGCGGCAAGGTCGTCCTTCAGCTCGCGTTCGTACTCCATCCGGAAGCGCGGAAGGAAGAGCTCCACCTCCGTCTCCTCGAAGCCCCCGGCGATGTCTCCCCATGCCGTCGCGTCGAGCGCGGCAAGCACGTCTTCAACCCCCACGCCATCGCGCGGAACGAACACCGTCATCGAAAACGCGCCGCCGCCGTAGGGCAGGTCCACGGCCTGGAACCGGCTGGTCTCCAGGTAGGGGAAGTCCCGCTGAATCGTCATGAGCGGGACGGTCCGGGTGGATCGGTCTTCGGGGTAGAAGGGCTCGGTCCGGGTGTCATCCGGATCGAACTCGAAGGTCCAGGGGGCGTTGAAGTAGATCGCGTTGATCAGATACACGAGGACCCCGGGGGGAATCGGATCGGGAACGATGTCCTCGATGTGACCGCCCGTCGCGGACCGGACCCACTCGTTGATGCGTCCGGACGCTGACGGGCCGGCGAAATCGAGTTCCGTCGCTTCGGCGCCAAAGAACTCGCGCAGTACCTCGACGAATTCCTCGCGCACCGGGAATCCCAGCCGGGTCCACACCGAGTTCCCGATCGCGGTCTCGACGGCGGGATCGAGTTCGGTGAGGACCTGGATCAGCGACGCGTAGCCGGCGTTGATCTCCGCCTCGGTGAGCCCGCCGAAGCCCAGTGCGTCGCGCATCTGGTTCCAGGTCTCGCCTCCCGCTCCGTTCATGGTCATCCCGAGCGCCACGGAAGCGGAGAGCGGGGAGAGGAAGAGGTTGTCCCCGGGACGGCTGGCCTCTCGAAGCAGGTCGAAGGCGAACCGGTTGCCGGCGCCGATGACCTCGACCTCGGTTGCGCTCAGGGCGCGCGGGAGTTCCGGGGCGGGTGGCGGGTCGGTGGGAGGAACGCCGGGGATCGGGGGAAGGCGGGGGATCGGAACGGAGGATGGCTCGCCGCATCCGGCAGCGGCGACCAGGAGGACGGCTCCCGCGCCCGGCAACCAGCGGCGGCGCGCGACACCGCGGACGCGGTCGCCCGAATCCGGACCGTGCGCGCTCCGGTTGTTCTCCATCGGGACGGCGCCAACTCTAGTGTGCCGGGCGGGGCGCGAGCGCGTTTACAATGCGAAGTGAACCCGAGCGGTCCACGCTTCCGGCTATGGAACCGAACGGGAGTCACCACTGCCGGGTGGGACGCGCCTCCCGCCATGCGGCGCCAATCGGCGCCGGGCGGGAAGCCCGAGCCCGGCATGCGACGCCCACCTACGCCATCGTAGGACGGAACCGGAGGACCGCCGGGTTCACCTGTGTACCGGGCGGGTCGCTGGTGGTTGCGCTTTCCGGGGTGCGCATCACGTGAGGCAGGGTGGCTACGGACCCTCCGCGGCCCTGCGGGCCGCTGTGCCGGCTGTTTCGGAGCAGAGCGATAGCTCTGCGCAGACCCCTTGAGCACGAGGGATGGACGTCGGCGACAGCCGGCGCCCATTCCTCGTAGCTCGGGAACCCGGCGTTCCAAGCCGGCGGCGCAATCACGGGGGCGCGCCAACGGGGTCGGCGACCCGGAAAGGTGCCTCTTCGCTTCGACTTTTCCACATTGCACGCGGAAGTGGGAAGAAATGGGCCGGAATCTCGTCTAGGGAAGTAGGGGAGGACGCCGGGTCCTCCACGAAACCGCCAAAGGAGCCCTCGATGCCCGCCCATCCCCTGCAGCAACCCTCAACCCCCGAGTCATCCGGGAAGCCGACCGAAACACCGAGGGACGCCCCGCCGCCCGGTCCGGACGCCGCAGCCGCGAAACTGGCCCGGGAAGGCACCCTCTTCCATCTGCTTGTCGAGAGAGGATGGGAAGCGGGACCGGCCTATACTGCGGACCAGCGGATACGCACCATGACTTCGGAGATCGCCGCCGCCAGCCAGGAGCCGGTGCTGGCGGAACTCCGGCAGATGCGCGAGAGTCTGGCGGGCTTTGCTACCAAGGCGGAACTCCAGGCGGAACTCCGGCGGATGCGCGAGAGCATGGCGGGCTTTGCTACCAAGGCGGAACTCCAGGTGGAACTCCGGCAGATGCGCGAGAGCATGGCCACCAAGGTGGATCTGGAGAAGCTTGAGACCAACCTGCGGCGCGAGATGGCCGAGCGCGATGTGCGGCTCATCAAGTGGGTGTTTGGGGCGCTGCTCGCGCAGGCGGCGCTCGTCGTCGGATTGGTGACCCTCCTGACGTAGTCCCCTCCGCCCGTCCGCGGCGTGCGGCCCCGGAGTCGGTTCGTCCGTGTCGGAGGCGCCATCCAGGGGAGCAGCGGTACGCGGTTCCGCTGCGCCGCGCAGCGTGTGCCGGTCTGAAGGCCCCCACCGGGAGAACTGGCCGGCGGTCCCAGACGGGAGCTATCCCAGGGCCTGGTCGAGGTCCGCGATGAGGTCGTCGGGGTGCTCGAGGCCGACGGAGATCCGGATGAGGTCGCGGGGGGTTTCGGAATCCGGCCCCTCGACGAGCGCCCGGTGCTCGACCAGGCTCTCGACGCCGCCGAGGCTCGTGGCCCGGACGAAGAGTTCGACTCGCGAGAGCACGCGGCGGGCGTGGTCCTCGCCTCCAGCGGCCCGGAACGAGAGCATCGCGCCGTAGCCGTCGGCCTGGCGGTTCTGGACTTCGTGTCCGGGATCGCCGGGGAGCCCCGGATAGAACGTCTCCACGACCCGGGGATGACCGTTCAGGAACTCCGCGAGTCTTCCGGCGGTGTCCGACTGGGTCCGGATCCGGAGGGGCAGGGTCTTCATTCCCCGGCGCAGCAGCCAGGCGTCGAACGGCGACGGCACCGGTCCGGTCTCGGTCTGCACGAACCGCAGGCGCGGGGTCAGGTCCAGGCTGTCCCGCACGACGACGGCGCCCCCGGTCACGTCGCTGTGACCCCCGAAGTACTTCGTGGTGGCGTGGATCACGATGTCCGCGCCGAGCTCCAGCGGGCGCTGGAGGACTGGGGTCATCCAGGTGTTGTCCACGGCGACCAGCGTCCCCGAGCCATGACACCGTTCCGCCACCGCCGCGATATCGGTGACCCGCAGCGTCGGGTTGGACGGGGTCTCCAGGATGGCGAGCGCGGGACCCCCGGCCAACCCGGCGTCGACGTCCGCCGCATCCAGGAAGTCCGTGAAACGGGTCCGGAGCCCCCAGCGCGCGAGCGACTCCCTCGCGAGTTTCACGGTGCCGTGGTAGGCGTCCTTCGGGGCGAGGACGAGATCGCCGGGAGCGAGGGTCAGGAGAAGCGAGTGGATGGCGGCGAGCCCCGAAGCGAAACAGACGCTCTCGGCGCCGCCCTCAAGGTCGGCGACCGCCGCCTCGAGTGCGGTCCGGTCCGGATTCCCGCTCCGGCTGTAGATGAAGTCCGAGGCGAGTTCGCCTACGGCGTCCCGCTCGAACGTCGTCGACAGGTGGATCGGCGGCGCCACCGCCCCCGTGGGGTTGTCCGGGACACCGGCGTGCACGCTGCGGGTCTCGATCCGGTAGGTCTTTGGCTGGTCCATGGGCGGATTATGGGTGCGCACAATACCGGCGACCCGCCGCACTACACTGCCGGCCACTCGTGCCCGACGCGAACAAACCGGTAGGTCCGGCGCGTCTTGCTTCCGAAGAGCGAGACCATGCGCCGGTTCACCCAGTCCGAGACGAGAGGGCCCGGGAGGATGCGGAAGAGCGGCTGCTGCTTCGGAGGTTCCGCGATCAGGGCGACCTTGGCGCCTTCGACGAGCTCGTCCGCCGCACCGAGATCCGGGTTCGTTCCGTCGCCCTCGCGATCCTCCGGGACCGCTCCGAGGCCGAAGACGCCGCCCAGGAGGCCTACCTGCGCGCCTTCCGCCGGGCATCCGGCTACCGCGGCGAGGGACCCGTGGGGGCGTGGCTCTGCCGGATCGCGGTGCGCGCGGCCCACGACGCGCTCCGCCGGGCGGGCCGGCAGCGGCGGCTCCTCGAAGTCGCGCGGCCGCCCGGAGACCCGGGGGAGCGGGCCGGCAGCGCCGAGCCCGAGGAAGACCTCCGCCGCCGCACCGAAGTGGAGTCGGCGCTCCGGCGGCTTCCCGACGACGAGCGGGAAGCGCTCGTGCTGAAGGAGGTGGCCGGGATGACCTACCGGGAGATTTCGGAGTCGTGCGGGGTTCCGCTGGGGACGGTGCAGTCCCGGATCCACCGGGCGCGGCAGCGGCTGGCCGAGGCCCTGCGTCCATCGAGGTAAGGAAGGAAAGAATGACCGACCAGGAACTCCTTTCCGCGTATCGGGACGGCGAACTCCCGCCGGACCGGGTGCGCGAGGTCGAGGAACGTCTCGCCGCCGATCCGCGGTTCCGCGAGGAGCACCGGTACCTGACCCAGGCAGCGGCGATCCTCCGGGTCGAGTGCGAGCCCGATCCCGGATTCCTCGTCCGCCACCGGGAGCGCCGCGAGGACCTGTCGCCCGTGCGGTTCTGGACCTGGCGTCAACTGGGATACCGGTTGTCCGCCGCGGCCGCCGCGCTGCTGGTGGCCGCCGGTCTCAGCGTCTGGCAGGCCGGGCTGCCGGAGGCGGAGCCGCTGGTGGACGCCGCTCCGGCAGCGGAGGACCTGGATCTGCTCGCCTTCGAGGGCGAGGTCCTGGCCGCCTCCGACCTCGAGACCGGCTTCGAGGCCGAATTCCAGACCCTGGCGGCCAGCGATTCCGCGGCTGAGCCGGTACTGGTGATTGCGCTGGGCGGGGGCTTCCTGCCCGCGGGAGAACGCTGATGCCCGAGCAAGACACGGCTCCCACGGCTGACACATCCAATCGCCGCTGGAAGCGGCTGATGCCGCTGTTGCTGCTCCTCGCCGGGTTCGGCGCCGGGGTGCTGGCGAGCGCGGTGCCCCGCCTGATGCACCGGGGTGGGGAGCACCGCATGAGTCGCCGCGACGACGACGGCCGCCGGGCGATGCGGCGCGGCGGCGAGCGCGCCGAGCGTGGCCGCTCCGGCGGACGCGACACGCGGGACGGCGGAGACCGGGCCCGGAGGTTCCGCGAGCAGCTCGTGAACCGGCTCGAGCTCGACGACGCGCAGCAGGCGCAGATGGACGCCTTCATCGAGGCCAACCGCGCCGAGGCGAGCGCCTTCTGGGACGACACCTACGCGCGTTATCGCGAACTGCGGCTGAAGTTCCGCGAGCAGATCAGCGAGATCCTCAACGACTCGCAGCGGGAGACCTTCGACGCCCTGATGCGCGAGCGGGGACGGAACGATCGGGACCGCGATTCCGTAGAGGGTGACTCCGAGCAGGGTTCCCCCGAGGGAGCGCCCCGGGGAGGGATGCGACGATGAGCGGACTGGAAGGACACCGCCACTCACACGACCAGGAGCAGGTCCCGGAACGGGGCAGTTTCCTGGCCCGCTTCGCGGTGGACCGGCGGGTGACGATCAGCATGATCGCGATCGGGCTGGTCGTGCTCGGCTACGTCTCGCTGACCCGGCTCCCCCTTGAGTTCCTCCCCTCGTTCGGCTCCAACAGCCTGTGGGTGAGCATCGATTACGAGTCCTCCTCTCCCGAGGAGACCGAGCGCCTCATCGTCCGCCCGCTGGAAGAGAGCCTGGGGACCATCCCGGGGATCACGGTGCTGACCGCCACCGCGAGGGCCGAGAGCGGCAACGTCAGCGTGGAGTTCGACGAGGGGGCGGACATGGACCTCATGGTCGTGGAGGCCCGCGACCGGGTGGACCGGATCCGCCACCTGCTGCCCGACGACATCGAGCGCATCAACATCCGGCGGTTCCAGAGCACCGACATCCCCATCCTCCAGTTCCATCTGGGGGCGCCCTGGGAGCGGGAACGCCTCTTCGACTTCGCCGAAGACATCGTGCAGCCGCGGCTCGAGCGCCTCGAGGGCGTGGCCAGCGTGGACGTCCGGGGCGTTCGCCGGCGGGAACTGCGGGTCAGCATGGACCAGGCGCGGATGGCGGCGCTGAACGTGGATGTCCGCGACATTTCGACGGTGCTCTCCCAGAACAACGTCAACGTCTCCGGCGGCACCATCACCGACGGCTCGCGCAAACTCATCGTCCGCACCGTCGGGGAGTTCCAGCGGCCCGAGGACATCCGGGAGACGCCGGTCGGCGACGCCGGTCTGCGGCTGAGCGATGTCGCCGACGTCACCTACGAGTTCCCGACCCAGACCTCCTTCGACTACCTCAACGGCGAGGAGGCGGTCACCTTCCGCATCTACAAGGCGTCCAACGCGAACGTGCTGGAGGTCGCCGACGGGGTCAAGGCGGAGATGGACGAGATCGCCGCGATCCCCCGCTACGACGGGATCGAGATGCGCTACATCCAGGACTCGTCGCTCGACGTGCGCGGCGGTCTGTCCCAGTTGACCCTCGCGGGCCTGTTCGGCGGCGGCCTGGCCATGATCATCCTGCTGCTCTTCCTGCAGAAGGTGCGCACCACCCTGCTGGTGGCGGTGGCCATTCCGCTCTCGATCATCACGACCTTCGTGATCATGTACCTCGGGCGGCAGACGGGGGCGGTGGACACCACGCTGAACGTGATCAGCCTCTTCGGGCTGATGGTGGCCGTCGGCATGCTCGCCGATCCGGCGATCGTGGTCATCGACTCCATCTCGCGCCACTTCACCGAGTACAAGGAGGATTCGCGGACCGCCGCCATCCACGGCGCCTCCGCGGTGACCATGCCCATCATCGCCGGCGCGGCCACCACCATGTGCGTGTTCGTGCCGCTCGTCTTCCTCGGCGCGACGATGGGCGGCTTCTTCCGGATCTTCACCGACTTCGGGTTCACCCTGAGCGTGGTGATCGTGGCCTCGCTCCTCGTGGCGCTCACCGTGGTGCCGATGATGGCCGGCGTCGTGCTCCGGAACGAGCGGCGGGTCTATTCCCGGACCATGCGGTTCCTCGGCCGTCTCCACGGGAAGGTCATCCGCCGCACCCTCCACCACCGGTTCGTCTCGCTGGTGGTGGCCATCGGGCTGCTGGGAGTGGCCTGGTTCCTCTACCAGAACATCGAACGCTCCAGCTTCGACAGCACCGTGGAGCGCGAGGTGACCATCAACGTGGACGTGCCCCGGGCCTACTCGCTCGACGAGACCCGGGAGGTGATGGAGTCGGTGGCGGCGCTCATCGAGGAGCGGCGGGAAGAACTCGAGATCGCCGACGTGGTCTACGAGTTCCGCCGGGGCGGCGGCCGGTCCCGCGGCCGGGGCTACGGCGGCGGCGGCCGGCGCTTCGAGCTCTACCTGGTGGACGAGTCCGAGTCCGAACGGAGCGTCCAGGAGATCACCGACGAGATCCGGGGAATGCTCCCGACGATCGCCGGGGTGGACTTCCGCATCGCCGAGAGCCGGGGGCGCGGCCCCGGGCGCGGCAGCGGGATCCGGCTGGATCTCAAGGGCGACGACATGGACGTCCTCGAGTTGATCTCCGGCCGGGTGGTGGAGCGCCTCGCCGCGCTTCCCTGGATCCGGGACGTCGACACCTCGCTCGAGAGCGGGACGGAGGAACTGCACGTCAGCCCGAACGCGGAGCGCGCGCTCGCCTCCGGGGCCGGGACCTTCGCGGTGGCGCAGACCGTCCGCAGCGCGCTGACCACCCGGCCGGCGGGCACGATCGAGAGCGACCAGCGGGAAGTGGACATCGTGGTCCAGTACCCCGAGGAACAGCGCGAGCAGCTCGACCACGTCCGCCGCATGCCGGTCTTCGTCGGCGACGCCCGGATCCCGGTCGGCGCCATGGCCGACTTCGAGATGGTGAGCGGCCCCCGGAGCATCGAACGCGAGGACCGGCGTCCCAAGCTCACCATCAGCGCGAACACCACCGTTCCCGGCGCTTCGTTCCGGCTCATGGGCCAGGTCCGGGAACAGCTCGCCGACATCGCCCTGCCGCCGGGCTACGAGTGGAGCTTCGACCGGTGGTCCCGGATGGGGCAGACCGACTTCGCCGCCGCGGGGTTCGCGTTCGCGTTCGCGCTGCTGCTGATCTACCTGATCATGGTGGCGCTCTTCGAGAGCTTCATCCACCCGGCGGTGATCATGTTCTCGATCCCGTTCTCCTTCATCGGGGTGGCTGTCACGCTGAAGCTCACCGGCCAGACCCTCGGCAACACCGCGATGCTCGGCATGGTGCTGCTGGCGGGCATCGTGGTGAACAACGCCATCGTCCTCATCGCGCACGTCAACGCGCTGCGCAAGCAGGGGATGTCCCGGGACGAAGCGCTGATTCTCGGGAGCGAGCACCGGCTGCGGCCGGTCATGATGACCGCCCTCACCACCTTCTGCGGGCTCCTGCCGCTCGCCGCGCCCTACTTCCTGCCCGGCCTCTTCGGGTCGGTGGACGGCCGCGCCGGGCAGTGGGCCCCGATCGGCCTGGTGCTGGCGGGGGGGCTGCCGACCTCGACGCTGCTGACGCTGCTCCTCGTGCCGACGATCTACGCGGTGACCGACGACCTGAAGCGGCTGCTGTGGCCCTACACCACGGCCCCGGAAACGTCCGCCGCCAGTGAACCCGCGGTCCCCGCGGGCGCGCCGGCCCTGAATCCAGTAACGCAATGAGGAAATTCGTGCCCCAGATCAAGACAACTTCTCCCGGGGGCCGGAGGGTCCCCGGGCGAGCGCGACTCCACGCTCTCCTGTTGGCCGGGCTCGCCACCGTCGTGGCGTGCGGTTCCGGAGAAGAGGCGGCCGGGCCGGGCGGCGGGAGCGGCCCCGGCGGCCGGCCGGGCGGCGGCCCTCCGGGCGGATTCGGCGGCGGCAGCGCGCCCGTGACCGCCGTTCCCGTCGAGGTTGTGGAGATTCTCCCGGGGCCGATCTCGGCCTTCATCGAGACCAACGGAACGCTTGAAGCCGAGCGCGAGGTGGACATCGTGGCCCGCACCGGCGGCCCGCTGGTGGCCCTCAACACCGAAGAGGGGGTCCAGGTGCGGGCCGGCGAAGTGCTCGCGCAGATCGACGAGCTCGAGGCCCGCGCGCAGGTGGAGATTTCCCGGGTGGCGCTCCAGGACGCGGAGACCGCCTACGAGCGGGCGAAGGCCTCCCTCGAGAACGCGATCGTGAGTCAGGAGGTGTACGACCAGGCCTTCTCCGCCTTCGAATCGGCCAAGGCGCAGCTCGCCGGAAGCGAGATCCAGCTCGGCTATACGCGCATCACCGCGCCCTTCGACGGCCTGATCATCCAGCGGGCGGTGAAGTTCGGGGAGACGGTGACCGCGGGACAGCAGCTCTTCCGGATCTCCGACTTCGATCCGCTGCTCTGCGTGATCGGGGTGCCGGAAAGGGATCTCGCCCGGCTCTCCATCGGCCAGCCGGCGATCCTGCAGGTGGAGGCGTTTCCGGACGAGCAGTTCCGGGGCCGCGTCCTGCGGATCAGCCCGGTGGTGGACGCCGCCACGGGAACGATCCGGGTCACGCTCGAGGTGAACCGGCAGGGACGGCTCAGCCCGGGGATGTTCGCCGGAGTGCGGCTCGTGACCGACGTGCGCGAGGAGGCGTTGATCATGCCGAAGCGGGCGCTCTCGCTGGAGAGCCTTGCCGATTCGGTCTTCGTCGTCGAGGACGGGGCCGCCTACCGGCGGAACGTGACCCTCGGCTACGAAGAGGACGACCGGGTCGAGGTCACGAGCGGCCTTGATCGGGGCGACCGAGTCATCGTGGTCGGCCAGGACGGTCTCACGGACGCCACTCCGGTCCAGATCCTCGCGGGGCCGGGCGCGGAGGAGCGTCCGGCGCGCACCGCGGGCGCCGCGTCCGGCGGTGGGTTCGAAATGACCGAGGAACGGCGCGCCGCGATGCGCGAGCGGATGCGGGCGCGCGGCATGAGCGACGAGGCGATCGACGAACGGCTCGCGGCGATGGCCGCGGGCGGGAGACCGCCGGGCGGACGGGGCCGGCCGGGCGCGGGAGGCGGCCCGCCGGGCGGCCGTCCAGCGGCCGGGGGACCTCCGGCGGCCGCGGCTCCGGCAGCGGATGCGGCAGCTCCCGCTGCGCCGGCGCGCGAAGCGCCGGCCCCCGCGGCTCCGGCCGCCGCCGAACCGGCGCCGACGCCCGCCCCGGCCGCGGCCTCCCGGCCTCTCCGGGACGGCGCCGGTTCCCGGGCGAGGCCCGCCGGCAGCGCCGGCGCCGCTCCGCGACAGGAGTCGGGACCGGGCTCCTTCGAGAGTCTCCCGGCCGAGACCCAGGAGGCGATCAAGGGCCGGCTCCGCGCCATGGGCCTGAGCGAGGAACAGATCGAGGAACGGGTCCGGCGCGGCTGGGGGCCGTCCGCGGAGGACGGGGAGTCCCGCCCGCAGGCGCCGACGCCCGAACAGCTCGAAGCGCTCCGCGAGCGCCTTCGCGAGCGGGGAATGACCGAAGAGCAGATCGAGGAGATCGTCGCCCGCCGCCGCCGGCCGCAAGGCTAGGCCACACCCCCTCACGCACAGTCCCGACCGATGCGCATCGTCGACTTCTCCATCCGGCGCCCGGTCACCGTCGTGGTGCTGTTCATCGCGATCGTGGTGTTCGGCGTCGTGGGGTTTGACCGGCTGTCCGTGGACCTCCTGCCGGACATCACCTATCCGTCGCTGAATGTCCGCACCGACTACGAGGGCGCCGCTCCCAGCGAGATCGAGAACCTGATCACCCGGCCCATCGAGAACGCGGTGGGGGTGGTGAACAACGTGGTGCGGGTCGTCTCCTCCTCCCGTCCCGATCTCAGCGAGGTCACCCTCGAGTTCGGCTGGGGCACCGACATGGACATGGCCGCGCTCGACGTGCGCGAACGCCTCGACGTGGTGCGGCTGCCGCTCGACGCGCCGCGGCCGACCCTGCTGCGCTTCGATCCTTCGCTGGACCCGATCCTCCGCTTCGGCCTCACCGGCAACGAGGACCTCGTCCGGCTGCGGCTGATCGCGGAGCAGGAGATCCAGCGCAACCTCGAGCGCGTCGAGGGGGTGGCCGCGGTGCTGGTCAGCGGCGGGCTCGAGGAAGAGATCCACGTCGAGATCGACGAGCGGAAGGTGGCGAACCTGGGGCTCTCGGTCCCCGCCGTGGTGAACCGGCTCGGCCAGGAGAACGTGAACCTCACCGCCGGGCGGCTGCTCGACGGCGGCACCGAGTACCTGGTGCGCACCATCAACGAGTTCGAGCGTCCCGAGGACATGCGCGACATCGTGGTGGACGCGGAACGCACCGTGATCCGGCTGGACGACGTGGCCACCATCCGGCGCGGCGCCAAGGAACGCGAGGTCATCACCCGCATCGACGGCCGCGAGTCCATCGAGATCGCCGTCTACAAGGAGGGCGGCACCAACACGGTGACCGTCGCGGACGAAGTCCTCGTGCGGGTCGGGGAACTCGAGGAGCGGCTCGACCAGGTGGGGGAGGACCTCGCGCTCACCCTGGTGACCGACCAGGCGCGCTACATCCGCGATTCGGTGTCCGAGGTCCTGCAGACCGCGGTGATGGGAGGAGTCCTCGCCATCTTCGTGCTGGTCCTCTTCCTCGGGGAACTCCGCTCGACCCTGATCATCGGGGTCTCGATCCCCATTTCCGTCATCGGGACCTTCTTCCTGATGTACGTGTCGGGGGTCTCGCTGAACATCATGTCGCTCGGCGGCATCACCCTCGGGATCGGGCTCCTGGTGGACAACTCCATCGTGGTGCTGGAGGCGATCAAGCGAAAGCGGCAGGAGGGGCTCGGCCTCGTGGAGGCTTCGCGGGCCGGCACCGGCGAAGTCGGCCAGGCGGTGGTCGCGAGCACCATGACGACGGTCTGCGTGTTCGTTCCGATCGTGTTCGTCGAAGGCATCGCCGGACAGCTCTTCGGCGACCAGGCGCTCACGGTCACCTTCTCGCTCGCCGTCTCGCTGCTGGTCGCGCTCACCCTGATCCCGATGCTGGCCTCCCGCGAGTTCCGGCCGGTGGCGGCGTCCGAGCAGGCGTCGTTCCGGACGAAGGCAGGCCGTCTCTTCGGCAAGGCCGTTTCCGCGGTGAGCCGGGGTGTGCTCTTCGTCGCCTTCGGGGTCCTCCGGGGCGTGGATCTCGTCGTCAAGGGGATTCTCTGGCTGCCGAGCCGGCTCTTCCGTCTCGTCTATGACGGCATCGTCCGGGCGTATCCGCCGGTGCTGAACGGGGCCCTGAACCATCCGTTCCGCGTCGGGGCCCTGGCGGTGGCGCTCTTCGCCGGGGCGGTCTACACCATTCCCTCGCTCGGCACCGAACTCGTCCCCGAACTCATCCAGGGTGAGTTCTACGTGGACACCGAGCTTCCGGCCGGCACGCACCTGGACCTGAACTCGAGACGGATCGCGCGCCTCGAGGAAACGGCCGCCGGGATCCCGGGGGTGCGCACCGTATACGCGACGGTGGGGACCAGCAGCCAGCAGGGCGGAGCCGCCGGCGAGCTGCGCGAGAACATCGGCCAGCTCACCGTGGTGCTGGATCCACCGGTGGACCGCGTCCGCGAAGACGCGGCGATGGCGGAGCTGCGCCCCCACCTCGAAGGCGACGAGGATCTCCTCTACATCTTCGGGCGCCCCTCCTACTTCAGTTTCCGGACCCCGGTGGAACTGGAGATCCGGGGCTTCAACCTCACCATGCTCGAACGGACCGCCGACGAGGCGGTGGCCGGTCTCAGGGAGATTCCCGGGCTCGCGGACGTGAAGTCGTCCACCGAGGGCGGGAACCCGGAGCTCCAGGTCCGGTTCCACCGTGACCGGGTCGCGGCGCTCGGCTACAACGTGAACCAGCTCGGGACCCTCATCCGCTCCAAGGTGCTCGGCGACGTGGCGACCGACATCCAGCGGGAGGACCGGTCCATCGACATCCGGCTCCGCACCGACGAGTCCTTCCGGGACAGCGTCGCGGACCTACGGAATCTGAACATCTCCGACGGCGGCGCCGCCACCATTCCGCTCTCGAGCGTGGCCGACGTCGACGAGGTGACCGGCCCCGCCGAGATCCGCCGCGCCGACGGCGAGCGGGTCGCCACCATCACCGCGAACATCGTCGGCCGGGATCTGGGGAGCGTGGCCACCGACATCGAGGCGCTGATGGCGGGGATCTCGATGCCGGCCAGCTTCAGTTGGCGGCTCGGCGGTCAGCAGGAGGAGATGGAGACCTCCTTCGCGAGCATGCAGTTCGCGATCCTGCTGGCGGTGTTCATGGTCTACCTGGTGATGGCCTCGCAGTTCGAGTCGCTGCTCCATCCCTTCGTGATCCTGTTCTCCGTCCCGTTCTCCCTGGTCGGGGTCGTCTTCGCCCTCAAGCTCTTCTCGGTGACGGTGAGCGTGGTGGTGCTGATCGGGGTGATCATGCTGGCGGGCATCGTGGTGAACAACGCCATCCTGCTGCTCGACACCACGAACCGGCTCCGGCGGAGCGGCATGGCGAAGCTGGACGCGCTGCGGCAGGCGGGGAAGGTCCGCCTCCGCCCCATCCTGATGACGACCTCGACCACCGTCCTGGGCCTGTTCCCCATGGCGATCGGCCTCGGCGAGGGCAGCGAGCTGCGTACCCCCATGGCGATCGCGGTCATCGGCGGACTGATCCTCTCCACCGCCCTCACCCTGCTCGTCATCCCCGCCGTCTACCGCGTCATCGGCCGCTAACGGGGGAGCGCCGGCCTCCGGCCGGCATCGCTGCGCAAGGCGCAGCGAAACCGCGAAACGCCAACTCGCGCTGATCGAGCCCCCGGCCTGGAACGCCGACCCTACAGGACCGCGAATCGAGTCCGGATCGGACTCCGAGCATTTTTGATGCATCATTTATCTATACTTGTATAGTTACTGCAATGTCCTTTACGGATCTCCTCCACATCGTCGGCGACGAACCGGTGTTCGACACCGGTTTCCTGGCCGCCGACACGACCAGCGCGACCGCTCTTCCGGGCCAGCTCGACCGCTGGCGGCGGGCCGGCAAGATCCTCCAACTGCGCCGCGGCCTCTACGCGCTCGCGCCTCCGTACCGGAAGACCTACCCCCAGCCATTCCTCGTCGCCAACCGGATGTCCCTCGGCAGCTACGTCAGCGGGGTAGCGGCGCTCGCCCACTACGGCGCCATCCCGGAGACGGTCTTCGAGGTTACGAGCTGTGGACCGGGCCGCCCCTGCCGGCGGCACACCCCGCTTGGACGCTTCTCCTACCGGTTTCTGAAACCGGCGCTGCGTACCGGGTATCGGCGGTTGGAACTCGCCGGGCCTCAGTACGCCTTCGTCGCCACCCCCGAGAAGGCGTTTCTGGACCTCGCCTGGTTCCACCCCGATGGGGACAACCCGGCGTGGATTGACGAACTGAGACTGGACCTGGAGGCCTTCTCCTCGGGGGCGCTGCGGGCGGCCGCGGATGCGACGGGCAGTCCGAAGCTCATGCGGGCCGCCTGCCATCTCGCCTCGCAGGTGGACGACCCGGCGCTGCGCTACGAGCCGCTGTGAAGGACCACGCCCTGAGCCTGGTGGGGCGCGCCTATCCCGGGCAGGGGAAGAATGTTCTGCGCGAGTATCTCCAAGCGCGCATCCTCGATGCGCTGCAGCGGGAGCAGGCGACCCGCGCGCTCGTTTTCCAGGGTGGAACCGCCCTGCGTTTCCTCCACGACGTTCCACGCTATTCCGAGGACCTGGATTTCACTCTTGAAGGCGATGTCACCGCATATGACCTGCGAGGCTGGCTCAAGGCGATGGAGCGCCAGTTCCAGCGCGAGGGGTACCGGGTCGGTGTCTCGCTGCGGCAACGCAGCGTGGTGCACGGGGGCTGGCTGCGGTTCTCCGGACTCCTCCGGGAGGCGGGTCTGTCCCCGCACGCCACGGAGAACCTGGCCATCAAGATGGAGGTGGACACCAATCCGCCCACGGGAGCCGTCACCGAGACCGGCACTTGTCGTCGGCACCTCACCGTCCGGCTCCGCCACCACGACCGCGCCTCGCTCCTTGCCGGGAAGCTGGTGGCGATCCTGTCTCGTCCCTACACGAAGGGACGCGACGTGTACGACCTGGGGTGGTATCTCGCGGACCGGCGCTGGCCGCCGCCGAACCTCCACCTGCTGAATTCCGCGCTCCGGCAGGCCAAGCCGGGGCTGTCGCCGCTGACCGGAGACACCTGGCGGTCCGCAGTGGCGCGTCGCGTGGAGGACATGCCCTGGGAGCGCGTCCGGGCCGACGTTGCGCCCTTTCTGGAGGGTCCGCAGCCCCTCCTCAGCCGCGAGGAGTTGCTGGCGCTGCTCCGCCGCTGACGCCTCGAAACACCGTCGGCGCGGGTCGCGGCGACGCTCCCGCGGCGCCCTTTCGGCCCCTATACTTCGCGCGCAAATGACGACTCCCGGCACCCCCGACCACCCGCTGCGGGTCGCGGTCTTCGGATCCGGCCCGACCGGCTTCTACGCAACCGATCATCTCTTCAAGGCCCCGGGGCTCACCGTCGAGGTGGACCTCTACGACCGGCTTCCGACCCCGTACGGGCTGGTGCGGGGCGGCGTCGCGCCGGACCATCAGAAGATCAAGAACGTGACCCGGGTTTACGAGCGCACCGCCCAGAACCCACGCTTCCGCTTCTACGGCGGCGTGGAGTTCGGCAGCGACATCCGGCTGGCCGATTGCCGGCGCTACTACCACGCCGTCATCTACTGCGTGGGCGCCCAGGTGGACCGGGCCATGCGTATCCCGGGCGAGTCCCTGCCGCGGAGTCACGCGGCAACCGAGTTCGTGGCCTGGTACAACGGCCACCCGGACTACCGCGATCGGGAGTTCGACCTCTCCCAGGAATCGGTGGCGGTTGTCGGTGTCGGCAACGTGGCGGTGGACGTCTGCCGGGTGCTGACCCGGTCGATCGACGAGTTGAAGACGACCGACATCGCCGACTACGCCCTCGAACAGCTCGCCGAGAGCCGCATCCGGGAGGTCCACATGCTCGGGCGGCGGGGCCCCGCGCAGGCGGCCTTCACGAACCCGGAGATCAAGGAACTCGGAGAGCTGGAGGGTGGCGACATTCGGGTTTTCGAGGAGGAAGCGGCGCTCGATCCGGTGAGCCGGGAGTGGGTGGATTCGGGCGCGGACAAATCCGCCGCCCGGAAGGTCGAGATCCTCCAGCAGTACGCCGCGGAGAAGCGGGCCGGAAAGCCGCGGACTCTCATCGTGCGCTTCCTCGTGTCCCCTGTGGAGTTGGTCGCCGGCGAAGACGGGGGGGTTACCCGCGTGAAGCTCGTCCACAACGAGCTCTACAAGAACGAACGGGGAACGATCCGGCCGCGAGCCACCGAGCGCTTCGAGGATCTCGACGCGGGCCTCGTGTTCCGTTCCGTCGGCTACCGCGGCGTCGCCCTGCCCGACGTCCCGTTCCGCGACGACTGGGGGGTCATCCCCCACGAAGTCGGGCGGGTGCTCGATTCGCCCGACGGCGAGCACCAGGAGGGCCAGTACTGCGCCGGCTGGATCAAGCGCGGCCCCACCGGGGTGATCGGCACCAACAAGCCCGACGCCCTCGAGACCGTCCAGGTGCTGCTCGAAGACGTGGCCGCCGGCCAGCACTGGCAGCCCGAGCTCCCGGCCGCCGAAGCGGTGGAGAGGTTCGTGGCGGAGCGAGTACCCACCTACTTCTCGTTCGCCGACTGGAAGGCGCTCGACGCCCTCGAGGTGGCGCGCGGCAAGGTCGAGGGCCGCCCCCGCGTGAAGTTCGTCAGCGTCGAGGAGATGCAGGCGGCGATCCGCTAGGGGCCTCGCGGCCCGCGGAGGAGACTATGGCCGGGATCAGTGACGCGTTGCCGTTTCTCGGTTTGCTGGTTTCCGCAGCAGCGGTGGTCCTTCTCTGGTCCACTCTTCGATGGACTCGGAGGTCCGTCATCGGGAATGCAATCCCACAGATGGAGTGTTACTTGAGGCCCAAGCCCAACTCAAATAAGAGCGTATGCCAGTTTGTGATCGCCAATGTGGGGATGGGTAGCGCTGAGAACGTCAGCTATCGTCTTGAATATGACGGGGAGGATTTCGAGGCACACTCCGTTTGGATGGTGAAGCGAGAAACGGATTCTCCGTTTCAAGTCCTGGTGGGCAAGAGCGAGATTGCCCAGTTGTTCGGACCATTCACAGGATTGCTCAAGGAACCTCCCCTGAAGCCGTTTCAGGTCCACATCGAATACGAGTGGAAGCCTTTCTACAAGAGGAAGACGAAGCACGAGCGGAGAACCTTTACCTTGAACGCAGCTCCTTATTCAGGGTTGAAGGTAAGTGTGGAGGACAGCGTGGCTGACGTTCTGAAGGAGGAGCTTCCCAAGATTACGAGAGCGATAGCAGACCTCACGCGGGAACCGTTAGACCCCGAGGAAGTAGCGCGGAGAATGGAGGCTAGGGATGCCCAACTCAGGAGGGACGGCAGGGCGTAGATCGACGTTTCGGATGAACGACGGTGGCGTCCGGCGAGTCTAGAAAGCTAGCTCCGTCCCTTCAGCAGTCCGCCGCGAGACCCGCGTCGAGTTCCGATCGCACTCCGGGATCCTGTTCCTGCGCCAACCGGGCTGCCAGGACCGGCTTCGCCCGGGCTGAATCCACCTGGGCCAGTCCCCAGGCCGCGTGGCCGCGCACCAGGGGTTCGGGATGGTCCAGCGCCCCTTCCAGCGCCTCGAAGGCCCCGGGACCGCCGACGTTGCCCAGGGCGACGGCCACGTTCCTGAGGAAGCCCGCGTAGCCCGCGCGGCGGATGGCGCTCCGCCGGGTCCGGGCGCGGAATTCCTCCGGCGTCAACCGCAGCAGGTTCGCGAGCGTCTCGGTATGGAGCCCGTCAGGCTCGGCCGCGAGCCGGGGTTCTTCCGCCTTGCCGGCAAAGCGGTTCCAGGGGCAGACGTCCTGGCAGTCGTCGCAGCCGAAGATGCGGTTGCCGATGGCCTTCCGGAACTCGGCCGGGATGGGCCCCCGAAGTTCGATCGTCAGGTAGGAGATGCAACGCCGGCTGTCCACCACGTAGGGCTCGATGATGGCGTCCGTGGGGCAGGCGGTCATGCAGCGGGTGCAGGTTCCGCAGTGGTTGGGATGCGGGTCGTCGGAAGGCAGGTCCACCGGAAACAGGATTTCGCCGAGAAAGAACCAGGAGCTGCCGCGGGTCGCGATCACGTTCGAGTGCTTGCCCACCCAGCCGAGGCCGGCCCGTTCGGCGAACGCCTTCTCGAGCAGGGGGCCGTGATCCACGAGGGTCGGGATGCGCCGGCGGGCGCCGGGGGGACGTTCGGGCAGCAGTCCGGCTTCGACGGCGCCGGCCTCGGCGAACGCCGCCAGGGCGCGGAGTTTCGAATCCAGCACCCGGTGGTAGTCCTCGCCCCGCGCGTACTGTGAGATCACGCCGCCGCCCGGCGGCGCGGCAGCCGGGCTGCCCGCGTAGTAGTTGAGGCCGCAGGCGATGACGGTCCTCCCGGTGTTCCGCGCCGAGACTCCGTTGCCGCTGCGGATGCTGGCCGCATCGCTCCGCCGGGCAGGGTCGTGGGCCATCCAGTGCATGGTCCCGTGGTTGCCGCCGGCGAGCCATTCCTCGAACCGTTCGCCCGCGCCGGGAAGGCGGGGCGGGGCGAAGCCGACCGCCGAGAAGCCGAGGCGGAAGCCCTCTTCCCGGATCGCGTTCCGGAGGTCGGTGTGTTGGCTTCCGGTTTCGGCCATGGCGACAGCGTACTGCTACGTGTCGCTCTCGGGCCGACTCCGCCAGTGCTGCATGTTCCTCGCGGAGAATCGGCGACTGCACCATGTAACTGGCCAGCAGGCTGCGCTACTGCACCATGTTCCTCCCGCAGGATCGGCTACTGCTACATGTAACTGTCCCGCCGAGCCCGCGAATGCTGCATGTTCTTCCCGGGAATCGGCTAGTGCGACATGTCGCGGTCCCGCCGGGCCTGCTACTGCTGTATGCCCGTCACGCAGGACGGGCTACCGGATTCGCGTCGCCCGATGCGCATGGCGGCGCGTCGTCCGCGGGCCTGCGGCCCGCTGTGCCGGCTGAAGCCGGCCCAGTTCTCCCGGTGGACTTTCCACGAGAACGCAAGTGCCGGGGGGATAGCTGGGAGCGAGTCGTAGAGGTGGTGGGTCAGCCGGGAGGCGCACAGACCTCCCCCATTGGCGCGGAGCGTGGTGCTCCGCGCGAGGATCAGGGCGCGCACGCTCTTTCCACCGTTCCGACAGCAACCCCGCGGCAGAGCCGGGAGGCTGAGGGGCGGGTGGTCAGAGCGCCGTCAGGCGGCGGTGCGGGGCGTGCTCCCGGAAGCGTTGGGGTCAAAGAAGGTTCGGTTCCGCGCCATCGCGCACAGCACCCGCAGCTGCTGGTCCGCGATGCTGCGGTGGCGCCGGGCGGTGTGCTTCCCCTGCGCCTTCAGCTTCCGGTTGTAGGCCGCCACCTTCTCATCCCAGCGGACGATCCCTCTCGCCAGGATGTAGCTGGCGTGTTGCAGCGAACTGGGAACCGCGCGCCGCCGCTCGAAGCGCTCGGACTTGCCGGACTGGTCCAG
Source organism: Vicinamibacteria bacterium (assembly GCA_965116805.1). GTDB lineage: Bacteria > Acidobacteriota > Vicinamibacteria > Marinacidobacterales > Marinacidobacteraceae > Marinacidobacterium. The sequence continues at coordinate 1,517,036 of OZ220713.1, forward strand.
GATCGGGGCCACCCCGCAGTAGGCACGCAGGCGCCGGTAGTTGCCCTCCCGCAAGGCCTCGAAGCCCCACGCGAACAAGCGGGCCAGCGCCTGGTCCCCCGCACCCGGCCGCGAGCGCAACACACTCACCAGGTCCGGGCCGCCGGCCTCCGGACCTCCCCCGGCCTCCGCCGTCCGGGAGAGTTCGTCGAGGAGCTGGGTCATCTGGGCTTCCGCCCGGGCGAGCTCGGCCCGGATGACGGCCGACTGCACGAGCGCCATGCGGATCGTCTCCACCGCGGCCTCGGTCGCCCCCGGCGCCACCACCAGAGCCGGCTCCCGGAACAACGCCCGGATCCGTTCGGCATCGATCCGGCTCACCCCATAGCGCCGCACCAGCTTGTGCAAGGTGGACAAGCGCACCTTGCGCGCCTTCGCCGGCGTCGGAGCCCGCTCCCACAGCTCCCGGAAGAACGGAGCCCCCAGGTTCTTCGCGCCGCCCGCCACCTCGAGCAGTTGCGGGAAGTAGTCCACCAGCGCGCTCCGGATCCGCAGGCATTGCCGGACCTGTTCCTGGAGCAGCCGGTCCGCCGCCCGGGTCCGCTCCCGCAGCCGCCGGACCAATGCCGGCCGCGGCGCCAGCCGCCGGAACCCCGCCCGGCTGGCCTGCAGGGTGGTGGCCAGCATCCGCGCGTCCCGCTCGTCGTTCTTGTGCCCCGCGTGGGAGAAGAACTTCCGCAGGTTGCTCGACTGCCGCGGGTTCACCGCGAACACCACCATCCCCGCCTCCATCAGGGTCGCCACCACCGGGCCGTCCGGACGCTCGATCGCCGCCGCGATCACCCCCGGCGGCGCCTGCGTCCGCTCCAACAGCCACCGGACCAGGGCTGCAAGCCCCGCCCCGCTATGCGGAAAGGCGCGCTCCCCGCGCACCTCCCCGTGGTCGCCGCACAGGCACACCTGGTGGCTCTGCTCGCCCCAGTCAATGCCCACATACCAGCTCAGCATCTGCTTCATCGCTGCCGTTCCTTGGAGCTTGCGCTCCGTCGACGGTCCGCCGAGCCGCGATGCTCTCCAGCCCCTATACTGGGCCTCGATAGGCGCCAACTTTCCACGGGTCGTCCATCACGGCCATCCGTCGGGGCACATGTCCACCGTGGGTGTTCATAGCACCGGGGCTCGGCTAGCGCTCCCGGCGGATCGGCCAACCTGGGTTGAGATTGCGGGAGCCGTTACCAACTCCCGCAGAACGCCGCCGATCGTATAGGGGGCTCCAAGCCGTACTTGCCGTGGGGATAGGTGGGGTTGCGACGTGCGACGTGCGCGCGCGGAGCGCCACGCGTGCCGGTCTGGAGACCGGCGTTCCAAGCCGTTGCGCTGCTGGGTTAGCGGGGTTCGGACTTGCCGGAGTCGGAGGGTTTTTCCTCCGCGTCGGTCGCGGTGGGGGCCCAGGGGTCGTCCACGCCGGCGCCGGGGCAGAAGTCCCCGGTGTCCAGGAAGTGCGTGTGGAGGCACTCGAGCGTCGAGCCGAGGCTCTGCAGCAGCTCCACCGTCTCCGGGTAGGGGACGCGGGTGAAGAAGCCGGCCCGGCCTCCGCGCGCCATGTCGGCGGTGGACTGTCCGAGGCGGGTGATCGCGGTGACGTCCCCGCCCAGCGACACGAGGTACTCGATGAGTTCGTTGTCGCCCCGCGAAGCCGCGTAGTGTATCGGCGTGTAGAGCCAGGAGTCCCGCTGGTTCACGTCCGCGCCCAGTTCCTCGATCAGGTACTTCACGGCGGGAATGAACTGATCGGGCTGGTTCCGAACGCTGAAGGCGCCCAGTCCCAGATACCCGCCCCCCGCCGCGGCGTGGATCGGCCAGGCGTTCGGCGCGCCTTCCGGGATCCAGGGCAGCGCGGAGTCCTCCTGCTGGCGGCCGTCCTGCTGCCGGCGCTCCCGCATCCCCACCTCCGGCCACCGGGTGGGAATGTGAGGATCCGCTCCGTGGGCGACCAGCAGCCGCATCGCCTCGAGATCCTGGGCGAAGGCGGCCCGCCAGAACGGGGTCGCCCCGGTGAGGTCGATCCCCATCTTGGTGAGGCCGTATTCCCAGTACCAGAGGTGCGTGTTGAGTCGGGGGTTGGGATCAGCCCCGGCGTCGAGCAACGCGCGGAGCACGTCCATGTGCCCGGCGTCCTGCAGGTCCTGCGCGCGCGGCTGCGGATAGTTGGACTTCGGCGCCCAGTGGGTCTGGAGGACGGCGAAGAGCGGCGTGACGCCGTCCGTCGACGTACCCAGATCCGGATTCGCCCCGCGCTCGATGAGGACGAGCGCCAGGTCGAACTGGCCGTTGAGGGTCGCCATCAGGAGGGGGCTGGTGCCGTCCGCGCTGACCTGATCGAGGTCCGCGCCGCCGTCGAGAAGGTCCGTCGCGGCTTCGCGGTGGCCCTCGCGGGCGGCATGCAGCAGCGCGGTCAGCCCGCCGGTCCGGCCGATGAGGACCTCGCGGTACGGGGGGCGCACGAGGTCGGGGCCGCCCGGGTAGTCGGGCCCCACGCGGCCGAGTGAGTGCGGACTCACCTCACCGACGTCGTAGCCGGAGCGGAGAAAGTCGCGCTGGGCGCGCACCGCCGCCTGGACATCCGCCGGGCTGGGTTCGTCCAGCGGTTCGGCGTCCGGGTCCACCCGGAACCCGTACATCCCCATTCTCTGCGGCGGCGCGCCGATCGTTTCGCGGAAGCGGCGGTCGGCTTCCCGGTCCAGCGCCAGCGCGGGCAGGACATCGACCACCTCGGTCGCGGTCCCGGGGTCGGCGCCGGCGGCGAGCAACGCGGTCACGGCAGCGGCCCGGTTCGCGGCCGCCGCGAAGATCAGGGGCGTCTGCCCCGCCGAGCTCTCCCGGGCGTTCGGGTCCGCGCCGTGGTCGAGCAGCGCGGCCACGGCCGGCTCGCCACCGGTGGCCCCGGCGGCGAGATGCAGCGCGGTCACCCCGCTGTTCGTCGTCCGGGCGTTCGGGTCCGCCCCCGCTTCGAGCAGGCGGAGGGCGACGCCGCCGTGGCCGCCCCGGGCGGCCATCTGGAGCGGGGTGTAGCCGCCGATGCGCGTGCCGGCGTCCACCGCGGCGCCCGCGGCGACGAGCGCTTCGGCCACGGCCCGATGCCCGCCCTCGGCGGCGAGGTGCAGCGCGGTCAACCCGTCGCCGCGCGCGGCGTTCACGTCCACCCCCTCCTCGAGGAGGGATCGGACGACCTCGGCCTGCCCGTCGCGGGCGGCCGCGAGCAGCCGCGCGTCCGCGCCGGCCGGCGTGCTCTGCGCTGCCAGGGTGGCGGGGAGGACCGCCGCGAGCAGCGACAGCGCGGCGTGTCTCATGCCGCGCCGCTCCCGGCGGTGGCCGCCTCGTCCGGAAGGTCGAGCGGGAACACGCCGTCGCTGTCGCCGAACGTGTCCATCTCCGGGTGTCCGATCTTCCGCATCAGGCTCAGGAGGGCGTTCGCCATCGGGGTCCCTTCCGGCGCCCGCAGGTGGAGGCCGCCCTCGAGCGCCCCGTTCGCCCGGCCCAGCAGGAGCAGCGGCGCCCGCCGGTGGTTGTGCAGGTTCCCGTCCGCCATCGCGGAGCCCCAGATGATCGCCGTCTTGTCGAGGAGCGAGGCGTCGCCTTCCATCGTGTCGCGCATCTTCTCGAGGAAGTAGGCGAGCTGGCCCAGCCGGTAGGTGTTGATCCGGTTGAAGTCCATGATGTCCTCGGGGACGTTGCCGTGGTGCGAGGCCCCGTGGACGGACTTGGTCGTCCCGCTCTCGGGGAAGGTCCGGTTCGACTGGTCGAAGCCCGTCTTGAAGGTGATGACGCGCGTGAGGTCGGTCTGCAGCGCGAGCAGTTGCAGGTCGAACATCAACTGCATGTGCTCCACGAAGGAATCCGGGACCCCGGAGGGGGCCTCGGGCATCTCCCGTTCCTCCCCGCTCGAGTTGCGCGCCTCCACGAGCTGGATCCTCCGTTCGATCTCGCGGATGTGCTCGACGTACTCGTCCAGCGCGACCCGGTCCGCGGCGCCCAGGGTTCCCTTGAGGCGGGCTACCTCGGTCGTGATCCAGTCGATCATGCTGCGGTCCGTGCGGCGCCGCGCCGCCCGGTCCGCGGCCGTGTCCCCGGCGCCGAACAGCCGCTCGAACACGACGCGCGGCTCGCGGATCGCCGGAAGCGGCTGGCTGGGCGTGGCCCACGCGAGCGAGGTCGTGTAGGCGCAGTGGTAGTTGTAGGCGCAGCCGCCGCCGCGATCGATGCCCTCGATGCAGAGTTCGAGCGAGGGGAGCACCGTCTCCCGCCCGAAGCGCTGGGCGTGCAACTGGTCGAGCGAAGTGCCGATGAAGATGTCGGACCCCTGCGTCTGCTTCGGATGGGCCTGGGTCAGGAACACCGCCGTCGTCCGGTCGTGGTCGCCGCCGATCTCCTCCGCCCGGTGCGCTTCGGCCGACCGGCAGTCGGTGTTGCTCACGATCGTCAGGTACTCGCGGAACGACTCCAGCGGCTTGAGCTGGCTGTCGGCGACCAGCTCGAAACCGCGTCCGGTCGCGGCCGGCGCAAAGAGGTGGCGGCCGTCACCCCAGTCACTCGAGCCGGCCACCCCCATCGACTCCTCGATGGCGACCAGCCGCGTGAACTCCGCCGCCTTCCTCGGGGCGGCCCACAGCCCGGCGGGAGTCATCGCGTCCAGCAGGGGCAGCGCCACGCTGGCGCCGGCACCCCGCAGGAAGGTGCGGCGCGGGAGGTGTTTCCGGGTGATGAAGTTCATGAGCCCCCTCCGCTTCCCATGGGACCCGCCAATTCTGCCAGATCGTCCGTCGCGGGCGCGGGACGCGCCATGCGGAACGGGTCGCTCTTCACGACGCCGAGGATGAACGAGGACATGCGGTAGCCGTCCGCCTCCGCCTCGCGGGCGATGGCGCGGATCCCGGGCCCGTCGAAGTACTCCGCCCGGCGTCCGGTCGCGTAGGCGAGCAGGTGCTCGGTGAAGTTCCGGACCAGAGGTATCGGCCGCTTCATGAGGACGCGGACGAGTTCCGCCGGCGTGCTGACCTCGGTCCCGTCGTAGAAGGTCCCCCGCGTGTCGAGCGCCACGCCGTTCTCGCGGACCCGCACCTGCCCCGTAACGTCGTAGTTGTCGAGCGCGAGTCCGATCGGGTCCATGAACCGGTGGCAGGCGCGGCAGGTCGGATTCGCCGCGTGCATCTCGAGGCGTTCGCGCGTGGTGAGCCGCCGTCCGCGGCGGGCCGCGGCGGTGTCCTCGAAGGCGGGGATGTCGGGGGGCGGCGGCGGGGGCGGCGTGCCCATCAGCACCTCCATCACCCACTTCCCGCGCAGGACCGGCGACGTGCGCGCGGACATCGAGGTGAGCAGCAGCACGCTGCCGTGCCCCAGCACGCCGCGCCGGCTGTCGTCCGGGTAGTTCACCCGCCGGAACTCGGGGCCCGAGACGCCGGGAATCCCGTAGTGGGCCGCGAGGCGCTCGTTCAGGAAGGTGTAGTCGGCCGTGAAGAGCTCGAGCAGACTGCCGTCCTCGCGCACGAGGTGGTCGAAGAACAGTTGTGTTTCACGGACCAGGTCCTCCCGGAGCTGGCCGGTGAAGTCCGGATAGAGATAGGGCTCCGGCTGGTTGTCCTCGGCGTCCTGAAGCCGCAGCCACTGCGAGGCGAAGCGCGTCGAGAGCGCTTCGGCCCGCGGGTCGGCCAGCATCCGCCGCACCTGCGACTCGAGAACCGCCGGGTCCGAGAGCCGTCCCTCCGCGGCGAGCGTCACCAGTTCGTCATCCGGGCTGGCCGCCCACAGAAAGAACGACAGACGGGAGGCGAGGTCCACGTCCGCGATCCGGTAGCTCTCGCCGGGCGGAACCTCCGGCGGCGCCCGCTCGAGGCGGAAGATGAAGGACGGGCTGGCGAGGATCGCCTGGAGCGCGGTCCGAACGCCGATCTCGAATCCGTCCTCCGCGGCGGCGCGCTCATAGAAGGCCATCGGCCCGGCGAGATCGTCGTCCGTGACCGGACGCCGGTACGCCTCGCGGGCGAGCCGGGTCACGATGGACGCCGCGCAGGCCCGGCCCTCATCGGGAACGTCCGTCGCCGCCGCCCCGTCCTCCGGATAGCAGGAAAAGATCCTACGGCGGCTCGCCGTTTCCGAGAGCCCCGCACTGCGGCCCGGGCCGGTGATCATCAGTTCACTCAGGTGGGGCAGCGCCGTGATCCCGTAGTTGGCCCACGCCTGGGAGTCCTCGCCGCCGACGAAGGACCAGCCCGGCGTCTTCAGGGGGTCCTCGTACGGCCCCTCGATCGTGCGCACAAAGGCCGCCGCCACCTGGCGCTGGCCCGCCCGCACGAAGACCGGTTCGGTGCGGATCGGCACCGTCGAGCGGCCGGCGTGCTCGAGGCCGAGGAGCGCCACGCCCTCTCCGTCGATGGAGATGTCCACATCCTGGAAGCCGGTCCCCCGGCCGAAGAGCGTCTCGATCGAGATCACGTACTCGCCGTCCACCGGAAAGTCGTGGGTGACGACCATCCCACCGCGCGTCCCGTAGGGCGTGCCCTCGAGGTGATCCCAGGCGTGCTGCGAGACGTCGATGGGGTTCGTGTACTTGGCCGTCTTCGACAGCGCGTCCGGGTTGCCGACCGCGATCCGGCTGACCTCGGTGGCGGCCCGCAGGTAGGCCTCGAGCAGGGTCGTGGAGAGACCCTGCGCGTCCGCCATGTTGTCGAAGGCTCCGAGGTAGGTGTCCGCCGGCAGCCAGCGTCCGGCCTCGATCTCGAGATCGAGGAGATCGCGGATCACGCGCTCGTACTCGGCCCGGTTCAGCCGCTGGAAGCGCCGCGAGCCGGGGTTCCGGGAGCGGGCGGCCTCGCGGTCGACCACGGTCTCGAGCGTCTCGGCCAGGGCGAGCAGCGTTTCGGGCGGCGGCCGGCGCTGGCCGGGCGGCGGCATCATCCCGGCCCGCAGCTTCCGGATCATCTTCTCGGCGGTCTCCGCCTGCTCGTGCGCCGCGTCCACGGCGAAATCCCTCAGCGTGAGGTTCCCGGTCCGGAGACGCTCGTTGTGACAGACGACGCAGTAGCGCCGCACCACGCCGGTGAGTTCCGCCGTGTTTGCGGGGACCGCGGCCGCGGGCTCCGCGGCGGGCGCCGGGCGGGACGCACCGTCCTCCGGGGGCTGCCCCGCCAGGGCGAACCAGAAAAGGAGAACCGCGCCCGCGTTCATCGTGTTAACTGACGGAAGATACCTGAATCGACCGCCGCTTCCCATCCCGAGCCCCACCCCCGCCAGCCGATACAGTCTCCTCCCGCGAGGAGAACCCCGAATGAACGCAGAAACGCTCTCATCCATCCGCGGTGAACTGGCGGCCATCCAGGAGGCCGGGCTCGAGAAGCGGGAGCGGCTGATCCTCTCGCCGCAGGGCGCCCTGATCCGCGTCGGGGGCGAGGAGGTCCTCAACTTCTGCGCCAACAACTATCTCGGTCTGGGGAACGATCCCCGGGTGCTCGCCGCCGCCGCGCGGGGGCTGGACGAGCGCGGTTTCGGGCTGAGTTCGGTCCGCTTCATCTGCGGCACCCAGGACATTCACCGCGAGCTGGAGCGGCGGATCGCCGCGTTCCTGGGCACCGAGGACACCATCCTCTACAGCTCGTGTTTCGACGCGAACGGCGGCCTCTTCGAGACCATCCTCGGGGCCGAGGACGCGATCGTCAGCGACGAGCTGAACCACGCCAGCATCATTGACGGCGTGCGCCTCTGCCGCGCCCAGCGGTTCCGCTACCGGAACCGGGACATGGACGACCTGGCGGCCAAACTGGAGGAGTGCGCCGGAGCGCGCCGCAAGCTGATCGCGACCGACGGCGTCTTCAGCATGGACGGGACGCTGGCCCCGCTCGCCGACATCTGCGAGCTGGCCGACCGCCACCAGGCGCTCGTGATGGTGGACGATTCGCACGCCACCGGCTTCATCGGCGCTACGGGCCGCGGCACGCCCGAGCGCTTCGGCGTCTCGGCGCGGGTGGACATCATCACCTCGACGCTCGGCAAGGCGCTCGGCGGCGCCGCCGGCGGGTTCACCTCGGGGCGCGGCGAGATCGTGGCGCTGCTCCGCCAGCGCAGCCGTCCCTATCTCTTCTCGAACACCCTGGCGCCGGCGATCGTCTCGGCGGCCCTCGAGGTCGTGTCGCTGCTCTCGACGACCGAGGAACCGCGCGAGCGGCTGCGGCGGAACACCCGGCGGTTCCGCGAGGCGATGACCGCGGCGGGATTCGAGATTCCGGACGGGGAGCACCCCATCGTTCCCGTGATGCTCGGGGACGCCCGTCTCGCCTCCGGAATGGCCGACGACCTCCTCGAACGGGGCATCTACGTGATCGGGTTCAGCTTTCCGGTCGTCCCGCGCGGCCTGGCCCGCATCCGGGTGCAGTTGTCGGCGGCCCACGACGACGAGCAGGTGGACCGCGCGGTGGCGGCGTTCATCGAGTGCGGCCGGGCCCGGGGCGTCATCTGACAGCCCGTGGAAGAAGCACCCCGCACGTCCCACCGGGCATCTGTCGGGTTGGCCGCGGCGGTCTTTGCCGGTGCGGGGTGCTTCTCCCACGGGGTGATGACGCGGTTCGCTCCGCGACCCGCGCCATCCTTTTCTTGGGGAGGGGAAACCCCTCCCCACGCCCCACCCCCACGGCGCTGCGCGCCGTGAACGGATAGCGAACGAGTTGTTCCACCGCCAGCCGCACCTGGGTCCAGCGCTCTGCAGGAGATGAGCCAGCCGCGCGAACCGATCGCCCTTTGCTTCAGCGGCGGCAAGGACAGCTCGCTCTCGCTGTACGCGCTTCGCGCCGGGGACCGGTTCGAAGTTGCCGCGCTGGTCACCACGGTGACCGAGGGGTACGACCGGATCAGCATGCACGGGGTCCGCCGTTCCCTGCTGCGCGAGCAGGCGGCCTCGATCGGCCTTCCGCTCACCGAAGTCACCATCCCGCCGCGAGCGTCGAACGAGATCTACGAGCGCGCCATGGGCGAGGCGTTCACGCGGCTCGGCGACCGCGGCATCCGGCGAGTCGCGTTCGGGGACCTCTTTCTCGAGGACGTGCGCGACTATCGGCTCCGGCAACTCGGGGCGCTCGGCCTCGAGTGCGTGTTTCCCCTCTGGGGACGGCCGACCGCGGCGCTCGCCCGCACGTTCGTGGACGCCGGATTCCGCGCCCGGATCGTCTGTCTGGACCCCGCCGCCCTCGACGCCTCGTTCGCCGGGCGGCTGTTCGACGACGCCCTCCTGGCCGACCTGCCGGAGGGGGTGGATCCCTGTGGAGAAAACGGCGAGTTCCACACCTTCGTCTTCGACGGCCCCATTTTTCGCCGTCCGCTCGCCGTTTCGGTCGGCGAGGTGGTCGAGCGCGACGGCTTCCGGTTCGCCGACCTGTTGCCGGCCGCCCGGAGACCCGGCGCCGCTGGTAATCTCCCGGGCGAGTGATTCCGCAAGGAGACCCATGACGTCCATCCGCCTCCCCGTCCTGCTCGGGATCGTCGCTCTCAGCGTCGGCGTCCGGCTCGCGCCGTACGTGTTCGGCGCCCACCACGTCGATCCCGGGTCCATGGCCTATCCTTGGAACTTCTCGCCGATCCTGGCGCTCTCGCTCTTCGGCGGGGCGCTCTACGCCTCGCGCCGGCTCGTGTACCTTGTACCGCTGGCCACTTATCTGCTGGGAGACGTCGGCATCTGGGTCGTCACCGGCCGCGCCGACTGGGCCCTCTACGCGGGACAGCCGGTGGTGTACCTGGCGGTGGCGCTGGTCGCCACCTGCGGCTTCCTGATGCGCGGGAAGCGGTCCTGGGGAAGGCTCGCGGGCTCCGGCCTGCTCGCGGCGGCGGGCTTCTTCATCGTCACCAACTTCGCTGTCTGGGCCTCCGGCGGCGGCGTCCGCTATCCGCTGAACCTCGCCGGACTCGTCGACTGCTACGTGCAGGCGATCCCCTTCTTCCGCAACAGCCTCGTGAGCATGGCGCTGTTCCTGCCGCTGCTGTTCAGCCCGGTGGCGCTCCGGGACCGGGCGCTGGTTCCGCGCTGGCAGGCCGCTCCCGTCCGAAACTAGGGAACTGGCGGGCGCATGGCCGAGCCGCGCGTCGTTTCGCTGATCGCCAGCGCCACCGAGATCGTCAGCGCTCTCGGCATGGAGCACCGCCTCGTCGGGCGCTCCCACGAGTGTGACTTCCCGCCGTCCATCCTGAGTCTTCCCGTCTGCTCCTCGTCCAAGGTGGACGCGGCCGCCCCGAGCCGGGACATCGACCGCCAGGTCCGCGAGATCGTCGGCGAGGCGCTGTCGGTGTACCGGGTGGACGGACGGCTGCTCGACGAACTGGCGCCCACCGTGATCGTCACCCAGACCCAGTGCGAGGTCTGCGCGGTGAGCCTTCGCGACGTAGAGGAAGCGGTCTGCGAGGTCGTGCGCTCGGCGCCCCGGATCGTTCCCCTGGCGCCCATGGCGCTCGGCGACGTGTTCGACGACATCGAGGCGGTCGCCGGGGCGCTCGGCATTCCCGATCGGGGCCGGGAACTGGCTGCGGAGTTGCGGGCGCGGCTCGACGCGCTCCGAGCAGGGACTGCCGGGCTCGCAAGCCGCCCCCGGGTCGCCTGCGTCGAGTGGATCGATCCGTCCATGCACGCGGCCAACTGGGTTCCCGAACTGGTGGAGATCGCCGGCGGACGGGTGATGGCGGGGGAGCCCGGCCGCCACTCCGGGTACTTCGCGTTCGAGGAGTTGCTTGCGATGGATCCGGATGTCATCGCCGTCATGCCGTGCGGATTCGACATCCCCCGTACCCGGGCCGAGATGCCCGCTCTCGCCGGCCAGCCCGGTTGGAACGACCTCACGGCGGTCCGCCAGGGGCGCGTCTTCCTCACCGACGGCAACCAGTACTTCAACCGGCCGGGTCCACGGGTCGTCGAGTCCGCGGAAATCCTCGCCGAGCTTCTCCATCCGGACGAGTTCGATTTCGGACATCGGGACTCGGGCTGGACGCCGTGGTTGGGTGAAACCGACTGAGCCACTGCCGGACGCCAGGCAAGGGAGCGGCCTCTGCGGCGCCTGCCGCCACGCCCGGCTCGTCGCCTCTCGCCGGAACCGCTTCCTCCTCTGCGGGCGTTCGCTCGAAGACGCGCGCTTTCCGCGCTACCCGCGGCTGCCGGTACTGACCTGCGAGGGCTTCGTCCCGCTCTCGCCCCGGGACGCGCGTTCCGCCGATTCCGGCCGCTGAGGTCCTCCGGCCGCCTCCGTAGCGCCGGGGGCAGGTGTGTTCTGGCATGGTATCTGCTATTATTCATATCAGACTTAATGAGTATGGAGTAGATAGATCATGCCTCTGCCTCTCACCGAACGTGCGGGCGCCGCCCTGTCACGGGCCGCGCGCCTTGCCGAGGAACGCAACAACCCCGAGACCACCCCCGAGCATCTGCTCGCCGCGCTGCTCGACGACGCGCCCGATGGGCTCGCGCTCCGGCTGCTGCGCCGCCTCGACGTGGAGCCTGCCGTTCTGGGCCGGAAACTCGATGCGGCTCTTGGCGCGCTGCCGGTCCAGCGGTACTCGGAAGCGGAGGCGCCTCCCGCGTCCCGGGATCTCGCCAAGGTGATCCACGCGGCCTCGGGCGAGGCGAAGAAGCTCGGGGACGAGTTCCTGAGCCTGGAACATCTGCTCCTGGCGCTCGTCTCGCAGAAGTCGGCCGCCGGCGCCGTGCTCGGCGCCGCCGGAGTGGACCGGAAGAGGCTGGAAGCCGCGGTCGGGGCGGTACGTGGTCCCGCGCGCGCCTCGAGTCCCAACCCCGAGAGCGCCTACGAGCCGCTCCAGAAGTACGGGCGCGACCTTACCGCGCTCGCCCGCGCCGACAAGCTCGACCCGGTGATCGGCCGCGACGACGAGATCCGGCGGGTGATGCAGATCCTCTCCCGCCGCACCAAGAACAACCCCGTGCTGCTCGGCGAGCCCGGGGTCGGGAAGACCGCCATCGCCGAGGGTCTGGCGCTCCGCATCGTCAAGGGCGACGTCCCCGAGGGGCTCCGCGAACGGCAGGTGGTGGCGCTCGACATGGGGGCCCTCGTCGCCGGCGCGAAGTTCCGGGGCGAATTCGAGGAGCGGCTCAAGGCCGTCCTCGGTGCGGTCCAGGAGGCGGACGGCAGGGTGATCCTCTTCATCGACGAACTGCACACGGTGGTCGGGGCCGGCAGGACGGACGGGGCGATGGACGCTTCCAACCTGCTGAAGCCGGCGCTCGCCCGGGGAGATCTGCACTGCATCGGGGCGACCACCCTCGACGAGTACCGCCAGCACGTCGAAAAGGACGCGGCGCTCGAGCGCCGGTTCCAGACGGTGGTCGTCGACGAACCGTCGGTCCCCGACACCGTGACCATCCTCCGCGGCCTCAAGGAGCGCTACGAGGTTCACCACGGGGTGCGCATCCAGGACGGCGCGCTGCTGGCCGCGGCGTCGCTGTCCAGCCGCTACATCTCCGGCCGCTTCCTGCCGGACAAGGCCATCGACCTGGTGGACGAATCGGCCGCCCGCCTGCGTACCGAGATGGACAGCGTGCCCACCGGCCTCGACGAGGTGGAGCGGAAGCTCCTCTCGCTGCAGATCGAGCGGGAAGCGCTCCGGAAGGAAAGGGACGACGCCTCCTCGAAGCGGCTCGCGGACCTCGAACGGCGGATCGCCGACCTCGAGGAGGAGGCGCGGGCCCTCCGCACCCAGTGGCAGGGCGAGAAAGCGGAGCTCCTCGAGGTGCGAAGACTCCGCGAGCGCCTCGAAGAAGCGAACCTCGCGATGGAACGCGCCGAGCGCGAGCAGGACCTCGCCAGGGCCGCCGAGCTGCGCTTCGGCACCACCCTCGAACTGAAGCGCGAAGTCGCCGCCGCCGAAGCGCGGCTCGGGGGACAGGAGGGGCGCCTGCTAAGGGAGGAAGTGGACGCCTCCGACGTGGCGTCGGTGGTTTCCCGCTGGACCGGGATTCCCGTGGACCGGCTCCTCGAAGGCGAGCGCGAGAAGCTCCTCCGGCTCGGAGACCTGCTCCACCGCCGGGTCGTCGGCCAGGACGAAGGTGTGCGGGCGGTCGCCGATGCGGTGGTCCGCGCCCGCGCCGGCGTCCAGGACCCGGACCGCCCGCTCGGGGCCTTTCTCTTCGCCGGTCCCACCGGGGTCGGCAAGACCGAGCTCGCGCGGGCCCTCGCTGCCGAGCTCTTCGACGACGAACAGGCCATGGTGCGTCTCGACATGACGGAGTACACCGAGAAGCACTCGGTGTCCCGGCTGATGGGCGCGCCTCCCGGCTATGTCGGCTTCGAGGACGGGGGGCAGCTGACGGAGGCGGTGCGGCGCCGCCCGTTCGCGGTCATCCTGCTGGACGAGATCGAGAAGGCGCACCCCCAGGTGCGGACCGTGCTGCTCCAGGTGCTCGACGACGGCCGGCTCACGGATTCCCACGGCCGGCTGGTGAACTTCCGCAACACGGTCCTGATCATGACCTCGAACGTCGGCAGCGACCGCGTGCTCGCGCTGGCCGAGGCCGGCCGGGGTTACGACGCGATGAAGCGGGAGGTCGTTTCGGAACTCCGCCGCGAGTTCCCGCCCGAGTTCCTGAACCGGGTGGACGAGACCGTGGTGTTCCGGAGCCTGACGCGGGACCAGGTAGCGGAGATCGTCGACCTGCAGCTCGACCGGCTGCGCGAACGGCTCGGCGATCAGGCCCTGACCCTCGAGGTGACGGATCACGCGCTCAGGGTCCTGGCCGCGGAGGGCTACGACCCGCTCTACGGCGCCCGCCCGGTCCGCCGGGCGATCCAGCACCGGGTCGAGACGCCGGTCGCCCGGATGATCGTGGGGGCCGCGCTTCCTGCCGGGACCACCGTCAGGGTGGGCGCCGACTCCGACGGCGCGATCGAAGTGGCCGTGGGCGCGGGGGCGGCGGCCGGCGAGCCGGTTCCGGCGTAGTCCCGCCCGGAATCAGGAATCCGGCCCCGTCGGGGTCCGCGTCAGTTCCCTGACAAAGCGCCAGCCGAGGAACCCGCCGATCACCCCGGCGAGGCTGCTTCCGGCGGCGTAGGCGTAGACCACGCCCGGTCCCTCCAGGGAGTACAGGATCGCCCGGCCGCCCAGCGTGCCCACCAACACAAAGAGCATCCCGGGGACGGCCAATCCGGCTCGCGACCAGTTGAGCACCGTCGCCCAGAGGGGACGGCCCAGGTTGTTGAAGGCGGCCGTCGCCACGTAGGCGGCGCCCGCGAGGACGAATCCTCCCGCCCCCAGCCGGCAGAAGGCCCGCACGATCCTCGCGCCGTCGCCGGCCATGCCGAAGGCCCAGACGATCAGGTCGGCGGCGAGCCAGAGGACCCCCCACGCCGCCAGCGCGTAGAGGACGGCGAAGACGAGGCTGTCCCGATAGGTGGCCTCCAGGCGGTGCAGCTTCCGGGCGCCGTAGTTCTGGCCGAAGATGCCGCCCACCGCCACGGCGAGCGCGATGATCCCCGAGAAGCCCAGGACCACCATTCGGGTCACGATCGACCAGCCGGCGACGGCGCTGTCCCCGAAACGCCCGACCCAGGCGGCCAGCAGCAGGAAGCCGGACGGTGTGGACAGCTGGGCCAGCACTGCCGGACCGCCCACCGCGAAGATGGCGCGGAAGTCGTGGAACACCCCCGCCAGCCGTAGCGGGGCGGCCAGTTCGTGGGTCCGCACCACGAAGTGAAGTCCCACGAGTGCGGTCACGATCCGCGAGAAGACGAGCACCCAGGCCGCGCCGTCCACGCCGAGCCCCAGTCCCAGGATCACCACCGGATCCAGCACGAACGCGACGCCGCCGGCGACCATGGTCACGATCAGGGCCCGCCGGGCGTCGCCTTCGGCGCGGAGGATGGCGGCGGTGCTGATGCCGAGTCCCAGGACCGGGAGCGACGGGAGGATCCACGCGAGGTAGCGGCTCGCGACCTCGGTTGCCGGACCGGGTTCCATCAGGAGCCCGACCGCCCGCTCCCGGAAGACGAAGACCAGCGCCGCGAGGACCGTGAGGGTCAGGAAAGAGACCGCGAGGCACGAGGTCGTCCGGCTGCGCGCCAGCGCGTGGTCGCGCGCCCCGAGCGCCCGGCTGACGAGAGCGGTCGCGGCCACGGCGAGGCCGATGGCCACCGCGCTCACGATGTGCTGGACAAAGGAGGCGAGTCCGACCCCGGCCACCAGCCGCACGTCGCGGAGCAGCGAGATGTAGAAGAGCGTCAGGAAGTCCACCAGGAACAGGAACAGGAACCCGACAGAGGCGGTCGTGGTCATGACGACCACGTGGCGCATCGTCGACCCCGTGGTGAACCGGCCTTCCTTGCTCGGCGCCATCGGATCAGCTCCGGGTGAGGGCCCGGTAGGCGCGGTATCCGCCGCGGCAGAGAGCGCTCCGGAGACCGGCCCGGCTCAGGAACGGCGGGGTCTCGGGCAGGAAGGCGCCGGCATCCTGGTCCTTGAGCGCCGTCGCCGTGCGCGTTGCGATCGCGTCGCGGAGCTCCAGTTGTCTTCCCTGGCTCTCTTCCAGCCAACCGGCGAGCACGACCGGCAGCACCAGGCAACCGAGCAGGGTCTCGCGGTAGAGCCGCCAGCAGCGCTCGAACGGGAACTCCCGGGCCCCGAGGCCGCAGACGATGTCGTGGTACTCGAGGAGCGCCTCTCGCTCGACGGCGCGGCGGATTTCCGGTGAGACGCTCCCCGCGAGGAAGTAGGCCACGTCGTAGAGCCCGTTCGCGATCGCGCTGTTCTGCCAGTCCACGACCGTGAGGCCGTCCCCGTCGAAGAACATGTTGTCCAGACGGTAGTCCCCGTGCACGAACGTGAGCGGTTCCTCCACGAGTTGGTCGAGATGGTCCACCAGCCGCAGGCCGTATTCCTCGGCCAGATCCCGGACCTCCGCGGGCCACGGGCCGGAGAGGAGGGACAGGTTGCGCGGCAGGCTCAGCAGGTAGGCGATCTGGAGAGCGGACCGGACCCGGGGCGCCAGCATCGCATGGAAATCGGCCGGCAGGGGTTCGACGCGTCCCCAGTATTTCCCGTGGAGCCCGGCCACCTCCTTGACGGCCCGCCGCGCCTGCTCGGGGGTGGCGCCCCGTACCTGATCCGCGGCCGTCAGGTGGCCGAGATCCTCGAGAACCAGCACGAAACGATGGGTGCGGGCGTCGAAGTCGCCGTAGAGGAGCGCCGGAGCGCGGAGCGGGGAGGCGGGCGCCAGATCGCGGTAGAACGTGAACTCGCGGCGGTAGAGGCGCCACCGCCGTCCCAGTTTTCGATTCCTGGGCCTGTCGCTCGCGAGCTTCACGATCACGCTCTCGGAGGGCCGGTCGTCCGCGGCGAAGGTCACTTCGCAGCGGAGGATCTCGGCCATCAGGCCGACCCCCTCCCCGATGGCCTCGCACCGCAGTTCACGGACTGGTGGGCAGTCGGCCCGGCCGCCCGCCACCAGCGCCTCGCGCAGCCACCCGGCCGTCAGGCCCTCGCCGGTGTCGGGGATTCCCGGGCCCGCCATCCGTTGTCCGGCGCTACTCCGCCTCGTACTCTTCGGCGCGGTGCATGTCGAAGTCACCGTGATCCGGGTTTTCCGGAAAGCGGCGGAACTCGGCATGGCACCGGTAGCAGACCGTGACGCTCCCGAGGCGGCGGTAGATCAGGAAGTCGAGGAGCGCTACGGATGCGAAGACGACGAACGCTCCGGGGAAGTCCCAGAGCGCGTAGGCGATGGTGGAGAGGGCGATCGCGCTCAGGACCACCGCGCAACCGATCTGTTGCGGAACGTCCTTCTTCCGGTAGAGCTCGGGGTTTCCGCACTGCGGGCAGGAGGCGAACGCGGCGCCCGCCGAGAGGCCTTCGGCGGCGGCGGGGGGATTCCGGTGGCCGCAGTGTCGGCACCGGTCGTCATCCGGCTGGAACGGCGGGTTCCAGGTCGAGTAACGGTCGCAGGCGTCGCAGTAGAAACCGACTTCGGGCGCTCGGTTGGCCAAAGTCGGCGGCGGTCTCAGGTGCAGCGCGAGACGATGGCCTCGAGCGCAGAGGAGATCTCTTCCCGGGTGTTGAAGAAGTGGACGGAGAGCCGGAAGTCGCGCTCACCGCGGACCGGTGACGCCAGGATGCCCTCCTCCCGGCTGAGGTCCCGGTAGAGCGCCGTCGGGTCACAGCCGTCCGGCAGCCGGACCACCAGGATCCCCGAGCGTTCCGCCGGGTCCTCCGGCGAAGCCAGTGACAGTTCGGGGGTCTCCCGGATTGTCTCGATTCCATGGTCCACGAGGTCGTCGATCCGGCCGAGGATTCGTTCGAGGCCGATGTCTTCCATCCACCGCACCGCTTGCCCGAAACCGAAGAAGTCGGCCAGTGCGCGGGTCCCGAACTCGTAGCGGGCCGCGCTCGGAAGGAGCGTGTAGTTGCCCTCGTAGTCCATGGTTGCGTGGCTGTGCGCTCCCGCCCAGCTCAACTGCACCTCGTCGAGGAGCGCGCGGCGGACGAAGAGCGCTCCCGTGCCCTTGGGCCCGAGCAGCCACTTGTGGCCGCAGGTCGAGTAGCAGTCGCATCCGAGGGCGGCGAAGTCGGTCGCCACACAGCCCGGTCCCTGGGCGCCGTCGAGGTGATAGCGGACGCCCCGGGCGCGGAGCAGTTCCGCGAGCCGCGCGGAGTCCTCGGTGCGGAGTGTCCGGCCGTTGTTCCGGGAAACGTGACTCAGGCTGACCATCCGGGTCTTCCCCGAGAGTTGGCGGTGCACTTCAGCGACGAGGTCGGTGCCCGGGCTCAGGTCGATCTCCCGGATCACGATCCCGAAACGGTCGCGGAGCACGTACCAGGGGATGACGTTCGCCGGATGTTCGGTGTTCGAGATGACGACCTCGTCGCCGGGCCTCCAGTCGAGACTCCAGGCGACGATGGAAATCCCCTCCGAGGTGGAATGGGTGAGCGCTACCTCGTCCTCGCCGGCGCCGAACACCCGGGCGAGCTGGGCCCGGAGGTCCGGCTCGACCCGGCCCATCACCTCGGCGACGTCGGTGGCGGCCGGGCTGCGGTTCTGGAAAGTCAACTGGTCCGCCAACTGCTCGATCACCGGCGTGGGCGAGGGGCCGATTCCGCCGGTCTGGAAGTAGGGGCTCGCGGTGGCCGCCGGCACCTCCGCCCGCGCCCTCCGGACCCACTCGGGGAGGTCCTGGGCGGCCGCGGCGGTCCCCGGTTCCCCCGCGGCGAGACGGGCCACCGGCACGACGGGAAGGAGGGCCAGACCGGGAACGCCGGCCAGGAGCTGGCGGCGGCCGAGGCCGCGGGTGCGGCTGGCGGCTGGAGGAGCGTGTCCGGGTTTCATCACAATTCCTGCGTTCAGACCAGTCGTCCGCTGGTCACCACCTCGAGGAAGGCGGCGGTGAGTTCGCCGAAGAGCACCAGAATGAGCGCTACGTAGAGTAGTCCGGTTGCCGACTGCGTCGATCGGATGCGCACGGTATTCCGGATCATGAGGGCCAGGAAAGCCGGGAAGAGCAGGCCGGTCAGAACCCGGAACGCGAAGAAGAGGGCGGGGGTCGAATAGATGAGGTCGGAGATGCTCCCGAGACGAAGCTCGGCGATTCCCCCGGAGGCGAGCGCCAACGCAGCGATCCCGATGCGGAGCGCGGCGGCGCCGGTGACGAGGCCCGATCCCACCGACAGCGGCCGGATCGAAAGCGCGGTGTCCACCAGGTACCAATGGCCCAGCAGCATCGTGGCGGCGACCGCGCCGAGGAGGGCGGCGCCCGAGAGGTTGGATGCCACGGCCAGGCCCGGGAGCTCCGGGGCCGTGAGGGGCGGCAGCAGGGCGCCGAGGAGGCCGATCCCGGCCATGCCGGCGGCGAGCGCCCGGCGCCGGCCGCCCAAGTGCGGGACGGCGAAGGCGAGGAAGAGGGCGCCGGCCAGCAGCAGCGCCCAGAAAGGGGCTTCCGGACGGCTCCGTCCCGCGAGGAGTCCGAGCGCCATCGCCGCCGCCGCGCCCCGCGCCACGAGGCGGAGATACCCCTCCGGCACCCGGTGGACGCCGTGGATGATTCCGGCGGCCAGCAGGCTCCCCGCCGCGAGGCGGGCGGTCAGAACGGCGACGGTGGCGCCGATCACGATCGCACGCTCAGGAAACCCGCCGGCAGGGTTTCGCCCCTGGCGTCAAGGGATCCCGAGCCGGGTTGGTTGCAGGCTTTCAGCGTGATTGCCGGACTGTCGTCGGACCTTTCTCGCCAGCCCCGTGTCAGACCTGGAAGGACTCCCCGCAGCCGCAACTCGAGACGGCGTTCGGGTTGTTGAAGCGGAATCCCGCGCCCATGATGTCCTCGACGTAGTCGATTTCGGTCCCTTCCAGGTAGGGCAGGCTGCGCTCGTCGATCAGCATCTTGACGCCGTTCTTCTCGATGACCTGGTCTCCCGTGCGGGACTCTTCGTCCAGCGCAAGCTGATACTGAAAGCCGGAGCACCCCCCGCCCACCACGCGAACCCGGAGCAGGGCGTTCGGACGGTTGTGCTTTGCGAGGAACTCCCCGACCTTGGTGGCGGCGACATCGGTCAAGCTGAGCATGGGATTCGCTCCTTTGCTGATTCCCGCCCGGACCGGGCGGATGAAGCATGAAGATTCTAGCGGCCCGCGGGTTCGCGCCGCCGATTAGACTCCCGCCCTTCAATGACCGCCGCTACCGGCCGCGCGCCGAACATCGATCTTCACTCCCACTCGACCGAATCGGATGGCGTGTTCTCCCCCCGGGAGGCGGTCGAGGCTGCGGCGCGCGACGGAGTGACGGTCCTGGCGCTGACGGACCACGACACCCTGACCGGCATTCCCGAGGCCCGCCTGGCGGCTGCCGAATGCGGGATCGAGCTGGTTGCCGGAGTGGAGGTGAGTTGCGGTTGGGGACGTGAATCGGTCCATCTGCTGGGCCTGTTCGTGGATCCCGAGGATCGGGCGCTCACCGCGCTCTTCGACGAGGTTTCCGAGCGCCGCCGGCAGCGGATTGCGGAGACGTGCCGGAAGCTCTCGGAAGCCGGGGTGGCGCTCCGCTTCGAGGAGGTCGCCGCGATGTCCACCGGCCGCTCCCTCGGGCGGCCGCACGTGGCGGATGCGCTGGTCCACAAGGGGGCCGTCCGGGACCGGGCGGAGGCGTTCGACAGGTACCTCGGCGACGGGAAGGCCGGACATGTCCGGTATGGCTGGAAGATCGGCGTTGGCGAGGCTGCGAAGATGGTGCACGCCGCGGGAGGGATCAGCTCCGTCGCCCACCCCAAGTACCTCCGGGACCAATCAGCCCTGCCCACCCTGCTCCGCGAGACCGGGGTCCGGGCGCTCGAGGCGTACCACGTCGAGCAGGACGAAGACGAGCGCGAGCACTACCTGAGCGTGGCGGACTCGCTGGGCCTGATGGTGAGCGGCGGATCGGACTTCCACGAGCCGAAACACGGACGGCGTTTCGGTTCGGAGCTGCCGCCGGAGCGCTACGAGGAGTTGCGGGCGGCCGCGGGTCGCGGCTAACGAACCTGGACGAGCACCATGCCGTTCTCCACGCGCGCCGGGTAGACGGGGACCCGGGAGTTCGGGTTCACCGGTGAGCAGCCGGTGACGAGATCGAACTGCCACAGGTGCCACGGGCAGATCACGATGCCGTGCCGGAGGCGCCCCTGGTGCAGCGGGCCGCCACGGTGGGGACAGGTCTCGTTCATGGCGTAGACCCGGTTCTCGTACCAGAAGACGGCGATCCGCCGGTCACCGACGTCCACGGCGATCGCGGATGCCGCCTTCAGCTTGGCCAGGCTGCAGACGGCGTGTTCCGGCGCCTCCGTCACGCCCGCTCCCGCCGGAGCCCGACCGCATCACTGGTTGCCTCCAGGACCTGACCGCCGGCGGCGCTCGCGGCCGCCACCACCGCGGGCCGTGCTTCGGGGGGCGCGATGGCGATCATGGTTCCGCCGCCTCCCGCGCCGCACACCTTGACCGCCCGCGCGCCGGCTTGCCGCATCGCGTCGCTGAGACGCTCGATCGTCGCCGTGGTGATCATCTCCGAGAGTCCCCGCCGGGCTCTCCACTCGCGATCGAGCATTGCCGAGACCCCGTTCCAGTCCCGGCCGAGCAGTGCGTCCCGCATTCCGTAGGCCGCTTCCGCGATCACCTCGATGCCCCGTACGGCCGATGGCTCCCTGGCGAAGATGCGCTCCAGCATGCTCCCGTTGGGGTCTGCGGACGAATGTGCCTCCCCGGTGTACACCAGGACGAAGCGCTCCGCGAGGGGATCGGCGCCGTCGTCCAGCCAGGGCAGGGGCTCCGAGCGGGGTTCCGGGCTCACCCAGTGGTGCGCTCGCGTGCCGCCGAGGCCCGCCGCGAGCTGATCCTGGGATCCCGTCGGGGTTCTCAGGATCCGTACTTCGGTGTCCATCACGATCCGCACGAGTTGCCGGATCGTCCAGCCGGCGCCCGTCACCTCGTTCAGGGCCCCGGCGATCGCCATGGCGAGCGAGGACGATCCGCCGAGGCCCGAGCCTGGTGGCGCCGTCGTCTCGAACCGGATCTCCACCGGGACCGGAGGCTTGAAGAAATCGAGGAGCCGGCCCGCGAGGACCGCGAACGGATCGCGAAAGAACGCTTCGGGAGACGTGGCGGAGAGGTCGAGGCCGCGCTGGTGATTCACCACCCGGAACCGGGGTCCGGGAGCGACGGTCGCCTTCGCCCGGAGGCTGATGGCGGCGTTCACCGTGGCGGCGCGGGGAACGAGCAGGCCGACCGGCCAGATGTCGAGCGTGCCGCCCGCCAGGTCGATCCGCGTCGGTGCGGAGAACGTGACGGGTTCGCTCAGAACGTGACCCCGACGGCCGTAACCCACCGGTTCACGGGTTCTTCGTGGAACTCCCGCTGGAACTGGACTTCCAGATGGACCCTGCCGACCTCGAAACCCCCGAAGGCCATCCCCGCGGGCACCGTCGTCGACTCGGCTTCGCCGCCCAGGCGGGTCGCCATTCCTGCCCCACCGCCCACGTAGACGCTGAAACCGGGCAGGGGCAGGATCCCCATTCTGCCGGTGAGGAACGCCCGCAGGGGGTACTCGGTGTCTGCACCCTCGGTTTCGATGCCGGTGCCGCCCTGGACCAGGCCTCCGATCTCGAAGGGAAGCACCGGGAAGTCGAAGTTGTAGCCGGCCCCGAGGACCCATCCTTCCCGCGCCCCCCCCGATTCTCCCCCCGACCCGACCTGGATCACGGGCTGGGCGAGTGCAGTCCGTCCGGCGAGCAGGACCCCGGCGACGACGATCGCCTTCAGGAGAAACCGCCCGGACACGCCGCGAGTATATTGACCGACACCCCAGCTTGCCCCGCCAGCCCGAAGCCGAAACCCTCCCCGACCGGATCGCTTCCCGTCTCGCCCAGCGGGCTCCGCGGCGCCTCGACGGGGCGCTTCGCGGGGCCGCGGTGCTCCTCCCGCTGGTCCCGCGGGACGGCGGCTACGAGATCGTCCTGACCCGCCGCGCCTCGGACCTCCGCCGCCAACCGGGAGACATCGCGTTTCCCGGCGGCATGATCGATCCCGAGGATCCGTCCGACCTGGCCGCCGCCCTGCGGGAGGGACGCGAGGAAATCGGGCTCGACCCGGCCGGGGTGCGGGTGTTGGGCCAACTCGACGATCGCCTCACGGTGCAGGGGTTCCGGCTGGTCCCCTTCGTGGGACTCATTCCGTCGTCGGCGGTCCTGCGAGCCGGGCCCGAAGTGGACGAAATCTTCGAGGTGCCGCTCAGGACGTTGCGGCTCCCGGACCGCGAGACCACCGAGGTTCAGCGGGGCAAGCGGCTCGGGGACGGTTCGGCGGTCATCTCCCGGGTCGTCTTCCGGTACCGGTACCGGGACTACGACATCTGGGGCCTGACCGCCCGCCTCATCCGGGACCTGCTGGACGTTCTCTGACCGCTGGAATCCCGCACCGGCGCGGGTCCCGGTCTTCGAATCCCACGAACGCGGGATGCCGCAGATGCCCGGAGGGAGTCAATTCCAGGTACTCGACGGTGGCCACCAGCAGCGGCCTCACGTAGCGGATGTGCCCGTCTCCGGTCGCTCCGAAGCCGGGCGGGGCGGGGCTCTCGAGGCTCCGGAGCTGCTCGGTCAACTGGGTACGGGTCTCGTCGTCGAGCCCGCTCCCCACGTTCCCGAGCCAGACCGGGCCGTCCGGCCCGTAGGCTCCCACCACCAGCGACCGCACCGGTCCGTCCGGGTGCCGGTGCAGGGTCCCGAAGACCACGCAACGCAGCCGGGGGCGCACCTTGATCTTCAGCCAGTCGTCGCTGCGCTCGCCGATCCGATACGGGCTCTGGAGCCGCTTCGCGACCATCCCCTCCATGTTGCGCTCGCGCATCGCGGCAAAAAAGCGCAAGCCCTCGCCGACGACCAGAGGGTTGGCGAAGATCCGTCCGCCCGCGTCGGGAAGGAGCGCGCTCAGCGCGCGCCGCCGTTCGACCAGCGGAGCCGCGGTCAAGCGGTCGCCGTCGCGATGGAGCAGGTCGAAGGCGACGAACCACGCGGGGGTCTCCGCCGCGCCGCGCCGGATTGCGGTTTCCGAGCGCAGCCGGTTGCGTTCCATGACCAGCGGAAAGCTCGAGCGATCGCCGTCCATGACGACGATTTCTCCGTCGAGGACTCCGGACCCGGGGAGTGCGGCCAAGGCCGCGGCGAGTTCCGGGAAGTGCGGGGTCTGGTCGCGGAGACTGCGCGCCTGGAGCCGGACCGCCGGCCCGAAGAAGGCGATCGAGCGAAGGCCGTCCCACTTGGCGTCGAAGAGATGATCCGCCGAGTCGAACGGGCGCCCGGTGCCGGCGAGCATGGGTTTCACCCCGCGCGCGAGCCACTCCGGAGGGAGCTTCGGTTCCGCGTCCGCCGAAGGCTGCGGAACCCGTTCCGTCCGACGCGAGCCGGTCAGCTTGCCCGCCGCTCCTCACCCGACGCCGGATCCGGATCGCCGAGTTCCTCGGCTTCGATCCGGGCGAGGCTCGATTTGAGCGCGTCCATGAGGTTGATCACCCGGCGCGGTTCGACGCTGGGAGCGGTGACCAGTTCCTCGCCGCGGCTCTTCGCCTCCACGACCTCGAGGAAGCGCTTCCGATAGCTGTCCTCGAAATCGGTCAGGTCGAAGGGGCGGGCATAGGAGTCGAGCAGTTGCCGGGCCATGGCGGTTTCGGCGGCGTTCGGTTCGCGCGCCGCCGGGAGGTCGTCGATGTCCGACACCTTCCGGACTTCGTCCTGGTAGTGGAGAAACGACATCAGGAAGACGTCGTCCGAGGGACGGATCGCCACCACCTTCTCCTTGCCGCCCAGCACCACCTGGGCGATCGCCACCCGCTTCGAGGCCTGCATCGCCTTGAGGATGGTGTGGAACGGTCCGGCGGCGACTTCGCCGGCCGGGGCCAGGTAGTAGGAGCCGTGGTAGTAGAGCGGATTGATCTCGGATTCCTCCACGAACTGGACGATGTCCAGCGTCCGCAGCGAAGGGAGCTGCAGGGTGGCGAGATCCTCCTCCTGGATCAGCACGTACTGCTCCTTCGCGAGCTCGTAACCGCGGACGATCTCGTCCCTTTCGAGATCCGCTTCGCACGCCGTGCAGCGTCGCTGCAGCCGGACCCGGGCCTTGCACTCCTTGTGCAACTGGTTCATCGCGACCCTCTTTTCGCGGGCCGCCGGATAGGCCCGCACCGGAACGAGTACGAGGGCCAGCTTCAGGTTGCCCTGCCAGGTGGGTCGCATTGGCTCTGGTCCGTGCGGCGGAGCGGCCGGCGCCGCGCTCGGAACCAGTCGTTCCGAGTGCCGTGGGACACGGAAGTCTAGTCTTCCCCGGGTTTTCGCGGTCGTCACGGACGCCGGGGATTCACGAGATTGAAGTACACTGGCCACCGTCCGGAGTGCGTCCGGTGCGGCAACGCCTCGGAGCGCAACTCCCTTTGGCTGCCCGGATTCCGGGCGCCTCCCCTGGATTTTCCAGAACCAAGTCTGGCCGTCCCTCTGCCCGAACCATGAGGCGGCTGTCGCCCCACCGAATCGCCTCCTGAAGAATGGCCTGATGTCCAACAAAACAGCGCTCGCTGAGGAGGCCGCTCCCAGCGAAATCGAGTCTGAGCCCGAGCGCATCGTCAACGACCTGGCGATCCAGGTCGCCACCGTCAACGGCTCCGGAAGCCAGTCCTCGAACCTGGTCCTCCTCAGGGCGCTCTTCCGCATGGGGATCCCGGTCGGGGGCAAGAACCTCTTCCCCTCGAATATCGCGGGACTGCCAACCTGGTTCACCATTCGCGCGAACCGGGATGGCTGGGTGGCGCGCAAGCGGAATGTGGACTACCTCGTGGCGCTCAATCCCCAGACCGCCGTCCGGGACGTCGAATCCCTGAGCCCGGGCAGCGCCGTCGTCTACGAGGAAGGCCTGCGGCTGGAGCGCCGCCGGGACGACCTGGTGTTCTATCCCGCGCCGTTCCAGGAGCTGGCTGCCGAGGTGACCCGCGAGGTGCGGCTGCGGAAGCTCCTCGCCAACATGATCTATGTCGGGCTGCTGGGAGAGCTGCTCTCGATCGAGGTGGAGGAGATCTTCGGGTCCATCGACAGCCAGTTCCGGAGCAAGAAGGCCGCGGTCGAGCTGAACCGCCGGGCAGTGGAGATCGGGATTCGCCACGCGCGCGAGAACCTGGTCAAACGGGACCCCTTCACCCTCGAACGGATGGACAGGAATCGCGGAAAGATCCTCATCGACGGGAACGCCGCGGCCGGGCTCGGCGCCATGTTCGGGGGAGCAAGCGTCGCGACCTGGTACCCCATCACCCCGTCCTCGAGCGTCGTGGAGCAGCTCACCGGTTTCCTGAAGCGGTACCGGAAGGGTCCGGACGGCAAGGCGACCTATGCAGTGGTCCAGGCCGAGGACGAACTCGCCGCGGTGGGCATGGCGCTGGCCGCCGGGTGGGCCGGCGCGCGGGCGATGACCGCCACTTCCGGACCGGGCATCTCGCTGATGTCGGAGTTCGTCGGGCTCGGCTACTACGCCGAGATCCCCCTGGTGATCTGGAACATCCAGCGCGTCGGGCCCTCGACCGGCCTGCCGACGCGCACCGCCCAGGGAGACATCCTCTCCACCTACGCGCTCTCCCACGGGGACACCAAGCACGTGTGCCTGCTCCCGGCCTCGACGCGCGAGTGCTTCGAGTTCGGCTGGAAGGCCTTCGACCTGGCGGAGCGGCTCCAGACGCCGGTGTTCGTGTTGTCCGATCTCGACCTCGGCATGAACATCTGGGCCACGGAACCCTTCGAGTACCCCGACCGGCCCATGGACCGCGGCAAGGTGCTCACCCGCGAGGACCTGGAGCGGCTGGGCGGGACCTTCCAGCGCTACGCCGATGTCGACGGCGATGCGATCCCCTACCGGACGCTCCCCGGGACCGAGCACCCCGGAGCGGCGTACTTCACCCGGGGCAGCGGCCACGACGAGAGCGCCGAGTACACCGAGAGCGAAGAGGCCTACGTCCGGATCATGACCCGGCTCGACCGCAAGTTCGAGACGGCGCGCGAAATGGTGCCGGCGCCCGCCGTGGATCAGGCGGAACCGGTGAGCCCGCTGGGAATCATCGGCTTCGGTTCCTCGGACCCCGCGATCGAGGAAGCGCGGACGCGGCTTCGTGATGAAGCGGCGATCGAAATGGACTATCTGCGCCCGCGGGCGCTGCCCTTCTGCCCGTCCGTCCTCGACTTCATCACCGCGCGGCAGCGGGTGGTGGTCCTCGACCAGAACCGGGACGGACAGTTGCTCCAGTTGCTGCGGGCCGAATACGGAGACCGAATCCCCCCGGGGGTCCTCCGGAGTCTGCGGCACTACAGCGGACACCCCATGGACGCCCAGACCATCGTGGACTACGTTACCGAGATGGAGATTGGCGCCGCCTGACCGAGAATTCTTCGATGCCTGCTCCCAACGCCTCCTCACGACCGCGGAAGGTCAACCGCCTGGGCCTGACGCCCTCCGACTACAAGGGAAAGCCGTCAACGCTCTGCAAGGGTTGCGGCCACGACGCGATCTCCAGCCAGTTGATTCGCGCGTTCTTCGAGTCCGACGTGCGTCCCCACCAGGTGGCGAAGCTCTCCGGCATCGGCTGCTCCTCCAAGACGCCGGCGTACTTCCTGAACCACAGCCACGGCTTCAACGCGGTGCACGGCCGCATGCCGTCGGTGGCGACCGGGGCGGTACTCGCCAATCGCCGGCTGGTGGCGGTCGGCGTGTCCGGCGACGGCGACACCGCCTCCATCGGGATCGGCCAGTTCGTGCACCTCGTGCGGCGCAACCTGCCGCTCATCTACATCGTGGAGAACAACGGCGTGTACGGCCTGACCAAGGGCCAGTTCTCGGCGACCGCCGACGAGAACGCGGCGCTGAGGTCCGGCGAGGTGAACCGGCTGCCCAACATCGACCTCTGCGGCATGGCGATCGAACTCGGCGCCACCTACGTGGCGCGGTCGTTCGCCGGGGACCCGAAGCAGTTGGTTGCCCTGCTGCGCGGAGCGCTCGCCCACAACGGCACCGCCGTCCTCGACATCCTCAGCCCCTGCGTCACCTTCAACAACCATGCGGGTTCGACGAAGAGCTATACCTGGGGCAAGGACAACGAGGAACCGATCCATATCCTCGACTTCGTGCCGGCGATGGACCAGATCGAGGTCGAGTACGAGGAGGGGACCGATCAGGAAGTCCAGCTCCACGACGGATCCTGGGTGCGCCTCCGGAAACTGGAACGGGGCTACGACCCGACCGATCGGCGCGCGGCCCAGGAGCTCGTACTCGAAGCCAACGAGAAGAACCTGTTCCTGACCGGTCTCCTCTACCTGGACACCAGCAAGCGCACCTTCCTCGACAGCCTCGAACTCTGCGACGAACCGCTCGCGCTGCTCTCGGAAGACCAGCTTCGTCCGCCGCCCGAGGTTCTGGACGAGGTCGTCGCTTCGTATCGGTAGTCGCGTCGCGCGGCTCCATCCGCGCAGGAGGTCCCGCATGACCCCACTCCGTGAGTACGTTTCTCTCCGCGGCTCCGCCTGTCTCCACCACGGGTTGACCGCGCTCGGCCTCCTGGCCCTGGTTACGGCGCCAGCCTTCGCCCAGCGCAGCTTCACGATTCAGGACGCGCTCGGGATCGCCTCGGTCTACGACCCGCAGCTCTCGCCGGACGGCGAACTCGTCGTCTACGTCGTGTCCCGGATCGATCTCGACGCGAACAAGTCCGCGAGCCGGATTCACCACGTTCCGTTCGCGGGAGGCGACGCGGCGCCATTGACCAGGGCGGGGCGCTCGGCGTCCCATCCGCGGTTCAGTCCAGACGGGTCGCAGCTCGCGTTCCTGAGTTCCGGAGACGGGGACAAGACCCAGATCTGGCTGCTCCCCCTGGCGGGCGGGGAGGCGAAGATCCTGTCCCGTCTGCCCGCGGGGGTGTCCTCCTTCGCGTGGGCGCCGGACGGGAGCGCCCTGGCGGTGGTCTCGATGGATCCGGATCCGAACGAAGCCGGGGAGGGAGAGGAACCCGAGCCCGTCCCGCTCGTGATCGACCGCCGTCAGTTCAAGCGCGACGGCCGCGGCTACCTCGACGATCGGCGCCGGCACATCTACCTGGTGGACGCGTCGGACGGGTCGCACGAGCAGAAGACCTTCGGCCCCTACGACGACGGTTCCCCCGTGTTTTCGCCCGACGGTTCGGAGATCGCCTTCGTCAGCGTCCGGCCGCCGGACGGCGGGGACCCGGACGCCACCGACAACTCGGACCTCTTTCTCATCCCGCGCACCGCCGGCGAGACGACCGAGCCGGTGCGGCTCACGAGCAACCCCGGGCCGGACCGGTCACCGGTGTTCAGCCCCGACGGCGGCTGGATCGCCCACACCGGCAACCGCAAACCCGAGCTGATCTGGTACGCCACCGAGCAGCTGTACGCGCTCAACCGGGCCACCGACGAGGTCGTCCATGTCGCGGCCGGACTCGACCGCAACCTCTCGAATCCGCGGTTCACCGCGGATGGATCGGCGGTCGTGGCGCTGCTCGAGGACTCCGGCAATCGGCACCTGGCCTCCTTCGGTGTTTCGGAAGCGGCGGTTGCCGAGCGGGTCATCGCGGGCGAGCGTGACGTTCGCGACATGGAAATGGTTGGGGACCGGGTCGTGGCGGTGGCGGCGCGGACCGACCGACCCCCGGAGGTGACCGCCTGGACGTTCGGCGAGGAGCCCAGACGGCTGACCGGGGAGAACGACGCGTTGCTTGCGGAGATCGAGCTTGCCGCCGTGGAGAGGATCACCTTCCCGAGTTCCGATGGGACCGAGATCCAGGGCTTCGTCACCAAGCCGCCCGGATTCGAGGAGGGGCGGCGCTATCCGACCATCCTCTGGATCCACGGTGGGCCGGTGTCCCAGTTCTCGACATCCTTCCAGTCCACGTGGCAGCTCTTCGCGGCGAACGGCTACCTGGTGGTGGCGGCGAATCCCCGTGGCTCCTCAGGCCGGGGAGAGGCGTTCTCCCACGCCATCTGGGCCGACTGGGGGAACCTGGACTACGAGGACGTGAACGCCGCGGTGGACCACGTCATCGAGCAGGGTTGGGCCGATCCGGAGCGCCTCGGCGTCGGTGGATGGAGCTACGGCGGCATCCTCACGAACTACGTGATCACCAAGACCACCCGGTTCCACGCCGCCGTCAGCGGCTCCAGTGAAACGGAATACCGCGCCGCCTACGGGAACGACCACTACCAGCTCGAGTGGGAGCTGGAGTTGGGGCTCCCCTGGGAGAACCCCGAGCTCTACAACCGGCTGTCTCCCATTTCCCGGGTGCATCACGTAACCACCCCGACCCTCGTGCTCTGCGGCGAGAAGGACTGGAACGTTCCCCTGAGCCAGTCGGAGAACCTCTACCAGAGCCTCCGGCGGCTCGGAGTGCCCACCCAGCTCATCATCTACCCTGGACAGAGCCACGGGATCCGGCTCCCCGCCTTCCAGCAGGACCGTTACGAGCGGTATGTGGCCTGGTTCGACCGGTTCCTCAAATCCGGCGGGGGCGCCACCGATCAGGATCCGCGGTAGGCGCTCGCCACGCGCGGCTTCGGTCGCCCGGCCCACGGGGCGCGGGTTCCGTCTAGAACCGGTAGCGCAGACCTCCGATGATCTGCCGCCGCAGCACGTCACCGAAGACGTGGTTCTGGATCTCCTGGTTCAGGAGGTTGATGACCCGCACCGAGGGCTGGACCCGGCCCTCCATCAGGTTGACCGCCAGCGTGGCGTTCACGAGCGTGAAGGCCTCGGTCCAGCCGTGGTACTCCGCGGTGAGGACGTCGGTCCAGTAGGCGCGGTCCGTGTAGTTGAGCGACAGTCCGAGATTGACGGCGCCGACCTCCGCGTCGATGCCGGCATTCACGCGGTGTGCCGCCGGAATGCTGATCTCGTCGGCGTCCTCCTCGCCGAACCCTTCCACCACCGGTTCCGCCTGCCACGAATAGTTGAGGAAGCCGCCGACGTTGCCGCGGCGTCCGGTGAGCCCGAGTTCGATCCCCGAGTTCCGCGCCGAGGTCCGGTTGATGTAGGTGAGCGAGGAAGGGAGCTGGGCGCCCGCGAGGCTGCCGAGGGCGTCGATCAGGTATCCGGGGTTCCCGGCGATGGCGGCGATCGACGGGGGAAGCGTGCCGGGCGGGAGGACGGCCCCCAGCCGTCCGATGAAATCCGCCACCTCGGCGAACGCTTCGTTCCATCCGGGCGGCGGGTCCGCGCCCGACCAGAAGGTGTCGTCGGTGAAGTCGATGCTGTCCCGCATGTCGTTGACGTAGACGGCCGCGCTCGCCCCGAGCCAGTCGTTGAGCGCTCCCGACCAGCCCACTTCGTAGGCGGTGAGGGACTCCTGCACCAGCGCTTGATTGCCCACCACGGCGATGGGGATCGTGTAGGTCACCGGGGCCGGCAGCGCGGAATCCGGGACGCTCAGCGCGCCGAAAAAGCCCCGGAAGACGGGACGGAGATCGAAGACCGCGGGCTGACCGATCAGCGTGTCAAGGAAGGAATTCGTGAGCGAGGGGGCGCGGAACGCCCGGTTGTAGGACACCCGGAAGGCCTGCGTCGGAGTCGGTTTGAAAATGAGGGTCGTGCGGGGCGACAGCACGATCTTGTCCAGCACGCTCATCCGGTCCGCGCGGGTTCCCACGATCCAGCGCCAGCGGTCGCTCAGGAAGATTTCGTCGTTGACGTAGGCCCCCATCTCGCTGCGGCCGTCTCCCTCCGGGGCGAGGGTGAAGTCGAGGGTGAGGTAGCGGGCGCTGGCGCCGTAGCTGAACAGATGCCGTCCACCCAGGAACCTGGTGTCCTTCAGGCTGATGTCGTAGGCCGTCGAGTTCATGTTGCCCTCGAGGAACTGGCCGGTGGGGGTCTGGGACAGGATCGAGCTGAACGGGACCGCGGTGCGGTTCGCGAAGGCGCCGATCTCCATCGAGCCCCGGAGGTATTGAACGCGGCCGTACGACATGGCGCTTCCCGGCTTGACGTGAAACGGACCGATCCCGGAGTGGAGGATTCCCTGGCTTCCCCCGTAGCCGCCGGAGAACCGGAAGCCGCTCTCGCCGTCCGGGGCGTCCCAGTCCGCCCGGAGGTCCACCTTGGGCATCCGGGCATCCACTCCCTGGACGGGGGGATACAGCGTGCCGGTCCCGTTCGGGATTTCGCCGAACGGGCGGGGAAGGGCGTCCTGACGGGTGAAGCTGACGGTCGCCCGGTAGGCGAAACGGTCGTTGACCGCCTGCGCGTGGGTCAGCGAGCCCATGAACTGGCTGCCCGTGTCCATCGGGTTGCCGGTGACGTTGCGATCGAAGGCGCCGAACCGGAGGTCGAGCGTGGTTCCCTGGTTGTCGCGCGGCGCCTTGGTGATCAGGTTCACCACGCCGCTCATGGCGTTCGCGCCCCAGACCGCCGAGGCCGGCCCGTTGACGACCTCGACCCGCTCGAGGTCGTCGAGCCCCACCGAGATGAAGTCCCAACTGGTGAAGCCGAAGAAGTCCTGGTAGACCGAGCGGCCATCCACCAGGACGAGCTGCGCGGTGGCGAGCGCCCCGGAGGAGCCGCGGCTCGTGACGCTGTAGTTCGTATTGGAGAGCTGGGTGACGTTGACGCCGGGAGCCTGGCGGAGCAGGTCGCCGAAGTTGTTGGCGGGCGTGGTCTCGATGACCTCGGTGGAGATCACCGCGATTGCGGCGGGGGCGTTGACGATCTCCTGCTCCACCCGGGAGGCTGACACCACTACCTGGTCAGTGAAGCGCGGAATGATGTCGGCGGGATCGGCCGTCTCACCCTCGCGCTCTTCCTGTTCTTCCGTTTCCTGCGCCGGGTCCTGCTCCTCCTGCACGGCGGCGCGCGCGGCGGCCGACTGCGTGACCAGGAAGGCCAACGCGACCGCCGCCGCGAAACACGACGCGCAACAAGGGACAACTCGCTTCAGTCTCACGAGAACCTCCTTCGGTCCGCGGCGGCTGACACCTTGCCGCGTAGTGAAGGTACGCCGCCGCCCGCCGATTCTAAGCGGACAGGGGCGCCGCAGGTGTCCGCCGCGGTTCGCAGGCCGGGATCAGAACCGGTACCGCAATCCGCCGATGATCTGCCTCCGCAGCACGTCGCCGAAGATGTGGTTCTGGATTTCCTGGTTGAGGAGGTTGATCACCCGGACCGAGGGCTGGATTTGGCCGTCCATCAGGTTGACCGCCAGGGTGGCGTTCACCATGGTGAAGGCTTCAGTCCAGCCGTAGTACTCCGCGGTGAGGACGTCGGTCCAGTAGGCCCGGTCGGTGTAGTTCAGCGACAGTCCGAGATCCACGGCCGCGAACTCGGCGTCGAGGCCGGCATTGATCCGGTGCGCCGCCGGGATGCTGATTTCATCGGCGTCCTCTTCACCGAACCCCTCCACGACCGGTTCGGCCTGCCACGAGTAGTTGAGGAATCCACCGAAACGGCCGCGGCGCCCCGTGAGCCCGAGTTCGATCCCAGTGTTCCGGATCGATACCCGGTTGACGTAGCTGAACGCGGCCGGGAGCTGGGCGCCGGCGAGTGCCCCCAGGGCGTCGATCAGATACGCGGGATTCACCGCGATCGCCCCGATCTCCGGCGGCAGGGTTCCGGGAGGAAGGACGGCCCCCAGCCGTCCGATGAAATCCCCGACCTCGGCGAATGCTTCGTTCCATCCCGGGGGCGGGTTCGCTCCGGACCAGAAAGCGGTATCGGTGAAGTCGATGCTGTCCCGCATGTCATTGAGGTAGACGGCTGCGCTGGCCCCCATCCAGTCGTTGAGGGCGCCGGACCAGCCGACTTCGTAGGCGGTCAGCGTCTCCTGGACCAGATCGGGGTTCCCCACCACTCCTATGGGAATCGTGTAGTTGACCGGTGCCGGCAATGCGGAATCCGGAACGCTCAGCGCGCCGAAGAAGCCCCGGAACACGGGACGCAGGTCGAAGACAGCCGGCTCGCCGATCGTCGTGTCCAGGAACGTGTTGCTGAGCGACGGGGCGCGGAACGCGCGGTTGTAGGAAACGCGGAACGACTGGGTCGGGGTCGGCTTGAAGATGAGGGTTGTCCGGGGGGACAGCACCATCTTGTCGAAGATGCTGATCCGGTCCGCCCGGGTCCCGACGATCCAACGCCAGCGGTCGCTCAGGAAGATCTCGTCGTTGACGTAGAGCCCCTGTTCGCTCCGCCCGTCACCCGCGGGGGCGAGGGTGAAATCGAGGGTCACGAAGCGGGCGCTGGCGCCGTAGCTGAACAGATGGCGTCCGCCCAGGAACCTGGTGTCCTTGAAACTGAGGTCGTAGGTGTTGGTCTTGATCGTCCCGTCCAGAAACTCGCCGGTGGGGACGCGCGAAAGCAGGGAGTCGAAGCCCGCGGAGGTCCGGTTCAGGAAGGCCCCGATCTCCATGGAGCCGCGGACGTACTGGACCCGGCCATACGACATGCTCGCCCCGTTCTGGACGTTGAAGGGGCCGATTCCCGAGTGGAGGATCCCCGTGCTCCCCGCGTAACCGCCCGAGAAGCGGAATCCGCCCTGGCCGTCGGGAGCGTCCCAGTCGGCTCGCAGATCCACCTTCGGCATCCGGGCCGTCACTCCCTGCAGCGGCGGATAGAGGGTGCCGGTGTCATTCGGGATCTCGCCGGACGGCCGCGGCAGCGGATCGTGCCGGGTGAAGCTGACGGTGGCCCGGTAGGCGAAGCGATCGTTCACCGCCTGCGCGTGGGTCAGGGAGCCCATGAGCTGGTTGCCCGGGTCCATCGGGTTGCCCGTCACGTTGCGATCGAAGGAACCGAATCGCAGATTCAGCGATGTGCCCAAAGTGTCGCGCGGCGCCTTGGTGATCAGGTTGACGACCCCGCTCACGGCGTTCGCTCCCCAGATCGCCGAAGCCGGTCCGTTCACCACCTCGATCCGCTCCAGGTCATCCAGCCCCACGGAGAGAAAGTCCCAACTGGTGAAGCCGAAGAAGTCCTGATACACCGAGCGCCCGTCCACCAGGACCAGCTGCGAAGTGGCCAGGGCGCTTGATGAGCCGCGGCTCGTGACGCTGTAGTGGGTGCTGGAGAGCTGCGTCACGTTGACCCCCGGGGCCTGACGCAGGAGGTCGCCGAAGTTGCTGGCGGCCTGGGTCTCGATGACCTCGGTCGGTATCACCGCGATGGCGGCCGGCGCGTTCACGATCTCCTGTTCGACCCGGGAAGCGGACACCACGACCTGGTCGGTGAAGCGCGGGATGAAGTCGGCGGGATCGGGTGTTTCTTCGGTTTCTCCCGGCTGTTCTTCGGTTTCCTGTCCCTCCTGTTCCTGGGTCGCGCCGATCGCCGGTGCCGTAACGGCGGTGAAGAGGAGAGATGCGAGCGCAGCCGCTGGCACCAGCGCGTGCCGCGTGATGAGGCGGTTCTGGTTCACGAAAGGCCTCCTTCCGATGCCGGCCGGTTCCACGTCGCCGGCAGCGAAGAGCGTGGATACAGCCGGGCCAACCCATTGTAAGAGGGGGCACGTCCAGGGACCACCGGACGCTTCTCCCTGCAAGAACACCGGCCTGCCCATCCCGACGGCTATCCTAAACCCTTGGACCGCTCCTCGGGCAGAGAGCCCTGGAGCGGCGTTTTCCCGCACCCCCATGTCCCAACTCGATCAGAAACAGGTTCTGGAACTCCTCGCCCCGATCCGGAATCGCGAGTTCGGGGGCGAGAGCATCGTGGCGCTCGGCCAGGTGGCCGACATCCGGATCTGCCGGCCGATCGTCAGCGTCACGGTGACGCTCCCGAACGTCGGGAGTGAAGTGGCGGACGAGATCCGCGAGCAGGTCAGCGAGGCGCTGCTCGGGCTGCCGGAAATCGAACGGGCGGAGGTGGCGGTGCGCACCGAAGTGAGTCCCTCGCCGACATCCCGGGTGGAACAGGACACGGGCCCGCCATCCGGAGCTCCCGGGCCGCGCGCTCCCATGCCGGATCCCACCAAGCCGGAAGGCGTCCAGAACGTGGTGGCCATCGCTTCCGGGAAGGGCGGAGTCGGGAAGAGCACGGTTTCCGCGAACCTCGCCGTCGCCCTGGCCGCGGACGGCGCTCGTGTCGGGTTACTGGATGCCGATGTCTACGGGCCTTCCCAGACCACCATGTTCGGGATGGACGACCGTCCGGCGACCGATGAGCGTCGCCGGCTGATCCCGCTCGAGGCTCACGGAGTGCGATTCATCTCCATGGGCATGCTCTCTTCCAAGGAGACCCCGGTCATCTGGCGCGGACCGATGGCCTCGCGGCTCGTCCAGCAGTTTTTCTCCGGAGTCGTCTGGGGAGAGCTGGACTATCTGCTCGTGGATCTCCCACCGGGGACCGGGGACGTTCAGCTCACGATTGCCCAGACGGCCGCGCTCGCGGGAGCGGTGATCGTTACGACGCCACAGGCCGTGGCCCGGACGATCGCCGAGAAAGGACTCCGGATGTTCCAGCCCGTGCGCGTTCCCGTGCTCGGGGTGATCGAGAACATGAGTTCGTTCGCCTGCCCCCACTGCGGGGAGCGCACCAACATCTTTTCGACCGGTGGCGGCGAGGAAGTCGCCGGGGATCTGGGCCTGCCCTTCCTGGGTGGGGTGCCGCTGGATCCGCGGGTGGTCGTCGCCGGCGACGAGGGGACGCCCACGGTCGCACGCGATCCCGGGAGTCCCGCCGCCGTCGCCTATCGGGAGATCGCCCGCCGGGTCGCACTCGAGGTGGCGCGATCCAACCAGGCCGAGCGGGGTGGCGTGGCGGAATCGGTACGCACGGAAAGTGACGCGGTGGTGGTGCGTTGGCACGATGGCTCGGAAGACCGTTTCGGGTTTGAATACCTGCGGAACAACTGCCCGTGCGCTACCTGCGTGGACGAGTGGAGCGGCAAACGCCGGTCGCTGACCCTGCTGCTACCGACCAATTTCGCGCCCCGGAAGCTCGTTCCGGTCGGCAACTACGGCGTGCAGATCCACTGGACCGACGGCCACGAGACCGGCATCTACAGCCACCACCTCCTGCGCCGGCTCGCGAGACAGCGAGAAGAGGCTCCGACGCCCGTGGGCTGAGGTACGCCGTCTCCGGTGCGCAGCGCCGGGCTTGCGGAAGGTCTTCTGCTGCATCGGGGCCCGGCGGTGTGTGTTTCGCCCGCCTTCGGCGGACGATGCCGGCCGGAGGCCGGCGCTCCGGGCCGGCGTTCCCCTACCGGGTCGGGGAGCCGCGCTGGACCTCGATCACACCGGGGACTGTCTGTAGCAGACGGGAAATGGCGCCGACCTCCTTGGCGTTTTGCACCGCCACGGTCACATAGATGTCGCCGCGTTCCGCGTCGTCAGCGGCGCCTTCGAAGGCCCGGATATCGGTGTCCGCCTCGGCGATGATCTTGGTGATGTCCGCGAGCATGCCCTTGCGGTTTTCGACGCGCACCAGGAAGCCGGCGTCGTACCGGGTTCCGCTGGTGGACTTCCAGGACACGTCCACCTGACGTTCCGGGTCCCGTGCGAGGTCCGCGAGGTGTGGGCATTTGGCCGCGTGAACCGCGACGCCCTTTCCCTTGGTGATGTACCCGGCGATCGCTTCACCCGGCAGCGGGGAGCAGCACCGCGCCCGGTGTACGAGGATGTCGTTCTGGCCGCTCACGAGAATCTGCCCCGGATCACGCCCGATGATGCGTCGGACGGCGCCCGCAAACCCCGACTCCGGGGCGGGTTCCTTCTCGGGTGCGGGCTTGAGCTGCGCCGCGGGGACCGCGTCGGCCAGGGCGCGGGCCGCCGAAACCTTGCCGTAGCCGATGGCGGCGAACAGGTCGTCCAGGTTCGGAGCGCCGTAGCGTTTCATGGCATCGGCGAGCCCCGGAGCGGAGCGGACCCGCCGCAGACTCAAACCGTGGGACCGCGCTTCCTTCTCCAACAGCTTGCGGCCGATCTCGATGCTCTCCCGCTTGGCCTCGGCGTTGAGCCTCGCCCGGATCTTGCTCTTCGCCCGGTTCGTGCGGGCGATCTTGAGCCAGTCCTCGCTCGGCAGATGGTTCTTGCGAGTGAGGATTTCGCAGATGTCCCCGTTCCGCAGCTCGTACCGAAGGGGGGCCATGGCCCCGTTGACCCGTGCTCCGATGCAGCCGTGTCCGACTTCCGTATGGATGGCGTAGGCGAAGTCGATGGGTGTCGCTCCCCGCGGAAGCGACTTGACCTCTCCGCGCGGAGTGAAGCAGTGGACTTCGTCGGGATAGAGGTCGATCTTGAGGCTGCTCAGGAACTCGTGGGGGTCCTTGACTTCCTTTTGCCATTCGAGGACCTGGCGCAGCCAGGCGAAGCGCTTGATGTCCTGTTCGCCGTAGCTGCCGGAAGACTTGTAGCTCCAGTGGGCGGCGATGCCCTCTTCCGCGACCCGGTGCATGTCGGTCGTGCGGATCTGGACTTCGAAGTGGGTCCCGGAGTCGGTCATCAGGCTCGTATGCAGCGATTGATAGCCGTTGACGCGCGGCATCGCGATGAAGTCCTTGATCCGTCCGGGGATGGGCTTCCAGACGTTGTGAATCACTCCCAGCGCCGTATAGCAGTGCGGCACCGTATCGGTCACGAGGCGCAGGGCGATGAAGTCGTACATCTGATCGAGCTCGATCTGTTGCCGATGCATCTTGCGATAAATGGAGTAGATGCTCTTGGTGCGGCCGGACAATTCACCCGGGATCTCCTCCGCCTGCAACTCGCGCTTCAGCGTCCGGCTGAGGTCGCGAATGAAGTCTTCGGCCCATCGTTTCTTGGCCTTTACCCGGGCCTCGAGAACCTTGTAGGTCTGAGGTTCGAGGTGACGCAGCGCCAGATCCTGAAGCTCGGCTTCGATCCGCCCGATCCCAAGCCGCCCCGCGATCGGGGCGTAGACGTCCAGGGTCTCGGTGGCGATCCGCTGCCTCTTCTCCTCCCGGAGGATGTCGAGCGTCCGCATGTTGTGCAGCCGGTCGGCGAGCTTGATGAGGATGACCCTGGTGTCATCGGTCATCGCGATGATCATCTTGCGAACGTTTTCCGCCTGGTTGGCCTCCGCGGAACTGAACTCCACGCGGCTCAGCTTGGTGAGACCATCGATCACCCGGCTGACGTCCCGGCCGAACCGGCGCTCGAGATCCTCGTTCGTGACCTTGGTGTCCTCGACGACGTCGTGGAGGAGGCCGCAAGCGACGGAGACGATGTCGAGCTTGAGGTCCGCGAGGATCCCGGCTACTTCGAGCGGATGGTTCAGATAGGGCTCGCCCGACAGACGAACCTGTCCCTGATGCGCCTGGGCGGCCACCACGTAGGCCGCGCGGAGCAGGTCGAAATCGGCGTCGGGTTGGTACGCCCGGACCCGGTCGCGAATCGTCTCGAACCGAATCATCGCCTGCCTGCCTCCCGCTTTACCCTGTTTTCGCCTTACCCTAGCAGCCCGTGATGGCGGTCGGCAGCGAAAAACCCCGCCGGCCGCGGCCGAAGCACGCGGCCGACGGGGCCTGAGATTTCTTCCTGGTCTCCTTGGGAAACGCGCTTGTCTAGCGTTCCTGTGCAGCCTCCGCGGCGGCAGCGGCAGCGGCGGCCGCCTCCTCCGCCAACCGGTCCCGAATCTCGATTGCCCGGCTCCGGTACTCGTCGGCTTCGGCAGTCAGGGCGGTCGCGTTACGCGGGTCCACCTTTGCCAGTTCGCGCAGGAGCAGGTTCTTGTAGACGAGCGCGTCCACGTATTCGTCGTTGCGCTCAAGAGCCGCGTCGAGCTGCACCAGGCCCAGGTCGATGAACTCGCGACGCTGCCGCTCGGTCAGGTCCGGATCCCGATAGACCTTGTCCCAGTAGTAGGTCGCGATGAGGTAGTACCCCTCCGGGTTGTCGGGGTTCACGTCGCGAGCTTGCTCGAGCCATTCCATCGTCTCGTCGAAACGGCCGTACTTGTTGAACAGGTTGGCGACCTGCCGGTAGCCGATCGGATCGTCGGGATTCATTTCCACGGGAACCTTGTACGCCTCGATCGCTTTCTCGAAGAGCGGGTTCAACTCGGGATCGTGGAAGCGTTCGTACACATCCGCCAAGCCGTAGTACAGCTCCGGAGTGTCCGGGTTCATTTCGATCAGGCGATTGAAGTAGTACTCCGCTCCTTCAAGATCGTCGAGGTGGTCGCGATGGATGCCGGCAAGCTGCTCCGAGGCGTAGCGTTCGTAGAGTTGAATGCTGTCCCTTGACGCCTGGTCCAGGCCCGGGTCCGCGAGCGCCTCTTCTACGGCGGCGATGGTGTCCTCGTAGCCGTCGAGGGCGTTGTCAAGGTATTCCTCGTTCTGCGGATCGTCGAAGGTCGTCGGGCTGTAGAGCAGATGGTTGCTGCTGGCGCTGAAGAAATGCAGCGTCGTCTGGATGAGGGGGTTGTCCGCGGGCGCGTTCTCGGTGGCTTCCTGGTAGTAGCGGATCGCATCCTCGTATTCCCGTCTCCCGTAGGCTTCGTTCGCCTTGCCGAAGGCCCGCATGGCCTGCAGCATGTCGATGTAGTTGGGGAGTCCCCCGCGAAGAGGGGGAGCGGGCGAGATGACCAATCCGATCAAGAGCACCAAAGCGACGCCCACCGCAATGAGGACAGTCGATTTTGTGTTTAGGGCCACTGCTTGTGATCTCCTGTGGGGCTGCGCGAGCAGCTATTGGGCGACGATCCCGACGCGCTCGACGCCGTTCCCCTTCACGATGTCCAGCACGGAGACCACCTGTCCGTACGACAGGAAGGGATCGGCCTTGAGAAAGATCGTCTTGTCGGCGCGGGTCTCGAAGATGTCGCGGACCCGCAGGGGGAGCTCCTCCGGCTCGACGACCTGCTTGTTGATGGTCACCTGTCCGGACGAGTCGATGCTCAGCACCAACTGGTTCGGATCCGGTTCGGCGTCAATGACCTGGTCCTGGTTATCCGGCATTTCCACGTCGTGCCCCTGCTGGGTCAGCGGGGTGACGACCATGAAGATGATCAGGAGCACCAGAAGCACATCGATGAGCGGTGTGATGTTGATGTCGGAAGTGACTCCGCCAGAGGCGAATCCTGCCATTCCCATGATGGTTTCTCCTGGGCGCGCGCCCTGCTGGAGGCTGCTACTCGGCCGCTCGTTCGGTGATGAGGCCGATCTCGTCGGCTCCGCCATCGCGGCAGAGCGACATGAGGCCGAGCACTTCGTGGTACGGAAGCCGCTCGTCGGCCTTCAGGTAGAGGATCTTGTCCGTCTTGCCCGCGAACTTCTCCACGAGGAGGTTCGGCAACTCCTGCCTGGGGACGGAGATGAGGTCGAGATAGATCGCCCCATCCTCCCGGATCGCCACGTTGACGACGTCGTCGCTGTCCGCGTGATCGATGCCGTAGTCGGCTACCGGAAGCTTGACGTCCACTCCCTTCTGCAGAAGCGGCGTCACAACCATGAAGATGATGAGCAACACCAGCATGACGTCCGCGAGGGGGGTCACGTTGATGTTGGCGTTGACGTCCTTGCTACCAAGTCCTGCCATTCCCATGACGCTTTACTCCTTGGTTTCCCTGCCCGCCGCCGCCCTGGGCGCGGCCGGAATGGGGCCCGCCGGCGCAATTACCCCGAGGCCGGAAGCGGCCTGGAGGTGGCGCCAGCGGGGCATTGAGGGGTGACTCCGGTGAACCGCGCTAGCGGCGGGCCATGAAGTCGATGAGCTCGGAGGCGCCGTTGTCCATCTCGACGCCGAATCCATCGGCCCGGTTCGTCAGGTAGTTGAAGGCCCACACGGCCGGGATGGCGACGAAGAGTCCGAACGCGGTCGCGATGAGCGCCTCCGCGATTCCGGCCGACACCGCGCCGATTCCGCCGGAACCCGTCAGCGCCATGCCGCGGAACGCGGTGATGATGCCGAGCACGGTTCCCAGAAGGCCCACGAAGGGAGCGGTGGCGCCTACCGTGGCGAGACCCGAGAGGTTGCGGCGCAGGTCCATCATGCTGATGGCGGTGGCCCGCTGGATGGCCCGGTGGGCCGCTTCCATCGTGACGTCCTTGCTGGCAGTGCCTTCCTCGGTCTGGAACTGGATTTCCTGAAGTCCGGCCAGCAGCACTTTGGCGAGGTGGCTGTTCTTGACATCCTTGTCCTTGCTCACCTTGATGGCGCTGTCGATGTTGCCCGCCTTGAGCTCCTTGGCGATGCGCACGGAGTAACCGCGCGACTGGCCCTTCGCCTTCTGGTAGGTCAGCCAGCGCTCGATCATGACCGAGAGCGAATAAACCGACATGATGGCCATCACGCCGTTGATGAGCTTTGCAGCTGGCCCCATGTGGGACCAGATCTCAAGCAAGTCAAAAGACATTCCGTTCGTCCTCCTGGGATCTAGGAAAAAAGCGTTGGGCTTGTCCTGCCCGGGACCGGACTGAGGATCGGTACGAGTCGGATCGCTGGGATCCGGTCAATCCGCATCGTGGGCAGGGCGAAATCAGCCTTGATGAAAATGGGTGGTCTGGACTGGAAAAACCGAGCTTCCGGAGTCGTCGTTCCGGATCGGCGTCAGCCAAGGTTGAAGGTTACCGTCACGGTCATGACGATGGGAACCGGCACGCCGTTGAGCAGAGTGGGTTGGTACCTCCACTGCCGCACGGCGTCCATCGCCGCCTGGTCGAGCAGGGGAATCGAGCGAAGCACCGAGATGTTCGTCACGTTACCGGACGGGTCGATGATGGCCTCGAGGATCACCACTCCCGAAACCCGGGCCTGCTTGGCGATTTCCGGATAGATGGGCTGCACGTAGACCGTGCGGGTCGGTTCCCGGATCTCTCCGCCTACGCGGACCGGAGCGGCCTTGGGCGGCGGGGGCGGGGGGCCCGAGGGCAGGCCGCCGACGATACCGCCGATGATTCCGCCGGGGACTCCACCCTCGACGCCGCCGGGAACTCCGAAGTCCACCCCGGCGTCACCGAG
Organism: Vicinamibacteria bacterium; assembly: GCA_965116805.1. Classification (GTDB taxonomy): domain Bacteria; phylum Acidobacteriota; class Vicinamibacteria; order Marinacidobacterales; family Marinacidobacteraceae; genus Marinacidobacterium. The sequence continues at coordinate 1,559,474 of OZ220713.1, forward strand.
GTCGTCCGGAATGTCCACCGGCGCCACGAACTGCGGAGTCGTGTTGAGAACCGGCTTCGGAGCGGCCCGGCGCCTGGCCTTCGGCGGTGGCGGCGGCGGCGGTGGTGGCGGCGGCGGGGGAGCCGCGGCCATGAAGGTCATGATGCCTTCCGGAGTGGGGAGGTTGACGGCGAGAATGGGAATGACGATGAACGCCACCACGGCGCCGCCCTGAAGCAGAAACGAGAAGGCGAAACTGCCGAGGGAACGCCCGAGATTCTGGTCGCGCCCCGCCAGTTTGAAGCTTGGCTCTCTTGACACGTTAGGCTCCTTTTCCCCGAACCCTTCCTTCCTTGGTAGCGGAGAGAGGAGGCAAAGGGGGAAGCTGACAACAGCCCGGAAAGCCGCCGGGTCCGAGGCCCGTACGGGACGGCAGACGACTTGCCAGGCTGCCTGATGAAGATGGGGAAACTAGCACTCGGGCCCCCGCCATGTCAACAGAGAACCAGTGCCTGAGCGGGCCGCCGCGAGGGGCTGGCGCCGCGGTCCCGGGACGGCCCGCGGCGGCCCCGTTTCTTCCGGTTGTCTTTCCCCGGAGCAGGGGCCGGCGAGTCCGTCCGCGCAACGAAGCGGACCGCGGGGTTTCCCCGCCCGCGACCGCGGCTAGCGGAGCGAGAAACGAACCACCAGATTGCTGAGCGAGGCCACCGGCCGGCCGTTCCGCTGGGCCGGGCGGAACCGCCATTCCGACTCGACGACCCGAATCGCTTCCGTATCCAGTCCCGGGACGGAGCGGAGAATCCGGAGAACCTCCACCGTTCCGCGCTCCGTGATCAGGGCTCGCAGCAGGACCCGCCCGCGGACGCCGTCGCGGAGCGCCTGCTTCGGGAAGCGGGGGCTAGGCATGGAGAGCGCCACGGGCGCTTCGTCGGGGGGAGGGAGCACGGGATCGGCCGCTTCGCGAAGGCCGCCGATCTGCCCGCCCCGAACCCCGCCGGGAACCCCCCCGACCACCCCGGCCGGTTCCCCGAATTCCAGCCCGTCCCAGAATCCGTCCGGAATGCCGTGTTCGGATCCGAACGACGACGGGATCTCGATCGCCTCGAGCACCTCGACGAGATCGGCGCGCGCGAACAGGGGAGCGAGCCTTGCCGCCGTATCGCGGACCGCGGTGGTGGAACGCTCGGGTTCGGGTTCCACGGTGGGATCCCCCAGCCGGAGCGCCGCCGCGGGAGGCGCAAAGAGGTGGACCCGGTACGCCTCGAACGCGGGAAACTGGTCGCTGCGGACCTCGAAGGAGGGGGACAGGAGCGCCGCCAGCAGGGCGGCGTGTAGCGTTAAACCGAGCGGCAGGGAGATGCTGAAGCCGGGCGAGGGCGTATGCGGCATCCCGAGGCCGATCCACGGTCTTTCCCCAGGGCGTCCAGACGGCACTTGGTACGAGCCTCGCTCGCCGAGTCTAGCGGCCGGCCCCGCCGGGGCGCGCGAACCCGGCGCGGGGCCGGGTCAACAGGCTGTGGTGAAACCCGCGCGAGCGCCGAGAGGGCTTGGCGCGAGCCGGTTTACGTCAGACCCTGACCGGGGGCGCCTGCGGCCGTTGCTGTTCCGCGGTGGCGGACGTCCCCCCCCGTACGGAACGCCACCACAGCACGATGGGCGAAGCGATCGCGATCGAGGAGTAGGTGCCCACGAACACCCCGGCCACCAGCACGAAGGAGAAGGCCCGGAGAACCTCGCCGCCCCAGGTCAGCAGCGCGCCGACGGCGACGAGGGTGAGCCCCGAAGTGAGCACGGTGCGCCGGAGGGTCTGGTTGATCGACAGGTTGACGATCGCCCCGAGATCCAGACGTCGATGGATGTGGCGGTTTTCCCGCACCCGGTCGAAGATGACGATCGTGTCGTTCACCGAGTAGCCCACGAGGGTCATGAACGCGGCGATCACGTTCAGGCTGATCTCGTAGTTGAAGAGGGACACCAGGGCGAGCGTCACCAGCACGTCGTGGATGACCGCTACCGTGGCCCCGACCCCGTACACCGGCTCGAATCGGAATCCGATGTAGATGAGCATCGCGAACAGAGCCAGCAGGGTGGCGTTCCGGGCCCGCCGCCGCAGTTCCTCGCCCACCACCGGCCCCACGATTTCGGTGCTCGAGGAGACCAGCTCGCCGGCGGCCCCGCCCCTCAGGGCCGCGAGGATCCGGTTGGCCGTCTCGTCGATTCCGGCTTGTGTTGGCTGCTGGCCCGGAGCCCCCGCGGTTTCGTCTTCCGCCGCCTTCTCGACCCGGATCATGACCTGGTTCATCTCGGGCCGGTCGTAGCTCTGGATGACCGCGCTCCCGTACCCCAGATCGGTGACGACCGCGCGCACGTCGTCGATTTCCGGCGTCTCGGCAAACTTGGCCACCACCATGGTGCCCTCCGAGAAATCGATCCCGTAGCGGAGCCCATTTTTGCGGACGACATCGAAGACGCCGGCGATGAGCAGGGCGAGGGAGATACCCGCGAACCACCACCGGTACCTGATCCAGTCGATCCGGGTGTCGCCGAGGATGTCCATCAGGTTCCTCGCAGGTTCGCTAGATGCTCAGCGCGGCGACCTGGCGCCGGCCGGAGAGCACCAGGTCGAAGATGTAGCGCGACACGAACATGGCGGTGAAGACGTTGCTCACCAGTCCGATGCTGAGGGTCACGGCGAACCCCTGGACGGGCCCGGTGCCGAACTGGAAGAGGATGGCGGCGGCCACCAGGCTCGTCATGTTCGCGTCCACGATCGTCCAGAAGACGCGCGAGAACCCCACCGAGATGGCCGTCCGGGGGGGCTTGCCGGTTCGCATTTCCTCCTTGATGCGCTCGAAGATGAGCACGTTCGCGTCCACCCCCATGCCGATCGTCAGGATGACCCCGGCAATGCCGGGGAGCGTCAGCGTGGCCGCGAAGTACGCCATCGCGCCCACCAGGATCAGGAGGTTCAGGAGCAATGCGACGACCGCGTTCATTCCCGAGAGCCGGTAGTAGAAGATGATGAAGAGCAGGACGCCCGCCAGGCCGGCAAGCGATGCGGTGACCCCGCTGCGGATCGAGTCCGCGCCGAGCGAAGGTCCGACGGTGCGCTCCTCCTGGTACTCGAGGGATGCGGGGAGCGCCCCGGCGCGCAGCACGAGCGCCAGATCGACGGCTTCGTCCACCGTGAAGTTCCCGGTGATCTGGCCCTGGTCGTAGATCGGGCTCTGGATGACGGGGGCGGAGACCACCAAGTCATCGAGCACGATGGCCATCTGCCGGCCCACGTTGGCGCCGGTGAACTCGCGGAACCGGGAGGCGCCCTCGGCATGCAGGCTGAACTCCACGTTGGGCGTGTTCGTCTGGAAATCGATCGCCTGCCGGGCGTTCCGGAGGTCGCGGCCGGTGATGGCGGCGACCCGGTTGACCTGGTAGTAGCCGACCGCGCCGGTGGGCAGTTCCGTCGGGATGTTCTCGAGCGAGCTGTTCAGGGGGGGCAGGGCCGCCTCGTCGAGAGCGGGCCCCGCCTGCACGAGCCGGAGCTCGAGCTGGGCCGTGGCCTGGATGATTTCCTTGGCCCGCGCCACGTCTTCGTAGCCGGGCAACTGGACGAGGATCTGGTCCCCGGTGTTCCCGTGGGTCGTGATGACCGGCTCCGCGACCCCAAGCTCATCCACCCGGCGGCGGATGGTCTCCATCGCCTGGGTGACCGTCTGCTCGCGAACCACGATCTCCTCGCTCGGACGGAGGTTGAACGACCAGTCGCCGCCGCCGACGCTCCGGAGGTCCCAGCCCGGCCAACTGAAGGCGACGATGTCCCGGACTTCCCGGAGGCGGGAGTCGTCCAGGTTCAGGATGGTGAGCTGTCCCAGCCCCTCGGTTTCGATGTCCGCGAAGTCGATTTCCTCGTTGTCGAGGTGTTCGGCGAACTGCTCGGCGGTCTCGTCGGTCAGGACCCGCACGGCGTCCTCGGTGTGGACCCGCATGACGAGGTGAATGCCGCCCTGCAGGTCCAGCCCCAGGACGAGGGTGTCCCGCGGCGGGTTGACCACATAGACGAGCCCCGCGACCAGAAGCAGGAGCAGGACTCCCTTGAGGCGAAGGCGTCTGGCCATCGGTTGGCTGCGGTGGAACCCCGGAACTGCCGACCCGCCGCTCAGTGCTTCCTGTCGATCACGCTGGCGACCGCGCTCTTCGAGATCTGGAGTTTGACCTGCTCGGTGACCTTGAGCTGCACGATGTCACCCTGAATGCCGGCGATGGTCCCGTGAATGCCGCCGGTCGTCACCACCCGGGCCCCGCGCTCGAGGCTCTGCAGCATTGCTTCCGTTTCCCGCTGGCGCTTGCGCATGGGACGGAAAACGATGAAGTAGAAGATGCCGAAAATGATGGCGAACAGCACGATCTGCATGCCGAACGCGCCACCGGCCGGGTCCGCCTGGAGCAGTGTGGGAAGCATGGTCAGGATTCGGCTCCCGTCAAAACTCTGATGTGAAAAAACCCGCATCCCCCTCGGGAGAGCGGGCCGGGCGCCGAGTCAGGCAGGATACCACGGCGGCTTGGAACGCTGGCCGGTTCTCGCGGTAGCGGCCTCCAGACCGGCACGCGCGGTGCTCCGCACCGCGCAGGTCGCAACCCCACCGGCCCTCACACCGCGGTCCCCTGAGAACTCCACCGGCGGCGGTTCTCCTCGTGGAACTCGGCGAAGCGGTCCGCGGCGATCGCCTCGCGCATCCGGGCCATGAGTCCGGCGTAGAACGTGAGGTTGTGGGCGCTGAGCAGGGTGGCGGCGATCCGTTCCCTGGCCCGGAGCAGGTGGTGCAGCCAGGCTCGGCAGTAGTCGCGGCAGGCGGGGCACGCGCACTCCTCGTCGAGCCGGGCCGGGTCGTCCCGGTAGGGGGCGCGCGAGACGTTCAGCCGGCCGGTGGAGGTGAACACGATGCCGCGGCGGGCGAGCCGCGTGGGAATCACGCTGTCGAACAGATCGATGCCGAGGCCGGCCGACTCGATCAGGTCCGCCGGCAGGCCGGCCCCCATGAGATAACGGGGCCGCTCCTCGCCGAGAACTTCCGCGGAAAGCTCCGTCATGCGGCGGGTGTCCCGGGTTGGTTCTCCCATCAGCAGGCCGCCGATACCGAAACCGTCGAACCCCTCTCCCGGAGGACCGAGGGAAAGGAGCGCGCGGGCGTTTTCGCGCCTCACCTCCGGAACGGTGCCTCCCTGGACGATGCCGAAGAGGAGCTGACGTGGGCTGCGCGGCGCCGCCAGCGAGCGCTCGGCCCAGCGCAGGCTGCGCGCCGCCGCCCGTTCGACTTCGTCAGGCGGCGCCGGCAGCGCGAGACATTCGTCGAGCACCATCGCGATGTCCGAACCGAGGTTCCGCTGGATCTCGACAGCCCGCTCCGGAGTCAGCTCGTGCGGTGACCCGTCCCGGTAGGAACGCAGGTGCACTCCGGTCTCCGAGATCTCCCGGAGGGTGGCGAGACTGGCCACCTGATAGCCGCCGCTGTCGGTGAGGATGGGACGGTCCCAGGCCATCAGCCGGTGCAGGCCCCCGAGTGCCGCGATCCGCTCGTCGCCCGGCTGCAGCATCAGGTGCCAGGCGTTGCTCAGCAGGATGCGCGTGCCGGTAGCGGCCACGCCCGCACTCGTGAGCCCCCGGATCGCCCCCCCGGTGGCGACCGGCATGAAGGCGGGGGTTTCCACCGGACCGTGAGCGGTGTCGAGGCGCCCCAGGCGGGCGCCCCCGCTCCGGTGCCGGATCGCGAAGCCGGGCTTCACGACGCGCCGAACACCAGCCGGTCGATCGCCGCCGCCACCCCGTGCGCGTCGTGCGAGGCGGTGGTTTCGAACCCGCGGGTCTTCAGTCCCGGTTCGGCGTTTTCCATCAGCACTCCGACCCCGGCGGTCTCCAGCATCTCCAGGTCGTTCCAGTTGTCCCCGATCGCCAGCGTGGCGCTGAGCGGCAGACCGGCCTCGCGGGCGATCCTGGCGAGCGCGGTTCCCTTGTTGGCGGTGCCCGCCAGGACGTCGAGAAGACCGAGCCGCGAGGCGGCGTACTCGGTCCGGGCGAGGTTGACCGACTCCCCGAGCGACTCCCTCAGTTCGTGTTCGGCCTCGCGGCAGGTCTCGGGGGTGCCGGCGATCACGAGATGCAGCGGGTCCTCGGCGAACGCCGGCTCCGGGTCGAACCGGGGCTCCGGCCGAACGGTCCGCAGGTAGCGCGCGACCCGGGGGGTGGCCGGAGAGTGGGCGGTGATGCGGACGCTGCCGTCGCGTTCGCTGATCAGGGCGGGAATCCGGAGCCGCCGCGCGGACCGGACGGCCCGTTCCGCCGCCGTCTTCGGGAGCGGAGTCTCGGCGATGGTCCGGCCTTGGCGCCGGATGAGGGCTCCGCCGTGCCCTACCCGGAAAGCGGCGCCCGAGAGGTCCGCGGTGAGGACCCTGAGTTCCGCATACCGCCGGCCGGAGATGAACGCGAGCGCGACCCCCGCCGCTTCCGCGCGGGCGAGAGCCGCCCGGTTCTGCTCGGAGACTTCCTTCCGGGAGTTCAGCAGCGTGCCGTCGAGGTCCACGGCCAACAGCCCGAAGCGGGGCCGCGGCCGATTGGCGGCGTGCGGCACTACTCCGGGGGGGTGATCCCGTCCCAGATGCGGATCCGCCGGATCCGGTCGCCGGGCTCGATCTGGTCCAGAACGGCGAATCCGTCCCGCACGTGCCCGAAGAGGGTGTAGCGGCCGTTGAGGTGGGGCTGGGGAAGCAGGGTGATAAAGAACTGGCTGCCGCCGGTGTCCTTGCCGTCGAGCGCCATGCCCACGCTCCCGCGCATGTAGAAACCCTCGCCGATCTCGCAGCGGATCGTGTAGCCGGGACCCCCCGAGGAGTCCCCGCGCGGGTCGCCCGCCTGGAGCACGAAGTTCGGGACCACCCGGTGGAAGCGGAGGCCATCATAGAAGCCCTCGCGCGCGAGGCGGATGAAGTTCGACACGGTGCGGGGCGCGTCGCCGATGAAGAGTTCGATCTCGATGGTTCCCCGGGCGGTCTCGATCCAGGCGAGCGGACTGAACGGGGCCTCGAGCATGGCCCGGTAGTCCGTGGTCTCCAGCGTCCCGGCGGGAGCCGGGTCCTCGCCGGCGGCTCCCGAACGGCGGAGGAATTCATGGGCCTCGCGGCGGACGGGCCAGGCCGGGTCCCCAAGCGCCTCGCGCGCGAACTCGATCCGGTCGCTCTCCGGCCCCTGGACGAGTCCGGCCCGGAGCGCGGCCAGCCGGAAGTCCGGTACCGGGGCGCTGTCCGCTCCGTAGGACTGCCGCAGGCTCCCGGCTCCGGTTTCGAGGCGTCCGAGCGCCGCCGCCGCCGCGGCGCGCTCGTAGGGATCCTCGGCCCCGAGGTGGCGGATCAGGGCAGGGGCGACGTCCGGGCTCTCGTCACCGGCGCGCCGCAGGGTTTCCTCGAGTGCGCCGAGTCCGGCGAGAGCGACCGCGCGTACCCTGGCGTCCGGGTCGGTGAGCGGGTTCCGCAACAGGAAGTTGCGGATGCGCGGGTCGCGGATCTCGGAGAGCCGCCGGGTCATCGCGATCCTGCCGGCCGGATCGCGGTCCGACCAGCCGGAGAGGAGCAGGAAGAACCCTTCCTCGTCCTGGGGGTAGAGGGCCCGCATGGCGCCGGCGCGCACCTCGGGATCGGAAGACTGCATCCGCCGGATCAGCGCCTGGGTCGCCTCGGGGTGCCGCACCTCGCCCAGCCCGCCGAGCGCCTCCCGGCGGATCGCCGGAACCGCATCGTCGAGCGCCTCGAAGAGCCTGGTGCCGGTCGTGGCGCCCACCTGCAGATCCGCCTCCGCGAGCGCCCGGATGACGCGGATCGCTTCGATCCTCACGGTGTCGCTCGGGTGGTTGAGTTCGGGGACAACGTCCTGGGCCACCGGCAGCCCCGTGGAGCCGAGACCGCGAACGCCCAGAGCCCGGATGACCGGATCCGGCGAGCCGGCGTAGGCGCGATGCAGGGACACGAGTTCCGGATCCCGGAGACGGGCCGCGGTCCATGCCGAAACCCACCAGAGCGTTCGCGGCGACCCGCCGCTGCCGAGGACGCTACCGGTGTCGCCGGGGTCGCCCCCGTCGTCCCGGATGCGGGCCAGGGCGAAGAGTCCGAGCCTCGCTTCGTCCCAGGACGTCCGCCGCCGGAAGGCCTCGACGTCCTCGCGCCGGTCGGCGTAGCCGGACGCCTCCACCAGTTCGGCGAGCCGGCCCGCGACGATCTCGCCGGCGCGTTCGCCTCCCCGCCGCCCGATGGCCTCGATCGCCTTCTCGCGAACCCGGCTCGAGCCGTCCAGCAGCGCCGCCTCGAGCGCCGAGACCGCCTCCGCCGGCAGCGGATCCTCGACGATGCCGAGGGCGAAGGCCGCGGTCGAGCGTACCGCTCCCGCCTCGTCGCCGGTGAGGGCGGTCACCAGCGGTTCGACGGCCTCCGGGCGGCCGATGCGTCCGAGAGCGAGCACCGCCCGGCGACGCACTTCGGGGTCCGGGTCGTAGATCCGGTCCCGGAGCCAGCCGTCTCCGAAGGACCGCGCGTCCTCGAGCGAAAGGACGCGGGCAAGGCGCTCGGGAGTGGGAAGGACCGGTGGGCCAGGCAGTTGCCGGACCCCGGGGCTGTTCTCCGCCGCCGGCGGTTGCGCGGAGACCGGCGCCGCCGCGAGAAGAAGGCACGCGCCCGCGAGCACGACCCGCGCCCGGGATCGCGACCCCGGAACCGGGCGGGTCAGCGGGAGAGCGTGGTCTCGCAAAGGGTGTGGCGCCGGATGACGTCTTCGCGGAGCGCGAAGCCGATTCCGGCGCCCTCGGGGATCGGGAGCGAGCCGTCGGGATCCACGGTCACTGGAGGTTCGATGATCTCCTCCGTGAAATAGCGGTCGGAGGCGGCCACGTCGCCCGGCATCGAGAAGCCGGAAAGCGAGGAGAGGTGGATGTTGTGGGCCCGGCCGACGCCGCTCTCCAGCATTCCGCCGCACCACACCGGAATCCTGTGGCTCTCCGCCAGGGCCGCGATGTCGCGCGCCGCCGCGAGTCCCCCGACCCGGCCCGCCTTGACGTTGATGATCCGGCACGCCCCCATCTCGATCGCCCGGCGGGCGTCGGCGACGGAATGCACCGATTCGTCCAGGCAGATCGGCGTCGAGATCTTCCGCTGGAGCGCCGCGTGGTCCCACATGTCGTCGTGTTCGAGGGGCTGTTCGATCATCATCAGCCCGAACTGGTCGAGTTCCTCGAAGAGCGGTTCATCCGCCAGCGTGTAGGCGCTGTTCGCGTCCACCATGAGCGGCATGTCCGGAAAGCGCTCGCGCACTCTCCGGACCACGTCGACGTCCCACCCGGGCTTGATCTTGATCTTGATCCGCCGGTAACCCCGGGAGAGTTCGAGCCCGATCTTGTCCAGGAGCGCGTCCACGGTGTCCTGGATTCCGATGGACACCCCGGAAACGGTGCGCGAGCGCGTCCCGCCGAGGACGCCGGCGAGCGGCTTGTCCTCGAGACGCGCGAAGGCGTCCCACACCGCCATCTCGATGGCGGCCTTGGCCATGTTGTGGCCCCGGACGCGGGCGAAGGACGGAACGACTTCATCCGGATGGGCGTAGTCGTTCCCGGCCGCCAGCGGCCACAGGAAATCGCGGATGAGGTGTTCGGCGGTGCGCACCGTCTCGGAGGAGTAGCCCGGAGCGACATCGGCGACGCACTCGGAATGCCCGCTCACGCCATCGACCTCGGCTTCGAGGAGGAGGAACTGTTGCTCGGTCACCCGCGAGAAGCTGGTTTCGAAGGGGTACTTGAGGTCGAGCCGGAGTTCCCGGATCGTGAGTCGGTCGATCTTCATGCGGCGGCCCCGAATGTTAAGGGTCGGCAGGGCGGGCCGGAGCGGTCCCTCGCGGCTCTACAATCGTGGCGCCGACGAAGAAGCAGGCTTCCCAGGGTGATCACGAAACGATGAGTCCGGAAATCCGCGGGGTTTCCATCCTCGGGGCGACCGGCTCGATCGGCTCGACCACCCTCGAAGTGGTGGACCGCTACCCGGACCGGTTCCGGGTCGTCGCGCTGGCGGCCGGCCGCGCTTCCGAACGGCTCTACTCGCTATGTGAGCGCCACCGGCCGGAACTCGTGGCCCTCGGCCGGGAAGAGGAAGCCGGGAAGTTCGAACACGCCTACGGGAGGCGGCTGCCGGGGATCGCGGTCGCGGGAGGCCCCGCCGGGCTCGAGCGGGCCGCCGCCGCGCCGGGTGCCGGTTTCGTCATTTCGGGAATCGTCGGCGCGGCCGGCCTCCGCCCGACCCTCGCCGCCCTCCGCGCCGGCAAGGTCGTCGGCCTCGCCAACAAGGAGTCGCTGGTGGCGGCCGGAGCGGTGATGGCGCGCGCCGCAACCGCCTCCGGGGCCCGGCTGATTCCGGTGGACAGCGAGCACGCGGCGATTCACCAGTGCCTCGCGGACCGGCGGGACCCCGTGCGCCGCCTCTGGCTCACCGCCTCCGGAGGTCCGTTCCGCACGGCCTCGGCCGCCGAGATCGCCGGCGCCACCCCGGAACTCGCGCTCCGCCATCCCACCTGGCAGATGGGGCCCAAGATCACCATCGACTCCGCGACGATGATGAACAAGGGCCTCGAGATGATCGAGGCGCGCTGGCTCTTCGATCAGCCGCCGGAAGCGATCCGGGTGGTGGTCCACCCGGAGTCCATCGTCCACTCGATGGTCGAGTTCGAGGACGGCTCGATCCTGGCCCAGCTCGGAGTCACGCACATGCGCACGCCGGTCCAGTACGCCCTCACCTGGCCGGAGCGCCTGCCGACCGGACTGGCCCCGCTCCCGCTCGACCGGCCGCTCGACCTGCGGTTCGAGCCGCCCGACCCGGACCGCTTTCCCTGCCTCCGCCTCGCTGCCGAGGCCCTCGCCGCCGGGGGTGACGCCCCCGCGGTACTGAACGCCGCAAACGAGGTCGCGGTGGCGGCCTTTCTCGAGGGCCGCATCCCGTTCCCCGGCATCCCGTCCGTGGTGGGCGAGACGCTGGCTGCCCGCTCTCCCGCCGAACTCGAAGACCTGGAGGGAGTCGCCCGCGCCGACGCCTGGGCGCGCTCCTATGCGGGCGAGCTCGTCGAAGACCGCGTTCCCGCGACGGCGCGCTGACCATGCTCACCCTCATCGCCTTCGTGCTCGTGGTGGGCACCCTCGTCGTCGTCCACGAGTTCGGCCACTACCTGGCGGCGCGCTTCATCGGAGTTCGGGTCGAGACGTTTTCGATCGGCTTCCCCCCGAACGTGTACCGCCGGCGGATCGGGGATACCGAGTGGACGATCGGCCTCCTGCCCCTCGGCGGCTACGTGAAGATGGCGGGCGACGCGCCCGGCTACGGGAGCGACGATCCCGCCGAACTCCAGAATCGGACCCGCGGGGAACGGCTCGCCATTCTCTTCGCCGGCCCCGCCATGAACTTCGTGCTGGCGGTGGCGATCCTGGCGGGGCTCTTCTACGTCGGCATGGAACGGCGGATCGGCCTGTCCGATCCGCCCGTCGTCTCCTACGTGGCCGAACGCTCTCCCGCTGACGTAGCGGGACTTCGCGCCGGGGACCGGATCGTGAACATCGCCGGCGAGCCGGTTTCCGACTGGCGGACGGCGATGGAGCACATCATCGTGCGGCCGGATCAGGCGGTGGTCTTCGGGGTGGAACGCGACGGCGCGCCGCAGGAGTTTTCGGTCGCGGTCGAATCCGTGGGCACCGACGACATCGGGTATGCGGGGATCGCGCCGCCAGCGCCGCCGATCATCGGAGCCGTCGTCCCGGACATGCCCGCCGACACCGCCGGCTTCGCTCCGGGTGACCGGATCGTCCGCGTTGACGGCGCTGCGGTGGGAAGCACTTCGGAGGTCGCGGCCCTGATCCGGGCCGCCGGAGTGCGGGAGATCGCCGTCGCGGTCGAGCGCGGCGAGGGCGTGGTCGTCTTGTCGGTCGTTCCCAGACTGCGCGAGGATCCGAACTCCGGCGAGACCGTCCCGCAGGTCGGGGTCCAGTTTCAGCCCCCCTTCCGCATGGTCAGATCGGAATCGATTCCGGACGCGGTCCGGGAGGCGATGGCCGAAACGGTCCGTTGGGGCGGTCTCACCGTCGGCCAGCTCGGCCGCGTGGTCAGTGGCCAGGGCTCGCCGCGCCAGTTCTCGGGCCCCATCGGGATCGCGCAGGCCTCCGGGGACGCGCTCCGCCGCGGCCCCACCGACGTGCTGCTCCTGATGGCGATCCTGAGCCTCAGCCTCGGAGTGCTGAACCTGCTGCCCATCCCGGTCCTCGACGGCGGGCAGATCGCGGTGCTGCTCGTGGAATCGGCGGCGCGGCGCGACCTCAGCCTCGGGATGCGCAAGGCGCTCATGGTCGCGGGCGCCGCGTTCATGCTCCTGGTCTTCGTGCTCGTCGTGTACCTCGACCTGTCGAAGACCGGCCTCTTCGGCTGACGGGTCCGCTAGAACGGCACGAATACGGACGCCGCCAGCAGCGCCAGCGCCCCGAACAGCACGCCGTCGATCCGGTCGAGCAGGCCGCCGTGGCCGGGGATGATGCGGCCGCTGTCCTTGCGGCCCGAGGCCCGTTTCCAGAACGACTCGAACAGGTCCCCGAGGGCGGCGGCCGCCGAGATCCCGACCCCGAGCGCACTTCCGATCCCGGGCCCGAGTCCGGAGGAGAGGAGCGGGATCGCCGCTGCCCCGGCGGCGCCGCCGAAGGCCAACTGGGCGACGAAGCCCGCCCACGTCTTGCCGGGACTCAGCGCGGGCGCGAGCCGGGGACCACCGATGAGCTTGCCACCACAAAACGCCCCCGCCTCTCCCAGCATCACGATCGCGAGCAGGAAGAGCAGGACCCGCCCCCCATCCGCTCCGGAGGTCAGCGCGAGCAGCGCCGCCGTGGGAAAACCGATCCACAGGGCGGCGAGCGCCGCGGCCCCCAGCCAGCCCAGCGTCCGCGGCGTGGCCGGCAGGACGAGCGCGGCGATCGCGAGGAGCGCCATCGCGGCCAGCGGCACCGCGCTCGGACCACTGGAGACGCCGAAACCGGCCACCAGCAGCATCAGCACGACCGTTGCGGCCAGGCCCGCCGCCGGCACTCTCCCGCCTTGCGAGACCCCGGACCCGTCCCCGGGCGCCTGGACCGCCCCCGCCATCCGGATCGCCTCCCGGCACGCGTACACCGCCGCCAGCAGGATGGCGAGCTGGCGGACCCAGGGAGGCACGAGCAGGCAAAGGGCCAGCGTGCCCGCGGCGACCACCGCCGCACTGATGACGCGCCGCATCCCGGCAGCCCGCTAGTCGGAGATTCCGCCGTACCTCCGGCTGCGGCGCTGGTAGGCGAGGATCGCCTCGAAGAGGTGCCGCCGCCGGAAATCCGGCCAGAACGTGGGCGTCGTCCAGAACTCCGTGTAGGCGCTCTGGAAAAGGAGGAAATTGGAAACCCGTTCCTCGCCGCTGGTGCGGATCAGGAGGTCGGGGTCGGGAAGTCCGCGGGTATACAGGTAGTCCCCGAAGGCGTGCTCGTCCAGTTCGGGGGCCTTCCCTTCCCGCGCCGCCTGTTCGGCGATCCGCCGCGCGGCGTCCACGATTTCCGCCCGGCCTCCATAGTTCAGGGCGATGTTGAGGCCGAGCCCCTCGCAGTGCGCGGTGGCGTCGGCGGTCTCCTGCAGCATCGCCTGGACGTCGGCGGGCAGCTCGCCCAGTCGTCCGATGGGCCGGAAGCGGATGTCGTTCGCGATCAGGTTCTCGGTTTCGAGCCGCAGGTAGCGCTTGACCAGCTCCATGAGCACCTCGACCTCCTCGGGAGGCCGGCTCCAGTTCTCGATGGAGAAGGCGAACAGGGTGAGCGCCCCCAGTCCCAGGCTGGCGGCGCCCTCGACGGTGTCCCGGACCGACTCCACTCCCGCCGCGTGTCCCTCGACCCTGGCAAGTCCGCGGGCGGCTGCCCAGCGCCCGTTCCCGTCCATGATCGCCGCGACGTGAAGGGGCAGCCGGGTGCGATCGATCCGCGCGAGGAGTCCGGCGGTTTCCTCCTCGGGAGCGATGTCGAGGGTCACGGAACTCCCGGGCACGGACCCGCCAATTTAGCAGCGCCCGGGAGCCCCGTAGTGCACCCGGTACAGACGGAGCCCGGCCGCGGGCGCCCGGAATCTCGGCCCCGACGCTTCGGGATCACGAAGCATCTCGGCAACCCGTTCCGGCGGAAGCTGTCCCCGCCCGATCGCCACCAGGGTCCCCACCATGCGGCGAACCATGTAACGGAGGAATCCTTCGGCGGCGACCTCGAAGACCAGCTCGTTTCCGGCCTCGACAAAGCGCGCCGTGAAGACGTTCCGGACGGGCGTCTCCGGCTCTTCTCCGGGAGGCGCGGTGAAGAAGGCGCGGAAGTCGTGGCGGCCGGCGAGGGCGTGGGCGCCCTCCTCCATGGCCCCCCGGGAAAGGCCGTCGCCGACCGGCCAGGCGTAGCGGCTCCGCAGGGGTGAAACCATCGTCTCGGTCAACAGGTGATAGCGGTACGTCTTGCCGGCCGCACTGAACCGGGCGTGGAAGTCCGCCGCGGCCTCGGCCGCGGCGAGAACCCGGATCGCGTCGGGCAGCAGGGCGTTCAGCCCCGCCCGGATTCCCGCGGGAGGAATCGCGGCGGGCGCGTCGAAATGAGCTACCTGTCCTTCGGCGTGCACCCCGGCGTCCGTCCTCCCGGCTCCGACCACGGGCGTCCTTTGTCCCGGAGCCTGGCGGTAGAGCCGCCCGAGGGCTGCTTCGATCCGTCCCTGGACAGTGTCGCGGTCCGGCTGCGCCTGCCAGCCGGCGAAATCGGTCCCGTCATAGGCGAGATCCAGACGCACGCGGGCCGTTGATCCCATGACGCTTCCCTTCAGGGGCGAAACCTCGGGCGGGGGATGTGCGTATTCATGGAGTGACGGTAGAAAATTCGGCTTGGGCGCGTCTTGTAGATGAGATTCCTGCCGGACCGCTCCCCTGTCCTTTCTCGAGGAGAAACCTCATGCGCACCACCACCGCAATTCTTGTCCTTTCGCTGGGCCTGCCGGGCATGGCCTTCGCCGGTTCTTCCGATGAGGACGCCGCCGGCCAGCCGGCGCCGCTCGAGCTGAGCCTCGACGACGCCATCCAGCAGGCGCTCGAGAACAATCTGAGCGTTCAGATTTCGCGGTTGGCCCGGCAGTCGTCGACGTTCGCGCTCTCGGCTGCCCGCCGGGTGTACACCCCGAACCTGGTGCTGGACACCAGCCTCCGGGAGAGCCTCTCACCCGCGGAGAGCCAGCTCGACGGGGCTTCCCAGAACGAACAGGACAACCTGAACTACAACCTGCGTTTCGAGCAGCAACTCCCCTTCGGCGCCAACTACTCGGTCCAGTTCAACAACAACCGGCTGGCCACGAACAGCCAGTTCTTCACCTTCAACCCGCGCTACCGCAGCACGCTCAACGCCCAGGTCACGCAGCCGCTGCTCCAGAACTTCCGCGCCGACCCGCAGCGGCGCCAGATCGTGATTTCGCAGAACGGCGAGCGGCAGGCGGGGCACGAGTTCGAGACCAGCGTGCTGGATGTGCTGCGCGACGTTCAGAACGCGTACTGGGATCTCGTCTTCGCCATCCGGAGCCATGAGGTCGCCGCGCAGTCGCTGGAGCTGGCCCAGGACCTGCTGCGCAACAACCAGGTGCAGGTGGAAGTGGGGACCATGGCGCCGATCGACGTCCTGCAGGCCCAGGCCGAGGCGGCGGCCCGCGAGGAAGAACTGATCCTGGCGGAAGAGGCGATCCGCCAGACCGAGGACGCTCTCAAGGCGCTGATCCGCGATCCCGACGGTGTCGGCTTCTGGGATGGGGAGATCCGGCCGGTCGACGCTCCGTCGAACGAGGACTATGCCGTCGACACCGAAGACGCCATCCGGGTGGCGCTCCAGCGCCGGCCCGAGTTGCGGTCCCAGCGCGTCCAGTTGGACACCAACCAGTACGACGTCCGGTTCTTCCGCAACCAGACGCTTCCCTCGGTGGATCTCGTGGGGCTGGTCCAACTCACCGGCGTCGGGGGCACACAGCTCCTGCGCGACGGGTTCTTCGGGCCCACTGTCGATACGGTCCCCGGTGGCTACGGCGATGCGCTTTCACAAATGAGCGGGCTCGACTACCGCGACTGGCAGGTGGGCCTCTCCTTCTCCTACCCCATCGGCCCTGATCAGGCGCACGCGCAGCACGCGCAGGCACAGACCGACGTCACCCGGCAGCGCGAAGCCATCCGTCAACAGGAGGTCCTGATTGCCCAGGAGGTCCGCACCGCGGTGCGCCAGGTCGAGACTAACCGGCGGCGGATCGACGCCAGCCGGGTCGCCCGCGAACTCCAGGAGGCAAGCCTCGACGCCGAGCAGAAGAAGTTCGAGGTGGGAATGACCACCAGCTACTTCATCGTGCAGGCGCAGCGCGACCTCGCCCAGGCGCGGGCCAACGAACTCCAGGCGATCATCGACTACAACAAGGCCATCGTGGCGGTGGAGCGCGCCCAGGGCACCCTCACCGAGCGCTCCCGGGTGACGGTCCGGTAAGGGAACGCCGGCTGGAACGCCGGTCTCCAGACCGGCACGCGCGGCGCTCCGCGCCGCGCATGTCGCAACCTCACCGTCCCTCAGGGCCTCGCCAGCTTGGAACGTCCCCTCCCCAGCAGCCCGCACAGCTCGCACGGCTCGCTCCGGCGGTGCCGCGGACATCCTTCCACGATCCCCAGCCGGCTGAGCGCGAAGTCGTACTTCACCGGATCCTCCGGGTCCAGCCGCCGGAGCCCCCGGGTCAGGTCCAGCGCCGCCTGCCAGGCCGGGGTTTTCCGGCGGGTCAGGCGCAGCCGCCGGGCGATCAGGAACATGTGGGTGTCGAGCGGGGCCACCAGGTCCCGCGGGTGGAGGCAGTTCCAGAGGCCGAGGTCCAGGCCGTCGTCCGGCCGGACGACCCAGCGCAGGAACATGGTCGTGCGCTTGGCCGCGGAGGTCCGCGGATCCGGGAAGAAGTAGCGGGCGCCGGGCCGGGAGGCATCGTCGTCCGGCGACGCCTCGTCGTACGCCAGGACTGCCTGCCGGAACCGCACGATGCCCGCCGCCACGTCCGCCCGGCCGCCGGAGTCGTGGACGACACCCCGGCCGAACAGGGCTTCCACCGTCCCGTGCTCTTCAAGAACGCCGCGTAGCATCACCGCGAGCCGGACGAGGTCCCCGGCGCTCGACCAGCGGTGCCGGAAGCCGCCCAGCCCGGGCGCCTCCCGCTTCGGCTCGAACTCCCGCACGAAGCGCGCGGGATGCGGCCCGGTCCACGCGAACACCCGCTCGAGCGAGGAGCACACCGCGCGGGCGTTCCCATAGGAGAGCGAAGCGGCGAAGAAGGCCGCGATCTCCCGGTCGTCCGCGCGCTGGAAACGCCGCGGAAACTGGAGCGGGTCGGAGTCGAGACTGCCGGCGTTGTGCCGCCGGTAGACGCGGTCGACCGCCTCCTGCCAGCCGCGAGGCGGCATCACCGCCCGGCGTTTCGCGAATAGACCTCCCGCCCGCCGACCCAGGTCGCCGCGACCTGCCCCTTCAGGGAGAGCCCGGCGAACGGGGTGCTGCGACCCCGGCTGCGGAACGATTCCGGATCGATCGTGCCGGTGGCGTCGAGGTCGAGCAGGGTGATGTCCGCGGGACTTCCGGGCCGGAGGTCGCCGCCCGGCAGGCCGAGAATCCGGCGCGGACCCGTGGAGAGCAACTGAACCGCCCGGGCGAGGGAGATTGCGCCGGACGCCACGAGGCGATCGAGGACGAGCGGCACCGCGGTCTCGAGTCCCACGATCCCGAAGGGAGCGCTCTGGAAACAGAGCTTCTTCTCGTCCTCGTGGTGCGGGGCGTGGTCGGTGGCGATCGCGTCGGCCGTGCCGTCCGCGATGGCCGTCAGGAGCGCCTCGCGGTCGGCGTCCGCGGCGAGCGGCGGCTTCATCTTGGCGGCGGTGTCGTAATCGCCGACTGCCTCTTCGGTCAGCACCAGGTGGTGCGGCGTCACCTCGGCGGTGACCCGCAGTCCGGCGGCCTTGGCGCGGCGCACCGCGGCGGCGGAACGCGCGGTCGAGAGGTGCGCGACATGGAGGCGGGCGCCGGTGATCTCGGCGAGGGCGATATTCCGCTCGACCGCGATGAACTCCGACGCGGCCGGGATTCCGGGGAGTCCGATCCAGGCGGCGTAGGCGCCCTCGCGCATCGCGCCTTCGCCGGTCAGTTCCAGCGTCTCGCAGTGTTCGATCACCGGCAGGTCATGAAGCCGCGAGTACTCGAGGGCCTTCCGCATGACCGCGGGGTCCCCGACCGGGAGCCCATCGTCGGAGACGGCCACCGCCCCGGCCTCCTTGAGGGAGCCGAACTCGGAGATCCGCTCCCCGTTCATCCGCTGGGTGGTGGCGGCGATCGGGTGCACGTGGGCGAGCCCGGCCTGCGCCGCCAGTTGGCGGATGTGGGCGGTGACCGAAGGGCTGTCGTTCACCGGATCGGTGTTCGCCATGCAGGCCACCGCGGTGAATCCGCCGGCGACGGCGGCGGCGGCCCCGCTGGCCACCGTCTCCTTGTACTCGAGACCGGGCTCGCGGAAGTGGACGTGCATGTCGCAGAAGCCGGGCGCCGCCACCAGACCGTCCACGTCCACGACCCGGTCCCCCGGTTCGGCGAGACCCTCACCGACGGCGGCGATCGTTCCTTCCGCGAGGCGGAGATCCAGGACGGCGTCGAGTTCCGCGGCCGGGTCCACGGCGCGGGCCCCCCGCAGGACCACCGGCCGGTCAGCCATCGGTTCTCCGACTCCTGGGGCTGCTGCGGGCGACTTCCGCGAGGACCGCCATCCGGACCGCGACGCCGTTCCGCACCTGGTCCAGGATCACCGATCGGGGTCCGTCCGCCACCTCCGAGGAGATCTCGACCCCCCGGTTGAGCGGGCCCGGATGCAGCACGATGGCGTTGTCGGTTCGGGCGAGCCGCTCGCCGGTGAGCCCGAACTCGCGGTAGTACTCGCGCTCGGTGGGGATGAAGGAGGCGTGCATGCGCTCGTGCTGGATGCGGAGCACCATGACCGCTTCGGCGCCCTCCAGAGCCTCCTCCAGGTGGAGCAAGGACTGGACACCCAGCCGGTCGAGTCCGGGGGGAACGAGCGTCGGCGGCCCGCAGCAACGCACCTCGGCGCCCAGCATCGTCAGGAGGCGGGCGTTCGAGCGGAACACCCGACTGTGCAGCAGGTCGCCGATGATCGTCACCCGCACCCCGGCGATGCGTCCGAGGTGCTTCCGGATGGTGAAGGCATCCAGCAGCGCCTGGGTGGGATGCTCGCTGATCCCGTCACCCGCGTTGATGACCTGCGCCGTCGGAATCTCCCGCGCCAGCACGTGCGGGGCTCCCGACTCGGCGCTCCGGACCACCACGATGTCGGGCGCCATCGAGGCGAGCGTGCGAGCGGTATCCAGGAAGGTCTCCCCCTTGGTCAGCGAGGAGGACTTGGGAACGAAGGAGAGGGGTTCCGCCGAGAGACGCTTGGCGGCGAGCTGGAACGACGCCTGGGTGCGGGTCGAGGGCTCCATGAAGAGGTGGGTCACCGTCCGCCCGACGAGCACCGGAACCCGCGGCACCGGCTGATCGGCCACGTCCTGGTAGCGGGGCGCTTCATCCAGGATCCCGAGCGCTTCCTCGGGGGTGAGGCTGCGGATCCCGAGCAGGTGTCTCACGCCGCGGCCTCCCCGCGGGGGAGCATGACGACCCCGTCCTCACCGTCCTCTTCCTCGACCCGGACCCGCACCATGTCCCCGTCACCGGCTTCCACCGCAAGGCCCACGAAGTCGGCGGCGATGGGCAGCTCCCGCCCGCCCCGGTCCACCATGACGGCGAGCCGGACGCTCCGCGGCCGCCCGAAGTTGCTGAGCGCGGTGAGCGCCGCCCGGACTGTCCGCCCGGTGAAGAGGACGTCGTCCACCAGCAGGATGTGATGCTCCTCGAGGGCGAACGGGATGCGCGTCTCGCCGATCCGGGGGATGCCCCGGTCATGGACATCGTCCCGGTAGAGGTTGATGTCGAGCTCCCCGACCGGGATGTCGCGCCGGCCGGCGCTCTCGAGATGCCGGCGAATCCGGACCGCGAGCGGCACCCCCCGCCGGCGGATGCCCAGAATCGCGAGCGGAACCGGCGCCCGCGCCGCCACCAGGTCCGCGAGCCGGAATAGCGCGGCCCGGAATTCCTCGTTTCCGAGAACCGTGTTCATTCCGGCTGACCGCGCGAATCCTATGCGATTGGGGGCCGGTTCAGGCCGTCGCCGAGCGCAGCGCCGCGAGCGTCTCCTGGAAGTCCTCCGCGAGCGGCGCCGCGAATCGGACCGGGTTGCCCGTTCCCGGATGTGCGAAAGCAATCTCGGCGGCGTGCAGCGCGGGGCGTTCGAGGCGGCGGAGCGCCGCGCCCGCCTGTCCGCCGCCGCGGCGAGGAGCCCCGGGGCCGTACATCACGTCGCCGGCGATCGGGTATCCGGCGTGGGCCAGGTGGACGCGGGCCTGGTGGGTGCGGCCGGTGTGGAGGCGGATACCGACGTACGTCGCGAGCGGCAGCTCTTCGAGGGGCCAGGCTTCGCTTTCGGCCTCCCGCGCGTATCGGCCCCGGCAGCGGTAGCGCTGCCCGTGCTTCGGATCGCGCCCGATGGGTTCGTCCATCCGGCGGTGTTCCCCGAACCGGCCCATCACCAGAGCCAGATACCGCTTCTCCACCTGCCGCTCCGCGAAGGCCGCGGCGAGCCGCAGCCGCGCGGGCTCGGTGCGGGCGGCGACCAGCACGCCGCTCGTGCCCCGGTCCAGGCGATGGACCAGTCCGGGCCGCCCCCGAGGACCGACTCGCGCCATCTCCGGGTACCGGTGGATCAGCCCGTTCGCCAGGGTCCCCTGCCGGTGGCCGGGGCCCGGGTGCACCACCAGCCCCGCCGGTTTGTCGATCACGACCAGCCAGGCATCCTCGTGGAGAACCTCGAGCGGCACCGGTTCCGGAGACAGGGGATCGTCCTCGCCGGGGGCGCCGAAAAGCGGGGTGCGCCCATCGCCCGGGGCCCTGACGAACACCCGCTGACCCGGCCGGCAGCGGTGACCGGGACGGCGGACCCGCCCGTCGAGCCGGACGAACCCTGCCTCCACCCAGCGCGCCGCCTCGCTGCGGCTTATGTCCGGGAGGCGCTCCGAAGCGATCAGGTCGAGGCGCCGGCCGTCCTCGGCGTCACCGATCTCGAATTCGAGACTCGTTCCGCCGCCGGCGTCCAGCGATTCAGGCGGTGCGCCTTCGGAGGACAAGAAGCGAGATCACCGCCGCGGCCACGATCCAGATGCCGACGAACTGCGAGGTGGAGAGCAGCCCGTCCAGCACGAACCCCCGCGGGTCTCCGCGGAGGAACTCGATGAGGAACCGGGACACCGGATAGACGATGGCCCAGGTCAGGAAGAGCTGGCCCTGGAACCTGCGACGCGGCGCGAGCCACAGCAGGAAGAAGAAGAGCGCGAATTCCAGACCCGCCTCGTAGAGCTGGGTCGGATGGAGCGGGACGTTCAGCGGCACCCCGGTGACCGAATTCGCGTAGACGTCGGTGAAGGTGATCGCCGGCAGACCCTCGGCCGGGGTCCCGTAGCAGCACCCGGCGGCAAAGCAACCGAGCCGGCCGATGCCGTGCCCGAGCGCAATCGAGGGCGCCATGAGATCGCCGCCGTGCCAGACGGGAATCCCGCGCTTCCGGAAGAACCAGATGGTCGCTCCGACCGCTCCCAGCAGGCCGCCGAAGAAGACGCCCCCCGCAGTGATGAAACCCCCGGGATTCGCGAGGAACCGCGCCGGGTCGAGCAGGACCAGCAGCACCTTGGCGCCGACCAGCGCCCCGATCACCAGATAGAGCCCGAGGTCGTAGATGTGCTGCGGCTGGATGCCGTAGCGCGGCGCGCGTCTCGCCGCCACGTAGAGCCCGCCGATGAACCCGGCGAACATGAGGATGCCGTAGGTGTGGAGGATGGGGTGGAAGGTCCGCCCGAAGATCTCGAAGGATCCGAAGTCCGCGAGCCGGGGGAACATCCGTTCAGCCCTCGCTCGGCTCTTCCTGGCCCGTCCTGCCGGCTTCCCGCCGCAGGTCCCGGACGCTCTCCACGACCAGCAGGCCGACCCCGGTGCAGATCATCGCGTCCGCGATGTTGAAGGCGGGCCAGTGGGCGCTGCCGATGTAGAAGTCGAAGAAGTCCACCACGTAGCCATAGAGGAGCCGGTCGAGGATGTTGCCGACGGCCCCCGACAGCATCGCCACGATCCCGAACGTGGTCATGTTGGTCAGCGGTCCAGCGCGCCACGCGAACCAGACGATCGCGGCGAGGAGTCCCGTCGAAACGGCGGTGAGCAGCCACGCCTTCCCCGGAATCGAAGCGCTCCCGAGCAGTCCGAAGGCCATCCCGGTGTTGTGGACCAGGGTGAGCTGGAAGAACCCGGGGATCACTTCCACCGGGCTCCCCATCGCGAGCGACCGCTCCGCGAGAATCTTGGTGACGCGGTCGGCGATCAGTACCCCCGTGAAGAGGGCGAACAGCAGGGGACGGCACCCTCGGAGGAGGTCGGTCAACGGGCCCGGATTCTAGTGTGGTGTCCCGCCCCGGGGGGTGGAGACGTGGTCTGCACGCCGGAATTTCCGGGCGCGATCGGGGGCCGGCTTCCTTACACTTGCCGCCCCCCGGGTAGCGACGTGTCCCAAGCCTTCTCGATCCGCGACCTCGCCGGCATGGACGACATGAAGATGTGCGAGGCCATCCAGCAGGAGGTCTGGGGATTCATCGAACTGGACGTGGTCCCGGCCGGGCTCATGGCGGTCATGGGCCACTACGGCGCGATCACCGCCGGCGCCTTCGTCGGCGAGCGGATGGCCGGGTTCGTGTGCGGTTTCCCCGGGCAAGGCGAAGGGGAACCGTTCCACCACTCGCACATGCTCGCGGTGCGCCCCGAATACCAGGGATCCGGCATCGGCCTGGCGCTCAAGTGGGCGCAGGCGGACCGGGTCCGGGCGCAGGGCGTCCGGCGCGTGAACTGGACTTTTGATCCCCTCCAGGCGCGGAACGCGCACCTGAACATCAACCACCTCGGCTGCGTCTCGTCGGTGTACCGCCTGAACGTGTACGGCAACAGCAATAGCCCCCTCCACGGCGGGTTGCCTACCGATCGGCTGGAGCCGGACTGGCAACTCGATTCCGAGCGGGTGGCACGCGCCCGCCGCCGCGAGTTGATACCGCCCCCCGGAATCCCGGACCTGCCCCGGGCCAACGCGGTTTCTTTCCGCGCTGACGGACTCCCGGTGAGCGCCGATTCGACTCCGGTCGAAGATACCGGCGCCCGCGACATCCTCTACCTGATTCCCACCGACTTCAACGAGGTCCTGAACAGGGATATCGGGCTCGCCATGGACTGGAGAGTGAAGAGCCGCGAGGCTCTCACCGGACTCTTCGATCGCGGATACGAGGTCGTCCGCTTCCACCGCGACGGTGGGAACGCGGCGTACCGGCTGCGCCGGCGGGACGGTTAGCCGGGGGGGGGGGGGCGGCGCTCCTAGCCGGCGCTCTGCGTCCAGCGCGGTCGCCGTTTCTCGAGGAAGGCGCGCATCCCCTCCTGGGCGTCGGGTTCGACCGCGTTCCCGCACATCACCTCCGACATCGCCGCGTAGGCCTCTTTGACGCTGAGGCCGGCCTGGCGGTGGAAGGCGCGCTTGCCGAGCGCCACCACGAAGGGGCTCGCCTCGGCGATCCGCTCGACGAAGGCCTGGGTTTCTTCCTCGAGGCGTTCTTCCGACACCACTCGGTTCACGAGCCCCCACTCGAGGGCGGTCTGCGCGTCCACGAAGTCCCCGGTGAGGAGCATCTCCATGGCGCGTTTCCTCCCCACGGCCCGGCTCACCGGGACCATGGGCGTGGAACAGAAGAGTCCGATGCGGACCCCGGGCGTGGCCAAGCGTGCGGTTTCCGCGGCCACCGCGAGGTCGCAGGCCGCGACCAGTTGACAGCCGGCGGCGGTGGCGATGCCCCGCACCTCCGCGATCACCGGAAGCGGGAGGGAACGGATCGTGTCCATGAGGGCCGAACACGCCGCGAAGATCCGGCGCTGTTCCTCCGGGCTCGCCCCCACCATTTCGGGCAAGTAGTGGCCCGCGGAAAAAGCCGGGCCGGCGCCCGCCAGCACGATGGCCCGGGCCCCCTCTTCCCCGGCTCCTTCGCGGAGCGCGGCCGACAGCCGGTCCATCATGGCCACCGACAGGGCGTTCCGTTTCTCGGGCCAGCGCATCTCGACCCGGGCGGCGGGCCCCCGGCGGACGATGCCGACCTCAGCTTCGGGCATCGGAGTCCCCGCCTCCCGTGAACGGCTCCACCTGTTCGGGCCGCGCCGGCGCGGTGAGCAGGCTGCCGATGATCAGCCCGGAAACGGAAGCGACTGCTGCCGGATAGATCACGTAGTCGTAGTCGGTCGGGAGAAACCAGACCCGCTCGAGCCCGGCGGAGTTCAGGACTCCGAAGATCAGGGTGGTCACGATCCCGGCGGAGATGGAAATGACGCCCCCGATCGGGCTCGCCCGCCGCCAGAGGAACGCCGCCAGCAGGGCGGGGGTCACGGCTGCCCCCACCATGGTGTAGGCGTAGAGCGCCATGTCCAGGATGCTCTCGAAGCGGGTGGTGATGATGAGAGCGAGCGCCGAGAGCCCCACCATCGCGAAACGCTGGAAGCGGATCACCGTTCCGGAGTCGGCGTCCGGACGCACGAAGCGCTGGTAAATGTCCCGCGCCATCCCGGTGGAGGGGACCAGGAGGAAGGTCGTCGCGGTGGAGAAGATGATGGCCACGGCGCCGGCCAGCAGGAGGCATCCCGCGAACGCCGGGAGCTGGTGGCGCGCGAACTCGAGGAGCACCGTCTCGGTGGCCCGGGCGTCGAAGCCCCCCGCGGTCCGGAACGCGGTGTCGTCCCAGTAGCCGGCGGCGGCGAAGACCGCCGTGGCGACGATCAGGACCTCGATCAGGATCACCCCCACGATCATCCCGAGGACCGCCTTCCGGGCTGCGGTCCCGGACCGGGCGGCGTAGAACTTCTGGTACATGCCGCTCTCGCCGAGGAGGAGCAGCATGGTGGGCAGGAAGAGCCCGATCGCTGCCGAGAGGCCGAGCCGGCCGGTAAGGGTGAAATGGGTCTCCGGAAGGACACTGGTCAGTCCTTCAACCCCGCCGGCCCCGGCAAACGCAAGCGGCGCCGCGATCAGGATGCTGACGATGATGATGATCCCGTTCACCACGTCCAGGCTGATGACCGAGAGCATCCCGGCGCTGACCGCGAAGACGGTCACCAGCACCGCGACGATGGTCATTCCCACGTCGGGGTCGAGTCCCGGGAACAGGATTGCCAGCAGCCGTCCGCCGCCCACGAACTGGTAGCCGGCGATGGTGAGATAAGCGATCGCGATCGCCGTCGTCCCGAGGAGCCGCGCGGCCGGGTGGTAGCGGCGCTCCAGCAGGTCGGGAACGGTGTACTCCGCGATCCGCCGGACCTTGGCGGCGAGGAAGAAGACCACCACGATCCCGACCCAGGCGCCGGCGCTCATCCAGAGCGCGGAGAACCCCTCGCGGAACGCCCGGCCCGCGCCGCCGAAGAGACTCCCGGAACCGATCCAGGTGCAGATCAGCGTCCCGACCAGAATCTGCCACGGCACCGACCGCCCCGCGACCATGAAGTCGTCCTGCGTGGACACCTTCCGCGCCCGGCGGAGGGCAATGAACACCAGAAGCCCCAGGTAGCCGAGCACGGTGACGACGTAGATCACCGTTCGATCCTATCCCCTTCGAGCCGCCGGTCCGGTCAGGCGCGCAGCGA
This sequence comes from Vicinamibacteria bacterium, assembly GCA_965116805.1. Classification (GTDB taxonomy): domain Bacteria; phylum Acidobacteriota; class Vicinamibacteria; order Marinacidobacterales; family Marinacidobacteraceae; genus Marinacidobacterium. The sequence continues at coordinate 1,585,393 of OZ220713.1, forward strand.
GGCCGCCAGGACCCGGGGGACGCCCTGCAGGTCGCGAATGGACTCGACGGGACCGAATCCCGCGTCCGCCAGGACCCCCGTCGCGGCGCTTTCCTGGCCGGCGCCGATCTCGACCAGAACCTGGCCGCCGGGGCGGACGGCCCGCGCCGCCATCGGCGCCAGGCGGCGGAGGGGGTCCAGGCCGTCCGGACCCCCGGCAAGAGCATCCCGTGGCTCGTGGTCGCGGACCTCGGGTTCGAGCCCGTCGATCTCCCCGTCGGGAATGTAGGGCAGGTTGGCGACCACCCCGTCCAGCGTATTGGGGTCGAAGTCCACCAGCAGGTCACCGCACATGAGCCGGACTCGGGACTCCAGGTTCCACCTGCGGACATTGGCGGCGGCCAGCTCCAGCGCCCGGGGAGCGTTGTCGACGGCGAAGACGGAGGCCGTGGGCAGGCGGGACGCGAGCGCAAGTGCGATCGCGCCGGATCCGCAACCCACATCGGCAATGCGGAGCGGGACCGGGCTGGTCCCGGGCAGCCGGGCCAGCGCGGCCTCCACGAGGGTCTCCGTGTCCGGGCGGGGAATGAGTGCCCCGGGACCGACCGTCAGCGTCAGGCCGAAGAACTCGACCTCGCCCACGAGGTGCTGGAGCGGCCGGCGCGCCGCCCGCCCGGCGATCAGGGTGGCGAACGCGTCCCGCACCGGCGGTGCAAGCCCGTCGCTGGCCCGCGCGATCAGCTCGGCGGCGGACCACCGGGCGGCGGCCCGCAACAGGAGTCCGGCGTCGAACTCCGGAGACGCGATCCCGGCGGCCGCAAGCCGCTCCGCGCCCTCGCGAAGGGCCTGCCCGGCCGTGGTCTCTCTGCTCAGAGATTGAGCGCCTTCAACCGCTCCGACTGTTCCCGGGCGTGGAGCGGCTCGATCAGCGGATCGAGCTCACCACCGAGGACGTTCGGAAGGGAGTGCAGCGTGAGCGCGATCCGGTGATCCGTGATCCGGTTCTCCTTGAAGTTGTAGGTCCGGATCTTCTCGCTGCGGTCGCCGCGCCCCACCTGTCCGCGCCGCGCCTCGGCCACCTGCGCCTGCTGCTCCTGCCGGGCCATTTCGAGCAGCCGCGATTTCAGCACGCGCAACGCCTTCGCCTTGTTCTTGATCTGCGACTTCTCGTCCTGGCAACTCACCACCAGCCCGGAGGGAAGGTGGGTGATGCGCACCGCCGAATAGGTGGTGTTCACGCTCTGGCCGCCGGGCCCGGAGGAGCAGAACGTGTCCACGCGCAGCTCCTTGGGGTCGATCTGGATCTCCACGTCCTCGGCTTCCGGGAGCACGGCGACCGTGACCGCGGAGGTATGGATGCGTCCGGACGCTTCGGTCGCGGGCACCCGCTGCACGCGGTGCACGCCGCTCTCGAACTTCAGCCGGTTGAAGGCGCCCTTGCCCTCGATCACCGAGACGATTTCCTTGATGCCGCCCACCGGGGATTCCTGGCTGGAGACCACGTCCACCCGGAACCCGTTCGACCGCGCGTACTGCTCGTACATCCGGAAGACCTCGCGGGCGAAGAGTGCCGCTTCCTCTCCGCCGGTCCCTGCTCTCACCTCGAGCAGCACGTTGCGGTCGTCGTTCGGATCCCTGGGCAGCAGCCGGCGCCGGATCTCGTCGGTGACGAGTTCGAGTTCGGCGCGCGTCTCGGCGGCTTCCTCAGCGGCCAGCTCGGCCACTTCGGGATCCGGATCGCTCTCCATTTCAACGGCTTCCGCGAGCCGTTCGCCGAGTTGCCGATGACGTCCCCCGGCGTCCATCAGCGGTTCGAGCTCGGCATGCACCGTCGAAAGACGGCGGAGCTCCGCCGGATCCGCAAGGACCCCGGGACTTGCGAGCCGCGCGGTGACCTCGCGGTAGCGCTCCTCGGCGGCGGCGAGCGCAGCTTCGATTCCCGCGCCGGCGTTTCCGTTCGCGGTCTTCGTGGTCATGGCGATTTCCTGGTTGGCGGCGTGCTTCGGGAAGGTCGGGCGCCCTCGTTTGCGGCCCGGAACCGGCAGAGCCCGGGCATCATGGTAGCGGTCCACGGGCGGGTCGGGCTCCCGGCTGAAGCGCGCGGCGGTCCGGGAATGGACAGGCCGCACGGACCCGGAACCCGGACCGGCTGCGAGCGCCTGCGCGAGACGCGTTCTATTGGGTGGCGCTCGCCTGCGCTGCCCGCCGCGACCGAACCTCGCCGTACTTCTGGCGGAATCGTTCCACCCGTCCGGTCGAGTCCACGATGCGGTGTTTCCCGGTGAAGAACGGATGGCAGGCGGAACAGATCTCGAGCCGCAGATCGCTGCCCCGGGTGGAACGGGTCACGAAACTGGTGCCGCAGGCACAGGTCACCGTGATTTCCTGGTATTCGGGGTGGATGTCGGGGCGCATTTGAGGGGCGCGGATATTAGCATCGGCTCCGGGAGAGGGCGGCGGCGCCGCCTCAGTCGGAGTTCGTCATGGCCTGCAGGAACTCCGCGTTCGACGCTGTCTGTCCCATCTTCTCGATGACGAGTGCCATGGCCTCGACCGCGTCCAGCGACGCGAGCACCCGCCGGAGCACGACCATCCGCTGCAGCTCTTCCGGAGAAAGCAACAGTTCCTCCCGCCGCGTGCCGCTCTGGTGGAGGTCGATCGCCGGGAAGAGACGCTGCTCCAGCAGACGCTGATCGAGATGGATCTCCATGTTCCCGGTGCCTTTGAACTCCTCGTAGACGAGATCGTCGAGCCGGCTGCCGGTGTCCACCAGCGCGGTGGCCAGGATGGTCAGGGAACCTCCGTCTTCGATGTTCCGGGCGGCGCCGAAGAACTTCTTCGGGTACTGGATGGCGGTCGCGTCCATGCCTCCGGAGAGCAGCCGGCCCTGGGCGGAGGCCTTGGTGTGGTTGTAGGCGCGGGCCAGGCGGGTCAGGGAGTCGAGCAGGATGACGACGTCCTTGCCCAGCTCGACACGGCGTCTGGCCCGGTCGAGCGCCGCTTCGGCGACCTGGATGTGGCGGATTCCGCGCTCGTCGAAGGTCGAACTCAGGATTTCCCCCCGGACGTTGTTCACCATGTCGGAGACTTCCTCGGGCCGCTCGTCCACGAGGAGGACCAGCAACTCGACGTCCGGATGGTTCTTCTGAATGCCGTTCGCGATCGATTGCAGCAGAACCGTCTTGCCAGCCCGCGGCGGCGCCACGATGAGCCCGCGCTGGCCCGCCCCGATGGGCGCCACCAGATCCACGACCCGTGCCGCCAGGTCTCCCGAGTCGTTCTCGAGCCGGATCATGTGGTCCGGATGGAGAGGAGTGAGGGATTCGAACTCGGGACGCTCCGGGTTCTCCACGGCCGGTTCGCCGTTCACCATCTCGAGGTCGCGCAGTCCGAAATAGCGCTCCCCGCGGCGCGGACGGCGGATGTCGCCGAGCAGCATGTCGCCGTTCCTGAGGTTGAAGCGCCGAATCTGGGTAGGCGAGACGTAGACGTCGTTGGGGCCGGGAAGATAGGAATTGATGGGCGAGCGGAGGAATCCGAACCCCTCCACCAGACGGTGAAGGGTCCCCTGGGCGACGACCCGCCCTCCCTGACTCGTGTGCGCCCCGAGGACCCGGTAGAGGAGATCCTGCCGGGTCAGCGCATCGGGGGTGTCGATCCCCAGATCCGCCGCGACCTGTTGCAGATCCGGGGGGCTCAGGCGGGCGAGTTCCGCGGTGTAGAGCACCGGCCCGGAGGGCGGCGGCGTCTTCTCGAGGACCCGGGGGCCGGCCCGGAACACCTTGCGGGAACGCCGCCGGATCGTGCCGGCGCCGGAACTCAGCGCCATGCCTCCACCCTCTCGGCGATCAGATGCCGCACCTTGCCGACGCCTTCCCGGCCGGGATCCCGCGGCCGTTTGCTGCCGGCCACCGTCGAGCAGGGAATCACCGGAACTTCGCCGTCACTGCCGAACGCCTGTGCAAGCTGCCGTAGCCTCGATGCCGCCTGGGAACTCTTCAGCTTGTCCATCTTGGTCGCCACCACGGCCACCGGCCGTCCGCTGGAGTTGAGCAGGGCCAGCGCCTTCAGGTCGCTCGGGAGCGGATCGCGCCGTGCATCGACCAGCAGCAGGTTCAGCACCAGACTCTCCCGTCCGGTCAGATAGGCGAGCACGAGGTCCTCCCACCCTCGGCGGAGCGCCTCCGGCGCCCGGGCGTAGCCGTAACCGGGAAGGTCCACGAGCCGGTAGCGTCCGGGAACTTCGAAGAAGTTGACCATGCGCGTCCGGCCGGGCGTCCGGGAAACGTGGGCCAGGCCCCGCTGACCCGCGAGCCGGTTGAGAAGACTCGACTTCCCGACGTTCGATCGGCCCACGAACGCCACCTCGGGAAGAGCGGTGGGCGGGAAGCCCGCCCTGGTGACGGCGCTCGTCACGAAGCGAGCGCGGTCGCGGGGCGCTTTTGGCATGGGTGAGGGTTGGCGAAGGGGTCCGAACGGACCCGAGACCGGACTAGCCGGCCTTTTGGGAAAGAACGGTGACCGGATCGGCCTGTCCGGTGACGAACTCCCTGGTAATCACGACCTCGCGCACCTGTTTCCGGGAGGGGAGGTCATACATGAGATCCAGCATCAGGTTCTCGATGATCATTCTGAGGCCCCGGGCGCCGAGGTCACGCCTGGCGGCCTGCGCCGCAACGGCGTCCAGCGCTTCGGCGGTGAAGGTCAACTCGACGCCTTCGTCGCCGAGAAGCGTCTGGTACTGCTTCACGATGGCGTTTCTGGGCTCGGTCATGATCCGGATCAGTTCCGGCTTGCCGAGACTGTGGAGGGTGGCGACAACCGGCAGCCGGCCGACGAATTCAGGGATCAATCCGTAGCGGATCAGATCGGTGGGCTGCTGCTGATCGAGGGTGGCCTCCCGGCGCGCCTTGGCGCTCTCCGGCACGTCGGCGGCGAAACCGAGCGCCTTGGTTCCGACGCGGCGCTCGATGATCGATTCCAGACCCACGAAGGCGCCGCCGCAGATGAACAGGATGTTGGTCGTGTCCACCTGGTGGAACTCCTGGTGCGGATGCTTGCGTCCGCCCTGGGGAGGAACACTGGCGAGCGTCCCTTCGACGATCTTCAGGAGAGCCTGTTGAACGCCCTCTCCCGAAACGTCGCGGGTGATGGAGGGGTTTTCGTCCTTGCGGCAGACCTTGTCGATCTCATCCACGTAGATGATGCCCTCCTGAGCCCGGGCGATGTCTCCGTCCGCCGCCTGGAGCAGCTTCAGGATGATGTTCTCCACGTCTTCCCCGACGTAACCCGCTTCGGTGAGCGTGGTGGCGTCCACGATCGTGAACGGAACCTCCAGAATGCGGGCGAGCGTCTGCGCCAGTAGCGTCTTGCCGGTCCCGGTCTCCCCGAGCAGCAGCACGTTGCTCTTGTTCAGCTCCACGGACTCCGGCTTCTGCGCGGTGTTCCGGGTGAGCCGAATCCGCTTGTAGTGGTTGTAGACGGCGACCGCGAGCTTCTTCTTCGCCTCCTCCTGGCCGATCACGTAATCGTCGAGCCGGCTCTTGATCTCGCTCGGCGTCAGGTCGTGCTTGCTGTCCGGTCCCGGGGCCGACGCCTTCCCCTTGTCCGCGATGATGTCGTTGCAGATCGCCACGCACTCGTCGCAGATGAAGATGCGGTCGGGTCCGGCGATCAGCTTGCCGACCGAACCTTGCTGCTTGTTGCAGAACGAGCAACTCAGGCTGTCGGCGGGGCCGCCGTTCCGGCTCTTTCCCTTCCCAGGCACGCGTTGGCCATTGTAGCCGCGCGGGTGGAGCCGTCTCGGAGGGCCCCGCCGCCGGCCGTCAGTTGTTGCCTTCGGCTTCTTCTTCCTGCCGGAAGCTCAGGTCCGGCAAGTGGCGGACGACCCACTGCTCCGTCTGCGCCAGCACGCCCGCGAGCTTCGCGGTGACCTCCAGCGCGCCTTCGGGCCCGAGGGCGCGGGCCATTGGCGAGCCCTGGTCCAGCGCCGCGAAGTTCCCCAGATGGAAGAAGTGGACGTACCCGCTGTCACCCCCGAGCGTCAGGGCGCCCGAGGAGTGGTGCATGTTCGCCTCCTTGAAGTGAGGCAGCACCTCCTCCGCCATGACCCGGATGTAGTCCCGTTCGCGGCCGGGCACCACGGAGACCCGCTGCACCAGCATCAGGGCGGGATCCCGGCCGTCGGGGAGCGGGTTGTCGATGTCGGGCGTCGTCCGGAGCGCGAACGTCTGGCGGCTGATCACCGTGCGCTGGATGCGGTTCTCGATGGACACCCGGGCCGGATCGGGACGTGCCGGCCGATCCAGCCGCGCGAACTGGGCAAGCGGCGTCACGATGACGAACCTGTAGGTGTTCCCGAATACGGCGGTGCGGCTGACGCTCCGCCAGGGAACGCCGGCCTTCTGCTCGAGGGACGCCAACTCGCGCTGCGCCGCCAGGAACTCGTCCACCTGGCCCGGATCCACGCCGACGAGGGCCATTTCCATCCACGGCGTGACGTCCTCGGCTTCCTGCGCCAGGGCTGCCGCCGGAAGAACGGCGGCCAGCAGCGCGGCCGGCGCCCAGCGCCTCGCTGTGAAGTTGCCTAGCAAGAGACGCAGTTGTGGTTGTTCTTCGAGCCCAGGCTCTCCAGCAGCGCCACGGTCTCGGGAATCGGCGATACCCGCTGTACCGGGCCGTTGGCCATGTCGGCCGTCGTCTGGCCCCGCCGGCTCACCGCGGTGACGTCACCGCCGTGCTCCACCAGGAAGAGGATCATCTCGTCGTCACCCCGCGCGGCCGCGTGGTGGATCGCGTTGTAGCCGTTGTGGTCCCGCTCGTTCACTTCGGCGCCCAGCTCGATGAGGTACTGGACGGCTTCCAGCCAGGAATCCGAGTGCCGGTGGGCATTCCCGGCAAACCCTTCGCCGTACCCCACGCCGGAAGCGGCGTGAATCGGATACACGCCCGGCCCGCCGGCCTTGTAGGGCGGAAGCCCGGACGGGTCGGGGCCCATGGAGGTCAGGTCGGTCGGGATCCAGAGGCCGGGCGCCACCGGCAGCGCCGAGAGCGAACTGTTCTTCTCGTCATTGCCCGCGGTGGTGCCGCCCCGCCGCCGGCGCGGTTCCGGCGCCTTGGTGGGGATGTTGGGATCGGCGCCGTACTCGGCCAGCAGGCGCATCGCCGGGATGTCGGTGGCGTAGGCGGCCCGCCAGAAAGCGGTCGCGCCCTCCGTGTTCACGAGACCGCAGTTCGAGTTGCCGCACCCGCTGTAGACCATGTACCAGGGGTGCTTGGTGATCCGGGCGTTCGGATCGGCGCCGGCCTCGAGGAGCGCCCGAATGAGTTCCAGGTAGGTCGTCTCCTGCCGGTCGTGCTCCTGGGGCTGCGGATAGCGGGTCCGGGGTTGCCATTCGGCGTTGACCGCCCCCCACAGCGGGGTAACGCCGTTTTCCGTCGCCGCCACGTTGGGATCAGCGCCGCGCTCCAGAAGCACCATCGCCAGATCGAACTGCCCGTTGACCGCCGCCATCAGCAGCGGGCTGGTGCCGTCGCCGGTGGATACCTGATTGACGTCGGCATCGCCCTCGAGGAGCGCCGTCGCCGCCTCGTGGAATCCCTGGCGGGCCGCGTGCAGCAGCGGCGTCAGTCCGCCCTTGGCCTTCAGTTGCGGCCGGCGGAAGCGGGCGAAGGGATCGTTGTCCTCGCCCTTCTTCTCGGGGACTTCTCCGGAGAGGTAGAGCTCGCGAGCCGCGAGCACTGCGGTCTGTGTCTGGGGCGAGGTCGGATCGCCTTCCCCGCCGGTGAACGCCTCGAGCACCGCTTGCTGCCGCTTCTTCGCGGCCTCGGCCAGCTCGTAGTCGGCCAGGAGATCCACCACCCGGGACGCCGCGTTCGGATCCGCGCCGCGCTCGAGCAGCGCCCGGATCGCATCCACGCGGTTGCGCGCCGCCGCGAAGATGAGCGGGGTCTGGCCCCAGGTGGCTTCCCGGGCGTCCACCTCGGCGCCATGATCGATCAGCGCCGTGATGGCGTCGACGCTGCCCGCATTCGCCGCGAGGTGCAGAGCGGTCGCTCCGCCCGGGCTGGTCGCGCTCGTCGGATCGGAACCGGCCGCCAGCAGCAGCTTCATCGCCTCGGCCTGCCCGGCGGCGCTCGCCACGTGCAGCGGGGTGTAGCTGCCGATGCGGGTCGCCGCGTTCACGGTGGCGCCGCCCTCGAGGAGTGTTTCGACGAGCGCGGTGTCGCCGCGCTCGGCGGCCCAGTGGAGCGCCGACATCCCGTCTCCGTGGGCGGCGTTGGCGTCCTCGCCGGCGGCGAGCAGGGCCCGGACCGCGTCGAGGTCACCGATCCGCGCGGCATCGGCCACCGGCGCCGCCGCGGGCGGCGCCGAGATCGCCAGACCGGCGATCAGGAGCACCGCGAGGGCGGCGCTCAGACAACTGAAAGTCCGCACTGGCCTTCTCCTTTGCCCGGATGAGACCGGACTCCTAGTCCGTGTCCGTGACCGGCTCCGCCACCGAGAGCGTTCCGTTGCTGTCGCCGAAGGACTCCATTTCGAGGCCCAGCGACTGCACGAGGGCGAGCATCGCGTTCGCCATCGGCGTCTCGTCCGGCGCCTTCACGTGAAGGTTGCCGGTGAGATGCCCGTTCGCCCGGCCCAGGAAGATGAGCGGAGCGCGCCGGTGGTTGTGGATGTTGGCGTCGGCCATCGGAGAGCCCCAGATGATCGCCGTCTTGTCGAGCAGCGAGACGCCGCCCTCCTCGGTGTTCTTGAGCTGCTCCAGGAAGTAGGGGAGCTGCCCCACCCGGTACTGGCAGATCGTGTTGAAGTCCATGATCCGCTCTTCCCGGTTGCCGTGGTGCGACGCGGGGTGGAACGGCGAGTTCGTCCCGCTCTCCGGGAACGAGCGGTTCTGGGCGTCGCGTCCGGTCTTGAACGAGATCACCCGGGTCATGTCGGTCTCGAGCGCCAGCACCTGGAGGTCGAAGAGGAGCTGCATGTGCTCGGAGAACGAGTCCGGCACTCCCGGAGGCGCGTCCGGCAACTCGCGGGTCTCGCCGCTGTTGTTGTAGCCCTCGACCATCTGGATGCGCCGCTCGACCTCGCGAACGTGGTCGAGGTAGCGGTCCATGCGCAGGCGGTCGATGTTTCCGAGTTCGTTCCGGACTTCCGCCGCGTCGCTCAGGATCCAGTCGAGGATGCTGCGGCGGGTGGCCCGGCGCTCGGCGCGCTCCTCGGGAGTGCTCCCCGCGCCGAACAGCATTTCGAAGGCGACGCGGGGGTCGCGGATCATCGGCAGCGGCTCGTTCGGCGACGCCCAGCTGATCGAGTCGGTGTAGGCGCAGGAGTAGTTGTAGGTGCAGCCGCCGGCCTGGTCCAGGTTCTCGATGCACAACTGCATGGACGGCATCGGGGTGGCCTGGCCGAACCGCTGCGCGTAGTACTGGTCGAGCGAAGTGCCGCACCAGATGTCCGAGCCCTGGGTCTGCTTCGGGTGGGACTGGGTCAGGAACACCGCGGACGAGCGGAAGTGATCTCCCCCGATCTCCGGCCCGGTGAACGCCTCCGCCATCCGCACGTCGGTGTTGCTGACGATGGTCAGGTACTCCTGGTACGGCTCGAGGGATTTCAGCGCGTTGTCGTCCGACATCTTGAAGTCGCGTCCCTCGGTGTCCGGCGCGAACAGGTGCTGGCTCGCGCCCCACTCGTTGCAGCCGGGCAGTCCGTGGACTTCCTCGATGCAAACGAGGCGCGTCACGTCCGTCGGCGACGCCTCGGCCTTGCTGCCGAGGCCTGCCGGCAACATCGCGTCGAGGTAGGGAAGGGCCACGGCGGCCCCGGCTCCGCGCAGGAAGGTCCGGCGAGGCAGGTACTTTCCGGTAATGAGCGACATGGTGGTCTCTCCTATTGGATCGTTTCTACGGGGGACGTGCCGTCGCCCCGCTTGCGCTGGAAGGCGTCGCTCCGCACCACGCCCATGATGAAGGACGCCATGCGGTAGTCGTTTTGTTCGGCGGCCCGGGCGATCTGGCGGACGGTCGGCCCGTCGAAGGGCTCCATCGGCCGGCCGATGGCGAAGGCCAGCAGGTTCTCGGTGAAAGTGCGCGCCAGCGGAATCGGCCGGTGGAGCAAGGCCTCCACCAGCTCGCTCGGGCTGGAAACCGGCGTGCCGTCGTAGAAGTCACCGCGGGTATCGAGGGGGCCGCCGTTTTCGCGGAGGCGCCATTTGCCGGTGACGTCGAAGTTGTCGAGCGCGAGGCCGATCGGGTCCATGAACCGGTGACACGAGTTGCAGCTCGGGTTGGCGGCGTGCATCTCCATCCGCTCGCGGGTGGTGAGCCGCCGTCCGTCGGCGACCTCCTCGATGTCTTCGAGCACCGGGGTGTCGGGCGGCGGCGGTGGCGGCGGCGTGCCCATCAGCACCTCCATCACCCACTTGCCGCGCAGCACCGGGGAGGTGCGGTTCGCGAGCGAGGTCAGCACCAGGACGCTGCCGTGGCCAAAAACCCCGCGGCGGGTCTCGTCCGGATACCGGACGCGGCGGAACTGCCGGCCGGCGACTCCCGGGATCCCGTAGTGGAGGGCGAGCCGTTCGTTCAGGAAGGTGTAGTCGGCCTGGAAGAGGTCGAGGAGACTGCGGTCCTCCTGCACCAGATTGGCGAAGAACGACTCCGTCTCGCGCCGCATCGCGGCCGCGAGGTTGTCATCGAAGTTGGGGAAGAAGTTCGGATCCGGCTTGACCTTGTCCATGTCCTGCATCCGGAACCACTGGGAGGCGAAGCGGCGGCCCAGCGCCCCGGCGCGCGGGTCGGCGAGCATCCTGAGCGCCTGCCGTTCCACTTCCTCCTCGGTCAGGAGGCCCGCGTCCGCCAGCGACTGGAGTTCATCGTCCGGTGGCGTTCCCCAGAGGAAGAACGACAGGCGCGAGGCGATGTCGGTGTCGCCCAGCCGGAATCCCCGGTCCGCAGCGACAGTCGCGTTCCCGCCAAGCGGCGCCCGTTCGAGGCGCAGCACGAAGTGCGGGCTTGCCAGCAGCGCCTCGAGCGCCGTCCGCATCCCGGCCTCGAAACCGTCGGCCGCGGCCCCCTCGTCGAAGAATCCGAGCAGGTCTTCGACTTCCTCCCCGCTGAGGTTGCGCCGGTACGCCTCCCGGCCGAGCCGCGCGAGGATCTGGCGGGCGCAGGGACGCGCTTCTTCGGGGGTCGTCGGACGGCAGGAGAAGATGCGGCGCCGGCTGGGCGTTTCCGACAGGCCCGTCGCGTTGTAGGGGCCCGTGATGATGACGTCCCGGATGTGGGGCAGCGTCGTGATGCCCGCGCCTCCCGAGCCGCCCCCGGCATAGGACCAGTCGTGGGGACGGATCAGGTCCTCGTAGGGTCCGTGCTGCCGCCGGATGAAGGCGGCGGCGATCCGCCGGGTGCCGGCCCGGACGAAGATGGGCCGGGTCAGGGTGATGACGCTGCCCCGGCCGTCGGCGCCGGTCCGGCGGTTCGTGTCGTAGGCCAGGAGCGCCACCCGCTCCCCGTCGATCGAGACATCGATGTCCTCGATGCGGGTGTTGGCCCCGGAGGTGAAGGTCACCCCGAAGGTGTATTCGGCGTCCGCCGTAAACGTGTGGTCCACCACCAGCCCGCCGCGCGTTCCGTAGGGCGCGCCTTCGACGTGGTCCCAGGGATGCTGCGAGAGGTACTGCGAGTTCGTGTAGGTGTGGTCCACCGGCTTGCCGCTGCGCTGGCCGATCGCGAGACGGCTGATGGCGCTCGCGGCGTTCAGATAGCTTTCGAGCAGCGTGGCCGAGAGTGTCTGGGCCTCGGCGATGTTGTCGAAGTTGTTGCTCATCTGGTCGAGCGGCAGCCAGTCTCCGGCGTCCACTTCGAGATCCAGAAGGTCACGGATCGCCTCTCCGTACTCGTGGCGGTTGAGGCGCTGGAACGGCCGGCTGCCCGGGTTGGGGGACGCCTCGGCGGCCGCGTCGAGTCGGGACTCCAGGGTCTCCACCAGGCTCAGGAGCGCCTCGCTGCCCGGCCGGCGCGCTCCGGGCGGCGGCATCATGCCGGCGCGCAGCTTCCGGACCATCGCCTCGGCCACGTCCGCGTGCTCCGCCGCGTTCGCCACGTCGAACTCCTGCAGCGACAGGTTCCCCGTCATCAGCCGGTCGTTGTGGCACATCGTGCAGGTGCTGCGCACCACCCGGTTGGCAATGGCGTCCGACCGCGTCTCCTCGATGGCCCGCCGGGTCTCTTCGCCGGGGGACGAACCCGAGGCCGCTGCGAACGCGGCGCTCGCCATGAGAACCGTGAAGCAGAACCCACTCTTGAGGCTGCGGGCGATCCGTCTCTTCATGGTGTGTTCCAGGATGGAAGCCGGGCGCAAAAGTAGCGCTCAGGTGACGGGTCAGTTTGCCTTTTTCGGCCGCCGGAATCAAGTGGCCGGCGGCGGCCCCGGCGCCTCCGTCAGCGGTGTTCGATGACGGAGTCCACCACCCCGTACGCCCTGGCCTCCTCGGCGGTCATGTAGTGGTCCCGCTCGATGTCGCGGCCGATCTCCTTCGACGGGCGCCCGGTGTGATGGGCGAGGATTTCGGTGAGGCGCGCGCGGACCCGCATGATCTCGTTGGCCTGGATCTGGATGTCGGTGGCCTGGCCGCGGGCGCCGCCCAGCGGCTGGTGGATCATGACGGTGGCGTTCGGAAGCGCGAACCGCTTCCCGCGCGCCCCGGCGGCGAGCAGAATCGCTCCCATGCTGGAGGCCTGACCGAGGCAGTAGGTGGTCACGTCCGGCCGGATGAACTGCAGCGTGTCGTAGATGGCGAGGCCGGCCGTCACGGAGCCCCCGGGGCAGTTGATGTAGAGGGAGACTTCCTTCTCCGGGTCCTCCGACTCGAGGAAGAGGAGCTGGGCGACCACGGTGTTCGCGAGTTCGTCGCTGATCGGCTGCCCGATGAAGACGATGTTGTCCTTGAGCAGCCGGGAATAGATGTCGTAGGCGCGTTCCCCGCGTCCGGTCTGCTCGATGACGTGCGGGATCAGGATCTGGTCTCGGGTCACGGTGTTCGTTCCTCGTGGTTTCGCTGGGGCTCGGACGTTCGCGTGAGCATACGAGGTCGCACGGCCGGAAACCGTCACGGCGAGTCGGCCGTCAGTCCCCGGCCGGTGCGAGTTCCGCCTGGTCCCTCAGGAAGTCGATGGCCGCGTCGCGGCGGAGCTGGGTGCGGAGGCGTTCGAGCCGGCCGTCCTTCTGCATGGCGGCCCGGAGCGCCGCCTGGGTCTTGCCGGCGGCGGAGGCTTCCGCTTCGAGCCGCGCCTCGACCGCTTCCTCGGTCGTCTCGATGCCTTGCTGGTCGGCCAGCGCGTCCACCAGGATGGTGGATGCCACCGTCTTCTCGCACTCGGAGCGGAGCGTGTCCAAGTGCTTTTCGAGCTCGGAGCGCACCTGCTCGGCGGGCATCCCCCCCTGCATCATGCTGTTTGCGAGCATCCGCACCCGGTTGTCGAGATCGCGCTCGACGAGCGGCTCCGGGGGTTCCACCGGGTTCTTCTCGCGGAGCGCGTCCACGAGTTGTTCGGCGACCGAGCGGCGTTCGTTCTGATCGGCCCGCCGGCGCAGCCGGTCCCGGATGTCGCCGCGCAGGGCGAGCAGCGAGTCCGCGCCCAGCTCCCGCGCGAAGGCGTCGTCGAGAGCCGGCAGCACTGGCGTTCGGGCCTGCTTGATCGTGAAGGCGGCCCGGATCGACCGTCCGGCGCGCTGGGGGTCCGGGGACTCCTCGCCGAAGTTGGCGGTCGCGACCACCGTGTCTCCTTCGCCGGCGCCCTGGAGCGCCTCGTGGAGCGACGGGTGGTAGGCCTCGCTCCCCACCTTCAGCGGAACGTTCTCGGTGACCTGCGGCGCCGGCGCTCCGGCCAGCTCGATGGCGCTCGATTCCTGAAGATCGCCCACCACGAAATCGCCGTCCTGAATGCCGCGTCCCTCGATCGGCCCCGGCTGGGCTTTCTCCATCCGCAGTTGCTCGAGGGTCTCGCCGATATCCGACTCCGTCACCGAAACCTCCCGGGTCGTGACCCGGATCCCCTCGAAGTCGACCGTTCCCACCTCCGGCCACACGCTGAAGCGGAGTTTCGCGACGAGTGGTTGGCCGCGGGTCGGCTCCTCAGGCGTTGCCTTCGGAACGTCGAGCGGCTGGACGTCGAGTTCGTGGAGGCTCTGCCGGGTCGCGCGTCCGAGCAGGCGGCTGACGGCCTCCTCGGTGGCCTCGCTCCCGTACAGGAGTTCGATCCGCTCCCGGGGGGCCTTGCCCTTCCGGAACCCGCGCAACTGGGCCTTCTGCCGGATGCGCCGCAGTTCCTGCTGGACCGCCTCCTCGAACACCGGAGCCGGAATCGTCACCTCGATCGCGCGCCGGGACTGGCCTTCCTCTTCCAGCCGGAAGGCGAGGTCGGGGATCCGGTCCTTCTCCGGGAAAGGCGGGCGGGGAGGTCCGCCGGCCACGGCCGCGCCGGCGGGTTCGTTCTCGGGTTCCGAAGGGGTGGTGTTGTCCACGAACTCGCTACTCAGGCTCGGTGGTGGGGAGCGGCGCGCTGGTGCGAAAGGGGGGACTCGAACCCCCACGGGTTGCCCCACTGGATCCTAAATCCAGCGCGTCTGCCAGTTCCGCCACTTTCGCAGCGGCGCCGTAGCCTCCTGGCGGCGGGAGCTTAGCAGTGAGGCGCCGGGGTTCCGACCGCTGCTCCGCCGGTAAAATCGCCCGCCCGGCGGGCGGGGATGGGCGGCGCCGCCGGAGCGAGGTTTCCCGTGATGCGCCGACTGTTTCCAGCCCTGTTCGCCCTCTTCCTTGCCGCGCCGGCGGCGGGACAGGACCTCGAGACCCTCCGCCCGGTCGCCGACCAGGGGGCGGCCGAGCGGGCCAAGCTGGTCCAGGTGATGGTGGACTCCATCTTCAGCTTCGGCGAACTCGGCTTTCAGGAGTTCGAGACCTCGCGGTACATCACCGACATCCTGCGTGAGAACGGGTTCGAGGTCGAGGAGGGCATTTCCGGGATTCCGACGGCCTGGATGGCGCGTTGGGGATCCGGCTCCCCGGTGATTGCGCTCGGCAGCGACATCGACGGGATTCCGAAGGCTTCGCAGAAGCCGGGCGTCGCCTACCACGACCCGCTGGTGGAGGGAGCGCCGGGCCATGGCGAGGGCCACAACTCCGGACAGGCGGTGATCGTCGCGGGCGCACTGGCCGCCAAGGAAATCATGGAGCGGGAGGGCATTTCCGGGACGATCGCGATCTGGCCGGGCGTGGCTGAGGAACTCCTCGCGACCAAGGCCTGGTTCATCCGGGACGGCTACTTCGAGGACGTGGACATCTGCATCTTCACGCACGTGTCTTCCCAGTTCGGGGTCAGTTGGGGACAGGGCGGCGGTAATGGCCTCGTGTCCGTGGAATACACCTTCACGGGTGAGTCGGCGCACTCGGCCGGAGCGCCCTGGCGGGGCCGGAGCGCGCTCGACGCGGTGGAGATCATGAACGCCGCCTGGAACATCAAGCGGGAGCATCTGCGGCTGCCGCACCGCTCGCACTACGTCATCACGAACGGCGGGGACCAGCCGAACGTGGTGCCGCAATTGGCGTCCGTGTGGTACTTCTTCCGCGAGCTCGACCAGCCCCACATGAAGGAGCTGTTCGACCTCGGCAACGTGATGGCGGAGGCGGCGGCCGCGATGACCTCGACCGAGGTTTCCTGGCGCATCCTGGGGCACGCCTATCCGCGCCACTTCAACAAGCCGGTTGCGGAAGCGGTCTGGGCCAACATCGAGCGCGTGGGGCTCCCCGAATGGAGCGAAGCGGACCTCGCGCTCGCCACCGGCCTCCAGCGCGAACTCGGAGTGGAGGAGCGCGGACTCGCCACCGAACTCGGCGAAATCCGGGGCCCCGCCCGCGAGCCGAGGCTGGGTGGCGGGTCCGACGACATCGGCGACATCTCTTGGGCCGTACCCACGGTCACCCTGCGTTTCCCCTCGAACATCCCGGGCGGCCCGGGTCACCACTGGGCGAACGGGGTCGCGATGGCGACCCCGATCGCGCACAAGGGCGCAGTCGCCGGCGCCCGCGTGATCGCGATGACGCTGATGGACCTCTTCCTCGATCCCGACCTCGTGCCGGCGGCCAGGGAGTACTTCGCCGAGCAGACGAAGGACCACCAGTACACACCGCTGATCGGCCCGGACGATCCGCCGGCGATCCACCTGAACGAGGACCGGATGAACTCCTTCCGGGAGGCGATGCGGCCGTTCTACTACGACCCGGACCGCTACGACAGCTATCTCGAGCAGCTCGGGATCGAGTACCCCACCGTCCGCACCGGGTCGGAGAGTCAGGAGAACTGACGGATCGGGGCCGTGGACCCCGACGCCCCAAGGTCCCGCCGGTAGAATCGCCCGCCCGCGGGCCGGGATGGGCGGCGCCGCCGGAGTGAGGTTTCCCGTGATGCGCCGATTGTTCCCAGGCCTGTTCGCCCTCTTCCTTGCCGCGCCGGTGGCGGCGCAGGATCTCGAGACCCTCCGTCCGGTCGCCGACCAGGGGGCGGCCGAGCGCGCCAAGCTGGTCCAGGTGATGGTGGACTCCATCTTCAGCTTCGGCGAACTCGGCTTCCAGGAGTTCGAGACCTCCCGCTACCTCACGGACATCCTGCGGGAGAACGGGTTCGAGGTCGAGGAAGGCATCTCCGGGATTCCGACCGCCTGGATGGCGCGTTGGGGATCCGGCTCCCCGGTGATCGCGCTCGGCAGCGACATCGACGGGATCCCGAAGGCCTCGCAGACGCCGGGCGTCGCGTATCACGAACCGCTTGTCGAAGGGGCGCCGGGGCACGGCGAGGGCCACAACTCGGGGCAGGCGGTCATCATCGCCGGGGCGCTCGCGGTCAAGGAAATCATGGAGCGCGAGGGGATTCCCGGGACCCTCGTCATCTGGCCGGGGGTGGCCGAGGAGGTGGTCGGCACGAAGGCCTGGTTCATCCGGGACGGCTACTTCGAGGACGTGGACGTCTGCATCTTCACCCATGTCTCCAACCAGTTCGGGGTGAGCTGGGGCCAGGGCAGGGGCAACGGCCTGGTGTCGGTGGAATACACCTTCACGGGCGAGTCGGCGCACTCGGCGGGGGCGCCGTGGCGGGGGCGGAGCGCGCTCGACGCCGTCGAGATCATGAACATGGCGTGGAACGTCAAGCGCGAGCACCTGCGGCTGCCGCACCGTTCGCACTACGTCATCACGAACGGGGGGGACCAGCCGAACGTGGTGCCCCAGTTGGCGTCCGTTTGGTACTACTTTCGCGAACTCGAGCAGCCCGGGATGAAGGAACTCTTCGAACTGGGCAACACGATGGCGCAGGCCGCCGCCGCCATGACCTCGACCGAGGTGTCCTGGCGCATCCTGGGACATGCCTACCCGCGCCACTTCAACAAGCCGGTCGCGGAGGCGGTGTGGGCCAACATCGAGCGGGTCGGGCTTCCCGAATGGAGCGAGGCCGATCTGGCCCTCGCCAGGGGACTCCAGCGCGAACTCGGCGTGGAGCAACAGGGCCTCGCAACCGAACTTCGGGAAATGGGCGGCCCGGTGCAGCCACCGCGGCTCGGCGGGGGTTCCGACGACATCGGGGACATCTCGTGGGCCGTGCCCACCGTCACCCTGCGCTTCCCGTCCAACATCCCGGGCGGTCCGGGCCACCACTGGGCGAACGGCGTCGCGATGGCCACCCCGATCGCGCACAAGGGAGCGGTGGCCGGGGCCCGGGTGATCGCCATGACGCTCATGGACCTGCTGCTGGATCCGGAACTGGTCCCGGCCGCGCAGGAGTACTTCGCCGAGCAGACCGCCGAGCACCGGTACACGCCGCTGATCGGACCCGACGATCCTCCGGCGATCCACCTCAACGAGGAGCGGATGGGCGCTTTCCGGGAGGCGATGCGGCCGTTCTACTACGACCCGGACACCTACGACACCTATCTCGAGCAACTCGGCATCGAGTACCCGACGGTGCGCAACGAGGAAGGGCCGGAGAACTGACGGGCGTTCCCGCCAACTCGGCTTTCCATCGCAGAGGACCCGTCCGGGAAGTTCGTTGCGCCTGGGGGCTTGGGTTCTGGCAGCCGCTGCCTTCGCGGCCTGCGGTGAGGGCGGGCTGGACGCCCCCGTCGCGGCCTCGGTGGATGACGTTCCCCCGGCGGGACCCCGTTCCGGCGCGGTGGCCGTATCGGAGGCGCCGCATCTCCACGGCCAGGACTCCTTCGTCCTGAATGCCGCGGCGATCGCCGGCGACACCCTGAGCCTCAACCTTTCGTATGCCGGGGGCTGCGCCCGGCACGAGTTCACCCTGGTCGCCGCGGAGTCGTTCCGGGAATCGGATCCCGTGCAGCTTCCGGTCTCTCTCGCGCACGACGCGAACGGTGACGCCTGCGAGGCGTGGCTGACCGAGGACTACGAGTTCGATTTGAGCCTGCTGCGTGACCGTTACCGCCAGGCTTACGGAGATGGACCCGGGCGCATCGTGCTGTTGTTGGCGGGGGTCCCCGGCGGCGCGCTCCTCTACGTGTTCTCGTAGTGGGTGGGTTCCGTGTTGGCGCGGTGCCGTCCCGCGTTTCGCCCGCCTGCGGCGGGCGATGCCGGCCGGGGGCCGGCGCTCCGACGCCATTTGGGGGGAAAGTGTGAAAGGGGGGCCAGCCCCCCTTTCACAAGAAAGACAGCGCGAATCGGAACTCGCCCGCGTTTCTGAATGCGGCCTTATGGTTCAGTCCTGTTCAACACGATGCGGCGAGTTCCGATTCGAGGCACGAAGCGCCGCTCGGGCTGGGAGTGGGGCGCTCCCCCTACCCGTTGCGTGACGTCCGTTCTTGAAACCGTCCATACGCCCCACCCCCAGCCCGACCCGCGCGGTGCCGAAGCAGGGATTTGAACCCTGACACTCGCAAGGAGTACTGCGCCCTGAACGCAGCGCGTCTGCCGTTCCGCCACTTCGGCCCGCGGAGCGGGCGATTCTAGCAGCCTGTGGGCAGGATCAGCCGGCGCGGGAGGGGCCGGCATTCCCCGCGCAATCCCCTGGATGCACGCCCCTCACCCCGCCTTGTCAGGGGACGTTTCGAGGGCCGGCCGGAGGGTGACGGGTGGGTGATCCCCGAGGGGCCGGACGGGGTGGAGGACATCCACGTCACCCGGAGCCGGCTGGGGGGGACGCTTCCGGGCGATCTCGTGGACGTCGAGCCGTCGTTCCGCACCCGGCGCGGCCGACTCGAAGGGACCGTCGTCCGGGTCGTCAAGCGGAACGCCTCCTCCGTCGTCGGTCTGGTGACGCCCGAACGGACCGTGGCCGTCTGGGATCGTGGGTGGGCGCGCGAGATCCTGCTCCCGGCGGGCGGGACGGCGCCCGGAGATCTCGTCGAGGTGCGCATCCCGCGCTACCCGGCCCCCGGACAGCCCGTCGTCGGCGAGGTGACGTCCGTCTTCGGTCCCGCCGACGAGCCGCGGGCGGAACTGCTCGCGGTCCTCGCGAAGCACTCGATCCGGGACGAGTTCCCGCGGGCGGCGCTCGCCCAGGCGGAGGCCGCGCCGGCGGCGGTTGCCGCCGATGAAACCGCGGGTCGCGAGGATTGCCGCGGCCGGCTGATTCTCACCATGGATCCCGAGGACGCCCGCGACCACGACGACGCGATCGAGGCGGCCGAGCTCCCGGACGGCGGCTTCGAGATCGGGGTCCATATCGCGGACGTCAGCCACTACGTCCCCCCGGGCAGCGCGGTGGACGAGGAGGCCGCGCTGCGGGGGACTTCGGCCTATTTCCCCGAGCGCGCCGTCCCGATGCTGCCCGAAGCGCTGTCCTCGGGCATCTGCTCGCTCTTCCCGGACGTGGACCGGCTGGTCCGGTCGGTGCGCCTGCGGATCGGCCCGGACGGACGGCTGCTGGAGGCCCGCTCCTCCCGCGGCGTGATCCGGAGCGCCGCGCGGCTGTCCTATGAGGATGGAGCGCGTTCCCTCACCGGTACCGGCTCCGGTCCGGTGGGTACGGCTGTCCGGACCATGGGACGGGCCGCCGCGCTCCTCGCCCGGGCGCGCGCCGCACGGGGCGCGGTGGACCTCGACCTGCCCGAGCCCGTGGTCACCGCCGATGCCGGGGGGAACCTGCTCGACGCCCGCTACGCGGAAAGAAACGACGCCCACCGGCTCGTCGAGGACTTCATGCTGCTCGCGAACCAGGCGGTCGCCGAACGGCTGCGAACCACGGGCGCTCCGGCGCTCCACCGGGTTCACGCGGCCCCCGACGAGACCCGGATCGATTCGTTCGAGGACCTGTTGGCCGGCTTCGGCGAACGGCTGCGCGTCCCCTCCGGGCCGCTCCGTCCGGCCCACTGCGCCCGGCTGCTCGCCCGCATCGAGGCCCGGCCCGAGGCGCCCTTCCTGCGCCGGAAGCTGCTCCGCGCCATGCAGAAGGCGGTGTACTCGCCCCGCGCGCAGGGACACTTCGCGCTCGCGCTTCCGGACTACACGCACTTCACCTCCCCGATCCGGCGGTATCCGGACCTCGTCGCGCATCGCGCGCTCGCGGCGGCGGAAGACGGGTCGTCCCGGGACGCGGACAGCGAGACGCTTTCCGCGCTCGCCGCGGCGTGCTCCGCGGCCGAGCGGAACGCGGAGGCGGCGGAACGGACCCTGGTCGAACGGCGTATCGCGCGGCTGCTCGCCGGCCGGCTCGGCGATGCCTTCGCCGCCCGGGTTTCCGAGACGGGCCGCTTCGGTCTGGCCATCGACCTCGACGAGGTTCCCGCGCGGGGCACGGTGCCCATGGCGCTGCTCAGGGGTGGACGCTTCCGTTTCCACCGCCAGGACCATTCGCTCCGCTGTCCGGCGACCGGCCGGAGCTTCCGGATCGGCGACGCGCTCGAAGCACAGCTTGTGCGGGTGGATCCGCTGCGGGGCGACCTGGAGTTCGGGTTGCTCGGAGAACCGCCCCGCGTTGCGGCGCCTAGGGCGGGGAGGCGTGATCGAAGACCGCGTCTTCGGAGGCGCTGATCGCGGCGACCGCGGCGTCCGGCTCCGGCGCCGGAAGGACCACCGTGAACGTGGAGCCTTGCTTCGGCGAGCTCTCCACCTCGATGCGTCCCCCGAGGACCTCCACGGTGTGCTTGGCGATCGCCAGCCCGAGTCCGGTTCCGCCGACCTCCCGGGACCGGGCCGGATCCACCCGGTAGAACCGTTCGAAAATGCGGCCAAGGTGGGCTTTCGGGATGCCCACTCCGTTGTCACGGACGGAGATGCGGACTTCCGCGTCGCTGAACGTGGTCACGACCTCGATCCGCCCGTTGGCAGCGGAGTACTGGATGGCGTTGTCCACCAGGTTCTGGAGGATTTCGGTGAGCAGGGTGGGATCGGTCGAGACAGGCCGGGCATCGTCCGCCACGGGGGCCGCGAGGCTGCGGTCGCCTGCCTTCAGGCGCGCCGACTCGAGGACGGACTCGACGGCGGTTTCAATCCGGATCGGGACCGGCTCGGCCTCCAGCTTGCCCGCCTCGATCCGGGCGAGCCGCATCAGTTCGTCCGTCAGGTGGGAAAGCCGGACGGCGTGCTGGCGGATGATCCCCAGGAAGCGCCGCTGCTCCGGCGGCCCTTCCAGCTTGCCGTCGAGGAGCGTCTCCGAGAAACCGCGGATCGCGGTCAACGGCGTCTTCATCTCGTGGGAGAGGTTGGCCACGAAATCCCGCCGCACCCGCTCGAGCGCATGGAGCTGGGTCACGTCCATGAGCACCAGCACCGCGCCCGCCGGCCCCGCCTGTTGAGAACCGTTCCCCGAGGGGGGCGAGGCCAGGGGCTGCTCGGGCTCGATCGGACGGATCGGAGCGGCGCGGACCAGTACTTCCCGTTCCTTGAGGGAGATTTCCCGTTCGTCGGACTTGCCCCGCATCGCCGCCCGCACCATCTTGAGGAGGCGCTTCTTCTCCAGGACGTTCTGAACGTGCCGCCCCCGATAGTCGCGCCACGACTCGCCCGGAAGGGAAAGCACCTCACGGAAGGCGCCGTTCACGTACTGGATGCGCAGGTCCTCATCGACCACGGCGACGCCCTCCGCGACGCTGGAGAGGATGGTGGCGCCCTGGTTCTTCTCGGCGGTCAGGGACTCGAAACTGCGCTGCAACTCCAGCGCCGTCCGGTTCAGCGACGCGAGCAGCTGGTCGAGTTCGTCCATCCGCAGCGGAGAGGTCTCCGGAGTGAAGTCTCCCCGGGCCACCCGCTCCGAGAAGCGGACGAGCCGCGCAATCCGCTCGCCGAAGCGGGCGGCATACCAAAGTGAAAGCACTGCCGCGACGATGAAGGCGAGCGCCGTCACCGCGATCACCGGAGTCAGGATCGCCCGCACGGTCTCGTCGAGTTGCACGACCGGCTCCGACAACCGCAGCACCGCGTCGTCCCGCCACGGGAGCCTGACCGCCACGTAGGTGAGTTCCTCGCCGCGGGTATCGCTGAACCGTTGCGAGCGGCCGTACCCGGTGGCGAAGGCCTCCACGATCTCGGGACGATCCCCGTGGTTGTCCATCGCCTGCGCGTCCTCGTGGGAGTCCGCGAGCACGGTGCCGTCGCTCGCGATGAGCGTCACCCGGCGCTCGCGCCGGGTAGGAGTCGCGCCTTCTTCGCCGCCCGCTTCGAAAGAGGCGAGCGCCATGGCCCAGTCCCGAAGAGCTGCCGCCGAAGTTCCCGCCGGCGCATTCGCGAGTCCCACCTCCACGACTCCGTCCAGATCGGCGAAGGCGGAGGTGACGGCGCTTTCCCTCACGACCTGGGCGGTGGTGGCGAGCACCGCGAAGAGGGTTCCCAGCGCAACCAGCAGGCTCGCCGCGGTCAACCGCAGCGCCAGCCGCGACGGCCGGCGGAACCGCCAGCGCCGCATCGGCTTTCCGGTCGTACCCGGCTTCAAGGCGGAGGCTCGAAGCGATACCCGGCGCCCCGAACCGTCTTCAGCAGCGAAGGATTCCCCGAGATGTCAATCTTCTGGCGTAGCCGGCGCACGTAGACATCCACGCTGCGCAGCGTGATGTATTTCTCGCGCCCCCACACCCGATCGAGGAGTTGCTCCCGCGAGAACACCCGTCGCGGGTGGGACGCCAGGTGGTGGAGCAGCTTGAACTCGAGATGCGTCACCGGCAGGTCGTTTCCCCCCCGCTGCACGCGATGGGAGGCGGGATCGATCGACAGGTCCCCGAACTGAAGGGTCTCTTCGAGGGCCGCCGGCGGACGCCGTTCGGCGCGTCCGGCTCGGCGAAGCACCGCTCCCACCCTCGCGACCAGTTCGCGGGGACTGAAGGGTTTGGTGATGTAGTCGTCGGCTCCGAGCTCGATACCGGCGATGACGTCGGCCTCTTCGCTGCGGGCGGTGAGCATGATGACCGGGAGGTGCTGGTACCGGGCGTCCCTCCGGAGGCGGCGGCAGAGGTCGAACCCGCTGATCTCCGGCAGCATCAGATCCAGAATCACCAGATCCGGCTGCTCGCGCTGCAGCTCGGACCATCCCTCGGAGCCCGTCGTGGCGGACATCACCCGATACGACTCCCGCTCCAGGTTGAACCGGAGGAGCTCGACGATGTCGGGGTCGTCCTCGATGACCAGGATGTGCTTCACGGCCGCCAAGATCGTACACACAGTCCGGGCGTATGCTCCCGGGTCCGATGTCTGAACGGAAGATCGCTTTCCAGGGGTACCCGGGGTCCTACTCGGATATGGCCTGCCGGGACCGGTATCCGGACCACGAGCCCCTGGCCTGCGAAGCTTTCGAGGACGCATTCGCGGCGGTGACCGAGGGAACGGCGGATCTCGCCATGATCCCCATCGAGAACTCGGTCGCCGGACGGGTCGCGGACATCCATCACCTGCTGCCCGAATCCAGTCTGCAGATCGTCGGCGAAGCCTTCCATCGCGTGCGGCACCAGCTCCTGGGGCTGCGCGGCGCCCGGCTCGGCGGACTCCGGACCGTCCACAGCCACCCGCACGCGCTGGCCCAGTGCCGGGAGTTCATCCGTAGCCGGCGCCTTCGGCCAGTGGCGGAGGCCGATACCGCGGGATCCGCGATCCTGATCGCGGAGGGCGGCGACCCCACGAAAGCGGCCATCGCCTCGGCGCTCGCCGCGGGGATTCACGGGCTGTCCGTCCTGGCGCCCGACATCGCTGACGTCTCGACGAACATCACCCGGTTCCTCGTCATGGCGCGGGAGCCGGTCAGGGTTCCGCGAGACGTGGACGCGATCACCACGTTCGTGTTCCAGGTGCGGAATCTCCCGGGGGCCCTCTACAAGGCGCTCGGCGGGTTCGCGACGGGCGGCGTGAACATGCAAAAGCTCGAGAGCTACATGCTGGACGCCTCGTTCACCTCGACCCAGTTCTACTGCGACGTGGCGGGCCACCCCGAGGACACCGGGGTGGCGAAGGCGCTTGAAGAACTCCGGTTCTTCTCCCGCTCGGTCAGGATTCTGGGGGTCTATCCGGCGGATCCGATGCGCACCGAGCGCTGACGACGCGGACGGTCAGCGGGGAGGCCGTTCGACTTCTGGCGTTCCGCACATCGAAAGTCACAAGGTGTTCATCGAACGTTTACGGGCGTTCACTTGATCTTGAACCCCGGTTCAAGATCAAGTCAAGAGAGAGTCACGCGCGCGAAACAGAATCGCACGTTGTGATCGGGCCACGTTGCCGAGGGCGGGGCCGCTCCTCCCGCTCTTCTTCTCCCGGTTTCCCGGTGTTTCCGCGCTGGGCGTTCCCGGGTTCCTGCGCCCTTTCGTTGGCGCTTGCGACGACCGGCGCCGCTGCGTTTGCCGAGGGGTCCGCGGTGTTGCCCGGCGGGACTGCCCAACCGGAAGCGAGTCGAAGGACGACCGGCACGATCGTCGGCGTCGTCCGGGCCGAGCCCGGCTCCGCGGCTCTCCTGGCCGCCCCGATCACCGTGCTCTCCACGGACCTGACGGTGCTCTCGGAACGGGACGGCGCGTTTCAGGTCATCGCGCCAGCCGGGCCGCAGGACGTCCGCGTGAGGCTCCCCGGATACCGGGAGGTTCTGGCTTCCGTCGTGGTGCCGGCCGGAGGCACCGCCGAGCTCGAAGTCGTGTTCGGCCCGGAGCACCTGATCGAAGACGTCGTGGTCACCGGCGAGGGAATGGGGCCGGAGCCGCTCACTCCGGAGGCCGAGCTTGCCGAAGCGGAGCGAGCGGCCGCGGTGGCCGAAGCCCTGGCTTCGCCGGACGCGGAACCGGGTGTGGAATCGGAGGCTGGCCAGCCGAGCCTCGGGACGCCTTCCCCGCTGGACGTCAACGTGCGTTTCCGGGGCCGGGTTCTCGATGAGGCCGGGGACCTCGGAGACCCCTCGATCAGCAGCTTTTCCCTCTGGAGCAAGACGAAGGTCGGGAACCGGATCGTCACCAACGTGACCTACGACCTGGGCAGGACCCGGATGCATGATTTCTGGGCGCAGTTCGATGTGGGTGGCGGCCTTCAGATCCGCGCCGGGCGCAGCTCGCTCGCCTGGTTCGGCGAGTTCACCGAGTCGTCGCACTCCCGCCAGACGATCCAGGCCGCCGTTGGCGCGAGGCTCACCCGCTCCCGGGAAACGGGCATCTTCACGTTCTGGGACCGGGGGGCCTACAACGCGCGGCTTCACGTGGTGCAGGGCAGCGGCTACGAGGCCGAAAACAACTCCTTCAAGGACGTGTTGGGAAGCGTCGGCCGCACGTTCGACATTGCGGGCAGTTCGGTGCTGGTGGATGCCGGCCACTACGAGGGGCGGGACGGCCCGGACGATGCGTTGATGCCGCGGCGCCAGACCGGTTTCTACTTCGAGGGTGAATTGGATGGCGATCGCGACTTCCGCGGCGCCGCCTTCCGCCGGGAGCAGCTCGGCAGGGAGCACTTCGGTGGTTTCGTCCGGTTCCGCCATCGGTTTCCCCAGGGGATCTGGGCCGTCGGTGAGTTCGGTACGGAATCGAACTACGGTCCTCTGGACGCTCCGCTCCAGGCCAGCTACGTCGTCGTGGGCAGCCGCTATGAGCTGCCGTGGACGATGACGCACCTCTCTGCCGACTACCGCTGGAGTTTCGGATGGCAGCCCGATCACGAACTGCTGCTCCTCTTCCAGTGGCTCTTCGACTTCCAGAACCCGCGGCGTAACTGACGGTTGGGCCCCGTCCCCGGGGACCTTCTCGCCCGCTGTGGGTTCACGATCGGTTCAAGGCAGGTTCATCCCGCTTTTCCGAATCTTGCGGGGAATTTCTCTCGCGCTTCAAGGCGGAGCAACAACGGGTTTCCACAATCCCGCCTCGATGTCCGAGCCAGATTGTTGCTCCCGGGGCGCGTCCAGCCGTCTCGTTTCTCCGACACGAACGACTCGCCGGTCTTCCCGCCGGCGGTCGCGGGTCCTCGCCAGCCTGGGCTTCGCGCTCGGAAGCGTGATCCCCGGATCCGCAGCGCTGGCCCAGGATGGCGCCGGGCAGGTCGTGGGCGTGGTCCGCGACGGGTTCAACGCGATGACGCTGCCGGGCGCCCCGATCACGGTGGCGGCCACGAACGACGTGGTCTATTCGGAGCTCGACGGCGCGTTCTCGCTGTCCCTGCCGGCCGGCCGCCACGAGATCCGGGTGAGCTTCTCCGGGTATGAAGAGGTCATCGTCGCGGTGGAAGTCCAGGCCGGAACCACCACCCGCGTCGACGTCGCGCTCATCATGGAGCGCTTCGCCGAAGAGGTGGTGGTGACCGGCGAGGCGACCGAGCCCGAACTCTTCACCGCCGAGGCCCAACTGGTGGAACGCCAGAAGTCGGCGAGCATCACCGACAACCTCGCGTCGGAGGAGATGAAGGAGAACGCGGACTCGAACGCCGCCTCCGCCATGAAGCGGGTCACCGGGCTCACCGTGGTGGACAACCAGTACGTGTTCGTGCGCGGACTCGGGGAGCGCTACTCGAACACGACGCTGAACGGGGCGGTGCTCCCCACCACCGAGCCCGATAAGCGGGTCGTTCCGCTGGATCTCTTCCCAACCGGGCTCATCGAGAGCGTTTCGGTCGTCAAGTCGTACCTCCCCGACAAGCCGGCCGACTTCTCGGGTGGGCTGGTGGAGATCGATCCGCTCTCGTTCCCGACGGAACCGGTGATGAACTTTTCCATGTCGCAGGGTTACAACACCCGGACCACGTTCGAAGACGGCCTGATCTATCCCGGCGGCGGACGGGATTGGCTGGGATTCGACGACGGCACGCGGAGCCTGCCTTCGGCGATTCCGGATTCCAAGGTAGTGAGGACCAGCCGGTTCACCTCGGCCGGTTTCACCCCGGCCGAACTCGAGACCATGGGCGAGTCATTCTCGAACGTCTGGTCTCCCGAAACGGGACAGATCGGCCAGAGCCAGTCCTACAGCTTCGTTGCCGGGAACAGTTGGGACCGTCTCGGCGCGATCTTCAGCGCGACCTGGTCGCAGGACCATCAGAACCAGCGCGAGGACCGGACGTTCTTTGCGGTTTCCCGGGGCGACCTGGAGGTCCAGAACGACTACGACTTCGACGTAACCACCTCGAAGACCTCGACCGGCCTGGTGGGGAACCTGGCCTACAAGTTCACGGGGAATCACCGGATCGCCCTCGAGAACTTCTACACCCACAGTTCGAAGAACGAAGCCCGGATCTTCGAGGGCTACAACAACGACGTCGGCGAAGAGATCCGGAACACGCGTCTGTTCTGGGTAGAGGAGAGCATCTTCTCGTCGCGGCTCTCGGGTGAGCACCTGCTCGTTTCGCTGGGCTCCGGCAAACTGGAGTGGAACGCGAACCTCTCCCGGGCGACACGGGACGAGCCGGACCTGCGGGAGACGCTCTACGAGTACAGCCCTTCGGTGAGTGCGTTCGTCCTCGCCGACGAGTCGCAGAGCGGTTTCCGGATGTTCAACGAACTCGACGACGAGGTCGTCGACCTGGGGCTCGACTGGAGTTCGTTCTTCACGCAGTGGAGCGGCCTGCCGGCGATGATCAAGATCGGCCCGCAGGTCACCGTCCGGGAGCGGGACTTCAGCTCCCGGCGCTTCCGGATGACGCCGCGGGGGAGGCCGGCGAACCTCACGCTGGCGCCGGAGCAGATCTTCACCCCCGAGAACATCGGCACGTCCCATGAGTTGCGCGAAGAGACACGCCCGACCGACACCTACGCGGCCGAACAGACGATATCGGCGCTCTACGGACTCCTGGACCTGCCGATCAGCCGCAACCTCCGGTTCATCGGGGGCGCGCGCGTGGAACGGTCCCGGCAGCAGGTGGACACCTTTGATCCCTTCTCGACTGCCGCCGAGACCATTACGGCGGCGCTCAACAACACCGACGTGCTTCCCGGATTCAACCTGGTGTACGCGCTTTCGGAGCGAACGAACCTGAGGGGCGGTTACAGCCACACGGTGAACCGCCCCGAGTTCCGGGAGCTGGCGCCTTTCGAGTTCACCGACGTGATCGGTGGCCGCGCGGTGGTCGGCAACCCGAACCTCGAGCGCGCGCTCATCAAGAACGTGGACCTGCGGGTCGAGACCTTCCAGGGGGCCGGCGAGGTGCTCGCGGTCAGCGGCTTCTACAAGGACTTCACGAATCCGATCGAACGGATCGTCCAGCCGACCGCACAGCTCAGGACCTCTTACGCGAATGCGCTCGGCGCCCGCAACACGGGTGTCGAACTGGAAGCGCGGCGGCGGTTCGGGCGGATCACGGGTTCCGCGAACTACACCTACGTGAATTCCGGGATCGAACTCGAGGCGGTCGCCGGTCAGGTCCAGACCAGCCTGGATCGGCCGCTCGCGGGGCAGTCGGCCCACGTCTTCAACGTGAGCGCGGACATGGACCTCCCTGAAGTCGGTGGCAGCTTCCGGGTGCTCTACAACTATTTCGGCGACCGGATCGTGGACGTCGGATCGCTGGGCATGCCCGACATCTACGAGTCCGGACGCGGCGTCCTCGACGCCGTCTTCCAGAAGCGGTTCGACGCCTGGAGCCTGCGCGCCGCGTTCGACAACCTCCTCGATTCGGAGCACGAGTTCACCCAGGGAGGCCGGGTCCAAAGGGTCTTCAGCCTGGGACGTTCGTTCTCGCTGAGCGTTTCGTACGCGGTCCGCTGACCGCCCCATTCAGAGAAACCCGTTCCCGTTCGGCAGGAAGGACACCGCCGGAGCCTGGGCTCTCACGCACTCGCAAATCGGAAGGAGGCTTCCCCCATGCGCAGACAACTCGCCTTTCCTGCCGTCCTCCTGGCAGCGTCCCTGGTCGGCCTCGCCGCCTGTGACGATGGAGGATCCAGCACCACCCCGGCGCCCGCGCCGACTCCTGCGCCGGCCCCCGCGCCGACGCCTGCGGAACCACCCGCAAACATGGAGGTGGAAGGAGAGATCACCGAAGACACGACCTGGGTCGCCGCGACCGAAGTCATCCTCAGGGGCGCGGTATTCGTGAACGACGGGGTGACCCTGACCATCGAACCCGGCACGCGGATCTACGGCGACAGCGCCACGAACGGCACCCTGATCGTGGCCCGCGGTGGCACGCTGATGGCCATGGGGACCGCTGAGGCTCCGATCGTGATGACGAGCGACCAGCCGGAGGGCGAGCGGGCCCGCGGCGACTGGGGCGGCCTCATCATCAACGGCTACGCCCCGTTGAACATCCCCGGCAGCGAGGGCGAAGGCGAGGGCGACACCGGCGCCTACGGCGGCGACAACCCCGCCGACAGCAGCGGCGTCCTCAACTACGTGCGCGTGGAGTTCGCCGGCACCGAGTTCAGCCCCGACAACGAGCTGAACGGGATCGCCTTCCAGGGTGTCGGCAGCGGCACCGAAGTGGATTACATCCAGGTGCACTTCAACAAGGACGACGGCGTCGAGTTCTTCGGCGGCACCGTGGATGCGAAGCACGTGATCTGCACGGGGATCGCCGACGACAGCTTCGACTGGACCGACGGCTGGACGGGCCGCGGCCAGTTCTGGATCGCCCAGCAGCGCGGCGACGACGCCGACCAGGGGATCGAAGCCGACAACAACGGCGAGAACAACGACCTCACGCCGCGCTCCAGCCCGACGCTCTACAACCTCACCCTCATCGGCGATCCCGACACCGACCAGGGGGACGAGAGCGACATCGGCATCCTGCTGCGGGAAGGAACCTCGGCCGAGATCGCGAACTCCATCGTCATCGGCTTCAAGGAGACCGGACTGGACATCGACAACGCCGCCACCTACGCCCTCGCCCAGGACGGAACGCTGGTCGTTAAGAACTCGATCTTCTACAACAACCTGGAAAGCAACTTCGACGACGATGCGGGCGAGGACCCGGCGCCGGCCTTCTCCACCCGGGACTTCGCGGCGGCCTCCACGCTGCTCGTCGAGGTGGACCCCATGCTCGCGGATCCATACAACCACGAAGCGCCGGACTGCCGGCCGATGGCCGGATCCCCGGCGCTCATCAGCGCGGGCGCGGCCGTTCCGCCGGCCGACGGGTTCTTCGACCCCGTTACCTACGCGGGCGCTTGCGGTCCGGACGACGACTGGTTCATGGGGTGGACCAACTTCGCCCAGAACTGACGGCTTTGCGCCCGATGAACCCGGGGCCGCCCCGCCGGCAGCGCGGCCCGGCGCCGCCGAAAGCGCCGGCCGTCCTGGCGGCGATCGTCGCCTTCGGCTGCGGCCCCGGCGATGCGCCACCCGGTGAAGATCCCGGCGCCGCCTCCCGCACCGTGGCTGCGGGGCCGGGGATGGCGCCGTTTTCAATGGGCGGGGCCTTCTTCGATTCGCCGGAAGAAGCGGCGCGCCGGGCGCTGGAACTCGTCGCCGAGGGCGACGCCGAGAGCCTCGCGCAACTCGCTCTGGGAGCGGCCGACTTCCGGGAGGCCGTATATCCCCGGCTTCCGGCCAGCCGTCCGGAGCGGAACACCTCGGCCGAGTTCCTCTGGCGAACGCTCCACCAGCGGAGCCGCAACTCCCTGGCGTACACCCTGAACCGGCACGGCGGGCGTCGCTACGCGTTGATCGCGGTGGATTTCGTGGGGCAGACCACGGACTACGGCCCGTTTCAGGTCCACCGGGACACGGTGCTGACCGTCCATGCCCCGGACGGCGAGCGCGGCACGCTGCGGATCTTCGGCTCGATGCTCGAGCAGGACGGCCGCTACCAGATCTTCAGCTTCGTGACCGATTAGGCGGTTCGCTGGCCGGGAGTAGCGCGTCCCGGACCCGGAGTTCGAGGCCGATCGCGGCGAGTTCGGTGGCCTCCTGGGCGATCCCGGCGCGGGTGAGCGGGTGGTCGTCGAGCCAGCCGGAAGGAAAGGAGAGCTGGAGTTCGCCGTCGTGGGCCGCGGCTTCGATCAGGGGCAGGGGTTCCCGGCTCCGCCGGCGGCAGAGGAGCACCGCGATGCGCAGGATCGCGGCCAGCCGTCCCGTGGTCACCGCGTCGGCAGCGGTCATCTCGTCGAAGCGCCCGTAGCGGAGCTTCTGGCGGTGGGTCTCGATGAGCGCGGCCAGCAGTTCCTGGTCGTCCCGCGAGAAGCCGGGCATGTCCGAGTTCCTCACGATGTAGGCGCCGTGACGGTGGTAGCCGCTGAACGAGACCGAGAGCCCCACCTCGTGGAGGTCGGCGGCCCAGCGCAGGAAGCGTTCGTGCGACTCGTGCCCGAGCCCCCACGACGCGCGCAACTGCCGGAGCCCGACGAGCGCGGTGGCCTTCACCCGCTCCGCCTGCTCACGGTCCACCCGGTACTGGCTCACGAGATTGCGGATCGTGGCCTCCCGGACATCCTCCCGCCGGCGCCGGCCGATCAGGTCGAACAGAACCCCCTCGCGGAGCGCCCCGTCGGCCGGTTCGATCCGCTGAATGTCCAGGGTCTTCATGGCCGCCCGGAGGATGGCCAACCCTCCCGGGAAGTCCCAGGCGCGGTCGGCCGGAAAACCGGCGATGGCGTCCGGCCCCTCCGCGAGAGCTTCGACATGGGCGGCGCGGATCATCCGGCCGCGAAGGCTCTTCAACCCCGGGCGGGTCAGACCGCCGTTCGTCCTCAGGAGCTCCGCGGCGGCCAGCACCGTTCCCGAGGAGCCGAAGACGCTCGACCAGCCGAGTCCGAGGAACCCCTCCTCTACGGTTTCGAGTTCGCGGCGGACTTCGGTTTCCGCGGCCACGAACGCCTGTTTCGTGATGACGCCGCCCGGAAAGAACCGCCGCGTATAGGAAACGCATCCCATGTAGAGGCTGGCGGCGCGGAGCGGTTCGTGGTGCTGCCCGATCACGAGTTCGGTGCTCCCGCCGCCGATGTCCATGACCAGCCGGCGGCCGTTCTCCTCCGGAAGCAGGTGGCTGACGCCGAGGTAGATGAGCCGGGCCTCCTCCGCGCCGGAGATGACCTCGACGCGGCGTCCGAGCGCTTTCGCCGCCTTGCCGAGGAGCGCCTTCCGGTTCTTCACCTGCCGGAACGCGTTCGTGCCTACGGCGCGCGCCTGGCCGGGGGGGATGTCCCGGATGCGTTCCCCGATCCGGGCAAGTGCGGCCTCCGCCCGTCCCCAGGTGGCGGTTTCGATGGCCTTGTTCCGGATCCCGGCGGCGAGGCGCACCGGTTCCTTCACCCGGTCCACCACCTCGGTGTTCTCGCCGTGGACCCGCGCCACGGTGAGGTGGAAGCTGCGGGACCCGAGGTCCACCGCGGCGAAGAGGCCCATCGGGAGGTTTCGCCTCGAGGTCATGGCCGGAGACGGCGGCAGTCCCGGTCCTGATCGTCCGGAGGGACCGCGCGACGCACGCCGGAGATTCCCCTGATCATCGATTCAAGGTCCTTTCCGGGCAGCCCGTTAGCATCCCCGCGCTGTGGCAACCTGGGTCGTCGGCGATGTGCACGGGTGTTTTAGCACGTTCGAGGCGCTCCTGGACCGCCTGGAATTCCGGCCCGGACGGGACCGCTTGTGGTTCGTCGGCGACCTCGTCAACCGGGGACCCGACTCGCTCGGCATGCTGCGCTGGGCGTACCGGCACCGGGAGTCGGTGGTGTGCGTGCTGGGAAACCACGACCTGCATCTGCTCGCGCAGCGCGAGGGCGTGATTCCGCCCCGCCCGCGCGACACGCTGGGGCCGCTGCTCGCCGCTCCGGACGCCGGCGAATTGTGCAACTGGGTCGCCGGGCTCCCCTTCGTTCATCGCGAGAACGGGTTCGTGCTGGTGCACGCGGGTTTGCTCCCCGGGTGGGATCTTGCGGCGGTGGAGGCTGCCGGCGCGGCCGCGCGCGAAGCTCTGTCCCGGGACCGCCCCGGCTTTCTGAGGGCGCTCTATTCGCTGCGCGGGGACCGCTCCGCCGAAGACGACGAGCAGTCACTCGGAGACGGCCCGGGCAGGGCGGTCACGGCGGCTTCGGTCTTCACCCGGATCCGCATCGTGGACGGCGAGGGAACGCCGTCCTTCGAATTCGACGGCGTTGCCGAAGCCATTCCGCCGGGTCACCGCCCGTGGTTCGAAGGGCTGTCCCTCCCGGAGGATCTGACCGTGCTGTTCGGCCACTGGGCGGCCCTCGGCCTGATGGTGTCCGCGCGGGCGGTCGGCCTCGACTCGGGTTGTGTCTGGAACGGCTCGCTGACGGCGCTTCGCCTGGAAGACGGCGAGTTCAGGATCCAGCCGGCGGCGACGGGCGACGGGCGGTCCTTGTAACTTTCTTGTCACATCCCCCGGCCGGCCGGAGGCGGAGCGTCCGCTCCGGAAACCGCAGGTCGGTCCGCCAGCGGAACCCCTGCAGGCGCTCTTCGAGCTCCAGATCGAGCCGCTTCCGGCCGATGTAGATGCTCGCCGGGGTGATGACGATCCCGGCGCGGAACCGTTCGGGGCCACCGTCCTCGCTCCGCGTTCCCGCCACCCAGCCTTCCACCGTCAACCGCTCCCACTCCGGGTTGGCGCCGCTTTGGGAGTCGTAGAAGGTGAACTGGCTCACGAGCCGCCCGGGCGCGGTGGCGCGAACGTCGCCTTCAGCGGTGCGGACGACCACGTCGCGCAGGCAGGAAGCCACTTCGAAGCGGACCGGGACGTAGATGCTGCGGGGCAGGACTTCCGGTTCCTCTGCCGCGGCGGCGGGCAAGCCGAACGCGCTCCCGGCGAGCGCCCACGCGGCCAGCCGTGGACCGCGTTTCGGCAGCCGCGCGTTCCGAACCGGAGGTCTCCGCTGCATGTGAACAGCATATTACAGATTTGTTACGTTTGCAAAATATACATCCGAACCCACCTCACCCTGAACCGCGAACGTCGGCTCGCCCGATCAGCGCTTTTTCTTGACGGTCGTGGTGAAGGCGTTTTCGCCGTACTGGAGCCGGAGCGGCTCCCGGGTCTCGATGTTGTAACGGTCGCCCGGCATCAGGAAGTAGAAGGTCCCGCCGTTCGGCAGCTCCCGCGTGTTGTCGTAGATCGCCACGTAGCCCTGGCCGATCACTTCGAAACCGTTTCCGCGGACGACGATGGCGGTGTCCTCGTCGATGCCGATCCCGAGCAGTTCGGGTTTGGCCGCAATGATTTCCAGCAGATCGAAATGGCGGTTCCGCACCAGCAGGTGCTGGTCGATCGCCGTTCCCCGGAAGAACGCGAAACCCTCCTCGTGGTCGCCCATCATGATGGTGTTGCCGCTCGTGTCCCCGCGCGCGAGGTATTCGCCCTGAATCGTTGCCCCGGCCGAGGATCCGCCGATCACGCCGCCCCGGGCGAGCAGCGCGTGCAGCTCGCGCTCGGTGCGGGTGTCCGCGTAGGCGTCCACCAGCCGCCATTGACGTCCGCCGGGAAACCACACGCCGCGGGCCTTCGTGATCGGCGCTGCGAACTCCTCGCTCTCGGCCTCTTCCCGGTCCCAGGTGTGGAGGACCGTGATGTTCTGCGCCCCGAGGTTCCTGAAACGCCGGGCGCCCGCGTACCACTCGTCGTAGTCGTCCTCGCCGCCGGCGGTGGGAATGATCACGATGGGGGCTTCCGGTCCCCCCGCGAGGCTGATGAAGCGTTCGAGGATCGCGTTGTCGCGGAGCGCCCCGCCGACGATGACCAGCGAGCCCTGCTCGGGGCCCTGCTGGGCGAATGCTGCGGCGGGAAGCAGGAGCCCGAGGGCGAGGCCCAACGGAATCGACTTCGAGATCGGGAAACGCATGGCCGTGATCCTCCTTGCGGGTCGTGTGGGTGGGCCATTATCCGGCTTCCGCGCGGTGACGACGGGAGAGGTCGAGTTTCCTACACTCTCGCGGCATGCAGAACGTCGTGGTCGGGACCGCCGGCCACATCGACCACGGGAAGAGTTCGCTGGTGCTGGCGCTGACCGGTACCGATCCCGACCGGCTGAAGGAAGAAAAGGCCCGCGGCATCACCGTGGACCTCGGTTTCGCGCATCTCGAACACGAGGGCGTGAACTACGGCTTTGTGGACGTTCCCGGCCACGAGCGGTTCGTGCGCAACATGCTGGCCGGCGCCTCCGGTTTCGACGTGGTCCTGCTGGTGGTGGCCGCGGACGAGTCGGTGATGCCCCAGACCCGCGAACACATCGAGATCTGCCGGCTGCTCGGCGTGCGTTCCGCGGTGGTGGCGCTGACCCGGATCGACCTCGTGGAGGATCCGGAGTTCATCGAGATCGCCGCCCTCGAGGTCCGCGAGCTGCTTGCCGGCTCGGCGATGTCGGAAGCGCCCCTGGTTCCGGTTTCCTCGAAGACCGGGACGGGGCTCGACGAGCTTCGCGGCGCGCTGGCGGCGGCGGCCGGCGCGGCCGGAAACCGCGACGCCTCGGGCCCCTTCCGGCTGCCGGTGGACCGAGCCTTCACCATGCGCGGTTTCGGCTCGGTGGTCACCGGGACGCTGGTGTCGGGAAGCGTCGCGGCCGGGAGCGAGGTGGAAGTCCTCCCCGAGGGCGAGCGCGCCCGGGTGCGGGGACTCCAGGTCCACGGAGCCTCCGTCGAGTCGGCGCACGCCGGACAGCGGTGCGCGCTGAACCTCGCCGGGGGCGGGCGCCTGGCGGTCGATCGCGGATCCGTCGTCGCCTCGCC
This sequence comes from Vicinamibacteria bacterium, assembly GCA_965116805.1. Classification (GTDB taxonomy): domain Bacteria; phylum Acidobacteriota; class Vicinamibacteria; order Marinacidobacterales; family Marinacidobacteraceae; genus Marinacidobacterium. The sequence goes on from OZ220713.1 coordinate 1,621,409, forward strand.
CGGGGAACTCGGCGCGACGCGGATGCTCGATGCCCGGCTCGAGGTGCTCGGGTGGGCGTCCGGACCGGTCCAGGACGAGGACCGCGTCCATCTCCACGTCGGGACCGCCACCTCCCTCGCCCGGGTGCGGGTCCTCGGGGGAGCGGCGGGGCTGGCCGCCGGCGACTCCGGACTGGTGCAGATGCGCCTCGAATCGCCGCTCACCGCCGTCCGGGGAGACCGCTTCATCATCCGGCGCTACTCGCCGGTGGTCACCATCGGCGGTGGCCGGATCCTGGACGCCCTGCCGCCGAAGCGCTCTCCGAGGAGCCCGGCGGCTCGCGACCGGGTGGCGGCGCTCGACGGGGTGCCCGCCGCCCGCGCCGCCACCGTCTTCATCGAGGAGGCCGGCTTCCGGGGCTTCGGCGAAACGGTGCTGCGCCGCCGGCTGGGGATCCGGGCGCCGGACGCCGACCGGGTGGTCGCGGAACTCGCGGGGTGCGGGGAGATCGAGGCGCTCGGCGAGACCGGGCCTTCCGGCGGAGGCGGGCGGGTCTTCCTGTCCGCCGGAAACGTCCGCTCCCTCAAGGACCGCATGCTCGCCCGGCTCGCCGCCTGGGAGTCGGACCACCGGCTGCGGGTGGGCATGCCGCTCGAGCAGCTCCGGGAACAGACCGGTGTTCCCGGCGTGGTCGCGGACGGAGCGCTCCGGGGTCTCGCCGCGGCGGGCGCGGTGGAACTCACGCGGCACACGGTGGGAACGGCGGGCCGTCGCGTCGAGCTGACGGACGCGGAACGGAGCGCCTCCGACGGCTTCGTGCGCCTGCTGGCCGAGGGGGGATTCACGCCCCCGACCCTCGGCGAGGCGGCGGAGCGGCTCGGAGCCTCGAGGGACCTCGTGGATGATCTGCGCCGCCTCCTCCTGGGTGAGGGCCGGGTGGTGGACGTGAGCCCCGACCTCTACTTCGATGCCGGGCGGATCGCCGAGCTGCGGCGCGCGGTTGCCGAGCGGGCCGCCGCGAACCCGGAGATCGACGTTGCCTGGTTCAAGGAGCGCTTCGGTCTCAGCCGCAAGCACGCGATTCCGCTGCTCGAATGGCTGGACCGCGAGCGGGTGACGGTCCGGGTGGGAAACCTGCGGAAGATCCGGGCCGGTTCCCTATGATGGCAACCATGTCGTTGATCCCGTTTCGCCGCATCCCGCTTCTGCTGGCCGCCGCGGCGCTCTTCGCCTGCGGGTCGCCTCCGGCGGACTCCCCCGCGCACCATGGGCGGGCGGAGGGACCGCTCGCCGGTCAGATCCACGAACTGGCCCAGAACGCGCTCCTCGAGCATCCGGCCCCCGGGATCTCGGTCGGCGTGCAGCAGGGCGGCGAGGTCGTCTTCGCGGGCGGGTTCGGCTACGCGGACCTCGAGAACGAGATCCCGGCGACGGCGGACACCGTGTACCGCATCGGGTCGGTCACCAAGCAGTTCACCGCCGCCGCCGCCATGCTGCTGGTCGAGGAGGGAAAGCTGGACCTTTCGGCCGATCTGCGCGAGTACCTGCCCGACTACGACACCCAGGGTTTCGAGGTGACGGTCGAGCGGCTACTGAACCACACCTCCGGGATCAAGGGCTACACCGAGATGCCGGAGTTCTGGGAGCGGTCCCGCCTCGATCTCGGCCACGAGGCCATGCTGGAGCTGTTCTCGGAGCCGCCCTTCGAGTTCGAGCCCGGCGACCGCTACCGGTACAACAACTCCGGCTACTACCTGCTCGGTGTCCTGATCGAGCGCCTCTCGGGCATGAGCTACACCGAGTTCCTGGAGGTGCGGCTCTTTGGGCCCCTCGGTCTGGAGCGGACCCACTACCTCAGGAACGGCCCTCTCGTTCCGGGCCGCGCCGAAGGGTATGAGGTCGGCGACGACGGCGGTTTCATGAACGACGAACCGCTGAGCATGGAACTGCCCTACGCGGCGGGGTCGCTCGGCGCGAGCGTGCTGGATCTCCTCGCCTGGCAGCGGGCGCTGGTCGCGGGACGGGCGGTGAGCCCCGCCGGCTACGAGCGGATGACGGCGCGCGGGAGTCTCGTGAACGGCGATCCCGTCCACTATGGCTACGGACTCTCGCTCGGGGAGGAACACGGACTTGCCAGGGTGTCCCACGGCGGGGGGATCAACGGCTTCCGCGCCCAGCTTGCGTATTACCCCGAGGCGGACCTCGGGATTGCAGTCCTCATCAACTCCGGTTCCGGCCGGCCCGCCCTGCTCGCGAACCGGATCGCCCGCGCGGCGCTCGGGATGGATCAGCCGGTCGTGGAGGAAGTCGAAGTTCCCGAGCCCGAACTCCGGCGTTGCGCCGGCACCTACAACCCCGGCCGGGGTCCGGTCACCCTCCGTTTCGAGGACGGGTCGTTGTTCGGTTTCGGCGCGCGGCTGGCTCCGGTGGGCGGCGGGGTCTTCCATCCGGACGGCGACCCCTTCACCCGGATCGTCTGCGAGCCGGGGCCGGAGGACGCCGCACCCGCGCTGACCCTCACGTCGGGCGGAGTGACCACCCGCTACCCCCGGGTTTCCGGCTGAACCGGGTGCGCCGGCCCTTCCGGACTTAGACTCCCCGGCCCATGCCGAGCGTAGAAGCCGGGACGACGATCGCGGCGTCTCCCGAACGAGTCTTCGAGATCGCGACCGATCTCGCGAGCCTGCCGGAAACGATGTCCGGCATCGACTCGGTCGAGGTCCTGAGCGATGGATCCTTCGGGAACGGGACGCGCTGGCGCGAGACGCGCACGCTCTACGGCAAGCAGGCGACCGAGGAGATGTGGGTCACCGGTTTCGACCCACCGCGCTCGTACGTGGTCGAGGCCGAATCGCACGGGGCGCACTACCGGACCGAGATCACCTTCGTTCCGGAGGGAGACCGCACCCGGGTCACCTTCGTGTTCGGAGCCCGGCCGCTGAGCCTGTTCGCCCGGCTGTTCTCGGTTTTCAGCGGGCTGATGCTGAAGAGCGTGAGAAAGGCGCTCGAGCAGGACCTTGAAGACTTGAAGCGAACGGCGGAGTCGGCCGGCTGAGCTGGTTGCCAGAGCCCGCGGCCATGGCAGCGCATCCGCGCCCGTGAACTCCGCCCGCTCGACCCCGTCGGCTCCGGCGGCCGCCCGAGACTGGCCCCCCGGCCTTCCGCTCGAGACCGACCGGCTCATCCTCCGGCCGTTCCGGGAATCGGACTTCGCCGACGTCCACGAGTACGCGAGCGATCCCGAAGTGACCCGGCACCTCCGCTGGGGGCCGAGCGCGGCGCCGGAGACCCTCTCCTTCCTCCGGCAGGCCATCGCCGGGGTCCGGACGGCCGGCGCCTCGCAGTTCCATCTCGCGGTTGTCGAGCGGAACAGCGCCCGGGTGCGCGGCGGCCTCAGCCTGCTGGAGCGGGCGCCCGGCCTCGTGGAGATCGGCTACTGCTTCGCCCGTCCGGTATGGGGGCTCGGGTACGCCACCGAGGCGGTCCGCAGCGCCGCCCGGTTCGCCGGGGTCCGTTTCCCGGGGGCCGACCTGTTCGGTCTGGTGACACCCGGCAACCCCGCCTCGGAGCGGGTGCTCCTGCGCGCCGGGTTCGTGCCGGCCCTGGACGCTTCCCCCTACGCCGCGTGGATGACCGGGGTGTGTTCCACGGCCCGCGTCTTCCGCCAGCGCTGCCGGCCGGCTTGAAACGCGGGGCGACTCTCCGCCGGCCGGCCGCCCCCCGGACTCCGTCCCGCCGCGGAGCCCCGCGCTACCCGGCCCGGGTCCCGGCGCGCCGGCGGCGCGTTCCGGCGGACACGCCCGGCAACCGGCTTCTGGAGAACGGGGCGCGGTCCCTGTCGAGCGCCGACCTGCTCGGTCTCGTGCTCGGGCCGGGTGGCGACGGCCTCGCGCGCCGCCTCCTCGACGACCTCGGCGGCGTGGCGCCGCTCAGCCAGGCCCCGCTGGGCCAGTTGGCGCACCGCTCCGGGCTTTCCCGGGCGCGGCTCGTCCGGCTGGCCGCCGCCCTCGAGCTGGGGCGCCGCGCCGGCTATCCCGCTGATGACCACGTCCCCTGTTTTCGCGGTCCGGGCGAGGTGGCGCGCTACCTCATCGCCCGCTTCGGGAACCGCGACGTGGAGGAGTTCGGCATCGTGATGCTCGACAGCCGCGGTTGCCTGCGCCGGGCCGAGATCATCTCGCGCGGCTCGCTGACCGGCGCGCCGGTCCATCCCCGCGACCTGTTCCGGCTCGCGGCGGCCTACCAGGCCGTGTCGCTGATCCTCTTCCACAATCACCCGTCGGGAGATCCCGAGCCCTCGGCGGCGGACCGGCAACTGACCCGGCGCCTTCAGGAGGCGGGAGCGATCATGGGGATCCCGGTGCTCGATCACCTCGTGATCGGCGCCGGAAAATGGCACAGCTTCAGCGAAGCCGGCGAACTGTGAACCGCGCTCAGGTTCGTTCCTCGCAGTTGCCGCACACCCCGTAGAGCTGGTGGCGGTGCCATACCAGCCGGTAGCCGTGCTCCGCCGCGATCTCCTCCTGCCGCCGCTCCACCTGCTCCGAGAGGAACTCGTCGATCCGTCCGCAGCGGACACAGATGAGGTGGTCGTGGTGACCGCGGGACAGGGCCGGCTCGAAGCGGGTCAGCCCGTCCTTCAGGTCGATCGAGGAGGCGATGCGGGCCTCGCAGAAGAGCCGGAGAGCGCGATACACGGTGGTGCGGCCGATCGAGGCGTCGGCTTCCCGCACGTCGCTGTGCAGGTCGTCGGCCGAGACGTGCCCGCCCATGCCGAGGAAACGGTCCAGGATGAGCTCCCGCTGGCGGGACTTCTTGAGTCCGCGTTCCCGGGTGAACTCCTCGAGGCGGTGGAACGCCTCTTCGCGCATCGAGGCGGCGCTCGGCGGAGTCGGGACGAACGTGCTCATGAGCGGAGGCGACCGCGGGCGCGACGGTCATTTCGGTCCGGCAGCCGGGCGAACCGCACTGCCAAGAGTACCCCCTTGACAGTCGTGGGATGCCGCGACTTCCGCCGGGACCGGTCGCCGCGCTTCTAGAATCCGCCGCGCCCCTTGCGCGTCCTCTACCTCGATCTGTCCGCCGGTGTTTCGGGGGACATGCTGCTCGGCGCGCTCGTGGACGTGGGAGTGCCGCCCGAGGTTCTTTCGGAGACCGTGGCCGCGTTGCGCTCGCCGGTGACGGTTTCGTTCGAAGAGGACGCGCGCGGCGGACTCCGCGGGATCAAGACCCACGTCGAGGCGCCGGACGACCGCGGCCACCGCTACCTGCGCGATTTCCTCGCGGTGCTGGACCGGAGCGGGCTCGACGGCGAGGTCCGGGAGCGGGCGGCGTTGCTGCTGCGGCGGATCTTCGAAGCGGAGGGGCAGATCCACGGGATGACCGCCGAGTCCGTGCACCTGCACGAGCTGGGCTCTCTCGACACGCTGGTGGACATCGTGGGCGCCGTCGCCGGAGTCGCCCACCTCGCTCCGGACCGGGTCGTCGCGTCGTCCGTCAATCTCGGCAGCGGCTCGGTCGAGGCCGAGCACGGCACCCTGGAGATCCCTGCGCCGGCCACCGGCCTGCTGCTCCGCGGCGTTCCCACCTTCTCCGACGGGTCCGGTTTCGAGCGCACCACGCCGACGGGAGCGGTCCTGACCGGGCTCGCCGGCTCCTTCGGCGGTTGGCCCGCGATGACCCCGGAGCGCATCGGGTACGGCCTCGGCTCCGCGGATCCCCGGGAGGGACGTCCGAACGCTCTGCGGGCGGTGCTCGGGACCGCCCTCGACCGCCTCGGCAGGCTGGTGAGCGTCATCGAGGCGACGCTCGACGACCTGCAGCCCGAGATCGCGCCGCACCTGCTCGAGCGCCTGCTGGCGGCGGGCGCGCGGGACGCCTTCTTCACCCCGGTGCAGATGAAGAAGGGCCGGCCCGGGCTCGTGCTGACCGCGCTGGTGGACCCTTCCCGCCGGGAAGCGGTGGTATCGGCGCTGTTCGCCGAGAGCACCACGCTCGGCGTCCGGATCACCGAGGCCGAGCGGGAAACGCTGGAGCGCCGGGTGGTCTCGGTGGAGACCCCCTGGGGGCCGGTGGGGCTCAAACTGGGGATGCGCGACGGGACGGTGGTGAACCGCGCTCCCGAGTTCGAGGACTGCCGCCGCGTCGCGGAGGAAGCCGGCGTTCCCCTGAAGGAGGTCTACCGGCAGGCGCTGGCCGCGCCGCTCCCCGGGTCCGCCGGGCGCGATTCCGCATGACCGACTCGCACGCCCACCTCGACCAGCCGGCCTTCGGTCCCGATCGGCGGGCGGTGCTGGCGCGGGCCGCGCGCGCCGGTGTTTCCACGGTCGTCTCCATCGGCATGCTCGATGGCGAAGGCTCGTGGGAGGACACCTTCTCGCTGGTGGACGCGCTGCATCCGGGCGGGGCGGATCACGAGGGTGGGGAAGCGCCGCAGCTCTTCACGACGCTCGGCTGTCATCCCCACGACGCCCGGCTGTTCGGGGAACTCGGCGGGGAGGAACGGCTCGCCGAACTCGCGCGCCGTCCGCGCCTCCTCGCCATCGGCGAAGTGGGGCTCGACTACCACTACGACCTGAGCCCGCGCTCCGCACAGCGGGACGTGTTCCGGCGCCAGATCCGGACCGCCCGGGAGCTCGGACTGCCGGTCGTCGTGCACCACCGCGACGCCGAGGACGACTTCCTCCGCATCGCGGACGAGGAGGACCTCGCTGCCTGCGGGGCCATCCTCCACTGCTTCACCGCGAGCGAACGGCTCGCCCGGGCCGCCTGGGAACGGGGTTTCCTGATCTCGTTCTCCGGGATTCTCACCTTCAGGAATGCGGAGGACCTGCGTCGGATCGCGGCGCTCGTGCCCCTCGACCACTTGCTGGTCGAAACCGACAGTCCCTATCTGGCGCCGGTGCCGCACCGGGGAAAACGGGCCGAGCCCGCCATGGTGGTGGAGACCGCCCGCTGCCTCGCCGGCGCGCGGGGGACGGAGCTCGAGGACATCGAGGCCGCGACCGACGCCAACTTCCGTCGCTTTTTCTTCGATTCCGGGGGCCGCCGTCCGCGCGAATCGGACCCGAATCCGGCGTCCCCCGCGTGAGATAATCGCTGGCCAAATTCAGCACATGCTGTCCGTTTCGAGTCCCGGGAGCCTGCTCTCCGAGTTGGAGGCTGAACTTGCTCCGGACCTGGCCGAGGTCGAGCGCATCCTGGCCGCGCGGGTGGAGAGCGACCTCGAACTGGTGAAGCTGACGAGCCAGTACCTCTACCGGAGCGGCGGCAAGCGCCTCCGGCCGATGCTCCTGCTGATCGCGGCGCGCGCCGCCGACGGCGTCAAGGGCCGGGCGCATGCCAGCGCCCCTTCCTACGGGGCGATGGTCGAGATCATGCATACGGCGACGCTGGTCCACGACGACATCGTCGACGAGGCCGACACGCGGCGGGGCCAGGCTTCGCTGAACAGCCTGCTGGGCAACGACCTCACCGTCCTGATCGGCGATTTCCTCTACATCCAGTCCATGGCGCTGGCCGTGGAGCAGCAGAACCGCCAGGTCGTCGCCACGATGTGCGACCTCACCATGCGGATGATCGAGGGCATGCTCCTCGAAAAGGCGCGGGGCGGGACCATCGGCCTGACCCGCGAGGAGCACCTGCGGATCCTGCGGCTCAAGACCGCGTATCTCTTCCACGGCTGCGGGAAGATGGGCGCGATGATGGTGGGGGCGCCCCCCGAGGTCGAGAGCGCGCTCGGCGACACCTGCATGAATCTCGGCATGGCGTTTCAGGTGGCGGACGACCTCTTCGACTTCACCGCGAGCGCCGCCATGGTGGGGAAGCCCGTGCTCAGCGACCTCAAGGAAGGACACCTGACGCTGCCGATCCTGCACGCCCTTGAGCGCGAACCCGGGGCCGTGCCGCTCGTCGAGGAGGTTCTGGACAGCGGTGAGCTCACCCCCCGGCAGCAGGACGAGATCCTCGCGCTGGTCGAGCGCCAGGGGGGCCTCGACGAGGCGCGCCGGGTGGCGGAGAGCTTTGCCGCCGCCTCGCGAGAAGCCCTGGCGGCCGTGCCGCCTTCGTCCTACCGGGACGGGCTGGAGGCACTCGCCGAGTTCGTGATCTGGCGCGACCGTTGACCGGGTCGGGCCTGCCCTTCCCTCCCTACCGGCACCGCCCCGGACGGACGCCCCATCCGGAGCGGCATCGCGACGGGCACCGGTTCTTCGAGCAGCTTCCGCCGGGCCTCCTCCCGGCGGACCCGGTCCCGCTGGCCGCCCTCCCGGACGCCCGGTTGTTCCGCTACGGAGAAGAGCTGTTCCGCGCCCGCTACTGGTGGGAGGCCCACGCCGTCTGGGAGGAACTGTGGCGGGCGGCTCCCCGCGGGGAGGACGCGGAGACGCCCGAACGGGAGGCGCTGCGGGCGTTCATCCAGCTCGCCGCCGCAGCGCTCAGGCAGGAACTCGGGGGGCACCGCGGAAGCCGGAAACTGCTGGGCGCCGCGCTTTCGGGGATGGAGCGGGCAGGCCGCGGGGGCGCGGCCGCAGCGTTGGCGGAACGCTTCGACGGGCTCCGGGCCCAGGCCGGTTTACGCGGCTAACATCAGCCGCATGCCACTCCCCGCCTCCGGCGACGAGGACATCGCGGTACTCGTCGTCGACGACGAGGCGGTGATCCGGCGGTCGCTCCGCCGCCGGCTTCGCTACGAGGGCTGGACGGTCTTCGAAGCGGCTTCGGGTCCGGACGCCCTCGCGGCGCTGGACCGCAATCCCTGCGATCTGGTCGTGCTGGACATCAAGATGCCGGGCATGGACGGGATGGAGGTCCTCCGGCGCATCCGCGCCGAAAAGCCCTCGGTGGCGGTCGTGATGCACACCGGCCACGGGGACATCGAGACCGCGGTGCGGGCGATCCAGGAGGGGGCGGCGCACTTTCTGGAAAAGGGCGGGGGCGGGGACATCGGCGCCTGTCTCCGCATGGCGATCGACAAGACGCGGACGCTCGAACGGAAGCGGCTCGAGAACGAGAACCGCCGCCTGGCCGCCGAGGTGGAAATGCACCGGAGCCGCGAGGGCGGCGGCCGGCAACTGGTGGGGGAATCACCGGCCCTCGCGCTCGTGCGGGAGCGCATCGAGCGCGTGGCGCCGAGCGACGTCCGCGTGCTCATCACCGGCGAGTCCGGGACCGGCAAGGAAGTGGCCGCCCGGTTGATCCACCAGGCCAGCCGCCGGGCCTCCGGACCGTTTATCGAGGTCAACTGCGCGGCGATCCCCGAGGAACTCATCGAGAGCGAGTTGTTCGGCGCCGAACGCGGCTCCTATACGGGGGCGCACCGCCAGATGGTCGGCAAGTTCGAGCAGGCCGACGGGGGCACGCTCTTCCTCGACGAGGTCGGGGACATGAGCGCCCGGACCCAGGCCAAGGTGCTGCGCGCCCTCGAGGAGAACCGCATCACCCGGGTCGGCGGCTCGAAGTCGGTCGACGTCGATGTCCGCGTGCTCTCGGCAACGAACCAGGACCTCGAGAAGGAGGGCTTCCGCAGCGACCTTCTCCACCGGCTGAACGTGATCCCGATCGAAATGCCGCCGCTGCGGGACCGTCCCGGGGACGTTCCGCTGCTGGTGGCGCACTTCGTGGAGCAGCTCGAGGTGAGGGGACAACCTCGCAGCTTCACCAGCGACGCGCTCGAACTCCTCGCCCGGCAACCGTTTCCCGGCAACGTGCGCGAACTGCGCAATCTCGTGGAACGCATCCTGATCCTGAGTCCGGGGGCGGAGATCGGCGAAGCGGACGTGCGGGAGCACCTCTGACACCCAGACATCGTCGCCCGGCGGTCGCCGTGGGAACCGGGCTCCCGGGGCCGGTAGAATCCGGGACGGTTCGAGTCGTTCAGACGGTCGCCGGCTCCTCCGGGAGCGGGAGGAAAGTCCGAACTCCAGAAGGCAGTGCGCTGGGTAACGCCCAGTCCGGGTGACCGGAAGGAAAGTGCCACAGAAAATAAACCGCCTCTCCCCTCGGGGAGCGGTAAGGGTGAAAAGGTGCGGTAAGAGCGCACCGCCCGGGCAGTGATGTCCGGGGCACGGTAAACCCCGCATGGAGCAAGACCAAATAGGGAAGCGCCCGAGGGCCGCCTGTCCGAGCTTCCGGGTAGGTCGCTCGACCCGGCGGGCAACCGCCGGGCTAGATGCATGACCATCACCCCGCCGCGGGCGACCGCGTCGGGGAACAGAATTCGGCTTACGAGCGGCTCGGACCCCGGAGCGCCGGCCTCCGGCCGGCATCGCGGCCACCGGCCGCGAAACGCGCGCCTCAGCCGATTCCCGCAGTGTGACTCCCACCCAGACCGCCGTAACGACGCCTGAAGCGAGCCGAACGTGGGCCGCGCTTTCACGGGGAGGAGCGCCACCAGGGCGGGTTTCGCGCTCCCGCGCGATGCCAGCCGGAGGCTGGCGCTCCGATCGCGGTGGCGGTCTGAAGGCCCCCACCGGGAGAACCACCGGCGCTCGACGGCCGTGATCCTCATCACCGGCGGCGCCGGCTTCATCGGCTCCGCCCTGGCTCTCGAGCGCGCCGCGGCGGGGGAGCGGGTCCGGGTTCTCGATGACTTCTCCACCGGCCGGCGCGACCGCGTCGCCGGGAACCCCCTGATCGAGGTCTGCGAAGGAGACATCCGGGATCCGGCCGCGGTTCGCGAGGCCCTCGCCGGCGTCACCCGGGTGGCGCACCTGGCAGCGCTGGCTTCGGTCCCGCGCGCCGAGCTGGACCCGGAGGCCGCCGCCCGGGTGAACGTGGAAGGAACCCTCGCGGTGCTCGAAGGGGCCCGGCGGGCAGGCGTCTCCGCGCTGGTGTACGCCTCGTCCTGCTCCGTCTATGGCGACGCCGGCAAGCGCCCCATCGCGGAAACTGCGCCCCTGCAACCCCGCTCGGTGTACGCCGTCACCAAGCTGGCCGGAGAGCGCCACGTCCTGCTGCATCACCGCACCGGCGGGCCGCCGGCCATCGCGTTGCGCTTCTTCAACGTGTACGGGCCGGGCCAGCCTGCCGATTCCCCGTATTCCGGCGTCCTGGCGCGCTTTTGCGCCCAGGCGCTCGCCGGCGAGCGGCCCGAGATCCACGGTGACGGCGGCCAGACCCGGGATTTCGTCTTCGTGGCTGACGTTGTGGACGCCCTGCTTCTCGCCCTGGAGGGAGCCGCCGGCGGACCCGGGGGACACGCCATCAACGTCGGAACCGGGCGCTCGGCCTCGGTGCGCGAAATCTGGCGTCTGGTGGCGGACGCGGCCGGCGCGGCGCTGACGCCGACCTTCGGGCCGGTTCGGGCCGGCGACATGCGGCACGCTGCCGCCGATATCCGGCGGGCGGCGCGACTCCTTGGTTTCCGGGCGCGCGTACCCCTGCAGGAAGGGATTTCACGGCTGCTGCGCTCGGCCGCGGGGAACCCGGCGGATGCATTGCCCGTTGGGGATGTCTAGTGCTCCCTGTGGCATACTGAAGAATTCCGGCGTGCGCCCAGCTCCCCATCTCGCCTCGGCGACCGCGGTGATCAGCGGTCTTCTCGGCGGAGTCGTCCTCTTCGGAGCAGGGGTCCTGAGGTCCTGGAACGGCCCGCTGCCGGAGGTGCCCGCGATGCCGGCGGCAATGGCCGCCGCTGTCCCGGACGGGCCGCAGGTAGGACTCTTCTCCGTTCCCGACCGGTTCGCTCGTGGGGACTCACTGTCCGACGTGCTGGTGCGCAACGGCCTGTCCCATGGCGAGGTGGCCCCGGTCAGCGCGGCGCTGACGACGGTCGCGAACGTCCGGCGCTTCAAGGTCGGACAGACCGTCTGGCTGCACCGGGACGAGCGGGGCGACCTCGCCCGGATCGAGTTGCCGCTCGACGATTTCCGCGAGGTGGCGGTCTTCCGCGCTGGCACGTCATGGGACGCGCGCGAGTTCAGCAGGGAGCCGCTCGATCGCCGGACGGTGGTTCAGGGAGAGGTGGACAGCAGTCTCTATGAGAGCCTGGTCCGCGCGGGCGAACGGGCTGATCTGGCGGGCCGGATCGCCAGGGTCCTCGAGTACGACATCGATTTCCACCGCGACACGCGGGCCGGAGACAGCTACTCGGTGGTCGTGGACAAGCGCTACGACGATTCGGGTGACTGGAAGGACTACGGCGAGGTTCACGGCGTCCGCTACCTCAACGCCGGCCGGCCCATCTATGCGTTCCGCTTCGAGCTGCCGTCCGGTGAATCCGGCTACTACGACTACGACGGGAACTCCATCCAGCGCACTTTTCTGATGAGTCCGGTGGAATACACGCGGATCTCGGGGGTCTTTACCAGCCGCAGGCTCCACCCGATCCACCGGGTGTACCGGCCGCACTACGGGGTCGATTACGTGGCGCCCCTGGGGACGCCGGTCAGGTCGACCGCGGATGGGGTGGTCACGGATGCCGGCAGGCGGGGCCCGAACGGCATCATGGTCACGCTGCGCCACGCGGGGGGCTACATGACGAAGTACCTCCATCTCTCGGGGTTTCCACCCGAAATCCGTCCCGGGCGCCGCGTGAGCCAGCGGGATGTCATCGGCTTCGTGGGCTCCACGGGCGTCTCGACGGGCGCCCACCTCGACTATCGGCTCTATCGCCACGGGAAGCCCCTGAATCCGCGCACCCACGTCCTGCCCCCAGGGCCTCCCATCCCGGCGGAGCACCTGGCCCTTTTCGAGGCGTGGCGGGACGAACTCGTGGGCTCCTTCGAGCGGCCCGCCCGGCGGCCGCCCGCGCGGACCCCGGTGACCGTCGTCGGCGGGACCGAGGGTTGCTGATCCTTTCGGCCCTCCGGCACCGCCGTTCCTGTCTCCCTCCAGGCTCTCCGAGGGCAATGCGATCTTGACGCGCGACAACTCTGTCTGACGCTCTTGGTCAACTTGAGTTGACGCCGGGACCCCTCAGCCGGGGTCGCGAAGCGCTGTCCGGCGGCCGGACCGCGGTGCCGGTCTTCTTCGAGCAGCGCTAACTCATTGATTCAAGGGTGATCCCTGTGCGGAGGGCGAAGGTCTCGGGTGCCGGCGGGAGGTGCGGAGGGGCGGCGCGCGGAACTGGCCCGTCCGTTGCGGAACAAGGTGCTCCCGACGCTTCACGTCAACACAAGGAGAATCACATGACCCAGTTCCGCGTCCCTTTTCTGGCCCTGGTCGCCCTCGTCGCTTCGGCGATGCTCGGGGTCTCCGCCATGCAGCCGGAGGAGCCCATCAACATCAACACCGCCACCGCGGAGGAACTCACCGCGTTGCCCCGGATTGGCGACGTGACGGCGGCGCGCATCGTCGAATGGCGCGAAGAGAACGGCCCCTTCGCCTCGACCGAGGAACTCATGAACGTTCAGGGCATCGGCGAGCGCGTCTACGAGCGGATCCGGCCCCACGTGACGGTCGGCGATGCGGACCGGCGCGGCGGCCCGGATGCGGTTCCCGAAGCGGCCTGACCGCGGCCTTCGCGTTCCCCGCGCCGCGGCCGGGCGGCCGCCGTCGTCAGGCTTCAGCCTCGTCGAGCTGCTGGTGGCGCTCGCCCTGCTCCTGGTGATGGCGGGGACGGCCATTCCGCCGCTCGCCGGACATCTGCGGACGGAGCGCGTTCGGGGGGCAGCCCTCGCTATGCGCTCGCTGCTCCAGAAAGCGCGGGCGGAAGCGGCTTCCCGCGCCGCGAATGTCGCGGTCGTCTTCGATCCACCCCTCGGCGGGCACGACATCGAGGTTCCCGGGCCGGCCGACTCACCCGTGGTGGCCCTGGTCCTGGACACCAACCACAACGGCGTGCGGCGGGCCGAAATCGCGAGCGGTGAGGAGCGCCTCCTGGAGAATCCCTGGAGGTTCGGCGCGCGTTTCCCCGGGGTGGTGTGGGGAGCGCCGGCCGGGGAGGCGGGTCCGGCGGCGATCCCGGGTCACGAGGTCGGGGTCGCGGGGATGATCTCGTTCTCGCCGCTTGGCGGTTCGGGTTCGGGCCGGATCACCGTCAGCGGCGAGGGCCACGTCTTCGCGATCGTGATTCACGGGGGGAGCTCCCGTATCCGCGTCGAGCGTCATGCCGGCGGCCGCTGGATTCCGATGTCATCGATGCTCCCCGCTTTCTTGCGCCGGTGGTCCGGTCCAGGCGACCGGCCGTCCGTTGCTACGATGATGGGCAGCGGTTGGCGCCGTGGCCATGATCCTTTCCCAGATGTACGCAGCCTTCAGGCAGGCGGGCGTTCCGGAGGACCTCGCGGAGGCCACCGCCGAGGAACCGGTCGGGCTCGTTCTCGATCTCCGGGACCGGGTCACCAGCCTCGGCGACCGGGTCACCCGGCTTGAGGTCAAAGTGAACGTGCTGCTGACCATCAACGTGGCCATCCTGCTGTTGCTCCTGCGGGACAGCCTGTTCGGATAGCCGGCGCCCCGCTGCGGAGTCCGCGTAGAGCGGATTGAGTGGACCGCCGGCCGGCGGTCCGGATCAACGCTCGCTGCGAGTGAGCGTTCCTTGTTCCACCTCGAGGCCGGACCAGTCGGCCAGGCTCCGGAACTCCTCCTCACCCACACAGACCAGCACCGGGGAACGCCCGTACATCTCCTGTCCCACCACGCAGGCGAGGGCGAGGAAGGCGTCCACCCCGCGGGTGACCAGCGCCGCGGGCGCGGTTTCCCGCCGGATCGCCTCCAGGAGCACGGCCGTGGTGGTGGAGGATCCGCGGGTCGCCGGAAGGACGAGCGCCGCCCCCGCCGCCGTTTCGCCCGCCAGGGGGTGGTGCGTATCGGTGATCCGGCCCGAAGCGGCGTCGTAACCGCCCCAGAAGCTCAGCGGCTGGGTCGCATAGAGAACGGCTCCCGAGGCGCTGCCGGCGACGACCGCCTGCCCGTGGAGGCGCGCGCCGCCGTTCGAGACTGTCATGGGTCCCAGGGTCCCGGTTCGCGGACCACGCGCCCCCGGCGGGCCGACTCCACGCACTCGGCAAGGCTGCCGAAGGCGACCGCCGACCCCAGGAGGCCCGGTGAGTACCACGCGTACTTGGCGGAGTTGGTCATGAGGCGGCGGGTGGTCCCGGGGGTCATCGGGGTCGCCAGGACGCAGGTGTCCACCATCAGCCGGCCCCCGAAGGCGTGAAGCGGCTCGAGCAGTCCGGCGCGTTCCGCGAGGTCCCGCACGGCCCGGCTCGTGGTCACCACCAGTTCGCACCCGCCTTCGTCGGGGAGGGCCCGTTCCGAACCCCGCTCGCGGAGCAGGGCGGCGAGCTTTCCGAACTCGGCGAACGAGAAGTGCGGGCTCCCCAGCACCACCATGTCCAGGGCGCCCTCGGCGTGGGTCGTCAGCTCCTGGCGCGCCGCCCGCAGTTCCGGGAGGCCGACGTCGAGGATCGCGGCGGGTTCCCGGCCGCCGAGCGCGTCCGCGAGGGTGGGAGCCTCCGGGGTCACTCCGGGAATGTGGAAGAGGGCGACCGCTCCGGACGAGGCCGCCGCCGCGCCGAGCGCCTTGAGCTGATCCTCCTCCGGAATGACCGGGAGCCCGGCGATCGCCACCGGGTCGTCCTCGGCGAAGGGGCCCAGCAGGTGTCCGAGAACGGGATAGAAGTCGTCCGCGGCCGCGAGTTCCTCGGGCACGCCCCTGAGGCGCAGAACGCGGGTGGCCAGGCGGTTCTCGTCGAGGTGGAGGCCCACCGCAGGCGCCCGGCCGGTGATCGCGCAGCAGATGTCCAGGAGGTCCGGATAGCGCTCGGTGCGGGCGCCGATGACCGAGTTCGCGAAAGCGACGGCGTTCGACTCGCCCCAGGCGATCTGTTGTCCGAACCTGGGCGTCCGGCGGCCCTGGTAAGGCGCACACGTCCAGGTGGGAATCGTCCCCATCGAGTCGTAAGCCCGCATCTGGCGCGCGGACTTCTCAGCCCACTCGGGAGGAACCGACCATTCCTGCCAGTGAAACTCGTCCAGGCCGCTCACGTTGAGCGTCGAGGGAACCCGCACCCGGGCGCCGAGGCTGGCGAGGCGCTCGGCGAACTCGAGGCCGGCATCCCCGACGTAGATGGTGCTGTCGATGTGCGCCGCCTCGATGTCCAGCATCGACTCGGCCCCGCGGACCTCCGCCATGCGCGCCAGGATGCGCATCGCCAGCCGGGGCGCTTCGCCCTCTTCGCCGGCAAGCAGCGCGCGGTCGAACGCGCTGAGCCGGACGGTGTCCGACTCCCCGCTCATGGGTCCGCCAGGATCCCCTTCAATCGCGATTCGATGCGGCGCTGGCGCGCTTCCAGACGAAACGGTTGACCGCGAGACAGAGCAGGATCAGCAGTCCGACCTGGAAGATCACCGTCCCGGCGGTGAACTCGCCGAAGGGATCCCAGCCGCCCTCGACGGATGCCGCCTGCCACATCCACCAGGCGACCAGCGCCACGAATTCGACGGGGATGAGCCAGGTGATGAGCCGCTCGAACCAGGGGCCGACGCGCCACTCCTCCTCGGGTCCCATCAGGTGTTCCTCCCGGAACTTTCGCCCTCCCCGGCGGATCACGGTGATCGCGACGAAGAGCCCGGAGACCATCAGCGCGACTCCCCACGCCCAGTCCTGGTTCCGGAAGAAGCCGAGCGCGAACGCGGAAGGCAGCCCCATCACAAAGGCGACCGCCGCCACCATGGGCACGGAACGGCGGCGCTCGACGCCCAGGTCCATCACCATCCGGTTCACGAGTTCGAGCTGGGTGATGAGCGAGGAGATGGCGGCGCAGCAGAGCGTGAGGAAGAAAAGCGGCAGGAGGACGCTGCCGCCGGGCATATCGACGAACAACCTCGGCAGCCAGATGAAGGTCAGCCCCTCGTTGCCAGCGCCGAGCGCCGCCTCGCGGTCGGCGGAGGTGCTGAGCGCGAAGACCGTGCACAGGACGGCCACGCCGGCGAG
Organism: Vicinamibacteria bacterium; assembly: GCA_965116805.1. Classification (GTDB taxonomy): domain Bacteria; phylum Acidobacteriota; class Vicinamibacteria; order Marinacidobacterales; family Marinacidobacteraceae; genus Marinacidobacterium. Next base: position 1,638,268 of record OZ220713.1, read on the forward strand.
CAGCGACGCGAAGTTGTTGGCGAACACCGCGGTGATGCCGGTCTTGACGAACCCCTGACCCTCGGCCACGTAGGCCCCGAGGACGGTGATGAGACCCCAGCCGGCCCCGGTGCTCCAGGCGGTCTGGGTCAGTGCCGCGAGCCAGATCCGGTAGTCGGCGAGGTTGCCCACGTCGGGCACGAACAGGAAGCGGAGCCCCTCGGCGGCGCCCGGCAGCATCACCGCGCGTGCCGCGGCGACCAGCAGCAGGAGGAAGAGCGTGGGGATCAGGTAGCGGTTCACCCGCTCGATCCCGGCGGCGACCCCCCGGAAGATGATGAACGAGGCGATCACCAGCGCCAGCCCGTGGAAGAGGATCGGCTGGCTGGAGTGAGCGGTGAAGTTGTCCCAGAACGCCTGCGGCTCGGCGCCGCTCAGTTCACCGAGCGAAGAACTGACCAGGTACTTGAGGCACCACCCGGTGACCACCGTGTAGTAGAAGGTGATGAAGGTGGTGACCAGCCCGATGAAGATCCCCATCCAGTTGTGGCGTCCTCCGGTCGCGACCCCGATGGCGGCGGCCGGCCCCCGGCGCGAACTCTTCCCGAGCGCGAACTCGGCCAGCACCAGCGGAATCGCCCACAGGAACAGGAAGATCACCCACGGGATCAGGAACTCGCCGCCGCCGTTCTGCGCCGCGATCCGCGGGAAGCGCCAGATGTTTCCGGTCCCGACCGCCATTCCGATCGTCGCCAGGAGCACGCCCCAGCGCGAGGTGAACCGTTCGGTGGTGTGCTGCATGTTCGACCTCGGGTTGTCTCGGCCCTAACCGTTGTCCTGCAGCCGCAGCGGCTGGCCGAGTCCGCGCTTGCGCGCCTCGTCGTAGACGAAGGCGGCGCAGGCAACGTCCTCGATGGCCACGCCGACCGACTTGAACAGCGTGATGTCGTCCGCGGAGTCCCGGCCGGCGACCCGGCCCGCCACCACGTCGCCGAGTTCCGCGTGGATCCGGTCCTCGGGGAAATCGCCGTCCCGGATGGCCGCCATGATGTCGCCGGCCTCGCCGAGGACCTGCTCCCGGAAGTCGAGGACGACGCGGCACCTCGAGAACGCCGCCGCCTCGATCTCCCGTTTCACGGGGGCATTGGCCCCGACCGAGTTCACGTGCATTCCGGCCTCGAGCCATTCGGCGAGGATGACCGGTTCCTTCGCGGTGGTGGCGGCGCAGACCACGTCCAGGCCCCGGACCGCGGGTTCGGCGCTCTCCACCGGCTCGGCGTCGAGACCCTCCGCGGAGAGCGCGGCCGCGTAGCTGGCCGCCGCTTCGGGGAACACGTCGTAGATGCGAACGGTGCGGATGTCCCGCACCTCGCGCACCGCCGCCACCTGGTTCCGGCCCTGGAAGCCGGCCCCGATGAGGCCGAGCGAGGTGGCGTCCGCCCGGGCCAGATGCCGGGTCGCCACCCCGCTGGCCGCTCCGGTCCGGGTCCCGGTGATGTGGGTCCCCGGCATCACCGAGCGGAGCGCGCCGGTTTCGGTGTCGAAGTAGAGGAGCGCGAAGTAGGTGTCCTCGGGGGCCCGCTTCCCCGGGGTGCCGGTGAGGGTCTTGAGGCCGAATCCGCCCATGTCGGGGATCACCGCCGCCATGATCCGGAAGTTCCCGGCGACCCCGGTGAGGGGCATCACCAGCCGCGGCGCGAGCTGGGTCCGTCCCTCGGCGTGGAGCCGGAACGACTCTTCGAGAAGCCTCACGGCCTCCTTCATCGAGAGGACTTCGGCAACCTCCCGCTCCGTGAGTATCAGTGCCACGGCGCGCGAGTCTATCGGGGGACGGCCCTGGTCAACCCTTGGAGAAGACGGCCCGCAGGACGTGACGGGCGATTTCCGGGTTCTTCCGCAGCCGCCGGAGCGAATAGGGCATCCAGTCGGGGCCGAACGGCACCCCCACCCGGACGCGGTGGCCCGACTGCTTCACGTTCTCCCGGAGGCGGGGCCGGACCCCGTGGAGCATCTGGAACTCGTATTGCTCCGCCGAGAGACCGAGTTCCCCGATGATGCCCTCCGCCCGGGCGATGAGCCACTCGTCGTGGGTGGCGATGCCGGCGTAGCACCCGGCGGACAGCAGGACGCGGAGGATGGCCACGTAGTGGTCGCGGATTTCCTGCGGCTCGGTGTAGGCGATCTCCGCCGGCTCCAGATAGACGCCCTTGCAGACGCGGACGTTCGCCTTCACCCGGGCGAGTTCCCGGGCGTCGTCGAGGCTGCGGCGCATCCGGGCCTGGAGCACCACCCCGAAGTCCGGATAGTCGGGATGGAGTTCGCGGTGGAGATCCAGCGTCGCGTCGATCCGCGGGCTGTCCTCCATGTCCATGCGCAGGAAGGTGCCCCCCCGCTGCGCCGCGTGCTCGAGCAGCGAGCGGATCTGGTCGCGGCAGAAGTCGCGGTCGATCATGAGCCCGAGCTGGGTCACCTTGACGTGCACGTAGGCGGCGAGCCGCCGCTCGTGGACCTCGTCGAGGAGCTGCCGGTACACCTCGGTCGCTCCCTCCGCCTCCGCGCGGTCGGTGACGAACTCGCCGAGCTGGCTGGTCGCCACCAGGTACCCCTGCTCGTTCAGCGCCTCGGCCTCGCGGACGAGATCCGCGACGGTCTCGCCCGCGATGTACGGCCGGGCGAACGGCTCGACGACCGCCCTCGGCAGCAGCGGCAGGACGCCGGCGATGGCCCGGTTCAGCAGGCTCATGGTGGTGCCCGGCCGCCGGGCTGCTAGAGCTCGAAGTGGGCCAGGATGCGGTCGAGCGCCTCCTCGGTGGCCCGGTCGAGCAGGGCGGCGGGTGCGCGAATGCCCGTATAGGCGATCGCTCCCCTCCTCCGGAGCATTTCCTTGCGGATGGCCATCCCGATGCCTTCCTGGAACTCGAACCGCATCACCGGCGCGTACCGGTAGAAGGCCGCCGCCGCCCCGTCGCGGTCACCGGCGTCCCAGCGCGAGACGACCGCCACCAGCAGCTTGGGATAGGCGAAGCCGGTCATGGCGCCGGTGGCGCCGGAGATGAGCTCCTCGATGAGGTAGGCGCCCCCGAGGCCGCCGAAGATCCCGATGTCGAGCCCCTCGGTGCGTTCCCGGATGCGCGCCGCCTTGTAGGGCGTGGGCGCGTCCTCGAGCTTGATCGTGCGCGCGGACGGGATCTCCCGGCAGATGCGCGCGAGGAGGTCGGGTTCCATGTGGAAGCCCGAGATCGGCGGGAAGTCCTGGATCACCACGGGGATCGAGATCGTTTCGGCGATCCGGGCGAAGTGCCGGAAGATCGCCTCGGAGTTGCACTTCGGAGCGCGGGGCGGGGAAACCATGACCCCGGCGGCGCCGGCGCGTTCGGCGGCGCGGCAGCGCTCGAGGCAGACATCGAGGCCCGGCCCGGTGGCGCCGACGATGACCGGCGCCCGGCCATCCGCGTGGGCCATGCTGGCGTCGAGGATCTCGTCGCGCTCCCGGTCGGAGATCCGGGCGACCTCGCTCGTCACCCCGAGGGCGGTGAAACCGGAGACGCCGTCCTCGAGGAACAGGTCGATCACCCGGCGGAGACTTGGAGAATCGAAGCTCCCATCCGGAGCGAAGGGAGTCGGAAGGACCGAATAGACGCCTTGCATGCCGCGATTCTCGCACAGCGAGACCGTTCGTCTGGTACAAGACCGCGCATGAAATTGCGCCTTCTGTCCGCCGACGAAGTCCGTGCCGCCATGCCCATGGCCGAGGCGATCCGGGCCGTCCGGCAGGCCTTCGTGGAGCTCTCCGCCGGCCGTGCCACCATGCCGGTCCGGGCCCGCGTGGACGTGCCGGCCCGATCCGGGATCAGCCTCTACATGCCCGGCTACCTGGCCGGCGCCCATCAGCTCGCCACCAAGATCGTCGGGATCTTCCCGGAGAACCTGACCCGCACGCCGCCGCTTCCCACCATCAACGCGCTGGTCGTGGTGCTGGACCCCGACACCGGGATGCCCGCCGGGGCGATGCATGGCGGGGTGCTGACCGCGATCCGGACCGGCGCGGCTTCGGGGGTGGCGACCGGGGAGCTCGCGCGGGAGGACGTCCGGACCGCGGGGGTGCTCGGCGCCGGGGTTCAGGCGCGCACCCAGTTGGAAGCCATGGTCACGGCGCGCCCCGGCATCGAGAGCGCCACCGTGTTCGATCCCCGCGCCGACGTGGCGCAGGCGTTCGCGGCGGACATGACGGAGGCGCTCGGCATTCCGGTGAGCGTGGCCCGCTCCGCCGACGAGGTGGTCGCCGGATCGGAGGTGATCGCCGAGGCGACCACCTCGAACACCCCGGTCTTCTCCGACAGCGCCCTCCGGGACGACGCGCACCTGAACGCGATCGGCTCCTTCACGCCCGACATGCAGATCATCCCGGAAGCGACGGTCGTCCGCTCCGCGGTGGTGGTGGACCACCGCGAGTCCTGCTGGGAAGAGACGGGCGACCTGATCCAGCCCCGCGACCGCGGCGCGATCACCGAGGACCACATCCTGGCGGAAATCGGGGAGATCTCCGCCGGCGCCGCCCCGCGTCCGGAACACGGCCCCACGCTCTTCAAGACGGTGGGCACCGCCGTCCAGGATGTCGCCGTCGGCGCCGCGGCCCTCGCCCGCGCCGAGGAACACGGCCTCGGCACCGTGGTGGACCTGTAGGGGGAGCGCCGGCCAGTCCTCCCGGTGGGGGCGTTCAGACCGGCACGCGGCCCGCAGGACCCCAGAGGGCGCAACGCTGCCCACGCGCACGGCGCCTCCGGCTTGGAACGCCGGCTTCAGCCGGCACGCGATCCGCCGGGCCGCAGAGCGTGCGGTGCTGACTGGCGGGAAGGCGCGTCCGGCTTGGAACACCGCGGTCCGGTCGGCAGGCATGGAGCGCCGCTCTGCGGAGACGCACACCCCAACGGCCGGCCGGCGGCTGGGTAGGATTCACGCATGCCGCTAACGAGGCACACTGGGAACGTGAATCTCCGTGTCGGTATGAACTGTTCCGCGCAGTTCAGCGAGTGGCCGACTCTCTCCCGGAGTCTCGGTTTCGGCCTCTTGTCGCGCCTTCTGGGCGTCTCGCACTCGAGCGTCCGGCGCTACGCGGCCGAATCACGGACCAGTCCGGACCGGGTTGCAGCCCGGCTCCACTTTCTCGCCCTGGTCGTCGGAGATCTCGCTGGCGCGTATAACCAGATCGGCATTCGCCGCTGGTTCGACCGGCCGCGAACCCAACTCGGAGGGAAGTCTCCCGCACAGGTGCTGGCCGGCGACTGGTCGCCGGAAGACGAAGCGGCGGCGAGAGTGCGCGAAGTGGCCGGGACTCTCAGTGTCTCGCTGGCGACCTGATCACTCTCAGGTCCTGGCCGGGGCCCGTGAAGAGCAGCTTTACCGCGACACCTCCAACGCGAGATATCGGAACCGGGCGTTCTTCGCGTTGGACACCACCGGGCGCCCGTAGTCTCTCCATTTGCAGATGTACGAATCCGTAAGGATGATCGGAGATTCCCGCCCCTTTGTGGTCCCGATACTCGCCCGCTCAGACCAACGCATCTTGCGTGGGAGTTCACGGTCTTGGTGGACGCGGAACTCCGCGTCGATTGTGTCTTCTTGGTTGGGCGGCTTCCAATACAGCGAATCGTTAGTGACCAGGACCGCGATTCCCCGTCGTTCTCCCGGTGTGCTCTCAATAACGCGTTCCAATCTGTATACGTCCTTCAAGAAGTCATAGCGGCCGAGGTCCTGCGCCCCCTGGTTTCGTAGTGAGAACGGCTCGCTAGCCGCAGTCACGGCGAGTTCGCGCGTGAGGTACTTCAGCTCCACAGCTGTCCCAATGGCTGGGATCCAAATGTCCAGATACATCCGTTCCTCGGGGAAGGGCGGGAACTCCAGGCGAACATCGTTCCCCGTGGCTTCCTTGATCTCCCACGCCAGCGCGAACTGAAAGTCCGCCTCGGAGTGGAACACGGGCCGTTTCCCGGCCAAGCCACCCATCAGGGCGTGGATGTCGATGGCTGTCACAGGTACGCCGCCGGGATCGCCGCGACGTCCTCCGCAAGCATCAGGTCGGTTTCCCGGAGACACACCACCGCCCCGGGCCCGCGTTCCACATCCAGTTTCCCAATCGCGGCGAAGTTCGCCGCCGCGGACCGGCCGGGCGACGCAGTCCGTTTGAACTCGACCGGGTGAAGGCGGCCGTCCCGCTCGATCAGCAGATCCACTTCACGTTGGTCCCGGTCGCGGTAGAACCACAGGTGCGCCTCCTGGCCGTGGTGCCAGTAGCTCTTGAGGACCTCGCCGAACATCCAGGTTTCGAGAACGGCGCCGGACATCGCTCCCGCCTCCAGCGTTTCCGGCGAGGACCAGCGCGTGAGATAAGCGCACAGGCCCGTGTCCAGGAAATAGAGCTTCGGCGTCTTGAGCAGCCGTTTGGTGACGTTGCTGTGGTACGGCTGCAAGAGGTAGATCAGCCCGGAGGTCGCGAGGATCGAGAGCCAGGTCTTCACCGTCTTCTGATCCACTCCGACATCGCGCGCCAGATCCGCGTAGTTGAGGAGCTCAGCGGTGCGGGCGGCGGCCGCGCGCAGCAGCCGGGTGAAGGCCAACTCATCGCCGACGCGAGCGAGGTCGCGCACGTCCCGCTGGACATACGTCTGGACGTAGGAGCGGTAGAAGTCGCCCCGCAGTTCGGGGCTCGCGAGGACCGCGCCCGGAAAGCTGCCGACCCAGATCCGCCGATACAGATCCATCAGTCCGCCGCTTTGGAGTCGCGTGGCGCGGGCCCGCGCGATCCACTCCGCGGTCGGAACAAAGGGTGTGTTGCGGTCGGCCCGCCCTTCCACTTCCGCTTGTGAGAAACCCAGAAGATCCAGGATCGCGACGCGGCCGGCGAGCGTCTCCGAGACGCCCCGCATGAGGCGGAACTTCTGGGAGCCGGTCAGCCAGTACATGCCCGGGCGGCGAGCCCGATCGACAGCCAGTTTCAGTTGACTGAACAACTGCGGGGCGTACTGCACCTCGTCAATCGTCGCGGGCGGTGGATGGGCCTGGAGGAAGAGCGCCGGGTCGTTCCGTGCGACGTCGCGCTGGTCGAGGTCGTCGAGCGACACGTAGTTCCGGTCCCCGGAGCCGCTGTGCTCGAGGAGGGTCGTCTTGCCGACCTGGCGCGGACCGGTCAGGAGGAGCACGGGAAACGCCCCGGAAACGCGCTCGATGGCGCCGGCCAGCGTTCGTTGCTTATACATCGGTCTCGGCAGATATGGAATGTCACTCCATATTAGCCGAAACGCCTGTCCGGCGGAGGTGTTTCCGTCGCGCGTCGCTACCCGAGGCGCCGCACCGGGTTCTCCAGCCGCCCGATTTGCTCCACCTCCGCGCCCACGGTGTCGCCGTCCTCGATGACCATCGCCCCCGGCGTCCCGGTCAGCAGGATGTCGCCCGCCTTCCAGGTCATGTCCTCCGAGAAGAAGGAGATGAGCTTCTCGGGCGGATGGGTCATCGCCTCGACGGGGGCGCTCCGGGCCCGCTCGCCGTTCAGCAGGGTCGAGGTGCGGACCGACGGCAGCGATTCGCGGGTCGCCACCTCGTCGGGGGTGACGAGGCAGGGCCCGAGGCTCAGGAAGGTGTCGAAGCTCTTCGCCCGGGTGAGGAACCGCGCGTTCTGCCGGAGAATGTCCTCAGCGGTCATGTCCACCGCCAGCGTGTAGGCGCCGACCGCGGAGAGCGCGTCGTCCGGGGCGATGTCCTGACCCGACCGGCCCAGCACGATCACCAGTTCACCCTCGCCGGTGACCCGCCGCGAGGCGCGGGGCAGGCGGACGGTGTCACCCGGGCCGATGATGGAGGCGTTCGGCCGCATGAATCCGACCGGCGTCGCCGTGGTCTTGGCGTCGAGGTCGGCGGCGTGGGCGCGGTAGTTGAGTCCGATGCACCAGATCTTGGGGGGACGCACCAGGGGAGCGAGCAGATCCGCGTCGGCCAGCGGGAGTCCGCCGGACGCGTCCGTCCCCGCGGCGGCCGCGGCCAGCGCCGGGAGGCGGCCGCCCTGGACGACCTCGTCGAGGTCCCCGGGGTCGGCCGGGGCGAGCTCGGGGGCCAGCGCCCGGATCGGCAGCAGCCGGCCTCCGATCAGGACTCCGGCCTCCGCGCCGGACGGGGTGGCGTATCGGTAAAGACGCATCCGGCGAGAATACGCGGAAGCCGTGCGGATCCCACTCGACTACGGGGAGACGGGGCTCGACCTCGCGCTTCCTCCCGCCGCCGAAGAACGAACGACCGTCATCCGGCCGCGTTTCCCCGCGCCGGTCGCTTCGGAAGAGGAGGCGATCGTGCGGGCGCTCCGGATGCCCGACGCCGGACCGCCACTGGCGGAGCGCGTCCCGGAGGGCGCCACGGTGGCGATCTCGGTCTGCGACCCCACGCGGGCCCAACCCCGGGTGCCGATGCTGCGCGCCATCCTCGACGAGATCCCCACGCCGCCGGAGCGGGTGTCGCTGCTCGTCGCCACCGGCACCCACCGGCCCGCGACGCAGGCCGAGCTCGAGGCCATGTTCGGAAGCGAGCTGCTCGCGGCCTGCGAGGTCGTGAACCACCGCTGCCGGGACGCATCCGAACTCGTCCGGCTCCCGGACACCGAGGCCGGCGTTCCGGTGCTGCTCAACCGCCGCTTCCTCGAAGCCGACGTCCGGATCACCACCGGGTTCGTCGAGCCGCACTTCTTCGCCGGCTTCTCCGGCGGGCCGAAGATGGTGGCGCCGGGGCTCGCCGGCATGGAGACGATCCTGGTGCTGCACGACGAGGCGCGCATCAGGCATCCGAGCGCGGTGTTCGGGATCACCGAGGGCAATCCCGTCCACGACGACGTGCGGGCGATTGCGCAGCAGGTGGGCGTGGACTTCGGGCTCGACGTGCTGCTCGACGGGGACAAGCGGATCACCGGGGTCTTCGGGGGCGACCTGCTCGAAGAGCACGCCCGCGCCTGCGTCCGCTCCCACGAGGAAGCGATGTGTCCGGTGGATCACCCGTTCGAGGTCGTGGTGGCCACGAACTCCGGCTACCCGCTCGACCAGAACCTCTACCAGGCCGTCAAGGGGATGTCCGCCGCGGAACGGATCGTCGGGGCCGGCGGGGCGATCCTCTGCGCCGCCGAGTGCCGGGACGGCATCCCGGACGAAGGCGCCTACGCCCGGGCGCTGCGGGCGGGCGGCACCCTGGCCGAGGTCCGGGCCGCGCTCGCCGCGGCCCCGGTGCGCCGTCCCGACGACTGGCAGATCCAGGTCCACTGCCGCATCCTCGAACGCGCGAGCGTCGGGCTCCATTCATCGCTCGCCGAGGAGACGGTGCGGGCCGCGCACCTCGAGCCGGTCGCGGACCTGTCGCTCGCCTGCCGGGAGGCGCTCGCGGCGGCGGGGGAGGGGGCGCGGCTCGCGGTGCTGCCGCACGGGCCCGTGACGATTCCGTATCTGCGCTGATCCGCCCGCCGGGTAGCGACGAACCGCCCGCGGCCCTGCGGGCCTGCGGGCCGAAAACCGACCGGAGAAACCGGCCTATTCAGGAACCAGCGTCAGGGTCCACTCCGTGGGACCGGCGAGGAAAGGAGTCGCCCGGCCCTCCTCCCAGTCCCGGTGCCCGGAGAGGTAGTACGGCATCCCCGGGTGTCCCGACTGCCCTCCCGGCATGTGGAGGATTCCCGTCTCCTCCCGTCCCGGCGCCACCACGAAGCGGTTCGACGGTCCGTGGTCGCCGACCTGTTTGCGGGGCAGCCCCTCGTCCCCGGGAAGACTCCGGGGCGAAGCGTCGAGGAACGGCGAGAGGAGGCGGGAAAGCGGCGGAGGAAGCCCCGGGCTCAGCGGGTGCCGGATGTGGACGACGTTCTCGGCGCCCCAGGTCCGCTCGGCCAGCGACCCGGCGGCGCGCCCCCGCTCCGCCGCCGCGAACACCGCCTGCCGGAGCGCGTCGCTCCAGTCCGCCGCGCCCGGCGGCACGAAGTGCGCGGGCGCTTCCCGCGCCAGCCGGAGCAGCGGCCCCGGCCACTGATTGGCTACCGCCGGGGAGAAGCCGGTCAGCCGATCGGCCGCCGGGGCGGTGAGCGCGCCGTAAACGCGGCCGAAGAGTTGGAGGCGCGCGTTCCGCACCAGCGGGTAGGCGGCGCTGTCCACGCTCGCCCGGCCGGTCCATCCCTCCTGGAGGACCCGCCGGGCTTCCACCGCCAGAGGCTCGCGCGCGCCCTCCAGTGCCTTGAGGAACAACGCGCGCCACACCGCCAGCTCGTCGGCGCGGTCCTCCAGTTGGATGTCCAGCATCGCCGCCTCGTCGGCGGCCTCCACCGCGCGGAGCCGGTCGCGGATGAGGCGCGCCCGCTCGCCGTGGTCGTAGCTGCCGCCTCGCCCGATCCGGTCGAGGAACGCGCCGTCCACCAGCCGGTTGTTCGCCGTCCAGATGAGTCCGGATTCGGGATTCCGGATCACCGGGATCTCCGCGGGTTCCAGGTAGCCGTCCCAGCTCCGCGTCCCGTCCGCCCAGGACTCCGGAGTCCTTCCGTCGAATCCGCGGCGCCGGGGGATCGGCCCGGCGATCGTCCAGCCGATCGAGCCCTCCCGATCCACGGCGACCAGGTTCTGGGGCGGCATCCCGCTGCCCCAGCCGGACCGGAACACGTCTTCGATGCTCGACGCTTCCCCGAGCCCCAGGTAGGCGGTCCGGTGCCCTTCGGGGTCGTGCGCGATCCAGCGGATCGCCAGCGGACGACCCCAGCGCCCGGTGACCGGGCCCCAGACCGTTTCGCGGACCTCCACGGTCTCCGAGGGAGCCCCGGCCACCGGAATCTCCTCCTCGAACACATCCATCCGCCGCCAGCCGTCCGGGGTGCGGTAACGGAGCGGGTCGGCGGGATCGATTTCCAGCTCCACGAGGTCGGTCCAGTCCCCGCCCGAGTTCGTGAATCCCCAGGCGACGTTGCCGTTGCTCCCGGCGATCACCGCGGGCACTCCGGGCAGGGTCAGTCCCCGGAGGCGCAGGTCACCGACGTGCAGCTCGGCGCGGTACCAGATGTTCGGGACCCGGAGCGGCAGGTGCATGTCGCTCGCCATCAGCGCCACCCCGCCCGCCGTCCGCCCGGGCGCCACCGCCCAGGAGTTGCTCCCGGAGACCGGAGGAGGTTGGCGCGGCGGATCGAGGCCGCCCCGCTGGACGCCGGCGAAGGCCGCGGGGCCCGGAATCTCGGGGACCGCGAAGGCCTCGCCCTGCAGCGGGGCGTCCCGGTCGGTCCCCGGGGGATTCAGGAATGCCGCGAGCTCGGGCGGCAGCGCCGCCTCGAGGGCTGCGGTCCTCGCCTCGTGGGCCCCCTCCTCGTCGTTCAGGACCAGGTACATCGCCACGACCGTGAGGAGGGAATCGGCGATCCGCCAGGGCGCCGGGTCCTGCCCGAGCAGCAGATACTCGAACGGCGGCGCCGACAGATCGGCGAGACCGGCCGCGATCCCGTCCCGGTACGCCTCGAAGGTCTGCCGCGCACCGGCGGGCAGCGCCCGGGCGGCCCGTTCGGTCCGGGTCCGCATGCGGTGAAGACGCGCTTCCCGGTCCACCCCGACGGCCGCCCCTCCCACGAGTGCCGCCAGCTCGCCGGCGGGCTGCCGCCGTTGCAGGTCCATCTGGAAGAACCGTTCCTGCGCGTGGAGATAGCCGAGCGTCCGCAGGGCGTCGCGCATCGTCGCCGCCCGGATGCGCGGGATCCCCAGCCGGTCCCGCTCCACCGTGACCGGCGCCGAGAGCCCCGGGAGCGTCACGGCGCCGCCCAGCACCGGCCGGCTGGCGCGCAGCCGGCCCTGGACGTACAGGCCCGCGGCCAGCGTCACGACCAGCGCGGCGGCCAGGACACCCGCGGCGGCGAGCGCGATCCGGCGTCTTTTGGTCGTGGGTCCGGGCATGCCGTGGGTATTCTCCCGGCGCTCATGCGTACCCGCGCCGGACGCCACCGAATTCTGCGCCTGGTCCTCGCGTTTCCGCTTCTGGCGGCCGTACCCCCGGCGCTCGCCCAGACCGCGGACGCTCCCGCGAGGGACCGCTGGACCGGCCAGGCCAACCTGAACCTCGCGGGTTCCTACGGGAACGCCGGCTCGGGGTCGCTCGGGGTGAGCGCGTCGGCGGCGCGGCAGGCCGGTTGGCTGCGCGTGGCGCTCGACGGCGGCCTCCTCCGGACGAGCACCGACACCGTGACCCGGGAGGCCTTCGGCAGCCCGGACGCTTTCTCGGTCCGCCGGACGGTGGAGAGCCAGACCTCGGCGGACCGCACCCACCTCCGCGCGCGCTTTGCGGAGCCGTCCCCCGAAGACGGGGACACGAGTCCCCGGTTCTTCGCCGCTGCCGGCTGGGAACGGGACGCCCCGGCGGGGGTGCGTTCCCGTTTCGACCTGACCGTCGGGATGGGCACCGCCTGGGGCCGGACCCGGGCCGGAGGGCGGCGTCCCTTCGAGACCAGTCTGGGGCTGTCCGCGATTCACCAGAGCGACGAGGTCGCCGATCCCGGCGTGGAGACGGCGTCCCTCGGCCTGCGGTTCGACGTGCGCGCCCAGACCCGCTACCGCACCGCCGACCTCACGCTGGTCTCCGCCTCGACCTGGAACCTGCGGAACACCGACGACCTCCGGCTGGACGTCACCGGTTCGGCGTCGCTGCCGCTGTCGGAGCGGCTCGCCTTCCGCACCAGCGTGCAGACGCTGTTCGATTCGCGTCCCTCGCTGGAGCGGCTGAGCCTCTTCCCGGTTCCCGGACAGCCTGCCTTGGGCACCGTGGTCGCACCCCGGCGGGGGATCGACCTCATCATCCTCGCGGCCCTGGTGATCCGGTTCTAGAAATGGCCGTCCACGTCCCGCGCGCGGTCGTCCTCGGGCCCCAGCCCGGCCGCATCGACCTCGGTCCCGGTCTCGAGGCGCTCGAGCTGCCGCCCGGTCCGGTGGCGGCCATCACGGTGGGCTGGCGGGAGACGGAACCCGTCCTGAAGGAAGTGGAGCAGGAACTCAAACAGTGCGGCCGCGAGGCCGTCCCGCTCCACATCGGCGAGCGGGTCGGCCGCGTCTTCGAGCGGGACGCGCCGCTCGCCGAGGCGCACCGCGCGCTCCAGGAGGGGCTCCTCGCCGAGGAGCAGCTCTACGGCGCCCGGCTCCGGCGGGCGGTGGAGACCGCGCGCGAAGTGGTGCGGCTCAGCGTTGCCGAACGGTATCGGGATCCCTACGCCGAGCAGGCGTGGCAGGCGATCCTGGCGGCGGACCGGTTCCACGTGGAGCGCCACGCGGAGCTCTGGCAGGAGTTCCGGGAGGCCGTGGGTCTCGCCGAGCGTCCGGCGATCCGCGAACAGCGAGAGGAACTGCAGGGTCTGCTCGCGGGCGCCGCCGCGGTGGTGCTGACCGGCGGGCACGTGGCGGTCATCCGGAACCGGCTCCTGCTCCTCGGGCTGGCCGATGCGCTGGCGCCGCTTCCGCTTCTTGCCTGGTCGGCGGGAGCGATGGTGCTCACCCCGCGCGTGGTCCTGTTCCACGACCGCCTGCCGGGAGGTGCGGCGCGTCCGGAGATCCTCGGGGACGGGCTCTCGCTGGTCCCCGGAATCGCCCTGTTTCCGGATGCCCGAATCCGGCTCGACCTCGGAGACCGGCAGAGCCTCGCCGAGCTGTCGGGGCGGGTGAACCCGGACCGGGCCGTGCTGCTGGACCCGGGCGACCTGGTCCGCTGGGACGGCCGGGCCTGGAGTTCGCCGCACGGGGTCCGCCTGCTCTCGGATGACGGCGAAGTCGAGACGGTGCCCTCGTTCGTCCCGGGCGCGCCCGGGGCGGAGCCCCGCACCGAAGGAGCCGCGACGTGAGCGCTGCTTCCGAGCTGGCGATCCAGGAACTGCTCCTTTCCCGTCCCACCGGGGACGCGGTGGACGCGTTCATCGAAGCGCACGACTTCCCCATTCGGGAGGGACCCCACACCACGTTCGTGTACCGGGGCGAAGCCACTTCCGTCCTGCTCGGGCACTGGCTCTTCGGGACCGCCGCGGCGCGGGAGATGGAACGGGTCCCCGACTCGGACCTGTGGTTCCTGACCCTCGATCTGCCGGCGGAATCGCGCGTCGAGTACCGGTTTCAGCGGGTCCGGGGGACGGACGCGGAGTGGATCCTGGACCCGCTCAACGGACGCACGGTGCGCGATCCCTTCGGCGTCTGGTCGGTGTGTCACGGCGAGGGCTACCGGCGGCCGGAGTGGACCGAGGAGGATCCCCAGGTCGGCCGCGGCGAGCTGACCGTTACGCACGTGCGGAGCCGCGCCTTCGGGACGCGTCCGGTATCGGTCTACACGCCGTCCGGCTTCCGGAACCGGCGCCGGTATCCCCTGCTCGTGGTGCTCGACGGGGAGGACTATCTCCGCCACGCCGCCTGCCGGACCGTCCTCGACAACCTGATCCACCGGCGGGAGATCCCGCCGCTGATCGCCGCGTTCGTGACTCCCGCAAAACGCATCCGCGAGTATGCGGACAATCCGGCTCACGCGGAGTTCCTGACCTCGGAGCTGGTGTCCCATCTCCAGACCGAGTTCCCGATCCGGCTCCGCCCGGACGACCGCGGGCTGGTGGGCGCCGGACTCGGCGCGGTGGCGGCCCTGACCGCCGCCTGGCGCTATCCGGGCTTCTTCGGGAAGCTCCTCCTCTCGTCGGGCTCGTTCACCTTCACGGACGCCGGGCCGAGCACGCGGACCGCCCTGCTCGACCCCGTGGTGGACTTCGTGAACGCCTACCGCGCGGACCCGCGCCGGGTGAGCAGCCGCGTGTTCGTCAGTTGCGGGATCTACGAGCCGCTCATCTACGAGAACCGGTCGCTGGTGCCACTGCTCCGGGAGAGCGGCATGGAGGTCCGCTACGTCGAGGCGCCCGACGGTCACAACTGGGAGAACTGGCGCGACCGGCTGCGCGTCGGCCTGTCGTGGCTCTTCCCGGGGCCGCTCTGGCTCTACTACCGATGAGCGGGAGCGCCGGTCTTCAGACCGGCACCGCCGAGCGCAGCGAGGCGAAACAGCAACCGCCGATCGAGGAGACCGGAGCGCCTCGGAGCGCCGGCCTCCGGCCGGCATCGCGGCCCGGCAGGGCCGCGAAAGGCTGAGCCATGACCGCCCAACCTGACCTCGGCCGGCTCATCCCCCGCACCGGAACCGGATCGGTGAAGTGGGAATACCGCGAGGGCGCGGTCGGGCACGGCTCCACGCTCGTCCCCGCCGAAGATCCCGACGTGATCCCCATGTGGGTCGCGGACATGGATTTCCCCTGTCCGGAGGTGGTGATCGAGGCCATTCGGTGCCGCGCCGAGCATCCGATCTTCGGCTACAGCATGGGGCTGCCGAGCCTTCGGGAAGCCTTCTGCGACTGGTCCGCGGCCCGGCACGGATTCCGCCCGGACCCCGGGTGGGTCGTCCCCACCGAGGGAATCGTCCCCGACCTGGGTCTGCTGGTGCGTACCTTCGTCGAGCCGGGGCAGGGAGTCATCCTCCACCCGCCGGTCTATTTCCCGTTCTTCGGGGCGGTCCGCAACAACGGGGCCCGCATGCAGCTCTGCCCGCTCCGCCGCGAGGACGGGCCGGGCGCCGGCGACCGGAACCCGTACCGGCTGGACCTCGAGCGGTTCGAGAAGCTGGCGGCCGAGCCGGACACGCGGATGACGTTCCTGTGCACGCCGCAGAACCCGGTGGGGCGGGTCTGGACCCCTGGGGAACTGACCGCTTTCGCCCGGATTGCCGCAAGGCACGGCCTCATCGTGGTGGCCGACGAGATCCACGGCGACCTGATGCTGGACGGGCGCCGGTTCACCCCGTGGCTCAGCCTGGAGCACCCCCCGGGGCTCCGTTCGGTCGTCTGCTCGGCCCCGAGCAAGACGTTCAACCTCGCGGGCCTCAAGTCGTCGTGCCTCGTCATCCCGGACGAGGAGACGCGCGCCGCCTACCGGCACGCCCGCGATCACACCGGCGTCTACGGGGTGAATCCGCTGAGCGCCGCGGCCGCGGAGGCCGCCTGGCGCGGCGGCGGACCCTGGCTCGACCGGGTGCTCGCCTACCTGAGCGAAAACGCCCGCACGCTGCAACGTTTCTTCAGCGAACGCCCCGAACTGAACGTGGGGACATTCCGGGTCGAAGGGACGTACCTCGCGTGGCTCGACTTCCGGCGGACCGGAATCGCGGCGGGCGCGCTAGAAGACTTCCTGCTCGACAGGGCCAGGCTCCGCCTCGAGAACGGCGCGATCTTCGGCGAGGAAGGGCGGGGGTTCGCCCGGATGAACCTGGCGTGTCCGCGGCCGCTCCTCGAGGAGGCGCTGGGCCGGCTGGAAGCGGCGCTACGCGGATAGCGCTGCGATCTGCGCGGCGCGCCGCGTCTGCCGGTCTTTCCAAGCCGTGAGTGTCGCCTGCGCCCTTGAGCTGTTCGTCGAGGTTGGAACTGCCTTTTCCCGTCAGCGTCGTGCCGTGCGCAGCGCGGAGCGCTGCGCGTGCCGGTCTGGACCGGCGTTCCAAGCCGTCGCGCGATGGCGGTGCCGGGCCGGGGGTCCCTACGCCTCCAGGAAGTCGTTCCAGGCGCGGGCGCGGAGGTTGTCCTCCCCGTGGGTGACGAGCGCGGTGACCACGTGCCGGGCCAGTGAGGGATCGGTGATCAGCGGCACGCCCCGGTCCACGGCGCGGCGGCGGACCAGGTAGCCGTCCGGGCGGCCCTCGGGATCGAAGGCGACCGGCACGTTCACCACGAGGTCCACGTCCCCGCGGTCGATGAGGTCGAGCGCGCTGAGTGGGCCCGGCTGGTCGAACCCGGCGCCGAGGGGGCGCTGCTCGGAGCGCACGCGGGCCACTTCGGTCGCGTCGACGCCGCCCTCGCGGAGCACCCGGCAGGTTCCCGAAGTCGCGTAGATCTTCAGTCCCAGCTCCTCGGCCATCGTCCGGGCGGTGCGGACGAAACGGTGCTTCCAGCGCGCCGGTCCGAGCGAGAGGAGGACGCCTTTCTTCGGACCGCGGAAACCGGTGGCGACCAGACCGTGGAGGAGCGCCTCGTGGAAGGAGTCGCCGAGACACCCCACCTCTCCGGTGCTGGCCATCTCCACGCCCAGCAGCGGGTCGGCGCCCATGAGCCGCGAGAAGGAGAACTGCGGCACCTTGACGCCCACGTGCTCGAGCTCGTAGAGCGGGCGGTGCTCCATCCCCGGGTCGGCGCCGAGCATGATGCGGGTGGCCGCGCGGGCGTAGTTGCGCCCCGTCACCTTCGAGACGAACGGCAGGCTGCGGGACGCGCGCAGGTTGCACTCGATCACCTTCACGATCCCGTCGCGGTGCAGCAACTGGATGTTGCAGGGGCCGGTGACCCGCAGTTCCTTCGCGATCTGCTGCGCGATGCGGTGCACCTGTCCCAGGGTGGGGATGGTCATGTCCACCGGCGGCAGCACGAGCGTTGCGTCGCCGCTGTGGACGCCGGCGTCCTCGACGTGTTCGCTGACCGCCCACAGCACCAGCTCGCCCCGGTTCGCGACGAGGTCGATCTCGATCTCCCGGGCGTCCTCCTCGAACTTGGAGATGACGACCGGGTGCTCGGGGGAAATCGCCTTGGCCTTCCGCAGGATGCGGGCGAGTTCGTGGTGTTCGTGGGCGACGGACATGGCGGCGCCGCTCAGCACGTAGCTCGGGCGCACCAGGACGGGGAAGCCCCCCAGCTCCTCCACGATGCGCTCCGCGTCGGCCGCATCCGTGACGTGGGCCCAGCGCGGCTGGTCCACCCCGATCCGGTCCAGCAGCGCGCTGAACTTGTTGCGGTCCTCGGCCCGGTCGATGTCCTCGGCGGAGGTGCCGAGGATCGGAACCCCGGCGTGGTGGAGCCGCATCGCCAGCCGGTTCGGGATCTGGCCGCCCATGCTGACCACCACCCCGTCGGGACGCTCCTTCTCCACGAGGTCCAGGACCGACTCCACGCTCACCTCGTCGAAGACCAGCTTGTCGCAGATGTCGTAGTCGGTGCTCACCGTCTCCGGGTTGTAGTTGAGCATCAGGGTCTCGAACCCGAGCTCGGCCGCCGCCTGGACGGCGTTCACGCAGCACCAGTCGAACTCGACCGAGGATCCGATCCGGTAGACCCCGGAGCCGATCACCAGGATCCGGCGCCGGTCGCCGGCGGGGAGCCCCACCCCTTCGTCGCCGCTGGCGTGGTACGTGGAGTAGAGGTAGTTCGTCTCGGCCGGGAACTCGGCGGCCAGGGTGTCGATCCGGGCGATGTGGGGGCCAACGCCGGCTTCCCGGCGCGCCGCGCGGGCCTCACCCCGCGCCCGCCCGGTAAGGAACTCGAGCGACTCGTCGGAAAAACCCTGCTCCTTGGCCCTTTCGAGGGTCGCCTCCGGGATTGGCCAGCCGCCGCGTTCGACCTCCGCCTCGGTCCGCATCGCTTCGGCGATCCCGTGGAGGAACCAGGGGTCGATCCGGGTGAGGTCGTGGATCTCCGCGATCGCGTCGGGCACCCGCCCGGCCTCCACGGCCTCCCGGAGCGCCTGGGCGAGCGCGAAGACGCGCCGCGGCGTGGCGTTCTTCAACTCGTCGTCCCGGTCCTCGAACTCGAAGGCGCGCGAATCGAGCCCCTTGACGCCGATGTCGAGCATGCGCAGCGCCTTCTGGAGCACCTCGGGGAAGGTGCGGCCGATGGCCATCACCTCCCCGACGCTCTTCATCTCGCTGCCGATGCGGGTCCCGGCCTCCTGGAACTTGCCGAGGTCCCAGCGGGGCGCCTTGAGCACCAGGTAGTCGAGCGCCGGCTCGAAGAACGCCTTGGTGACCCCCGTGATGGCGTTCTTCAGGTCGGGCAGGGTGAACCCGAGCCCCAGTTTCGCCGCCACGTAGGCGAGCGGATACCCGGTCGCCTTGCTGGCGAGCGCCGACGAGCGGGAGAGCCGGGCGTTCACCTCGATGACGCGGTAGTCGGCTCCCGTCGGGCTCAGCGCGAACTGCACGTTGCACTCGCCCACGATGCCGAGGTGCTGGATCGTCTTGATCGAGACCGTGCGCAGGAGCTGGTACTCCTCGTCGTTCAGGGTCTGCGACGGCGCCACCACCAGTGATTCGCCGGTGTGGATCCCCATCGGATCCATGTTTTCCATGTTGCAGACGGTGATGCAGTTGTTCTCCCGGTCGCGCACCACCTCGTACTCGATTTCCTTCCAGCCGCGGAGGGATTCCTCGACGAGAACCTGGGCCTGTTTCGTGTCGTGGGCCCCGTAGATGTTCGTGAGGGCCGCCTCGAGTTCGGCCTCCGTCTCGACGATGGCGCTCCCCTTGCCGCCCAGCGCGAAGCCGATGCGCAGCATCAGGGGCAGCCCGATCTTCCGCGCGGCCTCCCGCGCCTCGGCGCGGCGGTGGCAGACGATGCTCCGCGCGGTCAGCACGCCGATCTCCGCGAGCCGGGCGTTGAAACGCCCGCGGTCTTCGGTGTCGCGGATGCTCTTGACGGGGGTGCCGAGAACCTGGATCCCGGCGTCCCGGAACCACTCCTCGAGTTCGAGGCCGCAGTTGAGCGCGGTCTGGCCGCCGAAGGAGAGCGCCACGCCGTCCACCCCCTCCTCCTCGGCGACCTGCCGGACCAGACGCGGCGTCACCGCGTTCAGGTAGAGGCGGTCGGCCATCCCCTCGCTGGTCTGGATGGTCGCGATGTTCGGGTTCACGAGGACGGTGCGCACGCCCTCCTCGCTCAGCGCCTTGATGGCCTGCGATCCGGAGTAGTCGAACTCCCCGGCCTGGCCGATCTGGAGCGCCCCCGAACCGAGGACGATGACGGACTGCGGCTTCGGCGGAGGGTTGGTCACGGTCCGGCGCATTCCTCGACGAAGGCGTCGAACAGGTAGGCGGTGTCTTCGGGACCGGGATGGGCTTCGGGATGGAACTGGATGCTCCGGAACGGCCGGTCGACCGAGCGGATGCCTTCGTTCGTGCCGTCGTTCAGGTTCTGGAACCAGGGTTCCCACCCGTCCGGGAGGCTCGCCTCGTCCACCGCGTAGCCGTGGTTCTGGCTGGTGATGAAGGAACGGCCGCTGACGAGGTCGCGCACCGGCTGGTTCACGCTGCGGTGCCCGTAGGGCAGCTTGAAAGTCCGGGCCCCGGCGGCCATGGCGAGCAACTGGTTGCCGAGGCAGACACCGAAGATCGGGCCCCGGAACCACTCCATGACCGAGCGGAGTTCGCGGGCGAGTTCCTGGAGGTCGCCGGGGTCTCCGGGACCGTTCCCGAGCATGATGCCGGTCGCGTTCCGGGCCGCCTCGGCGAACGGTTCGAGCCCCGAGACCCGGTGCACCCGGGCGCCCCGGGAGACGAGCGAGCGGACGATGTTGTCCTTCGCGCCCACGTCCACCAGCAGCACCCCGGGTCCGTCCCCGGGGCCGTGGTACGCCGGGGCGCCGGGCACGACCTGTTCGAAGACCTGCCGGTGCATTTCGACCGCCCGGGCTCGGTCCCGGGCCTCGGAAGGAGCTACGCCAGCCTTGCAGAGCACCCCCTCCATCGTTCCCGCTTCGCGAAGCCGCATGGTGAGGGCGCGGGTATCCACTCCCTGGATTCCGGGCACCCCTTCGGCCGCGAGCCAGGCGCCGAGGGACCGGACGCCGGCATGGTGGCTGTACCGCGGTTCGTGGTGTTGCACCACGAGTCCCTGGACCTGGATGCGTCCGGACTCGAACGGGCCCTCGATGGAACCCTCGGGCCGCGCCGCGGGAACGCCGTAGTTCCCCTGGAGCGGATAGGTCAGCACCAGGATCTGTCCCCGGTACGACGGGTCGGTGAGAGTCTCCACGTAGCCCGCCATGCCGGTGTTGAACACGACTTCCCCGGCCACCGGTGGATCGAGGGCCGCACCGAAAGAGGTACCGGAGAATTCGGCGCCGTCTTCGAGGTGAAGTCGTATCCCGCCGCGTGCGGGGCGGATATCCGGTTCCGAACTCAAACCGGCCGGAAACTCTATCAGTGCGGACCGCATTTCGAGCCCTTCAGGGGTGGAGGAATCTCCGGGGGAAAAGTAAGCTTCCAAGCCCTGTCGAACTTGCCGCCGAGCCGGTCGTCGTTTTGTCGTACAGGCCGAGGAGGCGAAAGGAACACCATGACCCGACCGATCCACCGTCCCGCGTTCCGTCCGGCGAGCCGTCTCGCCCTGGCTTCGGCGCTCGTTGCTCTCGCGGCGTCGGCGGGGCTCGCCGCGTCCGCCGAGACGCAGTTGTCTCAGGATCCTCCGGTAATTCACTTCGTGGCATCCGGCGAATACGCGTTCTCCGCGGCGCGGGTCACGGTGGACGTTCGCCTCGAGGAGGGTGCGCGCCTGAACGTGACGCTGACCTCCCCCTCGGGAGGCGCCGAGAACCTCACCATGGACCGGGATGAAAGGCGCTATTCGTGGACCGGCCAACTGAGGGAGCCCGGGACCTGGCGGGCCGAGGCGACGGTGAGCGGCGTGGGATCCCCGCAGTCCGCGAACGCCAGCGTCTCCCTCGATCCGGGCACCCCGACCTGTTCGCTGAACATCAGCGCCCCCGAGCAGGCCACCCACTACCTCGACGCCGAGTTCGTGGTGGACGCCTGCGGCTCCAGCGCGGTCACCGGTGAGATCGCGACGCGCTACATCACCGTGCAGCAGGACGGAGTGCAGATCTCCACCCTCGACGCCAGCGCCCAGTGCGAACGCCGGTTCATCCTCCAGGGCGGCGGGACGTACGAAGCCACCGTCACGATCGCCGACGACCGGGGGGTCACCGCCACCTGCAGCAGCACGAACCTGGGGGTGGACGCGCTCTATCCGCGCTACTGGCCCATCGCGGACTTCGCCACCGGAACGTACAAGAGCGAGCGCACGGACATCGTTCCCTCGCCGGAGGCATCCTGGCTGAGCGGCGCGGGAGTGGGGATCACCGTCCCGCACGATGAAGCGGCCGAGCGCACCAACGCGTTGACGGTCCGGGCCGGCGGCGGCTTCGCCCACAACTTCTGGACCGGATCGTCCGTGGACATCCTGCTGACCCGGCAGACGCCCGGAGGGTTCTTCGGCCTGGGCGGCGGCGCCTGGGGCATCGGAGACAACGACATCCTGGACGGGGCGGTCTTCGGCACCGCCGGCTTCAACCTGCCCAACTACACCGGCGCCGGCCAGATGCAGGCGTTCGCGGAATTGCGGTTGTTCGCCCGGCACATCTCCGCGCCGCAGGACAACTTCTCCGGCCTCATCGGAATCCGGCTCAACTTCAAGCGGACGCACGAACTCCGGGCTCGCTGATATCCCCTCAGGCTGCTGGCGCGTTGCCTGGCCGTAGCCGGTTGGTCGCCGCGGTAGCGGTTCTGGTTCTCCTGCGTCTGCTCGCGGCGTTGGCGCCGGCCGAACCCCGGCTGTTCGGGACGCCGTTCGGGCTGGTGCTCGAACTCGTGATCATGGGGCTGTCCACGCTGAATCTCTGGTTTGCTGTGCGGACCCTGCTGCCGGAAGCCGAAGGCGCCGGTGACGCTTCCCCCTCCGGGAGCGCCCGCACCGGCAGCTAGGCGCCCCTCATGACGCTCGCGGTCGTCGCCCTCTATCTGGCCGCGGTCGTCGGGATCGGGCTAGTTTCCCGCCTCGGTCTCGCGCGAGGCCCGGACCGCGCCGGCGAGGTACTTCCTCGCCGGACGCTCGATCGGTCCGTTCGTCCTGCTGATGACGCTCTTCGGGACGAACATGACCGCTTTCACCATCCTGGGCGCCTCCGGCGAGGCCTACCGGCAGGGGATCCGGGTGTTCGCGCTCATGGCGACCAGCTCGGCGGTGGTCATCCCGATGACCTTCCTCGTGATCGGGGTCCCGCTCTGGCGGCTCGGGAAACGCCACGGGTTCGCCACCCAGGCCGAGTTCTTCGAAGCGCGCTACGGGTCCTCCGGGTTGGGGCTGCTGGTGCTGGGCGCCTCGCTGCTGTGGCTCGTCCCCTACGTGCTCATCGGGGTCAAGGGCGGCGGGGATGCGCTCGCCGCCATCGCAGGCCCGGACGCCGCCATCCCCGCGTGGGCCGGCAGCCTGGTGATGTGCCTCGTGGTGCTCGTCTACGTGGTGCTCGGGGGCATGCGCAGCACGGCGCTCGTGAACACCTTCCAGACGCTGGTCTTCATCGGCGTGAGCGGACTTGCCTTCTTCGTGATCACCGGGGGAATGGGCGGTTTCGGCCCGGCGATGGCCCGGCTCGGGGAACAGTCCCCCGAACTCCTCGAACTCGCGCGTTCATCGCGGGACTGGATCCAGATCGCGACCTATCTCTTCGTTCCGCTGTCCACGTCGTGTTTCCCCCACATCTTCAGCCACTGGATGTCCGCCCGGAGCGCGGAGGCGTTCCGGCTGCCGGTGCTGGCCTATCCCGCCTGCATCGCGGCCGTGTGGTTTCCCTCGGTGGTGCTCGGGGCGCTCGGCCGGCTCGACGTTCCCCTCGATGCGACGGGGCCGGTGATCATCCTGCTGATTCGCGAGCACGCCGGGAGCGTGCTCGCGGGCATGCTGGCGGCCGGGGTGTTCGCCGCGATCATGTCGTCGCTCGATTCCCAGACGCTGGCGGTGGGGACCATGCTGACCAAGAACGCCGCGGCGCGCGTGCCGCGGTTTGCAGCGTGGAGCCAGAGCCGCCAGGCCCTCCTCGGCCGGATCTTCGTGGCCGGGTTCCTGGTCGTGGTGTTCGTCCTGAGTCTCGTCTCCACCCAGACGATCTTCAGCTTGGGGATCTGGGCGCTCTCGGGTTTCTCGACGTTCTTCCCGGTGCTCGTGGGAGCGATCTACTGGAAGCGGAGCACCGGGGCGGGCGCCGCGGCGGGCATCCTGTGCGGTCTGCTTCTCTGGACCTGGTTCTTCGTCGCGTCCGAAGGGGCGCCGGGGTGGACCATCGCCGACAGCGGCGTGGAACCGGCCGCCGCGATCGTCCTCGTCTCCGCGCTCGCCCTGGTGGTGGTCTCCCGCCTCACCGCCCCACCGGGTCCGGATCGATTGCGTGGGTTCTTTGGCTAGCAGCGTCCGGGACCGCTTGGAACGCCGGCTTCAGCCGGCACAGCGGCCCGCAGGGCCGCGGGCCGCGTCGGGCTCCCGTCCGAAGGACACCGCCCGCCAACGTCACCCCCGTGAGTACGATTGCCCGGTGCCCCGAATCCTGCCCCTGACGCCGCTCGTTCTCGTGGCGGCCGCGGTTCTCCCCGTCGCTGCCCAGGAAGAACTCCCCCCCGAAGAGACCGTCTTCCACACGTTTTCGATCGCGGCCGTCGACCCCGAGACCGGTGAGTCCGGCGTCGCGGTAACAACCAGGAACCCGTGCGTCGCGAACGGGGTCCCCTGGGTACGGGTCGGCGTGGGCGCCGTCGCCACCCAGGCGCGCACGCGCACCCAGTACGGCGAAGAACTGCTCAGCCGGCTGGCCGCCGGAATGTCGGCGGAGGACGCTCTCACGGAGCGCCTCGCCGAGGATGAGGGCGCTCCCTATCGCCAGGTCGGGGTGGTCGGCCTCGCCGGCGGGGTGGCCCAGCACACCGGGTCCGAGGCGCGCTACTGGGCGGGACACCGGTCCGGGCCGGACTACGCGGCGCAGGGGAACCTGCTCGTCGGTCCCGAGGTGGTGGACGCCGTGGCCGACGACTTCGAGGGTACGCGCGGAAGCGGACTGTCCCTGGCGGACCGCCTGATCTCCGCCCTCGAGGCCGGTCAGGCGGCGGGTGGCGACGCCCGCCGCGGCCGCCGCCAGTCGGCGGGGGTCCTGGTGGCGGATCCCCGCGAGGGCGGATCGCGCCGCGACGACGGAATCTCCACGCACATCAACGTCTGCGAGCACGAGACGCCGGTCGCCGAACTCCGGCGCATCCACGACGCGGTGAGCCAGAAGCTCGGCTACCGGACCCTCACCATGTTCGCCGGCAGCGACGTCGTCCAGCTCCGGGTCCTGATCTCGGAAGGCGGCTGCGCGGCGGATACGAATCTGGTCGGGGAGGACGGGGACCTCGGGAATCCCGCCCTCCGGATCTTCGACGCGGACCTCGCCGGCGCGGTGGACGCCTGCCGGGAGGAGTTGGGACTTTCGACTCCCGAGAGCGGCGGCTCCCCCGCCGGGTTCGCGGATCACGAGTTCGTGGACCGCCTCTGGGACCTGGTGGAGTCCAGGGACCTTGGCGACGCCGTGCGGCGCCGCCTCGCTCCCCTCCGCCGCATCACCCGCTAAAGGGGAGGATCGCCGAATGCCCCAGACCGCCGCCGGACGCCCGGTCCGGATCGACCTCCGCAGCGACACCGTCTCGCTCCCGACCCGGGAGATGCGGGCGGCGATGGCCGGCGCCGAGGTCGGAGACGACGTGTACGGCGACGACCCCTCGGTCCGCCGCCTCGAGGAGCGCACCGCCGAGGTTCTGGGCAAGGATGCCGCGGTCTTCACGCCCACGGGCACGATGAGCAACCAGATCGCCATCCGCTGCCAGACGGAGCCGGGGGACCTGGTCCTCGCCGAGCGGCGGGCCCACGCCTACCTGGTGGAGAGCGGCGGCCCCGCCGCGCTGTCCGGAGCGACCATCGTCGGACTCGAGGGAGATCGCGGGATCTTCTCGGCGGAGCAGGTCCGGGCCGCGGTGCGCACGCCGCACCCCATGGTTCCGGACGCCTGCTATCCGGTGGCCCGGCTGCTCGCCGCCGAGAACACGCACAACGGCGCGGGCGGCGCGGTCTGGCCGCTCGATGTCCTGCAGGAGGTCGCGGACACGGCGCGGGGTCTCGGGCTGGGGACCCACCTCGACGGGGCGCGCCTCTGGCACGCCACGGCGGCCACCGGGATTCCCGAGAGCCGCTACGCCGAGGGGTTCGACACGGTGAGCGTCTGTTTCTCCAAGGGGCTCGGCGCGCCCATGGGTTCGTGCCTCGCCGGTCCCGCGCCGCTGATCCGGCGGGCGCGCCGCTTCCGCCAGCTCTTCGGCGGCGGTTTCCGGCAGGCCGGGATCGTTGCGGCCGGCGCTCTTCACGCCCTCGAACGCCACCGGGAGCGGCTCCCCGAGGACCACCGCCGGGCGCGCCGGCTGGCCGACGGCCTGGACGAACTGCCCGGCATCGAGGTGGACCTCGACGGCGTGGAGACGAACATCGTCCGTTTCCGGACTCCGGGGATGAACGCCTTCCGGCTGGCCGAAGGGTTGCTCGACCGCGGCGTCGCGGTGCTGCCGGCCTCGCCGGACGCGATGCGGGTCATCCCGCACCTGGGCATTTCCGACGAGGACGTCGAGGAGGCGCTCGGCGCCTTCGCCGAGGTCTTGAGCGCCCGGGAGCGCCGGTCTTCAGACCGGCACCGCGGCCCGGAGGGCCGCGAGACAACCGATCCTCGCGTGGCGCCGGCGGCGGCGCGCCAGTAGCACCACCCGCCGGGAAAAACGGGCCGGCCTTCGCCGGGTTCAGGGGGCCAAAACGCGCCTCGAACGTGCTACCGTCCGGCGCTTCTTGCCAGGCCCCGCCCCGCTTCGCCGCCCCTTCGACGAGGTCGATGCGGCGGCGATCGCCGCCATCCGGGGGCTCGGCATCGACGCGGTCGAGAAGGCGAATTCCGGCCATCCCGGCCTGCCCATGGGGGCGGCCCCCATGGCCTGGGTGCTCTGGAGCCGCCACCTCAGGACCTGCCCCGGCGATCCGGACTGGCCGGACCGGGACCGCTTCGTCCTCTCGGCGGGCCACGGCTCGATGCTCCTCTACGCCCTGCTGCATCTCGCGGGCTACCCGGTGAGCCTCGACGACATCCGGGACTTCCGGCAGTGGGAGAGCCGCACCCCGGGGCATCCGGAGACCTTCGCGACCCCGGGCGTCGAAGCGACCACCGGGCCGCTCGGGCAGGGGGCCGGGAACTCGGTGGGCATGGCGATTGCCGAACGGGCGCTCCGCGCGCGGTTCCCGGGGCTCGTGAACCACCGGGTGTTCGCGCTGGTTTCGGACGGGGACCTGATGGAGGGCGTGGCCTGCGAAGCGGCTTCGCTTGCCGGGCAGCTCGGACTCGGGCGGCTCGTGTGGCTCTACGACCGGAACGACGTCACCCTCGACGGACCGGCGTCGCTCTCCTTCTCGGTCGAGGACGTGGCGGCCCGGCACCGCGCGCTCGGCTGGCACGTGCAGACGGTCGCCGACGGGAACCACGACCTGGACGGAATCGACGTCGCAATCGAGGCTGCCGTCGCCGAGCCGGGGCAGCCTTCGCTCATCGTGGTGAACACGACGATCGGCTACGGCGCGCCCAACAAGGGGGGCACCTCGGCCGCCCACGGGTCTCCGCTCGGTGCGGAGGAGGCAGCGGCCGCGAAGACCGCCCTCGGCCTCGATCCGGGAGCGGCCTTCGCTGTTCCGGAGTCGGTTCGCGAGCGCTGCCGGGACCGGGCCCGGCAGGGGAAGGCCGCGCGGAACGCCTGGTACGCCAGACTGGCCCACGCACGGACCGAGGCGCCGGACCGGGCCGCCGAGTTCGAGCGTCGCCTCGAAAACGGGCTGCCGGCCGGCTGGGATGAAGGGCTTCCCGCCTTCGGCCCCGAGGACCGGCTCGCCACCCGGGACGCGTCCGGCAAGACCATGAACGCCCTGGCGGCCCGGGTGCCGGAGTTCTTCGGCGGCGACGCGGACCTCTCGTGTTCCACGAAGACGGGGCTGAACGGTCTCGGCTCCCAGTCCGCTTCGGAGGCGAACGGCCGCAACCTCCACTACGGCGTCCGCGAGCACGCGATGGGCGCCGCCGCGAACGGAATCGCCTATCACGGCGGGTTCCGCACCTTCGCCTCCACCTTCTTCTGCTTCGCCGACTACATGCGGCCCTCGGTGCGGCTGGCGGCGCTCTCGGGGCTTCCGGTGGTCTACGTCTGGACCCACGATTCGGTGGGGGTGGGCGAAGACGGGCCGACGCACCAGCCCGTCGAGCACCTCATGTCGCTCCGCGCCATGCCGAACCTTCATGTGGTGCGGCCCGCCGACGCGAACGAGACGGTGGAGGCGTGGCGTCACGCGCTCGGCCGCACCGAGGGGCCGACCGCGCTGGTCCTCACCCGGCAGAAGGTGCCGACCCTGACCACCCCGGAACGGGCGCAAAGCCTGCAGTCCGGCGGCTACGTGCTCCGGCACCCGGAGTCGGCGCTCCGGGCGGTGGTCATCGCGACCGGTTCCGAGGTGTCCCTCGCGGTCGCCGCCGCGGAGCGGCTCGATTCCGAGGGCCTGGGGGTGCGGGTGGTTTCCCTGCCGTGCTGGGAGCTGTTCGAAGCGCAGGGTCCGGCGTACCGGGAGAGCGTGCTTCCCGCCGGGGTGCCGCGGGTCGCGGTGGAGGCCGGGGCGACGCTCGGCTGGGAGCGCTACGTGGGAAGCGGCCCGGTCGTCGGAGTGGATCGCTTCGGCGCCTCGGCCCCCGGCGCGGAGGTCGCGGCGCGGCTCGGCCTTACGGAAGACGCCGTCGGCGCGGCCGTGCGGTCGGTGGTCTAGGCCCTAGCGTCCCCACCCACTCACCGGAGCGCGGGCAGCGTCCTCCTCCCCCTCCCACAGCAACAGGTGACTCTGCCAGCGGGATAGCGGACTCTCGCCCGTCGCGTGGAAGTGGCTCAATGCCTCGACCGCGGTCATCGGCGTCTCCGGATCGCGGGGATGCCGGAACGCGTAGGTGAGGCCGCCCCGCTTCTCGTCGCGGGCGTAGGTCTCGACGTCGCGCCGGAGGTCCGCGCGCCCCATGTCGAAGGGCACCAGGCCGGTGGAGGCTCCCACGCCCTCGTGCCGGAACCCCGGGGTTTCGCGAAGAAGTCCCGATACTCGTCCCTCGCCGTACTGGGACGAAACGCTCAGCAGGAGCAGCCCTCCCGGCTTCAGGTAGCGGACCGCGCCCCGGACAACCACCCGCCGCATTCCGAACCCGTCCCCGACCGGGCTCGATGACGGCGGGTTCGCGATCATGAAATCGGTCGAGCCTTCGAGCTCGGCGAGCACGCGGCGGCCTTCCTCCGAGACCGGGTCGTAGGCATCCGATTCGATGAACCGCACCTTGTCCGCCGCTCCGTTCCGGCGGGCGTTCTCTCGAGCCGCCGCGACGCCGCGGGCGTCGAGTTCCAGCCCGAGGACGTCGTCCACCGCGTCGAGGCGGGCGGCGGCGATGGCGAGCAGCCCGGAACCGCTGCCCCAGTCGAGCCCGCGTCCCCGAAAGCGGGCGGCGTGGGCCGCGATCGCCTCCAGGGCGATCCGGCTGGCGGGCGTCGGCACGAAGGCGCCTTCCGGGTGGTGGATGCGGAAGGGGTCCGGACCGAGGGCGGGCGGGACCGGGATCTCGGTGAACTCCTGCGCCATCGGGCCGGGAATCTACCGCCGAGCCGGCCCTGTGTCGGCGGGTTGGCGATGTGCGTCTCGCGGCCCTGCGGGCCGCGATGCCGGTCTGAAGACCGGCGCTCCCCGCGTTCGCTCCTAGAATGTGCGGCCCCGGCCCGATCCATGTCCGACGCCCGTCACCCCTACGCCGCCTTCCTCCACGAGGTGGAGAGTCCCGCCCGCTACGGCGGCGGCGAGCGCTTCCAGGTGGTGAAGGAGTCGGATGAGGGGATCGCGTCCCGGATGGCGTTCTGCTTCCCCGACGTCTACGACATCGGGATGAGCCACCTCGGCACCAAGATTCTCTACAAGGTGGTGAACGACCAGCCGGACCTCGCGCTCGAGCGGGTCTTCGCTCCCTGGCCGGACATGGAGGCGAAGCTGCGGGAGCAGAAGCTGCCGCTCATCAGCCTCGAGACGCGCCGCCCGCTCGCCGACTTCGACATCGTGGGCTTTTCGCTCCAGTACGAACTCACCTTCACGAACGTCCTCAACATGCTGGAGCTCGGCGGGGTCCCGATCCACAGCCGTGACCGGGGGCCCGAGCACCCGCTGGTCATCGCCGGGGGACCGGTGGCGACCCAACCCGAGCCGATGGCCCCCTTCATCGACGGCTTTCTCATCGGGGACGCCGAAGAACGGCTGCCGGAACTCATGCGC
This sequence comes from Vicinamibacteria bacterium, assembly GCA_965116805.1. GTDB lineage: Bacteria > Acidobacteriota > Vicinamibacteria > Marinacidobacterales > Marinacidobacteraceae > Marinacidobacterium. The sequence goes on from OZ220713.1 coordinate 1,668,257, forward strand.
GAGCACGCCCGGCTCCGCGAGGCGGGAATCGAGGACCGCGAGGAGCTGCTCGTCCGGCTCCAGGCCGGAGGCGGGCTCTACTGCCCGGCGCTCTACGACCGGGACGTGTGCCCGCGGTCCGGACTGGCCTACGTCTCGCGGGCGCGGCGCCCCGAAGCCCCGCTCCGCACGGAGCGCGCCTTCCTCGACGACGTGAACCGCTTTCCGTTCCCCGACGACTCGCCGGTTCCGGCCGCCGAGGCGATCTTCGACCGCACCGCCGTCGAGATCGCGCGCGGCTGCACCGAGGGCTGCCGCTTCTGCCAGGCCGGCATGATCTACCGCCCGGTCCGGGAACGGGACCCGAAGGCGATCGTGGACACGGTGGTCTCGGCGGTGGAGAAGGGCGGCTACGACGAGGCCTCGCTCACCTCGCTCTCCACCGCCGACTACTCCTGCGTGGCGCCCCTCATCAAGGAGGTCATGAAGGAGCTCGTCCCGCGCCGGGTCTCGCTCGGCATCTCGAGCCTCCGCGCCTACGGGCTTCCGGAGGAGGTCCTCGACGACATTTCGCAGGTGAAGGCGACCGGCCTCACTTTCGCTCCCGAGGCCGGCTCGCAGCGGATGCGCGACGTCGTCAACAAGAACGTCAGCGAGCAGGACATCTACGAGACCTGCCGGCGGGTCTTCTCGCGCGGCTGGGACCGGGCCAAGCTCTATTTCATGATCGGGCTGCCCACCGAGGAGGACGAGGACGTCCTCGGCATCGCCGACATGGGCCGGCAGGCGCGCCACATCGGCGACCGCGAGGCGAAGCGGCGGGTCCGGATCACGGTCTCGGTCTCGAGCCACGTCCCCAAGCCGCACACCCCTTTCCAGTGGTGCGCGCAGGATTCGATGGCCGACATCGAGCGGAAACAGGAGCTCCTCCACGAACGGGCGCGGCAGGACGGCTTCCGGCTCCGCACCCACGACCGGCGGGTAAGCCACCTCGAGGGGATCCTGGCGCGGGGCGACATCCGGACCGCGCGCCTGGTCGAGATCGCCTTTCGGCTCGGGGCCCGTTTCGACGGGTGGGACGAGCAGCTTCGCTGGGAACTCTGGGAGCAAGCCCTCGAACGCTGGGAATCCGAGACCGGCGCCCTTCGCGGGGATTACCTCGGCACCATCCCGGTGGACGGCCGGCTCCCCTGGGAGCACGTGGACGTGGGACTCGCGGAAGGCTTCCTGCTCCGCGAGTACCGGCGGTCGCTGAAGGACCGCGCCTCGCCGCCGTGCGGGAAGCCGGTCTCGATGCAGGTCCACCACACGAACGCCGCCGACGCCCGCGCCGACGAGCGCAAGCTCGTCTGCTACCACTGCGGCGTCGCCTGCGACCTCGAGGGCATGCGGACCGAGCGGATCGAGTTCCTCGAGAGCCTGGGCGCCGAGGAACCGCGGAGCGCCGGGGAAGTCCTGCTCCCGGTGGTCGCCGCCGCGGCGCCTCCCGCGTCCCCGGCCGGCTCCCGCCGTCCGGCGCCTCCCGTCCGCACCGCCCAGGGCGAGCCGGTCGTCTACCGGGCGCGTTTCGACAAGTTCGGTCCCATGGCGCTCCGGGGGCACGGCGAGTTGATCCGCATTCTCCCGCGGGTGCTCCGCCGCGCCGGCCTCCCGATCCGTTTCAGCGAGGGTTTCTCGCCCCGCCCGAAGCTCAGTTTCGGTCCCGCTCTCCCGCTCGGGGTGCAGTCGCTCGGCGAGTTCTGCGAGTTCGCATTGACCGAGGAGCTGGCGAAGGCCCGGGTGCTGGAGGCCTTGCGGGGGGCTTCCGAGGAAGGTCTGCGGTTCACGGAGCTGGCCCGCGTCCATCCGGGCGAGCCCCGGCTCTCCCGCTGGATCGCGGCGCTCCGCTACGCCGTCCTCCTGGCCGCCGACCTCGAGCCGGGCAGCCTTGAGGCTCGGCTGGAGGCGTTTTCGAGCGCCGATCGTTGGCCCGTCGAGCTGACCCGCCGGGTGAAACAAAAGTCGAGGCGCCGCGGCCCGCGGGCGCCCGCCGGGCCGCGCGAACGCACGGTGGAAGTGAACCTCCGGGACTTCGTGGACGATGTCCGCCTCGCCCCGGCCGGCGCCGAGGCGGCGCTCCTCGGCTGCTCCGCCGACCGGCTCACCCTCCGCTTCCGGACGCTGCTCACGAGTAGCGGCTCGACGCCGCGTCCCGGCGAGATCACCCGGGCACTCGCCGGCTTCGAGCCGGTGAACACCGAGATCGTGCGGACGGCCTGCGAGCCGGCGGCGCCGGTTCCCGTCGTCCAGGACCTCTCGCGGCCCACAAGCGCCCGACCCCGGTGAAGCTCGAGGGATCGGTGGCTACGCCTCCGATCCGCCCGTTCGCCTGGACAGGGCCGCGAGCAGCGAACCGCAGATTCCTCTGATCGTTTCGGCGAGCCGCTCTCGGTACGTCCGTTCGGCCAGCGCTCCATTGCCTAACTTTCCTTGAAAATCCGTTTTGTTTTTCATGATTTTCAAGTAATATCGTCGGGTGATCCTTGCCCGTCCCGGCCCGATCCGCCGCATCGCCCGGTCGTTTCGCGTTCATCCCGCGGTCGCGCTGCTCGGTCCGCGCCAATGCGGCAAGACAACCTTGGCGCGCCTCGTTGCCGCCCGTGAACCAGACGCTACGTTCTTCGATCTGGAGCGGGATGCCGACCTCCGGCGCCTTGAGAACCCGGAGCAGACGTTGTCGCCGCTGGGCGGCCTCGTCGTCGTGGACGAGACTCAGCACCTTCCGCCGTTGTTCCGGGCCCTGCGGCCCATCATTGACAAGGCGGCGGGCCGGACCAGATTCCTGCTGCTCGGCAGCGTGTCTCCCACGATCGTCAAGGGGGTCTCCGAGTCGCTCGCCGGCCGGATCGGCCTCGTGGATCTCGCCGGCTTCGATCTCGGCGAGATTGGTCCCGAGGCGGATTGGCGGATTCTCTGGGAGCGGGGCGGTTTCCCCCGCAGCTACCTGCAACCCGACGCGCCGGCGTCCTGGGAGTGGCGCGAAAACATCATCCAGACGTTCCTGGAGCGCGACCTTCCCGCGACCGGGGAGAACGTCCCGGCCGCGGCGCTCCGCCGCTTCTGGTCCATGACGGCGCACTATCACGGACAGATCTGGAACGCCGCCGAGTTCGCCCGGGCGCTAGGGCGGGGCGAAGCCCTGGCGAAGCGCTATCTCCACCTGCTGGTCGGCGCCTTCGTGGTCCGGGCGCTGCCGCCGTGGTTCGAGAATCTGAAAAAACGTCAGGTCCGGTCACCGAAGGTGTACGTGCGGGATACGGGGCTGTTGCACGCCCTGCTCGGGGTACCGTCGCTCGCCGCGCTCACCGGGCACCCCAAGGTAGGCGCGTCGTTCGAGGGCTTCGCCATCGAGCAGGTCTGCACCGCGCTTTCGGTCCGTGATCCGTATTTCTGGGCGACCCACGCCGGCGCCGAACTCGATCTGCTGGTGACCCGGAACGGCAAGCGCTACGGCTTCGAGATCAAGTTCAGCGAGGCGCCCCGTACGACCCGTTCGATGCGGGTCGCGATCTCGGACCTCGGTCTCGAGCGCCTCTTCGTGGTCTATCCGGGCGACGAAGCGTTCGCCCTCGATTCCCGGATCGAGGCGTTTCCGGTGAGCGAGATCCCGAAACTTCCCGAGCGGCCGGAGTTCGTGACCCGGTAGGCGCCGGCGGCGAGCTCTAGTACTCGGCGAAGAAGCGCCGGATCTCCGCGGGGTCGGTCGTGCTCGCCAGCGCCAGCCGGAGCAGGGTGCGCGCCTTCGTCGGCGACAGGTTGTCGCCGGGGATGATTCCGGATTCGCGGAGCGGCGCGGTCTCCGGCACGCGCCCGCCGCGCGTGGCCGAGATGGCGACGACCACGATCCCCTGATCCCGGGCGCGCCGCAGCGCCTCGAGCTGGCCTCCGGACAGGGCCGCCGCGCCGTCCACCACGAGGCCCTTCACTCCTGCGGCCACCGACGCGTCGATCAGGCGGCCCGGCGCGTCCGGAACCGCTGGCACGATCTCGACCGCGGGGAGCGACTCGGGGAGCCGAGCCAGCTCGAACTCCGAGCGGTGGGTGTGCTTCCGGGTCGGCTCGGTGAAGAACCGGACCACGTCGGGGTCCGCCACTCCGATCAGCCCGAGATCGACGCTTCCGAAACCGTCCATGCGGTAGGCGCTCGTCCGCCGCGCGTCCCGGGCCGCGTGGACCTCCTGGTTCGCGACGACCAGCACTCCCTTGCCGGCGGCGGCGGGATCCGCGGCCACCCGGACCGCGTCGTAGAGGTTGAGCGGGCCGTCGCCGCTCACCGCGCTCCAGGGACGCTGGGCGGCGACCAGGACCACCGGTTTTTGGGTCGGGAGGACGAGGTTCAGGAAGAAGGCCGTGTCCGCGATCCCGTCGGCCCCGTGCGTCACGACTACCCCGTCCACCGCGGGATCGCCGGCGAACTGCTGCAAACGTCCGGCGAGCCCGTGCCAGTGCTCCGGAGCCGCGCCTCCGTCAGCGCGCGAAAACGCCCGCAGATCCTCCGTCGCTACCCGGGCCACGAGCGCGAGATCCGGCAGGTCGCGGGTCCAGGTCTCGGGGGCGATGGTCCCTCCACCGGACTCGCAGCCCGCCAGCTCGAGGGACGTTTCGCAGCTCGTGGCGATCTCGCCGCCCACCGACACCAGCACGACGTGCGGCAGGTCGATTCCGGGCGGCGGCAGCGGCGGGATCTCCTGCGCGGCCGCGGCGCCAGCGGCGAGGAGGGCCGCGGCTGCGGCAGCGAACGCCCTCTCAGTACTCATTGAAGATGCGCTGCAACTCCCGGGCGTCGGTCGTCCGGGTGAGGGCGAGACGCAGCAGGATGCGCGCCTTCTGCGGATGGAGGTTGTCGGCGGTGATCTCGCCGCGCGCCGCGGTGCGGTCGCTGAGCACGACGCGGCCGGACCCCTTGCGGCTGCCCTGCACCACCACCACGCCCGCCGCCCGCGCCTCCAGGACCGCGTTGCGGTACGCCGGCGATCCGTCGGCCAGGACGATGCCCTTCGCGCCCTCTTTCACCAGCGCGTCGATGGGGGCGCGGGAGGCCTCCTGATACCCGTAGACGACGTCCACCTGCGGCAGTTCCTCGATCCCGTCGAGGTCGAACTCGGTGTCGGCGGTGTGGCGGGTGACCGGGGAGCGGTAGAGCACCACGCGGTCGGCGTCGGCGAAACCGAGGGGGCCCACGTCGGGAGAGACGAACGTCTCGATGTGGTAGGTGTGCCGCTTGGTCACGAAGCGGGCCGAGTGGATCGTGTCGTTGAGCAGCACCAGGACGCCTTTCCCGGCGGCCTCGGGGGCGAGCACGGTGCGGACGGCGCCCAGGAAGTTGAGCGGCCCGTCCCGGCTGACCGCGGTCCAGGGCCGCATCGAGCCGATGACGACGATCGGTTTCGTGGTCCTTACGGTGAGGTGGAGGAAGTAGGCCGTCTCCTCGAGGGTGGTGGTGCCATGGGTGACGATCGCGCCCGCCACCTCCGGCCTCGCGAGTTCCTCCGTGAGCTGGCGGGCGAGCGGCAGCCCCTGCTCGGCGCCCATCCGGGTGCTGCTGACCGCCGAGATGGCCTCCACCTCGATGCGCGCGAGCCGCGAAGCCTCCGGCACGGCTTCCATGATCGCCGCCCCGTCGATGCGGCCCTCGTTGTACTCGGCGAGCTTCAGCCGGTCCTTGCCGAGGCTCTGGATGGTGCCGCCGGTGGTGAAGAGCTTGACCACCGGCCGCTCCTGCGCCGGAGCGGCGGCGGGCAGCAGGAGGGCCGCGAGGGCGGCCGCTCGGGTCCCGGGCACGAATCCGCTCCCGTTACAGGCTCGGACGGCGGAGGTCGTAGTCGGTGGCATCCTGGAGCGCTTTAGCGGCGAGCAGGAGACGCTCCTCGCCGTAGACCTGTCCCAGGAGCGCGATGCCCGTCGGGGTGCCGTCCGGGTCGAAACCGTTCGGCACGGTCACCACCGGGTTCCCGGTCATGCTGGTGAGCGCATTGATCGCGCGCCAGGGGGACACGACGGCGTCCAGCCCTTCCATGATGCCGGCCAGTTCCTCCATGAACAGGTAGCGGATCCGGTTGGCCTGCAGCCACTCCACGGCCGGCACCAGGTGCGACGCCCGCAGCTCGCCGCGGTGCCCCTGGCGCACCAGGTTCTCGTCCTGCCGGTTCCGCTTGAACTCGTCAAAGCCGGTGGAGCGCTCGACGTACTCGATGAAGTAGATGAGCCGGTCGCGCGGGATCTCCACGGGTTGCAGGTCGTAGCCGAGCGAACGGAGGGTGTCGAGGGTGCGGCGGGCGTGCTCGAGGTTCTCGGGGTCGTTCTCCGACTCTAGTTGTTCGAACGCCGACTCGAAGTAGCCGAGCCGCAGCCCGCTTGCGGAGGCCGCGCCGTCCCAGTTGAAGGGAACCCCCTGCACGCAGGCGAGGTCCTGGCCGTCGGGGCCGGCGATGGCGTGCAGGATGAGCGCGCCGTCCTCCACGCCGCGCGTCATGGGCCCGATCTTGTCGAGCGAGAACCCCGCGGCCATCACCCCGGTGCGGGGGACCCGCCCGAAGGTCGGGCGGAGGCCGACGACGCCGCAGCGGATCGAGGGCGAGAGGATGGAGCCGCCGGTGTCGGTGCCGATCGCGAACCCCACGAGTCCCCCGCCGGCCGCCGACCCCGAGCCGGCCGACGACCCGCTGGAGCCTTCCTCCGGGTTCCACGGGTTGTTGGTGCGGCCGCCGAACCAGTTGTGGCCGAACGCCAGTTCCCCGGTCGTGAGCTTGGCGACCAGCACCGCGCCGGCCGCGTCGAGGCGTTCGACGACGGCGGCGTCCGTGTCGATGACCTGGTTCTCGAAGACGCCGGCGCCCCAGGTAGTCGGGTAGCCGCGCACCGCGATGATGTCCTTGGCGCCCCAGGGGACGCCGTGGAGCGGGCCGCGGTAGTTGCCGGCGGCGATCTCCTCGTCCGCTTCCCGGGCCTGCTGGCGCGCCCGGTCCGGGGTCAGGTTCACGACGCAGTTGAGGACGGGGTTCAGCCGTTCGAGCCGGGACAGGTACATGTCGGTCAGTTCGGCGGAGCTCACCTGCCGGGTCTCGACCAGGCGCGCCAGGTGGGTCATCGGCCAGAACGCGGCCTCCTCGAGGTCCGCGGGGCGCGACACCTCGGGCGCCGCACCCCGGCGCATCTCCCGCTCGAAGCGGTCGAACGTCATCCCGGGGACGGCAGGGTTGAAATACAGGGGAGACGGGACCGAGTTGTCGATGCGCCGCTGCCGCATGTCCTGGTAGTGGCCGAAGTTCTTCTCGACCTCGTCCACCATCAGTTCGTATTCCTCGTCGGTGAACTCGAGCCCGGCGAGGGCAGCCGCCTCCTTCATCATCCCGATCGTCAGGCCCTCGGCGCCGGTCTCCTGGAGACGGGCCCAGAGAACGCCGGGAAAGAGCGTGGTTCCCAGTCCGGCGCCCGAGAAGTAGGCGAGGAACTTCCTCCGTGCGTGTTCGCTGCGGTTGGTCCGATTCATCACGCCACCTCGATTCGCGAGTCTACCGGGGATCGGAGCGCCGGCCTCCGGCCGGCATCGATTCGCGGAGCGGATCGACATCCTCCGGCGCTTCGGTAGCATCGCCGCCGTGTCCTCGATCCCCCTCAGTCCGACCCTCGCCATCCTCATCCCGTTCGCCGCCGCCTCCCTCGCTCCCGCGCCGACGGCCGGCCAGGACGCCGAACTCCACGCGCTCTTCGACGAGTTCATGGACTTCCGCCGTCAGGAGGAGCCGCGTTTCGCCGCCTCGCTCGCCGGCGTCTCGCCGACCACGCTCGGGTCCATGACCGAGGCTGACATCGAGCGCCGCGCGGCGGCGGCGGGCGCGTTCCGCGACCGGCTGCTCGCGATCCCCCGGGACCGGCTCTCGGACGAGGACCTGGTGCACCGGGACATCTTCGAGACGATGCTCGGCGAGCGGATCGGCGATGTGGAGTTCGGCGGCCACTTCCTTCCGATCAACGCCGATTCGGGCTTCCACATCGGGATGGCCCGGCTCCCGAACGCGCTGCCGCTCGCGACGGTGGCCGACTACGAGGCCTACCTCGCGCTCCTCCGGGACATCCCCCGGTATTTCGACGAGCACATCGCCCTGATGCGGCGCGGCATGGAACTCGGGATCACCGTGCCCCGCGTGGTGCTCGAGGGCTACGAGGTCACCATCGCCAGCCACGTCCTCGAAGACCCCGAGGCGAGCGTCTTCTACGCTCCCTTCGCCTCCTTTCCCGAGCGGATCCCCCAAGCCGAACGGGCGCGGCTGCGAGAGGCGGGCTCGGAAGCGGTCCTCGCCGGTGCCGTGGCGGCCTACCGGACCTTTCTCGACTTCTTCGAGAACGAGTACCGGCCCGCGGCGCGGACCACCATCGGAGCTTCGGACCTGCCGAACGGACGCGAGTACTACGCGTTCCTCATCGGCCGTTTCACCACCCTCGACCGGACCGCCGAGGAGATCCATCAGGTCGGGCTCGGCGAGGTGGAACGCATCCGGCGCGAGATGGACGAGGCGATGGCGGCCACCGGCTTCGAGGGGACCTTCGGCGAGTTCCTCGATTTCCTGCGCACCGACTCCCGCTTCTACGTGGACACCCCGGAGGAGCTGCTGCGCGAGGCGATGTGGATCGTGAAGCGCATGGACGGGGCGCTGCCCCGGCTCTTCGGCCGGCTGCCGCGCCAGCCGTACACGGTGGAACCGGTCCCCGACGCCATCGCCCCCAAGTACACCGGCGGCCGTTACGTCGGGGCGCCGCTCACCTCGACCCAGCCGGGCCGCTACTGGGTGAACACCTACCAGCTCGACAGCCGGCCGCTCTACACCCTGGAGTCGCTCTCGCTCCACGAGGCCGTCCCGGGGCACCACCTGCAGAACGCCCTCGCCAAGGAACTCGACCTGCCCGAGTTCCGGCGGTACTACGGGATCGGCGCCTACGGGGAAGGGTGGGGGCTCTACTCGGAGCGGCTCGGCCTCGAGGTCGGCTTCTACGAGGACCCCTACAACAACTTCGGGCGGCTGACTTACGAGATGTGGCGCGCCTGCCGGCTGGTGGTGGACACCGGGATGCACGCGCTCGGCTGGACCCGCCAGCAGACGCTCGACTACCTGGCCGCGAACACCGCGCTCTCGATCCACGAGATCACCACCGAGACCGACCGCTACATCGCCTGGCCCGGGCAGGCGCTCGGCTACAAGATGGGGGAACTCAAGATCCGGGAGCTGCGCGCCCTCGCCGAGTCCGAACTCGGGGACGCCTTCGACATCCGCGCCTTCCACGACGCGGTGCTCCTGAACGGCCCGGTCACGCTCCCGGTGCTCGACACGGTCATCCGCCGCTGGATCGACACGCAGCGGTAAGGAGCCTCGGAGCGCCGGCCTCCGGCCGGCATCGACCGCCGACAGGCGGTCGAAACCGCGCAACGCCGTTCCAGCCTGATCAACGTGCCGGCTGGGACCGCCGGCCTTCAGGCCGGCACGCGCTGCGCTACGCAGCGAATAGGCAACGGTACTTCGTTGGAAAGTATGATGAACGGTGCTATAGTGAGGCTATTCGACACATTCGCCCTAATTCCCGAGAGATCTTGCACATGCCCACAGTCCGGAAGACCATCACGTTGACCAACCAGCAGGACCAGTGGGTGAAGGCTCAGATCGCAGCGGGTCGGTTCACGAATGACAGTGAGTACATCCGTGACCTGATCCGGCGCGACCGTGAGCGTGACGCGGCGTTCCACGTCCTCCAGGCCGCGATCCAGGAAGGGCTCGACAGCGGGCTGAGCGACCGGACAATCTCACAGATTGCGGAGGAAACCGAGGCGCGGCTTCGGCGTGATGGGCGTCTATAGACTGACGCGCCGAGCGGCGGCCGATCTGGACGCAATCTTCGAATACACCGCCCTGAGGTTCGGTCTCGAGCAGGCACGGAGCTACTTCAACAAGCTGCACGAGTGCTGTCAGCGTCTGGCCGGGAATCCGGGATTGCGCCGGAGCGCCGAATCTCTTGCCCCGGGCCTTCGGCGGTATGAGTTTCGTTCACACGTCGTGTTCTATATGGCGGAATCCCAGGCACTGGTCATCGTGCGGGTCCTGGACGCCAGGATGGACGCGCAGCGCCATGTGCGAGGGGAAGCGCTACGAGTTCCGGAAACGCCGGATGAGGCCTGAATGAGGCTTTCCCTCATCGTTCCCGCCCGCGACGAGGAGGCTTACCTCGGGGCGACGCTCGATGCGCTCCGGATCGCAGCCGAAGCGCTGCGCTCCCGGTCCGCCGTGGAAATCGAGACCATCGTGGTGGACAACGGCAGCCGGGACCGCACGGGGGCTATCGCCCGGGAGAAGGGCGTGACGGTCACTCGCCAGCCGGAGCGGGGGATCGCGCGGGCGCGGAACACCGGGGCCCGGAGTGCGGTTGGCGACGTGCTCGTTTTCGTGGACGCCGATGTGATCGTTCCGCGGGATTTCCTCGCCGCGATCCACGACGCGATGAGCGATCCGATGTGCATCGGCGGGGGCGCGGACACCGTCTATCGGCCGCGGCGACTCTCGGTCCGGCTCTACCTCCGGGCGTGGCGGTTTCTCGCGCGCCTGACCGGGATGGTGCAGGGCGCCGCGCAGTTTTGCCGGCGGGATATGTTCGAGCAGCTCGGAGGCTACGGCGAGAGCGTCTGGATTGGCGAGGACGTGGACTTTGTCTGGAGCCTCCGGAGGCTGGCCCGGAGGACCGGCCGCGACGTCCGGATCCTTCGGGAACCGCGCGTCGAGCCTTCTTGCCGACGCTTCGACCGGTGGCCGCTCTGGAGGATCCTGATCTGGACGAACCCGGTGTTCATCGCCCTGTTCCGGCGGCGGAAGGGGGTCTGGGGCGGGTGGTACGGTGACGCGGTGCGGTAACTGGGGAACGCGCTTCGGAGAGGCTGAGGGCGTGCGGCGTCCCTGCGCTCTGCCCGGTTTGTGCCGGCTGAAGCCGGCGTTCCCTGCCGGTGGCGCCACCCTGGCGGCCTGAAGTCCGCCGCGCCTAGCCCGGGATCCTCCTCCCCGGCGTCCACGGGGCGCCCGCCGCCTCGAGGTCGGCTTCGAGCTGCGCAAGGGTTTCGTCCACCAGCGTGCGCAGCTCTCCCCGGAGCGTTTCGAATTGCCCGGCCGCGATGCGGAGGCTCTCGCGCTGGGTCGCGGTGGGCGTCTGCCGGGTGTCCCAGTGGCCGCCGGCGATCCCCCCGACCCGGCCGCGGATCGAAGGCGCGGCCGGGTGGTTGCGCGACTGCCGCGCGGGGTCGCCGTTCAGCCGGACTTCGATGTCGGAGAGCGTCCGGAGGATCGTGTCCATCCGGCCGTAGAGCGCCTCTTCCGCGCGCGGGGTCTCGTTCAGGGCCGCGCGCAGGTGCCGCAGCCGCTCCCGGACCCGGCTCGCCTCGGCCGCCGCCCCGTGGATCTGCCGAAGGAGCGCCGCGGTCTCCTGCTGGAAGGCCGCCACCGCCGCCGGATCGACCCCTTCGGGCAGGTTCGGCACCGGCTTTACCCCGAGCCGCTGCGGCTCACCCAGACTCCGGGCTCCGTCCCGGGTGACCGCCACGAGCTGCGCCTGGTATTCCCCGGGCGCCGCGAGCGGCCCCTGGGGAGGCCGTACCCACGGAGGCGAGAAGCCCGGTGTCGTCAGGTTCACCGGGTTGGGCGCCGGGCCGCGGAGGTCCCACGCCACCCGGTGGACGCCCTTCTTCGCCGACCCGGCGACCCGCCGCACCGGTTCCCCGTTCGCGTCCCGGATCACCACGAACACCGCCGGGTCCGCTTCGAGTTCCTCGATCCGCAGGGTGTCGAAGCCCGGGAAGGCGACGTCCCCGCCCTCCGAGCGGGTCTCCTTTTCGCTGTCCCGCCGCTCCTCCTGCGCCGTCTTCAGGTCCTCGGCGAGGTAGTAGGTGAACACCGCGCCGAACGGCGGGTTGTCCGCCACGTAGGCGGTGCTGCCCTGCGTCGGGCGGCCGGGCGCCTGCGCCGGCACGGACGGCACGTACCACCACGCGTCGCGGAGCGGGAAGAGCGTCGAATCCCCGCCGCGCACCGCGGCCGCCATCCCGCGGAGCGGTGCGTAGTCGTCCAGCACGTAGAACCCGCGCCCGAAGGTCGCCCCCACCAGGTCGTCGTCCCTCCGGTGCACCTTCAGGTCGCGGAACGAGATCGTCGGGGCGCCCTTCAGCTTCACCCAGTTCGTCCCGCCGTTCCACGAGACGTGCATGCCGAATTCGGCGCCCAGGAAGAGCAGGTCCGGGTCCTCGTGGTCCTGCTGGATGGCCCAGACGATGGTGCCGTCGGGGAGGTCGCCGGCGATGGACTCCCAGGACGCGCCCCGGTCCCGGCTCCGGTACAGGTAGGTGCGGAAATCGCCCATCTTGTGGTTGTCGGCCACCACGAACACGGTGTCGGCGTCGTGCTGGGAGGCCTCGATGTCGTTGAAGAACGAAAGCGCCGGGAGGTCCGGAATCGCCGCCGTGCGGGTCCAGTTGGCCCCGCCGTCGCCGCTCACGTGGACCAGGCCGTCGTCGCTCCCCGCGAACAGCACGCCCTCGGCGACCGGCGATTCGGACATCCCGGTCAGGGTCGCGTAGCGCGACATGGCGTTCGTGTCGTGGAGCGCGTCGACGCTCCAGATCCGGTCGTAGAAGGGGAGCTCGTAGCGGTTCCGGCCGGTGGTCAGGTCGCCGCTCACCGCGGTCCACGACTGGCCCCGGTCCTCGCTCCGCCACACGCGCTGCGAGCCGAAATAGATGCGGTCGGGGTTGTGCGGGCTGATGAAGATGGGGGAGTCCCAGTTCCACCGCTCCGGCGGGTCTCCGGGGGCCGCAACCGGCCCGATGTGGAGCACCTCGTCGCTCTGCCGGTCCGCGCGGTACAGGTTCCCCTGCTGGGTCATCAGGTACATGATGTTCTCGTCGCGGGGGTCGATCTCGACCCCGTAGCCGTCCGCTCCGAGCGGCACGTACCAGTCGCGGTTCCGGACCCCCTCCACGTTCAGCGTCCGGGACGGCCCGTGGACGGTCCCCAGATCCTGCGCCCCGCCCAGGACGTCGTAGAAGGGTTCGGCCTGGCTGAGCGCCACCTTGTAGAACTGGGAGATCGGCATGTTGGGGAAGTGCCGCCAGGTGACGCCCTCGTCATAGGTCTCGTAGAGGCCCGCGTCGGTGCCCCCGAGCAGGTGCCCGGGGTCGTCCGGATCGATCCAGAGCGCGTGGTTGTCGCTGTGCTTCTCCCGTCCGGTGCCGAGATAGTCGAAGGTCTTGCCCCCGTCCCGGGTCACGTGGAAGAACACGTCCATCTGGTACACGACGTCGGGATCGCTGGGGGACGCCTCGATCTCCTGGTAGTAATGCGGCCCCGTCCCGCCCGAGAGGTAGGGGTTCCGCCGCTCCCAGCTTTCGCCGCGGTCGAGCGAGCGGTAGAAACCGCGCTCCTCCTCGTCGGCCTCGATGGTGGCGTAGACGAGGCGCGGGTCCGCCGGCGTCACCGCCAGGCCGATCTTGCCGACGTCCCCCTTCGGGAGGCCCGTTGTGATCTTGCGGAAGGTGCGGCCGCCGTCCTCGGACTTGTGGATGCCCGAACCCGGCCCCCCCGCGAGGAAGGACCAGACGTGGCGCCGGCGCTGGTAGGCGGCGGCATAGACGGTGTCCGGATCGCCGGGTGCGAACTCCAGGTCGGTCGCCCCGGTGTCCGGGCCGAGGTCGAGGGTGCGCGTCCAGGTGGCGCCGCCGTCCTCGGTCCGGTAGACCCCGCGCTCGCCGCCGCCGTTCCAGAGCGGCCCCTCGGCGGCGACCAGGACGGTGTCCCCGTCCCGCGGATCCACCAGGATCTTGCCGATGTGCTGCGAGCCGGTGAGCCCCACCTGCTCCCAGGAAGCGCCGCCGTCGCGGCTCCGGTACACCCCGTCACCCCAACCGACGTGCCTTCCACTCACGTTCTCGCCGGTGCCAAGCCACACCACTTCCGGACTCGAGGGGTCGAGCGTGACGGTCCCGATCGAGTAGGAGGGGTACTCGTCGAAGATCGGCTTCCAGGTGGTGCCGCCGTTCTCCGTCTTCCAGAGCCCGCCGGAACCGACCGCCACGTACCAGGTGGAGCTCCGTTCGGGATGTACGGCGATATCCGCGATGCGGCCGCCCATGAGGGCGGGACCGATGGCGCGCAGCTTCAGGCCCTCGATCGCGGTGGCGATCGAGCCGGCGTCCGCATCCGGCGTCTGCGCGGGCCCCGAGGCGGCCGCGAGCAGCAGGCTCGCGATGAGGATCGCGTTCCGGCGCCCGTGGAGGTGGGGCACGCGCCCCTGGTTTTCGGCGGTGGTTGGGAACATGAGTTGCATCCCTCCTTCATGAGGCGCCCGCGCTTGCCGGCGTCGCAGGTGCGAATGCTAGAGTCAAGACGAGTCCGGTAGACAGCGGGGAAAGCAGAGTGTCCAGGAGCGTCAACGGGAGCAAGGCCCTTCCGCTGTCAGCGCGCGGGACCATCCGGCGCTGGCCAGCCCGGCGCGTTCACGCGCTCAGCCGGACCGCGATCCTGGCGCTCGTGGCGCTGAGCTTCACCGGCCTCCTCATCGTGCCCACCACCTGGTGGGGATGGACCCTGGACGTCCTGGTCCGGAGCTGGCTGGCCTTCATCGGCACCGTGATGGCGCACGAGGGCGTTCACGGCCTCCTTGGCCGGACGCGCCGGGCCAACACCTTCTGGGGCCGGCTGGCGCTGCTCCCCGTCCTCGTGCCCTTCACGAACTTCCGGGGGACGCACCTCGAGCACCACCGGCACACCAACGAGCCGGGGAAGGACCCGGACCTCTTTCTGGATACGCCCCACAAGTGGCAACTGCCCCTCCGGGCGGTGGCGATGCCGCACCAGTGGTTCTTCTGGCTCCGCCGGCGCGGCGGACTTCCCCCCGGCCACCTGCGCGACCTGCTCCTGAACTATCTGGCCATCGCGGCCTGCTATCTTCCCGTCGCCATTCTGGCGGGCCCCTGGCGACTCGTGACCGGGGTCCTGCCGGTCTGCCTTCTCGTGTCGCTCGTGCTCTGGATCCCCTTCGCCCACCTCACCCACGAGGGCTATTCCACCGGTGATCCCGCCGCGCGATCGCACAACTGGTTCGGCCGGCTGGCCTTCTGGTTCTCCTTCGGGCTGTCGATGCATCGCGAACACCACCTGAGGCCGCACCTCGCCTGGATCGAGCTCCATCAACTCGTCGAACGCGACCCCGAGCGGCGCCGGATCCCGCGGCGCGACATCTGGCGAGAAGCGCCGCCCCAAGCCGTCTGACCCGAAGCGTCCCGCTCGCCACGCCGGATCTGGCGTGTCTGCTCGCGGACTCTCCGCTCCGGCCCCTGGACTTCGCCTTCGTGCTCAATCTGGGTCAGTCGTCGCACGCGGTCACGGACTTCGAGCCGCTCTACCGGGGGGCGGAGGGCGCCCGGACCGCCTTCCCGGTTGCCGGCAGCCGGCTTCGCCAGCCGCCGTTCGACATTCCGCGGTGGGAATCGCGGCCCGGAGCGCCGCCGGCGCTTGTGATCCGGGTGTTTCCCGACGGAGAGCGGGAAACCCGGATCCAGGAGTTCCTCGAGACTCCGTTCGCGCTCCGGGAAGGACCGCCGCTCCGGCAGATGCTCCTGGGGATCGGTGATCCCCCGTCGTGGAGCCTCGTGACCCAGGTGCACCACGCGGCGTCCGACCTGATCGGGACGCTGCTCTTCGTGCAGCGGCAACTGCGGATGGCCCGGGGCCTCGACACCATGCCGCCCCGTCCCCAGATGGTTGCGCCGGAACTGATGCAGGCGCCGAAGCGGGCCCGCCGGAACCCCGCCAACCGGACCTCCGCCGCTCTCGCGACCCGACCCGGACCTGCCTCCGCCGCCCGCCGGTGGCGCACGCTCGTCGTCCCGCGCGAGCCGCTCGCCTCCCTGTCGCAGACGGTCGGGGGTTTTCGGTGGAACGACTGCCTGCTGGCGGCGGCGCTCGACGCGCTCGCCGCCTGGAACCAGCAGCAGGGCGTTTCGGCGGAACGCATCGGGCTGTGGGTACCCATGAACACCCGCACCGAGCGGCTGCGCGGATTCGGGAACGGGGTGTCGCGAATCCGGGTCCATCGCGAGCCCATCGCCGGGTCGCAGAGCCGGGCCTTCCTGGAGCGCTGCCGGTCCGTACGCCGGATCGTGTACCGCAAGAAGCGGACGGGGGAGTGGGCCCTCCCGCCGGTCCCGGTCCCCCCTCCGCTGTTTCCCGTGGCGGCTCCTTTCCTCCGGCGCTGGCTCTACCGGCCCTGGGCCGACTTCGGCACCGCGGGGTTCACGCACCTCGAAAGCTGGCCGGGTGAAGAGGACCCGGTGCTGAACGAGGTGACGGGGATGGAAGTGATCGCCTGTCTCCACGAACGGCATCCCCTCTTCTTCGCGGCCATGTCGCGGGGAGAGCAGACGGTCGTCACGATCACCTGGGACCCGGCCCTGCTCCGGGAAGAGGACATCGACTTCATCGCCGCCGCCTTCGAGGCGCCGCTCACGGATCCGCCCTTCCTCCAGTCCGGCCATCCCCGGACACGGCCTCATTGAGCGGTGCGGGCATCGCGAATGACCTCGGGCGATTCGCGATCGCGGTCCTGCTCCGCCTGGCCGGCTGGGCCGCCGTCCTCCGCCACCGGGCCCGGCTGAGCGTCCATCCCCTCCGGGAACGGCGTCTGCGGCGGCGCTTCGGGATCGGCCCGTCCACCGGAATCACCCGGGACCTGCCGGACGTGGACGCGGCCGCCGGGGAAGCGGATTCGGTGGCCCTCACCTCGGGCACCGCGGGCGAACCAAAGCGGGTCCCCTATTCGGGAAGGCGCCTCGCCGCGACGCGCGCCATCTTCGTGGACGGAATGCTCCGCCTCATCGCGAGGCGGCGCGTCCGCCGTCCCAGCCTCTACGTCTTCGGAGCGCTGGACCCGGATCGCTCGCTGAGTTCGCTCCTCGTCCGCGAGCGGCGCGCTCCGCCCCGGTTCATCCTGCTGCAGGCGCCCTACCGCGCCCAGTCGGATCCGGCGCTGCTGGAGCTGAAGGAGCGGTACGGCGCGTCCGCGCTGCGCCTGCTGGTCCTCACGCTCGCGAATCCCGGGATGCTCTACGCGACGAATCCGTCGACGCTGAGCACTTTTCTCGAGGAGGTGGAGGGGGAATGGGAGGCGGCCGCCGCGCTGGTCCGGCGGGTCGTTCGGGATCCGCGGCGCGTGTCTCCGGCCGCGCGCCGGATCCTCCGGAGGCTCGCCTCCAGGGGATCGGAGGAACGGCTCGCGCGGGTCGCGGAGAGCGCGTCGCCGCTCCCGATCACGGCCTGGAATCCGGCGTTCACGACCTATGTGTGCTGGACGGGCGGCGCGGTGACGCCGTTCCTCGAGCGGCTCGACCGGCGCCTGCCGGCTCCCCGTTTCCGGAGGGAGCCGATGTACTCGATGTCCACCGAGACCGTCGCCACGATTCCGGACTACCGGCGGGCGGAGACCGCCTTCCTGCCGGCAGCGCCGGGCGTGGTGCACGAGTTCCTCGGCGGGTCGGGGGGCGGCCTCCGCGGGGCTCGCGAGCTGGAACCGGGGGCCGTCTACGAGATGGTGGTGAGCCACCGTTTCGGTCTCCGGCGCTACGCCACCGGCGACCGCTTCCGCGTCGAGCGGTTCGTGGGCGGCCTGCCGGATCTCCGCTTCGTCGGCCGGCGCGGCCGGGGCTGGTCCTTCACCGGGGAGAAGCTCACCGCCGAGCAGGTGGATCGGGCGCTTCGGATGCTCGAGGCCGAACACCCCGGCCTCCCCGAGGGTGGCTGGCTGGCGCTGTTCCCCTCGAACCCGGGTGGCGCGGCGCTCCCGTGCTACCGCCTCGCCGCGCTGGGCGCGGGCTCGTCCGGCCTGCCCGAGGGTCTGCCGGAACGGCTCGACGGACTGCTCGGGGACCTGAACCTCGAATACCGCGCCAAGCGGGCGAGCGGCCGTCTCGGCGAGGTCCGGCTTTCCGTCGTCGATCGCGCCGGTTTCCTGCGGCGCGCCACCGGCGGCGGCCCGGCCCACCCCGACGCCCAGTTCAAGTTCGAGCGCTTCTACCCCCGCCTCTGGGAGCAGGGGTAGGGAGGGGAGGGAGCGCCGGGTCGGAGCGCCGGCCTCGGGCCGGCATCGCGGCCCGGGAGGGCCGCGACAGTGGTAACGCTGCCCGATCCCCGCTACCGCCGCGTCGCGAAGCCCAACACCTCGAAGCGCGCTCCGAAGAGCAGCGTGCCCGAGCCCAGGTAGGCCCGCGCCGGATACTCCCGGGTGAAGAAGGTCCGGTACACCCCGTTGAAGGCGTCGTAGTCCGCGACGTCCGAGGAGTAGACCTGCACGAATACCAGGTCGTCCATCGTCAGCCCGGCGGCCTCGAGCGTGTTCTGCACGCTGGTCATGACGAGGCGAGCCTCCTCCTCAGCGGTGTCCGGCACCGTCTGGTCCGGGAGCAGCCCGATCGTTCCGGCGACGTAGAAGCTGTCGCCCACCATCACCCCGCCGCTGAAGGGCGGCAGATCGGCGTCGGCCGCGGTGCGGGGGTTGACGTAGTGCCGCTCGAGGGAGACTTCTTCCGCGGGAGCCTCCTGCGGCGGGGGTGTTTCGGTGGCGCAGGCGAGGGGCAGCGTCAGGGCGAACAGAAGCGGGATCTGGCGATAGGTCATGACAGGGGTCCTCCGGGGTCTGACCGACTGTGATGGAACCGGGGCGAACGCCGTCCGGGTTCACTGCCGGTTGTTGAGTAGCGTCTGAAACTCCGCGTTCTCACGGATGTTGTCGAAGTCGGCCTGTGACGCCGCCAGCTCCCGCCAGCGGGCGTCGATCCGGATGGCTTGCTCAAGCGCGGCCACGGCGCCCTCCGCGTCGCCGGCGCGGGCATGGAGGCGCGCCAGCCCGTAGATGAGCTGATCCTCGCCGGGAACGATCGCGATCGCTTCCCGCTGCGCCGCGACGGCTTCCGCGAAGCGGCCCTCGGCGGCCAGCGCCCGGGCCTCCCGTGAGTGGATTCGCGAGACCGACATGTTGACCAGGCGGCGCAGCTCCCTGAACGGCTCGGCATGGTCATCCACCCGCACGTCCACCCAGCGGTCGCTGGTCCGGCCGGAGTCGCCGATCGGCCTGACCACCAGGACCCCGCCGGCCTGCTTGCCGCGCGCGTCGCCCCCCGCCGCCTCGCCGGCGTCGAGGGCGTCCATCAGCCGGAACGCGAGCGGCCCGTCCGACGACTCGAACGCCTCCGCCATCGCCCGGACCACCGCTTCCCCGGCCAGGATGTTGCCCTGCACCGAGAAGTTCTCCCCCTCGATGTGTCCCGCCCAGGCGCTGGTCGCCGATCCGGTGTACGCCCGGACCCGGCCCTCGGCGTCGATCACGGCGAGCTGGCGGCGGTCACGTCCGGGATCCGAGCCGGTCAGGTGTTCGACCACCTCGTCCGGCGAGAGCCCCAGCTCCAGGAGTTCGAGGCCGCGAGGCCCGTAGGTCTGGTTCGCCGCCGCCTGGGTGGCGATGGCCCCGACGCCTGCCTTGGCGTAGGAGACCACGGCGCCGGCGCGGAACGCCCGCGACTGGACGGCTACTCCCAGCTCGCCGGTGGCGGGATCGCGGCCGACGATCGAGAAGGTGGCGACGATTTCCTCGCCGGTCTCGTCCACCGGGTGCTGGGCGTCGAGGCGCGGCGCTGGCCACAGCGACGCGAGCCCGAGGGCCAATACCGCAATCGATGTTCGGCGCGTCATGCCGCTATTCCTCCAGAACGAGACCTCTTCCCACCAGCTTTGCCGGATCCGCGTCCGGCTTGGGAATGAACTTGTCCATCCAGCCTCCGTCCCAGCTCGCGATGTAGAGGTTGCCCTCCTGGTCCACGTCGAGCTGGTGCGGGCGCGAAAGACCGCCCGGGAACCCCCCACGGGTCCCTCCGTAGGCGCCTAGGTGGTACTGGAGTTCGCCTTCCATGTTGTATTTGAGGATGCGGTTCAGCACCGCCGAGATCACCCAGACCGCGTCGTTCTCGTCGACGAAGACGCCCACCGGGTCGGAGATGTCGGGCCACTCGTCGAGGTACTCGCCGTCCTCGGTGAAGATCTGGATGCGGTTGTTGGTGCGGTCGCCCACGTAGACGCGGCGGTTCCGGTCCACCGCCAGGCCGTGGATGAGGTCGAACTGGCCCGGACCGTTTCCGAGCTCGCCCCACTCCATCAGGTACTCGCCCTCCGCGTTGTACTTGATGATGCGCGAGTGCCAGTAACCGTCCCCCACGAGGAAGTCGCCGTTCGGCAGGAACGCCATCACGGAGGGGTCGCCGTACTCGAAGGGCCCCGGGTTCGGGTTGGCGCGCGCCTCCGCCCGGGTGGTCGGGTGATCGGGATCGACCAGCCGCATCACCAGCTCGTGCCCGTCGTTCGAGAACTTGAGGACCTGCATGTTGACGTTCTTGCCGCCGCCGCGCTCGACGAGCCAGACATGCCGGTCGGGGTCGTAGGGGCTGATGTAGAGCTGATGCGGCTTGTTGAAGGTCGAGTCCCACTGCGACCAGTTCTCGGTGAGGTTGCCGTCGCGGTCCACGGCGACCACGTAGTTGGTGCTTCCCTCGCGCTCGCGGCCCTCGGCGTCCCGGTCGCCCCAGATGCCGACGATGATCCGGTCCGGGTGGTCCACCGCCACCGCGGAGACCTGTCCCCAGCCCCAGGGCTCCACGTGGTCCGGCGCGGGTTTCCACCAGCCGGGGACGGCGTCGTACTCGCCGGTCCGGTCGTCGCCGCCCTTGACCGCGGGCCTCGCTGAAGTCGATTCCGTCGTGTCCGCGGGGCCCGCGGCGCCGCAGGCGGAAAGGAGGGCGAGTCCGGCGGCGGGGAGAAGGGGTGAGATCTTCATGGGGCTACCTCCACCAGCGCTCCATTGTGACGGGTTCTCCCCTGCGGTGGGAATGCCGGGGGTCAGGCGGCGAGCAGGTTCCCCAGTTCACCGAAGGAGGTGAAGTCCCGGCCCAGGATAAGGGCGCGGCAGCCGGCGGCCCGGGCGGCGGGGTCGTCCGTATCCGCGCGGTTGCCGATGTGGAGCAGCGCCGCTGCGGGGATCCCGAGGTCCGCGAGCGCCGCGTGGAACACCCGCGGATCGGGCTTCAGGGCGCCGGTGCGCTCGGCTGCGTAGATCCGTTCGAAAAACCCGCGGAGACCAAGGGCCTCGAGCCTGGCTTCGGGGTCGAAGTCCGAGACCGCGACGAGGGTGTACGGACGGAGACGGTCCAGGAGTTCGGCGACTCCGGAGCGGGGCCCGAGGCGCCGAATGACCGGGATCAGGACCCGGGCTTCCGCCGCGAGCCGAGCGGCAAGCTCGGACGAGGGGTCACGGCGGTTGCGGAGAGTGCGGAGGTCCCGCAGCGAGCCGCGCCGGGTGGCCTCCCAGGCGACGCGGGTCCGGAGAAAGCGGTCGGAGTAGAGGGTGCCGTCCACGTCGAAGGAGACGGCCGTGATGCCGGTCAGGGACGCACGTCTCGGCTCGGTCGCTTCCGCTACTCGGTCGGCGTGAACTTGCGGACCATCTGCTGGCGGACTTCGCCGCCGTAGACGCCGCCCTGGGAGTCCACCGCGATGCCCTCCGGTCCGCTGGTCACCGGCTCCGCGCCGGGCTCGAGGTCCGACACGTCGTCCGGCAGGTAGTACTGGACGGTGCCGTCCACCGCGCTGCCGACGCGGATGCCCCGGCCGAACCCCGGGTTGGCCTCCGAGGTGGACTCGGAGTCCGCCACGTAGATCGTGTCGTCGGCGGTGATGAAGATGCCGCTCGGCCGCCCGAACTGGAGCCACTCCTCGATGAAGTTGCCCTCCTGGTCGAAGAGCTGGATCCGGTTGTTGCCGCGGTCCCCCACGAAGAGGCGGCCCATCGAATCCATCGCCAGCGCATGCGGGTCCCGGAACTGGCCGGGCCCGGTGCCGGTCTCCCCGAAGCTCATGAGGAACTCGCCGTCCGCCGAGAACTTGACGATCCGGTTGTTCCCGCCGGAGTTGTGGCCGTCGGCCACGAAGATGGTTCCGTCCGGCGTGACCAGCACGTCCGAGGGCATGTTGAACTGTCCGTCGGCGGTCCCCGCGACGCCCGGCTCGCCGAGCCGCATCAGCACCTCGCCGTCGGGGCTGAACTTGATCACGAAGTGGCCGAGGCCCTCCGGGACCCGCTCGTCGGGCACGAACCCCTTCGCGTCCGTCACCCAGACGTTCCCCTCGTGGTCCACGAACATCCCGTGCGGCCAGGCGATCAGGCCGGCCCCGAAGCTCTTCAGCGCCTCGCCCTCGGGGCTGAAGAGAACGACCGTGTCCACTTCGGGCCGGTCGCCGCAGAAGTTCTGCCCGCACCGCTCCGCGGCCCAGATGTTGCCGTCCGCGGCGGGATAGATCGCGCTCACCGCGCCCCAGGTCCGTTCTCCCGGCAGATCGCCCCACATCGCCTGCGCGGTGAAGGGATTCGCGTAGTCATCGTGTTCGGAGACCATCGCCTGCGGCTCGGCCGGTTCTTCCATTTCGTCCCCGCCGCAGGCGGAAGCGCCAAGCAGGAACCCGGCGCCGACGATGCCGGTTCCGGCGGTCTTGAGGATGTTTGTGAAATGGCGCATGCGGGCCTCCGTGCCTGATCGGGGGTGAATTCTAGGTTCGTCCGCCTCTCGCAGGCAGTGCTGGGGTAAACGTCCTGGCCCGGAGGAACTTGCCGGCGCTCCCTACCGCAGCGAGACGGTGATCAGGAAGACGTACTCGGTCGTGGGGATGCGGGTCTCCCGGCCCGGAGGCGCCGCCCCCAGGATCCGAATCTCGAAGCCCTGGAAGGTGCCGACGGCGTCCCCGGCGGGAGGGACGCGCATCCCGAGTGCCCCCTGGGACTCCGAGGTCTCGAGTTCGAGGAAGACCTCCAGGAATCCCGGTTCATCGCAGGAGGACTCCGGGGGACAGCGGTTGTCGGCGCCCAGCGACTGCACGCTGATGTAGAGGTAGTCGGTCTGGCCCTGGACATACCCGACATCGCCGGCCCGCAGCGGGAACGAAGTGTTCAGTGGCGCCTGGAAATCGGGAGCCGGGAGGGCTCCCGGGGTCGCTCCGGTGTTGCATCCCAGGGTCAGCAGCGCGGCGGCAAGCAGCAGCCCGGACGCGTTGGCGCGGCGGGCGCGGGGACGCGGCATCGGGTGCATTCTAGGCGCGCCGAATCCGTTCGGGCCCGCTCTTCGTTCAGGCGAGCCGGGTGAGCTCGTCCGCGTCGAACACCGGCAGGTCCCGGCGCCCCGATCCTCGTGCGAGTTGCATTCCGGAGGAGCGGCGGAGGAAACGCCCGATGACGTGGCCGGGGGTTCCCGCCCCCTGGAGACGATCCAGCAGTGCTCCGGTCTCCGGCTCCGCGCAGGCGATGAGGAGCGCGCCCGAACCGATGGCCCCCAGGATGTCGAGGCCGAAGTGGGTCATCAGGCGTTTGGATTCGTAGAACCGGGGGATTTCGGTGTCCGCGAGGACGACACCGAGTTTCGCGGCGTCGGCCATCTCGCGGACGGCGGTCGCAACTCCGCCCTCGGTGACGTCGTGCATCGCATGCACTTCGAGCATGCCGGCGGCGATCCGCGCCTCCTCCACCACGCTGATCCCCGGGTCCGTCAGGAAGGCGGCGGCGCGGCGCTGGAAGTCCTCGCCGAACACCCGGCGGACCTCGTCTTTCCGCTCGGCGGCCACGATGGCGGTGGCCTCGATCGCGACGCCCTTGGTGACGACCAGCATGTCGCCCTCCCGGGCGCCGCCCGTCGGCTTGACGCGCTCGGCGGTGGCGACGCCCACCATGGTTCCCGCGACCACCTCGCGCTCGACCGCCGAAGTGATCTCCGTGTGTCCGCCGGCCGGAACCGCACCGACCTCCTCGCAACCCCGCCGGATGCCGTCCGCGATCTCGGCAATCCGGTCTTCGGTGGTCCCGGGGGGCAAAAGCACCTGGGCAAGGAAAAAGCGGCACTCCCCTCCGGTCGCGGCCACGTCGTTGGCGTTCACAACCACCGCGTGCCAGCCGGGGTCGGCGGTCGGGAAGGTGATCGGGTCGGCCGCCAGGACCAGGCGCGGTTCGCTCCCCGCCGCGGCCACTGCGGCGTCCTCCCCCGCCGCCGGCCCGACTTCGAGTCCGGCGCCCTCGCCGAGCCGCTTCAGCAGTTCCCGGAGCACGCGGGGCGGGATCTTGCCCTCGGGGAGCCTTTTCTCCGGCATCCCGTTAGGGTAGTTTCCCCCGCGCCGGGTCAACCTCGGCAAACGAGGTTCCCCTCATGCGTCTTGTAGTTTTGGGTGCGGGCCGGATGGGGGAGCACCTCATCCGCCAGTTGAGCGGGCTTCCCGAACACCACGACATCACCCTCGTGGAACGGGACTCCGAAACCCGGATCCACCTGCAGCGGAAGTACGACATCGGGATCGCGGAGGGTGACGCCCGGGTCCCGGCAATCCTGACGCAGCACTGCTCCGGCGCCGACGTGCTGTTCGCGCTGACCAACTACGACGCGACGAACCTGCTCGCCGCCCTCACCGCAACCGATCCGGCGATCGGGGTGAAGCGGGCCGTGGTCCGCCTGAGCGACCAGCGACACCGGGAGAATCCGCTGCTCGCCGAGGGAGGCCGCCAGCAGACGATCGAGACGATCTTCCCGGAGGAGCTGGTCGCGGAGGAGATCCTCGGCATCCTCCGCTATCCGGGCGCGCGGTCGGTCCGTTCGTTCGGAGAGGGGGTGCTGGTGCTCCTGCGCGCGACCCCGACGGACCCGACCGTCTTCGACCGGCCACTGGAAGAGATCGACACCGCACCGCGCGGCTGGATGCTGACCGGGATTCTCCGCAGCGGCGGGGGGCATCTCGAGATCCCTCGCGGCCGCACCCGGGTCCACGAGGGCGACGAGATCTTCGCGGTCGGTCCCGCCGTCGAGGCGCGGAACTATCTGAAGGCGATCGGGGTGGACCAGCGTCCGGCCCAGCGGGTGGTGATCGCCGGGCTGGGGCAGGTCGGCCACCGCCTCGGCGAACTGCTGCTCGACGAGCGGGTGGACCTCACCGCCATCCGCCGGCATCCGACGTCCGGATTCCCGCTGGCGGCCCACACGATCGTCGGCGACGCGACGGACGAGGACATCCTGCAGGAGGCGGGCGTCGGCGGTGCGGACTTCTTCGTGGCCGCCACCGACGCCGACGAGGTGAACCTGATGGCCGCGCACCTCGCGAAGAAGCTGGGCGCCCAGCGGACCGTGGCCCTCCACAACCGGGACGATCTGCACGAGGCCATGCAGGACCTCGGGGTGGACCATCCGATCTCTCCCGGAGAGGTCTCGGCGGGCGCCCTCATGAAGCTCCTGCACACCCGCGCGATGGTCCGTCTCGACTTCGTGGAGGGCGGCGGGGAACTCGTCGAGATCGAGGTGGCGCAGGGGAGTCCGGCCACCCGGGCGCCGCTCCGCAAGCTGGGACTCCCTCACACCTGCATCATCGGCGAGGTGGTCCGGGCGCGCTCGGCGCCCTTCGTGCCGAACGGTGACACCGAATTCGTCGCGGGCGACCGCGTGGCGCTCTTCATGAGCCAGCACGCGGAGGGAAAGTCCGGTGAGCCCGATTCGCTGCTCTCGGAACTCGAAGAGCTGTTCGGCCGCCGCAACTGAGCCGCTGCGCAGCGAACGGTCCCGACCGCACTTCCGACTGACATGACCCGCGCCGAAACGATCGCGTTGCTTGGCCGGCTGGCGGAGGCGCTCGGTCTGGCGCTGCTCATTCCCCTGGGGGTGGCGCTGGCCCACGGCGAGCCCGCCTGGCTGGCATTCGCGGCGCCCGCCGCGCTGGGGCTCGGGGTCGGCGCCCTCAGCCGCCGTTTCGCGCCGCTGATCGGCAGGTCCGGTTCGTCTACGGACGGCAGCCGGGCCTACCGCTTCGTAGTGCTGGCCTGGTGCCTGTGCACCGTCTTCGGGGCGCTGCCCTACGTCGCGGAATTCGGGTTCGGCTTCGCGGTGAACGGCCTCTTCGAGTCCGCCTCCGGGTTCTCGACCACGGGGGCCACCATCTTCCCGGAGGTGGAATGGCTTCCGCGTTCGCTGCTGCTCTGGCGCGCGATGACCCAGTGGCTCGGCGGACTCGGGATCATCATCATCTTCGTCTGGCTGCTCGGCCGCCGCCAGTGGGGGGTGGACGTGCTGTCCGCCGAGGCCCCCGGCCCCACCGCCGAAAAGACCGAACCCAAGATCACCGAGACGGCGCGGGACACCGTCATCGTAGGGTCGGTCCTCACCGCGATCCTCATCGGCATCCTGGTCCTTCTCGACGTCCCCGCGTTCGATGCGGTCTGCCACGCGTTCACCACCCTGGCCACCGGCGGTTTCTCCACCCGGAACGCGAGCGTCGGGGCGTTCGACCCCGCGGTCCAGTGGGTGATCATCGCCTTCATGGTGATCGGCGGCATGCGCTTCGCCATCCACATCTACGAGATCAAGCGCATCGTCGCCGGCGTCAAGCGGCTCTGGAGGCGTCTCCGCGGCGGTTCGTGGAAGCGGGTGAGCGCCGCGCCGGCCGCCAGCTACTTCTCGGATCCGGAGCTGCGCCTCTACATCGGGGTGGTGGCGGTCAGCACCGGCTTGCTGTTCCTCAGCCTCTACCTGATGGGCCAGGGATCGATGGACGGCCTGCGCCAGGCGGCGTTCACGGCAATCGCGGTGATCACCACGACCGGCTACTCCGTCGTGGACTACAACCAGTGGTCCGACTTTTCGAGGATGCTGGTGCTCGTCCTCATGTTCGCGGGCGGCTGCGCCGGCTCGACGGCGGGCTCGATCAAGATCCTCCGCTGGGTGATCCTGTTCCGGAAGGTGCCGCTGGCGCTGCGGGTCGCCACCCAGCCCCACACCGAACTGCGGGTCCACATCGGGCGCCGCCCGGTTTCGCTCTCGCTGAGTTCGACCATCGGAGAGGTCGTCCTCCTGTTCGTGGTGTGCGCGGTCGCCGGTGCGCTCGCGATCGCGGCGATGGGAGTGGACCTGCTGACCGCATTCAGCGCCGCCGCCGCCGCGGTGACGAACGTGGGTCCCGGGCTCGGGGCCGTGGGGCCGGCGGCCAGCTACGCACACCTCCCCGACGGGGCGAAGCTCATCCTCGCGGCGCTGATGATCGCCGGCCGGCTCGAGATCGTCACCGTGGCGGTCCTCCTGCTCGGCCCGGTCCGCTCGGCCCGTCGCCGCGTCCGCCAGGCCCTTTTCTGAGGGTGCGCCGGTCCGGGGCCGAGGCCTCCGTTCACCCGGCTACTCAAACAGCTCGGAGTGCGATCCCGTACGGGCCAACTGCAGATCCTGTCCTTGAACGCGGTAGATCACGAGCCAGTCTCCCTCGATGTGCGCCTCCCGATAGCCGTTCCATGGACCCCGGAGGGCGTGGTCCCGGTGCCTGGCGGCAAGCGGCTCCTCGCGGACCAACTGCTCGAGCAAGCCGCGCAGGTTGGCGAGGTTCTTGCCCTGCCGGCCGAGCCTCTTCAGGTCGCGTCGAAACTGGGTGGATCGGACCGGTGTCAGCACCCGCCAACGCTCACGTCACTTTGTCCACAGGGTGCTCGTTCTCGAGATCCTGAAAGAGTTCCTCCACATTTTCGAAGCGCTGGCCGCGCCCTTCGTTCAATTCGTTCATCGCTCTGACCGTAGCGGCGTTCGGGACCTGGACGGCGAACGGCAGCCGCTTTTCCTCCGCTACCCGGCGGAGCAGCAGGCGAATCGCCTCCGATACGGAGAGGCCCATTTCCCGAAGCGCTTCCGCCGCGCGGTCCTTGGTGTCGCGATCGAGGCGGGCGCGGACGACGGAATCGGCTCTCATAGGGCAGGTGTAGCCCTATTGTAGCTACACCGGCGTCGTCCGGCGAATCCCGTCGCCGTGATTCGGGTTCCGGCCGAGCAATCAGACCGTGTTGGCGTACCCCCCGGCCCGGAAGCCTCCTAGAATCGCCCGATGGCCGAACAACCCCAACAGGAGATTGAGGTCCTGCTTGACGAGCAGCGGGCGTATCCGCCGCCGGAGGACTTCCGCCGGCAGGCGTGGGTTCAGGACTCCTCGATCTATCGCGAGGCCGCGGCCGATCCGGAGGCGTTCTGGGCCGCCCAGGCCGAACGGCTCGAGTGGAGCCGGCGTTGGGACCGGGTCCTCGACTGGAAGCCGCCCTTCGCGCGCTGGTTCGTCGGCGGCAAGCTGAACGCGAGCGTCAACTGCCTCGACCGGCACCTCGCGAACGGCCGGGGCGATCGGCCGGCGATCCTCTGGGAGGGGGAACCGGGCGATCGGAAGACCCTGACCTACGCCGACCTCCACCGGGAGGTCTGCCGCTTCACGAACGTCCTGCGCGGCCTCGGCGTCGGGAAGGGCGACCGGGTGGCGATCTACCTGCCCATGATCCCGGAACTCCCGGTCGCGATGCTCGCCTGCGCCCGGATCGGCGCGCCCCACAGCGTGGTCTTCGCCGGGTTCTCGGCGCGGTCGCTCCGGGACCGGATCAACGACGCCGAGGCCAAGGTGCTGATCACCGCCGACGGCGGCCACCGGCGCGGCGGGATCGTGCCGCTGAAGGCGATCTCCGACGAGGCGCTCGAGGACACTCCCTCGATCACCGGAGTGGTCATGGTGCGCCGCACCGGCGAGGACGTGCCCATGGTGGCCGGCCGCGACCACGACTGGGCGGAACTCATGGCGGGAGCCGACGGCACGGCGGAACCGGAGGAGATGGACGCCGAGGACATCCTCTACATCCTCTACACCTCGGGCACCACCGGGAAGCCCAAGGGGATCGTGCACACCACCGGCGGCTACCTCACCCAGGTCACCGCCACCGCGCGGGCAGTCTTCGACCTGAAGGACTCGGACATCTGGTGGGCGGCGGCGGACATCGGCTGGGTGACCGGCCACTCCTACATCGTCTACGGCCCCCTCGCGCTCGGGGTCACCCAGGTCATGTACGAGGGAGCGCCCGACTGGCCGAACCGGGCCCGGCTCTGGTCCATCGTGGAGCGCTACCGGGTGACCTGCCTCTACACCGCGCCGACCGCGATCCGCGCCTTCATGAAGTGGGGAACCGAGCACCCGGCTTCTCACGACCTCGGCTCGCTTCGCCTTCTGGGAACGGTGGGGGAGCCGATCAACCCTGAGGCCTGGGTCTGGTACCACCGGGAGATCGGGGGCGGCCGCTGCCCGGTGGTGGACACCTGGTGGCAGACGGAGACCGGCGCCATCATGGCCACCGCTCTGCCTGGGGTGACCACCCTGAAACCGGGTTCCGCGACCCATGCCTTCCCCGGCATCGCGCTCGAGATCCTCGACCGGCGGGGCGAACGCGTCGAGGTCGGCGGCGGGCTGCTCGCCATCACGAAGCCCTGGCCCTCGATGCTGCGCGGCATCTGGGGCGACGAGGAGCGCTTCCGGGAGACCTACTGGAGCCAGTGGAAGGACATCTACTTCCCCGCCGACGGCGCCCACCGCGACGAGGACGGCTATTTCTGGGTGATGGGCCGGGTGGACGACGTCCTGAACGTCTCCGGCCACCGCCTCGGGGCGGCCGAGGTGGAGAGCGCCCTCGTCGAGCACGAGGCGGTCGCGGAGGCGGCGGTCGTCGGCCGGCCCCACGAGATCAAGGGGGAAGGGATCGCCGCGTTCGTGGTCCTCCGGGAGAGCGCTTCGTCGCGCGATGGCCTCGCCGCCGAACTGAAGTCGCACGTGGCCGGGGCGATCGGGCCCATCGCGCGCCCCGACGACATCGTGTTCGCGGCGGACGTGCCCAAGACACGGTCCGGCAAGATCATGCGGCGCCTGCTCCGCGACATCGCGGCCGGCAAGGCGATCGGAGACACCACCACGCTGGCCGATCCGGCGGTGGTGCAGAAGCTCAGAGAGGAGTACGGCGATGAGGACTGAAACACCGAAGGTGCAGGTTTCGGCGGACGCGTCGGCACGGGGCGGGTCGCTGGTGGCCTACCTCCTCGACGACGGCCTCGACCTCGCCGCGCCCCGGCCGGGGTGGGAAAGGGAAGTCGTGGCGAACGCGAAGCGGATCTTCGGGGACCCGAAGGTCAAGCAGGCGGTGGCCGGCCACGGCGGGCCGCGGAGCGCCTCGACCCTCGCCCTCCACACGCGGGCCACGGCCAACTATCCGGTGTCCGACGGCATCCGCATCCTCGCGGCGCGCGCGCTGAAGCACGCCCGCGCCTTCCATCACCGCGAGCTGGTGTTCTCGCTGCAGGGCGCTGACGGTGCGGGATGCGCGGGAGCGGTCGCGGAAGGCGCGACGCTGGGCGCCTACCGGTTCGCGCGCTACTTCAGGGAACAGGACGATCCGGCATCTCCCCGGGTGCGCATCGTGGTGGCCGAGGAAGGCGTCGACGAGGCCCGGGAGGAGGTCGCGCGCGCGGTGCGGCTTGCCTCCGAGGTGAACCGCGCCCGGGATCTCATCAACGAGCCCGCGGAAGCGGTGACTCCGGAGATCCTGGCCCGCGAGGCCCACCGGATCGCGGCCGATACCGGGCTGGAAGTCCAGGTCTGGAACGAGAGGGCGCTCCGCGACCAGGGGTATCCCGGCCTGATCTCCGTGGGGCAGGGGAGCAACCGGCCCCCGCGCCTGATCGTCCTCCGGCACCGGCCGGCGGACGCGCCGGAGAACGGGCGGCACCTCGCGCTCATCGGGAAGGGCATCACCTTCGACACCGGCGGCATCTCGCTGAAGCCGCCCTCGGGGATGTGGACCATGAAGGGGGACATGTCCGGCGCGGCCGCGGTCCTCGCCGCCATGTCGGCGGTGGCCCGGGAGGGGGTGCCGGCGACGGTCACCGGAATCGTGGCGGCCGCGGAGAACTATCCCGGACCGTCCGCCACCCGGCCCGGAGACATCTTCCGCGCCCGGAACGGCAAGTCGGTGATGGTGGACAACACCGACGCCGAGGGCCGGCTGGTGCTCACCGACGCCCTGGCGCGGGCCGGGGAGGAGGGCGCGACGCACATCGTGGACGTGGCGACCCTGACCGGCGCCGCGGTTCGGGCGCTCGGCACCGGGGTCGCCGGGGTGATGGGGAACGACGCCGACTGGGTGCGGGCCGTGATCGACGCCGGCGAGCCGCACGGTGAGGTCTTCTGGGAGCTGCCGCTCGTGAAGGAGTACGCCGAGGAGCTCCGCTGCGACTCCGCCGACCTGAAGAACATCGGCGGCATCAACGCCGGCACGATCACCGCGGCGCTCTTCCTGCAGGAGTTCGTGCCCGACGGCGCGAAATGGGCTCACCTCGACATCGCCGGACCCTTCATCGTGGAGAAGCCGTGGAAGTACTACCCGAAGGGGGCCACGGGCTTCAGCGTGCGGACGCTCTTCGAGACCGCGGCGCGGTTCGAGGCGCCGTAGGAGCGCCGGCCCGGAGCGCCGGCCTCCGGCCGGCATCGCGGCCGCAGGCCGCGAAACGCCGTCCTCGTCAGCCCTCGCTGTCGTCGGTCGTGATCGCGGCCGGAGGCGCCGACCGCTGCCGCAGGTCGGCGATCAGCAGGCGCACCACCGTTCCGTAGCTGCGCGCGCCGTCCGGGATCCGCATGGTGCGCAGGTAGGAGTCGTTCACCCGCCGCGCGGCGCCCCGCACCATCCCGCGGTGCTGGGCCCAGAAGGCGTTGAGGGCGTCCAGGTCGCGGCGCGGCCCGGGACCGAAGGCGGCCCAGGCGCGGTCCCGGTCCTCGGCGTCGGCGTTCCTCACCGCCGCCAGCAGATGCCGGGCCGCGTAGAAGGACGCGGCGTAGGAAAGGTAGGGATGCTCCCGTTGGCGGGACAGCGCCAGGTAGGCGGCGAAGCTCGCTTCCCCCTCGTGGGTGATGGCGCGCTGGTGCGCCTTTTCGTGGGCGGCGGTGAACGCCACGGCGACGTCGGGCGGGCCGGTGTTCACGGTGGGTTCGCCCGTGAAGGGGACGAAGATGCCGCTGATCCCGAGGCGGGACATGAGTCCCGAGAAGACGGCCGGCTTCACCGGACTCATCCTTCCGGGGCCGGGATCGCCGGGCAGCTCGATCGCGTCGTACGCCTCGTCGATGGCGGCGCTGAGGTCGGCGAAATCGAGGGGGCTCTTCGAAACCGAGGCGGTCGGCAGCCCGGCGAGCCGGTGGAAGCGGGTGGTGTCCGCGGCGACCCGGGTGGTCAGCCGGACCAGCTCGGCCTCCGAGATCTGGCCGACAGGCAGCTCCAGACGGTGCTCGAGGCGGGGGCGGGCGTAGTTCAGGCCCCAGACGACGACGAAGATCGCGTAGAGAGCCCCGGCGCCGGCGAGGGCGAACACCGCGGTGTAGGCGAGTCGCCGGAGCACCGCGCGAGGCGCCGGGGGCCGCGCCGGCTTCTCATCGGTCGGGGTCGCTCCGCTCGGGGCCGGTTGCCGGAAGCGGCCCGTGAAGCGCCAGGTGACCCGTCCGATGACGAAGAGTGCGGCCGCCGCGGTGAAGAGTTCGGCCAGCGAGAAGGGAACGAGACCGCTCAGGAAGGAAAAAATGCGGACGACCAGCGGGTAGATGCCCGTGGTGTAGAGCGATTCCACCCGCTCCGGCGTGGACAGGCCGCCCTGGAACAGGGCGATCCCCAGGGCGCCGGCCCCCAGACCGGCGAGCACCAGGATCCGCTGCCAACGCGGACTCGGCCGCCTCATAAGCGAACTCTAACCGGGTGGACAGGGTGCTCCCGGCGCCGCCCGCGCCCCACGCCGCCGGGGACGGGCGCGGGATGTCCTCAGCCGGTTTCGGGGGCGGCCATCCCGCCCGCGGCGAGCCGCAGGTGCCGCGTGGCGAGGGAGTCGAATCCGATTCCGGGCGCCGTCAGCATCCGGCGGCTCAACCGCTCCGCCATCAGGCCGTTTGTCGTGTGGGGGCATTCGGGCGCGACGGTGTGAACCAGCTCGTGGGCGAGGACGCGCCCGAGGGCGACTCCCAGCCGCCGGGACTGCGATCCCGGCAGGCGGCGCCTCGAAGGCTTCGCCTTTGCCGGCGCAGCCGGACGCCGGGCGAGCGGGAGTCCGAGAGCCCGTTCGGCGGCCCCCAGCGACAGGAAGATGGACCGTGGCCCCCCGTGCACCCCGATCGCCACCCCGATGGCCTCGGGAGCGACGTCCCAGCGGTCCGGAAGCTCGGGATAGAGGGTCGCCGGAATCACTCCGGGGCCCCCGCGGCCGACGAAGGTGAGCCCGATCTCGCTCGCTCCGAAGGCGCGGACCACCTCCTTTTCGAGCCACGTGTGGGTCTCCGGGGAGAGGAGGCGGTAGGGGTCGTAGAAGCGCACCCGGAGCGGCTCGCTCCGGGGAACCGACGGCACCCCCGCGGCGGGAACGAGGGGTCCGGGGGAAGCGGCGGCGCTCGACGTGGCGAGCAGAGCCCCGGCGAGGAGAACGGATCGGAATCGGAGGCGCATATCCCCCGGCAACGAGGGAGCTGTCCAGCGGTTCGGAATCGGGTCGGAATTCAACGAAATGCGGGGAAGTTCTGGATTCCGCGTTCAAGCGGTTGGGGCGCATCGCGTTTCCGCCGCCTTCTGACACCATCAGGACGGGGGCCGATGAACGGGACGAAACCACTCGACGTCCTCGTGGTCGGCGGCGGGATCGTCGGGCTCGCGGTGGCCCGCCGTCTTCAGGAGCGGCACCCCTCGTGGACGACCCTCGTGCTCGAGAAGGAGCCCGGCGTCGCCCGCCACCAGACCGGCCGGAACAGCGGCGTCATCCATTCCGGGATCTACTACGCCCCGGGTTCGCTCCGGGCCCGGAACTGCCGGCGCGGAGTGGAGCTGCTGGTGCGCTTCTGCGAGGAACACGGCGTTCCGTACTCGCTCTCGGGCAAGGTGATCGTCGCTACCGACGGCGCCGAACGGGATCGCCTCGGGGGACTGCTCCGGCGTGGTGAAACGAACGGCGTCCCCGGACTCCGGATGCTCGACCGGGCCGGGCTCCGGGAGATCGAGCCACACGCCGAGGGCGTGGCGGCGCTTCACTCGCCGACTTCGGGGGTGGTGCGCTTTGTGGAAGTGGCGGCCACCCTCCGGCGGCTGTTCGAAGCCGGGGGCGGGCAGGTCCGGACCGGCGCCCGGGTCGTCGGGATCGCGCGCTCCGGCGGGGAGGCCCGGGTCATCACCACCACGGGGGAGTTCACCTGCCGCCGCCTCGTCACCTGCGCCGGACTCCAGTCCGACCGGGTGGCCCGAATGGCCGGGGATGAACCCGAGATCCGGATCCTGCCCTTCCGGGGCGAGTACTACCGGGTGCGGCCCGAACGCGCCGGACTGGTGCGCGGCCTCGTCTACCCCACCCCGGACCCGCGCTTCCCGTTCCTGGGGGTCCACCTCCACCGGAACCTCGACGGCCACGTGGACGCCGGCCCGAACGCGGTGCTGGCGCTGGCCCGCGAGGGGTATCGCCGCCGCGACCTGAACCTCCGGGATCTCGGCGAGATGCTCCGGTATCCCGGCTTCCGGCGCCTCGCCCTCCGCGAGTGGCGGGTGGGGGTGGACGAGATCCACCGGTCGCTCTCGAAGCGCGCCTTCACCCGGCGGTTGCAGCGACTCGTGCCGGGGGTCCGGGCTTCCGATCTCATCGCCGCGCCGTCGGGGGTCCGGGCGATCGCCGTGCTTCCGGACGGCCGCATCGCGGACGATTTCCGGATCCTGCGGCGGGAGAACCGCACCCACGTCCTGAGCGCGCCCTCGCCGGCGGCGACGGCCTCGCTCGCCATCGCCGAGCAGGTGACGGCGCTCGTCGAGGAGGAATGAAGGCCGGTTACGGCGTCATCGTCCTCAGGATGAACCGCGCCATGGTCTCCCTCAGGTGCAGGACCAGGTCCGGGTCTCGCACCCCGTGGCGCGATTTCGGATAGACCATCAGCTCGAAGGGCTTACCGGCCTTCTGGAGGTCGTGGGTGAACTGGATGGTGTTCTGCAGGTGGACGTTGTCGTCCATCGTCCCGTGGATGAGCAGCAGCTCGCCGTGCAGGGCGCCGGCCGCCCCGCGCACGGAACTCTTCCGGTACCCCTCGGGGTTCTCGTCCGGGGTGCTCATGTAACGCTCGGTGTACACGGAGTCGTAGTCGCGCCAGTCCACGACGCTCCCGCCGGCGATACCGGCCCGGAAGCGGTCGGACCCCGTCAGCGCGGTGAGCGTCATGTAGCCCCCGAAGCTCCAGCCGTCCACGCCGATGCGCGCGGCGTCCACGTACTCCTGGCCGCCGAGCCAGTCCACCGCCTCCACGAGGTCGGCGAGTTCCTGCTCGCCGAAGTTGCCGTAGACCGGCCAGGTGGACTCCACCCCCTTGCCGGAGGCGATCCGGTTGTCCACCACCAGGACCACGATCCCCTGCTGCGCGAGGTACTGGAACCACATGCCGCGGGTTCCGGGCCAGGCGTTCCGCACCTGGGGTGCGTGCGGGCCTCCGTAGACGTGCACCCACGCCGGGTAGGCGCGCGCGGGGTCGAAGCCGTGCGGCCGGACCATCATGGCCTCGAGCTCCGTCCCGTCCGCGGTGGGGATCCGGAAGAGCTCGGGGGGAGAGATCTCGAAGCGGGCGAGGTCCGGGACTTCGCCGCCCCCGAGATCGCGCAGGACGGTGCCGTCGCCGGCCCGCCGCAGCGTCATCGCCGGCGGGCTGTCGAGGTCGTGGGACACCGAGACGTAGTGGGGGACGCTCTCCCCGTCCGGGAAGTTGGCCTGGTGGGTGCCCGGCGCTTCGCTCAGCAGCGTGACTCCGGACCCGTCGAGGGCGACCCGCAGGACGTCCGAGCCGAGCGAAGTCCGGTAGGTGCCCGAGGCGTAGGCGGCGCCCGCTCCCTCGTCCACCGCGTGCAGCCGCCGCACTTCGTAGCGCCCCTCGGTGAGGGGGCCGACGAGCGCGCCGTCCGCGTCGTAGCGGTAGAGGTGCTTGAACCCGGTGCGCTCGCTGAACCAGAGGAAACCGCCGCCGGACAGGAAGTGCGGCGGGCCGTGGCCGTTGACCCACGGCCCGGTCTCCTCACGCAGGACACGGCTGGATTCCCCGGTGCGGGCATCGGCCCGGTGCAGGTCAAGGAAGGTCTGGGTCCGATCTTGGATCTGGTACCAGACGTCTCCCGCGGGCGAGAACCCCACCTCCACGATGAGGGTCTCCTGGTTTCCGTAGCCGCCCGGGTTGATCCAGACGATGTCGCCGCCGGCGGCGGGAACGATGCCGAGGCGCACCTTCGGGTTCGGGTCGCCGGCCTTGGGATAGGGATAGACCTCCAGGTCGAGGTGGTAGGGGATGTGGTCCACGACGGTGAAGCGCGGGACGTCGCGCTCGTCGCTCTGGAGGAACGCGATGCGGCTCCCGTCGGGACTCCACCAGTGGGCGTAGAAGTTGCCGCGCCCGTAGATCTCCTCCTGATAGACCCAGTCGAGCTTCCCGTTCAGGAGGTCCGGCCCGCCCCCGGTGCTGAGCCGTAGTTCGGCGCCTTCGAGGTCGGTGACGTACAGGTCGTTGTCCCGGATGAAGGCGATCCGTCGTCCGTCCGGCGAGAAACGCGGGAGCTCCTCCGTCTCCGGCCCCCGGGTCAGCCTGCGAAGCTGGTTGTCAGCCGTCTCCCACGCGAAGAAGTCGGACGCGAGATTCAGGAGGAGCCGCTCGCCTCCCGTTGACATGGTCAGCGAGGCGGGCCGCGCCGCGCCGGCGGCCTCCTCCTCGGATAGCGAGAGCGTCTCAGTGAGCGCGGCGGCGAGCGCGTCCGCGTCGTAGAGGCTCTCGCTGCCGCCCGTTGCCGCCTCCACGACGTCCCAGGCGCGCTCAGCCCCCTCACCGCTCCCGGTCAGGTAGTGCGTCCCACCGGGCATCCAGCGGATGCGCGGCAACTCCGGCGAGAACGACAGCGCGTCCGGACCATAGAGGTGGCTCAGCTCGATCGGCTCGGTCTGGCCCACCGCTCCGGCAGGCAACAGGACGGCAACAATGACGGCACAGAGGGCGCGGACTCTCATAACCCGCGATTATCCGCCGTGGGACGTTGGGAGCGCCGGTCTCCAGACCGGCACGCGCGGCGCTCCGCACCGCGCACGTCCCAACTCCCCCCAGCCCTCACGACGCAACGGCTTGGAACGCCGGCTTCAGCCGGCACGCGCGATGCCCGGCACCGCGCCCGCCACAACTCCCCCCAGCCGCTCCACCCACACCAAAATCCGGGTACGATCCCGCGCCCCTCCCGGAGGAATCCCGATGCGTTTCAAGTCCCGTCTCGCCCTGCTCGCTCTCGCCGTTCTCCCGACCTTCCCGGCCGCCGCCCAGGACGGCGGAACGCCCATCGTGATCCGGGCCGACCGCCTCATCATCGGCACCGACGCACCCCCGGTCCTCAACCCGGAGGTGGTCATCGAGGGCGAGCGGATCACCGCGGTCGGACCCACCGGCGCCATCCCCATTCCGCGCGGCGCCACGGTGATCGACCTGAGCGGCCACACCATCCTGCCCGGGCTATTCGACTGCCACGTCCACCTGGGCGGCATCCCGGGTGACGGCGGAGACACCCAGAAGATGCGGGAGACGGTCGCCCACGAGGCGATCTACGCGGTCGCGCACGCCAAGATCACCCTGGAGAAGGGCTTCACCAGCGTCCGCAACATCGGAGCGGGGAACTACCACGACGCCGCGCTTCGCGACATGGTGGACCGCGGCATCGTCCCGGGGCCGCGGATCCAGGCGGCCACCTGGGGGGTGGGCTCCACCGGCGGCCACGCGGACATCAACGGCTGGAACCCGGACGTCCCGACCCCGGGCTACGCGATGATCGCGGACGGGGTGGACGAACTGCGCGCTGCGGTGCGCTACCAGGTCAAGTACGGGGCCGACGTCATCAAGGTGACCGCGTCGGGGGGCGTGCTCTCCCACGGTGACTCGGTCTACGACCAGGCGTACTCCTTCGAGGAACTGAAGGCGATCGTGGACACCGCCAACATGCTCGACACCCCGGTGGGGGCCCACGCCCACTCCCCGGCGGCCATGAACGACGCCATCCGCGCCGGCGTGGCGAGCATCGAGCACGGCACCCTGATCGACGAGGAGGGCATCCGGCTCGCCAAGGAGCACGGGACCTTCATCGTGCCCACCATCTACACGCTTGACTTCATCATCGAGGAAGGCGCCGAGAACGGGGTTCCCGAGCATTCCATCGCCAAGGCGATGGAGATCGCGACGATGCAGCGCGAGCGGCTCGCCGCCGCCTTCCACGCCGGGGTGAAGTTCGCCTACGGCACGGACGCCGCGGTTTTCCCCCACGGCCGGAACGCCAAGGACTTCGGGATCATGGTGGACGAGATGGACATCTCGCCGATGGCGGCGATCCAGACCGCCACCATCAACGGGGCGGAGCTGCTCGGCTGGGAGGCCGACCTCGGCTCCATCGAGGACGGCAAGCTCGCCGACATCATCGCGGTGGCGGGGAACCCGCTGGACGACATCCGGCTGCTCGAGGACGTGAAGTTCGTGATGAAGGGCGGCGAGGTGGTCAAGAGTCCGTAGCGGTGGGGCCGCCGGAACTCGGCGGCGAAGGCCCGCGGGCGCGCCCGTAGCGGCAGACCTCCGCGCGGCATCGCTTCGCGAGGCGGCAAGGCGCTGCCGCCTCGCGTCGTGGGGATGGAGGCGAGCGGCCGCGAACCCGCGCCCGGCGCGGATGGCGTGCGTCCGAGGAAGTGGTACGGATCGTGCCTTTATCGCTGTCGGATTGAGTGAATCTCTGAAATATCACGTTCAATCCGTTATCCTGTTTCGTTCAGTGATCTGAATGCGCCTTTCAAGCTTCCGAACGCCCCAACGCGTCCCGGCCGAATCTCCGGCACGCGATAGGTGCCGCGACGGCTCCATCTGGCTGGATACCCCCCCCCCCCCCGATTCAAAGAATTGGATTCCGAGGTCTCGGGGATGGATGCCGCCGTTCCGCGGATCTAATCCTCCGCTCCGGCGCCCACGCGCCGCTTCCGGCTTCCTCGTCGCGGGAGATTTCTGCCCGCGCCCCCCGGCCGTTCACTCTCCCGGCCGCGTCGCTGCGGCCCTTCGGTGTTTTCCCAACTGCTCAAAAGGAGCACTAGAACCCATGAGAAAACTCATTCTCTTTACGCTGCTGGTGGCGTGGCCGAGTGCGGCCCTGTCCCAGCAGATCTACGGACGCCTTGAGGGCGCCGCGAGCGACGCGCAGGGTCTCGTCCTCCCCGGAGTGACGGTCACCCTCGAGTCCGTCGAACTCGTTGCACCGCGCGTCGCGACCACCGACGTGGACGGTTCCTACCGGTTCGCGCAGCTCGTCGGCGGCAGCTACAACATGACCTTCGAACTCGGCGGTTTCCAGACCGTCGTCTTCGAGGACATCACCGTGGTCGGTGGTTCGACCTTCGAGATCAACGCCACCATGGACATCGCGACGGTGGCGGAGACCGTCACCGTGACCGGTGAGTCCCCGGTGGTGGACGTGAAGACCACCGGCGTGTCGGCGACCTTCGACACCACCCAGCTCGAAGACGTCCCGTCGGCCACCGACATGTGGGCGGTCCTCCAGCAGAGCCCGGGCGTGCGGATGCGCGGCTACGACGTGGGCGGGTCCCACAAGAGCCAGCAGTCCGGCTACGAGACCTTCGGGGTCCGGGGACAGAACCGGATCATCAACGACGGCGTGAACACCACCGAGGGGACCGGCGGCGCGGGGGGTTACTACGACTTCTACGCGATCGGCGAGTTCCAGGTGTCGGCGCAGGGCGCCGACGTGGAGTCGAACACTCCGGGCGCGACGGTGAACGCGGTGTGGAAGAGCGGCGGTAACGACTTCTCCGGGACCGAGCACTTCGCCTACGAGCCGCCGGACATGATCGCCGACAACCTGCCCTCGGAGCTCGCCAGCCGCGGCGGCACCACGGCGCCGGTGATCGAGTTCTACGAGGCGCACATCGACCTCGGCGGCCCGATCGTGCGGGACAAGGCGTGGTTCTACGCCGCCTACAACCGGTTCGTCATCGACCGGATCATTTCCGGCCAGCCCGAATCGGAAGGCACCGACCTCGGCGACTTCGACATGTTCACGGTGAAGGCGAACTGGCAGATCACCGATCGGGACCAGTTCATCACCTTCCACCACTGGTCGCTGAAGCAGAAGCCCTTCCGGGGCCTGTCGGCGGTCCGTCCGGCGGAGTCCATCCTGGCGCAGGACTCGTGGTCCTGGCTGCACAAGGCCGAGTGGCAGCGGGTGTGGAGCGACCGTCTCTACAGCAACATCCAGGTGAACCACTTCGGGTTCGGCTGGCCGATGACGCCGGCGGTGGATCCGGCCACGGCGCCGGCTCGGATCGACCTCGGGACCGGCCAGTGGGCGGGCGCCGGCTGGCGGCCGTTCACGTTCAACCGCTGGAAGCCGCACACGACGGGTCAGTTCAACTACTACCTGCCGACGGAGAGCGGCAGCCATGACCTGAAGTTCGGCTGGGACTGGCAGATCGACGAGCGGCAGTTCGGCTGGAACGCGAACTCGGGCGCCGTCCGCTACCGGGACGACAGCACCCTGGACCCGCCCCGGCCGATGAACGTGGACCAGATCGAGTTCCACAGCTTCCCGAACTTCAACTACGACCGGAACACCCACCTTGACCTGTATGCCCAGGACGTGTGGACGATCAATGACCGCCTGACGGTCAACGCCGGTGTCCGTTTCGGAAGCCAGCGGATGGGCTACCTGGGGTCGAACAACGTTCCCGGCGGGCCGTGTGACGCCGCTCTCGGCTGTCTTCGCGAGATCGCCGACGTGGACGCGAACGTGCATGCGGCGCTGCCGCTGCTGTTCGGCCAGGGAGGAGAGGTTCCCGGCGAAGACAACCTCATCAGTTGGTGGAATATCGCCCCGCGGCTGGGCTTCACCTACGACCTGACCGGCGAAGGCCGCTCGGTCCTGAAGGGCTATTTCGGGCGCTACTACCACAACATGAACACCGGGATCCCGGCTGCCAACCCGGGCGGCAACAAGTCCGTCACCTACGAGTTCCTCGACCAGAACATGAACGGACTGTTCGATGGCGTGAACGAGTTGGGCACCCGCCTCGGCGGGAGCACCGGCGCCGGACTCGGGATCGAGCGTTCGGCTCCCGTCGGCGCGGACATCGATCAGGGCATCGTCCAGCCGTACGTCGACGAGATCAGCGTCTCGGCCGAACACCAGATCGGTTCCGACATCGGAGTCCGGGCTTCGTTCGTGCACAAGCGCCAGACCGGCGCCTGGGGCAACCTGAACATCGCGCGCATCGGCAACCTGACGAACACCAAGACGATTGCCTGTCCCGCCGCGTGCGGACCTGGTGTCGGCTTCGGTGACCCCGGTTTCGGCGGCACAGGTTTGACGGTTCATGACCTGCCGGACGGGGCTTCGTTGAGCGAGAACCTCTACACGAACGCTCCGGTCAACGAGACGAAGTTCAACTGGAACACGCTGTCGTTCGGCGTCAACCGCCGGTTCCGGAACAACTTCTTCTGGAACGCCTACTTCGACTACCAGTGGCGACATGAAGGGCGTACAACGAGTCAGTGGACCAGTCCGCTCGGAACCGATCCTCTTGGTGTTGGCTGGGCGCTCAACTACGGCTCAGTTCCACTGATTCAGGACCTGACCAACTGGCAGCTCAAGAGCGCCGGGCGGTACGTGATGCCCTATGACATCGGTACGGCTGCGACGCTGCGTCTGGTCAGTGGGTTCAACTGGGCGCCTCTCGCCAGAGTCGACGTGGGCAATGTCGGTAGTCAGACCGTCTATCTGGCTGACATCAGCTCAAACCGCTCCGACAATGTGGTCATCCTCGATTTTCGGATTGACAAGGGGATCCAGTTCGGCGACGGCGCGGAGATCGAGTTCATGCTCGACCTGTTCAACGCGCTGAACGGCGCCGCCGAGACGAACTTCATCATGAACGTCGGTGGCAACTACCTCAAGACCATCGAGTGGATCCAGGGCCGCACCATCGGCCTCTCCGCTCGCCTGACCTTCTGAGCACCTTGATGAACGCCTAGCGCGTTCGCCGCAACGGCTCGCCGCCCTCCGGGGCGGCGGGCCAAAGGCGGATCCAATGCAGAGCGCCCCGGACCATCCCGCCAACACGAACGGGTGGCCGGGGCTGCTCACTTCCGACGACTGGGTCGGCAGTTCTGCCGAAGCCGCAAGAGTCCGCGGTGAAATCGCGACCGCGTCCGTCTCGGCGGATCCAGTCGTCATCGTCGGCGAGCCGGGGACCGGACGCCGCCTCGCAGCTCAGTTGATCCATCGCTCACGTCCAGGCTCGTCCGCAACCCCAACGGACAGCTTTTTCCCCATCGCGGCGTCCAGCGTGCCGGCGGAAGAGCTGGCGGCTCACGTTGAGGCCGCCGTGGCCGGCGCCAATGCGAACGGGAGTGGATCGCGACTCCGCACGCTCTATCTGAGCGGGATGGACCGGGGTGGCCTATCGGACGTCGGATCGCTGGCAGCGACTCCCGGTGTTCGGCTGATTGCGTCAACCGCACCGGTTCCGAGGGCCGAGGCAAACGGACGGCGCCAGGCGCCATCACCGCCGAAGGTCCCCGGGCTCACCACGATCCGCATCCCGTCCCTACGAGAGCGCAAGATGGACATTTCCCAACTCGCGCTCAGGTTCCTCACCGACGCCTGTGAGCGTGCGGGCGTCGGCCCTTACGGAATCTCGAGCCGCATGATCGCGGCGTACCACGACTACGACTGGCTGGGGAATGTCGCGGAACTGAAGGCCGTCATCGACAGCGCCGTCTCGACCGCGGCGCTCGCCCGGTTCCGCGGACGCATCCTTCCGGACTCGTTCTGCCCGGTCCCCTTCAACGGCGACCGCACCGGCAGGTCACTGAAGGAGATGATGCGGGACATCGAGAAGAACATCCTCGAGAACACGCTCCACCGCGTTGACGGCAACCAGACCCACGCCGCCCGCATCCTCCAGGTCAGCACCACCACCCTCCACGAAAAACTGAAGCGGCATTGCCTACTCCGTGCTTCCCGGACGGGTGCCTAGAAAAAACGACAGGTCGTGCAGGAACACGCCACCACGTCTTTCAGGCAAGCAGTCTACATCGACGAAAACGGGAACCTTCGCCGGGTCACGCGGGAAGCCGACCGAGAATCATCCGCTCACACAAGGAGTTCTCAAATGCCAGATCGATTTGAACCCAAGTCAGATACCTGTCCCGATAGGTGGGAGATCCACCTCCAGGCTAGGCTCGAGCAGCACGGTCTTGCCGATCCTGTGGCAGTCGTTGCGCGCTGGAAGAGATACCGACAAGCGGCGCTCGCAAGGAAGGTCGCGGATCTGAAGGCGCAGTTGACGTCCGCTCAAGCCGCTGACGCACTTCGACCAAGACCAAATGGAGCTGATGGCTCGGACACCAACCCGCATGAACGAGTCCTTGGGGCTCTCACCAGTATCTATTCTCGGACTGCGCATGCGGAATCCCGTCTGCGGACTGTCGCTCGGGACGCGGGGAAGGCCGTCGACAGGCTGGAGTCCAGGGAACGCGAACTGGAGAAGACTCTCAGAGTTCTGAAGGAACACCTGCCCGCGCCGGGCCAAAGCCAAGATTCCCTTGCGGGCGGCATGGGCACCGTGATCGGCTTTGGGGCAGCGTTGGCCGTCGTCGTCGTAGCTCTCGTCTTGGCCTTGTCCTTGGTGCTTCGATCGGTTGGCGCGTGAGGGTTGATTGCATGCAGAAAGAACCGATCATTGCTAGGCCTGGTGAGGTGCACCGGAGGTCATGAGGATGTCCAACGGAGAAGAAACGGGGCGGCAGGAGCCGATGGAAAGCCAGGAACCGCCCCATTCAAGGGAGGAGGAGCTCAAAGAGCTGCGCAGAAAACTCAAGGCTGCGGAGACGGCCAAGAAACAGGCTGAGCAGCGGTTCATCGAGCAAGAACAGAGCGCTGACAAGGCAAAGAAGAAAGCCCGGGACGCGCGCCAGAGCCTAGAGGCGCTTACCAAAGAACAGGACGCCCGACGAGGACTTAGGGAGTTCATTCAGCACTCTTTGTCGGACATCTTGACTGGAGCGGATGACGCTGCGATCTCCGCGCGCGATCGACAGTTGGACGGCGGACTAGACGAAAGCGGCTTCATCAC
This sequence comes from Vicinamibacteria bacterium, assembly GCA_965116805.1. Taxonomy (GTDB): domain Bacteria; phylum Acidobacteriota; class Vicinamibacteria; order Marinacidobacterales; family Marinacidobacteraceae; genus Marinacidobacterium. The sequence goes on from OZ220713.1 coordinate 1,712,433, forward strand.
TCCCGGGAAGATCGGATCGCCCAGTGCTGCCGGACGAGAGTCGACTGTCGAGTTCGACGTGGCCGTCGTCGCCGGACACGAGGCAACGCATCAGAAAGGAGAAGGCAAGGATCGCGACCTAAAGGCAGGGGTTTCGTTCATGGATGTGATTCCGCTCGGGTTTTCCGTGCAGGCTAGATCAGTTGTTCGCAGCGAGAAGCGTAGCGAGGTGCGAAGGGACGTAAACCACCACAACCGCATCCGCTTCGCTGTACCCATCACCTTCGCATCCCTAGAGGAGCCGGAGGAGTAGCAACGTCGTGGGGACGCGTGGACGAGAGAGCCGCCAATCGATCGTCGCTCTACTCTCATCGTTCGTGGCTGTCACCATCGTGCTTTGCGGCGTCTTGGCTCTAGCGCACATGAGCGCTGACCATTGGCGGTCGTTCACCGAGAGGCTTGTTGCGCTGGCGTACACCCAGTCTCCGCGCGGGGATCAAACCGAGCCTACTGCGGCTGCACCCGTCTTTGGGGAGGGTGTGGTGTTTGCCATCGGCTATCGCGATGATGGCAGCGTGACAGGAAAGAAGGGCGTGTGTCCAGATCAATCGCAGAAAGCGTGGTTAGAGGAGTTCAAGAGGGCCGTAGTCACGTGCGCGAAGCCAGCGGACTTACCCCTGCGGTTGAGCGTCAGAGGCTTCGCGAGCGTTGCGCCGGTGGGGACTAGAGGCACTGACCTGTCCGATGAGGGCAACGTGGCGATTGCCAACCGGCGGGGACGGGTGATCGCTCGGTTCCTCGCGGACGAGAGTGAGAAGTTCGGGAGTTGCGATCCGGACCTGAAGACCGTATGTCCGCCGAGCAGGCGAACGGCGGAAGGTGACTGTCTGGCGAACGGCGGGAGTTACATCGTGAGGTACCGGGACTGGCCAGACTACAGCACGATGCGCCGCTTCAGCCCAGCCAACGATGGTGGCCGCCCTGCTCCGCGCTACCCGGTGGAATTCCTCAATCGCACGGTTCACATCGTCGCAATGAACAACGCCTGCTGATAATTCGTTGGCTTGCCTTGACTACCCTACGGAACTTGGCGAGCTAGTCCAAAGTAGCGGTTCGTTGCCCACGGGCGGCGAGGCAGGCGGGCGCGCGTGCGGCCATCGCAACAGTAAGGGCTGCCTGCCGCACAGTCTTGTCGAGTGAGCCCCGCAGCCTTCCACTCTGCTCTCCTTGCACATCGGATCGGGCATAGAGCGATCTGCAAGGAGAACGGATCTGGCGACGGTGTGGGGCTCAGGTTGGCACGACGCAACGTCATGACGGCAGGTTTCGCGCTCCCGCGCGATGCCGACCGCAGGTCGGCGCTCCAAGCTGCAAGCGCTATCGGCGGGGGGCGCTCTGCGGCTCTGGCGAAGAGCCCCGGTGCGGGATTCAGTCGAGACGGGCGAAGAAACCCGCTTCGTCTTCGGCGGCCGAAGCCGCCTCGAGAACGGCGTCGAGCGATGCGTCCCGCCGGGTAGCAAGCTTCGCAGCGAACCCGTCCGATACCGTGACGCCTCGCCGGTCGAGAATCGCGCTCGCCATGGCGGCGACGCCTCTGGCGACTCCCCGGTCGTGCTGTGCCTGCCCGAAGTCTTCGAGCAGAGGGTCGTTCTCCGGCAGCGTTCCTTCGCGTTCGCCGAGTGTGCGGCCGACCCGCCAGAGGGTTTCCGCGGTCTCCGCGGTCATGGCCGGCTCGTTCAACGCGCGGTGAATCTGCTCGGCTCGCCACCCCGGAAACGCCCGGCTCGCCTCGGACCGCCGGTACCGTTCTCCGTCCAGTAGATAGATCGCGAGACCCGGCTGAAGGCCGCGCCGACGGCTCACCGAACCGTCCTCGGGCACCTCGACCCAGACCTCCGGGAAACCCCACTCCGCGTACACGAACAGCTTTCCGTGCCGGACATCGGTCGTGTTGTCGACTTCCAGAACGACGTCCGGATGGTCGTCCTCCCCTGCGATCCACTCGGCGCCTTGCGGCAGTTTCGCTGCCCGCGGATGCAGGTACACGGTTTCGTCCGCCTGCATCAGGTCGCCCAGGGGGGCGCCGTCATCTCGTCGGACCCGCAGGTCCGTCGAACCGAAGCATCTGGCGGTGGAGCCGCGGGCCAGGCAGATCCGCTCGACCAGCGCCACCAGCCGGCGTGACGGAACTTCGTGGTAGCGGCTCGTCGGCTCGCGGACGGTCCATGCCGTTTCGGTGGCCGCGTGCCAGTACTCGATCCGGCGGCCCTCCCACTCCGGACCCTCGATGGCGGCCGCGGTGACCCGATGCGGCGTGCAGCCCGCGAACGCCAACTCGGGGGACGGAGTCCGCTGGTTGTGTTCCGCGAGCGCTATGTCACGCATCGGGCGAGTCTAGCCGGCGCCGGACGGCCGGAGGTGCCGTCCGCATATGCCAGTACTACGCGCTCTGCGGCCCTGCGGTCCGCGATTTATCGGTTCCATACGCTTCCAGTAGATGCCGTTGCGAACTCCTATAGGTCCGCTTTATCAATGACAACCGCGGTGGGGCGATGGTGGGGACGCCGACCGACCCAGGTCGTTCGTTAGGCTGCGCGGTCCAGCGGACGCGAAAAGGGCTCAACGAATACGGGCGGAAACGCGGGGCTAATCTGACGCGATGAATGCGCGCCACATCATCCAGATCCGAGAGGCGCTCTGGAGGCGCCCAGGGCGAGGCGCGTGCGTCATGGTCGGCGCTGGCCTCAGTCGGCAGGCAGGGGTGGGCCATCCGACTGATGCGCCTGCGCCTTCTTGGGGAGAACTCGCCGAGTTGCTTCGGCACGAACTCCACGGTGGAAACCCTCGGGCAGGGTCAGGCTCCCCGACGAAGTCCGTGACTGCCCGGGATTGCTCCCGCTTGGCGCAGCAGTACAAGGCGACGTTTGGCCAGTCCGCGCTGGATTCGTTCCTGCTTTCGCGCGTTCCCGACGGGGAGCCGGGCGAGGTCCACAAGCGGCTGCTGCGGCTCCCATGGGCCGACATCTTCACGACGAACTGGGACACGTTGCTGGAGAAGGCGGCCCGAAGAATCTCTGAACGGACGTACGACCCGGTGCTCAGTTCCGCTGACTTGGCGACGACGGCAGCCCCGCGCATCGTCAAGCTCCACGGTTCATTTCCGTCGAGCCGACCGTTCGTCGTCACCGAAGAGGACTACCGCACCTATCCGAGGCAGTTCGCCCCGCTGGTGAACACAGTCCAGCAGGCGTTGATGGAGTCCATCTTTCTGCTGATCGGCTTTTCGGGGGACGACCCCAATTTTCTTCACTGGTGTGGTTGGGTCCGCGACCACCTCGGACCGGCAGCACCGCGCCTGTACCTGGCAGGTCTTTTGGACCTAGACCAACCGACTCGATTGATGCTGGAAGAGCGCGGCGTCATTCCCATTGATCTGGCTTCCGAGGTTACGGCCGCGCCGACTCGTGAGGAACGCCACCGAGAGGCCATTGAGTGGATTCTTGGGTCGTTGGAGGCAGGAAAGACTCAAGAGGAGCGCTGGCCGTTCTTGCCGCCACGAGCCCCCGGCAGCGGTGCGGTCGGCATCGCGTCGCCGGTCCCTCCATCAGGTCAGCCGCTGGAGGCTCCGGGTGCCCCTTCTCAAGGTCCAGACACCCCGTCGCTGGCCGAGCAAGTCATGAGCTTGGCGCGCATCTGGCGCCACAACCGGGGCCTCTATCCGGGCTGGCCGATCCTGCCGTTCTCCAAACACCGCCACCTGTCCGGCTACACCGAGTCATGGGGCGAACCGATACTCAAAGCGCTGCCATCCCTCAAGCCAGCGGACCGCCCGGCTGTGATGTGGGAGTTGATCGAGCGGATTGAGCTCTTGATGGAACCGATGACTCCCGAGTTGGCCAAGGCGACAACGGAGACGCTTGATGCCGCCGAAGAACTCCTTGCGGGCGATTCCGAGTTGTCCGACGAGGAAACGCTTGAGATCCATGAAGCCCGTGCCGCGCTGATGCTTGCGATGCTGACCGATGCTCGCCACGACCTTGATGCAACCAATTTCGACGCTTGGGTGGACCGCTTGGAGCCTGTCGTTCGACGCGGTACGCCCGCTTTCCATCGGCTACACCACGAGCGCTGTCTGTGGGAATGGACGAGGCAAGACTTTGCGGTTCTGAGTGACCTCCTGAATGCTTGGCAAACGGAAGATGCTGATCCCATGTGGTCCCTGCGGAAGGCGGTGCTCCTGGTGGAGTCGGGAGACGTTGAAGGCGGTCAGGAACTGGCCCTCGGCACCCTGCAGGGAGTCGAGCATGCATGGGCGCGCGACGGTCGCGTTCGGACCGCCGCCCCCCTCGGATGGGCGCTTCACTGGCGCCGTGCGCTGAACTGGGCACGAGAGTGGGATGAAAGGCGCAAGGGCGAGGGATCTTGGCAGCCCGACGCCGACCTCTGGGCGCGATTGGTGCCGTACGACTCCGATGCACGTTCGGATCTGGATGAGTATGTGCAGCAGACGACCGAGGAGCAGCGCGAGGAATCGCCCTGGACGTTTGATCTGGGGCGTCAGAATCGCATCGTCCTGTCCAGCGCGGCGTATCGGTCGTTCCGCTCCGCCTGGCGGGTGATCCGGCTCTTGGAGTTGTCGGGGGTCCCCTACGGCTTGCCCGGGGTTTTCGTTCTCGGGTACTCCCTCGACAAAGCGGCGCGCCTCATTGCCCCGCACGCTCCGGCGTTCGCCGCGCGCTTGCTGCTCCTCGGGGGACCGTGGAACGAAAAGACGCTGGATGCCGTGCTCTCACAAACGCATCTGGCGAGGATGTCGGAACCGGAAACGTCCTCGCTATTCGACGCTGCCCGTCGAGCGCGCGACCACCTTCTTGCCCGATGGACTCCTGATAGCGCGGAAGACGATTTCGTCCGGGGGCGGGTCGAGAATGCTCTGGAGGTCATGTCCCGATGCGTCGTCCGCCACGGCGGCGGATCTGCGCCTGAACTGTTCGAGTGGGCGCTTCAATACCGCCGCCCCCGGCGATGGGTGGACAACCAATTCTGGTCATGCATTGCCAGTCTCTGGAAGCGGAGTTGGGGCGCTATGGACGTGAAAACACGGGCAGACGCCATCCCTGAGATCCTGATGTCACCCATCCCGAAGGACGCACTCTTGACCGACAGAGATCCTGTCGCTCTGACACTCCATGACCTGCCCAAAATTGACCGCAACAACGCTGATGAAGCCGCGTGGACATCGTGCGTTCGGCGGATCTGCACGGCGTTGGGCGGCAACGAGTACGCACGTGAGCTTGCGTTTGGCCGCTTGTATTGGATGGCCCGGAACGATCTCCTCGCCGACGCCGAGGGACAGGAAGTGGCAAGCGTTTTGTGGCGGACCGTGGATCTGGATTCCGACGGACTTCCCGACATTCGACGGATAGACGATTGGATGTATCTCGTTGTGCCGGAACCGGAGCTTGGGGTCGCGGAGGGTCGCTTCCGGACGAAGTGGATCGGGCGCGAGTTCAAAGCGCCCTCTGGTTCGACTTCACCTGGTGACGACATCCTTCGGAACGTCGCGGCCGCTTGGAACCCTGACTGTGTCGGGGATCAAGTCATTGCCCTCTCGGGAGAAGAGGAGGACTGGCTGTGGTGTTTCGTGGAAGACTGGCTGCGCTACGAGGCAAGCCAGCGGGTCTGGAGCGGCACGTCACGAGGCCTGGAAGTTTCGCGGCTGGTGGATCTCTTGATTCACCGACACGCGCCAGGCTCTGTGGTCAAGCGCATGGCCGAAGCCGTTGCTCCCACCATCGGCCAACGAGCGAGGAGCGCCGAGGAATGGGGAAGTCCTGAGAATGAATACCTGATGATTGCGGCGTCCGCCGCCTTCGGTGGGGAGGAGCCTGCCGAAGCAGAACACCGAATACGGTTGGGTGCGAGATCTCCCGACGAACGAGTGAGCTTGGCTTCGTGGAATGCCCTTCGCTGGTGGATCAGGGAGTCGGCGCGTCCCGGGGGATTCGGGATGCAGCGGCCGTCGGCAAAGGGCGTACGTGATATCGGTGTCGCAATAGGGACAAGTCAACAGAGTGGCCTCATTGGAGCGCTGAGGGCCGCCTGCGCCGTCTACCGAAGTCGCAATCCGGAGTTCATCGAGGCCATCCATGCACAAACGATCCAGGGGTTGCGCCAGTTGAGGTCGGAACTGGACTATCGGGCGAGCGGGGCAGATCGTCGACTCTCGGATGAGCTTCCAGTCCGCAGGCACTGGTGTGTGTGGTTGGCGTGGGGTATCACGCACGCCGACAAGGCGGACGACGACGTGGTCCAGTCCTGGATCAAGACAGGAGATGACGACCCTCTATGTGTAGTCCGATTCGTCAGGTTGTATGCGGCTCACAGCGCTGAACGAGACGCAGAGGGGACGCCTTGACGGGGTCTCTTCGGATGAGGAACGACCCATGGAAGCGGTCAGCGGTTTGGCCGACTTCGGCCTTGCGCGGTGCGCCTGATCGTTGAGATCAAGGGCATGGAGCCTCCCGAAACGTCGGCGAAGCACGAAGCGGCGAAACGTTGCGTACGGGCGGTGAACCGTTGGCGAAGGATGGGGGAGTGGGATTTCCTCGTGTGCAGGAATCCCGCGCACCTCAACGCGCAGATCGGGGAGCGGGTCACCGAGCAGGAGAAACGGATGCACGCCATCGCCGAACGGCGGCGGTGGAACTCGCAGCAAGGTTGAAACCACCAGACTTGCACGCCCGTTGCAACGCGGGTAGTAGACGCCGACCCAAGACGTGAGGCCAGCGATTGGAAACCAACCGCTTGGGGCGATCCCAGAATGCTCCAATTCTCGCGATAGCGGTCAAGCCAGCCTGATCCATACCGGTCTGTGCCAGCCCTTGTCGACTCCGATGGCACGTCGGGTCTTTACCTGGATGGCAAACAACTTCCGGGTGTTCTCGTCGGTGACCAGGATGTCCATGTTCGGTGCCCCATCTGGCGGTCGCGTCTCAGTTTGAAATCGGAGGAACAGCACGATCAAGTGAAGCTGTTACCCTCACCCGCTCCGGTCAAGGAGCCGGACAGAAAGAGCATGGCGAAATCCAACGCGAAAGACAGGCTACAGCCAGTCGCCGTCACGACGGGGCTGCCCATCGAGACGGCAGCAGACTACCGTCTGGTCGCGGCAAACGCGGCAGCGCTGCTGGATCGAGACACACATCTCGACATCGCCTTCGGGTGGCAGGAAGGGACGAAAAAGGTGACTCGGGTCGTAACCGTTCGAGTTCCGAAGAACGTGGCCTACCCTATCGGAAGATCGTTGATGCAGGCGGCACACTCATAGAGCCTGCTCCTTCCTGGGTAAGGGCCAAGTGGGCAGGGGATGTAGGAACCCATGGCGAAATCCAACGGAAAAGACACCGAAACCGAGATCAGGAGAGGCCCCGTAGTGGACAGGCCAAGACTCCAGGTCTATCAAGCGAACGCAGCGGCAATCGTGCAGAATGGCCCCCGGTGCAGGATTGAGTTTGGAAGGTTTACGGGGAAGAAGGTCGTTGTGGTCGCCATCGTGGAAATGGAGACTTGGGCAGCGCGCGAGCTGGGGAACGACCTCATCGGGGAACTCCCAGAGTAGTCGGAAGAGATATCCCATCCCGTGCTGTTGCCGGAATCGCAACTGTGAGAGCCAGCGCGAGAGAAAAGAGATAGCGCACGATCATCACAAAAAGGACGCCCAGCGGCGGGGAAGGACTGGTGGTGTCGGCGGGCCCCGGTGACCCGTCTGCACCAGCTTCTCGCAGATTCGGGCGACGGCTCTTTACCGGGCACGACCGAATGCCAACTCCACCTGCTCAAACATGTCCGAGCGTTCCCGTTGCGACTCGAATTCCCAGATGTGGTACGCAGACTGATAGACGGACGTGACGAAGCGTTCTAAATGGACGTTAAATCAACGACTTACGCAGGATACTAAATGGACCTGCGGGCCGCCGCGCCGGCTGAAGCCGGTGTTCCAAGCCGTCGGTGTCACTGGAACGTGCAGCCCTGCGCGCTTTCGCGGCCCTGTGGGCCGCTGTGCCGGCTGGAGCCGGCGTTCCAAGCCGTTGGTGTCACTGGGACCTGCAGCCCTACGCGCTCTTGCGGGCCTGCGGCCCGCGTGCCGACTGGAAGTCGGCGGTCCAAGCCGGGCGCGCCATGGGGGCGCGTTGGCGTACGCGCTTCCGCTGCGCTGGTGCGCAGCGGGTGCCGGTCTGAAGACCGGCGGTCCCTCAGAGGTCCGCGAGGAAGTCCTTGAGGAGGTGGAGGAACTCGTCGATGTGTTGGGCGTGGGTGCGGAAGATGCCGGGGGAGGGGCGGAGCCAGAAACGTTCGTTGAGGTAGGTGGCGGAGACGAAGATGCGGCCGTCGGCGTGGAGGGCGCGGATGAGCCGGCGGTTGAGGTCGTCTGTTTGCTCGTCGGTTCGTCCCGGGGGGCGGTAGCGGAAGCACATGGTCGAGAGCTGGGGCTCGGGCCCGACTTCGATGTCTTCCCAGCGCCTCAGTTCGTCCTGGAGGTAGCAGGCCAGCACCCACTTCTCCTCGAGCGCCGCCGCGAACGGGTCGGTACCGTGAAGGAGCAGCGGCACGAGCAGGCGCAGGCCGCGAAAGTGACGGGTGAGCTCGATGGACCGTTCGGAGGGTGAGATCTCCCTCTGGGGGGCGTCGACCAGGTAGGGAGCCTTCCAGCGGAAGGTCTCGAGGTGGGCCGCGTCGCGCACCACCACCGCGCCGCTGCCGTAGGGGAGGAAGAGGCTCTTGTGCGGGTCGAGCACCACCGAGTCGGATCGCTCGATGCCGCGGAGGATTTCCCGCCGCGCCGGCACCAGCACGTAGAAGCCGCCGTAGGCGGCGTCCACGTGGTGCCAGAGACCCTCGGCGCGCGCGATGTCGGACACCGCGTCGAGCGGGTCCACCGCCCCCGTGTTGGTGGTGCCGGCGGTGCTCACCACCAGCCAGGGAATGAGCCCGTCCGCGCGGTCCTTCCGGATGTGGGCGGCCAGCGACTCCGGCGCCAGCCGGTACTCCCCGTCCACCGCGATGATCCGGCAGGGGGCCTCGCCGACGCCCGCCAGGTGGACCGCCTTGCGGACCGAGTAGTGCTCCTGGCTGGTGACGTAGACGGACGCCTGGGAGAAGTCCTCCGAGCGAAGCCCCTTGGCGTCCCGGGCCGCGATGATCGCGGTCAGCGCCGCGACGCTCCCGCCCGACGTCAGTGTCCCGCCGGCCTGCTTCGGATAACCGACGATCTCGGCGATCCACTCCACGAGCCGGTTCTCCACCCGGGCCGCTCCCGGGGAGGCCGGGAAATAGCCGGAGAAGGCGTTGCCGACGGCCGCCAGGTAGTCGCCGAGCGCCGACGAGTAGATCCCGCCGCCCGGGACGTAGCCCAGATCGCGGGGGGACGCGGGATTCAGGCCCTCCTGTTCGACCTCGCGCCGGATGAGATCGAGGATTCCCGGGAACGGTTGGCCCTCGGGCCCGATCGGCAGGTCGTTCAGTTCGGACGACTCGCGGGGCGGGTACCAGGACGGCCCGGTCTTCAGGGACTCGAGGAACTCCTCGGCGTGGCGGACGGTCGCTTCGGTGAGTTCGCGGCGGTCCTCCGCATCCGGCTCGAGCGGCTCGGCCCGGCGCCGGAGCGCCTCGGCGCGTTCGCGGAACTCGCTCATCCGGCGGCGGGGCCGCCGGGTTGCGGCCGGCCCAGGGCGGTCCCGAGCAGGTAGCCCGCCGCGCTGGTGGCGGTCAGGCCGATCGCGTTCGGAATGAGAACCCCGGCCGGCGACAGCGCGGGCTCGAGGAACCATTCCCAACCCAACGTGAGGTGCACCGCCCAGAGAACGACTCCGCTCCCCATCGCCGACAGGGCCGCGGCGCTGCCGCCACGCTTCCAGAACAACCCGGCCGTCAACGGCACGAAGAGCCCCACGAGAGTGAGTTCGTACGCGTCTTCGAGCAGGGAGTACGCACTGAGACCTTGGAACGCATAGAAGAGACTCGCCGCACCGACCAGGAGAACCGACAGGCGGCTCAACCGCAGGAGTCCCACCCGGGGCAACGGGTGCCGCAGCAGGTTTTGCGCCAGTACGGACGCGGCCGATATTAGCGCGCTGTCCACGCTGGAAAGCACCGCCGAGACCACCAGCAGCACCAGTCCGAGAGCTGCCAGCGGACTGAAGAGGATGCGGCCGAGCGTGGCCAGCATCTCGCCTTCGTGTCCGGGCAGGAGCAGCCGGCTCGCCAACCCGAGCACCACCGGGATGGCGCCGAGAACGAGGTAGAGGCCTCCCGCGATCAGGCAGGCGTGGCGGGCCACCCGTTCCGTCCGCGAGGAGAACACCCGCTGGAGGACGTCCTGGCCGGGAATGTTGCCGAGCGCGCCGGCGAGGAGGAGCCCCGACCAGGCGAGGAAGGCGGTCATCTCCCCGGGGATCACGGCGAGCAGATCCGGCGGTGTCTCCCGGCCGAGCCGGGCGAGGCCCCCGGCGAGCGAACCCCCGCCGAGTTCCGCCACCGCCGAAACGCCGAGCGCGAGGAGCGCCAGCACGACGATCACGCCCTGCACCGCGTCGGTCAGCGTCACCGACCACATCCCCCCGATCAGCGTGTAACCCACCGCCACTGTGGCCACGAGCGCCAGCCCCGCCCCGGCGGGGATCCCGAAGAGCTCGCCGAGGAGGGCGGCCAGCACCGAGAACTGGGCGGCGATCCAGCCGAAGAAGCTCGGCACCATGATGGCGGCGCACGCCACCTCCGCGCGCCGGCCGAAGCGCCGGGCGAAGAAGTCCCCGAGCGTCAGGAGCCCCGCCCGCCTGAGCGGCGCCGCGTAGAACAGTCCCACGAGCAGGAGGCAGATTCCGGGGCCGATCGGTTCGAGCGCGGCCGCCGAAAGCCCCACCGCCCGCACCTCCTCCGCGGAGGCGAGCAGGGTGCCGGCCCCGAACCAGGTGGCCAGCAGGCTCAGCGAAGCGAGGGGGACGCCGAGGTTCCGCCCGGCGACGAGGTAGTCGGAGAAGTCGTGGATGCGCCGGCTGGCGATCCAGGCCACCCCGAACAGGACGGCGGTGTAGAGCAGCAGTACCGCCGCGGAGAGCGTCGCCGGCAACGGCCGTTACTCAGCCTGGCTGGTGCAACCGCTCCACGGCCCGCGCCCGGTCCGAAGGATCGGAGCGGCCCCAGAACCCGCCCGCGAGCATCGCCGCGAGGCTCACCGGGAGGGCCACCAGAATAGGCCCGAGCCCGATCCCGAACCGGGGGCCGAACAGCAGGACGAACGAGTAGGTCGCGACCCCGGCAACCAGCGCCGCGAGCCCGCCCAGGAGGTTCGCCCGCCGCCACCAGAGGCCGAAGACCACCGGCACGAACAGTCCCGCCGAGAGCAGCCCCACTCCGGCGGTGTAGAACTGGGTGAGCAGCTCCGGCGGTGACCACGCCCAGTAGAGCGCCGCGGCGCCGACCAGCCAGGTGGCCCCGAGGCGTGCGAAGGCCTGGGCGCGCTTGCTCTTCCGCCCCAGGTAGCCGCCGAGCAGGTCGTGCGCGACCGCCGAACTCACCGCCAGCAGGAAGGCGTCCGTGGTGGACATCACCGCGGCGAGGACCGCCGCCACCGCGAGCCCGCGGAACAGGGGAGGGAAGTTCTCGCCGATGATGCGCAGGAAGACCTCGTCGGGATCGGTCAGTCCGGGGAACTCGAGGATGCCCACCGGGGCGATCAGCAGGATCGCCGAGAGAATCATCACGCCGTACATGACCGTCGCCAGATTCAGCGAGAGCCGGGCGCTCCTCGGGTCGCGCGCGGTGGCGACCCGCATCACGATGTGGGGGATCACCGGGATCGCGGAAGCCCAGATCACGAAGTAGTCCAGGTAGCCGGAGCCCCCGGCGGGGAGCTGGCCGAAGGCCGGCGAGGCGGCCGTCGCCGCCTGGAGGGAGCCGAGCGGCGACCCCGCGTTCATGGCGAGCACGACGGCGGTGACCCCCATGAGCAGGAACAGGAGCGCCCCCTGCATCACGTCGGTGACCGTGACCGCCACCATGCCCCCGAAAGACACGTAGAGCACGAATACGACGGTCGCGACCGTGATCGCGGTGCCGTAGTCCACCCCGAGCAGCGCCTCGGCGGTGATCCCGGCAGCCTTCATCTGCGCCACCATGTAGACGGTCAGCGAGATCACGATGATCGTCGGGACCAGTGCCCGGACCAGCCCGTGGGGATACCGGAACACCATGAAGTCCGTGATCGTGAACTTGGCGAGGCGCCGGAGCGGGGCCGCGACCAGGATGGTGGCGAGCGGGAACCCCACCACCGCGCCGGCGAAGAGGGCGAGCGTCGCCGGAATTCCGCCCGAGTAGGCGAGGCCCAGCACGCCGACCAGCGAGCCGCCGCTCGCCAGGCTGGCCATGATCGCGAGGGCGTTGACCCCGGTCCCGACCGACCGGCCGGCGACCCAGTACTCGTCTGCCGAGCCGAGCACCCGGCGGGTCGCCAGCGCCCCGACCACCACGCAGACAAGCAGGTAGGCGAGGACGAGCCAGCGTTCGATCATGGATCGGGTGCGGTGTCCTCCGGCCCGCCGGCGCCGGCCTCTCCGCTTCCCGATTCGCCGAGGACCAGCAGGAGGAGGATCGCCGGGGATCCGAGCAGCAGGAGCGCCATGAGCCAGCCGAAGACGGCAACCCCGAGCACCGAGATTCCTCCGAACACCGGCAGGAAGGCCACCACCGAGAACGCGATCAGGATGAAGAGGGCGGCGCGCTCCCTGCGGGGCATGGGGAAGAAGGAGTTCATGCGGGGTCGCCGGGGACGAAGTGTAGGGGCTCCCGCCGTTTATGATCCGGCGCGCTCATCCCCTTGCGCGTCATCACCTGGAACCTGAATTCGATCCGGACGCGCCGGGCGCGCCTGCTGCGTCTGCTGGAGCGTCACGAGCCCGACGTCCTCTGTCTCCAGGAACTTCGCGCGCCGGCGGAGACCTTCCCCTGGCTGGACGTCCAGGCGGCCGGATACCGCGCCGTGGTGCATGCCCAGGCCGCCCGGAACGGGGTCGCCGTTCTCGCCCGCGAGTCCCCGGAGGTTCTCGAGCGGGGCCTTCCCGCCTGCCGGGCGCGGGACGAGGCGCGCCTCCTGGATGTCCGGGTGGCGGGCCTCCGGGTCATCACCGCCTACGTGCCGAACGGGAAGGCGGTGACCCGGGTCGAGGACTGGAACTACAAGCTCGAGTGGCTCGGGGCGCTTCGCGAGCACCTGGCCGGGCGTGCGGACCCGGAGGAGCCGCTCGTCCTCTGCGGCGACTTCAACGTGGCTCCGAGCGACCGGGACTCGGCGATCGCCGACCCAGGGGGGGTGCTCTGCCACCCGGACGCCCGGGGGGCGCTTCGAGACGTCGTGGACTGGGGGCTCAGCGACGCCTACCGGCGGGTCTACGCCGAGGGAGAGGAGCCCGAGAAGGGCCTCTACACCTGGTGGGATTACACCCGCCTCGCATTCGCAAGGAACGTCGGTGCGCGGATCGATCACATCTATCTGACCGCTCCCCTCGTGGGCCGCATCGCCACGGTGCGGGTCGATCGGGACGAGCGCCGCCAGCGGAAGGGGGAGGACATCCCCTCCGACCACGCGCCGGTGCTCTGCGACCTCGATGACCCGGCTGCTACGCCAGCTTGAGCTTCGGGATGTCCCGGAAGTCCTCTGCATCGAGGGTCCAGAGCGCTGCGTCCTCGACGAGTGCACAGGCAGCGATCGCGAGATCCATCTCACGGTTCCGCACCCGGTCCAATTCCGCGTAGAGATCGGCGGCGGTCGCGGCGGCTTCGCTGTCGAACGGGACGGCCGCGCGCCGGGGCAGGAGGGTTTCCTGGTCCTGCAGTTCGCCGACGGTCCGCGGGCCGCGGAGCCACTCGTAGAGCACTGGTGCGGACAGCTTCAGGCGGTGCCCCTCCCGGACGAACTCCCGGAGGCGCGGGAGCGCGAGCCGGCGGCCGGCAAGCGCGCCGACGAGCGCCGAGGTGTCGAGATGGACGATCACTGCTTCGAACTCCAGGCGAGCTTCCGGGCAGCGCGGATCTGCCGAAGTTCCGCGTCCACCTCCTCCTGGGGACGGCTCGGCGGCGAGTCCCGGATCCGCTCGAGCACCTCCAGCATCCGCAGCCGTTCCGCCTCGCTCAGCCGGTCCTTCGAGGCCGCGTAGTCGGCGACCGCCTCCCGCACCATCTGGCTCTGGGGAATGCCCAGCCGGGCCGACACCGCGCGGATCCGCCGGACCGTCGCGTCATCGAGCGAGTAGGTGACCTTGGCCATACTCATACCATACTACCATAACCTCGCCTCTGGGCGCCCCTCCGGCGGGACGGACCGGGTGCCGCGAGGGACGGCGCAAGTCCCCCGGCCCCGGGGGTGATCCGCAGCGCCAGAAGCTCGCGTAGAAGCGGCGTCCAGCGCCCCGAAAACGAGGCTTCCGCTGCTTGCAACCACCGGGTCTCGTCACTATCCTTTATCAATTGGCCCGGAGCGTATCTGGGGGCGGAAAAACCACCCCGCCGCGGTTCGGCCACAACATCCCATGCGCCTTCTGAATCTCGTCGCCGCAGGGTCCCTCGGCGTGGGCGCGTTCGCGTTTTCGCCGCCCGCGGACGCGGGCGAAAAACCGGGTTCCGAGCCGGCTCCGCCGACGGTGGCGTCCGTCCGGAACTGGACCCCGGGGGGCGCCCCGCCGGCGACCGGCTCGACCCCCGAGACCGCCGCCGCGCACAACGGGATGCTGCGGACCTACTGCATGGTCTGCCATAACGACCGGATGAAGACCGGCAACATGTCGCTCGCCGGTTTCGACGCGGGAGACGCGCCGGCGAACCCGGTGCTCGCGGAGAAGATGGTCTCCAAGCTCCGGCTCGGGATGATGCCGCCGCCCGGCGCCCGGCGTCCTCCCGAAGAGACGCTGACCGAGGTCGCGGAGGCGCTCGAGACCCAGCTCGACGAGAGCGCGGCCGCGAATCCGAACCCCGGACGCCGGTCCTTCCAGCGCCTGAACCGGGCGGAGTACACCGCGGCCATCCGCGATCTGCTGGACCTCCCGCTGGACGCTTCCCAGTACCTCCCCCAGGACACGATCAGCGCCAACTTCGACAACATCGCCGACGTCCAGTTGCTGTCGGCGACCCTGATGGACTCCTACCTGCGCGCCGCCAGCGACATCAGCCGGCTCGCGGTCGGTGATCCCGACGCGACCGCCGCCGAGTCGGGCTACCACGTCTCCCGCTGGGCCGCCCAGCTCGGCCAGGTCGAGGGCGCGCCCTACGGGACCCGGGGCGGCGTCGTGGTGGACCACGTGTTCCCGGCGGACGGCGAGTACCGGTTCCGGGTGGCCTTCCACCACGAGACCACCGGCGCCATCGTCGGATCGGGATCGAGTGCGCTCCACACCCTGGACAAGCCGGAGCAGGTCGAGATCTCGATCGACGGGGAGCGCGTCGCGCTCCTGGACGTCGGCCGCTGGATGCACGTTTCCGACCCCGACGGCGTCAACCTGCGTTCCGAGCCCGTCTTCGTGCGGGGCGGCCCGCGCAAGGTCGCCGCCGTCTTCCTGAAGCACTACGAGGGGCCGGTCCTCGACATGATCTCCCCGCACGACTGGTCGCTCGCCAGCACCGCGACGTCGAGAACCTACGGCATCCACAACGTGCCGCACCTGCGGGACCTCTTCATCACCGGTCCCTTCGACGCCACCGGGGTGTCGGATACCCCGAGCCGCCGGGCGATCTTCACCTGCCGGCCGCTCGCGCCCGAGGAGGCGCGTCCGTGCGCGGAGGAGATCCTGTCCCGTCTCGGCCGTCTCGCGTACCGGCGGAACCTCACCGAGCGGAACCTGAACGCGCTGATGTCCCTCTACGACTCGGGTGCGGCGGCGGACGGTTTCGAGGAAGGGATCCGGATGGGGATCGAGGGGATGCTCGCGAGTCCCAACTTCGTGTTCCGGATCGAGGAGCCGCTGGACCCGCGGGAAGCCGAGTTCGGCTATCGGCTGACCGACACCGACCTTGCCTCCCGGCTGTCCTTCTTCCTCTGGGGGACGATCCCGGACGGCGAGCTCCTGGATGCGGCGGAGGCGGGCCGGTTGACCGATCCCGCGGGGTTCGAGGCCCAGGTGCGCCGGATGCTCGCGGACCCCCGTTCGGAGGCGCTGGCGAAGCGGTTCGCGCACCAGTGGTTCCGGCTGCAGGACCTGGACAAGATCAATCCGAACGTCCGGCTCTATCCGGACTTCTACCAGCAGTTGAAGTGGGCGATGGTGGAGGAGACGGAGCGGTTCTTCCACCACCTGGTCTCCGAGGACAGGAGCATCTTCGACCTGTTCACCGCGGACTACACGTTCGTGAACGGCCCGCTCGCGAAGCACTACCGCATGCAGGGGGTGGTCGGCCCGGAACACCGCCTCGTGAAGTACCAGGATCCGAACCGGCGCGGGATCTTCGCCCACGGAAGCATGTTGACGCTGACCTCGCATCCGTACCGGACTTCGGCGGTGCTGCGCGGGAAGTGGGTGATGGAGGTGCTGCTCGGGAGCCCGCCGCCGCCGCCGCCGCCCAACGTGCCGGACCTCGACACCGGGGAGTCCGGCGAAACGGTCCGCAAACTGACGGCCCGGGAAGCCCTCGAGATCCACCGGGACAACCCGGCGTGCCGTTCGTGTCACCGGATGATGGATCCGATCGGCCTGGCGCTCGAAGCGTTCGACGTGACGGGCCGCCTCCGGGTGAAGGACGCGGGACAGGCCATCGACGCGTCCGGCGAGTTCTACGACGGCACGCCGATCCAGGACATCGGCGACCTGCGCAACGCGCTGCTGAAGCGCCCGACCCCCCTGTTGCGGACGTTCACGGAGAACCTGATGGCGTACGCGCTGGGCCGGCGGGTGGAGTACTACGATCAGCCGCGGATCCGGGAGATCGTCCGGGACGCGGAGGCTTCGGACTACCGGATGTCCTCGTTCATCCTGGGGGTGGCGAAGAGTCCGGCGTTCCAGATGAAGGGCGGGGCGGCCGAAGAGGCCGAGACCACCGTCGCCGGCGAACACTAGAGAAGACAGGTAAACAGACAGCCAAACGGACCTGAAGGAGAAAGACGATGAACTACCTGACCGGGAAGAGCCTGCCGCGGCGCACGTTCCTGCGCGGGGCCGGCGCGACGATCGCGCTGCCGTTCCTGGACGCCATGGTTCCGGCGAGCGTCATCGCGAAGCCGACCGAGGCGGACCCGACGCGGCTCGTGGCGATCGAAATCGTTCACGGGGCGGCGGGAAGCAACAAGTACGGCCGCTCCCAGCATCTGTGGTCTCCCGAGAAGGAGGGCACGGACTTCGATCTGTCGAAGGGCGCCCTCAGCCCCCTGGAGTCGGTCCGGGACTACGTCACGATCGTGAGCGACTGTGACAACGAGCCCGCCGAAGCGGAGACCGCGCGGGAGATCGGCGGGGACCACTTCCGCTCGAGTTCGACGTTCCTGACCGCCTCCCACCCGAGACAGACCGAAGGCTCCGACGTCTTCGCCGGGACCTCGTTCGATCAGCTCTACGCGCAGCGCTTCGGCCAGAACACGCCGATTCCCTCGATGCAGCTCTGTATCGAGACGGTGGACCAGGCGGGCGGCTGCGCCTACGGCTACGCGTGCGTCTACACCGACACCATCAGTTGGGCGTCGCCGACCGAGCCGCTGCCGATGACGCGGGATCCGCGCATCGTGTTCGACCAGTTGTTCGGCGCCGGCGGCACTCCGGAGGGCCGGGCGGCGCGGCAGCGGGCGCGCCGGAGCGTTCTGGACTTCATCGGCGAGGAGGTCCGGGATCTCCAGGGCGCCCTCGATCCGCAGGACGTGCGGCGGATGGACCGCTACCTGACCGACATCCGCGAGATGGAGCGCCGGATCGAGAAGATCGTGGAACGGAACACCAGCGGGGAGCTCCGCGAGCTTCCCGACGCCCCGTCAGGGGTGCCGGACTCCTTCGACGAGCACGTGAAGATCATGTTCGACCTGCAGGCGCTCGCCTTCCAGTCGGACATGACCCGGGTGTTCAGCTTCAAGCTGGGCCGCGACGCCTCCAGCCGGGTCTTCCCGGACAGCGGCGAGTCCACCGCCTTCCATCCGGCGTCGCACCACGGGAACGACGAGGAGCGGGTCGAGATCCTGGGGCGGATCAACCGGTACCACGTGAGCCTGGTCCCGTACTTCATGGAGAAGCTGCGGAGCATCCAGGAGGACGACCGGACGCTGCTCGACAAGACCATGATCCTGTATGGGTCCCCGATGGGCGACCCGAACATCCACAACCACAAGCGGGTCCCGTTCTTCGTGGCGGGCGGCGCGAACGGCGCGCTGGAGCACAACCTGCACCTGCGGGCCGAGCCGGGAACCCCGCTGGCGAACGTGATGCTGACGCTGCTCCACAAGCTGGGAATGGATGACGTGGAGAGCTTCGGGAACAGCACGGGCGGGTTCTCCCTGTCCCAGGCGGTCTAGCCGGCAACTCCATTCGAGAGACAACGAGAGACAAGAGGAACGAGCCATGAAGATCCAGAAGCGATGGGTTGGCCTGGTAGCGCTGCTTGCTGCGCTTGGTCTGCTGGTGGGGGCCGGCTATGCGGCCCGCCTGGCGCCGGTGCTGGACGCGGCGAAACGCGGTGACATCGAGTCCCTGAAGGCGGAGCTGCGCTCCGGCGCCGACGTGAACGCGGCGCAGGGTGACGGGTTCACCGCGCTCCACTGGGCGGCGAAGCTGGGGAACCGCGGCGTCGCCGAGGTGCTGATCGCGGCGGGTGCGGACATCAAGGCGACGACGCGTCTCGGGAGCCACATGCCGCTCCACGTGGCGGCGGCGGCCGGTCAGGCGGAGGTCGCCGCGGCCCTGCTGAAGGCCGGAGCTCCGGTGGCGGTGCCGACCAACACCGGCGCCCGTTCGATTCACTTCGCCGCGGCCTCCGGCGATCCGGAGACGGTCAGGGTCCTCGCCTCGCACGGCGCCGACGTGAACGCCGCCGAGCCCCAGTGGGGCCAGACCCCGCTCATGTTCGCGGCGGCCACCGGCCGGACCGCGGCCGCCGAGACGCTGATGGAGGCCGGAGCCGATCCGTCGGTGACGGCCGCCGTCCTCGACATCGCAGCCCGCGCCGAGCAGGACCTGGCGGCGCGGCGGGCCCGGCAGGCCCGGATGGCCCGCGAACGGGGCGGAGGCGCGGCCGGCGTCATCTACGACGAGCGGGAGCGCGACAAGCGCGCGAAGGAAGCCCAGCGGCGGGCTCGCGCCGCCGCCGCCAAGGCGGCCGCGGAAAAGGGCCGGACGGATGAAGGCCCTGCCACCGCGTCCACCGCCGGATCCGGCAAGACCGGATCCGCCGACCTCGCCGATCTGAAGAAGCCGACGGCCGAGGAAACTGCGGCCGAGAAGGACGAGCACGCCGCGGCCCACGGCCATCCCGAAGACGAACTCGCCCGGGCCAAGGCCATCGAGGAAGCGCGGAAGCGCCGGGACGCCCGGCGGCGTAACCGGGACCGGCCGCAGCCGCTGCGCTACGCAGAACTCGTGGGCACCCACGGCGGCCTGACCGCGCTGCTCCTCGCGGCCCGTGACGGCCATCTGGAGACCGCCCTCGCCCTCGTGGACGCCGGCGCCGACGTCAACCAGCGGGCGGAGGGACACCTCACCTCGCCCCTCATGATGGCGGCGCTCAACGGTCACTACGACCTCGGCATGGGCCTGCTGGAGCGGGGCGCGGACCCGAATCTGAAGAACGTCTCGGGCGGGGCGCCGCTCTACGCGGCGATCAACTCGCGCTGGATCGCCCAGCCGTTCCATCCCCAGCCGGCGGATCACCTGCGGCAGGCGACCTCGCACATCGAGTTCATGGAGGCGCTCCTCGACGCCGGGGCGGACATCGATGCCCGGCTCGAGCGAAAGCAGTGGTACACCACCTACAACACCGACCAGCTCGGCGTGAACCGCGCCGGGGCGACGGCCTTCTGGCGCGCCGCCTACGCGCTCGACATTCCGGCGATGAAGATGCTGGTCGCCCGCGGCGCGGATCCGCACATCCCGACCATGAAGGTGCCGGAGCGGGTCCTCCGCCGGCTGACCGACCTGACGGCGGAAGAACCCGAGGAGGATCCCTCGGGCCTCCCCGAGGTGCCCTACGGGGGCCCGGGAGTCCATCCGATCCACGCGGCCGCCGGGGTCGGCTACGGGCTTGGGCTGGCCGCGAACTCGCACCGCCACGCCCCGGACGCCTGGATGCCCGCGGTGAAGTACCTGGTGGAAGAACTGGGCGCCGACCCGGCCGCCCGGGACCACAACGGCTACAGCGTGATCCATCACGCGGCCTCCCGGGGTGACAACGAGATGATCCTCTATCTCATCTCCAAGGGCGCCGATCCGCTGGTGATCGCCCGGTCCGGGCAGACCACGGTGGATCTCGCGAACGGGCCCGCCCAGCGGATCAACCCCTTCCCGGAGACCATCGCCCTCCTCGAGAGCTACGGGGCCAAGAACAACAACCGCTGCGTGGGCTGCTGAGGGATGACCATGGGGAGTTCCCGAATGGAAACGGCAGTGAAGGCCGGCCGGCTTTCCCTGATCCCGTTCCTTTTCACCGGTCTGCTGGCGGCGTCGGCCGCGAAGTCCGCGGAGACGCCGACGCTCGCCGTCGCGAGATCGTGGGAACCCGCGTCAGCGGCTGAGACAGCCACCGCGGTCTCCCCGGAGAACGCGGCCGCCCACAACCGGATGCTGCGGACCTACTGCATGGTCTGCCACAACGACCGGATGAAGACCGGCAACATGACGCTCTCCGGCTTCGATGCGGGGAACGCGCCCGCCAGTCCCGAGCTCGCGGAGAAGATGGTCTCGAAGCTCCAGCTCGGGATGATGCCCCCGCCGGGCTCCCGCCGTCCCGCCGAGGAGATGCTCACTGAGGTCGCCGTGTCGCTCGAGTCCCAGCTCGACGAGAGCGCCAGGGCGGAGCCGAATCCGGGCCGCCGTTCGTTCCAGCGGTTGAACCGGGCGGAGTACACCGCCGCGATCCGGGATCTGCTCGCGCTCGAACTCGACGCCGCGGAGTACCTGCCGCAGGACACCATCAGCGCGAACTTCGACAACATCGCGGACGTGCAGTTGCTGTCCGCGACGCTCATGGACTCCTACCTGCGGGCGGCGAGCGAGATCAGCCGGCTCGCGGTGGGCGACCCCGATGCGGCCCCGGCCGAGACGAGTTACTTCGTCTCCCGCTGGGCCTCGCAGCGGCGGCAGGTCGAGGGAGCCCCCTACGGCACCCGGGGTGGGCTCGCCACGGACCACACCTTCCCGGCGGACGGGAACTACGTCTTCCGGGTCTCCCTCCACCATGAAGTGTGCGGCCCGGTGGTCGGTACCGCAGTGGGGGCGCTGAACTCCGAGGAGAATCCCGAGCGCCTCGAGATCTCCATCGACGGCGAGCGGGTCGCGCTGCTCGCGGTCGATCCGTGGATGCACACCTCCGATCCGGATGGCGCCACGATGATCACCGAACCGATCTTCGTGAAGGCCGGTCCGCGAAGGGTGGCGGCGGCGTTCCTGCGCCAGTTCGACGGCCCGACGCTGGACCTCGTCTCCCCGCACGAATGGTCGCTCGCGAGCACCAACATCGCGCTCACCTACGGGATCCACAGCCTCCCGCATCTCCGCGACGTGCTGATTCGCGGTCCCTTCGACCCGACCGGCGTTTCGGAAACGCCGAGCCGGCAGGCGGTCTTCAGTTGCCGGCCGCTGTCACCCGACGAGGCCCGGCCCTGCGCCGAAGCGATCCTGGGGCGCCTGGGCCGGCTCGCCTACCGGGGCAACCTTGGCGACGAAGGCCTGGCGGCGCTCATGGAGCTCTACGACGCGGGCGCCGAAACGGTCGGCTTCGAGGAGGGGATCCGGATGGGGGTCGAGGGGATTCTCGCGAGCCCCAACTTCGTGTTCCGGATCGAGGAGCCGCTCGACCCGCGGGAGGCGGAGTTCGGCTACCGGCTGACCGACACCGATCTGGCTTCCCGGCTGTCCTTCTTCCTCTGGGGGACGATCCCCGATGACGAGCTGCTCGACGTTTCGGAGTCGGGGCAGTTGTCGGATCCCGCCGTCTTCGATGCGCAGGTACGCCGGATGCTCGCGGATCCGCGCTCGGAGGCGCTCGCGAAGCGGTTCGCGTATCAGTGGTTCCGGTTGCAGGATCTCAAGAAGATCAATCCCAACGTTCGCCTCTATCCGGACTTCCACCAGCAGTTGAAGACCGCGATGGTGGAGGAGACCGAACGGTTCTTCCACCACCTGGTGTCGGAGGACAAGAGCATTTTCGACCTGTTTACGGCCGACTACACGTTCGTGAACGAGCGCCTCGCCAAGCACTACGGGATGGTGGGGGTGACCGGACCGGAGCACCGGCTGGTCCAGTACCAGGACCCGAACCGGCGTGGGATCTTCGCCCACGGGAGCATGCTGACCCTCACGTCGCATCCGTACCGGACGTCGGCGGTGCTGCGCGGGAAGTGGGTGATGGAAGTGCTGCTCGGAAGCCCGCCACCGCCGCCGCCACCGGATGTCCCGGACCTCGATGCGACCGCGGCGGCGCAGGACGGCCGCGAGCTGACCGCGCGCGAGCGCCTGGAGATCCACCGCGACAACCCCGCGTGCCGATCCTGCCACCGGATGATGGATCCCATCGGCGTGGCGCTCGAGGCGTTCGACGTCACCGGCCGGGTGCGGGTGAAGGACGCGGGCCAGCCGATCGACGCTTCCGGGGAGTTCTACGACGGAACCCTCATCCAGAACATCGGCGACCTGCGCAACGCGCTGCTGAAGCGGCCCACGCCGCTGCTGCGGACGTTCACGGAGAACCTCATGGCCTACGCGCTGGGCCGGCGGGTCGAGTACTACGACCAGCCGCGGATCCGGGAGATCGTCCGCGAAGCGGAGGAGGCCGAGTACCGGACGTCGGCGTTCATTCTGGGCGTGGTGCGGAGCCCGGCCTTCCAGATGAAGGGCGAGGTCCTCGAAGAGATCGAAACCACGGTCGCGGCCGAACACTGACCGCCCGTCACGGTGGCGAGCGGGGTCTCGCTGCGTCCCCGTTCAGCCTGGAGTTTCCGGAGCTCCGGCCGGGGGGCCCGGAGGGGCGGCGTGCCCCTTGCGTCGGGCCGCTTGATTTCCTATCCTAGCCCGGTTATGGGAGTTCGACGATCCCGTACTCTGCGGGGGTCGTCCACCCACAGCAAAACCAGCCCCGCCGGACACGGAGACGGCCGGCGGGGCGCCTTGGCAGGAAAACCTGACAGGAGAAAACGATGAACTACCTGACCGGCAAGAGCCTTCCCCGGCGGACGTTCCTCCGTGGAGCGGGAGCGACGATCGCGTTGCCGTTCCTGGACGCCATGGTTCCCGCGAGCGTCCTCGCGAAGCCGACGGCGGACGACCCGACGCGCCTCGTGGCGATCGAGATCGTGCACGGCGCCGCGGGCAGCAACAAGTACGGCCGCTCGCAGCATCTGTGGTCCCCGGAGCAGGAAGGCACCGACTTCGATCTCTCGAAGGGCGCCCTCAGCTCCCTCGAGCCGGTTCGCGACTACGTCACGATCGTGAGCGATTGCGACGTGGAGCCCGCCGAGGCGCGCACCGCGCGCGAGATCGGCGGCGACCACTTCCGTTCGAGCGCGGCGTTCCTGACCCAGTCGTATCCCAAGCAGACCGAGAGTTCGGATGTGTTCGCGGGAACCTCGTTCGATCAGATGTACGCGCAGCGCTTCGGCCAGGACACGCCGATCCCCTCGATGCAGCTCTGCATCGAGACGGTGGACCAGGCGGGCGGCTGCGCCTACGGCTACGCGTGCGTCTACGACACCATCAGTTGGGCGTCGCCGACCGAGCCGCTGCCGATGACGCGGGATCCGCGCATCGTGTTCGACCAGTTGTTCGGCGCCGGCGGCACTCCAGAGGGCCGGGTGGCCCGTCAGAAGGCGCGCCAGAGCGTCCTCGACTTCATCGGATCGGAAGTCAGCCGGCTCAAGACTTCCCTGGATGCCGAGGACGTGCGGCGGATGGACCGCTACATGACCGACATCCGCGAGATGGAACGCCGGATCGAGCGCATCGTGGAACGGAACACCAGCGGGGAGCTGCGCGAGCTTCCCGACGCCCCGTCAGGGGTGCCGGACTCCTTCGACGAGCACGTGAAGATCATGTTCGACCTGCAGGCGCTCGCCTTCCAGTCGGACATGACCCGGGTGTTCAGCTTCAAGCTCGGACGGGACGCCTCCAGCCGGGTGTATCCGGACAGCGGGGAGGCCACCGCCTTCCATCCCGCGTCGCACCACGGGAACGATCCCGAGCGGGTCGAGATCCTGGGGCGGATCAACCGGTACCACGTGAGCCTGGTCCCGTACTTCATGGAGAAGCTGCGGAGCATCCAGGAGGACGACCGGACGCTGCTCGACAAGACCATGATCCTGTATGGGTCCCCGATGGGCGATCCGAACATCCACAACCACAAGCGGGTCCCGTTCTTCGTGGCGGGCGGCGCGAACGGCGCGCTGGAGCACAACCTGCACCTGCGGGCCGAGCCGGGAACCCCGCTGGCGAACGTGATGCTGACGCTGCTTCACAAGCTGGGAATGGATGACGTCGAGAGCTTCGGGAACAGCGCCGGCGCGTTCTCCCTGTCGCAGGCGGTGTAGCCGGCAAGCGGGATCCACAGCAAGGCCTCTGACCGGGAGTGAGGAACAGGGCATGAAGATCGGGAAGCGATGGATTGGCCTGGCGGCGTTGCTCACGGTGCTGGGAGTCCTGGCGGGAGCCGGAAGCGCGGCGCTGCTGTCGCCGGTGCTGGACGCGGCGAAGCGCGGCGACGTCGAGTCGCTGAAGGCGGAACTGCGCGCCGGCGCCGACGTGAACGCGGCGCAGGGTGACGGGTTCACGGCGCTCCACTGGGCGGCGAAAACGGGGAACCGCGAGGTCGCCGCGGTGTTGATCGCGGCGGGTGCGGACATCGAGGCGACGACGCGTCTCGGGAGCCACACGCCGCTCCACGTGGCGGCGGCGGCCGGTCAGGCCGGAATCGCCGAGGCCCTGCTCGAGGCCGGCGCCCCTGCCGATGCCCTGACCTCCACCGGAGCCGAGCCGATTCATTTCGCGGCGGCGGCCGGAGTGCCCGACGTACTGAACACGCTCGTCGCGCACGGCGCCTCCGTGGATGCCCGCGAGACCGAGTGGGGCCTCACGCCGCTCATGTTCGCCTCCGTGCGCGGTCGCGTGGCGGCCGTCAAGGCGCTGATGGAAGCCGGCGCGGACGCGTCCAGGACCGCGAACGTGCTGGACGTGGTCGAACGGGCGCGGCTCGATATGCAGGAACGCCGCGAACGTGAAGCGCGTCTCGCCGAGATGCGGGGCGGCAGCGGCGTCCTCCAGGCCGAGCGGCCGCTTCCCGCCAATGGCGTGGACCGCCGTCCGGGGGCGGGGACCGGCGGTACCGGGGGCGGGGCTCCGCCGCCGGACCCGCTCGATCCCTACAGCGACCTCGATCCCAACGAGCCGCGGCCAAAGACCTACGAGGACCGGGTCGGGACCCACGGCGGTCTGACCGCCCTCCTGCTCGCGGCCCGTGAAGGCCAGATCGAGACTTCGATGGAGCTGCTCGACGCCGGCGCCGGGATCAACCAGCGCGCCGACGGGAGCGGGACGACTCCCCTGCTGATGGCGACCATCAACGGCCACTTCGACCTCGCGATGAGGCTGCTCGAGCGCGGCGCCGATCCCACGATGGCTGATTCGCAGAACGCCACCCCGCTCTACGGGGCGGTCAACACCCAGTGGATCCCGAAGGCCCGGCACCCGCAGCCCGCCGACTACCTGCAGCAGGAGACCTCGCACCTCGAACTCATGCAGGCGCTGATCGACGCGGGCGCCGACGTGAACGCCCGGATCGACAGTTCCCTCTGGTACACCGTCTACAACGTGGACCAGCTCGGAGTGGACCGCAGCGGGGCGACGGCGTTCTGGCGCGCCGCCTACTCGCTGGACATTCCGGCGATGAAGCTGCTGGTGGCGAACGGGGCGGACCCGCACATCCCGACGATCAAGGTGCCCGAGCGGCGGCGTCTCCCGATGCTCATCGAAGAGGGTGACCCGGATCCTTCCGGCCTGCCACCCGCGGAGTTCGGAGATCCGGCCGTCTATCCGATCCACGCCGCGTCCGGCGTGGGCTACGGGCTGGGACTCGCGGCCAACTCCCACCGGCACGCGCCCGACGCCTGGCATGACGCGGTGCGCTATCTCGTTGAGGAGTGCGGCGCGGACGCGAGCGTGCGCGACCACAACGGCTACTCCACGATCCACCATGCGGCGTCGCGCGGCGACACCTGGCTCGTGCAGTACCTGATCGACCACGGCGCCGATCCGCTCGCCGTGGCCCGGACCGGCCAGACGACCATCGACCTGGCGAACGGGCCGGTGCAGCGCATCAACCCGTTCCCGGAGACGATCGCGCTCCTCGCCAGCTACGGCGCGAGGAACAACAACGCCTGCGTCGGCTGCTGACCACCGTCGCCGGGCCCGACTTCAGGCCGCAGGGGTTCGTGCGGCCGCCATCCTTCCGTTCCGGAGTTCGTACCGCCATGTTCCTGACTGATTCATCCGCTCGCCGCTCGCGGCGGCTCGTCCTCACCGCGGTGTGCCTCTCGCTCGTCGCGTTCCCGGCGCTGGCCCAGGACGTGGATTGGGACGCCGTCTCCATCACCAGCGAGGACCTGGGCGGTGGGATCCACGTTCTCTTCGGACGCGGCGGCAACATCGGCCTCTCGACGGGTGACGACGGGGCCCTCCTGGTGGACGACCAGTACGCCCCGCTCACCGACAAGATCCTCGCCGCGGTGCGCTCGATCACCGGCGAGCCGGTGCGCTTTGTGGTCAACACCCACTGGCACGGGGATCACACCGGCGGCAACGAGAACCTCGGCAAGGCCGGGAGCCTTATCGTCGCCCACGAGAACGTCCGCCGGCGGATGAACCCGGCCGACTTCGCGGACCTGGTCGGCCGCAGCGACCAGGCGGCCCCCGAAGCCCTCCCGGTGGTGACGTTCGACCACGGCGTCACCCTGCACTGGAACGGGCTGGCCATCGAGGCGGTCCACGCTCCCACCGCGCACACCGACGGCGACTCCATCATCTTCTTCCGGGGCGCGAACGTCGTCCACATGGGTGACCTGTTCTTCAACGGCGCCTTCCCGTTCATCGACGTCGATTCCGGCGGGCATGTGGACGGCCTCATCGCGGCCGCCGAGAAGGTCGCCGCGGCGACCGACGGCCAGACGAAGATCATTCCCGGCCACGGGCCGGTCACCGACCGCGCGACCCTGGTCAAGTACGGGGAAGCGCTGAAGATGGCCCGCGAGCGGATCAGCGAGCGGGTGGCGGCCGGCCAGAGCGAGGACGATGCCGCGGCTGACTACGTTGCCCTCGTCACCGGGATCGGCACGGACATCGGCTGGTCGCCGGACGCCGCCGGTTTCGTGAACGCCGAGCGCTTCGTCCGCCTCGTCCACCGCAGCCTGTCGTCCCCGTAGGGGGAGCAACCGCCAGTCAAGCTCGCCAACCCTCGCAGCACTCCCAGCTCGGGCAGACGCTTAGGATGACCCGGAGTCCCGCCAGGACCGGGTGAGCCGCAGCCAGACCAGCGACAGCCCCTGGAAGGCGGCGGCGATCAGGAACGCCGCCGCGAAGCCGGAACCGGCGAAGGTGGCCTCGGGGCCGTCCCCGCGGAACCGGTCGATCACCGCGCCGAAGCCGGTCTGCACGGCGAACGCGGCAGCGAAGACGAGCAGGTTCAGCGCCGAGGTCACCCTGCCCGCGAGTCCCGCCGGATAGTGGGCGACCAGAATCGCGAAGCTCAGCATCCCGGACGCTCCGAAGAACCCGAAGGCGGCCCATACGACGGCCGGCGCTCCGGTGAAGCCGGATGCCAGCAGCAGCAGCGTCGCCGTGAACGCCAGGTTGACGCCGCCCAGCAGCGAGAGTGAGGAAATGCCCCGATGCGCGAGGACTCCCGCAATTGCCCCGGTGATCAGGAACCCGAGCACCATGGCGACGGCGAGCACCAGCAGATGGTTGGCGACTGCGCCCCGGTCCATCGCCGCAATCTCCGCCAGCCACGGGCCCGCCCACAGGCTCTGGATCCCCAGGAAGGTGCCCTGGTGGACCAACCCCAACGGGGCGATGCTCCAGAACACCCGCCGCCGCAGGACCTCGCGGACGCCCACGGTGGCCGCGAGGAGGCCGGAAGACGCGCCCTCACCGGCCGCTCTCGGGTCCCGGGGGACCAATGTGAACAAGGTCACGGCGCTCAGGAGCAGCGAGACCGCGAGCAGGAGGAACAGCTCGCGCCAGCTCATCACGCCGAGCATCCACTCGGTCGGGGTGGTGGCCGCCAGCGCTCCGGTGGACCCGACCGCCATGACGAACCCGTTCAGAAACGGGAGCCGGGCCGGGGGAGCCCAGAGGACGAACGCCTTGAACGAAGCCATCAGGCATGCGGCCACGCCAAGGCCCGCGAGGAAGCGGGCCAGGAGCAGGATCGGGAACGAGTCCGCGAGCGCGAACAGGAGGCAGCCCACGGTGGCGACCAGCAGCAGCACTCCGTTGGTTCGCCGTGGTCCGAGATGGTCCAGTGCGCCGCCGATCGGCAATTGGGAGAGGGCGAAGGCGAGCAGGTAGGTGCTGCCCAGCAGGCCGACCCCGAACGCGGAGAGCGCGAGGTCCCGGACCAGGTCCGGAGCGATGATCGCGGTGACCGAGCGAAGGACCCAGGAGATGAAGTACCCGAAGGCGAACGGGACGAAGACCCGGACCCAGAACCCGAACCGCGGGCCGGCCGCCGAACCGCTCGTTTTCGCTACTCCGGAGTCGTGGCGATCGGGACGGGCGGAAAGCGCGCCGGCACCGGGCCTACCGCATTCCCAGCTTCTCGCCGCGGCGGAGCAGCGTGAGGCTTTCCTCGAGGCGGCGGGCGCGGGTTTCCTCGCGTTTCGCCATTCCCACCCAGACCTCGTAGCGGCGCTGCTGCGCGCGGGTCAGGCCGGCCCATCCGGCACGGGCCTCCGCATCGGCCTCGAGGGCCGCGAGCAGCTCCGCGGGCGCCTCCACGGGCGCGGCCCTCGCCGGCTTGTCCCAGGCGCCCGAACGGATCGAAGCCTCGACCGCCGCCTCGCCGGGGGGCGCCATGAGGCCCGCGGATCTCATCCTGGCGAGCCGCTCGCGATTGCTCTCCGACCACCGGCTGTCCGGCTTGCGGGGCGTGAAGCGGTGGGTGTAGCGCTCGTCGTCGATCCGCCGCTTGAGCCCGTCGATCCAGCCGAAGCAGATCGCCTCCTCGACTGCCTCTCCGTAAGTGAGGGTGGGACGGCCGGGACGCTGGGCGGGTTTCTTGTAGAAGACGATCCAGACCTCGGGGACAGCCGCGTGGTTGGCTTCGAGCCAGCGGCGCCAGGCGCGCTGGTCGCGGGGGGTTACCTGTCTGCCGGGAAGGCTGGGTGAGCGGCTCACCGGGCCTTCCCGTTGGGCCTAGCCCTTGACCTGGCGGCCGTTCTCGTCCACCAGGTTGTAGCGGCGGGCGTCTTCGCGCCACCGGTCCACCTGGATCAGCTTCTGGTAGGCGTCGCCCGGCAGCGCGCGGTCCGCGTATCCCGGCCACGTCGCGCCGTCGTGGATGTCCTGGAGCCCCTGCCGCATCGCGCCGAGGGCGAGCCGGAGCATCTGTCCCGCGTAGAGGACGAGCGGCACGTTGTTCTCCCGCAGGGTCGCCATGGGAGTGTCGTGGACGCTCGCGATCACCGGCCGGCCGCACGCCTCCGCGACCCGGCCCATGCTCTCCGGAGGCAGCCCCGCAAAGAAGAGAAGGTCGGCGCCCGCTTCGACGTAGGCGGCGCCCCGCTCCGTCGCTTCCGCCTCGCTCTGCCCGATGGAAACCGAATCGCAGCGCGCGACGATCATCATGCCGCCCTTCCGGGCGTCCACCGCCGCCCGCAGTTTGTCCTGCATATAGGTGGTCTCGACCAGGACACCCCCATCGCCGAGGTGCTTCGCCTGCACGTGGTCCTCGATCATCACCGCCGCGAGCCTCGCGCGCTCGTAGCCCCGGACGGCCCGGGCCACCGCGAGCGGGCTGCCGCCCCCGTCGTCGGCGTCGGCGAACACGGGAACCGGGACGCTGTCGGCAATCCGGGCGGCCATCTCGATCAGCTCGGTGATGGAAGCGAGCCCGTAGTCGGGGACGCCATGGTTCGCGGCCGAACCGGCGCTTCCGCCGAGGAGCAACGTCTGGAACCCCATGTCCACGATGAGGCGCGCCGAGATCACGTCGAAGGCCCCCGGGCAGATCACCGGCTCGCCTCCCGCGAGCATCGAGCGGAACTGGTGGCCCGGGTCCGCAGGCGCGTCGGAGCCCGCCGGCGCGCAGGCCGAACCCGCCGCTCCGGTCCCGAAGGCCGCTCCGCCGGCGGCGCCGAGCGCTGCTCCGCCGGTTCCCGCCGAGATGCGCCGCAGCGCCTCGCGCCGGCCCACTGAGTTCTTCGGGGCTGTCGTCATTCGGTGTCTCCTTGGTGTGGGTGGTCGAGCGCGCACCGGAAGCCGATGCTGTGAATCCGGGTGTCGGGTCTCGTGAAGTTTCGATAGTGCACGCTGGCGATCCGCTCGTCGGTGTCCGCCCAGCTTCCGCCCCGGAAGATCCGGTAGGGCGCGTTCTCCGGTCCGCGCGGGTTCACCGGCGGGCTCACCGCGTAGTAGCCGAGGTCATAGCCGTCCGCCACCCACTCGGCGATGTTCCCGACCATGTCGTAGAGGCCGTAGCCGTTCGGCGGGAAGGACGCCACGTCCGTCGGCGACGCGGGATGGGCGATGCGGGCCGGTGGCGGGACCCGGGTTCCCTCGGGGGCGCCTTCGTCCGGATCCGGCCGGTACTGAACGCCCCACGGCCACGGCGCTCCGGCGAGCCCGCCCCGGGCGGCCTTCTCCCATTCGGCCTCGGTCGGCAGCCGCTTTCCCCGGAACGCGCAGTAGTCGCTCGCGTCGCTCCAGTCGACGTTGTAGACCGGGAACCGTCCCTTCTCCTCCGGGAAGCCCTGACGCCAGTGGAACGGCTCCGGCCGTCCGGTGGAGCGGGTGAATTCCCGGTAGGCCTCCTGGGTGACTTCCTTCTGGTCGATCCAGAAGCCGGGCAGCGTCACGCGGTGGACGGGGCGCGCGTCCACCCGGTCGCGCGTCTGCCAGTGGATCTCGTCGATCAGCCAGAGCCGGGTCCGGCCCATCCAGAAATCACCGGGGGGCACCCAGCAGATGTTCTCGGCGCGGTCGTCGCTGCAGTGCGGCTTGGGGGGATCGTCGGCCGCCAGCCCCAGGACGGGCAGCAAGGCGCACGCGGCGGCCAGCAGTCCCCGGAGCACGGGGAACCGGCGCCGCTCAACCATCGCCGGTCAGTGTTGTTGTCAGCTCAGGCGAAGATCTCGGCGATCTCGTCGTCGAACATCATCTCCGACCCCCCAAGCGAGACCGAATCGACGTAGACGTACTCGCGGCCCGAAGGGGTGTTGTGGACCACCTTCCTCCAGTCGATGCCGAGCGCCGAATAGATGGTGGCGACCGTGTTGTCCATGAACGGCTGCCCGTCGTGCTTCCAGCCGGGATCGATGACTTCCGACCCGTCCTCGTTGGTCCTGCCGACCACCCGGCCGCCCTGGACGCCGCCGCCCGCATACATGGAGGTGTAGGCGAAGCGGTAGTGGTCGCGGCCAGCCACCGGGTTCATCTCCGGCGTGCGGCCGAACTCGCTGGTGACGACGATGAGCGTTTCGTCCAGCAGCGTCGTTCCGGGTTCGCTGCCCGGGCGGGCGCCCAGATCGGTGAGCAGGGAGGTGAATCCCTTGTCCAGCCGCGGGCAGGTCGTGTAGTGGTTCCAGGTGCGCGAACGGTCGAAGATGCCGGAGTGGTGGTCCCACTTGTCCCCGTCGTAGATGTAGATGAAGCGGGTGCCGGCGTCGGCTTCGATCAGGTTGCGCGCCAGGATGCAGCCCAGCCCGAACTCGTCCTCGCCGTAGCGCGTCTTGTCCTCGTCGCTGGCGACGAAGAGCTTCGGCCAGCGTTCGTCGGTGAGGAGCCCGTAGGCCGACTTGTAGTAGTCGCGGTAGTCGTTTTCCTTGTCCCCGAGCGAGGCGCGCTCCGGGATGGAGACTTCCGCGAGCCGGTTCAGCAGGCGGAAGCGCTCTTCGAGCACCCGGCGGCTGCCTTCCACGTTGCCTCCGAAGGCGTCGAAGACCGTGGTCGGATCCAGGTCGAGGCCGGAGAACCGGGTCGGCAGGAAGCCGGCGCCGATGGACCCGGCGCGGGCGCGGGTGAGATAGGTGCTGACGTAGGTGGGGAAGCTGTCCGTCTCCCGCCGCTCCTTGTCGAGCTCGGCCGCGATGATGCTGCCGAACGCGGGGACCTCGCGGGCGAGCGCCACGTTCAGCACCCGGCCGGTCTGGGTGTGGTACTGCCCGTTGAAGTGGATCAGCTCCGGCGCCCGCATCGAGCGGACGAAGGCGACCTCGTCCACCCGGTCCACGAGCGTCGGGAAGAGGGTGCGGGACAGCGAGACCTCGTCACTGATCTGGACCATGTCCAGATCCTTGGGGGTCCAGCGGGTCTGCTTGAAGTCCCAGGTGTCCATCGGGCTGATGGCCCCGCCCATCTCGATGAAGATGCAGTAGCGGGCGGTCCGCCGCGGGTCCGCCTTGCCGGTGGCGTGCGCCTGGAGCGGCCAGACGACCTGGTTCACGAAGGACCCGGCGAGCGCCAGCCCTCCCATCTTGAGGATCTCCCGGCGGGCCGGGAGGAGGTCGGCGACGCGGGGTTCGCAGGTGCACATGTTCGGCCCCTCAGTGGTTCAGGAGGAACTCGGGAGAATTGAGAAGCGCCCACTGCAGGTCCTGAGTCCCCTGCCGGCGGTTGGCGGCGATCCGCTCGGCGCCGAGTTCCGCTTCGGCCGGCGTGGGAAGGCGTCCGAGCGTCCCCAGGAACAGCTCGTCGACCAAGTCGCTCTCGCCCTTTTCCGAGGCGAGCAGGTCGGCCACCCGTCCTCCGGACTCGCTGGAAACGCGCCGGTTCACGACCCCGGACTGCATCATGAGCAGAGCCTGCAGGATGGAGCCCCGGTTCCCCACCGGAGCCGGTGTCATCCGGTTGCTCTGGAAGAAGCTCTGCATGAGCGCGTCCACCTCGGCGCCCTCTCCGCGTCCGCGCCGCCCGCCGAGGTCGGAGGGAGTGGTCAGTTCCTTGACCCGCTCGACGGTCGTGCCGGCAAAGGCGAACTCCGTGGGCACCTCGGTAGCGCGCGCCAGCGAATCCACGAGTTCCGGCCCCGTGAGCACCCGGACGTAGCGGCGCGGGTAGTAGCCGGTCCAGGCATCGTCCCAGTCTCCGTCGAAGTGCGGGGAAAGCCCGTAGGTCTCGGACTTCATGATGGTCTTGACCAGGTGCCAGAAACTGAACCCGCTGTCCCGGAAGTCCTCGGCCAGCGCCTCCATCAGCTCGGGATTGAGCGGCCGGGAGGGGAGGGGGTCCTCTTCGCCGGCCGCGAGCCGTCCCATCCGGTCCAGGTCGAACGAGTTGTACGGTTCCACGAAGGCGACCGTCATGAGCTTGCCCCAGACCAGGTTCACGGTGGCGCGCGCGAACTGCGGGTGCCCGGTCAGCAGGCGTCCCAGCGCGTTCCGGGGATTCTCCCCGGGCTCCGGCGTTTCGCCGGTCAGCAGGAAGGCGGGTTCGTACGCCAGTCCCTCGAGCCGGGGGAAGCGGCCCTCCGAAAGGGTGTGGTACGGGGCGTCGTCGCCGGTGTCGTAGCCCTTGGCGAGGTCATCCACCAGGAGGTCCACCACCACGTTCTTGGAACGGTCGTCCCAGGTGGTGATCTGGCGGGCGTGCCCCATGAACGCCGAATGCCGGTAGAACTCCTCGCGGGTCCGCTTCGAGAGCCACTCGTTGAGGGGCTCGAGGTGCGCCGCCCCGTCGTGGCAGGAAATGCAGGAGGTGTTGATTCCCAGGAAGATCCGGGAGACGTCCACGTTGAACTGGTCGATCGCGTCCAGCCGGTTGTGGATCGAGTAGTCGTCCGGGCTCATCACGATCCGGCTCTTGGCCTGGTGCGAGCGCGCCAGGAAAGCCAGCGACGGGACGCTGCCGTGCGCCTTGGCGACTCCGGTGAGCAGGTCGCGCACTACCTCGTCGTAGGGCCGGTCGGTCGTCAGCCACTCCTTGATCCAGCTCTGGAACGGGTTCCGGACCGCCCCCACCTGGTGGGCGAGCCGGAACAGGTCGCCAAAGAACCAGGCCCACTGCTCGGCGAACTCCTGGCTGCCCACCAGCTCGTCCACCAGGCGGGCGCGCTTGCCGGGCGAGTCGTCGGCAAGGAAGGCGCGTACCTGTTCCGGGGAGGGGATCAGGCCGGTGGCGTCGAGCGTGGCCCGGCGCAGGAACGCGGCGTCCGAGGACGGCGGCGCGTGGGGAATCCCGAGTGCTTCCTGCTGCGCCCCGAGCACTTCGTCCACGAGCGTGCGGCGGGCGAGCCGGCCGGCGGGGGCCGCCGCGTCGTCCCGCGGCAGCCGGCCGGCGGCGGCGATGGCCCGGCGCGCCTTCTCACCGGCCGTCTCGCCCTCGGCGGCGATGCGGTGCGCGCGGTCGGCCAGCCGATCCTGGATCTCCTGCTGGCTTTCCTGCTGGTCCGGCGAAGGTTGAGCGGGGGGCGGTTGGCCGAGCGCGGCGACCCCGACTCCGGCGACGAGAATTGCCGAGAGGGTCACGCGAAAAGGGCTGGGCATACGCGGGCTACGTCTCCGAATAGGCCATTCTATGGGGGCTCCCGAGGCTAGGCAACCGGCCCCCGGAACCGCGGTGGCGCGGGCCTTGCAAACCGGGATGCGTCATGCGCGAACCCCTCGATAGACTGACCCCGATGACGATCGCCGCGACCCCCCGCGGGTCTTCTCCGGGTGCGTTCGCCGGAGCACTGGCGTCCGTGCTGGCGGGCGCCTTCTGCTTCGCTTTCGTGGCGGCGCCGGTCGCGTCCGCCCAGAGCCCCGCCGACCTCGCCGGACTCTGGGAACTCGACCCGGAGGCGAGCGACGACCCGGCCGAAGTCATGCAGCGGGCGGCCGCGGACGCCGAGGAACGGCGCGGCGCGCGCGGGGGCCGGGGTTTCGGGCCGCCGGGCGGCCGGGGCGGCATGGGCCGGGGCGGCGGGCGCGGCGCTCCGGGCGGGGGTGGAGTGCCGCTCCTGAGTCTGCCGGACCTGCTGGAGATCGAAGCCGACGCGGCCGAACTGCGGCTGGTTCTCGACGAGCGGGTGCAGATCCTCTATCTGGACGGCGAGGAGCACGCCCGCGAGGACGGCCGCGGGGGGCGCATTACCAGCGTGGCCGAGTTCCGCGGCGGCATCGCGCGCGTCCGGGAGGAACGGGAACTGCCCTTCGGGAAACTCGAGCTGTTCCGGACGCTGCAGGCCACGGATGACGTGCTGGTCGTGCGCACCGAGCTCAAGATGCCGCGGAGAGGGGATCCGCTGCTGCTCCGGAGCGTGTACCGGCGGCTCGACTGAGCGGCCGGCGAGCGCCGCGGATCGCCCGCCAGGCCGCCGGAAGAAACGGGGCGCTGAGCGCCGCGTTCAGGAGCAGGAAGGTCAGGTGGGCGGAGAGGCTGTAGGCGAGGAGGGCGGCTTCTCCCCCCGGTGACAGGGCCGCGGCTCCCGCGTGGAAGTAGATCCAGGCGGCCTGGCTCGTTCCGATGCGCGCCACCGCGATCGGGAGGGCGCCCGCGAGAAAGATGATCGGGAGGGTGGCCAGCAGAGCTCCCACGGGAATCCGGATGCCGAAGGCGCCGAGGGCGAAGTGGTGTCCCACGGCGGCAGCGACGATCAGGGGCGCCTTCAGCGCGAACACTGCGGCGTAGTGCCGGGGAGCGGCTCGCCGCAGCGACTGGAGGAGCCGCCAGCGGGGCGGCCCGAGCCCGGCGCCCCGCAGACGGCCTCGGAGAAAGGCGACGAGCAGGCAGAGGCCGGCGAAGCCGAGCGCAGCGGCCACCGGGACGCGCTCCGGCGCGGCGCTGCCCAGGACGACGGCGCCGCCCGCCGCCCAGAGGAGGAGATGGCCCCGCTGGCAGAGGTCGAGGAAGAGGATGGTCCCGGCGCACTCCCAGTAGCCCGAATCCGGATGGGCCTCGCCGCCCCCCGCGCCTCCGAGGCGCCGTCCGAGCGTGCCCACCATCGCGGCCTGGGAGGCGCGTCCGTTCCAGAGCGAAACCAGGTAGTCCACCGCCCGGACCGCGAGCGATTCCCGGAAGCCGATTCCCGGGGGATGGAACCAGCGCAGCACCACGGCCAGCAGGACGCCGTCGAGGAGGACATAGAGAACGGAGACCGGAAGGAGCGCCGCGAAGAACAGAACCGGGTCCGCTCCGCGAAGCGCCTCCAGGATCCGCTCCGGAGGAATGCGGCGGAACAGCAGGGCGAGGATGAGCGCCGCCCCGGCGAACGGGAGGGCCGCGAGGAGGACCCGTCTCGGTGAGAAGCGGGCGCTCATGCGCGGTGCGTCAGTCCGGTGACCCTGAGCCCGGCGTGCCGGGCCGGGCCCCGATTGAGCTCCAGGAGCAGCCCGAGGGCGGCCTCCGCCGCGCGGGACTTCCGGAGCGGCCCGACCGGCACCGCGCGCAGTCCGGTGAGTTCCGCCAGCCGGGCGGCCGTCTCGCGGTCGGCGGTCCCGTCGGCGAAGACCAGGACGTCCGGCGCCGGTCCAGCGCCCGCCGCTCCGGGCGGGAGCCGGAGGAGGCCCGCGGCAACCGTCTGGAAGGCGGCGGCCATGCGCACCTTCCCGGCGCCCGCTCGCCGCAGGACCCGCTCGGCCTCTTCGGCCGCGGAGGTCTCGGGACGGGACCCCGGCGGCCAGAGTACGCCGCAGCACACCACCAGCTTCCCGTCGAGTTCGGAACCGAGTTCCTCGAGGAGAGCTTCCTGGCCGGCGAAGGGAACGGAGACGAACACCGTGTCCGCGGCCCGGGCGGCGGCTCGATTCGTCGCGCCGGATACCGCGAGGCCCCGGGCCGGGTCGGGGACGGCGCCTGCCGCATCGAGGCCGCCTCGCACCCGCGCCGCAGCCTCTTCCGCCCGTTTCCCGTCGCGGGAGCCGATCACCACCTCGGCTCCGCCGAGCGCGAGCCGCCACGCGAGCCCCAGTCCGAACTGTCCGGTCCCGCCGAGCACCGCGAGGTTGGCAGCCGGTGGCGAAACCCCCGCGGCGTTTGAGCGGCGATGCATCCCCGCTGAACCGCGCCGCTGCGCGGCGCTCGGCGTTGCGTTTCGGTCGGAATACACCCGGTATTCCTCCCTCACGCGCCTTGTCAGCGGGGCGCCTCGCCGCTCTCGGCGCTCACGGGGGTTTCACCACCGGCTGCCAGGACCGGTCACCGGAAGATGTCTTCCCCGCGGCTACGGAGGAGCGAGGCTCCCGTTCCCGGTTCCGCCCCCGGGTGCGACGGGACGCCCTGCACCAGCACCGCCGGAATGCGGCGCAGCTTTCCCATGACGAGACCGGCGGCGCCGGCCAACTCGTCGGCGGTGGCCATCGTCGAGGACTGGAGGGTCCGGCCGCTGAAGTCCGGCTGGCCGCGGTAGTCGTGGAGCGCCGGTACGCCGGCGATCCCGATGGCCACGTTGACCGCCCCGAGGCGGAACGGCCGTCCCCAGGTGTCGGTAATGACAACCCCCAACCGCGTCTCGGTCGCCTCGGAGAGCCGTTCGGCAAGCTCGCGCGCCGAGCCGTCGGGGTCTTCGGGCAGCAGGCACACGTGGCCGTCCGGCACGTTCGAACGGTCCACCCCCGAGTTGGCGCAGACGAACCCGTGGCGGGTCTCGGTGACCAGCACCCCGCGCTGCACGCGGACCATGTCCCGGGCCTCGCCGAGAACCGCCTGGACTTCCCGGGGGTCGCGCCCGTACTCCGCCGCCCACGCCCGGGCGATCTTCGTCGGCCGCAGCCGCTTGAGCTGCACCAACCTCCCTTCGGCCTTGGAGACGACCTTGTGACACACCACGACGACGTCGCCGTCGCCGGGTTCGGCCCCGGAGTGGAGCATCCCGTCGAGCAGGAGCCGCGCCAGGTCGTCCCCCGACTGGACTTCGGGCAGTCCTTCCAGCCCGCGCAGGGTCAGCATGAATGGCGCATAAGCCTATCTGTCCAGCGACCGAGAGAGCGAGCGAAACCCCAGAAAGTCGTAGTGGACCCGCCGGCGAATCCGGCGGATGAAGAACATCCGGGCGTCCACCGTCATGGTCACCCGCTTGGGGAGCCAGAGTTCACCGTCGAACTCGCTCTCCACGTCGGCGCTCGTCCCGCGGTGGAGACGGCCGAAGAGCCCGGCGATGAAGTTCTCCGCCTCGGTGAGCACCGTGCGGACGCGGGCGATCTGCCGGCTCTCTACGTCCACCCAGAGTTCCCCCT
Source organism: Vicinamibacteria bacterium (assembly GCA_965116805.1). Taxonomy (GTDB): domain Bacteria; phylum Acidobacteriota; class Vicinamibacteria; order Marinacidobacterales; family Marinacidobacteraceae; genus Marinacidobacterium. The sequence goes on from OZ220713.1 coordinate 1,750,990, forward strand.
CGCACTTGGACACCACCGACATCATCCGGTTCGGGGCGTCGTCGAATCCCGGGCGGGGCCAGAACCGGACCACCTGGACGGGGCGGCCGTGCCAGGTGTCGCGCCGCAGCAGCTCTCCATCGAACATCTCGAGTTCGATGGCGTCCCTGACGATCTTGTAGAAGAGATCCATCCCGTTCTTCGGGCGAATCTCGTAGTCGGGGTCCTGACGTTCCAGCGCCAGCCGGTCCTCTTCCGCCTCCTCTTTCGCCGACTCGATGGCGTTCCGGTAGCGCCGCTCTTCCCGGCGGAGCCGCCGTCCCCCGATCGGCTCGCCGTCGAGTTCCAGGAGCTTCCAGAGATGACGTCCGAACTCCGGCCGGTACTCGTAGAGGGCGTTGGCGCTCGCGAGCACCTTCCGCTCCTCGTCGAGCCGCTCGGTGGTGATCAGCTGGCGGAAGATGAGGTTGCCTTCCAGCGGCCGCACCGCCTCGCGGTGGTCGAGGACCCGGGCGAGCAGCGCTTCGGCGGCGTCCTGGTCTCCGAGGGGGACGTCCTGCGCGCCAACCGCGCTTGCCGCCAGCGCCAGGAAGCCCCAGACAACGGCCGCGACGCGCATCGGAGGCGAGAGTTTAGGACGCTCGCGCGAGGCGGCCGGCGGGTTCGGTTACGGTTCCCCGCCGATGGCATTCAGCGGCCTCGACTGGATCGTCTTCGGGCTCTACGTGGGCGCGGCGCTCGCCATCGGGCTCTGGGCGGTCCGTTTCGCGGCGAAGGACAGCGACTCCTTCTTTCTCGCCGGCCGGCGGCTTCCCTGGTGGCTGCTCGGGACCTCGATGGTCGCGACGACCTTCTCCACCGATACCCCGAACCTGGTTGCCGAACTGGTGCGCCAGAACGGGGTCGCCGCGAACTGGGCCTGGTGGGCGTTCTGCATCACCGGGATGCTCACCGTGTTCGTCTTCGCGCCGCTCTGGCGGCGGAGCCGCCTGACGACGGACCTCGGGTTCTACGAGATCCGCTACGCGGGGAGGCCGGCCGCCTTTCTGCGAGGCTTTCGCGCCGTCTATCTCGGGGTCTTCTTCAACTGCGTGGTCATCGCCACCGTGACCCTCGCGGGCGCCAAGATCGGGGGCGTCCTCTTCGGACTCGAAAAGTCCACCGCCGTACTCATCGCCGGGGGCCTCGCGGCCGCCTACGCGGTGGTCGCCGGATTCTGGGGGGTGGTGGTCACCGATCTCCTGCAGTTCGTCGTCTCGATGGTGGGGGCCGTGCTGGCGGCGGTGTGGGCGCTTGACCACCCAGCGGTGGGCGGGCTGGCGGGTCTCGTGGAGCAGTTCGGCGACCGCCTCGCGGTCGTTCCGCCGACCGGGACCGAGGCGTTCGCCGTCCTCTTCGTGGTGCCGGTGGCGCTCCAGTGGTGGAGCGTCTGGTATCCGGGAGCGGAGCCGGGAGGCGGGGGCTACATCGCCCAGCGGATGCTCGCCGCCCGCAGCGAGAAGGACGCGCTCCGGGGGACGCTCTGGTTCAACATCGCGCACTACACGCTCAGGCCATGGCCCTGGATCCTGGTGGCCCTGGCCTCGCTGGCCGTCTATCCCGACCTTGCGGCGCTGCGGAATGCGCTTCCGGGCCTCGACCCGGCGCTGGTCGGCGACGACCTCGCGTATCCGCTCATGCTCCGGCTGCTGCCGCCGGGTCTCCTCGGCCTGGCTGCCGCGTCGCTCGCCGGGGCCTACATGTCCACCGTGGACACCCACCTGAACTGGGGGGCGTCCTACGTGGTGGAGGATGTGTACCGGCGGTTCTTCCGGCCCGCGGCCGGGGCCCGGGAGTCCGTGGCGGTGGCGCGCATCGCGACCGTCCTGCTGATGGCGGCGGCGGGACTGCTCACCCTGTTCCTCGACACCGCCCGGGGAGGCTTCGGGCTGCTCCTCCAGATCGGAGCCGGTACCGGGCCGCTCTTCATCGCCCGCTGGCTGTGGTGGCGGATCAATGCCTGGAGCGAGATCGCCGCCATGGCGGGATCGCTCGCGGTGGCGGCCTCCCTCCCGCTGCTCGGGATCGAACCGGGGTCGATCCAGGGGCTCGTGGCGGGGCTCGCCGCGACCACGGTGATCTGGCTGGGCGTCACCCTGCTGACGCCGCCCGAATCGAGCGGGACGCTGGATCGCTTCGTCGAACGCACCCGGCCGCCGCGGGCCGGCTGGAGCGCCGCCTACGCGCGTACGCGGATGCGTCCCGAGCCGTCCGGGCGGGCGTTCCTGGCCTGGCCGGTGGCGTGCCTGATGGTCTATTCGGTGCTCTTCGGCGCCGGCGCCGTCCTCTTCGGCCGCGGGCTCGCGGTCACCCTGTCGTGGGCGGTCCTGGCGGTGGTTTCCGGGTTCGCGGTCGCGCGCCTGATGGCGGTCCGGACGGAGCGTTAGCAGCCTGTGGTGAAACTGACGCGGCAGTCGAACGGCGATGCATCCCGGCTGAACCGCGCCTCTGCGAGGCGCTCTGCGTTGCGTTTCGGTCGAAATACACTCGGTATTCCTCCCTCACGCGCCTTGTCAGCCAGGCGCCTCGCCGTTCTTGATGCTCACGCCAGTTCCACCACAGGCTGCTAGCTAGCGCCGCCGGCGGCGCATGACCGTGTCGCGGTCGATGAGCTGGACCCGGACATCGAGTTCGCGCTCGTCCCGCCAGATGCGCAGCGTGACCTCTTCACCGACCCGGTAGTTCGTCTCGAGAAGCAGCAGGAGATCGCGCTCCGTACCGACGGCCTGCCCGTCGACGGCCAGCAGGTAGTCCCCGCCGTAGCGGAACCGGATGTTGCCGATCCGGCCCACTCTGCCGGCGCCCCGCAGGCCCGCCCGGTCGGCCGGGCCGCCGCGGGCGATGGCCCGGATCATCAAGCCGCCCCGCGAGGGAGCGGGAACTCCCGAACGCCGGAAGGCGCGCGCGAACCGCTCGGGAATCTCCTGCACCGAGATGGCCAGGTGGGGATGGGGATACCTGCCGTTCTGGATCAGTTCCGGCACCACCCTCGCCAGCGTGGTGGCGGGAATGGCGTACCCGATGCCGGCCGAGGTCCCGGTGGGGCTCACGATGGCGCTGTTCACGCCCACCACCCGGCCGTCGAGATCGAGCAGGGGGCCGCCCGAGTTGCCCTGGTTGATCGCCGCGTCGGTCTGGATGATCTCCCCGATGAATCCCTGGTCGGGACTCTCGATGACGCGTCCCAGGCCGCTCACCACTCCGGTGGTGAGGGTCTGGTCAAGGCCGAAGGGGTGCCCGATCGCCACCACGAAGCGCCCCACTTCGAGGGCGTCCGAGTCTCCCAGCGTCAACGGCTTCGGATCGCCGGCGCCGGAAGCCAGCTCGAGCACCGCGAGATCGTTCGTGGGATCGGCGCCCACGAGCCGGGCGTCCCGCACCTCGCCGTCGGCGAAGGTGACCTGAAGCTGGTCCGCTCCCTCCACCACGTGGTAGTTCGTGACGATCCGGCCCCGGGAGTCGTAGACGAATCCGGAACCCGAGCCCTCCTGGGTGACCTGGCCGCGGAACCAGTCGTAGCTCTGGATCTGGGCGGTGATGTTCACGACCGCGGGGCTCGCGGTCCGGTAAACCTCGGAAACCCGCCGTTCGAGTTCGATCTGCGCGCCCGCCGCCGGGGGCAGGGCGGCGAAGGAAGCGGCCAGGGTGGCGGCCAGACGGCGCGTCGGAAAGATCACGTGAGGGCAGGCAGCAAGACCCGCGCCACGCCGGCCCTTCTGCTAGAGTTATCAACTATGAAACCCATTTTCAATATCGAAAAGAGGCCTTCCGCCACCCATTGCGGGAAGCTGGCGGCCGCCGCAATTGTCCTCGTTGCGGCCGCCGGCTGCACGGGCGCTCCCGAACCCGAGACGTTGACGATCTACTGCGGGCGGGGCGAATCGCTGGTGGGCCCGGTGGTCGAGGCGTTCCAGGCGGAGACCGGAATCCAGGTGGAGATCCGCTACGGCGGCACCGCCGACCTGGCCGCCCAGATTCTGGAGGAGGGCGACCAGAGTCCCGCGGACGTCTACTACGGCCAGGACGCGGGCGCGCTGGGCCAGCTCGCCAGCGAAGGCCGGCTGAGCCCGCTCCCGGACTCCATCCTCGACCGGGTTCCGGCCCGGTTCCGGGACCCGAGCGGCCGCTGGGTCGGGACCACCGGACGCGCCCGGGTGTTCGTGTACAACACCGAACTCCTGACCCCCGAGGACCTGCCGGACACCATCCAGGGCTTCACCGACCCGCGCTGGAAGGGCCGGATCGGCTGGGCGCCCACCAACGGATCCTTCCAGGCTTTCGTGACCGCGGTCCGGCTCCTCGAGGGGGAGGAAGCCGCCCGCGCCTGGCTCGAGGGAGTGCTCGCGAACGAGCCGGTGGCGTACCCGAACAACTCGGCCATTTACCAGGCGGTGGCGGACGGCGAGGTGGAACTCGCGCTGTCGAACCATTACTACCTCTTCCGGTTCCTGGTGCAGCACGGAGACGGGTTCGCGGCCCGGACGGTGAGTCCCCGGGGAGGGGGCGCCGGAGGCCTCATCAACATCTCCGGCGGGGGGGTGGTCAACACCGCGGCCAACCCCGAGGCCGGCGAGCGCTTCCTGGCGTACCTGCTCACCGAGGCGGTGCAGGAGCGCTTCGCCGGCGAGACCTACGAGTATCCGCTGGTTCCGGGGATCGCCACGGATCCGGCCGTCACTCCGCTCTCCGAGATCAGCCCTCCGGACCTCGAACTCGGGGACCTCGACGACCTCCGGGGAACGCTCGATCTGCTCCGCGAAGTAGGAGCGATCTAGGCGGCGCCGGCCGCTGGACCGGCGGCGCTGGCCGCAGGCCGGCGAAACCCCGCGGGACGGACATCGTTCGCGAACCATGGGCATTCCGGCCCACCGGACCCGCCTGCCGTCGCGGCGGCTACGGGCGGCGGGCATCGTGGTCGCCGCGATGTGCCTGTTGCCGCTCGTCTATCTGGCGGGACGGGCGGTCGCGGGCGGCGGGCTGTTCGACGTGCTGTTGCGCGAACGCAGCTTCGGGATCGCCGGGAGGACGCTGCTCCTGACCGCGGCCGTTGCCCTGGGGTCCGCGGGACTGGGGCTGCCGCTCGCCTGGCTGACCGCGAGAACCGATCTTCCGGGCCGGCGCGTCCTGACCGGACTGCTCGCGCTCCCGCTCGCGGTGCCGTCCTACGTGGCGGCCTTCACGGTGGCGACCGCGCTGGGACCGCGCGGCCTCCTCCAGCGCGCGCTCGAGCCCGTCACGGGATGGGAGCGGCTTCCCGAGATCTATGGTTTTCCGGGCGCCTTCCTGGTGCTGGTGCTGCTCAACTACCCGTACGTGTACCTGGCGGCGCGCGCCCGGTTCGCGGTGATGGATGCTTCGCTCGAGGACGCCGCCCGGGTACTGGGAGCCGGGCGTTGGCGTCGGTTCCGGCGGGTGACCCTGCCGCTCCTCTCGACCGCGCTCCTCTCGGGCGGGTTGCTGGCGGCGCTCTACACGCTGAGCGATTTCGGCGCCGTCTCCCTGCTGCGCTACGAGACCTTCACCTGGGCCATCTACAACCAGGTCCGCGGATCGCTGGACCGGCATACCGCGGCGGGACTCGCCCTGCTCCTGGTGTTCGCCACCCTGCTGGTGCTGGCCGCGGCGAGCCGGTTCGACCGCGCCTCCGGTCCGTCCCCGGGGGCCACGCAGTCCCGCCCGCCCCGTATCCAGGCGCTCGGCGGCTGGAAGTGGGCGGGACTGGCCCTCTGCGCCGGCGTGCTCCTGCCGGCGCTGGTCCTGCCGGTCGGCGTGTGCCTCTACTGGCTGGTCCAGGCGCCCGCGGGGGCGATGACGGGGCTCTTCGCTGCGTTGGGACGAACCGGATTGGTATCGCTGCTCGCTGCGGTCGCGACGACCGCGCTGGCCATCCCGGTCGCCTTTCTGACCGTCCGTTTCCCGTCGAGGCGCAGTTCCGCGCTACGCGCCATCTCGCACATCGGTTTCGGGTTGCCGGGACTGGTCGTCGGACTGTCGCTCGTGTTCTTCGCGGTGAACGTCGCGCCGTTCCTCTACCAGACGCTCGCGCTGCTGGTCTTCGCCTATGCGGTCCACATGCTGCCGCAGGCGATCGCGCCGGTGGAGGCGACCCTGGGACCGCTCAGCCCGCGGCTCGATGACGCGGCGCGGTCCCTGGGCGCCCGCTGGCTGCGCCGGCACTGGCGGATCACGTTGCCGCTGCTGGGGCCCGGCCTCGCTTCCGGCCTCGCGCTCGTGTTCCTGACCAGCGTCAAGGAACTGCCCGCCACCCTCATGCTGGCGCCGACCGGCTACGCCACCCTGGCGACCACGGTCTGGAGCGCGGCGGAGAACGTCGAACTCGGCCGGGCGGCCGCCGCTTCGCTCGTCCTGTTGCTCTTCTGCGCGGCGACGCTGCTCGTCGTTCTGCGTCCCGGACGTCCGCTCCGTCCGGCGGTGCGCTGATGTCCGGCGCGGAGGCCGGCGCCGCCCGGGAAGCGGCGCTTTGCTGCCGCGCGATCGAGAAGCGCTTCCTCAGCAACGGAAGGCTGGATCCCGACCGCCCCGTCCTCACCGGAGTGGACCTCGACGTCCCCCCCGGCAGTCTCACGGCGGTACTCGGGCCGAGCGGCGGCGGAAAGACGACTCTCCTGCGGATCGTGGCCGGCCTGGAGACGGCGGATGCCGGAGAGGTCCGGGTGCTCGGACAGACGGTGACCGGACCGGGGGTGTTCGTTCCTCCGGAGTCGCGGCGCGTGGGCCTCGTGTTCCAGGAGTACGCGCTCTTCCCCCATCTTTCGGCCCTCGAGAACGTGGCCTTCGGCGTTCCCGGCCCGGCGGGCCTGACCAAGGCCTGGGGCGCGCTCCAGATGGTGGGGCTCTCGGAGGTCGCCGGTCACCGGCCCCACGAGCTCTCGGGAGGAGAACAACAGCGGGTGGCCCTCGCCCGCGCCCTCGCGCCCGAGCCGGCGGTCGTGCTGCTGGACGAGCCTTTCTCCAACCTCGACGCGCCGCGCCGGGCCGGCGTCCGGGAGGAGGTGGCCCAACTCCTCCGGCGGCTCGACGCCACCGCGGTCCTCGTGACCCACGACCGGGAGGAGGCGTTCCTGCTCGCCGACCAGGTGGTCCTGCTCCTCGACGGCAGGGTGGTCCGGTCCGGCCGGCCCGAGGAACTCGCCCGGGATCCGGGCAGCCGCGCCGGCGCGGAGTTCCTGGGGGAGACCAACTTCCTGCCGGGGGAGAGCGACGGGAAGACGGCGCTCTGCGAGATCGGCCGCGTGGAGATCCTGCCCCCGGCCTCTGGGGAAGCGCCTCCCAGCGGCCCGGTCGAGGTGCTGCTGCCGCTCGACGGGCTGCTCGTCGAGCCCTTCGTGGACGAAGAGCGCGCCGGGACCCCCGTCGCGGTGCTGACCCGGGCGGCGTTCCACGGAGCCTTCCAGCTCATCGAGGCGCGTCTCCCGTCGGGCCGCTCGATCGCCGCCCGGTCGCCGGCCCGCGAGATCTGGCAGGGGCTTCTCCGGCCCGGCCAGCGCGTCGGTCTCCGACCGGCCGGCCCGGTCCCGGTGTTCCCGGCCTAGGGAGCCGCGGAACGCGACGAAAACGAGCCGCGTCTCTGTTGACATCCCGCACGGAGCTCGCGAGAATCCAGATTCCACTGTACCCCCCCCTCGGACTAGCCCTCCGCGGCCCCGAGGGGGTTATTTCGTATCGGGTTGGTGATCGTGAGCGGGTCAGAACCCGGCGCCAAGCGCGCCGTGTCCTTCGTGGACGGACAGAACCTCTTTCACCATGCGAAGGCGGCATTCGGCCACCGCAAACCCAACTACGATCCCCTCGCGCTGGCCCGCGCGGTCTGTGCACGCCAGCGGTGGCGGCACGTCGGAGTGCACTTCTACACGGGCGTGCCGGCCCCCCGGAAGGATGCCCGGTGGCACGGCTACTGGAAACGAAAGCTCTTTGGAATGCGGCGGCGTGGGGTCCGCGTAACGGAACGCCCGCTCCGCTACCATCGGGTGGAGGGACCCCTGCGAGACGGTTCCCGTGGTCGAACAGAGGTCCCACAGGAGAAGGGAATTGACATCTGCATCGCCCTCGACATCATCCGGCTTGCCGCCGAAGGACGTCTTGATGTCGCTGTGCTCTTCTCCCAGGATCAGGACTTCGAGGAGGTGGCTCGCGAGGTCCGGCGGATCGCTGCGCGGCAACGTCGCTGGATCAAGATCGCGTCCGCCTTCCCGGCCAGCCCGACGGCGACCAGTCGCGTCGGGGTCCGCCGGACGGACTGGATACGGCTGGACCGCGATCTCTACGCTTCGTGCCTTGATCCGACCGACTACTTTGCGGATTCCTGATCGGAGCACCGATATGTCCCGTTCCCTCTTCCTGGTACTCACGACTCTCCTCGCTGCGTGTGGCGGAGGGGACCATCCCTGGAACGCGCTCGACGCGGAGCGGCCCATCGCCGCCTTCGACAGCGTCTTCATCGAGGAACTGACCTGGATGGAGGTCCGCGACCGCATCGCGGACGGCGCCACCACCGCGATCGTCGCGACCGGGGGGATCGAACAGAACGGTCCTTACGTGGTCACCGGAAAGCACAACGTGGTGCTGCGGGCCACCACCGAGGCCATCGCCCGGCGGCTCGGGAACGCGCTGGTCGCTCCCATCATCAAGCTGGTGCCGGAGGGCGATCACGATCCGCCGACCGGCCACATGCGCTTTCCCGGGACCTTCAGCCTCACCCGGGAGACCTTCGAGATGGTGCTCACCGACGTGGCGCGGAGCCTCGCCACCAGCGGGTTCACCGACATCCTGATGATCGGCGACAGCGGTGGGAACCAGCGCGGCATGGCGGCGGTCGCGGAGCGCTGGAACGCCGAACCGCCGCACGCCGGCGTCCGGCTCCATCACATCCCCGAGTACTACACCGAGGACATCTGGAGCTTCGAGCAGCTCAAGGAGCTCGGCGTGCACCAGGAGCCCGACGTGCAGTCCGCCTCCCGCGCCGGCATCCACGACGACTACCACTACGACGCCATCATGGCGACCGTCGATCCCGGATCGATCCGCACGCGCGAGCGCCGGGACGCGGGTCTGTTCGAGATCAACGGCGTCCCGCTCGACCCGCTCGACCGGACGATCTCGAACGGACAGGCGCTGGTCGCCCGCCGCGCCGAGATCACCATCGCGGCCTTCCGGAAGTCCCTGGAGCAGTAGCAAGGGATCCCCCCCGGCCAGACGACGCACCTCGGAGCGCCGGCCTCGGAGCGCCGGCCTCCGGCCGGCATCGCCCCAGTTCTCCCGGTGGGGGTCCGCAGGGAGGCGAAACGCATGCATCCCGACCGCAGGGAGGCGAAACGCATGCGTCCCGTCCGCAGGCCGCGTTCTTCGACTCCCGCGATAGCGCCCTTACCGAAACCGCCGTTCCGGCAGCGGCGTCCGCAGCACCCGCCGCAGCCGCTCGTCCTTCGACACCTGCCAGATCTTCGCGTCGAGGTAGTAGTGCTGCATCGCCCAGCCGAGGAGCGACGCCCCCACCACTTCGGCCCCGAGGCTCCCGCCGCCGCTTCCCGGCGCCCCGGCCATCAGACCCGCGAAGGGCAGCAGGAAACCGTCGAGAAAACCCGCGAGCAGGCCGCTCACGGAAGCCACCAGCGGCCCCCGGTAGGCGAGGAGGGTGAACGCGAGCCCGAGCACGAAATAGAGCACCGGGTTGCGGAAGGAGAAGGCGGCCGGACTCCGTTCCGCCTGGTAGCGGCGCTGGCCGTAGTCCCAGACGAAGCGCTGGTACTGGAGGTTGTGCCCGGCGGTGACCAGGGGCACCACGAAGAGCACCAGCAGCGGACCCGAAAAGGCCGCGGCGTGAAGCGGCACGGTGGCCGCGAGGAGCAGCAGCTTGGGCAGGTTCCGGGGGATCCCCTGCCGGGCGCGCCGCCACTGGAAGCCGGCGTAGCCGACCAGGGTGAGGAGCCACAGCGACCCCACCGGCGCGTGCAGCCAGGCGCCGAGCGTCCGGCCGCCGATCTCGGTGGCGAACCCGAGTTCGGGCATGCCGCTGGCCGCGTACCAGGGCGCGGTCACGAACCAGCCGATCGGCAGGTAGAAGAGGACCGGGAAGACGACCCGGTCCAGCCGGGCTTCCCGTTCGTCCTCCGCCTCAGGGTTCCGGCGGGCGTAGAGGCGGAGGAACCCCCAGTGCTGGCGCACCACGTGGTAGTAGGCCCAGAGACGGAAGAAGACGAGGAAGACGACGCTTCCCAGCGTTGCCGCCTCGACCGGGAGGATCCCGGCGGACGACAGCCAGCGCGGGGTCAGGATCAGCGCCGGTCCGAGCAGGAAGAAACCGAACGAGGCCAGCAGCACGCCGCCGCGCACGCGCCACTCCTCCGGGTCCAGCACCGTGCGGGCGAGGGTCGCGAACAGGTGCGGGGCGTCGAGCACGATCGCCCAGCTCGCCACCACCACCAGCCCGAGGCTGAGGGGCAGGGCGAACTCGCCGACCCGCAGGGTGGCGAAGGGGTCCCGGATGGGGTTCTCGAGTCCGGAACCGACCCCCAGGATCAGCGCCAGGTAGGCCCAGCCGACGGCGGCCGAGAAGATGATCCAGACCAGATCGGTGCGGAACCCCATCAGCCAGTTCCGCGAGAGGGAAGAGACTGCCTGGGTCGTCACCGCCCTTCCCCCGGGGCGCCCGAGAGTGCTAGGCGCGGCCTCCCGACCGTCCCCCCGAGAGCCGGGGCCAGAGCGGCTCGCCGGTACGGGTGCCGAGCGTACGTCCGCCCTGGAACACGGCGTCGTCGTCGAACCGGATCGGATCGCCGTTCGTGCCGCCGAGCCGCTCCAGGATCCGGAGCGTGGACCGCGGCATCACCGGATGGAGGAGCACGGTCGCGACCCGCGTCGCCTCCGCGGCCTCGTAGAGGGTCTCGTCGAGGGCTTCGCCCGCATCCGGATCCTTCGCCAGCGTCCAGGGCGCCCGTTCGGTCAGGAACTCGTTGACCGCGCTCACGATCCGGAAGGCGGCGGCGCCGCCGTCGTGGAGCCGAAGTTCCTCCATCGCGGCCCGGTAGTCGGAAGCCGCCTGCGCCGCGACCCCGGGGAGTCCCGAGCGGGCCGAAGCGGTCAGCCGGCCCTCGCGGTAGCGGTCCGCCATCGAGGTGATGCGGCTCACCAGATTGCCGAGCGAGTTGGCGAGGTCGGCGTCGTAGCGGGCCTCGAAGCGATCCCAGGAGAAGTCGCCGTCTTGGCCGTACTGGATCTCGCGCACCAGGAACAGGCGTAGCGGGTCGGGTCCGAAGTGGTCGGCCGCCTCGAGCGGGTCCACCGCGGTGCCGAGCGACTTGCTCATCTTCTCGCCCTGGAAGTTCACGAAGCCGTGCCCGAAGACCTGGCGGGGGATGGCGACCCCGGCGGCCATCAGCATCGCCGGCCAGATGACCGCGTGGAAGCGGGTGATGTCCTTGCCGACGATGTGGAGGTCCGCGGGCCACCGCTCGTCCCAGCCGTCCTCGCCGGTCCCGTACCCCGTCGCCGAGAGGTAGTTCATGAGCGCGTCGAACCAGACGTAGACCACGCTCCGCTCGTCGAACGGGACCGGGATTCCCCAGCCCGACCCCGGCCGGCTGACCGAGAGATCGAGGAGCCCGGCCTCCAGGACGTTCGTCAGCTCGTTCCGGCGCGTCTCGGGCTCGATGAAGCTCGGCTGTTCACGGTAGAGGTCCAGCAGGCGATCGCGGTAGTCCGAGAGCCGAAAGAAGTGGTTCTTCTCGGAGATCCAGTCCGGCCTGGCCTTGTGGACCGGACAGTTGCCGTCCTCGAGGTCCTTCTCCTGCTTGAACGCCTCGCAGGAGACGCAGTACCAGCCCTCGTAGGTCCCCTCGTAGATGCCGCCCCGGGCGCGGATCGCCTCGAGGAGCTTCTGCACCCCCCGGCGGTGGCGTTCCTCGGTGGTGCGGATGAAGTCGTCGAAGGAGATGTCGAGCTTCGCCCACACGGCCCGGAAGACGTCCTCCATCTTCGCGCAGTAGTCGAGCGGATCGAGTTCCTGTCGTTCGGCCTGCCGCCGCACGTTCAGCGAGTGCTCGTCGTTCCCCATCAGGAACCGGGTCTCGTACCCCGCGGCCCGCTTGAAGCGCGCGATGACGTCCGCGGTGATCTTCTCGTAGGCCGTCCCTAGGTGCGGCGGCGAGTTGACGTAGTCGATGGCGGTCGTCAGGTAGAAGCGGGGCACGGAACGGCCGGAATCTTACGCGGGGCGCCACGGACGCCGCCCTTCAGACCCGTGCCGTCCGCGGCTCTCCTGATGACCCGAAAAGCCTGTGAACTCCCCCGGCGCCGGTCTCAGACTGCCGGCTCGTCTCCCTGCTTTCCGTCCAGCAACCGCCCGGCCCACGCCAGCTCCAGCGCCGTCCGATACGGCAGTACCCGGATCTCCCCGAACCGGAGCTCGCGCTCGCCGCCGTACACCCCGAACGCCCGCTCGATGTCGCCCGTCTCCAGCAAGGTGCGGAGCCCGCGGTTGAAGGATTCCTTCCACTCCGCGGACGCCTTGATCTCGATGCCCACCGCTCGCGCGCCCCGCTGCCAGATCAGGTCCACCTCCGTTCCGGACTCCGTGCGCCAATAGTGGAACCGGGCGCCATGGGATCCCCAGGAGTTCAGCGCCCGCAACTCGTTCAATACCCAGGTCTCGAAGAGCGCACCGCGCTCTGCGCGAGACGGCTTGTCCCGCTGGAGGCCCGCCAGCGCGCGTTGCACGCCGCAGTCGAACAGGTAGAACTTGGGGTGCGCCACTTCCTTGACCTTGGCTCGCTTGCGCCAGGCGGGTAACCGCCAGCCGATCAGCGTGTCCTCCAGAATCCCGAAGTAGCCGAGCACCGTGGAACGGGCAATTCCCGCTTCCCGGGCGATGTTGCTCACGTTGAGCACCTGCCCGCTGTAAAGCGCCGCGACCGAGAGAAACCGATGGAAGCCATCCAGATTCCGGACGAATGCCTCCTGCCAGATCTCTTCCCGGAGGTAGGTTTCGACGTAGGCGTCCAGAAACTCCGACTTGTCCCCGGTGGTTTCGGCGGCGACGGATAGGGGAAGCTGCCCGTAGCGGAGCGCCTCTTCCAGTCGAAAGTCCCCGCGCATCTCCAGCGGACTCAGCGGGAACATCCGCTTCGACCACGCCCGGCCCGCCAGCATGTTGGCCCCCGACCGCTTCAGCTTCCTGGCGCTGGAGCCCGACATGGCGAAGCGGTGCGCCCGTTGCCCGGCGAACAGCAGAGCGTGGACCTCATCGAGCAACTCCGGCAGTTTCTGGATCTCGTCAATGATGACCCACGCACCGGCCGGCAAGGCCGCCACTTCGCGCGCCAGCAGGGAGGGGTCTCGTCGATAACGGAGGTAGTCGCTGGATCGAAGCAGATCCACCGTCAGACCGGCGTCGGGCAGACACTGGGACAGCCAGACGGATTTGCCGACGCCACGGGGGCCGAAGAGGAAAAAACTCTGCCGCGGCAGCGAGAGCAGGCGTGGGTACACAGTGTCGGTAGTTCCGGTGAATTTACGGTAAATATACCGTAACCACCGTCAAATACATGGCTCCTTGGATGGCGCACGGGTCCTCGGCGCTGTCGGCCGCGGTCCACGGATCGCGACTGGTTTCGATCAACCTCGCTGCCAACAACCGCGTTGGCAACGAAACCGTTGGAACCGGGGTGCGCCCGGGCTTCCTCCGGCGGCCGAGGAGTCAAGCCGGCGCCTGTCTCCGTACCGGGAACCGTTCGGCGGTCGCCAGACCCGTCCCCGGTTGACCGCCGTCCGCCGCTCGGACAGACTCGCGCGCCATGGTCCGACGAATCCCCCCGCGGCGCGATCGCCGCCTGCTGGCGCCGCTCGCGGCGCTCCTGGTCGCGGCGGTGGCGACGAGCGCCGCCGCCCAGCTCTCCTCCCGCGCGGTGGCCGACGCCGGCCCCCGCGACTGGGCGATCACCGGCGGCATGGTCCACGTCGGGAACGGGACCGTGCTCGACCAGGCCACCGTGCTCATCCGGGACGGGCTGATCGTCTCCGTGGAGGCGGGGAGCGACGCGCCCGCCGGCATGGGCCGGCTGGACGCAGCCGGAAAACACGTCTATCCGGGGTTCATCACCGCGCTGAGCGATCTCGGCCTCGGGGCGGCCGCTCCCCGGGGAGGGCAGGCCGCCGAGCCCGGAGGGCGCCCGAGCCCGCCGCCGCCGTCGCGGGGGCCGGAAGACCGGCCGGACACTTTCTCCTGGCGGCTCGCGGCGGATGACCTCCAGGCGGGCGGCGACCGGATGGCCGCGCGCCGGCGCGCCGGATTCACCTCGGCGGTCACTGCGCCGCGCGGCGGAATCGTCGGCGGCCGGGCCGCGTTCCTGAACCTCGCGGCGGACGACGCCCGGGACCTGGTGCTCGATCCGGACGTGGCGGTGATGGTCCGGCTCGAGACCCGCGGGTTCCGTTCCTTCCCCGGTTCCATGATGGGAGTGCTCGCCTATCTGCGGCAGCTCTTCATGGACGCCTCCCACTACGCCGAGATCTGGCGGATGTACGAGCAGGACCCGGCGGGCCTGGCGCGGCCGCGCTACGACCGGGCGCTCGCGCCCCTCGTGCCCGCCGCCGCGGGCGAGCAGGCGGTGCTCCTCCCGGCGACCCTCGACAAGGAGGTCCGCCGGATGGTGGGTCTCGCCCGGGAGTTCGGCATCCGGCCGGTGCTCTACGGCGGGCATGAAGCCACGGAGTCGGCGGCGTTCCTGGCGGAACACGGCGTCCCCATCCTGGTGGACCTCAACTGGCCGAAGGCCGATCCCGATGCGGATCCCGACGCCCAGGTGCCGCTCCGTACGCTGCGCCTCCGGGACCGGGCGCCCGCCGGACCCGCGGCGCTCGCGGCGGCGGGCGTGCGGTTCGCCTTCTACATGGGTGAGGCGCCCCGGTCCGGCGGAGGTCCGCCGGGCCGCCGGGGAGGACCCGCGGGGGGACGCGGGGGTGCCGGTGACGATCTGACGGCCGTCCGGCAGACCGTCGAGCGGGGTCTCGACCGGGAGGCGGCGCTCACCGCGCTCACTCTGGCCCCCGCCGAGATCTTCGGGGTCGCGGACCGGGTGGGGACGCTCCAGGCGGGGCGGATCGCCAACCTGGTGATCGCCGATCAGGACATCTTCGAGGACGAAGCGAAGGTCGAGACGGTCTTCGTGGACGGGGTGATCCACCGGGTGGACGCGGACGGCGCAGACGAAACGGACGGGGACGAAACCCCGAGGGACGAAGGATGAGAACGATGCGACACTCGAAGCTGTTTCTGGCGGCGGCCCTGCTCGGCGCGCCGCTCGCCTTCTCCCAGGACACCGTGGTCCGGGGCGGCACGGTCCTCACCGTGACCGGGGGCACGCTCTCGCCCGGCGAGGTCCTGATCCGCGACGGGAAGATCGCCGAGGTCGGGGCCAGCGTCACCGTTCCCGACGGCGCCGAAGTGATCGACGCCACGGGGATGTTCGTGATGCCCGGCATCGTCGACGCCCACTCGCACATCGCCGCCGAGTCCATCAACGAGGGCAGCGTCGCCGTGTCCTCGATGACCGGGACCGGCGACGTGGTGGACCCCTACGACATCAACATCTACCGCGAGCTGGCGGGCGGCGTCACCACCTCCAACATCCTCCACGGCAGCGCCAACCCGATCGGCGGACTCAACGTGGTCATCAAGCACCGCTGGGGCGCCGACGCCGCGGGGCTCGTGCTCGAAGGCGCTCCTCCGGGGATCAAGTTCGCCCTCGGCGAGAACCCCAAGCGGTCGCGGGGCATGCCGGCCGGCGTCGAGCGGCGCTATCCGGCCACCCGGATGGGAGTCCAGGACGTGATCCGGCAGGCGTTCATCGAAGCGGAGGCCTACCGCCAGGAGTTCGCCGACTACGAGGCGGCGAAGGCCCGGGGCGAGCGGGTCCTGCCCCCGCGCCGGGACATGAAGCTGGAGCCGCTGGTCGAGGTCCTCGAGGGGACGCGGCTGGTCCACGCCCACTGCTACCGGCAGGACGAGATCCTGCAGCTCCTGCGGGTCGCCGAGGAGTTCGGCGTCCGGATCGCCACCCTCCAGCACGTGCTCGAGGGCTACAAGGTCGCGAACGAGATCGCCGCGCACGGAGCCGGAGCATCGACCTTCTCCGACTGGTGGGCCTACAAGGTCGAGGCGTATGACGCGATTCCCCACAACGCGGCCCTCATGACCGAGCGGGGCATCCTCGTCTCCATCAACTCGGACAGCGCCGAGGAAGCGCGGCACCTGAACCAGGAGGCCGCCAAGACGGTGAAGTGGGGCGGGATGAGCGAGGAGGAGGCGCTCAAGATGATCACCATCAACCCGGCGATCCAGCTCGGGATCGACGGCCGGGTCGGTTCCGTCGAGGCCGGGAAGGACGCCGACCTCGCCATCTTCGACCGCCATCCGCTGAGCACCTACGCGGTGAACCAGATGACTTTCGTGGACGGCGAGATGCTGTTCAGCCGCGAGAAAGACCAGGCGATGCGGGAGGCGATGGCCGCCGAACGCACCGAACTCGAAGAAAAGCTCTCCGAGGAGGACGTTGCGGAGCGCGGGCCGGGCCGGCGCGGACCCCGCCGCGGACCGCGGGAAGGAGTCCGGCGATGACCCGGATCGGCAGGAACGCTTTCGGAATCGCGCTGGCGCTGACCGGCGTTTGCGCGATTGCCGCGGGGCAGGAGGAAGAGTCCTGGATCATTCAGAACGCGCGGATCCACACGCTGGCGGAGGGGGCTGAGCCCATCGAGTCGGGCTCCATCCTGATCCGCGACGGCCGCATCGTCGAGATCGGGGCGGACGTTACGGCGCCCGCCGGCGCGGCCGTGATCGACGCCGCGGGAATGGACGTCTACCCGGGGATGATGGACTCGGTCAGCCAGCTCGGCCTTACCGAGATCGGCTCCATCAGCGCGACCGTGGACACCGTGGAGCTGGGGGAGATGAACCCCCACCTGCGCGCGGCCACCGCGATCCATCCGTCGAGCGAACACCTCCCGGTGGCGCGCGCCAACGGAATCACCCACGCGGTGGTGGCGCCCGGCCGGCTGGGCGGCTTCGGCGGCGGGGGCGCCGGGATCAGCGGGCAGGCCTCCATCGTCCACCTCGACGGCTGGACTGTGGAGGAGATGGACATCGACGCCTCCGCGGGGATGGTGCTGACCTGGCCGACGCTCTCGACGCGTTCGTTCAACCTGGCGACCTTCAGCATGGACCGGCGCTCCTTCCGTGAGGCGAAGGAGGAGTACGACCGGCAGGTGGCCGAGCTGGGCGAGGTGCTCGACGCGGCGCGGCGCTACGCGGCGGCCGGTGAGGCCGGGGCCCGGACCCGCGACATCCGGCTGGCCGCGCTGGGGCCGGTCGTCGGCGGCGAGATGCCGCTCCTGATCCTGGCCCAGGGCGAGCGGGAGATCCGCGGAGCCGTGGAATTCACGAAGGAGCAGGGGGTGAAGATGATCCTGCTCGGCGGGAGCGAGGCCTGGAAGGTCAAGGAACTCCTCGTCGAGAACGGGATCCCGGTGATCCTGGGACCCACCCAGCGGCTGCCCGGGGAGGAGGACGAGGCCTACGACCAGCCCTTCACTACTCCGGGAGAACTCCACGACGCCGGCGTGACGGTCGCCTTCGCCACCTTCGGGTCCTCGAACTCGCGGCTCCTCCCCTACGAGGCGGGGCACGCGGTGGGCTACGGGCTCCCGCAGGAGGCGGCGATCCGGGCCATCACGGTGGTTCCGGCGCAGCTCTTCGGGCTGGCCGAGGACTTCGGGACCCTCGAGGAGGGGAAGGTCGCGAACCTCATCGTGGTGAATGGGGATCCGCTGGAGATCCGGACCGAGGTCGAGCACGTCTTCGTGAACGGGGTCCCGGTCTCGCTCGACAACCGCCACCAGAGCCTCTACGAGAGGTACCGGGCGCGCCCGCAACCCGAGCGATAGCCGGCGGTTTCGAGCCGCTCGGACCTCGCGGATTCCGGGTGCTGGAGATTCGGCGTCCGGCGATGGGCCGAGTCTGCCCGCGGTTCCGGGACCGGTTGACCACATCCACGGCGTGTGCCAGACTTAGTCTGGCTTAGCTAAGGGGGATTCCATGAAGGTGAACATGCACGAAGCGAAATCCCAACTCTCGCGTCTGGGGCGGCTCGCCTGGGAGGGAGAAGAGGTCGTGATCGCCAAGGCCGGAGAGCCGTATCTTCGACTCGAGCCGTACCGGGAGCGCCGCGAGCCACGGACACCCGGGGGTTTCGAAGGGCGCATCTGGATGTCGCCGAACTTCGACGATCCGATTCCGGAACTGGAAGAAGCGATCGAGAAATCGAAGATCTTCCCGGACGAAGACTGATCGTGGTGCGTTTGTTGCTGGATACACACGCCCTGGTGTGGTGGCTGACGGATGTAGGGCGGCTTCCGGCGCCGACGCGAGCCGCCATCGCCGATCCGTGGAACGATGTTCTGGTGAGCGCGGTCTCCGGTTGGGAAATCGCGGTGAAGCGGGACCGGGGCTTACTCCGCGCGCCCACGGACATGTCTGCGGCGATCGAGGCCAAGGGGTTCACCCACCTGGCTTTGACTTTCGGCCACGCTGAGCAGGCGGCGGCACTGCCGCTGCACCACCGGGATCCCTTCGACCGCTTCCTGATCGCCCAGGCCCGGATCGAGGGATTGACCCTGGTCACGCGGGATAGCCGGATACGGCGATATCAGGTGGACGTGCTCGAGGCCTGAAGCATTGGCGAGGGGCCACTGGCCGGTCCACCGGCATCGCGCCCGTCGGGAGGGGTTGCCGCGCCGCATCCTCGAACTGTCGGACCTCAGCCTCCGCTTCGGGGGCGTGACCTCGCTCGCCGGGCTCACCATGGAGGTGCGGGGCGGCGAACTGTTGGCCCTCATCGGGCCCAACGGAGCCGGGAAGACCAGCGTCCTGAACTGCATCTCCGGCCTCTACCGCCCGCAGGCGGGAAGCATCACCCTGACCGGGCGCGACGGGGCGCGGCACGCGCTCCACCGGCTCGCCCCGCACCGCATCGCGGCGCAGGGCGTCGCGCGCACCTTCCAGAACATCGAGCTCTTCAAGCACCTGACGGTGCTCGACAACCTGATGCTGGGCCGCCACGTGCACATGGACGGCGGCGTGCTGAGCGGCGGCCTCTACTGGGGCCGCCAGCGCGAGCGGGAGATCGAGCACCGCCAGTACGTGGAGCAGGTCGTCGACTTCATGAACCTGGAGCCCTTCCGGAGCGCCGTGGTGGGGAACCTGGCCTACGGGAACCAGCGGCTCGTGGAGATGGCGCGCGCCCTGGCGCTCGATCCGCACCTGCTCCTTCTGGACGAACCGACGGCGGGGATGAACGCCGAGGAGAAGGAGTCGATGGCGCGCTTCATCCTCGACGTTCACGAGGAGCAGGGCCTCACCGTGGTGGTCGTCGACCACAGCATCGACGTGATCATGGACATCGCGGACCGGGTCGTGGTGCTGGACTTCGGGCGCCGGATCGCCGACGGGACTCCGGATGAGATTCGGAACGATCCCGCGGTCATCGATGCCTACCTCGGCGCGCGGGCGAACGATCCGGGCCGCCGCGAGGACGAGCCGTGACCGGGACCCTCCCCGGGCTCCTCGCGCACCACGCCGCGAGCCGGCCCGACGGTGTTGCGCTGCGCGAAAAGGAGTTCGGTATCTGGCAGGAGATCACCTGGACGGAGTACCTGGCGCGGGTGCGGCGTTTCTCGCTCGGGCTCACGGAGCTGGGCGTGAAGGCAGGCGACCGGATCGCGATCGTCGGGGACAACCGGCCGGAGTGGGTGATCGCGGAGCTGGCCTCCCAGACCGCCGGGATCCTGCCCCTGGGGCTCTATCAGGACGCCATCGCCGACGAACTGGCCCGCATCCTGGAGGCCGCGGAGGCGCGGGTGATCGTGGCCGAGGACCAGGAACAGGTCGACAAGGTGCTGGAGGTGCGGGAGCGGCTCCCCGGCCTCGAGCACATCGTCTACTACGACCCCCGCGGCATGTACGCCTACGAGGCGCCCGGACTCAAGTCCTTCGAGGAGGTCGAAGCGCTCGGCGCCGGGCTTCATGAGCGGTCGCCCGGGGAGTTCGACCGCCGGTTGGCCGGCGTCCGGCCCGGCGACACCGCGTTGCTCTGCACCACCTCCGGCACCACCAGCGTCCCGAAGCTGGCCATGCTCTCGCACGCGAACCTGCTCGCGATGGCGTCGCAACTGCAGGGCGTGGATGCGATGTACCCGGACGACGAGTTCGTGTCGTTCCTGCCGCTCGCCTGGATCGGCGAACAGATGGTGGGGGTGGCAAGCGGCCTGCTGGCGGGGTTCACGGTGAACTTCCCGGAGGAGACGGCCACCGCGCGCCAGGACACGCGGGAGATCGGGCCGGCGTTCCTGATGTCGCCTCCCCGGATCTGGGAGAACATGGTTTCGGACGTGCAGGTCATGGCCGAGGACACGACCCGCCTCAAGCGCTGGATCTACCGCTGGGCGATGCGGCAGGGCGCCGCTGCCGCCGAAGCGCGCTTCCGCGGCCGGCGAGCCGGCTTCGCCCGGAGAGTCGGCCACCAGCTGGCCGACTGGGCGGTGTTCCGTCCCGTCCGCGACCAGTTGGGGCTCGCCAGGGTGCGGCGGGCCTACACCGGGGGCGCCGCGCTCGGCCCCGACGTCTTTCGCTTCTACCACGCCATCGGGGTGAACCTGAAGCAGCTCTACGGGCAGACCGAGGTGTCCGGGATCTCCGTGGTGCACCGGGACGGCGACATCCGTTTCCAGACGGTGGGCGCGCCGCTGCCAAGCACCGAGATCCGCATTTCGGACGAGGGAGAGATCCTCTGCCGGAGCCCCGCGGTGTTCCAGGGCTATTTCCGCAACCCCGCGGCGACGGCGGAGACGCTCGAGGACGGCTGGCTGCACTCGGGCGACGCGGGCTACTTCGACGACGGCGGCCACCTGGTGGTGATCGACCGCCTGGCCGACGTGATGAAGCTCGCGGACGGGAGCAACTTCTCGCCGCAGTTCGTCGAGAACAAGCTCAAGTTCAGCCCCTACGTCGGCGAGGCGGTGGTCTTCGGGGGATCAGGAGCCCCGTTCGTGACCGCGATGATCGCCGTCGACATGGAGAACGCCGGACAGTGGGCGGAGCGCCGCCGCATTCCCTACACGACCTTCACCGACCTCGCCCGCCGCCCCGAGGTGTACGGCCTGGTGCGCGAACAGGTGGCCGCGGTGAACGAAGAGCTCCCGGCCGCGGCGCGCATCCACCGTTTTCTGCTTCTCTACAAGGAACTGCACGCGGACGACGCGGAGCTGACCCGCACCCGCAAGGTGAGACGCCGCCACATCGCCGGCCGCTTCGCCGAGATCATCGACGCCCTGCAGGGAGACGGCGATTCGGTCACGGTGGCCACCGAGATCACCTACCAGGACGGCCGCACCGCGGCGGTGGAGCACCGGCTGCGCATCGAGACGATGGACGGCCGGATGACCCACTGAGCATGGACATCTTCCTCCAGTTGACCGTCTCCGGACTCAGCACCGGGATGATCTACGCGCTCGCGGCGGCCGGCTTCGTGGTCATCTACAAGGCGAGCGACGTCATCAACTTCGCCCAGGGAGACCTCCTCCTGCTGGGGACCTACCTGATCTTCTTCGGGGTGGCCCAGGTCGGCCTGCCCTGGAGCCTCGGGGTGGCGGTGACGCTGCTGCTCGCGGTCGCCGTGGCCCTCGCCATCGAGCGGCTGGTCCTTCGTCCCCTGGTGGGCGAACCCATCATCTCCATGATCATGGTGACGATCGGGCTCTCGTCCGTCCTGAGGGGGGTCACGGGCGCGATCTGGGGCCCGAATCCGCGCTCGTTCGACTCGTTCCTGCCGGCCGGCGACATCGTGCTCGGGCCCGCCACCCTCTCGGCGGACCGGGTGCTCTCCATTCCCATCGCCCTCTTGGTGCTGGCCGGACTGGGGCTCTTCTTCCGCCACACCCGGGACGGCGTCGCCATGCGCGCCATCGCCGATGACCAGCAGGCGGCGCTCAGCATGGGGATCAGCATCCCGCGGGTCTTCGGGATTGCCTGGGCGCTCGCGGCCGTGTCCGCCGCGCTCGGCGGGATCATGCTCGCGGGCATCGTGGGCGTGAGCCCCAACGTGGCGTCCATCGGCCTCCGGGTGTTTCCGGTGGTGATCCTGGGCGGACTGGACTCGATCGCGGGAGCGGTGATCGGGGGCGCCATCATCGGGCTGCTGGAGATCTACGTCGGCTTCTACGTGGGGCACGGACTCAACCTGGTGGTCCCCTACATGGTTCTGGTCCTCGTGCTCATGGTCCGGCCTTACGGCCTCTTCGGGAAAGAGATCATCGAGCGGGTATGAGCACGGTGAGGAATCCCCGATGAGCCTGGAGTGCGGCGTCTTCCACACGCGCTACGAAGCGGACATGGGTCTCCGCCCGTGGCCCCTCCAGCGCCTCCGGCTGGGGATCTTCGCCCTCTTCGTGCTCGTGTTCCCGTTCGTGGCCAGTCCCTACTGGCTGGATCTGGCGAACCAGGTGGCCATCGCCACCGTGGGGGCCATCGGCCTGAACATCCTCGTGGGCTACACCGGGCAGATCTCGCTCGGCCAGGGCGCCTTCATGGCGATCGGGGCGTACACCGCGGGACTCCTGACCCTGAACTTCGGCATCCCCTGGGGCGCCAGCATGTTCGCCGCCTGCCTCGTCACCGCCGTGGCGGGCACCTTCTTCGGGCTCCCGTCGCTACGGCTCAAGGGGCTCTACCTGGCCATCGCCACGCTGGCCGCCCAGGAGATCGTGGAGTGGGGGATGACCAACTGGACCGCGGTCACCGGCGGTACCGAGGCGATCGTGCTACCCGCCCCCGTTCTCTTCGGAGTGCGGATGAACACCAACTTCAACTTCTACTGGCTCGCGGTGATCACCGCGGCCGGAACCGCGCTCTTCGCGGCCAACCTGATGCGCAGCCGCATCGGACGCGCGTTCGAGGCGGTGCGCGACCAGGACATCGCGGCGAGCGTCATCGGGGTGGACGTCTTCCGCACCAAGCTGCTGGCCTTCGCGACGTCGTCGTTCTTCGTCGGGCTCGCCGGGGCGATGATCGCCTTCCACCGCAACATCATCACCTGGGAGCGCTTCACGCTGAGCACCAGCATCGTCTTTCTGGCGATGATCATCGTGGGGGGCCTGGGCTCCATCCGCGGGTCGTTCCTGGGGGCGGCGCTCATCACGCTGCTCCCGGCGATGATCACCAACCTGGGCCGGGCGATCCAGGACACCGCGCCCCAGGCGGCGTCGCTCCTCCCCTACGCGCAGCAGGCCGTGTTCGGGATCGTGATCATCCTCTTCCTGATCTTCGAGCCCCGGGGCCTGTCCAAGCTATGGGAGAACCTCAAGGATTACTTCCATGTCTGGCCGTTTGCGTACCGGCGCGGCGAGAGCCGCGCCGGGTGACGCGCGCGATGCGGGCCGACTAGGATGGGCCGACGATGAGACCCGCGATGCGTGGCGCCACCGGCAAGCGGCGTTGTCCGGCGGCGGCCCTTCGTGCGATCGGGCTGGGGGCCGCCATCCTGCTGTCCGCCGGCTGCGGCGGCGACGCCGGTCCGGACACCGGCATGATCAAGGTCGGCGCGATCTTCGACCTGACCGGGCCCACCGCCGACGTAGGCACCGACTACGGCGACGGGGTGCGCGGCTTCGCCGACTGGGTCAACTCCCGGGGGGGCATCGAGGGGCGCCCGATCGACCTCATCTACCAGGACTACGGCTACCAGGTGGACCGCGCCGAGCAGCTCTACACCCAGTTCGTCGGCGAGGGCGCGGTGATCTTCATGGGATGGGGCACCGGCGACACCGAGGCCCTGCGCCTGCGGATCGCGGAGGACGAGATCCCGTTCAGCTCGGCGTCCCTCTCGCATCGCCTGGGCGACCCGGCGGAGGCGCCCTACAACTTCCTGCTGGCGACGACCTACAGCGACCAGTTCCGCATCGCCCTCCAGTGGATTGCCGACAACCACGGCGGGGGGACGCCCATCGTCGCGCTGATGCACAACGCGAGTCCCTTCGGGCTGTCGCCGGCGCGGCAGGGCGGGGTCGCGTTCGCGGAGGCGCGGGGCATCGACCTGACCCTCTACGAAATGCCCCGCGGGGCAGTGGATTTCACCGCCGAGTTCTCGCGCATCCGCCAGAGCGGCGCCCAGTACGTCGTCTTCCAGAACACCTCGGGACCCGCGGCGGTGGCGCTCACGAACGCGCGCAGCCTGGGGCTGGACGTCACCTTCTTCTGTCTGAACTGGTGTTCGAACGCCCAGGTGATCCAGTTGGCCGGGGACGCGGCCGCGGGCCTGATGGGGACGATGCCCTACGCGCCCCTGAGCGTGGACGTGCCCGGCACGCGCGTCATCCGGGAGTACCTGGAGTCGCGGGGCGAGTCGGCCGAGGGGAAAACCAACGCCTACACGCAGGGCTGGTGGACCTTTGCGGCGTTCGCCGAGGGGATGCGGCGGGTGCTGGCGGCGGGCGAGGAACTCACCGGCGCGAACATCAAGGCCGCCCTGGAGACGTTCGCCGACCACGACCTGGGCGGAGTGACGGCTCCCGTGACCTTCACCCCCACGGATCACCGCGGGTCGAAGGGGCTCCGCATCTTCCGGGTCGAGGAAGGCACGTGGACGCCGTTCACGGACTTCGTCGAGGCGCCGGGGTGGTGAGGACGGCGCGATGACGGGCGCGGAGGCGGCGCCGCTCCTCAGCCTCAACAACATCGAGGTCCTCTACGACGACGTGATCCTCGTGCTGCGGGGGCTGTCGCTCGAGGTGGCGGAAGGAGCGATCGCGGCGCTCCTCGGGTCGAACGGCGCCGGCAAGACCACGACCCTGAAGGCCACCTCCGGGCTCCTCTACGTCGAGGACGGCGAGGTCAGCGACGGGACCATCGTCTTCGACGGCGAGGAGATCCAGGGGATGGATGCCCACCGCATCGTGGAACGAGGGATCTTCCAGGTTCTCGAGGGCCGGCGGGTCTTCGAGCACCTGACCGTGCGCGAGAACCTGCTCGCGGGGGGCTATACGCGCGGGACCCGGCGCGGCCTCGAGGCCGAAACCGACAAGGTGTACGAGTACTTTCCGGCGCTGGCGGAGCGCCGGGGACAGGCGGCGGGCTACCTCTCCGGCGGGGAGCAGCAGATGCTTGCGCTGGGCCGGGCGCTCATGGCCTCCCCGCGCATGATGATGCTCGACGAGCCGTCGCTCGGGCTGGCCCCGACGCTGGTGGAGACCATCTTCGAGGCCCTGCAGCGCATCAACCGCGAGGAGGGCGCCACGATTCTGCTGGTGGAGCAGAACGCCCGCATCGCCCTCTCGGTCGCGGACTACGGCTACATCATGGAGGGGGGACGGGTGGTGCTCGAGGGCGGGGCGGCGGAGCTCGCGGCCAACGAGGACGTCAAGGAGTTCTATCTGGGGCTGGGGGATGGCGGGCGCCGGTCGTACCGGGACGTGAAGCACTACCGGCGGCGGAAGCGGTGGCTGTCTTGAGGGGGGACTGGAGCGAGCTCCAAAACCGGATCGCGGCGCGCGCGGTCTCGTACGGGGCGGAGCACAGCGCCGAGATCGGACGGCGGCTCGCGCGGGCCGGAGTCCGGCCGGACGACGTCCGCGGTGTCGCCGATCTGCAGGCGATTCCCGTGCTGGCCAAGGACGCGCTGCCCGCGCTGCAGGCGGCCGACCCCCCCTTCGGCGGAATGCTCGCGGCGCCGCTCGCTTCGCTCGCGCGCATCTACCGCTCGCCGGGGCCGATCAACGATCCGCAGGGAGCCGGTCCGGACTTTTCGCGCCTGGGCACCGCTCTCGAGGCGGCCGGTTTCCGTCCCGGCGAGGTGGTGCTCAACAGCTTCTCGTACCACCTGACGCCGGGCGGCCTGATACTCGACGGGGGATTGCGCGCCGTGGGATGCGTGGTGATTCCGGGAGGCTCGAGCGCGATCGCCGCCCAGACGGAGGCGGCGCACGCCGCGGGCGCGACCGGGTATACCGGCATACCCCAGGTGCTCCTGACCCTGCTCGAGCGGGCGGAGGAGTCGGGGCAGCCGCTCGGGTTCGAGCGCGCGCTGGTGACGGGCGCCGCGCTCCCGCCTTCCCTGCGCACCCGCCTCCAGGACGGCTTCGGGGTGGACGTTTTCCAGGCCTACGCGGCGGCCGACACCGGGCTGATCGGGTACGAGTGTCCCGAAAAGGACGGGTGGCACGTGGCGCCGGAGGTGGTGGTGGAGGTGCTGCGGCCCGGAGACGGCCGCCCGGCGGCGGAGGGGGAGACGGGGCAGGTGGTGGTCACCAGCCCGAACGAGGTCTACCCGCTGGTGCGCTTCGGCACGGGGGATCTGTCCGCCTGGAATCGCGCGCCCTGTCCCCGCGGCTGCCCCGGTCCCCGCCTGGCGGGTTTCCTGGGCCGGGTGGGGGAGGGGGTGAAGGTGCGCGGCATGTTCGTGCATCCGCGCGAGCTGGCCGCGGTCCTGGGGCCCGATCCCACCGTGGCGCGCTACCAGGCGGTGGTGTCCGCCGAAGGCGCGCGGGACGTCTTCACCGTGCGCGTCGAGACGGCGCCGGGCCGCGTGGTGGACACTCCCGGGTTGGTCGAGCGCATCCGGGAGGCGGTGAAGGTCCGGCCGGTCGTCGAGGCCGTTCCCCCCGGGACCCTCCCCGACGACCCCCACCTGCTGGTGGATGCGCGAGGGGACTAGAGACCGTCCCGGTTGAGGTTGTACCTCATGATGCGGCCGTGCGGGCCGCCCGGGTCGCGCTCGAGCCCGAAGACCTCGCCCGGCACCGTGTCGGGAACCGCCGCCTCCAGCCGCCGCTCGTCGGCGGGTTCGAGTCGCAGGCGCCGCGCGCCCACCGCCCGGCCCCTGCGGCTCAGCCCGACGATCACCGCGCCGACGGCGGGCTGGCGAAGCGCATACGCGACCGCGACGTCGGCCATGGTGGAACGGTGCCGGCCGGCCACCTCCGCGAGCGCTGCCCACGCCCGCTCCAGCGCCGCGCGGCCCCCCACCTCGTCGGCGATGAGGCGGTACTTGACGAGGGAGCGCGACGGCGCCAGGGCGCCGGCCGACTCCGAGAGCAGGCCGCCCGCGAGCGCCCCGTAGGCGAGCAGCGTCACGCCGCGCCGGAGACACAGGTCCGTCATGCCCCGGCGCGGCCGCCGGTCCAGCAGCGAGAACTGCACCTGGTTCGAGACCACTGGAATTCCGGCGTCCAGAAGGGCGGTGAGTGCGGCGCAGTCGAAGTTGGTCACCCCGATGTGGCGCACCACCCCCTCTTCGCGGAGTTCGGTCAACCACTCCGCCGCGCGCCGCCACCCCGGCTGGGAGAGGTCCCACCAGGCGAACTGGACCAACTGCAGCGCCTCCACCCCGAGCCGGTCGCGGGACCTGAGGACGATGTCGCGCCCGTAGCTCCGGTCGATGGTGGCGAGCGCGTCCAGGTCCGGTACGAACTTGGTGAACACGACCGTCTGCCCGGCGGACGCGGGGCGGGCCGCCAACCAGTCGCCGACGAGCTGCTCGGCGCCCGTGTAGATGTCGGCGCAGTCGAGGAAGAGTGGTCCCGGCCCGGCTGCGGCCTCGTCGAGAGCGGCGAAGGCGCGCTCACGGCTCCACTCGGGCCCATGCCCTTGCGAGAGCTGCCAACAGCCACGCACCAGCCCGCTGGCCGGCAGCGGCAGAGTCACCGCGTCCGCGTGAGGGGAACCCGCGTGACCTCGCTGTGGCGGAAGGCCGAGGTGCCGGTGCGGGTGATGCGGAAGCGGGCGCCACAGTGGGGATCCGGACAGGCGATCTCGGCGTCGGAGGTCATCCAGTCGTTGGGATGGGTCCGGCGCTGCTTGGCCGGAAGCAGCGGCAGGAGCGCCGCCAGGGGGTAGAGCGGAAAGCTCTGCCCCGCGGGGAAGGACAGGTTCTCGCCCCGGAGTTCGAAGTAGTCCCCTTCCTGGTGGTTGCAGACCATCTCGCGCTCGCCGGCGACGACCTCCACCCGCAGGTCGTAGAGCTCGAACCTGTCGTCTTGACGCATCTGGCTGTTCTCCTCGCAGCGACCCGGGCGCCGCCGCTGGACCCGCCGTCGACGATCCCCGATCATACCGTGTGGACCACGATCGAAAGCGGCCGCTCGCTTTCCGGCTGGGCATGGTGGGAGCCGCGCTCCCGATCCTCGTTTTCGCCGCCGGCGCCGCCTGGCTGGGCTTTTCCGGCGCGCCGGACGAGCGCGGCCTGTGGCCCGTCCTGGTCGTGGCGCTGGGCGCCGGCCTCCTGCTCGCCAGGAGGGCCTCCGACTACAGCGCGGCGGCTCTCAGCGGGATGTCGCGCCCCATCGTCATGCTCATGGTGGCGGCCTGGCTGCTGGCGGGCATCTTCTCGGCCGTGCTGCGCGAATCCGGGCTCGTCCACTCCCTGGTGTGGGCGGGCGCCGAGCTGGGGGTGAGCGGCGGCGGCTTCGTCCTGCTGGCCTTCCTCATCGCGGTTCTCTTCTCGACGGCGACCGGCACCAGTCTCGGGACGATCCTCATCTGCGCGCCGCTGCTCTACCCCGCGGCGGGCGTCTTCGGGGCCAGCCCGGTCGCGTTGATCGGGGCGATCCTGGCCGGCGCCACCTTCGGGGACAACGTCTCGCCCGTTTCCGACACGACCATCGCGTCCGCGACCACCCAGGACGCGCCCATGGGCGGGGTCGTACGCAGCCGCCTCCGCTATGCGCTGCCCGCCGCCCTGGGCGCCGCGGTCATCCTCGTGCTGCTTGGCGGCGCCGAGGCGCCCCCCGCCGCGGAACCGGTCCCGGGTGCGGCGCTCACGGGCGATCCGTCCGCGCTCCCCATGTTGCTGGCGCCCGTGGCCGCGTTCCTCATGCTGTGGCGGGGGCGCGGCCTGGTGGAGAGCCTTTTCGCCGGGGTGGCCGTAGCGGTGGCCCTGGCCCTGACGCTCGGGCTCGTCACCCCCGCCGGCCTGATCCACATCGACGCCGGATCCTTCCAGGCCCGCGGGCTCATTCTGGACGGGATGGAGGGCGCGGTCGGTATCGTGATCTTCACCATCCTCCTCATGGGGATCGTGGGGGCAGCCCAGGAGGCGGGGATCGTGGACCGGTTGGCCGGCGCGCGCGGGCCCTGGCGGGCCGCACCGACGGCGCGCGGGGTGGAGTTCGGCATCTTTGCCGTGACGAGCGCCGCCGTCATGCTGACCACGCACTCGGTGATGGCCATCCTCGCGGTCGGCGACCTGGTCCGGGATTCCGGCCGGCGCGCCGGCGTGGGGCGCTTCCGGCGCGCGAACCTCCTGGACATGACGGTCTGCACCTATCCGTTTCTCCTGCCCTTCTTCATTCCGACCATCCTCGCGGCCTCGGCGACCGCCTCGGGCGAGGCTTTCGGCGTGCCGAGGGTGTCCGCCCTCGAAGCCGGGCTGGCGAACGCCTATTCATGGGCGCTCCTGGCAGTGATCCTGGTGGCGATCACCACGGGTCTGGGCAGGTCGGAGGACCGCAGCGATGCGACCGCGCGGTGACGCCGATGGCGTGGCACGCCGTGACCTGCCTGCGGCCCGGACGGTGCTACATTCGGAAAACACCCGGGCCCTGACGGCGCGGTTCGCCCGCCGCGCCGAACCGTGGTCCGATTCCCGGGAGAGATGCCGATGACGTTCCGGAACCGCGCACCCAGGCGCCTTGCCCTTCCGGGGCTCGTCCTCGCGGGCTGCCTCCTCGGCTGCGGGCCGCCGGACTACGACCTGGTGATCCGGGGCGGCACCGTCTTCGACGGGACCGGGACGCCGGGCGTCGTCGCCGACCTGGCGATCAAGGACGAGCGCATCGTCGCGATCGGCGAGGCCGGCGGCAGCGCGGAACGCACCATCGACGCCACCGGTCTCTACGTGGCCCCCGGCTTCGTCGACATGCACAGCCACTCCGAGCTCCGGCGGATGCTCGACGGGGGCCAGGGGCCTTCGTTCGCCTTCCAGGGGCTCACCACCGAGGTCTACGGGGAGACCACTTCGATGGGCCCGCGCGGCGGCCGGATCGAGGGCGCCCTGCCCGAGGAACTGGAAGGGAAGTGGGAGACCCTGGGCGGGTTCCTCGACTACCTCGATGAAACCGGCATCGCCATCAACGCGGCGTCCTACGTCGGCTCCGGCTCGGTCCGGGCTTACGTCATGGGCTACGAGGACCGGGAGCCCACCGGCGAGGAACTCGAGCAGATGCTGGGACTGGTGCGGGACGCCATGGCCGAGGGCGCGTTCGGAGTGTCCGCCGGCATGAGCTACGTGCCCAACATCTACATGTCCACGGAGGAACTCGCCGCGATCGTCGCGGAGGCGGCCGCCGCGGGCGGCATCTTCGCGAACCATGCCCGCACCATGAACGGGACCGATCCGGAGGCGATCACGGAGGCCCTCCTCATCGGCGAACGGGCGGGCGCGCCGGTCCACTTCTTCCACCTGAACTCGACCTCCTCCACCGAAGCGGACACCTTCCTCGGCCTCATCGACGAGGCCCGGACGCGGGGGATGGAGGTGACCGGGGACTCCTACACCTACACCTGGGGCATCACCGGGCTGCGCAGCTACATCCCCGCCTGGGCGCAGGAAGGCGGCGTCGAAGCGATGCTCGAACGGCTGCGCGACCCGGAGATGCGCGAGCGCATCGCCGGCGACTTCGTCACCGAGCCGCCCTACCTCGCCAACATCGGCTGGCACCGGGTCCGGCTCGGGGTTGACGATCCCGAGATCAACGGCAAGCTGGTCGAGGAAGTGGCGGAGATGCGCAGCCAACCCGCCGAGGAAACCTTCATGGACGTGGTCCTCGAGCAGGAGGGCCGCGGCATCGTCATCGACTGGAACAACGAGGAGGACACGCTCCGGCAGGTGCTGGCCCAGCCCTACGTGGCCGGCGGGACCGACGGCGGCACGATCGATCTCGACTCGGAGAACCTGCCCCCGCTCGTCCATCCCCGGCATCTCGGGACGGTTCCCCGCCTCCTCGGCACCTACGTCCGCGAGGAGGGCCTGCTCACCTGGGAGGAGGCCATTCGCAAGCTGAGCGGGCTGCCGGCGGAGATCCTGGGTTTGGAGGAGCGGGGCACGCTCGCGGAAGGGCACTTCGCTGACCTGGCGATCTTCGACCCGGAAGAGATCCGCGGGGTGGCCACCTTCGAGGACCCGTTCCACTATTCCGTCGGGATGCGCTACGTGCTGGTGAACGGGACTCCGGTGGTGGACGAGGGGGAGTACACCGGGGCGCTCCCCGGCCGGGCGCTCCGCGGCCCGGGGTACGTGGGCGAGTAGTCGGCACCCGGGGGAGTCGCCGCGCGCCGTGGTGTGCCGAGGACCGCCGTCTACGGGACGCGGGGAGGCTCCGAGTCTGTCCGGACCGAAATCTCCCCGCTCCGGGAAGCGCGGTAGGGCGCGCGATTGCTGAGAACCCCGTAGATGACTCGGACCAACTTGTTGGCGGTGGCGACCAGCGCGTGCTGGTGGCCCTTCCGATCCCGATCGGTTTCGTAGTAGCTCCGGAATTCGGTCCCCCTCGCAAGGGTGGCGGCCTCAGCGCATTCGATCAGGATCCCGCGCAAGGGGGGGCTACGTCGGCGGGCGCCACGTCCCCCGTGAGCCCCACGACCTCTCCTGGCCGGTGCAAGGCCTGCAAACGCGGCGCACTGACCGCTGGACTCGAAGGCTCGGATGTCCGGGCCAAGCTCCAGGAGGATGGCGCAGGCCGCCTCGCGGCTGACTCCGGGAATCGTCATCAGGAGCCCCACCGGCTCGTCGAACTCGGACAGGCCCTTGGCGATGCGAGCGTCGTAGGTCGCGATTCTGCGGGTCGCCGACTTCCACGCCCGTAGCTGGTCGCTCAGAAGGAAGCGACCGGTGTCATCCAGACGAGCTGTCAGGGCGTCCCGGAGCTCTCCTTCGTCGTGTCCAACATGGGGAGAAAGGCCGTCGAGCAGGGTGTGCGTCGGCGTGTCCGCGGCGAGACCTTCGAGAATGTGGAGTCCATCCGGGTCAAGAGGATCCGGGAGCGCGCTGCCGATCCGAAACCCGGCAGCGCCGACGATGGCCTGGATCTGGGTGCGTAGCCTGTTCCGATCGCGGACGATGTCCCTCCGTATCCGGCTGAGTTCCCGGAGTTGGCCAAACGGTTTGGGCAGATTCATGAGGGACGGTCTCGAAACATACCGGGGCCGCGTGCACGTTGCGACACTGGAGCGCCGAGGCGGTGGAGGGTTCCGTCCCTGTCCCCCCTGGCCGGGGCGGCACAGGCCGCCACAGGCCGGCGGCGGGACGACCTCCTTCGCCGGGATGGCGCGGTTGTGCGTCCGTCTACCTGGATTGGCAACCAACCGCCCGCGGCCCTGCGGGCCGCTGTGCCGGCTGAAGCCGGCGTTCCAAGCCGGCGGCGCCACTCGGACTGTTGGCCAACTCCGCACGACTGCACTTTCACAACCGGGGCGATGCCGGCCGGAGGCCGGCGCTCCGAGCCGTACGCGCCACCCTGCCTGTGCGAGGGAGGCGACCCCGGGTGCGGGGTACAATCACCGGCCACCGACCGGCCGGTTCGCAGCTCTCGTTTCCCCATGTTCCAGTCGTTGCGGCGCGTCCCGGGCCGCCTCGTGTTCGTACTTCCAATTGCGTTGGGCGGCGGCTTGGCCATGCCGGTCTTCGCGGGGCAGGGGGGCGAAGACGAGTCGCAGTTCCTGAGCCGTATCCGCCGCCTGACCGTCGAGGGCAGGCGCGCCGGCGAGGGTTACTTCTCCCCGGATGGGAAGGAGATGGTCTTCCAGTCCGAGCGGGAACCGGGGAACCCCTTCTTCCAGATCTACCTGCTGTCCATGGAAACGGGGGACGTGCGCCGGGTCTCGCCGGGTCACGGCAAGACCACCTGTGCCTTCATCTCCGCCAGGAACGGGGACATCCTGTTCGCCTCGACCCACCTCGACCCGCGTTCGCTCGAGCTGCAGCGGGAGGAGATCGAGTTCCGGGAGAGCGGCCAGGAGCGCCGCTACGAGTGGGACTACGACGCCCACATGGACGTCTTCGTGGAACGGCGCTCGGACGGCGAACTCGTCCGCCTCACCGACGCGCACGGCTACGACGCCGAGGGAAGCTGGTCGCCGGACGGCGCGTGGATCGTCTTCACCTCGATGCGGGGCATGTTCGAGGACGACCTCTCGGAGCGCGAGACCCGGCTTACCGAAATCGATCCGTCGTACTTCGGCGAAATCTGGACCATGCGCGCCGACGGCAGCGAACAGCGGCGCCTGACCCACGTGCCCGGCTACGACGGCGGCCCGTTCTACTTCCCCGACGGGTCGCGGATCATCTGGCGGCGCTTCTCGAAGGACGGCCTGGTCGCGGACATCTGGTCGATGAACCCGGACGGGAGCGACCAGCGCCGGCTCACCGACTTCGGGGCCATGAGCTGGGCGCCCTACGTCCATCCCTCCCTCGAGTACGTCCTGTTCGCCTCGAACAAGCTGGGATTCAGCAACTTCGAGGTGTACATGGTGGACGTCGCCGGCGAGAAAGAGCCGGTCCGGATCACCACCACGGACGGCTTCGACGGGCTGCCGGTCCCCACCCCCGACGGAACGGGCCTCGCCTGGACCTCCACTCGCCACGGCGGGGAGGGCGGCCAGATCTACCTCGCCGACTGGGATCACGAGGCCGCGCTCGCCGCGCTCCGCGCCGCGCCGATCCGGAACCAGCCCACGGAGACGCCCCAATGAGCCGCCGCCAGACCCTGACCGGTGTCAGCCTTTCGCTTGCGCTGTTCCTGACGCTCCCCGCCGCCGGGCAGACCCCCGAGGAGCTCCGGGATGACGTCCTCGCGCTCACCGGACCGGGCACCGAGGGGCGCGCGGTGGGCACGCCGGGAGCCGCTACCGCGCGCCGCTACCTGATTTCCGAGCTCGAGGCCGCCGGCGCCCGGCCGCTTCCCGGCCAGGACGGCCTCGGGATCCCCTTCCGTTTCATCTCCGGAGTGGAGGATCGGGGGTCCTCGCTCCGCGCCGGGGGACACAAACGCTTCGGGAGCGACCAGGTGAAGGCGTTCGCGTTCTCGGAAACCGGAGAGGTGCGAGGAGAGCTCTATTTCGTGGGCTACGGCATCCGGGTGCCGGAAAACGCCGGGGTCACCTACGACAGCTACGCCGGCCACGAGGTCCGCGACAAGGTGGTGGTGGTCCTCCGCTACTTCCCCGACGACGTGGAGGACGAGACGCGGTCGGTACTGAACCGCCACGCCGACTTCCGGTCCAAGGCGTCGGCGGCGCGGGACCAGGGAGCGGCCGGGATGGTGATGATCGCCGGTCCCGGGTCCGAAGGCGCCGGGGAACTGGCGCCGGACGGTTTCGACATCTCGGCGCCGGGCAGCCAGGGCATCCTCGCCGTCTCCATCGACGGAGCGGCCGGTGACCGGCTCTTCGCGGGGACCGGGGTCTCCCTCGCCGAGGTGCAACGGTCCCTCGATGCCGGCGAGGTGGACGCCGGGTCCTTCCCGCTGCCGGGGTTCGCCACCCTCGCCGTGGACCTCGAGCGGACGCCCACCAGCGGTGCGAACGTGGTCGGGATCCTGCCCGCGGCGGACGGGAGCCTCGATCCGCCCTACGTCGCGGTGGGCGCGCACTACGACCACCTGGGGATGGGCGGCGGCGGCTCTCTGAACCCCCACGGTCCCCCGGCGGTCCATCCCGGGGCGGACGACAACGCGTCGGGGACCGCGGCGGTGCTCGCGCTGGCGCGCACCGTCGCCGACTCTCCGCTCGCCCGGCCGGTGCTGGTCGGTTTCTGGTCCGGGGAGGAATCGGGCCTCCTCGGCTCCCGGGCGTTCGTCCGGGACGCGGTCCGGCCGGACCAGCTCGCGGCCTACATCAACCTCGACATGGTGGGGCGGCTCGAGGAGAACCGGCTGACCGTGCAGGCGATGGGCTCGTCGAGCGTCTGGCCCGGCATCGTCGAGCGCGCGAACGTGCCCGGGGGATTCGACCTCGCGCTCTCCGACGACCCCTACCTCCCCACCGACTCGTCGGCCTTCAACAGCGAGAACGTTCCCACCCTCAACCTCTTCACCGGGACGCACCCCGACTACCACCGGCCGTCGGACACCGCCGACAAGCTGAACTACGAGGGTCTCGCCCGGATCGCCCGCTTCACGGCGCTCGTCGCCCGCCGGGTCGCCGAGAGTGATCCGGTCCCCGAGTTCGTCGAGGTGGAGCGCGCCCCGGAGACCGCGACCTCGCGTGTCTCGCTGCGCGCCTACACCGGGACGATCCCCGAGTACGCGACCGAGATCGAGGGGCTGCTGCTCGGCGGCGTGATGGCCGGCGGGCCGGCCGAAACGGCGGGGCTCCAAAAGGGGGACGTGATCGTCGAGTTCGCGGGAACTCCGGTCCTGAACATCTACGACTACATGAACGCGCTGGAGGCCGCCCGCATCGGCGAGCCGCTCGCCGTGGTGTTCCTCCGCGACGGGGAACGCCACGAGGTGACCCTCGTTCCCACGGCCCGACCCTGACCGGCTCGTTGCCCAGCTCCAGCGGTCCGGTTCCCCTCGCACGGGTCCGCAACTTCTGCATCATCGCCCACATCGATCACGGGAAGTCCACGCTCGCCGACCGGCTCATCCAGCGCTGCGGCGGGGTCAGCGACCGCGAGTTCCGGGACCAGTTGCTGGACTCGATGGACCTCGAGCGCGAGCGCGGCATCACCATCAAGTCGAACAGCGTCTCGCTCCTCCATGAGACGAAGGATGGGGAGACCTACCAGCTCAACCTGATCGACACCCCCGGCCACGTGGATTTCTCCCACGAGGTGCGCCGCTCGCTCATGTCCTGCGAGGGGGCGCTCCTGCTGGTGGACGCGGCCCAGGGGGTCGAGGCGCAGACGGTCGCCAACCACTTCGTGGCGATGGAGTACGAGCTCGAAGTGGTTCCGGTCATCAACAAGATCGACCTGCCGGCGGCCGACCCGGAGCGGGTGCGCGAGGAGATCGACGAGGAGCTGGGGCTCGATCCCTTCGAGGCGGTGCTGGCCTCGGCGAAAAAGGGCGAGGGGATCGAGGAGATCCTCGATGCCGTCGTGACGCGGATTCCGCCCCCGGGCGGCAATCCGGCGGATCCGCTGCGGGCGCTCATCTTCGACGCCCAGTACGACACCTTCCGGGGAGTCGTGCTGCTGGTGCGCGTGGTGGACGGCGAGATTCGTCGCGGGGACCGGGTGCGCCTGATGCGCGGGGACACGGACCACGTCGTCGAAGAGGTTGGGCTCCTGCGACTCCGCCGGGAACCGGTGGAGGTTCTTTCCGCGGGCGCGGTGGGATACGCGATCTGCGGAATCAAGCGGATTCAGGACATTGCCATCGGTGACACGGTGATTGACGCGGCGCGTCCCGCGCAGACGTCGCTCCCCGGCTACCGCGAACCGCGTCCGGTGGTGTTCAGCTCGGTCTATCCGATCTCGACCGACGACTACGGCGAACTCGAGAGCGCGCTCGGGAAGCTCTCGCTGAACGACCCGGCGCTGACGTATGAACGCGAGACCTCCACCGCCCTCGGCTTCGGGTTCCGCTGCGGGTTCCTGGGACTCCTCCATCTGGACGTGGTGCAGGAGCGGCTGCAGCGGGAACACGGGCTGTCCCTGCTCCTGTCGGCCCCCAGCGTGCGCTACCGGGTCGCCACCCGGGACGGCGAGCTGCACGAGGTCGAGAATCCGGCCTACTACCCGGACCCGGCGATCATCGACGGCGCGGAGGAGCCCTTTATCCGCGCTTCCATCCTGATTCCGGAACGTTCGGTGGGACCGGTCATGGAGCTCCTGACCGAGCGGCGCCTGGCGACCAGCCGCATGAATTTCCTGTCTTCGCGGCGCGTGGAGATCCAGGCGGAGCTGCCGCTCGCGGAAGTCCTCTTCGACTTCCACGACCGGCTGAAGACGGTGACCCACGGTTACGGCAGCTACGACTACGAACTGCTCGACTACCGCTCCACCAAGCTCGTCAAGGTGGACATCCTGGTGAACGGCGAGCGGGTGGACGCCCTCAGCCAGCTCGTCCACGAGGAGAAGGCGCGCCCCCGGGCGCTCGGCTACTGCGAACGCCTCGCCGAGGCGATTCCGATGCACAACTTCAAGATCGCGATCCAGGGCGCCATCGGGGGAAAGATCATCGCCCGCACCAACATCCGGGCGCTGAGGAAGGACGTGACCGCCAGGTGCTACGGCGGCGACGTCACCCGGAAACGGAAGCTGCTCGAGCGCCAGAAGGAAGGGAAAAAGCGCATGAAGCAGGTGGGGAACGTGCAGATTCCCCAGTCGGCGTTCGTGGCCGTATTGAAGTCGAGTCCGGCGGCGTGACCGAGCGCCCGGATTCGACTTCGCTGCCGCCTGACCTGCTGACGGAGACTCCGGAACCGGCCGCTCCGGGGCTCTACGTCCACGTTCCCTTCTGTTCGCGGATCTGTCCCTACTGCGATTTCGCCGTAACTCCGCTCGGGGATCCCGGATCGGAGCGTCTCGATCGCTACCGGCAGGCCCTGCTGCAGGAGCTGGAGCTCCGGGCCGCCGCGCTCGGTGCGGACACCGTCTATTTCGGGGGCGGCACCCCCTCGCTCGCGCCGGCCGGATTCTTCCGGGAGGTGGCGTCGGCGGCGGTGGAGCGGGGCCTTGCTTCGCCCTCGCCGTTGGTCTTCCTCGAGGCCAACCCGGAGGACCTGGTCCAGGATCCGGATCTCGCCCGCCGGTGGGCGGCCGAGGAGGTCTGGGGCGTCAGCCTCGGAGTGCAGGCGCTCGACGAGTCCCGGCTGCGGTTCCTCGGCCGCGCGCACAACGCGTCGGACGTCGCGGTGGCGGTGTCCCGGCTCGCCGAGGCCGGCATTCCCTGGATCTCGGCCGATCTCATCTACGGCACGGCGGGGCAGACGCCCGATTCCCTGCGCGAAGAACTCGTCGCCCTCGCCGCGTTGCCGGGGGTGAGCCACATCTCCGCCTACGAGCTGTCCATCGAGCCCGGAACGCCTTTCGGACGCCGCCAGGCCCGCGGGGAGACCGTCGCCGTTCGTTCCGGCGACGCGAGCGCCCTCTTCCGGGTGGTCCACGAAACCCTCCGGGAGAGCGGTTTTGCGGCCTACGAGGCGTGCAACTTCGCCGCGGCGCCCGAGTTTCGTTCGCGCCACAACCGGAAGTACTGGAGCCTGGTGGAGTACCTCGGGGTCGGACCATCCGCCCATTCCTTCGCACCGGAACGAGGAGAACGGTTCTGGAACCGGCGGACGTTCGACGACTGGGAGGAAGCGATTCTCCGCGGAGAAGAACCCACGGCGGAACGCGAGACGCTGCGTTCGCACGAGCGCGCCCTCGAAGAACTGTTCCTGCGCCTTCGCACCACGGACGGCCTGCCGCTCGGGGGGTTCGCCGCCCGGTACGGCGAAGCGGTGGTGCGGGCGAACCGAAGGCTCTTCCGGGAATGGCGGGACCGGGGCCTCGTCCAACTCCGGGGTGACGAGCTGAGGGGTTGGATCCTGCCGACCCGCGACGGACTGGCGGTCGCCGACGCGCTCGCCCGCGAGGTGAATCTCGACGCGCTCGCCCACGATCGGGACGCCGCGTGACCCCCACGTTCGGGAAGACTCCGGAGGCGGCCCCGCCGCGGGCGCCGCTCACCACCAGCCGGATCTTCTGGGTCTGGCTGCCCATGGCGGCCACCTGGATCATGATGTCCGTCGAGGGCCTGCTGGTGGCCGCGGTGGTGGCCCGCCTTCCCGACGCGACGGTGAACCTGGCGGCCTTCGGGGTCGCCTTCGCCTTCGCGCTGATCCTCGAGGCGCCGATCATCATGATGCTGAGCGCCTCCACGGCGCTCTGCAAGGACCGGGAGGCGTTCCGTTCGCTCCGCCGCTTCGGGGCCACGCTGAACCTGGGGCTGACCCTCCTCATGCTGGCCTGGACCCTGTCCCCGCTCTATCCGTGGGTCGCCGAGACGGTGATGGGTCTCGACGCGCGGGTCGCCGAACTGAGCCGGCAGGCGCTGCTGGTGCTGCTGCCCTGGCCGGCGGCCATCGGCTACCGCCGCTTCTACCAGGGGCTCCTCGTCCGGCACGGCCACACCCGCCGGATCGCCTACGGGACCACCATCCGGCTCTCGGGCATGGGGGTGACGGCCTGGCTGCTCTTCGACGCCCCGATATCGGGCGCGCTCGTCGGAGGGGCGGCGCTCTCGGTCGCGGTGCTGGTCGAAGCGTTCGCCACCCGCTTCATGGTGGCCGACTGCGTGCGCGAGGTGCTCGCGACTCCCCGGAACGGCGAGCCGCTGACCAACCCGAAGATCCTCCATTTCTACATCCCGCTCCTGGTCAGTTCGGTGATCGCGCTCGCGATCCACCCGCTCGTCAACCTGTTCCTCGGGCATTCGCGCCTCGCCCTCGAGTCGCTGGCTACCTATCCGGTGGTGGCGGCGCTGGCTTTCGTCTTCCGCAGCATGGGCCTCTCGTTCCAGGAGGTGGCGATCGCGTTCATGGACGGCAGCCGCCAGCGGTTCGACAAGCTCGTCCGCTTCGCGATCGGCCTCGGGGTGGGGGCGTGCCTGCTGCAGGCCGTGATGGCTCTCACCCCGCTGTCCGGCCTCTGGTTCCGGCACGTGGCGGGACTCGCTCCGAACCTGGTGGAGCTCTCGGTCCCGGCGCTCCAGATCCTGGTGACGATGCCGATCTTCTCGGTACTCCTCGCCTTCTACCGGGCGCTGCTGGTCTGGAGCACCGAGACGCGCGCTATCACCTGGGCCGGGTTGATCGAGACGCTGGCGGTCCTGTTCGTGCTCTGGGTGCTGATCCAGCCGGTGAACATGGTCGGGGTCTACGCGGCGTCCTGGGCCACGCTCATCGCCCGCGGGGTGGACCTCACCGCGCTCTATTTCTGGGGCCTGCCGATCGTCCGCCGGATGCGGTAGTCAGGTTGCCAGGCGGCGCGACGCTCCAAGGACGAGCGTTGGCCGGTTCCGCAACCTGCTGTTTTCCGCCTTCGGCGACGGAGGTCCGGGAACGTCCCGGCTGCCGTAGCAAAACAGGCTTTACAGCAAACACTCCTGGCCGGTAGACTGACCGGCTCGATTCGGCAGCAATGCGACCAGTACCGTCACCCTTGAGGCTCGCCCGGCGCAGCCTTGCCTGGAGCGCATGGATAGCTCTCCTGGTGTTGGCGGTGGCCGGCGCCCCCGCGGCGGAGGTCTTCGGTCACGAAGAGCACGCCGTCGATGAGCACTGCGCGGTCTGCCAGCTCCCACACCAGCCTGCCACCGAACTCTCCGGCTCGTTGCAGATCGGATTCGCCGATGCCGCGAGTCCGCTGGAACAGGCGCGCGAAGTCGTCCGGGTTCCGTCCCGGCTCTACCTTCGCCAGCCCGCCCGCGCTCCTCCCGCGTAGTTCCGAGAAAACGCCGTGCTCGTCCGCCGCCAAGCGGCGGGCGTCGGGCCGGCACGCGCCGGCGGTCGTCTGACCGGGCGCGTCCCCCCGCGGCTACCGCGTTTCCCGGCGCCGTTCGGGACGCCCTCAGAACGAGGTTCGCCGCGGTACGCACGGCATCTGCCGGAACCGTCTTGCCGAGGGCAGGCAATCGGGAGGACAACCATGTACCGATCCAAATTCACTCGTTTTCTGACTTCTTTCCTGGCGGCCGGCCTGCTGGCGGCTGTCGGGACTGCGCCGGTGGCGGCGCAGGAGACCGGCTCGATCCAGGGCACCGTCACCATCGAGGACGGCGGCGCTCCGCTGCCGGGCTCCCTCGTTACCGTCGAACAGACCGGCCAGACGGCCGCCGCCGGCGAGGACGGTTCCTTCATCATCGACGGTGTCCTGCCGGGCACCCACCGCGTCGTGGCCTCGCACCAGGCTTTCCGGCCACTCGCCGTTGAAGTGACGGTGATTGCCGATCAGACATCCCGCGTGGACCTGCGCCTGTCGGTGCTGCGGTTCGAGGAGCAGGTCTTCGTGACCGCCACCCGTACCGCCCGGGCCATTACCGACGTGCCCGCCAGCGTGTCGGTCGTGGACCGGGAGTTCATCGAGGATGCGCCCGCCCGGAACATCCAGGACCTGCTCCGCCGGACGCCGGGCATTGATTTCGTCGAGCGGTCGGGAATGGCCGCCCGCTCCAACTCGATGATCATCCTTCGCGGCGTTCCCGGCACCAAGCGCGCGCTCTTCATGATGGACGGGCTGCCCGCCAACGATCTGGGCACGGGCACCCTGAAGCAGCTCAATCTGGTGCCGCTCCAGTCCGTCGAGCAGGTGGAGGTCGTCAGGGGACCGTTCTCCAGTCTCTACGGCGCCAATGCGTTCTCCGGCGCCATCAACTCCATCACCCGGCGGGGCGAGGGGCCGGCGGCCGTGGATGTCTACGCGGGAGGCGGAAGCTCCGCGTATTCACAGGTCGGCGCCTGGATGCGGGGCGAGTCGGGACCGACCGCCTACTCGTTCACGCTCGAACGGCGGGCTATCGAAAACGTCTACAACCGCGAGGAGACAGCCAGCGGGAGAGCGCTCCCGAATGTCGGTTACGACGACCTTCGCTTCAGCGGGCGTCTGGATTTCGCGCTCGCCGAGACCTGGGATCTGACCGTCCTGCCACGGGTCTCCCGTTTCTCGAACGGCCTCGGAGTCACGACACGACTGCCGTCGAGCGTTGACGAGACCCGGACGGCAACCAGCGGCGGCCTCGGCGCCGTGCTGCGGCAGCGCAGCGACGGACCGGTCTCCGCGGAGATCAAACTCAACGTTCGAGCTACAAACGACCGCACCTCCGTCGAGAACCACACCCGCGCCGGCACCCGGCAGATCACTGCCGTGGATGAGCCCGGCCGCGGCCGCGTCGAGGAAATAACGCGCGGATCCCAATCGTTTGCGGCCTTTACGGAGCGCGAGTCGCGGTACCGGAACTTCCTGATCGAACCGCAATTCACCTGGACACCGAATGGCGCCCACACCGTTGTCTTCGGCGTGAACTACACGAATGATCGCGGCACGTTTGGCGACAGCCTGATCGCGGACCACGCGAACGTGCTCGGCTCGGATGAAGACCTCATGGGCATGGCGGCCGGAATCC
Source organism: Vicinamibacteria bacterium (assembly GCA_965116805.1). Lineage (GTDB taxonomy): Bacteria > Acidobacteriota > Vicinamibacteria > Marinacidobacterales > Marinacidobacteraceae > Marinacidobacterium. The sequence goes on from OZ220713.1 coordinate 1,793,170, forward strand.
AGGCGGACCTGGCGGCGGGCGGCGCGCTCAACCCGTCCGTTTCCCTCGTTCGCGACCCCCCGATCGGCGATGTCTTCCCGCTGTCACAGGGATCCCGGGAGGTCTTCCACGAGGCATCGGGATACGTGCAGGACGAATGGGATGTGACGGATGACCTGCGGCTGGTCCCGGGCGCGCGCTTCGATTACCACTCCCGTTTCGGGTCGGTCAGCTCTCCGCGGCTGGCAATGCTCTACACGATGACGCCGGCATCGCGCGTCCGCGCCTCGGCCGGCCGGGCGTTCCGCGCCCCCAGCCTCTCCGAGCTGTTCGGCAACGTCGTGTTCCACGGAACGACTCCGGGGTTTCCGAATCCGGATCTGGATCCCGAATACATCACCTCCTTCGACGGCGGCCTCCAGTACGAAGCCGGGCGCGCCCTCCGAATGGAACTGAACCTGTTCTACAACGACATGACCAACCTGATCCAACTGGTCCTCGCCCCGTCGCGCGACCACCTCGATTGGGTGAACGTCGCCGACGCACGCTCGACCGGGATCGAACTGGTTGCCCAGGGCGACCCCGCGGGTTGGTTCGGCTACTACACGAACTACACCCTCACCGACAGCGAGGATCGGGAGTCCGGAGATCCTCTCGCGCGGGTCCCCCGCCACAAGGTGAACGTGGGACTTCAGTTCAACGGAGCCCTCGGTTCGTGGGGGGTCACCGGGTCGCTCGATCACCGGTGGGTGGGGGAACGGTTCCAGACCTCCCGCGGGCGTCCGGTGGAACTGGAGGCCTACAACCGCACCGATCTCGGGTTCTCCCTTCGCCCGAGCGACCGGATGCGCGTCGGAATCCACGTTCTGAACCTGTTCGACGCCTACTACGAAGAATCGTTCGGAAGCCCGGTCGCGGCGCGGATGCTTTCCGTGCAGGTCGCCGTGACGCCGTTCTAGCTGCCGTCCACGGCAAGCGCACCCAGAGGAGAGCCGGCGATGCCCGAAAGCACGGACCAGAACAACAGGGGACAACAACGACGAGTCCCGCGGCTACGCCGCAGGACGATCGCGCTCGCGCTGGCGGCGCTGGCGCTTGCCGGCGCGGGAACCGCGGCGTACCAACGGTACGTCGCGGTGACCCGCATCGCTTTCGTCGACTTCAGCGGCGTTCAACTGGCGCGCATCGACCGCGCGCGGGCAGACCAGGCCGTACGAATCGACGTGCTGGAGGGCGACGAACTTGACCGCGCCGCGGACTATCCGGCCGTGTACCTCCACGGCCGCGGTCTGCGACTCGACGAGACCCAACTCGGCCATCTCCGGGAAGCAGGCCGCCGCGGGACCCATCTGTTCGTCCATGCCGCCACCAATCCCGCGCTGGACGTCACCACGCTGGAGGGCGAACACCTGGACGCCGTCACCGGATACTTCCGTTATGGCGGGACCGGGAACTACGCCCGCCTGCTGAACTTCACCCGGGTCGAACTCGACGGCAAAGCGTTCCGGTCCGAGCCGGTTCTGCCGCCGCTCGAGCGGGCGATGGACGTGCTGTTTCATCTCGAGGACGACCTGACCTTCGAGACCATCGCCGCGTTCCGCAGCTGGTACGCCGGGCAGGGTCTCGAAAAGCCCGACGCGCCGGACATCGCCCTGCTCACCAGCGTTCCCGGCCCGTTCAACGCCAATCGGGATCACGTGGACGCGTTCATCGAGGCCCTCGAGGACCGGCGATGGAACGTTTATCCGGTCGCCAGCTCGGCGAAACGTCTGGATTTCCTGAAGGAGATCGAGCCCGATCTGGTGATCCTCATGCCGCATGGCCGCCTCACGCGGGGCAGCGCTCAGGAAGCAGTCCGCTGGCTTCAGGAACGGAACATCCCGATGCTCACCCCGGTGTCCGTCTTCCAGGACCACGACGACTGGGTCGCCGATCAGCAGGGCATGGCGGGGGGGTTGCTCACCCTCAGCGTGGTGTTGCCCGAACTCGACGGAGGCGTCGCTCCGTATGCGATCGCGGCCCAGTTCCGCGATTCCTCCGGCTACGAGATTTTCAACGTCGTCCCGGAGCGCCTCGACACCTTCGTGGACCTCGCCGAACGCTACCTGGCGCTCAAGACCACGCCCAACCGCGACAAGCGGGTCGCCATCTACTACTACAAGGGCCCCGGCAAGAACGCCATGACCGCGAGCAACATGGAGGTAGCGCCCAGCCTGTTCAACCTGTTGCGCGAACTCCGGGACGCGGGCTATGCGGTCGAGGGACTCCCCGACTCGGAGGAGGAGTTCTGGGACCTCGTTCAGGCGAGGGGGCCGGTTCTCGGGCCCTACGCGCGCGGGTTGTTCGAGGAGTACGTCCGCGAGGGCGACCCCGCTCTGGTGCCGGCGGCCCGGTATGCGGAATGGATCGAGGCCGACCTCGAGCCGGCCATGCGCGATGCCCTGATCGAACAGTACGGCCCCGCTCCGGGCGAGTACATGACCGTGGGCAGCGGTGAGGACGCGGCGCTGGCGGTCGCCCGCGTGGATTTCGGCAACGTGGTCATCCTGCCGCAGCCCATGCCGGGGATCGGCGAGGACACGTTCCGCCTGATCCACGGAACACTCAAGGCGCCGCCCCACCCCTACGTGGCGTCCTACCTGTGGACGCGTCACGAGTTCCAGGCGGACGCGGTGATGCACTTCGGCACGCACGGGAGCCTGGAGTTCCGGCCGTGGAAGCAGATCGCCCTGTCGTCATTCGACTGGCCGGATGCGCTGATCGGCGGCGTACCGCACGTGTATCTCTACATCATGAGCAATATCGGCGAAGGAATCATCGCCAAGCGCCGCTCGTATGCCGCGACCGTGACCCACCTGACGCCTCCCTTCATGGAAGCGGGGCTGTACGAGGATCTGCGCCCCCTGCGGGATCGCCTGAACAGCTACCGCAACGCGGCCGAGGGACCGGTGCGCGCCGAGCACGCCAGAACCATCCGGCGCATGGCGGAATCCATGAGCCTCCACGTGGACCTGGGACTGGAGTCGGACGCCGAATGGTCCGAGGAGGACTACTTCCGCCTGAGCAACCATGTCGAGACCATTGACGGATCCAAGGTGGTGCAGGGTTTCTACACGCTGGGGCAGGCATGGTCGGCGGAGGAGACGGACTCCACCGCCGAATTGATGGCGATCGATCCGATCGCCTACAGCCTTGCCGGCATGGACCGCGTGATGGGGAGAGTCACCAGCGACCAGCTTGATGACCAGGTGTTCTTCGAGGGGCGCTACCGCCTCCCGGCGAGGCGGGCCTTCGCCCGGCGGATCGCCGGCGAAAGCGCGGATGCGGTCCTGAGCGACCTTGTCGCCACGGCGGATCTCGAGCGGGCGCGCGCCTGGCAGCGGCAAGCCGGACGGGCATCCGATGCTCTGGTCCTCAGAAACTTCATGCGCGGCGGCGGTCCTCCGTCCGGTCGGGGAGGGGGGCCGCCGACACGCCCCGACAGGACGGATCCGGCAGCGTCAGAGGCCGTTGATCTGGAAAGCCTCGTCGCGCGCGTGCTGCCGCATCCGACGAGGGTGGAATTCCTCGAACGACTGCGGTCGGACCGGGAGTTCGCGAGGGTTTCCCAGATCCTCGATCCGGAGAACCGGGAGCGGGCTGACGCCGTGGCGCGCGCGGCGCCCGCCATGGCGGAAGCGCTGGACATCGCGCGGGACCCGGACGTGTTCGCCCTGATCGAGCGAATGCAGGAGCCGCGGATTCGGGAACGCACGCTCGCGCTGCTGAGGGACCCGCAGCTTCGCGAACGGGCAATCGCAGAACGGCGGCGTCAGGCTGCAGAGCTGCTCGCCCGGGCTTTGGACCCGGTGCAACTGGCGTCGCTGCAACGTGCATGGGACAACGACGTCTCCGCTTCCGAAACCGAGCAGCTCAAGGCCGACACCGAAGCCGTCGGCTACTACCGGGAGCAACGCAACGCGTTGCGCACCGAGCTCGCGGACGTCAACCGAACCGGTGCCGAGGCACTCCTGGACATTCTTGACGATCCCGGCTTCGACCGTCGGGCTGCCGAGATCCTGGATACGAACGCGGCCGAACTCGAAGCACGGGCGGAACTGGAAGCCGAGTTCGCACAGGCGGTCCTGACGATCGAGACGAGCGTCTCCGGCATCGATCGTCACCGGCACGGCCTGGGCATCAGTTCGGACCGGGAACTCGAGGGCGTCGTGCGGGGGCTCGGCGGTGGCTACGTCGCTCCTTCTTCCGGCGGCGACCCGATCGTCAATCCGGCCGCCGTGCCTACTGGCCGCAACCTCTACTCGATCGATGCGGAGAAGACGCCGTCGCCCGAGTCGTGGAAGGTGGGACGGGCCCTCGCCGAATCGCTCCTCGAAGAGCACCGGCGGCGGCACTCCGAATACCCCAGAAAGGTCGCCTTTACTCTCTGGCCAACCGACTTCATCGGGACCGAAGGCGCCACCGTCGGTCAGATCTTCCACCTGCTCGGCGTCGAGCCGGTCTGGGATCCCTTCGGCCGGGTGGCGGACCTGCGGCTCGTTCCTTCCGCCGAGCTGGGCCGTCCGCGCGTGGACGTGGTCGTCCAGACGGCCGGACAATTGCGGGACCTCGCCGCGTCCCGCCTCACCCTGATCAACCGCGCGGTCGCCATGGCCGCTGACGCCGAGGATGCCGAAGCGCACGCCAACTTCGTCCACGCCGGGCGCCTGCGCGCGGAGGAGGTCATGAAGGAGAAGGGTCTTTCCCCGGTGGACGCCCGGCGCTTCGCGACCAAGAGGGTGTTCGGCGGTGTGAACGGCAACTACGGCACCGCCATCATGGAGATGGTCGAGAGCGGCGACCGGTGGGAAGCCGAGTCCGAGGTGGCCGGTCAGTACCTCTACAACATGGGAGCCATGTACGACGAGGGCGAGCTATGGGGTCATTTCGCCGAGGGCGTGTTCGAGGCGGCGCTGGCGGACACCGAGGTCGTCGTCCAACCCCGCCAGAGCCATACCTGGGGAGCCCTGAGTCTGGACCACGTCTATGAGTTCATGGGTGGGTTGAGCATGGCGGTCCGTCACGTCACCGGGAAGGATGCGGACGCCTATTTCAACGATTTCCGCAACATGAGCCGCCCGCGGATGACCGACCTGAACGAAACGGTATGGACGGAAGCGCGGGCGACCGTGCTGAATCCGGCGTACATCGGCGAGATGCAGGAAGGGGGCGCGTCCTCGGCGGAGCACTTCGCCGAGACGTTCCGGAACACCTATGGATGGAACGTCATGAAGCCCGCCGCCATCGACGACGCTCTTTGGGACGGCCTCTACGAGGTGTACGTGGAGGACCGCTACGACCTGCAGGTACAGGACTTCTTCCGCCGGGAGAACCCCTACGCCCTTCAGGAAATGACGGCGGTGATGCTCGAAACCGTGCGCAAGGGCTACTGGGACGCGACCGCGGAGCAGATCGCCGTTCTCTCCGAACTGCACGCGCGCCTCGTCGAGGAGTTCGAGGCCGGCTGCAGCGGGTTCGTCTGTGACAACGCCCTGCTGGCGTCATTCATTGCCGACAACCTGCCGCCGGAGCTGGCCGGGGGCTACCAGAACAACCTGCAACGGGCCCAGAGCCCGAGTATCGAACTGACGGACGCGGGCGTGGTGCTGTCCGAGGAGGAGTTGGCCGAGACCCGGGAACGGGACTCTCGCGGAGCCCCAACGACGGACTCGCGTCTGGACACCCTCGGCATCGTCTTTCTGGCCGGGTTTTCCCTTTGGGGACTCCTCCTGCTGCGGCAACGGCGAGGGCGGTGATCTCCGCGCATGGAAGCGGTTCTGGACGTTGCCGCCGCAACGGGGCTGCTGCTGCTCCTGCTGGCGGTCTCGTTCCCGAACCGGGCCCTCGTCCGGTGGGGAGGTGTGGCCGCCGCCGCCGGGATCGCGTACTCCCTCCACCCCCTGGCAGTGCATCAGAACCTGCCGGCCCTGGTCGATCAGCTCACGAGTCCGCTCGGTCACTCGCTCGCGGCGCTGATGGCCCTGGAGGGAGTCCTCGGATGCGCCGGGGCGGCTTTGATGCTGCGGGTACACCATGGATTCAGCGAGCGCCGGCTTCTCCAGGCCGCCGGCTACTACACCGGCGTGCTGCCGCTCCTCGCGCTGTTCTACATCGAGGTGAAGGTGTTTCACGCGGCGACGGAATGGCCTTTCCGCGCGACAGCGTTCGTGCTGAGTCTCGGCATTGTCACCCTCGGCGTGACCGGGTGCTGGCTGACTCGCCGGGTCCTGGCCGATCGCGGCCTGCGTCACGAACTGCGCCTGGTGGTCCACGCCGGACAGATCGTTCTCGCGTTCGGGCTGACGGCGCTCGGTGTCCGGGACGGCGCCGAAGGCACCCGGCTGGGCGCGGAGTTCGGGCCCTTTGCGGTTCTCGCCGGCGTTTCGATCCTGGGAATCCTCGTCGGATTCTGGAGTCACCGGCGGCGACTGCGGCGCGCCGCACGAGATAGGAGTCATGGGAGCCATGGATCTGCTGACCCGCGTCCTCTACCTGCTGTCTAGCGGCCTGCTGATACCGGTCATCGTCCTGCTGCTCCTGTTCTTCGTCCGTTCCCTGATCCAGCTCGGCCGGACCTACGGAACCTGGCTTTCCGTGCTCCGGTTCCGGTCGGCGGCGGGCACCCTCGTGGAGCGGCTGGCTCACACCGATCTCGAAGCGGCTTTCGGCGCCGCCGGACTGCCGGAAGATGCGCGCTGGACTCCAGCAGCCCGGCGGTTATTCGATCACGGACGGTCGCCGGCGCATCGCGAGAAGGTCATCGCAGACTTCGAAGCCAGTTGCGAACGGGAGCTCCGAACGCCGCGAACCATGGCGAGACTCGGACCGATGCTCGGGCTCATGGGTACCCTGATTCCGATGGGACCCGCACTGGTGGGCCTCGCCGCCGGGGACATCGCGACGATGGCGGAAAACCTGCAGGTGGCGTTCTCGACCACCGTCATCGGCCTCTTCGTCGGTGGGGTCGGTTTCGCCACCCAACAGGCGATCCAGCGATGGAACACCGAAGCGCTCAACGATCTCGAGTTCATCAGCGAACTCATTGCCGAACAGTCACAACCGACCGAACAGGGAGGACGGCATGGCCTACCGGAGAAGGCGGCGCCAGCGCAGGGCGTTCGCTAACGACGAAAGCGATCCGATCAGCAGCGTCGCCAACCTCTTCGACGTCGCCATGGTGTTTGCGGTGGCGTTGATGGTCGCCATGGTCAGCCGCTGGCAACTGACCGAATTCCTCACGCAGGAGGACTTCACGATGGTGAAGAACCCCGGCGCTGCGGACATGGAGATCATCACCCGGGAGGGTGGAGAGGTCACCCGCTATCGAGCGGACTCGAACAGTGACGAGCCGAGCCGGCGAGGCCGCCGGGTCGGTGTTGCGTACCAACTCGAAAGCGGAGAGATCATCTACGTTCCGGAAGACCCATGAGCGCTGAAGACCGCCGAGCCCCTCCCGTTGCAGCGATGGGCGCGACGTTTCGATCCGCCGGCCCGCTGCGGCGGGGCCCCGTGCTCACTCCACGCGGGCGATGACCGCAATCGTCTCGCCGCGGTTCACCGGCGGGGTGCCGAGCAGGATGAGCATCATCCCGGCGGCCGGCGCCCGGATCTCCGCGAGCGGGTTGCCGTGGAAATCGCGCACGACTCCCAGCCGGGCGCCCTTCGCGACGTACCGGCCGGCCTCGACCCGCGGGTCCGGCTCCCAGACGCCGTCGTGTTCGCTGGTCGCGTAGGCGCGCTCCTGGATGAACAACGGGTTCTCAGTCGGCGCGGGGTCTCCGGGCGCCATTCCGAGATCGCGCATCACGCTCAGCACCCCGTCCACGATGGGAGCGATCGTCCGGTCCTCGATCAGACCCATCTCGCCGGACTCCACGTCGATGGACGGGATGCCCCGGGCCACCGCCGCGGACCCGCACCAGATCGCGCGGCTCGGATCCAGGTCCCCCTTGAACTCGACGATGGGGTCGAGACCGAACGCGACGGCCATCCGCCGGGACTTCTCGATCACCTCGGCGCCGCCCGCTTCGGCGTAGTAGCCGGTGTAAGAGGGGCGGAGCCACTCGTTGCCGTCGCCCGAGTGGATGTCCATGAGGAAGTCCGAGCGGACGATGACCTCCTCGGTGAGGACATGGGCGATGCGCTCGGTGAGGGTGCCGTCCGGCTTCCCCGGGAACACCCGGTTCAGGTTCTTCCGGTCGTCCGGGCTGAAGTAGATCGTCCGGCCCAGGAACGCCGGCAGGTTGGCCATGTGGACCAGAACCACCGTGCCGCTGATCTCCGCCGGGTCCAGGAGCGGCCGCAGGCGCTGCATGGCCAGGATGGGCGCGTATTCGGAGCCGTGGATTCCCGCCACCAGGGTGAGCACGGGGCCCGGACGGGCCCCGTGCACGACGGTGAGCGGCAGGTGGGTCCCCGCGTCCCCGCCCAGGGGAGCGACGTCGAGGCGGCCGGAGACGGCGTGCCCCGGTTCCGCCGCGATGTCGCCGAGCCGGAACGCCTCCTGCCCCGGCGCCGGAGCGCCGGGGAGCAGGAGCGCGAGCGTGACCGCCGTAAGCCCCGCCGCGCGCTTTCCGGCCGGATATCTCATCGGAGTCCGCCGAAGGATACGAGCACCGACCTCCAGGCGGAAGAAACCGGCCAGTGCAGGCGCCACCAGGTGGAACGCGCTGCCCAGATCCAGATGGTCCCGTAGAGCCGAACTGCCGGGCCACGGCGGTGTCGGCGGTGAAGTTGCTCTCGGTCCCGCCACCCGGTGTGACCGCTGCTACTGTGTGGTGAGGGTCATTCCCGATGCGCGTGACGAGAGAGTTCGGAACCGCCGCGCTGGCGGGGGTTCTTCTTTCGTGCTGGTTCCCGGTGCGGGCAGAACCGGCGCGTCTGGCCCAGGAGGCCGAGGCCAGTGGGCCGTTCCGGGACGGGGAACGCCACGGTCACTGGGTGATCCGCCTTGTGGATGGAAGGGTCGAAGAAGGGGCCTACGTGGATGGCGAGCGCCACGGCCGGTGGGTCCTGCGCAGCCCCGACGGACAGGTCGAGAAAGGCCGTTTCGTCCGCGACGTGCAGGAGGGTCACTGGGTTCTCGTTTTCCCGGACGGTGGCCGGGAGGAGGGCCCGCTGGTTGAGGGCCGCCGACATGGGGCCTGGGTCCTTCGCGACGGAGCAGGTGGCATTGAGGAAGGACCCTTCGTCGAAGGCAGAAGGCACGGCCGCTGGGTTTCCCGGGAAGCCGACGGAGACCGGGCCGAAGGCTCCTACGTGGACGGCGTCGCGGAGGGCCCCTGGGTCTTCACCTACGCGAGCGGCAGTATCGAGGAAGGCCCGATGGTGGACGGCAAAAGACACGGACCGTTCGTCCACCGCTTTCCCGGATCGGGGACGGCCCGCGGGAACTACGTGGAAGGCAAGCGGGAAGGCCGCTGGACGATCCGGATGAGAAACGGAACCGTCCGAGAGGAGTTCTACCGGGACGACAAACGGGTGCGGCGGTAGTGGCCCGGGGGGACGCCGGCCGGACGCGCGCCGGCGCCGCTGTCAGAAACCGACGCGGGCGCTGATTCCCAGGCTGCGCGGCGGGTTGGTGAGATAGCCGATCCGGGCCAGGGTGCCCCGTTCCTGGTCGAGAGCCAGCCGCGCCCGTTCGTTCGTCGCGTTGTCCACGAACAACGCCACGTCCCAGCGGCCGGTCAGCAGGCCGATCCGCACGTTGACGAGGTTGTAGGCGGGTAGTTCCGGGTCGAACGCGAACGAACCCTGGGTGAGGGGGCCGCCGAGGTGCGCTCCGGGCCGCAGGGCGGGGGAGAGCGCCCGGAGGTTCACGGAGCCGAAGCCCTCAGCCTGGTCGCCGACCTGGGTGAAGCGGGAGCCGACGTGCTGGAAAGTGCCGCTCACGTAGCCGACCCAGCGGTTCGCGAGCGGCCGCCGCCAGGTCGCGGCCGCGGCTGCCTGGAGCCTCGGGGTGGTCGGTAGCCGGCGGTCCGGCTCGATGCCCGACACCACCGTGACGGCCCCGTCCGCACCGGTCGAGGTCACCGTGGACTGAAGCCGGGCATCGACGAGGCTGGCCGAGATCGCGAAGTCGAAGAAGGTGGCGGGTTGCGCCGCGAGCTCCAGCTCGAGCCCGCGGCTCCGCGCGTCCGGCACGTTGAAGATGATCCGGGACGAGCAGGTTCCGGCGGTGACCGTCGCCTGGAGGTTGTGGACGGCCATCGAGAACACCGACGCGTTCAGCGAGGCGCGGCCGTTCAGGAAGCTGGATTTCACTCCCGCCTCGGTGTTCCACAGTTCCTCGTCCTCCCAGGTCTCACGCCCGCCGAAGGTCGCGAGGTCCGCCGGCGAGCAGGCCGGGCCGACCAGGGGATCGTTGATGCCCCCCAACCGGAATCCCTTCGAGACCAGCGCGTTCAGACGCGTGCCCGGGTTGACGTCGTAGCTGGCGATGAACCGGGGCGCGAACCCGGCCGCCGCGGTGGTGCCCTCGCTGTCGGCGGGATCGGAAAACAGTCCGTCGAACTCCTGGGTCCGCGATTCCTCGAAGTCGTACCAGCGAACGCCCCCGGTCAGGTGGAACCGGTCCGTGACGGAGAACGACGCCTCGCCGAACAGGGCGAGCTGATCGAAGTCGTAGTCGAGATCGGAGAAGAACAGTTCCTCGGTCGCGGCGTCGCCGGGCAGCGACCGGGACCCGGACCACACGAGATCCGGATTCCCCGTGGCCGTTCTCAGGAAGTCCGTGACCGCCGCACCGTTGACGGCAACGTAGTCCTTCGCGTGCGCGCTCTGTCCGTACTGGCGCTCCGAGGCGCCGTAGAACGATCCGGCCAGCCAGGTCAGGCGCCCGAACGCTCCCGCCAGCCGGAGTTCCTGCGTCAGGCCCGCCGCCGAGGTCACGTCGACGAGCGGGAAGTCGAGGGTGTAGCCCGCCTCTTCGGCGCCGAAGGGGCTGAACGACACGCTGCCGCCCAGCGCCGTCGCATCCCGCACCACCTCCACGTCGCGCGTCGTCAACGAGGTGATCGAGGTGAGCAGCATGCTGCCGAAGTCCACTTCGATCGTCAGGTCCCCGAGCAGGAAGCGGTCGGTGAAGGGTTCCTCGATCTGGATGAAGTGCTCGCGTTCGCCCAGGTTGACGGCGGGCCGGCTGGTGGTGAACGGGTTCGCCAGGATGTTGTAGAGGTCCCGCCGGTTCCACCCCTCCATCGCGAGATCCTGGGTCAGGAACCGGGGCGTGATCGAAACGCGGTCGTTCGGCTCGATTCGCAGCGCGACCCGGGCCCCGGTGCGGCGGCCGCGGTTCACGTTCTTCCGAACGCTCCCGTCCGGCCCGCGGGCGTCCATGAAGCCTGCGATCCGGGTGTTGTGGGCGGCGATCCGCAGGGCGGCCGCCTCCCCGAACGGGACGTTGACGGCCACCTTGCCGTCGTTTCCGGAACTGCCCCCTTCGAGGAACCGGAAGCCGAACTCGGCGGCTCCCCCGGTGACGCCCAGCTCCGGCTGGTTGGTGATGTACCGGACCGTTCCGGCGAGGGAACCGGATCCGAACAGCGTGCCCTGCGGGCCCCGCAGGACTTCGACGCGGTTCATGTCGAAGAGGTCGAGGTCGGGAGTGAACAGGGAGAGCGAGATGACGGACTCGTCCAGATAGACCCCCACCTGCTCCTTGACGCCCGGCTGGTCGCGGACGATCTGGCCCGCCGACACCCCGCGCACGGCGATCTGGCTCTGGCCGGGTCCCAGGTTCTGGACGGAGAAACCCGCGACGTTCACCGAGACGTCCTCGAGTGTCGTGACGCTGCGGTTGCGGAGGGCCTGTTCGGTGGGCGCGACCAGCGAGAAGGGAACGTCCTGGAGGTCCTCTTCACGCTTTCGGGCGGTGACCGTGACTTCTTCGGTGAAGTGGGGCAGGGCCTCCAGCCCCGAGGGTTCGTCCGCCGTTTCCGCTTCTGCCGGCTGGTCTTCGCGGGGTTCCTCCTGCGTCGCGCCCGGGACCGCCGCGAGCAGCACCCATCCACCCAGAGCCCACGCGGGAACCGGGTTGCCCATCGCTCCTCCTGCCGGCCCGGCGCCCGGTCCAGACACCACGCCTTCCCGAGCCCGCCGGGCCCGCAGAATACCGAAGTCCCGGCGCGGGGTCAGTCCGAGGCCGGAATGCGGTCCTGCCGGCTCCGGAAGACCCGGTAGGCGATCAGGCCGAGGCCGAGGAACCCCAGCGAGAACCACACCCCGGTGGGCGGCCCGGTGAAGAAGAGCGCGATCCAGAGCGCGAGCGAGAGCAGCGCCGGGATCGGGTAGAGCCACATCCGGAAGGGCTGCGGGATGTCCGGCCGGTAGCGCGCGATCAGCAGCACCGCGACGCACTGCCAGGCGAAGCGCAGCAGGATCTGGACCTGCATGAGCCAGTTGATGAGCTCTCCCAGGCTGAAGAAGCAGAACGGGATGGAGACCGCGATCAGCCAGACGAGCGAGACGTGCGGGAAGCCGCGGGTGGGATGGACCTTCCCGAAGATGGGGAAGAACTGCCCGTCGCGGGCGGCGGCGTAGGGCATCCGCGAATAGCCGAGCGCGAAGGCGAAGACCGAAGCCACCGCCACGAAGAGGATCAGCGCGGTGATGACGGATCCCGCGAGCTGCGCGAGCCCGGGGTCCTCCACCGTCCGGGCGATGAAGATCGAGGCGAGGGTGCGGCTCGCCTCCGCCTCCTGCCAGGGGATGAGCTCGAGCATCACGGTGGTCATCGCGATGTAGATCGCTGCGACCACCACGATCGAGAGCAGGATGGAGCGCGGCACGTTGCGCTCCGGGTCCTTCACCTCGCCCGCGATGTTGCAGACCTGGTTGTAGCCGCCGAAGCTGTACATCGCGATCACCGACGCCGCGCCGAGCGCCGGCCAGAAGCCGGCGTCGAAGCCGTGGGGCGGCATGAACGACGGGAGCCCCGGACTCTCGATGAGGCCGGCCACGATCACCCAGCCGGTGGTGGCGAGGACGAGCGCGAGCATCGCCTTCGAGAGGCGCTCGACGGAGTCGATGTTCCGGTAGAGCAGGAACAGCACCAGTACGCAGACGCCGGCGGCGGCGAGGTGGTGCGGGAGTCCCGTCAGCTCCGGGAGGTAGAAACCGAGGTAGTCAGCGAAGCCCACCGCCCCGCCGGCGAGCGAGAGGGGCGCCACCAGCAGGATGTGGAACAGGAACAGGAAGGCCATGAGCCGCCCCAGTCCGAACGGCCGGAACGCCTCCCGCAGGTAGATGTAGGGCCCGCCGCTCCCCGGGAGCGCCGCCCCGAGTTGGGCGTAGACGAGGCCATCGGCCAGGGACAGGAGCGCGCCCACGAGCCAGGCCCAGATGATGTGGGGCCCGCCCATCGCGAAGACCATCAGCGGGATGGTCAGGAAGGGCCCGATCCCCACCATCCCGATGATGTTCGTGGAGGTGGCCCCGAGGAGGCCCATCCGGCGCTGGAGCCCGTCGCCTGACCCGGCCTTGCTCATGGTGAGGGGAAGGGTGTCACGAACGGCGGGCGCCACGGGGCTATCGTTCCAGCGCGCCGGGAAGCGCCCGGCGCTCCCCGAGCCTCAGGAGGTACCCCATGGCAATCCGCATCGGCGACATCGCCCCCGACTTCACGGCCCAGACCACCCAGGGCACGATCCGTTTCCACGACTGGATCGGCGACGGCTGGGCGATCCTCTTCTCGCACCCGAAGGACTTCACCCCGGTGTGCACCACCGAACTGGGTTACATGGCGGGACTCAAGGACGAGTTCGCGAAACGCAACTGCAAGATCATGGGGCTGAGCGTGGATCCGGTCGAGGACCACCAGCGGTGGAAGTCGGACATCGAGGAGACCCAGGGCCACGCGGTGGACTACCCGATGATCGGCGACGACGACCTCGCGGTGGCGAAGCTCTACGACATGATCCATCCGAACGCGCTCGGCGGGAAGGGCCGCACCGCGATGGACAACATGACGGTGCGCTCGGTGTTCGTGGTCGGCCCCGACAAGCGGGTCCGGCTGATCCTCACCTACCCGATGACCACCGGCCGGAACTTCGACGAGGTGCTCCGGGTGCTCGACTCGATGCAGTTGACCGCGGCGCACCAGGTGGCCACGCCGGTGAACTGGCAGGACGGCGACGACGTGATCATCGTGCCGGCCGTCTCCGACGAGGCGGCCCGGGAGAAGTACCCGGACGGCTGGAAGGCCCCGAAGCCCTACCTGCGCCTGGTCTCCCAGCCCGGCAAGTAGTCGTTTCGCCGGACGCCCGCCCGGTGGGCGGCGGGAGGCCCGTACCCTCGGAAACGGGCGCCGCTATTCGGTCCGCACCGGCTTTCCGGGGTGGTAGCTCTGGTACGCGAACCAGTAGGCCATGTGCCCCGGCAGCCGCGGCAGCGTCTCACCGTCCGGGCCGGTGAGGGCGTCTTCGCTCACGCTCCAGCGCGCTCCGCCGCTCTCGACGTGGGCCGGATCGTCCGCCACCACGCTGAACGTGCGTCCCCCCGAGTCGTAAGCGCGCACCGTCTCGAACTCGGCGTCGCCGATGAGAACCACGTCACGCCCCCCGACCCGGTCGTGAAGGGCGGCGCCGCCCTCGAACAGGGACAGGGCCCACGCCATCTCCGCCTCCCCGTCGCGCAGCACGAAAATGCGGTCCTTGGGGTCGAGGCGGCGGTCCCGGACCACCACCGGAAACATGAGTTCGGGGCTCGCGAAGTACTGCCCGTAGGGCCGTCCGGGCCGGTAGTCGCGGTCGAATCCGGTGTCGAGCGAGAGCACCGTGGTGTCGGGATGAGCGGTGAGCCAGTCGTTCCAGCTCGTGATCACCACCGGGAGGACCTTCAGCACGATGTCGGACTCTGTGAGTTCGCCGACCACCGGCTCCCCCGTGAACTGGTTCCACAGCGACTCCGTCTCGGTGTCGTACATCAGCTTGTTGGACCGGTAGAGCAGCCCCGAGGAGCCGAACACGAAGGGTTTCCGGCGCCCGGGGACCCGGGTGTCGAACAGGATTCCCGACCCGCAGAGCGTGCAGTAGGCGAGCGACACCGGGACGCCGCCGACCACGTCGTTGAACATCTCGTGCCAGTCGAGGATGCGGAGCGGATAGGCGCGGGAGTCCCCGTTGATGCTCACCCCAAAGACCAACTCGCGGTCGGTGAGATAGCCCGCCTCGGCGGCCGGGATCTGCTCGGCGTTGACGAGCGCGGGGATGCCGTCCTTTGTGACGCCGCCCCAGACGATCTCCTCGATCCGGATCCGGTGCCGCACCCCGCGGTAGAGGAAGTCGCGGAAGTTGGGATCGATGCCCGCGAGGATGTCCGCCTTGAAGGAGATGAACCCGCGATAGGGACGGATCTCGGTGTGTTCCTCCTGCCATTCCGTCCACGCTTTCCAGTCCCGCGGGATGTTCGCCCGGGCGAGGCGCTGGAGGGCGTCCAGCAGCCGTCCGTCCTCGTCGGGCAGCAGGCGAAGCACGGCGATGAACGCCGGGATCACGTCCTTCTGGTCGCGTTCGATCAGGAAGCGGAGGGCGCGGGTCCGCTGGGCGCTGTTCCTCGAGAAGAAGGCCGTTCGCACCAGCGCGTCGACGTCGGCGTCCGGCGCCCCGAAACGGTTTCCGAAGGGATCTTCGCCGAAGGGGTCTGCGGGATCGGGCGGCGGCTGGGCGGCGAGCGGCGCGGCCAGGGAGAAGAGAAGCAGCCCGGCGAGCAGCACCGGGAACCGGGTCATTCGGAACATGATGAATCCCCGCCGATCCGGGGCTCTCCGGCCTGAAACCAAGCGCCCGAAACGGCTACCCGCATCGTAGCGAAACGGCCCTCACACTTCCTCCGTGACCGTGCGGAGGGTGCCGAACATCGCCGCCGCTTCGGGGCCTCCCGCCGGATGTTCCCGGAGGGCTTCCGCGGCGATGGCGGGATTCCCCGCGAGCGCGGCCCGCACGAACTCCCGTTCCGCGGACTTTGCCCGCCGGAGCAGGTTGCCGGCGGGCACCGGCAGCGGCGGCTGGGGAATCGGGGCGACGCCGTGCTTCCCGACGAGCGCCGCGACCTCCACCACGTCGTCCGCGGGCAGTTCCGGGACTGCGGGCCCTCCGAGCGGCGTGCGGTTCCGGGTGTTCACCACCATCTCCTCGGGCTCGTCCCCGAGGAGCGCCCGCATTGCCTGGAGGCCGATGCGGTCGTAGCCGCTCGGGCCGTCGGCGTCAGGAGCGCCGCCGGGCGGAGAGGCGTCCCCGCGGGCCTCGATCCGGAAGTAGGACGCGTCCCGCGCGTGGGTGAACTCCCGGTAGGCGGCCCGTGCCTGCTCGGGGCTCCCGGCCGCCCCGAGCGCGGCGAAGAGCGTTTCCTCCAGGCCGAGAATGGATGCGCCGCGGGTGGTCCCGGAAGCGCGCGTGCGCTCCACGGCCCGGTCCGGATGGAGGTGGAGGAACACGTACTCGGAGGGGATGGCCCCCGCCATCTCCGAGGTTTCGAAGAGCCCGTCGCGGTGAATCCGCAAGAGGCGGTCCGTGTCGCCGAACAGGTCCTCGAGGCGGTTCTCCGGGGGGAAGGCGCCGGTCGGATCGGCCTCCTCGAGAGCGGTGAGCCAGCCGAGATGGTTGATCCCGGACCAGCCCACCGAAGAGGCGGCGGGATCGAGGTAGAGGAGTGCGACAACCCGGTCCGTGAGTTCGGCGGGGGTGTCGCAGATGCCCACCACCTCCAGTGAGGTCTCGTTCAGGAGCGCCTCGGTGACCATTCCGGCGGGGTTCGTGTAGTTGATCAGGGTGGCGTCCGGCGCCTCCCGTTCCACGACGTGGGCGAGGCGGAGCATCGCCGGGATGTTCCGCATGGCGAGCGCGGCGCCGGCCGCTCCCACCGTTTCCTGTCCGAGCACGCCCGCCTCGATGCAGACCCGCTCGTCGTGGGCGCGCGCTTCCTGTCCGCCGGCGCGGATGGAGGCGAAGACGAACCGGCTGCCGCGGACGGCGGCGGCCGGGGTCCGGTTCACGCTCACCCGGATGCCGGACGCGCTCGTCTCGACGACCGGAGCGATGGCCGCGAGGCGTCCGGGGTCGCTGTCGTAGAGCGCGAGTTCAGAAACCCCGAGACCGCTGCCGGCGAGCGCCCGGGCCAGCAGCGGGCTCCGCAGGCCGCCCCCGCCGAGGAGAGCGACCTTCAAGAGCGCCAGGGCCGGCGCGGCAGCCCGCCGAGGTGCTGGACCGAGCGGGCCCCGCAGACGTTTCCGGCCGCGAGCTGCTCCTCGAGCGACCCGCCCCGGAGCCTCCGCGCCAGGAAGCCGGCCGCGAAGGCGTCACCCGCCCCGGTGGTGTCGCGGATCCCGCGGAGGGGGATCGGGGCGGCGACCCGCGTCTCCGGGCGTCCGAAGACTTCGGCGCCGTCCGCTCCCCGCTTCACGATCACCAGCGTCCCGGCGTCGGCCGCCCGCCGGAGAAGACCGGTCGGGCCGTCATAGAGGTTCGCTTCCTGGCCGTTCACGAACACCCCGGCCGCCTGTTCCAGGAGTTCGGGGAAGCCGTCGCGCCGCGGAAGGTCTTCGTCGTACCCGAAATCCCAGAAGATCTCGGCCGCTTCGCCCACCTGCCGCATGGCCGTCTGGAGTTCCGACCACGCCGGGCAGACGCGGGGCGGCATCGCCATGAGCACGGCGCCGAAGGGCGAGGTGGACCCCGCGCGGCGGAGGGCGACGTAGATGCGCTGCTCGAGCTCCCGGTTCATCCCGTTGAACGTCGCGAAGCTGCGTTCCGGCCCGAACGAGAGACAGGCCGTGACCGCATGCGGTTCGCGCGGCCGGCGGAGGTTGCGGTAACCGATGCCCTCGGTCTCCAGGACCCGGCCGACCCGCGGCGGAAGCGCCGAGAGGAGGTCCACGTCGAGGCCTTCCGCGCGCGCCCACGCCGCCGCGATGAGCGCCCCGCCGCCGAAGGTGCGGCGGAACTGGTCGGTACGGATTTCTTCGCCGGGCCGCGGCAGGCGGGGCAGCTCCGCGAAGATGAGGTCCTCGAACGTCTCGCCGGCAACGAGCAGACGGGGCGTCGCGGAGGGCATGAGGGAGAGGCTATCCGTTCCCACCGGACAGCACGTACGGCTTGGAACGCCGGTCTCCAGACCGGCACGCGCAGCGCTCCGCGCTGCGCACGTCGTAACTCCCACCCAGCCTCGGCACGCGCTTGGACCGGCACGCGCGGCGCCGGCACCCAGGCTCTGAGTTGGAGAAATGCGGGATAGGCTTCGTTCGATGTTCGATTTCGAATGGCGCTCTTGGAGGATGGGCCTCCTCCTCTTCGTCTTGTCCGCTGTCGGCGCTCTCGCCGCGGCCCAGTCGCCGACCTTCCACGACGCGCACTACCACCCCACGGACTACATCCAGCAGGAGACGGCGCTTCCCGAGTTCCTCGAGATGATGGGCGAGCGGGTGGGACGCGCGGCGCTGATGGGCATCCCCCTCCAGCAGAAGTGGGACTGGTTCGAGTCGGGCGACCGGGCTCCCGACTACTACCTGCGCTCGGACGCGGCGCTCTATTACTACCCGTTCGTGGACGCGATGGTGGCGGAGGCGGTGCGGGCGCTGTCGCCGGACCAGCGGGAGCGGTTCGATCCCATGATCACCGGCTTCAACCCCACCGACATGTACGCGACCGACCACATCCGCCGGGTGCTCCGGCTCTATCCGGGGGTGTTCTCGGGGATCGGGGAGTTCTCCATCCACAAGGAGGTGGTGTCCCCGAAGACGGTGGGCCACGTGGCGAGCCTCCGCAACCCGGCGCTCGACCGCATCCTGGAGTTTGCGGGCGAAGTGGGGCTGCTGGCCCTCGTGCACAACGACGTGGATGTCATGCTGCCGCACGAAGGGGCCCGCCCGACCCATTTCGACCCGTTCGTCGAGGTCGTCCGGCGCCATCCCGGAACGACGATCCTCTGGGCGCACGCCGGCATCGGGCGCTTCGTGGAACCGACGCCCGGCTACGCGGGTCTGCTCGAGGGCGTCCTGCGCGACGAAGGGCTGAACCACCTCTACTTCGACCTGTCCTGGGACGTGGTGGCCGAGCAGATCGTCGGGCCGCCGGAGACGCTGGCGGCGTGGGTCGCGCTCGTGAACGCGTGGCCGGACCGCTTCGTGCTGGGATCGGACGCGGTGGTCGCGACGGATGCGGACGCCTATCTCGGCGCGCTGGAGGCCTGGCGTCCGCTCCTCGACGGCCTCGATCCGGAGGCCAGCGAGAAGCTCCGCCTCGGCAACTACGAGCGGCTGTTCGATGCCGCCCGGGACCAGGTCCGCGCCTGGGAGGCCACCCAGCGCTGACGGCGGAAGGGGAGGGGCCGCCGGCCGGCTGCCGTGAAGAGTAGGCCCACGGTCGGCCAATTGTCGTGATGGCGCCGCCGGCTTGGAACGCCGGCTTCAGCCGGCACAGCGGCCCGCAGGGCCGCGAACGGTTCGTTGCTAGCCCGAGTGGACGGACGCGCAGCCGCGCCATCCCGGCAAATGAGGTCGTCCCGCCGCCCGCCTGCGGCGGGCTGTGCCGGCTGAAGCCGGCGTTCCAAGCGGTTCCGGACACCCTGGGCCTCAGCATCCCCGCGCCCACTTCATGTCCGCAGGGTGTGCAGGAGGACCGATCATGGCGGTTTCTCCCGGTGGACTTTCCACGAGAACGCAAGTGCCGGGGGGATAGCTGGGAGCGAGTCGTAGAGGTGGTGGGTCAGCCGGGAGGCGCACAGACCTCCCCCATTGGCGCGGAGCGTGGTGCCCGCGCGAGGATCAGGGCGCGCACGCTCTTTCCACCGTTCCGACAGCAACCCCGCGGCAGAGCCGGGAGGCTGAGGGGCGGGTGGTCAGAGCGCCGTCAGGCGGCGGTGCGGGGCGTGCTCCCGGAAGCGTTGGGGTCAAAGAAGGTTCGGTTCCGCGCCATCGCGCACAGCACCCGCAGCTGCTGGTCCGCGATGCTGCGGTGGCGCCGGGCGGTGTGCTTCCCCTGCGCCTTCAGCTTCCGGTTGTAGGCCGCCACCTTCTCATCCCAGCGGACGATCCCTCTCGCCAGGATGTAGCTGGCGTGTTGCAGCGAACTGGGAACCGCGCGCCGCCGCTCGAAGCGCTCGGACTTGCCGGACTGGTCCAGGATCGGGGCCACCCCGCAGTAGGCACGCAGGCGCCGGTAGTTGCCCTCCCGCAAGGCCTCGAAGCCCCACGCGAACAAGCGGGCCAGCGCCTGGTCCCCCGCACCCGGCCGCGAGCGCAACACACTCACCAGGTCCGGGCCGCCGGCCTCCGGACCTCCCCCGGCCTCCGCCGTCCGGGAGAGTTCGTCGAGGAGCTGGGTCATCTGGGCTTCCGCCCGGGCGAGCTCGGCCCGGATGACGGCCGACTGCACGAGCGCCATGCGGATCGTCTCCACCGCGGCCTCGGTCGCCCCCGGCGCCACCACCAGAGCCGGCTCCCGGAACAACGCCCGGATCCGTTCGGCATCGATCCGGCTCACCCCATAGCGCCGCACCAGCTTGTGCAAGGTGGACAAGCGCACCTTGCGCGCCTTCGCCGGCGTCGGAGCCCGCTCCCACAGCTCCCGGAAGAACGGAGCCCCCAGGTTCTTCGCGCCGCCCGCCACCTCGAGCAGTTGCGGGAAGTAGTCCACCAGCGCGCTCCGGATCCGCAGGCATTGCCGGACCTGTTCCTGGAGCAGCCGGTCCGCCGCCCGGGTCCGCTCCCGCAGCCGCCGGACCAATGCCGGCCGCGGCGCCAGCCGCCGGAACCCCGCCCGGCTGGCCTGCAGGGTGGTGGCCAGCATCCGCGCGTCCCGCTCGTCGTTCTTGTGCCCCGCGTGGGAGAAGAACTTCCGCAGGTTGCTCGACTGCCGCGGGTTCACCGCGAACACCACCATCCCCGCCTCCATCAGGGTCGCCACCACCGGGCCGTCCGGACGCTCGATCGCCGCCGCGATCACCCCCGGCGGCGCCTGCGTCCGCTCCAACAGCCACCGGACCAGGGCTGCAAGCCCCGCCCCGCTATGCGGAAAGGCGCGCTCCCCGCGCACCTCCCCGTGGTCGCCGCACAGGCACACCTGGTGGCTCTGCTCGCCCCAGTCAATGCCCACATACCAGCTCAGCATCTGCTTCATCGCTGCCGTTCCTTGGAGCTTGCGCTCCGTCGACGGTCCGCCGAGCCGCGATGCTCTCCAGCCCCTATACTGGGCCTCGATAGGCGCCAACTTTCCACGGGTCGTCCATCACGGCCATCCGTCGGGGCACATGTCCACCGTGGGTGTTCATAGCACCGGGGCTCGGCTAGCGCTCCCGGCGGATCGGCCAACCTGGGTTGAGATTGCGGGAGCCGTTACCAACTCCCGCAGAACGCCGCCGATCGTATAGGGGGCTCCAAGCCTGCGGCGCCATCACGCTGTTGGCTAGTCGCGCGGGACTGCTCTCCCGGTCGGTGTCTTCGGAACTGGGGACAGCGGACCGTCCCGGCCGACCAACTCCCGCGTCACCTCCGCCACCCAAAGCCCCGGTCCGTCCATTCCGTAGACTTCCGGGCCATGTGGCCGTCTCCCCGAGTTCTCGCCGTCGGTGCGTTGTCCCTCGCGGTTGCCGGCACGTTGGCCGCCCAGCCGTCGGGTCCGGGGCAGGGACGGGCGGCCACCGCCTGGCACTGGATCCAGAAACTCCAGACGACGGGATCCGTGCTGCACGTCACCGCGCATCCCGACGACGAGAACGGGGCGCTGCTGGCGCTGCTGAGCCGTGGGCACGGCGTCCGGACCGCGCTCCTCAGCCTCACCCGGGGCGAGGCCGGCGCCAACGCGATCGGGCCGGAGCTCTTCGACGGCCTGGGACTGATCCGGGCCGCCGAACTCGAGGCGGCCGGGAACTGGTACGGACTCGACCGCATCTACTACACCCCGCTCGCCGACTACGGGTACTCGAAGAACCTCGACGAGGCGCTCCGCTCGTGGGATGAGGATGCCGCGGCGGCTGACGTCGTGGAGGTGATCCGGCGGGAGCGGCCGATGGTCGTTCTCGCCCGGTTCACCGGGGATCCGCGGGACGGGCACGGCCAGCACCAGTTCGCCGGCCGGATGGCGGCGCGCGGCTTCGACGGCGCCCCCGACATGGGGGCGTTTCCGACTCGCGAGGGGCGGCGGCCGCACCTGCCGCTCGCTTTCTTCCAGCGGGCGCGCGACGAGGACGGGGCGCTCGAGATCGATGTCTCCGGCTCCCGGCCGTGGCTTTCCCATTCGTTCGCCGAACTGAACGCGATCGGGCTGTCCTACCAGCGCTCGCAGACCCGCGGCGTGGTCCGGCCCGTCGCCGGCCGCGGCACGGCGCGGTTGCTGCGCGCCGACGGCGATCCGGACGCCGTGAACGACCTCCTCGCCATGCTCGGCCCCGAACGGGCCTCGCTCTCCGCCCGTTTCGGTCCGGTGGTGCCGGCGCGGCTCATGGCGGTGCTCGAGCGGCTGGACGAGCACTTCCGGGGGGTCGCCGCCGAGTTCGACTGGAGCGCCCCCGAAGCGAGCCTCCCGCGGCTCGGCGAGGCGCTCGCCGAAGCCCGGGAACTGCTCTCCGAGCGTTCGCCGTCCGGGTTCTTCGACGTCCGGCACGAGCTGGAGCGGAAGGAGGAACAGCTCGTCGCCGCGATCCGGGCCGCCGCCGGGGTCTCCTTCGACGTCTTGGCCAGCGAACCGGCCGCGGAGAGCGGCGGATCGCCCTTCGCCCCGCCCCCGGCGTTCGGCCCGGTCGTCCCCGGCCAACGGTTCGAGGTCCGGGTGCATGCCGCCGCCCTCGCCCCGGCGCGGGTCGCCGGCGTTTCGCTCGACGTTCCCGGCGAAGTCGAGCCGGTGGACGCGGAGGGAGCAAGCCACCGGTTCGTCGTGACCCTCGCCGCGGACGCTCCGGTGCTCCAGCCGCACGTCGAACGCTCCGGGCTCGGCGAGGGCCGCTACCGCGCGAACGGCGACTGGACGCTCGGCGCCCCGCCGCCCGCCATGGCGGCGACCCTCGATCTGGAGATTCCCGCGGGCGCCGGAGGCGGGACCGTCACCGTTGCGCTCGCCGCCCCGGTGGAGCGCTTCGAATCCAATCTCCCCTACGGCTACGAGCGCCGCGAACTGGAGATCCTGCCGCCGGTTTCGGTCGCCTTCGATCCGGGGTTCGCGGCCTTTCCGTCCGGCGCGGGCACCGCGGAGTTCGAGGCCAATATGACCGTCACCGGGAATCAGGCCGGCGAGTTTCGGGTGGGCCTGGAACTGCCGGAGGGCTTCCGCGCGGAACCCGCCGGGAGCACGGTCGCCTTCGACCGGGCCGGCGAGGAGTCGGGCGTCCGCTTCACAGTGCACGCGGACGGAGTGGCGGCAGGCGCCTACGAGATCACGGCGAACGTGGACGGAGGCTCCGGGGAGCCGGCCGCTGCCATCGGCTACCAGCGCATCGCCCACCGCGACCTGCCGCTGCGCTATCTGGTGCGCCCCGCCTCGCTCCGGGTAGCCGGCGTCGAACTGGCGATGCCGGAGGGACTCCGGGTCGGCTACGTGGTGGGCGCCGGTGACGAGGTCCCCGCCGGCATCGAGGCCCTCGGCGCCGAGGTGACGCTGCTGGACGAGGCGGCGCTCCTGAACTCGGACCTGGGCGCGTACGACGCGGTGGTGACCGGGACCCGGGCCTACGCGGTGCGGCCGGACCTCCTCCGCGCCAACCGGCGGCTCGTCGACTACGCGAGGGACGGCGGTCACCTGGTCGTGCTCTACAACACGGACGAGCTGATCCCGAACCAGCACGCGCCCTATCCGGGCGTCCTGCCCCGGCGGTCCGAGGAGGTCTCCGAGGAGGACAGCCCGCTGACCGTTCTGGTGCCGGACCATCCCCTGATGACGTGGCCGCACCGGATCGGCCCCGCCGACTTCGAGGGCTGGGTCGAACAGCGCGGCTCCAAGTTCTGGAGCGCGTGGGACGAGGCGTATACCGCGCTCTTCGAAACGCAGGACACCGGCCAGGATCCGCAGCGCGGCGGCGCGCTGACCGCCGAGGTGGGAGAGGGGCGCTACACCTACTTCGCCTACGCGCTGCACCGGCAGCTTCCCGAGGGAGTGCCGGGAGCGTTCCGGCTGCTCGGCAACCTGATCGCGGCGTCCCGCGCGCCGCAATAGCCGGCACGGAGTGTGAACACTCGGAATCACGCTAGAATGCGTGAATTCAAGTGGGAACTGGAGTCATGCAGATTCAGGAGTTCGTCCGGGACGACCTCTTTTCCCCCAGCCTCATTGCGCGGGCACTGCGGACCACGCAGGCGGAGATCGCCGACACCCTCGGTCTGCCGCGTGAAGCCCTGTCGCGGAAGACGCGGGTAGGGGCGGCGAAGACGCAGCTCCGGCTCCGCCAGATGCTGGAGATCCTCCGCCGGGTATCGGACTACAGCGGGTCGGCGTTGTATGCGTACGCCTGGTACCGCTCGGAGCCGCTGCCCGGATTCGGTGGGATGACTCCTGTAGAACTTGTTCGGGAAGGCCACGCTGACTGGGTCCACAGCTATCTCAGCGAGATGATGGACGGCGGGTACGCCTGATATCTCGCTCCGCTCGCGGCTCGTCCGATGCGATTCCGAGGTGTGGTGTACCGGGCGCATCTGCCCGAGCGGGCTCTCACGGATCCGCTGTCCGGGCGAGGAGCGGCGCTCTACGGCGGACGGTTCAACCGAAGAGGAACTCCGGCCTTCTATACGTCGTTGTCGCTGGCGGGCGCGGTCCGGGAGGTCAGTCGAGCCGGGTTTCCGATCCAGCCGGTACTGCTCTGCGCCTACGAAGTCGATTGCAGTTCGATCTTCGACGCCGCGCTGCCGGAAGCGATGGCCCGGGAGGGCGTTCGGCCCGAACACCTTGATCCGCCCGACTGGAGACGTGATCGGGACCGAGGCAGAATCCCCGCCTGCTGGGCGGTCGCCGACCGCCTGATTGCCCAGGGCTACGCCGGAATGCTGGTCAGGGCCTTCTTCCGGGGTGCCGGCCCCGGCGACCGCAACCTCGTCCTGTGGAAGTGGAGTGACTCCCTTCCCAGCCGGGTCCGGCTCATCGACGCTGAAGGACGCCTCACCCCGAAATGACCGCTGAAGCCGCCGCCCCGCTGGTCCGCCGGATCCGCCGGCCGGACTGGCCGGAGGAACGCGAGGTGGTGCTGGTCGGCACCGCCCACATCTCCCGGGATTCGCTCCGGCTCGTCCGGGAGACCATCGAGCGCGAGCGGCCCGACGGGGTGTGCATCGAACTGGACGAGGCCCGCTACGAGGCGCTCATGGATCCGGCGGCCATCGAGCGACTCGATCTCCGGCAGGTGGTCCGGGAGCGGAAGCTGCTGCCGCTGCTCGCCAGCGTGGCGCTCGGCGCCTGGCAGGCGCGGATGGGACTGCGGCTCGGGGTGGAGCCGGGCGCCGAGCTGAAGGAGGCGGCGCGCACTGCCGAGGAGGTGGACGCGGAGGTCCATCTCGTGGACCGGCAGGTCCGGACCACGCTGCTCCGGGTGTGGCGGCGCGCCGGCTTCTGGCAGCGGGTGAAGCTGCTTGCCAGCGGGCTGGAGTCGGGGAGCGCCGACGAGCCCACGAAGGAGGACATCGAGGAGCTCCTTTCCGGGGACGTGGTCTCCCGGCTGGTCAACGAGCTGGGCGAGGCGTTCCCGACCCTGAAGGAGGTCGTCATCGACGAGCGGGACACCTGGATCGGGGAGGCGGTGAAGGCGGTCCCCGGCGGCCGGCTGGTGGTCGTGATCGGCGCCGGGCACCTCGACGGGGTCGAACGGACGCTGGTGGCGGAGGAAGCGGTGTCCACCGAGCCGCTGGCCGAGATCCCGCCTCCGGGCCGGGCCGGCCGGATCATCGGGTTCGCCATCCCGGCGATCATCCTGGGCGCGCTCGCCTGGACCTGGGCGGTGCGCGGGGCCGAGGCCGCCTCCGAGGGGGCGCTCTTCTGGGTCGCGGTGAACTCGATCCCGGCGGCGATCGGTGCGGTCCTGGCGCTGGCGCATCCGCTCACCGTCCTGGCGGCGTTCCTGAGCGCGCCGTTCACCAGCCTGACGCCGGTGGTGGGGACGGGCTACGTCACCGCGTTCGTGCAGGCGTGGGTGCGGCCACCGCGGGTGTTCGAGCTCCGGGAACTGAAGGCGGACGCGCTGGTGCCGCGGCGCTGGTTCCGGAACCGGGCGCTCAAGATCGCGCTGGCGCTGATCCTGCCGACGATCGGGAGCATCTTCGGGACGTTCGTGGGTGGATCGCGGCTGATCAGCGGGGCGCTCGGGGGGTAGGGGCCCGCCGCTTCCCCAGGAGAAGGGTTCGCGCGCTGCGCTGCGCGGCCCTGCGGGCCGCGGTGCCGGTCTGAAGGCCCCTACCGGGAGAACCGACCGGCGTTCCCAGCACTCCCTTCTTCCCGCACAATCCCCCGTTCCGTGCCGCTCTCCACCACCGACCTGATCACCTTCGTCCTGTTCCTGGGGGCGGTGATCTTCGTGTCGCTGCGGGCTTCGCGCGGGCGCCGCACGGCAGAGGGGTACTTCCTCGCCGGCCGGAACCTCGGCGGGTGGGCGATCGGGATGTCGCTGGTGGCCACCAACATCTCCACCGAGCACTTCGTGGGGATGTCCGGGTCGGCGGCGACCGACATCGGCCTGGCCATTGCCAGCTACGAGTGGACCGCCGCAGTGGCGCTGATCATCATCGGCTGGTTCCTGCTGCCCCGCTACCTGAAGAGCGGCGTCTTCACGATGCCGGAGTTCCTCGAGCGGCGCTACGACCGGGGCGCGCGGACCATCCTCGCCGCGCTCCTGACCGCCGCGACGGTCTTCGTGGCGATGGCGACGGTGCTCTACGCCGGGGCGGTGGCGCTCAACGCCATCTTCCTGCTGCCCGAGCTGCTCGGGGGCTGGTTCGGCCTCTCGCCCGGCGCCGCGGAGCTCGCCGCCACCCTGCTCGGGGTCTGGGGCATCGGCCTGCTGGCGAGCGTCTACACCATCTACGGCGGCCTGCGGGCGGTGGTCTGGTCCGACTTCATCCAGGGGATCGCGATCCTCGCCGGCGGGGGGATGGTGCTCTGGCTCGGCTTCTCGGCGCTCGGCGGGGACGACGGCGTGCTCGCCGGGGCGGCGCGGTTCCTCGCGGAGAACGAGGACCGGCTGCACACCGTCCTCCCGGCCGATCACCCCGAAGTTCCCTGGACCGCCGCTTTTGTGGGCGGCCTCTGGATCGCGCAGTTCTTCTACTGGGGGGTGAACCAGTTCATCATCCAGCGGACCCTGGCGGCGAAGAGCCTCGCCGAGGGACAGCGGGGCACCATCTTCGGCGCCTGGCTCAAGATCCTGGTGCCGTTCCTGATCTGCTTCCCGGGGATCCTGGCGGTCCAGCTCTACGGGGACCAGATCGCCCACCCCGACCAGGCCTACGCGGTGCTGGTCCGGGAACTCCTGCCGCCGGCGCTCCGCGGCGTGCTGCTCGCCGCGCTTGCCGGGGCGATCATGAGTTCCTTCAACTCGATGCTGAACTCGGCGTCCACGATGTACGCGCTCGACGTGCACGGCCGCCTCTTCGGCGGGCGGCAGCAGGGTGGGGAGGACGGCGAATCGTCGGTGCGGATCGCCCGGATCGCTTCGACGGTGTTCGTGGTGGCCGCCTGCCTCTGGGCGCCCCTGATCGGCGGGTTCCCCGGAGTGTTCCGCTACATCCAGACGGTCTGGGGCTTCGTCACGCCGGGGATCGTCGCGGTGTTCTTCGCCGGGGTGGTCTCGAAGCGGGTTCCCGCGTTCGCCGCCCGCGCCGGCCTGCTGGCCGGCATTCCGATCTACGCGGTCCTGCGGCTTGGCTGGCCGGAGACCGCCTTCCTCCACCACATGGGGATCAGCTTCCTCATCGTGGTGGCCGGACTCGCGCTTGCGGCCTGGCGCCGGCCCCGAACGGACGTCCCGCCGCCGCCCGCCCCGGTCACTGGCGTGGACCTCACGCCGCTGCCCGGGGTGTACTGGAAGGGCGGGCTCGCACTGGCGACGATCGCCGCGATCTACCTGATCTTCCCCTGAGGGGCCGGACCTCAGCCGCCCGCCTTGGCAAGCCCCGGCTTCAGGATCCAGCCGTCGCCGCGGCTCCCCTGCATCCGGACGCTCAGCGGGGCGTCGAGGCGCAGGTGGCGGACCGGGCCTCGCTCCCAGGCAGCCGGTTGGGCCCCCAGCCAGTCCCAGTCCAGGATCCCGTCGCCCCGCTCGGGATTCACGGTGAAGTAGCCGATCCCGTGCGAGACCAGGTTGTCGAAGAAGTGCGTCCCCTGTGAAGGCGTCACGATCAGGTCCCGGAACCCGGCCTCCACGATGACCCGGGCGCCGCCCACCTGCTCCCAGGTCACCGGAATCCCGAGGAAGCGGTCCCGGGAGCCCCAGCGCCCCACCCCGATCAGCACGTAGGGACGGCCCTCCCGCTGGAGGAGGCTGTTGCAGCGAGCGACGTCGCGGGCGACTTCCCCGCTCTTCAGACGGTCGTAGGTATCCCGGTGGACCACCACCAGATCGTGGACGTCCCCGATCTGCCCGTGACCGAGCACCTGGGAACTCCGGCAGAGCACGCTCTCGCCGCCCGCGACCGCCGCCTCCTCCGTCGGGGGCGGTTCCCGGGTCTGCTGGAGGCGGCGCAACTGGACGAACCCGAACTCGCGCGGGCTACCGCGGGGCACCGACAGATTGGCGGCGAACTCCAGCTCCACCGGAGCGCGGCAGGCCTCCTCGCCGAGGTCGAGCAGTTCCGTGAGGATGTCCGCGAGCGGAAAGACGTCGGGCATCTTGAGGAGCGGAGCGAGGGTGAGCAGCCGGCTCCCCGGCCGCGAGATGCCGTCGGAGAGCGTGCCCGAGGCCTTCGACCAGGTTGAGGCGAGCAGTCCGAGCACCCCGTCCCCCTCGGCGTCGGCAAGCGAGCTGGTCAGGAGCGGCGGCAGGCCGCCGCCGTCCGACGCGCCGGCTTCGAGGTCCACGGCGAGGAACTCGCTCTGCGAGTTGCGCCACGCGTCCCGGCCACTCTGGTGACCGAGCCGGTGCTGGGGATGGCGGGGCGAAAACCGCACCGCCGGTCCGCCGCTCGTGATCGCCTCGCCGAGCCCGAGCCCGACGGTCGCGATTCCGTCTCCCGCCTGAAGCGGCGCGGTGGGATAGAAGTTCTGCGACTGGGCCGTACCGGCGATGTCCGGATAGAAGCGGCGCCCATGCGGAAGCCCCACCACCCGCTGGAGGATCACCGCCATTTTCTCTTCTTCCTGGCGGTAGGGGGTGCTGTCGAGGAAGCTGCGGACCCTCGGGAGGAACAGCGAGGCGTAGACCTGCTTGATCGCCCGGGCCAGGGCGTCGAGACGTTCGCGCGCGGTCTTCTCCTGGTTCGCGACCAGCACGGTCTCGTAGACGCCGGAAAAGGGTTGGTAGGGCGAATCCTCGAGCAGGCTCGAGGAACGGACCGCCAGCGGATACCGCACGTTTTCCTGAAACCGCCGCAGGTCCCACCACGCCTCCTCGGGAAACCGTGACTGGTCGAACCGCCTGCGGAGCTCCGCCTCGCTCGAGACCTCGAGCGCGAACGGGAGGAGGTCGTTCTCCTCCATGAACTGGTCGAAGATGCCGGTGGCCAGCACGACCGCCTGCGGCACCGCGATGACGGTGTTCGGGTAGCGCTCCTGGATTCCCGAGCGGGCGAGCACCGAGTTGGTGAACGCCAGCCCGCGCGCCTTGCCGCCCACCGACCCGCTGCCGATGCGGAGGAAGCTCGCGTCGGGATCGAACCCTTCCCGCGGGAAGTCCGCCACCACCGAGCGGCTCCGCTCCTGGCGGCGCTTCGCGAGGCGCCCCGCCACGTCGCGGCCGATGTGATCGCCGGGCCCGTAGTCGGAGATCCGGACGTCGCGCAGCCGGCGTGCGAGTTCGAGTTCTCCCCGCGCCATCAGCCAGTGGGAGATCTCGTTGCGCCGCGCCGACTCGAGGATCGCCTCGTGCGGGACCTCGGGGAGCATCCGCTCGAAGGAATCGAGGTCCTCGGCGCGCGCGACCTCGGTCCCGTCCGGCATCCGGAAGACGAAGTCGCCGAAGTGGAACCGGTCCCGCATCAGGTTCCGGATCTGGCGCAGCAGGTCCCGGGAACCCTTCAGCAGGAAGTCGGCGCCCACGCTGCGGGCGAGCGCCTCGTTCTCCGGACGGCGGGAGTGGAGGATCGCCGGAATGTCCGGCCGCACCTGGCGCATCGCGGCGACGAAGCGCTCGCCCGCCTGCGGGTCGGGCCGGCCGCCCCGGGGGAACTCGACGTCCGAGATCACCCCGAGGATCTGGTCGCGGTAGGCGGTGAAGTAGTCCCAGGCCTCCTCGTAGCGGTCGCAGAGCAGGATCTTGGGCCGCCGCCGGATGCGGTCGAACTTCTCGGTGAGGCTCAGCCCCTCCGGGATGAGTTTCCGGGTCTGTTCGAAGACCGCCTGGTAAGCCACCGGCAGGAAGGACGAGTAGTAGCGGATGCTGTCCTCGATGAGCAGGATGGCGGGAACGCCCAGCCGGCCGGTGTCCTGCGGCGCGTTCCGGCGATCCTCGATCTGCTTCACGATCGCGAGGAAGATGCCGACGTCCCCCTGCCACACGAAGGGCTTTTCGAGGTCCTGGCCGTGGTGCCGCGTCAGGTACTCGCGCACCGTGCGGGTGTCGTAACCGAAGAGCGTGACCGGAGTCTCGCAGCCCGCGTGGCGGAGGCGGTGCGCGAACGTCCCGATGTCCATGTCCCCGAGGTCCGGCGAGGCGATCACGAGCTGGAAGCGGTCGGGCATCCGGGCGATGCGTTCGAGCGCCTCGTCGCCCGACTCCACCTGGATCACCCCGGGAAGGGTCCTGAGGTTCAGGTCGAGGAACCCTGACAGGACCCGGTCGTCGAGCTGGCCGTCCTCCGCCAGGATGAACGAGTCGTAGTGGCTCAGCACGAACAGGACGTCGTGGATCTGGAAGCCGACGAGGTCCGCGAAGGCCGGCGAGAGGGCGCCGTGGAGCGGCATGGATTCCTAGTTTGTCACCGCGGGAACCGTCCCTACGCGCTCCCCGTGCACGTGATTTGTGAATAGCACGAGCAATCCCGGCGCTTCAGCCCTACAATCCGCGCCCAAATTCGCCGGAGGCGCCATGAGCTATATCGAGTCTGTCCTGAACCAGGTCGCGGCGCGGAACCCGAACGAGCCCGAATTCAACCAGGCCGTCCGGGAGGTCATCGATTCGGTGGCCGTCGTCATCGACCGGCACCCCGAGTACCGCGCGGCGCGGGTCCTCGACCGCATGGTGGAGCCCGAGCGCCTGGTCCAGTTCCGGGTGCCCTGGATCGACGACGCGGGCGAGGTCCAGGTGAACCGGGGCTTCCGGATCGAGATGAACAGCGCCATCGGGCCCTACAAGGGCGGACTCCGCTTCCATCCCTCGGTGAACGCCTCCATCCTCAAGTTCCTCGCCTTCGAGCAGGTGTTCAAGAACTCCCTGACCACGCTGCCGCTCGGCGGCGGCAAGGGCGGCTCGGACTTCGATCCCAAGGGCAAGAGCGACGGCGAGGTGATGCGCTTCTGCCAGTCGTTCATGACCGAGCTGCAGCGCCACATCGGGCCCTACACCGACGTCCCGGCCGGGGACATCGGGGTCGGCGGCCGGGAGATCGGCTTCCTCTTCGGGCAGTACAAACGACTCGCCAACGAGTTCACCGGGACGCTGACCGGAAAGAGTCCCGGATGGGGCGGCTCGCTGATCCGCCCGGAGGCCACCGGCTACGGGGCGGTCTATTTCGCCCAGGAGATGCTCAACACGCGCAGCGACGGACTCAAGGGGAAGACCTGTCTCGTCTCGGGGAGCGGCAACGTGGCCCAGTTCACCGTGGAAAAGCTGAACGACCTCGAGGCCAAGGCCGTGACGCTGTCCGATTCGTCGGGCTTCATCCACGACCCCGCGGGCATCGACGCCGAGAAGCTGGCCTTTGTCATGGAGCTGAAGAACGTCCGCCGCGGCCGGATCCGGGAGTACGCCGAGAAGTTCCCGGGAGTCGAGTACTTCGAATCCGATCCGGGCGCCGACCACAACCCGCTCTGGGCGATCCCCGCCGAGTGCGCCTTCCCGAGCGCCACCGAGAACGAGATCAGCGTGAAGGACGCCGCGACCCTGCTCGCGAACGGCTGTTTCGTGGTCTCCGAGGGCGCCAACATGCCGTCGGTGCCGGACGCGGTGGATCAGTTCGTCGCCGCCGGGATCCTCTACGGGCCCGGGAAGGCCGCGAACGCCGGCGGGGTCGCGGTGTCGGGGCTGGAGATGGCCCAGAACATCGGCATGATCCAGTGGAAGCGGGAGGTTGTGGACCACCGGCTGGCCGACATCATGTTCGAGATCCACGACGCCTGCATCAAGGCGTCGGAGCGGTTCGACGCGGTCGGCAACTACGTGGTGGGCGCCAACATCGCCGGGTTCTTCAAGGTGGCCGACGCCATGATGGACCAGGGCGTCGTCTGAGGGCCGGCTGTCGGACAGCCGGGCCGCGCTTCAGGCCGGCGGGGGAGGAGGTTCCCCTTCCAACCGCTCCTTCTGCCACTCGGGGACCACGACCCCGAGCGAGATGATCATCTGGAGGGCCTGCTGCCGGCTCATCGAGAGCTCGATGACGTCTTCCTTGGGGAGGGTGATGACGAAGCCCGAGGTCGGGTTCGGGGTGGTGGGCACGAAGACCGCCATGACCTCCCGCTGGCCCGGCGCGGATGCGCCGGCCTCGGGCGAGGCGTCCGTTCCGTTCCGCTCCGCGATGCGCTTCCGCACCCGGTGCTGCACCTCGCCGAGTTCGCCCGCCATCTGGAACGCGATGCTGTAGACGCCCCGGCGGGGGTACTCGATGAGGACGACCTTCCCGAAGGCGTCGCCGGAGCTGAAGAGCGCTTCCAGCAACTGGCGCACTCCGGAGTAGACCCAGCGCGCCACCGGAATCCGGCTGAGCGGGCGCTCGACCATGGCGCGGAGAACCACCCGGGCGACGCCGAACTTGGTGACTCCCCAGCCGGTCAGGAACAGCACCCCGATCACCACGCCGAGCGCGGTGAGCCGCGGCTCCCACGGGAGGGAGGGGAAGAACCAGGACTGGATGATCGAATAGATCAGCCGTCCCACCAGGAACACCGCCGCGAGCGGGATCCAGACGAGGAAACCTCGCAGCAGATAGCGGCGGAGGGACGCCCAGAACGTCCGTTGCGCGGCGGCGGGCATTTCGGGGTGAGTCTATGACGGGGTCGGCCGAATCGGGCGGGCGTTTACCATCCCCGCCCACCATGGATCTGCCGATCGTTTGTCTTCCCGGGGACGGCATCGGCCCCGACGTGGTGGCCGCGGCCGAGCGCGTGCTGGAGCGGGTGGCTGATCGCTTCGGCCACCGCCTCGAGGTGGAGCGCCACGACTTCGCGGGCGTCGCCTGGGACCGCACGGGCACCGGGTTCCCCGACGAGACGCGGGCCGCGTGCGCCGGCGCCCGGGCGATCCTGCTGGGGGCGGTCGGGGATCCGCGCCACGACGTACTCCCCGCCGCCGAGCGTCCCGAACGCGCGCTCCTGGAACTCCGCCGGATGCTCGGCGCCTACGCGAACCTGCGTCCGATCAAGGTGATTCGGGTGCTCGACAGCTCGCCCTTCCGGCCGGATGCCATCGAGGGAGCGGACCTCCTCATCGTGCGCGAGCTCACCGGCGGCATCTACTACGGCGAGCCGCGCGGGATCCGGGGCGAGGGAGCGGAGCGGGTCGGCATCAACACCCTCCGCTACGAGGTGCGCGAGATCGAGCGGATCGCGCGGGTTGCCTTCGAGGCCGCCGGCCGGCGCCGGGGATGGCTCCTGTCGGTGGACAAGGCGAACGTGCTCGAATCGTCGCAACTCTGGCGCGAGGTGGTCGCGGGCCTTGCCTCCGACTATCCCGAAGTCCGGCTCGAGCACATGTACGTGGACCGGGCGGCGATGGAAATCGTCCGCGACCCCAGCCAGTTCGACGTGATCCTCACCGGGAACATGTTCGGCGACATCCTGAGCGACGAGGCGTCGGTGCTGGCGGGGTCCCTCGGCTTGCTGCCGTCCGCAAGCGTGGGCGAGGGCGGCGGCCTCTACGAGCCGGTGCACGGCTCGGCGCCGGACATCGCGGGGCAGGGGATCGCGAACCCGCTCGCGGCCATCTCCTCCGCCGCGATGATGCTCGAGCTCTCCTTCGGGCTGAAGGAGGAGGCCGCGGCCATCGAGGCGGCAGTCACGGCCTGCCTGCGGGGGGACGTCCTCCCCCGCGACCTGGGTGGCTCCGCGGGGACGACCGAAATCACTGACATCGTCCTGGCGGCGTTGTAGGACCGGAGGGAGCGCCGGTCTTCAGACCGGCACCGCCGCGCGCAGCGCGGCGCAACACCCCTCGCCAGTCCCCAGGTGACGGTGGTCCCCAACCCGACAAAATACCTGCACCGGCCCTCCGGCCGCCAAGGAGTCCCCATGTCCCGTACCCGCCTGCTCGTCGCCGCCACCCTCCTCGCCGCCCTCGCGGCCCCGCTCGCTCTCGCCCAGCCCCCCGAGACCCAGCGCCAGGTGGTCGACCGGCGCCAGTTCCTGAACGAAGTCCAGACCTCCGACGACCCGCGCCGGGTGCCGGCTCCGCCGGGCCCGCGCGGACCCGAAGGAACGCGGGTCCTCTACGGCGGCTTCATCTTCGACGGCACCGGCGCCGAGTCCCGCATCGGCACCGTCGTCATCGAACGGAACCGGATCGCCGCCATCCTCGGCGAGGGTGAAAGGGACTGGCCGGAGGGTTCCCAGGTGCTCGACGTCTCCGGCCACACTGTCCTGCCGGGACTGATCGACCTCCACACCCATCTCACCTATACCGAGCCCGGCGTTCCGCAGGTGCTGGCCATCGATCCGGCCCACCAGACGCTGCGGGCGATGGAGCGCCTCCACGTCTTCATCGGGGCGGGGATCACCTCCATCCGGGACACCGGATCGGCCGGAACGGTGCCGTTCATCGTCAAGGACTGGGTGAACCAGAACCGGCTGCCGGGACCGCGCGTCTTCGCCGCCGGCTCGCTCATCACCGGCACCGGCGGGCACGGCGCCGAGGGGTACTCGATCCACCATCCGCTCTACGGCGGGATCATCGAGGCTTCCGGCCCCGACGAGTTCCGGGACGCCGTCCGCGAGCAGTTCAAGATGGGCGCCGACCTCATCAAGATCGCAAGCCACTACAGCCGGGAGGAGATCGCCGCGGCGGTGGACGAAGCCCACGCGCTCGGGCTCAAGGTCACCGTGGACTCGGAGACGTTCTACACCGGCTGGGCGGTCGAGGCGGGGGCCGACACGATCGAACACCCGCTGCCGCGCACCGACGAGGTGATCCAGATGATGGCGCGGAGCGGCACCGCGTCGGTGCCCACGATCATCACCTACGACTACATCTTCAACGAGCGGGGCAGCTACCACAGCTCCACGTCCCGGCGCTTCGAACTCGACGGCGAGATCAGCCGGGCGATGCTGCGCGAACTCAAGGACGCGGGAATCCTGATCGGGGTGGGGACCGACCTGATCCTCGAGAACTACCGCGACCTCCCCTATGCCTACATCTGGGAGCTGGAGTCGTACGTGGAGAGCGGCTTCACTCCCACCGAAGCGCTCGTCTCCGCCACCCGCGACAGCGCCCGGATCCTCGGCATGGACGACAAGCTCGGCACGCTCGAAGTCGGGAAGCTGGCCGACATCCTGATCGTGGAGGGCGATCCGCTCACCGACCTGGGCGCCCTCGCCAACATCGCGGAGGTCTTCCGCGACGGCTACTGGGTGGTCCGGAACGGGGCGGTCCAGCCGACGCCGCCCGAGACCCGCGTCCGACCGGGGCCGGGTATCGAGAACTGAGCGCCGAGCCCGGGCTTGTGTCTGTCCGAGCCTCGGCACGGCCCGAGCTCGTGTCCGTTCCGGAGTCGGACGATCCGCGGTGGTAAGCCGGTTCAGTCCGTGACGACCGGCAGCTTCGGGAACGTCTCCCAGCCGCCGCGGGTGAAGTCCGGGAAGTCCATCGGCCGGCTGCGGTCGGCCACCGAACGCTCGCTGAGGTCGGTGACCGCGGAGAGCACAGCCGCGTCGTAGACGTTCATCTCGGTCGGGAGGCCTTCCTGGAGGCAGCGGATGAGCCGGTAGTCCTCGAGGTAGTCCATCCGCCCGTGCCCGAGTTCCTCGCCGGGGCTCGCGACGTTCCGCCAGAGCGGGTGCGCGTACTCCTCGTACCAGGTCTCGGCATCGTCCCAGCGGTGCGACTCGCTCCGGCCCTCCACGTAGACCCGGTTCGGGTAGCCGTGGAAGATGCCCCGGGTCCCCTGGACCAGGTTGATCCGGCTGTAGGGACGGGGCAGGTTCGTGTCGTGGACCACGGTGATCGTCCGGCCCAACGCCGTCTTGATGAGGCTCAGGTTGACGTCGCCCAGCGTGAACCGCTCGGACCGCTGGGGCGCGCCCTCCGGGAAGTGTTCCCGGGCGTAGTCCTGAAGGCCACGTGACGGTCCGCTCATCGAGACCAGGTAGTCGAAGCGGTCGCCGCGGCCGATGTCCATGCAGTTCGCCACCGGGCCGAGCCCGTGCGTCGGGTAGAGGTTCGCGTTCCGGGTGCGCGAGTGCGCCCGCCGCCAGAGCCCCTCACCGCGGTGCGAGAACTTCACCTCGCGGAGGTCGTGGAGATAGCCGCCCTCGGCGTGGAGGATCTCGCCGAACATCCCCAGCCGGACCAGGTGGAACACCATCATCTCCCACCGGCCGTAGTTGCAGTTCTCCATCATCACGCAGTGCCGGCCGGTGCGTTCCGCGGTCTCGACGAGTTCCCAGCACTCGTCGATGGTGGTGGCCGCCGGCACCTCGGTGGCCGCGTGCTTGCCGTTCTCCATCGCCGCGACGCACACCGGAACGTGGAACCGCCAGGGGGTGGCGGTGAAGACGAGGTCGAGTTCCTCCTCGGCGCACATCCGCTCGTAGTCCCGTTCTCCGCGGGTGTAGAGCGCCGGATCGGATCCACCGGCCTCCCGGATGAAGTCCCGCGCCCGCTCGGCGTTCTCGGGCCGGATGTCGCAGACCGCCCGGATCTCGACTCCGGGCGAAGCCTGGTGCACCGCGAGCAGGTTGCGGACGTGGACCGTCCCCATGCCGCCCACGCCCACGAAGCCGATACGGACGTTCGGGACCTTCGGCGCGGCCAGGAGGCCCGCCGGCGCTGGCTGGACGCCCGCGAGCGCGGGTCCGGCGGCCGCCGCCCCCGCTCCCGCGGCCAACAGTTGCCGGCGGGTCAGTCCGGATCGCTTCTCGGTCATGGTGTGTGCTCCTGACGGGAGACCGGGTCCCAGAAAGAGCCGGTCAGCCCAACGCCGGCGAAGATACCGCGAGCTTCCTCCGGAGTGGGCCGCGGCGCTTCGGGGTCGAGCCGGGAGCCGTACCAGACCCGCGAGAGGCGCCACAGTTGCGGGACCGGCACCATCGGCCCCGGCTCGACGCCGCGCTCCCGGCACCAGGCGCAAAGGTCGTCTTCCGACCGGAAGAACAGCATGTTCGCTCAGGTGAAGACGATGTCGTCCCACCAGCGCGCCGCGGGCACCAGCGAGTGGAAGAGCCAGTCGCACTCCTCCGGGCCTTCGTCCGCGACTTCGAGCTGCAGGGACTCACCGGAGTGCGCGCAGCGCGACCGGACGGTCCCGCCACGGCCGAGCGCTGCGGGAATGCCGAGGGCGTCCCAGGCGCAGTTGGCGTAGTAGCGGATTCCCGCCGACTCGAAGGTGTGCTCCGTGGGGACGCCCGAGAAGGGGTTCGCCATCCGGATCGAGACGCCATCCTCGCCGGTCACGATCGCGCGGCCCACGCGGAGGCGGTCCCAGGCTGCGAGAACCGGCTCCACGAGCGAGCCGAGCCGCGCGGCCACGCCGGCGGGCGACGGTGCGTCGCCGGTCGCCGCGAAGATCTCGAGGATCGCGGTTCTCACCCGCGTCTCGAACGTCACGCGGCGGGCCGTTCCCTCAGTCCGCTGCGAGGATCTCGGAGACCGCCCGGTGGGCCTCCCGGATGGCGGCGTCGGTGTGCGGACTCGCCGCCGAGTCGGTCCCCGCGATGGCGATCCGCCCGAAGGGCTGCCGGGCGGGAATGTTCGGACGGTCGTCCGGGGTCCCGAAGGACCACTCGGGGGGATCGAAGAGGGGGTTGTAGGAATAGGTGTAGCCGTGCGGCCAGCGGTTCACGGTGATCGCCGCGATGTCCCGCTGGTCGTCGAAGCCGCTTCGGCCGAGCATCCGGTTGAGCTGGTCGCGGATGTTCGCCTCCACTGTCTCGAAGGTGGTGTGGAGGAGCTCCATCCGGCCGATCCGGTGCTGCTCGCGCCGGGAGAGCCCGGGTTCGCACGGGTAGCGGTTCATCCGGACCACCAGCGGCTCGTCCGGCGAGGTCGAGGTGCGGTAGTCGCCGAGCGCGAGCTGAGGCGCGAGCCCGATCGAGGTGTGGTAGCCGCCGGGGGCGGCGATGGAGGAGACGCCGGCCTCGGTGAACGCCCGCCAGTTGTGGAGCAGCACGCTCGTGTACTGGAGCGGCGACTTCACCGGCCAGGACAGGGCGTCCCGCTGGGCCTTCGGCAGTTCCGGCACCAGGTAGGGAATGATGTTGTGCCAGCAGGCCAGAACGACCCGTCCGGCGGTGACCGTACGCCCCCGGTCGTCCCGCACGTAGGTGACGCGGGCCGGGCCGCTGTCGCCGGGCTCCACCCGGATGACGGTCGAGGACAGCCGGATCCGGGTCCGGTTCTCCGGCCGGTCCAGCATCCCGTAGTCGAGGGGCGCCATCACCACGTCTTCCATGGTCGATCCGGGCATCGAACCCGGGATCAGGCCCCGCACGAGGAGGCGGGTGATCGTGGCGTTCCCGTCCGGGAAGTAGAGATCCGGATCGCCCTCGTTCGCGCGGGCCTGGTTCTCCCGCCCGTGCTGGCCGCCCGGCTCGTCCGCGAGCGCGTCCCGGGGCGTCTCCGGGATCTCCATGCCCGAAAAGCCGGGCAATCCTTCTTCCCAGGCGTAGCGCGCCGGGTAGGCGTCGATCCCGGTGCAGAAGAGGCCCTTCGGTTGATGGTCGAAGAACCAGGCCACCCCGGGGTCGCACTTCGCGTGCTCGATCAGGAAGTCCTGGTAGCTGATGGTGGCCAGGAAGGCCTTCTTCTCTGTGCGAGAGAGGTCCGGGAGGTAGTCCGGCTGCCCGTCGGAGTGGAGCCGAATCAGGTCGTTCCGCACCGCTTCCGGCATCGGCGAGTCGGCGAGGAACTCGGCGAGCGGCCGCCGTCCGGCGCCGGCCACCAACTGGTCCGTCCCCCAGGTCTCGCGGTCGAAGAACATGGCCCGCTGGAGGCCCAGGTTGCCGTAGGTGTCCGAGACCGCGGCGACGCTCTCGTAGTAGCGCTTCCGGTCGATGCCGATCTCCTTCAGCAGGCCCTCCGCGACCTCGCCGTACTGCGAGGGCGCCTCCACGTTCAGGGTGCCGCCGTTCATCAGGTAGGTGCGGCCGTCGAGCCGGAACTCGTTGCGCTTGGCGTGGCCGCCGAAGTCGTCGTGGTTGTCGAGGAGCAGGATGCGGGCGTCCGGGCCCGCCTGCTTCGCGAAGTAGTGCGCGGCGGCGAGCCCCGAGATGCCGGCCCCCACCACCACCAGGTC
The DNA here is from genome assembly GCA_965116805.1 of Vicinamibacteria bacterium. Lineage (GTDB taxonomy): Bacteria > Acidobacteriota > Vicinamibacteria > Marinacidobacterales > Marinacidobacteraceae > Marinacidobacterium. Next base: position 1,832,894 of record OZ220713.1, read on the forward strand.
GTACGTCTCTCCGGTGTCGGTCGCGGTCCACTCGCGGCCCTCGTGGGCGAACTGGTGGGCGACCTCGAACGACCCGTCGTGGGAGCCGCGCATCCCGGTGCGGAGCGGCGGGTAATCGGCCTCCCCGGCGCGGTCGATCTCGGCCTGGAACTCCGGGACCTCGCGGCAGGCGAGCGCCGTCCCGGTCAGGGCGACCGGAACTCCCGAAAGGAAATCGCGGCGGCTGACGCCGTCTCCGAACGGGCGGTACGTCTTCTTCGACGAGGTCATGGTCGGGCCTCCGGTTGGCGTGCGGCGCCGCGTCCCCCGCAGGATAGGATCGGATGGCTGCCCTCGGCCGGCGGAAGGGACGAACACCGCTTGTACCACATTTGCTTCCGCTGCGGCGCTTCGCGGGCGGGGTCTCCGGCCGGGCGCCCGTGATGCCGCTCCCGCCACCGGCCCCGCTTCGGGTCCCGGCGAGCGAGGGCAAGTTCCGGCGCGTCCACGCGGTCGTCCGGCGGGTCCCGCGCGGGCGGGTGACCACCTACGGGCGGGTGGCGCGGGCGGTGACCGCCGCCGGGTACCCGCTCTCGGCGCGGGCGGCCGGGTGGGCGCTCCGGAACTCCCCGCCCGGGGTCCCCTGGCACCGGGTGGTGAACGCCGAGGGGGCGCTCTCCGCCGAACTGAGCGGAAACTGCGAGCCGGGACGGCAGCGGGCGCTCCTCGCCCGGGAGGGCGTCCCCTTCGACGACCGGGGCCGCGTGCTCCTCGACCGCTGCCTCTTCGATCCCGCGGATTCGGACGCGTTCTTCTTCCCCGGCGGGGAACCCCCTCCGTGACGCCGGACCGCACCCGGTTCCGGCCGACCTGGGCGGACGGGGCGGGGGCCCTGTGCGCCGCGCTCTACCTCGGGCTGGCGTGGCTGGCCCGCGGCCCCGGCGATCCGGGAGTCGCGCCGTTCCTGCTGGTCTCGGCGGCGGCCGCGGCCGTGACGTTCGCGGTCTACGCCTGGTCGCCAAAGGAGCCGGACCGGATCTCCGTAGGGCGGCTCCTGCTCTGGGCGGTGGTCTTTCGGGCGATCGGCCTGTTCGGCGGACCGTTCTTCGAGGACGACTACTTCCGCTATCTCTGGGACGGCTACCGCTTCGCGCAGGACGGGACGCCGTACGGGCTGGCGCCGGAGGCCTTCTTCGCCGACCCCGCGGTCCCGGCGCTCTTCCAGGGAATCCTCGACCGGATCAACTTCCCGGAGCTGCCGACGATCTACGGCCCGGCGACGCAGCTCGCCTTCCTGCTCGGCTACGGCGTCGCGCCCGCCAGCGTGGCGGCGCTGCAGGTCATCTTCATCCTCTTCGACCTGCTCACGATCGGCGTCCTGCTGCGGCTGGCGCCTCCCCGCGCCGTCCTGCTCTACGCGTGGTGTCCGCTGGTGGTCAAGGAGGTCGCCTTCACCGCTCACCCCGACGGCCTCGCGGTGTTCTTCGTGCTGGCCGCGGTGCTGCTGGCGAGGCGGGAGCGGCTCCACGCGGCGGCCGCGCTCCTCGCCTTCGGCGCGGCCGCGAAAATCCTCGCGCTGGTGGCCGTTCCGTTCGTTCTCCGCCCGATCCGCTGGATGCCCTGGGCGGTCTTCGGCGGCGTGCTCGCGCTGCTCTATCTTCCCTTCGCCTGGCAGGGTGGCACGGACCTGCCCACGCTGTTCGTGTTTGCGCGCGACTGGGAGTTCAACGCCTCGGTCTTCGCGCTGCTGACCCCGCTGCTGCCCAACGCGGCCGCCCGGGTGGTCTGCGGCGGGCTGTTCCTCGCGGCTGCGGCGTGGCTCTACTTCGGCGAACGGAATCCCGGCCGGAACGTTCCCCCGGGCGACCGGCTCTACGGACTGCTCCTCGTCCTGGCGCCGGTGGTGAATCCCTGGTACCTGTTGTGGGTGTTGCCCTTCGCGGCGATCCGTCCGAGCCTCTGGGCGTGGACGGCCTCGGTGGCGGTGCTGCTTTCCTACGCCACCGGACTGAACCTCCAGGACATGAACCTCCATCCCTTCGGACACCCGGCGTGGGTGCCGGCGGTGGAGTACGGAATGGTCGCGCTCGCGCTGGCGGCCGGCATTGTCCGGCGCCGGACCGAGGACCGGCACGAGAGGACGGCATGTACCGCGGGCTGAAGGTCGGCGCCGTCGTCCCCGCGCGGGACGAGGAGCGGAACATCGGCCCGGTGGTGCGGGACCTGCTCGCGCTCCGGGACGCGGCAGGCGGCCGGGTGATCGACGACTTCGTGGTCTGCGACAACGGCTCGAGCGACGAGACCGCCCTCCGGGCGCAGGAAGCCGGGGCGCGGGTCGTTCATCAGGACCGGCCCGGCTACGGAATCGCCTGCCTGACCGCGCTGGCGGCGCTCGCGCCGGTGGACGTGGTGCTGTTCACCGATGGGGACGGGTCCTTCGTCGCCGCGGAGGCCGAGCGCCTGCTGGCGGAGGTCGCCGGGGGCGCGGACCTCGTCATCGGCTCCCGGGTGCGCGGCTCCGCCGAGCCGGGAGCGCTCTCCCTGCCGCAAGTGGCGGGGAACCGGGTGGCCGCGCTCCTCATCCACCTGCTCTGGGGGCGGCGGATCAGCGATCTCGGCCCCTACCGGGCCATCCGGACCGAGCCGCTGCGCCGGATCGCGATGGAGGACCGGGCTTACGGGTGGACCGTCGAGATGCAGATCAAGGCGATCCAGCACGGCCTCCGGGTCGTCGAGACGCCGGTGGACACCCGGCGGCGGCGTTACGGCCGGTCCAAGGTCGGGGGCACGATCCGCGGGGTCGCGGGCGCCAGCGCCGGCATCCTGCGAAAGATCGCTAGGCTATTCGTAGAACAGAGATTCCATTCCCTCCGGACAGGCCGGAGAAAGGAGGTAGAGCGCTCATGAAGAGCGAAGGAATGACCCGCAGAGGCGTGCGGCGCCCCGTGCTGGCGGTGCTGACGGTCCTGGCGGCCGGGGGCTGGCTCGGCGCCAGCAACTGCGCGACGAACGGGCTGGACCCGCTGGTCTCCTGGGCGGATCACGACAACACGAACGGCGAAGCCATCGATCACGCGGAGTGGCAGGCGGTCCTGGACGGCTACCTGCTTACCGACGATCCGTCAGGCGTGCACCTGTTCGACTACGGCGGGCTCAAGGCGAACCAGGCCGACCGGGGACGTCTGCAGGGGTATATCGCGCACCTCGAGGCGGTGGACCCGCGCCTCTACTCGCGCGACGAGCAGATGGCCTACTGGATCAACTTCTACAACGCGCTCACCGTGGAAACGGTTGTCGAGGGGTACCCGGTGGACTCCATCAAGAAGATCCACGAAGGCATCGTGCCCCTGTCAGGCCCCTGGGGCGACAAGCGCGCCACCGTCGCCGGGCAGCGGCTGACGCTCGACAACATGGAGCACGACATCCTGCGCGCGCTCTGGCGGGACCCCCGGATCCACTACGCGGTGAACTGCGCGAGCATCGGCTGCCCGAACCTGATGCCGACGGTGTTCACCGCGGCGAATCTCGAGGAGATGATGGATGCGGCGGCGCGCGCCTACATCAACCACCCGCGCGGGGTCGAGCTCATGGACGAGGCGTTCGGCGTCGTCTCGAGCATCTACACCTGGTTCCAGGAAGACTTCGGCGGCAGCGAGGCGGGGGTCGTGGAGCACCTGCTGCTCTACGCGGAGCCCGAACTGGCGGAGCAGCTCCGGAGCTTCGAGGGCGGCTTCGACTACGAGTACGACTGGGACCTGAACGACGCGAGCTGAGCCGGTAGCCGGCCCTGCTCCGGACGGGCCTGCGCAGCCCGTCCGGAGCCCGGCCTCCCGGGCGGTCAGTTGATGAAGCTGTAGGTCACGCCGAGCCCGATCACGCGCGACGCGGCGGTGTTCCGGCCGCCGATGATCCGGCCGAAGAACCCGCTCAGGCTGATCGTGTCGTTGACGGCGGCCAGCACGCGGCCGCCCAGCAACTGGGCATCCTCCTGAAGCTCGGGGAAGCGGTCCGGCGAGAAGCCCGGGCCGCCGATGTCCAGCCCCGAATCGCTGCCGTTGACCATCCGGTAGTCGGCCGCGATCGTGATCCGGTCGTTCACCGGGAAGAAGCCCGCCAGGTTGATGAAGGTGTCCGAGGGGATGTCGTTCGAGCGGGAGCGGTAGCCGACTTCGCCGGACGCTCCGAAGCGGTCGCCGAACTTGCCGACCAGGACCGATCCCTCGAACCCGTTGCCGCCGTCGCCGAGCGAGTTGATGTAACCCGTCTCGTAGCCGCCGGCCGCGATCACTCCGGCCCGGATCGCCACGCTGGGGGCGCCCTGCGTCACGAGTTCGTCCACCACCCTCCAGGTCACGGAGACGTTCGTGTCCACGAGGCCGCTGAAGCTCTCCTCCGGCGTCGGGCCCACCGGGCCGGGGATGTGGCTGCGGCCGAGACCGGACCGCAGGTCCACGGCGATCGCGTCCGTGATCGCGTAGTTGACGTCCAGCCAGCCGGTGGTCTGCGAGAGGTTGGCCCCGTCGCCCGGCGTCGGACCCTTGACGTCGGCCCGGTAGAACTCGGTGGCGGACTGGTGTCCGTAGGTGATCGTGACGGAGCCGGTCCGCGGTTCGGCGATCCAGGGGGATCCCTGGGCGAAGCCGGAGGCGGCGGAAAGGACGAGGAGGGCCGCCGCGAAGGCGGCCGTGAAGAGGAGGCGGTTCGGTTTCATCGGGACGCGCCTAGAGCCGGAACCGGCGGCTGAGGAAATAGTGGACGGTCTCCATCCGCAGCTTGCAGTCCTCGACCCCCGCTCCACAGAGCGCCTGGATCGCCTCGTCATCCGCCGTCCCGGCCTTCTCGCCCTCGTAGGCGGCTTCGAGACTCCGGGTGAGGCTCATCGCCCGGTCCTTGTCCAGTTCGTTCTTCTGGAGCGGGCAGCCATCGCACACGAGCTCCTTGAAAGTGAGCGCCTTGCCCTGGGCGTAGGCGGCGCGCGGGCTGAGCTTGCCGGCTCCGACGCCGATGGACCCGGATGCCGCTTCGGTCAGCGACAGGGTTCCCAGACCGGCGGTGAGCAGCGCTCCTGCGAGAATCGTTCGAATCATCGGTAACCTCCTTGATGCAGGTAGCGGAACGGAGACGCGGGACGACCCCACCGGATCGTTACCGACCGTTCCTGCTGACGTGTCTGCTTACCGTGTCGCGCTCCACTGTACAGGGTATTGCGATGTTTTGTTCGGCATCCTGAGTGCGGCATCCGACACGCCGTCCGGCGCCCCATGAGACCCCCCATTTCCCACCCCTGGGACGTTTCGCCGCGGCGGGCCGCCGCGATCCAGCGGGACCTCGCCGGGCGGGTCGAGCGCGAGACCCCGGCCAGGTTCAAACCCGCGGTGGTTGCGGGACTCGATGCCGCGTTCCCGACGGGAGGCAGGGAGTGCGTTGCGGCGGCGGTGGCGTGGTCGGTGCGGGAACGCCGGGTGCTGGAGGAGCGAGTCGCCCGCCGTCCGCTGACGTTCCCCTACGTTCCGGGGCTCCTGTCCTTTCGCGAGGCGCCGACCGTCCTTGCCGCGCTCGCGGAACTCGAGACCCCGGCGGATGCGCTGCTCTGCGACGGCCACGGGCTCGCGCACCCGCGCCGGTTCGGCCTGGCTTGCCACGTCGGCGTCCTGACCGGGATTCCGGCGGTCGGTTGTGCGAAGAGCGTCCTGGTCGGCGCGCACGGGGAAGTCGATTCGCCGCGGGGCTCCGAGGGTCCCCTCGAGCATCGCGGCGAGCGGATCGGGACCGTTCTCCGGACGCGCGACCGCGTGCGGCCGGTGTTCGTGAGCATCGGCCACCGCATGGATCTCGAGTCCGCGGTGGGACTGGTCCTCGCTTGCGCCATAGGATTTCGTCTTCCGGAACCCATCCGGCGCGCCGACCGGCTGGTGAGTCAGGCCCGGCAACTCTGACCGCGGAGGCAGGAGGAATGCGATGGTTCAAGACGACCCGAGAAAGCGGTTCGCCGCAGTGGCGCTCGTCGCAGGGTTGGCGGCGGGCTGCGGGAACGGCAGCCCGGCGCCCTCGGAGGACCTGGCCCTTGTGGACCTGACCCCTCCGGCGCTTGAAGAGAGCGGTGCGGCCGCGTTCGCGGCGCTTGCCCTCGACTGTGTGACCAAGGAGTATCCGTACAGCGTCAGCCTGCGCCTTGAGAGCGCCGACGACCTCGCGTTGCCGCGGGACATGACCCCGCTCTTCTACGGCTGCTATGACTGGCATTCGGCGGTCCACGGGCACTGGCTGCTGGCGCGCCTCACCCGGCGCTTTCCGGACGCAGAGTTCGCGGCCGGGGCACGGGCCGCGCTCGACGAGAACCTGACCGAAGCGGGGGTCGCAGCCGAGATCGCCCACGTGTCCCGCGAGGGCCGGCGCGGTTTCGAGCGTCCCTACGGACTCGCCTGGCTGCTCCAGCTGGACGCCGAACTTCACGAATGGACTTTCGATGCGGCGGCGCCGGAGGACGACCGGAGCCGGGCGGCGCGCTGGCGCGAGACCTTGGCTCCGCTGGTCGCCAATGCGGTTGAGCGGTTGACCGAGTTCCTCGAAAAACTGGAGCACCCGGTTCGAGTGGGAGAGCACAAGCAGACCGCCTTCTCGGTCGGCCTGATCCACGACTGGGCGGTTTCCGTGGGGGATCAACCCATGCAGGATCTCCTCGCCGCCCGGGCGCAGGTCTGGTACGGGAACGACCGCAACTGTCCGGTGGGCTACGAGCCGTCGGGACAGGACTTCCTCTCACCCTGCCTTTCGGAGGCCGACTTCATGCGGCGGGTGCTTCCCGCCGAGGAGTTCGCCACCTGGCTCGACGCCTTCCTGCCCGGTCCCCTGCCGGCGACGCTCGAGCCCGTGAATGTCCCCGAGGATCCGGAAGACGCTTTCGGTCACCTGCACGGACTCCACCTGAGCCGCGCCTGGATGCTGCAGGGGATCGCGAGCGCGCTCCCGGCGAGTGATCCGAGGCAGGGAGAGTGGGCGGCGCTCGCCGCGCGGAACGCGGAGGCTGGTTTCGCCGGGGTGGACCCCGACAACTACATCGGGAGCCACTGGCTCGGCAGCTTCGCGACCTACCTCGCGACGAGGCGCGGCATCAGGGAGTAGCGGCGGGACGGCTGGACCGCCGGTCTTCAGACCGGCACGCGCGGCGTTCCGCGCCACGCACGCCGTAACGCTACCCGCCCGTAGGGCACCCCCGGCTCACAAACCCGCCCCCTGGGAGTCGGGGCGATCAGCGGTAGAGCAGGAACGCGTCCCGGATCGGCTCGAAACCGCCCCCCTCGGCGTCCCCCGCGTCGGCAATCTCCGCTGTGGTGCGCCCCGCCTCGATGCCCTCCCGGATGTCCGGACTCCCCCCGAGGATGTCGATGGGCAGCCGGACCAGCTCGTACTCGTAGGGCGGCGGGCGCCAGGCGAAGTCCGACGGCCAGAGCCTCCGGACCTGGTTCAGGATGGCGATCCCGGTACGCCAGGGCCGGTAGGCATTCCGGTCCGTGACGTGCTGCATCACGCCCCCGCATTCCTCGCCGGCGAACTTGTGGAAGGTGGGCCGAAAGCGAACCGGGCGGAAGTGGACCCCGGGAAGGTCTTCCTCGACGAGCGCATCCGCCAGCCGGAAACCGTCCACCCACGGGGCGCCGCAGACCTCGAAGGGCCGGGTCGTCCCCCGGCCCTCGGAGAGGTTCGTGCCTTCGATCAGGCAGCCCCCCGGATACACGGTGGCCGTGTCCAGCGTCGCCATGTTCGGGGACGGCGGTACGAACGCGAGCCCGGTCTCATCGAGCCAGTGCTCGCGGCTCCATCCCTGGCAGCCGACGATCACGAGATCGGCGCCGATCCCGTACCGGCGGTTCACGAGCCCGGCGATCTCGCCGGAGGTCATCCCGTGCCGGTTCGGGAGCGGATAGAGCCCCACGAAGGAGCGGTGGTCGTCCCGGATCAGGTTCCCCTCCACCGTGCCGCCGATCGGGTTCGGCCGGTCGAGGACGACGATGCGCTTGCCGTGTTCCGCCGCGGCCTCCATGGCGTGCGCCATCGTCCAGACGTAGGTGTAGTAGCGCGATCCGACGTCCTGGACGTCGAAGACGAGGGCGTCGAGCCCCTCCAGCATCGCCGCTGTCGGGCGCCGGGTGGGCCCGTAGAGGCTGTGGACGGGAACCGAGCCGTCGCCGCCGGCGATCTCGATGAGGTCCTGCTCGACGGCGTCGAAGCCGTGTTCGGGGGCGAAGAGCGCCGCGAGCGTCACCCCCGGCAGGCCGGCCACCACGTCCCGCGCGTGGCGGAAGGACGCGTCCACCGACGAAGGGTTCGCGATCAGTCCGACCCGGAGCCCCTTGAGCAACTCCCCCATTTCCGGGAGCCGGTCGAGCCCGGTCCGGACGCTGGGGGTGTTCATGGCGCGAAGACTATGCAAACGGGCATCGGCGCGCGCCGGAGGTGAGTGTGGGGTGGCCACCCGATGACCACGGTTCCGCTATCGGAATCTCGTAAAGTCCGAAGTCAGGCCATCCCGGTGCATAACGTTCTTTCGGTCACCGAAGCCCGCGAGAGGCTCGCGGAGATCGCCAGCCGCGTCCGTTCGTCCGGACAACGGGTCCTGCTGGAAGAACGCGGAACGCCGGTCGCTGCGCTCGTGTCGTCGTCAGACCTCAAGGCGCTTGAGTTGTTCGAGGACTGGCTTGACGGTCAGGACGCTCTCGATGCGCTGGCGGACTACCGCGTCGCCGGTGGTGCCCGTTGGGAAGACGTCAAGCGCGACTTGGGTCCGTAGCGGCCGATAGCTCTCGGCGGCTTCGTCTTCTGGAGCCGCCGCGACTGAACCGCCTGCAACTCGCGCCGCACTGACCGCCGGTGGGATACTTGGCCGTCTGCGGCCGGGGTATTTCCGGCTGCCGGGGAGGCCCGCCGTGTTCGCTCGTTCCACCGTTTCCGTTGTCCTTCTGGGACTTCTTTCCTTGGCTGTCGCCGTTCCGGCGGCTGCCGAGGACGACCGCTGGACGCCGGCGCTTTCCATGAAGTACCACCGGGTCGGCCCGGTCGCCATCTCCCCGGACGGGACGCTCGTCGCGTTTGCGGTCACCGTGCCGCTCATGGAGGGCGAGAAGTCCGAGTACCGGACCCAGATCCACGTGGTCCCGGCGGCGGGCGGCGACGCGGTCGCCTACACCACCGGCGAGAACTCGGCGACCTCGCCTGCGTTCTCTCCGGACGGGCGCTATCTCGCGTTCCTCCGGAAGGGGGAGGAAAACCAGCAGGTCTGGCTGCTGCCGCTTGCGGGCGGCGAGGCCTACCAGGCGACTCACGCCGAGAACGGAGCGCGTTCCTTCCGGTTCTCGCCGGACGGCTTCAGCATCGGCTACCTGATGACCGATCCCGAGACCGAGGAGGAGAAGACGCGAAAGAAGGAGAAGCGCGACGTCGAACTGGTGGATCAGGACTTCAAGTACGGCCACCTCTACGTGACCCTGGTGTCCGACCGCTACGACCCCGAGGGCGAGGACCGCCGCCTCACGCGGGGCGACTTCCACGTCTCGGGCTGGGACTGGTCGAGCAGCGACCGCATCGTGTTCAGCCACCAGGACGATCCGCGCATCAACACGAACCGCCGCTCCGGGGACCTGTCGGTCGTCAACCTGGGGAACGGAGCGATCAACCTGCTCCACGGCGGCGACGGGATCGAGAGCTCGCCGCGGGTGTCTCCCGACGGGCAGACGGTCGCGTTCCGGTCCACGGGCGACCAGCCCGAACCCATCGGGCTCGGCGACGTCTACGTGATGCCCGTCATGGGCGGCGAGCGGGTGAAGCTGGCCGCAACGAAGGATCGCAGTCCGGGCATTCTCGGCTGGTCCCGGGACGGCTCGCTCGTCTATGTCGCCGAGGCCGAGCGCACTTCGCGGCGGCTCTTCGGGCTGCCGGCGGACGGGGGAGACCTCGTGGAACTGACTCCCGGTGAGGGCGTCTTCCGCTCCACCTCCGTCGCGACCGCGGCCGACGTGATGGCCTTCACCCACGAGACGCCGGAAACACCCTGGGACGTCTTCGCGGCCGACCTCGGGAAGGGAGGCCGCGCCGCGGCCGCGTTCGAGCCGCGCCGTCTCACCGATCTCCACCAGGACGTCGCGCGTCCGGCGATGGGGAAGACCAGCGTGCTCACCTGGACCTCACCGGACGGCACCCCGGTGGAAGGTCTCCTGACCCTCCCGGTGGACTACGAGGAGGGCCGGCGCTATCCGCTGGTCCTGAACGTCCACGGCGGGCCCGCGGGGGTCTATTCCGAGACCTTCACCGGCGCCCCGTCCATCTACATGCTCCAGTACTTCGCCCAGGAAGGGTTCGCCATCCTGCGGCCCAACCCGCGCGGGTCCACCGGCTACGGCAAGGAGTTCCGCTACGCGAACTTCAAGGACTGGGGTTTCGGGGACATGGACGACCTGATGGCCGGCGTGGACCTCGTGATCGAACAGGGGGTGGCGCAGGCCGACCGGCTCTACATCATGGGGTGGAGCTACGGGGGCTACATGACCTCCTTCGCGGTCACCCGCACCGACCGCTTCGTGGCCGCCAGCATGGGCGCGGGGCTGCCGAACCTGATCAGCATGGTCACCACCACGGATATCCAGGACTACCTCGCCGGCCACATGGGAGGCGACTTCTGGGAGGACTACGAGGTGTACGAGGCCCACTCGGCGATCTACCGCATCGCCGAGGTGACCACCCCCACGCAGGTGATCCACGGCGCGCAGGACCTGCGGGTGCCCTTCACCCAGGGGCAGGAGTTCTACCGGGCGCTCGACCGCCGCGGAATCCCCACCGAGTTCGTCGTCTATCCGAGGACCCCGCACGGGCCCCGGGAGCCGAAGTTCCTGATGGACGTCTCGGAGCGCATCCTGACCTGGTTCCGGGCGCACACGCCGGAGGAGGCGACCGACGACGCGGCGAACGGCCGCTGAGCGGCGTCGAGTTCGCGCCGCCTCGGCCCCCGGATCGGAACCGGTGCGTTCGCCGGAGGACTAAAGGTCCAGCACCAGGCGCAGGCCATCCTCCACCTGCGCCATGAGTTGCCTTGGAATCACGCCGACCTGGTGGTCCAGCAAGCCTTCGTCCACGGTTGCGAGCTGAGTGATGTTGGCCACCGAGTCGGCTGGCAGGCCGGTTGATGCCCGAGGTAGGAGGACGTTTCCGGGTTGTTCCGCAAGGGGCAAGCTCGCGGTCAGGGATACGACGAGGACCGTGGGCAACTGGCTCATGTTGAACGCGTCCGACTGGACTACGAGGACGGGACGTCGAAAGCCGGGTTCAGAGCCGCGTGGAGCCGACAAGTCGGCCCACCAGATCTCCCCTCGTTCGGCTACCAATCTGAGGATCCGATGCTCTTCGCCTGCATTCTCGCGATCACCGGATCCAGCTGGTTGGGTTCCTTCGCGAGAACCTCGTTCAGTTTCGCGGTGATGTTCTCGCGCCGACGCCTCGCGAGGTACTCGGACACGGCGTCGCAGTACAGCTTGCTCCGCGACGTTCCCACCCGCTTCGCGAAGTCGTCAGCTTCCCTGAAGAGTTCGTCCGGTACGGAGATCGCTGTCTTCATGCGAAGATTATACCTCAGTTATACCGTTCCTTGTGCCGTTCTCATCGAACGTAACTGCCGACCGGTTCTCCACGCTTCCGTTTGGGGGTGGCAACCGCGGGGGCACGCGGCTACCCGGTCCGGCCCCTCCGGGCCGCTACACTTTGCGCCTTCCGGTCCCGAACGGGCGGGACCCTGAGCACTTCGCGGCCCAGCTTCGCCGGCGCTCCTCCGGCCGAGCCCGCGCAACTCACCTAGTGAGGAAAGCCCTTTGATTCGCAGACAGGATGCCCTCGACTACCACCTGAGCGGACGGCCCGGGAAGGTCGAGGTTCGGCCCACCAAGCCCACCCAGACCCAGCGGGATCTCTCGCTCGCCTACAGCCCCGGCGTCGCCGAGCCCTGCCGGGAGATCCACCAGGAATCGGGGCGGGTGTTCGACTACACCGCCCGCGGAAACCTCGTGGCGGTGGTCTCGAACGGGACCGCCGTGCTCGGTCTCGGCAACATCGGCCCCCTCGCGGCCAAGCCGGTGATGGAGGGGAAGGGCGTCCTCTTCAAGCGCTTCGCCGACATCGACGTCTTCGACATCGAGCTGGGCGTGACCGAGCCCGAAGAGGTGGTCCGGGTGGTGAAGGCCCTCGAGCCGACCTTCGGCGGCATCAACCTCGAGGACATCAAGGCCCCGGACTGCTTCTACATCGAGTCGCGGCTCCGCGAGGAGATGGACATCCCCGTCTTCCACGACGACCAGCACGGCACCGCGATCATCTCCGGGGCCGCCTTCCTGAGCTGGCTGGAACTCACCGGGAAGGACCCTGCGGAGGTCCGGCTGGTCATCAACGGCGCCGGCGCCGCCGGCATCGCCTGCGCCGAACTCGCGGAGAGCCTCGGGGTGCTCCACGAGAACGTGGTGATGTGCGACTCCCGCGGCGTCATCCACACCGGCCGCGAGTCGGGCATGAACGAGTTCAAGGAGCGCTACGCCCTCGACACCTCGATGCGGACCCTCGACGACGCCATGCGCGGCGCCGACGTCTTCATGGGCCTGTCGGTGAAGGACGCGGTCTCGAAGGAGATGCTCGTCTCGATGAACGCCCAGCCGCTCGTGATGGCGATGGCGAACCCGGACCCGGAAATCACCTGGGAAGACGCCATGGACGCCCGCAGCGACGTCTTCATGGCCACCGGGCGGTCGGACTATCCCAACCAGGTCAACAACGTCCTCGGGTTCCCCTTCATCTTCCGGGGCGCCCTCGACGTGCGCGCCCGCACCATCAACATGGAGATGAAGCTGGCCGCGGCCCGGGCGCTCGCCGCGCTCACCAGGGAGGACGTGCCGGACTCGGTGATGCGGGCCCACGGCAAGGAGCGGATGTCCTTCGGCCCGGAATACCTCATTCCGTCGCCGTTCGACTCCCGGGTCCTCCTCTGGGAGGCGCCTGCGGTGGCCGAGGCCGCGATGGAGAGCGGCGTCGCCCGCATCCAGATCGATCTCGATCAGTACGGCGCCCGGCTCGAGTCGCGCCTCGGGCTCGAACGCGAGGTGATGCGCCAAGTGATCGGCCGCGCCAAGCGCGCCACCCGCTCGGTGGTCTTCCCCGAAGGCGAGGAACCGAAGATCCTGCGGGCCGCCCAGCGTCTGCTCGACGAGGGCATCGCCGAACCCATCCTGCTGGGCCGGCCGAAGGTCATCCGGGACGCCTGCGCGACCCTCGGAGTCGAGGTAAACGGCGCCCGGGTGGTGGACATCACCGACTCCGAGCGCTGCGACGAGTATGCGCGGCGGCTCGTCGAGATCCGGCAGCGGCGCGGCGTGGGGCCCGCCAAGGCACGCGAGCTCATGAAGAACCCGAGCGTCTACGGCGCGATGATGGTGAACCTCGGGCACGCCGACACGATGGTGGCGGGGGTCACCCAGCACTACCCCGAGACCATCCGCCCGGCGCTCCAGATCGTCCGGATGCGCGACGACGTCCGCCGCGTCGCCGGCGTCTATCTCATGGTGTTCCCGAACGAGATCAAGTTCTTCGCCGACGCGACGGTGAACATCGATCCGAGCGCCGACGACCTCGCCGACATCGCGATCCAGACCGCCGAGGTGGCGCGGCGCTTCAACGTCGAGCCCCGGGTGGCGATGCTCTCGTTCTCGAACTTCGGGAGCGCTCCCCACGAGCGGTCCAACAAGGTGCGCGAGGCGGTGGAGATCCTGCGCGAGCGCGCCCCCGAGCTGGTGGCCGACGGCGAGATGCAGGCGGACACCGCGGTGGTGGACGACCTGCTCCGGGGGACGTATCCCTTCTCCCGGCTGGACCGGGCCGCCAACGTGCTGATCTTCCCGAGTCTCGAAGCCGGGAATGTCGCCTACAAGCTGCTCCAGCGGCTCGGTGGCGCGGAGGCGATCGGCCCCATCGTGACCGGCCTTCGCCGCCCCGTCCACGTGCTGCAGCGCGGCGCCGAGGTGGAGGAGATCGTCAACGTGGTCGCCATCGCGGTGGTCGAGTCGCAGGAGACCTCGGGACCGCCGGACCTGTTCCAGCAGAGCTGAGGGGAGTGCCGGGAGACCCAGCGGTAACCGGCAACCCGCCGCGCCCCGCCCTGGCGCGGATCCACTCGCTGGACGCGCTCCGCGCCGTGATGATGCTGCTCGGGCTCGTCCTGCACACCGCCCTCGCCTACGTCCCCGAACTGTCGTCCGGCGAGTGGCCTTACCAGGACCGGCAGGCGAGCGACTGGTTCGGCTGGCTGGTCAGCCTCATCCACACCTTCCGGATGCCCGCGTTCTTCGCGGTGGCCGGATTCTTCGCGTCGTTCCTGGTCGAAAGACGCGGAACGGGTGCGTTCCTGCGCCACCGCCTGAACCGGATCGGCGTTCCGCTGGTCGCCGGTTGGGTCTTCCTCTTCCCGCTGACCGCGGCCGCGTGGATCTTCGCGGCATCCCGTTCCGGCGTTCCGCTGGCGCCGGGGCCGGAGTCCGGCGGGGTCGATCTGATGCACCTCTGGTTCCTCTACCAGTTGCTGATCCTCTCGGCCGCCGTCGCCCTCTTCCGGTCTGCGTTCCTCCGGTTCTGGCCGGCGGGAGCGGCCCGGCTCGCGGACCCCGCGCGTAAGTTGCTCGCCCGCCGCTCGGCGTTCCTCGTACTGGTGGGGATCACCGCGCTGACGCTCGCGCCGTCGGAAGCCTGGGAACTGGAGACCGACGGCACGCTGCTGCCGCCGCTGCGGCTGCTCCTGGCGTACGGGGTCTTCTTCGTATTCGGCTGGTTGGAACACGGCCGCGGCGGGAGCTTCGGCCACCTCCGCGACCGCTGCCTCGTGCGCCTCGGAGGTGGCCTCTTCTTCCACGCCCTCTACCTGGCGGTGGTGGTGCCGCACCTCGGGATGGCGCCCGCGGAGGCGCCCTTCGCGCACGGTGCGGGAATGGTCCTGCTCGCCGTCTCGATGTGGCTCTTCGTCCTCGGGTTCCTCGGCCTGTTCCGCCGCTGGCTCGACGCGCCGAGCCCCGGCTGGCGCTATCTCTCCGACGCCTCCTACTGGATGTACCTGGTCCACCTGCCGCTCACCGTCGCGCTGCCGCCGCTCCTCGCCGGCTGGCACGCCCCCGGCCTCGTCAAGTTCGCGCTCGCCCTCGGTGCGGCTTTCGGCATCACCTTCGTCACCTACCACTACGGGGTGCGCTCTACCTGGGTGGGCAAGCGCCTCAACGGCCGCCGGTATCCCCGGACCTTCCCTCGGCCAGCGTCCGCCAACGGCTAACCTAGCCGGGAGGTACGCACTGCCTCCGATCTGATGGCCTTCGCCGGAATCCGCTTCCGCGACTTGGTGGCGGTGGTCGGCGTTGCGGGAGTCCTGGTCACCGGCGCGGTGCTGCTCCACAACGCTCGTCCGCGGGTAGCCGGCAGGACCCCCGAGCAGATCCGGGCGAGCGGCGAGTGCGCGAACTGTCACCGCAACGAGACCGCCGCGGTGGTGGCGCAGTTCGAGATGAGCGCCCACGCGGGCGCCGGGGTGACCTGCTTGGACTGCCACCAGGTGCGTCCCGGACAGACGGCCCTTGAGCACCACGGGTTCGAGATCACCACCGCCACCACCGCGCTCGCCTGCCAGGACTGCCACGCCGACGAGGTGCGCCAGTTCGAACGGAGCCGCCACGCGCTCCCCGCCTACGCGGCGGTCATGGGGACGGAGGGGTATCCCGCGACGTTCCCCGTCGAGCGGATCGACCGGGCCGAGGAGATCCATCCCGGCGCGGTTCGGCGTCCGCCGAACGCGCTCGCGCGGCTCGAGGGTTCTCCCACCACGGTCTCCGGCTGCCTCGGCTGCCACGACATCGGGCGTCCGAACGCCGACGGCTCCATCGGGACCTGTACCGCCTGCCACAGCCGGCACTCCACCGCGATCTCGCTCGCCCGGGCGCCGGCCACCTGCGGGCAGTGCCACATGGGACCGGACCACGCGCAGAAGGAGATCTACAGCGAGTCGAAGCACGGCATCCTGTTCGAGGCGCAGCGGCACCTGATGAACCTGGACGCCGAACCGAAGCTGCTCACCGCCTTCGACATGCCGGTGCCGACCTGCGCCACCTGCCATATGAGCGGCCTCGAGGGCGCCAAGGTGACCCACGACACCACCGAGCGGCTCTCCTGGTGGCTCTTCGCCCCGGTCTCCGAGAAACGGCCCCACTACGACCAGGCGCAGGCCGAGATGCAGGGCATCTGCCTCAAGTGCCATGCCGAGAACCAGGTGAAACAGTTCTATGCCGACGCGGAGGCGCTGGTGGAGACCACGAACACCCGGGTCGCGGGACTGATGGAGCGCATGGCCGAGGTGCAGGAGGCGGGACTGCTGACCGAGGCGCCGTTCGACGAGCCGCTCGATTTCCTGTTCTTCGACGCCTGGCACTACGCGGGACGCACGGTGAAGCACGGCGCGTTCATGGACGGCGCCGACTTCGTGCAGTGGCACGGGACCTACGACCTGATGAACCGGATCACCGAGATCGAGGAACGGATCGCAGCGCTGTCGCCGGAGTGACCCGGGTCCGCGCGCGGCTACCGAGAACGCCCCCGGCGATCCCGTGAATCTGGCGCTCCCGAATCTGCGCCGCCGCCGGCGCCTCCTGCTCGAGGTCTTCCTCGCCGGGAACCTGCTGTTCCTCGCGGTGGACATCTTCTTCGCCCACTCGGTGAACTCGTTCCGCGAGCCGGTGGAATGGCTGCCGCTCTGGTTCTCGCTGGCCGGCGGCCTCGTTCTCTTCGCGCTCCTCGCCTCCGGGCGTGGCCCCGACGCGCCGGCGACTCGATGGGCCGGGGGAGTGGTCGGCGCGCTCTCGGTGGGAGTGGGGATCTGGGGAACGATCCTGCACCTCGAGAGCGCCTTCTTCCGCCGGTTCGCCCTCGACGGACTGATCTACGCGGCGCCCTTCGTGGCGCCGCTCGCCTACGCCGGGATCGGGTTCCTGCTGCTCGCCAACCGCGCCGGTCTCTTCCGTCCAGCCGATGACGATTTCGGCTGGGGCCAGTGGGTGACGATGTTCGCGGCCGGCGGGTTCGCGGGCAACTTCGTCCTCTCCCTGCTCGACCACGAGCAGAACGGTTTCTCCTTCTGGACCGAGTGGATCCCGGTGGCCGCGGCGGCGCTCGCGGTGTCGAACCTGGTGCTCGTCGGGCTGCGGCAGGCGCCGGCGCCGGGACTGGTCCGCCTTGCGGTCCTGACGCTGTTGCTCCAGGTGGGCGTCGGACTCCTCGGCTTCTGGCTCCACCTCGAAGCCGGCATCAGCGCCATCGGCGGGCGGCCCTTCGAGGCGTTCGTCCACGGGGCGCCGCCGTTCGCGCCGCTCCTGTTCGCGGACCTCGCCGTGCTTGCCGGAATCGGGCTGCTCGCCCTGCCGGCGTCGTCGTCGGCGGCGGCCGGGGAAGGCCGCTAGCCCCGCTGCGCGGTACCCGGGCGGGGGTCACGACGCCGTGCGCGGCAGCCCGCGCGCCCGCCAGACGAAGTAGATCGCCGGGAACACCACCAGCACCACGGCCGCCGCGGTGACGACGCCGCCCACCATGGGGGCGGCGATCCGTTTCATGACGTCGGACCCGGCGCCGGTGCTCCACATGATGGGGAGGAGGCCGAGGGCGGTGGTGGCGGTCAGCATGGCCACCGGGCGGAGGCGTCGGAGCGCGCCGTCGAAGATGGCGTCGCTGAGTTCCGCACGGTTGGTAAGCCGTCCCGCCGACTTCGCCTCCTCGCAGGACCGGTCGAGATAGAGGAGCATCACGACGCCGGTTTCCGCGCTCAGTCCGGCGAGGGCGATGATCCCGACCCCCACCGCGATGCTCAGGTTGTAGTCGAGTGCGTAGAGCAGCCAGAAGGTGCCCATCAGGGAGAGCGGCACCGCCGTCACCACGATCAGGGTGCGCGACACCGACCGGGTGCTGATCTGGAGGATGAGCAGGATCAGCACCAGAGTCAGCGGGATCATGATCTCCATCCGTTCCCGGGCGCGGAGCAGGAACTCGTACTGGCCGCTCCAGCCCAGGCTGTAGCCGGTGGGGATCTCCACCTCCTCGGCGACCGCGGCCCGGGCGGTCTCCACGTAGCTCCCCACGTCCACGTCCTCGATGTCCACGTAGATCCAGGCGTTCGGCCGCGACTGCTCGCTCTTGATCACCGGCGGTCCCTTGACGAACGACATGTCCGCGAGGAAGGCGAGCGGGATCTGCTGCCGGGTCGGCGTCTGGACCAGGATGTCCCCAAAATCGGAGGGGTTGTCGCGCAGGTCGCGGCTGTAGCGCAGGTTCACCGGGTAGCGCTCGAGCCCTTCCACGGTGGTGGTGATGTTCATGCCGCCGATCGCCGACTGGATGACCTCCTGCACGTCGCTCACGGTCAGCCCGTAGCGGGCGATGGCGTCCCGCCGGATCGTGAAGTTCAGGTAGTTGCCGCCCATGGCGCGTTCGGAGTACGCCGAGCGGGTTCCGGGAACCTGGCGCACGACCGCCTCGACCTGGCTGCCGAGGTCTTCGAGGACGCTCAGATCCGGACCCGCGAGCTTGATGCCGACCGGGGTCTTGATGCCGGTGGAGAGCATGTCGATGCGCGTTTTGATGGGCATCGTCCAGGCGTTCGTGAGTCCCGGAAAGCGGATCGCGTCGTCCATCTCGGCGACGAGCCGGTCCGGCGTCATCCCGGGCCGCCACTCGCTCTCCGGCTTCAGCAGGATCGTCGTCTCGATCATGCTCAGGGGCGCCGGGTCGGTGGCGGTGTCCGCCCGCCCCACCTTGCCGAACACCTGTTCCACTTCGGGGAAGTCGCGCAGGATCCGGTCGGTCTGCTGCAGCACCTCCCGGGCCTTGGTGATGGAGACGCCGGGCAGGGTGGTCGGCATGTAGAGCAGGTCGCCCTCCCAGAGCGGCGGCATGAACTCGGACCCGAGCCGCGAGATCGGGACCCAGGTTGCGCCCGCCACGGCGACAGTCAGTGCGAGCACCGCCCAGCGCCACCGCAGGACGCGGCGCAGAATGGGCCGGTAGAGCGCCATGAGGAGCCAGGCGACCGGATTCCTGCCGGTCGGCCGGACCCGCCCCCGGATCCAGTATCCGGCGAGAACCGGAACCAGCGTCACCGAGAGCAGCGCGGCGGCCGCCATTGCGTAGGTCTTGGTGAACGCGAGCGGCCGGAAGAGCCGGCCTTCCTGGGCTTCCAGCGCGAAGATGGGGGCGAAGGAGACCGTGATCACGAGCAGCGCGAAGAAGAGCGTGGGTCCGACCTCGGTGGAGGCCCGGGCGATGACCTGCCAGTGCGGGACGCGGGCCCCGTTCCGCTGGTTGTCGTCGAGGTGGCGGTGCGCGTTCTCGACGATGACGATCGCGGCGTCCACCATGGCGCCGATGGCGATTGCGATGCCGCCGAGCGACATGATGTTGGCGCCGACCCCCTGCACGTACATCACGACGAACGCCATGAGCACGGCCAGCGGCAACGTGATCACCGCGACCAGCGCGCACCGCAGGTGGAGCAGGAACAGGGCGCACACCAGCGCCACGATCGCCATCTCCTCGATCAGCTTCTGCTGGAGGGTGGCCACCGAGTTCTCGATCAGGACCGTGCGGTCATAGACCGGCACCACCTCCACTCCCTCGGGGAGTCCGGGCCGCAGCTCCTCGAGCCGGGCCTTCACTCGGGTGATGACCTCGTGGACGTTCTCGCCGGCGCGCACCACCACGATGCCGCCGACCACTTCTCCCTCGCCGTTCAGCTCGGCCAGGCCGCGCCGGATGTCGGGGCCGAACTGGACCGTCGCCACGTCTTCGACGGTCACCGGGGTGCCGGAGGCGTCCACCCCGAGCGCGATGCGCCGGACGTCGTCGAGCCCCTGGATGTACCCCTCCCCGCGCACCATGAACTCGGTCTCCGCGGTCTCGAAGACCCGTCCGCCCACGTCGGCGTTGCTGCGCCGGACGGCGTCGCGGATGCGCGCCAGCGGGATGTCGTAGGCGCGCAGCCGGTTCGGATCCACGGTGATCTGGTACTGCCGCACGAAGCCCCCGACGCTCGCCACCTCGGAGACGCCCTGAACCGCGGTGAGTTCGTACTTGAGGAACCAGTCCTGCAGCGACCGGAGTTCCGCCAGATCCTGCTCGTCCGAACGCAGCGCGTACATGTAGGCCCAGCCGACGCCGCTCGCGTCGGGGCCGAGGGTCGGCGCGACCCCTTCGGGCAGCCGGCCGCTGACGTAGTTGAGGTATTCGAGGACCCGGCTCCGCGCCCAGTAGAGGTCCGTCCCGTCCTCGAAGATCACGTAGACGAACGAGAACCCGAAAAAGGAGTAGCCGCGGACGACCGTTGCGGACGGCACCGCGAGCATCTGGGTGGTGATGGGGTAGGTGACCTGGTCCTCGACCACCTGCGGGGCCTGTCCCGGATAGTCGGTGAAGATGATCACCTGCACGTCGGAGAGGTCGGGAAGCGCGTCGAGCGGGGTGGCCCGGAGCGCCTGGAAGCCGGCCAGCCCGATGAACGCGCCGAGCGCGAGGACGGGCAGGCGGTTCCGCAGCGACCACTCGATCGTCTTGGTCAGCATCGGTCGGTCTCCGCCGCTCAGTGGTGGTTGTGGGTCATCCCGGCGGCCGGCGCTTCGGTTTCCTCCTCGGCCGGCTCGTCGCCGAGCGCCCTGACCGCCTGGGTCAGATTGCTCTCGGAATCGATGAGGAACTGCGCGGAGACCACGATGCGATCGCCTTCGGCGACTCCGTCACGCACCTCGAACACTCCGTCGCCGCTCGCCCCGAGCGTGATCTCGGCGACCCGGAAGAGTCCCCGGGACAACTCGAGCACGACGAGCTCCCGGGTCCCGCTGCGGATCACCGCCTCCTCCGGCACCGTCAGCGCGTTCCGGGCCACCGGGACGTCGAACGTGACGTTCGCGTACATCCCCGCCCGCAGCGTCAGGTCCGGGTTTGCGAGCTCGATGGAGACGGTCATCGTCCGCGTTTCCTGGTTGAAGTGGGGGTACAGGTAGCGGACGAATCCGGTGTAGGGCCGGCCCGGCACGTAGGGGAGCTCCACCTCGGCCCGCTGGCCGATCCGCATGGCCTCTACCTGGTGTTCGAAGATCTCGACGTCCACCCAGATGGTCGTCAGGTCGGCCACCTTGTAGAGGTTCATCCCCGGACGGACGTACATGCCGTCGAGGGCCTCGTCCATCTTGTCCACGACCACGCCGGTCACCGGGGAGACCACTGACAGCGTGCGCCGCGGCGTCTGTTCCTCCTCGAGGGCTTCGATCTGTTCGTCCGTCACGTCCCAGAAGCGGAGCCGGGCCCGCGCCGATTCGACGAGCGAACGGGCCCGCGCGGCGACGTCGGGGTAACGGGAGGCGTCGAGCCGTTCCGCGTAGCGCACGGCCTGCAGGTACTCGTTCTGGGTGTTCACCAGTTGCGGGCTGTAGATGTCGAAGAGCACCTGTCCCTGCTCGACCGTCTCCCCGAGGTAGTTCACGGCGACGTTCTCGATCCAGCCGTCGAACTTGGTGTTGATCCAGGCGATCTGCTTGTCGTTGTGGGCCAGGGTCCCCACCGTCCGGATCGTCTGCGCGATGTCGCGCCGCTCGACGGGGGCCGTGCGGACTCCGATGCGCTGCACGAACGAGGGGTCGATGCGGACGGTCCCTTCGGGCTGGCTCGCGGCCTCGTCCGCATACACGGGGACGAGATCCATCCCCATGGGAGACTTGCCGGGACGGTCCGAGGTGAAGTTCGGATCCATGGGCGCCCGCCAGTAGAGAATCTCCCGCTCCGCCGGCGGGGCCGGGTCCGCGTAGACCGGGACGAGGTCCATCCCCATGGGGGACTTGCCGGGCCGCTCCGAGGTGAAATTCGGGTCCATGGGGGCCCGCCAGTAGAGGATCTCCCGTTCCGCTTCCGTGGCCGGAGCGCTCATGTCGTGCCCTTCGTGGCCGCCTCCCGGCGCGTCGAAACGCGGCGGCCATTGCCAGCCCCCGAGCCCCAGCACGATCAGGGCGAGCAGCGCCGCACCCGCCAGGAAAGCGGCGGCGCCGATTGCGAATGTCCGGTTCATGATGGCCTCCCGCCGTCAAGCGGCACGCGGACGCCGACGCCCCGTTCGAGGTCGGCGAGCGCGATGAGGAAGTCGGAGACGTAGCGGGCGCGCATGCGCTGGACGTCGAGCTGGACGCGCTCGCTGTCGAGCAGATCCAGCACGCCCACCTGGCCCGTCTGGTACGCCGTCTCCGTGGCGCGGAGCGATTCCTCGCTCTGGGGGATGAGGACGGTGTCCAGCAGCGCGATCTGTTCGTCCAGCGTCTCGAGGCGGATGAGGGCCTGTTCCACCTCGTTCTCCATGGTGTCCCGGGCCTCCTCCAGCCGGCGCCGCTGCGCCGTCAGCCGGTGCCCGGCCTCCTCCACGCCGGCGCGGTAGCTCTCCTTCCACACCGGCAGCGACACGCCCAGCGACACGCTGAGGGAGTTCTTGCCCTCGTCGGGAGGGAGCGGTCCGAAGGCGTCCCGCGGGTCGCGGCCGGCGACGTTCATCAGCGCCAGGCTGGCGGTGAAGCGGGGCCGAAAGTTCAATCCCGCCAGTTCCACGGCCTCTTCGCCCGCCTGGACGAGGTCCGCCGCCGCGAGCAGTTCCTGCCGGTTCCGCTCCCCCAGGTCGAGGAGGCGTTCGCGGGCCAGGTTCACCGCCGGCCGCTCGATGGAGGGAACGGGGGCGACGAGCGTTCCGGGCGCGCGGCCGCAGAGCGTGTTGAGCCTCACCGCGAGGGTCCGGCGCTGCCTTTCGAGCTGGCGGCGCCGATCGGTGATCCGCGTCAGTTCGGCCTGCAGCCGGATCACCGCCTGCTGGAGGCCTTCGCCGGTGGAGTAGCGGGCCCGCGCCAGGGTCTCGTAGTGTCCGAGAAGCGAAGACTCCCCCTCGAGGAGCCGGATCGCCGCGTCCAGGTAGGCGACGTCGTAGAAGGTCCGCTTGACCCGGGCGATCACCTCGCGCTCCGCCGCCTGGAGCAGGCGGAACTCGGCGTCGGCCTCCGAAACCGCGACGCGCCCCCGAAGGTCCCGGGCGCCGAACCACGGGAGCGCCTGGGAGACGGTGATCCCGCCCGTCTGCGAGCCGACGCGCGTCTCCACGCTGCGGAGCGCCTGGGTCACGTTCAGGGTGGGGTCGGGGAGCGCCGTGACCTGGGGGACGCGCTGCCGCGCGGCCTCGTATCTCGCCCGCGCGGCGAGCAGCGCCGGGTTCGCCTCGACCGCGCTGTCGAGGCAGAGTCGCAGGCCGGGTTCGGGCGCGTAGAAGTCCGGGAGCGGCGCCGGCTGGGCTCCCCCGGCCGCGGGGACCGGGAGCAAGGCCGCCAGCGCGCCGGCGGCAAGCGGGGTTCGCAGGAACACGATGGAGAGAGTCCGTCGCCGGGTAGCGGCGGGCCGGCCGGCTCGATGCGGCCGACGGGTTGCCGGGCGGGCGATGCGCCCCGGAAACCGCCCCGCGCTCGGCTGGAGCCGGCGCGGGCCGCCGATCGTTTGCGGGGTGCTGGCCGGGACGGCGCTGTCCCTGGCGCCGCGATGGAACGCGGGCCCGGTCCGGCGACGCTCGGCTCAGCGGGAGCGAACGTCCAGCGGACGGAGACTCAGATCAGCAGGGCAGCGTGCCGGACGAAGAGGGGTGGCCGCGGCTCCCGGGGAGGGAGGGGGCCGTCCGGCTGGCGGTTCCACGGGGCGATCGCGCGGACCGGCTCGACGGAGGCGGGCAGGACCGCCGCCGGACCCGGCTCGGGGACGAGCAGTTTGGGAACGGTGACCGAAGAACAGCACACGCTCACGCGCTCGGCGTCCGGCGCCGGCTCGGAACCGCCGTGGCAGCTCGCCTCGGCGGGGATTCCGGGCGCCGCCATCAAGGGGCAGACGACCGCGAACGCCAGCACCACGGCAAGCACCGCGGCGGCGAGCGGTTTGCGGCGCGTCGGCCCGATCCGATCCATGGTGTCTCACCAGTATAGACACGGCGAAAGCGGCGATGCGAACGCGGGCCCGGTGCCGGAGCCGGGCCTTCAGGGAGGTCCCTGGCCCCGGGATCCCCGCTGGAGCGGGAAGTACACCCGCGCGATCCACTCCGGCGGGACCCCGGCGAGCCAGGCCCCGAGCGTGAGGTAGTCGAGGACGGCCGTCGGGACCGGGCCGAGGCGTTGCCAGTGCTCCGTCCCGGTGGTCACCGCCGCTACGGAGGGTTCGAGGCGGCCGAGGCGGCGGAGGCGGCGGGCGAGCCCGGCGTCCTCGAAGATGGGCTCCTCCGGGAAGCCGCCCACCTCCTCGAATGCTCTCCGGGTGGTGAAGATGGCCTGGTCGCCGTAGGGAAGGTCGAGCCAGCGCGCTCGCCGGTTCGCTCCCCGCGCGCCGAAACGGAGCAGCGCCCCGCCGCCCTCGACGCGTTGCGGGAACCACCCGCCGGCCACGCCGGGCCGAGCGAGGATGTTCGTCACCTGTCCCGCTGCCGCGGGCGGCAGCCGGCAGTCGGCGTGGAGGAACACCAGGATGTCTCCCCGGGCGGCGCGGGCCCCGGCGTTCAACTGGAAGGCGCGTCCCCGCGGGCCGATCTCGACCCGCGCCCCGGCGCGGGCGGCCTCGGCCGCCGTGTCGTCGCGGCTGCCGCCGTCCACCACCACCACCTCCGCGCCCGCGGGCGCGGAGCCGATGGCGGCGCCCACGCTCCCGGCGCAGTCGAGCGTGGGGATTACGACCGAGATCACGAGGGAAGAGGCGGAGGTGCGGGCGGCGTCCGCCGCTGCGGTTTTCTGCACGTTTGGTCTTTACCTATCGTCGGGCCCCCCGGTAGAATTCTGCGCGTTCCGCTGTCCGGGCTGTCGAGGCGGCGGTTTTTTCGATTTTCCATGGGCGAATACCTCGGACCGCTGGTCGCGATCGCGGTCGGCGTGCTCTTCGTCGGGGTCACCCTGCTGGTTTCGTCGCTCGTCCGGCCTTCGCTGCCCCTCGACTCGAAGTCGCAACCCTATGAGTGCGGGGAGAACCCGGTCGGCTCGCCGTGGGGCGTGCAGTTCAACATCCGGTTCTACGTCTTCGCCCTCGTGTTTCTCATCTTCGATGTGGAAGCGGTCATGCTCCTGCCCTGGGCGCTCGCCTATCTCGATTCGGGCGCCGGGGCGCTGGTCGCCGGACTCATCTTCATCGGGATGCTCGTTCTCGGGCTCGCCGACGTCTGGGTGAAGGGCGACCTCGAGTGGGTGCGGGAAGAAGAGCGGCGCGCCCTCAAGGCGCGTCCGGGAGCCGAGACCTCTTCCGCCTCGGGAGCGGCCGCCTGAGGCGGGCCGGGTTGTTCCACGGGCCGCTGAACGGAGACTTCGCGTGGATCTGATCGGCGCCCTCGGCAAGGGTCTCGGCAAGGACAACGTCGCGCTCACCACGGTGAGCGCGATCGTCAACTGGGCGCGGCTGTCGGCGCTCTGGCCGATGACCTTCGGCCTCGCCTGCTGCGCCATCGAGATGATGGCGACCGGAGCCAGCCGCTTCGACTGGGACCGGCTCGGCCTCATCCCCCGGGCGACCCCCCGGCAGTCGGACTGCATGATCGTCGCCGGCACCGTCACCCACAAGATGGCGATCCGCATCAAGACGCTCTACGACCAGATGCCGGAACCCAAGTACGTGATCTCGATGGGAAGCTGCGCCAACAACGGCGGCCCCTACTGGCAGTACGGCTACCACGTCGTCAAGGGGGTGGACCAGATCATCCCGGTGGACGTCTACGTGCCGGGTTGCCCGCCGCGGCCGGAAGCGCTGCTCTACGGGATCATGGCGCTCCAGGACCGGATCCGGGAGAAGTCGCTCCTCGATGATCCGCGGGAGGGCCGGCCCCGGCCGGACCCCGCGAGCCAGCCCGCGGGCCGGATGGTGGAGATGGCCGGGTGAGCGCCGCCTCCATCATCGAGCGCCTGGCCGCTCATCTCGGTCTGGAGGAGGGCTCCTTCGAGTCCGACGCGGAGGCGAAGGATCCCTGGGTCCGGATCCCCGGGGACCGGCTGCTGGCGGCGGCCCGGTTCCTGAAGACGGACCCGGAACTCGACTTCGACACCCTTCACTGCGTCTCGGGGGTGGACTGGCCCGCCGACGATCCGCCGGCCATCGAGGTGGTGTACCACCTCACGTCGCTCAGCCGGAAGCACTGGATCGTGCTCAAGACCCGGGTGGGCCGCGAAGGAGGGAGCCTTCCGACCCTGGAGACGGTCTGGAAGACGGCCAACTGGCACGAGCGCGAGACCTACGATCTCTTCGGGGTCCGTTTCGAGGGACACAGCGATCACCGGCGCATCCTGCTCCCGGCCGACTGGCCCGGGCATCCGCTGCTCCGCGACTGGGAGTGGCCCGAGACCTGGCACAAGATCCCGGTGAAGCCGGGACGGCAGATGACCGAGCGGGCCGAGGGCGGCCAGATGACGGGCGTGGGCCCGTTCGACTGAGGTAGCGGGGATCCGGATGGCCGAGCAGCGTTCTCCCGTCGACGGCGCCCCGCTGGTCACGCTGTACGACGAGGAACTGCCGCCCGACAACTCCTACGCCTTCTCTCCCGAGGAGCTCGAAGAGGACGAGATGATCCTCAACATGGGGCCCCAGCATCCCTCGACCCACGGGGTGCTCAGGGTGGAGCTCAAGACCGACGGGGAGATCGTCAAGGACGCCCGGCCGCACATCGGCTACCTGCACCGGAACTTCGAAAAGCACGCCGAGAACATCGACTACCAGGGCGTCATCCCCTTCACCGACCGGATGGACTACGTCGGCTCGATGGGGAACAGCCTCGCCTACGCGCTCACCGTCGAGAAACTGCTCGGCATCGGGGTGGGCGAGCGGGTCGCGGGCATCCGGGTGATCACCGCCGAGCTGCAGCGGATCGCGAGTCACCTCCTGGCGATGGGCACCTACGGGATGGACATCGGGGCCTTCACGCCGTTCCTGCTCTGCTTCCAGCAGCGCGAGCGGGTCCTCGATCTCTTCGAGTGGCTCTGCGGCGCCCGCCTGCTCTACAACTACAACTGGGTCGGCGGCGTCTCCCACGACCTGCCCGAAGGCTGGACCGACAAGTGCCGGCGCTTCCTCGACGAGTTCGTGCCGGTGCTGGACGAGGTGGACAAGCTCCTCAGCCACAACAAGATCTTCATCCGCCGGACCGCCGACATCGGGATCATCACCCCGGCGATGGCGAAGGACTATGCGCTCTCCGGCCCGAACCTCCGCGGGTCCGGCATCGACTGGGACCTCAGGCGGGACGACCCCTACCTGGGCTACGAGAACTACGACTTCAACGTGGTCGTGGCGGACAGTCCCCACGGCCCCGTCGGTTCCTGCTGGGACCGGTACTTCGTGCGGGTCCGCGAGATGTACGAGAGCGTCAAGATCGTCCGCCAGGCGCTCGACCGCCTGCCCGCGGAGGGTGACGTCCACGAGAACGTGCCGCGGTTCGTCCGGCCGCTGGCCGGCGAGGCCTACTGCCGCAGCGAGGCGCCGCGGGGCGAACTGGCCTTCTACATCGTCGCCGAGAACAAGAAGCCCATCCCCTACCGGGTGAAGGGACGCTCGCCGTGCTTCGTGGCGATGGGGCTCTTCCACGAGATCACCCGCGGCGAGATGATCGCCGACATCATCGCCATCATCGGCAGCCTGGACATCGTCCTCGGAGAGATCGACCGGTGATCACCCGCTTCCGCCAGATCGAGATGCGGCTCATGGGGCCGCTCACGATGATCCCCATCGTGCTCTGCCTGGTGGTGCTGGGCACCATCGCGGCGCTCCCGGTGGTCGCGACGATCCTCTCCGAACTGGTCGCGGACTTCGTGCCGCCGGCGCTCCAGCACCTGACCATCGTGGTTCTCGGCACCGCCGGTTTCGTCGGCATCCTGGCGCTTAATCCCATCTATTCGATCTGGCTCGAGCGCAAGGTCGCGGCCCACGTCCAGGACCGGCTCGGTCCGATGCGGGTCGGCTGGCACGGACTGCTGCAGAGCTTCGCCGACGGCGTGAAGCTCCTCTTCAAGGAAGACCTGGTTCCCCGCGACGCCGACCGGGTGCTGTTCGGGGCGGCGCCCATGCTCGCGGTGGCGAGCGCGTTCGCGGCCTTCGCGATCGTCCCCTGGGGTGTCCGCGAGGACGGGACGGTGCTCGCGGTCGCGAACCTGAACATCGGCGTCCTCTACTTCATCGCGATCACTTCGCTCGGCGCCCTTTCGGTGCTGATGGCGGGCTGGGGCTCGAACAACAAGTACGCGCTCTACGGCGGCATGCGGGCGGCGGCCCAGATGGTCAGCTACGAGATCCCCACCGCGATCCTGGTGCTGGTGGTGGTCGCCCAGGTCGGCAGCCTCTCCATTCCCGAGATCGTGAACGCCCAGGCGGGGGGGATCCTCGGGGTCGGCGACTGGCTGATCTTCCAGCTCTTCCCGCTGAACCTGATCGCCTTCGTGCTGTTCTTCATCTGCGGCCTCGCCGAGACGAACCGCACCCCGTTCGACATCCCTGAAGCCGAATCGGAGCTCGTGGCCGGGTTCCACACTGAGTACAGCGGGATGCGGTTCGCATTCTTCTTCCTGGCCGAATACGGGAACATGCTGCTGGTCTCGATGCTGGCGGCGCTGCTCTTCCTGGGCGGCTGGATCGGCCCCTTCGGTTCGAACCCGCTCCTCTTCTTCATCAAGGGGTTCGGTCTGGTGGTGGTCCAGATGTGGCTCCGCTGGACGCTGCCGCGGCTGCGGGTGGACCAGTTGATGGGAATCTGCTGGAAGTACGTCATCCCGATCTCGTTCTTCCTCCTGGTGGTGACCACCGTCATCAAGGGTCTGTTGTGAGGGAGTTATGAAGCGCTATTTCGTGGATCTCTGGGAGTCGGTCAGCACCGTCCTCATCGGGATGGGAGTGACCTTCCGCCACCTCTTCACGCGCTCGGTGACCCAGCAGTACACCGCCGACGAGCTCCCCGAGGAACGCTGGCGCTCCCCGCTGGACATCCCCAAGGAGTCCCTGATGGAGCGGTCGCGGATGAAGCTCCACGTGAAGATCGAGGACTGCATCGGCTGCAAGCAGTGCGAGCGCGCCTGCCCGGTGGACTGCATCCACATCGAGAACGAGAAGCGAGCCCGGGACGCACCGCCGATCTTCGCGGCCGACGGGACCGCCATCAAGCAGACGGTGGTCCAGTTCGACATCGACATGTCGCTCTGCTGCTACTGCCAGCTCTGTGTCTTCCCGTGCCCCACCGACTGCATCCTGATGACGCCCAACTACGAGTTCGGCGGCGAGACGAAGGGCGACCTCCTCTACCGCTACGCCAAGGAGCCGCGGACGCCTCCCGAGCCGCCGCCGGCCGAGGCCGCCGGAGCCTGACGGAAGACGATGGAATC
Organism: Vicinamibacteria bacterium; assembly: GCA_965116805.1. Taxonomy (GTDB): domain Bacteria; phylum Acidobacteriota; class Vicinamibacteria; order Marinacidobacterales; family Marinacidobacteraceae; genus Marinacidobacterium. The sequence continues at coordinate 1,862,356 of OZ220713.1, forward strand.
CATGGCGTCGGCGGCGATCTTCTACGGGGTCGCCGCGGTGGTGCTCGGCTCGGCGCTCTACGTGGTGGTCGGGAGGAACCTCGTCCACTCGGCGTTCGCCCTGGTGGCGGCGTTCTTCGGGGTGGCGGTCTTCTACGTCTATCTCGGCGCCGACTTCCTCGCCGGCGCCCAGGTGCTGATCTACGTGGGGGGCATCCTCACGCTGCTGCTTTTCGGCGTGATGCTCACCAACCGGATCTACAACCTGAACCTCCGCTCCGGCGCCATCCAGGTGGTTCCGGGAGCGCTGTCCGCGGGGCTCGTCTTCGCGCTGCTCGTCTGGATCATCCAGTCGGTGGACTGGGGCGCGATGGATGCGGGTGACCCCGGGCCGACCAGCGAGTCCATCGGGAGGCTGCTGGTGGGCGACTACCTGCTGCCCTTCGAGATCGCCTCGGTCCTGCTGCTGATCGCGCTCATGGGCGCCGCCATGCTGGTCCGGCGCCGCGGGAGCCGCTCGTGATGATCCCCCTCGAGCACTACCTCTACATCTCGGCGGCGCTCTTCTCGCTGGGCGTCTTCGGGGTGCTCACCCGGCGGAACGCGGTGAACGTGCTGATGTCCATCGAGCTGATCTTCAACTCGGCGAACATCAACCTCGTCGCCTTCTCGCGGTTCGTGGAGGGGGCGCTCGGCGGCCAGGTGTTCGCGCTCCTCGTCATCGTGATCGCCGCCTGCGAGGCGGCGGTGGCGCTCGCCATCGTGATGTCGCTCTACCGGGTCGTGAAACACGTGAACCTCGACGACGCCGCGGAGCTCAAGGGATAGCCGGGGCAGGTCATGTCAGACGCAGTTCAGAGCCTCTCCCGGTTCCTGCCCGAACTGATCCTGATGGCGGCCCTCGCCGTCGTGATCGTCGCGGACCTGTTCACCCAGCGGCGTCCGCTCAGGAGCAGCACCGATCTCCTGAACGGGATCACCCTGGTGGGGCTGCTCGGCGCCCTCGTGACCTCCTGGCAGGCGCTCGGGGCAGGGGAGGCCCAGTCGCTCTTCGCCTCGATGCTGGCGGACGACGGCCTGCTCGGCGTGTTCCGGCCGATCTTCTGCCTCACCTCCATCGTGGTGCTGCTCCTCGGCATGCGCTCGAAGGAGCTGGAGGGAGTCCGGCTGGGCGAGATGCTGGCGCTGCTACTTACCGTCACCGCGGCGCTCATGTGGATGGCCGGCTCGGTCAACCTGGTGATGATCTACCTCTCGCTCGAGACGGTCTCGGTGGCCTCCTACCTCATGGTGGGCTACCTGAGCTCGGACCGGCTCTCGAACGAGGCGTCGCTCAAGTACATCCTCTTCGGGGCGGTCTCGACGGGCGCCATGCTCTTCGGGCTCTCACTCCTCTACGGGATGACCGGCACCCTCGACCTCTACGGGGTGCGCGCCGCGCTCGCCGAAGGCGCGTTCGGTCCCGGGCTGCTGTTCGTGCTGATCCTGATCGCTGCCGGGATCGGCTTCAAGATCGCCGCCGCGCCGTTCCACTTCTGGTGCCCCGACGTGTACACCGGGGCTCCCACGCCGGTCACCGCGTTCCTGTCCGTCGGCCCGAAGGCCGCCGGGTTCGCGGTCCTGATCCGCTTCTTCTACCTGGGAATGGCGGAGCCTGCCGGGGGAGGAGCGATCTCTCCGGTGGGCGGCGCCGACTGGCAGATGCTCCTGATGATGCTGGCGGTCATCACCATGACCCTCGGGAACGTGGCCGCGCTCCTCCAGACGAACGTGAAGCGGCTGCTCGCCTACTCCTCGATCGCCCACGCCGGCACCATGCTGATGGCGGCGTGCGTGCTCTCGGTCGACGGTGTGCAGGCCATCGCCGCCTACCTGGCGATCTACCTGTTCATGAACCTCGGAGCCTTCGCGGTGGTGATCCTGGCCCACCGGGTCACGGGGAGCTTCGAGATCGACAGTTACGCCGGGTTCTGGAAACGCTCCCCGCTGCTCACCGTCGCCATGGGGATCTTCCTCTTCTCCCTGATGGGGATCCCGCCCTTCGCGGGTTTCCTGGCGAAGTGGTACGTCTTCGCGGCGGTCATCAACGCCGGGTTGGGCTGGCTCGCCGTCATCGGTGTGCTGAACGCCGCGGTGGCGGCCTTCTACTACGTCAAGGTCCTGCGGGTGATGGTGATCGACCAGGAGACCGGCCCCACGCCGGCGCTCGCGTTCAGCCGGCTGGACCTCGCGCTTCTCGTCGTTCTGGTAGTTCCCAACGTTCTTGGACTACTATTCTGGGGTTCGCTGGACCGGGTCACCGAGTACTCGCAGACGCTTCTCGAACTTGGCTGACCCCGGCGCCAACCTCTTGATCACTCTTCTCGCGCCTGTCTGAGGAGGCAGCTTCCCACGATGTCTTACTGGATCGCCGAACCCTGCATTGGGACCAAAGATACTGCGTGCGTGGACGTTTGTCCGGTCGATTGCATCCACCCCACGAGTGACGAGGACGGGTTCGAGGAAGCCACCCAGCTCTACATCGATCCCGACACCTGCATCGACTGCGGCGCCTGCGAGCCGGCCTGTCCGGTCACGGCCATCTTCCCGGACGAAGAGTTGCCCGACGAGTGGGCCGACTACCGGGATATCAACACCAACTACTACGCCTGACCCGGGGAGCGCCGGCCTTCAGGCCGGCACCGCTCCGCAGAGCGGAGCGAAACCGCAGGTAGCTGGTCCCCTGGATGGCCCGACCGGGAGGAACGGGCTTGACCCCTCCCGGCGCCTGGTTCACCCTGTCCACCGGAGCTTGAGCGTCCGCTCGATCCTCTTCGCGTTCCTTGCAGCCGCGGGCTGCGCAACCACCTCGGGCCCCCGCGCGCTGCCGCCGGATGCGGCGGCCGTTCACGCCGCCGGGCGCGCCCGCGCCGCCTTCGAGGACCAGCGGCCACTGGTTCGGGATCCGGACCTCGCCGCGCAGATAGCCGAAATCGGACGCGAGGCCCTCGCCGGGACCCCGCTGCTCGCCGCCCGCGAGGGAGAAGCGGCGACCCTGCGGGACGGCTGGCGGTTTGCCGTCCTCGACGATCCGGATCCGGGAGCTTTCCTCTTCGCTGACCGGACGGTTTTCGTTTCCCGGGGAGCGCTGGCCGCCTTGCCGGGCGAACGGGCCCTCGCCGCCCTGCTCCGGTCCGCCGCGACGACCTTTGCGAGCGGGGCGTTCCGGCCGGAGACCGCGGGGGAGTTGGTGGAGCAGCCCCTCTCCCTGATCTTGCCGGCGGAACCCGCCGCCGACGGCGCCACGGACGGCGCCCCGAGCCGGGACCGCTGGGTCGATCTGCTCGATGGCCTGCTCTTCGGGCAGCCCGTCGAGTACGGGGTTGCCGACGGGCGGGAGCTCCTGCTGCCGCGGGCCGATCTCCGGCTCTCCCTGCCGGACCGGAGTGCGTTCGAAACGGCGGAGCGCGGCGTCTTTCGCGCGACCCGGAACGGAGAGTCCGTCGGACTGACCGTGCGGGAAATCCCGGCGGCGCCCGGGGCCGGCTCCGTGGGTGGGAACGGGGTGTCGGCGCACCGGGCCGAACTCGCCGACCTGGGGGCGCGTCTCCGGGAGGCCGCGGCCCGCGAGGCCGCCGAGGCGGCGTTCCTCGAGGCGTTCCGGATTCGCGGCTTCACCGGAGTGCGCGGCCGTCTGCATCCGGCGGGGGAAGGGGACTCGGGAGGGGCCCCGGGGCAGATTCCGGGCCTGATGGCGCTCGTCCCGGCGGGCGAGTTCCTGGTCGAAGTGAGTCTCGAGTGCGGGCGGCGCCGCTTCGACGCCTGCGAGGCCTGGTTCCTGGAGATCCTCGGGAGCGCGGACCGGCTGTGGGACACCCCGGTGCCGGGGCCGCTGCGGATTGCGGCGGTGGCTCCCGGCGAGAGCGGATCGGTCCGGGAGGCGCTCGGCCGCCTGGCGGCCGAGGGCAGAATGGACGCCGGCCTTGCCGCGGTGGAGTTCCTGAACCGGGGCTGGCTCGAGCAACCGGTCGGCCTGGGGGAGCGCGTCCTGATCCTGTCGCGCGACCGGGAGCGCACCGGCGCTGACGCCGGAGGACGGCAGCGGTGACCGGCGCACCGCGGCGGGGGATCCGCCAGCTCTGGCTGCCCTTCCCGATCCGGATCCACTACTCGTGGGTGTTGACCGTCAGCGTCGTATCGGCCCTCTTCGCGGTCCTCTATTTCCGGGGCCTCCCGGGAATCTCCGCGACCGGCGCCGCCGCGCTGGGAGTCGCGACCAGCGTGCTGCTGCTGGCGTGCGTGCTGATGCATGAGCTGGCGCACGCGGCCGCCGCTGCCCGCTCGGGGCTCAAGGTCTCCGGGATCACGCTCAGGGTCTTCGGGGGGGCCACCGAACTGGAGGGACATCCACGCGGTGCGGCCTCCGAACTGCGGATCGCGCTTGCGGGTCCCTTCATGACCTTCGTCCTGTTCATGTTGTTCCTCTTGGCCGGTCAGTTGCTTACGACCGCGCCGGCGCCGGTCCTCGCGGTGACGAACAACCTCGCCCTGATCAACGGGCTGCTGCTGGCGTTCAACCTGATTCCGGCGGTGCCGCTGGACGGGGGCCGGATTCTGCGGGCCGTGCTCTGGGCCGCCTGGGACCGGCCGCTGGCCGCCACCCGGGCCGTTGCCGCGACCGGCGGCGCTTTCGGGCTCCTGATGGTCGCCTTCGGCATCCTGGCGCTCTTCGGCGGCAGCGGCGCGGCGGCCGGTGCGGTCCGCCTCGCGCTCGGCGCCTGGTTCGTTCTGATCGGACTCAATCTGCGGCGGACCGCTCGCGAGGTGACCCGCCAGGTCTGGCTGGCGCAGGCCCTCGAAGGGGTCACCGTGGCCCATCTGCTCGACTACCGGATCCTCTCGGTCCCGAGAAGCGCTACCGCGATGGAGTTGCTGGCGCTCGAAACGCCGCATTCGGAGATCCCGGTCCTCGATGAGGCGGATCTCGTGGGCGCCGTCCGCCTCGAGGACCTCCGCCGGAGGCCGTCCGACGAACTGGAGCGGCTCACCGCCGGGGACCTCATGCGGACCGACATCCTCGGCGCCACGCTGGCTCCCGAGGACTCCGCCATCCGGGCGGTGAACCTCCTGACCGGAGGCCGGCGGTCGCTGGCCGTTCTCGACGCCGGCCGGTTCGTCGGCGTCGTCACCATGGAGACGCTGCGGAGCCGGCTGTCGCTGCGCAGCGACGTCTGAGAAAGGAAACGATGACTTCCGAGATCCGGAGGACGCCCCGCAGCCGGGTCCGGCGGCTGCCGCAACGGGGCTCGTACGACCGGGCCGTGATCAACCAGGTCCTCGACGAGGGGATCGTGGCCCACGTCGGGTTCGTCCACGAGGGTTCCCCGTTCGTGATTCCGATGGGTTACGCGCGCGACGGGGATCGTCTCCTGCTGCACGGGTCCTCCGCGAGCCGGCTCATGCGTCTCCTCGCCGCGGGAACGGAGGCCGCGGTCACCGTGACCCTGCTGGATGCGCTCGTGCTGGCCCGGTCCTACTTCCACCACTCGATGAACTACCGCTCGGTGGTCGTGCTGGGACGCACCGCGGAGGTGGCTGAGCCAAGCGAGAAGCGGCGCGCGCTCGACGTGCTGCTGAGCCGGCTCGTGCCCGGACGTCACGGGGATGCCCGCCCGACGAACGATCTCGAACTCAAGGCGACCCTGGTCGCGCAGATCCCCATCAAGGAGGCCACCGCCAAACTTCGGACCGGGCCTCCCGCCGATGACGACGAGGATCTCGCCCTTCCCTTCTGGGCCGGCCTGGTGCCGGTGAACACGACGTTCGGGCCGCCGGAGCCGGCGCCCGACCTCCGGGACGGCATCGAGCCGCCCGCCTACGCCAGGAACTACGGACGCCGGCTAACGGACGGGTAGACTCCCGGCCTCCATGACCCGGCGTCCGGTTACCGATTCCTTTCGTCTCGGGCTGGCTTTTCTGGCCGCCGGGTTCGGGGCGGCCGTTTCCGCGGTGCTGCTGCTCCGCCATCACGGGCTCGACGCCGGCGCACTGGCGGCGGCGGCCTGCGATCCGGCGAACTCCGGCTGTGAGGAGGTGGCGGCAAGCGCCTGGTCCACGGTGGCCGGGGTTCCCCTGGCCGCGATCGGACTCGCGTTCTTCGTGTCGCTCGGGTTCCTGCTGGCACTGGCCCTGCTCGGCGGAGCGCCGCTGTCGAGCCGGCCGGGCCGGCTGGCGTTCGGTATCGTCGCCTTGGCGCTCGTGGTCGATCTGTTCCTGCTGGGCGTGCAGGCGTTCGCCATCGGGAGCTTCTGTTCCCTCTGCATCTGGACTTACGGCGCGAACGGCGCGGCACTGGTGTTCCTGTTGCCGGCGCGAAAGGTGGTTTCCATGAGGCACGGTCCTGACTTTGCGGTCGAACGGCTCGCTGTGCGCGCGTTCTGGCTCGCCGCCTGCCTGGTGGCGGCGGCGGTGCTGGTGATCAACAGCGGCCTCGGTGACCGCGCGGAGGACTCGGTGGACCTGTCGATCCTCGGCGTTCGTTCCGCGGCGCCGGCCGGTCTGCCCGCCGAGTTGCCGCTCCGGGGCGCCGGGCTGACGCCGCAGTGGAGGAATCCGACGTTCCGGCAACAGCGCGTGCAGGAGGTGTCGCTCGAGGGGGCGCCGGTGAAGGGCGACCCCGAGGCGCCGGTGAAGATCGTCACCTTCTCGGACTTTCTCTGCCCGTCCTGCCGGCGTTTCGCGCTCGCCTTCGACCAGTACGTGGAAGGCCCGACCGGCCCTCACGTCGCGCTTCACTACCGGAGCTACCCGCTCGACTCGACCTGCGCCGCCCATCTTCCCCGGGTGATGCATCCGGGCGCCTGCGAGGTGGCGCGCGGCGGTGTTTGCGCGAATCTCCTGGGCGGCTTCTGGGAGTACCACGATGCCATCTACATCGCGCCCCCCAACGCGCCTGACGTCGACGACGTGGTCCGCATCGCGGTGGACGCCGGGCTGGACGAAGCGGCCTTCCGGGCCTGCCTGGCCGAGCCCCGCGCCGAAGCGGCGCTGCAGTCGGACATCGAGGAGGCCGTGAGGCTCGGCGTCACCGGCACCCCGACGATCTTCATCAACGGGCGCCGGGTGCCAACGCTCGACGAGTTCGCCGACGCCGTCCTCTGGGAGCTCGAGAAGGCCGGAATCAGCGTCTCGGGCCCCGATTCCGATCGCGATTAGCGCGGAGGAAACCATGCACGTACCGGATCTCAACTACCTGGCAATCCTCGTCGCCGCCATCGTCCCCCTGTTCGTGGGCGCCCTCTGGTACGGGCCGCTCTTCGGGAAGCGCTGGCTCGGGCTCATGGAGACCACCGAGGAGGAGATCGCCAAGGGCTTCAATCCGCTGAAGACCTACGGCGGCTCCTTCCTGCTCGCCATCGCCTCGGCGTTCGGGCTTGCGGTGCTGCTCGACGGGTTCAGCGGTCCGCTCCACGGCGTCCATGCCGCGCTGGTGGCCACCATCGCCTTCGTGATCCCGGTGACGCACCAGTCGGTGGCGTTCGAGAAGCGAAAGTCCGGGCTCGCGGTGCTGAACGTCGCCTACAACTTCACGGCGCTGCTCGGGCAGGCGATCCTGCTGTCGCTCTGGAAGTAGTCCGGAAGCGCCGGGAGCGCCGGTCTTCAGACCGGCACCGCGGCCGAAGGCCGCGAAACTCCCGTATCAACGCGTCCTGCTATCCCGACCCAGGCGGGGTCGGCCCACCTACCGTCCGCCCGCACCGCCGTCCCGGAGCGAGATCCGCTCCACGCCGCTGACGAAGAGCACGTCGTTCGTGGACCGGTAGCGGGTCAGCGCGCGGTCCGCCTCCCCGCTCCGGAGCGTCGCCGCGGGGATTCCGGCGATCACCAGGTCGGCGCGCGAGGACTTCCGCGCGACCTCGTTCTCGAGTTCCTCATCGCTCTGGTACCCGATCGTCATCCGGTTCTGCTCGGAGATGGGCAACCGCTCCTGCGACAGCAGTCCGGAGAGGTCATGGTTCCGATGCTCGCTGGAACCGAGATCACAGCACTCGAAGAGCCGGATCTCGGCGCGTTTCCACTCCGGGTGTCCCACGATGATGTAGGCGAGCAGCAGCATCAGCGGCGCGTTGTCGAAGTTGTCCTCGGTGAGCCAGAGGTGGATGGAGGAGCGGTAGCCGCAGCGATGGCTGGTGGACCGCAGGATGAGGGCGTTGAAGCCGGTGTCCACCGCGACCCGGGTGCTCTCGACGGCCTCCGCGATCTCCTCGCGCCGCAGTTTGTCGAACTCCAGCAGCAGGCAGTTGTTCGGCAGTCCCGAGATCCCGGGCATCTGGAGCGACTGCGTGAGCGCCAGGGGAAACGACGGGCTGACGAGGGAGTCCACATAGACCCCGGCGCCGCTCGCCTCCGTCTGCCCGATCAGGGTACGCACCTCCGTGCGGGCCTGCCGCGCGGTGGTCCGGGAGTAATCGCCTTCGACGTACTGGATGAAATGGCCGAAACCGTGCCGGTGGCTGATCCAGCGCAGCAGGTCGAAGTGTCCGAGCCGCTCCCCGTGCCGGGTGATGGCGACCACGGACGGCCGCCAGCCGCCGGCGGAACGCTCCACGAAATTCTGCTGGAGCGTGATCCGCAGCCGGCGGGTGAGCTGGAAGATGGTGCCCTGGAAGATGGCCGCGAAGTCCCGCTCGCCCCGCCGCGAGCGGCTCAGACCGACGTACATGACCCACATCAGCGAGAACGCCACGAGCGCGTAGAAGGCGTTCATCCGCACCATCAGGATCCCGCACATGAGGGCGCCGACGAGTGACAGGTACCAGCGGGTGTGGAAGGTAGGCCGATAGGACGGATTGCCCGCGAAGTACTCCAGGAACGACACGGTGCAGAGCGCGCCGTAGGTCACCAGGAAGAACATCGTCAGGATCTGGGCGATGAAGTCCACGTCGCCGACAACCACGAAGCAGATCGCGATGGCTCCGGACAGGGCGAGGGCCCAGCGTGGTTCGCCGGCGCCGCCGAATCCCCTGGCGAGCAACCGGTTCAGTGCGGGAAAGGGGAGGACCCGGTCCTGGCCAAGCGCCTGGAGGGTTCGGGGCGCGACCAGAATCGACCCGAGCGCCGAGGACAGGGTTGCCGCGGCGAGCCCGATAAAGACCGCGGGCCCCCAAACGGCGACCCGCGCCATGACGAACTGGTCGGCGTGGAGTTCCTCCGGGTTCACGCTCACCGCCAGCTTGATGGCGACCACCACGTAGATCGCCATCCCCACGAGGGTCGCGGCGATCGTCCCGAGGGGAATGCTCCGGTGCGGGTTCTTCAGGTCACCCGACAACCCGAGGCCGGCGATCATTCCGGTGAAGGCGGGGAAGATGATGGCGAAGACCACCGCGAAGCTGTGCGGATTGGAGTTCCTCGCGGTCAGGCTGAACGTCTCGGGACGGATCGCTTCCGGCGCCGAACCCAGCAGGAAGGCGGCGATGGAGCCGGCGAGGATCACGCACACCACCCACAGCACGCGGACGCCCAGGTCGGCGCCCTTCAGGAACACCACCGCCAGCAGCACGGCGGCGGCGGGGACGCTGACGAACCGTGGGTCCACCGCGAAACCCCAGGCGCTTTCGATCCAGGCGTAGGCGGGCCGGAACGCCTCGGCGAAGGCGACCAGGTAGAAGGCCACCGAGATGGCCTGGGACAGGTAGAGGGCGATCCCGATCACCCCGCCGATCCGGGTGCCGAAGGAACGGCTGATGATGTAGTAGGCGCCCCCACCCGCGACGCGGCGGTTCGTGGCGATCTCCGCTACCGCGAGAACGGTCGGGATGGTGACCAGGTGGGCGATCGCGATGATCAGCAGCGTTCCGAGGAGTCCGACATCCGACACGGCGTAGCCGAAGCGGAGGAAGAGGACGGCCCCCAGGATGGTGCTGATCGAGGCCAGGAAGACCGGCGCGGTGCCGAAGCCGTGCCCGGACGTCGTTCCGCCCGGGCTCGGCTTCGGATCGTCCTTCATCGGATCGGACTCCACACGTTAGCGCCGTAGGGCGCGCGGCTCCAGCTGCCTGGGCCGGTGCTCTATGCGGAGTTTTGCTTCGGACGGACAGGAGCCCCCTGACCGCTCACCCGGCGAGCGCGCCCAGGGCGCCGCACGAAGCCATGGCGATCCCGCAGGCAGCCAGCGAGAACGTGACCGCCGCGATGCCGAGCCCCATCCCCCACCAGCCCATCTTGCTTCCACGACTGCCGGCAAGGGCGCCCAACACGATGGCGACGGGTCCGAAGAGAATCCCGAACAGGAACAGGGCGAGGAGGCCGAAGACGAGAGCCAGCACGGCCATGGTCCGGGTCGAGTCGGAGAGCGTGGGGCCCTGAGGAGCGGTTCCCGAGCCCGGCGCCCCCGGCGGCGCCGGGGCGGCGGGTGCTTCACCGTTCAGGATCAGTCTCCTGACGTCTTGCCGGCGTAGTACTCGTTGGTCTTCTTGGCGACCACCCCGCCCAGGAACAGCAGCCCGATCAGGTTCGGGAAGGCCATGAACCCGTTGAGCAGGGTGCCGATGTTCCAGACGGTCTCGACGGTCACCAGCCCGCCGATCAGGAGCAGGGCCACGTAGATGATCCGGTAGGGGAAGATGCCCTTCCGCCCGAACATGTACTCCCAGCACGTCTCGCCGTAGTAGTACCAGCCGATGATCGTCGAGAAGCCGAACAGGAACGAGGAAATGGCGATGACCAGCGGGGCGATTCCGATCGAGGTGGAGAAGGCCGCCGCGGTGAGATCGCCGCTCGCCGCCTGATACTCCGCCGCCTGCCACATGCCGGACGAAAGGACCGCGAACGCCGTCATGCTGCAAACCACGACGGTGTCGATGAACACCTCGAAGACACCCACGAGCCCCTGATCGGTCGGGTGCTTCACCTGCGCGATCCCGTGGGCGATCGGCGCGCTCCCGAGGCCGGCCTCGTTGGACAACACGCCGCGGCTGATTCCCGCCGCGATCGCCTGGCGCACCGTGACCCCGAGGAATCCGCCCGCCGCCGCGTGCGGCTGGAACGCGTACTCGAAGATGGTGGCGAAGACCCCCGGCAGAGCCGTGACGTTCATGATCAGGTAGGTGAGGGCCATCCCGAGGTAGATGACCAGCATCGTGGGAACGAGTTTCTCGGCGACCGACGCGATCCGGTGGATGCCGCCCAGCAGCACCGCGCCCACCGCAGCCGTGATGAGCAACCCCGGAACCCACGGAGAGACCGCCCACCCGAAGCCGGCGGCGGCCTCGACGAAGGTCCGCACGATGGTGTTCGACTGGGCCATGTTGCCCGTTCCGAGCAGTGCGGTGGCGGCCCCGAAGACGCAGAACATCATCGCGAGCGCCTTCGCGATGCCGGGCGATTTGACGCCCGCCATGATGTAGTACATCGGGCCGCTGGCGAACGCGCCCGACTCCTTCTTGACCCGGTAGGTGACGCCGAGCACCGCCTCCGCGTACTTGGTGGCCATCCCGAAGACGGCGGTGACCCACATCCAGAAGATGGCGCCCGGTCCTCCGACGAGGATCGCGGTCGCCACGCCGCCGATGTTTCCGTTCCCCACGGTGGAGGCGAGCGCGGTCGACAGCGCCTGGAAGGGGGTGATCTCTCCCTCGCCTTCCTGGTCGTGGGACATGCCGCGTACCACCCGCCGGACCCCACCGGCGAAACCGCGGATCTGGACGAAACCGGTGCGGATCGTCAGGTAGAGCCCGCAGGCCACCAGGAGAAGGGGCAGGGCATACCACTGGTAGATGGCGTTCGACGCCGAGGCAATGAACTCGCTCATGGTGTTTCCTTCCGGAAGAGGGAGCGGCTAACCGACGAAACGGAAGACGATCAGCAGGAAGATGGCCGCGGGGGAGACGAAGCGGATCAGGAAGCCCCAGAGCGCCGGGCTCGGGAAGCCGGGGCCGTCGCGCCGGAGTTCGTCGCCGGCGAAGCGGGCGCCCCACTTCCAGCCGATGAACAGGCTGATCAGCATGCCGCCGACCGGTAGCGCTCCTTCGTTCCAGACATTGACCATCAGATCGAAGAAGGTGCCCCCGACCGCGGGGAGCTCGGAGAAGAACCCGCCGCCGAACGACAGCACCGAGGGGATCGAGAACGCGAAGGTGAAGGCGCCGACGGCCAGCACCGCCTTGCGGCGCGGCCAGCGCCACTGGTCGATGGCGTGCGCCACCGGCACCTCGAGCAGCGAGATCGTGGAGGTGAAGGCCGCTACTGACAGGAGCAGGAAGAAGGCCGCTCCGAACAGCAGGCCGCCGGGGAGCGTTGCGAACAGCTGGGGCAGGACGGCGAAGATGAGGCCGGGACCGCCCGCGGTCGGGTCGAAGCCGGCGATCGAGAACCCCGCGGGAAAGATGATGAATCCCGCGAGCAGCGCGATCGTGGTATCGATCCCCACGATGGCCATCGAGGCCGAGCGCACCGCGTGGGAGCGGTGGAGGTAGCTGCCGTAGGTGATGAGCGCGCCCATGCCGAGGCTCAGCGAGAAGAACGCCTGGCCGACGGCCGCGCCGATGATCTCGGGATTCAGCGCCTGGGAGAGATCGGGGCGCAGGTAGTAGGCGAGCCCTTCGGCCGCTCCGGGCAGGGTCACCGAGCGGATCGCGAGGATCACGAGCAGGACGAAGAGCAGGGGCATCATCAGCCGCGACGCCGCCTCGATGCCGCCGCGGATCCCGCGGTTCACGCACCAGGCGGTGGCGGCGATGAACAGGCCCGTGAAGAGGACGTTCCGGCCCGAATCCGCCGCCAGTTGGCCGAAAAGCGCCCCCGAACCTTCGGCGTCGGAAGCGAGCCCGTCCGTGACCGCGAGCCAGAGGTACTGCACGGTCCAGCCCGCGATGACCGCGTAGAAGGACAGGATGAACGTTCCGGCGGCGACCGCCAGCAACCCGATCACCCACCAGGGACCCGTGGGGGCGATCCGCCGGACGGCCCCCGCCGGACCGAGCTGCGCATAGCGCCCCACCAGGACCTCGCCGAGGAGGATGGGGGCGCAGATGAAGATGACCGCGATCAGGTAGATCAGGACGAAGGCGGCGCCGCCGCCCTGGCCCACCTGCGTCGGAAAGCCCCAGATGTTACCCAGGCCCACGGCGGAACCGGTAGCGGCCAGGATGAAGCCGGGGCGGGATCCCCAGCTTCCGCGCTCGTTAGACACGTTGCATTCCTTTCCTGCTCAGGTCAGTTGCTCAGCGGTGCGATCTCGCCGCTCCCGGACACCCGAAAGACGGTCCGCGCGTGGGCGTCGGCGACCAGGAGGTCGCCGTCGGCGGTGACCGCCAAGCCCTGGGGACTGACGAGCGGCTCGCCGCGGGCGTGCACCGAGACCCGCCCCTCCGGGCTGATTCTCCAGATGCAGCGGGCGTAGCCGTCGGTCACGAAGAATCCCCCGTCGGGGGCCCGCACGAAGTCGTGGGGGAACTCGAACGGCGGCGACTGGACGAGCGGCTCTCCGTCGCCGCCCTCCATCCGCAGCACGTTGCGGTCCGTGAGCACGTGGAGGGAGCCGTCGCTCCCGGCCAGGATGGCCCGCGGTGCGCGGATCGTGGCGACCTCCTCGACGGAGTCGGGCCGCACCCGGCGGAGCCGCTGGGTCACCCGGTCCACCGCCAGAATGTCACCGGAGGCGTCGACGGCGATCCCCCAGGGGGTCACGAATCCGGCGTCGTCGGGAATGGCCTCGATCTCCCCGGAGGACGAGATCCGGTAGAGCGCCATCGTCGCGGGGTCGCTGGCCAGGACGCTCCCGTCCCCGGTGGGAACGATGTGCCGGATTCCGAAGAGGGGCGTCCTGGGGAGTCCCTCGCCCCGCGCCACCACCTCGAATCCGTTTCCGCTCCAGCGGAGCAGCGCCGCCGCCTCGATGTCGGCGACGTAAATCTGCCCGCCGGGTCCGACCGCGACATCCACGGGGTAGCGGAGGTCTTCGGCGGGGGCCGCGGTCCCGAGAAAGAGACCGAACGCCAGCGGGGCTGCGAGATTCCGAGCCCTGATCCAGACACCTGGAGGGAGTTGCAAGAGAAGATTCTGGCCGCGCGCCGGGGCGCGAGTGTAGCAGTCAAGAGACCCCGCGCTCTGGTAAATTCCGCTACTCGGCGCTGCGGCGAGCCGGTCCGCGTCCCGGCGTCGGCGTGAGGTTGCACCGGGCGGGCCGGACGGCGTCCCGAAGCGGCCACGATCCAGCTTTCACCCCTTGGAGGCCCCCTGTGGACACCCTGCTCTACCTGACTCCCGCGTTCGGCGCGGTGGCGTTGCTCTTCGCTCTCAACCGGGCGCGGTTCGTCGGCCGGCAGGATGCCGGAACCGACCGGATGGTCGAGATCGCCGCCGCCATCCGCGAGGGGGCGATGGCCTTCCTGCGCCGGGAGTATTCGGTGCTCGCCGTGTTTGCGGTGGTGGTGGCCGTGCTGCTCTACGTGGCCAACCTCGGGGGCGGCACGGAACTCGTGGGCCTCTCCTTCCTGATCGGAGCGCTCTGCTCCGCGGTCGCCGGCTGGTTCGGCATGCGGGTCGCCACCGCCGCCAACGTGCGTACCGCGAACGCCGCGCGAGCCTCGATCGCGCCGGCCCTGCGCGTCGCCTTTGCCGGCGGGTCCGTCATGGGAATGTCCGTGGTCGGGCTCGGAGTGCTCGGGCTGTCGGGACTCTTCCTCCTCTACACGCGGGTGCTGCTCGTGGGTGGCGACCTTCAGGGGCAGATCCTGCAGGTCCTCTCGGGGTTCAGCCTCGGCGCGTCCTCGATCGCGCTCTTCGCCCGCGTGGGCGGCGGCATCTACACGAAGTCGGCCGACGTCGGCGCTGATCTGGTGGGCAAGGTCGAAGCCGGGATTCCCGAGGACGATCCGCGGAACCCGGCGGTCATCGCGGACAACGTGGGGGACAACGTCGGCGACGTCTGCGGGATGGGCGCCGACCTTTTCGAGTCCTACGTGGGCGCCATCATCGGCGGCATGGTGCTCGGCGTGGCGTACGCGCAGAGCCTCGAGGCCGATCCGCTGCGCTACGTGATGCTGCCGATGGTCCTGGCCGCCTTCGGCATCGCCGCGAGCATTCTGGGCACGTTCCTGGTCCGGACCCGCGAGGGCGCGAATCCCCAGACCGCGCTCAACATGGGAACGCTGGGCGCCGGGGTGCTGATGCTTGCCATCGCCTGGCCCGTGATCGGGATGCTGGCGCCGGAAGCGCAGGGAGTCCTCTACGGCTGCCTGGTGGCGGGCCTGGTGGTGGGTGCGGCGATCGGCCTGATCACCGAGTACTACACCTCGGATGCGCGGAAGCCCGCGCGGGCGGTCGCTGACGCTTCCAACACTGGCGCGGCCACGAACATCATCGCGGGGCTCGCCCTCGGCATGCGCTCGACCGCGGTGCCCCTGCTGCTGATCGCCGGCGCCATCGCCCTCGGTTACGAACTCGCCGGGCTTTACGGGATCGCGCTCGCGGGGCTCGGGATGCTCGCTACCGTCGGGATCCAGCTGGCGGTGGACGCCTACGGGCCGATCGCCGACAACGCCGGCGGGATCGCCGAGATGAGCGAGCTGCCTCCCGAGGTGCGCCAGCGCACCGACAAGCTGGACGCGGTGGGGAACACCACCGCCGCCATCGGCAAGGGCTTCGCGATCGGTTCGGCGGCGCTCGCCGCCATGGCGCTCATGTCGGCCTTCCAGCAGCAGGCCGGCGTCGGCGCGCTCGGCCTGTCGCTCGGCAATCCGGTCGTGCTGGCCGGCCTGCTGATCGGCGGGATGGTGCCCTTCCTGTTCTCCTCGATCGCCATGCAGGCGGTGGGGGAGGCCGCGTTCGACATGATCAAGGAGGTCCGGCGGCAGTTCAGGGAGATTCCAGGGCTCCTCGAGGGCGCGCCGGGCGCGAAGGCCGACAACGCCCGCTGCGTGGACATCGCGACCGCCGCCGCGCTCAAGCGGATGGTGGCGCCGGGCCTGATGGCGGTGCTGGTTCCGGTGATCGCCGGCTTCCTCGACAAGAACTTCCTGGCGGGTCTCCTCGCCGGGGCTCTGGTGTCCGGCGTGCTGCTCGCCATCTTCATGGCGAACGCCGGCGGCGCCTGGGACAACGCCAAGAAGTACATCGAAGGCGGCCAGCACGGCGGCAAGGGCAGCGAGGCCCACAAGGCCGCGGTGGTCGGCGACACCGTCGGCGACCCCTTCAAGGACACAGCCGGCCCCGCCATCAACATCCTCATCAAGCTGATGTCCGTGGTAGCCCTGGTCATCGCCCCCCTGATCCGCTAGTACCGCGCGACGGCCTGGAACGCCGGTCTCCAGACCGGCACCCGCTGCGCTCCGCGCAGCGGAACCGCGTACCGCTGCTCGCGCAAGGTGGTGACAACGGCTTGGAACGCCGGCCGGTTCTCGCGGTAGCGGCCTCCAGACCGGCACGCGCGGCGCTCCGCGCCGCGCACATCGCGACGCCACTCGCCCTCATCGCCCGGTCGCTGGATCGTTCACTACCGGTGAGCCAGTCTTGTGTGCCAATTTTAACACTAACCATGTTCAATGCGAAATAAATCAAATAAACTTGACTTTAGTTAAGACACTGCTTAATAATCTCTCGCATCGGATCGAAAAGACAACATGCCCCACCACGGACGGTTGCCGACTTCCTGCCCGAGCTGTAGCACCGACCTGCGGGTCGTGCAGCTCGCGTGCCCTGACTGCGGGACCGCGGTGCATGGCGACTACCTGTTACCCGCGCTGTCACGGCTCGGCAGCGAGGATCAGCAGTTCGCGCTCGCCTTCATCCAGCGTAGCGGCAGCCTCAAGGAGATGGCGAGGCTCTACGGCGTCTCGTATCCGACCGTTCGGAACCGGCTCGACGACCTGATCGCATGCGTCAACCGGATCGTTGAGGCCCAGGAGAAGGAGGCGGCCGACGATTTCCGCGGAACTCGCGGCAACGCCAGAGGAGGTGACGGTGCATCAGGAAACGACGAATAGCGCGGGGGTTCCGCAAAAAATGACCGTCGCCGGATGGCTGTTCAACCCGTTCATCCGAATTGGCGGAGGCCAGGCATTGGTGTTCGGGTTGGCTGCCATCGTTGTGAGCGGTCTGGCGGCCGCCGCCGCTGACATGCATTTCAGCGGACTGCTCGATGTCCGCGGTGTATCCCGCGCGCCGTTCTGGGTCCCCGTGGTCGAAGGCCTCGTGAACTGGTCCTCGATTTCCGTGATTCTGGCCGCCGTTTCGCTGCTCATCGCGCCACGCACCGTACGTCTCATCGACATTGCCGGCACGCAGGCGCTGGCGCGAGTTCCGCTGCTCCCCGCCGCTCTGGTATTGGCGCTACCGCCCGTCCGGGATGGCAACCAGGAGCTCACCGAGTTCGCCCGCGCTGCGCTCGATGGCCAGATGGTGACGCCGGCGCCGGTCAGCCTCGTCGTGGGGATTACCGCGGGACTGCTGGTCATCGCCTGCGTGGTCTGGATGGTCGGGCTCATGTGGAAGGCGTTTTCCGTTTCCTGTAACCAACGGGGGGGACGCGCGGTGGCGCTCTTCGTCTGCGCGATCATCGTGGGGCAAATGGCGACGCAATCCGTGTTGAGCCGGATGTTCGGCGATCTGGTGTCTGCCGGTCTGCCGGGCGGTTGATTTAGGACCGCTTGGCGGCACCGGGAGGTTGGAACGGCGCCGCCGTACCCCGCTAAGCCGCGCGCCGCGCTTCCCGGATCGTCTGGTAGGCCTTCTGGATTTCCTGGGTACGCCGCGTGGCCTCTTCCTTCATCTCCTCCGGCAACCCCTGCGCCGCCAGCCGGTCGGGGTGGTGCTGCCGCATGAGCCGCCGGTAGGTGGAGCGGATCTCATCGTCGCTGGAGGACCGTTCCGCGCCGAGCACCCCGTAAGCCTCCTTGAGCTTCTCCTCCGGGGAAGGGCCTCGCGGCCGCATCCCGGCCGAGGCCACCCGCTCCATCTGAGCCATCTCGCCGCGCGAGAAGCCGAGGAACGCCCCGATGTGGTCCAGGATCCGGCGCTCCTCGGGGTGAACGGTGCCGTCCGCCCAGGCCGCCTTGAACTGGATCTCCATGAACGCGCGGAGCAGGTTCCGGCGCCGGCCCGCCACCTGAACGAGCTGGCCGAGCGCGTCGTCGAGGTTGAAGCGCGGTGACTTGCCCTCGCTGAAGATGCGCGCCGCGAGGGTGCGGTCCCGGGCGTCGAGCCCGAGTCCCTCCATCACCTCCCGGGCGAGCTGGGCTTCCTCTTCGGTGACCTGGCCGTCGGCCTTGGCGATGTGGCCCATGACGCCGAAGGTGGCCACGAAGAACGCCACCCGGCGCTGCTCGTGGGTGTTCCCGGGCGGCGGGGGAGGGGGAGCACCCGGTCCCTGGCCCGGGTACGAGTGCATCCGGGCCGATCCCGACATGCTGGAGCCGATGGCGGCGCCCAGCATCGCGCCGAGCGGACCGCCGAGGGTCCACCCGAGCGTTCCGCCGATCAGTGTGCCCCAGAAGCCCATCTTGTTGGTCGATTCGCCGGGAGCCTGAGGGTGCCTGCGCGGTCCATCGGCGGGAATCCTAGAACGATCGGCCCTCGCAACCGGTATTCTTCCGCGCCGCCGCGCCTGCCGCGCTGCCAGGAAACGGATGTCTAGCTTGGGTTGCACCACGCCATACACGAAGAAAACGACCGAGGGGGTGTGCCTCCCGGGGACGGTGGCGAGCCCCTGATTCAGTCCCGGCGGCGCCAATCCACGCGCTGACCGGTCGGCAGTCTCAGCGCGACACCCCAGGACACCTCACAAAGCGAGCGCGGGGCGTGACGACCGAGACGGGCCATGAGACGCCCACCTCCCGGGAGTCGACGGTTCTTCGCAAAGTCCGGATCATGCTGCTCGGCATCGTCGCGCTGGGCATCACCGGCACGAGTGTGGAATTGACACTGCTCGGACACTTCGAAGAGCCGGCCCAGAGCGTTCCCCTGGTCGTGTTGTCGGGCTGCCTGGCTGTCATCATCTGGCACTTCCTGTCGCCGACCGCCACCAGCGTCAGGATGACGCGGGTCGCGATGATGCTATTGATCGTGACCGCTGTCGTCGGTGTCGGTTTGCACTTCCAGGGAAACCTGGAGTTCAAGCGGGAGTTGTACCCGGAGCTCGCGGGCCTTGATCTCTTCGTGGAATCCGTGACCGGGGTGACGCCCGTGTTCGCCCCCGGTTCGATGCTGCTGCTGGGCTTCATCGGCTTGACGCATACGTTCCGGGACCCGTGCCTCACCGGCAAGCGATCCTGAACGGAGGAGTCACCAGCCGGGAGCGCGTCGGCACTCCCCGACTCCGCCGTCCCGGGCGCGGCCCGGGAGTGAATGTGCTACCATGTGCGTCAAATGCCGGATCCGCCCGCTGCCACCACGAGAGTCGGAGTGCGGGAACTGCGTCAGAACCTGAGCGTCTACCTGCGCCGGATCGATCGGGGTGAGCGTTTCGAAGTCACGGATCGCGGAACTCCCGTCGCCCTGCTGATCCCGCTTCCCGCATCACTGACGCCCCTTGAGCGGCTGGTGGCCGAAGGCCGCGCGCAGCGGCCCAAGGGCAATCCGCTGGACCTGCCGGCGCCGGCCGGCGATCCCACGACAACCGTGAGTGAGGCGCTTCTCCGGGACCGGGACGACCGTCTCTGAGCGTCTCCACTGACGAGCCTCGTGGTCTATCTGGACGCTTCGGCCATCGTCAAGCTGGTGGTTCCCGAGCCGGAATCGGCGGTGCTCCGGAGCGAACTGGCGCGCGACGCGGTATGGGTGTCGAGTGCTCTGGCGCGCGTTGAACTCCTGAGAGCGCTCCGACGGACCGGTGCGGCGCCGAACTCGTTTCGGTTCGCCGAGGAACTCCTGGACCGGATGGCCCTGGTGGCGGTGGACCAGCCGGTCCTGAACGCGGCGGCGTCCGTGGAGCCCGCCGGCCTCCGGAGTCTCGACGCGCTGCACCTGGCCACGGTGCTCTCGCTGGTGGGTGTGGACGCCTTCGTGGGTTACGACGAGCGGCTCAACGCTGCGGTAGCCGCCGCCGGTCTCCCCGTGCTCTCTCCCCGGTAGCCGGCTCGGTCAGTCCAGCAGCCGGCGGATCCCCGCCGCGCCGACGCTGGCGCCGGTGAGGAGGGCCACGCTGAGGCCGCGCTCCCCGGCCGGCACCATCCGGGCGGCGGCGGTCGCCAGCGCCCCGGAGGGCTCGGTGACGATCTTCTGGCCGAGCAGCAGGTCCCGCGAGGTCGCGAGGGTGTCTTTGTCCGGGACCAGCACGGTGCGGTCCACGAGACTCGCGAGCGCCGGGTAGAGCTCCTCGGTCAGATACGGCACGGCCGCCCCGTCGCAGACGGTCTCGCACGGCGCCGACACCGCGCGTCCCGCCTGCAGGCTGTGGTGAAGCGCGGCGCATCCAGCCGGCTCCACCGCGAAGATGCGGATGTCCGGGCGCCGGTCCTTGAGCGCCCCGGCCACCCCGGTCAGCAGACCGCCCCCGCCCACCGGGATGAAGACCGATTCGACGTCCGGCGCCGCCTCGAGCAGCTCGACGGCGAGGCTCGCGTGGCCGCGGTGGACCAGCGGACAGGTCCAGGGGTGGACGAACAGGTAGGGCTCGTTCTCCCAGAGGTGTTCCTTGAGAAACCGGAACAACTCCGGAACCGTGACGAGGCGCGGCGTCCCGCCGGCGGCCCGGAAACCCTCGATCTTCGCCGGCGGCGCGGTTTCCGGCAGCAGCGAGAACGCCGGGACCCCGCGCCGCCGGGCCGCCCAGGCGAGCGCGAGCGCCGTGTTCCCGGCGCTGACGGTGGAGAGACCGGGCGCCACCCGCTCCTCGCTCAGTTGCGAGACCGCGTCCCAGATGCCCCGGACCTTGAAGGAACCCGTCGGCAGCAGGGTGTCCGCCTTCAGCAGCAGTTCGTCCGCGAGTTCCGGCGCGGCGCGGAGGAGCGGACTCGGCGGGAACACCGCCCGGAGCCGCGCCGCGGCCGCCTCGGCATCCCTCCAGCCCGGTGGCGCGATCGTCTTCACGCCGCCGGCGGAGGCGTCACCCATCCCGTTTCCGGCCGGGAGTGACTCGCAGGGCCCCGTCATGAGCGCCGTTATTATGCGATCCGGCCGCTCGTCCCCGAGAGCGCCGCTTCCGGAGGAGACCCCATGAGGAATCCGCTCACGCCGCCCGTTCCGACGCGCTTCTGGCTCCGTCTCGTTCCGATCGCGGCGTTGCTGCTGGTCGCCAGCGCCGCGGCCGCCCAGAAGGGCGGCCGCACCGACGATTCGGGCTGGGACACCACCCTCGCCCGGGGCGACGCCTACGACCTCGTGTTCGAGACCTCCGAGGGCACCTTCATGTCCCTCGACGTCTCCCCGGACGGGAACTCCATCGTCTTCGACCTGCTCGGCCACGTGTACAAGGTTCCGATTGCCGGCGGGCGGGCGGAATGCCTGACCCAGGACAGCGGGGTGGCGGTGAACTACCACCCGCGCTGGTCGCCCGACGGCGCGACCATCGCCTTCGTCTCCGACCGGGGCGGCCAGTCGAACCTCTGGCTCATGGACGCTGACGGCGGCAATCCCCGGGCGGTCCACCAGGACCCCGAATCGCGCGTCGCCACCCCGGCGTGGCTCCCGAACGGTCAGGGAATCGTGGCCCGCTGGAACACGCTCGGCCGACCGCGCCGGTCGGGCCTCTACCTCTTCCATCCCGATGGCGGCAGCGGAGTGGAACTGGTCGACGGCGCGGAATACGGGCGCGCGAGCTGGCCGGCGCCATCGAAGAACGGGACCCTCTACTTTCACTTCGCCCCCTCGTCCGAACGCGACCTGGTCCGGGGCGCCATGCAGATCCGGGAGCTCGACCTGGAGACCGGCAAGGTCTACGACGTGACCGAGGGACAGTCCCAGCAGCAGTATCAGGGGTCGAGCGGCGGCGCGATCGCGCCGGAGCCGTCCCCCGACGGGCGCTGGCTCGCCTTCGCGCGCCGGATCCCCGGCGGCACGATCTCCTTCAAGGGCCACCGGTTCGGGCCCCGCACCGCGCTCTTCCTGCGGGATCTCCACACCGGGGCCGAGCGCCTGCTTGCCGATCCCATCGAGACCGACCTCGCCGAAGGCATGAAGACCGAACGGGTCCTCCCTGGGTACTCCTGGAGCCCGGACAGTTCGGCCATCTACGTGTTGCGGGGCGGCCGGATCGTAAGGGTGGACGCCGCGAGCGGCGCCACCGAAGAGGTCCCCTTCGTCGCCGAGGTCCGGCGCCGGGTCTCGGAGCAGGCCCGGGCGGAGTTCGACATCTCGGGGGACACCTTCCGGGCACGGATGATCCGCTGGCCGGCAGTTTCCCCGGACGGTTCGGTGGCGGTGTTCCACGCCGCCGGCCGGCTCTACCGGATGACGCTGCCGGACGGGCCCCCCCAGCGCCTGATCCGGGGCGACGACCCGGCCTACGAGCTGTCGCCCGCCTTCTCGCCGGACGGCGCCACGGTCGCCTACACCTCCTGGGATGACACGAACGGGTACCTCTGGACGGTGCCGGCGGCCGGCGGGGCGCCCACCCGGCTCACGGAGACCTCCTCCGAGTACATCCACCCGGTGTGGACGCCGGACGGGAGCGCCATCGTGGTGGCCAGCGGCACCGGCGCCCCCGCGCGCGGCCGGTCGTGGTCCCAGAACCTCCGCTACGACCTGGTCAGCATTCCGGCCGGAGGCGGCGAGGCGACCGTCATCACGAAGACGCTCCGGCCGTTCAACGCGGGCCGGCCGCTGATGCCGCGCCGGCAGATCGTGGCGCCCTCCTTCGGTCCCGAGGGCCGCCTCTTCTTCCCCGAGCAGGACAGTTGGGAACGCGGCGGCCAGCGCGAGGACGTGACCCGGCTGGTCTCGGTGAAGGCGGACGGCTCGGACCGGCGCGTCCACCTGACCTTCCCCTTCGCCGACGAGGCGGCTCCCTCCCCGGACGGACGCTGGGTGGCGTTCTCCGAGGGCGACAACGTGTACGTCACCGCGCTGCCCTGGCCCGGCGCCGGCGGGGACGCCCCCCACATCGAGCGCCGGAGGGCTTCGCTGCCGATCCGCACCATCACGAAGGACGGCGGGATGTTCCCCCGCTGGACCCCGGACGGCCTGCTCTATCTCGGAAGCGGTCCGCGCATCACCACCTACGACCCGGACAGCGACGAGACCACCCGCCACGAGATCACCCTCGACCTCCCGCGTTCGCGCGGGAAGGGCTCGGCGGTCCTGACCGGGGCCCGCATCGTCACCCTGGGCGACCACGGGACCCTCGAGGAGGGCGTCGTCCGGATCGTGGACGGCCGGATCGCCTGCGTCGGCGAGTGCGTCCGGGCCGACGAGGACCGCGAGATCGACCTCTCGGGCAAGACGATCGTCCCGGGGTTCATCGACATGCACGCCCACCACCACCGCGACCACACCGGGGTGTTTCCCCGCCGCAACTGGGAGGCGGGTGTCTATCTCGCCTACGGGATGACCACCACCCTCGACAACTCGCAGTGGTCCCAGAACGTGTTCGCGGCGGCCGAACTGGTCGAGGCCGGCGAGATGGTCGGACCGCGCATGTACAGCACCGGCGATCCCATGTACAACGGCGACGGTTCGCGCCAGAACGACATCCGCAGCTACCAAGACGCCGAGGACAACGTCGAGCGGCTGACGTCGTGGGGCGCCACCGCGATCAAGTCCTACATGCAGCCGCGCCGCGACCAGCGCCAGTGGATCGCCGAGATCTCGCGCGAGCGGAAGCTGATGCTCACCGGCGAGGGCGGCAGCCTGGTCTACAACGTGGGGCTCATCCTCGACGGGCAGACCGCCTGGGAACATCCGCTCACCTACGTCCCGCTCTACGCGGACGCCGCCAGGTTCTTCGGGCGCACGAAGACCGTCTATTCGATCACCTTCGTGGTCGGCGGCCCTTCCGTCTGGAACGAGGAGTACTTCTGGCAGGAGACCGCGAACTGGGAGGATCCCAAGCAGCAGCGCTGGCTGCCCTGGCGGATGCTGATTCCGCACACGAGGCGGCGGCCGCTGCGGCCGGAGACCGACTACAGCTTCCCGCTGCTCGCCCAGGGTCTCCAGGACATCGTGGACGAGGGCGGCTCGGGGGCCATCGGCGCCCATGGGCAGCACCACGGGGTCGGCTCGCACTGGGAGATCTGGATGGCCGAGGTCGCGATGGGCGCCGAGGGAGCGCTCGATCTCGCGACCCGGCAGGGCGCGGCGTTCCTCGGGCTGGAGCACGAACTCGGGACCGTCGAGGACGGCAAACTCGCCGATCTGGTCGTGCTGAACCGGAACCCGCTGGACGACATCCGGGCCACCGCCGACATCCACCTGGTGGTGAAGGACGGCCGGATCTACGACGGGGACACGCTCGACGAGGTCTGGCCCGACGCGCGGCCCTACGGCGGCTATCCCTGGCTCCAGGAGGAGATGTTCCGCTCCGACGACCGGCCCATCCGTCCGAACGGAGAGGATCGTTGAGCGGGTTTCCCGGGTCCGCCTGGGTTCTGCTGTTCGTGGCAGTGGTGCCCGGGATGGCGCTCGCGATCTGGAACGCCGCCCGGGGCCGGAAGGCCGGAAGCTGACG
Source organism: Vicinamibacteria bacterium (assembly GCA_965116805.1). GTDB lineage: Bacteria > Acidobacteriota > Vicinamibacteria > Marinacidobacterales > Marinacidobacteraceae > Marinacidobacterium. Next base: position 1,886,915 of record OZ220713.1, read on the forward strand.
GTCTGACATGCCCGCCAACTGGCCCCTCTGGGCCGTCCTGATCAGCTACCTCTCCATCCTCTTCGGGCTGGCGATCTGGAGCTCCCGCAGCACCCGCGACCTCGCCGGCTACTACCTGGCCGGCCGGAAGCTCCCGGCGGCCGTCGTCGGCTTTTCCGCGGCGAGCACCGGCGAGAGCGCCTGGCTCCTCCTCGGGCTCACCGGGATGGGCTACCTGCTGGGGGTGAACGCGCTCTGGATCGTCTTCGGGGAGGTGCTGGCCACCGCGGTCGCCTGGGCCTTCATCGGCCCGCGCTTCAAGGCGCTCGCCGACCGCTACCGCGCCATCACGGTGGCCGACTGGATGGAGGAGCGGTTCGGCGACCGGCGGCAGGTCCTCCGCATCCTCGGGTCGGTGGTGATCCTGGTCATGGCGGGGACCTACATGGCCGCCCAGCTCACCGGATCGGGCAAGACCTTCGAGTCGTTCCTCGGGATTCCCTACGAGGCCGGAGTCATTCTCGGCGCGGTCGTCATCCTCTTCTACACGAGCTTCGGCGGCCTCAAGGCGGTGGCCTGGAGCGACCTGATCCAGGCGACGCTCATGGCCGCGGCGCTGGTGGCGCTGCCGCTGGTCGCGATCCACGAGATCGGCGGCCTCTCGGTGCTGGCGGAGCGGCTCGCGAGCGCCGATCCCGGCCTGCTGCTGCCGCTCGGCAGCTCGGGGATGAGCGGCCAGGGGATCGCGGACGTGGTCAGCCACATGGGGATCGGGCTGGCTTTTCTCGGCGCCCCTCAGCTCCTCGTCCGGTTCATGGCCTCGAAGGACCGGCGCACGCTGTCCGACGGCGGGTTCATGGCCGCGTTCGTGATCGTGCTCTTCGATCTGGGCGCCGTGCTCACCGGGATGGCGGGCCGGGTCCTCTATCCCGTGATCGACGATCCGGAAGGGATCCTGCCGCTGCTGGCATCCGACCTCATGCCGCCGGTGGTCACCGGCCTCTTCCTGACCGCGGTGCTCGCGGCGATCATGTCCACCGCGGACTCGGTGCTGCTGCTCGCCTCGTCGGCGGTCGTGCGGGACTTCTTCGAGAAGCTGCTCGGGCCGCGGCACCGGAACCCCTCCGCGCCGGGACTCTCGGGATTCGTCGCCCGGGTCACCGGGGACGACGCCCGGCTGGCCCGCTTCGGCAAGGCGGTGACCCTGGCGCTCGGGGTGGTCGGGATCGGCGTCGCCCTGCCCGAGGTGCGCGTCATCTTCTTCTTCGTCCTCTTCTCGTGGTCGGGGCTGGGCTGCGCCTTCGCGCCGGTCGCGATCCTGGGGATCTTCTGGAAACGGATGACGCTTCCCGGCGCGGTCGCGGGCATGGTGACCGGATTCCTGACCTCGGTGGGCTGGTTCCTGTGGGGGAAGCCAGCGTACTTCCAGCTCTACGAGATGGTTGTGGGGTTCGCCGCCGGGTTCGCCGCCGCCATCGTGGTGAGCCTCCTCACCCGGCCCGATCCGGAGGGCGCGAAGCACGTGGATGCGGCGGCGCGCTGGGCGAGGCAGCGGTGAGAGGGGCGGCCGCGGGCGGGGCCGTCGCGGCGCTCGCTCTCTTCGCCCTCTCCGCGTGCGAGGAGGGCGGGGAAGGCCCGACCAGTCCCGGACCGGACGCTCCATCGAACGCCCTGATCGATCGGGTGGAGATCGTCTCGGAACCGGCCGCGAACGGGACCTACCTCGCGGGGGAGGAGTTGGTCTTCTCCGTGCTGGTCACGAGCGGCGAAGAGGTGGAGACCAGCGGAGAGATCTTCCTGATCTTCGACCTGGGGCTTGCGAGCCAGCCGGCCGCTCTCGCGGCCCATGAAGCCGGAAGGCTGGAGTTCCGCTACGAAATCCGCCGCGGGGACTACGACGGCGACGGCATCAGCGTCCCGGCAGGGGAGCTGATGTTCTCCCCGGGCGCCACGCTGCGGATCGGCGTCGCGGACCTCGACCCCGCGGTTCGAGAACTTCCGGCGGACGGCGGCCACCGGGTGTTCGCGCACTTCGCGCCGGGCGAGACCGTCGTCTTCGATCTGACCCTCGACCGTTTCCCGGTGGATACGCTGGGCCTGAGCGGGGTCGTCGGCTGCGCCTCGACGGATGACATCGTGCCGATCGTGGAGGCCGTGCTCGAGCGGAACGCGGCCGGGGCCGCCAGCCTGTGGTCGGTGGCCTACCAGCTCGGGAATTGCGCGGTCCTCAACGAGAACCGGCCCGCCATCTTCCTGTCCGCCGCGATCCGCGAGCACCGCGACGACATCTACGACCTGGTGCTCGCCTACGGCTCCGGCGCCACGCCGGGGGAGCCCGAGGTGGACGCCAACTGGTGGACCCTCGGCGGTTTCGTCGAGCCCACCCCCGTCCGCTGATCCGGGCCGCGGCGCACGCCGCAACGTCATTCGGCCTGACGGCACCCTCGGCTCGGAGCGCCGGCCTCTGGCCGGCATCGCGGCCCGAGAGGGCCGCGAAACGCTTCGCGCTGGACGGCCGCACGGTGCGGCCCACTCGCTACCCTCACCTCATGCACCGCACCGCCTGCCAGAAGTTCTCCCCCGCTGACTGCGCCGCCCGACTCCCCGCCGACCGGTACTTCGTCGCCCTGAACCGCGGCACCCTCGAGGTCGGCCTCTACGCCCCCAAGGGCACCGACCCGCAGCAGCCGCACGACCAGGACGAGTGCTACGTGATCCTCGAAGGCGAAGGCCGGTTCACCATGGGTGACGAGAACGTTCCCTTCCGGCCCGGAGACTTCTTCTTCGTGCCCGCCGGCGTCCCCCACCGGTTCCTCGACTTCGACGGGTCGTTCAAGGCGTGGGTGATGTTCTACGGGCCGAAAGGTGGAGAGGATCCGAAGCGCGTGCTCCCCGAATTGTCTTCCTCGCCGTCCTCGTAGCTCTGCCTCGCCGCGCCTACGAATCCGCCGCGTCCAGCAGCGAAACACCGTCGAGCCGCTCCATGGAACGGTGACGGTCCGCGACCAGGTAGCGAACCAGGACGCTGGCATCGACTCCGATCACTGCCCGCTCGCCTGCTCGGCACCGGCCCGCTCCATCTCCTGAAGCGTCACCGGTGGCCCGTCGTAGCGGAGCGCGCCGAACCGTCGCCGGAGCGGGCGGACGGCCACGATCCGCACCTCATTGTCGAGGACGAAGTAACGGACCCGGTCGCCCGGACGCAGCCCCAGGGCCCTCCGGACCGGCTCGGGCAGCGTAGTCCGCCACTTGGACGTCACCGTGGATTGCACCATCAGGAACCTCCTGTCAATCGCTCCAGTTCCCTCACAAGGGGAACACTACAAGGGGACCTGATCAGCTCCCCTCGGTCCCCCCGTCCACGGGCTGCTGAGCGGAGAGTCGATTCCGGCGGAGTCGAAACCGGCCCTAACCTTCGATTTGCATGGTTGGCCCCAATTCCCTTGGGGCCGTCGTGAAATCTGGCCAATCAAGCAATTCGAAAATCTGTATTTCGAATTGCAGCCTTCGTCCGCGACATCTGAGCCGGCTGCCGGCCCCGCCCTTCAGCCGGCCAGCGCCCGAAGACCTTCGGATGGGACGAGTTTCGGATCGTCCGTCGCGCCCGCGAGGCGTTCCAGCGACCCGATCGCCCGCTCCAGCCCGACCTGGCGCCGCGCCCAGTGCATCGGGCCGCCCCGCTCTCTCGGGAACCCGTAGCCGAGCGCCCAGACCACGTCCACGTCGCCCTCCCGCTCCGCGATCCCCTCGCCGAGGATCTCGGCTCCCTCGTTCACGAGCGCGAAGAGGCACCGCTCGAGGATTTCCCGGGTTTCCACCTCCCGCCGTTCGATTCCGAGAGCCGCGGACTCCCGGCGCGCGATCTCCGCCACCTCCGGATCGGGCCGGGGCGTCCGGTCTCCGGGCTCGTACCGGTAGAAACCGGCGCCCGTCTTCTGGCCGAACCGTCCCCGTTCGCAGAGCCGGTCCGCCACGTTCGGCGGTGGCGGCGGCGCGCCCCGGGCCGCCGCCTCGGCAGCGAGCCGCTGCCGCACCGCCCGCCCGATGTCGAGTCCCGCCAGGTCCGCCACCGCGAAGGGCCCCATCCGGAACCCGAAACCCTGGAGGGCCGCGTCGATCTGCTCCGGCAGGGCGCCCTCCAGCAGCAGCCGGTCCGCCTGCCGGCGGTAGGCGTAGAGCATCCGGTTGCCCACGAAGCCGTCGCAGACCCCGACCGGCACGGGCGCCTTGCGAAGCCGGACGCCGAGCGACATCGCGGTGGCGAGCGTTTCCGGCGACGTGGCGTCGCCCACCACCACCTCCAGCAGCCGCATGACGTGGGCCGGGCTGAAGAAGTGCGTTCCGACCACGGCTTCCGGCCGGCCGGTGGCGGCCGCGATGGCGTCCACATCGAGTGAAGAGGTGTTCGTCGCGAGGATCGCGCCCGGCCGCGCGACCCGGTCGAGGCGGGCGAAGACGTCCTGCTTGACGGCCAACTCCTCGAAGACCGCCTCCACGAAGAAGTCCGCGCCGCCGAAGTCCTCGAACCCTTCGGCGCGGCGGATCCTCCGCAGCCGCGCCTCCGCTTCCGCGGCGTCGATCCTTCCCCGGCCCACGGCGCGGGAAAGGCTCCCGGCGACCGCCGCTTCGCCCCGGACCCAGGCGTTGTCCGATTCCTCGTAGACCACCACCGGGATTCCTGCCGCGGCGAAGGACATCGCGATCCCGCGCCCCATGGTCCCGTAGCCCACGATCCCGGCGCTCTCGACCTCGGACCCGGTCACTCCTTCCGGAATCCGCCGCGACCGCGCTGCTTCCTGCTCCGCCCGCCGGAGATGCTCGGCGGCAGCCGACTGTTCTTCCGGCGTCGGCCCCCGGTCCAGCGGTTCCGGAGCCGGTGGGTTCATGGGCCAAACAGGATAGCGGGCGCCCCTCGGGCTGCTGCTAACGTCACGCCCGCTTGGGAGGCCCGACATGCGCACCATCCTGAAGATCACGGCACTCGTGGCGCTGCTCGCCCTCGCCTGGGGCGCCGGCTGGCTGGCTTCGGGGATCGGAGTGGGGCGGGTCGCCCCGGAGGCGAGCCTCGAAGAGCGCGAGCGCGCCTTCTCCGAGAGCCTGCGGGAGGTGGTGCTCGACGGCCAGTTCACCGTCGCCTGGCCGGAGCCCCGGGAGGGCGTTTACCGCGACCGCTACGAGATCGCCGGGGTCACCAAGCTGGACGGCGACCGCTGGCGGTTCGACGCGCGGATCACCTACGGGAACACTGATGTCACGCTGCCGGTGGTGGTGCCGATCCGCTGGGCCGGCGACGTGCCCATGATCCGGATGGTGGACGTCGAGATCCCCGGGCTCGGGGAGGAGTTCGGCGCCACCATCGTCTTCGACGGGGACCGCTACGGGGGCACCTGGGACCACGGCGAGGTCGGCGGTTTCATGTTCGGGCGCGTGGTCCGGGAGTAGAGGCGCACGGCGGCATCCGGCCGCGCAGGTTGCGCGCCAACAGGAGATGACGGCAGGAAGCACGTCGGCTGAGACCTATGTGGCGCTCCTGCGCGGCATCAACGTCGGAGGCAGGAACATCATCAGGATGGCGGACCTCCGAAGCGCTTTCGAGGCGGAAGGCTTCCGCGACGTCGTCACCTACATCCAGAGCGGCAACGTGATCTTCCGCGCCCCGGGCTCGACGCCCGGGGCCCTGACGACTCGGATCGAGGAGATGCTGGCCTCGGCGTTCGACTATCAGGCGAGAATCGCACTGCGGTCCCGTGAGGCGATGGGGGCGGTGGTGATGGGGGCGCCGGCAGGATTCGGCTCGCAACCCGATCGGTATCGCTACGACACCCTGTTCCTGAGGCCTCCCCTGACGGCTAGCGCCGCCATGAAGGAGGTTCGTGTCAGGTCCGGGGTGGACGAGGCCTGGGCGGGCGACGGGGTTCTCTATTTCTCGCGCCTGATCAGCCAGGCCTCGCGGAGCTATCTGAGCCGGCTCGTCTCGATGCCCGTGTACCAGGAGATGACGATCCGCAACTGGAACACGACGACCAGACTGCTGGAGCTCATGTCGTGAGCTGACGGGGGAGTTCTTGGGCCGCGCGGGATCGCGCGGTTGGGATCATGCCGTTGAGGCGCTTCGCCCACAATTTGTTACACGATCTGTCAAATATTCCCGGCAATCTAGGGCCGGACATGGATCGTCATGGACTCGATGCGTGCGCCGAGTCTTCCGTCGACGGGACACGCTCTCGCTGCGCTCCGCGCAGCGGTGCCGGCTGTTTCGGAGCAGAGCGATAGCTCCGCGCAGGCCCCTTGAGCACGAGGGATGGACGTCGGCGACAGCCGGCGCCCATTCCTCGTAGCTCGGGAACCCGGCGTTCCAAGCCGTTTCTGCGGTCGAGGGGAATGGGGCGGTGCAGTTTCGTGGCTCTGTCGGGCCGCGATGCCGGCCGGAGGCCGGCGCTCCGACCCTCCCGGTCCCTTAGAATCGCGCGCTTCCGATGGCTGAATTCGACACCGTGGTACGGGGCGGGACGGTGGTGACCGCCGACGGGGTCCGGCCCGCGGACGTCGGCATCAGCGGCGGGGTGGTCCAGGCGGTCGAGCCGGGACTGGGGCGGGGCGACGAAGAGCTCTCCGCCGAGGGCCGGCTGGTCATTCCGGGGGGCGTGGACGCCCATACCCATATCGAGCAGAAGTCCTCGATGGGGCTGATGTGCGCCGATGACTACCACTCGGGCACCGTGTCGGCGGTCTGCGGCGGGACGACGACCGTCCTCTCCTTCGCCGTCCAGGGGAAGGGAGCGTCGCCGCGGGAGGTGGTGGCCGCCTACCACGCGGCGGCGGGGCCGAAGGCGGTGTCGGACTACGGGTTCCACCTGATCGTCGCGGATCCGACGCCGCAGGCGCTCGAAGAGGAGATTCCGGAGCTCGTCGCCGAGGGCGTCGTCTCCTTCAAGATCTACATGACCTATGACCTGGTGCGTCTCGACGACCGCCAGTTCCTCGACGTGCTCGCCGCGGCGCGGCGCATGGGCGCGCTGACCATGGTCCACGCCGAGAACCACGACATGATCGGCTGGCTCTCGGACCGTCTCGTCGGCGAAGGGCACCAGGCGCCCAAGTTCCACGCCGCCGGCCATCCCAAGCTGGCCGAGAGCGAGGCGACCGGCCGCGCCATCGATCTCGCCGAGCTCGTGGACGCGCCGCTCTACATCGTCCACGTCTCCTCGAAGGAAGCCGCCGAGGAGATCGGCGCCGCGCGCCGGCGCGGGCTCAAGGTCTTCGCCGAGACCTGCCCGCAGTACCTGCTGCTGACCGCGGAGGACCTCGACAAGCCGGGGATGGAAGGGGCGAAGTTCTGCTGCAGCCCCGCGCCCCGCGACGAGGAGTGCCAGGAGGCGCTCTGGGACGGGATCGTCGACGGCACCTTCGACGTGGTGAGCTCCGACCACGCGCCCTACAGCTTCGACGAGAAGGGGAAGCTGGCCTGGGGACCCGAGCCGCCGTTCCCGAAGATCTGCAACGGCGTTCCCGGCGTCGAGCTGCGGATGCCGCTCCTCTTCTCCGAGGGCGTCGGTAAGGCCCGGATCAGCCTCCAGCGCTTCGTCGCCGTCTGCTGCGAGACGCCGGCGCGGCTCTTCGGCCTCTATCCGAAGAAGGGAACGATCGCTCCCGGAAGCGACGCGGACCTCGCGATCTGGAACCCGGACCAGGTGGTGGACATCCGCTGGGCCGACCTCCACGACCAGGTCGGCTACTCCCCCTACGAAGGCCGCCAGATCAAGGGGTTCCCGGAGACCGTGCTGCGGCGCGGCGAGGTGGTGGTCCGGGACGGCCAGCCGCGCGCCCGGCCGGGCAGCGGCCGGTTCCTCGTGCGCGACCGGCCGAACGCCGCCGAGCCGCTCTACCGCCCCTCATGGTCGGTCGCCCTGGCCCGGAAGTTCGGAGCGGTGGATTTCCTGAAGTAGGCGGCTTCCGCGTCGCTCAGCGGAGCGGGATCGGGGGCCCGAACGCCCGGTCCTCTTCCACCACGATCACCCCGTTCTCCTCGACGTAGCCGTCCCAGGCCGCGAGAAGCTCCGCGAGGACATCAGGACGGGTTTCCGCCAGGTCGGTCAGTTCACCCGGATCCTCGTCGAGGTTGTAGAGCGCCCAGCCGCCCTTCCCGAGGGGCGGCGCCAGCCAGGCGATCTTCCACGGGCCCCGGCGCATCGCGCGGCGTCCGAAGATCTCCCACCCGGCGGTGGGTTCGTCGTGCACCGTCTCCGCCTCCCCGCGCAGGAGCCCGGCGATGGACTTCCCGGCGGGCGCGATCCTGTCTTCCGCCGCCGGCATCTCCGCCCCGGCGAGTTCGAGAAACGTCGGGAACAGGTCCGTCACGTGGACGAACGCGCCGCTGACGGCTCCCGGGAGGTGGGCCGCCAGCGCCGGCGGAATGACCGCGAAGCCCGGCACCCGGATGCCGCCCTCGTGGACGAACTGCTTGAAGTAGCGGTAGGGGCCGCTCGCGGCGTCCGCCCATTCCGGGCCGTAGTAGACGAACGAGTCGAGGCGCCCCATGTTCTCGTAGGAGAGGTCGAACCGCTGCGGGAGGAACGTCTCGTTGTCGGCGAGCCGGCTTACGTCCTCGCCCGCCGCCCCGTTGTCCGAGAAGAAGAGGATTAGGGTGTTGTCCAACGCGCCGAGCTCCCGCAGTTCCGCGACGAGCCGCCCGACGTGGTGGTCGAGGCGCTCCACCATCGCGGCGTAGAGCTCCATCTTGCGGGCTTCGACGCGGCGCTCGTCGTCGCTCAGGTCGTTCCAGCGCCGCGCGAAGTCGGGTAGCGGAGGGACCTCGGCGTCTTCGGGGATCACCCCCACGCGCTTCGCGCCCGCGATGCGCCGCTCGGCCAGGGCTTCCCAGCCGTCGTCGTAGGCCCCCGCGTAGAGATCGAGGAACTCGTCCGGGACCTGGAGCGGCCAGTGCGGCGCGGTGTAGGTGCCGAGGGCGAAAAAGGGCTTTCCGGCTGCGTTCGCTTCCCGGATATAGGCGATGAGTTCGTCGGTGTAGGCCCGGGTGGAGTAAAAGCCCTCGGGGAGCGGAACGACTTCGCCGTCCTGCCGGTAGCGGATCTCGTCGAGGGTGTCCACGGGCGCGGCGTCCTCGAAGTGGCTGGCCGCCCCGGGGAGGAGCACGAAGGACCGGTCGAATCCCCGGTGCGGGGGGCTGTGCTCCGCGGCCTGCCCGAGGTGCCACTTGCCGGCGATGGAGGTGTGGTAGCCGGCGTCCCGGAGGACGGCGGGGAGGTGGAAGACGTGCTCGTTGAGGTACCCCTCGTAGCCGATCCGGCCCTCGAGGTCGTCGCCCATCAGGCTCGCCATGCCCCCGAGCCCGGCCAGGTGATGGTCCACCCCGGAAAGCAGCATCGCCCGGGTCGGCGAGCAGGTGGCGGCGGTGTAGAAGCTGGTGAACCGCAGCCCCGACGCGGCCAGGGTGTCCAGGTTCGGGGTCCGGATCTCGCCGCCGAAGGCGCCGATGTCGGTGTAACCGAGGTCGTCGGCGATCAGCACCAGGATGTTGGGCCGGGCTGGCTGGGGCTCCGGCGCGGCGCAGGCGGCGAGGGCGAGCAAGGAGGCGAGGGCGGTGGGGCGCACGATTGCGATTATGGCCAAGGAGACGCACAATGCGGATTGTCATGTTCCGTTTTCCGCTTCTGCTGAGTGCACTGGTCCTGGTTTTGCCCGTTGGTGCTGCAGTCGCGCAGGAGCCGGAGCGTACGTGGGAGTTCCAGCTCTCCGGGTACGGGGGGCTGGCGGGTCTCGTCTCGCGGGGTGACGTGGACCTGGTGGATTTCCGCGACGAATCGGTGGTGATGACCGGCCGGGAGGCGAGCTGGGGCGCCGGCCTGCGGGCAATGCGTGGGCGATGGGGCTTCGATGCCCGCTACCAGCGTCTGGACGCCGGCCTGGCAACCCCCACGGCGCTGATGCGGGAAGCCGGTTGGCTCAGGCCGGACCACTTTGCCGTCCCGGATGCGCCGTCCAACCTCTTGAGTGCGCTCGTCGTCGTGGAAATCCCCTATCGCGACAGCGATCTTGCCTACTTCCTCGGGGTGGGGGCGGGATACCTGTCGTTCGGCGGGAGCGGTTCCGATCGCACCCAGTTCAGCGGCGCGCCGCCGTGGATCTACGGGCCGGACGATCTTCCTCCAGCGTACGAGCCTGGTCCGAATACGGGTGATCCCATCGGCCTCGAGGGATCGAGCGTCGAGGCCGACCGCGGTGCGATACTGGTCGGTGGGTCCCTTGGCGCGACGCTCAGGTGGGGACGATTCCTGGTCCGGCCGCGGATGGACCTCCTGGTGGGCAGGTCGCGCACGGTTCGGGAAACCTGGGACGTTGTGTACGACTTCCCCGCCTATTCGGACCCGGTTGTCCGGCCGGAGACGGTCGTCACCCGTTCACGCCCCGTGCTGGTGCTGTTCAGCTTGGAAGCCGGCTGGTCTTCCGGGCGGTAGCGTGGCGACCGGTGGCGCGGGAGCGCCACCGAAGTAGACATGCTCGATTCACATCGAGGTGTGCCGGACATCGGACCGGGGTTTCGCGGCCCCTAGAATGCCCGTCCCATGCGCATCCTCCGGGTCGCCGCCGCCCAGGTCGGCGGCATCCAGCCGGACGAGACGAGAACCGAAGTCGTCGGACGGTTGCTCGATCTCATGGAGCGGGCGGCAGGCGCCGGCTGCCGGCTGGTGGTCTTCCCCGAGCTCACCCTGACCACCTTCTTCCCCCGCTACTTCCTCGAGGATGCGTCCTCCGCGGACACGTACTTCGAAACCGCGATGCCCGGGCCGGAAACCCGGCCCCTCTTCGACGCTTCCCGGCGGCTCGGCGTCGGCTTCCACCTCGGCTATGCCGAACTGGTCCGGGAAGGGGACCGCAACCGTCACTTCAACACCGCCATCCTGGTGGACGGCGGCGAGATCATCGGGAAGTACCGCAAGGTCCACCTGCCCGGACACGCCGACCACCTGCCGGAAGCGCCGTTCCAGCATCTGGAGAAGCGCTACTTCGAGGTGGGCGACCTCGGGTTTCCGGTCTGGAAGGCCTTCGGCGGGGTCTTCGGGATGTGCATCTGCAACGACCGCCGCTGGCCGGAGACCTACCGGGTGCTCGGGCTCCAGGGGGTCGAGATGATCGTGCTCGGCTACAACACCCCGGAGGTGAACATCCACCACCGGGAGCCGGCGCACCTGCGGATGTTCCACCACCGGCTCTCGCTCCAGGCGGGCGCCTATCAGAACGCGACCTGGGTGGTGGCGGCGGCGAAGTGCGGGGTCGAGGACGGCAGCCGCCTCATCGCCGGCTCGGCGATCGTCTCGCCGAACGGGGAGATCGTGGCCGAGTCCGCGGGCGAGGGTGACGAACTGATCGTCGCCGACTGCGATCTCGACGTGGGGACCGACCTGAAGCGCCACGTCTTCGATTTCGCCCGCCACCGGCGCACCGAGCACTACGGGCTGATCACCGAACGTACCGCGCCGCTGCCGCCTGACTGAGGCTCGGCGTCCCGCCGCCGGGGCGGCGCCAGGCCACTTGCGAACCGCACGCGGCGGGGGTCGCCTGCCCGCGCTATAGCCCGAGTTCCTGTTCGATCTCTTCGGTGCTCCGGACCCTGCCGGCATCGATGTCTGCGTCTCCCTCCTGCATCGCTTGTCGCGCCCCCGCGGTCAACTCTTCGTCTTCCTCGGGAGCGGCGAGCAAGTTCGCCAGAAACGGATCGTGCTCGATGGCCAATTCGGTTACGGCGCGGAGCGCAGCCGGCACGATGGGCTCCGGCAGCCGGGCGACGAGGCGTTGGAGTTCCTCGCGCGGGTCGTCGTCCATGAGTGCCACCCTACTCGAAGACGGGTACCGGCATCCGACTAGGCCGGCAGGACCGCCCGGCCGCCCAGCCGCCGGATCAGCCGCACCAGCGGCCAGAGGAGCGCCAGGTAGAGCAGCGCGGCGAGGATCAGCGGCGACGGGTTGAAGTGGACGCCCTGGGCCACCCGCGCCATCCGCAGCAGGTCCGGCAGCGCCACCACGCTGGCGAGCGAGGTCAGCTTGACGGCCTCCAGCGTGTTGCCGGCGAGGTCGGGCAGCACGTTCCGCACGCCCTGGGGCAGGATCACGTGGCGGAGGGTCGCGGCGGTCCCGAGCCCGGTGGAGCGCGCCGCCTCCCACTGGGTCGGCTCGATGCTCAGGATGCCCGCCCGCAGGATCTCGCCGTAGTAGGTCGAGGTGTTGATGGTGAGCGCGATCCCGACCCCGAGGAGCGGCGGCGGCTCGATCCCCAGGAACGGCAGGCCGTGGACGATGAGGACGAGGAGCACCAGCGGCGGAAAGGCCCGGATCAGGTCCACTCCCCAGGAGAGCGAGCGGGCGCCCCAGGCCGGAGCCAGGGCCTGGGCGAGCGCGAGCCCCGCACCGAAGAAGAGCCCTCCGGGGATCACGATCAGGCACGCCTGGACCGTCACCCAGAGCCCGCGCAGCAACAGGCCGGAGCTCTCCGCCATCACGCCGGGGTTCAGGAAGGTCTGGAAGAACTCGGACATCGGGGTTCAGCGGATGTGGAAGCGGGTCTCCAACCAGCGGCCGATGCGGACCAGGGGCAGGAAGAGCGCCACGTAGACCCCGGCGGCGAGCAGCAGCGGGGCCGGGCTCGCGGTCTGGGCCTGAACGCTCGCGGCCTGGTTGAGGACTTCGGGGACCGCGACCACCGAGGCGAGCGCGGTGTTCTTGCCGGTGGCGATGGCCCGGTTGGTCAGCGGCGGGATGGTCAGGCGGACCGCCTGCGGCAGCACCACCCGGCGGAAGGCCTCGCCGCGGCTGAGCCCGGTGGAGAGCGCCGCTTCCCACTGGCCCCGGTTCACCGAGGTGATGCCGGCCCAGAAGATCTCCTCGGCGGAAGCGCCGAGCACCAGCCCGAGGGCGACGAAGGCCGCCATGAAGCCGCTCAGCTCGATCCCGGCGAAGGGGGCGGCGAAGTAGAGGACCACCAGGAGCACGAGCGGCGGCAGGGCGCGGAAGACATCGGCGTAGGCGGCGATCAGTCCCCCGACCGGGCGGAGCGGCGCCCCCCGGATGAGCGCCCGGACGGTGGCCAGCAGCAGGCCCAGCGCGACTCCGGCGGCGATGGAGGTCAGCGCGAGGCCGAGCGTCACGCCGATTCCGGAACGGATCCCCGGCCAGGCGGCGGCGAGGACCTCCGGGTCGAAGAAGATGCGCACGGGTCGGGCTCGGTCAGAGCCGGCTCAGGAAGCTCTGCAGCCGCTCGGTCTTCGGCCGGTCGAGGACCTCCGCCGGGGGGCCGCACTCGAGGATCTCCCCGTCGGCCAGAAACGCGATCCGGTCGGCGGCCTCCCGGGCGAAGGCGATCTCGTGGGTCGCGATCAGCATCGCGACCCCGTCCTCCTTCAGGGAGCGGATCACCCGGAGCACGCTTCCGACCAGTTCGGGATCGAGGGCGCTCGTCGGCTCGTCGAGGAGCAGGATGCGCGGCCGGAGCGCCAGCGCCCGCGCGATGGCCACCCGCTGCTGCTGGCCGCCCGAGAGTTCGTCCGGCATCGCGGTCGTCCGGTCCCCGAGTCCCACGCGTTCGAGCGCCTCCCGGGCCGCGGTCTCGGCTTCACTCTGGCTGAGGCCCGCCGCGCGCCGGGGCGCGAGGGCGGCGTTGTCGAGCGCGTTCAGGTGGGGGTAGAGGTTGAACGCCTGGAACACCATGCCCATCCGGCGCCGGACCGAAGCGAGTTCGGCGCCGCCCGCCGGAACCGGATCGCCTTCGAAGACGACTTCCCCCGCGTCGGGCTCGGTGAGGCGGTTGCAGCAGCGCAACAGCGTGCTTTTCCCCGAGCCGGAAGGTCCGATCAGCGCGACAAGTTCCGAATTCCCCACCGCGAGGTGGATGTCGCGGAGGGCAGGGACCCCGGCGAAGGCCTTGCCGACCCCCCGGAGCTCGAGTACGTCATTCACCCGCAGGGGGTCCGTCCCGGGGTCTCCTGGAATCCGGAAAGCCCGGGCGGCCCGAATCCCGGATACGCGGTGACCGCGGCCGAGCCGGGGGCTGGCGCCACTCCCAGCCACTCCTCATGGATGCGGGCGATGGTGCCGTCCGTCTTCATGCACTCGAGGATCGTCTCGACCCGGTTGCGCGTTTCGACGTCGTCGTTCCGGAAGGCGACCGCGAAGGCCGTCTCCGCGGAGATGCGAAAGTCGGCGCGTACCCCGGCGTTCTGGCGGACCGCCCACATCGCGACCGACTCGCCGACGAGGTTGGCGAACGCCCGGCCGGAGAGCACCGCCTGCACCGCGTCGGCGTTCTTCCCGTACCGCAGCACCTCGAATCCGAGCCGCTCGTGGTTGTCGGTGGCCCACAGGTCGTACGCCGAACCGTTGTTCACCGCGACCTGCTGGCCCCGGAGCTGTGCGAGATCGGTCAGCTCGGGGTCGTCCGCGCGGCGGAGGAAGACCGGATCGGTGTCCAGGTAGCCCTCGGTCAGCAGAACGCGTTCGGCGCGGCCCTCGGTGATCGTGGTCGGGGCGATCACGAACTCGAACTTCTTCGCGTAGAGCCCGGAGAAGATGGAGGACCACTCGGAGTCCACGATCTCGAAGCCCGGCCGGCCCAGCCGCGCCGCGATCTCCCGGGCGAGATCCACGTTGAAGCCCTCGACCTCGCCGTTCGCGGCCATCATCGCGTGGGGCGCGAAGCCCACGTCGGCGGCGACCACCATGGGGCCCTCGCCTTCGACTTCCGGGGATTCCCCGCAACCGGAGAGGATCAGGAGCGCGGCCGGGAAGACGCCGACGCGCACGCCGCCTCGGGACATCGGGCTCATGGTACCCGGCGGGCGAACATTCCCGAGGCGACTCCCGAGAAGAAGCTCATCAGGGCGCTCCCCGCGATCAGCCCACCGGCGAGGATGTAACGCGGCGAGTCGTACCGGTCGCCCGTGCGCCAGCTCACGAGGCGGCGGACGAGGAGCGCCGCCAGCGCGGTCCAGCCGGCGATCGGGTTCACGACCAGCAGGCCGGTGGCGAAGAGCACCCCCATCTGCCGGCTGGCCCCGCCGAGGAACTGCAGGATGGCTCCCGGCACCGCCCAGACCGCGAGTTCGCGGGCGAGCCCGGGGTTCTGGCCTGCGGCGATGGTGGCGACCGCCACCCGGTCGTAGGGCGGGAAAAGGTCCGCCTCGAAGTAGGAGGCGTAGGTGAGGAGCACGAGCCCCGCCGCGACGAGCAGCCCGAAGACCTCGGCGCTCCGCTGCGCGAGCCGTCCCTGGCGCTCGTAGTCCGGATCTTTTCCGTGACCGCGGAGGATCCAGCCGGCCTTCAGGTCGTAGCCCATGTCCGCGAAGGCCGGGCCGGTGGCCGAGGCGAAGCCGGTCAGGAGGACCAGTGCGAGCGGCGGGAACCCGAGCAGCATTCCCAGGAGCAGGAAGATGAGCGAGGTCGCGAAGGCCGGGAACCAGCCGGAATGCATCGCCGCGACCCCGCAGAGGAGCTCCGAGACGAGCGCCGCCGCCGCCGCGAACAGGGCGAAGGCGAGGACGCCGGGAATCCCCATCCCCGTCAGCAGCCCGCCGAGGACCGCGACGAGGGCGGCCGCCGCTGCGAAGCCGGAGTACCCCTTCGCGAACGTGGAGAGCCCGGGCCGGGGTCCGGTGGAGGGATCGCCGGTCCGCGGTCCCTTCCGGCCGCGGATCGCCCGGGCCATCTGCCAGAGCGCCACCGCTCCCGCGCCGAGCATGATCCCGTGCGGAGCGTGGATGGCGGCGAGGTCCAGCCCGAGCACCTGCGGCGCGTAGCCGCGGGCCAGGAGCCCCAGCCCGAACATCAGAAGGGCCACCTGGTTCCCGATCCAGCAGACCCCCACGATGTCGGTGGGGATGCCGGCCAGCCGCCCGAGAACGCCCGCGACCCCTCCGGTGACCAGCAGCATCGCCCGCCGGCCGCCCTCGTCGCCGGCGCGGAGACATTCGGCGGTGGCGATCCCGGAGGGCCAGAGCCCCTCCGCCGGGAACACCCGGCTGCCGAAGAGCCGGTAGAGCAGCGCGATGTCGAGCAGCGCCCCGAGGACCGCGCCGAGGATCATCACCGGAACGAGGTCGGGCCGGCCGAACAGCCACACCATCCCGGCGGGGAGGAGGACCGCGTTCGCGCCCCCGAAGGTCGCCGCCGAGATGACCGTCTGCAGCAGGTTCTGCCGCGCGGTGCTGCGGAAGCGGCGGGTGAGCGCGAGCGGGATGCGCCCCACCGCGATGGCGATGACCGCGGCGATGATCGAGCTATTCGCGCTGATCCCGACGCGGGTCAGCAGCTCCATCCCGATGATGGCGCCGAGCAGGGCGAGACCCGCCCCGAAAAGCAGCGTCCCCGGCTCGAACAGGCTCAAGTGCCGCCTCGGCTCAGCCATCCGCGCCGAAGTATGCGGGACGCGCCCGGCAAGACAGATCACGAAGGTGAACCCATCACCGGCGCCACGCGCCTTCAGAAGCTCTTCTTCCTCCTCCGGGAAGGCGAAGGCCCCAAGAGGCTGGTGGAGCAGGCGCGGGAAATGGGCTTTCAGCCGTACAAAATGGGCCCCTTCTCCACTGAGCTTCGCGACACGGTCACCGAGTTAGCAGCCGCCGACATCCTCACAACCGAAAGGCTGTCATATGTCATCCCAGATGACCGCGACGCAGCCTCTAGTCTAGATGCCGGTGACATAGGAGGCCAGGAACTCTCGTCCGTCCGTTACGCTCTAACTGATTCTTTTGGTCTGAGAGTGGGAAGAGCATTGTGGGCCAGCCTAGATGAGGATCAACAGCAGGACCTTACTGAATTCAAGCGCTTCTTTAATGGACTTAGTCTTCGCCAGCTGTTGATCTTTACGTACGAGAGGTATCCCGAGTACACAACTCAGAGCACGATTAGAGGCCAGTTGGGGTTCTAGACGTTTTCGCTTGTGCAGACGCCCATACCACTCAACGGCCTCTACCATGAGTGGGCGCTCCCCACTCTGCGGCCTTCGGCCGGCATCGCGCGGCAGCTGTCATCCTTATACCCCTAGCACAAGCCGCGTACGTAGTATTGGCCAAAAAACAGAGCGATGTCACCGGTCACTACCTCAGCATTCGGCAGGCTCTAGCGGGCACCTTCCGACGCACATTGTTTGCGGAGGTCCGAGCCGTCTTCAAAGAGATCGAAGACCACCTCCCTTTCATCCTCACGAATCGCCATAGCGAGGACGAGTCGCGAAGTCGGTTTGATCTGCTCGCCGAAGGCCTCGTGCAGATTGCGACAGACGAGGACAACAGCATGCCGGCATACCGCACGCTCCTGAGGGACTCTCTAGCTGGTGCTCTTGTGAGTCGAGTGGACGCGCTATTGACGGCGGAAGAGAGAAGCATGCAAGACGCTTCAGAAGGGACTCCTCATGGCTACTTCAACATATCCTTTGCTGAGTCTACGGTTGATGATTTGGTGTATCTTGCGCAGACCCTGCAACTCACACGCCGACGTCAACGAGCTTTCACGCGTGGCCGCGAATGGACTTATCGACTTCTGTACGGGCTGATTCCAACGTTTGTTGTCCTCGTCACCTCCATTCTGATCGATGAGCCTTGGGCCTACTGGCTTGGAATCGTCGCCCTTAGCCTCTTTGCTCTGGCTGTAATATGTTTCCTAGTCGCCACCGGAACGGCTCTCCGAGCAAGTGCCTGGCTTGAGGAAAAGGCAGATGGGCGGGACCTGAACTGACTGCGTCGTTCAGAAATTGGGAATTGACAATGGCCAATGGCAACAAACGAGTTACTGAGAGGAGGCTCGTTGATGTCCTAGTCTCCCATTTGCGCAAAGATCAGACTGTCGCGCGCGAGGTGCCGCACTACGAGAAGCGAATTGACGTCGTCACGGTGGACCCCCGGTCCGGTAGGGTGTGCGCGATCGAAGCGAAGACCGCGGCGTGGGAAAGAGCGATTGGGCAGGCTGTAGTGAATCTCACGGCAGCGGAAGCATCCTATATTGCCATCTACGCCCGGTATGCTCACCGTGTCTCGCATCAGCTACTCGAGGATCACGGCATTGGTCTGATCGCAGTCGGTACGGGGTGGGGTGATGTGGAAGTAATTGTCGAAGCACGAGAGAGTCCCTATCAGAACAAACTTCTCGTAGATCAACTTCGGCGAGACCTATTGCCTGCTCGGAGTTAGGAGCGCAACGAGACCATGGATGTTTGGCTTCATTTTGGACAACATCGGGACGTACAGGTGATCCGAGATGAGATGCCCGTCCTAAATGGTGTAGTTATTCCGGCCCACATCCTCGCTCACCAACAACCGTCCACCTCCGCGTTCGTTAGTTCCTTGCCGGGCGACACGCCATTCATTATTGATCCAGCAACATATCGCTTTCAGAACTCAGGCGATAAACACCTCACCAGTGCAGGTGAGCTGCGCCCGTCTAGTCGTAAACTCTGCGACGCATACCACCCCACGCTAGCGGATCTGGTAATGACTCACGGCAGACTGGACCCCAGACTCCTTCCCACTCCACAGGAGCTGACGAAACAAGTTCTGAGTTTTCAGACTAAAGCAGTCACCGAAGGAAGCGAGAAGAGTGCGGCCGCCAAGTACCTAAACAGATATGACAAGCTCTACGCCAAGGAACCGCGCGTCCTCATACCACCCTATTTTCGCTTCGATGCCCTTGGCGACAAGTGGTACTCCTATTCACTAGATTGCGCTAGGGAAGCTCTCACCTCACATCCGAGGGAGGACATTGCGCCGATTATCGCCGCGCCGGTCGATGCGTTTGGTGACGCGTCACTCTCGCAACTACTGAGGGATTACGACGGCTTTGAGAACGTCATCTTGTGGTTTGACGACTACAACGAACTGCTTGTGCACGCGGGTCAAATAAGGGTAGTCCGTCACGCGACGCACTATGGTGGAGACCTTCTCCTGCTATCTGCTCACGACGGATTGAAGAGTATTGGCCACGGAATCCTCTATAGCCAACACAAGTCCTATGAGATG
This sequence comes from Vicinamibacteria bacterium, assembly GCA_965116805.1. Taxonomy (GTDB): domain Bacteria; phylum Acidobacteriota; class Vicinamibacteria; order Marinacidobacterales; family Marinacidobacteraceae; genus Marinacidobacterium. The sequence goes on from OZ220713.1 coordinate 1,905,910, forward strand.
AACGCTCCAGGAGCGGGTGGTGTCACGGAACGGTACTACATCCCTAGGTTACGGCAATTCCGATCGCTCTCGCAGGCGGACCTTATTCTTCATCAATTCCCAGAGTTGATTTGTAACTGTCGTATCTGTGACGACACCATGGGCGGGAACCCAGACCGCATTCGTCATTTCTACGACGACCCCGATCTACTGCGGAAACACTTCATTGAAGCGCGGAGAAAGGAAGCGGATGCCGTTGGGCAACGAAGTCTTGCCGAGGAGGCCGAGGATCTTCGCGAAGTACATGCCCGGTATCATGGAGCCGTCAGCATCCTTCGAAACCCCGACGCCTTTGTGAGTGGAGCCAGAATGCGAGGTCTTGACGTGCTCTTGGCGTGGGCCGACGGGATTTCTGACTGAAGAGGCCGGACGAGCCACAGGTTCGGACGGGTTTGGCAGCCGAAAACCAGGTGCCTACGACTTCACTGGCTCGCCTGCTTTTTCCCCTCGCCCCAGATGTGCCGCGCGAACCACTCCCAGTTGTGCACCATCGCCGCCAGCCGCTCCCGCGGTTTCGTGATGCCGTGGCCGAACCCCTTGTAGATGATCAGTTGGGTCTCCACCCCGACGTCCTGCAGCCCCTGGTACAGCTCGTAGGCGTTCGGCGTGGGCACCCGGGCGTCGAACTCGCCGTGCTGGATCAGCGTCGGGGTGCTGGCCTGGTTGATGTTCGTCATGGGGGACGTCTTCGCGTAGATCTCCGGGTCGTCCCAGGGCGTCGCCTTCAGGTATTCGCGGGTGAAGCCATGGATGTCGGTGTTCACGTAGTAGGTCATCCAGTTCGAGATGCCGGCGCCCACCGAGATGGCGCGGAAGCGGTCGCTGCCCGTGGTGAGGAAGGCCGAGATGTAGCCGCCCTGGCTCCAGCCCATCGCCGACACGCGGTCAGGGTCGGCGACCCCCCGCTCCACGAGCGCCTCGACCCCGGAGAGCACGTCCCAGGCGTCGCCGACGCCCAGGTTCCGCACGTTGAGCGCGCGGAACTCCTCGCCATAGCCTGCCGAACCACGGTAGTTGGGCATCATCACGACCGCGCCCTTCTTGAGCCATTCGAGAGCCGGATAGACGTAGCCGCCGACCAGTTGCGGCCGGGAGGTGCCGGTCGGCCCGCCGTGGATGATCACCATGAGCGGATACCGGCGCGCCGGGTCGTAGCCGGGCGGCTTCATGACCACCCCCTCGATCTCGGCGCCGTCCTCGCTGTTCCAGGTGATGAGTTCGCGGCTGCCGAGGTCACCCCACTCGGCCACCTGGGCGGTCATGTCGGTGACCCGCTCGGGGGCGCTCGCGCCGCGCTCCCAGCGGAAGATCTCGCCGACGGTGGTGCGTTCCTCGCCCTGGAGCGCCACCGTGGAGCCGTCAGGCGAGATGTCCGCGGTCCCGATCATCTCGGGAGTGTCGAGGGCCAGCGTCACCTCTCCCGACTCGGGATCCAGCACGAACAGTTGGCGGGCCGTCCGCTGGGAGGCGACGAAGAAGACGCCCTCGTCGTTCCACGCCAGTGGGGACGGGTTCTCGTCGAAACCGGCGGTCAGGATGCGGGAGGCGCCGCCCGCCGCGGGGATGACCGCGAGTTCTGAGTTCCCGTAGTAGGGACTCGCGTCCGCCGAGGTGGAGAAGAGGATGCGGCCGCCGTCCGGCGACCAGAGCGGCCCGCGCTGGCGGCCGGGATCGGCGACGAGCGTCCGGACGGTGGCGGACGCGACCTCGACGACCGAGATGTCCGTCTCCCGGAAGGAGTTGACCTGGGGGGTGGGAGCGTGGTCGAAAGCGATCTCGCCGCCGTCCGGGGACCAGGCGAACGACCCCACGTTGAAATCGTCTCCTCCGGTCAGCCGGCGCGGCTCGGCTCCCTCCCGGACGTCGGCCACCCACAGGTGCGCCATGCGGAAGTCGGTGTCTTCGACCGCGTAGTCGCCGTAGGTCTCCTCGCGCTCCTCGAAGCCGTCGGGAGCGGGATCGGTGGCGACGAACGCGATCCGGGAGCCGTCCGGCGAGAAGCGGAAGGAATTGATCCCGCCCTCGTGGGAGGTGAGCTGTTCGGCCTCGCCGCCCTGTGGGCGGATGAGGTAGATCTGCGCTCCGTCGCCGCGGTCCGCGATGAACCCGAGCCGGGACCCGTCCGGCGACCACCGCTGCCCGGTGCTGTTCCCGTCCTTCGTCCGGGTGAGCGGGAACGGCTCGCCGTCAGCGGGGGCCAGCCAGATCTCCCGGTCGAACCGGTTGTTCTCCCAGTCGGTCGAGGTGACCGTGAAGGCGATCATGCTCCCGTCGGGCGAGATGCGCGGACCGCTCGCCGACTCCAGCGAGATCTGGGCCTTGAACGCCTCCACGACGGGAGACGGTTCCTCGGCCACGGCGACCCCGGTGAGGAGGGCGGCGGTGGACAGGATGATGAGCGGGCTACGGCGCATGACTTCCTCCCCTCGCGAGCAGCGAAGTTGCGGTTGGCGCTTTCGATCGTACCCGCGCACACCCCTGAGTGCCGACCGGCAACATCCGGAACGAGATCGGCAGGTTGCGCGCCGCGGTCGAGAAGCGGTTCTTCGGATCAAGACGGATCGCGATAAGATGCGTTTATCCACATAAACGCATATGCTCAAGACCACCACGGAGAACGACCGGCGCCGGACCGACAAGTCCCGCTGGAATCTTGTCGTGGGGGGCGAGACGGACCGCAGCGTTCGCAGCTATCTGGCGCGCACCGGCGGCAAGAAGGGCGATCTATCCCGATTCGTCGAACGCGCCGTCCGCCAGGCGATCTTCTGGGAGACCCTGGATTCGATCTGGGAACGCAACCAGCACCTGACGGCCGGCGAGGTTCAGGATCTCGCCGACCGCGCGGTGGCGGAAGCTCGTGCGGATCGTCCTTGACACGAACATCCTCGTCAGCGCCCTGATCTCCCAGGCGGGTCCGCCGGGACAGGTGCTGGCGGAAGTGAAACGAGGACGCCTGACGCTCATCACTTCCGTGGCCCAGATCGCCGAGTTGCGGCGCGTCCTCGGCCGCCCGCACCTGACACGCGTCATCGCTCCCGATGCTGCGCATGACCTGATGGCAAACATCGAGGCGGTGGGCGAGGTCGTCGGGGACTTGCCGGACGTCACGGCCTCACCCGACCCGGACGACAACCTGATCCTGGCCACCGCAATCGCCGGCCGCGCCGACCTGATCGTCTCCGGCGACAAGAACGACATGCTCGCCCTGGGCCGGATCGAAGGAATCCCGATCATCGCCGCCTCGGCGGCGGCGGCAGAGATGCGCCGCCGGTATTCGTAGTCGCGCAGGGCCGAATCGTCGGTAGTCGGGCTCCCGCAGGCCAGGGCTTCTGACGCTCGCGAAGGAGCCGGAAGGCCGCCACGACGTTCTTCCGCCGCGCCGCCGCGCTGCTACCTCAAGCGCTCCCCGCAACCGCCCGGCCCACCGCTTCCGCGAGCGCCCGCCGCGCCAGGACCACCGGCTTCCCGGTAGCCCGCGCCACCGCCGCCTCCAGAGGCCCGTCGTAACCCAGGCAGTTCAGCCCCACGACGTCCACCTCGCGAAACTCCTCGGCCAGCCGTTCCTCCACGCCGTCGTCCGAATAAGGCGACGCCACCCCGATGACGCAGGTGCTCCCCTCGGGCACCCGCCGCCGGGCGTCCGCCTCCTGGCGAGGCTCGGGGATCAGCATCCCGACGGTGGCGCCCGGCGAACAGGCGTCGCGAAGCGTGCGGTCAAAGATCGGCCCGGCCTTCGCGAGTCCCGGCCGCTCGGCAATCCCGAAAAAGGGTCCCGTACAGAGGATCGCGGCCACGTCTCCGGCCGGGATCCGGCTCAGCAGCGCCGCCATCCGTTGCTCGACGAAGTCCTCCCCGATGATGACTTCCTCGCCGGATCGAAGCCGGGAGACCAGCGGCATCTCGCCGTCGCGGGGCGCCCCGGCCCGAACCTCGTCCCGCGACAGCCCGTCGAGCGCGCCGGCCTCGACCGCCTCGATGTCCGCGGCCGCGTCTCCCAGCATGCCCAGGATCTCCGGCACCACGTCCGGCCGGGGCGACTGGCCGATGGTCAGGAAGTGAACGGTTCGCATGCGCCGGTTCCCGGCTGAAGAGGCTACCCGATCCGCTAGCATCGCCCGCCGCATGACCCCGGGCGCCCGCGAACTCACGCCCACCGAGATCGAGGACCTCGCCGCCGGCCCTGGTTCCTCGGGGCGGGGGGAGGCCCCACCACTCGCTCCTGAACCGGCAGGCGCGGGCAGGTGGCGTGATTCTGTCCGAACTGGTCGCCATCACCGGCTACTCTGGTGAAGTCCGTGAGACAGCTTGCCGCCTCACACACACGTGTCGTACTCTCATACATGGTCTTGAAGGAAACTCGTGGGGATCATCTACTAGGGTGCCGTCGGTTGGTGAATCGACGCTAGCGCGTACCTTGAAGTCCTTTCCAGTCTTCCGTCTGTTCGAAGTCCGAAACTTCGGGCTCTACCCCGGTGGTGAGGGCGGTCGCAAGGGACTCCGTATGAAGTTCCACCCCGGTCTAACGCTTGTTGTGGGTGCGAACGGCCTGGGGAAGACGACACTAATCACATTGCTCTACCGAATGGTCTCCGGCCCCTTTGACATACCGAAGTTGCCCGCGGGTGATGACCTTGGCTTCCGACGTCTTGATGTGAAGCAGATCAGGCGTGATCAACGGAAGACGTTCGCGGCTCGCGTCGCCGATGGAGCGGCGAACGCTACTGCACATCTTGAGTTGACGCTCGGGTCTACCTCGGTAACAGTTCAGCGTCGACTTTCCGATCTAGCGCTCATGACCGCCAAAGTCGGTGCCGTCGTCTGCCGGGATGATCAGACATTTCAGGCTCGTGTTGCCCAAGCTGCAGGGCTCGCTTCCTTCGGTGACTTCATCCTAATGCTGCGGTATCTTGTCTTCTATTTTGAGGAGCGCCGACAGCTCGTTTGGGATCCGTCCGCTCAACGGCAGCTCCTTCGTATTCTGTTCCTCCCAGCCGACTTGGCTCATGAATGGGCAGCCAAGGAGCGTTCGATCATCGAGAACGACAGTAGTATGCGGAACTTTAGGGCCGTCGTCGGAAAAGCAGAGAAGACTCTTGCACAGGCAATAGAGAAAGAAGATCATGCTGTTGATCTTCGCGCCGAACTTGAGGCCTTGGAGAAGCTCCAGGAACCGGATCGCCTTCGGCTTGAGGAGCTTGAAGGCCTGACCAGCGCACTCGAACGAAGCCGACAGGAGGCGCGGTTAGCGCACCTGCACGCGCAGCAGGAAAGGGAGGCGCGTTTCAGGGCCCTTGAGCACGCCAGATTGGTCGCTATCGATTCGCGATTCCCGCGCCACGTTGAGGTAGGAACGTATGTACTAAACCATCTTCTGAGTGAGGACAAGTGTCTTGTCTGCGGCAAACGTGCCCCCAAATCCGCTCGGCGATACGCGTCGCGCCTCGCGTCTGACCACTGTGTGGTATGCGACAGTCCGCTCACGAACTCCGACAATGTTATCGAGTCCCGCGAGGTGGCGGACAAGCGCGTGTCGGTTGCGGTAGAGCATCTCAAGAAAGCCGACCAAGAATTGGATGCGGCCGCACAGACGCTTGACGAAGCAAAGAAAATATTTGATCAGCACATAGCCGACATGACCCAACTCACCTCCGATATCGCCAGCAGATCGGTGAGACTTGAGCAGATCACCGCCGCACTGCCCCCAAGCGAGGAGGCGCTGCGAAAACAGCGCCTAGACCTAGCGTCTATTCGGAGTCAACTCGAAACGATGAAGTCTGAGCTAGCACGAGAGCGTGCTGCCTTTCGGCGTTTTGTGGAACAGTGTCGCGCACAGTTGTTGTCCTCCTCAGAGGCCATAGTTGAGGTTTTTACCGAACTGGCGGGTAGTTTTCTGACAGAGCGCGTTTCTCTCACCTGGAAATCGCGCGCTGAAAGTGTTGGACAAGGCGGGGAGGCGATCCCATTTCCGGTGTTTGAGCTCGACATGTCCGGGAGTGATTTCCTAGAGCCAAAGCGCCGCGGTGGTCCGGATAGTGTTTCCGAAAGTCAGCGTGAGTTCATCGACCTGTCATTCCGCATGGCACTCATGCGGGCGGCGGGATCGGGCGCCGCGAGTCTGGTGATCGACGCACCTGAGTCGTCGCTTGATGCCGTCTTCGCTAAGCGGGCCGGAGAGACCCTGAACAAGTTTGCCTCTGAGGGCCCGAGCACCATACTCGTGACGTCTAACCTCTTGGAAGGCAATCTCCTTCCGACGCTGATTGAAGGACTAGCAGGTACGAGGGAGCGCGGACAACGTCTGATCGACCTATTCGAAATAGCTCGACCGACCGCGGCCATAGAAGCAGAACGAGACAACTACGACAGACTTCGCTCTAGTATTCTGCGTTCCCTGACCTAGATGGGTTGTGATGCATGGGTGATAGTGATTTAGCATCGATCCGGAGTCGGATGCGTTTAGTGCTCCTTCTGGATGCAAGTAGGGAAGCGGGGCTTGAGCCACTCCCGACACTGCGTCTCCATTCGATCGCCTACTTGGCGAATGTCCTGTCTCCCGTTTGGGATTGGGGATTCAGAACCGGCGTGTCTCTTGGTCGAGATGGTTCGGTGCTGAAGTCCGTGGTTGGACCGTTCTACCCGGAGCTACAGGGCGACCTCGACCGACTAGTCGGTATGGGCATGGTGCGGGTGGAGGAACTCAGTTATCTGGAACTTGGCAGCGGTCGTTTCCGGCTTGACGGAAAGTACAGCGTCAATTCAGACATAGCCAAGCCCCTCTTGGACTACGTGTACCTCCGAGCCCCCGAATCACGTGCCGCACGATGTATCCGCGAGTTGGTGCTCGCTCTGTCTAGCCTTAGCGATGAGGAGCTCGATAGGGCAGTGGATGAAGATGCAACCTATGGAGATCCGAATGTGGGGCTAGACAATGTGGTGGACTTTGGCGAGTGGGTGTCTACCAACTATTCCGTTGCGGCGGCCATGAGAGCTGGCGAGCTCGTCGATGCGGGGACTAGAGTCGGCGCTAGCGAGCAGGTTCATTTGTACATTCATCACTTGCGAAGGCGGCTTCAAGGTGGAAAGTAGCCCGATAGAAGGTTCCCTCGGACCATGGCAAGGAGATGACCTTGCGGCAACGGTAGCCAGATATGCCGGCGAGGGAAGTGACGACGACCTCGACCGTGTTTCCCGGTTCGGACGAAACGTCTGTCGGCTCGCACTCCGACGACAGACACAGAGTCGCGTCCAGGTGCGTGATGATGCAATCGCGATCTTCCTTCTTCAGCCCCGTGCCCCAGCGGGCACATCGACGCGGAGAGAGCCTATGCTGGGCGACGGCGGCGTCGAAGTGTGCGGCAAGATCTGGTTCGCGAATCTAACCGTTCGGTCCGGTCGTGCGCTTGCGGCCGAGTGTGAGGAGGACGGAGCCATGTTCGAGCAGGTTGAGGCGTTGGGACTCGGCAGTGTGCCGGCAGTCGTGTTCAATCCGACAATTGTGGTGCCGACGGTCAGAATCTACCGGAAGGGCTTAAGTCAGGATCACGATATTGAGCTGATCGATATAGCCGATGCTGAAATCGACATCACGAGAGTTCGGGCGGTAATTGACTGGGTGGCTAGTGAACACCTTGCGACACCCGAGAGCCAGGTACCGAAGGTCTCGATGTGGAAAGATGCTCCAAGATTCTGGGCTTCGATTCGTGCAGAGGCAATCGCACAGTTACAGCTCAAGACCGCCCTGTCCTTACGTTTCTTCCAATGCGAGATCCGCGCTGAGCAGCCCAGCCGTGCTGGCCGAACTGACCTTGAAATCGTGCAGCGACGTGTGGACGGAACCACGGTCGTGCCTGCGGAAATCGAGATAAAGGTCTTGCGCGAAAGAACGAGTACTGGGCGACAATGCACGAGAAAGCGCACGGAGCGCTGGATGCGTCACGGTGTGAGACAAGTAGCAGCATATCGAGACGCCCGCGGCGCGCGGTGCGGACTGTTGTGTTGTTTCGATATGCGCTCTAGGGATGAGGGAGAACATGCCACATTCCTTTCAGTTAGAACCTTCGCGGATCGACTAAGGGTGGTCCTCCATCGCAATTTCTTGTACAACAGCGCTGCGGCATGGCGCGAAGTACACTACCCAAACTAGGCGCGACGCAGAACTAGAAGGTTCTCTGCCAGTTGCATCTGTCCCCCCTGTTGCGCTGATTTGCGCATTTCACGGAGAGTCTCGATGCGGTCAACAGAGAGGTGCACGGTAGTTGCAAGCTCCGCCAGAATCCGAGCCACCTTGACTGCGACACCGGCGTAGCTGCTGTCGCCAACGACAATCCAGACATAGCCGCCTGGGTTGATGCGGCAGGCTATGGTGCGCACTATCGCCAACATTTCGGAGAAATAGCTACCGACCATACTTGGAATGTGACGATTCCACAGCCGGTCCGACTTTGACTCTAGCGATGCAAGCGTCTCCTCCAACGTTCGAGATCCTTTAGGTGCAGTACTGAACTGACGAGTGAGCTGGACATGGGAGGATAGTGTTCGCGAACGTAGCACCTGGTTTTCGGGCATTGCTCGGATGTAGCCGAGCATCCAAAGTTCGATGTTGTAGACATCCGTATAGTCGAATGAGTTGGGGTAAGGTGGGGAGAAGACGGCGAGATCGAAAGTACCGACTCTCTCCAGTGCTATCCGGCTGTCCGCCCGGACCAGTGTGTACGATGTTGAGCGTCGAGGCGGGCAGCGTCGAATCTCAGAAATCGCGGAAGAGACGCTGTCCGTGAAGAGCTGATCGACAGTAGCACTTGTCCGATTGAGCTTCTTCCAACCGCCCCGATAGCGGCGCCCCTTTCCGCTTATGGTGACGTTGCTAAGCGCTATGAGGATTCCACCGAGCAACACGTGGAACAGGCGACGGTGGCTGTCGCAGGCGAGTGCACCGCACGCCGCAGCTATCTTGAGGATTCGATTGGCAACTGCACGGTCGAAGATCCAGCGGTTGTTGACTCCTGGCTCCACGAAAGTTGCGGGCAACTGGTCTAGGTGCAGTGAGGGCGTGGCTCTGTCGGCGAGGCGCAGAACGGTGGCTAGGTCCCGGACGAGCTTCTCGACGTCGTAGATCTCTAGCTTTGTCTCAATGAGATCTGCCAAATAGGGGTTGACTTCTATCGTGATTGGGCTGACACCCGCGAACTGGCAGGCGAGCGCGGTTGTTCCAGATCCACCGAAGGGATCTAGACAGCGCCGAACCTCAATATCACTGCACTGTATTGCCTGACGGACGATGTCGGGCGCAAATGCCTCCTTAAAGTGGCGCCAGCGCATAAAGGGAAGCGGCTCTGGGATCGTATGAATTCGCGAACCGGCCACTACTGATCTTCCTTGAACTGCGTCGAACTTCGTGGCGGACGACGTGTGTGGACTAGGGGGCTCGTTTCAAAACAGAGAGGAGGCTGTTCAAACGCTGTTCCCACTCCTCTTCGTCCACTATCTCGTAGCGAAGGACTCGGTCCCGCATGGCGGGCACGAACTCGGCCCAGTCCGTCTTGTGCGCGTGCTGGGAGCACAGGTCGAAGACCGACCGCTTGTAGGCCGTATCGGATGCCTCCCTGAGGTGGAGGCCCTTGGTCTCGAGCACGAAGACCTGGTGGTACGGGTCGTCCGGGTCCGGCTCATCAGGCCGCATCGTGACGATGAAGTCCGCGAAGATCCGGTTCCGCTTCCAACCCTGGACGAAGTAGTCCTTGCGGGCGCGGTTCCGGTACCAGAAGAAGAGCCGCTCCTGCTGATCGAGGTAGGTGGCGACCTTGTTCTCCAGACTGTTCAGCTCGCTCTCGCCTACCTGCTCGAACAGGCTGCGCTGGAAGGGTGCGCCGTCCGTTCGGTTCGCCCGTTTCTCCTTGGCGGCGGTGATCGTCTGGGGAAGGCGGGTGCCCCGAAGCTGGTTGGTGACGACCAGGAAACGCATCGCGCCGCTATCGAGGAGCTGGCGGAACACCTCTTCCGCGAGGCGGTCCCGCTCGGAAGCGAGGTGCTTGCCGAGTTCCTCCAGGATTTGGACGTAGTTTTCGGCGACCCGGGCTCGGGAGTGCTTCTCGATGAGCGTCTCAAAGGTGTGGCGGGCGAACTCACTGCCCTGCCAGGGATTGGGGGTGACGTCGAGCAGATGGCGGGCGGCGAAGAGGTAGTTGATCTCTTCACCGTTTGAGGAAGGGCCGGAACCGTTTCCGGGAGGGTCAGAAAACCGCTCCCTATCGAGCCCGGCGACGATGTCCAGGTCCCCCGCTGAAGATGTCCCGAGTTCAAGGTCGGCCAACGAAGTCAGATCCACTTGGTCCCAGGGGACCCTGGACAGAACGTCGGCCTCGTAGTGCACAAGCCGCCAGGTGTCCTCGTCCCGAATCATGAAAGCCGGCAGCACCAGATCCTGGGTGGCCTTTGCGTACTGGGTTCGCTGGCGGAGCGTGACGGCCTGAACAGTGGGTTCCGCGTCCTCGGCCTCCATCAGAAGACGGCTTTCGAGATCCCCGAGTCCCTCCTGACCGAAGCCCTTGCGGACCTCCCGAAGGAGCTTGCCTCCCTCACGCCGGAAGGAGAACACGTAGCTTTCGTCGAGCAGCGGGACCTTCGTCTTCCGCGCGTAGGGCTGCCGGAGGATGCGGCCCACCAGTTGGGTCAGGGCGCTCTTTGAGGAGGGGTTCGTGAGGACCGCGAGCACGTAGGCGAAAGAGCAGTCCCAGCCCTCCTGGAGCGCCTGCTTCGTGATGATGAACCGGACCGGGCAGGTCCGGGACAACAGTCCGCCCGTGTCGGCGAGCTCGCGCAGCTCGTCTTTCTGGCTCGTCTTGACCGCCACTTGCTCCGGTTGGACGCCCGGATGGGTGAGCAGGTACTCACGCGCGTCCTCGGCGTGGATGAACCCCGACAGTCTCTGGTCCCTGCCGGTGCGTTCCACCTGGATCAGGCAGATCGGCCGGATGTAGGTCCCGGTCGCCGCCTCGTGGCGCTGCGCTTCACGTTCGAGCTTGTCGCGGAGTTGGATCGCCTTGAGTAGCGTGTCCTTCCAGTCCACGCTCGCGCTGTTGTGGATGTGGAGATCGAGCTTGATCATCTCTTCCGCGAGCAACTCGCGTCCGCGGATGTCCACGAGCACGTTCGCCCCCTTGGGCGGCGTTGCCGAGAGTTCCACGATCAGGCAGGGATTGAAGCCGGCGAGCGTGTCCCGCGCTCTGCGGCTGTACGCCTTGTGGCCTTCATCGAGGATGACGAGCGGCCGGTGAAGGCGCAACACGTTCCCGAGGGACGTCTTCGCGTGGCGCGCGCCGCCGAGGACTCCGGGGGTGAAGCTGTCCAAATTCGGCACGAGCCCAAGGAGTCGAGCGTGCCCGCGGTCATCGTCGTCTGCCGGGAAGAAACGTTCGAAGCCGCCGCTATCTCGGAACATCCGGAGTTGCTCTCTGGTCTCCCGATTCGCCGAGGGGAGCATGAGCAGGACGACACAGAGCCGGTCGGACACGTCACGGGGTCCGAACCGGCTTGTTTTCTCCAGGATCATGGTCCGTCCGGCGGACGCCAGGTCGAGCTGTTGCCGGTAGGGATGATCGCGGTCGCGTAGAGCCCGGAGCGTCTGGTCGTAGATCTGGGTCGTCGGGACGATCCACAGTACGAGCCCTGTCTGCTTCTTCCGGAAGTGGAGATTGACGAGGTCAATGACCTTCGTCGCGAGCAGGGTCTTGCCGCCGCCGGTCGGGATCTTGAGACAGAAGGAGGGCAGTGGCTCGCCAAGACCGTCTTCGCGCGCGACCCACGGACGGAGCGGGACGGTCTTGTCCCACGCCGCACGCACCCACTGGCGAGCGAACTCCGGATCCTGGCCTTCGGCCTTCTCGCGGTACTCCGCGAGCCGCTCCACGTACGTGCGGACGACCGAAAGGGCGCTCTGCTGGTAGTCCTTGAGGATCATGTCTCCAGCCGGCTGATCGCCTGGTAGATCTGGAAGGGAAGCTGCTGGAACGTGATGCGGTACTTGTGCAGGAACTCCCGGTCCAGGTACTTGCAGGGCGCGAAGACGAGTCGTGGCGCGTCAGATTCCGGCAGACCGCGGGCGGTTTCGAGGGTCAGAGCCATGTCCTTCAGCTTCCCGACATCCGGCTCGTAGAGGAGAAACACTTCGTAGCGGCTGCTCCGGCCGACGAACCAGTCCTCCTTCCGGATCGCTGCCGGATCATGCTCCTCGCCGGTGGCCGTGAAGAACACGTAGCCGGCAAGCGTCTCGTAGTCCGGGAGACTCGAGCCGTCGAGAAGGGATTCCTGACGCATCGGAGGGCCGAGCTGGAAGTAGCTGAAGCCGCCGCCCAAGCCGTCCTTCAGGTTCTCGTCCTTCACCTTCGGTACGCCCTGGATCACCCGGCGCACGCGCTCGGCAGTCACGTCGTTCACGTAGTCCTCGCACTCAATGAGGACGAAACGTCGGTTGCCGCCGTCCTCCCTGTTCTGCGCCAGGACGGCGTGCGCGGTCGTTCCGGAACCGGCGAACGAATCGAGGACGATGGAGTCTTTGTCGGTGGCGATCTGGAGGATGTGCCTGATGAGAGAAGTCGGCTTGACAGTGTTGAATACGTCCTCGGACTTGCCGAAGTCCAGAATCGAGACCAACTCCTTCTTGGCACCCTGTGTGTGCCCTACGTCCTTATGGAGCAACAGTGTTTGTGGGACGACGCCTTCCTTGACCTCGGATAGGAAACGCTTGAGCCGCGGCATGGCATCGCCGTGGCTTCCCCACCAGATTCGCCTGTCTTCGTCGAGTGCCAGGAACTTCTCGATAGATATCGTGAAATACCTGCCCATCGGAGGCGCAAAGCTCTTGCCGCTTGGGCTAGTGACTTCGTAGGTTCCATGGCTGTAGTAGTTGCGTGCGGTTAGGTCGCTGGATGACCATGGACCACGCGGGTCGTTGTCGGGATTCCGGTAACGCTGAATTGCGTCTCCACTGCGTTGCAGCAAGTTCGGCACCCAGTCCTCGATTCGCCGTGCATAAGCGAGCAGGAAATCGTGGTCTTCTGAGAAGTATTTGGCGGTGTTCTTGGGAGAGAAGACCTTCTGCCAGACTAGGCTCGCCAGGAAGTTCTCCTCACCGAACACCTCATCCATCAGGCACCGCAGCCGGTGAACCTCATTGTCGTCAATGGAAACAAAAATCGCGCCGTCCTCACGCAGCAGTTCTCGTAACAGCTTCAGGCGCGGCAGCATCATGCAGCACCACTTGTCGTGCCGCGTAAGGTCTTCCCGGTCCACGACTTTGCCGAGCCACTCCTGCATCATGGGAGAGTTCACGTTGTCGTTGTAGGCCCAACCCTCGTTCCCGGTGTTGTAGGGAGGGTCGATGTAGATGCACTTGACCTTTCCCTGATGCGTCGGGAGCAGCGCCTTCAGCGCGGCGAGGTTGTCGCCCTCGATGACGAGGTTGTCGTGCAGGCTGGCCTTTTCGCTCAGGCCCCGGGACCGGACGGGCCGGAGTTCGTGGAAGGGCACGGCCAGGTCGTGGTTCTCCACGAAGACCCGGCCCTTGAACTGGAGCGTGGGCACCTCAGACGCTCCGTGCCGGAGTGCGGCGGCGGGCGCGGTGCGCAGCGGCCATCGAGTGGGAGCCTACCACCGGGAGGGGCCTCCTGGAGGCCCAATGAGAGGTTTTTCAGGGTCCGTGTTCGGCCCCGCTGCCGCCGTCCGTTCCGGACGTTGGAACGCGATTGGGGTCCGGCCCAACCGGAGCCGGCGAGTACGGATCGCCGCGCGGAGCGCGGCGGTGCCGGTCTGGAGACCGGCGTTCCAAGCCGGCGGTGCCATCGCGCTGAGAGCCGATGCCTACGCGTGTTGGCATTTCACGCGGCCATCGGGGCTGGTTTCGCGCTCCCGCGCGATGCCGGCCGGAGGCCGGCGCTCCGAACGCGTCCCGAACCACCCCGATCCGCTAGCATCGCCCGCCGCATGACCCCGGGCGCCCGCGAACTCACGCCCACCGAGATCGAGGACCTCGCCGCCGGCGCCTGGATCCTCGGGGCAGGGGGCGGAGGAAACCCCTACCACTCGCTGCTGAACCTGCGGGCGGAGGCCGCGCGCGGGTTCCGGCCGGTCGTGATCCCCGCCGAATCCCTCGCCGACGACGACCTGGTGGCGGTGGTCTCGACCATGGGGGCGCCGCTGGTGGGGGAGGAGCGGCTCCCCGACCCCGATGTCGCCGCCCGTCCGGTCCAGGTGCTCGCCGAACGCCTCGGCCGGCCCTTCGCCGCCGTCATGTCACTCGAGATCGGCGGCTCGAACTCGCTCCAGAGCTTCCTGGTCGCGGCCCGTACCGGCCTCCCGGTGGTGGACGCCGACTGCATGGGCCGGGCGTTCCCCGAGGCCCAGATGACCACCTTCGCGATCGCCGGGCTCCGGAACTACCCCTTCTGCCTCGCCGACATCCGGGACAACGTGGTCATCGTGGAGCGCGCCGCGAGCTGGCAGTGGCAGGAGCGGCTCGGCCGGGTCGCGGTGACCGAGGTCGGCTCGATCGCCGCCACCGCGAAGGCCCCGCGGACCGGGCGGGAGATCAAGGACCACGCGATCCTGGGCTCGGTCACCCGCGCCATCCGGATCGGCGCCGCCGTCCGCGGCGCCCGGGAACGGGGCGGCGATCCGGTGGACGCGGTCCTCGCTTCGGAGGGAGGCCTGCTGCTCTTCGCCGGCAAGGTGTCCGACATGGAGCGGCGCACCACCCGTGGCTTCCTGCGGGGCGTGGCCACCATCGCGGGGTTGGGAGCCGATCGCGGGTCCACGATGAAGCTCCACTTCCAGAACGAGTTCGCGGTCGCCTTCCGGGACGGCGAGCCCGCCGGTATGACGCCGGACATCCTCACGGTGGTGGACTCCGCGACCGGCGAGGCGCTCGGCACCGAAGTCATCGCCTACGGCCAGCGCGTCCGGGTGATCGCACTCGAATCCCCCGGGGCCCTCCAGACCGAGGCGGGGCTCGAGCTCGTGGGCCCCCGCGCCTTCGGCTTCGATCTCGACTTCCGGCCGCTGTTCCCGTGAGCGGGGCGGATCCTCGATCGTGTCATCTGCCGAAGGAGAAAAAGTGGACCACAATAGAAGCGAGCAAACTGCGGTCACTACACGCAAAGTAAGGGGTCGGGAGCCTTGCGCAAGCGTTGTCATAGCTTCCTCGGGGACCGAACCAGAGAAGGTCCTGTCGACCAGATACGGGATTGTTCGGTCCCGCGCTGCTGCAAATCTGCAGTACACGACCAATGATGCCGAGAGGGTTTTCGACCTCTGGAGCAACGAGGATGACGACCTGCCTATGAGTCTACATAGACTTCTCATTGAACCGAGTCTCCAAGAAGTGGAGGGTACTATCGAGGAGGTTAGCTCACTACTACTATCTGACTACGAGAACAACGTTGGGCTTGACATATTCTTCGCAGGACATGGAGAGAAGGGTACAGGGAACCTAATGGTAAAGGACGGCTCTCTATCGCCTGAGCGTTTTCTGAGCATTCAAGATGGTGATGTTGCGAGGAGCGACAAAAGGGTGCGAACTATTGGGGTCTGGCTCGACTCCTGCTATTCCGGTGCCTTCCTTATACGCCTTGCTTTGGCAGCGCTCGGCAGCACCCGTGGGTTTGCACTGGATGAGGGAATGGCGTCGTGTCTCCCCGACGAGCAGTGTTACGAAATGGAGAGTCTGGGACACGGGGTGTTCACGTACAGCCGCCTAAACCGAGGAAATCGAAACGTCGACAGCAATCGATTCAATCATGCGATACTGCGGAATGACGACGCTGCAATCGCTAAGGCACTACAGGGGCTGGTTGGAATGCTGAGTAGTCCCGCTGCCTTTCTCACGCACGCGGAGCAGTTCCCTGTCTTGCTGACGAAGCATGTCCTCGATGTGGAGGGCGGTTTCTCAAGTGTGGCGCTGGACTTTGGACGCGGATGTAGCCAGACGGCTATCGAGCTTCAGGCTCCCATAGCGTACGCGCCCGAGACGGAGTTGTGAAACTATCGCCAACTCCTCCGCAGAGGTGGTGCCCATAGTGTTGGGAGTTGAATCTGCGCGAACAGATTGGTCGGCGGGACATCTGCTTTGCCTTTGGGAGGCATCTCCCGTGAGCGAACCATCCTTGGCTCCCAGTTGTAGGCTAGTATCTACCCTAGAACGTTAAGTTGAGAACTACACCGGAATGCCTGCCGTGGCCCGGATAGGATTGTTGGCATGGATACCCTGACCGCTAAGCAGAAACGAATCGTAGAGTGGATTGCGAAGGTAGCGCTCTTCTACCTAGTGTGGCCTCTTGTGTTGGCGATCCTTAGCTCTAGTGTTCACAACTGGGAGTGGGTAAGGATGCGGATGCCGTTTGGCCAACAACAGAAGGCAGAATGGAACATAGAGGGGAGACTTGACGACATTGAACTCGTGCTACAGGAGACGGATCCACAGCACTTGGTCCAGGACTTGAGGTGGCTCTATCCGATGCTAGAGCCTTACGGCGTTGCAATGCCGGACATCGATCCTTGGAAGACCGGCGACAAGCACTACGACGAGACTTGGGTAGGATTCCATCGGACCTTCCTGAAGGTCATGCATCGGCAGATCCGAAGTGGGGAGTTCGTCATCGAGGAGTGGAACGCGGATGTTGAGCGCGAAAGCACTAAGCGTAGGAACTGGCTTCAACGCAACGGACAAATCGGAGAAGAGGGAGCAGACCGCCGCGGCCCCTAGGTTCTTTCCTTCAGAAGAGGGCCCAAGCTCGCCTAATCCGTGGCTCGGTAAGCACGGGATCGGGATGGACGGGTCCTCGTAGCAGTTGTTTCAGAGTCTTATTGCTGTGTTTGCTGATCTGTTGAGACCGGCGAGGCGCTCGGGACCGAGGTGATCGCCTACGGCCAGCGCGTCCGGGTGATCGCGCTCGAATCCCCCCAGGCCCTCCAGACCGAGGCGGGGCTCGAGCTCGTGGGACCCCGCGCCTTCGGCTTCGATCTCGACTTCAGGCCGCTCTTCCCGTGACCGGCTCCGCCGGAACCCCGGCGCCCGGCGGCGCCGAATCCGGCGCCGTCGTCAGGCCCGCCCTCCCGGTCGGCGAGTTCGTCCCGCTCGCCGCGCTCCTCATGTCGCTGGTGGCGCTCGCGATCGACACCATGCTGCCGGCGCTGCCCGCGATCGGTCAGGACCTCGGCGTGGCGCGCCGGAACGACGTCCAGTTCGTCGTCACGGCCCTGTTCGTGGGGCTCGGCATCGGTCAGTTCGTCTTCGGCCCGCTCTCCGACCGGGTCGGACGCCGGCCCGCGATCCATGCCGGCCTCGTCCTGTTCATGGCCGGGTGCCTGATGAGCATCTTCGCTCCCACGTTCGAGGTGATGATCGCGGGCCGGGTCCTCCAGGGCGTGGGCGCCGCGGGACCGCGCGTGGTGACGCTGGCCCTCGTGCGCGACCAGTACGAGGGACGCCGGATGGCGCGTCTCATGTCGTTCGTCCTGGCCGTGTTCATCTTCATCCCCACGATCGCTCCGCTCGGCGCGATCCTCGGGTAGCGAGCTGGCGCGGATCTTCATGATGTTCTCGCCATCGCCGTGATCGCCTTCGGGTGGTTCGCGCTGCGCCAGCCGGAGACCCTTCCCGCCGCGCGTCGGCGTCTCTCGCTCCGCGCGCTCGCGATTCACGCTTGCACGCTTGCCGGCGCGCGGTGTTCGCCCCGTTCGTCGCCTACCTGAGCTCCGCCCAGCAGATCTTCCAGGAGGCCTACACGACCGGCGCGCTCTTCCCCGTCTATTTCGGAGGACTGGTGCTGGCCGTGGGAGCTGCTTCGCTCGCGAACGGCCGCCTGGTGATGAAGCACGGGATGCGCCGGCTCTCGGTCGGGGCGGCCATCTTCACGGTGCTGGTCTCGATCCCCATGTGGATGCTCACGTTCCTCTTCGGGGGACTCCCGCCGCTGTGGCTGTTCAGCGTCTACCTGCTCGCCGTCTTCTTTGGCTTCGGACTTCTCTTCGCAAATCTCAACGCGCTGGCGATGGAGCCGCTCGGCCACCTCGCCGGACTGGGATCGTCGGTCGTGTCGTCGCTCTCGGTCTTCATCGCCGTGCCGCTCGGAACGGTGGTGGGTCTCAGCTTCGACGGGACCCTGTTCACCCAGATCGCCGCCTTCGCGGTGTTCGGGGCGGCGGGATTGGCGGCGATGCGGTGGGCCGCCGGCGGCCGCGCCGCGGAATCGGGTTCCGGCTAGTCGTCGTCGCGGTCGGCTGCCAACTCAACCGCGGCTTCCCTGCCGAATCTCGCGATCGCCTCCAGCGTTTCCCGGACGTCGTCGCCGGTGGTCGTGTGGTTCAGGATGCACAGCCGCAGCGTGAAGATGCCCCGCACGGTGGTCGAAGACACGAGCGCGGGCTCCTCCCAGAAGACCCGCGCGAGCACTTTCCGGTTCACCCGCTCGAGCGCCGGTCCATCGAGCTCCCCGGAAGGGTGAGCCCGGAAGCAGAGGATCCCGAGCTGCGCGGGACTGACGAGTTCGAGGTCCGGACTCGTCCCGACGAAGTCCTCCGCCTGCGCCGCCAGATCGATCCCCTGCTGGACCGCCTGGCGGAAGGCGGCCATCCCGAACGTCTGGACCGACACCCAGACCTTCAGGGCGCGGAATGCCCGGCTCGTCTGCACACTGCGGTCCACCAGGTTCGGGTGGTTCGCGCCCCAGACGGTGTCCTGCAGGACGTCCGGCCGGACGGCAAAGGCGTTCTCGAGGGTGCGCATGTCCTTCACGAGGAGGCAGCCGGCTTCATAGCCCTGGAAGAACCACTTGTGCGGGTCCAGCGCCACCGAGTCCGCCCGCTCGATGCCCTGCAGCAGGCGCTTGCCGTCCTCCGTCAGCATCGCGAAGCCCCCGTAGGCGGCATCCACATGGAGCCAGAGATTCTCAGCAGCGGCGGTGTCGGCCAACTCGGTGAGCGGATCCACGGCCCCGATGCTCGCGGACCCCGCGTTCGCGGAGATCACGATCGGGTCCAGTCCGGCGCTGCGGTCCTGCCGGATCGCCGCCCGGAGCGCTTCCACGTCCAGCCCGAGGAGTCCCCTGCTCGGGAGCGCGCGGATGCGCTCGGGTCGGACGCCGACGACGCGCGCCGCCCGGGCAACCGCACCGTGGGTCTGATCGCTCAGGTAGAGGACGGGACGTTCCGGATTCCCGGCGGCCTCGCGGGCCGCGACCAGAGCGTTCAGGGTGGCGGAGGACCCACCGCTGGTGAAGATTCCGCCGGCGCCCTCGGGGTATCCGAGCCAGTGCCGGAACCACTCCAGCACCACGAGCTCCACCTGGCTGGGGCCGCTTGCCACCAGCCAGTTGACGGCGTTGATGTTGTATCCGGCGGCGAGAAAGTCGGCGAGGATCCCGGGCCAGGTCGGGGACGAGGGGACGAAGGCGAAACAGCGCGGGTGGTCGAGGCGGGTCGCGAAGCGGAGCACTTCCCGCTCGGCTCGCCGGAGGACGTCTCCCGCGGGTTGCCCGTCCTCGGGCGGATCCTCGAGCAGTGAAGCCTCCAGCGCCTCGCGAAAGTCTCCGTCCCAGGCGTCCTGGGATTTCAGTCCGTCGATGCGCTGGACCAGGATCTCCGCGGCCTGCCCGGCGAGTTCGCGCATGAACTCGGGCGCCATCTGGAGGCCGTCGCGCCCCTCGCGGGCGATCGCCGGTGGGGGGGAATCCGGCCCGCTGGTTCGGCTTCGAGACGATCCTGCGCCGCCGGACTGCTCGTCCACTGTGCGTCTCCTTCCGCGAACGTCACCGTTTCGCGTGCCGCATCCTAACCGGGACGATAGCCGGTGGGGCCTACTAGTTGTGGGAGCGAGGAATCGATACCTCAAGGCCTTGGCCGCGTTGGCGTTTCTTCTGCCCGCGGCCCTGGGTTCGATGTCCCGGCCAGCGTCGAAGGAGTCCGATAGCCCTGATCGACTGCCGTGGCGATCGACTTCCGAAGGCAGGGGCAGACCGATAGGCTGCGCCAGCGAGGGCCGGCCGACGATGTTTCTCGCACTTTCTGTGGGCAATCTGGAGAAGCGGCCAGCGGCCGGATGGCGGATTCCCGCGAGAGCGAATGGGAGCGGGTGAGTTGAAGACTCCTCATCGCGTGGGCGTGGACGTTGGCGGCACGCACACCGACGCGGTCCTGATGCGAGACGGCCAGGTGCTCGCCGAGGCCCGGACCACGGAGGACGTCACCTCCGGCGTCGTGGCGGCGCTTCGGGCGGTGCTCGGGAAAGGCCACGCCGTCGCCGGCGCCTCCCGGGTGGTCATCGGGACGACGCACTTCACGAACGCGGTGCTCACCGGGAAGGAACTCGCCCGGGTGGCGGCGCTCCGGGTGGGGCTGCCGGCCAGTGCTTCGCTGCCGCCGTTCTGCGACTGGCCCGAGCGGCTCGCCGGAATCGTGCGCGGACCGGTCTTCATGGTCGCGGGGGGCCACGAATGCGACGGGCGACCGATCGTGCCGCTCGACGAGACGGCGGTCGCCGCCGCGGGAAAGGAGATCCGGAAGGCCGGGTTCCATCAGATCGCCCTCAGCGCCGTCTTCGCTCCGCTCGACGGCAGCGCCGAAGCGCGCGCCGCCGAGATCCTTCAGGACGTCCATCCGGAGGCCTCGATCACCCAGTCCCGCCGGCTCGGGCGGATCGGGCTCCTCGGGCGCGAGAGCGCCGGACTGCTGAACGCCGCGCTGCGGCCGCTCGCGGCCAGGGTAACGAAGGCGTTCGCCGATGCCGCGTCCGCCATCGGGACGGAGGCGCCCCTCTTCATCGCCCGGAACGACGGCACGATCGCGAGCGCCGCCGCGGCAGCCGAGTTCCCGGTGCTGAGCCTCTCTTCCGGCCCCACGAACAGCATGACCGGGGCGGCGTTCCTGTCCGGGGCGTCGGAGGGGGTGGTCGTGGACGTCGGGGGGACCACGACGGACGTCGGTTACCTGCGCGCCGGGTTCCCCCGGGAGGCGCCGCGCGAAGTGGAGCTGGGCGGGGTTCGCACGCTGTTCCGGATGCCGGACCTGCTGTCCATCGCGCTCGGGGGAGGGAGCCTGGTGTCCGGGGACGGCGGAGAAGTGGGCCCGCAGAGCGTCGGGTTCCGGCTCGCGGACGAGGGGCTCGTCTTCGGGGGGAGCGTCCCGACGGCGACGGATTTCGGCGTCGCCGCCGGCTGGGCCGCGATCGGGGACGCCTCGCGGACCAGCGCGCTCTCCCGCGAGAGCGTGGGCCGCTTCACCGGCGTGGTCACCGAACGGATCGCCGAGGCGGTGGACCGGATGAAGCCGGACGCGCGCGAGTGTCCTTTGCTCGCGGTCGGAGGCGGCGCCTTCCTGGTCCCGTCCGGGCTGGAGGGGATCTCCGAGACCGTGAACGTGCCCCACGCGGGGGTCGCGAACGCGGTGGGGGCTGCCATCGCCCGGATCGGCGGGGAAGTGGACAAGGTCTTCCACGACGTGGGGCGGGACGAAGCGTTCCGGCTGGCCGCCGAGGAGGCGGAGGCGCGGGCGGTGGCCGCCGGGGCCGATCCGTCCGGGCTCGAGACCGTCGAGCGCGAGGACCTGCCGCTGGCCTACCTGCCGGGCGATGCGCGGCGGGTGCGGGTCCGGGTGGTGGGGGAAGCGGGGTAGGGATCTCCACTGCCCGCAGGTGACGCGGACCAGCGGGACGTGATTTCGCGGCCCTGTCGGGCCGCGGTGCCGGTCTGAAGGCCGCTACCGCGAGAACCGGCCGGCGCTCCCTTCCCCTCCTACGGCGCGTTCCGGAGGAGGTAGTCCACCAGCAGGTTGGACATCACCCGCATGCCGATCGCAACCGAGGCGTTGTCGGCCCGGAAGAACGGGGAGTGGTGCGGCCCCGTCCTGGTCCCCTCGCGGTGGATGCCCAGCCGGTAGAAGAACCCCGGTACCTCGTTCGCGAAGTAGGCGAAGTCCTCGCCCCCCATCGTCGGGTCGAGTTCCTGGGTGTTCTCGACGCCCACGAGCTCCCGGACCGTGCCGATCATCTCGGCGGTGAGTTCCCGGTCGTTGATGGTGGCCGGGGTGCCGCGGTCGTAGTTGAGGGAATAGGAGCCGCCGCCGGAGGTGGTGATCCCGTCGAGGACCTCGCCCATGCGCGCTTCCACCAGGTCCCGGACATCCGGATCGTACGTGCGGACCGTCCCCTCGATGTCCACCGACTCGGGAATGATGTTGAAGCGCTGGCCGCCGTGGACCATGCCGACGGTCACCACCACCGGCTGGAGCGGATGCACGTTCCGGGAGGCGATGGTCTGGAGCGAGAGGATGGCTTGGGAGGCCATGACGACGGGGTCCACGCCCGCCTGCGGCTGTGCGCCGTGGGTCTGCACGCCGGTGATGGTCGCCTTGAAGTGGTCCACCGCGGCGAGCGCCGGTCCCGGCGTGTATCCGATCACGCCGAGCGGCAGTCCGGAAAGCGTGTGGAGTCCGAAGATGGCCTGGGGCCGCGGATCGTCGAAGACGCCCTCGGCGACCATCATTTCCGCGCCGCCCTCCTCGCCCGGCGGCGGTCCCTCCTCGGCGGGCTGGAAGATGAAGAGAACCGTGCCCGGAATGTCGTCGCGCATCCCGGCGAGGACCGAGGCGACGCCGTACTGGACCGCGGTGTGGACGTCGTGTCCGCAGGCGTGCATCACCCCGACCTCCTGGTCGTTGTAGGTGGTGCGCACCTTGGAGGCGAACGGGAGATCGGTGTCCTCGGTCACCGGCAGGGCGTCCATGTCGGCGCGCACCGCCACGACCGCTCCGGGCTTCCCGCCCTTCAGCACGCCGACGACGCCGGTGTGGGCGATCCCCTCGCGAACCTCGTCGAAGCCGAGCTCGCGGAGATGTTCGGCCACCATCCGCGCGGTCTCGAACTCGCGGTTCCCGAGTTCGGGGAACTCGTGGATGTGCTCGCGGAAGTCGACCGTTTCCGCTTCGAACCGGGACACCGCCTCCTGGATGCGGTCGTCCCAGGCGCCGAGTTCCTGGGCGGCGGCCGGCGCTGCGAGGGTGGTGAGCAGAGCGAAACCAAGAAGGCGGTGGAGCATGGAGACCTCCGTCAGTGGGGCGGCGAGTGTACCGGGATGCGCCGTGCGTCCGCGGTTACTCGAAGGCGTCCGGAACGCCCCCGAATTCCAGGATGAACGCCCACTCCTCGGGCGTCACCCGCTGGACGGAGAGGCGCTGTCCCCGCTTCAGCAGCGACATGCCGGCGAGTTCGGGCAGGGTGCGCAGGACCGGGAGGCCGATCTCTTGGGGGAAGCGGGCCACGAACTCGATGTCCACCATGTACCACCACGGCTTTTCTTCGGTGGCGCGCGGGTCGTGGTACTTGGACTTCGGGTCGAACTGGGTGAAATCAGGGTAGGCAAGGCGACAGACCCGAGCCACGCCGGCGATCCCGGGCGGCTTGGCGTTCGAGTGGTAGAAGAGGACGCCGTCCCCGATCTCCATCTCCTTCATGTAGTTCCGCGCCTTGAAGTTGCGGACGCCGTCCCAGTGGGTCCAGCCGTCGCGCTCGAGGTCGTCGAGGCTGTAGGCGTAGGGCTCGCTCTTCATGAGCCAGTAACGGCGGGGGCGGTCGGTCACGGCGGGGGAGGGTACCAGCGGGGGGCGTGCGGCCGGGTGACGGCGTGTGCGTCGTGAGAGCGGGTGGGGTCACGATGTGCGCGGTGCGGAGCACCGCGCGTGCCGGTCTGAAGACCGGCGCTCCCACTCCCTACAGCAGTCGGAACTCGACTTCGATCTCGGCGAGGACGTCCACGGCCTCGCCGCGGTAGCGCCCCGGCTGGAAGGTCCACTCCCGCACCGCGGCGATGGCCTTGGCGTCCAGCCCGGCGTCCAGGCTGCGGATTACCCGGGCCGGCCCGACGCGGCCGCTCTTCAGGATGACGACTTCGAGGATCACGATGCCCTCGATCTTCCGCGCGAGGGCGTCATCGGTGTATTCGGGAGTGACCCGCCGGCGAAGCTGGGGCGGATCGACGCCGCTGCCGATCCGGTAGGCGCCCCCGCCGAACCCGCCGCCGGTTCCTTCCCCGATCCCGTCGCCGTCTCCTTCACCGAGCCCGCCTCCGGCGCCGGTTCCCGCGCCGCTGTTGCGGCCGGGACCCCGGTAGGTCAGCAGGTCCGAGGCGTCGCGGATCAGTCCGGCCAGCGCTTCGGGATCGGGAGCGAAGGGAGCGTTGACGGCGTCCTCCAGGATTTCTTCAGCCACGTCCTCGGGATCCTGCAGGACCAGTTCCTCCGGCTCGGGGAGGTTCTGGGTGGCCACCGTCTGGACCTCGAGGGGTTCCGCCTCGGTCTCGTCACCGCCGCCGCCGCCACCGCCGCCCGGGCCCGGCTGGACCATGAAGACGAGGCCCGGCAGATCGAATCCGGATTCCTCGATCTCGTCCGCCGCGAAGACCCCGAAGAGGATCAGCGCCAGGATGCCGCTGTGAGCGGTCATCGCCGAGGCGAACCCGCGGCGTCCGGCCTGGGCGTCCAGATGATCTACCGGCTTCCCGGAGATCGGACTGATTTCCGGTCCGGAAGGAGCGAACGCCGTCCGCAGGTCATCCAGTACACGGCGGAGGAACGGGGTGTCTGGAGAATCTGGGGCTGCCACGCTGGGAACGGCGGCGCGCAAGGGCCGTGCCGCATTGTAGCGATGCCGGGAGGCCGGCCACCGGCGCGTGGTACCCTGCGCGCCGCTCCTGGCGTCCTGACGCGTTCGGCGCTGCGGCCGGGCGCCCGAAAGCGGTGTGTTCCCCCGGCGCCGTCCGGCCGGGCGGGTATTGCGGGCGGCGGTTTCCGGGTGGCGGATCAGCCCTCGCGCCGGCTCGGCATCGCTCTCGAAGGCGCCGGCTCTTCCCCTTGATTCCCCATGCTCTACCCGTTCGGCGGCCACGCTCCGGTCGTTCCCAGGACCGCGTTCGTCGCCCCCGGCGCCCGGGTGATCGGCGACGTGGTGCTCGGTGAGGACGTGTCGATCTGGTTTTCCGCCGTGCTCCGCGGTGATGTGAACTTCATCCGGGTCGGCGCCCGCTCCAACCTGCAGGACGGCGTGGTGGTGCACGTGAACGCCGGGGCCGAGTCCACCACGGTGGAGGAGGAGGTGACCGTCGGCCACCAGGCGATCCTCCACGGGTGCCATCTCGGACGGCGCAGCCTCATCGGTATGGGATCCGTCGTGCTCGACGGCGTTTCGGTGGGCGAGGAAGCGATGGTGGCGGCGGGGGCGGTGGTGCCGCCCGGCCTGCAGGTTCCGCCGCGGGTCCTGGTGCGCGGGGTGCCGGGGCGGGTTGCGCGCCCGCTGACCGATGCGGAGATCGCTCACCTCGCCGATTCGGCGGCGCGCTACGTGGAGCTGAAGGACCAGTACCTCGCTGAGCGGAGTGCCGAAGCGCCGGAGCCCTCGCCGTGAGCGTTCCCACCCGTCCCACCCACCACTGCGGGGCCCTCGGCCTCGCGGACGCGGGCAGCGGCGTCGTGCTCATGGGTTGGGTGGAACGCATCCGGGACCTGGGAGGGCTGCTCTTCCTCGACCTGCGCGACTATCGGGGCGTGACGCAGATCGTGGTGCGCCCCGGGTCGGCACCGGCGGCGGTGGCGAAGCGCCTGGGGACCTGGTGGGTCATCGCCGTCGAGGGCGGAGTGCTCGCGCGGGAGGCGGCGACCGTCAACCCCAGCATCGACACCGGCAGCATCGAGGTCGAGGCGGAGCGCATCCACATCCTGAGCGAAGCCCGGACGCCGCCCTTCGCCCCGACGGACTCCGGGGGCGTGGCGGAGGAACTGCGCCTCCGCTACCGCTACCTGGACCTCAGGAACCCCCGGCTGCAGCGCAACCTGCGGATCCGCGGCCGCCTGGCCGCCGAGATCCGCGGTCACCTGGACGACCACGGCTTCCTCGAAGTCGAAACGCCCTTCCTGACCCGGTCCACCCCGGAGGGAGCGCGGGATTACCTGGTGCCGTCCCGGGTCCACCGCGGCCGCTTCTACGCCCTCCCGCAATCGCCGCAGCTCTTCAAGCAGTTGCTCATGATCGGTGGGACGGACCGCTACTACCAGATCGTCCGCTGCTTCCGCGACGAGGACCTGCGGGCGGACCGGCAACCGGAGTTCACCCAGGTGGACGTGGAGATGTCCTTCGCGGATCCGGACCAGGTCATCGAGGTCACCGAGGGGCTCTTCCGCCGGGCCCTCGGAGCGGTGGGCATCGAGGTCCGGCCGCCCTTCCCCCGTCTCACCTACCGGGAGGCGATGGACCGCTACGGGGTGGACCGTCCCGACCTCCGCTACGGCGCCGAGATCCGCGATCTCACCGAGTTGGCGCGCGGAACCGGGCACCCGCTCCTGGAGCGGGTGCTCGAGGCCGGCGGCTCGCTCCGGGGCATCGCGGGGCCCGGGTGCGCGGGCTTTTCCCGGAAGCGCCTCGACGGGCTGCAGGCGGCGGCCGTCGAAGCCGGCGCCGGCGGCCTCCTGTGGGCGGCCTTCCGGGACGGCGAGGTCCGCTCCCCGCTGCTGAAGACGCTCGGCGCCGACCGTCTGCGGGCGCTGCTGGAGGCAGCGGGCGGAGGTCCCTCGGATCTGCTGCTGATGGTCGCCGGCGAGGCGAAGACCGCGTGCGAGGCCCTCGGGGCGCTCCGGCGGCAGCTCGGGGCGAGCGAGGGCTGGACGTCACCCGGGCAGTTCGCCATGGCCTGGGTTACCGAGTTCCCGCTCTTCGACCGCTCGGAGGCCGAGGGACGGCTCACCTCGGTCCACCACCCGTTCACGAGTCCGCACCCCGAGGATGTGGACCGGCTCGCGACCGATCCGCTCAGCGTGCGCTCGCTCGCCTACGACGTGATCGCGAACGGCCACGAACTGGGTGGGGGCAGCATTCGGATCCACAACCGCGCCATGCAGCAGCGGGTCTTCGAGGCGCTGGAGATCCCGCCGGCCGAGGCCGCCGAACGTTTCGGGTTCTTTCTGGAGGCCCTCGAGTACGGGACCCCGCCGCACGGCGGCATCGCGCTCGGTTTCGACCGGATCGCCATGCTGGCGTCGGGCAGCGCCAGCCTGCGGGACGTGATCGCGTTCCCGAAGACCACCTCGGCCACCGACCTGATGACCGGCTCCCCGGCAGGGGTGGACTCCTCGCAGCTCGACGAGGTGGGGGTGGCGCTCGCGAACCGGACCGGGGGTCAGGAGGACTGACGCGCTGGACGCCGATCGGGGCGCTGCGCTGTTTCGCGGCCCTCTCCGGCCGCGATGCCGGCCGGAGGCCGGCGCTCCTCTCACTTGATCCGCCCGACCCCCGGTGTTAGCGTGACTTCGCCCATGAAGCGCGTGGCGGACCACGTTTCCCGCCCCGGCCTTCGCCGTATTCCGTGCTGAGTCGACCCAGGGGTCCGCTCGCAGCCGGATCGCTCTCCGAGAATTCCGCCGGTTCGCCGGATACCTCTGTCTCCGAGGCCGACGCGCCCGAAGGAGCCTCCTCCGCCGTTCCCGCCCGAACGCAGTCCATGACCCGAATTCCCATCCCCGGCGAGGGAGGCCTCTCCTTCTTCGGCATTCGCGACCGCAACCTCCGCTCGCTCGAACACGACCTCGGTCTCACGCTCGCGAGCCGGGGCGACGTCCTGCTCGCGGACGGACCGGAGGACCGGATCGCCCTGCTCGGCACCGCGCTCGAGGGACTTGCGGAGCTCCGCCGCGACTTCGGCCAGCGCTACCGGATCTCCGACCTGCGGGCCGCCATCCGCATCCTGAGCCAGGATCCGGGCGCCTCGCTCCGCGAGTACTTCGTGGAGACGGTCGTCACCCCCTCCCCCGGGAAGCTGGTGCGGCCGCGGAGTCTCCGCCAACTGGAGTACATCCGGGCGCTCCGCGCCAAGGAACTCGTGCTCGGCGTCGGCCCGGCCGGGACCGGCAAGACCTGGCTCGCGATGGCGGTGGCCGTGGAGGCGCTCCGGAACCAGCAGGTCCGGCGCATCGTGCTCACCCGGCCCGCCGTGGAGGCGGGCGAGAAGCTCGGCTTCCTTCCCGGGGACCTGATCGACAAGG
Organism: Vicinamibacteria bacterium; assembly: GCA_965116805.1. GTDB lineage: Bacteria > Acidobacteriota > Vicinamibacteria > Marinacidobacterales > Marinacidobacteraceae > Marinacidobacterium. The sequence goes on from OZ220713.1 coordinate 1,934,014, forward strand.
TGGATCCGTACCTGCGTCCCCTCTACGACGCGCTTCACGACATGATGGACGCCGAAAAGGCGCAGCGGCTCCGGGAACGCGGGGTGATCGAGATTGCGCCCATAGCCTTCATGCGGGGACGGACCCTCAACGACGCCTTCATCATTTTGGACGAGGCGCAGAACACGACCTCGGAACAGATGAAGATGTTCCTGACCCGCATGGGCAACGGGACGCGCGCCGTGGTGACCGGGGACATCACCCAGAACGACCTGCCGCCGGGCCGGGTCAGCGGGCTCGTCGAGTCCCTCGGCGTGATCGGAAACCTCGACGGCGTCGGCCTCGTGCGGCTCGAAGAGAGCGACGTCGTGCGCCACCGGCTCGTGCAGGCGATCGTCCGCGCGTACGCGAGGAGCGAGCAGGCCCGGAAGGGATCCCGGCGCGCCCCCGAGTTCGACGCCCCCGCGGTCTTTGCGGAGCCGCGCTAGTTGGCGACGAGGGACCCGAAGATGAAGGCCCGAAGATGAAGGGAGGTCTGGCGAGCTTCTCGCTGCGCACGTTCCTGCTCCAGCAGCGCGACCGCCTGTTCGCCCGCACCCATGTCGTGACCGCGCTCCTCGCGGTCGCCCTCGCGATGCTCATCTGGCCGGGGCTCGGGCTCCGGACGCCGCTCTACGAGGTTGGCGAGATTGCTCCCCGCACGGTCCGCGCGACCGAGGACTTCACCTACGAGGACGCCGCCACCACCGAGGCGCGGCGGCGCGAGGCGGTCGAGCAGGTGCCGGAGGTCTACGACTTCGACTCCCAGGCGCGGGACGAGGTCCGCGCCCGGATCGCCCGCGGGTTCGATTTCGGGCGGGCGGCGGTGGAGTCCGACATCGTGGGGGAACCCGACTTCGCGGAGACCTTCGCCGGCATGCTCGGCATCGGCGTGACCGCGGCGCAGCTCGGGCTGCTGGTGGAATCGGAGTTCGCCGAGGAGATCGAACAGAACCTCGCGGACACCGTGGCCAGCGTGCTGGCGCGCGACATCCTCGCCGAGAAGGGCGCCGTCGCCGCGCTCGGCCGCTCCATCCTGCGCCGCGATCCGCGGACCGGAGAAACGGTTCCGCTGGCGGACTTCACGAACGTGTTGTCGGTGGGCGAGGCCGCGCGGGCGGCCGAGCAGCAGATCCTTGCGCTCTCGGAGCTGAACCGGACGCGCCGGCGGACGCTCGCCGGACTCGCGGCGCAATTCATGCGCCCCACGCTGGAGGCCAACACGGTGGAGACCACCCACCTCCGCACCGAAGCGGAGCTGTCGGTGGATCCCGTCGTCATCCAGGTGCGGCGCGGCCGCACCCTGGTGCGCGCCGGCGACGAGGTGACGGAACTCGCCCGCCGCCAGATGGAGCGGATGCGGACCCCGCGGGTGGGAGCCTCGGGGTGGGCCGGGCTCGGCGCTCTCGGCTTCGCCGGCGCCATCGCGGTGCTGCTCGGGGTGCTGCTGGTCCCGGCGCGCCGGGACGAGATCTGGGGACGGCAAGCCTTCGCCCTGTGCGGCTTCCTCATCGTTCTCGGCCTGAGCCTGACCCGCATCCTCGGGTTCGTGGGACGCGGCGCCGCGGCCCAGTTCGTGAGCGAGCCCTTCTCCGATCCCTCGGTCTATCTGTGGGGGGTCCCCTTCGCGGCGTTCGCCCTGCTGGTCGTGATGCTCGAGACGCAGCAGTCGGCGGTGGTCACCCAGGGACTCTTCGCCGCGACACTCGCCCTGATGACCGGGAACCTGAAGCTGGCGCTCTTCGCCCTGCTCACGGGGTTCGGCGCCATCTTCATCTACCGGATCGCCGAGCGCCGCTCGCAACTGCTGCGGGTGGGGACCTTCGTCGGCCTGCTGGGCGCCGCCCTGGTGGTCTCGATGGAACTCGTGACCGGGAACTTCGGGGGCCTCAGCCGGTTGGCCCTCGAGGCGGTTAGCGCCTTCGCCGGCGGTCTGCTGGCCGGGCCGCTCGTGATCCTGCTCCTCCCCGTTCTGGAATGGGTCTTCGAGCGCACCAGCGACATGCGCCTCATGGAGCTCTCGCAGCGCGACAATCCGGTGCTCCGCCAGTTGGCGCTCACTGCGCCGGGGACCTACCAGCACAGCGTGACGGTGGGGATGCTCTCCGAGTCCGCCGCCGACTCCATCGGGGCGAACTCCACCTTCTGCGCCACCGCCGCGCTCTACCACGACATCGGCAAGCTGAACCGCGCGGGGTACTTCGTCGAGAACATGCGGGGCGAGACGCCGCACGACCTGCTCCCCCCGGAAAAGAGCGCGGACATCATCCGGCGGCACGTGACGGAGGGAATCGAGGCCGCCGAGCGGCTGAACCTCCCCCGGGACATCGTGGACGTGATCCCGCAGCACCACGGGACGCGCCTCATCAAGGTCTTCTACGAGAAGGCGAAGGCGGCTGCCGCCCGGAACGGCTCCGAGGCCGACGAGAGCCTCTTCCGCTATGCCGGGCCGCGCCCGCAGACCCGCGAGGCCGGCATCATCATGATGGCCGACAGCATCGAGGCCGCCGCCCGCAGCCTGAAGAACCCGACTCCTGCCGACTTCGAGCAGGTGATCGACCGCATCATGGGCGCCATCGTCGACGACGACCAACTGGCCGAATGCGACCTGACCCTCAGCGACATGGCCCGGATCCGCGAGAGCTTCCTCTCCACCCTGCAGGGGATCCACCACGAGCGGCTGCCCTATCCCGGGTTCGACTTCGGCAGGCGGGCGCGCGCGGGAGCCCCCACCGGGAGAACTGGACCGCCGGTTCCCCCGGTGGGATCCCCCAGACCGGAAGCCGACAGCGGCCGATCCGCGTCAGAGGGCCAGTCCCTGTGATGCAGCGCCCGGAATCCGCCGCCAGGTCCGGCGCCGGCGATGCGGCGTCGAAGGACACGAGCGGTTCGCCGCGTCCGGAACCGGGAGAACCTCCACGAGAACCGGAGCCGTCCGGCTCCCGGTTCATCGTCCAGAACCGCCAGCGCCGCTTCGCGGTGGATCCTCCCGCGCTGTCAGCCTTCCTTGAACGGATCGCGGCGGACGTGGCGCCCGGGGACCGCCGCGGGGCCACGCTGCGGATCGTCTCGGACCGGAACATCCGGGAGCTGAACCGGCGTTACCGCGACCGGGACCGGGCGACGGACGTGCTCGCCTTTCCCGCGGACCCCGTTCCCGAGGGACTGCTGACCGAGGACGACGCCGCCTACCTGGGGGACCTGGTGGTCTCCGCCGAGACCGCCGCGCGCCAGGCGCGCGAGGCGGGTGTCGAACTCGGTGACGAAATCCGGGCGCTGGCGGTGCACGGTTACCTGCACCTTCTCGGATACGACCACGAACGGGACCGGGGAGAGATGGTGAGGCTTGAGCGGGTCCTGAGGCTACGGCACGGACTGCTGGGCAACTGATCATGTTCCTCTGGGCCTTCCTCCTGCTGGTCGCCGGGCTTCTTGTCGTCCTGTTCGCGCTCTTCGAGATCGCCTTCTTCGCCTCGAGCCCGATCGCGGTGCGCGCCCTCGGCGAGAGCGTCGAGGAGGCGCGGACCCTCCGGGAGCGGCTCGCCGACCCGCTGGCAGTCCTCATCCCGGCCCGTACCGGGCTCCTGGCCGCCGGCGCGCTCCTCGGTTTGGCGCTCGACCGGCTGGGATTCGGATCGACCGGCCTCCTTTGGACCTTCGGCGTCTTCGTCCCCGCCTGGTTCGTCCTCCGGGAAGTGGTTCCGGCCGCCATCCTCCTGCGCGATCCCGAGGACGTGCTGCGGCGGCTCCTCCCCTGGTTCGGCCGCTGGGAACGGCTCGTGCGGCCGCTCGCCGAGCCGCTTCGCAACCTCCTCCGCCGCGGCTTCCCGCTCCCGTCGGAGCCGGACGACGAAGCCTCCGACGAGGAGGTCGAGGCGTTCCTGGAGACGGGCGAGGAAGAGGGGATCCTGGAGGAGGACGAGGCCGCGATGGTGCGCGGGGTGCTCGAACTCGACGAAATGCTGGTTCGGGAGGTGATGACGCCGCGGCCGAGCGTCGTTTCGGTCTCGGACGAGGCGTCGCGGCAGGAAGTCGAACGGCTCGTCGCCGAGAGCAGGCACCACCGGATTCCGGTGTTCGGCGCCGCCGACCAGGTGGTCGGGGTGGTGGACGCCGTGGACCTCGTCGCCTTGCCCGGCGATGGGAAAGGGGTCGCTCCGCTGCTCCGGGAGGTCCCGGTGGTTCCGGAGACGAAACGAGTGGACGACCTGCTCCGGGAGTTCAAACTCTCCAAGCAGACGTTCGCGGTGGTGGTGGACGAACACGCGAGCGTCTCCGGAATCGTCACGCTCCGGGACATCTCGGAAGAGATCGTGGGCGAGGTTCACGAGGAAGACGAGCCGTTCGAGGAGGACCTGGCGCGGGAGGCGGACGGCGTCTACCGGGTGCGCGGCGGGGCGGAACTCGACGAGGTGGCGCGGCTGACCGGACTGACGCTCCCCGATTCGCTGAACGGCGCCGCCTTCGACACGATCTCGGGCTTCGCGCTCGCCGCCTTCCGGAAGATCCCGGCGCCCGGCGAAGCGGTGGAGCAGGACGGCCTCCGCATCGAAATCCTCGAGGCCGACGAACGGCGGATCTACCGGGTCCGCCTGTCGCGGGTTGGGGGAGACTGATTGACCGCCCGACCGCCGGAGCCGGACCCGCCCGACACCCCCGAACATCGCGCCGGCTTCGTGGCGCTGGTGGGGCTTCCGGGCGCCGGCAAGTCCACGCTGCTGAACCGCCTGGTCGGCGAGCGGCTCGCCGCCGTGCACCGGAAACCCCAGACCACCCGGCGGCGCATCCTGGGGGTGGCGCGCCGCCCGGGGCTCGAATTGATCCTGCTCGACACCCCGGGAATCCACCGGCCGCGCTCCGGCCTGGGCCGCGCGATGATGCGCGCGGTGGCCGAGAGCCTCGGAGGTGCGGATGCGGCGCTCGCCGTCGTGGACGGAACGCGGGCCCCTGCAGGTCGCGACCGGGATCTGCTGCGCCGTCTGGAAGCGTTCTCCGGCCCCCGGGTGATCGGGATCAACAAGACGGATGCAGCGCCGCCCGCACGGCTCGACGAACTCCAGGGGTTCTACCGCGAGCGGGACCTCGGGCCGGTGGTGCTTTTCTCGGCCCGCACCGGCGCGAACGTGAACGCCCCGCACGGTCTCGAAGCTGGGGAGGGGGACCGGACACCCGGCTCATTGGTCGGGATGCTGGCGGAGCGTCTCCCCTTCAGCCCGCCGCTCTATCCGGACGGCCAGATCACCGATCTCCCGGAGGCCTTCTTCGCCTCGGAGATCGTCCGCGAGCGGCTGCTCGAACACCTCCACCAGGAGGTGCCCCACGCCGCCGCCGTGCGGATCGAGGCGTACGACGATTCCGAGCCCCTGGTGCGCATCGCGGCCTCGCTGCTGCTCGATCGGGACTCCCAGAAGGGGATCGTGATCGGCCGCGGCGGCCGGATGCTGAAGCGCATCGGCAGCGAAGCCCGCGGCCGCATCGAAAAGCGGCTCGGGCGCCGGGTCTTCCTGGGCCTGCAGGTCAAGGTGCGCCAGAAATGGCGCGACAATGCGGGCATTCTGCGCGACCTGGGTCTTTGAGGAGACTGTCCCCGGGGGTCCGCTCGACCTTGACTGGAAGGGGGGTTCGGCCTACCCTTCCGGCCTTCGGACCAGCCGTCTGGCGGCGGTTTCTTCCAGAATCGAGGCTCCTCTCCGTGTTGAACATCAGGCTTGCCCGCACCGGGCGGAAGCGCGACGCCCATTTCCGGGTGGTCGTGTCCGATTCGGTGCACGGACGGGTCGGCCGGATCGTGGAGACGCTCGGCTACTACCACCCCCGCATGCCCAACGACGCGGAAGGCCGGCTGCACATCAAGGCCGACCGCGCGCGTTACTGGCTCGGGAACGGTGCAAAGCCGAGTCTCACGGTCAAGAGCTTTCTGAAGGACGTGCTCGCCGAGCCGGCCTCATCCGAAGAGAACGGATCAGAGGAAGACGGAGCCTCCGCCGAATCCTAGGTGCGGGCCGGCCACCGGGCGTGGCCGCCGGGCCTGCCGGGATTCGGCTGACGGCCTCCGGACCGCGCCCCTGAACCGGACGGCCCGCCGCCCGCACCTTCCCAGCAAACCGGACCCAGAGACAGCCCGCGCGATCATCTTCCGCCACCAGGCAGACGTGACCAGGAGACAGAGAGAACAATGGCTTCTGGCGCAACGGCATCCCGGCCCGGGCAGGGCACTGGGGTAGACCCGGCCGGCCGCCGCGGCGACCCGCCGCCGAACCTCTCCGCGGACGCTCCCGCGGAGGCGGCCGCCGACGTCGTCATCGGGCGGGTCGTCCGGCCCTTCGGCCGCCGGGGAGAGGTCTTCGTCGAACCGCTGACCGACGATCCCGGCCGTTTCTTCGAGATCGGGAGCGCCGAGGTCGGCCCTGCGGACCGGCCGGGAACCCGGCGCGGCCTCGAATCGGTGCGCATCCACAAGGGGCGCCCGGTGATCCGGTTCGACGGCATCACCGACATCGGGTCCGCCGAGTCGCTCCGGGGGATGGAAGTCCGGATCGGCGAGGCGGAACGCGCGCCGTTGCCGGAGGGCCGCTACTACTCCGACCAGCTCGTCGGCTGCCGGGCCGAGACCGAAGAGGGGGCTCCGCTCGGCGAGATCGTGGACACCCTCGACACCGCCGGCCCCAGCCTCCTCGTCCTCCGCGGGCCGGACGGGTCCGAGGACCTCATCCCCTTCGTCGAAGCCCTCTGCGTCCTTGTCGAACCGCCCACCGGGGAGACCGCGGGGCGGGTCGTTCTCAGCGTCCCGGACGGACTTCTGGGGCTGAACGCCCGCGGGGAAGGGTGAGCCGGCGTGCGCGTTGACATCCTGAGCCTCCTCCCAGGCATGTTCCGGGAGGTCTTCGACCACGGCATCGTGCGGCGGGCGCGGCAGGCCGGCCTCCTGCAGATCGAGACGCACGCGCTCACCGACTGGACCGAGGGCCGGTTCCAGCGGGCCGACGACGCTCCCTACGGCGGCGGGCCCGGGATGGTCATGCGCGTCGAACCGCTCGTCGAGGCCGTGGAAGCGATCGGCGCCCTCGACGCGGAGCCTCCCCGGGTCGTCCTGCTGTCGCCGCGCGGCCGGCAGTTCGACCAGGACGTGGTCGCCGAGCTCGCCCGCGAATCGCGGTTGCTGCTGGTGGCCGGGCGCTACGAGGGCGTGGACGAGCGCTTCGCCGTGCTCAGCGGCGCCGAGGAGCTGTCGGTCGGCGACTACGTCCTTTCCGGGGGAGAGATCCCGGCCATGGTCGTGGTGGACGCCGTGACCCGGCTGATCCCGGGCGCCGTCGGAGATTCCGAATCCGTTGTCCGGGAGTCGTTCGCGACCGGGCTCCTGGAGCATGCCCAGTACACCCGTCCCCCGGTCTTCCGGGGCAGGGAAGTGCCGCCGGTTCTCCTGTCGGGGAACCACGAGGCGGTTCGCCGGTTCCGGCTCGAAGAGTCGGTCGCGGTGACGCGAGACCGCCGGCCCGACCTCTTCGCGGCGTTTGCCGGACGGGGAAGGGCCGCCTCGAAACCGAATTCAGGTACGAAGGAGAAACCGTCATGAGTGTGAGTGAGCAAGAGGCCGTGGAGGCCCCCGAAGAGACCGCCCTGGCGGTGTCGGTGGACGCGGACGTAGAGCCGGAGCCGACGCGGGTCAAGTCGGGGGCCGAGGTCATTCGGGAACTCGAGACCGCCGACCTGAAAGCGGACCGCCCGGATCTCCATCCCGGCGACGCGGTCCGGGTCCACGCGACCATCCGCGAAGGAGACCGGGAACGCATCCAGATCTTCGAGGGGATCCTGATCGCGATGAAGCACGGCGGAAACCGCCGCACGATCACGGTCCGCAAGACCTCGTTCGGCGTCGCCGTCGAGCGGATCTTCCCGCTGCATTCGCCCCTGGTGGCGAAGGTGGAGGTCGTCCGCTCGCACCACGTGCGGCGCGCCAAGCTCTATTTCCTCCGCAAGCGCAAGGGGAAGGCGGCCCGGCTCCGCGAGAAGAGGCGCTGATCGACGACTTGCCGGGGACGGGGCGCTCCATCGTCCACGACCTGGGCTCGCCGGAGGGCCCCGTCGCCTGCGCGATCAGCGCCGTCCGCGGCCTCTCGGCCGACCATCTCCTCGAACTGCGCGCGCTCGGGGTGGACTTCTTCCAGTTGCGCGACCGGGAGGTGTCGGACCGGGAGTTCGAACGGTTTCTCGACGCGCTTGCCTCCCGGGCCCGGGAGGTGCTCGCGCGCGTCCTCGTGAACGACCGGCTGGCGCTCGCCGCCGCGTTCCCGGTCGCCGGCGTCCATCTGCCGGAAACGGGGTTGCCGGTCGCAGCCGTCCGCTCCCGGTTTCCCCGGGGCCGGCTGCTCATCGGCCGCTCGGTGCACGGGCTCGACGCGGCGGTCGCGGCCGAGCAGGACGGCGCCGATTACGTGATCCTGGGACCGGTCGCGCCGACGGGCGGAAAGCGTCCCCTGGCGCCGGACGTCTTCCGGGAGACCTGCCGGCGGCTCCGGATTCCCGTCTGGGCGGTCGGGGGGCTGACCCCGGAGAACCTCGAAGACCTGCGGGGCGTCGGCGTCTCCGGGTGCGCGGCCATCCGGTCGTTTCGCGATGCGGGCCGCGCCGGCGCGTTCGTCGCCCGCCGCTCGCACCTCCGAACCGTGCGGCAACCGGTTCAGTAAACTGACGGGGTCCCCTTCATGACCACTCGTGTGGCATGGCTCTCGGCTCTGATCGGGCTTGCGGTTGCGGTGCCGCTCTTTGCCCAGACAGGGGCCGACGCCCAGCTCGAACGTGCCGCCGAACGGCGTTTCCGGAGCGCGGAGCAGTTCTACGCCGGCGGGCGCTACGGACAGGCTCTCCGCGACTTCGAAGCCATCGTGGAGACCATGCCGGAGAGCCGGCTTGCCGATGACGCGGCGCTCCGCATCGCGCGGCACCGTTTCGACGTGGAGGGGAACCCGGCCGCCGCCGAGGAGATGGTGGACCGGCTGTTCCGCGCGTATCCGGCTGGTGACTCGATTCCGGGGGCGCACCTGCTGCTCGGCGAGATCGCCATCCGCAGCCTTCCGCCGCGCCCCGAGGACGCCCTGGCGGAGTACGAGCGTGTCCTCACCGTGGGCGGCTCCGCGGGCTCTCGCTGGTCGTTCGCGGCGCTCACCGGGATCGCGGCGATCGCCTCCGACTTCATGGATGATCGGACCGTGGCGGGGGCCCTGCTCTCGGCGCTCCACGAGACGCGTTCCGCCCCGGCGTCCGCCGCCGAGCGGTTCCGCGCCCGGCTGCTGCTCGCGCGCACCCTGGCGCGGCTCGGGGAGTCGAACGCTGCCTTCGGCGAGGTCGCCGCACTCCGCGCCGACCTGCTGCGGGTGATCCGGGACGAGGCCGCGGACGGCGCGGGGGCGGCGGGTGGGGCGGGCGAGGCCTTCTCGGCCGCGCGGCTCGCGGAAGAAGCCCGCCAGTTCGCCACCCTGGTCTCCCGCTACCAGTCGCCGGGTGGTCCCGACTGGCGCTTCGCGGGAGCGATCCAGCCGCCGCAGCGCCTCGACCGGCCGCTCCGGGTGCGCGTCGCGGAAGGCAGCCTCCATGTGCTTGACCGGGACACCGACGAGTTGCAGACGTTCACGCCCGAGGGCGAGTTCGAAGAGGCGGTCGGCGTCGAGGACCCCCGGGATTTCGCCTACCCCGACGACGGCCCGGCGGGCGGCGGCGCGGCAGTCCCGGTGGTGGCGGCGGAGGAGGCTCTGATCGTCGGCGGAAACCTCGTGACGCTACGCCTCGAGAACGGCCCGGAACGCCTCCGCCGGATTCGCGCCCTCACCGTCACCCCCGAGGGCTACTGGGTGTGGGACGACCGGGAAAAGGGGGTGTTCCGGTTCGCGCGGTCGGGTCTCTACCTCGGGCGGGTGCCGCATCCCCGGCTGAACGAGGTGCACCGGATCGAGCGGCATCCAGCGGGACACCTGATCGTGATCGAGGATCGGCAGGGAGTCCTCGCTTTCGATGCGGAGGGCCGGCGGATCTTCCACCTGACGCGCGACTCCGGTTTCCCGGAACCCGTCGACGTCGCCTTCGACGCCCTGGGCAACTTCTTCGTGCTGGACCGCGACGGCCCCACTCTCGGCGTCTTCGACCGGGATTTCAATCCTCTCGTCAGGCTCGAGGGAGACGCGTGGTCGGGAGGAGCCGTCCGCCGGCCGGTGTCGCTCGACGTGGGTCCCGACGGAGTGCTCTACGTGCTCGACGAGTCGACGCGCGCCGTGGCGGTGCTCCGGTAACGCGGCGTGAGACCTGTGCGGACCCGGGCCGTCGTCGCGGTGGTTCCCGTGCTGATGGCGCTTCTCCCCGCCGCGGTCGCGGCGCAGGAGACGGCCTCCGCGGATCCGGTCGTCATCGCCGGCGACCTGCGAACCCTCCGCCCGCAGACGGGAGACCCCGATCTGGCGGTGGAGGCGGTGCTGGCGCTCTCCGCGATCCTCGACCAGCTGGATGCGGCCCGCGACCGGAACGGCCGTCTCCCGGAGGTCGAGAACGAACTTTTCCTGCGGGCGCTCGAGTACCGCGCGCGAGCCCACGTGACCCGTGAGTCTCCCGAACAGGCCTCCGACGACCTGCGCCTGCTGATTCTGGCGGATCCGACGTGGCGGCTCGACGTAGCGGGTCTGTCTCCCGCGGTGCTGGACCTTTTCGAGGAGCAGCGGAGCGAGTTGCTCGCCTACCTCACCGTCCACACCGAGCCGGCCGGAGTCACCGTGTTCGTCGAGGATGAGCCGGTCGGCGCCACGCCGCTCACCGGACGGCCGGTGTTCGCCGGGCTCGTGACGATCCGGCTGGAGCGCCCGGGGTTCTCGGTCTACACGGAACCGCGCCGCGAGGTGCTGGCGGGCGAGATGATCACCATCGAGCACGAGATGGTGCGCAGCCGTCCGGTCCTTTCCGTGATCACGTCTCCGGCCGGGGTCACGGTGCGGGTCGGAGGCCGCGTCGCAGGTGTCACCGGCGGCAGTCTTCCGGAAGATCTCCGTCCACTGGTTCCGCCGCGCTTCGCGCGCGACGAGTTCTCGGCGCCCCTGCAGCTCGGCAATCTGGAGACGGGGGCGAACGAGATCACGCTCGAGGCCCCCTGCCGGACCCCCTCCCGGTTCACGTTCCACGCCGACGAGGCGCGCGACTACCTGCCGCGGTTCGTGCGGCTCCGGCCTTCCACCGGAGGACTGCGGATCGAGAGCGAGCCGAGCGGCGCCACGGTGGTGCTCGACGGCGAGGAGCGCGGGGTGACGCCGCTCTCGTTCTCGGCGATGTGTTCGGGCGAGCACGAGGTCGAGATCCGGCACCCCGCCGGCCGCTGCGCCCGTTCCGTCACGGTCTCGCGAGGCTCGCGAACCGCCGTTTCGTGCGAGGTCCTGCCGGTGCTCGCCATGGCCCCGAGCGACCCGGAGGGAAGTTTCGACGCGGACCGCGCGGTCCGCCGGGTGCTGGAGGCGCGCGACGACTACTTCGTTGTGGATGGCGGGGACGAACCCGACGTGCAGGCGCAGGTGCGGGTGCGGTTGCCGGAAGCGGGCGCGGGGCCGGCGCAGGTCGAGTTCCTGGCCGCGGGATCCCGGACGCCGGATGTCGCTCCCTTCGACCGCTTCGCCCCGGCCAGCGCGGGCGCTGCGGCCGAGCGGCTCCTCACGCCACCGACGCGGCGTCGTTCGTGGACGGGCATGACGGCGGTGGCGCTCACGAATTCAGGCGCGGAGAACGGCTCCGGCGGCCTCCGGGTCACCAGCGTCCATCCGGCGGGTCCGGCGGTGCTGGCCGGGGTGGAACCGGGAGACGAGCTGCGAGAAGTCGAGGGCCGTCGCCTGTCCGACGAACTCGGGCTCGCCGAGCTGGTCGCCGGCGAATCGCCGGACACGACGATCGATCTCGTCGTACGGCGCGAGGGCAACGAGCGGCAGCTGCGTCTCGTGCTCTCCGAGACTCCGGTGCTTCCTTCCCTGTCGGCCGGCAAGTGCAACCGCCGGCTGGTCGAGCTGGAGGCGGACTTCGCGAGAGGGCGGAGTGACGCCACCCGGCAACTCGAGGCGGGGATCTGCTGGATCCTCCTGGGAGATCCGGAGCGCGCCCTGGTGCGGTATCTGACCGAGGTGAGCGCCGGAGCGGGCGCCGGTGTCGGTGAGGGAACCGTCCTCTACTACCGGGCGGTCGCCCTGGATGCGCTCGGAGAGCGGGCACGCGCCGCGCAGGCGTTCGAGGCCGCGGCGGCAGTGCCCGGCGCCACCCTCGTAACCCACGACGGGCCGCTGCTCGCCCCCCTCGCCTCCCGGCGGCTCGGGCCGGCACAGTGAACTCCGGCCCGACGCCCGGGCGCTACGCGCTCGTCGTGGAGAACGTCCGGTCCGGTACGACCCCCGGAGAACGCCTCGAGCCCCCGGTGCGCTACGAGATCCGGAACCGCGAAACGAGCGTCGGCCGCTCTCCGGAGTGCGCCATCCGCCTCGACGACATCTTCGTGAGCCGCAAGCACGCGCGGCTGGTCCTTCGCGACTTCGAGCTGCACCTGGAGGATCTCGAGAGCACCAACCAGACCCGGGTCAACGGAGCGCCGGCGCCCACGCGGGTCCGGATCCATCCGGGAGACGTGCTGCTCTTCGGCGGGGCCCGCTGCCGCATCGAGTCCACCGCCGGAGCGGATGCGGCGGCCTCCGCCGGGGAGGAGGCCACGCGATCCGACGAGCCCGGCGCCGGGGAGGCCGGGGACGCGCCGGCCGCCGAGGAATCGATGCCCTGGCCCCCGGCCGCGCCGCCGCGGCTCCATGTCGCCGGGCCGCTCCCGGGGGAACCCGGGCGTACGCGGCTACGGTTCCTGGCCGTGGTGGTGCTCGCGCTGGCCCTCGCGGCCGCTGCCTGGTTCCTCCGCTGACCGTGCGGCCTCACGCGGTCCTCCCCGGCGCCACCGTGGGAATCCTGGCGCCGGCAAGCCCGGTGCAGCTCCCCTGGCTGGAAGCCGGCGAAGCGGAACTCCGCCGCGTCGGACTCGTGCCTCGCCGATCCCGGAACCTGCTGAAGCGGAGCGAGTACACCGCCGGGTCCGCCGCGGAGCGGACCGAGGATTTCCTCGCGCTGCTCGAGGATGAGGAGGTGAGCGCGCTCTTCGGCGCCCGGGGAGGCTACGGCTGCCTCGACCTCCTGCCCCGCATCCCGCCGGATCGGATCCGCGAAAGACCCAAGGTCATCCTCGGAGGAAGCGACCTGACCGCGCTGCTGGCGCTCGCGTCGGGGGCGGGGGTCGGTTCCTTCCATGGCCCGATGGTCGCGCAGCAGATCGCCCGCGGCCCGTCGCGCTGGGACGCGGAGGAGACGCTGGGGTTGTTGCGGGCCCGAAAGCCCGGGTTTCGCCTGCCCTGGCGGAACGCGGAGAGCCTCCATCCGGGACGCGCCGAGGGGGTCCTGCGGGGCGGTTGTCTCTCGATTCTGGCCGCCCTCGCCGGGACGCCGTTCGCCGTTTCGTTCCGGGATGCGATCGCCGTGCTCGAGGACATCTCCGTCAAGCCGTACCAGATCGAGCGGATGCTCACCCAGCTCGCGCTCGCCGGACTGCTGGACGGCGTCCAGGGCATCGTCTTCGGCCGGATGCCCGGCTGCACCCAGCATCCGGACCAGGGATACACGACGGCGGAACTCCTCGCCCGGCTCAGCGAGCGGTTCGAGGTCCCCGTCGTCTTCGGATTCGCGACCGGCCACACCGACGAGGAGCCCTGCCGAACGGTCCCGTTCGAAGTGAGGGCCCGGATGGACGAGGACGGACTGACGCTGCTCGAAGGCGCAGTGGAGTGATCCACGGACTCCGGGCGGGCGACCGCCTGCACGTGCTGGGGGTCGCGGGAACGGCCATGGCTTCGCTCGCGGGGCTCCTCACCCGGCTCGGCTACCGGGTGAGCGGGTCCGACCAGGGGGCGTATCCCCCGATGTCCACGGTCCTGGAGCGCGAGGGAATCGAGGTCCGGACCCCGTTCGGGCCGGGGAATCTCCCGGACGACTGCCGGGCGGTGGTCGTCGGCAACGCGATCTCCCGCGGGAACCCGGAACTCGAAGCGGCGCTCGACCGGCGCCTCCCGCTCGTTTCCTTCCCGGAGACGCTCCGGGAGCTGGTCCTCCGGCGCCGGGCGCCGGTGGTGGTTGCCGGGACCCACGGAAAGACGACCACGACCTCGCTGCTCGCCTGGATCCTGCGGTCCTCGGGACTCGATGCCGGTTTTCTGGTGGGAGGGGTGGCGAACGATCTCGGAGGGAGCTTCGCCCTGGGCGCTGTCGGGGAGCCGTTCGTTGTCGAGGGGGACGAGTACGACAGCGCCTACTGGGACAAGGGACCGAAATTCCTCCACTACCTCCCGGAGGTGGCGGTCATCTCCAACGTCGAGTTCGACCACGCGGACATCTACTCCGACTTCGCGGCGGTCCGCCGGCAGTTTTCCTTCCTCGCCCGGCTGCCTCCGCGCCGCGGACTGCTGCTCCTCGGCGCCGATTCGCCGGCGGCCGCCGAGCTCGCCGAGGCTGCCCACACGAACGTGCGGACGTTCTCGGTCGCGGATGGGGAGGGCCCCGCGGCCGACTGGGTCGCCGCAATCCAGTCAAGCGGCCCGTCCGGAAGCCGTCTCCGGGCCACGTTTCGCGGCGAGGCGCGGCGGAGCCTCCATGGCCGGTTCTGGGGCCGGGCCGCGGCGCGGAACGTCCTCGCGGCGGCGGCCGCCGCCGAGTGGCTGGGGGTCGAGTGGGAGGCGGTCCGCGAGGCGGTCCGCGACTTCTCCGGGGTGGAGCGCCGGCTGCAAGCGCTCGCCGCGAGTTCCGGCGGCAGGGTACTGGTGGTCCGGGATTTCGCCCACCACCCCACCGCCGTCGAGGCCGTGCTCGAGGCGGGGTCGCAGCGCTGGCCCGGCGCGCGCCTGGTCGCGGTCTTCGAACCCCGCTCCTTCACCGCCCGCAGCGCCGTCTTCCAGGACCGCTTCGCCAAAGCGTTCCGGCAGGCGAACCGCGTTCTCCTGGCGTCCCCCGCCGGTGAAACCCGCGGCCGCCGGCTCCCGGGAACCGCGTCGCTGGACCTCGACCGGCTGGCCTCCGACCTCACTTCAGCGGGAATCCCGGCGGACGTGCTGCACGACCACTCCACGCTTTTGGAGATGGTGAGCGAACTCGCCGGCGAAGACGAACCGACCGTCTTCCTCTTCCTCTCGAACGGCCACTTCGGCGGCGTCCCGGAGCAGGCTGCCGCCCTCATTCAGGAGTAGCCGAACCCGCCGGCCTGGAACGCCTGCTTCACCCGGCACAACGTACTGCGAACCGCGCAGATCGCGCACCGGCTTGGAACACCGGCTTCAGCCGGCACGCACGTATTGCGAACCGCACCGATCGCACACCGGCTTGGAACGCCGGCTTCAGCCGGCACGCATTGCGAACCGCACCGATCGCGCGCCGGCCTGGACGCCGGTCTGCGACCAGCACAGCCCGCCGGAGGCGGGCGGAGCGCGTTTGGCTGACGGGCGCAAATGACGGGGCCTCCCAGCCCGACCCTGTGTGATTCAGTCCACCTTCCGGCGCAAGCCTCAACCCGGTAGCGGTCGACATTCCGCTGCTATTCTCGCCGAGCGATGTCCCGCCGCCGCGCTGCCGTTCCGACCCCCGACGAGATCTGGAAGATTCTGCGCGCCATCGCGCGCGAGCGGCGGCGTGACGAGCGCATCGCCCGGCGCGAGGACCGCGTCGCCCGGCAGCGTGACCGCGCCTTGGACCGGCGCTTTCGCCGCGAGGAGAAGGCCCGGCAGCGGGCGGTGCAGAGGCTCCGGGAGGAACAGGCCGAGCGCGACCGAAAGCTGGAGAAGACACTGAACCGGATCGCCGGTGACGGAGACCACCGCTGGGGGCAACTCATGGAAGCGCTTGTCGGCGGAGACCTGGTGAGGTTGCTGCGCGACGCCGGCCTCGACGTCGAGGTCCTGGGTCGGGAGGTCCGCAGCCAGAACCGCGAGGGGGTGTGGCGGGAGTACGACCTGGTGGCGGCCGGTAGGTCCCTCACCGTGGTGGTGGAAGTGAAGACGACCCTGCGCGCAAAGGATGTGACGAAGTTCGTGTCGCGGCTCGGGGACTTCCGGGAGTGGCGTCCGGACTACGCGCGGCCGCGGATGTACGGGGCGCTCGGGTACCTGACGGCGAAGGGTGACGCGACGCGGGCGGCGGAGGCGGCCGGCTTCTACCTGATCCGGGCCGTGGGCTCGAACGCGAGCATCGTGAACTCCGAGGGCTTCGAGCCCCGCCCGTACTGATCACCCGCGCCGGGTTGGCTCAGACCGCCGCGAAGCCCTCGGCTCGGACATCGAGTTTCCCGGCGGCGATTACAGGTCCACGGGCGCTCTCCGGATTCGGCCAGCGGCGATGATTACGAGCATCTCCTCAACGGCCTCCCGGTCTTCGTCGTCGGTCGGCGCCGGCTGGAAGGCGCGCAACACCTCGGGCCGCCAACTGCGCTCGGCGTCAAGAGTCTTCTGTATAGCCCGAGCGATGTAGCGACTGCGGCTGATGCCCTGAGCGCGAGCCCTCTCGTCAACCGCCGCCAGTACGGGATCAGGCAGGTGGATGGTGGTTGGCATGGGTGCTACAACCTATTCGTTCGGAGCAGTTCGCGTCCGGTTGGACGCGGGGGGTTGCGCGTTTCGCCTCGCTGAACTCGGCGATGCCGGCCGGAGGCCGGCGCTCCCAGTTCTACCGCCGGACGATGTGTGGGAGCAGCGTTTCCCGGTCGAGATCGGCGCGCCGGGCGATCCTCGGGGTGATGGTCAGGATGATGTCCGACTCCGTCAGGTTGTCGGAGTTCTGGCCGAAGAGCCGCCCGATCACCGGGATGTCGGCGACTCCGGGCAGGCCGCTGAGGCTGCTGCGCTCCTCCTGGCGGATGAGGCCGGCGATCATGCTGGTCTCGCCGTTCCTGAGGCGCAGGGTCGTCTCCACGTTCCGGTTGCCGAAGGTCGGGAGTCCCGAGTAGCCGGTGCCGGACACGTTGTCGAGCCGCACCTTGACCTCGAGGGTCACGCTGTCGTCGTGGTGGATCCGGGGAAGGACCTCGATGCTGACCCCGACGTTTTCGTACTCGAACGTGGTGGTGGGCTGCTGGGCCAGTCCTCCGGTCGCGATGGGGGCGAACGTGGTGACCGGGACCGGGACCCGCTCGCCGAAATCGGCGAGGGCGGACTTGCCGTCCGACGCGCGGAGCTGCGGGTTGGCGAGCACGTGGGTATCGGTGTCGGAGCGGACCAGGTTCAGGATGGCGCCCGGAAGGCCCGCGATCTGGAGATTCCCGCGCTCGTAGGGGTTTTGCAGGACGGTGTCCAGCCGGGGGGTGAGCGCCACCGAAATGCCCTGTCCCTCGGTCTGGGGGGACAGGAGGGGAATCCCGTACTGCTCGAGATGGATCCGGTTCACCTCCATGAGCTCGACATCGACGATGACTTCGCCGGGACTCCGGTCGAGCGCCTCGATGATGCGCTGCGCCGAGCGGACCTGTTCCCAGGTGTCCACCATCGTGATGGAGTTCGTACCCTCGTGGGTGGCGATCTGCCGGATCCCCAGCACGATGCGCAGGGCGTCCGAGGTCTGGACGAGGTCCGCCGAGGAGAGGTAGAAGGTCTGCGCGACCTGCCGCTCGTACTGGAGCCGCTTGTTCTGGGTGTCCGGCACGATGGTGATCAGGTGCGGCGACTCCACCCGGAAGAAGTGTCCGGTGGTCTCGGTCAGGCTGCGGATCGCGTCCTCGAAGGTGGAGTCCTCGGCCTCGATCGAGACCGTCTGATCCACGAAGTCCTCGTCGAAAGCCACGTTCACCCCGGCGATCTCGCCGAGGGTGAGCAGGACGTAGCGGAGGCTCGCGTCCCGGAAGACGAAGCTCGCCGGAGCCCGGGCGTCGTCCGGAACGTCGAGACCCAGCGGGCGGGTGAGGGCCTCTTCCTTCAGTTCGGCGAGCGTCAGGGCTCTCGTTTCCTCGGCTTGTTCCTGAACGGCCGTCTGGATCACCCCCAGCCGGTCCCGGTAGGAGGTCTCTTCCGGCGCGAGGATGATCGCCGCCCGCAGGGCGTCTTCCGCCCCCGCGTAATCCTCGAGCGCGGCGAGGCGCTCCGCCTCCCGGGCGTGCTGCTCGGCCGCCCGCAGCTTGGCGCGGGTCAGCGAGAGCTGGGCCGCCGAGTCGGAGGGGTCTTCAGCCACCGCCCGGGCATAGTGGACCACGGCGTCGTCGTAGCGGCCCATCCGTTCCGCCGTCTCGCCCGCGGTGAAGTGGCGGCTCGTGGCGCAGCCGGCGAGGCCGGCCGCGAGGAGCAGCACGGGGACACCGCGGCGGCCCCCTCGGGCGAACCTCACGGGCGGACGTCCGATGCCGTCACCACGTCCGTCCCCGGCGGGATGGTGAAGGTGAAAAGCGAGTCGTCGGGGGACGTCCCGAACCGGAAGTCGGTGAAATGGAACGTCGTCCGGTTCCCCTCCAGGTCTTCCGACTCGATCCCCTGGATCAGGCCGCTCTCGGCGTCGACCGTGAGCGACAGCGAAGTGATCTCGCCGTTCGCCTGCCGCGGGACGAGCGCCACCGTGCGCAGGCCGGGTTCCGGCGGTTCGCTACCCAGCAGCGCGTCGAAGTGATCGAGGATCGTGGCGTCCCCGGTCAGGAACTCGAGGGGGTTCAGCCCGCCGGTTTCCGTGTCGGCACCCTGGCCGTCGCGCCCGAACGAGCCCACCACGACCTGCTGGTCGGCGGGAACGTGGAACCAGGTGCTGTTCCCGTCGCTGACGAAGACCTTCGGCTCGGGCGCCTCGTAGTCCCAGCGCATCCGGGCCGGCCGCTTGACCGTCAAGCGGCCGGTCTCCACCCGGTCACGCCCGAAGATCCGCGGTGAGAACCGCTGCTCGAAGCGTGCTTCGAAGTGGGGCAGGGACTGGTGGTACGCGTCGACGCGTTCGATGAGGGCGACCGCTTCCGGATCCGGCGCGGATCGCGAAGCGGGCGGGGTTTCCGGTCCGGCCGTCGCCGATAGCGCCAGGCCGAACAGGACGACGGAGGCCGGGAGAATCCGCACACAAACGGTTCGTCGCATGTTGGACTGTTCTCCCAGTGGTGGACGGCACGGGGATCGAACCCGTGACCTCGGCATTGCGAACGCCGCGCTCTCCCAGCTGAGCTAGCCGCCCCCGTGGCTGGATTTTGTTCAAGTATAACTTGACACTGGAGCGCCGGCCTCTGGCCGGCATCGCGGCCGGAGGCCGCGAAACGCACGCCGCACCAGCCCGGACGGGATGAAGCCAACCGGAGACGGCGCAACGCCAACTCGTGGTCTCCGGACGGTAGCAATATAATATCGGTATGAGTTCGATACACATCCGTGACGTTGCGCCGGACACCGTTGACGCGTTGAAGCGGCTGGCGCGCAGTCATCATCGTTCGCTACAGGGCGAACTGCGGGCCATCCTCCACCGGGCGGCCCGCATGGCTCCGGCGGATGAGGGCGCCCGGAAGCTCAACCTGGTGACGGTCCGGGTCGGCCCGGCGACTTCGTGGCGGCGGGAGGAGATCTATGGCCCCGACGGCCGGTGAAGTCCTGTTCGTCGACACCAATGTGCTGCTGACCGCGACCGATGAGCTGCGTCCACAGCACCGCGAGGCGCGCCACCTGCTTGCCGAATCCGGAGCGCGCGGTGTGCATCTGGCCGCGAGCGGACAGATCCTGCGGGAGTACCTGGTGGTGGCGACGCGGCCCCGGGAGGCGAATGGTCTCGGACTCCGCACAGAGGACGCGGTAGCGAATGTGAACGCATTCCTGCGCCACCTCCACCTCTACGAGGAGAACGAGAATGTGTCACGGCGGCTACGCCGGTTTGCCGTCGATTACGGACTGCGCGGACGCCGACTCCACGACGCGAACATTGCCGCCACGATGTCAGCTCACGGTATCCGTTTCGTGGTTACGCTGAATGGCGCCGACTTCGCTCCCTTTGACGGGATCGAGATCGTGGCGCTGTCCTCGTCGGAGTGACGGCGAGGCGAGGGACGCGAGGCGGGAAGCCGGCACACTCCGCCCGGAGCGGGCGGCGAGGCGGACCTTTCGCCGGAGTGGCTTGGCTGCGCGCGTCGATGCACCTGGGGTAGCGACGACCCCCCGCGGCCCTGCGGGCCGCTGTGCCGGCTGAAGCCGGCCCATTTCTCCCGGTGGGGGCTCCAAGCCGGCGGCGCCGTCCGGACTGGCTCTATGCGGACGTCGGTGCCTCCGCGCTGATCGCCGCCTGCCGCAGGGCGTGGTCGGCAAGCACCAGGCAGGCCATGGCTTCCACGATGGGGACGGCGCGGGGAAGGACGCACGGGTCGTGGCGTCCCCGGGCTTCCAGGGTGACTTCCTTTCCCTCGGAGTCCAGGGTCCGTTGCGCCTTGCCGATGGTCGAGGTCGGCTTGAACGCCACCCGGAACACGATCGGCATTCCGCTCGAGATGCCGCCCAGAATGCCGCCGGCGTGGTTCGTCTCGGTCGCCGGCCGCCCGTCCTTCATCACGAAGCGGTCGTTGTGCTCGCTGCCGAAGAGGCGGGTGCCGGCGAACCCGGAGCCGATCTCGAAGCCCTTGCTGGCGTTGATCGCGAGCATGGCCTTCGCGAGGTCGCTCTCCAGTTTGTCGAAGACCGGCTCCCCGAGTCCGGGGGGGACCCCGCGCACGGAACATTCGACGACCCCGCCGAGGGAGTCGCGGGCGTCCCGGGTCCGCTCGATCAGCTCGACCATGCGGGCGGCGGCCGCGGGGTCCGGACAGCGGACCGGCGTTTTCTCCACCTCGCCGCGGGTCACGGTCTCCGGATCCACGTCGGCCTCGACGTCCTTCGTCCGCTTCACGTACGCAGTGCACTCGACCCCGAAGCGCTCCTCGAGGAACCGCCGGGCGACCGCTCCGGCCGCGACGTGGCCCACGGTGACCCGGGCCGAGGAACGGCCCCCGCCGCTCGGGTCCCGGATCCCGTACTTCGCCTCGAAGGTGTAGTCGGCGTGGGAGGGCCGGTAGACCGTCTTGAGCGCCTCGTAGTCGGCGGGCCGGGCGTCCTTGTTGTGGACCACCATCCCGATGGGGTGACCGGTCGTCCGGCCGGCGATCACCCCCGACTGGATGGCCACCCGGTCCGCCTCCCGGCGCTGGGTCGTGAGCCCGCTCTGGCCGGGACGGCGGCGGTCGAGCTCCGCCTGCACGTTGCCTTCGCTGAGCGGGATCCGCGGCGGACAGCCGTCCACCACCACCCCGATGGCCGGGCCGTGCGACTCGCCCCAGGTCGTCACGCGGAAGGCCTGGCCGATCGAGCTACCGGGCATCGCGAGCCTTCCGGGCGGCGTCCGCCATGGCCTCGACCGGGGCGGGGCGGCCGGTCCAGCGTTCGAAAGCGGCGGCGGCCTGCAGGACGAGCATGCGGAGGCCGGGGACGGTCCGTTTGCCCATCCCGGCCGCCTTCGCGAGGAGCGGGGTGCGCTCGGGGTGGAACACCAGGTCGAAAACCACCTCGTGGGCGGCGATCGCGGCATCCGGAGCGGGACAGCCGTCGTGGTCGGGCGCCATTCCGACCGGGGTGGTGTTGATCAGGAAGTCACCCTCGATGCGGCCCAGCGCCGCGAGCGGGGCGTGCGCGACCCCCATCTCATCGGCGAGCGCCGCCGCCTTCCGGTCGTTCCGGGAGATCAGCACCGCTTCCGCGCCATGCCGCGTCAGACCATGGAGGACGGCCCGCGCGGAGCCGCCGGCCCCGAGCACGGTGGCGCGCCGGCCGGTCAGCGGGACCGCTTCCTCGAGCGATTGCACGGCGCCGCTCCAGTCCGTGTTGGCCCCCCCGAGTCCGCCGTTCATCGGGATGATGGTATTCACCGCGCCGATCCGGCGCGCGTCGTCGTCGAGGGAATCGAGCAGCGGCAGGACGGCCTGCTTGTGCGGAATCGTCACGTTCAGCCCGCCCGTCCCGCTGAGGCGCGCCGCCGTGAGGAACTCCGCGAGTTCCTCCGGAGGAACAGCGAACGGGAGGTAGGCGGCTTCGATGCCCAGCCGCCGAAAGGCCGCTTCGTGCATCGGCGGACTGAGACTCTGTCCGATGGGGCTGCCCACCACCCCGTAAACCGGGACCGGCGCGTGGAGCCGGCGTCCCCAGCGGCGATGGCGGGACCGGACGTCTCCCGCGGTGAGTTGTCCGGCGGCGACCGCCGGGAGACCTTCCGGCGGTGCGTAGGTGGAGACCGCCGCACCGGCCGAGCCCGCGATGACGCGCAGTGCTGTGCCCGCTTCCCCCATGGCGATCCCGATGATCGGGGTCTTCCCGGACGCCTGGTCGCGAATCAGGGAATGAACCCGCTCCACGTCGGCCTGCCCGGCGGCCCGCACCGCGACCTTGGTGAGCGCCGGGCGCATCGACGCCATCCGGCCGGGCAGGGTCTCGAGGCCGGCGGGAACGCCCTTCAGGTCATGGACCGAAGCCACGAGCCGGACCGCCGGGGCGGCGCCGCGAATCCGGCGCGCGTGTGCTCCCCGGCTCTCCCGGTCCGCCTCGAACTCGAGGTCGCACCATGCCGCGCCCAGCCCGGCGGCGGCGGCCAGGAGCCCGATCCGGTCTCCTTCGCTTCTTGAGAACCGGCCGCCTTCGTCCCGCCGGCGCACGGTGGCGATCAGCCGCGCGAGGACGGGTTGGGGCAGGTCGCCCAGGATCGCGCGCAGGTCCGCGGGCCCCGGCTGTTCGAGCGCGTCGAGCCGGAGTTCGATCAGGTCCAGGGGGCCGCACTCGGCGGCGGCCGCGTCGAGGCCGGCGCGCAGGTCCGCTGCCGTCGCCCCGGCGACGGTGAGCGCCAGCCGCGGTCCGAAATGGGCCCGAAGGAGCGTCTCGAAGGCCTCCTCCTCGGCGGTCCCGTCGGAAGCGGTGCTCCACACGTCGGACTCCGCGGCTTCCCGGTAGAGGGGGGTCCGGCGCTCCAGCATCAGCGCCGCTTCCTCGGCGGGCGGGACTCCGGTCAGGGTGGGCCGCGAGTCCCGGTGCTTCGGGCGGGACAGCCGCTGCCGCAGCACTTCCGCGGGCGCGCGGACCCAGTAGACGGTTCCGAGCCCCCGGAGGCGGGGAATGCTGCAGGGGTTCTCGACGATGCCTCCCCCGCAGTCCACGATCAGCCGCTCTCCGGTGATGCCCGCGAGGACGCGGCGTTCCTCCTCCCGAAACCGCTCCCAGCCGTAGCGCTCCACGAACGCCGGGATGGGTCCGACGCGTTCCTCCAGCAGTTCGTCCGTGCTGATCCGCGTCCAGCCGATTGCCTCGGCCATCCTCCGGGACGCCCGGCTCTTGCCCGACGCGCGGGAGCCGACGACGACGACGTTCGGGAAGTCGGGGCCTCCACCCAACGACGCGTCCACTAGCCGGCCTCCTCGCCGGATACCCGCACGCCGAGCTCCGACAGGGCGCGCCAGAAGCCCGGGAACGACTTGGCCACCACCTGGGGACTCCGGATCCGAACGCCCGGCACGCGGAGTCCGGTGAGCGCCAGCGCCATCGCGATCCGGTGGTCGCCGTGAGGGTCGAGACCGGCCGCGCGAAGGGGTGCGCCCGTCTCCGGCGGCTCGATGGCGAGACTGTCCTCCGTGGCGGTCACCCGGGCTCCGAGACGGCTGAGCCCGTCCGCGAGGGCGGCGATCCGGTCGCTCTCCTTGTGCCGCAGGTGGGAGGTTCCGTGGATCCTGGTGGCGCCCTCCGCGAACGGAGCGATCGCCGCCAGTGTCGGGACGGCGTCGGGCATCGAACGCATGTCCACCGAGACCCCCCGGAGGCGGGAGGCGCCGGCGACCGTCACCCGCACCCCCTCCGCCGACGGGGCCTCGGCGACCTCGCAGCCCATGCGGCGGAGGACCTCGGGGAAGCGGCGTTCCCCCTGCGGGGATTCCGGGTCGAGCCCGTCCACCGTGACGCGGCCCGGCGCCACGGCGGCCGCCGCGAGGAAGTAGCCGGCCGACGTCCAGTCTCCCGAGATCCGGTGATCGCCCGGGCGGTAGCGCGCGCCGGGAGCCACCCGGAACCGCCCCGGCCCGGGACGCTCCACCCGCACCCCGCAGCGGGCCATCACGCTCACCGTCAGGTCGAGATAGGAAGCCGATACCGGATCGCCCTCCAACGCGACCGAGACCGCGCCGGCGGCGCGGGGGGCGGCGAGGAGCAGACCGCTTGCGAACTGGCTGCTCTCGGCAGCGGGGACGGAGACGGCGCCGCCGTCCAGCCGGCCCGAGCGGACCGTGAGCGGCGCGAAACCGCCGGTGGTCTCGATGTCCGCGCCGAGTGCGCGGAGCGCCGCCACCAGGCCCGCGACCGGCCGCTCGCGGATCCGTCCGCTCCCGGCGATGGTGATGGATCCCGGCACGGTGGCGGCCGCCGCGGCGAGAAAGCGCAGCAGCGTTCCCGACTCGCCGACCGCGACCCGCACGGGACCGCCGGAATCGAACGAGCGTCCCGGGTTCGCATCGCCGGCCGCTCCCCGCACCTCGAGGGAGTTCCCGCGGCCGGCCGTGCTTCCGCCCAGCGCGTCCACGGCCGAGATCGCCGCCCGGATGTCCTCCCCCTCCGGAAGTCCGCTGAGGCGGGTCGTCCCGTCGGTGAGGGCGGCCGCGATCAGGAACCGGTTCGCCTCGTACTTGCTGCCGGGGACCCGGACCGCGGCGTCGAGGGGCGCCGGCCCGGGGGCGATCTCGATCAAAGCTCGATCGCGCCGAGCCCCGCGTCCACGACCTCCGCGGGCAGGGGAAAGGAATACGCCGGCCGTCCCTGCTCGTCCCGGTCCCGGACCCGGCCGATGTCTTCCAGCACCACGAAGCGCGGCTCGCCGCCGCGCGCCTTCTTGTCGCTGGCGAGCGCCGCCAGCACCGGCCCGCGTTCCACGCCGACCGGCGCCCGGACCGGAAGCCCGAGGGAACCGATCAGGGAGTGCAGGCGATCCTCGGCCGCGGGTGGGAGGGTTCCCGCGCGGAGCGCCATCCGGCTCTCCGCGATCATCCCGACCGCCACCGCGGCCCCGTGCGCGAGGAGGTAGCCGCTCGCGTTCTCGAGCCCGTGTCCGATGGTGTGGCCGAAGTTGAGCACCTCCCGCAACCCGCTCTCCCGTTCGTCGGCGGACACCACGGCGGCCTTGATGCGGACCGCGGCGGCGATGAGCCGGGTCAGCAGCCCGGACTCGCGGGCCCTCAGGGCGCTGACGTCCTGCTCCAGGCGCGAGAACAGGTCCGGGTCGCTGGTGGCGGCCATCTTGAGCGCTTCGGCGACTCCGTTCAGGAATTCCGGCTCCGGCAGGGTCTCCAGGAAGCGCGTGTCGGCGAAGACGGCGGCCGGCTGCCGGATCGCTCCGATCAGGTTCTTGCCGTGCGGCGTGTTGATCCCGGTCTTGCCTCCCACCGAGGCGTCCACCGCGGCGAGGAGGGTCGTGGGGACCGCCACGAACGGCACCCCGCGGAGATACGTCGCAGCCACGAAACCCGCCAGGTCGGTGACGACGCCGCCGCCGAACGCGACGATCAAAGTGTCGCGGCCGAGGCGGCGGGAAAGAAGTTCGTCCTCCAGACGCGTCTTCTCCGCCCGTGTCTTCGACGCCTCGCCGGAAGGCACTTCGAGCACGGGGGTTCCCGCCGGAAGCGCCTCGCGCAGCGACTCCCCGTGGTGCCGGAGCGCCTGCGCATCGCCGATGGCCGCGATCCGGCAACCCGCGTGGTGTTCCTCGAGGAACGCCGGCAGGCCGTCCAGCGCGCCGTCTCCGACGGCGATCTCGTAGGAAACGTCCTGTCCCGGCGTCTCCACCGGAACCCGCTGCATCAGGTGGTGGGCGCCGGCCGGTGCCGCAGGAGGCGTCGCCCGACGGCCTCCCCCACCTTCCGCAGGTCATCCATGAGGTTCATGAACTGATGCGGGTAGAGCGACTGGTCGCCGTCGCTGAGCGCCACCGCCGGATTGGGATGCACCTCGATGATGAGTCCGTCGGCGCCGGCCGCGACCGCCGCCAGTGACAGCGCCGGCACCAGCGTCTTGTTCCCGGCGGCGTGGCTCGGGTCGGCAATGACCGGGAGGTGGGTTTCCTGCTTCAGCACCGCAATCGCCCCCACGTCGAGGGTGTTGCGGTAGGCGGTCTCGAACGAGCGGATCCCGCGTTCGCAGAGGATCACGTTCGGGTTCCCCTGCAGGATGTACTCGGTGGCCAGCAGGAACTCGCGGATGGTGTTCGAGGCGCCGCGCTTCAGGATGACCGGCGTCTGGACGCGGGACATCTCCTTGAGGAGGTCGAAGTTCTGCATGTTGCGGGCGCCGATCCGCACCACGTCCACCAGTTCCGCGGCGATCTCCACGTCCCGGACGTCCATCACCTCCGTCTCGACCAGCATGCCGGTCTGCTCCCGGATGCGGCTCAGGATGTGAAGGCCGTCCACTCCGAGTCCCTGGAAGGAATACGGCGAGGTGCGCGGCTTGAACGCCGAGGCGCGCATGATCTCGAGCCCAATGTCCCGGAGCATCAGAGCCGCCGTGGTGCCCTGCTCCTCGCTCTCGAGGGCACAGGGCCCCCCGATGATCACCAGGTCCTCGCTGCCGAGCTGCTGACTCCCGATGGGGATGCGGGTGTTCGACTTGCGATGGGTCTTGTTGGCGAGCTTGTAGGGTTTGGCGAGCCCATAGACCTGTTGCACGCCGGGCTGGGTGCGCCAGGAGGCCTCCGTTTCCTGCGAGAGGTTGCCGAACACATGAATCTGGTTCCGGACCTCGCCGGGATGGAGCGCCCACTCGAGGGCCCTTTCCTCGATCAGCTGGGTCAGGTGGTCGATTTCCTGCCGCGTCGCCCATGGATGCAGGATGAGCACCATGGTCGCGAAGTCGGGAGAGCGTTTGGTCATGTCAGGTCGAGAAAGTTCTGGAGCAGTTGTCGCCCCGCGGGGGTGAGGATCGATTCGGGATGGAACTGCACGCCCCAGAGCGGCGCGCTCCGGTGCCGAAGCCCCATGATCTCCTCATCGTCGGAGCGGGCGGTCACCTCAAGCTCGCTCGGGAGTGGCTCGTCGGCGACCAGCGAGTGATAGCGGGTGGCCTCGAAGGGGTTCTCCAACCCGGCGAACAGTTCCTCGCCATTATGGCGCACGGCGGAGGTCTTGCCGTGGACCAGGCGGTGAGCGCGCCGGATCCGGCCGCCGAGGGCCTGGACCACCGACTGGTGGCCGAGGCACACCCCAAGGATGGGAGTCTCGCCGGCGAGTTCCCGCACCAGGTCCACCGAGATGCCCGCCTTGTCGGGGGAACAGGGACCCGGGGAGATGACCACCCGCGCGGGCTTCAACTCCCGGACCTCACCCGGCGTCAACGCATCGTTTCGAAACACCTCGGGCCGCGCCCCGAGTTCGCCGAGCAATTGCACCAGATTGAAGGTGAAGGAGTCGTAGTTATCGAGGACGAAGGTCATGACGGATCGTCGTGCGCGCGTTCGCGGCGCATAGCGCCGCGGGGGAGGGGTGCGGGGAGGGGTTTCCCCTCCCCGCAGGAAACGATGGCGCCCGGCGCGGAGCGCCGGGCGCCATCACCCCGAGGGGGATGCGCCCCGTAGGTGGAACGCGCGGTCGGCGTCGGCTCGGGGGAGGATGCGATGTGGGGGCGCATCCCCCTCGGGGTGACAGAGGAGTCGTAGTTGTCGAGGACGAAGGTCATGACGGATCGTCCTGCGCCCGTTCGCGGCGCATAGCGCCGCGGGGGTGGGGTGCGGGGAGAGGTGTCCCCTCCCCGCAGGAAACGATGGCGCCCAGCGCGGAGCGCTGGGCGCCATCACCCCGAGGGGGATGCGCCCCGTAGGTGGAACGCGCGGTCGGCGTCGGCTCGGCGGAGGACGCGATGTGGGGGCGCATCCTCCTCGGGGTGACGAACGAGTCGTAGTTGTCGAGGACGAAGGTCATCACGGATCTTCAGTCCAGGCCTTCATGGGCCATGCGCAGGGCGGCGAGCACGGCGTCCGCCTTCCGGCAGGTCTCGTCGTACTCGGCGGCGGGATCGGAATCCGCCACCACCCCGCCCCCGGCCTGGAAGTAGCCGACGCCGTCCTTGGCGACCAGCGTCCGGATCGCGATGGCGGTGTCGGAAGCGCCGCCGTACGAGAAGTAGCCGACCGCGCCGCCGTAGACGCCGCGGCGCTCCGTCTCCAGTTCGTCGATGATCTCCATGGCGCGGATCTTGGGGGCGCCGGAGAGCGTCCCGGCAGGGAACGTGGCGCGGAGCGCGTCGAAGGCGTCCATCCCGGCGCCGAGCTGCCCCCGGACCCGGGAAACGATGTGCATCACGTGCGAATACCGCTCGATGCTCATGAAATCCTCGACTTCGACCTGGCCGTAGTCGGCCACCCGCCCGATGTCGTTGCGGGCCAGGTCCACGAGCATCACGTGCTCGGCGCGCTCCTTCTGGTCGGCGAGCAGTTCCGCCGCCAGCGCCGCATCTTCCTCGGGGGTGCTGCCCCGCGGCCGGGTGCCCGCGATCGGACGGGTCTCGATCACCCCGTCTTCGGTCCGGGTCATCATCTCGGGCGACGCTCCGGCGATCACCAGTCCGTCGAAGTCGAGGTAGTACATGTAGGGGGACGGATTCACCACCCGGAGCGCCCGGTAGAAGTCGAAGGGGTGGACGGTGAGGGGCGTCTCGAAGCGCTGGGACGGAACGACCTG
Source organism: Vicinamibacteria bacterium (assembly GCA_965116805.1). Taxonomy (GTDB): domain Bacteria; phylum Acidobacteriota; class Vicinamibacteria; order Marinacidobacterales; family Marinacidobacteraceae; genus Marinacidobacterium. Next base: position 1,962,770 of record OZ220713.1, read on the forward strand.
GATGATGTCCCCGGCGGCCACGTAGTCCTTCGCCCGGCGCACCATGTCGAGGTACCGGTCCCGGCTCGTATTGGAAACCGGCGCCGGTAGCGGTCCGGCGGCGCCGCCGGGCAGTCCCAGCCGATAGGGCAGCGGAGCGCGAATCTCCCGCACCGTCGCCTCGATCTGCGCCTCGGCGGCATCGTAGGCCTGGTCGGCGAGGCTCGGGTCCGGAACGCTGGCGTTCGCCATCACCTGGATCACGTTGCGGGCCCGGTCGAAGCCCAGCACGCTGTCGGTCAGCAGGAAGATGGCGTCGGGAAGGTCGAGCGAGTCGTCCACGCTGTCCGGGAGGCGCTCGAAACGCCGTACCGCGTCGTAGGCGAGATAGCCGACGAAACCGCCGTGGAAGGGCGGCAGGCCCTCCACGTGCGCCGGGTTCACATCGGCGAGCATGTCCCGAAGGGCCGACAGGGGGTCGGCGCTCTCGCAGGTTTCGACCCGGCCGTCCCGCAGATGGCGGCGCCTGATCCCGGCGCCGCGGCTCTCGACGATGAGGCGCGGCTTCGACCCCAGGAACGAATAGCGGGCCACGCTCTCGCCGCCCTCGACCGACTCCATCAGGAACGCCGGGCCGCGGTTCCCCACCCGGAGGAACGTGGAGACCGGGGTATCGCAGTCGGCGAGAATCTCCCGCCGGACGGGAATCAGGTTCGCCTGCCGGGCGAGCGCGCGGAAATCGGAACGGGAAGGAAGCAGCAAGGGTCCACCACGGATGGCGGGGGCATCTTAGTCGGGCGCCCGGCGGAGGAAACGCAGCTCCGGGGGCTTGGGCCCCGGGTCTTCCTGTGCGTTCGGGGCTCGCCGCGACGCGCCGCCGCGCTCGATCGACCGCCCCGGTCAGGTCCCCGCGGGCGGCTCCAGCAGCCGCAGCGAGGGGAAGTAGGTCCGATAGCGGCCGGCGTCGCGGCTGATCAACGTCAGCCCGGCCACCGCGGCGTGGGCGCCGATATAGAAATCGGGGAGGGGCGAGCGCCGCGCGCCGCCCGCCCGCCGGTAGCGGGCGTAGGCGCGCGACGCCGGAAACCCGGCCGCGTAGGGAAGTTCCAACCGCTCGATCTCGAGGTTCCGGAGCCACCGGTCCAGCGCTCTCGAATCGCTGAAATCGAAGGCGACCTCCGCGTAGATGATCGGATTGATGGAGACCCGGCCCTCCGCGAGAGCGTCCTCGAGGGTGCGTTCCGACCACGGCCGCCAGACGGGATCGTCGGTCGAGACATCCAGCAGGATGTTGGAGTCCACCAAGAACACTCAGCCGTCTCCGCGGGTCATCCGCATGACTTCGTCGGTGGTGCGCGTGCCGATCCCGGCGCCGCGCGCCTGGCGAAGCCTTTCCCGGACGAACTCGCGCCGGCTCAGGCGCGAGCGCAGCACGACGCAGTCCTCACCGGCCTCGAAGACCACCTCCGTATTCGGGAGGAGGCCGAAAGCCCGCCGCAATCGGTGGGGGATCGTGACCTGACCTTTGGACGTAATTCGCATGCTCTTACATTCTAACTCATAATATTCTTACTCTGATCGCGGCCTGCGACGGGCGCCCACCGCCCGAGCGCCCTCAGGTTCGCGAGGACGCGGAGGCGTCCACCCGGACCGCCACCACGTCGGTGTCGTGGTACTGCTGGTGCCGCACCGATGAGGCGTAGTGGCGGAGCAGCCGCAGCGGCAACTCCTCTTCGCTCGGCGTTCCGGCGGCTCCCTCGGTCAGCATCGCCATCTGGTCCTCGAGATTCGTGTCCTCCATTGCCGCGATGAACTCGAGTTCCGCACGGCGCGCGTCTCCTTCGGCGATGAGCAGCAGCCGTCGTTCCCCCTGCGCGCCCCCGGCATTCCGGAGCAGAACGTGGAGGGTCTCCTCGCCCACGGCCCGGAGCTGGCGGACCATGTGCTCGTCCCAGCGACGGTCGGCGGCGAGCCGCGAAAGCACCCCGTCCACCTCCGCGAAGGCGTCCTCGTTGAGGGCCGTCCGGAGCCGCAGGCGCCGCTTTCGTCCGAACTCGGCGACCAGATTCAGGAACACCACCGTGAAGCCGCCGACGGTCATGCCGTTTCCGAGCAGTGCGCTCCACGGACCCTCGAAGTACTCGGGGAAGATCCAGCCGAACTTGAACCCTACGCCGATCCAGAAGGCCAGTCCCACGACGAGGCTCCGGCGGGAGTCGAGGCCGTCCTGGAGGATGATCTTGACGCCCAGGACGAAGAGCAGGGCGACCAGGATCAGGTAGTACGTGCCCACCGTCGGTCCGGGAATCGCGATGATCGCGGCCACGAACTTCGGGAGCACGGCGAACAGCGCAAAGAGGACGCCCACCGCGACTCCCACCGAGCGGGCCGCTATGCCCGTCAGTTCGGCGACCGCGATGCTGTTCCCGTAGGTGGTGTTCGGCACCGTGCCGGCGATTCCCGCCAGCAGGTTGCCGACTCCGTCGGCGTTCAGGGCGCCCTGGATGGACCGGAAGTCGATCGCCCGCGGTTTCCTCCACGAAACCCGCTGGATCGCGATCGCGTCCCCGAGGGTGTCCATGGCTCCGACGAGCGTCACGAGTACGAAGGCGGGAAGCAGTGCCCAAAAAGTGGGGCCGAAGCTGAGATCGAGCCCCGGATACGCGAACGCGGGAAGCCCCACCCACGAAGCGGCCGCGATTCCGGAGGTGTCGTAGATGCCGAAGCCCACGCCGCCCACCACGCATCCCGCGACGATGCCGAAGGCGGGCGCCCACACTCGCCAGGCGCCGAGGGAACGGAGCGCGATACCGGCCGTGACCAGCAAGGTCACGGCGGCGACGGTTGGCGCTGCCGCCGCCGCCGTGCCTTCGGGCACCTCGGTGAGCTTGCGAACGATCAGCGGCGCGACGTCCACGGGAATGAGCATCAGCACCGTGCCGGCTACCGTCGGCGTGAAGATGCGCCGCAGGAACGACATCTTGGCCGCCAGGGTGAACTGGAAGAGCGCCGCGACGATGATCAGGGTGGCGAGGAGCCCGGGGCCGCCCCGTTCGAGCGCGGAAACGCAGATGGCCAGGAACGCCGAAGAGGTGCCCATGACCAGGATGTAGCCCGCCCCGATACGTCCTACCCGGCGGGCCTGGATCGCGGTGGTGATGCCGCTGATCAGCAGCGCCGTGCAGACGGCCCAGGAGAGGTAGGCATCGCTGCCCCCGGCGATGCCGATCATGATGGTCGGCGGGAGCACCACGCTGGCCACCGAGATCAGCGCGTACTGGAGCCCGAGCCCCATGGTGATCGGCAGCGGGGGCCGGTCGTCGGCTTCGTAGCGGACCTGCTGCTCCGTGGGCGCCGCCCCGGAATCCATCCCGCTCATCCTCGTCGAGCAAGAGTGTACGGGCGAGGCCTGGTAGGGAAGCGCCTTTTTCCTGGTGCCCCGGTCAGCACGCGAGCCCTAACATTGGGGAATGGACCTCGACGCCCTGCGCGCCGCCCTCGAAGCGGTCGACGAGGAAATCCTGGACGCCTGGGCCCGGCGCGACGCGATCACGACCGCGATCGGCCGGGTGAAACAGTCCGCCGGGCAGGCGATCCACGACCCCGCACAGGAGGCGCGCGTCGTGGAGCGCGCCCGCGCCCGGGCAGCCGCCAGGGGCATTCCCGGAGACCTCGCCGCCGAGCTGGTGGGTCTGCTCATGCACTCCGCGCTCGCCCGGCAGGAGGACGTCCGGGTGCGGGCGGAGGGGCAGGGGGCGGGCCGGCCGGCGCTGGTCATCGGGGGCGGCGGGAACATGGGGCGCTGGTTCTGCCGGTTCCTGGCCGCGCAGGGCTATGCGGTCCGGGTGGCCGACCCCGCGGGGGGGCCGGCGGGCGTTCCGGCGGCCGCGGACTGGCGGGAGACCCCGGACGAGTTCGCGCTGACCGTGGTGGCGGCGCCGCTCCACATCAGCGCCGGGATGCTGGAGGGAATCGCCGCCGAGCGGAGGCACGGCCTGATCTTCGACATCGGGTCCGTGAAGGCGCCGCTCGCCCCCGGGCTTCGGGCGCTGGCCGAGAGCGGTTGCCGCGTCGCCTCGGTGCACCCCATGTTCGGGCCCGACACCCACGTGCTCCACGGCTGCCACGTGCTGGTCATGGACGTGGGCCACCCCGAGGCCGCCGAGGAGGCGGCCGGCGTGTTCGGGGGGACGATGGCCGAGATCCTGCGGATGCCCCTGGCGGAGCACGATCCCCTGATCGCCTACGTCCTCGGGCTGTCCCACGCGCTCAACCTGGCTTTCCTGACCGCGCTTCAGGAGAGCGGAGAGCAGGCGCCCCGCCTCGCCCGCCTGTCGAGCGTGACCTTCGACCGGCAGCTACGGGTGGCGGCGGCCGTGGCGCGGGAGAACCCGCACCTCTACTACGAGATCCAGCAACGGAACCCGCACGGGCCGGCGGCCATCCATAGCCTGGCCGCCGCCGTTTCCCGTCTCGCCGCCGTCATCCACGACGACGACGAGGACGCCTTCGTCCGGCTCATGCAGGCCGGCCGGCGCTACGTCTCGGGCCGGGAGTAGCCGGGCGCCGCGCCGCGCTAGGACCTGCCGAGCAGGTCCCGGAGCGTGGTGACCGCGCGCACCGCCTCCGCGCCGGAGGCGAAGGCGAGCGGCCGGAACGTTCCCGCGTCCGAGACCCGCAGCAGACCGAGCTGCGCCGCGATCGCGACCGCTTCCCGGTAGCGGTGGTCGGGCGGCACGTCGCGCAGTTCCAGTTGCGAAGCGTCGGCCGCGGTGGTCCGGAGCGCGTCCGGGTCGAACTTCCCGAACACGGCGGCCAGTGACTCCGCGAGTTCGCCGCGGCTCACGAGACCCCGCGGCTTGAACGTGTGGTCGGGGAACAGACGGAGATAGCCCGCGCCGACGGCCGTCTGGATCAGGCTTGCCGCCCAGCTCCGTTCGAGATCGATGGCGATCACCGGCTCGGTGTTGCGGTCGTCGTCGGGTTCGCCGATCTCGGCAGCGAGGAGCGCGGCGAGCTGCTCGCGGGTGATGCGCTCCGCCTCCCGGATCGTCGTGTAGCGCTCCGAGAGTCTCGCGACCTCGAGCCGCCGCTCCAGCCCCTCGGCGCGGTCCACGAGATCCGCGAAGCCGCGCAGTGCGGGATCGCGGAGGATCCCGTCGAGACGCGTCAGGCTCTCCGAGAAGCGGCGCCCGTCGGCCAGCAGCTCGGCGGCGGCCAGCCCGGAGAGGAGCGCCTGGCGCTTGCTCGCCGAGGGGTTGCGGGCGACGGTTTCGAACCACTCGCGCGCACTGGCCCGGTCCCCCGCGGCGAAGGCCGCCTCGGCGGCTTCGAGGAACAGGTCCGCCGAGTCGGGCATCGCTTCCAGCGCCGCCCGGTACGCCTCCGCGACCGACGGACCCGGTTCGCCGGCACGGGCCAGTTCCCGGGCGCGCGCGAGCCGGTTCTCCGCCACCTCGAGCGAAAGCCCGGGCAGCCGTTCGGTGACCAGGGAAGCGTCCGGATCGAGCTCCGACAGGCGTGTGAGATGGGTGAAGAGCGTTTCCTGATCCGCGCTCTCGAGAACGAGGAGGAGGGCCCCGAGCGAGGCCAGGACATCGTCGGGGGCCGCATCGAGGGCCCGCCCGAAGAGCTCCCCCGCCCCCGGCCGGTCTCCGCTCCGGAGCGCAAGGAAACCGGCCGCCGCGAGGACCCCCGGATCGCCGGGGGCCAGCGTCCGGAGCGGCGCGAGCTGCAGGTCGGCTTCGCCGAGGCGTCCCGCAACGATGAGACCCCAGCTCTCGCTCAGGTCCCGTGCCGCCCCTTCGGGAAGACCCGGGCCCGGAACCGGGGCCTGGTCCTCCACGTACGCCCATTCGTCCAGCGGAACCACCGGGATTTCGGGTAGGGGCGTGCTGGCGCAGCCCGCGCCCAGGCACAAGGAACCGGCCCAGAACGCGGCTCGACCAAGTGCCCGGCCGCCGGATTCCGCTATCCGCATCAGGGCGCCGAGTCTATCCATCCAATGGCTCGACGGGCACCCCTGAGCGGCGCTTCCGGGGACAAAACTAGAATGCGCCGATGCGCTACCTCCTCCTCTCCCTCGTTCTCCTCGTTGGGGCTCCGGCCCCGGCCGCCGCCCAGGCGCAGGACGCCGAACGGCGCATCCTCGAGCACGTCCGGGACACGCTGCAACCCGGCGAGCGGCTGCTGCTGTCGGCCCTCGTGGAGCGCTTCGAGGCTCCCGACGAACAGCGGGCGCTCGGACGGCTCAACGACGTCTTCTTCCGGACCCCGCTGTTCATCCTCGAGTTCGAGGGCCGCGAAGGACGGCTGCCGACCCTGTCGGAGATCTCGGGGCAGTTCTCGCTCTACGGCGAGGAGGCGGCCGACATCGTGCTCCGGATCATGGAATCGGACCCGCGGGTCCCCAGGTTCCTGGTGCGCGACGGGGACGGGAACCTCGTCTCCATCGACGACGAGATGGTCCGCGCCGATGAGCGGTTCGCGGTCGCCGTGGACCGGAGCCTCACTGGCTGGGAGGGACGCACGCTTCCGGAGGTCGCCGGAGAGCGGCTCCTCGGCGGGGACGCGGCGCTCGGCGACCTGATGGACGACGCGACCCTCGTCTACGTGTGGTTCACGAACTGCCCGCCCTGCGTCCAGATCGCGCCGGTCCTCCAGGCGCTCCACCAGGACCTCGGCGACCAGGGGCTCACCATCGTGGGACTGAACGCCGACCGGGTCCTGAAGCTGCCCTACACCGATGCGGACCGTGCCGCGCACCAGGAGAAGGGAGGGGTGACCTTCGAGAACCTCCACCTGACCGAAGAGGATCGGGCGGAACTCGGGAACGTCAACATCTTCCCGACCCTGTTCCTCGCGGGACGCGACGGGACCATCGTCCGCCACTTCGTGAACTTCCAGGAGCGGGAGACGCTCGAGCCGGCCATCCGCGAACTTCTTCCGTAAGCGGCGGCGTCCACTGCGTCCAATGGGTGGTGGCAGAACTGTGTGCGACGCCTTGACAAGGAATCACTCATATCTTATACTTCGGCCTAACTAAGGGCCGGTGTTCTCCGGCCCGTGTGTTCCGTTTTCATCAGGAGTCCTGAAGGTTCATGAGCAAGATCATCGGTATTGATCTGGGGACGACCAACTCCGTCGTCGCCGTCATGGAGGGCGGACAGCCCACCATCATCCCGAACGCCGAAGGCGGCCGCACCACCGCCTCGGTCGTCGGCGTCTCGAAGTCCGGCGAGCGCCTGGTGGGCGAAGTCGCCAAGCGGCAGTCCATCACCAACGCGGCGAACACGGTGTTCTCCATCAAGCGGTTCATGGGACGCCGCTACGACGAGGCCGCCGACGAGCGCGAATCCGCCCCGTATCAGGTGGTGCGGAAGGACGACGGCGGCATCGAGGCGCTGCTGGGCGACAACCGGTACACGCCGCCGCAGATCTCGGCGATGGTGCTCCAGAAGATGAAGGCCTCGGCCGAGGCCTACCTCGGGGAGACCGTCGAGCGGGCGGTCATCACGGTGCCCGCCTACTTCAACGACTCGCAGCGCCAGGCCACCAAGGACGCCGGCGAGATCGCCGGGCTGGAGGTGGTGCGCATCGTCAACGAACCGACCGCGGCCGCGCTCGCCTACGGGCTCGACAAGCAGAAGAGCGAGAAGATCGCGGTCTACGACTTCGGAGGCGGGACGTTCGACATCTCCATCCTCGAAGTCGGCGAGGGGGTGGTCGAGGTCCGTTCCACGAACGGAGACACCTATCTCGGCGGCGACGACCTCGACAAGCGGGTCATGGACTGGATCGTCGCGGAGTTCAGGAAGTCGGACGGGATCGACCTGTCGGGCGACCGGATGGCGCTGCAGCGTCTCAAGGACGCCGCCGAAAAGGCCAAGATCGAGCTCTCGACCACCCACGAGACCGAGATCAACCTCCCCTTCATCACCGCCGACGCTTCCGGGCCGAAACACCTGGCGCTGACCCTGTCACGGGCGAAGCTCGAGGCGCTGATCGGGGATCTCCTCGAACGCACCCGCAAACCCTGCCTCCAGGCGCTCGAGGATGCCGGCCTCGCGGACGGATCGGTCGACGAGGTCGTTCTGGTGGGCGGCTCGACCCGGATTCCCCGGGTCCAGGAACTCGCCAAGGAGATCTTCGGAGCGGAACCGCACCAGGGTGTGAACCCGGACGAGGTGGTCGCGCTGGGCGCCGCGATCCAGGCGGGGGTGCTCGGCGGCGACGTCAAGGACCTGCTGCTGCTGGACGTGACGCCGCTGTCCCTCGGGATCGAGACGCTCGGCGGTGTCTTCACCTCCCTCATCAAGCGCAACACCACGATTCCGCACCGGGCGAGCGACGTCTTCTCCACGGCGAGCGACAACCAGACGCAGGTCGAGGTGCACGTCCTGCAGGGCGAGCGCTCCATGGCCGCCGACAACCGCACCCTCGGGAAGTTCAACCTGGTCGGCATTCCGCCCGCTCCCCGCGGGGTCCCGCAGATCGAGGTGGCCTTCGACATCGACGCGAACGGCATCGTCAACGTGTCGGCGAAGGACCGGGCCACCGGCCGCGAACAGGCGATCACCATCACGGCCTCGAGCGGGCTCTCGAAGGAAGAGATCGAGACCATGAAGACGGAGGCCGCCTCCAACGAAGAGGCCGACAAGCAGCGGAAGGACGATGTCGAGTTCCGCAACGAGACGGATTCCCTGGCGCACCAGGTCGAAAAGATGCTGAACGAGAACCGCGACAAGATCGAGAGTTCGGACGCCGAGGAGATCGAGAAGTCGCTCGCCACGGTTCGCGCCGCACTCGCCGACAGCGACATGGAACGGATCCGGACCGCGCGCGCCGAAGTGGAGAAGGCGAGCCACCGGCTGGCGGAGGTCATGTACAAGAAGTCCTCCGATGGCGAAGGCGCCGCCCAGGATCCCGCCGCCCCTCCGCCACCCCCTCCTCCGCCGGGCGGAGGCAAGCGCAAGGGCAACGGCGCGGCTGACGAGGACATCATCGACGCGGAGGTCGTGGGCGAAAACTCACCCGATCGCCAAACCTAGGAGTTCCCGTCACCCGTGCCTCCTCCCGCCGACTACTACGCGGTCCTCGGGGTCGGGCGCGACGCGGACCTCCTGCGGATCCGGCAGGCGTACCGGCGGCTCGCCCGGCGCCTCCATCCCGACCTGAACCCCAACGACCGTGTCGTCGAGGAGCGTTTCCGGCAGATTCAGCGGGCCTTCGAGATCCTGGGCGATCCCGACCGCCGCGCCGAATACGACCGGCACGGCGGGGTGGAACCGACTCCCGCCCGGGTCCAGCGTGTCCACTACGGTTTCGCCGGGTTCGACTTCGGCGAGGAACCCGCGAAGGAGGAGTGGGCGCTCCACGAGATCTTCGGGGGATCCGAGGGCGCCGAGTCCGGCGCCGTCGACGCCGATCCCGACATCCACGCCCGGGAGCGGATCTCCTTCAGCGAATCGCTGGAGGGGAAGCAGGTCCGGCTGCGCGTGAACCGCCGGGAGATCTGCGGTCCCTGCGGGGGGCGCGGAGAACGCCCCGTTGGGCAGGCGGCGCCCCAGGGAATCGAGTGCGCCGCCTGCGACGGCGCCGGCCGCAGGCTCCGGCGCTACGGGCACATGGTGTTCTCGCGTCCGTGCCGGCGTTGCGGCGGACAGGGGACGCTGTTCCACACCGCCTGTTCGGCCTGCGCGGGACGCGGGAGCCGGATCCGTTCGGTCCGGGTGGTCGCGCGCGTGCCCGCCGGGGTTTCGGACGGAGCGACGGTGGTGGTGGACGGACAGGGGCACGAGCGGCTCCCGGGCGAACCGGCGGGCGATCTGCGGGTGCATGTCGAGGTCACTCCGCATCCGGTCCTCGAGCGCCGTGGAGACAACCTCGTCTGTCCCTTGCCGCTGACGCTCGCGGAAGCCACGCTCGGGGGCCGCATCGAGGTCCCTACGCTCTCTGGGAACGTCGCGGTGCGGCTGCCGCCCGGAGTCCAGCCGGGCACCCGGCTCCGGCTCGCCGGGCGCGGGGTCCCCTCGATTCGCGGGGACGGCCGCGGCGATCTGTTCCTCGAGGTGCGGATCCACATCCCGGAGATCCGGGACGACCGGTCGCGGGACCTGGTCCGGGAACTGGAGGAGCGCTACCCGGAGTCGCCTCGCGACGCGCTCCGTGAGAAGCTTCGCGCCTGAGCGGGATTCCCGATGAGTGCCGAGCGCCGGAAGGGCGTCTACATGATCAGCGCGGTAGCCGAGCTGTTCGGAATCCATCCGCAGACGCTGCGGCTCTACGAGCGCGAGGGGCTGCTCCAGCCGTCGCGCACCGAGGGGAACACCCGCGTCTATACCGACGAGGATCTGGAACAGTTGCAGACGATCCTCAACCTGCGGGAACTCGGCGTGAATCTCGCCGGGGTGGACATCATCCTGAACATGCGCGTGAAGATGCAGCGGATGCAGGAGGAGATCACCCAGTTCACCGACTTCATTCACCGGGAACTGTCGCGGGAGGAGAACGCCCTGAGCGAGCGCGCGAGGAACGCGCTGGTGCGGCTTCCGCGGAAGGACATCGTCCCCGCCGGCTCGGGCGCGGAGGCGGGCCCCCCGGGCGGCGCCGCTCCGTCCCGTCCCCGAAGTTCGTAGGAAACGACGCTTGCCGGCGGTGCAGACCTGTCCCGACTGCGGTGACACGGGGTGGAAGCCGACCCAGCGCGCGGACGGGTCCGCCGCGGTCGCCGCCTGCACCTGCCGGGATGCCGCGCCGGCTCCGTCCCGTCTCGAGGACGTCGGGGTTCCGCCCTACTTCTGCGAGCGGGCGCGGTTCGACTACTTCTTCAAGGTGTCTCCCGCCCTCGAGCGCGCCCGGCAGACCGTCTACCGGTGGGCCGACTCGTATCCGGACGTCAAGTCGGGACTCCTGCTCACCGGGCCGGCGGGAGTCGGCAAGACCCACCTCGCGGTGTCCCTGCTCCGCCACATCCTCCTCGAGCGCGAAATCTCGGTGAAGGCGCGCTTCGAGTATGTCCCGCGGCTTCTCCGGGAGGTTCAGCGGGTGTGGAACGATCCCCTGCTGGTCGACGAACGGCGGCTGGCGGAGGTGACGCGCGCCGAGATCGTGATCCTCGACCAGCTCGGGGCGGACACCGGGTGGGACAAGCGCGTGCAGGAGCGGCTCCTCTACATCCTGAACCGGTGCATTCTTGGCGACTGCGTCCTGGTCTGCACCACGACGTTTCCGTTGCAGGCGGCCGAGCAATCGACGCTGGCCGACCAGATCACCGTCCGCGGGGTCTCGTTGCTGCGCGAGGCCTGCCGGGTTGTCCCGATGCCGGGCGAGGACTATCGCGATAAGGTCATCAACCCCGGGTTGAGTGTCTGACAGCCAGTTTCAGCCCGCTGCACCATCGAAGGAGATTTCAGGTCATGCGCACCCTTCTCACCGCACTCGTCTTTTCCGTGGGAATGCCGGTTCTGGGACTCGCCCAGAGTCCGGAGCCCGACAAGCCGCGCCCGATCCCGATCCGGGACAGCGTCTTCATCGAGGACCTCACCTGGATGGAGGTGCGCGACCTGATCGCGGACGGCAAGCACACCGCCATCGTGGCGAGCGGCGGCGTCGAGCAGAACGGCCCCTATCTGGTCACCGGCAAGCACAACGTGCTGCTCCGGGGCGTGACCGAAGCGATCGCCCGGGACCTCGGGAACGCGCTGGTGGCGCCGATTCTCAAGCTGGTGCCCGAGGGCGATTTCGATCCGCCGACGGGTCACATGCGCTATCCGGGGACCGTGGGTCTCAGCGAGGAGACGTTCCGGGCGGTGCTCCGGGACGTGGCCTCGAGCCTCAGGGCCAGCGGCTTCGACCACATCATTTTCCTCGGTGACAGCGGCGGCAACCAGGCAGGAATGCAGGCGGTCGCGGAGGAAATGCACGCCAAGTGGAACGGATCTCCGGGCGTTCACTTCATTCCCGAGTTCTACGACGTGATGGGCCTCCGGACCTGGCTCGCCGACAACGGCATCAACGAGGAGCCGGAGGGCATTCACGACGAGTTCGCCATGGCGGCGATGATGGCGGCGGTGGACCCGAACTCCATCCGCCCCTCGGAGCGGCGCCAGGCCGGCCTGTTCCGGATCAACGGCGTGGATCTCGATCCGCTGGACGAGACCGTCGCCTGGGGCCTGCGCCTCTTCCGCCACCGCTCCGAGGTGACGGTGAAGGCGATCAAGGCCGCCATCGCCTCGCACAGCACGAACTAGGGGCAGGAGGGCCGGCTTGGAACGCCGGCTTCAGCCGGCACAGCCCGCCGCAGGCGGGCGGCGGGACGGACCTCATTCGCCGGGATGGCGCGGTCGTGCGGGCCAGTGCACCGGGAGTAGCGACGAACCGCCCGCGGACCCGTGGGCCGCCGTGCCGGCTGAAGCCGGCGCTCCAAGCCGGTGCGCCATCACCGCTGTTGGCCAACCCCGCACGACCGCTCTGTCCACAGGCAGGTAGCGGCCAGTGATGACGTTCTTCGAAGACCACCGGGACCGCTTCGCCCGGGCCGAGTCGCTTTGCCGCCGACTCACGGCGGCGCCCGCGTTCCTGGGCGGCGTGGCGCTCTTCGCGCTGCTCGGGATCACCGTGGCCGAGGTCTTCTGGCGCTACGTCCTGGGCGACTCCCTGCTCTGGATCGAGGACGTTTCCACGATGTCGCTCGCGGTCGTGGTGGCCGCGGCGATCGCCCACGGCGCGCGTGAGGGGTCTCACGTCTCAGTGAACCTCATCGCCCGTTTCACGGGCCGGCGCGTCACCCGGATCACGGACGCGGTGGCCCGGCTGCTCGGCGTGGTGGCCACCACGATCGCGGCGTACGCCCTGTTCGTCCACGGCAGTTGCGGCCTGCCCTGCGGCGCGGTGACCGGCAGCGTATCGATCCCCCACACGCCGTTCTACTACGTGCTGGGCGCGTCGCTGGCGATCTACGGGCTGCTGCTCGCCTCCCAACTGCTGCTGGGGCTCGCCGTCTGGAACGCGGAAGACCCCAACGAACCGGACGAATGATGGGCGGAACCGAAATCGCCCTCCTGGGCTTCGCCGCGCTCCTCGTGCTGCTGCTGATCCGCGTCCCCGTGGGTCTCGCGATGCTGATGGTGGGCCTGGCCGGGATCGCCGGGATCCGGCCGGGCGCCGTCGTGCCGGTGGTGGCCGGAGAGATGTTCGCCGTGTCTTCCCGCTATCCCCTCACCATCCTGCCGCTGTTCATGCTGATGGGCAGCCTGGCCGTGGTCTCCGGGATGAGCCACGACCTGTACCGGGCCGCGCATGGCTGGCTCAGCCGCGTCCGGGGCAGCCTGGCGTCCGCGTCGATCATCGCGTGCGCCGGATTCTCGGCGCTGTCGGGTTCGTCGCTGGCCGCCGCGCTGACCATGGGCCGCGTGTCGCTTCCCGAGATGCGGCGGTTCCGCTACGACGACTCCCTGGCGACGGGAGCCATCGCGGCCGGCGGAACGCTCGGCATCCTGATCCCGCCCTCTGCGGGACTCGTCATCTACGGAATCATCACCGAGGAGAGCATCGGACGCCTGTTCATGGCCGGCGTGCTGCCGGGGATTCTGCTCACCCTCCTGTTCGTTCTCGCCGTCTGGATGGTCGTCAGGCGCGACCCCGACAAGGCGCCGTACTCCGACGCGCCCGTCTCGTGGCGGGGTCGTCTCCGGGCCACCGGGAGGGCGCTGTGGATCGTGGGGATCGTCGTCGTGACCATCGGCGGCATCTACGCCGGCATCTTCTCCGCCATCGAGGCGGCGGGCGTGGGAGCGATGCTGACGCTGGTCGCGGCCTTCGGGCGGCGCGCGCTCAACCGGAAGACGTTGGTCGAGGTGGTGGGCGCCACCCTGAAGGCGAGCGGCACCGCCTTCCTGGTGCTGGCCGGCGCGTTCGTGTTCAAGGTCTTCCTCGGACTCAGCGGAATCGCGTTCGTCGCTTCGGAATGGGTCGGCCAGCAGGGGTTTTCGGGCGCTCAGGTCGTCGCGCTGGTGCTGGTCATGTTCATCGTGCTGGGAACCTTCCTCGACGGCTTCGCGATGCTGGTGCTGACCGTTCCCCTGGTGCAGCCGATTCTCGAGCCGCTGGGCGTGGACATGATCTGGTTCGGGGTGATGATCGTGATCACCCTCGAGATGGGCCTGATCTCTCCGCCCGTCGGGCTGAACATCTTCGTCGTCAAGGGCGTCGCTCCCGATGTGCCGGTCCGGACGATGTTCCGCGGCATCGTGCCGTTCTGGCTCGCGCTGCTCGCGGCGCTCCTGCTGATCGCGCTCCTGCCCGGACTGGCCACCCACCTGCCGAACGCCATGTACGGGTGAGCGGAGGCCCGCTTCGGAAGGGTGGCCGGCGGCCGGCGGGCGATTCCGCCGCGGCCGGGGAACGCGGTGCTCCATAATGGAGAGTCCCGGGAACAAGCCGTCCCCCGGGATGGGAACGGCGTTCGGACGGGGGGTGAGGATGGGCGCACGCGAGGCCGGTTCGGGCACGGAGTGGGCCGGGATGGCGGTCGCGGAATGACGGCAGGCCCCGGCGAGGACCTCCGCTACGAAGTCCACGACCGGCCTCCCCGGCCGATCGCGCTGGCGCTCGGGCTGCAGTTCGCGGCCCTGTGCTTGAACGGCACCGTGCTGCTGCCGACGATCGCGTTTCGCGCCGGCGGCGCCGAGGCGCTCGTGTCCTGGGTGGTGTGCGCTTCCGTACTGGTATGCGGCCTTTGTGCGATCGTGCAGGCCCTGCGCGTGGGCCGGATCGGGGCCGGTTACGCGCTGACGCACGTCAGCTCGGCGATCTTCATCGCCATCTGCGCGGAGGCTCTGATCCGGGGAGGGCCGGGGCTTCTCGCCACGCTGGTCGTCGTCTGCGCGGTGGTCCAGGCGGCGGTGTCCGCGCGGCTCGCCCTGCTCCACCGGCTCTTCACCCCCGCCGTCACGGGTACGGTCCTCATGCTCCTCCCCGTGACCGTCATGCCGATTCTCTTCGGCATGCTGAACGAGTTGCCCGCCGGCGCTCCGCGATTCGCCGCGCCGCTGAGCGCGGGCGTGACGATCTGCGCCACCGTGGGGCTCTCGCTCCGGGGGAGGGGAGCGCTGCGCCTCTGGGCCCCGGCGACCGGCATCGTCGCCGGCGCCCTGGTCGGCGCCTTCTTCGGCATCTACGACACGGGACGGGTGGCCGATGCCGCCTGGATCGGCCTTCCCGCCGTCCGGCTCCCCGGCCTGGACCTCGACTTCGGGCCCGCGTTCTGGGGATTGCTGCCGGCGTTCCTGTTCGTGACGCTGGTCGGCTCGACCAAGTCGGTCGCCGTCGCGGTCGGCGCCCAGCGGGTGGGGTGGCGCCGGTCCCGCGCGATCGACTACCGGGCGGTGCAGCGCGCCCTGACCGCGGAAAGCGCCGGCAACCTCCTGGCGGGGGTGGCGGGAACGATGCCCACCACGTCGTACCCGGGAGCGGTGGCCGCCGTCGAAGTCACGGGCGCCGCGGCGCGCGGTATCGGCGTGGTGGCCGGGTCGGCTTTCGTTGTCCTGGCGTTCCTGCCGAAGGCGCTCGCTCTCGTGCTCGCGATCCCGGGCGCCGTCGTGGCCGCCGCCATCGCCGTGGTCATGGCGACGCTGTTCACGGTCGGGATGCGGGAAGTCGTGACGAGCATGGGGACGAACCCGCGCAACGGCCTGATCGCGGGCGTCTCGTTCTGGACGGGTGTCGCGCTCGAGTTCGACATGGTCTTTCCCGACTTCTTCGCGGTGTTCGCTGGCGGTCTGTTGAGCAACGGACTGATCACCGGCGGCCTGGTCGCCTTCGGGCTCACGGTGCTGACGGTGCGCCGAAAGCGCCGGCTCAGGGGCCGGCTCGACGGTTCCGAGTTGCCCCGGATCACCGAGTTCGTTCGGGGGTTTGCCGCCTCGAACGGCCTGGAGGCAGCGCTGGGACGGCTGGAAGCCGCCACCGAGGAGGCGCTGCTGACGCTCCTGCAGTCCCGCCGCGAAGCGGAGGAGGCGGAGGAATCGGCGGACGCCGGGCGACGCGAACTGCTGGTGACCGCTAGCCGGGAGGACGACGAAGCGGTTCTGGAGTTCAGGGTAGGCGCCGCAGGTGGCGACGAACTCAATCTCCAGGACCGCCTCGCCTGGCTGGGCACGCCGACCAGGGGCGAACGGCTGGATCAGGAGATTTCCCTGCGGCTGCTCCGGCACTTCGCCTCCTCGGTGCGGCACCAGCAGTTTCACGACACGGACGTCCTCACGCTCCGTGTTTCGGCCACCTCGCCGCGTGCTTCCTGAAGCGGCGCCCGCGAGGCGGACTCTCGTTCTCGCGGCCGGACTGCTCGCCGCTTCCGGATGCGGAGGAGTGACGGACACCAGGGAGCTGTCGCTGGCGCATTTCCTGCCGGCGGATCACCCCCTGAACGAGGCCGTGTTCACGCCCCTGGCGCAGGAACTCGCAGAGCTGTCGGACGGCAGGTTGACGGTCAGGCAGTTCCCGGCGGGCGCGCTGAACTCGTCCCCCTCGGCGCAGTACTCGATTCTGGTCAGCGGGGTGGCCGACATCGCGCTCGCGGTGCCTTCCTACACCGCCGACCTCTTTCCGAAGACCGACCTGATCGGCTACCCCGGCATCTGCAAGACCCCGAAGGACTGCACCGAAGCTCTCCACCGCGCCCTGCCGCTGCTGGAGCGGGAATACGAAGCGAAGGTCCTGGGGATCTGGTCCAATGCCGCCCCAGTGCTGCTCACCCGCGACGCACCGGTGCGGACCCTCGAAGACATGCGCGGGCTCAAGATCCGTGTCTCCTCACGGAGCCTCATCCCGTTCATCGAGGCGCTCGGCGCCAGCGCCGTCATGCAGCCGGGTACCGTGGTGCACCAGAGTCTGACCACCGGGGTCATCGACGGGGTCGCCATCTCCCCTTCGGGGATCGGCACCTTCCAGTTGCACGAACCCGCCAGCTACCTGACCGACTGGCTTCCCGCGTCCGGGCTGCCGTTCGTGCTGCTGATGAACCGAGAGGTGTACGCGTCCCTCGCTCCCGAGGAGCGAGGCTGGATCGACGATGCCGCCGACGCTTCCCTGTCTGCGGCCGGGGCCGAAGCGTGGGCGCGTGCTGGCGCCGAGGCCCTGCGAATGGCTGACGCAGCCGGCGTCGAGTTCATTCGTCTCGCGGAAGGCGAAAGGCGCCGCTTCGAGCGGGCGGTCGCCTCCGTCCGCGAGGCGGGGTTGGCGCGGCCGGTGGGAGACATGACCGCCGGCGAGGTCCTCCGCCTGTTCGGCGCGAAACCCTGAGCCGGCCGCCTCGCGGGCGGTTCTACGTTGCCGGAGTCTGGTGGTTCACGGCCCAGCCTGGATCAGGGTCGCCGGCCATGACCTTCCGGATTCCGGCGCCGGCGGGTCCGGCCGTACCCCAGCGGTCCACCGTCTCGGGCGTGCGCTCCCACACCGCGGGTTCGTGGGTAGCTTCGTCGTCGATCTGCTCCATGTCGCTGGTGTACTCGCACACGTAGCCTGCCGGGTCCCGGAAGTAAGCGAAGATGTTGTTGCCCGGTCCGTGGCGCCCGGGTCCCCAGTCGGGCTCCTGCCCACGCGCGCGAAGGTTGGCGAGGCCGGCCATCACGCCGTCCACGTTCGCCATCACGTAAGCCACGTGGTTGACGGATGCGTGGTCCGCGCGACTGAAGGAGAGAACGTGGTGTTTCGGGCCGCAGCGCAGGAACGCCATCCGGTCCTCGATCCAGTCCGATACCCGGAACCCGAGAACGCCGGTGTAGAACGCGACGACCTGATCGAATCGCGCGGCATTCAGGACGACGTGACAGAGCCGGCGAGGCTCGACCCGGCTGGCGGACCAGCCGTTCGCGTGTTCCGCTACCCCGGCCGACAACTCGAGGCAGCGGTTTTCCGGGTCCAGCAGGCGCAACCCGTAACCGCCGCCCGGTTCCTCCAGCTCGTGCGGCGGCGCCAGGATGCGGACCCCGCGGCGCTCCAGTTCGGCGCCCGCGGCGTCGACGGCCTCACGGCTGTCGACGCGGAAGGCCAGGTGGTGCAGCCCGCGTCGGCCGGCCGCGTGCAGGCTGAGGATGTGATGCTCCGGCGACGCCCCGCGGAAGTACTGCGCGTCACGGTCCCCGCCGGCCGCTTGCAGACCCCAGGTCTCGAGGTAGAACGCGGCCTGCGCCGCGAGCGCGGGCGACAGCAGCCCCACGTGGCGGATGTCCCGGATCTTCATCGGAGGGGAGCCCGCCCGGGTGAAACCACCGTGCATCACACATCTCCCCTGCGGGTCAGCTCGATCCCCAGGTCCCGCCGGATGTAGACCTCGAAGAACTCACGCAGCCACGCCTCCCCGGCAAGTTGGAACCGGTCGATCAGTTCCTGCTTCCGCCGCCTGGTGAGATAGACGATACGCCAACGGTTGAGCGGCCGGGACTCCTCTCCCGCTGCCGAGTGCTCGACGTGAAACAGGGGCTGTCCCTTGCCCGCTCGAAGCAGGTTCCCGTCCTCGTCAGGGAGTTCCGCCGCTCCGATGAAGGTGGCGCTCTGGCGCGCGGGGTCGAGGAAGACCCGTTCCAGGACCAGCCCGCGTCTGGACGGCTCCAGCCGGAGGCGCTGCTCGGAACATCGCAGGAAGGACTCGGCGCCCCCCATGGCCACCCGCCGGCCCCAGGTGCGGACGCTGCCCCCGGTGACGACGGACGGAATGTAGACGTCGGGCCGAAACGCCTTCTTCACTTCCATGTCCCACATCATGGTCCGGGTGAAGGTGAGCGGTTCCCTGGTCCGGTAGTGCCCGGCGAGCACCCGGTTGACGTCAACCGGAGGCAACTCGATGCGGGTGTTGCCCCGATCGGTCCAGGCCCGCTCGAACTCTTCCTCATGATTCAGGGCGGCGCCTGCCTTCATCGCCATCCCCACCCCCTTTCGTCACCCCGCGGCAGACGCCTGAAGCGCCGGCACGAAGCGCTCTCCCTTTACCGCTACCTCTTCCGGCTCCTCAGGATCGCGGCGCGGAGCGCCCTCGATTCCTCCGAGAACCAGGTGTCCAGGAACCCTTCGCGCTTCCCGGCGGCCTGGCTCAGGGCCCGCTCGGCAAACCCGCCGCGCAGTTCCCGCTTGGTGTGCGCGTAGGCCTCGCGGGGGAGGGCGCCCAGCTCCTCGGCCCGCTCCGCCGCGCGCGCCGCCAGCGCGTCCGGTTCGGCCAGTTCGTGGAGGAAGCCGTTCGCGAGGGCGTCCTCGGGTCCCGTGAGCCGGCCGCGCAGGAGGACTTCCGCGGTCCGCTCCGGCGGGATGGCCGCCCGCAGGACCTCGAAAGCCGCCGCCGGGAAGATGACCCCGAGCTGCACCTCGGAGACTCCGATCCGGTAGCCCCCGGTGGCGCCGATGCGGACGTCGCAGGCGGCCGCCAGGATCGCGCCGCCCGCGACCGCGTGGCCGTTCACCGCCGCGACCGTGGGGCAGGGGAAGAGAAAGAGCCGGCGGACGAGTGCGTCGAACGCGTCGACGAACGCGCCCATTTCGTCCCGGCCCTCCGGCAGTCCCGCGAGGTCGAGACCGGCGGAAAAGAAACGCTCGTTCCCGGTCAGGACCAGCGGCCGGCCGGCCGCTTCGGCCTCGTCGAGGCGCGTTCCCAGCTCTGCGACCAGTGCCGGGTCGAGGGCGTTCGCCGGCCCGTGGCGCATCGCGACGACGAGGGCCGACGGCGCGGACGACACGGACCGGGGAGCGGAACTGGCCGGGGGTGGTTACTCGAGCCCGGCCAGGACTTCCATCAACGGCTCGTAGTCCTCACGGATCTGGTAGTCGTAGTTGACGTACTGGAGGATGCCCTCACGATCGATCACGAAGGTCGCGCGCGACGCGTAGGTCGCTCCGTTGATCTCGAGCGGCGTCACGCCATAGGCCCCCACTACTTCCGCCTGGCGGTCCGACAGCAGGACCAGCCCCGGCAGTTCTCCCTCGGCGGCCGGCGCCACCATCATTCCCGACTCCTTGCCGACGTCCTCCAGCCAGTTCCACTGGGAGAAGGGGGTGTCCACGCTGATTCCGAAGACCTGGGTGTCCGCATCCAGAAACTTCTGGATGTCGTCCTTGTAGGACGAAAACTGGAGCGTTCAACCACCCGTCCAGTCGGCCACGTAGAAGGCCAGCACGATGTTCTTCTTGCCCAGGGCGGCGCTCAGGTCGAGCTTCGCCGCACCCGGCGACTCGCCCGCGGTGGAAGGCAGCGGATTCGGGAACATGGGCGCCTTGTCTCCCACCCTGAGCGAGACGTCCTGCGCCACGGCGTCAGGAGGGCCCGCGACCGCGGCCAGCCCGGCAACGAGCCCTAGAGCCACGACACCGGACAACCGGCGGCTCTTGATGTGTTTCATGGAGAACCTCCCTCGGTTGCGCCATTTGGTTCGGAGTGCGGATCATGCCCGCTGGCCGTGCCTCCCGCAAGGGCGGCGCTTCGGCGGGCCGCGGGGTGGCGCCGGCCCTGGTCGGCCGCGCCAACGAAGTGCTGGCGGTGCTATTCTGATTTTGATCGGTTCCCGTTCCAGAAAGGCTTCCCGCTACCCGTGACACTGTCCTTCCGCGCCCGCCTCGAGGCGGAGGTCCGCGAACTCGAAGAAGAGCTGCACCTGCGGCTTCCCAAACAGATCAAGGAGGCCCGCGAGCACGGCGACCTTTCCGAGAACGCGGAGTACGAAGCCGCGAAGGAGCGCCAGAACTACGTCGCCGTCCGCCTCGCGCAACTCAAGGGCCGGCTCGCGGACCTCTCCATGGTGAGCATGGACAACATCCCGGCGGACCGGGTTTCGCTCGGCAGCCAGGTCACGGTCGTGGATCTGGACACCGACGAGGAGTCCCGTTACGAACTGGTGGTCAGCGAGGACGTGGACGCCGCGGCGGGCAAGGTCTCCACCGGCTCTCCGATCGGGAGGGCGCTCATGGGGGCCCGGGTGGGCGACGAGGTGAGCGTGCACACGCCGCTCGGCGAGCGGGAGTTCGAGATCCGTGAACTCCGCACGATCCATGATCGGGATTCCTCTTGAGAACGCCTGATCAACGCCGCCGGGCCATCACTGCCGTCGGGCTCGCTCTCGCGGTCGCGGGACCGCCGTCCGCCGCGGCGGCCGCCCCGGACGTCCACCAGGTGGACGTGGTGGACATCATTCACTCGGTGTCCGCCCGGCGGGTGCTGACGACGATCGCGGCGGCGGAGGAGGCGGGCGCCGGGCTCGTCCTGGTCCGGCTCGACACTCCGGGAGGCCTCGACACCGCGATGCGGGAGATCATCGAGGCGATCCTGAACAGCGCGGTGCCGGTCGCCGTCTTCGTGGGGCCGTCCGGCTCCCGGGCGGCCTCCGCCGGCTACCTGATCACCCTGGCGGCCGACGTCTCGGGGATGGCGCCGGGGACCAACATGGGCGCCGCGACTCCCATCGCCGGGACCGGCGGCGAGATGCCCGAGACCCTGAGCCGGAAGGTCGAATCCGATGCCGCGGCCTACCTGAGGTCCATCGCCGAGCGCCGGGGGCGCGACGTCGCCCTCGCCGAGCAGGGCGTCACGGAGGCGCGAAGCTGGACGGCCTCCGAAGCGCTCGAGGCCGGCCTCATCGACCTCATGGCCGACAACACCGACGAGTTCCTGGCGGCGGTCCACGGCCGGACCGTGACCCGGATCGACGGCGCCGAGGTCACGCTCGATACCGCCGACGCGCTCGTCGTCGAGACCGAGATGAGCTTCCGCGACCGGGCCCTCTCGGTGATCGCCAACCCGAATCTGGCGGTGCTGCTCGGGATGATCGGCCTGCTCGGGCTCTACCTCGAGTTCTCGAACCCCGGGCTGCTCATCCCGGGCATTCTCGGGGGCATCGCCCTGCTGCTCGCCGCCTTCGGTCTCAACTTCCTGCCGGTCAGCCTTCTCGGCGTACTGCTGCTGCTCGCGGGAATCGGCCTCCTGACGGCGGAGGCGCTCACCCCGTCGTTCGGCATAATGGGGCTGTCGGGAGCGGTAGCACTGGTGATTGGCCTTCTCTTCTTCTTCGAGGAGCAATCCCTGCCCACGCCCGCACTGAACTTGACCTGGGGACTCGTCCTTCCGTCCGTCCTGGTATTTGCGGTACTGGTGTTCTTCCTCGGTCAACTGGTGCTTCGCGCCCAGCGCCGCCCAGCGGTGAGCGGGCGGGAGGGCATGATCGGCCTCGTCGCCACCGTCCGCAGCGACATTCCGCCGGGCGGCGAGGGCAAGGTGTTCGTCCACGGCGAGTTCTGGGACGCCGTCGCCGCGGCGCCGGTGAGCGCCGGCGAGCGCGTCAAGGTGCTGGAGGTGGAGGGGTTGACCCTCCGCGTCGGCCCGGCCTCCGAAGGCCCTCCCCACAAGCAAGGAGCTGACTCATGACTTTCGGACTTCCCCTGGGAGCCCTGGTAGCCATCGCTTTCGCGGTGATCTTCATTCTCAACTGGATCAAGGTCCTGAACGAATACGAGCGGGGGGTGATCTTCCGGTTCGGCAAGCTGTTGCCCTCCCCCCGGGGACCGGGGCTGGTGCTGGTCTTCGCCCCCATTGACCGGCTGGTGCGCATCAGCCTGCGGCTCGTGGCCTTCGACGTCCCCCCGCAGGACATCATCACCCGCGACAACGTCTCCGTGAAGGTGAACGCGGTGGTCTTCTTCCGGGTGGTGGACCCGACGAAGGCGGTCATCGAGGTCGAGGACTACCTGTATGCCACCTCGCAGCTCGCGCAGACCACGCTTCGCAGCGTCCTCGGGCAGGTGGACCTCGACGACCTGCTCTCGCAGCGCGACTCGTTGAACGTCCAGTTGCAGGGCATCCTCGACAAGAGCACCGATCCCTGGGGGATCAAGGTGGCGTCCGTCGAGGTCAAGCACGTGGACCTGCCGGGCGAAATGACCCGGGCGCTCGCGCGCCAGGCCGAGGCGGAGCGCGAGAAGCGCGCCAAGGTCATCCACGCCGAGGGCGAGTTCCAGGCCTCCGCCCAGCTTGCCCGCGCCGCCGAAGTCGTGGGCACGCACCCGCTCGGCGCCCAGCTTCGCTACCTGCAGACGCTGACCGAGATCGCCACCGAGAAGAACTCGACCATCATTTTCCCGCTCCCGCTCGACCTGGTGAAACCCTTCCTCGAGCTGCACACCGGCAGCGATTCCTCGAAGGACTGAGCGCCCCGGCGCGGCCGCGCCCGTGCGCGTGGCTGCCAGGACTTCAAGCAACGCTTTAGAAATTCCCCGTAACTTCTGTTAGGGTCGCGCTAAAGGTGCGGGAAGACGCTGCGCACAGAGCGTTCTGACGCCCCATCCCTCCGGGAGGTTTCCATGCACGGCCACCACGACAGCGATCACTACGACGTCCAGTTCACGACGCGGCAACTCGTCATGTTGTTCGGCCTGCTCATCGTGATCGTGGTGGGCGTCTTTGTCGGCGGGATCGTCATCGGACGCGGCATGGCTCCCGATGCGGCGGAGGCGATGATGGCGGCCCGCCGGACGAGCCCGGGCCCGGCTCCCCCGCCGGCGAAAGCGGCCCCCGCCTCCGTCGCCGAGGCGCCCGAGGAAGATGCTCTCCGCCTGCCGATCCGCTCCGAGCCGAGTCCCGCCGCCCGGGCCGCGGCCCGCGCTCCGGCCCGGGAGACGACCGCGCGGAATCAGCCGGCCCGGACGAATCGCCCCGCGGCTCCGGCCCGCACGGCCTCCTCAAGCCCCGAGCAGCTCGCGAACCGGACCCTGGCGACCCCCGCACGGCGCGCCGCGAACCCGGCGCCGGCACGCGCGGCCGATCCGCCGAAGCCGGCCGCCGCCGGGAAGTTCACCATCCAGGTCGCCGCTTTCCGCGACCGCGCCGCTGCCGAGCGGATGCTGGAGCAGCTCGCCGGCCGGGGAATCGAGGGTTACCTGGAGGGCACTCCGGCCGGGATCTTCCGGGTGCGCGTCGGACAGTTCGAGAGCCGCGAGGCGGCCCGGGCGCTGGCGGCGCGGCTCGAGAGCGAGCAGTTCGCGACCCTGGTCACGAGCCGCTAGCGCGGCGTCCGGGCGGCCGGACACCGCACTAGAATTCGAGCCTTCCCGCCGGGGGAGGACCACCTCATGAGTCAGGAACTGCTCGACCGTTACCAGGAGCTGTGCGGTCGCGCCGTCGTCGCCCGGGGGTTTCTTTGACCGGGACCGCCTGAGCGAGGAGATCGCCCGGCTCGACGAGCGCCTGAGCGATCCGGGGGTGTGGTCGGCTTCCGGCGACGGCGAGGCGCTGTCCCGGCGCCGGGCGAGCGTGCTTGCCGAGCTGGAGCGGAGTTCCACCTTCGAGCGGTCGGTTGACGAGGTCGAGACGCTGGCCGAGTGGATCCGCGAGGGTGAAGACGTCGCGGAGGACTTCCGCGAGCACCTCGACCGGCTCGAGACGCAGCTCGACGAGTTCGAACTCGGGCGGCTGTTCGCCGGCGAACACGATGCCGAGGACGCGATCGTCACGATCAACCCCGGCGCCGGCGGCACCGACGCCCAGGACTGGGCCGAGATGCTCCTCGACATGTACATCCGCTGGGCGAGGGGCCGGGGGTTCGAGATCGAGCTCCTGGACCGCCAGCCCGCGGAGGAAGCGGGGATCAAGGGCGCCACGTTCGAGGTCAAGGGCGACCATGCGTACGGCCGCCTGCGCGTCGAGTCGGGAGTCCACCGCCTCGTCCGGATGTCCCCGTTCGATACCCAGCACCGCCGCCACACGTCCTTCGCCTCGGTGGCCGCCTTTCCGGACCTCGACGACCGGATCGAGATCGAGGTCGCGGAGGGCGATCTTCGCATCGACACCTTCCGGGCGAGCGGGAAGGGCGGCCAGCACGTGAACGTGACCGACTCCGCCGTCCGCATCACCCACCTGCCGACCGGGATCGTGGTCTCCTGCCAGAACGAGCGCTCCCAGCACCGGAACCGGGAGAGCGCCATGAAGGTCCTGCGGGCGCGTCTTTACGACCGCGCGGTGCGCGAACGGAAGGCCCGGGAGGAAGCGGAGAAGGAGAGCCTCGGGGACAACACCTGGGGCAACCAGATCCGGTCCTACGTGTTCCAGCCCTACCGCATGGTGAAGGACCACCGCACGAACCACCAGGTGGGGGACGTGGACCGGGTGATGAACGGCGACCTCGACGGCTTCATCAAGGCCGGCCTCACCATGGCGGCGCGCTCCGCCGGGTAGCGCGCGGGCTTCGCAACGCACCGGCGCTCGAAACTACAATCTTCCCATGCGTACTTTCCCCGGTTCCGGTTCCCTGCTTGCCATCCTGCTGCTCGCCGGAACCGCCTGTACGGGCGGGCCGCCGGCGTTCGACGAAGCGGCCTGGTTCGAAGGGGAGGAGGCCTACCGCCAGCGCGTCGAGGAAGAACTGACGGCGGACCGGAGCTGGTTGACGGTGGCCGATCTGCACTTCCTCACCGTCCGCGATCACGTCGTCGGCAGCGGGGAAGATGCCGACCTGCGCCTGCCCGACCGGTTTCCCGAGGTGGCGGTGACGGTTTCCTGGACGGCGGAGGGCAAGGCGATCGCCCGGGTGGCCGAGGGAGTGACCGCGACCGTGGGAGGCGAGCCGTTCACCGAAGGCGAACTCGTGCTGGGCGAGGACGGCGCGCTCCACCTCGACGACCGCCTCTGGTTCTGGCTCCACTACAGCGGTGAGCGCCGGGCCCTCCGGCTGCGCGACCTCGACAACCCGCTGCGCGCGAACTTCACCGGCCGGAAGTGGTTCCCGCTCGATCCCCGGTTCCGCGTGGCCGGCGCCTTCGAGCGCTTCCCCGAGCGGCGGCACGTGGAGGCGATCAACATCCGCGGGGACATCGAGGAGTACGTCTCCGACGGGGAGTTCGTCTTCGACTGGGAGGGTCAGGAAGTCCGGATGATGGCCTTCACCCGTGCGAACGGCAACCTGTTCTTCGTCATGTCGGACGGCACGAGCGGCGCGGAGACCTATCGCTCGGCGCGTTTCCTGACCGCGCCGCCGCCCGCGGACGGACGCGCCGTGGTGGACTTCAACCGCGCGGTGAATCCGCCCTGCGGCTTCAACGCCTTCACCACCTGTCCCACGCCCCCGGCGCAGAACCGGCTGCCCATCCGCGTCGAAGCCGGAGAGCTGGCATACCACCCCGCCTTCGCGAACACCGACTGACTCCCCTTGGGCGTAGGCATCTCGGTGGCCCTCGACCGTGAGGTCGCCGGGGTCGTCCCCGAGGAATTCGAGGGCTACGCGCTCAATCAGGCGCGCTGGGAACTCTCGGAGGCCGCCGAGGAAGCCGGACTGCGGCCGCTCGACGAGTTCGTCAGCATGAGCCCGGAGGAGTCCGAGATCCTCGCCGACGACCTCAACTTCGACTCCGACGTGGACGCGGTCACCCCGGCGGGATGGTTCGACCCGCGCGACGGGCTCCGCCTGGTCCAGACCCTGCTCGGGACCGTCGCGGAGGACCCCGCCGCCTTCCCGGGCGAGGACACGCTGGTCACCGAACTCACCGAACTGGAAGCGGTGCTGTCGGCGGCGGTCGGCGCCGGGGCGCGCTTCCGGCTCTCCGTGGCCTACTGACGGACGGCCGGGCGGCGATCAGGCCCGGTTCCCGCTTTCGAGCGCCTGTTCGATGTGGGCGAGATGGTGCCGGCCGTGCCAGGCGTAGACGCCAACGGTGCGGGCCAGCGAGCCTTCCCCCGACTCCGGGTTCACGAACGTCCGCTGAAGCTGGTCCCAGCTCAGGCTCCGGATCAGGTCCACCCAGCGCGCGTGCAGGGCGTCGAGCAGGTCGAGCGAATGGCCGACCGGCGCCGACCGGCAGTCCGGCAGTTCCGCCACCGCCGCCTCGTCGTACGGCTTGATGACGGGACGGTCTTCGGTGAGCGCCCACCGGAAGCGCAAGAGGCAGTTCAGGTGGCTGTCGGGGAGATGATGGACCACCTGCCGGACGGTCCAGCCCCCGGGGCGGTAGGGTGTGTCCAGTTGCGCGTCGGTGAGCGGGGTCACGACGCGCCGCAGGTCGCCCGGCAGGGCGGCGAGGTCCTCGGCCCAGGCGCCCACGTGATCCTCGGTGATCGCGCCCGGGTCGGCGAACCTGCCGATCGGGAAGCGGAGGTCCGGAGTGTCGGCGGGCACCGGATCAGGCGCTCCGGGCGCTGAACTTCGCCGTCAGCCAGGTGATGAGGCCGCCGAGGAGCATGGTCCAGACGCCGACCCAGAAGACGAGCTGGGCCACGACGCCGCCGGAAAACCACTGCGCCAGCGGGCTCATGTCGGCCATCTCGGGCGGGTAGGCGTCGTAGTGCGTTCCCCAGTCGCCGAGCGTGGCGAACAGCATGATGAGGATGACGGGAATCCGGGCGCCGAGCGCGTAGATGAAGTTCGTCCGGAGCGCGGCGACGAAGCCGGTTTCACCCGCCTGGGCATGCTTCCGGCCAAACCAGACGGCGAAGATGGGCGCGAGCCAAACGATCCCGATGATGGCGCCGGTCCCCCCGGCTTCCCGGTTCACGAGGAAATCCGGCAACCCGCCGAGGGCTCCGAGCAAACGGAGCGCGGTGACCGCGAGGGTGATCAGGACCGGGGTGCGGACGAGCGCCCAGGTGGACGAATAGGAAGCAGGCATCGCAGGGGCTCCTCGTTCCGGAGCAACCTCCGGCCGGTCGGGAATCCGCGCCGGCGGCGCGGAACGTCAACAAAGACGGGATTCTGGCAGACTTTGTTCCCTTCCCAAGGAGAAACCTCGATGCCTCGCTGCCCGACCCCCGTGGTCTTTGCCGCTCTGGTGGCGGCCCTTCCCTTCGCCGGCTGCGGCGGCGCGCGCTTCGACGAGGACCGCCTCCTCGCACACATCGCCACGCTGTCCTCGGACGAGTTCGGCGGGCGGGCCCCCGCCTCCCCCGGAGAAGAGATGACGGTCGCCTACCTGACCGGCGTCTACGAGGAACTGGGACTCGAACCCGGCAACCCGGATGGAACCTGGGTCCAGGCGGTGCCCCTCGTGGGGTCCACCGCGATCACCATGCAGGCCTCGTCGGACCCCGGGGGCGACTGGGAGCCCGGGGTGGACTTCGTCGCCTGGACGAAGCGGGTGGTGCCGGAGGTCAGCGCCTCCGGGCAACTGCTCTTCGTCGGCTACGGCGTCCAGGCGCCGGAATACCGGTGGGACGACTTCGGGGACGCCGACCTCGCCGGCAAGATCCTGGTCGTGCTGGTGAACGACCCGCCGGGAGAGCACCACTTCGGCGGCGACGCGATGACCTACTACGGCCGCTGGACCTACAAGTTCGAGAAGGCAGCCGCGATGGGGGCGCTGGGCGCGCTGATCGTCCACGAGACCGGCCCCGCGGGATACCCCTGGGAAGTGGTGAGCGGGTCCTGGACGGGCGAGCAGTTCGACCTGCGGACGCCCGGCGGCAACCTGGACCGGCTGGAGGTCGAGGGCTGGATTTCCCGGGAACAGGCGGTGTCGCTCTTCGGCGCCGCGGGCCTGGACTTCGAAGTGGCGCGCCGGGCGGCCACCTACCCGGATTTCACCCCGATCCCGCTCGAGATCACCGCGAGCTTCGCGCTCGAGACCTCGCACCGGGAGATCGACTCGAACAACGTGGTGGCCCGCATCCCCGGGTCGGAGGCGCCGGGGGAGACGGTCATCTACACCGCGCACTGGGACCACCTCGGCACCGTGCTCGGGATGGAGGGCGACAACATCTACAACGGCGCCTTCGACAACGCGACCGGCACCACCGGCCTGCTGGCGCTGGCCCGGGCCTTCGCCGCCGGGGGCGCGCCGCGCCGCAGCGTGCTGTTCCTCGCGGTGACGGCGGAGGAAACCGGGTTGCTCGGGTCCCGTCACTATGCGCAGAACCCGCTCTATCCGTCGGCGGAGACGGTGGCGGCGCTCAACATGGACGGGATGAACGTCTGGGGACGCACCAACGACATCACCGTGGTCGGCCTCGGGCAGTCGGAACTGGATGACATCGCCGCGGCGGTCGCCGCCGAGAGCGGACGCGTGCTGACGCCGGACCCCGAGCCGGAGAAGGGCTTCTACTACCGCTCCGACCACTTCGAGTTCGCGAAGGTGGGGATTCCGGCGTTCTACCCGGACGGCGGGGTGGACTTCATCGGCAAGCCCCCCGGCTTCGGCATGGAGGCGCGCGCCACCTACGTCGCGGAGGCGTACCACAAGCCGGGGGACGAGGTGCAGGACTGGTACGACCTCTCGGGCATGGTGGACGACCTCGAGTTCCTCTACCAGATGGGCCGCCGCCTCGCCGACTCGGACACCTGGCCCGAGTGGAGCGCAACCAGCGAGTTCCGCGCCGCGCGGGAGGCCGACCGGCCCTAGGCAGCGCTACCGGCTGGGAGCGCCGGCCTTCAGGCCGGCACCGCGGCGCGCAGCGCCGCGAAGCGCGCAACGCTCAAGCGCGCAGCGTACGCATCACGGCTTCTCCCGGGCCGCGCCCGTCCGTCTCTGCCACCAGTCGCTCACCAGGAACGGCGACAGCACCACGAAGAACATCGCGAGGCCGACCACCGCGAGGATCGGCAGGTACCACGGCCACGGCGCCGCGAAGAAGGGCGACACGGTGCCCGGCGGCGGCCCCGAGAGCCACATGAAGTTGGAGCCCAACACCAGGTTGGCGACGGCCACGAAAGCGGCGAAGGCAACCAGATAGCCGAACGCCCGGAACATTCCGCGGAGCGTCGGCCGCATCCCGAGGCCCCAGGTGGCGAAGAGGACGCCGGTGACGATGCCCGAGTGGGCGACGAAGTACTGGAAGAAGCGGTACTGAGGGAAGTCCACCGCGAGCCCGCCGGGCGTGAGGACCGCGTTGGCGGCGCCGACCAGACCCCAGAAATAGACGATCTCGTAGGTCTTCTCGTTGCGGAACAGGAGCGTCACAGCGGTGAGCCACACCGCGACGCCGCACAGGTGGAGGGGCATGTGATTCCGGATCCAGCCGTCCAGCCCGATCTCGCTGATCCGGACGGTCCAGTAGGTGAGCTCGTTCCCGAGCAGCATCCCGGCCAGGAGCCAGGCGATGACCTTCGGCGCCGCGCCGCCGAGCCGCCGCGCGAGGATCGCCAGCGCGGCCGGCAACGCGAGCGTCAGCGCCATCGCCGTGAGATGCGGCGCGGCGAAGGTTGTGAAGCCGGTGCCCGGCATGCCTCAGGGACGGTCGCGCGACATCAGGTAGGCGTGGACCTGCCAGATCTCCTCGGCCGTGAGGAGTTCCCCGAAGGCGGGCATGTTGTTCTCTTCGACCCCATCCGCGACGACCTCGTAGAACCGGCGGTGGGTCAGCCGGCTCCGGAAGACGTTCTCGCCGGCTCCGGGGCCGGCCAGATGGCAGCCGACGCACGCGGAGCGGTAGATCCGTTCGCCGGCAACGATCGCCGCGTCGTCGCCGAGGAGCGGGTTGGCTTCCTCGCCGGCGGGCGTTTCCGGCGGCGCCGCCGGGGGTGAGGGCCGCACCGCTTCGCCGCCTTCGGTCGGCGGGAAGCCGTACCCCGGCAGCACGCGGCCCCCGAGGGTCGCGCCCGGCTCGCCCACCCGGGGCAGTCCGCCCGGCAGCGTCACCAGGTTCGTGCCCGCCTGTTCGCGCACCGGACGGGCGCCGTCCAGTGCGAACACCCAGAGGTTCCCGGCCTTCGGCTCGGTGTAGTAGAAGGTCATGTCGCCGCCGATCCCCCCGGAGGGGACCGCGACGTACTGGATGCCGTCGAGCTCGTAGGTGATGGGGCTCCCGATGATTCCGGAGCCGGTCTGGAACTGCCACAGCACCTCGCCGCTCGCGCCGTCGATCGCCATGAAGTAGCCGCGCATGTCGCCCGTGAAGACGAGTCCGGTGGAAGTGGCCACCGCCCCCGCCCAGAAGGGTGCGGGGCTCACCACCCGCCAGAGCACCTCGCGATTGATCACGTCGAATCCGACGAAGTTGCCCGGGTTGTCGCTCGTCAGGTACTGCTGGTAGTCCGCGCCCAGGTACCACTGCCCGAGCGTGGGGGGCTCGAACTCGTCCTCCGCCCAGAAGCGGTAGCCCATCGCCCACTGGTTGGACATGAAGTAGAGCGCCTGGCGTTCCGGGTTGTAGGCCAGCGGCTGCCAGTCGATCGCGCCCTCCAGGCTCGGGATGATCGGTCCCACCTCGGGCCCTCCCGACTGCGCCACCATGTCCGGATTCACGTCCGGACGGCCGGTTTCGGGGTCGAGTCCGAAGGCCCAGTTGATTCCCGGGACGATGGGGTCGCCGTAGAGGAACCGGCCGTTCGTCCGGTCGAGCGCGTAGAAGAAACCGTTCTTGTCGTGGTGGAAGAGGGCCTTCACCGGCCCGTGGCCCGGCAGCGTGACGTCGGCGAGCACGGGAGTGCTGACCGCGTCGTAGTCCCAGCAATCCCAGGGGGTGTACTGGAAGCCCCAGCGGATCGAACCGTCGTCAGCGTCGATGGCGATGGTGGCCGCGGTCCACTGGTTGTCGCCCTTCCGCACCTGGCAGTTCCACGGGGCCGCGTTCCCGGTGTTCCAGTAGACGAGGTTCAGCTCGGGATCGAAGACGCCGGTGGTCCAGGTGGGGCCGCCGCCGTTCTTCCAGGTGTCGCCCGGCCAGGTCTCGTTTCCTGGCTCGCCGGGCCCCGGGATCGTGTAGGTCGTCCAGCGGTGCTCGCCGGTGGCGGCGTCGTACGCCTTCACGAAGCCGCGCACCCCGTACTCGCCGCCCGCCATCCCGGTGAGCACCATGCCGTTCACCACCAACGGCGCCCCCGTGATGCTGTAGCCGTGCTCCCAGTCGGCGACCTCGACCTCCCAGACCACCTCGCCGGTGTCCTTGTCGAGCGCCACCAGCCGGGCGTCCATGGTGCCGACGTAGACGAGGTCGCCGAAGAGCGCCACCCCGCGGTTGATGGAGCCGCAGCAGAAGACGCGCTCCACCTCGACGCCGATCTCGGGGTCGTAGCCCCAGAGCTTCCCGCCGGTGCGGGCGTCGACCGCGAAGACGCGGGACTCGTCGGCCGACAGGTAGATCACGCCCTCGTGCAGCAGCGGCGTCGCCTCGAGCCCCCGGTTCGCGCCGCCGGTGGCGAATACCCAGACCGGATGGAGGTTGCCAACGTTGTCCGGCGTGATCTGGTCGAGCTCGACGTAGCGGTGGGCGTGGTAGTCCCGGCCGTACATGAGCCACTCGGAGGTGTTCCCGGCTGCAGTTTCAAGGTCCGAGGTGGTGACGCCCTGCCCAAGGGCTGCGATCGGCGGGCACAGCCCTGTCACGAGGAAGAGCGTCGCGATTCGTGTCCTGGCCGCCATGCTCGTACGCATTGTCATCCGAGATTGTCTCAACTGGAGAGGAGCGCGGCGCAGGGGCCTTTACTGGGAGAAACCGTCATTCCAGACCGGCGGCGCCATCACGGCGCGGCGTTGCCCGACCCGCCGGCGCCAGGGACTCACCGGCTCGCTGCGATTTTCGTCTCGCCGCCTGCGGCGGCGGTGCCGGTCTGAAGACCGGCGTTCCCGGCGGCGCGCATCATGTAGGGCTCGATCCGGTCCGGCGCCGGGGGAGCGGTACGGACCGACACGAGCACCATCACCACGACGTTCGCGACCGCCCCGTAGATGCCGGGGTGGATCCCGAGGAACTGGAACTCGGGCCACACGTTCAGCGCGAGCGTCACCGCGCAGCCGGCCAACAGCCCGTAGATGGCGCCCTCCCGGCTGGCCCGCCGCCAGAACATGGCGGCGATCATCAGCGGGAAGAACTGGGCGATCGCGCCGTAGGACATGAGCAGCAGGCTGACGAGCGACGCCTCCGAGCCCACCGCCAGGTAGTAGGCGAGCGAACCCATCCCCAGCGCGGTCCAGCGGATGAGCCGGGTCTCCGCCGCGGGCGCCCGGCGGACCCCGCGGAGCGGCATTTCCAGGTCCTTGACCAGCACCGATGCTCCGGCGTGCAGGATCGCGTCGCCCGAACTCATGGAGGCGGCGAGCGCCCCGGCGCAGAAGAGGCCCACGGTGATGGCCGAGAGATCGAGGTCCATCAGGATCGTCGGCAGGATGGTGTCCGCCTGCTCCACCCCCGGATAGGTCATGACGCCGGCGAACCCGATGAACAGGACCGGGATCAGGAAGATCTGGAAGGTCGGGTAGAAGACGACCATCCGCTTCAGCGTCCGGACGCTCCGGGCCGCGTAGATCTTCATGAAGTAGTGCGGCCACACCGAGAAGCCGAGCACCGAGATGAGCACGGCGCTCGAGTAGGCCCCGAACCCCCAGGGCGACCCCGCGGCGTCGAGCCCGGGCGCGACCAGCAGCTCGGGCGCGCTCGTAGCCAGCTCCTCGAACATCGGTCCGATGCCGCCGTGGAGCTTCCACGGCAGGTAGAGCCCGAGGCCCCAGGCGAGGCTCAGCATCAGGATCCCCTGGAAGGTGTTCGTCCAGCCCACCCCCATGACCCCGCTGCGGGCGACGTAGATGAGCACCACCCCGTAGGCGAGCGCGGCGCCCGCCCACTCCGGCATCCGGCCCTCGGTGACCACCGAGAAGACGTAGCCCGCCCCCTTCATCTGGATCACGAGGTACGGGACGAGCGCCGCCGCGCTCATCACCGCCATGATCGCGGGGATCGCCTTCGGGCTCTCGAACCGGTGGGCGAAGAACTCGGCCTGGGTCACGAACCCGAACCGTCGGCCGAGCATCGCGATCCGCGGCCCGAGGAAGTACCACGGGAGGAGTCCCACCGTCCCGTAGGAGACGATGTAGAACGCCGCCGCGCCGCGGGAATACGCCCAGCCCGGCGCGCCGAGGAACGCGAAGGCGCTGTAGATGGACGCCCCCATGATGAAGTAGAGGACGAGGAAGCCCAGGCTGCGGTCGCCGGCGACGTAGCCCTCCGGCGTGTTCGAGACCTTCCGGCCGGAGGCCACCCCGATCGCCAGCGTGACCAGCAGGTAGGCGATGGTCGTCAGGAAGACGATGACCCAGGCGTCCATTACTTCCGGTACTCGCGGTCGAGGGCTTCGTCGTCCTCGCGGTCCTTCGTGAAGAGCGTCAGGAAGGTGAAGAACACCGCCGCGATCATCAGCACCAGCCAGAACATGGAGAACGGCATCCCGAGCACCAGCGGCCGGATTCCCGCGATCCAGGGGTAGAGCGGCCAGATGCTCAGCAGGAGGACCGTGAAGCCGACCCAGAAGCCGACCCGGTGGCGTCTCTGGAAGCTCATCTAGGGCTCGACCAGCTCGATCTCGAAGAGCTTCGGCCACTTCTTTCCGGTGACGAAGATCCGGCCGTTCTCCGGGTCCCAGGCGATGCCGTTCAGGACGTCCATTTCCGGGTACTGGAGCGCGAAGGCGCGCGGCAGGATGCCGGTCAGATCCACGAACGCGGTGACCTCCCCGGTGTCCGGCCGGATCCGGGCGATGCGGTCCTGGGTCCAGATGTTGGCCCAGATCTCCCCCTCGATCCACTCCAGCTCGTTCAACTGCGGCAGCGCCTCCCCGTCGGCGGTCACCCGGAGTGTTCGAACCTGGCGCAACGTGTTCGGGTCCAGGAAGCGCAGCTCATCGGTGCCGTCGCTCATCACCAGGTGCTCCCCGTCGAAGGTGAGCCCCCACCCCTCCCCGGAGTAGCGGAACTCGCGCACCAGGCGGAACGGCTGCCGGGTGTAGACGAACCCGATCTCGGCTTCCCAGGTCAGTTGGAAGATGTAGTCGCCGGCGAGAGCCGCGCCTTCGCCGAAGAACTGCGGCAGCAGTGCGCGCTGTTCGAGGACCTCACCGGTCTCGAGTTCGACCCGCCGGAGGGTGGACTCACCTCGGAGTCCGGTGCTCTCGTAGAGGAACCCGTCGTGAAAGAAGAGCCCCTGGGTGAACGCCCCGGGATCGTGCGGGAACTCCCGGACCACCCGGTAGCCGAAGACTTCGGGCGGGTCGGACCCCGGCGGGGGAGGGGGTTCCGGGGGTGGGGCAGGGGCCGGCGCGGGATCCGCCGGGGATGCCGCCGAGGCCGGGCTGCCCTGCGAATCGCCGCACGCGGCCAGCACCAGGAGGAGCGGCCAGACCAGGAGCCCGGCTGCGCCCCTGCGATCGGCCATGGCGCGAATCATGGCATGACCCACAGGCAGCGGCGGCGTATCCTCCGCGCACCATGAACGACGACCTTGCCAGCCTGTTTCGCGAGCATCTCGAAATCCGCCTCGAGGGAATCGCCGAGGACCTCCGGAAGACCGGCTACGCGGCGCTGGTCCTGGCTTCGGGCGCGCAGT
Source organism: Vicinamibacteria bacterium (assembly GCA_965116805.1). GTDB lineage: Bacteria > Acidobacteriota > Vicinamibacteria > Marinacidobacterales > Marinacidobacteraceae > Marinacidobacterium. The sequence continues at coordinate 1,998,009 of OZ220713.1, forward strand.
ACTTCTACTTCCGGGACGACCAGCCCGCTCCCTACCGCGCGAACGCGCACTTCCTCCATTTCTGTCCGCTGGAGGGACCCGGCCACCTCCTCCTGATCCGTCCGGGGAAGAAGCCGTTCCTGGCGACCCTGTCCCCCGACGACTTCTGGTACGAGCCGCAGCGGATCGGCGACGCCTTCTGGACCGAAGGGTTCAGGATCGCCGAGTGCCGCAGCCGCAAGCGGCAGATCGCCGAAATCACGAAGCGGCTCCCGAAGGGGCGGTCCGCCGGCATCGCGGAGAGTGGCGGAATCTCCGAAACGCTCGGGCTCGCCCACAACCCGCCGGGGCTCCTGACCCGGCTCGACTGGCGCCGCGCCATCAAGACCGGCTACGAGGTGGCGTGCATCAGCGAGGCGAACCGCGTGGGAGCCGAGGGACACGTCGCCGCGGAGGCCGCGTTCCGGGACGGTGGCAGCGAGCTGGACGTGCACCGGGCCTTCCTCGCCGCGGTCGGCGGATCGGAAGCGGACCTCCCCTATCCCACGATCGTCGGGCTCAACGAGAAGGGCGCCGTCCTCCACTACGAGGGCAAGCGGCCGGATGTCCGCGACGGACGGAGCCTGCTGATCGACGCCGGCGCGCGCGTTCGCGGCTACGCCTCCGACATCACGAGAACCTACGCCGCCTCCTCGGCGGGCGACCGGTTCCGTTCCCTGATCGCGGCGATGGAAGGCGCCCAGCAGGCGCTTTGCGAGGACGTGCGGGCCGGCCATCCCTGGGCCGAGCTCCACCACGAGGCGCACCTCGCGCTCTCGGGCGTCCTCAAGGACCAGAAGGTCATCAACCTGTCTCCCGAAGAAGCCGTCGACACCGGTCTCAGCCGCGTCTTCTTCCCGCACGGGCTCGGCCACTTCCTGGGCATCCAGGTGCACGACGTGGGCGGCCACCTCGCCGACCCCGATGGCCGCCGGGCTCCGCCACCCAAGGCGCATCCGATGCTGCGCAGCACCCGCACCCTCGAACCGGGCCACGTCCTGACGGTCGAGCCCGGGGTCTACTTCATCGACATGCTGCTCGACCGCTGGCGCAACGGGAAACAGGCGAGGCACACGGCCATCAACTGGGACGCTGTCGACGCTCTCACCCCCTACGGCGGCGTCCGCATCGAGGACAACGTCCTGGTCACCGAGACCGCCCCCCGCAACCTCACCCGCGAACACCTGCCGTAGGGCAGGGACCGCCTCGGAGCGCCGGCCTCCGGCCGGCATCGACCGCCGACAGGCGGTCGAAACCGCCCTCCGCGACCCCATCAGCCCGATCGCGCCACGCGCCTCCGCCGCCTTTTGACCAAGCCGCGGCGATCGCGCCAGCGGCGCCCCCCCGGCTTCAGGGGCTGCCCCGCGGGCAGAGCGCGCGGAGGCCCGGGACCGCGCGGTCTTCGGACCGGCATGCGCGGCGCGTCCGCGCAGCGATCAATGACACGCCCGGCGAGTGCGAAGCACGCCGCGAAACCAAGAACCCCGGGAGTTTCCGGAGCCTCCGCGTGCTGGCCGTAACACGCCTATCGTCTTGGCCTTACGTTTTCGTTCGCAGGGAAGTTATGGAACGATACCCGCGTGGGTCACCGTGAGTCCGTCGTCCGCCCCGAGTGGGTCTCCGACGACCTGTTCCCCTTCGAGAGCAGGTCCTTTACGACTCCCTCGGGCCAACAGATGCATTTCGTGGACGAGGGCTCCGGTGACCCCATCGTCTTCGTCCACGGGAACCCGAGCTGGTCCTTCGAGTTCCGTCACCTGATCAAGGCGCTTCGTTCGGACGCCCGCTGCATCGCGCCCGACCACATCGGTTTCGGCCTCTCGTCGCAGAGCAGCTCGTCGGAAGACCATCATCCACAAACGCACGCACGGAACCTTGCGGCGCTCCTCGAGCACCTCGAACTCCGGGACATCACGCTGTATATGTCGGACTGGGGAGGGCCTATCGGCCTGGATTTCACTCGGCAACGCCCGCAGCGCGTCCGGCGCATCGTCATCTCGAACACCTGGTGCTGGCCGGTCGGAGGCGACCTCCACTTCCGGTCGTTCTCCTTCTTCATGTCGAGCCCGTTCGGGCAGTACCTCATCAAGCGCCGCAACTTCTTCGTGAACCGGCTCATGCCGATGGCGGTCGGCGACCGGAGCGTGCTCACGCCCGAAGTCATGGAGCACTACCGGAACGCGCAGGGGGACCCGGAGAAGCGACGCGCCAGCGCCGCGCTGCCCGGACACATCGTGGGAGCGCGCGACTGGCTGGCCTCGATCTGGAAGGAGCACGCCCACTTTGCGAACAAGCCGGTACTCATCCTGTGGGGATGCAGGGACATGGCCTTTCGCAGACGGGAACTCGACCGGTGGAGGTCCGCCATGTGGGACTACGAGTGCCACGAGTTCACACGGTGTGGGCACTTCCTGGCGGAAGAGGCGGCCGACAAAGTCGTCTCGATGCTCCGCGCGTTCCTGCGTCGAAACCAGTTCGCTCGGCGCCACCTGGACGCCGCCGCCCAATCAGCCTGACTGCGCGACGCGCCTCCGCCGCCTTTTGACCAGGCCGCGCCGATCGCGCCAGCGGAAACCCCCCGGCTTCAGGGGCTGCCCCGCGGGCAGGGGCCGGATCCGCTCCTCGACCTCGGCCTCGGTGCAGCCCCCGACCCGAACCAGCTTCCTGGGATGGGAGGTTCCGGCGACGATCTGAACCGCACTGCGCGGGACCCCGAGCCGGTCGGCGAGGAGGGTGACCAGGCGGGCGTTCGCCTTGCCGCGCTCCGGGGCAGGGGAGACGTAGGCCTTGATCCTCCCGTCCTTCAGCCGCGTGAGCCGCTCCGGAGAGGATCGCGGGCTGACCCACACCTGCAGGGTCACCCCGGTGAGGGAACCCGGATCCGGCACGCGGGAATCCTATGGCCGGCGGGCGCCGGTTCGCGTCCCGCCGGTCCGGGAGCAAGTCAACCTGCGCGCGAATCTCTCCGGCGGCCAGTCACAACTTACACTTCGTTACGCTGCGTCGCGCACCGATGGAGTGCCGAGCCGCGAATCTTGACCATGCAGGGTCGCATCGCGCCCACCGACTTCGACTGGTTCCGGCACCTCGCGAGGGAGACCTACTGGGACGAGGTGAACTTCTGGAAGCCGTCTGCGACTCGCGGGTTCGGAGCGGCTCCCGGGACGCCCTTCTTTTTCAAGCTCAAGTCCCCCTACAACGCGATTGCGGGGTTCGGCCAGGTGGCGCGCTTCGACAGGCTCCCGGAGTTGCTGGCGTGGGACTGTTTCGGGGAAGCGAACGGCGCTGGTTCCTACGCCGAAATGCGCCGTCAAATCCAGCGAATCCGCGATCGGAACAGGATTCAGGATGCGGGCGGCGTGCCGCAGATCGGGTGCATCCTGCTACGCCACGCGGTCTTCTTCCCGCGCGAACAATGGATCCGGCAGCCCGCAGACTGGCCGGCCAGAAACCTGATCGACAAGATCTACGACCTTTCCCACGGCGAAGGGCAGCGGATCTGGCGTGCGTGCCTGGAGAACGCGATCGAGCTCGGCGTCTCACCCTATCTGGCGGATGAGGAAGCCGACGGTCCGAGATTCGGGAAGCTCCAATTGGTGGCGCCGCGCCTCGGCCAGGGGACCTTCCGAGTCGCGGTCACCGAGGCGTACGACCGCGCCTGCGCCGTCACCAGAGAGCATTCGTTGCCCGCCCTCGACGCGGCGCATATCAAGCCCTTCGTGGAACGGGGACCGCACGAGATTCCCAACGGCCTGCTGCTCCGCGCTGACCTGCACCGGTTGTTCGACAAGGGGTATCTAACGGTGACGCCGGAAAGGCGGCTCGAGGTGAGTCCTCGGCTCCGAACCGAATACGAAAACGGCCACACGTATTACCCGCATCACGGTCGTCGGATCACCCTTCCGGCCGATCCGGTGATGCACCCCAACCCAAACTTCCTCCGCTGGCACAACGAAAACGTGTACCTGGGCGGATAGCCAGCGCCGGCCGCGCCGGGCACTCCCGGGTCTGACCCGGTGCCGGCCTGAAGGCCGGCGGTCCCAACCACCCCCGGCCGCTCGGCGCTCCTACTCCTCCTCTTCCTCCTCGCTCTCTTCCGGGGGTCGCGGCCGATCCAGCCGGATCGATACGCCGCCGAAGAACTCGCTGGTGTTCCGGTTCACCTTGTGATCGCCGTCCAGCAGGTACTGGAGGACCGCCGTGTCCCAGGCCAGCCCGGCTGACGCCACGACCTCCATCCAGTCGCCGTAGGCCGGCTCGTCCGGGGCCTCGGTGCCGGCAGCCCAGATGGTGATCTTGGGATCCCAGCCGCGGCCGGCTCCACGCCCCGGTGCGCTGGCGCGGCGGCCCTTGATGGGCATCTGGATGTTCACCCCGTTGTGGAGGTCCATGTGGAACACCTCGGGCTCGAACTGCATCCCGTAGCGGCGGTAGCGGTCGTAGGTCCGCTCGTTCATCGTCCTCACGAGGTCCGTGTCCTGGATGGCGTTCGTGATGTAGCCGCGGATCTTGAGCGCCGCGTCCTTGTGACGCGGGAACTCGGGGTCGTCGATCACATCGAATCCCGGCATGAACCAGCCCTTGTTGAACCCCCAGTTCCGCTCGGTGCGCCGGCCGGCGCGGACCAGACCGCTGAACTCGCTGAAGAGCTGGACGAGCTGGTGCGCCGGGTAGCCGTGCGGGTTCAGGAAGATGTCCGGGAGCCACATCCGCCACAGGCGAGGTCGAACCTCGGCCTCCGGATAGATCGGCATCGGCTGGTCGGCGTCCGTCGTGGAGTCGATCCCGAGGGATCCCCAGTAGCCGGCATGCAGGATGTGCTCCCGGTTGATCTGGTGCATGTCCCACGCGAGCTGGGCGCCGTCGGGGTTCTGGATCGGGTGGAAGATGATGTTGACCTTGTCGAGATTTTTCTTGCGTTCGGGATCGGTGAGCAGCATTTCGGCCAGCCGCAGCACGTGCGACGTGGAGGAAACCTCGTTCGCGTGCTGCCGGGCGCTGTAGACGATGGTCGGCTTCAGCAGGCTCGCCTTCCGCTGCGACCAGTGCGAGGCGTCCATGGGCGGCATCAGGTCCATCGCCCAGGTGGACTGTCCCAGGTAGCTTTCGCCGATCTTGTAAACCGTGGCTTCGGGGAACTCGGACATCCGCGCCAGGATCCCGTAGGCCTCGGGAGGCGAGATCGGCGAGTCCCACTGCACGAGTTGGTCGTCGCTGCCGGTCGCGTCCCGAAACGTCATGATGTCCGGGAAGGGAGGCGGCTCCCCGTTCGCCGCCAGGGTCGCCACCCGCTCCGTGTCCGGCTCGTAGCCCCAGTCCCAGGACGCGGCGACCTCCAGATTGCCGAGCCCCGCGAACGCCAGCTCGTCCGAATAGAGGCCGGCTCCGCGCAGTTCGGCAAGCAGATCCAGTACCCGGGCGACTTGTGCCGCGGACATGATCCGCTCGTCGGCGTCGTCCTCGCCGTGGCGTTCCACGTAGTAGTCCCGCGCATCCTCGTCCGTGTCCACCTTCACCCAGAGCCGGAGGCTGTCCAGCCCAGTGTTTCCGGCGCTCACCCGCGCCGTCATCGCCTTCGGCCTGCCCACCTCCACCTTCGGAATGTTGCGCCGTACGGTCCCGGTCCGTCCGTCGGCCGCCGTGTAGTCCACGACGATCGCCGGCCGGCTGGTCTTGAACCCGGTGAAGAGGATGTGCGCGGTCCCCGGGGTGCCGTCGGTCTTACCCCGCATCTCGGGGATGACCCGGCCGCCGTAGGTCAGCTCGGTGCCCAGCGAGTTCCGTCCCATGTGGCGCAGCAGGGAGTGGGTCACGAAGTAGATGTCCTCGTGCAGCGCGTCGTGGGTGGACTCGATCTCCTGTTCCACCCCCAGGAGGCGCTCCGGCTCCGAGAGCGAGAGCACCACCTTCAACTGGCCGAAGTACGGGGCGTCCGCGGGTCCCCGCGGCTTCCCGTCGTGCAGCTCCATGATGTAGTCGTAGACGCGGGCCAGGGTGTCCGACTGGTAGTGGTCCCAGAACGCCTCGGCATCCATGCGGATCCGCTCGTCCACCACGGTTTCCCCTTCCACTTCGGCGGTGATCCCGCCGGTGGTGACCTGGATGAGCTCGTAGTCCGGATACCGGTCGAAGAACGGCCGGGAGACGAGCCGCGGCTCGAACGTCTCGTTCAGCAGGACTTCCCCGTTCGCGTCCTCGGCCACGATCCGGTAGGCGGGAGCGTCCGGTTCCGTGCGCAGCTCGAACCCCACGTCCCCGAGGTCGAGCGCCAGCGCCTCGGCCATGATCTCGTCGGCGGGGAACATGGCGTGCTGCCAGCGGAGCGGCGTGTGCATCGCCTGCTGCGGCCAGTCCGGGGGCGGCCGGTGCTCACGGAAGAGCAGCCGGACGCGTGCCGTCGGCGTCCCGGCCTCGCGGAGCGCCAGCAGCCGGGGCAGGACCACATCCTCGATCCAGCTGTAGCCCTGCCGGTAGGCGGAGAGGACCACCACGTCCCCGTCGGATACTGAAGCTCCCAAGCCGCGCAGGTCGGCCACCAGCTCGTCGCGGAGCGAGTGGCGCACCGCGGCCGGTTCGCTCAGGGTGACCATGACCCGGACCCGGTCACCCCGGCCGACCGCCGGAAGCAGCCGGTCCTGCACGATTCCGCGGAACTCCTCGACCTCGGAGGGAACCGCGAACTCCTCCTCGTGAATGACGGCCGCGTTGTCCACGTTCCGGTCATCGAGTTCGACGGTCGCGTCGCCGAGTCCCAGCCGTTCCGCCGCCGCGGCGACGAAGTCGTCAAGCCCCGGCGCCGGGTCCTTCACCGAGAGCAGGATCTTCGAGCTTTCGATCCCGAGGTGGGAGATCTCCGCGGCGATCTGTTCCAGCTTGTAGAGCGCCGCCGCCGCCTGGCCGCCGGGGCTCCGCTGGGTGAGGAACTTCCAGGTGTTGAACTCGACGGCGTCCACCGTGGGGTGGTCCTTCCCGCGGTTCGCGGCGTCGAGGTGAGGCAGGCCCACCGCCGTCTGGTAGAGCGCGCGGGACAGCCCGGCCTGGTCGCCTCCGGTGATCGCGAGTGCCGGCTTCTTGCCGAACGCCTCCGGGACCACGCCGACGAAGCCCTCGCCGGCTCCGAGATCGGGAACCGCGAGATCCGCGAGCAGCGGGTTCTCGCCGGCGGTGCCGATCACCACCAGGGTCGGCGCGGCGTCCGGCTCGTCGATCGCGTCCGCGGCGGCCGCCACCGGGAAGTCCATCCCCGACGACTCGAGCCCCAGCCGGGCGGCGAGCGCGACCGTCCCCCCCGGATCCTCGGCGGTCACCGCCAGCCGCGAGTCCAGCCGATCCGGGATGCGGTCGCCGTTCGAATCGCCCAGCAGTCCGTCGGGCTCGTAGAGGACCGCGAGTCCGAGGTCGTCCTTGGCGCCGGAACCGGGCCGGCCGGGCACGGGCCCGGGTTCCGCGGTGGGTGGTTCGTGGCTGACCGAGGCCTCCGATTCCCCCCCGTCGTGCGCGGCGACGACCCGCAGGGTGGCAAGGCTGTCGAAACGCAGGTCGTCTCCGGCGGACTCCACGGCCGAGGTGACGGCGTTCGCGGCGGCGGCGTCGGCCGCGGCGACGCGCACCTCGGCGGCGGCCAGGGAACTCGCGCCCGCTTCCACCTCCACCCGCACGGTGTGAGCGGCGCCCGCCGCGTCCCCGGCGGCGCTCATCACCGCCGCCTCGACCTCCTCGAGCGATTCGCCGTCCGTTCGGAAGACGTGGGGCGCCCGGGAGGCGAGCCAGGCGGCGGCGGCCGTGAGGCCGTGGTCGTCACCGCCACGGACCGCGACGACCACGGAGTCGCCCGCCGTGTGCAGCTCGACGGCGCCCCGCCCGGTGGAGAGGTCGCCCATCCCGCTCAACCCGAGCCGGGACAGCGCCTCGTCGCCCACGGCGATCTCCATCTCCGCGTCGGTGGGAAACGGGAGATCGAGCGCCAGCGTCTCGAAACCGAGCCGGGCGGCGAGGTCCGCGGCGATCGCGACCTCGGCCGCCGAGGGGGAGCCGGGCAGCACCACCCGGGCGTTCAACCGGTCGGCGACGCCGTCCCCGTTCGTGTCGGAAACGGCTCCGCCCAACGCGTAGAGCGCGGCAAGCGACTCCGGCTGCGCGGCCGCCGGGACGGCGGCCAGCACGGCGGCAAGACTCAGAACAACGGTGGAAGTACGCATCGCACTGCCTCCTTCCCGGGCGGCCAGCGGGGAACCGCCCATTGTAGGGGGTGGGTTGGCGTGAGAGGAACGGGTCGCAGTACCGGGTTTCGGAGGGTCCGCGCCATGTCGGAGTCGCCGGATGGCCAGACCGGGGAAAACGCCGCTTCGCTTCGACTTTTCCACATTGCATGCGGAAACGGGAAGAAACGGGTCGGGATTACGTCTAGGGAAGTAGAGGAGGACGCCGGGTCTTCCTCTTCATCCACCAAAGGAGATTTCGATGCCCACCAAGCCCCCGCCGCAAGTCTCAATTCCCGAACCTTCCGCGAAGCCGACCCAACGACCGGCGGAAGCTTCTCCATCCGGTCCGGACGCCCCGAAACCGGCCTCGGAAGGCACGCTCTTCCACCTGCTCGTGGAGAGGGGGTGGGGTCCGGAGCTCGCTTATACTGCCAATCAGCGGATACACGCCATGACTTCTGAGATCGTTGCCGCCGGCCTGGAGCCGGTGATGGCGGAACTCCGGCAGATGCGCGAGGCCATGGCGGGCTTTGCCACCAAGGCGGAACTCCGGGCCGAAATCCGGCAGATACGCGAGAGCATGGTCACCAAAGCGGATCTGGCGGAGCGCGAGACGCGGCTCATCAAGTGGATGTTCGGAGCGATGCTGGCGCAGACCGCGGTCATCGTGGGAATCGTCGTCGGAGTCGTGCCGCTCCTGAAGTAGCCGCTACCGCCTGGCCGCGGTGCGGAGCCCGGACTCGGCTGGCCCGAGCCCCGGGGCGACGGCGCAGCCGGCGGGCGGGGTTGGCCAAGAGCCGTGATGGCGCCGCTCGCTTGGAACGCCGGCTTCAGCCGGCACAGCGGCCCGCAGGGCCGCGGGCGGTGCGTCGGTACCCCGGGTGCAGTGACGCGCACAGCCGAGCCATCCCGGCGCATGAGGTCCATCCCGCCGCCCGCCTTCGGCGGGCTGTGCCGGTCTGAAGGCCGCTACCGCGAGAACCGGCCGGCGCTCCCAACCGAGGTTCCCTTATTCTCGGGTGGATGCGGCGCGCCGGGATCTGGATCGCGGTAGCCGTTGCCGCCGGTTCCTGCCGGGGCTCGGTGTGGCCCGGGCCGGAGGCGACGCGGGAGGCGCTGATTTCCCTGCACCAGGAAGTGCGGGGCCGGGTGCTGGCCGGCGAGCTGGCCCGCGCCGACGGCTTCGCCTACGCGGTGGACGTGGGCGAGTTGCTGCGGGTGGCGGCCCGGCTCGGCGACCGCGAGATGTACGCGGCGCTCCGCGGTTTCGCCGTCCGCCGGCTGATCGTGGACGAACCGGACGATCCCTACACGCGGGGCTTCGTGCTGTGGCGGAGATCGCCGGCGCCCGTGGACGAGGAGGATGCGCCCGACGCCTCCGGAACCACGGAGGCGCTTCGCGTGTCCGAGGGGCTCTGGGAGGGGGCGCTCGCTTTCGGTGCGGGGAAGGACCGGGAGCTGGCGCTCACGATCCTGGACGGTTACGCGCGCCACGCGAGCGAGGCCGCCGGCCTGCTCCTCGTCCGCAACTACTTCAACTTCGGCAGCCGGGACTTCGCCACGAACTCCTTCCTCGTGGACTACGCGCCCGACTACGTTGCGCGGATGGCCCGGGACACCGGACGGCAGGATTTGGCGGACCTGGCGGCGCGCAGCTACGAGGTCGTCCGCGCCGCGCGCTCGCCGGCGGGACTGATCTACGACGTGTTCCAGCCGGAGATGGCCACGCTGTTCGACGACCGCCGGACGCTGCTCTATTCGCCGAACGACATCGTCCAGACTTCGAACGCCGCGGCGATCGCGGCGACGGCGCTCGAAGGCGCGCCGGAGGTGGCCTCCCGGGTTCTCGGCTTCTGCCGGGACCGGATGCCGGGGCTCAAGCTCGCCTACTACGGGCGCACCGGGGAGGAGGCGCGGCAGAAACGTCCGGGAATCGAGATCTGGGGCACGCTGACCGAGATGAGCGTCCGGCGGACCGACGAGACGGGTATCCGGGCCTTCGCTCCGTTCCTGGTCTCGAACGCCGCGGCCGACCGCATTCCGAGGGACGCCTTTCTCTATGTGGGCGCCCACCTGCTGCTCGGCCTCGAAGCGCTCGACCGCTACTTCGGGCTGGAGCGGCCCCTCCCGATGTTCCGGTGAGCAAAGAGCCTCCCCATCCCGAAAGAAGCGCCTGGCCTCGGGTCTTGCTGGCGCTCGTCGGACTGAACCTGCTCCTGACCGTTTCGTTCTCGTCGGCCGCCCCGTGGGTGCGCCCGGTCGCCGCGATTTCCCCGGACCTCCTCCTGCTGGCGGCCGCCGGAGCCCTGCTCGGCGGCAGGCGCCCGCGGCGGTGGATCCGGTTCCTTCTCGCCCCGATCCTGCTGGTGGCGGCCTCCGCCCGGATCGCCGGCCTCATCGCGCTTGAACTGCTCGGGCGGCCGCTCGACCCGGCGGGCGACCTGCCGCACCTGGGGAACGTGGCGGAAATGCTCGCGACCGTGAGTCCGGTGCTGACCCCGGCAGTCCTGATCCCGCTCGGCGGCCTCCTGCTGGGCGGCCTGCTCCTGCTCATCGTTCGCGCGCTGGGCGTCCTCGCGGCGGCGGGAGCCGGCCTGGACCGGCGGCGCCGCGCCGGACTCGGCGCGGCCGCGCTCCTCCTGCTCGCCCTCCCGTGGCTCTCCCCGCCCGGTGGTTCCGCCCTGCTCGCCGCCGGGGACCTCGTGGCGGCTCCCACCGCGGAGCCGCCCGCCGCCATCACCGCCCCGCCGCTCCCCGGCGCTCCCGACCTGGGCGGCGCCGACTTCTACGTGATCTTCCTCGAGTCCTACGGGGTGGCGGCGTTCGAGGACCCGGGACGGCGGCCGGCGCTCGAGGCGGCGGCCGAACGCTGGGCCGAGGACGCGCGGGCCGGGGGCTTCGACTACCGCTCGGCGCAGGTCCAGAGCCCCACCTTCGGGGGAGGGTCCTGGCGCGCCCACGCCTCGCTGCTGTCGGGCGTCTGGGTGGAGCGCGAGGCGCTCTACCGGGCCCTGATCGGGTCGCGCCGGCAAAGTCTCGTACGCCTCTTCGGGGAGGCGGGATACCGCACCGTCGCCTTGGAACCGGGAATCCAGGGAGAGTGGCCGGAGGGCGCCTGGTACGGCTTCGACCGGATCTACGACCGGGAGGGGATCGGCTACCGGGGACCCGCGATGGGTTGGTGGGAGGTTCCGGACCAGTACACGCTCTACGCGCTCCATCAGCGGGAAATCCACACCGCGGCCCGGCCGCTGTTCGCGAAGGTCTCCCTGATCATGAGCCACATCCCCTACTGGCCGGTGCCGCCGTACGTCACTCCCTGGAGCCGCTTCGACGAGGGGACCGCCTACGAAGGGCCCCTTCGCTCGATTGCCCACGACGACTACCGGGACCTGGCCGAACTGTCCGAGCGCTACGTAACGAGCCTGGAGTACCAGTTCCGCATCATAGGCGGCTTCCTGCGCGAGTTCGCACCGCGCCCGGCGTTGGTCGCCGTCATCGGCGATCACCAGCCGCCGAAGCTCTCGCTCCACGACTCCGACACCTGGGCGACTCCCATGCATCTCTTTGCGCGGGACCCGGAGTTGTTGCAACCCTGGGAAGAACGCGGCTTCACCCGGACCCTCCTTCCCGAGGTGGGCACCTCGTGGCGGATGAGCGATTTCCCCCACGATCTCACGCGGTTTTTCCCTGCCCGAAGCGCCGCAGGGGAGGCCCCCTGATAATTTCCGGCCTCGAACCGGCGGCGAGATCTGGAATGAAGGGAAACTGGAAGACCACGATTCCTCTCGCGTTGGTGGTCGCCGCGGCGATGCTGGCCGCGCCGGGCAGCGCCTGGCCGCAGACGACTCCGTTCGAGCGGCTGCCGGCCGAGGAGTTCGACGCCACCCCGCCCTCGGCGCTGGTGGACGGGGCGCCGGGGCGCATGAGCGTCCGTTCGGACGCCTGCCGGGACCTGCCGGTCGGGCAAACCCGGCGGCGCATCGTGGACCTCGCGGTCCAGGAGTGGGCCTTCTTCGGGTTCTACGTGATCGATCAGACCGGACCCTCGATCCGCACCCGGCGCGCGCGGGGAGCGAGGCGATGGTGGTGGCGGCCCGCCAACGCGGCGGAGGGGGTGCGCATCGCGCCGACCATCGCCGGGTACTGGGCGGCGACGCCGCGCGGATCCTGGATGATCGATCGCCAGAACGGGCGGTGGAACGGACCGGACGGCCTGACCTCCCGCTGGCGCGATCCCTGGTCCGCCGCCTTCATCTCCTGGGTGATGTGCGAGGGCGGACTCGGCAGCGCGGACCGGTTCCAGCGCGCCATCGCCCACCACGTCTATGTGGATCAGGCGATCCGCGCCCGCGACGCCTCGTCGTCCCCGGCCGCGTTCCTCGCCTACGACATCGGCGACGCCGCCGTCGAGCCGGGCGACCTGCTCTGCAGCAGCCGGCGGAGCAGCTACGCGTCCATCGCCCAGCGCCGCCGGAATCTCGGCGTCGGCGCCCGGATGCACTGCGACGTCGTCGTCGGGCTGGAGCCGGACCGCGAACGCATCCTCACCATCGGCGGCAACGTGCGGGGCACGGTCGGCCTCAAGCTGATGCCCGCCGCCCTCCGGAACGGACGCCTCGCTCCCACCCGCCGGCTCTTCGCCCACCTGAAGCTTCGGGCCGATCCCATCGGGGACGACGCGGTGAGCGCCAGTCCCACGCTGCAGGCGCTCGAAGACGCGCCGGATGTCCGGCTTCCGGCCGCCGTGGCGGACCTGATCCCCTCCCCGGCCCGCGCCGCCGGCCCCGGCAACTAGTCAGCTGACGGAGAGCGCGGCGTGAGCGGTCGCGCAGATTGCCGTCTTGCCGCCGCCCGCCGGCGGCGGGCGGTGCCGGTCTGGAGGCCGCTACCGCGAGAACCGGCCGGCGCTCCCGGCCGTCAACTCCCGAACCGCCAGCGCAGCGACGCCTTGATCCGCCGCCCCTTGGGGTCGTGGGTGAAACCGTCGTAGGCCTGCTCGATGTTGACCCAGGGGGGGACTCGTCCGGTCAGGTTCAGCCCGTAGACCGTGAGGTCTACCCCGCCGGGACCCCGCCACAGGAAGCTCATGTCCCAGGTGAGGAACGGGTCGATCACGGGCACGATCTCGTTGTCCAGGTCCTCGTAGGACGAGATGTAGTTCACGTAGCTCGCCAACCGGTAGTCGTTCCAACTGTAGGCGGCCTGCCAGCGGCTCTTCCAGCGGGGAAGCGGCACCGCGATCGGGTGCGCGAAGTTCAGGAAGCCGGCGGCCTCCTCTTCCTCCCTGAGGACCAGGTCGGTGCCCTCGAGCCGCAGCTCCTTGGTGTCGTAGCGGAGGGTGTAGGTGGAGTCCCAGGCGAGCGAGAGTTGCCCCGGCCCCGCGTCGGTGCGGGCCGCGAGGTGGGTGTCGATCCCCGAGGTGGTGAGTCCCGGCCAGTTCACCAGGTCGATCTGGATGCGCTGGAGGTTCTGCGCGTCGCAGCGATCCGCGACCGCGAGCTCCGAGGCCCGGCCGCCCGGGCAGATGATGAACGGCGCCACCGCGTTCCGGGTGGCCGCGTCGCCGCTGGCGTAGAGGCTCGAGATCGAGTCGTAGGGCATGGATCCGATCACGTCTTCGAAGTCGTAGCGCCAGTAGTCCACGGTCGCCTCCACGCCCCCCTGCAGGAAGAGCACCGCCCCCGTGTTGAAGGTGAACGCCCGCTCGGGGACGAGGTCCGTGCGCCCGAACCGGTCCACCGCCTGGTAGGCGCCGGTCTCCGAGATCCACTCGAGGGTGGTCAGCGGGCTGGTGTTCAGGTCGTCCAGCGAGGGGGTCCGGAAGGTGGTCTGCACCGAGCCGCGGAAGGACAGCGAATAGTCCAGGTTCTCGGCTGCCTGGATCCGCCAGCCGAACTTCGGATCGAAGCTGTTCACCCGGCTGCCGGCGACGTCGTAGAACTCGTAGTTGGCCGCCGTCTGGGTGTCAATTCGGGGCCCGAGCTTCAGCGCCAGCTCGCCGAACACCCGCTGCACCTGCTGGCTCGCGTCGTAGGGGCGGTGGACGTTCGTGAACAGGTAGGGCCCGAACCGCTTCCCGGCCGCGCAACCCATGTCGCCCGCGACCGGACAGGGGTTGATCGTCACGTCGCCGGGGTCGTTGGGGTCGCCGTCGGCGTGCATGCGCCGGAACTGGTAGCCGAGGGCGAAGTCGGCCACGTTCTCGACGAGGTTGCCGTTCACGGTGAAGTCGGCCACGAACATGTCCGTGGTGCTGAAGAGATCCACTTCTTCGTTGAGCCACAACCGCAGGTCCTCGGAATTCGCCAGGCCGGCCACGTAGTCCGGGTTCGCGGTGTTCTCGAGGGCCGACCCCGGCTGATCGGAGAACTGGATGGCGTTGCTGAACGGGTTGTAGTACATGCAGGGACCCTGGCCCGCGACCGCGCCGCCGAGCGGCCCGAGCGCCATGCCGGCGGGGGAGTTCGGGTCCGCGGTCACCCCGACGCCGCAGCCCGAACCGCCGAAGCCGCGGAATGCGAGAAACATCCGGTCCGTATAGACCGCCGGCAGGTTGATGTTGCCCTGCGCCCGCGAGTAACTGACGCCGGCGTCCCAGTGGGCGTCCCGCCCGCCCAGCGTGAACTCCCCGTGGAGGTCGCCGGCGATCCGCTGCGTCCGCGACTCGCGGCGCAGCCGGCGCCCGGGGCCCGAGTTCCCGAACGGGCGGCCGTTGAGGTACCACGGGGAATCCTCCAGGCAGGCCCCGTTCGGGTCGGCCTTCGGGTCGCCGGCGTAAGTGGCGCAGAAGGCCTGGCGGCCCGGATGGTCGGCCGCCACCTCCATGATCGTGGTGCTGGTGAGGGGAAACGGCGGGTAGGACGGCGTCGTGTACCAGTTCGGGATCACCGCGTCGGCCCACAGTCCCTCGACGTGGTACTCGACCGTGTCGCTCAGCGGGCCGTTGATCTCGAGGAAGGCGCGCGTCTGCTGCTGCTCGTCGATCAGGTTGTCATACGGGGCGTAACGGAAACGGCAGGTCCAGCCCTCGTCGATACCGCCGAAGTCGGTGCAGCGGGGATCGAAGACGTGGGCGACCCACGGCTCCGGTGCGCCCACCGCGAAGGTTCCCGGGTTGCCGAGGCTCGACCAGCCTCCCCGGGTCCCCGGGGGGTACTCGCTGAGGCGGTCGAGCGTCCAGGGGCGCTCCGCCATCTGGAGTTCCTGGCGGCCGACCCGCTCCATGGAGAAGACGGCGCTGGAGGACCCGATGTCGAGGCCCCAGATGCCGGCGACGGTGGTATCGCCCCCGCCGTCGAAGTAGTCGTGCGCGACGTTGATCTCGAAGCCCCGGAAGTCGCTGCGGGTCACGAAGTTGGCGACGCCGCCCACCGCGTCCGAGCCGTAGGTCGCCGACGCGCCCTCCTTCAGCACCTCCAGCCGCCCCACGGCGATCGAGGGGATCGTGTTCACGTCCACGAAGCGCCCCCCGATCAGGCGCGCCGGGACCGGCACGTGGCGCCGGCCGTTGATGAGGACGAGCGTCCGCGAGGCGCCCAGCCCGCGCAGGTTGACGTTGGCCACGTTCTCGGTGAGGGTCGCCGGCTGGTTCGAGTTGTACCAACTGTTCCGTTCGCCGACCACGCCGTGGCTGACCGTCAGGTTCCGGAAGAGATCGACGAGCTGCGTGCTTCCCTGCTGCTCGAGCGTCTCGCGGCTGACCACGGTCACCGCGTGGGGCATGTTGATGGCGGGCGCCTCGATGGCGGTGCCGGTCACGGAGACGGTGACCTCCTCGAAGAGTCCGCCGAGCTGCAGCTCCGCGTCCACCGTGAGGGTGTCCCCCGCCGTCACCTCCACCTCGCGCTCGAGCTGCTCGAACCCGGCCAGGCTGAAGGTGACGAGGTATTCGCCGGGAGGCAATTCCGCGGCCGCGAACTCCCCGCGGCGGTCGGTCACGACCACCTGCGCGGCGGGTAGCGCCGGCCCGGACACCTCGACGGTCACCCCGGGGAGCGCTCCGCCGCCGAAGTCGGTCACCGTTCCCGAAATGCCACCGTCCTGCGCGGCGGCGAACCACGGCGCCCACAGGAACCCCACTGTTAAGAATGTCGCTGTTCGCACGCTGTCACCTCCCCCGTAACGCTGCGTACCCGAGAAGTATGCCCGAGGCTCGATTCGGCGACCGCCAGCCGTGTCAGACGTGGCACGAAAACGGGGCCCCGGGGGTGCGTTAGGCTGGGCCGCGTCAGGGTGACGGACATCGGGGACGGGAACGAACTCTGGCGGTTCGCCACTGGCGCCGCCGGCGCGGTGTGCGCCGCCGGCATCCTCCTCGCCGGACTTCCTCTCGGCGGGGGACTGCTCGGTTTCGCGGTCTTCGCCGGGGTGGTCGCGTTTGCCGCCCGGGAGCCGGCGCCCCGGCCGCTCGGCCTCGCGAACCGGCTGACCCTCGTCCGGCTGGCGGCCCTCGCGGCGCTGGCCGGGTGCGGGCTCGCCGCGACGTTCTCCCCCGAGGCCCGGCTGGCGCTCGCCGGCTGGATGCCGTGCCTGGTCTACGCGGCGGCCGCGCTCGGCGACTATGCCGACGGCGCCATCGCCCGGCGCACCCGCACGACGAGCGCGTTCGGCGCTCGCCTCGACGCCGAGGCCGATGCACTGGGCCTGGCCGCGGCTAGCGGCATCGCGGTTCTCGCCGCCGGAACGCTGCCCGCCTGGTACCTGCTGGCCGGTTTCGGGCGCTACCTGTTCGGCGCCGCCCTGTTCGTGGAAGCGCGCCTCGGCCGCCGTCTGCGCGACCTTCCGCCGAGCCCGTTCCGGCGCCGCCTCGCCGGCTTCCAGATGGGGCTGGTCGCGGTGTGTCTCGCCCCCTTCATCGAGCCCGAGTGGGCGCCGCCCGCGACGATGGCGCTCGGGACGCCGTTCCTGCTCGGTTTCGGCCGCGACTACCTGATCCGGAGCGGCCGTCTCGACCCGGAAAGCGCCGGGTCGCGCCGCCTGACGGGCCGCTTCTGGCGCCTGCGCCGGCCGGTGAGCCGCCTGGCCGTCGCGGCGGCGATCGCTCTCGGCGCCCTCAAGGCGGCCGGGATGGCCGTCGGGTCGTGGGGGCTGGCGGCGTTCTTCTTCGGCTGGCTGGTTCGGCCGGGGAGACGGCAGGCTGCTAGGATCGGCCAAACCCAGTCTGGATGACGCTGGCTCTTTGACGGAGGTGACAATGGAGTCTGGAGGCTCGACCGGCGCGGCGGCGTCCCGCGCGGTTCTCGTGGAGCCGTCGCTCGGGAACGCGCTCCCCTATTTCGCTCCCCTGCTGATCTTTCCGCTGGTCGTGCTGGCGGCGCTGAACGGCGGCTGGTGGTTCGCGGGCCCCTTCGTCTTCCTCGCGCTCGCCGACAAGTTCGACCAGATGTTCGGCATGCAGGAGCGGAACATGGACCCGGACCAGACGCCGGAGAGCCGCCTGTTCGTCTACAAGCTGTCCGCTTGGTCGTGGGCCGTGCTGTGGCCGGTGGTCTTCGGGTTCGGGCTCTGGCAGATGCTGGTGGCCGGACGCCTCGCCGCCTGGGAAATCGCCCTGCTGGCCGTCGTCCTGGTCCTGGTCGGGCAGACCGTCTTCGTGGTCGGCCACGAGCTGGTCCACCGCCGCTCCTCCTGGGAGCGCCACCTCGGCGAGTTCGTCCTGGCGTCCGCTTCCTACCCGCACTACGCGACGGAGCACGTCTACATCCATCACCCGATGGTCTGCACCCCGGCGGATCCCGGGTCGGCGCCGAAGGGGATGAGCTTCTGGCGGTATCTGCCCCGGGAGGTCGCGAGCAACCTGACCGGAGCGTGGAAGTTCGAGAAGAAGCGCCTGGCGCGGAGCCGCCTGCCGGTCTGGCACTACTCGAACCCCTTCTGGCGGTACGTGCTGTTCGCCGGCGCCTGGTATGCCCTCATCTACGTGCTGGGGGGCGTCTGGGCCGTGCTGGTCTACGTGGTGTTGTGCTCCAGCGTGGTCTTCTCCATGAAGATCAGCAACTACGTCCAGCACTACGGGCTGCGGCGCGTCCGTATGCCCAGCGGCCGGTTCGAGCGCGTGTTGCCCCGCCACGCCTGGAGCGCGGACTACAAGTTCACCAACTGGCTCTACTACAACATGCAGCGGCACGCCGATCACCACGCGGCGTCCAACCGGCGCTATCCGTTGCTGCAGCACTACGGCAAGGAGGAGTCGCCGCAACTCCCGGACCGCTACTCCCAGATGAACGGCCTGGCCCTCTTCCCGAGCCGCTGGTTCAAGCTCATGGATCCGCTGCTCGACCGGCAGCGCGCCTACTTCTATCCCGACATCGAGGACTGGCGCGCCTACGACAGCCCGGCGTTCGCGGCTCGCCCGGAGGCGTTCGACGCCATCGCCGAGGTCATCGCCGGCGCTCCCCGGCTCGCTGCCTGGATGAACCGGACGCCGGAACTGCTCGACAGCCTCGGGACCAGGGAGTTCACCGACCTGGATCTGCCCGACGGCTTCGGGGTGGACGCCGAGTTCGAGAAGATCGCGCGCCGCGGGCTGGTCCGGCTCTACTGGACGCACGAACTCGGCGCCGACGAGATGAAGGAGCAGCTCGCGGCCACCCACACCCAGAACGCGGGCGAGGCGGTCGGGGTGGCGCGGGAGTGGTCCAACGGGAAGCTCTTCCAGCTCGGCGTCCACCTGGCGCGCGGCAACCTGACGCCGGCGGAGGTGGGCACGGTGGCGTCCCGGGTGGCCGAAGCCTCGATCTCGACGGTGCTGTCCGCGGTCTGCGACGACTTCGCCGAACGGAGTTCCCCGGACTCCGGGAGCTCGATCTGCGCGGTCATCTTCGGAGACCTCGCCAGCGGCGACCGGTTCCTGGGAGCGGAACTCGACATCCTGTTCCTGTACGAGGGCGGGCCGCCGGAGTACTTCGACGCGCTCTACCACCGGTCCCGGAACGCGCTGCGGGCGCTTTCGCGCGACAACCTGTTGCTGGCGCCGATCCACCGGGTGACTCCGCTGCACCGCGTGCGCGCGTTCTCGGGTTTTCGGGACTACCACCGCGAGGTGGGCCCCGGGGAGGAACTCCTCCAGTTGACTCGGGCGCGCGCTGTCTTCCAGTCGGGCCGTTCCGACCTCGTGCGGCGGTTCGAAGCGCTGCGGCGCGAAGTCCTGGCCGAGAGCCCAGCGCGCCGCACCATGATGGAGCACCTGGCGCAGCAGCCTTTCGGCGCGGCCGAGCCCGGGCTGATGACCCTCGACGAAATGCAGGGCGGTTTCCGGGACGTCGAACGCGCGGCCCGCTACCTCCAACTGAAGCACGCCGGACCGGACACGGACCTCTTCGCGCTCGACGCGGGCTCGGTGCTCGAGTCCGCCGCCGACCACGGGCTGGTCCCGGAACCCTCCGGCGCCCGGCTGGCCGCCGCCGCCAAGCAGTGGCGGAATCTCCGGGGCATCCTGCAGCTCGTGCTTGAGGAAGGCTCCACGGCCGCGGACGCGCCGGGCGAGGTCAAGGCCGCCATCGCCGCCGCCGGGAAGGCGGACGACTTCGACGCCCTGACCGCCCGGATTCCCGAGATCGCGGCGCGCGCCGCGACGGGCATCGGGGCGATCGAGGGCATGACGCCGCCGCTGCCGCCTGGCGCTGGCGCGGACGCGGCCTCGTCAGAGATTCATCGCTGATCCCGGCCGCTCCGGTCGCTCGCTGCCGGGAGCGTGAAGAGGTCTTCGACGGCGGCGGCGCTCGTCGCCCAGGTGGGATGGTTCCGGTGGCGTTCGGCGGCGCGCAGCCCCATCGCCGCCAGCCGGCCTCGATCGGCGGCGAGCGTCTCGAGGCGGCCGGCGATCCGCCGCGCCGCGCTCCCTGACGCGGCCTCGCGGATCGACCAGCCGGTTTCGCCCTCGCGCATCACTTCCGCAGCCCCTCCGGAGGCGGCGGCGAGCGCGGGCAGCCCGAAGGCGAACCCCTCCAGATAGACGATCCCGAACCCTTCGTGGGTGGAGGGAACGGCGAGCAGGACACTGTCCCGCAGCAATCCGGCGAGTGCCGCCGGCCCCAGCGGTCCCCGGAAGCGGACCCGGTCCGCCAGGTCCGGAGCGGCGGCGCGCCGGCGCGCCGCGGCGGCGTAGGCCGGGTCGGGGTCTTCGCGCCCCGCCACCGCCAGGGTCCATTCCGGGACGGTGGCGAGCGCCTCGAGCAGTTCGAGCAGTCGCTTCCGGGGAATCACGTTGCCCACGTGGGCGACCCGCAGCGGGCCCCGGGCCCGCGCCCGGATTTCTTCCGGGCCGGGAAGGGGGGGAAGCGCGGCGCCCGCGAGCCGGTCCCGGCCGGGCGGGACGACGGCGGCCGGGAGCCTCCGCCCGGCGAGCCGCCGGGCCGCGTCCACGCTGGCCCGGCTCGGGGAAAGGACCGCGTCCACCGTCCTCAGGTAGGCGCTTTCCTCGCCGCGCAGCCGCGCCAGCTCCGCTTCTCCGCGCTCCGGTTCGGAGCTTTGCGGGTGGTGGACGAGCGCCACGATGCGCGGCCGGCGCCCTCGCCAGTCGGCGTTTCGCTGCCGGAACTCCCGGTGCAGGAGTTCGTCCTGCAGGATCACGTCGGCCCGGGCGCTGGCCGCGGGCGTCCCGGACCCGTCGCCCGCGAACTCCCGGACCGTCACCTCGTGGCCCCGGTTTCGCAGCGTTTCCACGAGGATCCGGTCGTAGAGGTTTCCGCCGGTGAGCGGGGCGAGCGGCGGCCCCCACAGTTCGATTCGGAGCGCCATGACGGGTCGGGAGTATTTCTGGTTTCCCGTCCGCCCGGCCCCCATAATCCTTGGCACACCCTTTCGCGGGAGCGATGCCCATGAAACACGACCGACCCTTCTCCGGAATCCGGAGCGTCCTGAGTGCCGCCATGCCGCTGCTACTGGCGGCGGGGCTGGCCTGCGCTCCCGAGCCGACGGTGGCGGACGCGGACCTCGCGATCGTGTCGGCGACGGTGCTGCCGATGGACGGCGAGCGGGCGCTGCCCGACCACACCGTGGTCGTGAAGGACGGCCGCATCGCGGCGGTGCTGCCCGCCGCCGAGGTCACCCTCGGGGAGGCGACCACGGTCGTCGCCGGGGAGGGCCGCTTCCTGATCCCGGGACTTGCCGAGATGCACGGACACCTGCCGGGCGCCAACAGCCCGCCGGCGCTCACCGAGGACGTGCTGATGATGTACGTGGCGAACGGCGTCACCACCGTTCGCGGGATGCAGGGGCACGCGAGCCAGCTCGCGCTCCGCGACCGGATCGACGCGGGCGAGCTGATCGGCCCCCGGCTCATCGTGGGCAGTCCCTCGATGAGCGGCCGGGTCGAGACCCCGGAGGAGGCGGTGCGGCTGGTCCGCGAGTACCACGAGGCCGGGTTCGATCTCCTGAAGGTCCACGAGGGGCTGTCGCCCGAGACCTACGCCGCGCTCGCCGCGGAAGCGCAGCGTCTCGGGATTCCGTTCGCCGGGCACGTGGCGGACGAGGTGGGGCTCTTCGCCGCGCTCGAGGGCGGCCATGACACGGTGGACCACCTCGACAACTTCGTGGAAGCGCTGATTCCCGAGGAAGCCCGGGCGGACATGGAGGCGCTCCGCGGGATCGCCGGGCTTTCGGAACTGGTGGATCTCGACCGGATGCCCGGCGTCATCGAGGCGATCGAGGCGAGCGGGACGGGAGTCGTACCCACCATGGTCCTCTGGGAGTCGGGGATCCTCCCGACCCGGCCGTCGTCCGACTTGAAGGCCGAGCGGCCCGAGATCCGCTACATGCCCGGGGAGACCGTCGCCCGCTGGACGGAGGCGGTGGACTCCGGACTCGAGCGCTACGGCGCGGAGAACACCGCGCGGATCGCTGCGCTCCGCCGGCAGATCCTGGGCGCCCTCAACGACGCGGGCGCGAACATCCTGCTCGGCACCGACTCGCCCCAGATCTTCAGCGTCCCCGGCTTCTCCATCCACGGCGAGGCGGTGTCCTACGTCGAGTCCGGGATGACCCCCTACGAGGTGCTCGAATCCGGCACCCGGTTGGTGGCGGAGCACGTCGCCCGCGGCGGCCGCATCGCCCCCGACTTCGGTGTCATCGCCTCTGGCAACCGGGCCGACCTCGTGCTGCTTGACGCGAACCCGCTCGAGAACATCGAAGCCACGCGGGAGATCGCCGGAGTCGTCGCCGGCGGCCGCTACCTGAGCGCGGCCGACATCGCCGAGGCCCTCGAGGCCATCGCCACCCGCCGCGCCGCCGGGGAGTAGCGGAGCGCCGGCCTCCGGCAGGCATCGCGGCCCGACAGGGCCGCGAAAGACCCTACGCCCCCATGCGGTCACGACACGTACGGCTTGGAACGCCGGCTTTAGCCGGCACCCGCTGCGCGAAGCGCAGCGGAAGGGCGTACAACACTGGACTCCGCGTGCTGTATATTGTGCTGTATGTCCAGCACCCGCACCCAGGTGTACCTGACCGAGGCACAGCGCGAACGCATCGACACCCTGACGCAGGCCGAGGGGATCACCCTGGCGGAAGTCGTCCGGCGCGCGCTCGACGACTACCTGGAGCGGCAGTCGGCGGATGTGGAGGCGGCGCTCGCGGTCACGTTCGGCGCGGTGCCGGACGCGGCCGCCCCCAACCGCGACGAATGGGAACGTGGCTGACGTTCTGGTGGACACGGACGTGTTCATCGACCACTTGCGTGGCGCCCGCCCGCTGCGGACGAACGGCCATCGACTGCACTACTCGGTCATAACGCGAGCGGAGTTGTTCTCCGGAACGCGCGGAGTCCGGGAAGCGGCCGCCCTGCTGGCTCCGCTCGGCGAATTGCCGGTGGATCGGGAGATCGCCGAGCGGGCCGGCCGGATTCGCCGGGAGACGGGAATCCGCCTTCCCGACGCGCTGATCGCCGCGACCGCGCTGTCGCGCTCCATGCTGCTCGCCACCCGGAAGCGGAGAGGTTTCACGCGGGTACCCGGCCTGGAGCTTCATGCTCCTGACGCTGCCCAATCCGGCTGAGCACCCGCCGCGGATGAGCCGTCCCCGGGAGCTGCCGGCGGCGGCGACAACGGATCCGCGATGTAGCCAGCTCGGAGCGCCGGCCTCCGGCCGGCATCGCGGCCCGGGAGGGCCGCGAAACGCGCTACGCCACGGTGCGGTACAACGCGTACGGCTTGGAACGCCGGGTTCCCGAGCTACGAGGAATGGGCGCCGGCTGTCGCCGACGTCCATCCCTCGTGCTCAAGGGGTCTGCGCAGAGCTATCGCTCTGCTCCGAAACAGCCGGCACGCGCGGCGCTCGGCGCCGCGCACGTCGCAACCCCAACCGGCCCTCACAGCACCACTGCGCGGAGCGCGCCCAAGGCGCATTCCGCTACCGCTCCCACAGTTCGCGCACGCCCACCGAGTGGATGCGCGGATCCCCAAGCCGCCAGACTCCTTCACCGGTGCACATCACGACACCTCCACGGAAGTCCCTGCCGCATGCCGCGGCCAGGCGCAGGAGGCCGCGCGCGTCGCGCGGCTCGACCCCGGTAGCAGCCTTGACCTCCACGCCCCACGTTTCGCGGCCACGAGTCATGACCAGATCCACTTCGTGGCCGTCGCGATCCCGGTAGTGCCAGAACCGAAGGTCGGGATCCGTCCAGGCGGCCTGGGCGATGAGCTGTTGCACGACGAAGGACTCGAGCAGACTGCCCATGGCGGCCCGGGCGCCAAGCCAATCGGCGCTCGTCCGGCCGGCCAGCGTGGCGGCGAGTCCGGTGTCGGTGAGATGGATCTTGGACGCTCGCACGAAGCGCTTGCTCGCGGTCCGGCCCCAGGAGGGCAGGCGGCGGATGAGGAACATGCGCTCGAGTACTTCCAGGTAGTGCGACACGGTGACCCGGCTGATGGCGAGAGCGTTCGCCAGGCTGTTCACGTTGAGGAGCGTTGCGGTACGCGCCGCGAGGAGCTGCAGCAGGCGACCGAGGTCGCCGGCGCGGCGAACCCGGCTCACTTCGCGGACGTCGCGCTGCAGAAGCTGGTCCAGATAGTTGCGATGCCACTGCCGCGTGCGCTCCGGAAAGCGGGTGAGCGGTTCCGGGTAACCGCCCTGGAGGAGGCGTTCCACGAGGGGAACGGGATCCGTTGACGGGGCGCGATTCCGCGCGCCAAGCTCGCCCGCCAGCAGCGTCGCCAGGAAATTTCCCGGTCGCCGCTCTTTCTCCGCCTCGGTCAGGGGGTGAAGAACGACGATCTCCATCCGGCCGGCCAGCGATTCACTGACCGTCGGGACGGTGAGGATGTTGGCCGAGCCGGTGAGCAGGAAACGTCCGTTCCGGCGGTTCCGGTCCACCGAGAGTTTGATCGCGCGCAACAGGTCCGGGACCCGCTGGACCTCGTCGATCATGACCAACTCCGGCAGACCGGCGATGAACCCGTCCGGATCGAGTTGAGCGGTGTGGTGGTAGCGCCCCTCGTCCAGGGTGTAGAAGGGCCGCGAAGACTCAAGTCCACGGACCAGAGTGGTCTTGCCGCTCTGTCGCGCACCGGCGATGCAGACGACCGGGGTATCGGCCAGCGCCGTCTCAACCGCGGCGGAAAGCGAGCGGGGAAACAGCGGGAAGGGCGCGGCCATTTGTAAAGTAGGATAGCCACAAATTGATAACTAGACAATCCTCAGATTGTCTATTACATCGTTCGCGGATTGTCTACCGGACCGTTCCCCGATTGCCGCTCGCTTCGGTTCGAGCCGAACTTACAGCTTCGAGGGTAAGGCGGCGTAGACCTCCTTCACGGTCTCCGGCCCGTACTTCCGCTCCAGCCTCCGGACGGTGAAGTGCCCGGTGGCCATGTCCTGGAAGTGGTTGATGAACAGCACGTTCACCGCCGCCGCGGTGGCGGCGCTGACCACGGGGAGCGCCTGCGCCGCCGCCTTCTCGGTGACCTGGATCGAAAACCGCTCCGCGACCCGTGAAATCAGGCGAAGGAGCGCCGGGGCCTCCCTGCCGGCGAGCGTCCCGCTCCCCTTCGCCAGAAACGCGACCGCGTCCCCCACGACCTTGGCCATCGCCGCCCGCACGGCGTAGTAACCGGTCTCCGTCCCGTCGTCGGACTCGCTCCGGCCTCCGAGAGCGAAGACCTCAAGGCACGCCATGCGTGTCTCCGGCGCTTCCGTGTCTTCGCCGTTTTCCCGGGCGATGGTGGCGATCGCCCGCATCATGATCGTCGTCGAGACGGGCAACTCGACGGCAAGTCCCGGCATGCCGAAAAAACCACCCACCCCTCCCGCGGCGGCGGCGCCGACCTTGTTGGCGAGGCGGGACGACTGCCAGCCCGGCGAGCCGTTCACGGTGGAGAGCGCCACCTTCAGGGAAGCCAGGAGTGCCTTCCGGGTCAGGCCAGAGATCTCGTCCCGAACCCGCTCCGGAAGGTACTTGAGTCCCTCCTCGATCGGCTTTCCCACGACGTTCACAAGACGCGCCGCGAGGCTCGGGTTCTCGAGGAGGGCCTTGGCTTCCTGGAGTGCCCGGCGGTCGGTTTCCTTCATCGCTCAGCCAAGACTCCTCGGAGCGCCCGCCTCTGGCCGG
The DNA here is from genome assembly GCA_965116805.1 of Vicinamibacteria bacterium. Taxonomy (GTDB): domain Bacteria; phylum Acidobacteriota; class Vicinamibacteria; order Marinacidobacterales; family Marinacidobacteraceae; genus Marinacidobacterium. The sequence continues at coordinate 2,023,770 of OZ220713.1, forward strand.
CATCGTGGCCAAAGGCCGCGAAACGCACTCCGGAACGGACCCACCCGGCGTGTTCCTGACCGGGAATAGCAGAAGGCAAACCACCAGGAGCGACCGCCGTTCCGTGCATGAGCGGGGCGGAGCGTCATCGGTACTCGTTTCGCGCTACCGCGCGATGCCGGCCAGAGGCCGGCGCTCCGAGCCGTTGTGTCGTGAGGGTGAATGGCGTCTCGCCGTGCGCGGCGCCGAGCGCCGCGCGTGCCGGTCTGGAGGCCGCTACCGCGAGAACCGGCCGGCGTTCCAAGCCGGTGCGTGATCACGCCGTTGGCGGATGGTGTGACTACCGGGGTATCCGCCTTCCCGGGGTCCAGGGGACGCCGGCCGCGTCGGCCTGGGCCTCGAGACCCGCGAGCTGGGTTTCGACGAGGTTGACGAGTTCCGCGTTCGCGGGGCCGAACTCGTCCCGCACGATCTCGACCTGGCGGCGGTGGGTGTTCGTGGGGTCGGCCATCGCCCAGAAGGCGCCGACCACCCGCTGGATGCGCCCGCGGATGCCCGGGAGGGTCGCTTCGTAGCGGGAGCGGACCGTGTCGTCCCCGAGGAAACGGACCCTGAGCTCCAGGAGGCCCTCCCGGATCGCCGACGCCTGGGAGCGGAGCTCCTCGCTCGCCCCGGATTCGTCGATCGCTTCGGCGAGCGTTTCCACCCGCTCGATGGACGCCTGCAGGGCTGCCACCGCGCCGAACACCTGCCGCTGGAGCGTCGCGACTTCCTGCTGGAAGGCGTGGCGCGCCTCGGTGTCCTCCTCGGGGACGCCGGCCCGCGCCAGCACCTTGGGGGTGAAGGACTGCGGCTCGCCGAGACGCGTCGTCCCGTTCCCGTCGCGGCGAACCAGTTCCGCGGTGTAGGTCTCCGGCATCGCGAGCGGCCCGCCGCGGTCGCCGCCGGCAGCGTCGGGATACCTCAGATCCCACGCCACCCGGTGGATCCCCTGGGTCTTCGGGGCTTCGATACGGCGGATCACCGTGCCGTCCGCGTCGCGGATCACCACGAAGACCGCGGGATCCTCGGCGCGGTCCTCGGCCCGGAGTTCGTCCCACGACGGATACCGCAGCGGTTCGCCGGCGGCCGCCTGGGCCCGTTCGCGCTCGCGGCGCTGCTCCCGGACGCTCAGCGCGCTCTCCTTCAGGTGATAGGTCACCACGGCGCCGAACGGCGGGTTCGGCGCGGTGTAGAACGCGGCGCCACGCTGTGACTTCCCCCGCCCGCCGAGCGGGTTCGACTCGATGTACATCCAGGGGTCCTTGACCGGGAACACCGCGCCCTCGGCGGCCAGCGTCTCCGGCGTCAGGTGCCGGAGCGGCGTGTAGTCGTCGAGAACGAAGAAACTCCGCCCGAAGGACGCCAGCACCAGGTCGTTCTCCCGTTCCTGGATTTCGAGGTCCCGGATGGCGATGGTCGGCAGGCCCCCCTTGAGCCGGGCCCAGTGTTCGCCGTCGTCGAGGCTGACGTAGAGGCCGAACTCGGTGCCGAGGAAGAGCAGCCCCTGCCGCTCGTGATCCTCCACGATCGTCCAGGCGAGCTGGTCATCCGGCAGGTCGCCGGTGATGTCCGTCCAGGTCACCCCGCGGTCGTCGCTCCGCACCACGTAGGGCCTGAAGTCGCCCTGCTTGTGGTTGTTGAACACCGCGAACACGGTGTTTTCGCGGTGGCGGGAAGTGTGGAGGTCCGCGACGTAGCTGAACTCGGGCACGCCGGGGACGACGTCCACCGACCGCCATTCCACGCCGCCGTCGTCGCTGATCTGGATGCGCCCGTCGTCCATGCCGGTGTAGAGCAGGCCCTCGGCGAAACGCGACTCGTCGAGCGCCACCATGTTGCCGTAGGTCGAAGTGGCGCGGTTGCGCCACACCGCGTCCACGCTCCAGGTCCGGCCCATGACTGGCCGGGTGTTGCGGTCGATGCCCCGAGTCAGGTCTTCGCTCACCGGGGTCCAGGTGTTCGCCCCGTCGTCGCTGCGGTAGAGGCGGTTCGCGCCGAAGTAGATCCGCTTGTTGTCGTGCGGGGAGATGATGAGGGGCGAGTCCCAGTTCCACTTCAACGGTTCGTCGTCGGGTTCCGGCTGGGGCTGGATCTCCATCCGTTCCCCGGTGCGGTGATCAAAGCGGACGATCCCGGCGTACTGGTACTGGGCGTAGACGATGTTCGGGTCCTCGGGGTCCACCCGCGCCTGGAAGCCGTCGCCGCCGAGGACATCGATCCAGTCGCTGTTCCGGATGCCGTGCACGTTGTCGGTGCGCACCGGACCGGCCATGGTGGCGTTGTCCTGCGTGCCGCCGTAGACCCGGTAGAACGGGAAGGCGTTGTCGATGCCGACCCGGTAGAACTGCGTGATCGCCTGGTTGGCGTGGTACTTCCAGTTCCGGCCCAGGTCCCAGCTCTCGTAGAGACCCCCGTCGGTGCTGATCATCAGGTAGTCCGGGTCGTCGGGGTCGAACTCGAGGTCGTGGTGGTCCACGTGGATCCACTCCATCTGGATCCGGCGCCAGGTCCTGCCGTCGTCCTCGGACACGTGGGTATAGGTGTCCATCGAGTAGAGCCGGCCCGGCCGGTGCGGATCGGGGAAGAACTCCATGTAGTACTGCGGGTCGGTTGGGAAGTAGTCGCTGCGCTTCTCCCAGCTCTCGCCGCGGTCGGTGGAGGCGTAGAACCCGCGCTGGCCGTCGGTCGCGGCGATCTGGGCGTACACCACATCCGGGTTGTGCGGCGAGATCGCGAGTCCGATGCGGCCGATGTCGTGGCGGCTCGCCGACGGAAGCCCCTTGGAGAGTTGCCGCCAGGTGGCGCCCCCGTCGTCGGACTTGTGGATCCCGCCTTCGGGGCCGCCCGCGATCTGGACGCCTGTGTGCCGGCGCCGCTGCCACGAGGTGGCATAGACGGTGTCCGGATGCCGGGGGTCGAGGACCACGTCGCTCACCCCGGTGTCCTCCGAGATGTACAGGACCCGCTCCCAGGTGGCGCCGCCGTCGGTGGTCTTGTAAAGGCCCCGGTCGCCGCCGGCCCGCCAGAGCGGACCCTGGGCGGCGACGTACACGGTGTCGCTGTCGCGCGGATCGAGCACGATCTTGCCGATGTGCTCCGACTCGTCGAGCCCCATGTGCTCGAACGACCCGCCGGCGTCCCGGCTCCGGTAGACCCCGTTCCCGTAGGGCACCGACCGCTGGCCGTTGTTCTCGCCGGTCCCCAGCCAGACGACGTTCGAGTTGGTGGGATCCACGACGACGCTCGAGGTGGAATACACCGGGTAGTTCTCGAAGATCGGCTCCCAGGTGGTCCCGCGATTCGTGGTCTTGAAGGCGTTCCCGGAGGCGACCGCCATGTACCAGGTGGACTTGTCGTTCGGGTCGATGGTCACGTCGGCGATCCGGCCGGAACGCGACGCCGGCCCGATGCCGCGCAGCTTCAGCCCGGAGAGGAGGTCCTCGTTGATGGCCGGGGTCTCGGCGTCCTGGGGCAGGGCGAGGGCGGGCACCAGAACGGAGGCCAGCAGTAGCACGAGGAAGCGGGGGAATCGGTTCATGATGGTCCTCCGTACGGACGAGTCCGACAAGCCAGCTAGGTTACCGCCGCGTCAGCGTCGGCCGCAGGAATGGCGAAACGGCTTGGAACGCCGGCTTCAGCCGGCATAGCCCGCCGCAGGCGGGCGGCGGGACGGATCTCATGGGCCGGGATGGCTCGGCTGCGCGCACCAATGCGCCCGCGGTAGCGACGAACCGCCCGCGGCCCTGCGGGCCGCTGTGCCGGCTGAAGCCGGCGTTCCAAGCCCGTGCGCGATCACGCCCGTGCGCGGATGGTGTGGTTACCGCGGGATGCGTCGGCCGGGGGTCCACGGGACTCCCGCTGCGTCCGCCTGGGCCTCGAGACCCGCGAGCTGGACCTCCACCAGGTTGACGAGTTCGGCGTTGGCCGGGCCGAATTGCTCGCGGACGATCTCTACCTGGCGGCGGTGGGTGGTGGTGGGGTCCGCCGTGGACCAGAAGGCGCCGACCACCCGTTGGATGCGGTCGCGGATTCCCGGAAGGACGGCTTCCCGGCGGGAGCGGACGGTGTCGTCGCCGAGGAATCGGACGCGGACGTCCAGGAGTCCGGCGCGAATGGCCGACGCCTGGGAGCGGAGGTCGTCGTCCGCGCCGGACTCGTCGATGGCTGAGGCCAGCGCCTCCACCCGCTCGATCGAGGCGTTGAGCGCCGATACCGCCCCGAAGACCCGCCGCTGGAGATCCGCCACCTCACGCTGGAAAGCGTGCCGGGCCTCCACGTCCACGGGCGGCACGCCGGCTGCCGCCAGGACCTTCGGAGTGAAGGACTGGGGTTCGCCAAGCCGGGTCGCGCCGCTCTCGTCACGCCGGACGAGCTCCGCGGTGTAGGTCCCGGGCATCGCGAGCGGCCCGGCGCGCTGCGACCAGTAGCCCACCGGCCCCCGCTCGGGGTCCGGATACCGGAGGTCCCAGGCCACCCGGTGGATTCCGGCCGTCCTGGGTGCGGTGATGCGGCGCACGACGCTCCCTTCGGAGTCGCGGATCACCACGAAGACCGCCGGATCCTCGGCGCGGTCCTCGGCCCGCAGCTCGTCCCAGCCGGGATAGGGAAGCGCCTCGCCGGCCGCCGCCTGCGCGCGCTCGCGTTCCCGCCGGCGTTCCCGGACGCTCAGCGCGGTCTCCTTCAGGTGATAGGTCACCACCGCCCCGAACGGGGGGTTCGGCGCGGTGTAGAAGGCATCCCCCCGCTGCGACTTCTCGCCGCCGCCGAGCGGGTTCGCCTCCACGTACATCCAGGGGTCCTTGACCGGGAACACCGCGCCCTCCGCGGCGAGCGCCTCCGGCGAGAGATGCCGGAGCGGCGTGTAGTCGTCGAGGATGAAGAAGCCGCGCCCGAAGGAAGCCAGCACCAGGTCGTTCTCGCGCGTCTGGATCTCGAGGTCCCGGATCGCGATGGTCGGCAGCCCGCCCTTCAGCCGCACCCACCGGCCGCCGCCGTCGAGGGTGACGAACAGTCCGAACTCGGTGCCGACGAACAGGAGCCCTTCCTGCCCCGGGTCCTCGACCACCGTCCAGGCGAGCTGGTCTTCCGGCAGGTCGCCGGTGATGTCCTCCCAGCTCACCCCGCGGTCGTCGCTCCGCATCACGTAGGGCCGGAAATCGCCCTCCTTGTGGTTGTTGAAGACCGCGAACACGGTGTTCTCACGATGCCGGGACGCGTGGAGGTCCGCCACGTAGGTGCGCGGCGGCACCCCGGGGACCGTGTCCACCGCCCGCCATTCGAGGCCGCCGTCGCCGGTGATCTGGATGCGCCCGTCGTCCATCCCGGTGTAGAGCAGCCCCTCCACCAGCGGGGACTCGTCGAGCGCCACCATGTTCCCGTAGGTCGAGGTGAAGACGTTCCGCCAGACGGCGTCGGTGCTCCAGGTGCGGCCCATCACGGTCCGCTCGGCGCGGTTGATCCCGCGGGTGAGATCTTCGCTGATCGGGACCCAGGTATTCGCCCGATCGTCGCTCCGGTAGAGCCGGTTCGCGCCGAAGTAGAGCCGTTGCCCGTTGTGCGGCGAGATGATGAGCGGCGCGTCCCAGTTCCACTTGAGCGGCGGGTCGTCGGGCTCCGGCTGCGGCTGGATCTCCATGCGCTCCCCCGTCCGCTTGTCGAAACGGGCGATGCCTGCGTACTGGTATTGGGCGTAGATGATGTTGGGGTCGTCGGGGTCCACCCGCGCCTGGAAGCCGTCGCCGCCGATGACGTCGAGCCAGTCGCTGTTCAGGATGCCGTGGATGCTGGTCGTCCGCGAGGGGCCGCCCAGGGTGGCGTTGTCCTGCGTCCCGCCGTAGACGTTGTAGAAGGGGAAGTCGTTGTCGATCCCGACCCGGTAGAACTGGGTGAGGGACTGGTTGGCGTGGAACTTCCAGCGCTCGCCGAGGTCCCAGCTCTCGTAGATGCCGCCGTCGGAGCTCATCATCAGGTAGTCCGGATCGTCGGGATCGAACTCGAGGTCGTGGTTGTCCACGTGCTTCCACCGGCTGTTGACCTGGCGCCAGGTGGCGCCGTCGTCGTCGGTGACGTGGGTCCACACGTCCATCGAGTAGATCCGGCCGGGCCGGTGCGGGTCCGGAAAGATCTCCATGTAGTACTGCGGGTCCACGCAGATGTAGTCGCTGCGCTTCTCCCAGCTCTCGCCGCGGTCCGTGGAGCGGTAGAAGCCGCTCGCGTCGTCGGAGGCGGCGATCAGCGCGTAGACGACATCGGGGTCGTGGGGTGAAATCGCGAGCCCGATGCGGCCGATGTCGTGCCGGTCGGGGGAGGGGAGGCCCTTCGAGAGCTTCCGCCAGGTGGCGCCGCCGTCCTCCGACTTGTGGATGCCGCCCTCGGGGCCGCCGGCGACCAGGAGGCCCGTGTGCCGCCGCCGTTGCCAGGCCGACGCGTAGAGGACGTCGGGATTCCGGGGGTCCATGGCCACCTGGCTGATCCCGGTGTCCTCGGAGATGTGGAGGACCCGCTCCCAGTTGGCGCCGCCGTCGGTGGTCTTGTAGAGGCCGCGGTCCCCGCCCGCGCGCCAGAGCGGCCCCTGCGCCGCGACGTAGACCGTCTCGGTGTCGCGCGGGTCGATGACGATGTTCCCGATGTGCTCCGACTCGTCGAGCCCCAGGTGCTCAAAGGAAGCGCCGGCGTCGCGGCTCCGCCAGACCCCGTTCCCGTAGCCGACCGAACGCTGGCCGTTGTTCTCGCCGGTGCCGAGCCACAGCACGTTGGAATTCGTGGGATCGATGACGATCGTGGACGTCGAGTAGACCGGGTAGTTCTCGAAGATGGGCTCCCAGGTGGTGCCCCGGTTCGTGGTCTTGAAGGCGTTCCCGGAAGCGACCGCGACGTACCAGGTCGCCCGGTCGTTCGGGTCGATGGTCACGTCGGCAACCCGGCCGGAGCGGGCGGCGGGGCCGATCCCGCGGAGCTGCAGGCCGGAGAGCAGGTCTTCGGTGATCGCCGGGGACTCCTGGGCGGCCGCCTGGGGAGCGGACAGGATCGCGGCGGCGAGCGCGAGGCGGGGAAGCGGACTCTGGCGCATGACGGGGTCTCCTAGGCGCGGTTTGGGCTGGCCGGATCGGGCATCGTTCGAAGCCGAAGGGTAGTTGCTTTCGTGTCGCCACCGGCCCGCCTCGCGGCAGGACCGTTTCCGGTGCCCACGCGAGACCCTCTACCGGGTCTTGTGTCAGCCTTCTGTTACGACAGAGCTTCCAGGAGGCCGTCCCAATGAAATCCGTGCCCCTTCGTTTACCGGATGAAGTCGCCACGCGCCTGAAGCGATTGGCCGACCGCACCGGGCGCAGCGAGACCTCCTACATCATCGAGGCCATCCGCCTGCATCTCGACGACCTAGAGGATCTGTACCTTGCGGAGTGGCGGCTGAGGGAACTCCAGGCCGGGAGGTCTCAAGCGGAACCGCTGGAAGAGGTGACGGAACGCTATGGCGTGGCAGGTCGACCTTGACCGACACTCGGCGCGGCGCACTGCCGCCCCTCGCCTCGGCCGCGCCGCCGCGCTGGCGGATCTCCGCAGGGAGTCGGCGGGGCGACCCGATCAGTCGGTAAGCGTGCTCACGTGCGCGGTGGCGGCGCGGGCCTGGCCGTCCACGTTGTAGCCGCCCTCGAGCAGCGACACGAGGCGGCCGCCGCAGTAGTGGTCGGCCACGTCCATGAGGGTCCGGGTCATGCGCGAGAACACGTCGTCGGTGCACTCGAAGGAGCCGAGCAGGTCTTCCTTGCGGCTGTCGAACCCGGCCGAGATGATCACGAAGTCGGGCTTGAACTTCTCCACCGCCGGCAGAAGCGTGCGGTCCCAGGCGCTCAGCATGTCCCGGTCGGTGGCGCCCGGCCCGAGATGCACGTTGAAGTTCGTCCCGCTGCCGTCGCGGGCCCCGCCGAGCGCGGGGTCGCCCGTGCCCGGGTAGTCGTACCAGTTGTGGGTGGAGAAGAAGAGGACCGAGGGATCCTCGTAGAAGGCGTTCTGGGTGGCGTTCCCGTGGTGGTAGTCCCAGTCCACGATCAGCACCTTCTTGTGCCCGTGCGCCTGTTGCGCGTAGCGGGCGGCGACCGCGGCGTTCGAATAGAAGCAGAAGCCTTCCTCGGCGCCGGTGTTGTTGGCGTGGTGTCCGGGAGGCCGGATGGCGCAGAAGGCGTTCCTGAGCCGTCCCTCGGAGACTTCCCGCACCGCGGCGAGGGCTCCGGCGACCGCGAGTTCGGCGATCTCGCCGGTCGTCGGGATGCGCCGGATGCGGTCCACGTGCTCCCGGGTGTGATGTCCCATCAGGTAGGGCAGGGGGTCCGGCCACTTCTCGACGGGCACCAGCACGCGGAAGAGACCGGCGGCCTCGAGCGCCTCGCGGATCTTCATGAGCCGGAGCGGCGATTCCGGATGGCCCCGGCGGATGTTGTGCCGGAGGAAGGACTCGCGGTAGACGATGCCGGTGGCGGAGGAGGCGGTCTCGGACATGGCGCCAAAGATACCGGAGCGTCAGGGGTGTTCACGAACGGCCCGCTGGTACCTTTCGGCGGCGGTGCCGCACGTGCGAACGATCCTGACGACCCTTGCCTTCATCGCACTCGCAGCGTGCGGTGACGGCGGGGGCTCCCCGGTGGCGCCGACCGCCGATCCCGGGCCGCCGGTCGAGACGCCGCCCGACCCCACGGCCGCCGCGCGCGAGGCGGTCGATGACTGGCTCTCGCTCATCGACGCCGGGAGCTACGCGGAGGCGTACGACACGGCGTCGGGCATTCTGAGGGAGAACGTGACGCGGGAGACGTTCGTGACCACGTACCGGGAGGCGCGTTCGCGGCTCGGAACCGTGCGTTCCCGGGTCTTCCGGAGCGCGACACCCGCCACCACGCTGCCGGGCGCTCCCGACGGGGACTACGTCGTGTTCGAGTTCGACGCCGACTACGAGCAAAAGGAGAACGCCGTGGAGCGCGTTACGACCGCGCTGGAAGCGGGGACCTGGCGGGTCGCCGGCCACTGGGTGCTCGATCCCCCGGAACCGGAAGGCATGCCGCCGGACGCCGCCACCGCTCGGGTGGCGGTGGATGAGTGGCTCTCGCTGATCGACGCCGGGAGTTACGCGGAGGCCTATGACCTGGCAGCGAGCCTGCTCAAGGAGAGGGTGACGCGGGACGAGTTCGTGGCGGCGTACCAGGAGGCGCGTTCACAACTCGGAACCGTGCGTTCCCGGGTCTTCCGGAGCGCGACACACGCGGACACGCTGCCGGGCGCCCCGCCCGGTGACTACGTGGTCGTCGAGTTCGACGCCGACTACGAGCGGAAGGAGAACGCCCTGGAGCGGGTGACGGTCGTGGACGAGGCCAAGGTCTGGCGGGTCGCCGGCCACTGGGTTCTCGATCGCCCGGAATGAACGACGCGGGCTCCGCGCCTGCCACCCATCATCGTCGCTGGTACGGTCTTGCGGCCGTGCCGCACCACCGCCATCACCACGGCCACGGCGGGGAACGCCCCTGGTGGAAGGGGTTTCGGACGACTGCCGCGATCGGGTACGTGATCCGGCACTACACCGAGCCACGGAACCGGATGGTGATCGAACGGGCAGGAATTCGCGCCGGGGAGCGGGTGGTGGACATCGGCTGCGGTCCGGGCGAATCGGTCGTGCTCGCTGCCAGCGTCGCACCGGGGGTGCAAGTGGTGGGAATCGATCCGGGCTTGCCCCAGTGCGCATCGACCGCGCTGCGTGCGTTGCGATTCGGGCGGGCGGTCCGGGTGCGACGCGCCGCCGCGGAGGAGCTTCCGGTCCCGGATGCCTGGGCCACCCTGGTCGTCTCGATCAATGCCTTCCACCACTGGGAGGACCGGCGCCGGGGCCTGGCCGAGGTGTGCCGCGTGCTCGGATCGGGAGGGCGCCTGGTGCTGGTGGATGAGGATTTCCCTGAGGACCACCAGCACACCCGCTTCCACCGCGAGGCCGGCGAGGACGCTCCGGTGGACGCCGGCAGTCCCGTGGTCCGGGAGTGGCTCGGAGATCTCGGGTTTGGAGGTATCACTCTCGACCGGGTTGAGGACGCCGGCGGCACGCCGCACCACGTGCTGTGCGCCGTGCGTGCCTGACCCGCAATCCCGCGGATCGATATTCCCGCCGCCCGCCTGCGGCGGGCTGTGCCGGTCTGAAGGCCGCTACCGCGAGAACCGGCCGGCGCTCCCAGCCGGACGCACGCTTCAAGGCGATGGCGCAAGCCTCAGCGGGCGCGAAGCAGAATGGCAGCGAACCTGTGTTTCGCTGCCCGCCTGATTCGGGGGGAAAGGGCGTCAGGGGCGCCGCGTTCCCGGTCCGCTCAGACCTGGTGCCGAAGGGGGGACTCGAACCCCCACGGGATCACTCCCATACGCCCCTCAAGCGCACGTGTCTACCATTCCACCACTTCGGCAGCGGTGAGGACCGGCAGGACCCGCTGGCCGCCGGGCCCGGAATTATAGGGTTCGAGCGAGCGAGAAGACCCGGTCAGGATCCGGGCTCGGGCTCTCCGCTTTCTTCCCCGGACTCGGGAGCTTCCGGATCTCCACCTTCCCCGGCCGGGTCATCGGCGGGCGCCGGGGTTTCCGCCGCGGGAGCCGGGATCGCCACGCCCCCGCCGGGCACCACGCTCTGGGACTCCGGATCATCCTGCACGTAGCCGAGGAGCAGGGAGGTGACCATGAAGGTGGCCGCGACCACCGCGGTCACCTTGGTCAGCAGGGTCGCCGTTCCCCGGGCCCCGAACGCCGCCTGGCTGCCGGCGCCACCGAAAGCGCTTGCGAGGTCCTGACCCTTGCCCTGCTGGGTCAGCACGACGAGGATGAGGAAGAAACAGACGAGGATGTGGATGATCGTGAGCAGAATGGTCATGGGTTTGGCTTTTCCGGTTCAGGGGCGGGCTCGTCCCGAGTTGGCGCCGCGGCCCGGCGTCCGGCTCGCCGCTCAGCCGGCGGCGTGGCAGATGTCGAGGAACGAGTCGGCGCGGAGGCTGGCTCCGCCCACCAACAGGCCATCCACGTTGGCCCCGGAAAGGATGGCGCCGGCATTATCGCCCTTCACCGACCCTCCGTAAAGGATGGGCGTCCGTTCGGCGGCTCCGGATCCCGCGAGCGCGGCCAGACTCGCACGGATGACGCGGTGCATGGCTTCCGCGGTGTCCGGGGTCGCGGTCCGGCCCGTGCCGATAGCCCAAACCGGTTCGTAGGCGATCGTGAGAGGAGCCAACTGGGCGTCCGAGAGGCCGCGGACAACCGCTTCGAGCTGCTCGCGAACCACGTTTTCGGCCTGGCCGGCGTCGCGTTGCTCCAGCGTTTCCCCGACGCAGACCACCGGCCGCATCCCGGCGTCGAGCACGGCGAGCGCCTTCTGGCGGACATCCTCGTCGCCGTCGCCGAAAACGTGGCGCCGCTCCGAGTGGCCGGCCAGCACGATCGAGCAGCCGGCGGCCGCGAGCATGGGAGCCGAGACGGCTCCGGTGAAGGCGCCCTCCCGCTGGTGGAAGACGTCCTGCGCCGCGAGGGCGACGGAGCTTCCCCGGATCGCGTCCGCCACCGGCGCGAGGGCGGTGAACGGGGGAGCGACGGCGACCTCCACCCGGCCCGGACGCAGCCCGGCGACGATTCCGGCGGCGAGCGCGGCGCCTTCGGCCCCGGTCTTGTGCATCTTCCAGTTTCCGATGACGACGGTTCGGCGGGTCGATGTTTGGTCAGGCATCGGCGAGGGCCTCCACCCCCGGGAGCGGTTCTTCGGCGAGGAAGGCGAGGGACGCCCCGCCGCCGGTCGAGAGGTGACTGATCCGGCTGGAGAGCCCCGACCGCCGCAGGGCGGCGAGCGAGTCTCCGCCGCCGACGATACTGGTCGCGCCCCGGCCGGTCGCTTCCGCCACCGCGTGCGCCACGGCGGTCGTCCCCCCGGCGAAGCGCGGATCTTCGAACAGCCCCATGGGCCCGTTCCAGACGATCGTCGCCGCGTCCCGAAGGTGGGCGGCGAAGGCGACGCGCGATTCCGGGCCGATGTCGAGCCCCATCCAGCCGGCCGCTATCTCCCCGATGGGAAGGGTGCGCACCGGACCCGTGTCCGGAGCCGGCGCCGTGCAGTGGTCGGTCGGGAGCACCAGCCGGCCGGGATGGTCCTCGAGGAGCTTCGCGGCCTCGGCGACCCGGTCGCGCTCGACGAGGGAGCGGCCGGTCGGGAGCCCCTGCGCCGCAGTGAAGGTGTAGGTCATCGCTCCTCCGATCAGCACTCGGTCGGCGCGCCCGAGGAGCGAAAGGATGACCGGCAGCTTGTCCGAGACCTTGGCGCCGCCGAGGATCGCCACGAAGGGGCGGGGCGGGTCCCCGAGCGCCAGGCCGAGCGCCTCGAGCTCCGCCTCCAGCAGGGGGCCGGCGGCGGCGCGCGGGAAACGGCGGGCGCATGCGTCCACCGAGGCGTGGGCCCGGTGCGCGGCCCCGAAGGCGTCGTTCACGTACTCGTCCCCGTAGGCCGCGAGCGCCGCCGCAAACTCGGGTGCGTTCCGCGTTTCGCCCGGGTGGAACCGGAGGTTCTCGAGCAGGAGGACCTCGCCGGGCCGGAGTTCAGGAGCGCCGCCCGGGTCCCCGACCGGAGTGGCCTCGAAGCCGACCGCATCGCCCAGGAGCTCCTCGAGCCGCTCGGCGACCGGACGCAGGCTGAACGCGGGGTCCGGCGCTCCCCCGGGCCGTCCCAGGTGGGAGGTGACCACGACGGCCGCTCCCATCCCGCGTGCGGTGCGGATGGCGGGCAGGGCGGCTTGCAGGCGGCTGTCGTCCGCCACCCGTCCGTTCGCGAGGGGCGCGTTCAGGTCCGCGCGGAGCAGGAGCCGCCGGCCGCGCAGGTCGAGGTCGGCGAGCGTCAGCTTCCTGGCCTTGCTGGGCACGGGGGCCGAACCTTACCGCCGGCAGTGGGGCCGGTGGTATGGTCCCCCGCCCACACACGGCTTCAGGTTTTCGGTCGGGCGGCTCGCCTCCTGGCCGGACGAAGAGGGAACCGGGTGCCATTCCCGGACGGCCCACGCCACTGTGATCGGAATGCCCTTTCCGCGCGGTCCCGCTTCGGCGGGGCGGCAACCACTCCCGGCGCCTGCCGGGGGGAAGGTGGGAAGGGTGGACGCCTCGGCCTCCATGCCGGAGCGTCCGGTCCGTAAGTCAGGAGACCTGCCCGGAGCCCGGACCTCACTCACCCTCTTCGTTGGGAAGGGACTGGTTCTTGAGACTCGACCGCCGCCACACCGACTCCCGAGTTCGGGGTGAACTGCGGCCGGGAGGGTCTTCCAGCACTGAAGTCGGCCCCCGCGGAGCGCCCCGCGTCCCAAGGAGGGCCGGCCCATGCGTTTTCTCTCTTCTATCCACTGGCTTGGCGGACTAACCCTCGCGCTTGCGGCTGCGGCCATTGCGGCGCCGGCCGCCTCGGCGGCGGACCTCCGGGTCGTCGTCCTGGATCCGGACGGCGGCCCGGCAGCCGGCGCGCTGGTCGTCGCCGACGCCCTTGCCGGAGAGAACCGGGTCTCCGCGGTCACCGGTGACGACGGGAGAGCGCTGATCGAAGGAGTCCCCGAGGGGCGGTACCTGGTCTCCGCCCGGTCCGCCGACCTCGCGGCGGCCCCGATCGAAGTCACCCTGTCCGAGGGAGCGAGCGGCGCCGTCGAACTCGTGCTCCGTTTCGCCGCGGTCCGCGAGTCGGTGGTGGTGTCCGCCGCGCTCGGGGCGCGCCGCGAGACGGAGTCCGGCACGTTCGTGGACACGCTCTCCGGCGACGCGCTCCGCGACCGGGATGAGTGGTTCCTGCTCGAGGGGCTGCGGGGATTGCCGGGCACGCTGATCTACCAGACCGGCAGCCAGGGGCAACAGCTCGCCCTCCGCTTCCGCGGGCTCCCGGCCCAGGCCAGCGCGGTGGTGGTGGACGGGGCGCCGCTCCGGGACGCCGCGGCGCCCCAGTCGGATGCGACCGCGCTGCTGCCGTCGCTGGCGGTGCTCGGGGTGGACCGGGTGGAGATCCGGCGTGGAGGAGGCTCCACGATCTACGGCTCGAACGGGATGGGCGGGGTGCTCCACATCGTCACCCGCTCGGAGTCCGCTCCCGACGCGCTGCGGTTCTCCGCCGGCCTCGGGGAGTACGGCCACTCGGCGGCGAGCGCTGAAGCGGGCGCCGGCGGCCCGCGCGGCGGGGTCTCGGCCGGCTTCACCCGGCTCGCGGTGAGCGAGGGCGCGGACGGGGACGATCCGTTCACGAACCACACCGGCGTCGCGCGCGCCGGGTTCCGCCTGACCGATTCCCTCCGGGTGACCGCGCGCTCTCTCTTCTCGCTGGCCACCGTGGGTCTGAACGAGAGTCCGTTCCCGCTGGGACCGGCAGGACCGGGCGTCACGGCGGCCGCGCCGGCGCCGGACGCCGCCGTCCGCGGCTACGAGGGGGGCACCCCGCTCGCGGATCTCGATCTCGGGGCCGGCAACTTCATGCCGTCCGTGAACGACCCCGACAACAGCCAGGCGACGCGGTTTGTTTCGACGCTGGTTGCGCTTCGGGGGTCGGCGGGCCCGGATCTCGCCTGGAATCTCCGGCTCCACGACCTGCGGACCCGTCGCGAGAACGAGGACGGCCCGGCCGGGGTCAACCCGTTCGATCCCCCGTCGCCCTCCACGCTGGTCTACGAGGGGAAGGTGCGGAGTGGCGCCGCCCGGGTCGAGTTGTTCCGCGGGGCCACCCGGGTAGTTGCCGGAGGTGAACTCGAGGCCGAGCGGGCGGCGACCACCGACCCCGGCTTCGAGACCCGGCTTCGCCAGACCAGCACCGCCGCGTTCGTGCAGGCCGAGGCGGCGCCCGGCGGCGGAAGGGCGTCGCTGCGCGGCGCCCTTCGGGCCCAGCGGTTCTCGACGGCCTCGCCGGAACTGATCCCGGTGGAGGGGAGTCCCTGGCAGGACACCGCGCCGCCCCCGGAGGCGGGAGCGGTCACGGGAGAGGCAGCGGTCTCGCTGGCGCTCGCTCCGGGCCTGCGGCTCCGGGCGTCGGCGGGACGCGGGTTCCGGGCGCCCTCGCTCTACGAGCGCTTCGGCACCTGGTATTCCAGTTTCGGCTACTCGGTGTTCGGGGACCCGCGGTTGAAACCGGAATACACCACGGCGATGGACGCCGGCTTCTCCGCCTCGTCGGAGGATGGCCGCCACGAGGTGCGGGGAGCGTGGTTCCGGTCGGAGCGGGGCCAGATCATCGCGTTCGAATCCCTCGATTTCGCGTCCGATCCGTTCGGGCGGTTCGCGGGTTACGAGAACACCGAGGGGGGAGTCGCCCGGGGTGTCGAGCTGGCGTATCGGGTGACTCTCCCCGGCCGTACCCGGGCGCAGCTTCACTACACGTTCACCGACGCCGACCCGCCGGCGAACGCTCCGGACGAGCTGGCGTCCGACTGGCTGGTGCCGCGGCACCAGGGAGGAGCGCTGCTGTCGGGCGCTCTTTCGGACCGGCTCCGCTGGAGCGCCGATCTGCTGCTCTCCTCGGACATCCACGCCCCGCTGTTCGACCCGGACACCTTCGCGTCGCGGGTGTTCCGGTTCACCGGGATGCGCCGCCTCGATGTGGCGCTCGCGTTCGAGGTAGCGCGCGGGTTGAGGCTGCGGGCGCTGGTGCAGGACGCGTTGGACGACGCGGCCTACCAGAGCGGGGGGTTTCGGCCGCTGGGGCGGGTGGCCCGGGTCGGTTTGGAGTGGAGTCGCTAGCGGGCGTGGAATTGTGGTTTCGCGGGCCCTTCGGCCCGCGATGCCGGCCGGAGGCCGGCGCTCCGAGGCCGGCGCTCCTAGGTCAGTTCGCCGCGATGTGGTGGATCAGGTCGCGGACGCGGCAGGAGAACCCCCACTCGTTGTCGTACCAGGCGAGGATCTTGACCGCGTCTCCGTCCACCACTTTGGTGAACGGGGCGTCCACGACCGAGGAGTGCGGGTTCCCCTGGAAATCGATCGAGACGAGCGGCTCGTCCGACACCTGAAGCACGCCGTTCAGGGGGCCGTCGGCGGCCTCGCGGAGCGCGGCGTTCACCTCTTCGGCATCCGCCGGCCGCTCCAGGAACGCGGTGAGGTCGGTGAGGGAGACGTTCGGGGTGGGCACCCGGACCGCGATCCCGTCCAACCGTCCTTCCAGCTCGGGGAGGACCTTGGTGACCGCCTTTGCGGCGCCGGTCGAGGTCGGAATCATGTTCACCCCCGCCGCGCGGGCCCGGCGCAGGTCCGAATGGGGCAGGTCGAGCAGGCGTTGGTCGTTCGTGTAGGAGTGGACGGTGGTCATCACCCCCTTCTTGAGCCCGAACCTCTCGTGGAGGACCTTGACCACCGGGGCCAGACAGTTCGTGGTGCAGGAGGCGTTCGAGAGGATGTGGTGCGACTCGCTGTCGTAGCGGTCCTCGTTCACCCCCATGACGACGGTCAGGTCCTCGCCCTTCGCGGGAGCCGAGACGATGACCTTCCGGGCGCCGGCGGCGAGGTGCTTTCCGGCGTGCTCGCGGGCGGTGAAGATCCCGGTGGACTCGACGACGATCTCCGCGCCCAGCCGTCCCCACGGCAGCTTCGCCGGGTCGCGCTCGCTCAGGACCGTGACCCGCGTCTCCTGTCCTTGTGGAGAGGTGACCACGATCTCGTTCCCCTCCGCGCGCACGGTTCCCGGCAGCGCGCCGGAGACCGAGTCGTGCTTCAGCAGGTGGGCCAGGGTGGCGGGGTCGGTCAGGTCGTTGACGGCGACGATCTCGATGTCCGGGTCGTCCTGGACCGCGCGGAAGATGTTGCGGCCGATCCTGCCGAATCCGTTGATGCCGATGCGCACGATGTTCCCCTTTTGGTGCGGTCTCCCGCGATGGCCGGGATCATAGGGAGGGCCGGTCGAAGGGTCAACGAATTCAAGCGCTTCGCACTATATGAGTCTATCAACATTAGATAATCGTAGTTAGTTGACTTGATATTTGGCACGAGCGCCGTTATATTCCTTGCGTCAGGCGAGATCGATCACCTGACGGGCATCGGGAACGGCCCGGAGAGGTTCCCGACAGACACTCAAGGAGAAACACAACATGACCCATCTGACCCTCTTCAATCCTTCCTTCCGGCGTCTCTTTGCCGATCCGTTCTTCGATCTGCCGGTCCGCTACACCGGGAGTGCGAGCGGCCGGGGCAGCGGCGCCTCGCTCTGGACGCCCCCGGTGGACGTCCGCGAGTCGGACACCGAAGTCGTCGTCGAGGCCGAACTGCCCGGCATCGCCCGCGAGGACATCTCCGTCCGCTACCACGACGGCCGGCTGATCCTCGAGGGCCAGCGGGAGGAGGTCCAGGAGACCGGCGACGGCGAGAACGGCTCCGGAAGCTGGATCCGCCGCGAGCGGACGATCGGGCGTTTCCACCGCTCCTTCGACCTGCCGGAGAGCCTGGACACCTCCGCCATCCGGGCGGAGTCCCGGGACGGCGTGCTGCGGGTCGTCCTGCCGAAGCTCGAGAAGGCGCAGCCGCGCCAGATCGACGTCAGCGTCAACTGACCGGGCGCGAGACCCGAGGGGCCGGCAGCCGCCGGCCCCTCTCGGAGCGCCGGCCTCTGGCCGGCATCGCGGCCAAAGGCCGCGAAACCGCGCCGTCAACCGCGTCGAGCGCGACCCCCACATTGGCGCGGCGCAGAGCCATCAGCCGCGGTGCCGGTCTGAAGGCCGCTACCGCGAGAACCGGCAGGCGGTCCCCCTACTCCGTGACGCGTTCCTGGCCCGGGATGACCCGCCGGCTCTTGATCATCTCCTCGTCGTAGTAGCGGCGATAGAGGATGTCCCAGGTCTCGGTGCCCTGCTGGACCGTGCGGCTCTGGGAGTCGATCTTGCGGCGCACGATCTGGTCGATGCGCTCGTCGTCCTCGAGTTCGGAGTTGATGACCCGCATGATCATGCGGCGGATCTCGGTGTCTTCCGCGTAGAACTCGACCGTCTCGTCCGCGCGCAGCAGGTCCATGATCTGGTTCGCGAGGTGGTTGATCTTCCCGTTGGTCAGGCGCATGGTCGAGTCTCTGGCGGACTACAGAATGATTCCCTGCTCGCGGGCGAGCCGTTTCTTGACCAGCTTGAACATTTCCCGGTACTCGACGCCCCCCGTGCGGATCTCCTCGCCGTAACCGTCGAGGAGCTTCCGGACCTCTTCGTTGAGGTCGTCTTCCTGGCGCAGATCCTCGGTGATGAGATCCACGATGGAATCCATCAGCGCGTTCGGGTCCTCCGGATCGATGTAGCCGGCAACCTGCAGGTCGTCGGTGATCCGGTACCCGAGGAACTGGATCTGGCTCTTGGTGAGGCGCATGGCAGGCAACCGAAAAGGCTAACACAGCGGGGGTATTCGCAGCCACCGCGAACCGGACCCGCCGGAATGCCGTGTCTTCGGTTCCTGTAATTCGGTGCGGCAAGACTGCTAGAATTCGCGGTCCTGGCGAGAGATGGGGTCGTAGTTCAGTTGGTCCAGAACGCCGGCCTGTCACGCCGGAGGTCGCGGGTTCGAGTCCCGTCGGCCCCGCCATCATCGCTTTTCCCGCAGACGCGTTCCGGCGCCCCTTCCGTGAGGCATCTCATGAAGATCACGATTACCTACTGCGTCGTTTGAAACTACCTTCCGAACGCCTCCAGTCTGGCGGCGGCAATCCGGGAGGCCCGGGGCATCGAACCCGAGCTCATCGAAGGCGGCAAGGGCATCTTCGACGTCGCGGTGGACAGCGAACTCGTCTACTCCAAGTACGACACCGGCCGGTTCCCCGAGAACGACGAGATCCTCGACAAGATTCCCGTCCTCGCGAGCTGAGGTTAGTCCGGCCGAGAACGGCCGGTTTCGAGCGCGCCTCGACTAGAAGTCGAAGAGACGCGTGTACTTGATGATCAGCGACCGGCCCATCACGTTCGGCACCAGAAAGCCGGTCTCGTCGTCGAAGCGGTCGAGGTTGGCCGTGTTCCGCAGGTCGTTGTAGACGAGGAAGAGACCGGTGCCGCTCCGGTCGAGCATCACCAGCCGGATGTTCGAGGAGACCGAGGCGGTCTGGCTGTTGTACTGGATCAGCGCTTCCAGCCGGCGAAGCGGGGTGAACGAGTAGTTCACCCGGATCGGGATCAGGTTGGTGGTGAACTTGCCCCCGGGAAGGTCCACCACGTCGCGGTTCCAGCCGACGCTGACCTGGAAGGCGGCTCCGATGCGCCCGTTCAGGCTGGAGGTGAAGGCCCGGTAGTCGCCGTCGTAGAAGCCGCCGTTCCGGAGGTAGAAGGTCGGATACAGGCGGGCGCTGGCGTTGCCGATGTAGTTGAAGTTCACCTGGGTCCAGTGGTAGAGCCCGGGCGGGATCACCACCCGGTGGCCGTCCACCCCCGAGTAGACGACGAAGTCGTGGAGCGGCCGGTCCCGGAACCGGTCGATGAACATCCCGAAGCGGCCCCCGCCGTTCGGCTGGAACTCGATGGGGTGCCAGTGCCCGCGGCCGGACTGGACCTCGCCGTCGAAACCGTAGTAGGCGTTCCAGGTCACGTGGGGTGAAAAACGCCGCACCCAGGACATTCCCGGGATTTGGGTCGGCTGCCAGTCCAGGTAGTAGCGCCACTGGTACTTCCGGAATCCGCGCCGCGGAACGAATCCGACCTCGGGATTGAAGTCCTCGCCCACCTGGGTGAAGCCGGCGTGCCCCTGGTGGAGCTGGTCGGCGTAGTTCAGGAAGGCCCGGCCCGCGATGGTGTCCGAGGCGTTCGCCTCCGGATCCGCACCATCCGAGGCGGTCTTGGCCAGGAAGGTGAAGAAGCGGGCGTGTTCGCCGACCTGGATCGCCGCGTCGGCGCCGAACGCCCGGTTGTAGTCGCCCTCGCCGGCCCATTCGCCGGTCGCCTGCCGGTTCACCAGGATGCCGCCGAAGTTGGACCGCCCGACCTCCCGCTGGACCCGGGCGACCGTGTAGTTGTTGGCCGCGAGGGCCAGGGCGCCCGTCTCCGCGTCGAAGGCGTCGTCGGTCTGCATGTTCATGAGACCGACGTTCGTGGAGCCCACCTTCCCGGAGAGCCGGGCGCCGCCGACGATCCCCACCGGCTGGCCGCCGTAGAGCCCGATGCGGCGGCTGAAGAAGAGGTCCACCTCCTGCGGCGCCCCGAACTGGAAGGTGGAGGCGTTTTCCAGGAAGAAGGGACGCTTCTCGGGAAAGAACAGCGGAAAGCGCGTCAGGTTGATCTGCTGGTCGTCGGCCTCGACCTGAGCGAAATCGGTATTGGCGGTGAGATCGACCGTGAGGTTCGGCGTGACTCCCCACTTCACGTCGAGCCCGATGTCGAGGCCTTCGGTCTCGCGGTTCTCGGCGCGGACCGCCAGCGGGTTCCGGTTGGCCTCGCCGAGGGCGAACGGGGTGACCTTGAGGTCGCGCCGGGAGGGGAGGTTCAGGCCGGTGATCTTCCGCGCCAGCGAGACCCGGTAGATGTTGTAGCCGCGCGGGATCGGCGCCAGGAACGACTGTTCGTTCTTGCGGCGGATGTTCCGCATGACGTTGATGCCCCAGGTCCGGTCCCCGCCGGCCTCGTAGCGCAGCGTCCGGAGGGGAATCGCGAACTCGGTCTCCCAGCCGCGGCCGGTCCGCTGCGAGCGCACCACCCAGTCGCCGTCCCAGTTGGCGTTGAAGCCGGCGATGCCGCCGCGCTGGGAGCCGCGCTGGCCGGGGCGGGGGTTGTAGCCGCCGGTCGCGCCCTCGCCGGCGATCTGGCCGTCGTACTCGATGCCCTCCGGGTTGGTGCCGAAGAGGAAGGCGTTCTGGCTGTCGTTGAAGGTGTCGAGGATGATCTGGACCGAGTCCGACTCGTTCAGGTCGCCGTCCCGGCGGCTTTCCGACACGAGCACCTGCTCCGGCTCGCTGTCGAAGGCGATGACCCCGACGTAGAGGGTGGTCTCCGAGAGGAGGAGGCGCACTTCGGTCCGCTCGGAGGCCGGCGCGCCGTTGTTCGGCTCCTGCTGGATGAATCCGGTGAAGGGCTCGACGCCCGACCACTGCTCGTCGGTTACCAGCCCGTCCACGACCGGGCCTTCCGCGCCTTCGCCGAGCGCCTGCACCGCGCCGTCGTTCGGGGGCACGGGGGCGGCCCCGGCGAGCGGCGCGAGCAGCAGGAGAACCGGAAGCGTGCAGGGAAACCGTCGCATGGTGCGCGCGTATCCTACGCGCCCACGAGCATGGCCGAAACCGCGATCCTTCCCAACTTCATCGGCGGGAGCTACCTGGCCCCGTCCGCCTCCGAAACCCTGCCGGTCTTCAACCCCGCGACGGGGGAGGTCCTGTCCCGGACTCCCCTCTCGGGCGCCGAGGATGTGGGCCGCGCGGTGGCCAGCGCGAAGGACGCGCTCCGCGACTGGCGGGAGACGCCGCCGACCGACCGGGTGCAGCCGCTCTTCCGGCTGAAGGCGCTCCTCGAGCGCGATTTCGAGGAACTCTCGCGGTGCGTGACCACCGAATGCGGGAAGACCCTCGCCGAGTCCCGCGGCGAGATGCGGCGGGCCGTCGAGAACGTGGAGGTCGCCTGCGGGATCCCCTCCCTGATGCAGGGCCGGGTGCTCGAGGACATCGCGCGCGGGATCGACGAGCTCATGATCCGCCAGCCGGTCGGCGTGGTGGCGGTGATCGCGCCGTTCAACTTCCCGGCGATGATCCCGTTCTGGTTCCTGCCCTACGCGCTCGCCTGCGGCAACACCGTCGTCATGAAGCCGTCCGAGAAGACGCCGCTGACGATGCAGCGGGTCGCGGCGCTGATCGACGAGGCGGGCTTCCCGCCGGGGGTGGTCCAGGTGACTCACGGCGGGCACGAGGCCGTGGAGGCGCTCCTCGACCACCCGGACGTCGCCGCGGTCAGCTTCGTGGGTTCCTCCCCGGTGGCGCGCGTCGTCTACGCGCGGGCGGCGGGGAACGGGAAGCGGGTCCAGTGCCAGGGCGGGGCCAAGAACCCGGTGGTGGTGCTGGAGGACGCCGACGTCGAGGCCGCGGTGTCCACCGTGGCCGAGAGCGCCTTCGGGTGCGCGGGGCAGCGGTGCCTCGCGGCCTCGCTGGCGATCACCGTCGGCGATGCCCACGCGCCGTTCCGCGAGCGGGTCAGCGCGGTGGCCGCGAGCCGGGTGGTGGGTTCCGGGCTCGACGAAGCGGTGCACATGGGCCCGGTGATCCGGGGCGAGAGCCGGGAGCGGATCGAGCGGCTGATCGGGGTGGCGGTGGAGGAGGAGAACGCCCGCGCGGTGGTGGACGGCCGCGGCGTCCGGGTCCCGGGGCACGAGGACGGGTTCTTCGTCCGCCCCACCGTGCTCGACGAGCTCCCCGCGGAGGGAGAGATCGCCCGCACCGAGATCTTCGGGCCGGTGCTCGGCATCATCCGGGTGGACAGCGTGGAGGACGCGATCGCCTTCGTGAACAGCGGCGACTTCGGGAACATGGCCTGCGTCTTCACGAACGACGGCCGGGCCGCGCGCCGCTTCCGCCACGAGGTCCTCACCGGGAACGTGGGGATCAACGTCGGCGTGGCCGCTCCGATGGCGTTCTTCCCGTTCAGCGGCTGGCGGGGCAGCTTCTTCGGCGACCTGCACGCCCAGGGCGCCCACGCGATCGAGTTCTACACGCAGACCAAGGTCGTCGTGGAGCGCTGGCCCCGGGACGCCTCGAAGCGCTTTTGACGGCTGACCCCCCGCGCGGGAGGGGGATCCGCGGGCTGGTCCGCCGCTTCTGGCAGCCGGCGCTCTGGACGCTGTTCGTTCTGAACGTCCTCCTCATGCCGCTGCTCTTCGGCGGGGCGGGGGACGAGCCGTTCGTACCGCCGGAGTGGATCCCGGCGAACCCGGCGGCGCTCGTTGCCGTGCACGCCCTCGCGGTGGCGGTGGCGGTGCCGAACACGATCTTCTGCCTCGCCGCCGGGTTCCTGTTCGGGCTGGGGCCGGGGATGTTCTACGCCACTCTCGGCACCTTTCTCGGTTCGCTGGCGGCGTTCACGGTCGGCCGGCTGTTCCTCCGCCGCTGGCTCACCGGATGGCTCGGCCAGTTCCAATCGGCCACCCGGGTGCTCGCGGCGCTCGGTGATGCCGACGTGCGCACCGTCTGCCTGACCCGGCTCTCCCCCCTCTTCCCCTTCGCCTTCCAGAACTTCGGGTGGTCGGCGACTCCGGTTCGGTTCCGGAACTACGCGCTCGGCTCTCTACTGGCCGTCCCCGTGGGGGCCTCCTTCTTCGCCCACCTCGGGGCGGCAGGAAAGGCCGGCGCCACGCTCGCCACCGAGAGCTTCTCCTGGTCCGCCGCGCTCACCATCCTCGGCCTCCTCGCCACCTTCTACCTGATCCGCTGGATCTCCCGCGTCGCCAACGCCGCCCTCAAGGACGAACTCCCCACAGACTGAAGGGGTAGGGAGCGCCGGCCGGTTCTCGCGGTAGCGGCCTTCAGACCGGCACCCGCGGCGCCCCCCCACCGGGAGAACTGGCGCGCCGCGGAAGGGCGCAACGCCAATCCTCCCGACGGCTGAGCCAACGCTACGATCCCCTTGAGCAGGCGCTGTTCACAGCCTGATTCCCAAGCCTTCGGGAACAACCATGATCACCAGATTCTCCGAGGATGTGATTCCCATGACCGATTTCAAGACCAGTGCCGAGGAACGGGAGTTCATGCGTGCGGTCATCGCCGGTCTCGCCGACTTGGACGCTGGCCGGGATCTGTCCCTGGCGGACGCGCTGGAACGACTCGGCATCGGCTGACTCCCTGCCGACGGAGTCCTCCTACCGCCCCGAGCGGGTGGTCCAAACGCCGCGATTGCGCCGCCGGCTTGGAACGCCGGCTTCAGCCGGCACAGCCCGCCGCAGGCGGGCGGCGGGACAGACCTCACGCGCCGGGATCGCCTCGGCCGCGTGCGCCAATGTTCGCGGGGTAGCGACGAACCGCCCGCGGCCCTGCGGGCCGCTGTGCCGGCTGAAGCCGGCGTTCCAAGCCGTACGCGTCACCTCCGAGGGGAGCGCCGTGCGTGCCGGTCTGAAGGCCGCTACCGCGAGAACCGGCCGGCGGTCCCTTGCGCCGCGGTGCGGGTAGGCTCCCGCACCGTACGAGGAGGCCGTCATGCGCAGCATCGCTCTCCTGGCCGTCTGGCTCCTGACCGTGGCTCCGGTCGCGGCCCAGGAGGGCCCGGCGCTGGAGCCCATCACGCTGGCCGAGGTGCTGGCGTCCGGCCGGGCCGGATCGCCGGCGATCGCGGCGGCGCGGTCCCGCGAGCGGGCGGCCGCCGCTGCCGCCGACAGGGCCGGACGCTGGACCAACCCCTCCCTCGAGTTCCAGAGCGAGAACTGGGGGGCGCCGTCACCGGGTCTCCTCCACGACACCTTCGTCACCGTCAGCCAGCGGCTCGAGCTCGGCGGCAAGCGGGGCGCGCGGCGGGGAGCGGCGTTCGCTGGCGCGGAGGCGGCCCGGGCCGATGCCTTCGCCGCGATGCGCGCGGCCGAAGGGGAACTGGCGGCCCGTTTCCTGGACGCGGTCCGGCTCCGTGATCGGGCGCGCATCCTCTCGGAACAGCGCGACGCGCTCGACGAGCTGGTCCGCGTCCTCGAACGCCGGGTGGCCGAGGGATTCGCGCCGGACGCCGATCGCGCCCGCCTCGCCGCCGAACGGGCCGGGGTCGCCATTGCGGTGACGCGGGCAGAAACCGCGGCCGCCCGGGCGTTCCTCGATCTGCAGGCGCTCGCCGCCCTGCCGGACGGGAGCACCGCGGCGGCGCTCGTCCGGCCCGGGCCCGTCCCGCTGCCGGCCGGTGACGCGAAGGCGCTCGCGGCCGGCGCCGCGTCCGCGCGGCCCGATGTCCGCTCCGCGGCCGCGCGGGTCGAGACCGCGGAACGCGCGCTCCGCCTGGAAAACTCCCTGCGGGTCCCCGACCTGACCGTGAGGACCGGCCTGAAACGTACGCTCGACACGAACACGGGCGTGTTGGCGGTGGGGGTGGGGCTACCGGTCTTCGACCGCAATCAGGTCGCCGCGACGCTCGCCCGCGGCGAAGCCCGCGCCGCCGAGCTCGAACGGGACTTCGTGACCCGGCGCGCCGAGGCGGACGCCACCGCCGCGCTCCTGACCGCCCGGCGGCTGGCCGAGGCGGCGGCCGGAGCCGGTGACCAGCTCCTGGAGCCCGCTACCATCGGACGGACCGCCATGCGATCTGCCTTCGACCTCGGCGCGGCGGATCCCCTCCGCGTGGTGGACGCCGAGCGCGCCTTCGCCGACGCCCGCCTGCTCGAAAACGACATTCAGATCGAAGCGGTCGCCGCCGCCATCGCGGCCCGCCTGGCGCTCGGGGAGGCGCCCCTGCCGTGACCCGGGTCACCCTGTTCCCGGTTCTCGTCTTCGGGCTCGCCTGCAGCGCTCCCCCCGAAGACGCCTCCGACACCGCCGCCACCGCGGATCCCGCAACCGGCATCGTCACGATGACCGCAGCGGGACGCGAAGCCGCCGGCATCGCGACCGCTCCGGTGCGGGAGACCGTCCACACCGACGCGCTCGAAGCCCTCGGGGTGGTGAGCCTCGACGAGCGGCGCACCGCCCGCCTGGGCGCCATCGTGGACGGCGTCGTCGCCGAGGTGCTGGTGCAGCCCGGCGACCGGGTGGAGGAAGGCGCCGTGCTGGGGCTCATCCTCAGCCACCAGATCCACGACGTCTGGGCCGAGTACTTCGCGGCGATCGCGCACCGGCAGGAGGCCGAGGCCGAGCTGGACTACGCGCGGACCGCGGAGTCCCGCGCCGAGCGGCTGTTGAACGACAAGGCGCTCGCGGAACAGGAGTTCCACCGGGTCCGCGCCGACCGGGTCGCCGCCGAGGAGGCGCTCGCGGCGGCCCGGGCGGAGGTCCGGCGGACCGAACAGGACCTCCAGCACTACGGCCTCACCCCCGGCCCGGACGCCGACCCGCGCGAGAACGAGCACGTGCCGGTCCGGGCGCCCTTCGCCGGCGCCGTCATCGAGCGGCTCGTCTCCCCCGGGGAAGCCGTCACCCTGGGCGCCCCGCTGCTGGTGGTCTCCGACCTGTCGGGCGTCTGGATCACCGCCGAGGTCCCGGAGGCCGACCTCCATCGCCTGTCGGCGCCCGAGTCCGTGGAGTTCCGGGTGACGGCCTGGCCGGACGAGGTCTTCCCCGCCACCCTCACCACCATCGGAGACGTGATCAACCCGGAGACCCGGCGGGTCACGGTCCGCGCGGAGGCGGACAACGCGGACGGGCGCCTCAAGCCCGAGATGTTCGCGACCCTCAGCGTCGCCTCCGGGGCTCCCCGCACCCTGCTGGTCGTGCCCGCGGAGGCGGTGCAGGAGCTCGCCGGCGAGCCGGTGGTCTTCGTCGAGGCCGGCCCCGGCGAGTTCCGGCGCCGCCGTGTGGTCACCGGCGCCGGCTTCGACGGCGACATCGAGATCCGCGAGGGCCTGACGGCCGGCGAACGGGTCGCGACCGAGGGCGCCTTCCTGCTCAAGTCGGCCCTGATCGGCCTCCCCGAAGAGGAGTAACCCGGTGGGCCTCGTCGAACGGTTCGTCGGCGCCGCCACCGGGCGGCGCGGGCTTGTCCTGGTGTTCGTCGCCGCGCTCGCGGCGGTCGGCGTCGCGGCGCTCTGGAACCTGCCCGTCGAGGCGTTCCCCGACCTGACGAACAACCAGGTCGTCGTCATCACCGAAGCCCCGAGCCTCGGCGCTCCCGAGGTCGAGCAGCAGGTCTCCTATCCCATCGAGACCGCCCTCATGGGGGTGCCCGACGCCGAGGAGGTCCGTTCGGTCTCCAAGTTCGGGCTCTCGCTCGTCACCGTGGTCTTCGACGACGCGGTGCCGATGTACGTCGCCCGTCAGCTCGTGACCGAGCGGCTGACCGAAGTGCGCGGCCAGATGCCCGCCGGGCTCGAACCCACGCTCGGTCCGCCCGCCACCGCGTTCGGCGAGATCTACCAGTACGTCGTGACCGGCGACGACCCGATGGCGAACAAGACGGTCCACGACTGGGAGGTGCGGACCCGGCTGCGCTCGGTGCCGGGGGTGAGCGAGGTGAACTCCTGGGGCGGCCTCACCCAGCAGTTCGAGGTGGTCGTCCGGCCGGAGGCGCTCGAGGAGTTCGACCTCACCCTCCGCGACGTCTTCCACGCCATCGGCGACAGCAACCGGGCGTTCAGCGGGGGGTTCATCGAGGCCCGCGACGAGCGCTACACCGTGCGCGGGATCGGGCTCCTCACCGGTGTCGAAGACCTCGAGCGGGTGGTGGTGCGCGCCGACGACGGCGTCCCGGTGCTCCTCGCCGATATCGCCGAGGTCGGGCTGGGGGCGATGCAGCGGAGCGGCGCCGTCACCGCGGGCGGCGAGGGCGAGGTCACGAGCGGCATGGTGGTCATGCTGAAGGGCGAGAACGCGCTCGAGGTCTCCGACCTGGTCAAGGAGCGGATGTCCGAGATCCTGCCCGGTTTGCCGCAGGGCATGGACATCGAGCCCTTCTACGACCAGAGCGAGGTCATCGACCGCACCTCGGCGACCGTGCGGCGGAACCTCATCGAGGGCTGCCTGCTGGTCATCCTGGTCCTCTTCATCTTCCTGCGCGACGTCCGGGCGGCGCTCATCGTCGCCGCAGTCATTCCGCTCTCGATGCTCGTGGGCTTCACCGGCATGCGCGCCTTCGGCATCTCGGCCAACCTGATGTCGCTCGGCGCCATCGACTTCGGGCTCATCGTGGACGGTGCGGTGGTCATGATGGAGAGCTTCGTCCGGCGGCGGGCGGCCTCCGGGGAAGGCGGCGGGCGCGTCGCACAGATCCGCGGCGCGGCGATGGAGGTGGCGCGGCCGGTGCTCTTCGGCGTGCTCATCATCATCGCCGTCTATCTGCCGATCCTCACCCTCGAAGGCCTCGAGGGGAAGATGTTCCGGCCGATGGCGATCACGGTCTGCTCGGCGCTCTTCGGATCGCTCCTCCTCTCGCTCACCGGCGTCCCGGTGGTCTCGTCCTTCCTGCTGAAGTTCGGCGGGGTCCACCGGGAGGCGCGCTGGTTCGAGCGGCTCCGCGAGCGGTACCTCCGGGTGCTCCGGGTCGCCATGACGCGGAAGGCCGCAACGGTCGGCATCGCGACGGTCATCATCCTGACCGCCATCGGCTCCGTTCCCTTTCTGGGCACCGAGTTCATGCCGCGCCTCGACGAGGGCTCGATCCTGATCGAGACCCGGAAGCTGCCGTCGGTGTCGCTCGAGGAGTCGGTCGAGATCTCGACCCGGGTGGAGCGGAAGCTGCTCGCCGAGTTCGACGAGATCTCGGACATCGTCACCAAGATGGGCCGGCCGGATCTCGCCACCGAGGCGATGGGCATCTACCAGGGCGACGTGTACGTGCTGCTCCATCCCGAGGACGACTGGGAGAGCGGGCGATCCAAGGAGGAGTTGATCGACGCGCTCGCGGCTTCGCTGGCGGAGATCCCCGGGCTGTCGGTGAACTTCACCCAGCCGATGGCCATGCGGCTCGACGAGGTCGTCTCCGGAATCAAGGCGGACGTGGCAGTGAAGGTCTTCGGGCCCGATGCAGCGGTCCTCGAACGCCTGGGAGCGGAAGTTCTGCGCGTCATCGAGGGGGTGCCGGGCGCTGCCGACGCTCAGCTCGAGGTGCTCTCCGGAGCCGCGCAACTCGAAGTCCGTCTCGACCGGGAGGCCCTCGCCCGCTACGGGCTCCACGTGGGGGACGTCCAGGAGTTCGTCGAGACCGCGGTCGCCGGCAGCACGGTCACCCAGCTCATCGACGGCGCCCGAAGGTTTCCGGTGGTGGTGCGTTTCCCGCCCGAACGGCGTGCCGACGCCGCGGCGCTGGCGTCGGTGCCCCTCACGGCTCCCGGGGGCGAGCACATCCCGCTGGGCCGGATCGCGGAGATCGCCGCCGCGCCCACCCCGGAGGCGATCAACCACGAGAACGGGGAGCGCCGGCTGGTGGTCCAGACGAACGTCCGGGGCCGGGACGTGGGCAGCTTCGTCGCCGAGGCGGAGGACCGGATCGCGGAGCGGGTGACGCTGCCCTCCGGCTACTACCTGACCTGGGGCGGCCAGTTCGAGAACCAGCAGCGCGCCATGTCCCGGCTGACGCTGGTGGTCCCGCTCTCCATCGCCATCATCTTCGGCCTGCTCTACGTCACCTTCCGGCGGGTGCGCTGGGCGCTCCTGATCCTCCTGAACGTGCCGTTCGCCGCGGTGGGCGGGATCGCCGCGCTCTGGATCCGTGGCCTGACGCTCAACCTGTCAGCCTCGGTGGGCCTGATCGCGCTCTTCGGGATCGCGACGCTGAACGGCATCGTCATGCTCGCCGCGATCCGGGCGCTCCGCGAGGACGAGGGGCTCGGCCTCCGCGAGGCGATCGTGACCGGAGCCGGCTCGCGGCTGAAGCCCGTGCTGATGACCGCCACCGTGGCCTCCATCGGGTTCCTGCCGATGGCGCTCTCGCAGGGGGCCGGCGCCGAGGTGCAGCGGCCGCTCGCCACCGTCGTGATCGGGGGCATCGTGACCTCCACGCTGCTGACCCTCGTGGTGCTCCCGACGCTCTACGAGCGGATGGAGGCGTGGGTGGCGGCGCGGGCCGGGTAGCGGCCGGCGTTCCCGGCCTACCGGTCGCGGACGTCGTAGGCGACCAGCACGTCCTGGTCGCGCAGGTAGAGGAGGCCGTTCGCGACCACCGGATGGCTCCAGGTGTTCTCTCCCGAGCGGTCCCGCTGGCGCAGTTCGAAGCGGCCGTGTTGCCGGTAGCCGGCGCGCGAAGGTTCCACCAGGGCGACGTCGCCGCGTTCGCTGAACACGTAGAGCCGGTTGTCCGCGAAGGTGAGGGAGCCCTTCCGGATCGAGCGGTCGCGCCAGAAGAGCGCCCCGGTCTCGATGTCGACGGCGCTGAAGATGGACCCCGAGAACCCGTAGAGGACGCCCTCGTGGAGCACGGGCGTCATGTGGTGGGCCCGCATGTTCCGGGTGAAGTACTTCTCGCTGGCGGTGACTCCGCCGGCGCTGTCGGCCTGCAGCTCGAGCAGGGCGCCCCCCGTGCCGTAGTCCGAGGACAGGAAGACCTCCGCGGTGCCCCCGCGGTTCGAGACCAGGACCGGCGTCGCGATGTTGGCCGTCCGGTTCGAGGCGCGGCGGTAGCTCCAGAGCAGGGCGCCGTCGTCCGCGCGGATGCCCGCGGCGCGCTCGCCGCTGAAATAGACGATGTGCGGCGCGCCCGCGAGATCCACCGGCAGCGGTGAGGAGTAGCCCGCCTCGTCGCCGGCGGTCCCCCAGAGGAGTTCGCCGGACTCCCGGTCGAAGGCGGCGAACCCGACCTGCCGGCTGCCGGGCGAGACCAGCACCCGGTCACCCAGCACGAGCGGCGATTCGCTGATGCCCCAACTGATGTTCCTCCCCCGGAAGCGCTCGAGGAGGTTGAGGGTCCAGAGGACCTGCCCGCTGGCGGCGTCGAGGGCGGTGAGCTGCCCCCGGGCGCCGAGGGCGTACACCGTCCCGTCCACCACCGTCGGGACGCCGCGGGGGCCGTCCCCCCGGCCGTCCCGATAGGCGTCGGCGTGCGGCGTCGCCCAGAGCTGGGCGCCGGTGGCGGCGTCCAGCGTGACGATCCACTCCCGGCCGGAGAACATGCCCTGGGTGTGGATGCGGCCGTCGGCCACCGCCACCGTCGAGTAGCCGGCGCCGAGGCCGTCGGCCCGGAAGACGAGCGGCGGGCCGCCGTCGGGCCAGCTCTGCCGGAGACCCGTTTCGAGGGAGATGCCGTCCCGGTTCGGTCCCCGCCACTGCGGCCAGTCGTCGCCGGCGGTGGCGGGAAGGGGAAGGAGGAGCAGGGCGGCGAGGGCGGCGAACCTCATTCGGAACCCTCCCGGCTGCTCGCCACCGGCAACGCGGCTTCCCGAAGCGCTTCGAGATAGTCCTGGAGGCGCCGGCCTGCATCGCCCGGCTCAAGATCGCCCGGCGCGACGCTGTCGGGTCCGGGGATCTCGGCCATGAAGGCGTAAACGAGTGCCCGGCCGGCAGGTTCCCCGGGGGCCGCGTAGTACCCCGAGAGCACGCGGGTGATGGGGCTCGAGTTGAGCGAGCCCCCCTTGTAGAAGTGGCGGCCGTCCTCCGTGTCCTCGAGGAAGAGGATGTCCCGCATCGCGGCGTGAGTCTGGGGCGAGATCCCGGGGACGTCGCCCCGGGCGACGGCGGCGAGGACCGCGGTGAGCGAGCCGGCCGTCGCGGTGTTGTCCCCGGTCACGTCCCGCGCGGCGAGCATGTAGCGGCGCGAGTCGATGCCGGAGAAATCCGGGTGGCGGGCCTGGATCCTGTCGGTGAGTTCGGGTGGCCCCCCGAGGAACGCGGTCACCAGGTTCGCCGCCGCGTTGTAGACCGGGTTCGAGACCCCGGTCCCCCGGATCATGTGGCGCCCCACCGTCCGCGCGGTGGCGGTTTCCAGGTGTTCCCGGATCTCCGCCTGGGTGTCCGCGTCGAAGTGGACGATGGCGGGATGTTCCGGATCGCCGACGACGTCCACCGCACCCGGGACGGGCTCGTCGAGCGCGTCGGCGCGGTCCGAGAAGAACTCGACCAGGTAGGCCGTCTTGATGGAGCTCGCCGCGGGGCGGGGGACGTCGGCGGACTCCGTGTAGAGCGCCTCGCCGTCCGCCGTCCCGATCCAGATGCTCCGGCCGAGGCCGGTGAACGCCGCGGCGTCCACGCCGTCGAGAGCGGCGGCGACCGCCTCGCGTCCATCGAGCGGGGCAGGGGCCGGAGCGGCCCCGTTGCAACCGGCCGCGAGGGCAACAAATGCCGCTAAGGTGTTCCGAAGGAGGATCCGCATGGACGCGGTGAGCATATTCCGTGTTGATTGAACCGTCATGTGGGTAACCCGGCCGCTCGCGCGGGGCTTCGACCCGGCCCGGATCAGGGACCCGGAACGTTCGGGAGCGGTGGACTGGGCGCTCTTCAACGCCAACTTCGAGCGGTTCCTGAACACCCCCTGGTGGCGCGTCAACCAGGGACATCGCGGCCCCGCGTGGCTCCGCGCTCTCCGTCTCGGCATCGCGTACGCGCAGCAGCGGCGCGACGCGATCCACGACTTCACAGGCAAGGCGGCGGCGCTTTCCCGCCTGCGCGTCCCGCCCGACCCCAGCATCGTGTTCTTCGGCGCCGAGGCGGGCTGGGAGGCGGCGATCCTCCAGGCGCTCTTCGGAGCCGGCGGCGAAGTCGTCCTGATCGACGAGGACCCCGCGGCCCACGACCGCTTCCGCCACGCGCCGCTCGCCGTTCGCGTCCGGGCGCCCCGCGGTTCGGCCCGCCACGAACTCCTCGTGAAGCGCGACCCCGACCGCTGGCGCTACCTCCGCCAGAACTTCTTCGACGTGCCCCCCGAGCCCCGTTTCGACGTCGGCATCGACTGGGGCCTCATCGAGCACTTCCCCGACCCCGGCAAGGCCAGGCTCATCGCCCACTTCCGGCGGTTCCTGAAACCCGGAGCCCTCCAGATCTCCAGCACCCCCCGGGACCGCTTCGCCGTCCGCCTCTTCTACCGCGCCTTCGCCGACGAACTCAACACCGGCTACCGCGAACTCATGACACTCCCCGAGCTAACGGACCGCATCGAGTCGGCAGGCGGCACAATCGAAACCCAACTCACCCTCCCCGCCCACAACATCGTCGCCTACCGATAACGCTCGGAGCGCCGGCCTCCGGCCGGCATCGACCGCCCCCAGGCGGTCGAAACCGCACCCCGCCTCCCGCCCTCTCCGCAGCAACGGCTGGGACCGCCGGTCTTCAGACCGGCAGCGGCCCGCAGGGCCGCAAAGCGCGCGGCCCCGATCCGCGTGGATGACGCGTACGGCTTGGAACGCCGGCTTCAGCCGGCACGCGGCCCGCAGGGCCGCAGAGCGCGCGGCGCTGATCCGCGCTGATGGCGCGTACGGCTTGGAACGCCGGCTTCAGCCGGCACGCGGCCCACAGGGCCGCAGAGCGCGCGGCGTTGATCGCGGGGAGAACACGCACGGCTGGGAGCGCCGGTCTTCAGACCGGCACGCGCGGCGCCCCCCCACCGGGAGAACTGGCGCGCCGCGCGCTTCGTACGCGGAAGCTCCGGTCAATAGCGACGAGGCTCCGGTCGATATCGAGGGCCTCGGGCTCCCAGCTCCAGTCGATAACTTCGGAGGTCCGGTCGATATCGGGCGTCTCGGATTCCCAGCTCCGGTCGATAACGCCGGGGGTCCGGTCGATATCGGATGTCTCGGATTCCGAGCTCCGGTCGATATCGAGGATCGGTGGCGGAGTTGGCAATAGGATGAGGGCGCGATGATGCGCCACCTGACCGCAATCGTCGAACGGGAGGCCGACGGATACGTCGCCCTGTGCCCGGAAGTAGATGTCGCGAGCCAGGGAGACACCGTTGCCGAGGCACGCGCGAACCTGAAGGAAGCGCTGACCCTATTCTTCGAGACGGCCCCCGCAGAGGAAATCGACCGGCGACGTGTCTCGGGATTCCAGCTCCGGTCGATAACTGTGGGGGTCCGGTCGATATCGGGGGTCTCGGATTCCCAGCTCCGGTCGATAACGTCGGGGGTCCGGTCGATATGCGGTGTCTCGGATCTCAACTCCGGTCGATATCGAGGGTTGGCGGCGACAGGTCCGGTCGATATCGATGGAGCTCCGGTCGATAACGCCAGCCGGCCAGTCGAGCTCCGGTCGATAACGCGCAGCTCCGGTCGATATCCGGGGTCGGCGGGCTGGAAGCTCCGGTCGATAACGTGGAGCTCCGGTCGATATCCGGGGTCGGCGGGCTGGAAGCTCCGGTCGATAACGTGGAGCTCCGGTCGATATCCGGGGTCGGCGGGCTGGAAGCTCCGGTCGATAACGTGGAGCTCCGGTCGATATCGGAGGCCGGCGGGCTGGAGGCTCCGGTCGATAACGTGGAGCTCCGGTCGATATCCGGGGTCGGCGGTTGGAAGCTCCGGTCGATAAACGTGGAGCTCCGGTCGATATCGGAGGCCGGCGGGTGGAGGCTCCGGTCGATAACGTGGAGCTCCGGTCGATATCGGAGGCTGGCGGGTGGAGGCTCCGGTCGATAACGCGGTGTAGGAGACGCCCGTAGAGTCGGAGTTGGGAGACACCAACTTTTGCGCACGGGGGAGGCGAGGCTCCGGTCGATAGCGATGGTCAGCGAAGGGAGCTCCGGTCGATAACATGAGACTCGTGACTCTTCGTCGAGCGGCGCTTGGCGCCGTGCTGGCGCTCATGGCGGTCGTGGTGACGCTCGCCGTGATCCGGCGGTCGGCCACTCCGCCAGCGCCCACGACTTCGGCAGACGAGGCGCTTGCCCTGGAGTCACCGTCCTACGGCACGCGTGAACCAGCGGTGGACGCTGCCGAGCCGGAAACCGAGGTCCCCGATGAAGTCCTGGCCGTTCAAACGCCACCGGACAGCAGTCCGGCGGGACTCCTGGTGGCAGCCGCCGGGGCGGGCGACGCCGCGCGCGTTCGGGAACTCCTCGCTGCCGGAGTGCCGCCGGATTCCGAGAGTCAGGGAACGTTCGCCATTCACCGCGCCGCGGTCGCTGGTTCGGTCGCGGTACTCCAGGTTCTCGTGGAGGCCGGAGCGCACCTCGAAGCGCTCAACCAGTACGGGCAGACGGCCCTGACCCAGGCTGCGTTCTACGGCAATGCGGAAGCGGTGGTGTTCCTGCTGAGCGCGGGCGCCGACCCGAACGCCCACGCCGAACCGAACCATCAGACACCCCTGAGGGCGATCCTGAGCGGCTGGACAATGACTCTCTCGAGTCGCTCGCGGCTCCCGCCGAAGGACGAGGAACGCTTCGCGGCGGCCTGGGCGCTCATTCAGGCGGGGGCCGATCCACACTTCGGTCCCGGAGACCATCCACCGCCAGTGGTGATGGCGGAAGCCCTCGGCGGCGAAGTCGGGCGGCTCTTCGCCCAGGATCCGACCGATCCCGGGCAGCGCCCGCGCTGAACGGGCAGGTGCCCCAGGGCCCGGGTTCGGCGCTGTCCGGTCCCCCGCTCCGGACTAGAGCGAGCCGAGCGTGGCCCAGGGGTCTCCGCGCAGCGTCCTGAGCCCGGCGATCGCCGAAGCGAGGAGCATCAGTCGACAGCGACGGAGGCTCCCGTCGATATCGGATTCGAAGTCCTGTTCGGCCGCGCCGTAGGACCGACGTCAAACCGAAGCGGCGATGGGCGCGGTTGATCTATTTCGGCACGTGGTGCCGCCGATATGCCTGACTCCGGTGGAGGACGGCTTCGATGGCCACGGAGCCAGTCTGCGGATCATGTCGGTAGATCACGCGCCAATCCCCGACCCGGAGCCGCGCCATGTTGCCCGGCCCCTTCAGTCTCTTCACATCGCCCTGATCTTGCTCGACATAACGGTCGATCGCCTCAACTACCCGAATGCGAGCCGGCCGATCAAGCCGCTTCAGGTCGCGAAGCGCGCGATTCGTATAGGACGCGCGTTCGGTCAGATGCCTAGTTCTCGCTTCACCTCGGCCGAGGTGTGAGTCCGTCCGGCCATGCGATCCGCGCGGGCCTCTTCAATCGCTCGCAGCGCCTCACCGCTCAACTCGTCCTCATCGAGTGGCAGCGTCGCCACCGGCCTGCGTCCGAGACGGGGTTGCCTAGCCAAGGATTCAAGCACCCTCGTGGCGAGGGGGGTCTGCGTATCCGGGAGTCGATCCACCAAGTCGTGGAGCCTGGCCCTGGCTGCCCCTTTCATGAGCCGAATCTAGCACATGGATCACGGCTGAACCCGATGGTCCGGCACGGAAGAGAGGGCCCGGTGCTTCCACGATGGGCCGCCTGGGTTGAGACCGGTCTGCCTGACGGCGATCACGTCCCCCCACGCGAAGCCCAGGGCTCCGGCGCCCACAGTCTCCAGCGAGTGATGAGCCGGGGGCACTCCAGCGCCGCATCCAGCTGTGTATTCCCAGCGGTGAGGCGCTGGCGGCAGGATTCCAACAGTTCCGGGCCTGACGGATCGCGTTCGGCGAGAAAGCCCAGCCGCTTGAAGACCGCACCGTTGCCGAGCCGGACGGCGTAGCGGATCAGGAGGTCGTCGTCGCGGCGGTCCGACTTGAGGTAGACCGACAGACAGTCGGCCACGTGCTGGATTCCGCCTCCGAGTTCCGGATCGGCGAGCATGTCCAGGATGGTCCGGTGCATGTCCGCCACCGCGACCCGGGTTCTGCCACGCCAGACGCTGGCGGTCCCGAAGATCTTTCCCGGGCGGACGTGGGTGACGCTGAACTCGGCGCCGTGGCAACGCCGGCTCTTCTGCCGCACGGTCTGCGCCGTCATGACCACGATGTCACGGAAGATCTGTTCGGTCAGATCCCAGTGCTCGGCGGCCGTGCGGCCACCGATGTAGGCCGGATCAAAGAGCGGCGGCACCAGGATCCACGGATCGTCCAGCACACGGATGCTGCCGAGCGTGGTGAGTGAGGCAGGGAGGTAGACGCCGCGGGCTGCGCGCCGCAGCCATGCCTGTTTCACCCAGCGCGAGAGCAACTTCGCAGCCTCGGCGCGCGACACCTCGAGGGCGTTCACGACATCCTCTATCCGCACGACGTCCCCGGCTTCGTTGAGGACGGCGCTGAGGCGACGGCGCGATTCCGGAACGACGGGATCCGATGTGGTGGTGGTTCTCATGGTCGGCGAATCACGGAGGCTACGTCCTGGCGTGGCGGTGGCGTCTGCGTCTACTCGTGACTTCAGTTGTCCGGAACTACATTACATTGTCATTTGATCGCACTAGTCGGGAAATTCAGACATCTCCATATATCCCAAGTCAATCCTGTCCAACTCGACACACCGTTGATCTCTCCCGCAATCCGACCGGTCACCGCGACCCGGTCATTCCCGGATCAAACGCAAAACCTGTGGTTGGTCAGCGGTTTGTGGGGTTGTGTGCTCTCTCTAATATCGCTTTCCAGTCAAATAGATAAACCACGTTTTAACAATGACTTAGCGTGCTTTGTGCTCCAGGCGAGCGTTTCCGGTCAAGTAAACGCGGGTCGTCGGCTCGGAGTTCGGACGGGAGCAGCCGGCACCCGGCGGCCGCACCGCCGCCGGATCTGGAGCGCGAGCTCGCTCAGGCCGAGACTCAGTGCGATTCGGACTGATTCACTTCAGGACTGGAGGGCGGCAAGAGTCGCCACCAGGACGAATCCGGCAGGAACCCCCTGAAACAATACGCCGCCGCATGCGCCTCTCCTGGAACGAGATCCGCGCCCGCGCCGGGTCCTTCGCCCGCAAGTGGGCGGACGCCGGATACGAGAAAGGCGAGACCCAGAGCTTCTACAACGACTTCTTCCGCATCTTCGGGGTGCGCCGGGAGTCGGTGGCCCGCTACGAGGAGCGGGTGGAGAAGCTCGACGACACCAGCGGGTTCATCGACCTCTTCTGGCCGGGAGTCCTGATCGTCGAACAGAAGAGCGCCGGGCGCAACCTGTCCGCTGCATACGAGCAGGCGGGAGGCTACTTCGACGCGCTGACGGAGACCGAGCGGCCTCGCTACATCCTGGTCAGCGACTTCCAGCACTTCGAACTCCACGACCTGCTCCAGCGGGACGAGGTGTCCTTCCGGCTCGACCAGTTGCCGGAACACGTCGAGAAGTTCGGCTTCATCCTGGGTGTCGCCAGCCGCACCTTCCGGGACCAGGACCCGGCGAACATCGAGGCCGCCGAACTGGTCGGGAAGCTCCACGATTCGCTCCGGGACGCCGGCTATCCGGCCCACGACCTCGAACGCTTCCTCGTCCGGATCGTCTTCTGCCTGTTCGCCGACGACACCGGAGTCTTCGAGCCCCGGGACATCCTGCTCGACTTCCTGGAGACGCGGACCCGCGAGGACGGTACGGACCTCGGACCACTGCTCGCCCAACTCTTCCAGGTGCTGGACACCCCCGAAGACCAGCGAATCGCAACTCTGGACGAGGATCTGGCCCGCTTTCCGTACATCGACGGCGAACTCTTCGCCGCCACCATCCGGATTCCAGCGTTCACCGCGGAGATGCGGGAGCACCTGCTGACCGCCTGCCGGTTCAACTGGTCAACGATCTCCCCGGCGATCTTCGGGTCGCTTTTCCAGTCGGTGATGGACCCGGTGGAGCGTCGGGCGCAGGGGGCGCACTACACCACCGAGCAGAACATCCTCAAGGTCATCGAGCCGCTCTTCCTCGACGATCTGTGGGAGGAGTTCACCCGGATCAGAGCCCTCCGCCGCGATCGGCTTCGGCGGCTGCGCGAGTTCCAGGAGAAGCTCGGCAGGCTCACTTTCTTCGATCCGGCGTGCGGCTGCGGCAACTTCCTGGTGATCGCGTATCGCGAGCTTCGGCGGCTGGAAGTCGAAGTACTCCGCGAGCTCCTGGGGAGGGAGGAACAGCAGGTCCTCCAGTTTGACGTGAGTTCGCTCTCCCGGCTCGACGTAGACCAGTTCTACGGGATCGAGATCGGGGAGTTCCCGGCCCGGATCGCCGAGGTGGCTCTCTGGATGATGGACCACCTGATGAACAACGAGCTCAGCCTTGAGTTCGGTCAGTCCTACGCCCGCATCCCCCTGAAGCGCTCGCCGCACATCCACTGCGGGGATGCGCTGGAGATGGACTGGGAGGATCTGCTGCCGGCGAAGGAGTGTTCGTTCGTCTTCGGGAATCCCCCGTTCGGAGGCGCCAAGTTCCAGTCACCGGCGCAGCGGGCGCAGGTCCGGCGGATCGCCGCGCTCGGGGGCTCCGGCGGCACACTCGACTACGTGACCGCGTGGTTCATCACAGCGGGTGGATATATCCAGAAGAGCGGCCCGCCGGGCGAGCGGGCAAGGATCGGCTTCGTGGCGACGAACTCGATCACCCAGGGGGAGCAGGTGGCGCAGCTCTGGCCGATCCTGTTCGGCCGGTGCGGGCTTGAGATTGCCTTTGCCCACCGGACGTTCGCGTGGGGTTCGGACGCGCGGGGCATGGCGCATGTACACGTCGTCATCGTCGGGTTTGACGACCGGGCGGGGATTCCGGCGACGCGGCGGCTGTTTTCGTACGACGACGTGAAGGGGAATCCGCATGAGAGTGGCCACGCGGTCTTGTCACCGTATCTGTTCGATGGCGGGGGACTGGCCGATCCGCATCTCGTGGTGCGGGAGGAGAGCCGGCCGATCAACGGGATGTCACAGTTGGTGACGGGCACCCAGCCGCTGGAAGACGGTCATCTCACTTTCTCGACCGAAGAGAGAGCGGTCTTTCTGTCTCGAGAGCCGGCCGCCGCGTCAATTCTCCGTCCGTTCCCGGGAGCACGTGAGTTCATTCGGC
The DNA here is from genome assembly GCA_965116805.1 of Vicinamibacteria bacterium. GTDB lineage: Bacteria > Acidobacteriota > Vicinamibacteria > Marinacidobacterales > Marinacidobacteraceae > Marinacidobacterium. The sequence goes on from OZ220713.1 coordinate 2,063,123, forward strand.
GTCAGACTCGGTGGATCCTTCACACCGGCAACCTTGAGCCACAGGAACTCCGTGCTTTACCGCTCGTGCGCGAGCGACTGAGATTGGTGCGCGAGTTCCGCTCGAAGAGCAAGCGCACTACGACGCGGAAACTGGCGGACTACCCGAGCATGTACGGTGTCACCGTGGTTCCGAACTCACCGTTCCTCGTGGTGCCTCAGGTGAGTTCAGAGCGGCGCGAATACGTGCCAATCGGTTGGTTGGAACCTCCGACAATCCCGAGCGAAAAGCTGCGACTCCTTCTCGATGCGTCTCTTGCCGACTTCGCTCTCCTGACATCAGCAATGCATATGGCATGGATGCGCGCGGTCACGGGCCGATTGGAGAGCCGTTACATGTATTCTGTGGGAGTGGTCTACAACACCTTCCCGCTACCTCCGAAGGACGCGGATCTGGGTCCCCTCGACCCGCTCGCCCAAGCTGTCCTCGATGCCCGCGCCGCTCATCCCAACGCCACTCTCGCGGATCTCTACGACCCGGACCTCATGCCGGTGGACCTCCGCCGTGCCCACGAGGCACTCGACCGCGCCGTGGACCGTCTCTACCGGCCCCGCAAGTTTGCCTCCGAGCGGGAACGCGTCGAGCACCTCTTCACGCTCTACGAGCGGATGCGCACGCCGCTGGCCGCCACCACCACGAAGAAGCGCAAACGCCGTCGGACTAGCCGCCTATCCGCCATTTGAGAACCTAGGTGGGTCGCAGCGGGCTCGCCCACCCGGACTTCCGTGTGGGTTGTCTCTGAGTGAAGGAGCGGCCGGCCTGTCTGGGGCTAAGGTTTTCCGGGACGAGCCCACAAGCCGGCATACTCAACGCCCCGGCGACACCTTGTGAATACGCCAGGAATGAGCGGGGAGACCTAGCGTGACGGACATCATTGAGCCGGCACAGAGTGAACTGATGGTGTACCGCCCCCTCTCGCAAATGGTGCAGCTGTTCGTGCTGCCAGAGATTGATAGACGCGTCGATTCCGGCGCGATCCCAGAAGTCGATCTGCCGCTGCAGCTGCTTCAGTTCAGGGTCGTCGAGCCCGGACCCAGGCATACCGTTGAACTCAATGACGAGGTTCAGCTCACGTTTCGTGTCAAGGCGAAGAAGGCCGTCAAAGCCGGGGAGCCCGTCCACCTCGACGAGATTGACGCTGCCTCCACCGTGCTACTGCCGCCCATCGTGGATGGGACGCCTAGGTCGTTCTTTCTCCTCCTATCGGCGTTCCTAAACCTGCAGACGGCGTTTGACTTTACCCAGGGCGGACCTGGTCCCATCGGACCACCAATGCTGTTTCCGGCTGCCCAGTTGGTCCAGATGCAGCGATTTCTTGAGACGGTACAGCCAGTGGAGAAGTTCAGGGAGTTGGCACGGCTCAACTGGCCACCGGCACCGGGGTACTTCCCTAGTGTCATCGCGCATGCGCATGAGAATCCCGACGATCTGAAGAGGCCGCAGTTCGCGGCCAAGGTTGCAGATACGTACGATGCGGACTTCTGGCAGCAACAGCTGGATCTCTGGGGGCAGACCAAACTCTTTCCAGGCCGGTCGCAGTACATCCGTAAAGCCGTCGACGAGTATTGCGAAGACGACTGGATAAGCTCCATTTGCGTCATCGTCCCTCAGTTTGAGGGCATCATCTCGGACTACCTACGGACTGTCGGTGAGGAGCCGAAATCCAGGTTCAAAGAAATGGTGTCTCAGCTCCGGACGCTTGTGTTTTCGCGGAAAGTATTGCTATTCCCGTCGCCTGTCCTTGAGTTGATTCTCGGATTCCTCGAAACGGGAACATTCTGGCAGAACGCGGATAGCATCGACGATCCGAAACAACAGATCAACCGGCATGGAATTGTCCACGGAGTATTCACCGGTTTTGAGACAAGGGACGTAGCTCTAAAGTACCTGGTACTCGTCGATGCGCTCGCGCTGCTGATTTTGCACGACAGGATTGTGACCGGCACTCTCTAGCCGCATGGCTCCAGAGACCGAAGTCGGTCGCAGTCCGCCATGTGCAAGAGCGTTGGTGCACGTCGTCAGTCGCGATCTTCCGTCCTCGATAGCGTGTCATTCCAAACGCGCTGCAACGGTTCCTCGTAATAGCGCTTAAGGCTGTCCGGGATAAGTGGTCCTTCCTTACGTGCCCACTGATAGCCTGAGACGGCAAGAATCACGTCAAGATTGGACACACTGCCGACTCGATCCAGGAGCTCTGTGAGCCTCTTCATTGATTCCTCCGCCGCCACGCTCAACCGATGGTACTTCGTCCCTAGATTCACAGCGTCCAGAAGGACAAGTAGAGAAATGGCCAAGCCATAACTGCGCCGGAGGATTCCTGAGGCACCCATAGTTGCTCGCTCGTCCTGTACTTCCAGTCCCCCTAGCGTTATAGCTGAGACGGAAACCACTAGCGCGGCCCCCGTCACGATGAAGACAATCAGCGATGCCTTCTTGGCTAGCTGCTCGGTCCACCAGGCGGACTCGCGTTCCATTCTGATGAGCAGAGAATGTGAGGGCTCGCCCGACGCTTCATAGTAATCGTCGTAGCTCACAGAGGGACCTTGTCTCGGCAACCTGTTGACATACTTCAACTTCACTCTGGCCAACTTCGCCGCGTCAATCTTGTACCCGATGCCACGGCTTAGTTCGATAGCCCGAATGGTCCATTCCGCGTCTTCCCGATAGTTTTCTGACCTCCAAACACAGATCCGCCCGGAGATCGCAAACACGACCGCACCCAGCGGTCCGACCCACCCTTGCCATCCAATCGACCATGCGATCGGAACGGCCACAATAGCCAGATAGCCAAGACTGACGCCGAAACCCCACAACAGCTTTGCCCGAGAGGACACCCAGGTCCGGAGGTGGTGAAGTTGCTTCAAATCTGGCTCACCAATGCTCATGTCAGTCTAAGTTCGAGGTGTAAAGAAAGGCTGTCGCGCAAATCGTGTCCACTTCAAGCGAGCATGCTCAGAGACCCGGCAATCCTACGACCCGCTATGTTCTCAGGAACTCCTCGATACGCAAGCGATGCTGGAGAGCAACGGGCCCACGATGCTTCTAGACGGCGTGGTTGCCGACCTCCAGCCGTTGCCCACAGGCTGCTCCACTCGCCAGTCACGACACAGCAATCGCGAGGAGTACCCGCGCGAGGAGTACCCGGTGATGACTAAATGGTCCGAGAGCCCTCGCCGCCCACCGCGCTTATTTGTAATAGCTCGGGAACTGCCCATCGAACAGTAAGTTCCACCAATAAAAGGCGTCCTTGATTTCCCCGCTGCTCTCCGCCGCCCTCGCCTTCGCGGCCCGTGAGGCTGCGGTTGCCAGCTTGCTCTTCGCCTCCTTCAGCTGTGCCTCCGTCCTGGATGGTGAGATGTACCCCGATACACCCATGGGATCTTGGATCTTGGCCAGTCCGATCCGTTGGAGCTCACGGAACACGCGCTCTACGTCAATCGCATACACGATCGACGACTCTCCGGACGCGTACTTGGCCACGCGGAGCTCCAGATAGAACGACAAGACCGGCACATCGCGGAAACACTTCCAGGCCTTGATGAATCTCACGAGCGGCTTCACCTTGTTCGACAGCGATTGGTCAATGCCCCGGACGTAACTGTTATGTGCGTCCGGACTCGACTTCATCCAACCCCCATCGCAATCCGGGATCTCGTACACGCGATGGTCACCACTCTTCCCGACGTAATCCGCCGGCGTCACCTCCGTCGTCTCCTTCTTGTCGGTGCCGAACGGCACAACCACTGCGGGACAGGCCGACCGCACACCCGTGTCGGGGAATCTTTCGGCCAGTGCGTCGCGTAGCTCCGTTAGCGAAGTCGTCGAGTTCCGCTTTAGCTTGTCCGTTGGGATACTCGCCATGTAGTCAACGTCGCTGTACCCAGAGATCGACGTGCCGTTGCCGAACGATCCCGTACGCCAGAAGCGTTTGAGTCCAAATTTGGAGCGGATGCACTGTTCAATCGACTTGCGGTGCCTCGTGGCGGCGGCCGTTTCGCCACTCGACGGAGTGAGCTTGGTCAGAAAATCTCGGAATCCCTCATCAACTGTCCTAGGCATTACATTCTCCCGTGAAGTTCAACGGTCTCGCGACGCAAGGCCGGGCCGCAGCTAGTGTTCCCCTTCAGGCCTCGCATCCAAGAGTCGACCTCCAGGGAAGAACGCCTAAGTACGCCCTTTCGCCGTTCGAGGGCGTCGTAAGGGCTCTGCATCAAGTCGCAATCGGAGCGATAGCGGATTTCGCTATCGCTCCGCGCCAAAACGAATGATCTGAGGCGTAGCCGGTGGTTACCTTGGACTAGTAGTCCATGCCGCCCATGCCCGGAGGACCTCCTCCGGGAGCGGCCTTCTCCTCCTTCTCCGGAATCTCGGAGACGAGCGCCTCGGTGGTGAGCAGCAGCCCCGCGATGGAAGCCGCGTTCTGCAATGCGGAACGGACCACCTTCGTCGGGTCGATGACCCCGGCGTCCACGAGGTTCGTGTACTCGTCGGTCGCCGCGTTGAAGCCCTGGGCTCCCTCGGTCTCCTTGACCTTGTTCACCACGATCGAGCCTTCGTGGCCGGCGTTCTGGGAGATCCAGCGCAGCGGCTCCTCGATGGCGCGGGAGATGATCCGCACGCCGACCTGCTCGTCGTGGGTCAGGTCCTTGCTGGTCGCCAGATCCTCGAGGGCCGTGGCCGCACGGATCAGGGCGATGCCGCCGCCGGGGACGATGCCCTCCTCGGCAGCCGCCTTGGTCGCGTGCATGGCGTCCTCGACGCGGGCCTTCTTTTCCTTCATCTCGGTCTCGGTGGCCGCGCCGACCTTGATGAGCGCCACGCCGCCGACCAGCTTCGCGAGCCGCTCCTGGAGCTTCTCGCGGTCGTAGTCGGAGGTGGTGTCCTCGATCTGGGCGCGGATCTGCTGGATCCGGCCCTCGATGGCGTCCGAGGTTCCGGCGCCTTCGACGATCGTGGTGTCTTCCTTCGAGATGATGATCTTCTTGGCCCGGCCCAGGTCGCCCATCTCGATGTTCTCGAGCTTGATCCCGAGGTCCTCGAAGATGGCCTTCCCGCCGGTCAGGATGGCGATGTCTTCCATCATGGCCTTCCGCCGGTCACCGAAGCCCGGAGCCTTCACCGCGGCCGCCTTCAGGGTCCCGCGCAGCTTGTTGACCACGAGGGTGGCGAGCGCCTCGCCCTCCACGTCCTCGGCGATCACGACCACCGGCTTGCTCGCCTGGGCGACCTTCTCGAGCACCGGGAGCATGTCCTTCATGCTGGAGATCTTCTTCTCGTGAACGAGCACGAGGCAGTCCTCGAGGACGACCTCCATCCGGTCGGAATCGGTCACGAAGTAGGGGGAGAGGTAGCCCCGGTCGAACTGCATCCCCTCGACGATGTCGAGCTCGGTGTCGAGCGTCCGGCTCTCCTCGACCTGGATCACGCCGTCCTTGCCGACCTTCTCCATCGCGCTGGCGATGATCCCGCCGATCTCCTGGTCACCGTTGGCCGAGATGGTCCCGACCTGGGCGATCATGTCGCCGGTCACCGTCTTGGACGAGCCGTGGACCTTGTCCACGATCGTGCTCACGGCCTTGTCGATGCCCCGCTTCAGTTCCATCGGGTTGGAGCCGGCGGTGACGTTCCGGAGGCCCTCCCGGTAGATGGACTGGGCCAGGACCGTGGCCGTGGTGGTGCCGTCGCCGGCGACGTCGGAGGTCTTGGAGGCGACCTCGCGCACCATCTTGGCGCCGAGGTTCTCCACGGGATCCTCGAGGTCCACTTCCTTGGCGACGGTGACGCCGTCCTTGGTGACGACCGGGGATCCGAATTTCTTCTCGAGGACGACGTTGCGTCCCTTGGGGCCGAGGGTGACCCGGACCGCGGCGGCGAGTTTGTTCACGCCGCGCATCACGGCCTGCCGGGCTTCCTCGTCATAGACGATGTTCTTGGCCATTGCTGTTGCTTCTCCTTGCTTTCAGTGGGGGCCGTCTACTCGACGATGCCCAGAATCTCGTCCTCGCGGACGATGATGAAGTCCTCGCCGTCGAGCTTGACCTCGGATCCGGAGTACTTTCCGATCAGCACGGTCTGCCCGGGCTTGACCTCGGGAGCCTGACGGCCGCCGTCCTTCAGGACCTTGCCGGCGCCCACCTCGACCACTTCGGCGGTCATCGGTTTTTCCTTCGCGGTATCGGGAACGATGATGGAGCCGATCTTCTCCTCGGCCGCCTCGAGCCGGCGAAGCAGAACGTTCTCCCTCAGAGGCTTGAACTTCATCGGAATGGGTCTCCTCTTTCTGGATGGACGCCACACGGCGTCCATGACTGGGTTGCGATGCGTCCGGTCGGCCGGGCTTCGGGGCCTCGGGCCGTCCTCGCCGGTCCGCGCGGCGGGCCGGCGGCGCCGGTCAAGGGCGCCGGACAGCGGGAACGATACTTGCGAGTGCGGTCCCTGTCAAGTACTTTTTAGCCGCGGCTTACTACATAAAGTTGAGTCAAATCGACTCCGATTCTGACTCAGGCCGAATCCTGGCCCCGCACGACGACCTCGAAGCCCGCCACCCCGGCCGGTATCCGCAGCTCCCGCCCGCCGTTCGTGGATGCGGCCTCGACCGGAGTCCCCGCCGACTCCAGCGCCCGGCGGTCCGCGTCGAGGTCCGTGGTTTCGAGCACCAGGCTCCGGAGTCCGGGTTGATCCCGCTGGAAACGGAGCACGCAGCCGTTCCCGAAGGGGACCCGGGCGCTCCCGCCGTCCATCTCGAAACCCACGTCGAAGAGTTCCTCGAACCGCCGCCCCGCCGCTTCGGGATCGGCGGCGCCCGCGACCACTTCGGCGAGGTGCGTCACCGAGAGCAGCGGGCTGACGCGCGCCGGCGGCGGATCGGGCCAGTTCCAGCTCGAGGCGTGCGGCTGGATCAGTTCGACGGTGAACCCGCAGCCGTCGTCGGGATAGACGAACGCCTCGAACCCGTCCGCCGCGTGGAAGATGCGGTCCTCGAAGATCGGGGCCGATTCCCTGACCCGGGCGACCGCGCCCTCGATGTCGTCGGTCTCGATGGCGATGTGCTCGAGTCCCTCGCCGATGGTCCGCAGGTACTGGCAGACCCGCGCCTCCGGGTTCCAGTTGTGGACCACGTGGAGCCAGCACTCGTTGCCGAGGAGCTTGCGGGAGTCGAGCTGGAAGCCGCGTCCCTGGTCGGTGCGGAGCTCGGCGGGTTCGAGGCCGACCTGGCGGAGGCGCTCGGCGGCGGAGGCGTGGCTCTGGTGGGCGGTGCCGATGTGCTGGAGGCGGAGGATCATTGGGGTGGTCCCTTCAGGGGTTCGGCGTCATCAGTGCGGGTTTCGCGCTCCCGCGTGGCTCCCGCCGGGAGGACTGGGCCGGCCGGTGGCCGGCGGTCCGAGCCGGTGCGTCATGCGGGCGAGCACCACCGTGCGGTTCGCGGCCTGCGGCCGCGGTGCCGGCTGAAGCCGGCGTTCCAAGCCGTTGCGCGATGCGGAGGAACGGCCCTGTGCGGTTCGCGGCCTGCGGCCGCGGTGCCGGTCTGAAGACCGGCGCTCCCAGCTGAGGTGGACGTTCCCATGGGCGTTCAGCCGACCCCGAGGTGGTGGAGGACGAAGGCCCAGCGGTCGGCTTCGAGCTCGACGCGCATGGAGACGGGCATGCCGCCGCCGTGTCCGGCGCTCTTCTGGATGCGGATGAAGACCGGGTTCGGGCCGTCGCCGTGGATCTCCTGGATGCGCGCCGCGTACTTGAAGGAGTGCCCCGGGGCCACCCGGTCGTCGTGGTCGGCGGTGGTGACGAGCGTGGGCGGGAAGTCCTGGCCGGGCTCGACGTTGTGGTACGGCGAGTAGGCGCGCAGGACCTCGAACATCTCCGGATCGTCCGGGCTCCCGTAGTCCGAGGCCCAGGCCCAGCCGATCGTGAACTTGTGGAAGCGGAGCATGTCCATGACCCCGACCGCGGGGAGCGCCGCCCCGAAGAGCTCGGGCCGCTGGTTCAGCACCGCCCCCACGAGCAGGCCGCCGTTCGACCCCCCCGCGATGGCGAGCCGGGCCGGCTGGGTGACCGAGTCGTGGATCAGGAACTCGGCGGCGGCGATGAAATCGTCGAAAACGTTCTGCTTGTTCTCCAGCTTGCCCGCCCGGTGCCAGCTCTCGCCGTACTCCCCGCCGCCCCGCAGGTTCACCTGCGCGTAGACCCCGCCGCGTTCGAGGAACACGAGGTTCGACGGGTTGAAGCTCGGCGTCAGGCTGATGTTGAACCCGCCATAGCCGTAGAGGAGGGTCGGGTTGTCGCCGTCGCGCGACATGTCCTTCCGGTGGGTGAGGAACATGGGGATCTGGGTGCCGTCCTCCGAGGCGAAGAACACCTGATTGGTCTCGTACTGCTCGAAGTCGAAGGGGACCTCGGGAGCCCAGTGAGGCTCGGTCTCGCCCGAGTCGAGGTCGTAGCGATAGACCGACGGCGGGAAGAGGAACGAGGAGAAGGTGAAGTGGAGGACATCGTCCTTCCGGGTCCCGCTCAACTGTCCGACCGAGCCGATGCCCGGTAGCGGCACGTCCCGCTCGAAGGCGCCGTCCATGGTGTGGACGGCGAGGCGGCTTTTCGCGTCGTCGAGATAGCCGAGGACGAAGCGGTCCCCCACGATGCGCGCGATGAGCAGGGTGTCCTCGGACTCCGGGACGATCTCCAGCCAGTTGCCGGGATCCGGCCGCCGGATGTTGATCGCCACCACCCGGTAGCGCGGCGCGTCGTTGTCGGTCAGGAAGTAGAAGCGCTCGCCGTCGTTGCCCAGGAAGTCGTAGGAGGCGTCGGGCTCGTCGAGGACGGGCACGATCTCGCCGTCGAAGCTCGGTGATGCCGGCCGCCCCAGGTCCAGGACGTGGATGCGGTTCCGCTGCTCGGTGCCCTCGCCGATCGAGAAGACCGCGTAGCGGCCGTCGTCGGAGACCTGGGCTCCCACCATGCGGTTCGGGAACTCGGGGTTGGCGTAGATCAGGGTGTCATCGTCCTGGGCGGTCCCGAGCGCGTGGTACCAGACGGTGAGGTTCAGGTTGATGCCGCCCTGTGCCGCGTCCGGATCGGGCTCGGGATAGCGGCTGTAGAAGAAGCCCCGGTTGTCGTGGGTCCAGGAAGCGCCCGAGAACTTGATCCAGCGGAGGTGGTCGGAGAGCTTCTCGCCGCTCGCGACCTCCATCACGTGGAACTCCCGCCAGTCGGAGCCCGCTTCGCCCAGCCCGTAGGCGAGCAGCGCGCCGTCCTCCGAGAATGCCGTCATGCCCACGCTGGTCGTGCCGTCCTCGGACAGCTCGTTCGGGTCGAGCAGCACCTCCCAGCCGGTCGGGTCCTCGCCCGGCGAGTCGATCCGGTAGAGGATGTCCTGGTCCTGGAGCCCGTCGTTCGCCCGCACGAACCACTGCTCGCCGAAGCGGAAGGGGGCGCTCTGCCGCGCGTGGTCCTGGAGTTCGAGCAGCCGGGTCCGGATCGCCTCGCGCTCCGGAAGCGAACGGAGGTGGTCGAAGGTGACCTCGTTCTGGGCGTCCACCCACTCGAGGACCTCGGGGGCCTGGTCGTCCTCGAGCCAGCGGTAGGGGTCCTCGACGGTGACGCCGTGGAGTTCCTCGGAGACGTCGTCCTTCCGGGTGTCCGGGTAGTCGTAGCCGCCGCCGCAGGCGACGAGGGCGGGGAGCAGCACCGCGAGCAGCGCGGCCCGGCCGCTGATGCGCCGGTGGTTGCCGGGGATGCGGTGTCTGGAATCGTTCATGGCCTCTTCACCCGCCTTGTGGCCGGCAAGCGTAACCCGGCCCGGTATCGGTCCGGCGTCCCGACCTGCCGGTCGTGCTGGCGCCTGGTTGCGACGGTCGCCGGGTCTGTTCCATCCTGTGTCCGTGGCCAGGGGACGGATGCGACCCACGCTCCGACTGGGTTCGTGCGCGGCGCTCGCCTGCGGCCTCCTCTGCCTCCCGGGATGCGCTGAGGATGCGGGTGTCCCGCGGTTGGCGCCGCCCGCTCCGGATCCGGCACCGGAGCGAACGAACCGGCGTCCCATCGCGGACGCCGGCCCCACGCAGCGGGCCCGCGAAGGCGACCACGTTGTCCTGGACGGGACCGGGAGCACGGATCCCGACGGGACGATCGTGAGTTTCCGGTGGACACCGCGAGTCGACAACGAAGCCGTCGTCCTCCTGGAGAACGCCGAAACCGCGACTCCGAGTTTCACCGTGCCGGCACTCGAGGAGGACACCACCTTCGTGTTCGACCTGGTGGTGGTCGACGACCGGGGGGCTTCGTCGGCGGACGCCGCCGAGGTATTCGTCACCACCTACGACGACCTGTAACGCGCCGGGTCATCCGTTCGAGGAGCAACTCAAAGCGCGACCAGCGCGTAGACTGGTCTGGATGCCTACCCACCGGCCCGAACGGGGCAACGTTCCCGATTCCGACAACGCCGCCGCTCCGGAAGACATCTGGACCGTCGCCGAGGCGAAGTCACGGCTCCCGGAGGTGCTGCGGCGAGCCAGCGCGGTGAGGCCGCAGCAGATCGGGGTGCACCGACCCCACGTCGTCGTGCCGCTCGATCAGTGGCTCGCCCTCGGGCGGCCCGAGCGCAAATTCGGGGAGTGGCTGGTCGAGAACGCCCCTCGCGGCTGCGAGATCGAGCTGCCGAGCCGGCAGGACGGCGACCGGGAGATTCCCTTCGCGGAGCAAGCTGGCGGGGAATGACTCCCTCGCCACCCGGAACGTCCACGGCTTTGGAGGGCTCGGAGTCAGTCTCGAATCCCGCGGAGGCCCCTTCGCGCGTCCTCTGAATGGACGCCGGACTCAGCAGCGAGCGGGGCGAATAGTCATAACCTGCCGCGTTTATGCGGTAGACTATGACCACTCTGTCACATTACCGGACCCGACTGCTCGACCGGAGTCTTCCGGAACTCCTTGCGCTCCATCCGGCACTCATGATCGTCGGCTCCCGCGGCGTCGGGAAGACGACAACGGCGGTCCGCCACGCCGCCACCGTCGTTCGCCTTGACGACCCCCGGCAGGCGGGCGCCTTCCGGGTGGATCCGGATGCGGCGCTCGACGGTCTTCCCGAACCGGTGCTGCTGGACGAGTGGCAGGTGGTACCCGGCCTTCTGGGCGCGGTGAAACGCGCCGTGGACACCGTTCCCCGGCGCGGGCGCTTTCTGCTCGCGGGTTCCGCCAGCGCTGAAGTGGATCCCGCGACCTGGCCGGGGGTCGGGCGCGTAATCCGGATCCCCATGCATCCGCTCACCGTGGCCGAACGGTCGGGGCGCCGGACCGCACCGTTCCTCGAACGGGTCGCAGCGGACGCGCCCCTGTCGGCGGCTCCGGAAGCGCCGGACCTGCGCGAGCTGGTTCGGATCGCGGTCGCGGGAGGGTTTCCGGAGCCGCTGTTCGGCGCGGGAAGTGCGGGGGCGGCGCAGTGGTACCGCAGCTATGCGGACCACATCGCGATCCGGGGGGCGCCGGGGTTGGTCCGGCGGTTCGACGCGGGGAGACTGCGGAACTTCCTGGATGCCTGCGCCCTCGGCTCCATGAGGGGCATGTCCGTCGAAACGCTCCACGCATCGGCGGGAGTGAACCGGCGGACGGGCGTGGACTACTGGGGCCATCTGGAACGCCTGGGCGTCGTCTGGGAGATCCCCGCCTGGGCTTCAAATCGGCTCAAACGGCTGGTGCGCCGGCCGAAGCGGTCCATCGCCGACTGCGGACTCTGGGCGTCGCTGCTGGATGTCGGCCCGGAAGCGGTCATGGCGGAGGGTGACCTGCTCGGCCCTGCGCTCGAGATCCTGGTGGCGTCCCAGCTGCGCGCCGAGACGGAGATTCCCGATGGCCGGTACGCCGTGCACCACCTCCGCGAGGCGCAGGGGAGGCGCGAGGTGGATTTCGTGGCCGAGGGGCCGCGGGGGCGGGTCGTCGGGGTCGAGGTGAAGGCGACGGCGGCGCCGGAACCCCGGGACGCGCGTCACCTGGCCTGGTTGCGCGACGAATTCGGCGACCGGTTTGCCGGCGGGGTGGTCCTCCACGCCGGGCAGGCGACGTATTCCCTCGGCGAGCGGATCCGCGCGGCGCCGATCTCCACGCTGTGGGCTTGAGCAGAAGACGCGAACCCGCCCGTCTGGCGGCCGCCAAACCGCCTTCCGGACTGGATGCCGTGATGGATCATCGAGGTGTTTGCGCCCTCCCGGCGAGTTGAGTCCTTCCCGCCGCCCGCCTTCGGCGGGCTGTGCCGGTCTGAAGACCGGCGCTCCCAGCCGTGGGCGTCATCTCCGCTCGGAGCGCCGGCCTCCGGCCGGCCCAGTCCTCCCGGTGGGGGCCGCGCGGGAGCGCGAAACCCGCGGTGATGGCGCCAGGCCATGCGAACGGGAGAACCGCCGCCGGCTCCGTTGGCGGGTGCGGTTTCGACCGCCTCTCGGCGGTCGATGCCGGCTGGAAGCCGGCGCTCCGAGCCCGCAAAACGGTAGAGAGTCCAAGCGGTTGCGGCGCCGGCGCTCGGGGAGGACGTTCCGCTATCGATTGGCGCCCGCCATGCCCGGCGGGTTGTCGTCCACCCAGAAGCGGTCCGGCGCCGGGCGTTCCACCGGCCACAACTGGGCCATTGTGTTCGCGTCGAAGAGTTCGCCGTTCACCATCACGAAGCGCACCGAGTTCGTGTTCCGGATGTCCGCGAGTGGGTCGAGGTCGAGGATCTGGATGTCGGCCAGCTTCCCGGCTTCGAGCGTCCCCAGGTCCTCGCGGAACCCGATCGCTTCCGCCCCGAAGAACGTGGCGGCGATCAGGGTCTCGTGCTCGGTGAGGCCGCCCGACTGGAGCGCCCAGATCTCCCAGTGGGCCCCGAGGCCCTGGAGCTGGCCGTGGCTGCCCAGCGCGCACCGCCCGCCGGCGCGCATCACCTTCGTGCAGCCCTCGGAAATCCCTTCGTGGACGTATTCCTCGGGGAGGAACCACTGGCCGCGGCGGCGCACCATGTTGTCGAGGATGGCGGCCGGAATGAAGCGGGCGAGCTTCTCGTCTCCCACCACGTCGGTGTTCTGGAAGTAGTAGTTCTCGCTCCAGGGTCCGCCGTAGGCGACCAGGATCGTCGGCGTGTAGTAGGTGTCGGTGCGCGCCACGTACTGCGCCACGTCGTCGTAGATCGGGACGATGGGGAGGCTGTGCTCGTGGCCGGAGTAGCCGTCGGCCATCTGGGTCAGGTTGAGCTTGAGGTCGAGGGCGCCCTCGGTGGTCGGGATGAGCTGGTGTTTCATCGAAGCCATCGCGACCCACTGCCGGACGATGCGGTCCCCGACGATGTACTGCTTGATGGTGACCGCGTCGTAGGCTTCGGCGTAGCGCTTCAGGAAGTCGTCGGCGGCGTCCGCGTCGTACACCCCCGAGCGGGAGAAGATCCCCGGTCCGGTGGCGTAAATCCGCGGGGCCAGGATCCGCCCGATCTCCTGGAGGTCGCGGTAGGCGAAGACGTCCGCGGTGGAGGTCTGGGGATCCCGGGTGGTCGTGACCCCGTAGGCCAGGTTCGCGAGGTGCTGGAACACCTGGCGCTGGTGGACGCCGCGCGGCGCCCACATGTGGGCGTGGGCGTCCACGTAGCCCGGCATCACGGTCTTTCCGGAGACGTCGAAGACCCGGGCGCCCTCGGGGGCGTCGAGGTCCGGTCCCACGGCGGCGATCCGGTTGTCCTCGACGAGCACGTCGCCGCCGCGGATGATCTCCTCGCCGTTCATGGTGAGCACTTGCGCCGCGTCCTTGAGCAGGATTTGGCCGGTGGGGCGCGCCCGCGGCTCGGTCACCACCGCGTCGAAGGTGTCCGGCGTGAGGTCGTCCTCGCCGCCGATGGCGGCCGCGGCCTGCCGGTAGACGCGGTTCCCGAGCGACCAGACCACCGCATCGCCGGAGGCCGACCAGGCCAGGTGGTCCCCGCCCTCGGGGGCCACTTCCCGCACCGGCACCGGGGTCTCCCCGCCCCCGACCTTGATCTCGAGGGTGTTCTTCCCGAAGCTCGGGACTTCGACGAGGTAGTGGCGGTTCTGCAGCTCGAAGAACGCCCGGTTGCCGGTCGGCGAGAGCATGATCTGGCTCGCTGGAGGCGGGTTCGCCCCGGCGCCGCGGCCGTTGACCTTGAGGTGCGTCTTCCGGTCGCTGCCGTCGAGCTGCAGCGAGTAGAGCCCCGCGCTCGACCCGGTGAGATAGACCCGGTCCGGATCGTTCGTGAAGTGGGGGAAGCGGCCGCCCTCGGCCGGGCCGATGACGGTGAGGTCACCGCCGGTGGCCGGCACGAGCAGCAACTCGCTCAGTTCGGCCGGTCGCATGCCGCCGATCTCGTCGTCCATCGCGGCTGCGCCTGGGTCGGCATAGAGATCGGTCTTTCCCCAGCCTTCCCGGAGGAAGGAGTAGAGATGCTCCTTGACCGGCGCCCGCCGGATCACGAGGGCGTCGCCCGCCGGGTTCCACGCCGGCTCCGCGTAGAAGGCGAGGTCCGTGGTCAGCGCCATGCCCGAACCGCCGGCCGCGGGGACCGTCTTGAGATGGCCGCCGGTGCTCGACCAGGTGACGTAGGCGATCGAGTTCCCGTCCGGTGACCAGGCGGGCATGAACTCGTCCTCGTCGGAATCGGTCAGCCGGGCCGGAGCGCCGCCTGGCAGGTCCATCCGGTAGAGGCGGCTGAACGCCGAGAAGACCACGGCGCTGCCGTCCGGCGCGATGCGCGGCCAGCGGATGATGCGGGCGGTGACCGTCGGCCCGTCGTCCACGCGGCGGGGGAAGTAGAGGCGGGGCGCCACCTCGGCCTCCACCTGCGCCTCGAAGGGAATGGCGGTCATGGCGCCCGTCTCGAAATCGATCCGGCGGAAACCGCCGTCCACGGTGGCGATCAGCGCCGAGCCGTCCGGGGTGAAGGCGTAGCCGGGCATCGTGTCGCGGCTGGCGCGGGACTCCTGGTCGTCGCGGGTGACCCCGTTCGCCAGCCAGCGCTCCTCGCCGGTTTCGAGGTCGCGCACCCGGAGCGCCGTCCGGGTGCGGTGGCGGGTGGCGTAGACCAGGTGGCGGCCGTCCGGATGCAGGACCGGGCGCATCGCGCTGCCCGGGGCGCTGGTGATGGTGGTCTCCTCGCCACTTTCGCGGTCGAAGCGCACCACCTGCCAGATCGGGAACTGCGCGTTGTAGTTGAAGGTGCCGCGCCGCTCAGAGAAATAGACGTGGCGGCCGTCCGCCGAGGCGACGGCGCCGAGACGGTTCGGCGGCTGCGCGCCGGGAACGCCCGGGGTGGGCTCGGGAGGCTTGTCGCCGAGCCGGACGCCGGTCCCGCCGTCGCGGTGGATCAGGAAGACGGCGGCGGTGCGCTCCGGAGGCCGGGACTTCGAGACGAGGAGGTACTGACCGTCGGCGGTCCAGCTCGGCGAGACCATGAGCTGCGGCCGGTCACGGGTCGGGCCATCCTTGGTGACCGCCCGCGGCTCGCTCCCGTCGGCGTTCGCGATCCAGAGGTTCTCGACGCCGTTGCGGTCGCTCAGGAACGCGATCTCGCTCCCGTCGGGGGAGAAGACTGGCTGGCTCTCGAAGGAGATGTCTCCCATGATCCGGGTCGCGGCGCCCCCCGTGATCGGCAGGGTGTAGAGGTCGCCGAGCAGCTCGAAGACGATCGTCTGTCCGTCGGGGGAGACGTCGAGGGACATCCAGGTGCCCTCGGTGACGGTGAAGGACAGGGTCTCGGAGGCTGCCAGCGGCAGTCCCTCGTCCTTTTCTTCAGCGTCGCCGTCGTCCTGCAGGGCGGCGGCGGCCGGCGCCGGCAGCAGGAGGCCCGCAAGGACAAACAGCAAGGACAACAGACGAAATCGCACGGGCACTACCTCCGACGGCTTTCGAGCCCGCCGATTCTATTTGTGGCGGGACGGCTTGGAACGCCGACCTCTGGTCGGCACAGCGGGCCGGAGGCCCGCGGACGACGTACTCCTATCCGCCCTGGGTCGCGCGGGCCGGGACCGTCCCGTTGGTTGCGTTGGACCGGGAGCAGAGCCCCATCGGGCGGGTCAGCGCTGTGCCGTGCGCGGTGCGGAGCCCCGCGCGTGCCGACCGGAGGTCGGCGTTCCCGGCCGGCGGCGCCATCACGGCTGCCGGTTTGCCCCGGTCAGCCCTCCACGGGTTCGTCGCCCATCCCGCAGGCGAGTCCGTCCTCGTTTGTGTCGAGGTGCTCGTTCGCCTGATAGACGCGACCCTCGGAGCGGGTGACGCCGGACACCTTGCCGGCGGAGATGGCGCCGGTGGTGTCCCCGCCATAGCCGCCCGCTCCCGCTCCTCCGGGCATGCCGGCGCGATCACCCATCGTGGCGTACCGGGAACGCACCCCGTTCGGCCAGTAATCGAGCAGCGAGGCGCAATCGGTAAAGACCTGCTCCGCCGGATCATTCGGGTCGAGCCTGCCGGAACACCCGGCAAGAAGCCCGAGGGTCACCAGGATCAGTACGGTGTTTCTCATCGCGTTCTCCCTTGCCCGGCCCCCATGCAAGCCGGAGGCCGGGGCTCTTACGCGGTCGTCACCGCGCCCCGGCTCGCCGAGGAGACCGTGCGCGCGTACTTGGCGAGCGCGCCGACCCGGAACTCGGACTCCGGCGGGGCCGCCACGCGCGACTCCGCGTCCGGCATCTCCACGTCCAGCCGCCGCGATTCCAGGTCGATGGTGATCCGGTCGCCGTCCCGGACCAGCCCGATGGGGCCGCCGGCAGCGGCCTCGGGGGCCACGTGGCAAATCATGAAGCCGTAGGTGGCGCCGCTGAAGCGGCCGTCGGTGACGAGCGCGACGCTGTCACCGAGTCCGCGCCCGATGATCGCGGCGGTGACGCCGAGCATCTCGCGCATGCCGGGCCCTCCCTGCGGACCCTCGTAGCGGATCACCACGACGTCCCCGGGCTGGATGCGGCCTTCCTGGACCGCGGCGAAGGCGGACTCCTCCGAATCGAAGACCCGCGCCGGACCCTCGTGCCGCGTCTTGGCGTGCCCGGCCAGCTTCAGGACGCAGCCTTCGGGAGCGAGGCTGCCGGTGAGGATGGCGAGGCCTCCCCGGGCCTTGACCGGCTCCGCCGCCGGCCGGATCACCTCCTGGCCGGGCGCTTCCGCGGCCTGCTCCGCGAGCTCGAACAGGGTGTCGCCGGAGACCGTCGGGGTGTCGGTGACCAGCCCGCGTTCACGGAGGCGTGACGCGAGCAGCCGCATTCCCCCGGCGGCCTCCATGTCGGGCGCGGTGAACCGGCCCCCGGGTTTGAGGTCGGTGAGGACGGGAGTGCCGGCTCCGATCTCGTCGAGGTCCTCCAGGGTCAGGTCGCTGCCGGCTTCGTGGGCGATGGCGAGCAGATGGAGCACGGCGTTCGTGGAGCCGGCGGTCGCCGAAACCGAGCGGTAGGCGTTCCGGAGCGCCTCCCGCGACAGGAAGTCCCGGGCGGTCCTGCCTTCCCGCAGCAGTTCCATCACGCGTTCGCCGACGCGCCGCGCCGCGGCGGGTTTCCGCGGGTCCATCGCCGGCACCTCGTTGCCCACCATGGGCGAGATCCCGAGGAACGCGGTGGCCACCGACATGGTGTTGGCCGTGAACTGCCCGCCGCAGGCGCCCGGGCCCGGACAGGCGGCGTCCTCGATCTCCCGGAGCTCCTCGTCGGTAATGTTGCCGGCGGCGTGGGCGCCCACCGCCTCGTAGACCTCCTGCAGCGTGATCGCCTCGCCCCGGTAGCTCCCCGCCGCGATGGACCCGCCGTAGAGCATGAGCGAGGGAAGGTCCAGCCGGGCGAGCGCCATGACCGTCCCCGGGATGGTCTTGTCGCATCCCGAAATCGCCACGACTCCGTCGAGCAGGTGGCCGCGCGCCACGAGTTCGATGGAGTCCGCCACCACCTCGCGGGAGACGAGCGACGCCCGCATCCCCGACGTTCCCATCGCGATCCCGTCGGTCACCACGATGGTGTTGAACTCGAGGGGGGTCCCGCCCGCCTCGCGCACTCCGATCTTCACCTGCTCCGCGAGCGCGCGCAGGTGCCAGTTGCAGGGGGTGACCTCGGTCCAGGTGTTCGCGATCCCGATGAGCGGCCGCGCGATCGCCTCGTCCGTCAGCCCGATCGCCTTCCACATGGCGCGGGCGCCGGCGCGGGCCGGGCCGCTCTTGACTTCGTCGCTTCGCATGGGGTCCTCCTCGGGGCGGCCGCCCTGTGGGCGGGACGGCAGAGGGCCGCTACTCTGTCATGAACCCGGTCCGATGACGCCCAAAGAGCCTGTCCGTTTCCTCGTCTTCGGCGCGGGAGCGACCGGCAGCGTGTTCGCCGCCCGCCTCGCGGCCCGCCATCCGGTGGCGGTCGTGGCCCGCGGCGAGCGGCTGGGCCAGATCGCGCGGGACGGCATCCGCGTGGAGGGAGCGACGGACGCGGCGATCCGTCCGCCCGCCGCGCCCCTGGCCCGGGATTTCGCCGACTTTCGGCCCGACTACGTGCTGGTCACCGTCAAGGCGCATTCGACCCGCGCTGCGGCGCCCCTGCTCGAACCCCTCGGCCCGCGGCCGGTCCGTGTCTCGCTGCAGAACGGTCTCGGGAACGAGGAGACGCTCGCGGCAGGGGGCTTTCCCGTGATTGGCGCCGTCTCCAACAACGGGGCGACCCTGCTCGATTCCGGACGCGTCTTCCACGCCGGGCTCGGCGAGGTCATTCTCAGCGGGTTCCAGGCGGTGTCCGGCGGCCCGGTGGAGGTCCTCGCCCGGTGCCTGTCCGATGCCGGGTTTCCGGTCGAGCGCGTTCCGGACATCCGGAAGCCGCTGTGGGACAAGACCATCCTGAACGCCGCGGTCAATCCCGTCACCGCGCTGCTCGGTATCCGCACGGGGCAGTTGCTCAAGGATCCCGGCACCGAGGTCCTGGTCCGCATGCTGGTCCGGGAGGCGGTGGCCGTCGCCGGCGCGGAGGGCGTCGCCACCTCGGAAACCGAGGTCTGGGAAATGATCCGACGGATCGTGGCGCGCACCGCCGGGAACAAGACGAGCATGCTCCAGGACCTGGAGCGCGGAGTGCCGACCGAAGTGGAGGCGATGAACGGGGTCATCGTCGCCAGGGGCGCGACGCGGGGGATCGAGACCCCCTGGAACCGGCTCATGCTCCGGCTGATCCGGAGTCGCGAGCGCGGCGGCTAGCCGCCGGCGTCGTCCGGGTCGCGCGGCCAGTGCCACGCCACCCGTCCGAGGACATCGTCCTCCGCGGACAGGGGACGGACGGGGTGGCGCGGGTTGTCGGCGACCACGGTCCAGCGGTCCCGGCGGGAAAGACGCCGGACCACCGGGCCGCTCCCGGCAGCGAGGGCGAAGAGCGCCTGGTCGACGGGCTCGGTGCAACCCGGATCGAAAGCGACGACGTCTCCCTCCCGGACGGTGACGTCCATGAGGTCGTCAGCGGCCCGCATGCAGACCAAACGATCCGGCTGCGCCCAGGACGGGAGCGCCTCCCGCGCCACTCCCACCGCCAGTTCCGGGGATTCCTGGAACACGGGCGCTCGGGGATCGCCGCCGCGGATTCCGGAGGCGAAGGGGATCATCACCAGACGATCCCCGGCCGGCGCGGTCCGGCTGGTCCCGGCGGGGGCGTCCGGCGGGGGCTCCCAGCCGGCGACCACCTGCAGCAGCGACTGCGCCGCCGTTGCCAACCGGTCGGCCATTCCCTTCACGACGGCGACTCCATCGCTGAGCGGCGCCGCGACGGCAGCGCCGTACTTCTCCGGAAACACCGCTGACGCCGACCCGCGCTCCGGTGTCCGGCCGGCAGCCGCAGCGTGCCCGGGGTACGGCGGCGCCGACGCGAGATCGCCGGTTCCGGGGCCGATCATGAGCGGCACGCCGAGCACCTCCGTCATGGACTGGATGGTCGTGACGCGGACCGCCCGCCCGTCGAGCAGGCTCCGGATCTGACCCACCGGGATCCCCGTTCTCGCGGCGAGCGGCCGAAGTCCCTCTGCTTCCACCAACTCGCGGAATGCGTTTCTTAATCTCTCTATTCCGTTGAGTGTCACATCCGTCACATTACACCAAGCTTCCGTCGCGCCGGGGTCGCGGCGGGTCGGCCCGCCAACCGGAATCCACTTGCTGCGGCCGTGCCCTCTGTGGCATGCTTGCGTGCCATGGATGACACGGCGCGACAGCTCGTCAGGCTCTGCGGCCTCTTTGCCGAACACACCGGCCGGAGCGTGTCCACGGTGTCGCGCTACGCCACCGGGAGCGGGGAGACCGTGGCCCGGCTCTGCCGCGGCAAGACGATCACGACCCGCCGGGCGGAGCGTGCGTTTCGATTCCTCTCGGAGAACTGGCCGGACCCGGCGGAATGGCCCGACGGGATTCCGCGCCCGGCCCCGATCCGGACAGCGGATTCAGGAGTCGACGCCCGGACGGCGTAGCTCCGTACGGCGGACCGGCCGTTCGTCTTCCCGGACGGCGAACCCCCGCCGGAGCCGCTACGGCGTTCCCCGCGCGACCGGCCGGCGCGGATCGGCGCACCACTCGGACCAGGACCCCGAGTACACCGCCACGTCCCGGATGCCGGCGAGCTCCAGCGCCAGTGCGTTGTGCGCCGCGCTCAGGCCGGAGCCGCAGTAGCAGACGATGGGACGTCCCGCCCGGTCTCCCGTGAGGGCGCCGAGGCTTTCGCGGAGGTCGGCCGGCGGGCGGAAGCGGCCGTCCGAGCCGAGGTTGTGCTTCCAGAGATGGTTCCTGGCCCCCGGGATCCGTCCCGCGACGGGGTCGATGGGTTCGTGCTCGCCACGCCAGCGGACCGGTTCCCGGGCATCCACGAGCAGGTGCGCACCGCCGGCGAGACCGGCCTCGACTTCGGCGAGGCCGAGCGCCATCCCCGGCTGCGGCTTCGGGATGAAATGCCGGGGCGCCCGCGTCTCCTCTCCCGAGACCAGGGATCCTCCGGCCCGCTCCCAGGCGTCCAGGCCGCCGTCCAGCACCGCGGCCTGGCGGTGCCCGAGATAGCGGAGCATCCACCAGAGCCGGGCCGCGAACAGTCCCGCGGCGTGGTCGTAAGCGACCACCACGCGGTCCGGCCCGATGCCGAGGCGTCCGAAGACCTCCGCCATGCGCTCCACCGTGGGGAGCGGGTGACGCCCGTTGGTCCCGGTCTTCGGCGCCGAGAGGTCGCGGTCGGTATCCGCGAACACCGCTCCCGGGAGGTGCCCCTCGAGATAGCGGGCGCGCCCCCAGGCGGGGTCCGCGAGGTCGGCCCGCACGTCGACCAGCAGGAGCCGGGAGTCGCCGGCAGCGAGCTGCTCGCGCACCCAGGCGGCGGAAACGATGGACTGCGGAACGCCGTTCATCGCGACAGCGTACCGGCTGACCCTCCCGCGCGAACGTGCCCTCCGCCCGGACGGCGGCCCGTCAGCGCTCCGGATCCGCCCGATAGGTGGCCGTTCCGCCGAGCCAGGTGGAATCGACCCGCAGATCGAGGATCGAGGCGTCCGGCGGGTCCGGCGCCGCGCCGCTCAGCACGACGAAATCGGCCCATTTCCCCACCTCGATCGAGCCGATCTCCCCGTCCCAGCCGGCGGCGGCGGCCGGCGCCAGCGTGTAGGCGGTCAGGGCTTCCCGCCACGAGACGCGCTGCCCCGGATGCCATCCGCCCGCCGGTCCGCCGGCAGGCTTTTCCCGGACCGTCGCGGCGTAGAGCTGGCGCAGCGGGTCGAGCGGCGCGGTGGACCAGTCGCTCCCGAACACCAGGGTGGCCCCGGCGTCGCGCGCCGCCCCCCAGGCGAAGGACCAGGCCGCCCGTTCTTCGCCCAGGCGGTCGGTGTTGTAGACGTCGATCCCGGTGATGCAGTGGTGCGGATTGAAGGAGGCGAGCACTCCGAGCTCCGCGAAGCGCGGGGCGTCCTGCGGGTCCAGCACCTCGATGTGTTCGATGCGGTCGGCGAGCGGGGGACGCGGTCCCTGGTCGGCGGCGTGCTCGAAGGCGTCGAGGGAAGCGCGTACCGCGCGGTCGCCGATCGCGTGGATCGCCACCGGGAAGCCGGCTTCGTGGATCCGGGTCACGGCGCTGGCGAGGCCGTCGAATTCGGTCACCATGAACCCGGATTCGCCGGGAGCGTCGGCGTAGGGAGCGAGCAGCGCCGCCGTCCGGGCGGACAGCACTCCGTCCGCCATCAGCTTCGCGTAACCGACGTCGAACGTAGGCCCCCGCTCCGCGGTTATGGCCGCCAGGGCGCCGCGCGCGCCGTCGCGGGCCGCGGCCAGCTCGTCGACCCGGTCCTCGGCTCCGAACGCGCCGTACCAGACCCGCAGCGGCAGCTCGCCGGCGGCCGCGAACCCGACGTAGGCCGGAATCCGGTCCAATCCCGCCATCGTGTGGACTCCGGTGAGTCCGAGCCGGGCGGCGGCCCGGAAGGTCCGGCGCATGATCTCGCGCTCCTCGTCGGCGCTGAGCTGCGGGACATGGTCTCGGACGAGGCCGCCGGCCGTCTCCAGCAGAATTCCGGTCGGATCGCCCGACGCGTAGCGGAGGATGCGGCCGCCCGGGGGATCCGGGGTGGCGGCGTCCACGCCGGCGATCTCCAGCGCGAGGCTGTTGGCCCAGGTGGTGTGGCCGTCGATGTCGGACAGCACCACCGGATTCTCGGGGGTGACGGGATCGAGCTCCTCGAGGGAAGGGAACTCGCCGCCGGACAGGGTGTGGTCCCAGCGCCCGCCCACGATCCACGCCCCCGGACCCAGTTCGGCGGCGCGCGCGGCAATCCGGCGCATCCATTCCTCCCGGTCCGCGATTCCGGTCAGGTCCACCCCGCGGATCAGGGAGAGTCCGGACTCGAGGTGCACGTGTCCGTCGATCAGTCCCGGAATGACCGCTCGTCCGTCGAGTTCGATCACTTCCGTGGCCTCGCCGATCCAGCGTTCCGCCTCGCGCGCAACTCCCACGAAGACGAACCGGCCGTCCCGCACCGCGAGGGCCTCCGCGGCCGGGTTCCGGACATCCACGGTGTGGATCACGCCCCCCCGCACGACGAGGTCCGCGGGTTCCCGATCGAGTGGACCGGTGCAGGCGGCGGCGAGGGCGGCCACCACGGCGGGGAGCACGGCGCGACCGGGAAGGGAACTCGTCATGGCCCTATTCTGGATGCCGTTCGGGCGCCACGGCGCCCGAACCGGCGGGATCAGCGGAATTCGCGGGCGGCGAGGGAGCCGCGCAGCGCGTGAGAGTTGGCAATGACTTCCCCGAGTTCGGTCATGGCGTCTTCGATGGCGGCTTCGACGGTGCGGCCGAGAAGTTCGGCGCCGGTATCGCAGAAGGCGCCGCTCCGGTGCCCGGTTCCGTTGCCGAGGATCACCTCCCGCAGCTTCAGGCCGTCACGCGTGAACGCCGACACCGAGAGGGCCAGTTCGACGCCCGCCTGGAACGTCAGGAGAGCGCCGCTCGCGAGCCCGGCATGGAACGTGTCCACCCGCACCACGATGACGGAATCGAATCCGCGAGCCTCCATCGTCTCGCCGTCGGGTGGAGCGGAGACCGGCTCGACCCGGCGCACCAGCCGCTCCATGGTGCCCAGTACCGATACCTCGAGCGCTTCGCGGGCGTCCACCGGGTATCGCGAGCCGATGCAGTGCTCTCCGTCCCCCGACGGATGGGGCACCACGTGGACCTCCCGAAGCAGTTGACCGGCGTCCACGAAGACCGCTGCCGATGCCGGCAGCGGCGCCTCGAACGCGAAGGCATCGTAGGAGGGCGCCGGCCGCACCACGACGGCGTGCGAGCAGGCCGCCACCCCCAGGCACCCGGCGAGGAGCGCCGCGGGAAGCGCGACGGTCGGCGGATTCCCCAGACGGCTAGGGGCCCGCATCACCCAGGGACGCGCGTAGCTCGGGCGAGTTCGCGATCAGCTCCCCGAGCTCGGTCATCGCGTTCTCGATGGCGATCTCGACCGCCGCTCCGAGCGCCTCCGAGCCGTTGCCGCAGGTGATGCCGCTCTCGGTCTGGACGGCGTTGCCGAACACCACGTCGCGCAGCTGCAGTCCGTCGCCGGTGAACGCGGAGACCGAAAGCGTGAGTTCGGCGCCGGCCTCGAAGCTCAGGAACGCCCCGCTCGTCAGGCCCACGTTGAACGTGTCGGCGCGGACCACGACCACGGCGTCGAGGCCGCGCGCCTCCATCGCCGCCCGGTCCAGCGGCGCCGCGGTCGGCACGACGTCGCGCACCAGCCGCTCCAGGGTGCCGATCACCGACACCTCGAGCGCTTCGCGGGCGTCCACCGGATAGGTCACTTCGTCGCAGAGGGAGTCCCCGTCCACCGGGTCGGGCGTCATCCGGACCTGCCGATAGAGCTGGTCGGCGTCCACGAAGACCGCGGCGGCGGCCGGCAACGACGCCTCGAACGCGAACGCCTCGTAGGACGGGGCCGGCCGCACCACCACGGCCTGTGAGCAGGCCGCGAGGGCGAGCACCAGACCGGCGCCGGTCACCAGGACCGCGCGCCGGGAAATACCGAGGGTCGTCATCTCACGTCCTCCTCGTCGCGGCGAGCTTCGCGATCCGGTCGCACAGCGCCGGAAAGCTGATCCCCATGACCGCCGCCGACTGCGGCAGCAGGCTGCGGGTCGTCATTCCCGGGAGCGTGTTGGCCTCCAGCACGAACGGATCGCCGTGCGCGTCGAGGCGAAAGTCCACACGGGAGAAGTCCCGCAGGCCGAGCGCCCGATGGGTCTTGACGGTCAGCTCGCGCAGTTCCCCCGCCAGCGACTCCGCGATGTCCGCGGGGAAGATCTCCTCGGCCACGCCCGGGGTGTACTTGGCGTGGTAGTCGAAGAGCCCGGAGCCGGTCACGATCTCGCCCACGCCGAGCGGTTCGAGACCGACACCGTCGGATTCGCCGACAGCGCCAACGGTGAATTCGCGACCAGGGAGCATTTCCTCGACCAAAACGCAACGATCGTGCCAGCGGGCTTCGGCGACGGCGGAGCAGATGTCGTCGAAGTCGTAGGCGACCCGGAGCCCCACCGACGAACCCACCCGGGAAGGCTTGACGACCACCGGGGCGCCAAGGGCCTCGATCTCACCCCGCCGGTCCTCCGGGGTCTGGAACTCCAGCATCTCGAAGCGCGGGGTGGGAATCCCGGCGCCCTGCAGGACGCGCTTGGCCGAGGCCTTCTCCATCGCCAGGGCGCTCGCCAGGACCCCGCTGCCGGTGTAGGGAAGGCCTCCGAGCTCGAGGACCGCCTGCAGAAGCCCGCCCTCGCCGTCGAGCCCGTGGAGGACCAGGAAGGCCAGATCAGCCTCGCCGACCGGCTTCAGGCGAAGGAGGCCCGGGACGTCCTCGCGGTCGCGCGCCAGCGCCAGCTCCTCGTCCGCGGGCGGCTTGCGGCCCACCCGAAGCGCCAGAAACTGGCCTTCCTGCTCGGGTCCCAGGGCGCCGTGCACGGTATCCACCGCCGTAACCTCGTGCCCCGCCACCCGCAGGGCGCGAAGGACCTCGCCGGCGCCGGCCAGCGCCACGTCGCGCTCCGGAGTGGAGCCGCCGGTGATCAGCGCGATGCGGAGGCGCTCGCCCGATCCGCCGGTCACAGCGTCATCGCGAGCCGTACGGGCTCGGGGACCGGCTGCGGCCGGGAGAGGAGACCGGCGGCGAGCAGGACGAGAAAGCCCGCCGCCATGGCGATCAGCGCCGAGGGGACCGGCAGTCCCGGCAGCAGGCTCTCGATCGCGGCCAGCGAACCGAGTCCCGTCGCCATGGAGAGGACCGCGGCGCGCGCCGTGATCCGCTGCCAGGCGAGCCCGAGCAGCAGCGTGGGTGCGAGGGACGCGGCGAACGCGCCGAACCCGAGCGTCCCGAGGAGCGCGATGAGGCCTCCTCCCGCGAGGTGCCAGGCGGCGATCCCCAGTGCCGCAAGCCCCACGATCAGGGCCGCCAACCGGGCAGCGGCGAGGTTCGAGAACCGTTCCCGACGGAATGCCCGCGGGAGATCCCGGCAGAGGGCGGCCGCCCCCAGGTTCAGGAACGCGTCGCTCGTGGACATGATGGCGGCGAGCACCGCGGCGGCGACGAGGCCGGCCAGCAGTTCCGGAGTGCCCGGCAGGCCGAGGACCGCGAGCGCCGCCTCGTCGGGGTGTGCGGAAGCGTTCCCCGGAGCGCCGCCGAGCAGGAGCATGGCGCCGGTTCCGAGGCCGATCCAGACGAGGATGCTGAGTCCCTGGGCGCCGCCGATCACCGCGGGCAGATAGCGGAGCGCCTCCGGGCTCTTCAGCATCAGGAACTTGTGGAGCATATGGGGTTGCCCGAGGGTGCCGATCGAGAAGAGCAGCAGGAAACCGAACCCCGTGGCGGGGTCCAGGACCCCCAGCGGCTCGAGGAATCCGCCGGCTTCCGGTCCCCGGGCGTTCACGCTCGCGGCGATGCCCGCCGGACCCCCGACTGCCGTCATGACCCAGCAGAACGCCGCCACCGCCGCCACCACCATCACGGCTGCCTGCAGCGCGTCGGTGTTCACCGAGGCCACCATTCCGCCGGCGAGCGAGTAGGCGAGCACCACCGCCAGGCCGAGCACGAGACAGGTCGTCAGACTTACGTCAGGGAAAGCGAAGCGGGCGGCGCGGGCGAGCGCCGCGAGCTGGACTCCCAGATAGATCACGCTCCCGGTCAGGATGGCGACCGCCGCCAGCGCGGCGGGAGCCCGGCCTCCGAAGCGGAAGGCGATGGACTCCGGCAGGGTCTGGGCGCCGCTTGCTTCGGCGATCAGCACGAGCCGCCGGCCCACGGTACGGCACAGGAGCGCCGCCGTGAACCCGGCGGGAACTACGATGAACAGCGAACCGAAGCCGACCTGGGCGGTCAGCCCCGGTCCGCCGAGGAACACGAAACCGCTGAAGGCGGAGGCGGCGACCGCGAGCCCCGCGCGGAGCGCGCCCAATCGGCGTCCGGCGACGAAGAAGTCCGACGAATCCCGCGTCTTCCGGACCGCGGCGACCCCGATCGCCAGGGTCAGGAGCAGCAGGAGCGCCGGGATCAAGAGTCTTCCCGCGATCGCGCGCGGAGCCGCTCCAGTTCCGCGGGAGTCGGCGGCGCGAACGAGACCGCGAAACCGAGGCTCGTCAGTACCAGGGGAACCAGCCAGACCCCGAGCAGGAGTCCCCAGAGCGACCGGGGCAGGCCGGAGAAGCCGGGGCCGTCCGCGAGGCCCGCCGCGAGCAGCGCGCCGGAGGCGAGGGAAAGCCCGAACCCGATGCCGATCGCACGACGGATCCGCTTCTGCCGCTGCCCCGCACCGGTCTCCGGGCGGCCGGCGGAGCCGACGCTCCACACGGCGATGACGGCGGCGCTCACCGCGGCGGCAGCGAGCAGACCCGCGGATTCACCGGGCAGGAGAAGCGCCGCCGCCGCGGCAACCACCAGGGACGCCGCGAGAATTCGGGACCGGCCCCCTTTGGCTAGCATTTCCTCATCCAGGCAGGTTTTTCATGGTAGCCCGATTGTCCCCCGCCGCCGTTGTCATCGCCGCCCTGGGCGCCGCCTCCTGCGAGGCTCCCCCGGAACCGTCCCCGCCACCCGGCCCCGAGACCGTCGCCGGCTGGACGATGGTGGATCTCAGTCACGAATACGGCGAGAACACGCTCTACTGGCCCACCGACCAGAAGGGGTTCCAGCTCGACACCCTGGCGGAAGGAATGACCCCGGCCGGCTTCTTCTACGCCATGAAGGAGTTCGCGACCGCCGAGCACGGCGGAACGCACCTCGACGCGCCGTACCACTTCTACGAGGGCGCCGACCTCGTCGGCGATATTCCGCTCCGCCGGCTGATCGCTCCCGGGGCGGTGGTGGACGTGAGCGCGCAGGCCGCGGCGGACGCGGACTACCGGGCGAGTGCGGAGGACATCCGGAATTGGGAGGCGGAACACGGGGTCATCGCTCCGGGCACCGCCGTCCTCTTCCGGACCGGGTGGGCTGCCCGCTGGCCGGATGCGCTCACCTATCTCGGTGACGACGAGCCGGGGAGCGCCGACAACCTGCACTTCCCGGGGCTCGCGGAGGATGCAATGCGGCTCCTGGTGGAGCGGGACGTGGGGCTCGTGGGCATCGACACCGCGAGCGTGGACTACGGCCCCTCCACCGACTTCATCGTGCACCAGGTCGGCGGCGCGGCCGGGATTCCCAACCTCGAGAACGTCGGGGATCTTTCCGAAGTGCCGGAGACGGGATTCCTGCTGATCGCCCTGCCCATGAAGATCGAGGCCGGCACCGGCGCCCCGGTGCGGATCGTCGCGCTGATTCCGCCAGCCTGACCCGGTACCCGAGAGTGCGCCCCAACCGCGCCAAGGCCGGCTGTACGGGCGGCGGTAGCTGACCACCCGGCTTTCCGGTTTCATCATGCCCCTGGGCTTGAAGACGCGGCGCCTGCTCGCACTCGTCGTCGAATCGCTGCGGGGTTCCGACCGCGACCTGACGTCCGGGCCGCTCACCCCCGCGGTGTTCGTCCTCGCCGTGCCGATGGCGCTCGAAATGGTGGGCGAGTCCATCTTCGCCGTGGTGGACGCGTTCTTCATCGCGCGCCTGGGCGCGCCGTCGCTCGCGTCCGCGGGGATCACCGAGACCGCGCTCGATCTGGTGTACGCCATCGCGATCGGCTTTTCGTTCGCGGTGACCGCGGTGGTGTCCCGCCGGTTCGGGGAAGGGGACCGGCGGGGAGCGGCGCGCGCGGGCGTCCAGGCGATCGGGCTCGGACTCGTGGTTTCGGTCGCCCTCGGAGTGCTCGGGGTGATCTTCGCGCCCCGGGTGCTGGGCCTCATGGGGGCGGATGCCGAGACGGTCGCCGTCGGTACGACCCACGCCCGGATCATGTATGCCGGGATGGCCACGATCATCCTCCTGTTCCTGAACAACGCGATCCTGCGGGGGGCGGGAGACGCCCAAGCGGCCATGCGGGCGCTTTGGCTCTCGAACGGAATCAACATCGTGCTGGATCCCTGTCTGATCTTCGGACTGGGACCGTTCCCCGAACTCGGGCTTCCGGGGGCCGCCGTGGCCACCACGATCGGCCGGGGAACCGGGGTCCTCTACCAGTTCTGGATCCTCACCCACGGGTCGCGGCTCCGGATCCGGCGCGAGGACATCCGGACCCAGTGGGGAGTGCTCCGGAACCTCTGCCGGGTGTCAGTCGGCGGGATCGCGCAGATGCTCGCCGACATGCTGCCGTGGATCCTGCTCATCCGCATCATCGCGAGCTTCGGCACCCTCGCGGTCGCCGGCTGGGTCATCGCCATCCGGGTGGCGCTCTTCGTCATCCTCCCGTGCTGGGGACTCTCGAATGCGGCGTCCACGCTCGTCGGCCAGAACCTCGGGGCCGGGAAGCCGGACCGCGCCGAACGGGCGGTCTGGATCACCGCCGGCTGGAACATGGCGTTCATGGGCCTGGTGACGGGGGGCTTCGTGTTCTTCGCTCCGGACATCGCCCGGATCTTCACCGACGATCCGGAGGTGCTCGGCATCGCCGCCACCGCGCTGCGCGTGGTCAGCTACGGCTATGTCTTCTACGCGCTGGGCATGGTCACCCGGCAGGCCTTCAACGGCGCGGGGGACACCCGCACCCCGACCTGGATCGACCTCGTCTGCTTCTGGCTCTTCGAAATCCCGGCGGCCTGGCTGCTGTCCCGCACCGACCTCGGCGTGGACGGGGTGTTCTGGGCGGTGGCGCTCGCCTATTCCCTGTCCGCGGTGGTCAGCACGCTCGTCTTCCGGCGGGGCGGCTGGAAGACGACGTCCGTCTGAGCCCGGGACGTCGTTGCCGTGGGGACGGCCGCTACTCCCCGGCGAGCCCGATGAGGAACGCGTAGATCTCCGCGGTCTCTTCAAGTCCCCGGTAGCGCCCCGAGCGGCCGCCGTGGCCGGCGTCGAGGTTCGTGCGCAGGAGGATCCGCGCGTCCGGATCGGTGTTGTGTTCCCGCAGGCGCTGCACCCATTTCGTGGGCTCCCAGAACTGCACCTGCGAGTCGTGGAGCCCGCTGGTGACCAGGATGTGGGGCAGGGGGGCCTCGGGGACGTTCTCGTAGGGGGCATAGCCGGCCAGCAGTTCGAAGAACTCCTTCCGGTTGGGATCGCCCCACTCGTCGTACTCGGCGGTGGTGAGGGGAATGTCCGGGTCGAGCATCGTGTTCAGCACGTCCACGAAGGGGACGATCGCCACCATCCCGGCGAAGAGTTCGGGTTCCTCGTTGAGGACCGCTCCCATCAGGAGCCCCCCGGCGCTGCCCCCCATGGCGAACATCCGGCGCGGATCGCACATCCGGCGCTTTCGGAGATGGTGCGCGCAGGCGATGAAGTCGCGGAAGGTGTTCGCCTTCCGCTCCTGCCGTCCCGCCTCGTACCAGGCGCGGCCGAGTTCCTGGCCCCCGCGGATGTGCGCGACCGCGAAGGCGAAACCCCGGTCAAGCAGGCTGGGGCGCGCCCGGGAGAAGGCGGGATCCATGGAGATGCCGTAGGCGCCGTAGCCGTAGAGCAGCAGGGGCGACGACGGCGACGGCGGATGGTCCCGGTGGTGGGCCAGCGAAATGGGGATTCGGGTCCCGTCGTCCGCTCTCGCCGAAAGCCGGCGCACCCGGTAGTCCGCGGAGCGGAAGCCGGGCACCTCTTCCCGCTTCAGCGTGCGCCGCCGGCCCGTTGCGAGGGAGACCGCGAGGGTGGTCGGCGGCGTTTTGGGGGTGCTCACCACCACCCGTACCTCACCGGAGCCGGGTTCCGGGTTGCTTTCCTCGTCGAGCGCCCGCACCGGGCCCGGCAGCGCCACCCGCCGGCCCGCGCCGCCGTCCCAGTCCAGCAGGCGGAGTTCCTGGCGCCCGGCGCGCCGCTCGAAGAGCGCCAGGTGGGTGTCGAAGAGCTCGAAGCCTTCGAGCTGGACATCCTTCCGCGACGGAACGAGGTCCTGCCACATCGTTTCGTCCGCGGGGTTCTCCTCGGGTGCGGCCACCAGCCGGAAATCGGGAGCGCCGCGGTTGGTCCGGATCAGGAAGCGGCCCCGGAAGTGATCGAGTTCGAACTCGTGGGGTCCACCCCTCGGAATCAGCCGGCGGAGTGGCGCCTCCGGCTCGCCGCTCGGGATCGCCCAGGCCTCCGCCCGGTCCGTCTGCTCGCAGTGGAGCAGCACGAACTCCCGGGAGCGGCTCTCGTGGGCAGCCACCCAGAAGGTCTCGTCCGTCTCCTCGTACACCAGGGCGTCCTGCTCGACGGGCTGTCCGAGGCGGTGCAGCATCACCTTCGACCAGCGCAGGGTCTCGGGATCGGGTCGGGTGTAGAACACCGCGTCCCCGGCGGCCGCCCAGACGACGTTCGGCGCGGCGCCCGGGATCCGGTCCGGGAGGACGCCCCCCGAGCGCATGTCCAGGAAACGGAGTTCGTAGAGGCGCCGCCCCACGGTGTCGGCCGCGAAGGCCAGGATCTCGTGGTTGGGGGAGACTTCGAGAGCCCCCATCGAGAAGTAGCCGTCGGCCGCCTCCCCGTGCGCCTCGCGGGCCAGTTGGTTCCCGTCCAGCAGGAGTTCTTCCCGGCCCGCCCGGCGGCCCTCCGATCCGGCCCGGCGGCGGCAGAACACCGGGTACTCCTCGCCGCGGCGGTAGCGTGAGGAGTACAGGAAGGGGCCGTGCCGGACCGGCGGAGAGGCGGTGTCCGGGACGATGCGGGACTTCATCTCCTCGAGCACCGCGTCGCGAATGCCGGACCAGGGGGCGAGACACCGTTCGGTCCAGGCGTTCTCCGCCCTGAGGTGGCGGAGGACTTCCGGGTCCTCGCGATCCCGGATCCAGGCCCAGGGATCCGTCCAGCGCCGCCCGAACTTCTCGTAGGACGCGGGGCGGCGAGCCGCGCGCGGCGGCCCGGAGCGCGAGTCGCCGCTGGAGGTCATGCGGCGGGAAGGGTAGCCGGGGCGACTCCGAGACTCCTGATGGCTGCAATGAGATGCGTCGCAGGTGGTGTCGGCACACCAGGTACTTCTTCGAGCGGGTGCATCCGAAGTACGTTTTCCCTGTGCGAACCACGCTCGATCTTCCCGCTGAACGGCTCGCCGAAGCGCAACGATTGCTCGGCTCCAAGTCGAAGACCGACACGGTGGTGCAGTCCCTACGGGAGCTGATCCGACGGAAACGGACCGAAGAACTCAGGGAACTGCTCGGAAGCGTCACCCTCGATGTGGATGTTCCGAGATCACGGCGTCGTGCCAGTCAATAGGGACTGGCTGCCATCGCGGCAAAGCGGACCCTGATTCCGGGCGGAAGCCCGAGCGGCGGCTCCGTTGGGAGAAACGCGCCTGGTCCGGTGCTACTGCACATCCCGCCGGTCACGAACCGGCGCTCCCATGCGCCGTCGGGAACGCCTTAAGGATTCAACTGAAGCCGGTGTTCCGTCACCGACTCGACCTTGGCGCGCGTGTAGGCGAGCGGGAAGTACTGGTTGCGGACCCAGAGCTCGAAGAGGTCGCGGTAGTGCGGGTTCATCGGGTCGCCGGACTGGCCGGGGGCGCTCGTGGCGATGGAGTTGTCCCAGTTGGACGGGTCCAGGATGACGCGGAAGCTGCCCCCGGAACGCTGGTTGTCGCTGCCTCCGGTGTTGTTCACCGTGGACTCGTAGCCGCCCCGCGGGTAGGGGCCGACCTCGAGGAGCTGCCGGGTCTCTTCGTTCACGGCCTGGGCCATGTAGTGGGTGATGTGCACGTGCTTCATGGCGTTCTGGCCGTAGTGCCAGTTCGCCATGTCGGCGCCGAGCCGCTCCGTCACGTCCTGCACCCCGTCGGCGAAGGCCTGTACCAGCAGCGCGTCCCGCGCCGTGATCGGGTCGTCCCCGAACTGGCCGAGGGGCGCCATCAGGTGGTCGAGCATGCGCTTCTTGTTCACCCCCCGGACCAGTCCGCGGGCGGCCTCGGGAATGAAGAGCTCGCGCATCGCCTCGGAAACCCGCCGCTCGAAGTGGAGGTAGATGGTGGCCGCCACGGAGTCCTTGTCCATCACGAAGTCCCAGTCGGCCAGGGCGGCCATCGCGGCGCTCTCCGGCGGCTCCGCCTGCATCAGCAGCGGCACCAGGTTCCGGGCCACCACGCTGAGCTCGTCGTGCTGGTAGGCCATCATGTCCTGGACGGTGTGGCGCTGGCCGTTCCGCATCAGTTCGTCCACCCGCAGGCCGCGCATCTCGTCGCCCCAGGTGAAGTGCAGGGCTTCGGGGTGGGGGTAGTGGGAAGCCACCGCGGGCGCCATCAGGTTGTTCGCCGTGCCCCAGAAGCCCTTCTCGGGGTTCTTGACCGCGGGCAGCGCCTTGATCGGCAGGTATCCCTGCCACTCGTAGCGTCCGTCTCCGGGCACGGGGACGAGTCCGCTCCAGTTGGCGTTCCGGATGGGCGAGACGCCCACCGCCTGGTACCCGATGTTCCCGTCCACGTCGCCCCAGATCATGTTCTCGGCGGGGATGCCGCTGTAGTTGCAGGCCTCGACGAACTCCTCCCAGGTCTGCGCCTGGTCCATCCGCAGGCTGGCGAGGTAGGGGGAGTTGCCGATCTCGAGCCAGGCGGCGCGGAGCGCGTAGGCCTTGTTGTTCTCCGCGTCCTCGTAGACCACCGGGCCGTGGCGGGTGTACTTCAGCGTTGCCTCGTGGTCGGCGGCTCCCTTGACCTCGATGGTCTCGGCGCGGACGGTCATGGACTCCCAACCGCCGAGGTAGCGGTACTGGTTCGGGTCGTCGGGATTCGTGTCGTAGACCATCAGGTCCTCGTTGTCCTGGCCGAAGACGGTCAGGCCCCAGCCGCCCTTCTCGTTGTGGCCGATCGAAAGGCCGGGGAGGACCGGTTCGCCGCCCCCGATGACGTCCCAGCCCGGCGCCTTCAGGTGGACGAAGTAGCGGAGCGAGGGCGCCACGATCGTGCGGTGGGGGTCGTTCACGATGAGCGGCAGCCCGGTCCAGGTCCGCTCCCCGTGCGCCACCCAGTTGTTCGAACCGATGTGCTCCCCGAGGTCCACCATGGTCAGTTCGGAGGGGATTTCCCGGAGGAGCGCCAGCCGTTCGGCGTCCCGGTTCCGGTAGTCGGCGGCGATCTGTTCCGGCTTGAAGACCACCGGACCGCGGAAAGCGCGGTAGATGTCGAGGATCTCGGGCTTCAGCAGCGATCCGTCGATCGCCGGGTCGAGTTCTAGCTGGGGCACCCCCGGCCGGAACCAGTCGATCTCCATGAGCGTTTCGGCGCCCACCGCGGCCACCGCCATTCCGTAGTTGAGCTCCTGGTTCACGTTGGACAGGAGTCCCTGGTGGCGGGAGATCACCACCTCCTCCGTCCAGGGCTCCGGGAGGATGCCGAGCAGGCGGAACTCGAGGGGCAGGGAATCCGGGTCCTGCCGGGCGCGTTCCACGGCAGCGTTGATGCCGCGTACGAAGGCCGGGATGATCTTGTCCCCGCGCGGGTGGTACCACCGCATCTCCTCGCCCATGTCCTTCCGGAACATGTGGAGACGGGTGCCGATGTCCCGCTGCAGTTCCGACGGGCCCAGGATGGCCGCGACGGTCCCGGTCGCCTGCCGCCGCCACATCTCGAACTGGAACAGGCGGCTCTCGGCGGCGCGGTAGCCCTGGACGAAGAACAGGTCGTCCTCGTTCTCGGCGTAGATGTGGTCGAGTCCCCAGCGGTCGGTCAGAACCTCGACGGGAGCATGGAGCCCCGAAACCTGGCGGGTCTCGTCCTGGGCTGCGGCCCCGGCGGCGAGAAGAGCGCTGACGAGCAGCGGCCGGAAAACGCGGACGGCGGAAAGACGCATGGCCTGACTCCTTCGGGTGGACTTGAGCGGGGCCGATGATACGGGAGAGCACCGTTTTCTTTTGCCGAAACCGCCGTATCCGCTGATAACTTGCGATCCATGACCGCGACGCGTCGCCTCCCCTCGCTCGGCAACCTGATGCTGATCGGAATGGGCGTCGGGGTGGCTGCCGGGATCCTCTTTGGCGAGAGCGCAACGCGGGCTTCGTTCCTCGGCGACATCTTCATCCGGCTGCTGACCCTGGTCGCGGTGCCGCTGGTCTTCTTCAACCTCATTACGGCGCTCGCCTCATCGGCTGCCTCGGGAGGAGTGAGCCGGCTGCTGCTCCGGATCGGGGCTTTCTTTGCGCTCACCACCGTGGCCGCCCAACTGATCGCCCTGGCGGTCGTCGGCCTGCTTCGTCCCGGAGCCGGCCTTGCTCCTTCGGGAGGGGGCGAAACAGGTGCGGGACCGATCGCCGCCCCGGGTTTCGAGGACTTCCTGTTCACCATGATCCCCGACAACGCACTCCGGGTCTTCGTGGACGACCGGGTCACGGCAGTGGTGGTGCTCGGCCTGATGGTGGGTTTCGCCACCTGGGGCCTGGACCCGGAACGGCGCGCGGACATCACCCGTTTCTTCGCTTCGGGGACCGCCCTGCTGCGCCAGCTGGTCTCCGGCGTTCTCTGGTTCGGACCGGTCGGAGTCGCGGCGCTCGCCGCGGCCAGCGTGGGCGAATACGGAAGCTCGATTTTCGGTCCGCTCGGCGTATATATTGCGGCCGTCTGGATCGCGGACATCGCGATCTTCGCTCTGTATTTCGCCGCCCTGCGCTTCCTGGCGGCGACTTCGCCGCTGTCGTTCGTACGGCGAACGGCAACCGTGTGGACGACCACCGTATCCACCTGCAGCAGTCTCGCGAGTCTCGGCGCCTCGCTCAACGCCGCCGAAAAGATGGGTTTGCCCCGTTCGACCTATGCCCTCACCCTGCCGCTCGGCGCCCAGTTCAACAAGGACGGGAGTTCCGTTCTGCTCGCCGGGATCGTTCTGTTCACCGCGCAGGCCGTCGGAGTGTCGTTCGGGGTCGGGGAACTGCTGGTGTTGATCGCCCTGGGAGCCCTCTTCTCGGCCGCCGCCCCGGGAGTGCCCAACGGCGGGCTGGTGAACCAGTTCCTGCTGCTCCGCGCCTTCGGGCTGCCGGTGGAGATTGGTGTGCTCGTCGCGGGCATCTATCGCCTCGTGGACATGCCCACCACGACCGCCAACATCATGGGTGACCTCGTGGGGACGATGGTCGTCACTACCAAGGAAAAGGAGGAATCGGGCGGTGTCGCATCCTGAATCCCGATCCGTGCTGACCGCGCGGGAGCTCTATCCCGGCGCTCCCGTCCGGCCCTACCTGAACGTCGCGGTGCGAAGCCTGCTCGCCCGCCCGGTGCGGGAGGTGTGCGACCGCTACCTCGACGGCGCCATGGAAGGGGGACCCGACAAGGACGAACTGTTCAACACCGTGGAGCGGGGCCGCGCCCGCTTCGCCCGCTGGATCGGCGCGGACCCGGACGAGGTGACCTGGACACGCAACGTCACCGACGGAATGAACCTCTTCCTCACCGCCCTCGACTGGCGGGATGGAGACGAGGTGGTCTATTGCCCGGACCTCGAGCACCCCGCGAACGTGTTGCCGTGGCGGAACCTGGCGCTCCGGCGCGGCGTGCGGCTGAAGGCGGTGCCGGCCGACGGCGGACGGCTGCCGTCGGTCCGGATGGCGGAGGCGGTGGGGCCGCGGACCCGGGTGATCGCCGCCGCGGCGGTGTCGTATTCGCCTGGCTTCGTCGCCGATCTCGCCCCGCTCAAGGAAGCGCGGGATCTGCATGGGGCCCTCCTGGTGGTGGATGCGGCCCAGTCGGTGGGCGTGCTTCGTACCGATGTGGACCGGGTCGGCGCCGACGTGCTGGCGGTGGCCACCCAGAAGTCGCTCTCGGCGTTCTATGGCACCGGCTTTCTGTATTGCCGCCGGGGGGTCGCGGAGGCGCTCAAGCCCGCCGCGCTCGGCCGTCACGGAGTGCTCTTCAACGCCTCCGAGACCGCGCTTCCCGACGCCGGTATCCCCTACGCGCCGGGCGCCCGCCGTTTCGACCTCGGCAACTACAACTACCTAGGCGCGGTCGCCGCCGACCGGGCTCTGGAGCTGCTCGAATCCTTCGGAGCGGCGGCCATCGAGGAGCGGAGCCTGGGGCTGGCGCGCCGCCTCGCGGATGGCCTGGTGGAGCTGGGCCTACCCCTGACCGGGGGCGCCCCCGGCCCCTGGCTCTCCCACATCGTCACCGTCGGCAAACTCGGCCGCCAGGGCGAACGCACGGTGAAGGATCCCGGGCTGGCCGATCTCTGGGTCCGCCTGAAGGCCGCCGATGTGGTGATGTCCGTCCGCCGTGCCGTTCTCCGCCTGTCCTGTTTCATCCACAACGACGAGGGTGATATCGACCGGGTGCTCGAGGTGGCGCGCGAGTGGCGCCGCGAGACCGCCCCGCCGGTACTCAGTGGAGTGGCCTAGAATTTCCGACCCGCCGTCATCGCCGCCGAGAGCGGCCCTCAACTTCCTCAACGGAGAACGATCCATGACCCGCATCGCTTCCTTCGCGCTGGCCGCCCTGGCCGTCGCCGCGCTGGCTTTCGCCCATCCGCACTTCAACAAGACGGTTTCCACCACCATCGGCGAGGTGGAAGTCTCCGTCTCCTACAACTCCACCGACGCCAACATGGAGCGGGTGGCCGCGGTCGAGGCCGGGACTTTCGTCAGCCCCCGCGGGCCGCGCCTGAATATCTCGGCCGACGTGATGGCCGGCGACATGACGATTTCGGCCGGGGAATACACCATCGGCGTCATCAAGGGTGACGACGGTTCCTGGACCATGGCGCTCCACGAGGGACGGATCCCCCGGGGCGAGATGCCGGACATGGGCAAGGTGATGAAGCTGGATTCCCGCTATTCCGACCAGATGGGGACCGCCGATCACATGCTGATCGACATCACCGCCGGCTCGGGCGACTTCGCCGGGAAGCCGGTGCTGACGATCCACTTCGGCAACATGCACCTCCAGGCCGCCATCGGCTAGACCGGCGCCCGTACGGGCAAACGCTCCGCCTGCCGGAACGGCAGGCGGGCCCACGGAGGCCGGACCGACTACCGGTCGATGACCAGCGTCACGGACAGCCCCGGTCCGCCGCCGCGGACGCTCGTGGGAACGGTGACCCGCACCTCGGGGAAGTCGGCGACCCAGCTCTCTTCGCCGTAGCCCGCGTAGCGGCCCTCGGCGCGGATCGCGACACGCTCGCCAAGACCCTTTTCGAACCCCACGCCCATCGTCCACGCAAAGAAGTCCAGGTCGCGGGGGTCGGTGCCGGACGTGAACTGGTCCGGCGTGCAAGGGATCGGTGAAAGGCACCCGTGCCAGTTGACCGTCACCCGGGCGGCGACCCGGCGCAGCCCGGCCAGGACATAGACGCTCTCGTCGCGCGAACCCAGTCCGCCAGGGCTGCCTCCGAGACGTAGCGTCACGCCGTAGCTGCGCTGCTTCTCGAAGGACCAATCGTCCGGCCACACTTCGCCGAGCTGTCTCCCGGACGGTGAGGTCCCCGAACCTTCGAGTTGTGCTTCGAGCGTGCCGCCGTGAAACGCGAAGTCCGCTTCGGCGCTGAGAAACGTCCCGCCGCCCAATGGCCAGCGGTAGCCCGCCAGCAGCGCCAATCCGGGCAAGGGACCGCTAACGGAACCCTCGTCTTCGAAGACTTCACCGCGCCGCGGCGTCGGGACGAGCGTCGCCGGGTCGGTGTTGTCCACGGCTTTTTCGTACGTGACTCCGGCGCGCTCCAGGGGAATGCCGATCCCGAAGCGAAAACCGCGCCGGTCCTGCGCGGAGGCGAGCTCGGCCGGGCCGAGCCCTGCGGTCAGGCCGAGGGATATCGCGAGCAGCGATCCGGCCCGGCTCATTCCTGCTCGCTCCTCTCCCGCCTCAGGGTTCCAGCTGGCGGAGCAGGTTCTGCGCTTCCTGGGCGAAGGGGTCTTCCGCGGGAACGGAGCGCAGCAGTTCCCGCGCCTCCGGGATCCGCTGCTGCGAGAGGCGGGTCACCGCCATGAAGAAGCGGATCCCGGGCTGGCTGGAGTCCAGGTTGTAACTCTGTTCGAACGCCCTGCCGGCCGCCGCGGAGTTGCCGTCGAGGACATGCAGCCGTCCGAGGTTGAGCTGCTGCGGCGCGTCGTCGGCGAAGAAATTTCCCCGGATCGCGTGCAGGCGCTTCGCCAGTTCGAAGCTCTGCTCGGCTTCTCCCGGAAGGGTCCGGATGCCGAGGTTGAGAAGCGAGATCGCCGCGTTCATCCGCACGGACCGGCGTTCGTCCTGGACGCGGGCGACGAGGGTGTCCCGGATCTCGGCGGACTCGGTGTTCCCGGTCTCCCCCAGTTTCAGCGCGGCGACGGCCCTCACCAGGGGATGGGGATCTCCCGAGGCGGCGAGCAGAGCCTCGGTTGCCGGCTCCCGGGTCGCCGGGTCGGCGAGGTAGCGGCCGAGATGTCCGGCGGCGTTCGCGCGGTTGATGGGACCCTCGCCCTCGTCGGCCGACATGGCAAGCAGGAGATCGAGCGCCTCCCGGCTCAGTTCGCGGGCGCCGGTGTAGGCATCGGCCCGCCGTTCGATCTTCCGCCGCCGCGCGGTCTCGCCCCACCACTCGTCCATCCGCTCGGTCGCCCATTCGGGGCTCTCGGCAGAGTGACACTCGTTACACGCATTGGGCACTCCGTATCGGGCAGTGTTCCGGGGCGACGGGATCGAGATGCTGTGGTCGCGCATCTTCGCCCGGATGCTGGTGACGCTGCGCGGCATGTGGCACTCGACGCACGAACTGCCCTCGCTCTGGGCCGGGTGGAAGGTGTGCGCCGTGAGATCGGCGCCGATCGCCTCGTGACAGCCCGTGCAGAGCCCGTTGTTCGTCGGCAGGAGCTGTTCGTTCTGCTCGATGTCCGGACGGTGGGGGTCGATATGGCAACCCGTGCAGGTGGCGCTCCCCTCCACGAAGCACTCGCTCTGCCAGATGCCGAGGGTGTTGGTGGAGAACCGGCGGGTCTTCCCGTCCGGGTACCAGGTCGGGTCCTCGGAGGGCTCCTGGGTGTACTCGAGGATCGGGAAGAAATGGTCGAAGTAGTTGTCGCCGGCGGCGAATCCGAAGGCCATCTGGTCCCGGAACGAGTGGCACTGGGCGCAGACCATCGAGTTCGTCTCGTGGTCGAGCCGGGTCTGCTGCACAATGTAGCTCGCGGGATCGTCCCCGTAGAAGTCGAGGTTCATGTACTTGTCCACGTGCCGGCTGCCCGGTCCGTGGCAGCGCTCGCAGGTGGTGCCGAAGTCGAGCCAGGTGGTGTCGTAGCGGTTTTCCCCCGGGCGGAAGCCCTTCATCTGGTCGCTCACGTGACAGCCGAAACAGTTCTTGTTCCAGAGCT
This sequence comes from Vicinamibacteria bacterium, assembly GCA_965116805.1. GTDB lineage: Bacteria > Acidobacteriota > Vicinamibacteria > Marinacidobacterales > Marinacidobacteraceae > Marinacidobacterium. The sequence continues at coordinate 2,103,395 of OZ220713.1, forward strand.
GCACCGGGACGATGCCCTCCGCCTGGTCGGGAGCCGCGATCTCGAGGTTGTGGAACCACTCCCGGCGCAGCACGTCCCAGGTCGGCGGCAGCACGATGACCCGGCCGTCCTCGAGCGTCGTCAGGTAGTGCTGGATGCGGCGGTTCCCCAGCGTGTAGTCCACCTGGTGCTCGACGGGTTCGCCCGTGAAGAAGGGCTCGGTGATGAAGTACTTCGAGCCCACGCGCCGGATCCGGTACTCCTCGCCGCGGAGCCTGAGGACCTCCTGGGAGAAGTCTCCGAGAACCTGGCCGGGGACGGCCGGCTGCACCATCTTGGAGTGGCGGGAGGAGGTCCAGTCATCGTGGGCCTGCTCGTGGCAGGTCAGGCACTCGGCCGAACCCACCATCATGGCGGGCTGTTCGGACAGCGGCGGGGGGACCGGCTGCGCCGCCTGAGCGGCGGCCGCGGCGACCGGAGGCGAGCCGACGGAGGTGGCGAACAGTCCGAGCGCCGCCAGGGTGGCCGCGCCGGCACACGCCAGCGTGAACCTCACGACGGCGGCTCCTCCACGATGTGTATCCGGCGCGCCGCCGGGGCCTCGACTTCGCTCCGGGCTCCCGAAGGCCAGAGCACTGCCGCGGAAACCGCCCGCCCCCCGGAGCCCAGGCCGAAGACCACCTCGAGCTGGTTCTGCGAGGCGTATCCGGTGGCGCTCTTCACGACGCGGGTCTCGCTGCGGGTCATGCCGGCATCCTCGATGGCAACGGTGATCTTCGCACCGATTCCGTCCCGGTTCGAATTTTCTCCCCGGAGCCGGAAGCCCACCCAGCCGTTCCGCTCGCCGCCGTCGTTGCGGAAGAGGCGCGCCGGGCCGCCGTTCCCGCTGACCGCGAGGTCCGGATCGCCGTCCCCGTCGATGTCGCCGAAGGCCGCTCCCCGGGCCACCATGGGTTGTGCGAGATCCGGGGAGCCGGTGGTTACCTCTTCGAAGCCGCCGTCGCCCCGGTTCCGGAAGAGATGGGGGGCCTGGCGGTAGCTGACCCGCTGCTGGACGGCGGCGATGTCGTTTTCGACGTGCCCGTTCGCGACGAAGATGTCCTGGCGTCCGTCGAGGTCGTAGTCGAAGAAGAAGGCCCCGAACGCGAGGGTGAGGAGACTGTTGCGGCCGATCTCCGAGACCGGCGCCTGGTCGATGAAGAAGCCGACGCCCTCGTTGTGGTAGAGCGAGACCATCTCGTTCGAGAAGTTCCCGATGACGAGGTCGGGCATGCCGTCGCCGTCGTAGTCGGAGGCGTCGATCCCCATGGCGCCCCGGGCGGCCCCGTTCTCCGCGAACGCGATGCCGGAAAGCACGCCGGCGTCCTCGAACCGCCCGCCGCCGAGATTCCGGTAGAGGTAGTTGGGCTGGGTGTCGTTGGCCACCGCGAGGTCGAAGAGCCCGTCGGCATCGAAATCGAGGACCGCGACGCCGAGGCCCTTCCCCCGGGGGTTGAAGAGTCCCGCCTCCCGCGTGACGTCGGTGAACCCCGCCGCGCCGTCGTTCCGGTAGAGGATGGCGCTCGCCCCGTTGTACGACTCCGGGGTGCAGTAGCTCTTGTTCACCCCGTCGAGGGCGCAGAAGATGTCCTCCTCGATGGACCACTCCACGTAGTTCAGCAAGAAGAGATCCAGGTCCCCGTCACCGTCGGCGTCGAGCCAGGTGGCGACGCTCGAAAAGCCGGGGTCCGCCACCGAGGCGGCGTGCGGCGCCTCCCGGAACACCCCGCCGCCGGTGTTCTCGAGCAGGCGGTTCGGCCCGAGGACGGTGAGGTAGAGGTCCTGGTCCCCGTCGGCGTCGTAGTCGGCGATCGCCACGCCCATGCCGTAGAACGGGACGTCGAGGCCCGAACCGGCGGTCGCGTCCTCGAAGGTCCCGTCGCCCCGGTTCAGGTAGAGCGCCGCGGTGGGCTCCGGTTCCGTCCGGTGGCCCGGCCAGCGCCGGCTGTTGACGAAGAGCAGGTCCTGGTCGCCGTCGCCGTCGGCGTCGAAGAAGGCCACCCCAGAGCCCATGGTCTCGGGCAGGTACTTCTCGCCGAAGGCCCCGTTCTCGTGGACGAAGTCGATCCCGGCGGCCTCGGTCACGTCCACGAAGCGCGGTTCCTGGGACTCCGCGGGGACGGCGAAAAGGCAGAGCACGGCGACCGGCAGGCCGCGGGGCACGCACTGGCTCACTGCGCGGAAGGCGCGAGCCCGTTGCGGTGTTCGTGGATCGGCAAGCGTTCGTTGTTGTCGTCGGGATGGGTGCGCCGGTAGTCCCCGGTGACGAACTGCGAGGCCTCGTCGGCCTTGAAGCGCAGGTAGAGCTCGCGGTGGCGGGCGGCGCGTTCCGGATCCCGGAGGCCCTGGGAAGCGAGCATCAGGTTGTAGTGGGCCTCGAGGTCCTCGGGATCGATGGCGAGCGTCTTCTCGAGGACCGCGACCGCCTCGGCGAACTCGCGTTTCAGGAACAGGAGCCGCCCGACCTGGTTGTTCACCACGCGGTCGCGCGGGAAGACCTCCTGTACCGCGTTCAGGTCCGAGAGCGCCTCGTCGTAGCGGCCGAGCGCCTTCAGCGCCATCGCCCGGAAGAAGAGCGCCCGGGGGAGGTCCGGGGCGAGTTCGAGGGCCGCTTCCGCCGCTTCCCGGGCGCTCTCGGGATCTCCTTCCTGGAGACGGACCCGGGCGAGATTGACTGGCGCGTCCGCGAACTCGGGGGCGAGCCGGGCCACGGTGGAAAAGGCGGCTTCGGCGGCGCGGAGATCTCCCGCGAGCAGCATTCCGATGCCGTAGTCATTGAAACGCAGCGCGCGGGCGAGGTCACCGGGCGCTGCTTCGGGAGCCGGGGAGGCTTCGGATGCCACCGGGAGCCGGAGCGAGGCCGTGGCCATCTCCACGATCGGCACGTCCGGCGCCGCGACGTCGTCCGCGAACCGGACCGCCCGGTCGTCGTAGGCCGAAGCGACCTCGCCGCCTTCCTCGAGCTGGCCCCGGAAGGTCCACTGGGTGTGCCACCAGTCGAACTTCCGGTAGTTCAGACGTGCGGTCAGGGTGACCGGCCCCTCGACGTCCTCCGGGACCTGCAACCGGTAGCGCACCGTGTGCGCGGCGCCCGGGGGGATCGGCGAGACGTAGAGGACGCTGCGCGCCGACCAGGCGTTCCGCTTGTTGATGGGGTTGCCGCGGGCGTCGAGCAGGAGCGAGCGGAAGAAATGCGCGGAGCCGTCCACGGGCGCGTCGTCCGTCTCGCCCGCCTCGCCGGTGAAACCGCTCCAGAAGAAGGGCCGGCCGGCGGCGTCCTCCGCCTGGAACTCGAGCCAGACCTCCTGGGCGTCGATGGTGCCGCTCGGGAAGAAGTGGCCCACGTTGCGGGTGCGAACCACGATGTCCACCCTCACCGTCTCGCCCGGAACGAGCGCGGGCAGCGCCTCGTCGAGCGGGGCGCTCAGTTCCCCAAGCGGACCCGTGCCGGCGTAGCGGGTGGTGGGTGCTGCCGCCTCTTCCCCGACCGCGAAGGTGGAGGCCAGGGCCAGCGGGTCCGGGCCGCCCGCCGCCTGCTCGTCGCCGGGACCCTCGCCGGCGTCGTCACGGACGAGCCCGAAGATGTCCACGGTGACCTGTCCGGCGCGGAGGAAATCGCGGACCGCCTGCAGTTGCTCGTCGAGGCCGAAGTGCGTCGGGAGCGCCGTGTTGGCGGTGGCGAAACGATGGGACCGGATCAGGCCGCCCTCGCCGGCCGGATCCTCGCCGGCGACCGGCGGCATGTGGCAGTCGGCGCAGGTCTTCGGCGAATCCGGGTAGTAGAAGGAGCGGGCGCCCTCTCCGGATACGCCGCTCGCCTGCCAGTTGTCGTAACTGTTGAAACCCCGCAGCCAGCGGTAGTCGTTGACGGGCTGGTCGAGATGCACCTTGTGACACGTGGAACAAAAGGCCGAACTGTCGCCGGTGTGGAGCGGCTTCAGGAACGCCTGGCGATGGGGTTCGGGGTCGAGGTGGATGACGAGGTCGTGAAGCGTCCGGATCAGCGGATCCTCCGAGGTGGCGAGGTCGTGCATCTCCGGGTACTCGATGACGAATCCGGCGTTCCCCATCGTGTCCTTCACCCGGGTGATCGCGTGGCAGGAAACGCAGCCGAGTCCGGCGCTCGCGGACGGACGGTCCACGATCTCCGCGATCGGCCGGTCCATGAGCCCGCTGAAGAGGACCGCGTGGTCGTGACAGCCGGCGCACCACTTGGAAGGGGTGACGCCGACGACGTCCTGCATGTACTCGATGGAGCGGCGGTACCAGGGGTTGTTGAAGGAGGCGAAACGATGCGCCGACTCGCTCCACTCGTGGGTGATGTCAGCGTGGCAGCGGCCGCACGCGTCGCTGCCGAGAAAGAACTCCTCGGGGATGAGCCCGCCGTGCAGCGTTTCGGCCGCCGACGGAAAGAAGGGGCCGTCCGCCCCGCCCATCGCCTCGCCGGACATGGTCGCGGGGGGCAGGCCGGCGTTCAGGAGCGGTCCGGACGCCGGGAGCAGCGGTCTCAGCAGGGCCCCGGCCGGGATGGCGGCGGCCAGCAGCAGCGGAGCGAGCAGCATCCGCCGCCGGGCGAGCAGCCCCGCGAACCCGGCGGCGGCGGCGAGGTGGACGTACAGGAGCGGCCGCGTGGCCGGGGTCGACCCGAGGATGGCGAGCCCGGCCCCGGTCAGCGCCAGCAGGGTTCCCGAGGACCAGAACCAGCGCCGCAGCGGGTCGGCGCCGAGCGCCGGGCCGACCTTCTTCCAACCCCAGAGCATCAGCTTGAGCGCCGCGATGCCGAGCACCGGGTGCAGGAGGATCTGCGCGGAGTGGAAGAGATTCGCTCCCCGCGCGGCCAGTAGGTAGCCGGAGTTGATCAGGAGCAGCGCCGCGGTGGCGGCCAGGAACCGGTGGCGGAGGATCAGGACGGCCCTCCGGACTCCACGCCCGCCTCGCGGAGCGCCTTCCTGGCGATCCGGGTGATCAGGATCGTCACGAGCACGAATGCGGCGAGCCCGACGATCCGCAACCCGGCTTCGAGGGGGTCCGATTCGCCCGAGACGGCGCGGGCAACGCTGCTCCCGAGATAGATGTAGAGAAGCGTTCCCGGGAGGATGCCGGTCGCCGAGGCCAACAGGTAGCCCGGGAACGAGACGCCGGTGAGGCCGTAGGCGTAGTTCAGCACCGTGAACGGGAAGACGGGGGTGAGCCGGGTGAGGAAGACGATCTTCCAGCCCTCCGCGGCCACCGCGCGGTCCACCGCGGCGAAGGAGGGCTTCCGGGCGAGCCAGCCGGTCACCCGTTCGCGGGCGAGTCGCCGGGCGGCGAGGAAGGCGAGCGCCAGTCCCGCGGTGGCTCCGAGCCAGACGGCGGCGGTGCCCGCGGCGAACCCGAAGGCGCCGCCCGCGATCAGGGTGAGCGCGGACCCCGGGACCGCGAACACGGTGGCGACGGCGTAGAGCGCCGCGAAGACCAGGAGTCCCGTGGTTCCCTGACCCTGCGCCCACGCGGCGCCCGCCTCGATCCAGTCGCCAATCGGGAAGATCACCACGAGGGCGACGATCAGCGCGAGGATCGCGCCGAGCTTCAGGGACTTGTTCATCGCCGCCTCCGGTAGAGCCACTCGAAGATCGCCTTCGCCCGGGGGGTGAGCCGCGTGCGCTGGTAGGCGTCCGCCACCCGCTGCGCCGCCTGGGCCCAGGTCGGATAGCCGTGAATCGTCGAGGAAAGTGACGCCAGTCCGACCCCGTGCTTCGCGGCGACCATGATTTCGTGAAGGATCTCACCCGCGCGGGGGGCGCAGACGGTGGCGCCCAGGATTTCGTCCTTTCCCTTGCGGGTGACGACCTTGACGAAGCCCCGCGTCGCCGCCTCGGTGATCGCGCGGTCGAGATCGTCGTTGTGATGCCGGTGGACATCCACCGGGATGTTCTTCGCCTCGGCGTCTTCCTCCCGGAGCCCGAAGTGGGCGACCTCGGGGTCCACGTAGGTCACCCAGGGGACGTAGCGGTAGTCCGCCTTCGCGCGGGGCAGGGGAGGCGGCAGCAGGATGTTCCGCACCACCAGCCGCGCCTGGTAGTCCGCCGTGTGCGTGAACCGGTAGGGACCGGCCACGTCGCCGCACGCGTAGATGTGGCCCACGTTCGTGCGGAGCGCGCCGTCCACGGGCACGCCGCCGCGCACGTCGTACTTCACGCCGGCCGCGTCGAGACTGAGATCCCGCACGTTCGGGGACCTTCCGGTGGCCACCAGGAGGCGCGAAGCGGTTACCGCGCGCGTGCCGCCGTCACATCCCATCTCCGCGGTGATGTCGCCGTTCGGCTCCCGGCGGAAGGCTTCGACGCGGCAGTCGGTGACCGTCTCGATTCCCTCGGCCGCGAAGGCTTCGTGGACGACCGCCGAGGCCTCGGCGTCGTCCCGGGGAAGGAGCCGGCTGACGTCCGTGAGGATCGTGACCCGGACCCCCAGCCGGTTCATGACCTGGCCCATCTCGCACCCGATGGGGCCGCCGCCGAGCACGATCAGCGATTCGGGCGGCGTCTCCTGCTCGTCGAAGAACGTCTCGTTCGTGAAGTAGGGCGCCTCGTCGATCCCGGGAATGGGCGGGATGAACGGCCGCGTGCCGGTGGCGATCACGAAGTGGGCGCCCTCGAGACGCGTCCCGTCGTCGAGTTCCACCGCGTGCGGGCTGACGAAGTGGGCGCGCGCTTCGAAGACGTCCACGCCGAGACCCTCGAACCGCTCCACGGAATCGTTCGGAGCGATGCGGGCGCGCCGTTCGCGCATGTGCTCGAAGACGCGCTGGAAACGGAAACGCGGCTCCATCGCATCGAGTCCGTGGGCTTCCGCATCGCGGATGCCCTGGATCAGTTTCGAGGTGGAGACGAGCGCCTTGGAAGGCACGCACCCGTAGTTGAGACAGTCGCCGCCCATCTTGGCGGCCTCCACCAGCGCGACGCGCCCTCCGAGCCCGGCGGTGCCGGCGGCGGTCACGAGACCCGCGGTGCCCGCCCCGATGATGACTACGTTGTATCGGCCCTTGCCGCGTTCATTCTTCATGCTACGTACGGAACTCTATTCCGGCGGCGCGTGGACGCGGCGGCCACACGCCGTCCGGGTCAGAACTCGTAGCGGATCGTGAAGGTGAGCGCCCAGAACGTGACGTCGTCCGTGGTCATCACGTAGCGGATCCGCTCCCCGCGGCCGACGTCGGACTCGTGGCTGCGGAGCTGCACCCACTCGTCGTCGCCCTCGAGGGTGGAGAAGGCGGCCCGCCGGAGCCGCACTCCGAAGCCGGCGGGTCCGATTCCCCCGAACTCGGCGCCGAGGATGGCCTGGTACCCGAGGAGCAGGTCGGAGAGCGTGGTCCGGCCGATGGTGGTGGTGCCCGCCACCTTCGCGTTCAGCAGCGGATCCTGGAAGGTGCTGATGAATGCGGGATCGTCGTTCCTCTTCCAGCGCACGAAGTAGTCGAGCGAGGCGTTCATGGCGCCCAGCCCGACGCCGGCGTAGGGCGAGATCCCGGCGTCCGGGAGGGGGTCGAAATAGAGGTTCGCGAAGACGGCGTGACCCTTCAGGTCCCGGGCGCTCCCTTCGGTGGTCTCGAGTTCCTGCTCCGCCTTGTCCTGCGTCTCCACGTCGCCGATCCGGAACGCCAGCTCGTCGCCGAGCGTGGCGCCGAGGAACGAGTACTCGCCCTCGATCCGCAGGTTGCCGGTGAGGCGCCAACCGGCCGCCAGCGAGGCGATGACCCCGCCGCCGCCCGCGAAGTCATGGGACCACGAGGTCCGGGGCGGGGCCGTGGCGCAACGGTCGCCGACCTCGAGCTGGTCCGGGTTGATGAGCAGGTCGCACTGGGTGCTCCAGTCGTTGTCCGACCCGTCGAGGGTGATGGCCGGGTTGCGCGTCCGGCCCAGCTCCATCCGCAGGTAGCGGCCCTCCTGGGCCTGGGCCCCGGCCGACAGGCCGAGGGCGGCGGCCAGCAGCGCCGCGGCGACGGGTCGGGTCGGGGACGTTGGGTGCGGGGGTTGCATGGGTCAGGACCTCGGAACGGAAGCGGCGGTAGGCTAGCCGGATGGTGCAGCGCGCGAGCGCCACGAAAGCCGCCTCCGGCCGCTGGGTTCTTGGCCTCGACGAAGCCGGACGGGGCGCGGCGTTCGGACCCATGGTGGTCGCCGGCGTGGCGCTCGACCCGCTGAAGGCCGGAGCCCTCACGCGGCTCGGCGTGCGCGACTCCAAGCAGTTCGGCGCCGGCGACGCGGCGCGCACCCACCGCCGGGCGCTGACCGCGCACATCGAGCGGCTGGCCGAACGGATCGCCGTGCGGGTGCTGGACGCGGCGGAGGTGGACCGCTACGCCGAGGCCGGTGATCTGAACGTCCTCGAACGGCGCGCCGCCGACGAGATCCTGCGGGAGGCCGGTCCGGTGCACCGGGTGGTGGCGGACGGCGAGCGGCTCTTCCAGGCGCTCCGGCAGCGCTACCCGCATCTGGAAGCGGTGGACGACGGGGAGTCGCACCACGTGGCGGTCGCCGCCGCCAGCGTGATCGCCAAGGACCGCCGCGACGCCCTGCTCGAGACCCTCATGGCGCCGTACCGGTCCGAGTACGGGGAGGTGAAGGGCGGCGGCTACGTCAACGCGGCCACCGAGCGGTTCCTCCGCGCGTATCACGGCCGGACGGGGAAACTGCCCCCCGAGACCCGCCGGAGCTGGAACTGGGACGTAATCCGCGAACTCCGCGGCGCCCCAAAGCTGTTCTAGGCGACCCTGTCCCTTGGGGGCGCCGCCTCACTCTCCCTCATGGCCCCGCCGGCTTGGAACGCCGGCTTCAGCCGGCACAGCCCGCCGCAGGCGGGCGGCCCGACGGCCTCATTCGCCGGGATGGCGCGGCTGCGCGCCCATCCACCCGAAGTACCAACGCACCGCCCGCGGCCCTGCGGGCCGCTGTGCCGGCTGAAGCCAGCGTTCCAAGCCGTTTGGTCGATTGCGACCGGACGGTCGGCGTTCCCAGGCCGGCTGTGCGGCTAAGGCGCCGCCGTCCGACGGCCGGACCAGTCCTCGCAGGCCAGGCCTTCAACCCGAGCGAACTCCCGTGTGTTCGCGGTCACGAGCACCAGCCCTCGGGCGCGCGCCTGGCCGGCGATCAGGAGGTCGTACGGACCGATCGGACGTCCCGAACGTTCCAGACCGGCACGGATGGCGCCAGCGGATCGCGCGTCTGACGCATCGAAGGGCACGACCTCCAGCCCGATGCTGTCGAGCCGGGTGAGGTTCTCCTGCTGGCGGCGGCTCCTGAAGGCGCCGTAGTACAGCTCGAACGCTACCGGGGCGGGGAGACCGACGTCCGTCACCGGTTGGCGGCGGACGCGCTCTTCAAGGCCCGGATCGGTCCGGTTGAGTAGCGCGATGCAGGCATTCGTGTCCAGCAGGTACCGCATCAGTCGAACAGGGTGTCGAGCGCCGGTCGCTCTTGTTCACTCGGTTGACGCCGTCCCTCGGAGAAGAAGTCGTCGGAGAACGTGCCGGCGATCGCGTCTAGCCACGCCCAGTCCTCCGCGATCGGCTCGAGGACCACCTGGCGGCCCTGCCGGCGAATCCGCACCTCGTTCCCTTCCATCCGGAACGATTTCGGCAGGCGCACCGCCTGCGAACGCCCGGACCAGAACAGCTTCGCGGTTTGTGCCATGGCCTGTTTGCCGCGAAGTATATCTCAGTGAGATATATCACCGGCTCCGGCCCGTGCCGCCAGCGCCCGAACGTGCTCCCGGGCCGCCGGTTCGAGCGATCGGTTGTAGAGGATCGCCGCCGGGTGGTAGAGAACGACGAACTCGCGGTCCGGCCAGTCGGGAAGTTCGAAGAACCTGCCGACCTGGGCTCCGAGCGGTCCCTTCGCGCGCTCGGGGGCGAAGTGCCGGAGCGCCGTCGCTCCCATCAGCGCAACCACGCGCGCCGGGGAGAGGGCGAGCTGCCGCTCGAGGAACGGGCGGCAGCGGGCCGCCTCCTCCGCGTGAGGCGCCCGGTTGCCGGGCGGCCGGCACTTCACCACGTTCACGATGAGCAGCTGCTCGTCGGTGGAGAGACCCTCCGCCGCGAAGAGGCCGTCCAGCATCTTTCCGGCGCGGCCGCAGAACGCGACGCCGCTGGCGTCCTCCTGAGCCCCGGGCGCCTCCCCGATCGCGAGGATCTTCGCGTTCGGGTTCCCCCGGTCCACGACGATGCGGGTCCTCCCGGCCGCCAGCGCGCAGCGGCTACAGCCGCTCTCCCGGAGCCGCTGCCGGAACGCCGGATATCCGTCGGCCGCCAGTACCGCGCGGAGCGGGTCAGCGAACGACCCGGGCACCCGGATCAGCGTCCCCGGTGCTCGCCGAAGACAGCTCGCAGCGCGTCGCTGATCTCCCCGACGGTGGCCAGCGCGGCAACGGCGTCCAGGATGGCCGGCATCAGGTTTCCGCCCCCCGACGCCACCCGGCCCACCTCGGCCAGCGCGCCGGCTGCCCGCGCTTCGTCGCGCCGCGCCCGCGCTGCGCGGACGCGCTCGACCTGGGCCGCTTCGGTTTCCGTGTCCAGTTCGAAGGGTTCGACGTGGCTGCCTTCTCCCTCCCGCCGGAACCGGTTCACCCCGACGACGACTTCATCGCCGGCCTCCACGTCCTGCTGGTAGGCGTAGGCCGCCTCCTGGATGCGGGCCTGCACGAAGCCCGCCCGGATGGCCTCCACGGCGCCACCGAGCCGGTCCACCTGCTCGATCCATTCCAGCGCCTCCGCCTCGATCCGGTCGGTGAGCGCCTCGATGGCCCACGACCCGCCGAGCGGGTCCGCGGTGGCCGCCACTCCGCTCTCGAAGGCGATCACCTGTTGGGTGCGGAGCGCCAGTTCGGCCGTCTCCTCGGTCGGGAGCCCGAGCGCCTCGTCGAGCGCGTTGGTGTGGAGCGACTGGGTACCCCCGAGGACCGCCGCGAGTGCCTCCAGCGTGGTCCGGACCACGTTCACCTGGGGTTCGAGGGCGGTGAGCGTGGATCCCGCGGTCTGGGTGTGGAACCGCAGCATCCGGGCCCTCGGGCTCTCGGAGCCGAAGCGATCCCGCAGCAGCTTCGCCCAGAGGCGGCGGGCGGCGCGGAACTTGGCCACTTCCTCGAGGAAATCCCGATGGGCGTTGAAGAAGAAGGAGACGCGGGTCGCCACCTCGTCCACGGACAGGCCCCGCCCGACCGTCCACTCGACGTAGGCAAGGCCGTTCGCGAGGGTGAATCCAACCTCCTGGGCGGCGGTGCAACCGGCCTCGCGCATGTGGTAGCCGCTGACGCTCACCGGCTGGAACCGCGGCAGCTCGCGCCGGCACCACTCGATGAGGTCGGTGGCGAGCCGCATGGACGGCTCGGGCGGATAGATCCAGGTGCCGCGCGCCGCGTACTCCTTCAGGATGTCGTTCTGGACCGTTCCCGCGATCTTCTCCGGCGCCACGCCCTGACCCCGCGCCGCGGCCACGTAGAGCGCCACCAGGATCGGCGCCGTGGCGTTGATCGTCATGGAGGTGGAAACGGCGTCGAGGGCGATTCCGCGGAACAGCGTTTCCATGTCCTCGAGGGAGTCGATGGCGACCCCGACCCGGCCCACTTCGCCGGCGGCCAGCGCGTGGTCGGAGTCGTAGCCGATCTGCGTCGGCAGGTCGAAGGCGACGGAAAGACCCGTCTGTCCGCGCTCCAGCAGCCGCCGGTAGCGGCGGTTGGACTCGGCGGCGGTGGCGTAGCCCGCGTACTGCCGCATGGTCCAGAGCCGCTCGCGATACCCGGCGGCCCGGATCCCCCGGGTGAACGGCGCTTCGCCCGGCAGACCGGTCCGGGCCCCGGCGTCCGGCGCGTCCGCCGGCAGGTAGACGGGCCGCAGGTTGCGGCGTGAGCCCCCGCGCCGCGAAGTCACCGAGCCGGATCCGACTCCGGGGCGCAGGCGAACTCGCAGACCAGTACCTGATTGCCCCAGATTTCCGAACGCGACTGGTCGAGGGGACAGAGCTGGATGAGTTCCTCCTCGAAGAAGAGCGGGCACTCCTCGGTAAGCGTCGGCCGAAGGTCCTCCGGCCGGGCGATGGTCATTTCCAGCCGGCGGTTCACTGGTGTCCAGCCTTCCGCCTCACCCACCGCCTTCAGGTCGCGCAGCAGTTGTTCTATCTGCCGGCGGGCGGTGGGCAGCGGCACCTCCCGCTCCTGGACTCCGGCGAGGATGTCCCGGGCCCGCTCGCGCAGTTCGTTGATCGTGGCCGGCGCTGCGGCGGACTCGGTCTGGTATTCGTAGGCCAGGCCGGCCGAAGCGAGAAGAAACGCCGTACCGAGGGCGGCGGCGGTCCGGGCGCGCAACCGGCTCATCTTCGGGGGCCCAGTTCCTGCTGCGGCTGCGAGGACGGCGGGTTCCACAGACCCTCGTCCCCGATCCGGTCCGCGAGCCAGGAGCGAAGCGGGACGTCTTCCGGTTGCGGCTGATACCAGCCGACCTCCGTGAGGCCGTCCCCGAGGAGCTGCCGGAGCACCGGATCGCAGCGTTCGAGCAGCGCCGCCGGCATGGCGGTGTAGTCGAGCGCGCGCAGCCAGCGGTAGCTGTAGCCGAAGAAGAGCGCCTTGCGCACCACCTCGGAAGTGTTCTTCCCATGACGGTGCCAGAGCCGCCGATCGAAGATCACCGCGTCCCCGGGAGCGGCCTCGAGCAGGAGCCGGCCGTCCCAGTCCGGGTCGTCGCACCCTGGCGGAGGGGCGTCAAGCCGGTGGCTCCCGGGAATCACTTCCATGGCGCCCCGGTCCGGCCCGCGGGTGTCGGTGAGCCAGTAGCCGACCTTGACCGACAGCCGGGGCGCGGGGCGTTCCAGTTCGAGGACCGGACGGCCGCTGTCCTGGTGCCAGACGGGCGCCCGGCACTGCCGGCCGCCCCAGGTCTCGGGCGGATACACCACGAGATGCGAGATGTAGAGCTGGATGTTCCAGCCGAGGATGTCCCAGACCTTCGGGAACGTTCGTTGCCAGGCAACGAGTTCGAGAAAGGCCGGGTCGAAGCGGATGACCGAGAAGCGGGACATCATGTCGCCGGGAGCCAGACCCAGGCGGCGGCGCTCCCGTTCATCGAGGCGGTCCACCGCTTCGAGGAGGCGGATCAGGGCGCCCGGGTCGAGAGCCTCGGGAACGACGAGATAACCGTCGCGCTGGAAGGCCGCCAATTCGCGCGGTGTGAGGGCGTGGTGCAGATGCGCCTCGGTGAGGCCCTCGAAGAACTGCCCGTCCACCGGGAAGTGGATCGTGGACCCGGCCGTTTCGACCGGAGGAGCGACGAGTTTTCCCACAGTTTTCGAGGGACCCGGGGCATGAAGGAACCCCGGAGATTCCCGGCCGTTAGTATTGTCCAAGTGACCCGCAGGCGTCTTTATCTGTTCTTCGTCTTCGCCTGGGCGGCGTTCCTGGCGCTGGGCGCCAGCATCTATCTCGGGCCCTACTTCGCGGCATGGCAGATTCGCGAGGCGGTGGCCGCCGGGGACGCCGAAACTCTCCACGACTTCGTGGATTTCGAAGCGGTTCGCGACAACCTGAAGAGCGAACTGCGCCGCACGGTGGGGGCGTCGCAGCGAGCCCGGAATCGCGAGAACGCGGCTTCGGGAGACGGGGGAGCCGAGGTCCCCGAGGCCACCGAGCCGACGCCCGATCTGGGGACTCAGCTCGCGGTGGCGGTCGGGGAGGCGATGATCGACCAGTTCGCGACCCCCGAAGGGGTGGACCGGGCTCTCCGCGACGGCCCGACGGTCGCCAAGGGATGGTCCGCCTTCCTGGACCTCGGCGGCGAGTCCGGCGAGGCGGTCGAAGGGGCGGGCGGGGTGTCGGTGAGCGCCGAGTACGAAGGGTGGAACGACTTCGCCGTGCGCCTGGGCGTGGAGCGGGACCCGCCCGGGGAGGATCCCCTCTGGGCCGACATTCTGTTCGAGCGGCGGGGGATCTGGGCCTGGCGCGTCACCGGCGCCCGGGTGAGTCCCGACGCCATTCCGCTGCTCACGCGCTGAGGCGCCGCCGGCGCTCCTACGGGCCGAGCCGGGCGTTCGTCTCGGCGAGCGTCGGGATTCCCGCGGTGCCAGGCGATTCGATGCTGATGGCCGCCGCCGCGGCGGCCAGCCGGGCGGCGCCTTCCGTTGGCGCGCCGTTCCACATCCCGATGAAAAGGGCGGCGGCGAACACGTCGCCTGCGCCGGTGGGGTCCACTTCGGCGCCCGGGCGGGCGGGAATTTCGAGAGCCGGGAATCCCGAACGACGGAGCACCGCCCCGCGGCGGCCCCGGGTCACCGCGACGAGGGGGACCGGGAGGTCCATCCCCTCGGGCAATTCTGTCTCGGAGAGCGACAGAAAGTCGAGGCCGGCCAGTCTTCCCAGTGCCGGGGCTGACCAGTAGGTCGAAACCCGCCCGGCGGCGTCCCAGCGCCGGATCAGGCCCTGGGGCGCCGCTCCCGCGTGGGCGCCCCGGCCCCGCGGCCGGGGCAGCGCGCCGCTGCCGCCGAGTTCGTCGGCGACCGGGACGTACAGCACCGCGGATCCGGGAGGAAGCCCGGCCACGGCCCGGTGGATTTCCGGCTCCGGAATGGTTGCGGCGCGACTCAGAAGGGTCTGCTCCCGCGACCCGTCCGGCCGATAGCGGTTTTGGAAGCGGGTCCGATCCCGCGAGCGGATCCGGAACACCGGGATGCCGGCCAGCGCATCGAGATACGGAAAAGCCGCATCCACGGCGGTAAGGATTGCGGCCGGGACGCCAAAGCGGTGGGCCAGGAGTCCCGCGAAGGCGGCGGCTCCCCCGAGCCGCGGTCCGTCAGGGGTCCGATCTTCAGTCAGGTGCCCCACGACGAGCAGGCGGGGCCGGTGATCCCGGTCTCCCCTAGAATCGAGAGCGCCCGTCGCGGCTGCCGGCGCATTCTCCCCGGCTGCCGATCGGCGCCCATGCTCGTCTGGACTTCGCTCATCGCCCGCGACAAGCGGCGTTCGCTGCTCTCGCTCTCGGGCACGGTCCTGGGCGCGCTGTTCTTCGTCCACCTCGGGAACTTCTATGGGTGGACGCTGCCGTGGCTCGTTGGTGGCGTCGTGGTGGCCCTGTTTCTCATTCGCTCGGCGGGCGCGACCGCCTGGTTCCTCAGCCGGCACCCCTTCTCGGTCTGTGACCTTGGTCTCAGCGAGGCCGCGGTGCCGGGAGGAGTGATCCACTGCGCGGTCCGCATCGTGACAAGGCGGCCGGTCGAGATCAAGGAGGCCCGGATCACCCTGACCGCCGAGCGGCGTGACGCGGACGGAAAGAACCGCGAGGTGTTCTCCCAGGATCACGACCTCTGCCGGAACGAGTCCGTTCCGGCGGAGGGCCGCTGGGAGACCGCGTCCGAGCTCCCGGTCCCCGAGGACGCGCGTTTTTCCTATCGCTCCTTCGAGGGCCGCTTCCGCTGGCTGGTGCGCGCCCGCATCGAAACGAGCGACGACACGGTCGCCGAGGAGGGAATCGAGGTACTGATCGCCCCGGCGGAGTAGCCGTCCGCAGGCAGCGCCCGGGGCAGGCCCCGGGCGCTCAGGCCGCTACAGCCGAACCTGGACCACGAGAGCCTCGTAACCGTGGCCCCGAAGGGCCCGGGCGGTCAGTTCGGCGTCCGACCGTTTCAGGAAACGCCCGACACGGACCCGGTGAACCCCGTCACCCGCGGCCACCTCGACGCCTGAATACCCGTCGTCGCGGAGCTTCCGGGAGAACTCCTCGGCCGTCTGGCGGCGGCCAAATGCCGCGACCTGCACGGTGAAGGGGATCCGCGGGGGAATGTTCGTCACCGTCAGCCTCACCTGCGCCACCCCCTGCCGGACCATGCCGAGACGGCGCGCGGCCTCGTGGGACAGGTCGATCACCCGCGGGTGGACGAAGGGGCCGCGGTCGTTGATCCGGACCTGGACGGTGGCGCCCGTCGCAAGGTTCGTGACCTCGACGATGGTGCCGAAGGGCAGGGTGCGGTGGGCGGCGGTCAGCGCGCCGGGGTCCATCGGCTCGCCGCTCGCGGTGGGCCGGCCCCGCTCCTCGATGCCGTACCAGGAGGCTTCGCCGACCGTGGCGAGGTCCGGCGGGGTTGCCGCCGGCCGGTTGGTGCTGGCGCACCCGCCGGCAAGCATTGCGAGGATCGCGAGGAACCCGGCCCGCGCCCAGGGCGCCGGATCGTGCGTCCTGACACCGGGGGATCTCATTGCTTGTACCGCCGGGTGTTGGGATCCACGCCCCGGGGAATGGACAGCGACTGCCACTCGGCCGAGAACGCCTTTGCCAGCAGGACGATCTGGCCGGTGTGGTAGGCGAGGTGGAGCACCTGCCGCTCGATGGCCTCCTGCACCAGAAACGCTTCTCCCCGGATCCGGATGGTGCGGTCGAGGTCGGTGGGACCGAGCTTGGCCAGGTTCGTTTCGAGCAGAGCGAACGCCTCGCGCCACTCGGCCAGCAGTTCATCCCGCGAGAGCTGGTCGCAGGGATCGAATTCAGATTCGCGGTTCCGGTCCGGTTTCTCGCCGTCCGTGGTCAGGAACTCCGTCCAGCGCGACCGGATGTTGCCGGCCAGATGCCGCATCAGGATGGCGATCGAGTTGCTGCCGTCCGACAGCCGGCGGTGGAGCGCCGCCTGATCCGGCGTCTGCCCGATCGCCGCCTCGGCCAGGCGGCGCAAGCGTTCGAACTCGAAGCGCGCGTTCTTCAGATACAGCTCTCCCGCCGGCTGGTGCGGCGCCGATACGAGGCCGTTCGTTCGGTCGTTCATGGGAGAGAGGTGTCTTCAAACCGTGGAGGCGGGACACGGGCGCGGACCTCGGTCCGCGGGGGATGCTGGACCCGAGAGCGAAACCGTCGGGTTCCGTCGTTCGGGAAGCCTGTCCGTCACCGGATCGCGGCGGGACCGCGCGGGGAAGGCAGGCGAGAAGGATAGACGGCGCCGAATCTGGAATCCAGCACCTTGGTACGATGCCTGAAGTCAAGTATAGCAAATGCGCTCTGTTCATGCCATTCAGGGCACCGCGAGCCGTCCCTGGCGAGCCCACGCACGCCTGGATTTCGGCTAGCATTTCCGGCCCATGAGGCCTGTTCCCCCGCTGTCGCGACGGCGGTTTCTCGGCGCCGTTCCGGTCGCCGCCGGCGCGAGCGCGCTGGCGCTCGAGCGGGCCGCCGGACAGGGCGGGGGCGCGGTCTTCGGAAAGAGCGGCCTGCGGATCCTGAGCGAGCGGCCGGTGAACGCCGAGACCCTGGTTGCCGACCTGGATCCCCGCTACACGCCGAACGACAAGCACTTCGTCCGCAACAACGGCGGGGTGCCGGAGCGGGCCCTCTCCGGGAGCCTCGAGGGCTGGTCGCTCCGCGTCGACGGCGAGGTGGGGAATGCCCTGAATCTCTCGCTCGACGATCTCAAGGCGCGCTTCGAGAATGTGAGCCGCGCCCTCGTGCTCGAATGTGCGGGAAACGGGAGAGCGGCCTTCCAGCCGGGAGCCTCGGGCAACCAGTGGTGGCTCGGCGCGGTCGGCTGCGCGCGTTACACCGGAGTCCGCCTCCGCGACGTGCTGGAGGCCGCCGGCGTGCTCGACACCGCCGTCTACGTGGCCTACTACGGCGAGGATCCGCACCTGAGCGGAAATCCCGAGGACGTCGCGATTTCCCGGGGCGTCCCGCTGTCGAAGGCCATGGACGAGTCCACGCTGCTCGCGTGGGAGATGAACGGCGAGCCCCTGCCTCCGCACCACGGCTTCCCGCTGCGGGTGGTCGCTCCCGGCTTTCCCGCCTCGGCGAGCGGGAAGTGGCTGCGCCGGCTGTGGGTCCGGGACCAGGTCCATGACGGCCCCAAGATGCTGGGCTACTCCTATCGGGTGCCGCGATATCCGGTCGCGCCGGGAACCGACGTGCGCGAGGAGGACATGGAGATCATCGGTCCCATGCCGGTGAAGTCCATCATCACCCGGCCCGAAACGGGCGTCCGTCACGCCGGCGGCGGACCGCTCGCGATCCGCGGCTGGGCGTGGGCCGGTGACGGGCCGGTGAACGCGATGCACCTGAGCGCAGACTTCGGGGCCACCTGGCTTCCGTGTCAGCTCGAGGAACCCGAGAACCCGTTTGCGTGGCAACGGTTCGAAGGGTCCATCGCCTTCGACATCCCGGGCCACTATGAACTCTGGGCGCGCGCGACGGACCACGAGGGACGCCAGCAGCCCATGGTCGTCCCGGGCTGGAACCCCCGCGGCTATCTGAACAACGCGATGCACCGCATCGCGGTCACCGCGCTCTGAGATGAAACGTCTGCACCTCGTTCTGGCGATCGCCCTGCTCCCGGTGGCGGCCTCCGCGGGCGCGGAGGAACGCGGCATCCGGGCGCCTGCCGCCGGGCAGGAGAACGACGGCCGGGCCCTCATCGACGAGAACTGCCTCTACTGCCACGACGACAGCTACATCCGGTCGTTGAACCTCCCGCGTGAAGAGTGGGAAGGGGTGCTCGACATGATGATCGGGATGGGCATGCCACCGCTGGAGCCGGAGACCCAGGAGAAGATCCTGGACTACCTCGAGGAAGAACACGGTCCCAGGGACAGTTCCCCGTCGCCTGGAGCGGGGGCGCCGGCGGACGCGGAGACGAACGACCTCCCCTGGGCGTTTCCGCGCTACCGCCCCAATCCGCTCTTCTGGCGCGAGCGCTAACCCGGAGCGCCGGCTTGGAACGCCGGCTTCAGCCGGCACAGCCCGCCGCAGGCGGGCGGCGGGATAGACCTCATGCGCCGGGGTGGCTCGGCTGCGCGCGCCAATGCACCCGGAGCAGCGACGAACCGCTCGCGGCCCTCGGGGCTGCTGTGCCCAAGCCGGCGAGCCTTCGGGCTCCCCGACGTCCCCGCTATCTCAGCGGAATGTCGGTGAATTCGTGTTCGTAGATCGCCTCGCGGATCTCTTCGGGACTGGCGCCGTCATCGTGCATTTCCTTGGCCAGGAGGACCTCCTGGAGACAGGTGCTTCAAGTGGCGGCGTGGTTGTCCACGTAGCAGTCGAGCAGGCTGCCGTGGTCTTCGGATGCGCCGTGGCAGCCGCAGAGGCAGGGCAACTGGACGAGCACTTCGGGGATTTCCTTGGCGATGGCGTAGGTCGACTGCAGCGTTTCGTTCTCGTAGGTGGTGGGAGGGAGCGTCACCGGGAAGGGACGGGCCTCCTCCACCGAGTCGTAGTAGGGAAACGGCTTGGCCGCCTGGTTTCCCAGGTCATACGCGGCAGCGGACAGGTCCGAGGCCGGCTGCAGGCCGCTCTCCACCGTCGTGTCCTCGAAGGCGGCGACGAAGAAAACGGCGGCCCCCACCACCAGCAGGCCGATCGCGAGGATCGGTGCGGCGCCCCATCCCTTCCGGGAGGCGGCGGGTTTGGCGGTGGTCGTTGGAGCCGCGGGTCTTGTGGGCCGGGAAGGCGGTGTGCGGCGCTTCTTCATGACGAGGCCGTATCGTAACTTGTCTCCATGCCCCGCCGACTCTGGCTTTCCGGCGCCGCGGTCTTCCTCGCGGCGATGCTCCTCTTCGTGGTGCAGCCGCTCGCCGCACGCAGCCTGCTCCCGTGGTACGGCGGGGCCCCGATGGTGTGGGCCGTCGCGCTCTTCTTCTTCCAGGCGGTGCTGCTCGGGGGCTATCTCTACGCGCACCTGCTGGTGACGCGCCTTGCCCCGCGCGTCCAGTTGGCGGCCCACGGCGTCCTCCTCGCCCTGGCCGCGCTGGCCAGCCTGCCGCCGCTCCCCGGGCCCGGCTGGGCGCCGGCCGGCGGGGAAGCGCCTGCCGGGTGGATCCTGCTCACGCTCCTGGTCACGCTGGGACCGGCCTTCTTCGCTCTCGCGGCGACCACGCCGCTGGTGTCGGCCTGGGTGGCCCGCGCGGGCCCCTCGGCAGCCGACGACCCGAAGGCGACCGGCGTTTACCGGCTGTATGCCCTCTCGAATGCCGGGTCGCTGATCGGCCTCGCGCTCTACCCACTGTTGCTCGAGCCGCTCCTCGGACTGGGCGCCCAGGGGCGGCTGTGGTCGGCGGGGTTCGTGGTCTTCGCCGCGCTGACCTTCCTGGCGGGCGCCTTGTCCGTCCGCGCTTCGGCGGTGGATCCCGAGCGCGCCGTTCCGGCGGTCCGGCCCAGACTCGGTGATTTCCACGTTGCGGCCTTCCTGCTGGCCGCGGTCGGCTCGCTGGCGCTGGTGGCGGTCACCACCCATCTCACCCGCGACGTGGCGGCGGTTCCGTTCCTGTGGATCGCGCCGCTCGCCCTGTATCTGCTCACGTTCATCCTCGCGTTCCGCGGCGGAGATCCGTATCCGCGGCGGCTTCTTTTGCCGCTGCTGCTGGTTTCGGTGGCGGCGTGTTTCTACGTCTGGTTCCAGGACATTACTTACGGCCTCGAGCGCGCCCTGCTCGCCCACGCGGTCGCCGCGCTCGGGTTCCTGTTCACCGGCTGCTGGATCACCCATGGGGAGATCGTCCGGCGGAAGCCCGCGCCGTCGCGCCTCACCGGTTTCTACCTGTCGATGACGGCCGGCGGCGCCCTCGGGGGGCTCCTCGCGTCCATCGGCAGTCCGCTGCTCTTCCCGAATGTCTGGGAGTATCCGCTCGCGCTGGTGCTCGCGGTGGTGGTCGCCTTCGGCGTCGCCGAGCCGTCCCGAAGGGGGTTCCGATCGTTCGCCCGGAAGGCCGTTCCCGCGGCCACCCTCGGGGTCGCCATCGCCATCAGCGCGCTCGAACACCGCCGTCCGCTGACCGCCACCCGGAACTTCTTCGGAGTCGTGCGCGTGATGGAGGCCTACCCGGGCACTCCGGACTGGCGGCGCGACATGTGGCACGGGGGCATCGCGCACGGCTCCCAGTGGTTCGCTCCCGGACGCCGCCGCGAGCCCACCCTCTACTACTACGAGGGGACGGGCATCGAGGCGGTGCTGAACCGGCACCCCAACCGGCGGCTGGTGCGGCCCCTCCGGGTGGCCGTCGTCGGGCTCGGGACCGGGTCCATCGTCGTTCACGGGCGGCGCGGAGACCTGTTCCGCTTCTACGAGCTCGACCCCCAGGTGGTGCAGGCGGCCCGCGAGTACTTCACCTTCCTCGACGACGCGCCGGCGGAGGTGGAGGTCGTGCTCGGTGACGGCCGGCTGAGCCTGCTCCGCGAAGAAAGCGCCGGAGAGGAGGGCTTCGACGTGATCGTGCTCGACGCCTTCGCCGGCGACGCCATCCCGGTCCACCTGCTCACCGCGGAGGCGTTCGATCTCTACCGGAGCCGGCTCGCCCCGGGCGGCACGATCGCCGTCCACATCTCGAACCGCCACGTGGACCTCGCCCCGGTGATCCGCGCCCAGGGCCTCCGTCAGGATCTGCTGTCGCTGCTCACGGTGAGTGATCCGGACCCCGACCGCTTCCACTACAC
Organism: Vicinamibacteria bacterium; assembly: GCA_965116805.1. Lineage (GTDB taxonomy): Bacteria > Acidobacteriota > Vicinamibacteria > Marinacidobacterales > Marinacidobacteraceae > Marinacidobacterium. The sequence continues at coordinate 2,124,822 of OZ220713.1, forward strand.
CGCGACCTGGGTGTTGCTCAGCCTGAACACGGACCTCATCACGGACCCGAGCCTGCTCGGGAGGGCGGAGCCCTGGGCGGGAGAGGCCGCCGACCCGGGCGCGCGGTTCCTGTGGACCGACGACCATTCCAACCTGCTGGACGTGCTCCGTTAGCCGACGGAACTCTCGACGTGCCGGGAACGTTGGCGAAAACGCTTACGATTCCCGGTTCTCAAGATCATCGGAGGTTCCGGATGACCCGAATGAGTCCCCTTTCGGCGCCCGCGAAACGCCCGCACCATGTCGCGGGAATCCTGGTGGCCGCGCTGCTGTTCACCGTGCCGCTCGCGGCGCAGAACCGCGACATGCCCGAAGGCGAATGGCGCTACCAGAGCGGCGACGCCTGGGGCACCCGCTCGTCACCGCTGAACGACGTCAATGCCGAGAACTTCGGCGACCTGGAGGTCGCCTGGATGTGGCGGGGCGACAACTACGGGCCGAAGCCGAGCTTCCTGTCGAAGTCCACGCCGAGCTACATCAACGGCAGGCTCTATACCGTGGTGGGCTACCGCCGGACGGTGGTCTCCATCGATCCCGCCACCGGCGAGACGCTTTGGACCTATGCCGAGCCGTCCACCCGGCGCTTCGAGGAGTCCATGCGTTCGAGCTACGGCAAGGGGGTCGCCTACGCCGAGATCGATGGGCGGCTGGTCATCTATGTGGTCTCCCCGGCGTTCTTCCTGCACGCGTTCGACGGCGAGACCGGCGAGCACATCGAGGACTGGGGAGAGCCGGTGGGCATCCCCGGATTCCCGAAAACCGGCGTCGTGGACCTCCTCGCCCACTTTGGCTACAACTACGACCCCTATGAGGGGTTGACCCCCACCGTCGGGTACATCACGAACTCCTCGCCCCCGATCGTGGTGAACGGGACCATCGTGGTGGGGAACTCCGCCGCGCAGGGATACCACCAGACCCGCATCGAGAACGTTCCCGGCGACATCCTCGCGTTCGACGCCCGTACCGGCGACTTCAAGTGGAAGTTCAACGTGACCCCGCGGTCCGAGGACGACTTCGCCGCCAGCACCTGGGAGAACGACGCCTGGAAGTGGACCGGCGACGTTTCCTCCTGGGCCCCGCTGTCGGCCGATCTGGAGCGGGACATCGTGTACATCCCGACCAACGCGCCGACGATCGACTTCTACGGCGGGTTCCGGCCGGGAGACAACCTCTTCGGGACCAGCGTGATCGCGCTCAACGCCCAGACCGGGGATCGGGTCTGGCACTTCCAGACCACCCACCACCCGATCTGGAACCACGATCTTCCGAACGTCCCGATCCTGGTGGACGTGGAGGTGAACGGCGAGAAGGTGCCGATGGCCATCCAGACCACCAAGCAGGGGTACACCTTCGCCTTCAACCGGGAGACCGGCGAGCCGGTGTGGCCCATCGAAGAGGTCGAGGTCCCGCAGTCCATCGTGCCGGGCGAGAAGCTGTCGCCCACCCAGCCGGTCCCGACGAGGCCCGCACCGGTCGAGATGCTCGACCTCAGCGAGGACAACCTGATCGACTACACCCCCGAACTGAGGCAGAAGGCCATCGAAATCGTCTCCGAGTACACGGTGGGCGGCCCCTACATGCCCCCGATTCCCAAGGGATACGACGAGAACAAGGGGTGGATCGCCTGCGGCGTCCACTCCGCGGTCAACATCACCCACCCGGCCGCTCTCGACCCCGGGACCGGGATCCTCTACCAGTCTTCGGGCCCCAACTGCTCGGGCCGCATCGTGCAGCCGGGCGTGGACGCCGACCAGCCGGACCACGACTGCACCTCGCCAAGCGGCAAGTGCACCACGATCGGCGAGACGGTTTCCGATTGGGTCAACTACCGGGCGATCGGGGTCCCCGGTCCGGACGGGCTGCCCATCTACAAGCCGCCCTACAGCCGGGTGACCGCGATCGACATGAACACCGGCGAGCACCTCTGGTGGGTCCCGGTCGGCGAGCCGAACGACCGGATCAAGAACCATCCGGCGCTCGAGGGCGTGGACCTGTCGAACGTGGGCGGTCAGGGCCGCGCGATCCTGATGGTGAGCGGCGACCTGCTGCTCACCACCGAGGGAATGGCCGGACCGCCGGTCCTCAATGCCCACGACAAGCTGACCGGCGAGAAGATCGGCAGCATCCAGCTTCCGGCGATCGGGATGTACGGCATGATGACCTACAAGCACGAGGGAAAGCAGTACATCGTGGTGCAGACCGGGCAGCGGGGCCGGGTGCCGGAGTCCTACGTGGCGCTCGCGCTGCCGGAGGCGGACGGGAACTGACGGCCGCCGGTGCAGCGGGGGCGGACGCGCTTTCCGCCCCCGGGGCCGTCCTCGCCGGAAGGTGAAGCCCGAGACGGATCTTCGCGGCTCCGAGCCCCCGCCGCCGGCCGCGATCCTCGAGGTCCGGCTGGACGATGAGGTCACGATCCCGGTACGGCGGTACGGGAATCCGGACGGCCCGCGGCTCCTGGTGAGCCACGGCAACGGGCTCGCGATCGACCTCTACTACCCGTTCTGGTCGCTCTTCCTCGACGACTTCGATGTCGTCGTGTTCGACCTGCGGAATCACGGCGAGAACCCGCCCGGCGCCATCGCGCGGCACACCATCCCGACCTTCTGCCGCGACCTCGAGGCCGTCGGACAGGCCGTGGACCGAACATTCGGGATGCGACCCCGGGCCGGTGTCTTCCACTCGGTTTCCTGCCTGGCCGCCCTCCTGTCGCCTGCGCTGGAAGCCTCCTATGCGGCCCTGGTTCTGTTTGAACCGCCGCTCTCTCCGGGGGCGGGCGCCGCGCGGGCCTCACGCCTGGCCTGCCGGCAGGCCGCCGCGCGAACCCGGATCCGCGCCTTCCGGTTTCAGAGCCGCGAGGAGTTCGTCGAGCTCATGGCGGCCCAGCCGGCGATGGCGCGCCTTGGTCCGGGGGCACTGCGGCTGATGGCGCGGACGACACTCCGGAGAGCAGCGGGCGGAGGTTGGGAACTCCGTTGCCCGCCCGACTACGAGGCCCGGATCCTCGCTTCGCTACCTGATTTCGCACCCCTGGTAGCCCCGGATGCCCTGCCGCTGCCGGTCCGCGTGGTCGGCGCCGACCCCAGTCTCCCTCACTACTTTGTCCCGCCCTGCGACCTGACCGGGGTGGCGTCGGTGGACTTTCGGGTCGTGACGGGGACGACCCACCTGGCCCAGCTTGAACAGCCCGAGGAGTGCGCCCGGCTGACGGTGGAGTTTCTCGACCGGAGCGGCTTCAGTTCGCGCTGACGCGGCGGGTGGACCCGGCGTCCCGGGAGGGCAGCCGGTAGGCCATCGCGGCGGCGAACCGGGGTTCCCCGAGATCCATCAACCGCCAGCGATCGGAGGGTGCGTGCGGAAAACGGAACACCGAGGACCGGATACCGCCGAGCATGGCCGCGGGGACCTCGAAGCGCGACGGATTCAGGGAGAAACCCGTTCCGAGAGCCTTGATCAGCGCTTCCTTCAGACTCCACAGCCGGTAGAACAGGTCCGCCTTCCGTGTTCCCGTCGCCGCCGTGAGGGCGCGCTGCTCCGCCGGGCCGTAGACGCTGCTGCCGATGCCGTCGAAGTTCCGGTCCGGAGCGCGTTCTTCCAGATCCACTCCCAACCCGTCGTGTTCGGCGAACCCGATCAGGCCGTTCGATCCGCTGTGGCTCACATTGAAGCTGATGGAGGAACGCGCCCCGTTCACCTTCGCGAAGGGTTTGCCGTGCTCGAGGTAGCCGAACGAGAGTTCTTCGTTGGCGCACTGGAGGCGTTCACACAGGTTGATCCGGAGCGCCGCGCGGCAGAGCGAAAACCGGCGCCGGGCACCCTTCACCACGAAGCGGTCCCGGCGGCACCGTTCCTCGTCATCCAGGAGGGACAGGGCCCGTCTCTCCCGGCCCTCATCGGGACGGAGATCCACGTGGAGGACGAGCGCGCCTTCGCCTTCGTGCCACGGGCTCCACCACGGGTCCCGGTGGGTTGTCATCGGGACACGGTGTCCGTCGGCGTCAGCGTCACTTCCCGCAGGTAAGCGCCGATTCCCCGGCTGCGGTCCCACTGCCGCGGGTAACCGAGCGAGACCTCGTGAAACGGCACCCCGTCGAGCCACTGCGTGCCCCGGATGTGCAAGTGGCCGTACACCACGGCGCCGGCGCCATAGCGGCGGTGCCAGCCGCGCGTGCGCTTCGTGCCGCACCAGGGCGTGAAGCGGGGGACCCGCGGCAGCACCGCGTGTTCCTCTTCCAGCGGGAAGTGGTTGATCAGCACCTTGGGAATGTCCGGCGGGCACGCGGCGAGCCGCTCGGCAGCCGACTCGCACCGCGCTCTGCACCACGATTCCCGGTCCGGGAACGGGTCGGGGTGGAGCAGGTATTCGTCGGAGCAGACTGCCCCGGTTTCGCGCGCCCAGCGCACGACCTCGTCGCGCCGAACGTGCGGCGGCCGGAAGCTGTAGTCGTAGAGCAGGAACAGCGGTGCGATGAGGACCCTCCCATCCCGGTGTTCGACAACCGGATAGGGATCTTCGGGGGTTAGCGCGCCGTGGGAGCGGGCAATGGCGACGAGCCGGTCGTAGAGCGCGACGCCCCGGAGTCCCGGTTCCCTGCCGGGGACGGTCCAGAGTTCGTGATTGCCCGGCGTCCAGACCAGCCGGCGGAACCTGGGGGTGAGCGCGCCGAGCAGCCAGTCGAGCCCCCGCTCCCCGTCGGTCAGGTCTCCGGCCAGAATCAGCCAGTCGTCGGGATGCGCCGGAAAGTCGTCCAGCGCTTCCCGGTTCCGCGGGTGCGAGATGTGGAGATCCGAAAGCGCCCACAACCGCACGGGACTATCCCCTGGCACAGTGGTTGGGCGACATGCGTGTTCGTGGCGGAGTGTAGGCCGGTCGGGGGTGCGCCGGAGCAGCCGTCCGGCTCGAGGCCCGCGTGACGGGTTGGTGGACGCCCGGTTCGCCGTACACTCTGTTCTCACGATGTGGGGATGCTCGGCAGTCGGTATCTCTGCCGGCCGGCGGTGATGCGGCGTTTCCTGTTCGTTCCGATCCTGTTGGCGTCGTTCGCCGTCGTCGCGCTCCTGGTGGCGCTGGGCCCGGAGCCCGAGGCCCAGGAGTTCGAGCCCGCGCTCACGGAGGTTCAGGTCCGGAGCGTGCAGCTCGACGCGCAGCGGGTCGTCGTCACCGTGGACGGTACGGCGCGGCCCGTCCGGCGCACCGCGGTCGCGGCCCAGGTCGCCGGCGAGGTCGCCTGGGCAGCCAGCGCGCTCCGGGTCGGAACCCAGGTGGCCGAGGGGTCCCCGCTCTTTCGAATCCGGCAGACGCGTTACTCCCAGGCGGTAGCCGAGGCGCGAAGCCGTCTCGCGGAGGCTGAACTTCGCCTGCTCCGGGAGCAGGCGGCTGCCGAGATGGCCCGAGCCGAGTGGGAACGGACCGGGGCGGAGCCGGACCCGCTGGCGCTGGGGTTGCCGCAGTTGGCGGCCGCGGAGGAGAGCGCCGCCGCGGCCCGGGCGGCCCTCGAAACCGCGGAAGCGGATCTGAGGAATACGGAGGTCCGGGCGCCGCACTCCGGTCTGGTCGCCGCCCGGGGCGCCGAGGTCGGCGAGTGGGTCACCCCGGGTCACGTCTTGCTGGAGCTGTTCTCGCTCGACGTGTTCGAGGTCCGGGTCTCGCTCCCCGACGCGGCGCTTTCGCTCGTGGACCTCCCGTTCCGGGAAAGCGGCGGGCGGATGCCTCCGGCGCGCGTGACCGCGACACTCGGGCCCCCGGACGCCGAAGTCCGTTGGACCTGGGAAGGACGGCTCGCCCGGATGGAGGGCGAGATGGATCCGGCCACCCGCTTCATCCCGGCCGTGATTGAAGTGGCCCGGCCCTACCAGACGACGCCGGATGGCCGACCGCCGCTCGTGGCCGGGATGTTCGTGCAGGTCGAGATCGAGGGTAAGGAGTTCCCCGAGGTCGCCACGGTCCCCGTGAGCGCGTTCCGCGCCGACGGGACCGTCCTCGTCGTGGACACCGAGGATCGCGTTCGGGTTCGCGAGGTGGACGCCTTCTGGCCCGCCGGCGAAACGGCGGTGCTGGTTCGCTCCGGTCTTGCGGCCGGAGAGCGGCTCGTGGTTTCTCCGCCGTCCCTGGTCGCGGAGGGGATGCGGGTGCGGATCGCCGGTTCTCCGGAGGCGGCTCCCTCGGGAGGCGGAGCGTCGGGGAGTCCCTGAGCGGCACGGGCGGGATGGAAGGAGAACTCCCTGACCAGGAGCGCCGATCCACCGGTGTGATCGCCTGGTTCGTCCGGAACCGGGTCGCCGCCAACCTGATCTTCTTCGGCGTTTCGCTGGCTGGCTACCTGGCCCTCGGCGGCATTCCGCACGAACTCCTTCCGGAAACCTCCTCCCCCGCGGTGGTGGTGCGGGTCGTTCTCCCCGGGGCGGAGGCCGAAGTGGTCGAGTCCCGGATCCTGCTTCCACTCGAGGAAGCCCTGCGAGGTATCGAGGGCGTGCGGGAGACGGCCGGGCTCGCGACGGACCACGCCGGAGGGCTCACGCTGGTACTCGAGGCGGGGGCGGACATCCGCCGGATCGGGGACACGGTTCGCGAACGGGTGGGATCCCTCGCCTCGCTGCCGGCCGAGGTGGAGGAACCCGTGGTTTCCGAGATCGCGCCGTACCGGGAGATCTTCCGGATCGCCGTGCACGGAGCGGTGAGCGAACGCGACCTGCACCGGGCTTCCCGGCTTGTTCACGACGCCGTGGTGGCGGTACCCGGGGTAGCCGCCGTGGAGCGGTTGACGGGCTGGGATCAGGAACTGAGCATCGAGGTCCCCGAGCGGAACCTGACGCGGTTCGGCCTGACCTTCGACGGTGTAACGGCCGCCGTCCGGCTGGGCTCCGCGGACATTCCCGCCGGCACCGCGCGCAGCGGCGCGCATGAGCTCAGCCTGCGTACCGAGGGCGCCGCGACCACCGCCGAGGATTTCGGGCGGATTCCGGTCATCACCGCGTCGGACGGTGGCGTGGTGCGTCTGGCGGACATCGCCACGGTGACCGACGGTTTCGCGGCGTCGGATCGCGAAGCCTCGATGAACGGCGAGCCGGCAGTGTTTCTGAGCGTTCTGCTGCAGGAAGGTGGCCGGCTGGCGGAGACCACGGCGGGCGCGCGGGAGGTCATCGGGGCGATGCGGCTGCCCGACGGGATCCGCGTCACGCCCTGGTACTTCGCAGCCGAGGATTTCCAGGGCCGTCTGGACCTCATGGTCCGGAACGGGCTGTCCGGGCTGGGACTCATCTTCCTGGTGCTCTTCTTTACGCTCTCGACCCGGCTCGCCGTCTGGACCGCGGCCGGACTGCCGTTCACGTTCTTCGGCGCTTTCCTCTTGATGCCCGGGCTCGGGATCACCGTCAACCTGCTGAGCATGTTCGGATTCATCGTGGCCCTCGGCATCGTCGTGGACGATGCGATCGTGGTGGGAGAGAACGTCCAGCGACGGATGGACCGCGGTGGCGAGAGCCGGGAGGAGTCCGCGATTCGGGGCACCCGCAGGGTGCTCTTTCCGGCGGCCTTCGGGGTGCTGACCACCATGGCCGCCTTTGCTCCGCTGCTCGGGATTCCGGGGGTGTACGGCGAACTCATCGGCGACGTGCCGCGGATGGTGATTCCGATCCTGGCGTTCTCGCTGATCGAGGCCGCGTGGATCCTGCCGCATCACCTGGCGCACGGCGGCCTGGGCGTGCGTCCGAGCCGCCGTCTGGCGCGGATCCGCGCTGGCGTCCAGTCAGGCTTCGACTGGACCGTGGAAAGGGTTTACCGGCCCGCGCTCCGGTGGGCGCTCCACAACCGGCTGGCGACCCTCGCCCTCGGAGTCTTCGCACTGTGCCTCGCGTTCGGGCTCACCGCGGGTGGTTTCGTGCAGGTCGTGACGGGTTCGCCCATGGACAACAACATCGCGTTCGTCCAGGTCAAGCTGCCGGCGGAAGCGACCTCGGACGCCACCCGCGCGGTGGTCGCCTCGCTGAACGCCACGGTGGATGAGGTGCGCGAGGCGATCCGTGCCGAGTCGGGAGTTGACGTCGAGCGGCACCGGGTGGTCCTCGTGGGGCAACGGATTCCGATCGGAGTCGGTGCGGCGTTCGGCGGACAGGCCGGGGAACGGGGCCCGTCCGTCGGCCAGATCATCTGGCGGCTCAGCCCTCAGGAGGACCGCGCCGGAATCCCGACGCGCGCCGTCGCGGACCGGGTCCGGGACCGGATTCGATCGGAGCCGGTGGACGCCCGGGTGTCCGTGATCAGCGATGCGTTCGGTCAGGCGGCGGACGTGTCGTTCCGGATTCGGGGTCCTGACTTCGAAGGCCTCGAGGCGGCCTCCGAGGCCCTCCAGGCGGGACTCCGCGAGGTTCCGGGCGTGACGTCCGTTTCCGATGACTTCGAGGGCGCCGCTCCGGGTCTCGTGGCTCGGGTCCGGCCCGGAGAGTCGGGCACCGGGATCACTGCGGGGGCCGTGGGCCGCCAGCTCCGCCAGACGTTTCATGGGGAGGAGATCGCGCGTCTGCAGCGGGGTCGCGACGAGATTCGGGTGGTGCTGCGCTCCCCGCGCGCCGACTCGGGTGGGGCATTGGGAGTGTCCGGATTGCTCGTGCGCAGCCCCGACGGGCGGGTCAACCCGCTGGGTGAGGTCGCCGAGGTCTCCGCTGCCGCCGGGCAGTCGGTCATCCGCCGCGTGGACTCGTTGCGGGCGTTCACCGTTCTGGCCAGCGTGGACGGACGGGTGGCCACTCCGGACGCGGTCATCGCCGCCGCCCGCGATCAGGTGCTGCCCGGGCTACGCGAGCGTTTCCCGGGATACGACTTCAGGGTTGCCGGGGTGGCCGGCGAGGCCGAGGAGAGCCAGGAAGCCCTGGCGCGCAGCGGGATGCTGGCCGTGATGCTCATCTTCATCCTGCTCGCGATCCCGCTCGGTTCGTGGACGCAGCCGTTCCTCATCCTGGCCGCGATCCCGTTCGGACTCGCCGGCGCCGTGTACGGGCATCTCATCATGGGAATCGATCTCGACTCGATGAGTCTCTTCGGGATGGTTCCGCTCATCGGGATCGTGGTGAACGACGCGCTGGTGATGCTCGATTTCACGAACCGGCGCCGGGCGCAAGGCCTTTCGGCGCGGGAGGCGGCGCTTCAGTCCGGGCCGGCCCGCTTCCGGGCCGTCGTCCTCACGTCGCTGACCACCTGCGCCGGCGTAACTCCGCTCCTGGCGGAGCGCAGCTATCAAGCTGCCCTGCTGATTCCGATGGCGGTGTCGCTGGCTTTCGGAGTCGCCTTCGCCACCCTGGTCACGCTGTTCGTGGTGCCGGTTCTCTACAGCCTCGCGAGTGATGCGACGGCGGTGTTCTCCGGGCGCCGCCAGCTTCGCGCGGGCCCGCGTCAGTAGAGCGCTGCGGGCCCGGAAGGGGTGGCGTCCAGTAGATGCGTGCCCCGCGGGGCGGCGACTCCGCGAGGGAGGTAGTAGCGCTCGGTCAGGTGCGCCCGGACCGCCGGCTCCCGGCCCGGTGGCACGAGGATCACCACCGAGCCGCCGAGTCCGGCGCCGGTGAGGCGGGCGCCAAGCGCGCCCGCACTCCGTGCGCCCTCGACAAGCGCGTCCAGTTCCGGGGTGCTCACCTCGTAGTCGCACCGCAGGCTCCGGTGGGAGGCGTCGAGCAGTTTCCCGAGCGCCGGGGCGTCACCCCCTTCGAGGCAGCGGACCGCGACGTTCGTCCGATGCGCCTCCGTGACGACGTGGCGAAACCGTCCGGCCAGCGGCGCCGGCAGCCGGTCCGCCGCGGCGAGCAGTGCCGGAAGGGGGTGGTTGGCGACGAGCTCCGGATAGCTGTCCGGGTGGGGCAGGGACGCCCGGGCGAGGCGGAGCGCCTCCCGCGCCTGCCGGACGCGCTCGTCGAAGATGGCGCCGGCGGCGCCCCCCTTGTTGGCGCGTTGGCCGCTGTAGGCCGCGAGGAAGCGGAAGCGGGAGGAGTCCACCGGAACCGGGGTCCAGCGGGACGGCTCGAAGGTGATGTGCAGGGCGTGTCCGGGAACGGCCCCCAGGCAGACGGACTGGTCCATGGCTCCCCCCTGGATGGCCACGCCGTGTTCCGCCTCGGCGAGATCGAGCGCGAGGCGCATCGCGTCCTCGCGCGGGAGCGCCCCGCCGGAGGCGAGGCGGCCGCGGACCGCGAGCAGGGCGAACGCCCCGGCGATCACCAGCGCCGAGGAGGAGGACAGGCCGGCCGCGGCGGGCAGATCCGAGGCCAGCACGCCGTCGAAACCGGCGCGTCCGGTAGTCCAGCCCCCGGCGGCGAGCCCGGCTGCCGAGGCGGCGAGATAGCGCCCGAACCCGGCCGGAGGCGAGTCCCCGGGAACGAAATCGGTCTCGCCGTAGCCGGGCTCGGTACTGAAGCAGCGAATGCGGCCGTCGGTCCGCGGCGCGAACGCGAGCGCGATGCCGCGCTCGAGCGCCGCCGGCAGCACGGGCAAGCCGCAGTAGTCCACGTGCTCTCCGATCAGGTTCACCCGTCCGGGGGCGAAGGCGACTCCTTCGGGAGCGCGGCCGAAGCGCTCACGGAAGGCACGCCGCGCCGCCTGCACGGGAGGCGGTTCCGCCGCGCCGGCGTCCTTCCCGGAGCGGCTCGCCTTTCCGGGGACTGCGCCGCTCACGCCGGGGCCATCCGGATGGGGCCTTGCCCCTCGGGCGTCAGCCCGCCGTCGCCCAGGACCAGGTTCTCGGATGAGGTGACCGGGATGCGCGAGCCGGGAACCAGGATGCCGGAGAGATTCAACGGGTCGGCGGCCCCGATCTTCACCCGCACTCCCGGGCCGGCGTCGCCGGCGCCGTTCCGGCCCGCCCGGCGGAGCGGAGCGACCGCTTCGGGCAGCGCGAACTGTTCCCCGGGGAAGGTGGAGACGAACTGGCCGCCCACCACCTCCCCGCGCATCTCCAGTCGCCGCAGGACGAGCTGCAGGTCGCGCCAGCGCGACGGGGTCCGCTCCCGCTTCAGGAGTTCGCGGAACACGACGCCCCAGCGCCGGAGGAGCTGGCGCGCCACGCCTTCATGGTCCGCCGGTTCTCCCTTCTCCCCGGCGGGCGGCGTGAGGAGCGCCCAGCGGCCCGGTGAGTAGCGGGCCTTCCGCCGGCGGTAGCGCCCGTAGGCGCTGCGCCGCCGGGGGTCCATGAGGGCCCGCAGGTTGTCGAAACCGTCCGCGGTGACCCGGCCGCGGGCGGTGAGCTCCCAGAGCGCATCCTCGAGCGCCGCGGGCAGCAGTCCGGATCGCGCCTGGAGCTCGGCGAAGAACTGGGCGCCGCCCTGTTCCAGGTGCCCGAGCACCTTGCCGGCCGCGGAGGAGAGGTCTTCCGGGTCCGCTCCCCGGGGCCGGAGCCAGCGGCCGAGGTCGCTCCGCAGAAACAGGCCGATCGGGGCCGCCCGGGTCGGCCGCGCCGGGCTCCCGCCCGGAGGCGACTCCGGAATGGACGTCCGGCCCCAGACCACCTCGCCCGAGAGACAGTTCTCGTCCAGCCAGTCGCGCCGGTAGCCGGCGATGCGGAGCGGCAGGATCCGGGACTCCCAGGCCGCGGCCGGCGCTTCGAGCCCCTGGAGCTGGGCGATCACCTCCCGGACTCCGCGCGGCCCGTGGAGGCGGCTTTCCGCGGTGAGGTGCTGCCACCCGGCGAGGAACTCGAGGAAGGCGGCGGCGCTGACCGGCGCCGACTCGCGGCGGAGCCGGGCGAGGGTGAGCCGGTGGATGCGGGCCAGCACCCTGCGGTGGCACCACTCGGGCGGGCCGTCGCCGGCCGGGGTGCGGCGGAACCGTCCCTGGAGCACCAGTCCTTCGGCCTCGAGAAGCGCGAGCGCCGCCTCGATCCGGGCTTCGGGGAGGGCGAGCCGGGCGGCGAGCGCGGCGACGGTGGCCGGGCCGGAGGAGTCCATCACCCCGCGCAGAATCGCGGCCACCGCTTGCGCCCGGGTATCCGGAACGTCGCCGGCGCCCCGGGCCGGGACCCGGGAGGGCAGGCAGGCGTCCGGCCAGACGGCGCGGGCGAGCCCCAACCGTTCCGCGGCGACCCAGAACCGGGCGTCTCCCGCGACCACCGTCCCGGCGCGGTTCCCGGCCTCGAGTTCCTCGAAGAATCCGCTCCACTCCGGTGTCTCTCCGACCACGCCGAGCGTGAGGAGCGCGTCGTGGAGTTCGTCCGCGTCGCGCACCAGCGGCGCCGCTTCCGCGGCGGCCTGTGCGATCGCTTCGGGGTCGAGCACCGCCTCGGTGTCGAGCTCGGGCGGGAGCGACCGGCGCATCCGCACCGCCCGCGAGCGGCGCTCTTCGAGCGGCGCCGGGTCGAGAAAGGCGAACGGGTTGGCGTTCAGGATCTCGGCCGCGAAGGGGGACGCCTCGGCGGTGTCCACCGCCACCGTGCGCACCTTCCCGTCCCGGATGTCCTCGAGGAGCGCGCGGAGCCCCTCGACGTCGAGTGCCTCGCGGAGGCAGTCGCGGATCGCCTCGTCCACCAGCGGATGCTCCGGAATCCTGACCTCGCCGGCGAGGTTCTCGGCGCAGGCGGCCTGGTCCGGGAATACCGCGGCGAGCAGGTCGTCGGTGAGCATGCGCTGGATGGGAGGGGGCACCCGCTGGCCGTGGCGGCGGCGGGGCACCTGAAGCGCCCGCGAGACCGCCCAGCGCCAGCGCGCTCCGAAGAGGGGAACCCCGAGGACCGCCTGGGTGAGCACGTGCTCCAGGTTGTCGGGTCTCAGGAACGAGAAGACCGACTCCAGCGGGAAGGAGTGCAGGTCGGTGAGCGAGATGACGATGCCGTCGTCGGTCGCCGCCGCCTGGAGTTCGAGGTTGAACGAACGGCAGAAGCGCTTCCGGAGCGCGAGTCCCCAGGCGCGGTTGATCCGGCTGCCGAAGGGAGCGTGAAGGACGAGCTGCATGCCGCCGGAGTCGTCGAAGAAGCGCTCGGCGACCACCGTCCGCTGGCTGGGCATGGCGCCGAGCGCGGCGCGGCCGGCGGCCAGGTAGCGGAGCACCTGGTCCGCGCCGGCGGGGTCGAGGTGACTGTCCCGCTGCAACGCGGCTCGCGCCTCCCCCGGATCCTGGTCCACAGCTTCACGGAGCTCCGCTACCCGGACGCTCAGTTCCGCGGTGCGTCCCGGCGCCTCGCCCCGCCAGAAGGGGATGGTGGGCGCGGCCCCCCCGGCGTCCACGACCCGGACCTGTCCCTGGGCGATGCGCCGGATCCGCCAGGACGTGGTGCCCAGCAGGAACACGTCGCCCGCGTAGCTCTCGATGGCGAAGTCCTCGTCGAGCTGGCCCACCACCCGGTCGTCGGGTTCGGCAACCACCTGGTACTGCGCCGTTTCCGGGATCGCGCCGCCGTTCTGGATCGCGGCCAGGCGCGCGTTCCGGCGCGCCCGCACCGTGCCCGCGACGGAGTCCCGGTGCAGGAAGGCGCCCCGGCGCCCCCGCGTGGTCGCGACGCCTTCGGCGAGCACCCCGACCACCGCGTCGAAGTCCGTCCGCTCGAGACCGCGGTAGGGATAGGCGCCGCGCACGAATCCGTACAGGTCGTCCAGATCGTGCCGCTCCTCCGGCGTCGCTCCCGCTTCGGCGACGAGCTGCTGCGCGAGGATGTCCAGCGGCGCCTCGGGAATGCGGATCCGGTCGAGGTCGCCGGACTCCACGGCGGCGATCAGCGCCGCGCACTCGACGAGTTCGTCGCGCGTCGCCGGGAAGAAGCGCCCCTTCGGGACGGCGCCCAGCCAGTGGCCGGAGCGGCCCACCCGCTGGAGGCCCACGGCGATGGAACGCGGCGAGCCGAGCTGGCACACCAGGTCCACCGAGCCGATGTCGATCCCCAGTTCGAGCGAGGCGGTGGCCACGATGGCGCGCACGTCGCCCTTCTGGAGCCGCCGCTCGGCCTCCAGCCGGACCTCGCGGGCGAGGCTGCCGTGGTGGGCCAGCACCGCGTCTTCCGGAAGGCGCTCGCTCAACACGTGCGTCAACCGCTCCGCCATCCGCCGGGTGTTCACGAACACCAGGGTGGTGTCGTGCGCTTCGATGAGCGCGGCGATCCGGTCCCGGATGTCCTCCATGATCTCGTGGGTGGCCACCGCCCCGAGTTCGGAGTCCGGAACCTCCACCGCGAGGTCCATCTCCCGCCGGTGCCCGACCGGGACCACCGTCGGCCCCTCCGGCGTGCGCGGGCTGAGAAAGCGGGCGACCCCGGAGAGCGGCCGCACCGTCGCCGAGAGTCCGATGCGCTGGAGCGGTCGGCCGGCGAGCCGGTCGAGGCGTTCGAGCGAGAGCGCCAGGTGGCTGCCGCGCTTGTCGCGCGCGAGGGCGTGGATCTCGTCCACGATGACCGTGTCCGCGGTCGAGAGCAGTTCGCGTCCGCGTCCCGCAGTGAGCAGCAGGTAGAGCGATTCCGGGGTGGTGACCAGGATGTGGGGCGGTTTCCGCGTCATCCGGGTCCGTTCGGCGGCGGGGGTGTCGCCGGTGCGGAGCTCGGCGCGGACGGCGGGGAACGAGCCGCTGCCGCCCTTCGCGCGGGTGGCGATTTCGGCGAGCGGGACCTCGAGATTCCGGCGGATGTCGGCGCTCAGCGCCTTCAGCGGCGAGACGTAGACGACCCGGGTCTCATCGGGCAGCGAACCTTTCCGGGCTTCCCGGATCAGCCGGTCCACGGCAAAGAGGAACGCGGCGAGCGTCTTCCCCGAACCCGTCGGAGCGGTGATCAGTACGTCCTCGCCACGCGCGATCACGGGCCATCCCTTCGTCTGCGGCTCGGTGGGCGCCTCGAACCGGTCCCCGAACCAGCCGGCGACGGCGGGATCGAAGCGGGACAGGGGAGAGGTCACGGTGGTCCGGCCCGGAGAGAGGCGAAGGGGGCAATGTAGTGCGGAACGGCGGGGCGGAATAATCCCGTCATGGATCGCGATCCGCGGGTGGCCGCCCATCCGCGCGAAGGAGGATCGCGGTGACCGCCTCCGCTGCGGGGTTGCTCACCCGCGAGGACTTCCTCGAGCGGGACCGGAACGATCCGCTGGCCTCCTTCCGGGCCCGCTTCGAGCTCCCCGAGAGAGTGATCTATCTCGACGGAAACTCGCTCGGACCTCCGTCCGTGGGAATGCGGGCGCGGATCGAGTCACTGCTCGCCGACGAGTGGCGCCGGGACCTCGTCGCCTCCTGGAACCGTCACGGCTGGTTCCGGCTGCCCGAGCGGATCGGGGCGCGGATCGCGCCCCTGCTCGGCGCCGGCGCCGGCGAGGTCATTGCCGCCGACTCGGTGTCCCTCAATCTCTTCAAGCTCCTCGCCGCCCTGCTGCGGCGTCCGGGCTCGCGGCGGGTGGTGCTGGCGGAGGCAACGAACTTCCCCACCGATCTCTACATGGCGGAGGGGCTCGTGAGCCTGCTCCGGGAGAGCGGCGCCGAGCTTCGCATCGTGCCCCCGGACGAGTTCGAGGCCGCGCTCGGACCCGAGGTGGCTGTCGCGACGCTGACCCAGGTGGACTTCCGGACCGGCCGGAAACACGACCTCCGCCGGCTCACCGCGGCCGCGCGGGACGCGGGAGTGCCCGTCGTCTGGGATCTGAGCCACAGCGCGGGGGCCTTCCCCCTGCACCTGAACGACCACGGGGTCGAGTTCGCGGTCGGCTGCGGCTACAAGTATCTGAACGGCGGTCCCGGCGCACCCGGTTTTATCTACGTGGCCCGCCACCTCCAGCATTCGCTCGACACGCCGCTCTCCGGGTGGATGGGCCATCGCAGCCCGTTTGAATTCGAAACCCGCTACCGGCCGGCGGCCGGGGTGCGGCGGTTTCTGAGCGGGACCCCGGGGATCCTCTCGATGATCGCGCTCGAGGAGGGGCTCAAGACCTTCGAGGGAGTCGACCTGGCGGCGCTCCAGGCGAAGAGCGAGGCCCTCGGGAATCTCCTCCTCCGCCTCGCCGGGGAGCGACTCGGGGAGTTCGGCGTCGAACCCGCCAGTCCCGGCGACGCCCGGCGGCGGGGGAGTCAGGTCTCGCTCCGGCATCCCGACGGCTATCCGGTGATGCAGGCCCTGATTGCGAGAGGAGTGGTCGGGGACTTCCGGGAACCGGATCTTCTCCGCTTCGGGTTCGCCCCCCTCTACGTGCGCTACCGGGACGTCTGGGACGCGGTCGAAGCGCTCCGCGAGGTCCTGGCGAGTGGGGAGTACGAAGAACCGCGCTTCCGCCGCCGGCATCCGGTGACCTGAGCCATCGCTACCGGTCCAGGGACTTCAGCACGCGTTCGACGCAGCGCTCCGGCGACTCGGTCCCGGTGTCCAGCCGGAGGTCCGCCGCCTCCGGCGGCTCATAGGGGCTGCTGATCCCCGTGAAGTTCTTCACTTCCCCGCGCCGCGCCCGGGCGTAGAGGCCCTTCGGATCCCGGGCCTCGCAGATCCCGAGGGGCGCGTCCACGAAGATCTCCCGGAAGTCGCCCGGTTCGAAGCGGCCGCGCGCGAACTCGCGCTCCGCGCGGTAGGGACTGATGAACGCCACGATCACGATCAGGCCGGCGTCCACCATGAGCCGGGCGACCTCGGCCACCCGCCGAATGTTCTCGACCCGGTCGGCCTCGGTGAACCCGAGGTCCCGGTTGAGTCCGTGGCGAACGTTGTCTCCGTCCAGCACGTAGGTGTGGCGGCCCTCGGCGACGAGCCGCTTTTCGAGCAGGTTGGCGATCGTGGATTTGCCCGACCCGGGGAGTCCGGTCAGCCACAGGCAGCGCGGCCGCTGTCCCTTGGCGCGGGCGCGGGTCTCCGGCGTGATGTCGAAGTCCTGCCAGCGGAGGTTGGCCGCCCGCATCAGCGGGAAGCGGATCATTCCCGCCCCCACGGTGGTCCCGGTGCGCCGGTCCAGCAGCATGAAGCCGCCGAGGGTGCGGTTCTCGTCGTAGCGGGCGAAGGGCAGGGGCCGTTCGGTGGCCAGGTTGACGCAGCCGATGTCGTTCAGCTCGAAGGTGGGCGCGGGACGGGTGCGGCCGTCCACCACGTCCAGCCGGTGCTTGATCCGGGTGACCGTGGCGCCGGCTTCGCGGGTGTGGAGCTTCAACAGGTACGGACGGCCGACGACCAGCGGCTCGTCGCCCATCCAGAGCAACTGCGCCTGGAACTGGTCCGCCACCTCGACGGGATCGTCCGCCGCCGCGATAACGTCGCCGCGACTCACGTCCCGCTCTTCTTTCAGCACCAGGGTGACGGAATCGCCACGCTCGGCCCGTTCACGTTCCCCTCCCCAGACGACGATCCGCTCGATTTCGGTCGGTGTTCCCGCGGGGAAGATCCGTACTTGGTCGCCGGCCGCGATGGTCCCCGACGCGATCCTGCCGCAGTACCCGCGAAAGTCGGAGTCCGGCCGGTTCACGTACTGGACGGGCATCCGGAAGGACTCGTTCGCGCCGGGCGGTGCGACCTCCACCGTCTCCAGGTGATCGAGGAGCGTCGGCCCGGAACACCACCCAGCCCGTGCCCGGGGATTCGTCACGTTGTCGCCGGTGAGCGCCGACAGCGGGATCGCCTGCGTCTCGGCGATCCCGGTGTCTTCGGCCACCACCCGGTAGGCGTCGGCGATGGCGTCGAAACGGCCCCGGTCCCAGCCGATGCGATCCATCTTGTTCACCGCGAGCACCACGTGGCGGATGCCGAGCATCCCGGCGATCCGGCTGTGCCGGGCGGTCTGGGGAAGCACGCCCTTCTCGGCGTCCACGAGAACGATGGCGAGATCGGCCGTCGAGGCGCCGGTGGCCATGTTGCGGGTGTACTGCTCGTGGCCCGGAGCGTCCGCCACGAAGAACGCTCGGCGCGGCGTCTCGAAACGGCGGTAGGCGACGTCGATCGTGATTCCCTGCTCGCGTTCGGCCTGGAGGCCGTCCATGAGAAGGGCCAGGTCGGCACGGTCGCCCTGGGTGCCGTAGCGGCGGGAGGCGCTCTCAACGGCCTGCATTTGGTCTTCGAAGACAGCCCGGCACTCGTGGAGCAGGCGGCCGATGAGCGTGCTCTTGCCGTCGTCCACGCTGCCGCACAGAACCAGCCGGAGAGGAGGGAGCATCAGAAATACCCCTCGCGCTTCTTGCGCTCCATGGACGCCTCGCCGTCGTGGTCGATCAGCCGTCCCTGGCGTTCCGAGCGGTTCGCCGCCAGCGTCTCGGCGAGGATCGCCTCCACGGTGTCGGCCTCGCTCTCGATCCCCGCGGTCAGCGGATAGCAGCCCAGGGTCCGGAAGCGAACGCGCCTTCGCTCCGGCCGTTCCCCGGGGCGGAGGCGCATCCGCTCGTCGTCCACCAGGACGAGCCCGCCCTTGCGCTCCACCACGGGGCGCCTCCTTGCGAAATAGAGCGGGACGACCGGGATGTTCTCGGCGGTGATGTAGCGCCAGACATCGGTCTCCGTCCAGTTGGAGAGCGGCGAGACCCGGAGTGACTCGCCCGGCAGGACCCGGGTGTTGTACAGGTTCCAGATCTCGGGACGCTGCGCGCGGGGTTCCCAACGGTGGCCCGCGGCCCGCGGCGAGAAGACCCGTTCCTTGGCCCGCGAGCGCTCCTCGTCCCGGCGGGCCCCGCCGAAGATGACGTCGTGGCGTCCGGCGTCGAGCGCCTGACGAAGGGCCTCCGTCTTCATCACGTCGGTGTAGTGAGCGGATCCGTGGTCGAACGGGTTGATCCCGTTCCGGAGTCCCTCTTCATTCGTGTGGACCCGCAGTTCGAGGCCCAGCTCCGCCGCGGTCCGGTCCCGGCAGGCGATCATTTCCCGGAACTTCCAGGTCGTGTCGATGTGCAGGAGGGGGAAGGGGACCGGCGCCGGCCAGAAGGCCTTCCGCGCGACGTGCAGGAGCACGGAAGAGTCCTTGCCGATCGAATAGAGCATCACCGGCCGCTCGGCGGTGGCCACCCCCTCGCGCAGGATCTCGATGGCCTCGGATTCGAGGGTGCCGAGGATCGGGCCGTGGTCCGGCCGGGATCCGCCGGCCGTCACGACGCGGCCCGTTGCACGAACGGCAATGCCACCGGATGGTCGCGCCACATACGTCTCTGGACGGCGCCGGATTCTAAGCGCGGAGCCCTTTCTCCGGAGGATGGAGATCCGCGGCCACGCACTCGGCCGCGTCCTGGTCGAGCCTGGCCGCCGGCCGTAACACTCAGGTAATTGATAGGGCTACACTCCGAGTGTCAGAATCGACAACCTCATGCAGGTTCCCGCTGCCTACCGCCCGGGTCTCGAACGGGCGGCAAGAATGAATCCGAAGCTTGCCCATCGGTACGTGCGGCACGCCACCATGGGTGACCCGTTGGCCGACGCCGCCGTCGCTTCGCTCGCGGGTTACGGCGATGCCGCGATCCATCGGCTGCTGGATGCCGGGATGGAACAGGACGAGGCCAGGTTCGCCGAGGCGCCTGCCGCAGTGAGGGAGTTCTTCGAGCGGACTTCGGCGCCCCCTCCGTGGCTCGATCGCCGGGCGCTGAACGCGGGCTGCGGAGCTTTCCAGGCCGACCCCGACCTCTTCATTCTCGGCCTGCTCGCCGGGGGCCTGGTGCGGGGGTTCTCGACGCTGATCAGCCTGTCGTTCTTCACCACCGGCCGGCTGATCGATCACGCCGTCCGGCGGTTGAAGCACAACATCCGGCAACTCGTCGAGGTCACGTTTCCGGGCGGCCTCGAGCGGCAGGCGGACGGCTGGAAGTACACCGTCCGGATCCGCTTCGTGCACGCGCAGGTGCGGAGGCTGATCCGGGAATCGGGCGAGTGGGACGAGTCCGTGTACGGCGTGCCGCTGAGCAGCGCCCACCTGGCCCTCGCCTCCGGCGTCTTCTCGGCGATGCTCCTCGACGACGTGGAGCGGCTCGGGGCGCGGCTGACCCCGGAGGGACGCGCCGGTTACATGCACATCTGGCGCTACACGGCGGTTCTGCTGGGGGTGCCCGATGCCATCCTGTTTCGCGACGAGGGCGGCGCCCTCGAGCTCTGCCGCATCGGCGCCGCCTGCGAACCGGAGCCGGGCGAGTCCGCCATCGTCATGGCCAACTCGCTGCTGAACGTGGCGCCCGTGGTGATCGGTCTCTCCGAGCCGGGGGAACGGGCGGCACTGGCGAACTACGGGCTTCGGGTGTCGCGGGCCCTCATCGGTCACGAACTCGCCGACAAGCTGAGGTTCCCGCGCCAGCACACCGCGGGAATGCTCTTCGGGATGCGCCTCCAACGCCGCATCGGCGGGCTCTTCGATCGGCTGCTGGGCCGGACCTACGTGACGCGCGCCCATCGGTTTGCCGAGCTCGTTGAACACGCGACGCTCGAAGACACCGGCATCTCGTACCGGTTGCCGCTCAAGCTCTATTCGGACGAAGCCCAGACGTGGTGACGCCGGCTGCCAGGACCTGGTCTGCCGTCAGCAGTCGGCGCCGCAGTGGGCGGCTACGAGGCGGTCGAGGATCCCCCGGTAGTCGTCCCACGGCGTGGCGACCTCGGGCACCGTCTTGTGCGCGACGACCATGTCGAGCGACGGGATGACGGTGATGTACTGGCCCCAGGCGCCGCGTCCGGTGTAGGCGCCGCGGAACGCCTCCGGCACCGCCGGGCCGTCCCACACCCACCACATGTACCCGTAGCCGAACTCGCCTCCCCGCCGGCTCTCCGGATTCATCTCCTCCGACGGCGTGACCAGGCCCGAGATCCGCCCGGCCCATCCCTCGGGGAGCACGCGCCCGTCCCGCCAGACGCCGTCCCGGAGCATCAGATATCCGATCCGGGCCATGTCGCGGGTCGAGAGGTTCATGTGGTAGGCGAGGTTGCGCGACCGGGTCGCGTCCCCCGACTTCCGGTGGATCCACCGGTGCCAGTCCTCGAAACCGAGGGGGACCGCGAGGTCGCTCCCGAGCGCGTCGTAGATGTTGCGCTCGGTGAGCTGCTCGAAGACCGCGCCCGCCGCGTTGAAGTCCCAGTTGCTGTACAGGTAGTAGGCGCCGGGTTCCTGCGAGCCGCGAGGCGGGGCGTCCGCGAGGTTGTCCCCGGAGTTCGAGGCCGGGTGATAGACCCCGGAGCGGGCGGTGACGAGATCGAGCACCCGCGCCTGCTTCTCGATCGGGAGGAGGCCCTGGACGTCGTCCATGCCGAGATCCTCGAGCGTGGCCTCGAGATCGATGGTCCCGTCCTCGACGTAGCGGCCGTAGAGCATCGCGAGGATGCTCTTGCGGACCGAGGCGAGATAGCTGATGGAATCCACCGGCCCGTGCTCGAAGAGGACGCGCCCCCCGACCACCGCCATCACGGCGGTGGTGTTGATCCCCTCGACGTACGGATGGATCGCGTCGAGCGCCTCGGCCGAGAACCCCGCAGCGGCGGGGTCCGCGATCCGTTCCCACGACGCGCCCGGATAGACGACCTCCGCCGCCGGCTCGACGGGTGGCGGCGAGCAGGCGAACGCCGTGGCGAGGGCGAAGCCGAGCGCCGGCAGCAGCGCGACGAGTACTCGGGAAACGGAACCGGTCGCGGTTTTACGGTTCATCATGGTCACCTCTCCGGCGGTCCCCGGGGACGAACTCCGGCCTGGAGATCCGACGCCCCGCAGCGCCGCAAGTCCTCGATACTAAACCGGGTTGCGGAAAGCCCGCCGGCGCGGGCCGGCCGCGGCCCGGCACCGGCCGTCCATCTCCCGTAAACTCGCCGGTTGGCGCGCCGGCCGGCCGGCGCCACAGCAGCGGAGGTGTCCGGATGCAGATTCAGGGAATGAACAAATGGCGCTTCGGCGGGACGCTCAGTGTGGTCCTGCTCCTGTGGTGCGGGGCGGCGTTCGCCCAGGAGGGCATGCGCCCGCTCGCGCTCGCCGACTACCTCTCGTGGGAGACGGTGCAGAGCCCGCAGATCTCACCGGACGGCGACAACGTCGTCTACGAGCGCAGCTTCGTGGACGCCATGAAGGACCGGACGAAGACGGAACTCTGGCTCATCGGCGCCGACGGCTCGAAGAACCGCTTCCTCACCGACGGCGGGAGTCCGCGCTGGTCGCCGGACGGCACCCGGGTCGCCTTCCTGCGGGACGGCCAGATCTTCGTGCGCTGGATGGACGCCGAGGGCGCCGAGAGTCAGGTGACCCGGCTCGACAGTCCTCCGTCCCAGATCGTGTGGGCTCCGGACAGCGGTTCCATCGCGTTCCGCGCGGTGGTGGACCCGGGCCCCGATCCAGCGTGGGCGATCGACATGCCGAAGGCGCCCGAAGGGGCCGAATGGACGGGGCCGCCGCGGATCGTCACCCGGCTGAACTACCGGCGCGACGGAGTGGGGTACCACCCGCGGGGCTTCAGGCACATCTTCGTGGTGAGCGCCGACGGCGGCACCCCGCGCCAGCTCACGAGCGGCGACTACCACCACGACGGGCCGCGTTTCGTCGGCGACGGGTCGGGGATCGTCTTCACGTCCCTGAGGACCCCGGATGCCGAGCACGCCTGGCGCGAATCGGAGATCTACCAGGTCGAGGTGGCCACGGGCCGGATCACCACCCTGACGAGCCGCACCGGCCCGGACTCGGGGCCGGTGCCCTCGCCGGACGGCGGCATGATCGCCTACACCGGCATGGACCACACGACGGACACCTACCGCGAGGAAGGCCTCTACGTCATGGACGCCGACGGCAGCAACCCGCGGGTCATCGCGACCGAGATGGGCCGCCGTCCCGGGATCGTCGGCTGGGCGTCCGACGGGAGCGGCGTGTACTTCAACGCGCAGCTCCGGGGGACGAACAACCTCTACCTGGCCCCGCTCGACGGCGAGGTCCGTCCGGTGAGTTCCGGGAACCAGATGCTCTCGGTGTCTACGGTGAGCGGCGACGGCACCGCGGTGGGCGTGGTCAGCTCGTACCACACTCCCGGGAACCTGGTCGCCTTCGATGTGGATTCCCCGGACAACGTGGCGACGCTGCACGTGACAAACGCGTCGATCCTCGCCGAGGTCACTCTCGGGGAGGTCGAGGAGGTTTGGTACAAGTCTCCGGACGGGCTCGACATCCAGGGCTGGATCGTGAAGCCGCCCGACTTCGATCCGTCGCGCAAGTACCCGCTGATCCTCCGCATCCACGGCGGACCGCACGCCATGTACAACAGCGGGTTCGACTTCAAGAACCAGGACCACGCGGCGAACGGCTACGTGCTGCTCTACACGAACCCGCGGGGCAGCAGCGGCTACGGGAGTTCGTTCGGCAACGAGATCAAGAACGCCTACCCCGGGAAGGACCTCGACGACCTGATGGCGGGCGTGGACGAGGTCATCGCGCGCGGCTACATCGACGAGCGGAACCTGTTCGTCTACGGCGGCAGCGGAGGCGGCGTGCTTACCTCCTGGATCGTGGGGAACACCGACCGCTTCACCGCCGCGGTCTCGAAGGCGCCGGTGACGAACTGGTTCAGTTTCGTGGGAACGACCGACGGGGCGAGCTGGTATCGGAACTTCGAGAAGCTGCCCTGGGACGACCCGGAGGAGCATCTCCGCCGTTCGACGCTCATGTACGTCGGCAACGTCACCACCCCGACGATGCTCATGACCGGAGAGAAGGACCTCCGCACCCCGATGGAGCAGACCGAGCAGTACTACAAGGCGCTCAAGATGCGGAAGATCCCGACGGCCATGGTACGGCTCACCGACAGTTGGCACAGCCGCAGCCGCCCGCCGACGAACTTCATGCGGGTCCAGCTCCTGCTGCGCAACTGGTTCGAACGCTTCGCGGTCACCGACGAGATGACCACGGACGCGCAGCCAAACTAGCGAACGCCAACCGTCCCTGGCGGGCTTGGAACGCCGGCCAGTTCTCCCGGTGGGGGCCTCCAGACCGGCACGCGCGGCGCCCCCCCACCGGGAGGACTGGCGTGCCGCGCACCGCGCAACGCCACCAAGCCTCACGGCGCCGCATTTCCGGCTCCCCGAATACGGATAGCTGACGCCCGCCGGCTCCGCCAAGCCGGGTCGCCGCGCCCAGCCGGTCCACCGCCTCGTCGACGACGGCCATATCCTCGGCAGGAACTTCATCGAGGGGGCTGCGCGGACCAGCCCGGCCCCGCGGGCTTTGAATGGATGCGCGAGAACGAGTTCCGCTACCAAAGGAGGGGAGGGCGACATGAAATCGAACCCCAGGACCACACGCAGAGACTTCCTGGCGGGCTCGGCCGCCCTCACGGCGGGTACCCTCGCCTGCCAGCCGGACGCCGGTGACGGGTCGGCCGCACCCGCGGGCGCGGGGGCGAACGCGGCCGCCGACATCACCGCCGGAACGCTGGCCGAGGCCGAAAAACTCCACGGCGTGACCTACACCGCCGAAGAGCGCGACCAGCTCGTCGAGTCGATCGGTGGCCAGGTCGCCGGCGTCCTCCAGCTCCGCGACGTCCCGCGCGAACTCGGCCTCCAGCCGGCCATCACCTTCGATCCACGCCTGCCCGGGGTGTCGTATCCCGAGCAGCCGGACCGCATCGAAATGTCGGACGGCGCAGGGGGCGCGCTCCCGGACGCCGAGGCCGACATCGCCTACGCCTCGGTCCGCGAGCAGGCCCACTGGATCCGGACGGGCCGGCTCACCAGCCGCCGCCTCACCGAGATCTACCTGTCGCGCATCGAGCGCCTCGCGCCCGGCCTCTACTGCTACATCACGGTCACCGCCGACCAGGCGCTCGCGCAAGCGGACGAGTCCGACCGCGAACTCGCAGCCGGGCGCTACCGCGGCGAACTGCACGGCATTCCCTACGGCATCAAGGACTGCTTCGACACCGCGGGAATCCCCACCACCTGGGGCGCGATCCCCTTCCGCGACCAGGTTCCCGACCGGGACGCCCGCATCGTCACCATGCTCCGCGAGGCCGGAGCCGTCCTGCTCGGCAAGCTCGCCACCGCCAGCCTCGCGAACGGCTACCGCTGGTACGGCGGGAAGGTCCGCAACCCCTGGAACACGGAGGAGCACGCGGGTGGATCCAGCGCCGGGCCGGGGTCCGCCACCGCCGCCGGGCTGTGCTCGTTCTCGATCGGCACCGACAGCCTGGGGTCGATCCTCAACCCCGCCGACCAGTGCGGGATCGCCGGCCTGCGCGCGACCTTCGGGCGGGTGCCGACCGAGGGCGCCATGCCGCTGACCCCCAGCCTCGACCGGATCGGGCCCCTCACCCGTCGCGTCGAGGATGCGGTGCCCGTCATGGCCGCGATCAACGGACCCGATCCGACATCGGCGTCCTCCATCACCATGGGCTTCGAATACGACGCCCGCATCGATCCCGCTGCCGTCCGCGTGGGCTACTCACCGGACTGGTTCCGCGAGGTCGGGTTCGGTCCCGGAGCCTCAGTGCCGGTCGCCGACGTACACCGCAACGCACTCGAGGCGCTGCGCGAACTCGGCGTGGAGCTGGTCGAGGTGGAGCTGCCGCCGTTCCCCTACCAGGCGCTGATCCCGAACCTCTACGTCGAGGCCGCCACGATCTACGAGGCGCTCACCCTCGATGGCCGCGACGATCAGCTGCCGCCCGAGGGGTGGCCCGACGCCTGGCGCCGCGTCCGCCTGCTGTCCGCGGTCGACTACTTGCAAGCCGAGCGTCTCCGGCGCGGCCTCATGCACGAGTTTCACCGCATCTTCGGCGACGTGGACGCGCTGTTTGCCCCGACCTACGGCTCCTTCGAGTTGCTGATGGCGATGAACTACACGGGACACCCGGGGATCAGCCTGCGCGCCGGCCTCGACGAGAGCCCGACCCGAAGCGCGGGCCCGGTTCCCGACGATCCGCAGGGAGAGCTGCACACGATCACCCGCAATGTGGCTTTTCATGGCCGACTCTTCGAAGAGGGGACGATCCTCGCGCTGGCCCGGGCGCTCGAGGAGCGGCTTGGGGTGCATCACCACCGTCCACCGCTCGGGTAGGGGGCCCCGCGAGTGCGGGGCGTTCCCGCGGGCCTGTTGCAGAGAAAGCCATCGGTTCAGTGCGAATCGCGCTACAAGTGGATTGCGAAACATGCTGCAATATCGTTGCGAAACCCGCTACGGGCGACGCGTACGAGCGGCCGGATGGAGTTGCCGTGGTTCCGGTCGGTGCGCTTCGGCCGTGACGCGGCAGCGGGGGTGGCTCGCTAGGTTCCGAACAATCCGCAGGCGAAGAGCCCCGGGGTCCTGAAGGGCAGGGGGCCCAGTTCCTCCGCGTAGCGCTCCGCCAGATCCATCATGGTGACTGCCTCGAGGGGCCGGAAGCCGGCGTCAGCCAGCAGTTCGCTCATCGCCGCCAGGCTGTATTCGCTCTTCATGGGCTCGCCGCGCTTCGCCACGTACTCCTCGAGCCGTGCGCGCATCGCCCGGTGCTCGGGCCAGGCGGAGGCCTCGTCCAGCATGTAGTCGAGGACGAGGCGCGAGCCGGGAGCGACGCCGGCGGCGATCGAGCGGGCCGACTCGGCGAGCGTCTCCGGGCTCAGGTAGTAGGTCACTCCCAGGAAGGAGAGGATCGCCGGATTTTGCCGATCGAAGGGCGAGTTCGACAGCGCCTCCATCACGGAAGTCCGTTCGAGATCCGCGGCGACGAAGTGAAGTCCGGGGGGCCGTGAAATCCCGGCGTCGCGGATGCGTTCCCGCTTCACCGCCTGCATCGCCGGACGGTCGATCTCGAACACCTGGAGCGGCGGGGCGAGGTCGGTCCGCCGCAACGCGAAGGAATCGAGCCCGGCGCCCACGATGACGTATTGGCGGATGCCGTCCCGGCAGGCAGCCTCGACCGCCTGTTCCGCGTAACGGGCCCGGATCAGCAGTCCCAGGATCACCGGCTTCAGGCCTCGCAGCGCCCAGTTCGCCATGAACCAGCCGGCGGGCCGAAAGCGGACGATCCGCCGTAGCCCGGGACTCGTAAGGGCAAGGGCATACGGGTCGTCCACCAGCCGTACCCGGTCCCGCTGGTGACGCGCCCGCGCGGCGGCGACCAGGTCGGCGGTGGATGCTCGCTGTCCCCGTCCGCTGCTCATCACGCTCGAACTCCGCAATCCTCCCACGGAGGCGCCGGTTCCGGCCCTCTGGATGTCCTATCGCCCAGGAAACGCACCAATTCCGGGCGATAGACCACGTTTCTATCGCCCACGTGCGTTCATCCGTCCCTCACCGTTGCCTCATTGGCGCGGGAGCCGCACAATCCCCTCCATGAAGCGCATCCCCTTCTCCGTCTTTTTCTGCCTGCTGGCGGCCCTGGCCCTCGCCACCACCGCCGCCGCCCGGCCGCAGAAACCCGTCCTCCACGGCAAGCACTGGATGGCGATCACCGGCAAGCCGCTGGGAGCGACGGCCGGAGCCATGATCTTCAGCCAGGGCGGCAACGCGGTGGACGCGGCCTGCGCCATGCTGGGCGCCACCGCGACCATGTTCGACGCGCTGAGCTGGGGCGGCGAGACCCAGGCGCTGATCTGGCACCCCGAGCAGAAGAAAGTGATCGGGATCAACGCGCTCGGCGTCGCTCCCACGGGCGCCACACCGGCGTATTTCCAGGAGCAGGGCATGGAATACCCGCCCGCGGTCGGGCCGCTCGCCGCGGTGACGCCCGGGACCCCCGGCGGCCTCCTGACGATGCTCGCCGAGTACGGGACGATGTCGCTCGCCCAGGTGCTCGCACCCTCCATCCAGATGGCCGACGGCTATCCCATCGAAGCCTCCGCGGCCCGCGGGATCCAGCGAGGCGCCGACCGGATCGCCGAGTGGCCGTATTCGCGCCGGACCCTGCTGCCCCACCGCGACGAGCGCTCGGCGTCCTCCGGGCCGCAGGACGAGACGGGGAACTACTGGGACCGCGAGGATTCCTCGACCCGCGAGTTCAGCGCCGGCGGCCCCGTTCCCGGCGAAGTCTTCCGCCAGCCCGAACTGGCGAACACCCTGCGGAAGCTGGTCGACGCCGAGGCGGAGGCGCTCGCCGCCGGCAAGAGCCGCAAGGACGCGATCTACGCCGCCTACGACCGCTTCTACAAGGGCGACATCGCCGAGGAGCTCGCTCGTGGCACCCAGGAACAGGGCGGCCTCATCACCATCGAAGACCTCGCCAACTGGAAGGTGCACATCGAGGAGCCGGTCTCCACGAACTACAAGGGGATCGAGGTCTACAAGCTGACCCACTGGGTGCAGGGACCGGTCCTGCTCCAGGCGCTGAACATCCTGGAGCCCTTCGATCTGAAGGGGATGGGCTACAACAGCTCCCGCTACATCCACACGCTCTACCAGGCCATCAGCCTGTCGTTCGCGGATCGCGACTTCTACTACGGCGACCCCTATTTCCCGCCCGAGGAGCCGATCAGGGGACTGCTCTCCAAGGACTACGCCCGGCACCGGGCGGAACTCATCCAGGAGGACCGGAACGACCCCACGATCGGGCCCGGAGACCCCTATCCCTTCCAGGGCGGGGAAAACCCGTTCGCGGAGTACCTGAACCGGTTCTCGGGAACTTCGGGGACGCCCACCACCGAGGAGGAACGGCAGCAGTTCCTGGACGGCTTCCTCGCCGGCACCACCTCGATCCAGGCGGCGGACGCCTCCGGCTGGGTGGTTTCGGTAACCCCGAGCGGCGGCTGGCTCCCGGCGGTGCTCGCCGGTGAGACCGGGATCGGGCTCAGCCAGCGGATGCAGAGCTTCGTGCTCGACCCCGCGATGAACCCCTACAACGTTCTGGAGCCCGGGAAGCGGCCGCGCGCCACCCTTACGCCGAGCCTCGCGCTCCGGGACGGGGAGCCGTTCCTGTCGTTCGCGGTCCAGGGCGGCGACGGCCAGGACCAGAACCTGCTGCAGTTCTTCCTGAACGTCGTCGAGTTCGGCATGAACGTGCAGGAGGCCGCCGAGGCCGCGAACTTCAACAGCTACCAGCTCCGCAGTTCCTTCGGCGCGCACGAGTCGGAGCCGGGCTCGATGCTGCTGAACGACAAGGTCCCCGAGTGGATCCGCAACGAGCTGATCGGAATGGGGTATTCGCTGCGCTTTGCGCCGCGCACCTCGGGACCCATCAACGCCATCTGGTTCGACCGCGAGCACGGCAGCTTCTGGGGCGGCTCGAGCCACCATGGCGACGACTACGGAGTGGCCTGGTAATGCGTTTTCCGGACTTCCGAAATCAGGTGGCGGCCCTGGCCGTCCTCCTTCTCATTCCGGCAGGCGTGCTGGCGCAGGACGAGGAAGGGCCACGGGCCGCCTCGCTGACCGTCTCGCCCGAGGAGATCACCCTGACCGCCGGTGAAACGGCCCAGATCGAGGCCACGGCGCTGGACGAGGACGGGAACGAGGTCGAGGTCGAATTCCTCTACCTCCCCCTCTACGGCCAGTTCTGGAACCTCGAGATGCGCACCTGGGGCTTCAACATCTTCAAGGTGTCCCGGGAGGGCGAGGTTTCGACCCGGCGGCCCGGTGAGTACGCGGTAATGGTGCGGGTGGTGGGCTCCGGCCCCGACCCCTCGGCGCGAAACACCGAGGCCGAGGGATACCTCGAGCAGCGGATCCCGCTGACCATCCTGCCGCGGCCGGTAGCCACGCTGAACGTCACCGCCGAGGGGCCCCTGTATGCCGGGACCGAGGTGACGGTGCGTGCGGAGCCGGTGGATGACACCGGGACGCTCGTTGAGGGACTCGATGTCGGCTGGATGTCTTCGGACGACGCGATCGCCATGCCGATCGCCCGGCCGCCGACCATCGAGCGGACGCGCACTCGCGGGGTGCTGGCGCTCGGCGCGCCCGGAGCGGTGACGGTCACGGCGACCGCCGGGGCGGCCAGCGCCGAGATGGCGGTGGAGGTGGTTCCGAACCCGGTCGCGAAGATGGAACTGACCCCTGACCGGAGCACGGCCCGGACGGGCGACGTGACGCACCTGCAGGTGACGATGGCCGACGCTTCCGGAGCGACGCTCGAGGACATCCCGGTCGGGTTCAGCGTTTCGGCGATGACCGACGCGATGGGCATGGGCGGCCCCTCCTCGGGGCTCATCACCCAGGACGGCCGCTTCGTGGCGGATCTCCCGGGCGTCTACACCGTGGTGGCCCGGACCGGGTCGGTTTCCGCCTCGACGGTAATTCGGGTCGCCGAGCGCGGGGTCCGCCGGCCCATCGAGCTGGTCGGCCACGGGCGGGTGAAGGACCGGGCGACCTCGGACCTCTGGGTCTGGGAGGCGCCGAACGGCCGCGACTACGCGATGACCGGCACCCACAGCGCCGCCGGCCACGCCTACATCTGGGACGTGACCGATCCCGAGAACCTCGACATCGTCGACGTGGTGCGGGTGGACGCCCGCACCGTGAACGACGTCAAGATCTCGGAAGACGGGGCGACGGCGGTCATCTCGCGCGAGGGAGCGTCCAACCGGCGGAACGGCCTGGTGATCCTCGACGTCTCCGATCCCTCGACGGGGGTCCGGAAGCTCGCCGAGTACGACGACCAGCTCACCGGTGGCGTCCACAACACCTTCATCCACGCGGGACACGTGTACGCGCTCTCCGGCGGCCGGCGCTTCGACATCATCAACATCGAGGATCCCTCGGTGCCCCACCGGGTGGGCAGCTTCGCCCTCGACAACCCGGCGCGCTCGATCCACGACGTGTGGGTGGTGGACGGCATCGCCTATTCGGCGAACTGGAGCGACGGGGTGGCGGTGATCGACGTGGGCGGCGCCGGGAAGGGCGGCACGCCGCAAGACCCCAAACTCGTGGGGCAGTTCCCGTTCCCGACGGGCTGGAACCACGCTGTCTATCCCTACCGGAGCGTCTCCACCGGCAAGTTCTACATCTTCGCGGGGGACGAGGCGGCCCGTACCGGACGCTACAGCCCACTCGCCGAGATCGGCACCGGAACGCCGGGCTACGACGACGAGCCCACCCGCTGGCGCGGCTGGATCCACATCCTGGAATGGGACGAGAACTTCGAGGCGCCGCCGCGGCTGGTCGGCCGCTACGAGGTCCCCGAGGCGGGCAGCCACAACATCTGGATCGAGGACGACGTGATGTACGTGGCGTTCTACAACGGCGGTCTGCGCGTCGTGGACGTCTCGGGCGAACTGCTCGGGAACCTCTACCGGCAGGGCAGGGAGATCGCCCGCTTCCTGCCGCTCGATCCCGAGGGCTTCCTCCCCAATGCCCCGCAGGTCTGGGGCGCCCAGCCCCACAAGGGGATCATCTACTTCTCGGACCGGAACTCGGGACTCTGGGCGGTGAAGCTCGGCGAACTGCCGGAGGAGACGACCACGGACACACAGCAGTAGGACCGGGACGGCTTCGGAGCGCCAGCCTCTGGCTGGCATCGACCGCCGAGAGGCGGTCGAAAGCCGGACCCGTCGTCCGCGAGGGCAGCCGAAGCGGCTAGGGAACGCCGGCCTCCCAGGCCCGCCCTGCGCGATAGCGCGTCGCCCGGCGCGACGCTGACCTGCGCGATGGGGTCATCTCCGGAGCACGACGGGGGTTTCGCCCGCTGCGCGGGCGATGCCGGCCGGAGGCCGGCGCTCCGAGCCGTTCCCGTCGCGCTGGTCCTACTCCGGGAAGTCGAAGGCGGCCGCCTCCCGCCGCAGTTGGAGCACGAGGACGTCCGGGTCCACGAGCACGCGTTCCGGATCGAAGGTCGTCACGATCTCGAAGGCGGCTGACTCTCCTGCATCCAGTACCGCAGACGTCCGGGTGTCGCGATAGCTCGGCGACACGACCGTCCGGGTCCCGGCGTCCCCGGCGTCCGACCAGCGCTCGTTCGCGGTGGCGGCGACCTCGACCGCCATCCGCGCGGTCCCCGCGTTCTCCACGGTTCCCCGAACGATCCACCCGGAGCCGGCCCGTTCCTTCGTCACCTCGGAGAGCCGGTATTCCGGCGCCACCACGTCGTGGAACCACTGCGCGGCGAAGGCGTCGAACGCCCCGGGGTCCGGGGCGAACTCGCGTAGCACGGCCAGCATGTCCTGGATCACCGGGAAGTCGGAACCGGCGTGGTACGCGTCGATGAAGGCGCGCAGTCCGACGAGCATGTTCTCCCGCCCCATCTCCTGCTGGAGCATCCACATCACCCAGCCGCCCTTGTCGTAGATGACGGTGGTGTCGCCCCGCCGCGAGCCGTCGGTCTTGACGAGGGACCGCTCGGAGTTCACGAAACGGCCGTCCCCGTAGCTGTCCTCGATGCGCTTCGCGAACTCGATGCGGTAGCGGTCCCCGTGCACCTCCTCGTGGAGCAGGATGGTCGCGTAGTGGGACATCCCTTCCGACAGCATGTTGCCGCCGGGTCCGCGCCCCGGGGTCAGGATGTTGGCCCACCACTGGTGCGCGGCTTCGTGCGCCACCACCATGAACGCCGCGTGGGAGCGCGGGTCGCTCTTCGTGAGGAAGCCGATGCCCTCGCTGAAGGTGATGTTGGTGGGGAACCCCTGCGCGTAGCCCGCGTACGCCGGGAACTCGGACAGCTTCAGGAGTTCCCAGGGGAACGGGTGGAACCACTCCGAGTAGTGCTTGCGGGCCGCGTCGAGCGCGGCCGACATCTCCTCGACGTTGTAGTCGTGCCCCGGGTGGTGGTAGATGGCGGTGCCGCGGCCCTCCTTGACCGCGTAGCGGCCGGCGACGATGTTGAAAAGTCGCACCGGATGGTCGGACTCCCACACCACGGTGCGCCGCCCATCCCGGACCTCCTCGCTCGTCAGCCGTCCCACGCTGTTCGCCGTGTACTCCTCCGGGACGGTGATCCGGATCTTCGTGGTGAAGGGCCTCCCTCCCCAGCCGAGCGCCGGTTCGGTCTCGCCCGCGAAGAAGTCGTCGGGATACTCCCGCTGGTCGTACCGATTGTCCTCGTCCACGCCGATTCCCGGGAGGTACCCCGGAACCGGAGCGAAGGTGGGCGCGAAGGCGGTGAGCACCACCCCCGAGTCCAGGATGAACTGGCCGCGGCCGCCGACCCTGGTGCTCAGGCCGCGGGGGTATTGGAGCCCATACTCGAAACCGACCGTGAGCGAACCGCCGGGAGCGAGCGGCTCCTCGGGGGTGAAGACGTAGAGCCCGGCGCGGTCCTCCGGCTCGTGGGGTTCCCCGTCCAGGGTCCATGCGATCGGGTCCCACGGTCCCGCGGTGATGGGAAGCTCCGGGTACGCGTGGTCCCGATGGTTCACGAACGTGTAGGCGCCGGACACCGAGGCGGCGCGCCCCGCCGGCTCCAGATCCACGTCCAGGTCCACATGCGAGACCGACGGCATCCGGAAGTCGGTCCAGGTCGCCACGTTGCGCCTCCAGTAGTCCTTCGCGGCCTCCTCGGCGTCCGGGCCCTGGTCGCCCGCCCGGCCGCCGAAGAACAGCGCCGCGGCCAGGACCGCGGGAAGTAGCGCGAAGGGCAGGAGACGGATCCCGCTCCGCAACACCGCGCGCGGCCGGAGCCGGTGCAGGATCCGGGTGGCGTCGAACTCCTGTCGCCCCAGCCACTTGAGCGCGAGGGCCAGGAGCAGGGGGATGAGACTCAGGTAGAGCAGGCGGTTCAGCAGCAGGGCGCGCCCGTGCAGCGAGAAGGCGCCCATGTCGCTCCAGAAGATCATCGAG
The DNA here is from genome assembly GCA_965116805.1 of Vicinamibacteria bacterium. Taxonomy (GTDB): domain Bacteria; phylum Acidobacteriota; class Vicinamibacteria; order Marinacidobacterales; family Marinacidobacteraceae; genus Marinacidobacterium. Next base: position 2,158,366 of record OZ220713.1, read on the forward strand.
TTCCAGGCGATCCAGTTGGTGACCCACGACAGCGCGTCGCCCACGTTCATCCGGTAGACCGTGTAGATCAGTACCGCCAGCCCGAGTCCGTACACCGCGTAGCGGTTCCGGAAGAGCGCGAACGCGGCGGTCACGAACGCCGTCCAGAAGAGGAAGGTGGGGACCATCACCCCGCCCCACGCCGCGAGGAACGGCCAGAGCTCGAAGCCGACGGGATCGCCGAGCAACTGCCGCACGGTGATGACCGCGCCGGACGCGATCAGGGCCACGGCCAGAATCCCCGCCGCCACCACCACGTTGCCCGCCGTCTTGCCGAGGAGCATGGCTCCCGTCCCGACGGGCGTGGTGCGATAGATCTCGGCGAACCGCTGCGCCCGCTCCTTCATCAGCGACTCCACGGTGTAGAAGAGGAGCAGGACGCAGACGAGCAGGCTCAGGGTGTTGAACTGACGCGCCGCCATCGCTCCCGAGGTCAGGAGCAGCGGCGAATCGAACGGTCCGAGCGCGAAGAGCGCCTGGCTGACGGATTGGTAGAGGATCAGCGGGACGAAGAGGTACATCCCCGCGCGAACCGTCAGCTCCCGAACCTCAGCCCGGCCGATCGCGGTCGTCGCGGTCAGGAATCCCGGCGGGTCGGTCTGCATGGCGAGCTCGCCGAGGGTTCTCCCGGAAGAAACCGGAGCGGCTTCGGCAACCGCGGGCGCTGCCTCCCGGCGCCCGCCCCGGCGGAAGCCGATCACCAGCGAGTCCGTGTCTCCCCGAAGGAGCCGGCGGGCGGTGTTGCGCGCCGCCGCTTCGACCGCGAGGAGTCCGGCGCCGGCAAGCGCGATGCGGCTGAGCAGGAATCCGGTGTCCGGCGGCAGCGGCGCGGTGTTGTAGAAGTCGAGGCCCCGGTCCAGCTTCAGGAACGTCTCGTTCAGCCACCGGAATCCCGAGGGGTCCGCGAGCATGAGCGCGCGGTTGATCGCCGGGTCGAGCCAGCTCGGCGACCAGCTGATCAGAAACCCCAGGATGACGAGCAGCGTGGCGACCGGGAAGGCGAAGACCACGATGGGACGGCGGGTCCAGGCGCCGAGGAGGAACGGCACGCCCGCGAAGAACACGATCTGGGGAAGGCCGAGAAGCAGGGCCGGAACCAGGTAGTGCCCGGGAACGAACGGTCCGATCTGCGGGGAGTCCGCCCCGGTCGCCAGGAGGTGGTTGAAGCCCATGGACGCGCCCAGGAACAGGCCCCAGATGACCAGGAAGGCGACCACCGCTCCGGCGAAACTGCCCCACACGTACTCCCGGACGGTCAGCCGGGTGGAGTGGAGGACCTCGCCCACCCGCTGTTCCGCGTCCCGGATCAGCACGAGCCCCGCCCCGATGGCGAGGAACCAGGCGCCCATCGCGGTGATGAGGACCGACTGGAGCATGCTCTGGGCGAATACGGAGGTGATGTGCGACCTATCCCCGCCGGCGGTGGCGTCGCCGCTGGAGATGGTCACGTTGCCCTGGGAGAAACCCCAGGCCACGAGCACGAGAATCCCGAAGAGGAACCAGTACGAGGGCCGCCGGAGCGCCGAAGACAGTTCCCGGCGGGCCACGGCCGCCCACCGGGCGAACGAGGTCACGACTCGGGGGTCGCCGGCGGCCGCCCGCCGTTTCCGGCGGCGCCGTTCCGGGTGAGCAGCAGGTAGGCGTCCTCGAGACTGGGAGCAACCGGTTCGAAACCATCGGGCGGAGGCCCGTCCGCGACGTGGACGCGCACCCGGTTCCGCCCCTCGATGAGGACCGCCTGCGTGACTTCGAAGCGATCCGCGACCGCCTGCATCTCATGCTTCTCCACCGCGCCCTCGAAGATCGCGCCTTCGAGGCGGGAGCGCGCTCCCCTGGGAGTGGTGTCCGCCACGATCCGCCCACCGGTCAGGACCGCGACCCTCGGACACAGGACCGCGATGTCCTCCACGATGTGCGTGGACAGCAGAACCAGCCGGTCCTCGGCGACCTCGGCCAGCAGCCGGTAGAAGCGCAGCCGCTCCTCTGGATCGAGCCCGGCGGTGGGCTCGTCCACGACCACGATCCGGGGGTTTCCGGCCAGCGCCTGCGCGATGCCGAGGCGCTGCCGCATGCCGCCCGACCAGGTTCCCACCTTGCGCTTCGCGGCGTCCTGCAGGTTCACCCGTTCGAGGAGTTCCGCGGCAAGACGCTTTACGCCCCGCGGCGCCTTGACGCCCTTCAGTACGAGCAGAAAACGCAGCATCGCCGTTCCGGTGAGGTGCGGATAGAAGCCGAAGTGCTGCGGGAGATAGCCGAGTTGACCGCGGATCCGCCGGGGGTCTCCGCTCACGTCCTCGCCGTCGAGGAAGACGGCGCCCGAAGTGGGCTCGAGCAGGCCGGCGACGATGCGCATGAGGGTGGTCTTGCCGGCGCCGTTCGGGCCGAGGAGCCCGAGCATCCCGCGCGAAGCTTCGAGCGAGACGCCCTGGAGCGCCGCGACCGGTCCCGGATAGACCTTGACGAGGTTCCTGATTTCGAGCATGAAGGCTGGGAGAGTAAGGGAGCGCCGTGCGGTTTCGACCGCCTGTCGGCGGTCGATGCCGGCCGGAGGCCGGCGCTCCGAACCTACAGCTCGGCGTGTTGCGCGGCGGCGCCGGGGCCGAGGAAGGCTTCGACGTACTTCGCGCCGGTGCCGGTGTTGAAGAGGACGACGGTGTCGTCCTCGGTCACGTCGCCCGATTCGCGGAGCCGTCGCAGCGCGCTGAGGCAGGCGCCGCCCTCGGGAGCGGCGAAGATGCCCTCGGCGGCGGCGATCCGGCGGGCGTCGCGCATGAGTTCCTCGTCGCTGACCGCGAGCGCGGTGCCGCCGCTCTCCCGGACCGCCGCCAGGATCAGGAAGTCCCCGAGCGCCTTGGGGACCCGTAGCCCGGACGCCACGGTGTGCGCGTTCCGCCACATTTCGGAGGCTTCCGTGCCTTCCTCGAAGGCCTTGGGAATGGGCGCGCAGCCCTCGGACTGCACCGACACCATCCGCGGCCGCTCCGGCCCCACCCAGCCGAGCTGCTCCATCTCGTCGAACGCCTTCCACATGCCGATGAGGCCGGTGCCGCCGCCGGTCGGGTAGAGGATCACGTCGGGCAGGCGCCCGAGCTGCTCGAAGACCTCGTAGCCCATCGTCTTCTTGCCCTCGATGCGGTAGGGCTCCTTCAGCGTGGCCACCTCGAAGAGCCCGCGTCCCGGCGCGAGCTCCGCGATCATCCGGCCCGCGTCGGAGATCAGGCCGTCGATCGAGTGGACTTCGGCGCCGTACACCGAGGCCTCGATCCGGTTCACCTCCGGACAGTCGCGGGGCACCGCGACCACGCACTGCAGCCCGGCCCGGGCCGCGTAGGCGGCGGCCGCCCCGCCGGCGTTCCCCGCCGAGGGGAGGGCGATGCCGGGGGCGGCGAACTGGTACGCCGCCGAGACCGCCAGGCAGAGACCCCGGTCCTTGAAGCTTCCCGTGGGGTTCATCCCCTCGTCCTTGATGAGGAGTTCGCGGATCCCGAGTTCCGCCCCCAGGGTGGGCGCGGGGTGGAGCGGCGTGCCGCCCTCCCCGAGCTTCAGGCAGTGGCGCTCTTCCTGGATGGGCAGGACCTCGTGGTAGCGCCAGAGATCGAATGGCCGGTTCTTGATCGCCGCCGGGGTGAACGTCTCCGCCGCCGCTTCGAGGTCGTAGCAGGCGAGCAGCGGGTGCTTCTCGTTCGAGAGGTTCTGGGGCGCGAAGGCGTCGTGGCGATGCCCGGTCTTCGAGCACTCGAGGTGGGTGAGATAGGAGTACGGCGCAGCCATTCAGACGGAGAGGATGCTCGCCTCCTTGCGGGACGCGATTTCGGCAACCCGCTTCACGTGGGCGTCGGTGGCCTTTTGCACCTCGGCCTCGAGGTCGTGCTCGAGGTCCTCGGAGAGCTCCTTGCTCTTGACCAGCTTCTTGGCGCGCTGGTTGGCGTCGCGCCGGACCTGCCGGAGCGCGTTCTTGTGTTCCTCGGCCATCCGGCTGATGCTCTTGGCAAGCTGCTTCCGCCGTTCCTGGCTGAGCGGCGGGATGGGAATCCGGAGCATGGTGCCGTCCGAGGCAGGGTTCAGGTCGAGGTCGGCCGCCCGGATCGCCCGGTCGATCGCGGGCAGCAGGTTCCGCTCCCAGGGCTGCACGGTGATGGTGCTCGCGTCCGGCGTCTTCAGGGTGGCGACCTGGTTCAGCGGCATGAGCTGCCCGTAGTAGTCCACCCGGACCGAGTCCAACAGGGCCACCGACGCCCGCCCGGTACGGACCGAAGCCAGTTCGTGCTCGAACACCTCGACCGTCTTGTCCATCCGGCGGTTCAGGTCGTCCAGAATCGGGTGATCCATCGCTTCCGCTCCCCCCGCGGCCCTACGTGTCGAGGGCCGGCTTTTCGACCCGGGTCCCGACGTCGTCGCCCCGGGCGGCTTGTTGAATGTCGTCCTGGTGGCACACCACGATCGGGAGGTCGTTCTCCATGCACAGCGAGATCGCGGTGGTGTCCATGAAGCGAAGCTCCTGCCGGATCGCTTCCAGATAGGTGAGCCGGCGGATCGGCCGGGCCTCCGGGTCCTTCTCCGGGTCGCCGGTGAAGACTCCCGGAACCCGGGTGGCCTTGATGAGCACGTCCGCGCGAATCTCGTTGGCCCGCAGCGCGGCGGCGGTGTCCGTCGAGAAGTAGGGGTTTCCGGTGCCCGCCGCGAAGAGAGTGATCCGTCCCTTCTCGAGGTGCCGGAGGGCCCGGCGGCGGATGAAGGGTTCGGCGACCTGGCGGACGGTGATGGCGGACATCACCCGGGTGTGGCAACCCCGCTTTTCGAGCGCCTCCTGGACCGCGAGGGCGTTGATCAGGGTGGCGAGCATCCCCATCGAATCCGCGGTGACCCGGTCCATGCCGCGGGTTTCGGCGCCGAGCCCCCGGAAGATGTTCCCGCCGCCGATCACGCACGCGGTCTCGATGCCGTCGCTGTGGACCGCTGCGATGAGCCGGGCCATCCGCTCCACCTCACCGGGAGAGATGCCGGCGTGCTCCTCGCCCTTGAGCGCCTGGCCCGACAGCTTGAGCAGAACCCGGCGCGGTGGGTTCGGCCGGCTCCCGCTCATGCGGTCATGGTACGCGCCTTTCGGCGCGACCGGACGCGAAAGCTGTTCGCCGCGACCGGTCGCTACAGTTGTTCCCCGCGCTCGAAGCGGATGAAGCGCCGCACCTGGATGTTCTCCTTGATGGCCTGCGCGGCTTCCAGGATCCGGTCCTGGACGCGCATCTTCTTGGAGTCGTCGAGGGCGTAGGGCTGCTCGACGAGCACCCGCTCGGAGAGGAACCGGTCGAGCTTCCCGGACACGATGCGGTCCACCACGGCGGGCGGCTTGTTCGCGTTCTTCGGATCCTGCGCCAACTGCGCGCGGATGAGGTCCGTCTCGTCGCGGATCACGTCCTCGGGCACGTCCTCCCGACGGACCCAGCGCGCCGGGGCGGGGTAGGCGCAGGCGATGTGGATCGCCACGTCGTTCGCGAGGTCGCGGAACGTCTGGTTCCGGGCCACGAAATCGGTCTCGCACGAGAGCTCCACCATCACCCCGATCCGGTGATCGTGGATGTACGAGTGGATGAGCCCCTCGCTGGTGGTTCGTCCCGCGCGGCGCTCCGCCGCCGCGGCGCCCTTCTCGCGCAGCAGGCGGATGGCCTTGTCGAAGTCTCCGTCGGCGTCCACGAGTGCTTTCTTGCAGTCGGCGAAGCCCGCTCCGGTCAGATCCCGGAGCTTCTTGACGTCCTGGGCGCTGATGGCGGCCATTTGGGGAATCTCCTGTTGCAGCCGCCGGGGCGGCGACTCTTTGGCGGTGTCGCGAGGGTGTCCGGTCAGCCGGTGGCGGCCGGCGCCGGATCCTCGGTTTCTGAACTGGCGACGGCGCTCGGGGCCCCGGCGGTGTCCGGGTCCGGAGCCGCGGCGTCGCTCGCCGCGGACGCTGCCGCGTTGTCCTCGTCTGAACTGCTCGAATCCGCGCCACTCGAATCGGGACCGGCCGGCTCCTGGGCGTTCGTCTCAGCGGCAGGGGCATCGGCAGCTCCGTCCGGCGCCGCACCGTCCCCGTCGGCTCCGAAGGCCGTCAGTCCGCGAAGCTGGCGTCCGTCCTCGAAGGCGCTCGCAATGCGCTCGGCGAAGAGGCGGATCGCCCGGAGGGCGTCATCGTTCCCCGGGATTACGTAGTCGATGAGGTCGGGATCGCAGTCGGTGTCCACGATCGCCACGATCGGGATGCCGAGTTTCCTCGCTTCCTGAACCGCGATCATCTCGTTCTTGGGATCCACGATACAGACGGCGTCGGGCAGCCGGTCCATCTTCTCGATGCCGCTGAGTGTCTTTTCCATCCGCCGCCGGCGCTTGTCGAGGCGCGACCAGGCTTTGTTCGAGAAGCCGCCCTGATCGGCGTTTTCGGTGATCTCCCGAAGCTCCTGGAACTTGGCGATGCTCTTGCGGATCGTCTGGAAGTTGGTGAGCAGTCCCCCGAGCCACCGGTGGTTCACGTAGAACGCCTCCACCCGGGCGGCTTCGGAGGCGATGACCTCCTGCGCCTGGCGCTTGGTGCCGACGAAGAGAATCGTCTTGCCCTCGGCGCCGAGCTTCGAAATGAAGTGGAGCGCGTCCCGGAAGAGCGGGAGCGTCTGGTTGAGATCCACGATGTGGATCCCGCTCCGCGATCCGTAGATGTACGGCCGCATCCGCGGGTTCCACCACTTCGTCTCGTGTCCGAAGTGAAGCCCTGCTTCCAGCAGGTCCCGCATCGTTACGGTCGTGGACATCGGATCAACGGCAGGCGGAAGCCCGCCAGCGAAAGCTCGGAAGCAGCGGGAGAGCCATCGTCAGCGCTTGGAGTACTGGAAGCGCTTCCGCGCGCCCGGCTGCCCATATTTCTTGCGCTCCTTGCGCCGCGCATCCCGGGTGAGGAAACCCCGGCGCTTGAGTTCCGGCCGCAGCCGCGCGTCGTTGTCGCTCAGCGCCCGCGCGATGCCGAGCCGCACCGCGGCGGCCTGGCCGGACAATCCGCCGCCCTTGACGCGGGCGTCGATATCCACCGCGCTGCCCTGGTCGGTGGCGAGCAGCGGCTGGGTGACCCAGTTCTGGTACGCCTCTCTCGGGAAGTAGTCGGCGAGCGGCCGCTGATTCACCAGGATCTCGCCGGAGCCGTTTCGCAGGTAGACCCGGGCGATGGAACTCTTCCGCTTCCCGGTCCCGTAGGCGAGGGGTTCTGACATCAGGACGAGGGGCTGAGATGGGCTGGCATGGGTTCCGGCTGCTGGGCCTCGTGCGGGTGTTCGCCGCCGGAATACACCTTGAGCTTCGTGAACTGCGAGCGCCCGAGACTTCCCTTGGGCAACATCCCCCGGACCGCGCTCTCGACGAGACGCTCGGGATGGCTGCTGCGGACCTGGGCCGCGGTCCTCGACTTCAGGCCTCCGGGCCGTCCGCTGGTCCGGTAGTACACCTTCTGCTCTTCCTTGCGGCCGGTGAGGCGGACCCGGGCGGCGTTCAGCACGATCACGTGGTCGCCACAGTCGAGGAACGGAGTCCAGGAAGGCTTGTGCTTGCCGGTCAGCACCCGGGCTACCCGGCTCGCGAGGCGGCCGAGAGGCTGATCGTCCGCATCCACCACGAACCAACGGCGCCTGATTTCACTGGCGCGCGCGAAGGTCGTGCCTGCCGAACGGGACAACGTGCTGAGAATGGGGGTGGTGGGAGGTCGAGACGGCAGCGCGTGGAGGTGTTCCAGAGTAAAAAAATTCGGGCGCGTCGCTTCCCGGCAGGTCCCGGTCCGATTGCCGCCGGAACGTGCGGAGGTCGCGGAGTCGCCCGAAGCGGGCAGTATAACAGCCGGTGGGCGCGGTAAGGCGTTCCCCTTTTCGCGGCTTTCGCGGGGTGTCCCGGTAGAGTTGCCACGGAGGTTTGACGAGATGCAGGACAGCCGTCCGCTGGCTGGTGACGAACCGGCGTTCCGCGACCCGGCCGACCCGTTGGCGCACCCGGCGGCGCTCCGCGCGGCCTGCCGGGACGGCGCGTTCGAAGAAACCACCTCGGGGGCGTGCCCCGGTTTCGCCCAGGCCAACCTGATCGTGCTACCCCGTTCGCTCGCCGGGGACTTCCGGACGTTCTGCGAGCGGAACCCCAAGCCCTGTCCCCTGCTGCTGATGAGCGGGAGCCCGGTGCTGGCGACCCTGGCTCGGGGCGCCGATCTCCGGACCGACCTGCCGCGCTACCGGATCAGCCGGCGCGGCGGCCCACCCGTCGAAACCGGCGACGTGCGGGACGCGTGGGAGCCGGATCTGACCTCCTTCCTGCTCGGATGCAGTTTCGGTTTCGAGGCGGGGCTCGTGGAGGCCGGAATCCGGCTCCGGCACCAGGACGAGGGTCGCGTCGTGCCGATGTATCTCAGCGGGCAGGAGTGCGAACCGGTGGGGCGTTTCCACGGGCGCCTGGTCGTCACCATGCGGCCGATCCCCGAGTCCCGGGTGGCGGACGCGGTGCGGATCAGTGGTGAACAGCCGCTCGCGCACGGTGCGCCGGTGCACATCGGCGACCCGGCGGCGCTCGGGATCCATGATCTCGGCTGTCCCGACTGGGGCGAGGACGGGGGACTGCTGCCGGGAGAGTTGCCGGTCTTCTGGGCCTGCGGGGTGACGTCGCAGGTCGTCTGCCGGAACGCGCAGCCGGACCTCCTGATTTCCCACGCGCCGGGCTGCATGTTCGTCACGGACGTACCGGTGGCCGAACAGATTCAGCGGGTCGCGTAGTCGCCACTGCGGAGGTAGCGCAATGAAACTGGCTCTCCTGTCCCTCATCTTCACGCTCGTTCCCGGGCTCGCCTCCGCCCAGTGGACGAACCGCTATCCGAAGCTCGAGGGGTATTCCCACCACGTGTACGTGGAGGGGTTCGAACTGCCGATGGTGGCCGCCGGGCCGACCGATCCGGCTCCCTCGCCGGACGGCGCGACCATCGCCATCGCCGCGCGCGGCTGGCTCTGGCTGTTCGATCCCGCGACCGGAGTCGCCCGGCGGGTCACCAGCGGGCCGGGACTCGACAGCCGCCCCGCGTGGCATCCCGACGGGACCCGGCTGGCGTTCCTCCGCGACGACAGCGAGCGCCTCACCATCTGGTCGCTCGATCTCGGGACCGGGGAGGAAACCCTCCTCTTCGAGGACGACTCCATCGTCCTCGACCCCGCCTGGTCACCGGACGGGGAAACGCTCTACTTCAGTGCCTCCACCGCGGGCGATCTCGACATCTGGCGGCTCTCGCTCGAAACGGGGGAGCCGGCGCGGGTCACCGAGCGGCGGGGCCTGGAGGTCCGCCCGCAGCCGCTTCCGGACGGGGGCCTCGCCTACTTGTCCAAGGGCCGCTCCTCGGCGGACGCGGTCATCGTCAGGGACGCCTCGGGGGCCGAGACCTCGCTCCGGGCCGAGTCCATCGCCTCGCAGGCCCGCCCCGGCGCCGCGCGGGGGCAGGCGGTCCTGGCGCTGAACTGGCCGGCGGGGGACGGCGGCGACGGCTACCGGCTGATGCTGCTGGACCCCGAGAAGGTGGATCCGATGGAACTGGTGGCCGCGCGGGGACTGCCGCTGGCCCCCGCCTTCACGGCGGACGGCGAGTCGGTGATCTATACGGAGGCGGACGACAACGAGGTCTTCGGGCTGCGGAAGATCAGCACCCGCGGCGGCCCGGTGACGGACATCCCCATCCGCGGCTGGGACTTCGGAGCGCCGCTGGCCCGGGTGCGGATCACCACGCGGAAGGCGGACGGGACGTCGCCGGTGCCGGCGCGGCTCGAGGTGCTGGATCCGGTCGGACATCCGGCCGTGGTGCCGGGCGCGTTTCCCCGCTTTGACGGGACCCACGGCCGGATCTTCTTCTACTCGCCCGGGGTCGTCGAGGTCGAAGTCCCGGCGGCCGCGGCCGGGGAGGTGCGGATCAGCGCCACCCACGGTTTCAGCAGTCTCCCCGCCACGGTATCGGTATCCGTCTCCCCGGGAGAGACGGCCGAAGCCGACCTCGTCTTCGAAACGCTCTGGGACGCGCGGGCCGCCGGCTACCGTTCCGCCGACCACCATTTCCACCTCAACTACGGGGGTGTGACCCGGCTCTCCCCCGACGATCTGGAGCTGATGATCGCGGGCGAGGACATGGACCTCGGCACCCCGCTGATGGCGAACCTCCACCACCGGCGGAACGACACCGAGTTCTTCCTGGACCGCCGGGTGGACGACGTGCCGGCCGTCCTGTTCGGCCAGGAGATCCGGTCCCATTTCCTGGGCCATCTCGGCCTGATCGGCATCGAGAGCATCTTCTGGCCCTGGTTCTGGGGGCCGGGATATCCGGTGTACGAGGCGGACGACCGTCCCAATTTGGACGCGCTGGTCCATTCGCGGAGCCAGGGAGGGGTGAGCGCCTACATGCATCCGGTCTCGCGCCCGGATCCGTTCGAAGGCGAGGCGGGGCTGGGCGCCATCCCGATCATGGTGATCCCCGACGCCGTGCTCGGCGATCTCGACACCCTCGAGGTGGCCTGCCTCTGGACGAACGAGTTCGGCACCGCGGACCTCTGGCACCGGTTTCTGAACCTGGGGGTGCCGCTCGCCGCCTCCGCCGGGACCGACGTGATGCTCGACTACCACCGGACCATGGCGGTGGGAACGACGCGGGTCTACGTCCACGTGCCGGGGCCGTTCCGGATCGGGCCCTATCTGGAGGCATTGAAGGCGGGGAGGAGCTTCGTGACGACCGGCCCGCTCCTGGACTTCCGCCTGGAGGGCGCGCGCCCCGGCGAGGCGGCCGCGCAGGGCGGGGAGGCCGCCTGGACCCTGACGCTGGCCCACACCGGCCCCGTGGCGCAGGTGGACCTGATCGTGAACGGGGAGGTGGTGGATACCGTTTCGGGACTCGACGGTCCCGGGGTCCGGGAACTGGCCGGTTCCCTCAGTCTCCCCGCCGGGGGCTGGGCCGCGGCCCGGGCTCACGGCGGCAAGGAGAGCTGGCCCGGGATGAACGGCTCGGTGTTCGCCCAGACGTCACCCGTCTGGATCGGCAAGGTGGGCAGCCACGATCCGGCGGCGGCGGACGCGGCGGCGCGCGACCTCCTCCGCGCCCTCGACGTCTCCGAAGCCGAGGTGCGCGAGCGCTACGGCGAGCTGCCGGTCCCCCGCATCCTGGAACGGTTCACCCTCGCCCGCGAGCGGCTCCAGGGTTTTCTGCGGTAGCGACGGGGAGCGCCGGGCCGCAGGGGAAGTCAAAGACTCTGAGCGACCATCCATGGTTGACCTGATACGAGGGAGTTTGCGATGAGATCGATCGATCGTCGTCTGTTCCTGCAGCGGCTGGCCGTATCCGCGCCGTCCTTGATCGGGCTGGCGCGGCTCGGCGAAGCGCGGGGATCGGTCCCGGCGGCGCTACCGGCCCGGTCGTTCGCCGCAGCCGTATCGGAAGAGCGGACGCGCGCGCCCGACTACGGGCAACTGGTGACCTGCGCGGACAGTCCCCAGTTCGAGGTTCCCGAGGGCTTCCGCTGCGTGCCCCTGAGTTCCGGGGGCGTCGCTTCGTCGATACGACCGGATCTCGAAGTGCCCAATGCCTTTGACGGCATGGCCGCCTTCCCGTTGCCGAACGGCAACGTCCGCTTGATCCGCAACCACGAAATGGTCGACAGCGCGACCAGTCCGCATGCCCAACCCATCGGCGAGCCTTACTACGATCCATTGGGGACCGGTGGAACCACGTCGCTGGAGGTCCGGATCTCGGAAACTGCCGGTGACCTGACCGTCGAGCTGGTGGATGAATTCGTGTCCCTGGCGGGCACTTCAGTGAACTGCGCGGGCGGGCCGACGCCCTGGGGAAGCTGGCTGTCCTGCGAGGAGACCGTACGGGGCCTCGAGGCCGGCTACCGGCGGCCACACGGCTACATCTTCGAGGTTCCCGCGATCGCCACGGGGCCGGTCGATCCGCTGCCTCTACGCGAGATGGGGCGATTCGTGCACGAGGCGGCGGCGGTGGACCCGGCCACCGGGATCGTTTACGAGACCGAAGACCGGGACTACGTGCCGGACGAGGACGCCGGCGCGGGCTTCTACCGGTTCCTTCCCAGTCAGGCGGGTGTGCTGTCCGCAGGAGGCCGTCTGCAGATGCTGGCGATCACCGGCCGGCCCGGAACCGCGCTGGCGCTGGGACAGACGGTTGGCGCGGTGTTGCCGGTCCACTGGGTCGACATCGACGATCCCGATCCCGCGGATGCCGAAGAGAATCCACTGGCGGTCTTCCGGCAGGGGCGGGCAAAGGGCGCCGCGAGCTTCGACCGGCTCGAAGGGGCCTGGTACGGAGACGACGGCATCTACATTGTGTCGACGAGCGGCGGCGCCGCCCGCTGCGGACAGGTCTTCCACTACCGTCCCACCTCTGATGACGCTGGCGAACTGACGCTGGTCTTCGAGTCGCTGTCCACCCGGATGCTGGATGCCCCGGACAACGTCGTGGTCAGCCCGCGGGGCGGGGTGGTGCTCTGCGAAGACGGGACCGACGACCACTACATCCGGGCCCTGAATCGCGAGGGGCAGATCCTCGACCTCGTGCATGCGCCCCACCCGGTCGGTGAGTACGCGGGAACATGTTTCAGCCCCGACGGAAGGGTGCTGTTCTTCAACGTGCAGGGATCGTCGCGCGTCGGCGGTTCCCGGTCGAGCACGACGTACGCGATGTGGGGGCCCTGGGAGGCGGGGCCGGTGTAGTGACGCGTCGCCGGTGGAACGTCGCGCCCGGGGCAAGCGCTCGCCGACGGACGCCGGTTGCGCCGCCCGGCCGAGCTACTGGGTCAGATCCACCACCCGGAGGTTCCGCCAGCGCACCCTGATCCCGCCCCCGTCGTGGATCTGGAGCGCGATCGAGCCCTCCGCCGCCCCGATCTGCGCGTCCTCGAAGTCCACCATCCGGGTCCCGTTCAGCCAGGTGGTCACCCGGTCGCCCACCGCCCGGACGCGCAGGGTATTCCACTCGCCCATGTTCAGCGCCTCGTCGAGCGCCGCATCGGGCTGCACCAGCCAGCCGCGGCCGTAGGACTCGTAGATGCCCCCGGTGAACAGGCCGGGAGGCGCCACTTCGGCCTGCCAGCCGTTCACGATCGTCCCCTCGACGCTGGAACGGAAGAACACCCCGCTGTTGCCGTCGGCCTCCTGCAGGAAGTCGATGGTGAGATCAAAGTCGCCGAACGTCCGGGTGGTCTTCAGATAGCCGTATTCGGCGTCGGGGCCGCTCTCGCAGACGAGCTCCCCGTTCTCGACGTACCAGCGCTCGGTGCCGTGCACCTGCCAGCCCTCGAGGTCCTCGCCGTTGAACAGGGAGACGGGTTCGAGGGGCCGGATCCTGATGCTCCGGTACCAGACGTTCCGGCCGTGGTCCTGGAGGCCGATCGGCCCTGAGGCCGCGCGGCCGTAGCGGGGGTAGGGAGCGAACTTGCTGGCCGCGACCAGCTCCTCCCACTCCGGCGAGCCGAGTTCGTACTCCACCGTCTTGGTCCCGTTCAGCCAGTGCTCCACGTGGTTGTTCAGCACGCGGATGCGGCCCTCGTTCCATTCGCCGGGCCCGTGCAGGGTCTTCGGGCCGGCGGCGTGCAGGTCGTAGTTGTCGCCCGTGAGGTGCGTGTTCATGTCCATCGTCCCCATCGCGATGTAGGCGTCGTCGTCGAGCACCTGGTACTCCGGCGCGCCCCACCAGATCTCGGAGCCCTCCTCCTCGATCACCCGGTAGAGGACGCCGCTGTTGGCCACCTCGGAAAGCCGGAACTCGAACCTGAGGTCGAAATCGGTGAAGGACTCGGTAGTGACGATGTCGCCGCCCACGGGGACGTCCGGGTCCGTGGCGGTTGCGCCCACCACCAGCATCCCGTCCATCACCCCCCATCCGGTGTCCGGGAACTCCTCGCGGTTGTAGCCGCGCCACCCCTCGGCCGTCTCTCCGTCGAACAGGAGGCGCCAGCCCGCGGCGCGCTCGGCCGGAGTAAGGGTGTTGGGCGCTCTCTCGGCGGCCGCCCCGGAATCCGCGTCTCCGGCGAGGGGAGACTCGGGGACATCCGTGCAGCCGGCGGCGAGGACCGCCGCCAGGAGCGCTTTCCCCATCGTGTGCAGGTCGTTTCTCACGTTCATCAGGCGAGCCTCATGGCTTCGGGGTCCCAGCGGACCGCGCGGTCCTGGAAGTAGGCGAGGTTGCAGGCCAGCGCGGGAGCGGCGGCCCGGAGGCCGAAGGCCGCGTCCTGAACCACCGGCGGCCCGCCCCGGATCGCCTCGAAGAAGTTGAAGTAGTGGTCCACCAGCGCGCCGCGGTAGCCGCGCTCGACCGCGTGGTGGATCTCCACCGGGGGCTGCATGCGGACCCGGGCGGGCAGACCCTCCGGGTCTCCCGCCGCGTCGGCCATCTTTTCCCGGGAGAAGGCGTCCATCGGATCGACCGCCACGTTCTTGCGCAGCACCACCTCGGTCCAGGTGACGTCCATCGACCCCTCGCTCCCGACCAGCCGCAGGAAGGTGCTGCCCGAGGTCCCGTCCACGAAGTTGACGCGCAGCGACAGGTTGAAGGCGGGGTGCGCGCCGGTCTCGGGATAGTCGAACATGCCGAGGAGCACGTCCGGCACCTCGCGGCCGTCCTCCCAGTAGCGCAGCCCGCCGGTCGCCTGGATGCGCGTCGGGCCGCGCGAGCTCACGATGAAGTGCAGGCTCGAGAAGAGATGGACGAAGAGGTCGCCGGCGACCCCGGTGCCGTAGTCGCGGTAGTTGCGCCAGCGGAAGACGCGCAGCGGGTCGTAGGGGACCTCGGGCGCCGGGCCCAGGAAACGCTTCCAGTCCACGGTTTCCTCGGAGGCGCCGGCGGGGATCGGATACTGCCAGGCGCCCAGCGGGTCGTTGCGCGCCCAGAAGCCCTCGGCGTAGTTGAGCTCGCCGATCGCGCCTGCTTCGTAGAGCTCCTTCGCCTTCTCGTTGCCGAGCGAGCTCATTCCCTGGCTGCCCACCTGGAAGACGCTCCCCGATTCCTCCTGCGCCTGGATCAGGGCCTTGCCCTCGGCGACGTCGTGCACCATCGGCTTTTCGCAGTACGCGGCTTTCCCGGCCCGGAGCGCGTCCACCGAGATGGGCTGGTGCCAGTGGTCGGGTGTCCCCACGATGACCGCGTCCACATCGTCGCGCGCGAGCACCTCCCGGTAGTCGCGGGTGGTGAAGATGTCGCCGTGCCGCTCGCGGGCGGCGTCCAGCCGGCCATCGAAGATGTCGCAGGCCACCACGAGTTCGACTCCCGGGATGCGCAGCGCCGTGCCCACGCCGGCCATCCCCATCCCGCCGGCGCCGATCACGGCGAGGCCGATCCGGTCGGAGGGGGCGACCTGGCGGGCGAGAGGCTCCCCGGCCCGTTCGCGGGCCATCGTCCGCCGTTCGCCGAAGAGCGCGGACGGGGCGGTCGCGGCCACCGCCGATCCGGCGGCGACGGTCCTGAGGAACCTCCGCCGGCCGCGGGCGGCCGTTCGGGGATCCGGGCCTGGTGTTTCGCTCATGGGGAACGCCTCCGAAGGATTGACGGGTCAGCGTAAACGCATGTGAATCGGGTCAGGCGGGGCATCAGACGAGTGGGAAGAGCGTGGCGAGCACCAGCACCTGCAACACGCCGAAGACCCCGACCGCGGCGGCGACCGCGGTCCAGGTGCGGAACGTCTCCCCTTCGCCGAACCCGGACATGCGTCCCACCACCCAGAAGCCGCTGTCGTTCATCCACGAGGCCACCATGGAACCGAACCCGACCGCGGCGAAGAGGTAGGCCGGGTGGAAGGAGAGTGCGGCCGGATCGGGCACCAGGGAAGCAACGACCGCCGATCCGGTGAGGATGGCGACCGTCCCGGAGCCCTGTGCCAGCTTCAACAGCGAGGCGATCCCGGCGGCGAGCAGCAGGAGGACCGTGCCGTCCGCGGCCGATGAGACCCGGGCGAGGTCCTCCGTGATTCCGGCGCCGGCGAGGGCGCGCCCGAAGGCGCCTCCGGCGGCGGTGATCAGGATGATGGGACCGGCCTCGCCGACGGCGTTCCCGAAAGAGCCCAGGAGCCGCCGGACCGGAGGCCGGTGGGTCCGCCAGAGCACGAAGGCCGCGGCGAAGGCCGCGAGGAAGAGCGCCGCGTTCCGGTGTCCCAGCACCGCCGCCCAGGCCGCTCCGGGGATCAGCCCGCCGCCGCCGGCGGCGGCGACCGAGGCCCCGCTCATGAGCACCACCGGCAGCGCGATGGGAAACAGGGAGGCGACAATGCCCGGACGATCGGACCGGGTGGTGGCCTGGCCGGAGCCGGGCGTGTCGGCCGGTTCGACGTCCAGGCCCCGCGCGAACCGCGGCGCGATCACGAGGGTGGCGGCGACCGGCAGGATCCCGAGCAACAGTCCGAACCCGATGGCGGTCCCCAGATCGAGCCCGAGGTTGTCGGCCATCCCCAGCGGACCCGGCGTTGGCGGGACGAGCGAATGGGTGGCGACGGCGCCCGCGCAGATGGCCATGACGAACATCGGGTAGCGGCCGGGGGCCTGCCGGGCGAGCGCGCGGGCCAGGGGGATGAGCAGGAAGAACACGGTGTCGAAGAACACCGGGATCGAGAGCACGTAGGCCGCGGCGGCGAGCGCCCAGACGGCCCGGCCCTCGCCGAACAGGCGGAGCAGCGATCCGGCGATGCGGTCCGCGGCGCCGCTCCGCAGCAGGCAGTCGCCGATGATGGCCGCGAGGGCGATGGCGATCCCGATGGCCCCGACGAGGTCGCCGAAGGCGCCGCCGGTCGCCTCGAGAGCCGCGAAGACCCGTTCCGGGGCCGGGAGTTCGGACGGAGCGAGCGATCCGGCGAGGATCGCTCCCAGCGTCAGCGCCAGGAACGGGTGGAGGCGGAGGACGCCGATCGTGACCGCGACGAACAGGGTCCCGAGGAGGATCGCGGTCATGGGCCGAACAGGATGTTACGCCCCTGCCGGCGGAGCCTCAGCGCGGGCGCGGGACCAGCAGCAGGCGCTCCATCCGGGGATCGATGTAGGTCGTCTTCTCGCCGTCGAAGATCGCGTCCTCTTCGAGGGCGATCCGGACTTCCTGGCCGTCCCACTCGGGCACGGCGACCCGGGCGTTCAGCTCGATCGAGTGGGCGGTCATCGGAAAGAGCTCGTAGTCGCCTTTGCCGGGCACGCCCTCCTGCCGGTCCCAGAGGCCGATGGTGGGACCGGCGGCGTGGCCGTGGAAGCCGATCGGGTGCGTGTAGATCGAGGCCTTGATCCCCTCGCTCTCGGCCTGGGCCAGGGCGGCGGCCAGGATCTCGTTGCCGGTGCGACCGGCGACGAACTCGTCCGTCAGGATGTCCTGGAGCCGGTTGCCCGTCGAGAAGGCCTCCCGGAGTCCCGGCGGGGCGCCCGTCTCGCCGTGGCGGAGCACGTAGGCGTGCATCTGGGTGTCCGTGTTCAGCCGGAGGTAGGTGATTCCGAAATCCACGTGGATCAGGTCCCCCGGCAGGATGGTGTCCGGGGGCGGCCGGGAAGAGAAATCCCCCTGTTCGCCGGAGTCGCCGCCGAACATCGCGCCCTCATGGCGCTGCACCGAGACCCCCGGCTGGAACCACGTCTGGAGCTTCAGTTCCCGGATCCGCTCGCGGTACCACCAGGACAGGTCCTGCGTCGTGGTGACCCCGGGCTGGATGGCTTTTTCCGAGAGTCCGTCCGCGATGATCGAGCGGGCCAGGCGGACCACGCCCGGATAGACGGCCATCTCCTCCGGGGTCCGGGTCTCGAGCCAGGCGATGGCGAGCCGCTCGGCATCCATGAGCCGGCCGGCCAGATCGGGACCGAGCGCTTCCCGGAGCGCTTCGTATTCGGTGGAGGTGATGCCGTCGGCGAGGCCGAAGTCCGTCGAGCGGTTGACGCCGATCACCCGGGGGTTCCGCTCGCGGACGAGTTCGGCCACCCGGGCCCACTGGTCGGGCTCGGTCTCCGGGTCCCAGGCGCCCGGGATGCCCCCGATGTCGTAGCGCGCCACCGCGAAGCGCTCCACTCCCTCCTCCGCGCCGCGGTCGTGGAACACCAGCACGGTCCGCCGCCGCGCCGCCAGCCAGGTGTAGGGGAGCATGGTGCGGATGACCGGGTCCTCGTTGTACTCCCGCGCCGCGACGATCCACAGGTCCACGCCCTCACGCCGCATGATCTCGGGCAGGACGGTCTCGAAGCGGATCTCGAGCCAGCGGTCCACGAGCGCCGCCCGCTCCCGCAGGGGGAGGACCGTGGGAGCCGACTGTCCGGCCGCGATCACCGGCAGCACGAGGGCCGCGAGCAGAGCGGGAATGACCAGATTCCGGTTCCAGCGCATGTGGGTCCTCCTTTGTCCGTCCCGGCGGACGGCGCAGGCAGCATACCGATAGACTCGGGCGCCGCCCGTTCCCGCGGACCCGATTCCCGACCGGAGCGGTCCGCGGAGAAAGACTCATGGCCCAACGCTTGTTGCGAATCGCGCTCCTCTTGACCGCGGCGCTCGCCGCCGCCTGCGGCGAGCCCTACGACGTGGTGCTGGCCGGCGGGGAGGTCCACGACGGCCGCGGCGGCGCCCCCCGGGTCGCCGACGTGGGCATCCGGGACGGCCGGGTGGCGACGGTGGGTGATCTGTCCGGCGCCCGGGCCGAGACGCGGGTGGACGTGTCGGGTCTCGCCGTGGTGCCGGGATTCGTGGACCTCCACAGCCACGCCGTGCGCGGGGTGCTCCGCCATCCACTGGCCGAGAACTACCTCCGGCAGGGGGTGACGACCGCCATGGGCGGCCCGGACGGCGGCTCGCCGCTGCCCATCGGCGAGTGGCTCGCGGAGTTCGAAGCCGAGGGCTCCGCGATCAACATGGGGCTGATGGTCGGCCACGGCACGGTCCGCCGCGAAGTCATGGGCCTCGAGGACCGGGCGCCCACGGAGGCGGAACTCGATGAGATGCGGGCGCTCGTGGACCAGGCGATGCAGGAAGGCGCCTACGGGCTCTCCACCGGCCTCAAGTACGCGCCGGGAACCTTCGCGGAAACCGAGGAGGTCATCGAGCTCGCGAAGGTCGCGGCGCGTTACGGCGGCATCCACGTGAGCCACATGCGGGAGGAGGGACTCACACTGATGGACTCGGTGCGCGAGACGATCCGGATCGGCGAAGAAGGGGGCCTCCCGACCCAGCTCACCCACCACAAGGTGGTTGGCGCCCCGATGTGGGGACAGAGCACGGAGAGCCTCCGCCTCGTGGACGAGGCGGTGGCGCGCGGGGTGGACGTGACGATCGATCAGTACCCCTACACGGCTTCGTCCACCGGGCTCACGATCCTCTTTCCCGGTTGGAGCCTCGCCGGCGGAAACGATGCGCTGCTGGAGCGCCTCCAGGACCCGGAGACGCGCGAGCGAATCCGCCAGGAGATCAGGACCAACATCGAGGTGGACCGCGGGGGCGGCAGCCCCGACAACGTGCAGATCTCCCGGTGCGCGTGGGACCCCTCGCTCGAGGGGAAGACGATGGGCGACATCCTGCGCGAGCGAGGGCTGGAGTCGAACCCGGAGAACGGGGCGACCCTGGCGCTCGAGCTTCAGGAACAGGGCGGCTTCGGCGGCGTCTTCCACGCCATGCACGAGGACGACGTGCGCCGGATCATGGCGCATCCCCGCACGATGATCTCCTCGGACGGGGGGGTGGTGGCGCCCGGGGAAGGGGTGCCGCACCCGCGCAACTACGGCACCTTCTCCCGGGTGCTGAGCCTCTATGTCCGGGAAGCGGGCCTGCTGTCCTTCGAGGAGGCGATCCGGAAGATGGCGTCCTTCCCGGCTGAGAGGCTCGGTCTCGACGGACGCGGCGTCATCGGGGAAGGAGCCGTTGCCGACATCGCCGTGCTGGACCCGGCGGCCGTGGAGGAACACGGCGAGTTCGGCGATCCGCACCACTACTCGACCGGAGTGCAGCACGTGCTGGTCTCCGGGGTCTTCGTTCTCCAGGACGGGGAGGTGACGGGGGCGAGGCCCGGGAAAGCGCTCCGCCTGAACGCTCCGTGACGCCCGCGGCAGGCGGCGGATCGCGGCCCCGGGTGGTGGCGGCGATCGACCAGGGGACCACGAGCAGCCGCTGCCTGCTCTTCGCCCGGGACGGCGCGATCGTCGGCTCGGCACAGCAGGAACACCGCCAGATCACGCCGCGTCCCGGCTGGGTGGAGCATGACGCGGTGGAGATCTGGGACCGGACGGGCGAAGTGGTCGCCGGCGCGCTCCGGAACGCGGGGCTTGAGGGGAAGGACGTCGCCGCGGTCGGGATCACGAATCAGCGCGAGACCACCGTGGTGTGGGATCCGGCGACCGGAGAGCCGCTAGCGCCGGCGATCGTGTGGCAGGACACGCGCACCGCCGAACTCGCGGCGGCGCTCGAGGACGCCGTTGGCGCCGCCCGGCTGCGCGAACTCACGGGGCTCCCCGCCGCCACCTATTTCTCGGGGCCGAAACTGCGCTGGCTGCTCGACCACCAGGAAGGCCTTCGGGACCGCGCGCTCACGGGCCGCGCGGTGTTCGGCACCGTGGAGTCCTGGCTCGCCTGGAAACTCACCGGCGGCGCGGTCCATCGCACCGACGCGACCAACGCCAGCCGGACCCTGATGATGGATCTCGGCACGTTGCGCTGGAGCGACGAGTTGCTCGATGCGTTGGACGTGCCTGCCTCCATGCTTCCCGAGATCACGCCCTCGTCCCACCCCGAAGCCTGGGGCCGGACGCTTGGCGATAGCCCGTTCGGCGCCCCGGTCCCGATCGGCGGCGTGATCGGGGACCAGCAGGCGGCGCTGCTCGGCCAGTTGCGGCGGCGTCCCGGCGAAGCGAAGTGCACCTACGGCACCGGCGCCTTCCTTCTGATGCACACCGGGAGGGAAGCGGTAGCGTCGAAGGCCGGGCTCCTGACCACGGTCGCCTTCAGCGATGCGGCGGGAGTGGAATACGCGCTGGAGGGTTCGGTGGCGGTCGCCGGTTCGCTCGTCCAGTGGCTCCGCGACCAGCTCGGGTTCGCCGGGTCTGCGGCCGAGGTGGAGGGGCTCGCGCTCCAGGTGGAGGACGCCGGAGGTGCGGTCATCGTTCCCGCGTTTTCCGGGCTATTCGCGCCCTGGTGGCGCTCGGACGCCCGCGGGGTGATCTGCGGCTTGACACGGCACACCGACCGGCGCCACCTGGCGCGCGCCGCGATCGAGGCTTCGGCCTTCCAGGTCCGTGAAGTGATCGAGGCGATGCGCGCCGACGCCGGCCACGCGCCCGGAGAGCTGCGGGTGGATGGCGGCATGACGGTGAGCGGACTCCTGCTCGCCTTCCAGGCCGACGTCCTGGGGATTCCGGTGGTGCGTCCGCGGTGCGTCGAGACCACCGCGCTCGGAGCGGCGGTCGCGGCCGGGCTGGCAGTGGGTTTCTGGGAGTCCGAGACCGAACTGGCCGGCGCTCTCGAAGAGGACGTCCGCTTCGAGCCGGGGATGTCCGACGCCGAGCGGGACGAGCGGCTCATCGCCTGGCACAAGGCGGTGGAGCGGAGCTTCGACTGGGTGTAGGCCAGGCTGGGAGCGCCGGGCTCCGGCCGGCCCAGTCCTCCCGGTGCAGGCGCGTGGTCGCGGCCCTGGCGGGCCGCGATGCCGGCCGGAGGCCGGCGCTCCGGGGCCGGTGCTGTCCTATGGGACCAGGATGCGGGTGTCCGCCACCGGCCAGTAGAGCCGGACGTCGTCGCCCTCCCGGGCGAGACTCTCGAACAGGGTGTTGCCGCGGGCGAGCAGCCGGGTTCCCCCCGCGAGCTCGAGTTCGATCTCGAGGCGGTCGCCCAGGAAGGCGATTCGGCCGACGGTGGCGCCGATCCGGTTGAAGCCGGGCGCCGCCGGCGGGTGTCCGATCTGGACCACCTCGGGCCGCATGGCGAGGAGCACCTCGTCGTCCGCGGCTCCGGAACTCGCGGTAACGGGGTGTTGGCCGCCGTCCCGTTCCGCGCGCAACACGGGGCCGCCGGGTAGCCGGAAGGCGCCCGGTTCGCCCTTCTCGGGGAGGGCGGGGAGCAGGTTCATCTTGCCGACGAAACTGGCCACGAACGTGTTGGCCGGCCGGGTGTGAAGTTCGAGGGGCGTCCCGACCTGCTGGAGCCGGCCCCGGTTCAGGACGGCTACCCGGTCGGCGACGGTCAGGGCCTCTTCCTGGTCGTGGGTGACCCAGACCGTCGTCGCTTCGAAGGACCGCTGCAAGCTGCGCAGGAGCGACCGCAGTTCGCGCCGCAGGGTCTGATCGAGGCTCGACAGCGGTTCGTCGAGGAGCAGCACCTCGGGGCGGATGGCGAGCGCCCGGGCGACGGCGACCCGCTGCTGTTCCCCTCCCGAAATCTCGCGGGGATAGCGGTCCGCGAGTTCCAGCAGACCCACCCGTTCCAGCATCTCCCCCGCGAGGTCCGCGGCCGCGCTGCGGGAGGCTCCCCGCCGTTCGGGGCCGAACGCGACGTTCCTCCGGAGGCTCAGGTGAGGGAAGAGGGCGTAGCTCTGGAAGACCATTCCCACGTTCCGGTTTTCCGGCGGCGCCTGATCCATCAGCTCGCCCCCGATCCAGACCTCCCCCGAGTCCGGCTCCAGGTGTCCGGCGATGCAGCGCAGGATGGTGGACTTGCCCGCCCCGCTGGAGCCGAGCAGGGCCATCAGCTCGCCGCGTCCCACCCGCAGCGTCACGTCCGAAACCGATTCGGTCTCGCCGAAGCGTTTGCCGAGGCCTTCGAGTGCGAGCCCGGCGTCGCGTGGGTTCACGACTGTCCGAAGAGCGAGTCGGCCCCGCCCTCCGACTCCTCGGCCGGGTCGCCGGACTCGGTGGGCTCCACGGGGGGAAGGACCGTCGCCGCCGGCTCCGGCGGCGTATCCGGCAGTTCCTGGCCCAGAAAGCTGCGAACGGGCGCCGAGTAGGGGAACTGATGCGGATCGCGCACGGCTGCGCCGCGGGTCAGATTCGCGAAGCGGTCGCGGATGGCTCCCGGTGGCGGAGGCGCGAAGGGAGGGCCGGAAGAGGCCGTCAGGTCGGGGCTGGCCCTGGATCGGATGGTCACCTTCGCCCAGCGGATACGGCGGCTCGACGGTGCGCCCGCCTGGCCGAACTCGTGCGCCCGGACGGTGACCCGCTCGGCGAGCGTGATCGTTGCCGGATCCCGAAACCGCGGATAGTGGTCCGCGCTGAAGGGAACCCGCCGGTGGCGGGCCTCGAGCCACAGGGCGACCGCCGTGGGTATGTGGCTCTGCATGGCGATCGGTCCGGTGTCCGGGCGGGACCACCCGGATACGGTCGCCGAGAAGGGATAGGTCTCGACCGAGATCGACTCCACGCTCCCCGGGTCGATCCGGGGCAGCTTTTCCATGGCGGCGAGTACGGACTGCACGGCCCGTGAACCGGGGAACTTCTTGAGTGCGATCGTGTGGATCGCCCTCGTCGCGGTGCGCGGATCGAAGGATGCGACTCCCGGCTGGCGTGAGCGGCGGGAAAGCGAGGGCGCGGGAAGGAGCCCGATGGGATTCTTGATGCTGAGCGTGGCGGCCGCGCCAAGTAGTTGACCGAAGGCGCCGTAGAGCAGCTTGGCGCTCGCGCCGTCGCTGAAGGCCCGGTACGGATGCAGCGGGGTGAGCGCGCTGGCGCGCCGGATGCTCTGCGCGAGATTCCGGGCCCCGGTTCCCTCGAGACGACCGACCGCGGCGGCGGTGGCCACGGGCGCGAGCGCGCCCGGTGAGTGAATTCCCGCCTCCTCCATCGCCGTCCCGACGGCGTCCCGGTGCCAGCTTCCGATGCCACAGCCGACCACGATCGCGTCTAGAAGTTCGCCAAGGGTGCGGTCGCGCGCCTCGGCGGCCGCTACCGCGGCCGCGACGCACTCCGGCCCGGCATGCAGTTCCTGGGGATCTCCCACGAGCCGGTTCCACAACATCGCGGACCAGATTCCCGCCGAGCTGCGGCCTTCCACGGGCCGCCACAGCGTTGCGGATGGAACGGAGTCGCCGGGGAAGGCGTCGAGGACGCCCCTCGCCTCGGTGCCGTCAAGGAATGCCGGCAGCGGCTCCGCGGCGCCAATGGCGAGCACGTCGGTGAGCAGGGTCATGGCCCCGCGCCGCTCGTTGGCCAGGAATCGCGCGCTCGCGGCCCACTCCGCCGCGTCGCGAACGTCTTCCAGATGGGTCGCTCCGACCAAGTTGATGGCGTCGGGGTCCACGTCCGCCGGGGCCGGCGGCCCCGCTCCTCCTTCGGGCGCCGGCCGCCGCGGTCCGGTGATCCCGGCCCGGACCCATCCCTGGGCGAGCCGCTCCAGCCAGCCCCGGAACCCGGCGGCGCGGGACCCGAGCGCGGCGGGATGCGGCATCAGACAGTCGACGAGCGCAGCGACGCTCTCCCGGGAGACATCCGGGCCTTCAGGGGTCATGATCAGGGAATCACCTCGCGGCGGAAGCGGGTGGCCCACGATGGACGCAGGTCACCCAGGGTCACCATATCGAGCCGCATGAGCGCGTCGGGCGGCGGCAGGCCGGGCGGAATCTCGGCGTCGCTGCGTGACGGCACCAACTGGAGTTCGCGGGCGGCGATCCGCTGCGCCTCGGGAGAGAACATGTAGTCCGCGAACGCGCGCGCGAGTTCGGGGCGCCGGGTTCCGGTCACGATCTGGATCCCCTGGGGCAGGGCGATCGCCCCTTCGGCCGGGGCGGCCCATCCCACCGGCGCGCCCTCGGCGGCAAGGTGGCGCGCCTGGGAGGGCAGGCCCAGGGTGAGCCAGGCTTCGCCCTGGGCGACCAACTGGTTGTTGGCGGGTCCGCTGGTGCCGTACACCAGGACGTTGTTCCGGAGCCGGCCGAGTCTCCGAAACCCCGCGTCCGCGTCCGTCTCGTTCCCCGCGTCGATGCGCGCCAGGGCGGCGACGGTGAGCGGCCCGAGCGTGCTCCCGAACCCGAACAGGGCGAGCCGACCCTCGAGCGCGGGGTCTTCCAGCGCCGTCCAGGAAGCCGGGGGGGAGGGGAAATGCGCGGTGTTGTAGAGAAACCCGATGGCGGAGGCAAACGTGGCCGGGAGCGCCCGCTGGCTGAACCAGGCATCCGGGTCGGCCCACGCGGCATTGGGGACGCGCAGCCCTCCCTCCGCCCGGGTCTCCGGATCGAAGGGAGTCTCGACGAGACCCTCGTTCGCGAGCAGCGCCGCTTCCCCGGCGTCGATCCACAGGACGTCCAGGGACGGATTGCCGCTCTCGACGCGCACCCGGGCCGCCTGCTCGGCGGAACGGAGTCCCACCGGGATGACACGGGCCCCCGTTGCCGTCTCGAACGGGCCGGCGAAGTAGTTCTCGAGATCGGCGATCCGGCCCGGTGGGACCGCGATCACCAGATCTTCCCCCGGGGGGCCGCCGCATCCGAGGGGCAGGTGCCCTGCCGCCAGGACCAGCAGGAGGCGCGTGGCCGCGAAACGCGGCGGCGGGCGCCTCCCGGAGGTCATCGGGCCGGTTCGGGCGCGGCCGGGTCCGCCTGCCGGCCGCTTCGGGAGGGGGCGTCCCGGGTCCTGGGCGGCCCGGAAATCCGATCCGTCAGCACCGCGGCGCCCACCGCGGCGGCGATGGTGAGGGTGCTCACCGCGGCGACGGTGGGGTCTTGGTACCGGTCCACGGTCTCGTAGATGGCCACCGGCAGGGTGACGGTCCGCCCGCTGGCAAGCAGCAGCGACAGCGCGAAGTTGCCGAAAGAGATCACGAACGCGGACACCGCGCCGGCAACGATACCCGCGCGGGCGCTCGGCAGGGTGACGAGGAAGAGAGTCGCGAAGGGGCCGGCGCCCAGGCTGCGGGCCTGGTCCTCGAGCGCCGGATCGGTGGACTCGAGCGAGGCGGCCACGCTGCGGACGACCCAGGGGATGGTGATGAGCAGGTGGGCGGCGACCAGCGGCAGGAGCGTCCCGGCGGTCCGGATGCCGGTGGCGTTCGCGAGCACGGCGGCGCTCGTCAGCACGCCGAGACCGAGCACGAGACCGGGGAGACTCAGCGGGGAGAGGAGAACGGCGAGAAAGGCTTCGCGTCCCGGGAGCGACCCCCGCGTGAGCGCGAGCGCCGCCGGGATGCCGGTGACGAGGGCCGCGCCCGTCGCGATCGCGCCCAGCAGCAGACTCGTGAAGAGGCCGGAAATGAGCCGCGGCTGGTCGGCAAGGCCCGCGTACCAGCGAAGACTGACGCCCGACGGCGGGATCTCGAGCGCCGCCGCCGGACTCACGGAATAGACGATCACGGCGAGGGGCGCCAGGAGGAGCACCGCGTAGGCGACGGCCGCGGCGGCTCCCAGTGCGATGCGCATCGCCACTTCCCGGAGCTGCTAGGTCCCGAAGGTGCGCGCCGACCGGCGGCGGCTCAGGAGCGCCGCTCCGCCGAGGAGCGCCGAGGCGAAGAGCAGCAGGACGACGGAGGCGGCGGCCGCCGTGGGCCAGTCGAAGCTGATGGTGACGAGCTCGTAGATCTCCATGACGAAGGTCCGGGCCGCCGACCCGCCGAGCAGGGCGGGGACGGCGTACGCGGAGAGGCTTCCCACCAGGACGAAGCTCGCTCCGGCCACGAAGCCGGGGAGGGTGAGCGGCACCACGACGGCAAGGAAGGTACGCGCCGACGAAGCTCCCAGACCGCGGGCGGCGGCCAGGAGGTCCGGGTCGATCCGGTCGAGGCTGGCCGCCAGCGCGAGGATCATGAACGGGAGAAACGACTCGGTCAGCGCGAGGAGCACGGCGGTCTCGGTGTGCAGGAGACCGACGCGGGGAAGCGAGAGCGCCGCGAGCGTCTCTCCGACGAACCCCTGACGGCCGAGAATCAGCATCCAGCCGTAGGCGCGCACCACCACCGACATCAGGAGCGGGGAGACGATCAGCAGCGTCTGGATCCGGCGGGAGAGCCCCCGTGAGCGGGAGAGGAAGAGGGCGACCGGAAAGCCGAGGAGCGTGACCAGGACGGTGGTGAGCAGCGAGAGACGGAGCGTCCGCAGGGCGACCGACGGGTAAGGAGCGCTCAGCAGTGCGGCGAAGGAATCCAGTTCCGGACCCCCGCTCAGCGGCGCGACCGGGCCAGGGGGGTAGAGCGCTACCCGGAACAGCAGGCCGATGGGAACCGCGGCGACCACCGCCACCACGAGGAGGGCCGGCAGGAGCAGCAGGCCAGCGACCCGTCGCCTGCTCCGGTCCATGTGCGGGACGAATTCTATGGGCGGGGAGTCCGGCTGGAACGAAAACGCCGCGGTTCATCCGCGTCCGGCAGTCCGCTTAGACTCCCGCCGAGCGCAGACAGATGAATCTCCGGAAACTCGCGATACGGGCGGCCGTGCTGGCGCCGCTGGTCGCGGTGGCGGCGACGTTCTTCCTGAACGTCTGCCACGTGATCTACGACTGCGGCTGCGTCTCGATCTGGAACGGCGGGGCGGCGTTTTGCAACATCCAGACGCCCGGCCCTCCCGACTGTCCCTTCTGCGCCCGGCCGAACGTGGCCTACGGCGCCCTCTACGGGACGTTCCTGGTGCAGGGCCTCCTCGTGTTCGCTCCGGGTGCCCTCGGCCTCGGAATCCGGGCGTTGCTCGGGCTGGCCGCCTTCCCCCTGGTGGTGGGCGCCACCGGGGTCGCTCTGGGACTTCACGCCGGTTACTGGGCCTGATCCGCGGGTGTCAATGGCGCTCCGCTGCCGCGGAGCGGCGCCGGTCTGAACCGGCGTTCCCCGGTATCATCGGAGCCCGCCCCCTGGGGGCGGGAAGGGAAGATTCCGTGTCAGCGAGAGATCAGGTACGTCACATCCGCTGGGAAGCCATGGAAAAGGAGCGCCTGAGCGACCAGCTCAGCCGCCGGATCATCACCGCCGACCGAGCCATGCTCACCCACGTCTACCTCGACAAGGGCGCCGTGGTTCCGATGCACTCGCACGACAACGAACAGATCACCTACGTGATCAGTGGGGTGCTCCGGTTCTGGATCGAGGACGAGGACTCGGAGCCGATCGACGTGAAGGCCGGAGAGGTGCTGGTCCTTCCCTCGTGGGTGCCGCACAAGGCGATCGCGCTGGAAGACACCCTGGACGTGGACATCTTCACGCCGCCGCGGCAGGACTGGCTGGACGGTACCGACGACTACCTTCGAGGCGGAGGCGACTGACGATCTCACGCCCCAGGCAAAGGAGAGCCTGACGAGTGCGACGCTCCGACTACGCCCCGGTGATCCGGCGGTATTTCGTGGCCGGCGCGGCCACGAGCGCCCTGGGCGTGGTCGTCCTGCATGCCTTGGCGACCGTTTCCTTCGGGGCCATTCCGGGATGGTTGCTGGGGTCGCTCGTGGGACTCGTGGCGGGCGTGGTCTCGCTCGTGGTCTTCGTCGGGCTGAGCCGGGCCGCCGAGCGCCTCGTCGAGTGGCTCTCCACGGATGCTTTCCTGCTGCTGGCGGCGGCGGGAGCGAGCCTCTGGCTGCTCCGGAGCACCATCTTCGGCTGGCCGGAGGCGCTCCTTCCGGGACTGCTGGTGGTCGTCTTTGTCGGGCCTTTCTTCGTCGGCTCCGGGCTCGCCATGGTGTTTCGCCCGCACGGTCCGGCGTACGGCCGGGGCGGCATTGTTCTCATCGTGGTGGGAGCCGGACTCATCGCCTACGGGGGAATGTGGTTCTTCGGTCCCGGAGAGGATCCCTACGTCCGTCCGGCGCAGGTCCAGCCCAATCCGCCCGCGGTCCTCGCCGAAGATCCAGCGGCGCGCGGCCCCCATCCGGTGCGCCTCCTGACATACGGCAACGGACGGGATCCCTACCGGCCGGAGTACGGAGACGCGGTGACCATCCGCTCGCCCTCGGTGGACCTCAGCAGCGTGCTCCCCGAGTGGCGTGGTTTTCGCGCGACCCACCGGGAATGGTGGTGGGGATTCGGGGTGGAGGACGCGCCGCTCGCGGGCCGGCTCCACCTCCCCGACACCGGCCCCGGGAACCGGCGTCCGGTGGCGCTGATCGTCCACGGCAACCACCGCATGGAGGATTTCTCCGACGCCGGTTACGACTACCTGGCGGAGCTGCTCGCGAGCCACGGAATCGCAACCGCGTCCGTCGACGCCAACTTCCTCAACGGAACCTGGTCGGGTGATTTCGGCGGGCGCGAGATGCCGGCGCGCGCGATCCTGCTGCTGGAGCACCTCCGGCTGTTTCGGACCTGGAACCGGGACCCGCGCTCACCCCTCTACAACCGGCTCGACCTCGACCGGGTGGCGCTGCTCGGGCACTCGCGCGGCGGAGAGGCGGCGGCGATCGCCACGGCCTTCAACGACCTTCCCTCTTTCCCGGATGACGCGAACTACCGGTTCGACTACGGCTTCGGAATCGAATCGGTGGTGGCGATCGCGCAGATCGACCGCCGCTATTCGCGGCGCATCGAGCTGCACGACGTCAACTTCCTGGCCCTCCAGGGCTCTTACGACACCGACGAGCCCAGCTTTCACGGCCTCCGCCAGTTCCACCGGACCCTCCTGGACGGAGCCGCCGAGCGCTCCGAAGGGATTCTCGGCTTCCGCCTCAAGGCCGGGGTCGTCGCGCACCGCGGAAACCACGGTCAGTTCAACAGCACCTGGGGCATGGACTCGGGTCTTTGGGGCATGTTCTGGCTCAATCGCGCCCCGCTCCTCTCCGCGGCCGAACAGCAACGGATAGCTCAGGTGTACGTGCTGGCGTTCCTGCGCGCCACCCTCCTGGGGGAGGCGGAATTCGTGCCGCTGCTCCGCGACTACCGCGCCGGGGCGCCGTTCCTTCCGGAGACCCGCTACCAGAGCCAGTACGCCGACTCGCGCACCCGCATCGTCGCGGGCTTCGAGGAAGACCTGCATCTCGCCACCGGGACCGCGGCGGGCGCCATGATCGAAGCTCGCGGTCTCACCGGTTGGAGCGAGGAGGAGGTCCTCTTCCGCGACGGCTCGAAGCAGGCCACCTCCGCCGTCCGGCTCGAGGTTTCGGGAGACCGGCAGGCGGAGGATCCCGCCTACGAGATCCACCTGGCCGAACCGATTGCGATGGCCGGCGAGGACGAGTTCACGCTCTCCGTGGTCTGGAACCCGGACGCGCCGGGAGACGACGCCGAGCCGGGGGCGCGGAGGCCGCCCATCGCGATGACGGTGCAACTGCTGTTCCCCGACGAGGTGGAAGGGCCGGCGTTCGCGATCGTGGAGGCGATCTCTCCGGAACCTCCCTTCGAGGTCCAGTTCCTGAAGTCCCGCCGGATGAATCGTGAGCGGTACCGCCGTATCGTCGAGGAGATCCCGCAAACGGTCGCGATACCGGGCAGGAACCTCCTGCCGCCGCCACCGCCGCCGCCTCCCGTCGCGCCCGGCGCGGCGCCCGCACCGCTGCCTCCCGCCGGGCCGCCCCCGGTCATCGGCATCCGCCTCCGACTCGACCCGGAGACCGCCGGAACCGTGCTGCTCGACGACGTGGGGTTCCGGACCGCCCCGGCGGGCGATCCGGACGGCGGCGTGGCGCGCGGCCCCTCGTGATCGCGCGTTCCCGCGCCGCGGGCCTGCCCGCGGCGGGACTTGAGGGTCTGGTTGACCAACTGACGTCGGCCGAGACCGTGGGGGTGCGGGGGCGGCCACGCATCACCGTCAGCTACGCCCAGAGTCTCGACGGTTCCATCGCCGCGAGACCCGGAGAGCCCCTGCGCCTCAGCGGTTCGCGTTCGCTGGAACTCACGCATCGGCTGCGCGCCGGCCACGACGCGATCCTGGTGGGAATCGGCACGGTGCTGGCCGACGACCCGCGGCTCAACGTGAGGCTCGTCGCCGGGGACAGCCCCCTCCCGGTCATTCTTGACGGCCAGCTGCGGCTACCGCCCTCCGCCCGGCTTCTCCGGAGCCGCGGAGCTTCCGGGGCCGCTCCCCCGCCACTCGTCGCGACGAGCTTCGGGGCATCCGGTGAGCGGGCGGCGCGGCTTCGCGCCGCCGGGGTGACGGTGCTGAGGTTCCGCTCGCCGGGCGGCCCGGTGCCCCTCCGATCCGTGATGCGCGCCCTGCATCGGCGCGGCGTCCGGCGTTTGCTCGTGGAAGGCGGCAGCCGGGTGCTCACCTCGATGTTCGCGGCACGGCTCGCCGACTGGGTCGTGATCACGGTCGCCCCGCGGTTGGTCGGCGGCGAGCCGGCCCTCGCCCGGGTGCCCGCGCCCGTGGACCTCGCGGGACTCGGCTGGGCGCGTCTCGACGACGACCTCGTGTTTGCCGGCCGGCCCCGGTTCGGCGCCCGGAGACCCGTGCCGGCCGCCGGGCGCGAGGGCTGGCCGTGACCGGATTGCCGTCAGGCGCGGAGCGACTCTCCGTCTGGTTCGAGGGCCCGCGCCGCGCCGCGGTGCGCCGCGGGCCGGCGCCCGAGCCCGCGGCCGGCGAGGCGCGCGTGCGAACGTGCGTATCGGCGATCAGCACGGGCACCGAACTCGCCGCCTGGCGCGGAGATCTCGATCCCTTGCTTCCCCGGGACGAGACCCTGGGCGCGCACGCGGGCGGCTCGTTCCGGTTCCCCTTTCCCTACGGCTACGCCTCGGTGGGCCGGCTGGAAGCGCTCGGACCCGGAGCGCCCGCCGCGGCGCCGGCGGTGGGTTCCCGGGTGTTCGCCTTCGTGCCCCACCAGAACGTGTTCTGCGCGCCGGTGGGCGACCTGCTTCCCGTCCCGGCGGACGTGCCGGATGAACGCGCGGCGCTCTTCCCCTATCTCGAAACGGCGGTGAATCTCCTCCTCGACGGGGCGCCCCGGATCGGAGAGCGGGTGGTGGTCGTGGGTCAGGGGGTGCTCGGCCTCGCCCTCACCGCGCTGCTCTCCCGGTTTCCGCTCGGCGGGTTGATCGCCGTCGAACCGAACCCCGGGCGCCGCCGCCGGTCGCTGGAGTTCGGGGCCCGGGAGGCGGTCGCGCCGGAGCAGGCGGTGGAACGCGTGCACCAGGCCTTCCCCGGGGGCGCCGAACTGGTCTTCGAGGTCTCCGGCAACGGGTCGGCGCTCGACCCGGCGATCCGGGCGGCCGCCCGGGACGGGCGCGTGATCGTGGGTTCCTGGCTGGCCGGGGGAGAGACGCCGCTCGACCTGGGCGGCTGGTTCCACCGGGGCCGGATCCGGATCGTGTCGAGCCAGGTGAGCCACCTGCCGCCGCTGGAGCCGTCCTGGACCGTCGAGCGGCGCCGCCGAACCGCGTGGGAGCTGCTCGGCGGCGTCCCCCTCGAGACCCTGGTGACTCTCCGGGTCCCCCTCGCGGACGCGGGGACGGCCTACGCGCGGCTCGATGCCGGGGAGGAACTCGCCGCGCTGCTGGTCAGCAGCACCTCGCGCTGAGCCGGTCCGGGTTCCGGAGCGTTTCCCGGCTCCGCCGGTGGAGCGGTCGGCGTCCGGGCTTCCCGGATCCTCTCGAGCTGCGCGCGTTCCGCCTGGGTCCGCTCCGCGAGCCACCGGTAGATGGACTCCTGCGCGGCCCGGCACGGCGTCCCCGGGGGCACCCGCCGGTTCCGTCCCTTCGAGTCGTGCTTCCGGGCCTTGCAGTTGTCGGCCCACTGCAGATCCAGATAGTGCCGCAGTTGCTTCTTGATCCGCTCGTCGTAGACCGGGAAGGCGACTTCGATGCGCCGATCGAAGTTGCGCGGCATCCAGTCGGCGGACGTGCAGTAGTAGAGCGGGTCCCCGCCGTTTCCGAAGACGAGGATCCGGGAGTGCTCGAGATACCGGTCCAGAATGGAGATCGCCTGGAAATCGGCGCCTGCCGGTAGGTTCTCGGTGGGAATCGAGAAGGTTCCCCGCACGATGAGGCGGATTCGGACCCCGGCCTCCGCAGCCTCCTCGAGGAGGCCGACAATGTCCGGCTGGGTGAGGTGATTCAGCTTGGCCTCGATGGACGCCGGCTCGCCGCGCCGGGCGCGGGCGATCTCCGCGTGGATGAGGTGCTCCACCGTACTCCGGAGCGTCCAGGGCGAAACGACGAGGTGCTCCATGTCACGAATCTCGTACGGCCGGCGAATCACCCGGAAAAGGCGGGCCAGGTCCCGGCAGATCCCCTCGTGGGTGGTCAGGAGGAAGTGGTCGGCGTAGAGGTTGCCGGTGTCCTCGTTCAGGTTCCCGGTGCCGAGGAAACCGTAGAGGGCGCGCTGGCCCCGCTCCCGGCGTTCGATGAGCCCCATCTTCGCGTGGATCTTGAGCTCCTCCGGGCCGAAGACCACGCGGACTCCCTCGCGGGTGAGGACGTCGGTGAACTCGATGTTGGTGGTCTCGTCGAACCGGGCGGTGAGTTCCACCACCGCGGTGACCTTCTTGCCGTTGCGCGCCGCGTTGACGAGGGCATTGACCACCCCGGAGTTGTCGGCGACCCGGTACATGGTCACGGAGATCCGGGTGACCTTGGGGTCGATGGCCGCTTCCCGGAGCAGATCGATCAGGTAGGAGAAGCGCTGGTAGGGGGTCTGGATCAGGATGTCCCGGCGCCGCATCGCCTGCATGATGGATCGCTCGCGATCGATGGCGGGGACGTCCAGGGTCGGCCAGGGTTCGTAGCGAAGACCGCTCCTGAGCCGTGGAAAGTGGATGAAGTCCTTGAAGTTGTGATGCCGTCCGCCCGGTACCAGCACGCTCCGGTCCTGGATCCGAAGACTCCGGCAGAGGGCCTCCAGCAGGTCGCCGGGCATGGTCTGGTCGAAGACGAAGCGCACGAGCGCGGCGGTCAGGCGCCGGCGCACGCTCTTTTCCACCTTGCGGAGATAGCTGTCCTGCGGGCTGCCGTCGAGGTCGAGCCCCGAGTCCCGGGTGATCTTCACCACGTAGCCCGCGGCGCTCTCGACCTGGAAGATCGAGAAAATCTCGGGCAGCCGATACCGGATCACGTCCTCGAGCAGGATGACGTCCGTCCGGCCCGGCGCCGACGGCAAGCGGACGAACCGCCCCGCCGAGCGGGTGGGGATGTCCACGATGGCGTACATCGGCCGGCGCCGGCCCGAGCGCAGCACCCGGACGCCCAGGTAGATCTCCCGTTCGTCGAGATTGAGCGTCTGTCCGCTCCGTTCCAGCATGATCGGGGTCAGGTGCGGACGTACCTCGCGGACGAAGTAGTCCTGGACGTACTCCCCCTGCTCGGGGCTCAGGCCGGCTTCGGTGATGATGCGGATCCCGTGCTGCTCGAGTTCGCGCAGAAGGGCGTCGTAGGTATCGAGAAAGAGGGACTGGTCGCGAAGGATCTGGCGCTGAATGTCGGAGAGGAGGGCCGACGGATCCCAGTCGGAGAACCGGCGGCGGTGGGGACTGATCTTCTGGATCCGCTGCAGGGCCGCCACCCGGACCCGGTAGTACTCGTCCTGGTTGCTCGAGAAGATGCCGAGGAAACGGAGCCGCTCGACCAGGGGAACGGTCTCGTCCCGCGCCTCCTGAAGGACGCGCGCGTTGAACGCGAGTTGCGAGAGCTCGCGCGGAATGACCGCGGTGGGACGGTGGGGATGGTTCGAGGCCATGAAACGGACGGTTTTCCGGGAAAATACCGCGCTCGGAGAGCCGACAAGACTACGACATGGCAACGACGGGATGGGCGCTGATCACCGGCGCCTCGACCGGCATCGGGCGGGAGCTGGCGTCGCTGTGCGCTGAAGGCGGGCGCGACGTGGTGCTCGTGGCCCGCAGCGCGGGACGCCTCGAGCAGGCCGCCGAGGAAATCCGTGCCGCGTCCGGCGTGCGCGCGCTGGCGCTGCCGATGGACCTCGCGGAGCCGGGGGCCCCCGAGCGTCTCCACGCGGCGACCAGCGAGCGCGGCATGGAGGTGGACTTCCTCGTCAACAACGCCGGGTTCGGAATGAGCCGGCGCTTCGCGGAGGTTCCGCTTGCGGTGCAGCGCGCGATGATCGGGCTCAACCTGACGGCGCTCGCCGATCTCTGCCACCTCTATCTCCCCGCGATGCTGGAGCGGGGCCGGGGAAGGATCCTGAACGTCGGCTCGGGGTCCGGCTACGTCCCGGGTCTCGGTTTCACGACCTACGCCTCCACCAAGGCCTTCGTCCTCCACCTCACCGAAGGGCTTGCCGGCGAAGTCGCGGGCACCGGGGTGACGGTGAGCGTCCTCTGTCCCGGCCCGGTGAACACCCCCTTCCTGGGCACGGCGGGCATCGAGGGCTTCTCGGGGATTCGCCGGCTCGCGCTCGCCGATCCGGGATCCGTGGCCCGGGCCGGCTACCGGGGGGCTCTCAGGGGCAAGGTCGTGATCAATCCCGGCTTCTTCCCGCGGTTGGTGCCGTTCGTGCCCCGCCTGCTGCCGCGGTTCGCGGTGCGCTGGCTGGGAAAGCAGGTGGGCCGCCAGATGGCCCGGAGGACCGGGTGAGCGACGGCGCGCTGCCGGCCCACCGGCATCTCGAGAAGCTCGGGGTCCCGTGGGAGCGGCGCACGTTTCCGGCATCGACGCCGAAGGGCGCCGCTTCGGTGGCGCACGCGCTCGGCTACCGTGAGAGCCAGATGGTGAAGACACTGATCTTCCAGTCGGGAACGGGCGAGCGGGCGTTGATCGCGGTGGGTGGCGACCGGAACGTCATCTCGGGAAAGCTCAAGAAGGCGATGGGCAACCGGAACATTCGCCTCGCGAGTCCCGAAGCGGTGATCGAGTTCACCGGCTACCGGATCGGCTCCATCCCACCGTTCTCCTGGCAGCAGGAGGACACCCGGACGTTCATCGACGAAGACCTCATGCAGGAGCCGGTCCTCGGAGTCGGCGCCGGCGTCTGGGGAGAGGAAATCCTCATCACCCCCGCCAACCTCGTCCGCGCCTCGAACGGCATCGTGGTCAACCTCACCCGCCGCGACTAGTACACGGGGGAGCGCCGGCCAGTCCTCCCGGTGGGGGCCTTCAGACCGGCACGCGGCCCGCAGGGCCGCAGTCTGCCGGTTCCACCGGGTTCCGCAGAGTGCCCCGACATTCCCCTAACATGACGGTTTGTCATAGGGTTACGGTGCTATACTGTTCCCTCCCGGAACGCCGCAGACTCCCCCGTTCCCGGCCAGTTTGTGCTGGCCACCTGCTCCCAACAGGAGGCCGCAACCCATGATCCAGCGCCCCTACCGACTCTCCGCGCGCTTTGTCGAGACCATACAGGAACCCGGAACCTACGGCGACGGCCGCGGCTCCGGCGGTCTGTCCCTCCGCGTCAAGCGCACCGCCCGCGGCCACCTCGCCAAGTCCTGGGGGCAGCGCATCAGCGTGGACGGACGGCCCCGCAACCTCGGACTCGGCTCCTGGCCCCACGTCAGCCTCGCCGAGGCCCGCCAGAAGTGCGTCCTGAACCTCCTGGCGCGCCAGCGCGGCGAGCTGGTCACCGGCCGCAGGCGGACGGTCCCCACGTTCGCCGAAGCCGTCGAGAAGGTCATCGCGGTCCACTCGACCGGCTGGAAGGGCGGCGGGCGGCAGGAGAAGCTGTGGCGCTCGAGCCTGCGGGACTACGCCATGCCCCGGCTCGGAGGGCTGCCGGTGGACCGGATCCACACGGCGGACGTGATGGCGGTGCTGCTGCCGATCTGGAACGCGAAGCGGGAGACGGCGAAGCGGGTGCGGCGTCGGATCTCGGCGGTGATGCGTTGGGCGGTGGCCCAGGGCTACCGGGAGGACAACCCGGCCGGGGAGGCCATCGGCGCGGCGCTGCCCCGGAACGGCGTCCGGCCCCGGCATCACCGGGCGCTGCCGTATGCCGAGGTTGCCGGCGCGATCGGCGCCGTTCGAGCCTCGGGGGCCGATCCCGCGACGGTGCTGGCGTTCGAGTTCCTGGTGCTGACGGCGTGCCGGAGCGGTGAGGTTCGCGGGGCACAATGGCAGGAGATGGACCTTGCGGGACGGGAATGGCGCATTCCGCCCGAGCGGATGAAGACCGGCCGAGAGCACCGGGTTCCACTGTCCCGTGGTGCTCTGGCGGTCCTGCGGGAGGCCCAGGCGCTCGCGGCCGGCTCGGCGGCGGTGTTCCCCTCGGCGCGTGGCGGTCCGCTCAACGAGGTGGCGATCTCGAAGCTGGTCCGCGAACTGGGGATCGGTGCGGTGCCTCACGGGTTCCGGTCGAGCTTCCGCGACTGGGCAGCGGAGTGCTCCGACGCGCCTCGGGAGGTGTGCGAGTTGGCGCTGGCGCACGTGAACACGAACGCCATCGAGGCCGCCTACCGGCGGACGGACCTGTTCGAGCGGCGGCGGGCGCTCATGGAACAATGGGCGGCGTTCCTGGCCGGGGAGAGCGAGGGACCCGGGCTCATCGCCGGATAGATGGCGCCAGTCCCAGGAACGTCCCGCGGTAGATCTGCGTCAATTCCTCTCCGTCCCGCGCCTTCTCGTCAGCAAACACCTGACCTGCCAAGGGGGTCCGCCACCGTCACACGCACAAGCCTTTGATTCTGTTGGGTTTCCTGAAACCGACGCGCCGCGCTGGCCCCCGGCGCGGCCCCCCGCGCGGCTGGGGTGCTGGGGGCAGTCTTCAGCCTGCACGGGAACACGGACCCACGATACGAGTCGGCGGGAAGGGCCGAGCAGTCTGTTTCCGCGCCCAGCGTCCGTGGGCTGAAGCCGGCGTTGACGCACGTGAAAAGCTGACTCGGGACCTCCCTGAATACACCATATCGACATGAAGATAGTGCTGTTGTACATGTCCCGTCCACGGAAGACCCTGTAGCCTTAAGGTTGGTTTGATTTCACGAGAGCAGGGATCGGCCCTTCACAACCGCGGCCAGGCAACGGGCCATGAGTCCGCGCATGCGCCCTTCACCGCCGGCCAACGGGTGACTATGGTGGCGGGTTGCGATCACGATGGATGCTGGCGAGCCGACGCTCGTGTTCGGGCGCGTGGATGGTGCCTGAATCTCAAACGGAGCATTCTGACGGCGGTTGTGCTAACGGGCGGATCCTTGCCGGTGTGGGCCTGCGGCGACGGTGGTACGTCGGCCCCCGCGTCTCCGCCGACCCCTCCCCCATCAATGCCGTCCCCGCCAACCCCTCCGCCGCTCGGGCCTCCGCAGGCGCCGGGAGAAGCAAGTGTCACGTCATTCGGTTTGGACTTCATCGAATGGCACTGGGATCCGGTCGATGGAGCGGGCGGTTACGAGGTTCAGCTCCGCGCCAACGACGCTCCCACTGATGACGACGAAACCATCGCCGTTAGTGCCGAACAGACGTCTTACCGGGGCGAGGGCCTCACCTTCGAAACGCCCTACTTCTTTCGGATGCGGGCTTTCACCGGTGAAGGCGCGAGCCGTTCCTTCACCAATTGGTCCGCCCCAACGACCACACAGATTGGACAGTTTGAAGAAGATGCTGTCTTCCACGCGTTCCCTTTGAGTGCGTTGATCGCGGAATTCTCTTCAGATGTGCCGCCCCCGGAGGTGGTCGTCAAACTGGAAGCGTTGCTCGACTGGGAGCAGACCGCAAACGCGGATCGCGGCCTGCCGATGCCCCCTTACTGGGTTGGTTGTGGCGCGGCAGAAGTGCTCAAGGACCAAATTGAGGAGATTCTTGACAGCTTGTTCGAAAGTGCCCTGGTGTACACGCAATCACAGGATCTTGATACCTCGATTGCCCAGATGCGGCCCATTGTG
This sequence comes from Vicinamibacteria bacterium, assembly GCA_965116805.1. Lineage (GTDB taxonomy): Bacteria > Acidobacteriota > Vicinamibacteria > Marinacidobacterales > Marinacidobacteraceae > Marinacidobacterium. The sequence continues at coordinate 2,197,009 of OZ220713.1, forward strand.
ACGCGTATGCTGGATAGCTTCGCGGCCCGCCTCCGCCAGGAGAGGTGCGGCGTGTTCTTCCCAGGCGATCTCCTTCTTTGGGAGGGAGAGGAAGACGTGATTGACATCATGTTTTCCGACGGAACGTCGGAGGAGGTGTCTGTCGTCCGCATTCTGGCTACTGCCGTCTCTCCTGATCCTGCTACCGCCGCCGCCGAGGCGGCGCCCTGGTGGGTGTTCGGGGACGCGTCATCGGTGCCGTTTGACAAGCCGGCGCTCCCGCCAGGTGAGCGCCTAACCCGGTGAGTGGATTTGATACCGCCGCTGCTACGCAACGCCTCACCGCAGCCGGTCTCCCGGCCCGGCAGGCGGAAGCGATCGTCGATCTCATCGCGCGGGCGAAGCAGGCGAATGCCGAGCTCCTCACGAAGGAGGATCTGCGGGCTGCGCTGGCCAGCCTGGAACGGCGACTCGTTCTGTGGGCCGTTGTCTTCGCTGGGGTTCTGTTCGTAGCCTTGCGTTCCATCCCCGAGTAGGGGTCGGGCTGGCTGCACGCAAGAGCCGTTTATCGGAACCTGGCGTCCGGGTCCTGGACGTCGTAGAGCCCGAATTCGGCCTGCAGGAGGCCTGCGCAGCTCCTCGAGGAGTCCGGATCCGCGCCGGCGCCGGCGAGATCCGGGGCAATTCGGGGGATTTGACATAAGACGCGCATAGAACAGGCGCGCTCTGAGCCTCCGGAGCGCACTGGAGCCCGTCGAAACGACGTTCGAAGGCTCCTGGGGCCACGAAATTCGGGCGTTTCGGCCCGAAATCGGTGAGTGCGCTCAGGGGGTGGATCGAGGCCAATCCCTTTCCGCGGTGGTGGAAATCTCAGCGAATGCCAGACGGGGATCGCTTCGTAACACCAAGTGAGTTCCAGCGTTACATCGACAAATGTGGGGCCTATCACGTCATGGACAGTTCGGCTTACCACACCGATCCGAACTGTATCTGGGGAACCAAGATCAAGTTGAAGAACCTGAAGTGCGGGTTCGGCAAGAATCGGGCACTCTGCGCGTCGTGCTCGCCACCGCCTACTTGGTCACCTAGGTAGTCCCTACTGGTCGGGGTGCGCGGCATGACCACAGCAGCGCATCCGTGTGCCTTGGTGCCGGTGGTCACCGGGGCCATGCCGGTCCGAGAGCGCCAGAGCGGCTGGCCCGTAAGGGTGTCGGGCCAGCCTACCCAGTGTGTACACACTGGGTTCTGGCGAGGGGATGCTGCGCCCCCCTTCGAACCCCCGGCCTCTCGCGCCGCTGCCGGAGCAGCGGACGGACGGGGCGCAGCCCCCGAACCCCGCACCGGTGCGCTCTAACCGCGCGGCGGCGCACCGTTGTGGTCGCCCGCATCGAGCGGACGGACTAGGCCGCCGCCGCCACCGGCCTCATGCGGGCGGAGCGGTCGGCCTGCGGCGCGGCGGAGGCCCTCCGGCTCCCCAACCTCGGGGAAGTGGCACAAGGTCGGGAGTGGCCTCGGTGAGACGTGGCTCGGCACGCTTGAAGCAGTCGCTTGGAGAAGGTGGAGCGGTGGCCCGTGGGGGTCCACCCAGCGCACTACACAGGCGACAGTTTCGGCATCAAAGCGAAGAACCGATCCGCTCGATCGATGATCTCCTCAATGTCGTCGGTGCGAAACATCTCCGGACCTAAACGTTCGCACCCATCGGCGATGCAGTCGATTGCGGTCTTTTCCCAGAGGGCCTTGCACGACCATTCCCTCACGATTCTGGAGAACGGGGCCGAGGTCCTGTGGCTGCGCAACCGTTCGGCCACGTCTGTCGAGAAGCCGAGCTTGAATCGGCCTGGATCAAGTTCGGGCTCTGTCAGAATCAGGTAGAACACGGTCTCCGGGCGTTCAGGCGAGACGGCGGCACTAGCTGTGACGGTGTCCGCGTCGAACTGCTGCCGGTGAGTCTCATAGTCCTGAACCGCTATGTGAGAGGCTTGCTGCCCCCTGGTGCTCGGCCCAACACATTTCACGACGTTCAGGCTGAGCCGCTTGACGGTCTTGTGTACAGCCTGCTTGCGCCGCCCGTGACTGCGGGCGATGTCGCTGATGGAGATCAGAGATTCGGTCGACATTGGGTGGGCTCGTGGCTGGCCCAGCCTAGTCGATCTGGCATGCTGGCGACGACGTTTTCCGATCCGCTCGCTCGCCTGTCGCACACGTTGCCACAAAGGCAGACTAGCGGTCACGTCCCGCAGGCGGCCTGGGCCGCTGCCGAGCCCGGCGGAGGCCCTCCGGCCCCCAACCGCCGGGGAGTTGGCCAACGAGGCCGTCAACAGCCTCAGCCTCGGGGAGCGGTTGCGCGATGCCCCGGTTCGCATCGCGGACCACCCGGCGACCAGAGACCTGGCCGACGGCCGCATTCACCCGCCGGGGGCGGGTTCGTGGCCTTCCCGCAGGGATGAATCGCGCCGCGGGCGCGGGCTGGGAGCGACCCCGAACCCCGGAACTAAGTCCTGGCATAAGTCCGGACTCCGGGGCTGTAGATCCGTAGATCGGAGGGGGGTCGCTCCCAGCCCCACTCTCCGCCCAAAGAGCGGAGAGTGGATTCGCAGGAACGTGGGCAAAACGCAACGGGGCCAACCGGTTTCGTGACGCCCGGTGCCGACAACGGGTTAGCAAAACCCCTGGCAAAAGGGGGTGCTGTCTTTTGCCAATGCGAAAGCGACCCCGGCAGCGACCCCGCCGAGGGCAAATGCCTCCTGGAGACCTCGGCGGCGGCGCTCCGCATCCGGCTCAGGTGACACACGGTGATCGCCATGGAAGGCCAGCACGTTCCTCGTCGCCGCGGGGAGCGTCCCGATGGCGGCGCTCCGGGCAGGTGTTCTCCGGTGCGTTATGTTCCTGCCGTTGCTCCCGGACGTGCGGCTCGCGGTCCCGGAGTCCGGCGACTTGGCGTAGGCCCGCTACCGGCTGTCTCGACGTTACATCTTGCATCTTGAAAGAAGCAGAATAGGGAGCCGATGAGCCGCTGGAACCGCACATGCAGCTATAGTACTCTTTGAGAGCAGCCTAAAGCTGTTCTAAAGTAACCACCGTGGTCAAGAGACCCAAGCTGTATCGGAAGCGCATCACCGTAGCTCTCTCGCCGGAGGACTACACAGCCCTCTCGCGGTTCGCGAGTTCGGAAGACTTGTCACCAAGTGGCGCGGCTCGGGAGGCTATTGCCGCTGGCGTGCCGATCCTCATGGCGAAGCGCATGGCAACCAATCTCGCCGCCGCGGGAGTCCTTAAGGAGCCGGCGGCCCGAGTGGTTTACGCAAGGATGTGCCTTCCGAGCGACGTGGTTTTCGATCGGCAGATGTTTGAGGGGAATACCTACGGCACATATGCCGAGTACGCGCCGATCGCGGCCGTCACCGACGGCGGCAGACTAGTGGTTGAGGGCGGGGTGTGCCGGATGGCGGCCGAAGGTGACCGACGTTATACGGCGCAGCAAGTGCTGGACGGCGAGCACCCGACCGCGAAGGTGAAGGCACTACACGGTTTCCCTCTGGAACAGGGTCCCGCTTGATCGGGCAGAAAGAGCAGCGGTTGGGGGCTAGCCCGAACGGAGCAGATCGCGTGGCAAGACGAAAACGTCCGGTGAGTCGTGGGCGACCGCAGCGTGGCAACGCAAAAACGGACCGAACGCGCCTGCACTCGAAACGAGCGGTAACGACTGAGCGACAATCTGATGGGACCCATCAGCCCGGCAGCGAAGAAGGGGCACAGAAGCCCCAGTTTGAGTGGGTAGAGGTTGAACACCGTGACGCTGCGGGCAATCCGACATTTCCGAAACAACTGATCGCCAGCACGGTTCTTCGCCGTTACGGCGATGTGCCTGAGGACACTGAGATCAGGGTCTTAGTGTTGGCTGGGTACCGCCCCAAGGCACTAATGCTGGTCGAACGGAAGATCTACGAAATCCACCGTTTTTCGGTGCAAGGATGGCGGCGGAGCGGCCAGATCGCCGTAGAGATTGAGGGTTGGCGGCACCATGAATCCGAATGGTTCGGGGCAATGCGACGTGCCCGGCTCGAGGTTTCCAATCCCGGACTGCCTGGCCCCCACAACGAAAAAACGAACTACCTCGTCTCAGATTCGTCTTTTCGGCGCAAGATCGTGACCTCGGTTGGCGCCGGCGACCAGAAGAGCGAAATACACATGTACGAAGGAACATTGGACATCACAGAGACATGGCGGTCCGCTTGGCGGAGGCAGGCGGCGGAAGTGCTGAATATGGGTTTCAAGTACCTCCTCATTCCCGTGCTGGCCTCGCTCTTGGCTGGTCTTGCCGTGTGGTGGATAGTGAGTTCCTAGCGCTGCGCAGCAACCTCGAGACCGGCAATTCCCGTTCAGCATGTTCCAGGGTCAGCGCGGCGAGCCCGCGGCTTCCCGGGCTGTCGGCGACAAGCGCTGACCGGCCCGGACACCGCCACCCTCCGCACCATGTGCGCGCCCAGGATCCGAAAGCCATTTGGGCCAGACAGGTCCTTTTCGTTGTCGGGCTGCCGGCCTTGGTCACTGTGATCCTCTTGTGCGTCCAGTTCTTCCGCTGGGCCTCTTGACGGTTTCCCGTCAATGACTCCCTGTTGAGTCACCCACATAATCCCCTTTCGAATTGGGGCTGCGGGCGGATTCGGGATGTGCTGCCCGAAGTCATCCCGGTATCTAGAGAGTGCGTATAATAACTCGACATATCAATGACTTACATCGTCTCCACGGCGGCCCGCAGGGCCGCAGAGCGCGTAGACCTGCCAAGCGGGATCGCGCCGCCGGCTTGGAACGCCGGCTTCAGCCGGCACGCACGGCGGTCCGCGCCCCGGAGGGCGCACCCCCGATCCACCTCAGGGCAGCGCCGCCCCGCGCCTGCTAATTTCCCGGCCATGAGCGTCCGGAAGGGCCGGCTGGTCGCCTTTGCGCTTCTACTTCCGCTTTCCGGTGCGTCGTGGATTCCCACCGCCCGGGCCGCCCAGGACGACACCACCCTCGACGACGCCTACACGGTCTGGCTCTGTCCCATGCACCGGGACCACCAGGCGCACGGGGAAGGGAATTGCCCGCTCTGCGGGATGGCGCTGGTGCGACGGACCCTGGTCACCCGCTACGTCTGCCTGGCGCAGGAGGACGGCGTGGTGGAGGAGGAACCCGGCATCTGTCCCGACACCGGAGACCCCCTGGTCCCGGCCACGCGGGAGGTGGTCTGGTTCTGTCCCTCGGACCCCGATCGCGTCTTCGTGGAACCCGGTGTCTGCGAAGGCGACGTCCCCCGGGCCATGACGACCCGGGTCTCCGCACACGGCGACCACAACCCGCGTCACGGGGGAGTCCTGTTCATGGCGCCGGACGGAGTGCACCACCTGGAAGGGACCCTGGAGGACGGGGCCTTCCGCCTCTACTTCTACGACTCCTTCACCCGGCCGATCGAGCCGGGCTCCTTCGGGGCGCGCGTGGTTCCGGCGGACGAGCGCGGGGCGCCGCTGGGTGAACCGGTGGCGCTTTCGACGGCCACCGGCGCCCTTGAGACGCCGGTCGAGGCCGCGGCCGGAGAACGCGCGGCCTTCACGGCCTTCGTGCAGTTCCCCGACCGTGACGACGAAGACCGCTTCGACTTCATCTTCCTCTCCGATGAAGAAAAAGCGGCCCTGACGGCCGAAGCCGCGCCGACGGAACTGCCCGAACTGCGCGTCCCCGACACCGCGGAGGCGATCCTGGATGCCATCCGCGCCCGCGACCGGCGGGTGCAGGCGCTCATCGACCAGGGCCGCTGGGCCGATCTCTTCATTCCGGCGCTGGAAGCGAAGGAGCTGGCATTGGCCTACGGCGAAAAGGCGCCGGATCGTCCCTGGGTGGCGCTCAAGCGGATCGTGCGGGGAGCGTGGCTGCTCGATCTCTACGGCGACCAGGGCGACCGGGTCCGCGTCGGCGAGGCCTACGAGATCTTCGCCGAGGGGATGCGGGGGCTCCCGGAGCGGGCGCCGGAATAGCGGCAATCGAATGAAGCGACCCGGAAGAACCGCCGCGGTGCTCAGCGGCCTCGCTGCCGGGACGGCCGCGATCCTGGTCGCGGTCCCCGGTTGGTTCGGCGCCGCGAGCGCCCACGAACCGGAACTCTCCCGCTACGGCTACTGGCGCGACATCCGCCCCCTCCTGGAGCAGCACTGCGCCTCCTGCCACTCGGGGACCGGCCCCGCGCCGGTGAACCTGATGCGCTACCTGGACGCGCTTCCGTGGGCCAACTCCATCGCCCGGCAGGTCCTCCAGCGCCAGATGCCGCCCTGGCTTCCCGACGACGGCACCGGCGATTTCGCCCACGCCCGGACGCTCGACGACCGCGAGACCGACATGCTCGTGGACTGGGCCATCGGACTGGCGCCCGAGGGGCCGGCGCCGGCAGAGGAACCGGAGACTCCGGGCGCCGAGGCGGACTTGCCCCCGAGCCGGCTCACGCTGGCCGAGCCGGTCGTGATCGGCGAGATGGAGTCCGTGGCGGCCGTCTGCCAGCCGCTCGTCCGGGGTGCGGGAGTGGGGACGGCGGCGGCCGGTTTCGCGCTGATTCCCGGCGACGCGGTCTCGATCCTGCGCCGGGCCGTGCTGTACGCCGGCGACGACTGCGCGAGCGGAGCGCCGCTCTTCACCTGGGTGGTGGGGCAGGGCACGCGCCTCAGGCCCGAGGGGGTCTTCGACCGCCTGCCGGAGGACACGGATCTCTTCCTCCACTTGTCCTACCGCAAGGGGTTCGACACCGAGGGGCTGGAGTTCGAGGACGAGCCCCAGGTGGTGGTCTTCCCGCCACTCCCCGACCGGACCCGCGCGGTCGAGATGCTGGCGGTCGAGCCCGGAACCACCCCGGTGGGCCCGGCGACGCTTCTCTCCGTCCTGCCGCCCGAAGGGCTCGACCCCGGCCCGGACGGATTCGCGGTCGAGGCCGTCGGAAACGACGGGGCGGTCACGCCGCTGCTGCGTATCCGCCGCTTCGATGCCGACTGGGCCGAAAAGTTCGCCTTCCGGCAACCGGTGCGGCTGGCCGAAGGCGCCGCCATCCGGGTATCCCATCCCGGGGCCATCCTGGATCTGGTTCGCACGCCACCCGCCGGCCCCGACGAGAATCCTTAAAGGGGCGGAGCCCTTTGCCGCCATGAGCGCGCTCCCCGGACCGCGACCGGCCGGAGAGCGGCGCATGACCCGGCGCGCGCTGCTCGGGCTGCCGGCGCGGCGAGAGGCGGCTCAACCCGCTGAGTTGAGTAGTTCGGAATACGCCGGGTGGCTCGCCCGGTACCGCCGCGGCCGGTTCGCGGACGTCGCGCCGCTTGTGCAGGAATGGAACGTTGGGTCTCTGCTCGGCGCTCAGCGGACCTATCTGAACGGCCTGATGGAGACCCGCACGCTACGGGGGCTTCAGGCGCGGCTGGTTCCGGCGCTCTTTCACGCCGAGGTGGTGGCCACGTTCGGGGAAACCGACGAGCAGCGCCTTGTTCTCATCGACGAGCCTCTCCGGGCCATTGGAACTCGATGGCCGGCGGAAACACCCGGGGTTCTGGAGCAAGCAGCGCGAACAGCGTGGAGTGGATACCGGTCCGGAGACATCCGGGTTCTCTTCCGTCGCGAACTCTTCCTGATGGCCGCGAGATCCCGGCTGGCGCTGCTGGACAACGGGGCCGCGCGGCGCATCCTGGGACACGCCCAGCACTACGGGGATCCGGTCATTGCGTGGCAATTGGTGATCCTTGATCTGATCGAGGCGCGCTATTTCGCCGAGGACGAGCTCTGGCCTGACGCGCACTACCGGTTACGCCGGGCCCTCGGAAGCTGGGGCCGTTCCCGAAGAGCTGGGATCACCTCTCCGCGGGCGGTGGTGCAGGCCATGGAGGACCCCGACGATCGGAACCTGCGCCTCGCGATGATCGCGCTCGGGCGGAAGCGGAACCGGGTTGCCGCCGCGCACCTCGAGGATGTCCGGATGGAGGTCGCCCCGAGACTCCGGATTCCGCGCCTGCTCTTGAGGGCCGAACTGGATCTCCGTGAGCGCCGGCTCGGCACGGCGATCGATGGCCTGCGGCCGGCCGTTGCTTCCGAGCCCACCTCCCCGGCGGCGGTGGCGGCGTTGGTGGCCGCGCAGCAGGCCGCCGGCCGGTGGGACGAAGCCGCGGCACTCGCTTCGGATTTCCTCTCGATGCGAGTGGAGGAGCGTCCGTGGCTCGACTTCATCACGACCTGGGCCGAATTCGGGGAAGGACTTCCCTGGTTGCACGAGGTCGCCGGTATCGGATGAGTCTCGGTCTCGTGGACCGAGGTGGACCCCTCGTCTCGGCCGTCCTGACCCTGACCGCGTTCAGCCTCGCCGGTCTCCCGGCGGTGGCTCAGTTCCGGATCGAGGCCCGAGCCGTGCTGGTGGACGTCGCCGTCTTCGACGAGGGGCCGGTCGTGGACCTCAGCGATGGCGATTTCGAGTTGTACGAGGCGGGCGAACCGGTGCCGTTCCGCCTGCTGGACCCCGCCTCGCTCCCGGTGACCGTGCTCTTCGCGATGGATGTCAGCGCGAGCACCGTGGGCGAGAGGCGTCGACACCTTGGCGCCGGTGCTGCGCTCTTCGCGGGGGGGCTCACGGACCGCGACTCCTGCGCAGTGATTGCGTTTTCGATGGAGTCGTTTTGGGTGCGTGACTTCGCTCCCTGCGATCCCGCGGTAGGCAATGACGTTCAGGTCACACCCGCCGGGGGTGCGACGGCGCTACGGGACAGCGTGATCCTCGCCCTCGCCGCCCTTCATGGGGCGGACGGGAGGCGGGTACTCCTGTTCTTCACCGACGCCTACGACAACTTCAGTTGGGCCGCCGAAGACTTCGTCATGACAGCCGCCCGGGGCTCCGAGGCGCTCGTCTATGCGATCGTTGCCCGTCCTCCGCGCGTGGTCTCTTTCTTCGGGCCAACGGACGACGGGTACCGGCTGATCCGCGAGGTGGCGGAGCTCAGTGGCGGCCGCCTCCTGGAAGTCACTGCGGATGACGACCTGGCCGGCGCCTACCAGGAGGTGCTGGAGGAACTGCGGACGCGCTACGTCCTGTCTTTCACCCCGAATCGGGAACTGGACGGGTTCGTGCCGATCGAGGTCCGCGTGAAACGGAGGGGAGTGGACGTCCGGGCCCGCCCCGGCTACGTGGCGCGGCGCTGACGTCCGGGGATGGGGCATCGCTGGCCAGCCCAGCGGTGCAGACGGCCTGGAGCGCCGGCCTCTGGCCGGCATCGCGCGGGAGCGCGAAACCAGCGCCCCTGATCCATCGCCAGGTGAATCCGGGTGCGGCACTCGAAACGGAATTGTTGTCACTGAGAGCCTTGTATTCTTCGAGCGGCAATGCAATCGGTTATAGTTAAGGCAACTGGAGAATCGCATGCTTGAATCCACGATCACTTCCCGGGGACAGACTACGGTCCCGAAGGCCGTGCGGGAAGCCCTGGAACTGAAGGCTGGCGATCGGGTCCGCTACAGCATCGAGGGTTCCGTGGTGCGGATCTGCCCGCTCCGGCCGATTTCAAGACTTCGTGGCATCGTGCAGCACAAGGGGCCGCCGTTGTCGCTCGAGGACATGGATCGGGCCATCGCGGAGGGCGCCTCCGAGTCTTGATCGCCCTCGATACGAACGTCCTCGTCCGGTTCCTCACCGGCGACGACCCTGCTCAGCAGGCGGACGCGAGTGCCCTCCTCGATCGTTTGACTCCGGAGGAACCAGGCTTCATCGCGCGCGAGGTGGTGCTCGAACTGGTTTGGGTGCTTGGCCACGGCTACGGCGTGCCGCGCAAACGAGTAGCGCAAATCCTTGCCGAGCTGCTCGAAACCCGAGGTCTGCTGTTCGAAGACGCCGCAGACGTAGCCCATGCAGCCGCTCAATACGGACGGGGTGGGCCGGAGTTCGCCGACCGGATGATCCTCGCGGCGGCTCAGCGGGTGGAGGCCGTCCCGCTCTACACGTTCGACTCCGGACTCTCCCGGTTACGTGACGCGGCCGCAGTCACGCGACGCGACCTCCGGGAGTAGAGCGCGGCGACCTCCCGGCCGCCGTACACAAAACGAGGGCGACGCGGGTGCGCCGCCCTCGTGCCGAACCGCAGTCGATCTACTGCTGCATGTCCGTGGTCGCGGTGGCGTGGCTGCGGACCTCCTCGAGGTACGGAACGTCGCTGTCCGCCTCGGTCAGGAAGGTCTGGAGGGTCGCGTAGGCGCGGTTCGCCGCATCCTCGTCGCCGAGCGCGGCCGCCGCGCGAGCGAGTCCGAGCAGCGAAGCCGTCCGGTTCGGGGTCCGGGTGAGGCTCGTCTCGAACTGGGCGCGGGCCTTCTCCGCCTTGCCGGCGGCGAGGAGCAGCTCGCCCCGCAGCTCGTGGGACGGCTTCATCGGGTAGGTCGGACCGGACGGCGGGTCCTGGGTCTCCTCGATGTCAGTGGCCATGGCGGCGTGCTTGAGGGCGCCTTCGGTATCGCCGCTCAACTGGGCCGCGAGGGCTTCGACCTCGTGCTGCATGATGCGCACGGAGTCGGCCTGGTAGGCCTCACCGTCCGCGGCGCGCTTGTCGGCGAGCGCCCGGAGCTGTTCGGCGGCTGCGGTGGCGCCCGCGGCGTCCTTCCCGGCGAACGCCTTCATGCCCGCGGCGAGAAGCAGGTTCGCCGTGGAGTTGTAGCGACTCGTGTCCACGTCGCCCTTCGGCAGCGAGATCGCGTCGTAGCGGCCGGTCTCGATCGCGTGGCGGGCCACCATGGAGGCGGAGATCCGGCGGAGCCGGTTGTCGTCGGTCTCGGCGACCGCAGCGTCCACGATGGCGATGGCGTCGAGGACGTCGCCGTAGACGCCGCGCTGGAGGTCCGCGTAGGCCTTCCACTCGAGGCTGTGGTAGTCCCGCTTGGTGATCGAGAGGTTCTTCCGCTCCACCCACTTGGCGGAGGCGTTGTAGGCCACGTCGTTCGAAGCGGAGACCCGGTTCCACATGCCGTGCTGCACGAAGATGTGGGAGGGCATGTGCTGCGCGTGGTGCGCCTCGGGCGCGATCTCGGCGTAGCGGTTCGCCGCCTCGAGGGCGAGCGGCGCGTGCTCGGGATCGTCGAAGGAGTGGATCACGTAGTGGGCGGCGCCCGGATGGTTGGGCTCGCGCTGGAAGAGGTCGGTGACGATCGCCCCGGCCTTCATCTGCCGGTGGAAGCCCTTCTCGCCGCGGCGCACCAGGCCGAGGTAGGAGAGGGCGTAGAACGCCTGGGCCTCGTTGTCCTCCGGATGGGCCTCGGCGAGGCGCCGCATGGCCTGGTGGTAGAGCTCGTCGCGTTCGTACTTGTCACCGGGGCCGTAGAGGACTTCCACGGTGTCCATGTAGAGACGCTCGCGCTCGGTCTGGGTCTTGGCCCGGCGGGCGGCGCGGGTGTCCCCGAAACGCTTCAGCACGTCCCGCGCGGCGCTGATGTCCTGCTCCGACCACAGCGGATGGTTGTGGCTGATCGCCTCGCCCCAGTAGGCGAGCGCGAAGTCGGGATCGATCTCCTGGGCGTTCTTGAAGGCTTCTCCGGCTTCCTCGTACCAGAAGCTGTGGAGCGCCGCGACCCCCCGCTGGAAGGCCGCCTGAGCCGCCTCCGAGCCGGAGTTCGGGAAATGCACGGTGCCGAGGTCGGACTCTTCCTCGGCGATGGCGGGCACCGCGATGAGTGCGAGGGCGGCGACGGCCAGAATGACTTTCTTGAACATGAAACCCTCCGTCTGGGAGGCGCGGTCTGCGCTTGGAAAGGGCGATTTTAGCCGAGCGGCGGCGGCCGGCGCGAACGCCTGGGGGTGTGGGTGGAGTTGCGACAGGCGCGGTGCGGGGCGCCGCGCGTGCCGGCTGAAGCCGGCGTTCCAAGCCGGTGCGTCACTGCGTCGGCTGGGGCCCCCGGCGTAACATTCCGGGAACGGCCCGAGAGTTCCGGGAGTTTTCTTGAGCGATGCCAAGCGCCACCGAAGTCAGTCAGCTCACCGCGCAGGGACGTGAGGTCCGTTCCGCCTTTGCCGACCGCCTGACGGCCGAGCTCGGCCGGGTCGTGGTCGGGCAGCAGGATGTCGTGGAACGGGTGCTGATCGGGCTCCTCACCCGCGGCCACCTGCTCATCGAGGGCGTGCCCGGAATCGCGAAGACGCTGCTGGCCAAGAGCGTCGCCGAGAGCGTGCGGGCCGATTTCTCCCGGGTCCAGTTCACTCCCGACCTGCTGCCGGCCGACCTGGTCGGGACCCTCATCTACGACCAGCGCGACCAGACCTTCGTGCCGCGGAAGGGGCCGGTATTCACGAACTTCCTGCTGGCCGACGAGATCAACCGCGCTCCCGCCAAGGTGCAGAGCGCGCTGCTCGAGGCGATGCAGGAGCGCCAGGTGACCATCGGCGACGAGACCTGGAAGCTGGAGGAGCCGTTCGTGGTGCTGGCGACCCAGAACCCGATCGAACAGGAGGGGACCTACCCGCTCCCCGAGGCCCAGGTGGACCGCTTCATGATGAAGCTGCGGATGGGCTTTCCGGAGCTCGACGACGAGCGGGTCATCCTGAAGCGGATGGCCAACTTCGCCGTGCCGCGCGTCGAGCCGGTCCTCGGCCCCGAAGAGATCGCCACCGCCCGGGACGCCGTCGAGGCTGTTTACGTGGACGACCGGATCCGCGACTACATCCTCTCGCTGGTGCGGGCGACCCGCGATCCCGCCGCCTTCGGGGTGGACATCGCCGGGCTCGTGGAGCACGGCGCCTCGCCGCGGGCGAGTCTCGACCTCTACCGGGCGGCCCGCGCCCGCGCCTTCCTCGAAGACCGTGACTTCACGGCCCCCGAAGACGTCAAGCACCTGGCGCCCGACGTCATGCGCCACCGGATCATCCTCTCCTACGAGGCGGAAGCCGAAGAGGTGGACGGCGACGAGATCGTCCGGCGGGTGCTGGATGCCGTGGAGGTTCCCTGACATCCGGTCCGCTTGAGAGAGTGGTGGCCTCGAAGGACGCGTCCGCTGCGGGGGGGCGCGGCAAAGCTCCGACGGGTTTCTTCGCGTCGCTGTTTTCGTCGGGCGCCCCTTCCGGGGAGCCGGAATCTCCGGCCGGTGTCTCGACCGCGGAACTGCTCGCCCGGGTGCGGCACATCGAGATCCGCACCCGGAAGCTGGTGACCGAGGCGCTGGCGGGCGCCTACCTGAGCACCTTCAAGGGGCAGGGGATGGAATTCTCGGAGGTCCGCGAGTACGCGCCGGGCGACGACATCCGCTCGGTGGACTGGAACGTCACCTCCCGAACCGGAGACCTCCACGTCAAGAAGTTCGTCGAGGAGCGCGAGCAGACCGTGCTGTTCCTGCTCGACGTCTCGCGCTCCTTCGCGTTCGGCAGCCGGCGCGACTTCAAGCGCGCCACGGCCGCCGAGGCGTCCGCCGCGCTCGCCTTCTCGGCCATCCGGTCCGGGGACCGGGTCGGCGCGCTGCTCTTCACCGACCGCCCCGAAACCCGGCTTCCGGCGCGGAAGGGACGCCGGCACGGCCTCCGGGTGCTCCGGGACCTCCTCTACTTCGAGCCCGAGGGCGCCGGGACCGACATCGCGGAGGCGCTCAGCGTCCTGAATCGGGCGGTGCGCCGGCGCGCGACCGTCTTCCTGGTCAGCGACTTCGTCGGCGATCCCCCCGAGCGCTGGGTGCGCCCCCTCCGGGTGGCGGCGCGCCGGCACGACCTGATCGCCGTCCGGGTCACCGACGTCCGCGAGCACGCGCTCCCGGACATCGGCCTCGTCGAACTGGAGGACGCCGAGTCCGGCGTCCCCGTGCGGCTGGACACCTCGGACGGGCGGGTCCGGGCCGCCTTCCGCGACCGTGCCCGGAAGGCTCGTGCGGCGGCGGCCCGGGCCCTTCGGGAGACGGGCGTGGACGTGGTCGAGGTAACGGCGGGCGAGCCCTACGACGCGCCCCTGCGCAAGTTCTTCCGCATGCGGGAGAGGCGGCGGCGATGAGACTCGCGCTTCGGGTGGCCGCGCTCTGCTGGCTGATGGCGGCAACCGCCGCCGGCCAGCCCGGACCGGGATCGCCCGCCATCGCCGTTGCCGAGGTCGTCTCCGAGCCGGTGGAGGTCGGGGACGTCTTCGAGCTGGAAGTCATCGTCGAGCACGCCGAGGGTGCGGAGGCCGCGCCGGTCGTCGAGCAGGACCTCGGCGACTTCCGGGTGCTGGAGGCGCTCCCGCTCGAGCCGGACGGCGCCCCCGCCGGCGAGAGCCGGTTCCGCCTCCGGCTGGGCGCCTTCGTGCTCCCCGGCGACCACGAGATACCGCCCGTGCCGGTGGGCGTCCGGGGCGTGAGCGGCGAGCTCGCGCTCATCGAGACGCCGCCGGCGCCGGTGCGGGTGGTCTCGTCGCTGCCGCCCGACGCCGAAGCGGCAGGGGGAGACATCCATGACATCCGGGGGCCGTTCGAGCTGAACGTGCCCCCGCGGTGGGGAGCGATCGGCCTGCTCGCGCTGGGAGTCCTGGTTCTCCTCGCCGCCGCCTGGTGGCTCTGGCGGCGCCGCGGCGCCCGCGAGGCACCGGCCGTGCCCCTTCCTCCGCCGGCGGCGGAGGCGGAGGCCGCGCTCGCCCGGCTGGCCCGGGACGGACTCCTCGAGAGGGGCGACGTGGTGGGCTACTACGAGCGGCTCGCCGGGATCATGAAGCGTTACGCGGGGCGCCGGTTCGAGACCCCGTGGAGCGAACGGACCACCGGGGAGATCCTCCGGGACCTGCGGCTCCGCGCCGCGCCCGAACACGGCGAGGCGCTGACGGTGCTGGCGTCCATTCTGGGTGAGGCCGATCTCGCCAAGTTCAGCGAACGGGCCTTCCGTCCCGACGCCGCGCAGTCGCGGTTCCGGGAGGCGGGCGTGTTCCTGGACCGGACCCGCCCACCGCTCACTGCGGAGCCGGATTCCGGGGACGGCCCGGGGAAGGAACCCGCGCTGCCTCCCGGCGGCGCCGGATCGGTCGCCGGGACGAGCGGCGCGTTGGAGGCCCGCTGATGCGCCTGCTGTGGCCGGCGGCGCTCCTGCTGCTGCTCCTGGTTCCGCTGTTCGCCGTGCGGGCGCGGCGGCTCGCCCCGCCCTCGCTCCGGTTCCCGGAGGCGGCCGGGCTGCGGGCGTTGCCCCGCTCGCTCCGTTCCCGGCTCGCTTTCCTGCCCGGAGCGCTCGGGCTCGCGGCGCTGGCGCTCGCCGCGGTCGCCCTTGCCCGTCCCCAGACCGGGATCACCGAGGAGACCGGCACCAGCCTCGGGGTGGACATCGTGCTCGCCCTCGACATCTCCTCGAGCATGCGGGCGGAGGACTTCGCTCCCGCCAATCGACTGGTGGCGGCCAAGGAGGTGCTCGAGGACTTCATCGACCGGCGGACGGACGACCGCCTGGGGGCGGTTGCGTTCGCCCGGAACGCGGTGACGCTCAGTCCCCTGACGCTCGATCACGGCGTCCTCACGGACCGGCTGCGGGAGGTGGACATCGGCGACATTCCCGACGGGACCGCCATCGGCAACGCCATCGCCGCCTCGGTCAACCGGCTGGTGGGCTCGGAAGCCGAGAGCCGGGTCATCGTCCTGCTCACCGACGGGGTCTCGAACGCGGGGGAGATCCATCCCTTGACCGCCGCCGGACTGGCGCGGACCCGGGGGATCCGGGTCTACACGGTGGGCGCCGGGAGCCAGCAGGGCGGGCGGATGGTCATGCGGCGGCCCGACGGCTCCCTCGACGTCCGGAACGCGCCCGGCATCGACGAAGCGATGCTGACCGAGGTCGCGGACGCGACCGGGGGCCGCTACTTCCGGGCCCGCGACAGCGAGGGCCTCCGGGCGGTCTATGAGGAGATCGACGCCCTGGAGAGGACCGAACTCCGGGCGCCCACCTGGACGAGCTGGTCGGACGACGGCCCCCGGCTCGCGGGATGGGCGGCGGTCCTGCTGTTTTCGGGGATGGCGCTCGGCGCCACGGTGCTGAGGACCGCGCCATGACCTCCGGAACACGACGGCGCCCGGCGCCCGTCCCGCGGGCGGGAGATCGCTGAGATGCGCTTCGGGGAGCCGTCGGCGCTGCTCCTGCTGCTGCTCTTCCCGCTGGCGGCGGGGCTCGTCCTCCTGGCGGCGCGCCGCGGACGGAGGGTCCTCGGCCGCTTTGGAACCCGCACGGGGGCGCTGATCGAAGGGGACAGCCGCACCCGCCGCCGGTTCCGGGACTTCCTGTTGCTGGGCGCCGTCCTCCTGCTCGCGACCGCGGCGGCGCGCCCGCAGTGGGGAAGGCAGGAAGCCGAGGTAACGCTCGTCGGAGTGGACGTCGTGCTGGCGATGGACACCTCCTTCAGCATGGACGCCCGTGACGTGGCGCCGTCCCGGATGGAGCGGGCGCGCTACATCGCCGGTGAACTGCTCGACCGGATGGTCGGGAACCGGGTGGGGATCGTGGCGTTTTCCGGAACGGCCTTCACCCAGTGTCCGCTCACCCATGATCTCGGCGCCGTTCGGACCCTGCTCGCCGGGATCGCCACCGGCGCGGTGGAGAGTCCCGGCACCAACCTGGCCGCCATGATCGAGGAGGCGGCGCGCGCCTTCGAGCGGCAGGAGAGCCGGCACCGGGTGGTGGTGCTGCTCACCGACGGCCAACAGGACGACCTGCGGGTCACCGAGGTCGCCGACGTGGCCCGGACGGCGAGCCAACACGACATCGTCGTCCTGGCCGTGGGGGTGGGGACGCCGGGAGGGGCCACCATCCCGGCGGACTCGGATTCCGGGCCGACGCTGATGCGCGACGCCGCCGGTTCTCCCATCGTGAGCCGGCTGGATCGGGCGGCGCTTTCCGAGCTGGCGGCCCTCAGCGGCGGCGTTTTCTTCGAGGTGTCCGCCGACGATCGGGAAATCGAAGGGTTGACGGCCCGGATCGCCGGGATCGAAGGCGGGGAACTCGGGGCCCGGATCTCCCGGCGCTACCGGGAGCAGTTCTGGATCCCCGCCGCACTCGCGGTGGGCGCCATCACCGCGGCCGGGTTCGCGGGTCCGGCGCGCCGCCGTCGTTCGCCGGCAGGGAAAGGAGCGGCTTCGTGATCCGGACCGCGTTCGTCCTGCTGATGGCGGCGCAGTTGTTCGGCGGGGGGGAACCGAACACCCGCGAGGGGGCGGAGCACTTCGAAGCGGGCCGCCTGGAAGAAGCGCTGCGCGCCTTTTCGCGCGCCGAGGGCGAGTTCCCGGACGCGCCCGAGAACGATCTCAACATCGCGGGGGTCCACTACCGGCTGGGTGAGGCGGAAGGCGCCCCGGCCGGCGAGGAGGGCCCGCTCGCCGAGGCGCTCCGCGGTTATCAGGCGGCGCTTCAGGGGGGCGCCGGCGGCGCGGTCCGGCGCGACGCCTTCTACAACCTGGCCAATACCCTGTTCCGCGGCGGCGCCTTCCGGGAGGCGGCGGCTGCCTACGGGGAAGCCATCGCCCTCGACCCGGACGACCTGGAAGCGCGCCAGAACCTGGAGCGGGCGCTTCGCGCCGCCGAGGAAGAAGAGCAGCAGGACGGGTCACAGGATCAGGAACAGCAGGATCAGCAACAACAGGAGCAGGATCAGGAGCCGCGGGACCAGGAGGGGCAGGGAGCGCAGAGCCCCCGGGAACAGGGGCAGGACCCCCAGGACTCGCCGCCCTCCGGGGACCGGGACCGGGAGTCCGGGGAGGAACAGCCGCCCCCGCCGGAAGGCTCCCCATCGTCGCAGGACCGACCCCCCGCCGACGATCGCAGCGGCGGCGCACCCGAGGATGCCGGTCCGGGCGCCGAGACGCCGGACTCCGCCCCCGGCGAGGTGCCCGAGATCAGTCCCGAGCAGGCCGAACGCATCCTGGCCGCGCTCGCCGACGTGGAAAGGGCGTTTCAGGAGGACCGGCTGGAAAAGCGCCGGGCCCGGGCCCTCCGGAGGGGCCGGCACTGATGGGCGGCCGGTTCCTGGCGCCGGTTCTGGCGGTCCTCCTGGCGCCGCCGGTCCAGGCGCAGGAGTCCGCCGAGGCGAACGTGGACGCGGACCACATCGGGATCGAGGACACGCTGACCCTGACGGTTTCGGTGCCCGAGGAGCGCGGCGGGGCCCCCGTGCTCGCCGACCTCGCCGGCTTCGAGGTCCTCGGCAGCCAGCGGGTGTCCAAGACGCAGATCGTCAACTTCGAGATGACGCGCGCCACGGAATGGATCTACCGGCTCCGCCCGCTGGCGGTCGGGGAACTGACGATTCCGGAGATCCCGGTCCCCGGATACCTGCCCGCGCCGCCGATCCGGGTGCGGGTGGAGCAGGGCAGCCTGCGCCCCCGCGCTCCGGATCCACTCGCCTCTCCGTTCTCGTCGCCCTTCGGGTTCGGGGATCCCTTCGACCGGCTGCGGCGCCGCGAAGAAACGGTCCCGGAGGTTCGGGAAGAGGACGTCTTCGTCCGGGCCGAGGCGCCGGACACCGAGGTGCGGGTGGGCGAGCAGGTGCTCGTCCTCTACCGGCTCTGGTCGCGGCTCCCGGTGTTTGCGGCGGCCCCGGTGGAGCTCGCCCAGCCGGAGGGGTTCTGGACCGAGGAGGTGGAACTCCCCGACGTCCCCTGGCAGGAGCGCGGCTTGAGCGGGAACGAGATCCGGGAGCGCCGGAGCCTGCCGGGGCCCCGCCGCGAACGCCGCACCCTGAACGGGGTGGCGTACGAGACCTATCCGCTGCTCATGCGCGCGGTCTTCCCGACCGGCGCGGGGGAACGCGAGCTCCCCGGGCCGCGCTTCGAGATCGGGATCGAGGGCGCCCGCCGGTCCTTTTTCGGCCCGGAGCAGGTGGTGGTGGCCCGGGAGGCGCCCGCGGTCACGATCCGCGCCGAGCCCCTCCCCGAGGCCGGGCGCCCCGCCGGGTTCACCGGCGCGGTGGGGGACTACCGGTTGAGCGCGGAAGTCCGGCGGGACGGCGCGCCGCTCGGCGGCCGGAGCGCGGCGGCCGGTGAGGCGCTCGTCCTCCGCGTCGAACTCGAGGGAAACGGCAACCTGCGGGCGGCCGGAACGCCGGCCCTTCCCGAGAGCCCCGAAGCGCGGCGGGCCTTCCGCTTCTTCGACCCGGATGCGTCTTCCGAGACCGGCCTCCGCGAGGACGGAGCCGGGCTCGCTTTCGGAGGCCGGCAGGTCTGGGAGTTCCCGATGGTGCCCGAAGCCGGCGGGGTCCGGAACCTTGCCGCGGTCACGCTCGACGTCTTCAACCCGCGGACCGGCGCCTACGAGGAACTGGCCTCGGATCCCCTCCAGGTTCGCGTGGAGGGAGCGGCCGCGGCCGCTCCGGGAACCGAGGGCCCGGTCGGGGTGGAGCGGTTCGGGGAGGACATCCGCTACCTGAAGCCGGTGGGGCCTGCGGCGAGTCCGCCGGCCGGACCCTGGCGCCCGGGAGCGCTCTTCGCGTTGAGCCTCGCGCTGCCGGTGCTGTGGAACCTCGGCCTCCTGGCGGTTCGGCGGCGGCGGGCCTGGCGGGAAGCGAATCCGGCCGAATTCCGCCGCCGCCGGGCCGCCCGGGATGCCGAGCGGGCGCTCTCACGGGTGGCGGGAGACGGGCCGGAGGCCGCCGCCCGGGTCGGGGAGGCGCTCACCGAATACGCCGCGGCGCGGCTCGGCGGGTCCCGGCACGGCTTCACCCCCGAGAGTGCGGCGCGCCGTCTTGAGGACGCCGGCGCCGCGGCCGATGCCGCCCGCCGCTTCCGGGCGCTCCTGTCCCGCTCCGAGGGGGCGCGCTTCGCCGCGTCCGGAGCCGGAGATCGGGCGGGCTCCGACGCGCAGGAAGCCGCCGAACTCGTTCGCGAGCTCGAAGCGCAGCTCGGCAGGAAGGGAGGCGCGGGATGAGGGATCGCCGTTTCCTGGGTCTGCTGGTGCTCGTCGCAGCGATCGGGACCTCCGGGGTCGTGGCCTCGCAGGAGACGCCCGAGGCGGCGGCCGCCGCCCGGAGCTACGACGCCGGCGACTACGAGTCCGCGGCGGCCAGCTATCGCCGGCTGCTGGCGGCGCCCGGAGGTCTCGATCGGGCCGCGCTGCACTACAACCTGGGAAACGCCGAGTACCGGACCGGCCGGCTCGGCTACGCGATGCTGCACTGGGAGCGGGCGCTCGCGATGCGGCCCGGCGACGGAGACGCCCGGGCCAACGTCGCCCTCGCGCGCGCCGTCCTCGACCGGCGGCTCACCGACGCCGCGGCGGGTGGCGATCCGGACACGTTCCTGCTCGAGCTCCTGGGTTCCATGCAGGGGTTCCAGGTCTGGCTGCGCCGGACGCCGCCGTCGCGCTTCGCCGGTTCGCTTAGCGCCTTCGTCCTGATGGCCGGAGCCTGCTGGACCTTCCTGACGATCGGGCGCGGCCGGCGGGGGCTGCTGCTGGCGATCCTCGGACTCTCCCTCATCGCAACGACCGCCTCCGGAATCCTCCTCCGGCTCCGGCTTACCGTTTCGCCGGTGGCGGTGGTGGTGCAGCCGGGCGCCGCGCTGCGCAGCGGCCCGGGCCACTCGTTCCCGCAGCTCGCCGCGCTGCCGGAAGGGCTCTACCTGGAGCTCGACGGCGAGGACGGGGCGGCGCAGGACGGTTTTCGGCGCGTGGTCGCGGCCGGCATCGTGGGCTACGCGGACGGCGAGAGCGTCGTCCCGGTGGACGAGCGCTGAGGCCGGGCGTCGTCAGTCGATCGATCCGTCCAGGCGCCGGAGCGACTCGAGGAGCACCCGGGCCCCGTTCGTGATGTCGGAGACGCTCGTGAACTCCCGGGGCGAATGGCTGATGCCGTCGCGGCTCGGAACGAAGATCATGCCGACGGGCGCCAGCACGGCGATGGACTGCGCGTCGTGTCCCGCTCCCGACGGCATCCGCAGGTTCGACAACCCGAGGCTTTCGGCGGCGGCTTCCAGGGTGTCCATGAATCGCGGGTCGCAGGGGGCGGCGCGGCTCAGGTAGTACTGCTCGAAGGTAATGTCCGTCTGGTTTTGGCGGGCAAGCTCGCGTCCCAGCTCCTGGAAACGCTGGTAGAGGGCCTCGATCGTCTCCATCCTGAGGTCCCGGATTTCGAGAGTCAGGTCCACCGCGCCGGGAATGACGTTCGCCGCGCCGGGATGCGCCTCGATGCGGCCGACCGTGGCCACCTGCCGCCCCGGCCACGCCTGGGTCTCCTCGTGGACCGCCACCAGGAAGCGGCCGGCGGTCACCAGCGCGTCCCGGCGGATTCTCATCGCGGTGGTCCCCGCGTGGTTCGCGAATCCGGACACCCGGACCCGGAAGCGTCGAATGCCGACGATGCCCTCGACGATACCGATGTCGATCCCCTCGGTTGCGAGGGTGGGGCTCTGTTCGACGTGCAGTTCGAGGAAGCCCGCGTAGTGACCGGGTTCGAGGGCCGCCTCGGTGATGCGTGCCGGCGAGCCGCCCACCCGGGCGAGCGCCTGGCCCAGGGTCAGCCCGCCGTAGACCGGCAGGTCCATCTCGTCCGGGGTGACCTCCCCGGCGAGCGCCCGGCTCCCGGTCTTCCCGTTCTCTTCGTTGAAGAAGTCGACCACTTCGAGGGAGTGCCGGAGCGGAGCGCCCGAGGCGGCAATGGCGGTGGCCGCCTCGAGGGAGGCGATCGAGCCGGCCACCCCGTCGAAGTTCCCGCCCGCGGGAACCGAATCGAGATGCGATCCGGTAAGCAGGGGAGGGAGCGAGGAATCGGTTCCGGCGAGGCGTCCGATCAGGTTGCCCGCGAGATCGGTGCGCACCTCGAATCCGGCCTCCTCGAGCCAACCCGTGAACGCCTCGCGGGCCGCGAGATCGGCGTCGCTCCCCGCGGTTCGGAAGGCGCCCTCCGGCGTCGCGCCGAACCGGGCGATGGCTTCCATCCGGTTTGCAACGCGTTCGCCGTCGACGCCGCCCTGAAGAGGTCGGGAGGCGCGGGCGAAGCGGGGGACGGAACAGAAGGCAGCGGCGGCGGTAGCCGACGAGGCCAGGAATTCGCGGCGGCTGGGATGAGGCATGGCGGGCAATTGTGCGGGGTTCCCCTTTCGTGGGTTCCGCGACCCGGGGTGGCTGTCCGGCCCGGCCCGCCGCTGGCGCGCTGTAATCTTTGGGTTGGAGTCCCGTGGAGCCCGACAAGCGCATGACGAGCCCGGGACGCCGCATGAGTCGGCGGGCGTTCCTGCGGCCGGGACCGTCCCGGCAGCGCGACGCGGAGCCGCTCACGCCCGAGGCCTACGGGGAGCTCGTGTCGCAGTACCGGTCCGGCCGCTACGTGGAGACGGCGCGGCGGATCGGGAGCCGCGTCCCGGTGGAGTTTCGGCGGGCGCGGGAGAGATTTTTCGATTCGCTCCCGCCGGCGGACGAACTCGAGGGCTTCCGGGGACGGCTGGCCGCCGCGCTGATGCACGCCGAAACGGTCGCGCATTTCGGCTGGAACCGGGCGATCCGGCCCATCCGGGAACCGGTGGACGACCTGCGGCAGGAGTGGGTCCGCGGGGTGCCGGACCATCTTCGCCAGGAGGCGGTGGCGGGCTGGGGCGAGGCGGGGGCCGCCCATCTCCGTGACTTGCTCTGGCGGGAGATCGTGCTGTCGGCCGCCCGCGCCCGGCTGGCGCGGATGGACCTGTTGTCGGCGAGCCGGCTTCTCGAGGAGTCCGATCCGCGGCGGGATGCCGCGCTCGGCTGGCAACTCGCCGTCGTCTGGTCGGTTCGGGCCCGCTACGTACGGGAAGACGAACTCTGGCGGGACGCCCGGGACTTCTTCCGGGAGGCCGCTTCGCGCGAACTGGTGAGCCGGAGCGTCGCCCTGCAATCCCCGAGGACGGTCGCGCGCGGGCTCGGGGACCGGGACGACCTGAATCTGCGGCTGGCGCTCGTCGCGCTGGGGCAGGGACGGGTGGATCGGGCCGCCGACCGCCTGCGGGAGGTCGGCGAGAAGCCGAGTTCGCACCTGCTCCGGGTGCCGCGGCTGCTGCTCCTGGGCGAGGCCCGGATTGCCCAGGAACGACTCGACCCGGCGATCGCCGGACTCCGGGAGGCGGTGGAGCTCGCGCCCACCTCGCACGCGGTGGTCGCCGCCCTGGTGGCCGCGCTCGAGGCCCGCGGGCGCTGGGACGAGGCGGCGGAGCTCGCGACGGAGGCGATGGCGCTGCCGCGGGGCGACCGGGTGTGGGCCGATTTCCTGATCACCTGGGCCGAGCCCGTCGAGCCGTCGCTCGACTGGCTGCGCAATCTGGTCAGCACCTGATCCGCGGGTTGGACGCGTTGCACCGGCTGGCGGCACCGGCAGCGAGAGCGGGTCTTGCTGCTGTCCTCGCCACGCTCCTGGCTCCGGGCGCCGCGGCGGCCCAGTTCCGGGTCGAGACCCGCGCCGTGCTGGTGGACGTGTCGGCGACCCGGGACGGCCCGGTGAGGGGTCTCCGGGCCGAGGACTTCGAGTTGCTGGTAGCGGGAGAACCGAAGGAGTTCCGGCTGCTGGACCCGGATTCCCTGCCGCTGGCCGTCCTCTTCGCCATGGACGTGAGCGCCAGCACCGCCGGCGAACGCCGGCGGCGGCTTGCCGCCGGAGCGCGCCAGTTCGCGGGCGCGCTCACCGAGGACGACGACTGCGCCGTGGTCGCGTTCTCCAACCGGGCGTCGTGGGTCCGCGAGTTCGCCTCCTGCAACGACGAGGTAGGGAACGGTCTGCTGCAGACCGGGGGAGGGGGCGCGACCGCGCTCTGGGACGGCGTCGTGATGTCGCTGGCCGCCCTCCACTGGGGCAGCGGCCGGCCGGTGCTGCTGCTCTTCACGGACGGACTCGACAACCTGAGCTGGGCGCGGGAACGCCACATCCGGAGTTCCGTGCAGGCCTCGGAGGTGCTGCTCTACTCCATCATCGCGCCCGCGCCCCGGCCATCCCGGATCCTGCGAACCGATCGGGAAGGAATCGAACTCCTCGAGGACCTGGTCCGAACCACCGGAGGGCGATCGGTGACCATCCGTTCGGACGAGGATCTCGAGGAAGCCTTTCGGGAGGTCCTGAGGGACCTCAGGGTGCGCTACGTGCTGGCCTTCAGTCCCGACCCGGAACGCCGGGGCTTCGTGCCCATCGAGGTGCGCGTGAAGCACCGGGGCGTCCGGGTCCGCACCCGCGCCGGATACACCGCGCGGCCGTGATCAGGTTCCGGAGCCGCCGCGCATTCCTCCGCGGGCGGCCCAGCGCCGGTGCGCAGCCGGTGAGCGCGACGGACTATGCCGAGTGGGTCGAGGCGTATCGGGCGGGACGTTTCCGTGAGACCGCCCGCCGTGTCAGCGGGTATCGGGCGGACGCGCTCCGCGAGGCGCAGCGCCGTTTCCTGGATTCGCTTCCCCCGCGCGACGACTTCCGGAGCTTCGGCTCCCGCCTCGCTCCCGCGGTTCTTCACGCTGAGGCATTGGCCCGCTTCGGTGTGAACGAGAGCAGCCATATCGGCCTTCTCGACGACCCGTGCCGCTCGCTTCCGGAACGGTGGATCGTCGGCCTCCCCGCCTCCTACCGGGAGGAGGCCCACGCTGCCTGGGGCGACCGCGCCGCGTCGGACCCGCGCCGCGTCCTGTTTCGCGAAGCCGTGCTTGCCGCCGCGCGCCCCAGGCTCGCGATCCTCGCCGTTGGCGATGCGACCCAGATCCTGGAGGAGGCAGGCCCGGACGACGATCCGGTCATCCGCTGGCAGCTCGCCGCGGTCTGGGCATTCCGCGCCCGTTACGTCCGGGAGGCCGACCTCTGGGACAAGGCGCGCGAAATCTACGAGGCGCGAGCGGTCCGCGGCTTGATTCCCCCCGATGTTGGCGCCTCGTCGTCCCGGTTGGTAGCGCGCGCCATGAGCGATCCTGATGACCAGAACCTCCGCCTCGCGTTCACGCAGTTCGGCCTGGACCGCCCCGGCGACGCCGAGAGCAGTCTCGGGCGGCTTCGCCCCGAGCTCTGGCCGCGGCTGCGGGTTCCGCACCGCCTCCTCGCGGGGAAGGCGCTCATGGACCGCGGCCAGTTTCGACCCGCCTCCGACATGTACCGCATGGCGGTCGAGGATGGGCCACAGTCGCAGATCGCGGCGGCAGCGCTGGTAGCCGCCCTCCAGGCTTCCGGGCGTCTGGATGAGGCCGCGGCCCTCAGCCGGGACTGGTTGTCCGGAGCCTTCGCCCGAGGGGTCCACATCGACACCCATCCCTGGTTGACCTTCCTCCTGACCTGGGCACAGAGCCGGGGGCCCGATTTCGAATGGCTCCGCAGCCTGGTCACAACCTGACCCTGGCGGCCGTCCTGGCCGTCCTGGTCGCCCCGGCGGCCGCCGCTCAGTTCCGTGTCGAGACCCGCGCTGTCCTGGTCGACGTTTCGGTCAGCCGCAACGGTCCGGTGCACGGCCTCGCGGAGGAGGATTTCGAACTCCGCGTTGGCGGGACCGCCGTGCCGTTCCGAATGCTGGAACCGGCGTCGCTACCCCTGGCAGCCCTGTTCGCCATGGACGTCAGCGCCAGCACCGCCGGGGACCGGCGCCGGCGCCTCGCTGCCGGCGCCCGGCGGTTCACCGACGCGATGACCGAGCGGGACATGTGCGGCGTGGTCGCGTTCTCCTCGGAGGCTCGGTTCGTCCGTGGCTTCGAGCCGTGTGATCTCGGAGTTGGCGACGACGTTCTGGCCCGTTCACCGGGGGGCGCCACTGCGATCTGGGACGGCGTGATCCTGTCGCTCGCGGCGCTTCGCGGCCGGCGGGAGCGAGCTCTGCTGCTCCTGTTCACCGATGGAGAGGACAACTTGAGCTGGGTCGGGGAGAACCACGTCCGGCGTGCCGCCCGGTCGTCGGAGGTACTGATCTACGCGATCGTGACGTTGCCTCCGCGAATGCCCCGCGACATGCGAACGGAGGGACCCGGCACCAGGCTGCTCCGGGAGGTTGCCGAGGGCAGCGGCGGCCGGGTGGTCACGATCCAGTCCGACGCCGGGATCGAGGATGCCTTCGATGAGATTCTGGAAGATCTGCGCGTCCGGTACGTCCTTGCGTCCACGCCCGATCCCGACCACCGCGGTTTTGTTCCGATCGTGGTCGAAGTGGACCGTCCCCGGGTCCGGGTCCGAGCCCGCGCGGGGTATACGGCGCGGCCCTGAGCCGAGCGCGCCGCCACCCGGGAACGGCGGCCGGTGCTCCGGGGCCGGTGAGACCCCTGCCGCGGCTCAGGCGGGGACGGTGCTGTCCGCCGCCACGCGGGCCGACCAGCTCGTCTCGGTGTCCCTGGCCAGGCTGTGGAGGACGCTGCAGTACTTGGCGAACGAAAGCTCGACCGACTGTTCGAGGCGGTCCTGGACCACGTCGCCGCCGGTGGCGGTGAACTCCAGGCGGAGGCTGACGAAGCGTCTCGGGTGATCGTCGGCGCGCCGGCCGGAGACGCGGGCGGAGAGGCGTTCGGGAGCGCGGCGCATGCGCTTCAGGATGTGGACGACGTCGATTGCCATGCAGCCGGCCACCGCCGCGAGCAGGGCCTCCATGGGCGAGGGGCCGTCCCGGGCGTCGCTGTCGAGAGTGACGGCGGCCCCGGAGGGAGTGGTGATGTGGTAGCCGGTGGCGCCGTTCCATTCGAGATCTACTTGCATCGGTTCCTGTTCCGGGAGGTGGATTCCTCAGCCCTCCCGGCGGAGGACCAGGGAGATGTTCGTCCCGCCGAAGCCGAACGAATTGGAAAGCGCCCAATCGGCGTCCGTGCCGGTGGGCCGAAGGACCGGAGGGTAGCCGGTGAGCTCCGGGTCGAGCGGTTCCGCGTTCACCGACGGGGAGATCCAGCCCTCCCGGAGCATGAGGAAGGTGAAGGCGGCTTCCAGCGCCCCCGCGGCGGAGACGGTGTGTCCGGTGTAGCCCTTGGTCGAGCCGTAGGGCACCGGAGCGTCCTCGAAGACGCGGCGGATCGCCCGCACTTCGGAGATGTCGCCGAGCGGCGTCGAGGTGCCGTGGGTGTTGATGTAGCCGATCGCCCGTTCCGATACGCCACTGTGCCCGAGTGCTCTCCGCATGGCCAGTTCGGCGCCCTCGCTGGCGGGAGCGACCATTTCGCCGCTGCCGTCCGACGACATTCCGAAGCCGCGGATCGAGCCGAGGATTTCCGCTCCCCGCCGCTCGGCGGACTCCCGCGATTCCAGCGCGAGGATCCCGGCGCCCTCGCCGAAGATGAACCCGGCGCGGTCGGCGGCATAGGGCCGCGAGGCCCATTCCGGCCGGTGGTTGTCGAGCCGCGTGTAGGCCCGCATGGAGTCGAAGCCGAGATGGAAGTGCACGTCTTCCGCTTCGACCCCGCCGGCGAGAGCGTGGTCCACGATGCCTTCCCGGATCCAGGCGGCGGCGATGGCGAGGTTGTAGCCGCCGCCGGCGCAGGCGGCGGTCACGGAGAGCGACGGGCCCCGGGTCTTGAGCACCGTGGCGAGATTCGCGGAGACCGTGGACGCCATGATGCGGGGGATCGTGGTCGGCAGCACCCGGACCCGTCCGCCGCGTTCCACCCGGCGCACGACCTCCCGGTGGGTCTCGATCTCCCCGGTCCCGGTGCCGACCACGACGGCGAGGTCCCGGGTCGGAAGCCCCGACTGCTCGAGCGCGATCTGTGCCGCGCGCACCGCGAGCAGGGACATGCGGCCCATGAAACGCGTTTCCGAGCGGTCCAGCCCCAGGTCCACCGGATCGAGAGGATCCTGGTAGGCGCCCACCAGTTGGCAGCCGGTCTGGCACTGGACGCCGGGTTCGTAGACCGAGAACGGGACCTGCGTCCCGGATTTCAGGATCTCGCGATGCGCGTCCGTTCCGGTGCCGACCTGGGAAAGGAGCCCCATGCCGGTGACGACCGGATCCCGGGGCGAGCGGCGGGGAAGGGGAGCGTCTGGCAAGGGGAGTGAGTTTCCTTTCCGGGAGGGGATTACGATGGCGTTTCGAGAATCGGCGTGGGAGGTTCCGTGGCCCGAGCCGGCTCCAGGCACCCAGATGACGTCGGGAGGCGCCGAATGACCCCCTTGCGAATCCTCATCCTGGCCATGCTGCTGCCCGCGTCCGCGTCGGTTGCGGGAAACGGCGGACGCGGAACGGTAACGCCTCCCTTCGCTCCGCCGCTGCGGGCGGGAGCTTCGGCCCCGGAGGCGGTGGCTCCCGGGACGGGCGCGCAGGCCACGGCGGCCGACCTGGAATGGGCCCGCGAGTTCGTGGCCCGGCAGTACGTCGTGGACGGCACCGCCAGCAGCCTGGCGAGGGTGGATCCGAACTGCCGGACCGGGTGCGAGCTTTCGGTCTTTCCGGGCGCCGGCCCCGGTGATTTCGGCACGCTCAAGGCGGTCAGCGGGATCGACATGGGCATCTTCAGCATGAGCGGATTCGGGCTCGAGGGGATGATCGATTTCCGCCAGCAGACCGCCGACGGCACGATCGCGAACGCCCGGGTGGTCCTCACCTACGAGGACATCGAAACCGCGCGCGAGAACGGGGAATACGCCTACGTCTTCTATGTCCAGTCCCGCGTGGCGCCGCAGTGGCAGCTTGACGGGGAGTTGTCCAACCTGAGCCGCTGGTATGCGGAGGGCCTTCGCGTGCTGCAGCTTCGCTACGGCGACAAGGAGGGCCACGAACCGGACGAACGGCTCGCCTACGGTTCCTACGAGGGAGACGATCGGGGCTTGACGGAACTCGGCCGGCGGGCCGTCGCCGAGATGAACCGGCTGGGCATGATCGTGGACGTGTCCCACCTGAGCCGGCAGTCGACGCTCGAGGCGGCGGCGCTTTCCACGAAACCCGTGCTCGCGAGCCACGCGAACGCCGAGGCGCTCACTCCGCAGGACCGCACCAAGGACGACGAGGAACTGCGGGCCATCGCCGCTACCGGCGGCGTGATCGGGGTCACGCCGATCGGCTGGATGCTGGACCGGGACGGCGACGGCAAGGCGGGGATGGAGGACATGGTTGCCCACGTCGAGTACATCGCGAGACTCGTCGGCATCGACCACGTGGGACTCTCGACGGATGCGGCGCTCGACGGCTGGGATCCGGACTCGAGGCACTACGCGGACGCGGAGCTCGCGGCTTTCGACCGCTGGGTGCGCGTCACCGCCGAACTGCGCGCGCGCGGCTGGAGCGACGAGGACCTGACGAAGCTGCTCGGCGGCAACTTCCTCCGGGTGTTCCGGGAAGTTCTTTCCGGCCGTTGAGGGGAAGCCGGCCGGGCCGCAAGCGACGCGGACGGCTGGCACGCATCCTGCTACATTCATCTCTTCGAAGACAGTGCGTTTCCTCCCGATTTCCGTTGTCCTGTCGCTGGCCGCCGCGTTCGCCGCGCCTGGCGCCTCGGCGGCTCAGGGCCGCCTCGACGCGGGCGGCTACCAGGAGCTGCTGAACGAGGTCCGCGGCGGACTCTTCATCAGTTCCGGCCGCGTGCTCGCCGGGTTCGATCCGGACTCCGTGGAGCGGGTGGTCGGCGACTTCATCGCGTCCGCGCCCGGCGCGCGGGAACTCAAGGCGGCAGCGCTTCTGCACACGGAAGCGACCGCACATGGGCATCCGGAGACCCATCTGGAGATGGCGCGAGACCTGCTCAAGGCGATCCCGGATCCGGCGGACCGCGAGGACTGGATCCGCCGCTGGTGGCTGGCGCTTTGCTATTCCTACCAGGTGCAGCTCTCGGTCGGTCCCGGGGTGGCGGCCTTCGAGAGGGCCCTGGAGGATCTGCCCGCTGACCGCGATGTCCGGCGGTCGTTCGCGGCGGCGCTGTGGATGTTCGGGAAACAGCGCGAGGAACCGACCTACCTGACCCGCTCCGGAGTCATGCTCCAGGAACTCCTCGAGGAGACTCCGGACGATCCCGACCTGCGGATCCGTTTCGCCGGCGTCCTTCTCGATCTCGGGCGCGCGGAGGACGCCGCTTTCGTCCTGGACCAGCTCGGAGACGTTCGCCTGCGATCGGGACCCCGGCTGGCCTCGCTGCTCATCCGCGGCGAGATCGCGCTCGGGGCCGGGGAGTTCGCGGCCGCCGAGGTCGCCTTCGCCGAGGCCGTTCGGCGCTCGCGGCGCTCGCCGGCGGCGGTTGCCGGGCTGGTGGCGGCGCGACTCAGCCAGGGCGACGCGGAGGGCGCGGCCGAGGCCGCCGGGGCTCTGCTTGCCCGGACGACGAGCGGTTGGGAACCCGAATGGCGCTACTGGCTCGGCCCGGCTCTCGAGTACCCCGGGATGTTCGAGGCGATGAAGAACGAGGTGCGGCAGCCCGCGGAGGAAGGGGGCGGACGATGAGAGTTCCGGTAGTGATGGCGGTTGCGATCCTGGCCCTGTGGTTTCTTTCCGCCGGCGGGGTTTCCGAATCCGCCGCCGGGGAAAACGCGCGGAGGCCGGCCGGTGCCGTTCGGACTCAGGCCCACCCCGAGGCGCCCTCGGCGCCCGGAGTCGGCGGCGCGGGGCTCGACCTGCTGCGCCGGCGGCGCGACGACCTGCCCCGGCCCGTCTGGACCGGGCAGGAGCCGCTGTCGGTGGTTGTCGTCTTCGACCTGAGTTCCAGTGTTTCGGGAGCGCGGCTGCGGTCCGCGGTCGCCGGGGTGGAGGCGCTCTTCTCCGCGCTCGATGCGGAGGACCGCTGTGCGCTCCTCGCGTTCACCCGCTCGGTGGAGCTCCACGCCGGTTGGGACGGCACCTGCGCGGATGCCGCGGCCGCGGCCGCGGAGTTGCGGAGCGGCGGTCCGGCGGCGTTCAACAACGCGCTGACCCTGGCGTTCGGCCTCCTCGCCGACCGGCCGGGACGCCCGGTCCTGGTGGTCTTCACGGATGGCGTGGACGGCGCCAGTTGGGCTCGCGACTCGTGGCCGCTCTTCGCCGCCGCCGGAGTGCCGCCTACCGTGCTGGCGATCACCGCGCCTCCGAACCTCACCCGTTCCGGGCGGGTCGGCGGGACCTACGGAAGCATCAGCGCCGACGATCTGGCGAACCAGATCACGTTCGAGGGCCGGCACCTGCAGGACGAGGGCCGCGACATGCGGGGTCTGAGGAACGTGGATCCCTTCTGGGCGCTGACCTACCTGACCGCGATCAGCGGCGGGCAACTGGTCCGGACCTCGGGCGAGGCGGGAGAAATCGAGTCCGCGCTGGCGGGCGCCCTCGACGCCCTCCAGCCGGAATAGCCCGGCGGTGGACCCCGGAGGCGGGGGGCAGCCCCTCCGCGGGCGGGGAGCGGTCTCGAACCCCGCGGGCCGGTTCGAGGCGCTGCGCGAGGAGGCGTTCGACGACGGCTGGGACGCGCGCGACCCCCCGCCTGAACGCGTGCCGACCGAGGTCATCATCGACCGGACGAAGACGATCATCGCCCGGAACGACTCGCCGGACATCCCCTTCGACCGCTCGATCAACCCGTACCGCGGCTGCGAACACGGCTGCATCTACTGCTTTGCCCGGCCGAGTCACGCCTACCTCGGGTTCTCGCCGGGACTCGATTTCGAGACGAAGATCGTGGCGAAGCCGGAAGCCGCCGACCTCTTGCGCCGGGAACTCCGGAAGCCGGGCTACTCGGTCGGCCCGCTGGCGCTCGGCTCGAACACCGATCCCTACCAGCCGGTCGAGCGCGACCTCCGGATCACCCGGCAGCTCCTCGAGGTGCTGAGCGAGGCGCGCCACCCCACCGGCATCGTCACCAAGTCGGCCCTGATCCTCCGGGACCTGGACGTCATCGTCCCGATGGCGAAGGAAGGGCTGGCCCAGGTGATGGTTTCCGTGACCACGCTCCGCCGGGACCTCGCCCGCGCCATGGAGCCGCGGGCGGCGGCGCCGGCGCGCCGGCTCGCGACGATCGCCGCGCTACGCGAGGCGGGCGTTCCCGTGGGCGTGTTGGCGTCGCCGATGATCCCGGCGCTCAACGACTCCGAACTCGAGGCCGTCCTGGAGGCCGCCGCGAAGGCCGGGGCGGGTTCGGCCGGCTTCATCCTGGTGCGGCTCCCGCACGAACTGAAGGAACTGTTCTCCGAGTGGCTGGAGACGCACGTTCCGACGCGCGCCACCCACGTGGAGAGCCTGATCCGGGACACCCGCGGCGGCCGGCTCTACGAGGCGAAGTTCGGAGATCGGATGCGGGGGCAGGGCCCCTACGCGGAACTGCTGGCGAACCGGTTCCGGGTGGCCGCCCGGCGGCACGGGCTCGACCGGAAGCATCCTCCGTTCCGCCTGGATCTCTTTCGTCCGCCACGCGCCCCCGGAGCGCCGCGCTCGCTGTTCGACGGGCGCCGCTGAGCGGCCCGCGCCGAAGTCAGCGTTCGTCCGTGCGGTTCGGAACGAGTGGCTCTCCCGCGGCCTGTTTCGCCTTGATCTCGGCGTGCGCCGCGTCGAGACGGACGAAGCGCTCCGGGGTCGAAGGATGGGTGGATCGATGGTCGTTCTCGATGCCCCCGGTGTGCTCGACCGCCATCCGGCGCCAGAACCGGGCGACCTCGGCAGTCTCCACTCCGGCGCGCGCCAGCAGGTACATCCCCACGTAGTCGGCCTCCCGTTCGAAGTCCTGACTGTAGGCGCGCGATCCGGCGGCGAGCCCGGCGGCGGTCAGCACGCCGCCCGAGTTCACGCCGGTTGCCCGCGAGAGGAGGATGTCGGCCGCCAGCCCCAACAGGCCGCCCACGGCCATGTTCTGCTGCCGGTCCGTCAGGTGTCCCGCGAGGTTGTGGGCCAGTTCATGGGCGATGACCACCTGCAGTTCCTCGTCACTCTCGGTAAACCGCAGCATGCCGTTCGTGATGTAGGCCGCCGAGCCGTCCGCGTAGGCGTTGATCGCATCGCTTTCGGCGAGGACGACCGGGTACGCGCAGACGAGGTCGGGAACGAGTTCCTGAACGTACGGTTCGCCGTTGCGCTCGAGCCGGACGGTCACCGCCGGGAAGGGGGGCGGACCGGAGGCGAACTCCGCTAGCCACCGGAGTCCCTGTTCGACCCCCGCCGCCCCTTCGTTCAGCCGGTAGCGGCCAACGTGGGTGAGCACGTCCCCGGGCTGGATGTCGGCGTGGTCCGCCGGGCCGCCGCGGACCACGGTCGTCACGGTGGGCAGGAGTCCGATGCCGAGCGCGCTAGGAACCGCCGCCCGTTCGCCCGGCTCGTAGCGTCCGGAAGAATCGAACGAGAAACCGAAACCGGCCGCCACGCGGTCACCGCAGAGAGCGGCTCCGTCGCGCCGGAGCGGCCACGACAGGTCGGCGAGGCGCTGCCGGCGCTCCTGTTGGACCTGGAACGCAAGCTCCTGCTGGATGCGCCGCTCCCGGGCGAGCGCGGCCCGGTCCGCCGCCGGCAGGCTGCTGCGGGGCGCCGCACACGCCGCCGACAACGCCAGCGTTGCGACGGCGCCGGCCAGACGTCCACCGAACCGGCGTCCGGGAACCGCGCCACCGCTCGTCACGGCGCGCATGGTATCCGGCGGCGCCGCACGGCGAACGGCAATCCCGTAGGCTTGCTCCGGGAGGCACTTTGCCCATGAGATACCGCTTCGCGCTCTTCGCAGCGGCCCTGTTCACGTCCGGCCCGGCGTTCGTCCCGGCGTTCGGCCAGGACGGACCCCGCGCCCGCGATCTCGGGGTGCCCTTCGACGGCACGCCGGGGCCGCTGAACGCCATCACCGACGTTGCCGGAATCGAAGTCGGCCACCACACCATCATCCGGGGGGAGGGGGAGCTGGTGGTCGGGGAGGGCCCCGTCCGGACCGGGGTGACCGCCGTCCTGCCACGGGGCCGCGCGAGCCGCGGCCGGGTGTTCGCCGCCTGGTTCACCCTGAACGGCAACGGCGAGATGACCGGGACCACCTGGCTGCGCGACCGGGGAATCCTCGAAGGGGCGGTGATGATCACCAACACCCACAGCGTCGGCGCCGTCCACGAGGCCACCATCGCCTGGGCGCAGGCGAACCTCGACGCGCCGGACTGGAGCCTGCCGGTGGTCGCCGAGACCTGGGACGGCTTCCTCAACGACATCAACGGCTTCCACGTGCGGGAGGAGCACGTCTTCGCGGCGCTCGATGCGGCGCGGGGCGGGCCGGTCGCGGAAGGGTCGGTGGGAGGCGGCACCGGAATGCGCACCTTCGGCTTCAAGGCCGGGATCGGCACCTCGTCCCGGATCGTGGAGGCCGGGGGCGGCGAGTACACGATCGGCGTGCTGGTGCAGTCCAACTTCGGCAGCCGGAACCTGATGACGGTCGCCGGAGTCCCCGTGGGGCGGGAGATCCCGGACCTGACGCCCGAACGGGGCCCCTTCGACGCCCCGCCGGGCCCGGACGACGGCGGCGGTTACGGCCGTGACGGCTCGATCATCATCGTCGCCGCCACCGACGCGCCGCTTCTGCCGCACCAGCTCAACCGCTTCATCCGCCGGACCACGCTGGCGCTCGGCCGGGTGGGCAGCATCGCCTCGAACGGTTCGGGCGACATCTTCATCGCCTTCTCCACCGCCAACGAGGAGGCCGCGCACAACGAGAGCGGCGTCGCCCCGCTCCAAAACCTCACCAACAACAACATCAATCCCCTCTTCGAGGGCGTGGTGCAGGCCACCGAGGAGGCCATCGTCAACGCCGTGGTGGCGGGCCGGGACATGGTCGGGGTCAACGGCCGCAGGATCTACGGGCTGCCGCACGAGCGGCTGCGCGACATCCTGCGCCGCTACAACCGGCTCGCCGAGCCGGAGTAGCGCCGTTCGGCCCTAGCAGCCTGTGGTGGAACCCACGTGAGCGCCGAGACGGGTGAGGCCCAGTTCTCCCGGTGGGGGTCCGGCTGACAAGGCGCGTGAGGGAGGAATACCCGGTGTATTCCGACTGAAACGCAACGATGAGGGTCGCGAAGCGGCCCGGTTCAGCCGGGATGCATCGCCCGTCGAACGCCGCGTGGGTTTCACCACAGGTTGCTAACAGCCCGTGCGGTCAGCGCCGGTGCGGCGGCGTCCCGTAGGGGTAGAACTCGCTCAGGTCCACGTTCTCGTACGGCAGCGCGTCCAGGAAGGTGGTCCCCACGAACGGTTCGGGCGCCTCGATGATCTGGATGGTGCGCGCGTAGCCGGTCTCGTCGAAGCCGCGCCGGAAGTGGACCCGGGACTTGACCACGAACACCTCGTAGTCGTCGGGGTTGATCGGCCCGATGCGGAACGCCTCCGGGTAGAGCACCTGTTCGTAGGCGGGAACCAGGAAGACGACGTTGCCGTCCCCGAAGGAGACCGCGGCGATCCGTTCGTAGCCGAAGCCCTCGTCGAAGTACTCGAGGGTGCCCGTAATCCGCCGGGGTGACCCGCCGGACGGGGTGAAGCCCCCGATTTCATAGTCGAACGGATCGCCCGGCTGGACGTCCTCGGCCGCGAGCGCTTCGAGTGTGGCGGGGGAAGAGATGGTGCCGTAGAGGGTCTTGCCGATTCCCGCGGCGGTGAAGGCGTTCAGGATGTGCGTCGCGTCGCCGGGACGGTCGCTGTGGTCGCCGACCGCCACCGGCGTCTCGCCCGCCGCGACGGCCGCGGCGACGATCCGCGCCGCCTCCTCGGGGCCGGGATAGCCGCCGACGGCGAAGTCCTCGCGGACCCGCCAGATGAAGTCATCCATGTCGTCGGCGATCCGGTCCGCGAGTTCCTGGTCGCCGTTGGTCATCACGTGGACGGTGGCGCCCACGTCCGGGACGTCGGACCAGGGATATCCGTAGAAGACGCTCACGTAGGCATCGTCCTCGCGCGCCTCCCAGCGGCGCGCCCGCTCCATGATGTCCATCGAGGGGGACTGGCCGGTCCACTGCAGCACGGTGGCGGTGATGACTCCCGGCTTGCGGGAGGCGGTGGTGGGGTCGTACTCACCCCGCGCGGTGAGCCGCAGCGCGCGAGCCGCCCGCTCACCCTGGATGTAGGCGTCGTAGTGGGGGTAGCGCTTGGTCACGAAGGCGAAGTCGGCGTGCTCGAGGAACTCCCCGTCCTCGTTCCCGTGCAGGTCGAAGGTGCCGGCGATGGGAACGCCGGGGCCGACGAGCTCGCGGAAGCGGCGGGCGATCTCGGCTTCGGGGCGCGGGATGTCCCGTACGGCCATGGCCCCGTGGAGCGCGAGATAGACGCCGTCTACCGGCAGTTGTTGCTCGAGCTCGGCGAGCATCCCGTCCACGAAGTGGTCGAAGGTCTCCTTCGTGTTCCAGCTTCTCGAGGAGCCCCCGAACACTCCCACCGGCGAACTCAGCGGCACGAGCTCCACGTCGCCGAACTCGCGGGCGCGCTTGACGAAGCCGCCGACGTAGCCGCCGGAGCCGAGCAGCGCCTCGCCGGAAACGGGCTCGCTGACCTGCAGCCAGTCGTCGACTTCGGTGTCCCCGCCGGGACAGAAGGTGCAGGTCTCGTGCGCGAAACGCGCCACCGCGATGCGGAGTTCGGGTTCGGTGGGCGGGGCGCCGCACGCGGAGAGGGCCGCGGTGGCGGCCGCGGCCAGCAGCGCCAGCCGGGCGAGTCGCCGTCCGGCGGCGGAATCCCTGGAAATCCTGTCTTGCGTCATTGTTGGTCCTCGCGGGTGGGGGGTTGGGCGCGCGCCCGTTCGCGTTTCGCCAGCATGAGGTCGCTCAGCGTCTGGCCCCGGCCGGGCTCCGACCAGGGACAGACCTCGATGCAGATGGCGCAGCCGTAGGTCTTGGTGAAGTAGGGGACACACTTGTCGAAGTCGACGTACCAGCGCCGCTCCCCGCGGATCCACTGCTTTTCCTCGTGGATCGCGTCGGGAGGGCAGTCGATCACGCAGCGCCGGCAGTGGGTGCAGACGTCGTCCACCCCGATGTCGCGCGGGGCGTCGGGCGCGAGCGGCATGTCGGTGAGGACCGCGGCGAGCCGGAAGTTGGAGCCGTGCTCGCGGCTGATCATGGAGCCGTGCTTGCCGAGCTGGCCGAGTCCGGCGCGGACCGCCAGCGGGATGTGGAGGATGTCGGTGGCGTTCGGGTCCCCGTAGGCCTTCGCCGGGAAGCCCCGGCGGCGGATCGCCCGGCCGAGACGCATGGCGATGAGGCCGATCCGGCGGTAGGTCCGCATCACCTCGGCCGCCCCCCGGGGACGCGCCGCGTGGGCCATTTCCTCCCGCACCATCGGAAGTCCGAGGCAGACGGCGTAGCGGTAGGGCGCCTCGCGTCCCTCGAAGACGTCCGTTTCCCGGATCTCGGCGATCCCGACGAGGCTCGCCCCCGCCGCGCGGGCGGCCGCCTTCGCGAACGCGGCGTTCCCCTCGGGGCCTTCGTCCAGCACCCGGCGGGCGACGGGGCCCCGCTCCTTCCGCAGCTCGAACTTGTTCAGGAGCCGGTGCCGAACCACCTGCCAGGGGTTGACGCACATGAAGAAGTCGTCGAGGCCCTGCCAGTCGATCGGTTTGCTCGAATCGGCGTTGTGGAACACCTGGGTGGCCCGGCGTGGCTCGCGCTCTCCGTGTCCGTTGATCTCGTTGCCCGAACGCGGGGGGACCCGGTAGCCGAAGGCGTACTCGGCGGGCGGGACGTCGCGGATCTTCATCGGATGGCGGTCAGTTTGCGCCCTCTTCCGGCTCTGTGCGGAACGGGCCGTGGTCCAGCCAGATCGTGCTCCCGGACCGCTCGGCCACGGCGTAACGGCGCCGCACCGCGCGCCCCGCGGTCAGGAAGAAGAAGATGAAGCGGAACGACGCGAAAAAGAACCGGAGCGTCTGGAGCCGGCGGAAAAGGAAGCCGCCGCAGCCGCGCGCGGTTTCGTCGAGTGGCATCCGGCCGCTCAGTTACCTCCGGTGTCCGGCTCGGGATCCTTCAGCCGCACCGCCCAGAGCCCGCTGTTGAAGTCCGCCAGGAAGATCGTGCCCTTGTGGGGCTGGGGACCCCAGGTGAAGGCGGCGTTCGCGAGGAAGCCCTCGTTGTCCTCGGGGAAGAAGCGGGCGATCTGGCGGCCCTGGCGGTAGAGGTCCCCGAGCAGGTCGCCCGAGACATCGACGACGCGGAGTCCGGCGTCGTAGTAGCCCACGTACATGACTTCCTCCTCCCAGTCGACCCAGAGATTATGGGGCCCGGAGTCGGCGAGTTCGAAACGGGCGACCTCCTCGGGGTTCTCCGGGTCGGTGAAGTCCACGAAGTGGAGCCAGCCCTTGGCGCGCGAGGGGATGCCCTCTTCCCAGAGGATGCCGCCCGCGTCCGGCCGGCGCGGATTCAGGTAGAAGGCCTCGTCGCCGCCGATCACGTAGAGCTTGCCGGTCGAGGGGCTGCGGAAGGGCCAGACCGCATGGTTCCAGCCGGTGATCTGCGGGAAGCGCCCCATCTCGACCGGGGTGTTGGGGCTGCCGCCCTTGCCGCCTCCGCCCACGTCCACCATGATGAGGCCGTCGCTGCGGCCGCCCTGATAGGCGATGCCGTCGCGGATCCAGACGTCGTGCACCGACCGACCGGGGGTGTCCGTCTCGAAGCGCGAGACCCGGAAGGGATTCCGGGGATCCTCCACGTTCACCACGTCCCAGCGCCGGCCGTTGTTGACCGCGTAGACGTGGTTGTTGTCGAGGAAGACGTTGTGCACCCCGCCGGTGAGTCCCTGGTCGAAGGAACTCAGGATCTCGGCGTTGTGCGGGTCAGTGCAGTCGATCATCACGATTCCGTTCCGCCGGTTCGAGGCTCCTTCGCGGCTGATCACGCAGAGGGTCCCGTCCTCCGAGACCTTCACGTCGTTCACGGTGCGGGCGTCTACCTGGACCGTGTCGATCAGTTCCATGTTCCGCGGATCGGTCACGTCGTAGAAGTAGGCGTGTCCCTCGGCGTTCCAGGTGCCGTGCACCGCGTAGTCGCGCCCGTCCACGCCCTCCCAGACCCAGAGGTCCCCGGTCACCCGGTCGGAGACCCGGGCGTGCCCGAGGAACTCCACCTCGCGCTCCACGTTCCGGGGTACCACCCGTACGGTCCGGCGCGCCAGCCGGTCGCCGCTCATCGCCACCACGGTGTACACCCCGGGCTGCTCGGCGACGAACCGCCCGTCTGGGGTCACCTGGGCCGCGGCGCCGGCCCCCAGCGATTCCGGCCGGAACGGGTCCGGACGGGACTCCACCGCGAACCGGATCGCCGGACCTCGCGTCTCGTTCCCCGAGGCATCGAGCGCGGCTGCCCGGAACTGCAGCACGTCCCCGGTGCGGACCTCGGTCCGGTCCGGCGCTTCAAGGGCCAGCCGCGCGGTCGGATTGGGCAGGACCTCGACTTCGTGGTAGATCGTCATCTCGCCGTGCATGGCGGCCACCTGCACCGACCCGGCGGTGAGGAAGGACACCATTCCGACCTGGTCCACCACGGCGACGCTGGAGTCGCTCGTGGCGTAGCCCGCCTCGAGTCCGCGGCTGACCTGTCCCGCCGCGTCGCGTCCCGCGAGCGGGAACCGCACTTCGGTGCCCGCCCACACCCGGGGCGGCGCGTCCTCGAAGAAGATGTCGGCCAGCGCGGGCGTGCTCACGCTCACCTGGATCGATGCCCGCAGACCGGGGTCCCGGCTGCTGTAGTAGTCCCAGTTGCCGTCGAAGGCCTGGTCGGGCAGCAGCGCCGTGACTTCGTGATCCCCCGGCTGGTTGGCGGAGACGTGCCCGCCCGGCGTCACGGTCAACGCCCGCCGGTTCCCGGAGAAGAAGACCACTCGCGCGTCCGCGACCGGGTTCCCGGAGGCGTCCATCACGGTGGCCGTGAGTTGCGCCGTTTCCCCCACTTCGAGGGTCAGCGCGCCGGGTTCGATGGCGATGGATGCGGCCTGCTGCGGGGAACGGGCGGAGGCCGTGCCGAGCGCGAGGCTCAGAAGTGCGGCCGCCGCGGTGGCGCGGCGGAACGAGTTGGAGGGACGAGGCATGGTGGGACTCCTTGAACCGGGACGGGCGCTCCCGGAGCGGCAGAATGTCGAAATTAGCCGAAACGCCTCAACGCATGCTACGCGCCGTGTCCGGGCGGCTCCCCGAACGGCCCTCCGAGCCGCGATCAGGCCGGCGCGCATAGGATTCCGCATTCCGCCGCAACACCGATGACGTTCGAAGCCCTTTGGCCCCTCCTGCTGCTGCCGCTCCTCGGCGTGGTGGTGCTGGTGGCGCTCAGGTCGAATCTCCGCTGGCCGAAGCTGCGGCTGCGCGCTTCGCTGGCGCTGCGCCTGCTCGCCGCCGCGTTCCTGCTGCTCGCGCTCTGCCGGCCGGTGATCCGCGCCGGGTCCCGGGAGGTGGCCGTGGCGTTCGTGGTGGACGTGTCCCGCAGCGTGGCCTCCGGATCGATGCAGGATGCGGTCGCCTGGGCCCGGGAAGCGAGCCGGGCGCTCGGCAGCGAGGACGCGCACTTCGTGGCCTTTGCCGACCGCGCGGTGTCGGTACCGGACGCGGACGCGCTGCTGGAGGTCCAGGTCTTCGACAGCGGGGCGGCGGGGGGGCTCCCACCCCCGGACGCGCTGGATCAGGGCCGGACGAACATCGAAGCGGCGCTGCGCCACGCCGCGGCGCGGCTCCCGCCGGACAGGCTGAAGCGGGTGGTGCTGTTCAGCGACGGCAGGGAAACGGAGGGCGACACGGCCGCCGCGCTGGCATTCCTCAAGGAGGCGGGCGTACGGGTCTTCCCCGCTCCTTCGGGTGTGCGGAGCGACGGCGGCGGTTTCGTGAACGCGATCCGGCTCCCGCCCGCCGTGCGGGCGGGAGAGATGACCGGGGTGGAAACCGAGGTGTTCTCGGCGGCCGGCGGGCCGGCGGAGATCCGGGTTCTCGCCGACGGTGAGGTGCTGGCCGCCATCGAGGTCGAACTCCCGCGCGGAGCTTCGACCGTCCCGGTGCCGGTCCGCATCGAGGACCCGGGCATGACGGTTCTCGAAGCGGAGATCCGGGTGGCCGGCGACCAGCTTCCGGTCAACGA
Organism: Vicinamibacteria bacterium; assembly: GCA_965116805.1. GTDB lineage: Bacteria > Acidobacteriota > Vicinamibacteria > Marinacidobacterales > Marinacidobacteraceae > Marinacidobacterium. The sequence goes on from OZ220713.1 coordinate 2,237,817, forward strand.
CCGGCGGGCCGTCGAGGTGCCGGTGGAAGCGGAGGCGAGCGTGCTCTACGTCGAGGGACAGCCCGAGAGCGCCCGCTACCTCCGGAGCGCGCTGGAGTCCGAGGGCGTCACGGTGAACACGGCCCCGGCGTCGGCGCTTCCCCGCCTCGATCTCAATACCTGGGACGCCTTGGTGTTGAGCGACGTGGCCCCGGACCGCCTCCCGGAGCCGGTGATGCAGCAGGTTGCGAGCTATGTCCGCGACGAGGGCGGGGGACTGGTCTTTGCCGCGGGCGAGTCCAGCTATGGGGAGGACGGGTACTCGGAGTCCGTGCTCGAAGAGGCGTTGCCGGTGGACTTCCAGATCGAGGAGAAGTGGAAGGACCTGTCCCTCATCATCGTGCTGGACAAGTCCTACAGCATGTACGGGAGGAAGATCGCGCTGGCCAAGGAAGCCACCAAGGCCGCGCTCGATCTGCTCGAAGACACGCACCGCTTCGGCGTCGTGACCTTCGACTGGAACCCCTACACCACGATCCCGCTGCAACTGGTCGCCGACCGGGAGTGGATCAAGGAGGGGATCAGCCGGATCCAGGCGAGCGCGCAGACGAACATCTATCCCGCCCTCGACCGCGCCTACGAGCAGCTCACCGAGAGTCCTTCCAAGGTCAAGCACGTCATCCTGCTCTCGGACGGAAAGACCTATCCCGACGACTACGAGGAGCTCGTCACCCGGATGATGGACGACGAGATCACCATCTCGACGGTGGCGGTGGGGGAAGAGGCGGACCGGGAGCTGCTCTCGGACATCGCCGAATGGGGCGACGGACGCAGCTACTTCATCCGGGACGCGGGACGGGTGCAGCAGATCTTCGTCGAGGAAACCCAGATCGCCCTCGACGCCACCCTCGTCGAAGAGCCGTTCCGCCCGGTGGTGCGGCAGATGGCGCGCGTGCTCGAGGGCCTGGACTTCGACGCCGCCCCGGAACTGAAGGGTTTCGTGGCGACGATGGCGAAGGACACCGCGGAGGTGCTGCTGGAAGGCCCCGACGAGGAGCCGCTCCTCGCCCGCTGGCAATACGGGCTCGGCCGGGCGTCCATGTTCACGTCCGACTGCAAGAATCGCTGGGCCGCCGACTGGGTCGAATGGAACGGTTACGGCAAGTTCTGGACGCAGGTGGTGCGCGACGCCATGCGCCGCGGAGAGGGAGCCGATCTCGACTTCGAGGTGTCACGGCGCGGGAACGCCGCCGCCGTGAGGCTCTCGTTGATCCGCGAGGATGGAAGCTATCCCGAGGACGTGGTGCCGGAGCTCGAGATCTCCTACGCGGGGCTCGTGGGGCGGACCGCCATCCGGCAGACCGGCCCGGGAAGGTTCGAGGCCGAGGTCCCGCTTGACCTGCGTCCCGGCGATACGGCGCGCTTCCGCATCGTCGGCGAGTCCCTTCCCGACGATCTTGCCGAAGGCGCCGACCTCGAGCGCGCCATCCATCTGAGCTATCCCGACGAATACCGTTTCCTGCCGGCGGACGACGAAGCGCTCGCCGCTCTGGCCGCGGAGACGGGCGGCGTGGTGGCGCCGACTCCGGCGCAGGTGCTCGCGACCGGTGGTGACCGGGTGGTGCGGTCGCGCGCCCTGTGGCCGCTGCTGGCGCTCCTGGGGCTGATCGCCTACCTGCTCGATCTCTCGGTCCGCCGGGTCCCCTGGCTGTGGACGCGGATCGGCCGGCAGTTACGGCCCGCCTGACGCGAAACCGCGCCGCCTGCCGCGCAGCGGGGGTCCGGCGCCGCGGGACTACCCGGTGCCGTCCAGCCCGCGCCCGCCGTGGCGCGAACGTCGCTGAAGCCCATGAATCCCCAGCTCCCGCATCAGCCGGGCCACTCGCTTGCGGCTCACCCTCCAGCCCCGGCGTTGCAGTTCCCCGTGGATGCGCGGAGCGCCGTAGGCGCCCTGATGGCGAGCGTGCACGCTGCTGATTTCCTTCTTGAGCAGTTCGTCCGTGCGAGCCCGGGAACTGAGCGGCCGCGTCTTCCAGGCGTAGTACCCGCTCCGGGAGACTCCGAGCACCCGGGCCATGGTCGCGATGCGGTGCTCTCCCCGGTGAAGATCCATGAACCGGTAGACGACCTCGTGATCCACCGCGCTCAGCGGACCCTCGTCGCTACGGATCGGCGCCGTTTCCGAGCCGGGAATGACGCCCTTCACCCGCTCCATCCCGCGAGGGCAGGCCGCGTAAACCCTGCTGGAAGTCCGGCCAAGCCCCGGTCAGCCTCCGGAGCCTCGTGAATCGAGGCCGCGAACGGCGCGGCGCCAACCGTCTCCAGCATCGCGCCCCGGCTCGACCGAGCGGAGGATCCGACGCGGCGTACCCGACCCAAACGGATCCATTGCATTTCTGGAGCGCTTCCTTGCCCAAATAACCCCAAGCGACACTAGGGCAGTGCGCGAATTTCACAGTAGTTTACACAAGGTGTTGGTTCGCAAATGGCCCACGAACCCAACGCCCGTCCCGTTGGCGGGACCGCACGATCCGACGCGATCCGGAACTTTCGCCGGCACCGCCGGTTGGCGCGCGTGGGGCTCCGCCGCCCGAAACGGCTATGCGGAAAGAGGCTCTGGAGCCCCGCGCCCAAGAAGATTGACTGGCCACCAAATCGGGGTAACATTGCCGGGCCGACGATGACCAAGAGGCTTCACCGCTATCCGGAAGAGTTCCGGCGCCAAATGATCGATCTGGTGCGAAGCGGGCGCACCCCGGAAGAGTTGTCCCGCGAGTTCGACCCGAGCGCGCAGGCCATTCGCAACTGGGTCGCGGCAGCGGAATCGGAAGACGGTGCGTCCGGGGACTGGAGCGAAGACGAGCGGAGGGAGCTTCGGGAGGCCAGGGCGAAGATCCGCCGGCTCGAGGAGGAGGTCGAGATCCTGAAGAAGGCGGCGGTGTGGTTCGCCCGGGAGGCCGGCCGGAGCGAGTCCCGCTGATCGAAATAGCGCCGGCCGCGCGGGGCCGGTGGTCACGCGGGATCAGGTTGGGTGTCCGCGACACTTGGGTTGTGGTGGGGATCTTCGTAGGGAACCCCAAACATCGGGCGGCGGCCTGGAAGCGGCGCCACCGGAGGGTGCTCAGCGCAGTTCGTGGCTCGCCAGGACCTCGCCGCCGGCGCGGACCACGATGCGGCGGATGCCGCGATGCCGGGCGGGAGGCAGGTTCCAGAACCGGTAGCGATGGGGCGGTTCGCCGGAGACGATGGAGGTCACGATCTCCGGTTCGGCGGCGCCCTCGAGCCGCACCGCAATCCGGTCTCCGGCGGATCCCCCGGCGAGGGAGAGGCCGATGCCGAGGGTCTGGTCCGGGCCGATGCGCCCGGCATTCGGCGGCGGATCCTTCAGCGCGTCCTCGCCCTCGATCGGCCCGTTCCGGACGACCAGGTCCATCACGGCGAGCGCGGTGTCGTAGGGCGGGGGATCGGTCCAGAGGTTGGGCCGGAAGGGATCGAGGGCCGCTCCGTCGGGACCGCGCACTTCGAAGTGGAGATGGGGCGCCGTGGAACAGCCCGAACTCCCGACCGCCCCGAGCGGCTCGCCGGCCGCGACGGTCTGCCCGACGGCGACCCTGACCGATCCCCGGCGGAGGTGGAGGTAGCGCGAACGGGTGCCGTCCCCGTGGGTCAGCTCGACGAGGTTCGGCGGTTTCAGGATGCCGAGGAATCCACAGGACACGTTCCGGTCGAACTCGCCCTCGTGCACGGCGGTGACCCGTCCCTCCGCGGCCGCCAGGACGGGGAACCCGCGATCCATCCAGCGAAAGTTGGGCACGTCCCAATCGGTGCCCTGATGGCGGTTATAGGACCTGCGGCCACCCTGGTAGTCGCGGACGCCCGTCCCGGGGTCGCGGTCCACGTAGTTGTTGATCACCCAGTCCCGGCCGGGAACCCCGCCGAGCGGCAGGACGAAGCGCACCCGCGGCTCGGGGGAGGGTTCGGACGCCCGCGGGCCGCCGCATCCCGGGAGCACCCCGAGGCAGAGGAGCGCGGCGCCGAGGCCGCGCCGAAGCCGGGCTGTCCCGGCCGTCAGGGCTGCTCCGCGGCGCCCGCCGGCCCGCGAATGGAATAGAGGTGGTTCTGGGTGCGGATCAGCAGGCGGTCCCCCACGATGGCCGGGGAGGCCAGAGTCCAGTCACCCAGGTCGTTGACGCCGGCCAGCCGGTATTCGTCGCCCGCCTCGATCACGAAGGTGTCCCCCTCCTCCCCGAGCGCGAACACGTATCCACCGTAGGCCCACGGCGAGGCGGTGAAGGCGGCGGCTCCCTCCGCGATGCGCGAGCGATAGACGCGTTCGCCCGTATCCACGTCGTAGCGGGCGAAGATGCCTCGCGAATACAACAGGTAGAGGGCTCCGTCATAGATCACCGGGGTCGGGAGGTAGGTCCCGCCGGCGAGGCGGTCGTACCAGAGGACGTGCTCGTTCGAATCGGTTCCTTCGGGCGGGGTGATGTCTCCCGAGCCTCCGGGACCGATCGCGGCGAGCGGCCGGTACTGGCCGCCGGAGGCGCCGGCCGAGAGGAACAGGCGCCCGTCCCACGCGAAGGGGCTCTGGATCGGGCCTCCCGCCATCCGCTTCATGTGCCAGAGCGGATTCCCGTCGAGGTCGTAGCTGATCACGATGCCCGGACCCAGGGTCACGATCTCGCTGCGGACCTCGTTCTCCCAGACGAAGGGAGTGGACCAGCCGGTCTTGCGCCGTTCGGTGATCTCGCGCGGGGTGCGCCAGAGTTCGGTTCCGCTGCGCTTGTCGAAAGCGGCGAGGAAACCCGACTCCTCGTTGTCGTTCAGGACGTAGAGCCGGTCTCCGTGGAGCGCCGGTGAGGCGCCGGTGCCGAAGTCACGGACGGTGGGATGCGCCGCGAGCGGGGTGTCCCACGCCGGATTCCCTTCCATGTCGAAGGCGAACAGCCCGTGATGGGTGAAATAGGCATAGACGTTCGTGCCGTCGGTCACCGGCGTCTCGGAGGCGTAGCTGTTCTTTCGGTGGCGGCCGCCGAACGGCTGCCCGCGGTAGACCTCCCGCTCCCAGAGCAGAGCCCCCGTCTCGAGGTCGAGACAGTAGACGTGGAGCGCGATCACGACTTCCTCGGGCAGTTCACGGTCGCGGGCGAAGAGGCGCCGGTTGACCTCCTCGGCGGGAAGGCCCTGGGCGCGCAGCTCGGCGATGTAGTTGTTGCTGAAATCGGTCCCGAGCGAAGGTCCCTTCATTTCCTGGGGGCTGGTGGCCGCGGTGAGGAAGATCCGGTTCCCCCAGACCACCGGCGACGACCAGCCGACCCCGGGGACCGCGGCGGCCCACTCGACGTTCTCGGTCTTCGACCAGGTGACCGGCAGGTCGGGGTGGGTGCCCACCGGGTTCGCGAGCGGCCCCCGGAAGCGGGGCCAGTTGCCGGAACCGTCGTTCTCGGCTGGAGGCGTCTCTCCCGGTACCGGGGCGGCGGCGAGGAGAGCGAAGGCGGCGAGCGCCGCGAGCGGCGGCGGTCTCATTCGGGGATCAGGGACGGAGGCATCCCGGTGCGCTTGCTGCCCTCATCCTTCCAGGCGTCGTAGCGGAGCCGGAGGGTGATGACGGGGTTGGCGTTCTCGTGGGGCTGGATGTCCTCGTCGCTGACGGCGAGGTACGCGTAGTAGTCGCCGTCGTTGTGCGACCGGCCCGGCGCGTCGTCCCGGTTCGCGATGGCGATGTAGGCGACGTGCGAGGTCTTGCCGTCGCACGGTGCGGCGGGCTTCGGTTTCTCCTCGCAGGTGCATCGCTTGTCACCGCCGGCGCGGTCCGCGCCCTCCATGGCGGCCATCACCCGGTCGGCCAGGGTGCCCTTCGCCCGCATGAACGCGAGCACGGCGTCCTCCGCCACGTCGTCGTCGAAGAGGATGTTCCCCTGCACCTGGACGAAGATGTCGTCTCCGACCTGGCCCGCCACGTAGAGCGACGCCGCGCTGTTGCGGTTCCCGTTGAAGCCGGCGCTGCGGCCCTGGAGATCCAGGATGCCGAACTGCCGGCGCTCCATCTGCGGTTCGTCCTTGAGGTTCTCCTGCTCGCGAAGGAGTTCGATGATCCGCTCCGGATCGGTTCCCTTCCGGATTTCCTCGTAGACGAGCATCTGGTTCGCGCGGGTGTTGTCCACGCCGGCCTGGCAGGCGGCGACCCCCACGCCGGGCACGATCACGGCCTGGATGTCCATCAGGTCCCGCGCGGGCCGGGGCGGGAACCGCGACTGGCGAACGCAGGTAGCCGAGGCGACGATCACCTGGCCGGAGTTGCGGTCCACCGCGATCACCGACCAGGTGGCGAGTGCGGTCGCCGGCGCAAGCGACAGCGCCAGGGCGAGAAGTGCGATGCGTCTCATGGGCCCCTCCCGGGTGAGAGGCTATCGCGTCCGATCCGGCAGACGTCATCGGCGTGATCTGAACCGGCCGCCCCGGAGGGCGGGAACGGGGGGTTGCGCGCTCCGACGACCGGCGGTTGGGCGGACAGGCGGTCCCGTTCGTCGGTGCCCGGCTTGGGTTTGCGCGGGGCCCCGGCTTCAGGCCGGCGCGCCTCCGTCGGAGGGGTTGCCGCGCTCGACGTCAGGGTGAGGGACTATCGGGTACCTGGCGCGGGGCGGCGGCGTGCCGGAGACGAACTCGGGGCGTCCACGGTGGCCAGGTAGAGGCCGCCGGGGACCAGGACCGCCGTCAGGGCCGCGAGAAGGAGGGCGAGGACGGTCATGCGGCCATGATCGGCGGGGAACACGCCAAAAGGCGTCACCCCTCCCGGCGGCCTACAGCAGTTCCCGCTCGGCGACCACGTCCACTTCACCGCCGAAGAGCCGGCGGGGTCCGAGCTCGACGGGCTTCGGCAACCTGTCTTCGGCAGTCTCCTCCGGTTGGCCGCCCAGTCCGCGGAGCGTCCGCAGTTGTGGAGTCAGGCGGGATTCCGCCGAGCCGACGGCCTTGTTGTAGACCTCGTTGGCTTTGGTGAGTTGCGTCCCCACGTCGGCGAAGTGACCGAGGAAGATCTCAAGGCGTTTCTCGAGCTCGAGACCGGCCTTCTTCATTTCCTCGGCGTTCCGGGTACTGGTCTCGTTCCTCCACATCGCCGCGACGCTCCAGAGAAGTCCCATCAGGGTGTGGGGGGTGGCGAGGACCACCTTGCGTTTCGCCGCGTACGGGAGGAGGTCCGGTTCGTGCCGGATAGCTTCCGAAAGGAGCGATTCGAGCGGCAGGAACATCACCGTGAACGGCGGTCCGTCGCCGAGCTTGGCCGGATAGCTCCTGCGCGAAAGCTCCTCCGTGTGCGCCTTGACCCGCTTTGCGTGCTTCGCGAGCGCCGCGTCCTGGAGCTCGGGTGACGCAACCTCGGTGGCCGTCAGGTAGTCGTCCATCGGAACCTTGGAGTCCACCGGCAGGCGCGCACCGCCCGGCAACTGGAGTTCCAAGTCAGGCCGGGCGCCATTGGTTCCCTTCTGGGTCCTGAAGTCGGCGTGGCTCGTGAGCCCCACCGACTCGATCAGGTTCTGGAGCTGGATCTCGCCCCATTTCCCCCGCGCCTGCTTGTCCCCCTTCAGCGCCTCACGCAGCGAGCGGCTGCTGTCCTGAACATCTTCCACCTGGCTGGCAAGGCGTTCCGCCACCTTTTGCAGGGCGCCCCGGTCTTCAGCGCGTTTCCGCTCCAGCTCGCGCGCGAGGCCTTCGACCTTCACGAGCGACTCCCGCAGCGGTCCCGCGGTCTCGGCGAACTTCGCCTGGCCGAGTTCCCGGTCCGAGCGGGCTACGGCCTCGAGGCGTTCGACCGCCTGTCCGGTGGCGTGTTCGTAGGCCTCCCGGGCCTGCTGGTTGCTTTCGGCGGCCGCGGCGCGCGCGATGTCCCTGAGGTCCGACTGGGCCTGCCGGCGCCCGGCGCGCTCCCCGGCCTGCCGGCCAGCGAAGAAGGCGGCGACCCCAAGGGCCAGGGCGAACAGGGAGAAGAGGAGGGTGGAGGTGCTCATGAGGCGCATTCTCCGGGGCGGATACGCCAGAACGTGACACCCCCGGCGCCCGGCAATCGGGCGAAGGCGGGCCTCATTCCGGAGTCCTCCGCGCGGGCCGGGGCTGCGGCGGCTGCCGGAAGAGGGGACTGCGGCGGAAGATGTAGGCGGCGACCGCGTCGCGGACGACCCACGCGAGCGAGACTCGCTTCTCGGCGGCGATCTTTCGGAGTTCCTCGTAGTCGGCGGCGTCGAAGGAGACCGACACCCGGCGGACCGCCGGCTCGCGGCTGGATCCCCCGCCCGTTTGCACCATGATGCACCATTGTGGTGCAGCCAGGGGCGCGGATCAAATGCGAGCCCTGACCGGTGACGCGTGGCTCTGGGCGGTGGAGTGGCGGGGCAGCCGGATCGGAAAAGGGGTGCGGTTTCGACCGCCTGCCGGCGGTCGATGCCGGCCGGAGGCCGGCGCTCCGAGGCTTCGGCGGTCCGCCGGTTCAGATTGCGAGCAGGCGGGCCGCCGGGCCGCGGAGGACCTGGACCGCGGCCCCGGCCGGCACGTCGGCGGAGACCACGGCGAGGGCGATCCCGGCCGGGCCGCTCCAGCCGTCCGGGCGGCTGGCGGCGCTCGTGACCCGGCCGGCGGGCTCGGCCTGAAAGAGGACCACCGATTCCGCCGGCGGCAGGGATCCCTCGTCGAACTCCAGGCGGCGCAGGAGGCGGGGGATCCGGCCCCGGTGCGCCTGCCGCGCCACGTACTCCTGGCCGATGTAGCAGCCCTTGCCGAGCCGGACGTGCGCGGACAACCCGCACTGGAGGGGCAGGGACCGTTCGTCGAGTTCGGCGCCCCAACGCGGCTCGCCCGCGAGGATCCGGAGGTACTCCTCCTCTTCGGGCGACGCTTCGGCGGACTCTCCGCGGTCCTCGATCAGGTCCGCGGGCGACCTGCGGCCGCCGGCCCGGAGTCCGACCTGGACGATCGTCCTCGCCGGCCACGGCCGGAAGTCCCGCCGGACGAACCCGGCTCCCGTCTCCCGCACCCAGCCGGGGGAACCCGGATCGGGCCGGCCGGGATCGGGACCGGCGTCCGTGCGGACGATCTCGAAGTCGCCGCGTTCGGCGAGCGCGATTTCCACGTCGTCCGCGATGCGGTACCGGTCCAGCGCCGCCGCGAGCGACTCCGCGCGGGTCCGTTCGCACTCGAGGAGTACCGCCCCGTTCGTGACCGTCGCGATGGCCGGGGCGATCAGGTTGCCTTTCGGCCCGAGGAGGGCCGTCCGCGCCGCGCCGGGGGCCTCCGGCAGCGCACCCGACATGATGCGGGTCAGGAACCCGATCCGGTCGTTCCCGGTGACGACCACCATGCCCCGGCTGCCGGTCCAAGCCGAAAAAAGCGGTTCGCCGCCCGGAAACTCCGGGCGCTGCGGCATCGAATCGGTCATGGAGGGCTCCCGGCGCTTTATCCTAATCGGGGGAGGGTGTTCGCTCCGGCCCGGAGGCCCCCACCACTCATGGATCTCCCACTCTCGCTCGTCGCCGAATCCTTCAATCCCCCGGCGCCCCGCCGGCTTGACTTCGACAGTGTGGGGTCGCCCCGCACCCTGCGGCCGCGGCCGGTGCGGGCGGGCGGGTCGGCCGAAGCCGATCTGCGGGCCGACCTGGCCTGGTTCTGGAACTCGAACGCGGACTGGGCGGACGACCAGATCGCGGTTGGGGAGAACTACGCGGGGCTGGTGCGGCGCCTGGTCCGTTCGCTCGGACTCCGGGAAGGCGACCGGATCGTGCTCTCCGCGTCGGAGCCGGATGGCCGGCGCGCCGCCTGGCGGGCTGCCGTTCCGGACGGGGTCGAGGTGTCCGACTGGCGTCCGCGCCGGCTGGGCCGGGTCCTGCTCCGCGACCTCGAGGCGCTGCTCCACGAGCGGACCCGCCTCGTGCTGCTGACCAAGGCGTGTCCGGTGACCGGCTCACTGAACGAGATCATCCCGGTCGCGCGGCTTCTCGAAGGGACGGACGCGGTGCTCGTCACCGAGGCAAGCCACTTCGTCCCACACGGTTCGCTCGACATCCGGAACCTCCGCTGCGACGCCGTCATCGCGGACGTGGCCGAACTCTTCGGCGCCTCCGGCGCGGCGCTCTGGGCCCGCCGGCTGGGTCCTGCGGCGTCCGCGAACGGGGCCGTCTCGCCGAACATCCTCGCCGGGCTGGCCCGGGCGGTCTCCTACGCCGAGCGGCTCGGCGAGGCGCCAGCCGCCCCGGTGGCGCCTCCCTCCGAGCGCTTCGGACGCCGGGAGCCGATGCGGAAGGGGATGCAGGGCATCCGCCAGGAGGAACGGATTCTCTCGCGCTGGATGCTCCGCGGACTCGCCCGCCTGGAGGGCGTCTCGGTCCTCGGGGAGGACGACCCCCGGCGGGCGGCGTACCGGATTCCGACGTTCACCCTCACCTGCGAGGGAGAAGGCGCGCCGGCGCTCGGCGCCGCGCTCGAGGCCGAGGGGGTGCAGGTCGCCGCCGGAGACCTCGGGTCCGCGACCACGCTGGAGAACCTCGGGCACGATCCGGAGGCCGGGGTGGTGCGGGCGTCGCTCGGTCATTACCACACCCGCGACGACGTGGAGCGTTTCCTGCGGGTGCTGGAGTCTCTCCTCTAGTTCCCGGACGCGTTCTCCTGCACGTCGCCGCCGGGGCGCGTACGATGGCCCGTCCGGGAGGCAAGCCATGACTGTCCGTTCCGCGTCCATCCCCGTGCCGCAGCGGTTGCTGCCGTTGCTGATGGCCGGGTTCCTCGCGGCCTGCGGGTCCGAACCACCCCCGCCGGCCGCCGCCGAACCCGGCACCCACGCCGACCTCGTCGCGCTCTTCGAGGAGTGGCGCGCGTTCGAGCGGCCCGAGTTCCGGGACGGGATTCCGGACTACCGCGCCGCGGCGATGGCGCGTCAGCAGGCGGAACTCCCGGCGTGGCGCGCCCGCCTGGACGCGCTCGCCCCCGGGAGCTGGCCGGTTTCCGAGCAGATCGACTGGCACCTCCTCCGCGCCGAGATGAACGGGCTCGACTTCGACCACCGGGTGCGGCGGCCCTGGGCCCGCGATCCGGGTTTCTACGTACAGGTCTTCTCGGCCCAGAGCGACGTGCCGGCCCACGAAGGGCCGGTGCTCCACGGGTTCATCGATCTCTGGACCTACGACTACCCGCTCTCCGACGCGGACGCCGCCGAGCTGGCGGAGCGGATCGGCACGGTTCCCGGACTCCTGGCGCAGGCGAAGGAGAACCTCGCCGCGTCGAACGCCCGGGACCTCTGGCTCGGCGGTTTCCGCTATTTCCGGAACCAGGCGGCCGACCTCACCGCGTTCGGCGAGCGGGTGGCGGGAACGAGCGCCGAGCTCGACGCCGCCGTGGAGGCGGCCCACGCCGCCACCGTGGACTTCCGGGAGTTCCTCGAGGCCGAGGCCGACTCGAAGACCGGCCCCTCGGGAATCGGCGCCGACAACTACACCTGGGCGATGCGGCACGTGCACCTGCTGCCCTGGTCGTGGGAGGAGATCGTGACCCTCATGGAGCGGGAGCTGGCCCGCTCGCACTCCTCGATGCGCCTCGAGGAGAACCGGAACCGGGCGCTGCCGGAGCTGGAGCGGATCGCGTCCGCCGAAGAGTTCGACCGGCGGCTCAACGAGTCGGTGGACCGGTACATGGAGTTCCTCGTCCGCGAGGAGGTGCAGACCGTCGAGGACTACATGGACCCGGCGCTCCGGGCCGTGAACGGGACCTTCCAGCCGCTCGAGAACGCGGACGATCTCCGGAACTTCTTCAGCGAGGTCAGCTACCGGGATCCGGACGCCTTCCGTCCGCACATGCACCACTGGATCGAGCTGGCGGCCATGCGGGACGCACCCCACCTGAGCCCCATCCGCGCGGTGCCGTCGCTGTTCAACATCTATGCGTTCCGCTCGGAGGGACTCGCCACCGGGGTCGAGGAGATGTTCATGCACCTCGGCCTGATCGAAGGTTCGCCCCGGTCCCGGGAGCTCACCTGGATCATGCTCGCCCAGCGGGCGGCGCGCGCCATCAGCGGGCTGCACCTCCACGGCGGCGACTTCGACATGGAAGAGGCGGTCGCCTACGCGATGAAGTGGACGCCGCGGGGCTGGCTGACCGAGGGCGCCCTGGTGCGCGGCGAACAGAGCCTCTACCTGCGCCAGCCCGGCTACGGGACGAGCTACGTGATCGGGAAGATCCAGATCGAGCAACTCCTGGCCGAGGTGGCGGTGCTGGACGGCGAGGACTTCAGCGTCAAGGATTTCTTCGACCGGTTCTATGCCGCCGGAGTCATCCCGATCACCCTGGTGCGCTGGGAGATGACCGGCGAGAAGGACCCGGTGCTCGATCTCCGGCCTTAGCGGCGCCAGCCCGGGACTGGCATACTCCGCCGCCGGCATGAACGAACGCCGCACCGCGCTCTCCGCCGCGCTCGTGCTGTCGCTGGCGGTTCCGGCCGCCGCATCGGTCGAGCCTTTCCGCCTGGGGACCTTCGAGCACCGCGGCGAGGCGTTCCTCGGGATCGTCCTCCGCGACGCCTGGGCGGTGGACCTCGCGGGGGCCAACGCCTCGCTCGAGCGGCACAACCGGATGTGGGTCAGCCTTCCGATGCCGGAGGACATGAAGGAACTCGCCGGGCGCTGGTCGATCGGCATGCGGGATCGCGTGCACGCCATCGTGGACCAGGTGGTCCCGTTGCTGGACCGCCTTCCGGATGAGCGCCCGGTGTGGGTCCACGAACTCGAGGGGCTCCACGTCTTTCCGCCGGTGCGGCCCGGCCTCATTCTGGCCACCGCGCTCAACTACCCGGCCCACGGCGTGGAGATGACCACCGGGGCGCCGGCCGCGATGTCGGACGCCTCGGCGCTCGACGAGCAGCAGGTCTCGATGGACCATTTCTGGGAACGCGCCCCCGGGGACCGCCGCCAGAACCCGTACCTCTTCATGAAGCCGGGCAGCATCGCCATCGGTCACGGCGAGCCGATCCTGATGAAGCCCGAGCGGGAGATGGTGGACTGGGAGTGCGAGCTGGCGGTGGTGATCGGCCGGCCGGCGAGCGACGTCGAGGCGGAGGACGCCGGCGCCCACGTCTTCGGGTACACCATGATGAACGACGTGGGCGACCGGGAGGGCAGGGGGGACGACCGCTACGGGTCGGACTGGCTGGTCTGGAAGTCCACCGAGACCTTCGCCCCGCTCGGCCCCTTCATCACTCCGGCGGAGTTCGTGCCCGATCCCGACGACCTCGACATCCGCTTCACGCTGTCGGGCGAGGTGATGCAGGACGCCAACACCGGGATCATGGAGCACAAGATCCCCGAGCTCATCCAGTTCGCCTCCCACAACCTGATCCTCCGGCCGGGCGACGTGATCGCCACCGGAACCCCGGACGGCGTGGGCTACGCCCGCACCCCGCCCATCTTCATGAAGCCCGGCGACACCGCCGCCTGCTGGGCCGAGGGCATCGGCACCCTCGTGAACCCGGTGCGCGAGTGGGCGGACGCCATCCGCTGACGCGGGAAAGGAAACGCCCTTGATCCAGGACCCCTTCGGCGTCTTCCTGGCCCTCGCCGGGGCGGTCTTCCTGGCGGTCTGGCTCGAGGGGCGTTACCGCTTCTTCCGGGCCATGAGCGCGGGCCTCATGTGCCTCGTGTTCGGGATGATCCTGTCGAACTCCGGGCTCCTGCCGGGGGACGCGGAGGCCTACTACCAGCTCGGGAACATCTGGGTGAACGCGGCGATCGTGCTGGTGCTCCTGAACGTGGACCTCCGCACCCTGCTGGCGGCTGGGAAGCCCATGCTGGGGGCGTTCGGGATCGGCGCCGCCGGCACCATGCTCGGAACGGCGATCGCCACCTTCCTGCTCGCCGGCGCCATCGGCCCCGAGACCTGGAAACTCACCGGGCAGTTCACGGGGACGTACATCGGCGGCGGGGCGAACTTCTACGCGCTCGCGGGCGCCTTCGGCACCGATCCGAACATCATGTCCGGGGCGGTCGCCGCCGACGTGATCGTGACGGCCTGCTGGCTCGCCACCTGCCTCATCATCCCGGCGCTGCTCTACGGCGGGAAGGGGCTCGATCCGGTCCGGAAGGGCGATGCCCCGATGACGCTCGAGCAGCGGCTCAAGGAGAGCGGCGAGAGCCTGAGGATGATGGATTTCTTCGGACTCGCGGCGATCACGCTGGGGGCGATGGGGGCGGCCCGGCTGCTGGCGGCGGCGGTACCCCTGATCCCGGCGGTGCTCTGGCTGACCACCATCGCGCTCGTCCTCGGCCACACGCCGCCGGTCCGGAAGCTCCGGGGCGCCCCGGTGCTCGGCAACTCTCTGCTCTACCTGTTCCTGGCGGGGAACGGCGCCCAGTCGCTGGTCTCGGAGATGCTGGCCTACGGGCCGTCGCTCTTCTTCTACGCCCTGATCACGGTAGGGACCCACGGGCTCGTGATCTTCGGCATCGGCCGGCTGCTCCGGTTCGATGCGGGGACGCTGGTGGTGGCGTCGCAGGCCAACGTCGGCGGCGCCGCCTCGGCGGTGGCGATCGCCACCGCGCGCGGCTACGGGGACAAGCTGCTGCCGGGGATCGCGGTGGCGCTCGGCGGCTACGCGTTCGGGAACTACCTCGGGTTCGGCATGGGGACCCTGGCGCGGACGCTGCTCGGGGGATGAGAAAGGGTTTTTCTTGATCTCCGACCCTTTCGGGATCTTCCTGGCGCTCGCCGCGTCGGTGTTCCTCGCCGTCTGGCTGGAGCGGAACTACCGGTTCTTCCGGTCGCTGAGCGCCGGGCTGCTGTGCCTCCTGTTCGGGATGGTGCTTTCCAACACCGGGCTCCTGGTGGGAGAAGCGGAGAGCTACGAGCAGATCTCGAACATCTGGATCAACGCCGCGATCGTGCTGGTACTCCTGAACGTGGACCTGCGGGCGGTCCTGAGGGCCGGGAAGGCGATGCTCACCGCGTTCGGGCTCGGGGCGCTCGGCACCATGCTGGGGACCTTCCTCGCGACGGTCCTGCTCGCCGACGCACTGGGCCCCGAGGCGTGGAAGCTCACCGGCCAGTTCACCGGCACCTACATCGGGGGCAGCGCCAACTTCTACGCGCTCGCCGCGGCCTTCGAGACGGATCCGAACCTCATGTCGGGGGCGCTCGCCGCCGACGTGATCGTGACCAGCATCTGGCTGGCCGCCTGCATCGCGATTCCGGCGCTGCTGCGGGGAGGGAGAGATCTGGATCCGCCCGGTCCACGGGAAGGACCCCTGACGCTCGAACAGCAGCTCAACGAGAGCGGCGAGAGCCTCCGGATGCTGGACTTCTTCGGGCTGGCGGCGATCACGCTCGGGACCATGGTCGGGTCGCGGCTGATCGCGGCGGTGTGGCCGGTCGTCCCGTCGGTGCTCTGGCTGACGACCATCGCCCTGATCCTAGGCCACCTCGGCCCGGTGCGGAAGCTCCGGGGGGCGCCGGTGCTGGGGAACTCGCTGCTCTACCTGTTCCTGGCCGCGAACGGGGCGCGGTCGCTCATCTCCGAGATGTTCGCCGCCGGGGCGGTGCTGTTCTGGTTCGCAGCCCTCATCGTCGCCGTCCACGGACTCGTGATCTTCGGGGCGGGACGGCTGCTCCGGATCGACGCCGGGACCCTTTCGGTGGCGTCCCAGGCGAACATCGGCGGCGCCGCCTCGGCGGTGGCGATCGCCTCCGCCCGCGGCTACGCGGTCCAGATGCTCCCGGGCATCGCGGTGGCGCTCGCCGGCTACGCGGTGGGGAACTACTTCGGGTTCGGGATGGGGGTCTTGGCGCGGTCACTGCTCGGGGGTTAGCCGGGAACCGGACGCTTCCCCACCGCGACCACCATCGGGCCGTCACTCCAGACAGCCGCCACCTCGAATCCGGCGGCGCGCATCGCCGCGGCCTCGACCTCCTTCGGAAAGTAGGTGTCCTCCTCCTGCCATTCGGCGAAATGATGCCGGGCGCGCTCTTCCGAAATGCCGCAGGACACGAGATGGGCGGTCCAGGCGCGCCAGACCGGTTCCTGGGCGTTCGCTTCCGCCGGCATCGTGGCGTCGGCGTTCACGAAAACGCCGCCGGGGCGGAGGCAGTCGTGAATCCGGGCGAAGAGCCGCCGCTTCTCCTTCATCGAGGGGACGTGGTGGAGGGCCAGCGAAGCGGCGACCGCGTCGGCCTCCGGGAGGGGATCGTCGAAGGAGGCCTCGCGGAAGCGCGCCCGGCCTCCGTACCCGTCGAGGCGTTCCCGCGCCACCGCGAGCATCTCGGGGTCGAGGTCGATGAGTTCGACCGCCGCCCCCGGCGCCGCGAGCAGGATGGCTTCCGCGAGCGCGCCGGTGCCGCCCCCGAGGTCGAGGACGTGTCGTGGTGCGACGCTCGCGATCTCGCGAGCCGCGACGCCGAGCATCGCCTCGTAGCCGGGGATGAACCGCCGGATGGCCGCGTCGTAAGCGTCCACCTCCACCCGGAGATGCCGCGCGACGGAATGGCGACCCATGCGGCCGAATATACCGACGCGGAGACGCTGGAGAGGCATCACCGGGGAGGCTGCCGTGAATCGCTCGCGGCATGGATGCGTCACTTAGCATTTCACCATGCCACGGGTGGGATTCAGGAGAGCTCCCGAAGTCGAACCCCCGGGACGCACCGACTACCGGGCCGGAGAACCGCGGAATCGCCGTCTCGTTGAGGCGAACAGCGGCGGCGGCCTGAGGGAAGCGCTCGACGACTTCCTCGAACTCAAGGACTTGGCGGCGACTCGGGACGCTGATCGCGCCGTGCGCGGTCAACCACAGATGGTGAGTCGTTTCTACGACGTCGTCACCTGGTTCTACGAGTTCGGCTGGGGGCAGTCCTTCCACTTCGCGCCACGACGGACCGGCGAAGGCCTCCACGCCGCGCAGCGCCGTCAGGAGGCCGGGGTGGGGGAACTCCTGGAGCTGGCGCCGGGCGCCAAGGTCGCCGATCTCGGATGCGGCGTCGGCGGGCCGCTGATCCACCTGGCGAAGACCACCGGAGCCAGCATCACGGGGCTGAACCTCAACGCGTACCAGGTCGAGAGAGGCCGGAGGGCGGCGCGTCGCGCCGGGCTTCAGGAGACGTGCAGTTTCCTGCTGGCGGACTACCTCGACGTGCCTCTCGCCGATGGCTCCTTCGACGCCGCGTACTCGTTCGAAGCGATATGCCACGCGCCGGACAAGAGCCTGTGTCTCAGGGAGCTCTGGCGTCTGCTGAAACCGGGAGGCCGGATCGCCCTGACCGAGTGGTGCCTCACGACGGTCTTCGACGGGAACGACCCCGCCCATCGCGACATCCGCGAGCGGGTCGAATTCGGGAACGCGGTACCCAACCTTCCGATGACGTCCGAGTTCGTCGCCGCGGTGGCGGCGGCGGGCTTTGAGGTTCTCTCGAGCCGGGACCAGGCTCTCGAGAGCGATCCGGACTCTCCCTGGTACCGGTCGCTGCAGGGCCGCGACGTTTCGCTCGCGTCGCTGGCGCGGATTCCCGCCGGCCGTTGGTTCACCGCCACGGCAACCGGTCTCCTCGAGCGGCTCGGCGTCGTACCGTCCGGCGCCGGCGACGCGGCCCGTATCCTCAACGCCGCTGCCGATGCGCTCGTCGAGGCCGGCGAGGCCGGGATCTTCACGCCCTGTTTCCTCGTGTACGCCCGGAAACCGGACAGCGCTGACCTGAGCGTCCCCGCAGGGACCTGAGGCCGCTGGCGTGGGTTTCCCGGTTCGCCCTACCCGCCTGCGGCGGGTTCTGCGGATGTGAACGCCCCTACCGGGAGAAACGGCCGGTGTCCCGCGCCTACCGGACGATGATCTCGTCGAGGTAGATCCAGGCGGTCTCGCCCTCGTAGCGGGCTCCGTCCGGGCCGGTGGGCCAGGGGGCGGGAACCTCGCCGAGTCCGGTGATCCGGACGCGCACGAACCGCGTCTCGCCGCCTTCGAGCGCCACGGTGACCCGCCGCCGGCCGCCATCCGGGGTGTCCTCCTGCATGCCGTCCGGGTCCTGGACCTCCTGGATCGCCGGTTCGGACCAGGACTGCCCGTCGAGGCTCGTCGCGACCTCCACCAGCCGGGGGAAGTACACCCCGGAGCCCGGGTGCTGGAGGAAGGAGAGCTTCACGGACCACACCGGCTGCGCCGGCCCGAGATCGAGCTCCGCGGTGACCTCGTCCGTGCGGTAGCCCTGCCAGTGGCCGCCGCGGCGGTCCACCGAACCCCGGATGCCGTCCGTGAGCCCGGCGTCGCCGGCGGCCGAATAGGGCGATCGTCGCATCTGGTGCCGCGAGCCGGATGGCTTCGGCGAGGGCGCCGGTGCCGCCCCCGAGATCGAGGACATGGCGTGGTTCGACGCTCGCGATCTCGCGGGCCGCGACATCGAGCATCGCCTCGCAACCGGGGATGAAGCGCCGAATCGCCTCGTCGTAGGCGTCGACCTCGACCCGGAGATGCCGCTCGACGGATTGGCGACCCACGCGGCCGAATATACCGGCGGGGTCCGCGGCCGCCCGTCGGCGTTTCAGGCGCGGACGGGCGGAGAGAGGCGCCAGGCGGCCGCGAACAAACAGCCGTAGACAAGGGTTTCTGCCAGCCGTTGGAACAAACCCCGCCAAGGAGCGAGTTCGGGTGCGAGCATCAGAGCGAAGAGAATCAGCCAGAACGCCGCGAGGGTCAGCCAGCCCCCCCGTGCCTGTCGAGAAATCAGCGGGTTCCGGGACAGCAGAACCAATCCGAGCGACGTCACGAGGTAGGTCGTTCCGCCCAGCAGGTTATGGATCTGCTGGGAGAGGCTCCCCTCGATGGGACATCCAGGGTCGCACGGTGCCAGCGCCGACCCGATCCAGGCCATCGGCTCCGCGACGAGCAGCCAATACCCGACCTTGCTGGTTCCAGCCACGGGGGCGTGGGGTGCGGTCGCCCACAGCAGCGCGAAGGCGAGAAGACCGAAGGGTACGAACCCGAAGGCGCTGATCTGCCAGGCCCAGGTCGTGCCGGTTGCATTGAGTTCGCTTACGTAGCCGCCGAGGTGCCCGAAGTTGCCCTTAAGCCATCCACCGCCATAGACGGTCGCCAGGTAGCTGACTGCCACCGCGACCACGAGGCGGCGGCGATGGACCGGGTTGGTGCGGAATCCGCTCACCGGACGATGATCTCGTCCAGGTAGATCCAGGCGGTCTCGCCCTCGTAGCGGGCTCCGTCCGGGCCGGTGGGCCAGGGGGCGGGAACCTCGCCGAGTCCGGTGATCCGGACGCGCACGAACCGCGTCTCGCCGCCTTCGAGCGCCACGGTGACCCGCCGCCGGCCGCCATCCGGGGTGTCCTCCTGCATGCCGTCCGGGTTCTGGACCTCCTCGATTGCCGGTTCGGACCAGGACTGCCCGTCGACGCTCGTCGCGACCTCCACCCGCCGGGGGAAATACACCCCCGAGCCCGGGTGCTGGAGGAAGGAGAGCTTCACGGACCACACCGGCTGCGCCGGCCCGAGATCGAGCTCCGCGGTGACCTCGTCCGTGCGGTAGCCCTGCCAGTGGCCGCCGCGGCGGTCCACCGAACCCCGGATGCCGTCCGTGAGTCCGGCGTCGCCGGCCGCCGAGTAGGGCGATGACTGCGGCGGCTGCACTTCCGCGGTCACGCCGCGGGCGAGATGCGGCGCCAGGTTGCGTCCGCCGAAGTGATGAAGTTCGAGGGAGCGGCCGTAGACGGCGTCCTCCGCCGCCTCGTCGGGAAGCACCAGCCGGGTGAACACGCTCGGGTCGTCCTCCGGCCCGATCGCGCGCATCAGGAACCGGAAGTCGAGGTCCTGCGGCCAGAGCGTGTATTCGCGGTGGGGGACCGCGCCCCAGGAGTCGTCGCCGCCCACCCCGGTCTGGCGGAAGTCCACCGCCAGGGTGATCTCGTCGCGGGGGACAAGTTCGACCCAATGGGTGCGGCTCTTGGTCTCGCCCCCGTCGAGGTCGGCGATCCGGTAGGGCAACGCGGAGAACGACAGGTGGGGGAGCCCGATGACCAGGAGCCCCGCGCCGGAGCCGTCGGTGAACGTCGCCCAGCGCACGTCGGTGCGGGTGCCCGTCTCCTGCGGGCGGACGTAGGGGTGTGCGAGCTCGGCCACTGGCGACCGGTAGCGGCCCACCGCGGCGCCCGTCCGGCGGTCCCAGTAGTTCTCGTGGGGGCCGCGCCCGTACCACTCGACTTCGGACAGCGACGGCGGCAGCGTGAGCAGGGTCCCGAAGCGCGGCATCTCGGGCAGGTCCTCGTTCACTCCCGAGAGCCGCGCCGAGACGGCCACCGTGCCGTTCCCGAAGACCTCGTGGCGCAGGGTGTAGGAGGCGCCGACGGAACGGAGAGCGAAGCGGCTCTCCACCACCACCCGCAGCCGGTCGTCGTCCTGGCGCACCAGGATGTCCTCGAGAACGCGGGCCGGGGAGCTCCCGGCCGTCTTCCAGACTCCGGATCGGGCCGGGAAGCCGTTTCCGTAGTCGTTGTCGGTCGGCGCCCGCCAGAAGTTGGGAACCGGGCCGGCACTCAGGAGGTCCCGCCTTCCCGCCCGGAACGAACGGAGCGTGCCGAGGTCACGGCTGAACTCCAGGGTGAAGCCCCGGCCGCCCACGGTGACCGCGTCCTCGGACTCCCGGACGGTCAGGGGCTCCATCGGCGGCGGCTCCGGAGCCGGCTCTTCCTCCTCCTGCTCCTCCTCCGGAATATCCGCTTCGCCCTCGGCGGGCTCCTCTCCCTCTTCCTGTTCTTCCTCCTCGCCGCTTTCCTCTTCCTCTTCCTCCTCGATGTCGTCGGGATGCACCACGTCCACGAAGAACTGCTCCCACGCCACCTCGTGGCCGGCCGGGACCAGCGGCGCGTCCTCGCGGGTGCGGAAGCGGACGGTCAGCAGGCGTTCCATCAGGGGTTCGATCCCGGTCTCCGGGATGTCGAACGAGACGATCTCGGTCGCGCCGGGCGGGGTGGCGACGGGCGGCACCTCACCTTCGGCGACCACCACTCCGTCCGCGGTCAGTTGCCAGCTTCCCACGAGGTCGGAGAGGTCGGTGAAGGCGCGGAGGTTCTCCACCTCGATCAGTCCCGAGCGGGCGTGGAGCGCCCGGATCCGGACCGGCTGGTACACCTTCTTGACCTCGAAGGCGTGGGGATGCGGCTTCCGGTCGGCCGACACCAGTCCGTTCACCAGGAAATTCCCGTCGGTGGGGATCCCCGGCGGCCCGATGTCGCCCCCGTAGGCCCAGAACTCCCGGCCGGAGTCGTCCTCGCGGAGGATCGCCTGATCCACCCAGTCCCAGATGAACCCGCCGACCAGCTTCGGATCGGAATCGATCACCCGCCAGTAGTCGGCGAGGTTCCCCACGCTGTTCCCCATGGCGTGCGCGTACTCGACGAGCAGGAAGGGCTTTTCCGACCGGGAGGCGGCGTAGTGCTCGAGCCAGTAGGGCCGGACGTACATGGGGGCCACGATGTCCACGACGTCCCGTTCGCCGGCCGGCTCGTAGAGGATGGGCCGCCAGGGGTCGTTCTCCCGGATCCACTCCGAGGTGGCGTCGAAGTTCTCGCCGTCGCCGGCCTCGTTGCCGAGCGACCAGATGATCACCGACGGGTGGTTCCGGTCCCGCATGACCATCCGCTCGGTGCGGTCGAGGTGCGCGTCCCGCCACTCGGGCCGCGCCGCGAGGGTCACCTCGGGCAGGAAGCCCATCCCGTGCGACTCGATGTTCGGCTCGTCCACCACGTAGAGCCCGTACTCGTCGGTCAACTCGTAAAAGCGCGGCAGGTTCGGGTAGTGCGCCGTGCGGACCGCGTTGATGTTGAGGCGCTTCATGAGGCGGATGTCTTCCACCATTCCCGCCTCGTCCACCACGTGGCCCCGCTCGGGGTCGTGCTCGTGCCGGTTCACGCCCCGGAGAACGATGGGACGGCCGTTCAGGAGCAGCTCGCCGTCCGCGGTCTCGATCCGCCGGAACCCGACCCGGACCGCGGTCGCTTCGGTGACCGCTCCGCCGCTGGCGAGCGACAGGACCAGCCGGTAGAGGTTCGGGGTCTCGGCGGACCAGGCGCGGACGTCGGGGATCGTCGCGGTGGCCCCCATGGAAGCCTCGCCGCCGGGGGGGACGTCGAGCTGCAGGAGTTCCGGGCCGCCCCAGAGGGAGTTGCCGTCCGGGTCGAACAGCTCGTAGCGCACTTCATGGGCGCCGGCTGCTCCGAGCCCCCGGTTCGCGACGTTCACGCTGAAGTCCAGGATGCCGTCGCGGTAGCCGGTGACCAGGTCGGCGCTTGCCGAGAAGTCGCGCACGAAGGTGGGCGGCCGGGCGAGCAGCGAGACCTCGCGGTCGATCCCGCTGATCCGCCAGAAGTCCTGGCTCTCGAGGTAGCTGCCGTCGCTCCAGCGAATGACCTGCACCGCGAGGGTGTTCGGCCCGGTCGCGACGTGTTCGGTGATCCGGAACTCGGCGGGGGTCCGGCTTCCTTCGCTGTAGCCGACGAAGGCGCCGTTCACCCAGACGTAGAAGGCCGAGTAGACCCCGTCGAACCGCAGGAACACCTCGTTCCCCGCCCAGCGCGCCGGGACCTCGAAGCTCCGCCGGTAGGAACCCACCGGGTTGTCGTCCTCGGGTACGAAGGGCGGGTCCGCGGGGAACGAATAGAACTCGTCCCGGTAGACCGGATACCCGTAGCCGAGCAGCTCCCAGTTCGAGGGCACCGGGATGTCGTCCCAGGCGGAGTCGTCGAAGCCGGGCTCGAAGAAGTTTCCGGGCCGGTCGGCGGGGCGGGGGACGAAGTGGAACTTCCAGTTGCCGTCCAGCGAGATGCGGCGCGGCGAGTCGGCCGGGCGTCCGGTGACGGCGGCGTCGGGGTTCGGGTAGGGAGTGAAGGAAGCGCGCGGCGGCTCCCGGCCGATCTGGAAGACCGTCGGATCCTGCCAGGGCGGGGGACCCTCGGGCTGCGCGGCGGCGGCCGCGGAGATTCCGAGAGCGAGGGCGGTGAGCGGGAACGCGTGGCGGCCGCGGATCATTGCGGGAGGGGGTCCTCCGGCGGCGCCAGATCGCCCGACTCGATGAACGCCATGATCCCGAAGAGCGCGCCCCAGGAGTGGAAGGGGTCGCTCGAGAGGCGCTCGTCGTCCCCGGTCCCGGTGATCGAGGAGATGTTCTCGCTCACGTAGCCCCGGCGCCGCCACTCGCGGAGAAACATATCGAGAGAACGCGCCGAAAGCTCGGCCGCGGTGGCGCGGTCGCCCGCGTGCCGGAGTCCGAGGTAGGTGAGGAAGTTGAGCGGCGGCCAGATGGCGCCCTTCCAGTAGCGCTGGCGGGGGAACGAGGGGTCGTCGCGGGTGGTGGACGGAAGCACGAACTCGCCCCAGAACTCCTCCGGGTTGAGCAGGTGCTCCCGGATGAGGCGGCCGGCGCGCGCCTCGGAGGGAACGCCGGCGAGGAGCGGGTAGAAGAGGGTCGGGGAGCGGCGCTCCGAGGGCCGGTCCAGATCGGTGCGGTAGTTCAGGTAGTAGCTCCGCTCCTCGACCCAGAGGCCGTCCAGCGCATTGCTGAAGGCGGTTGCCCGGACCCCGAGTTCCGCGGCTTCGGCGGTCCGGCCCAGAAGCCGCGCCATCTCCTGGAGCGCCAGGCAGTCGGCGATATAGAGACTGGTGAGCCCTACGTCCTGGAGTTCCAGCACATCTTCGTCCCGGTTGAAGGGCACCTCCTCGTACATCGGGGAGTCGTCCATACCGGACTCGTAGCCGGCCGCCGTCTTGGTGCGCACCACCGGTTCGTTGAACGGGTTCTTCGCCTCGTGCGAGCCGTAGGAGAGGAGGGCGCCGTTGCTGCGCGCCTCCGGCCACCAGCGGTTCCAGGCGAGCAGCGGCTCGAACGCGGCCTCGAGAAACCAGCGTTCGGGAAAGCGCCGGTACACCTCGCGCACCATGATCCCGCCCACCGGCGGCTGGGAGCGGTCCCAGGACTTGCTCCCGTTGCCCCGGTTGTCGTTCGGCAGGAACCCCTCGGTGGTGTGCCCCCGGAGGTGTTCGACGATCCCGGCGAGCGCCAGGTCGCGGCCTTCGAGCGCCGCGAGGTAGCCGAGGAAGAAGTTGTCCCAGCCGAAGAGCGCGACGCCGCCGTACTCCCGGTTCCAGAGCCGGCCCACGGTGGGAACGACCCGGTCGTGGCGGGGCTCGTAGACGGTGTTCCAGGCGAAACCGGAGGTCACCGCGAGCCAGGCTTCGGCGAGTTCCCCGAACCCGGCCGCGCGGGCTTCGAGCTCGGCGCGGCGGGCATCGAGGATGCGCCGGAGGTCGGCGGCTGACTTTGGCGGGGCCCCGGGAGGCCCGGCGTAGACGCCGACCGGTTCCGTAAGCCGAACGATCCGGTGCGGCGCCAGACCGCCGGAGTAGGGGTCGATCGCGGGCGTCCCGGCAACCCGGACGATACGCTCGCCGTCCGGCAGCCGGGCGCGGAGGCCGCCGTCCGCGGGTTCCACCGCGCCCGGCCGGTTCCAGACCATTCCCGCGCTCACCACCAGTTCGAAGGCGGCGCCGGGCTCGGGCTCCGGGGTCACGAGGACCACGAGCTCGCCGTCCTCCCCGTGCCCCGCCTCCACGGTCGCCGACAGGCCACGCCAGGCGATCTCGAGCCGCTGGTAGGACCCGTCCACGGCGCGGATGCCGGGACGGACCACTTCCGCGCCTTCCTCCCGCTTCCCGATGAGCGCCTCCGTCAGGTGGCTCTGTTCGAGGTAGCGGTGCCGCTTGAGGCCGAGGTTCACCGCGAGCCCGTCGGGCAGCAGGACGTAGCGCAGCACGCTGCGGCTGTCCCAGGTGTTCCAGCCGGTCTGCAGCCGCGCCTGGATCGCGTGGTATTCGGGGACGTCGCCGATCGCGGCGTCGTACTCGGCGTGCCGGTCCGGCCAGTCGGGGGCCGCGTCACCGGAGGAGGCCGCCGGCTCCGGCTCGGGGACGGCGCACCCGGCGCCAAGCGCGAGAGCGACCAGGAAGACGGTGAGCTTCGCCGGCACTCTGCGCGCCGCAGCTATTCCGTCTTCCAAAAGGCGATGCCCGAAGCCTGTTTCCCGACCTCGACGACGGCTTCGCGCTCCAGGGACTCCAGGTTGTAGAACTCGACCCGCCCGGGCTCGCCGCCGATCTCCTCGACGGTGACGATGGCGAAGCGGCTGTCCGGAGTGATCACCACCCCGTGGGTGATGCGCGCCGAGGCCGCGAGCGAGGCCCGCTCGGTGCCGCTCTCGAGGTCCCAGAAGCCGACCGAGTGGTTCGTCTTCTCGGTGACCACGAGGTGCCGGCCGTCCGCCGACACGTCGACGTTGTAGGGCCCCCGCTGGGTGTGGAACCGGCGCCGGGGCTCCCAGGCTTCGAGATCCACCTCGAGGACCTGGTTCAGCCCCTGGAGCGCCACGTAGGCGTGCCTGCCGTCGGGAGCCGGCTGGACCCAGGTGGGGCTCGCCGCCGGCCCGCCGCCCATCATGTGCCCGGCGTGCGGATCCGAGTCCATGACCGCCGTCGTGGTCTCGTTGTCGCCCGTGAGGCGCATCCGCCGGCTGGCCTGGAACGTCATGGTGTCGATCTCGAACAGTTCGGCGCTCATCATGGCGACCGAGTAGGCCAGCATCCCGTCGGTGCTCAGCCTCGATCCGTGCGGCATCACGCCCTGCTCGATCTGGGCGATCTCGGTCATCGAGACGGTGTCGATCACCGAGACGTTCGAGGGGACGTGGTCCCCGTGCAGGTTGAAGTTCACGACGAACAGGAAGCCGGTCGCCGGGCTGATGTCCATGGTGGCGGGGAACAGGCCGGCGGTGGTGTCCGCGACTTCGAGGTCGGTGCCGGTCTCGTACTTGTGGACGGTGCCGTAGGGCATTCCGTGGGCGATGGACACGTACCAGTGCCGGCCGTCGGGGGAGACCCGCACCCCGTGCGGGCCCTCGATCTCGTTCGGGAGGATCCCCACCGGGATCCGCCGCAGCAACTCGCCGCCGTCCGGCCCGAAGCGGACGAGGTCCACGGTGTCGTCCGACTCGGCCGCGACGTAGGCGAAGTAGTTCTTGTCGGCGCTCGTCTGACCCGCCGCGGGGCTGGCGAGGACGAAGCCGAACGCGGTCAGCATCCCGACGAGGCCGCGGGGCAGGGGGGCACTTCTCATGGCGGACGTTCGCTCCGGTGATGGGAAGCCCAATGGTACCGGCCCGTGACGCCTCGGAGCGCCGGCCTCCGGCCGGCATCGCGCGGGAGCGCGAAACGAGCACTGATGACGCTGCGCTCCGCCAATCGGCGGGAGCGGTGGCACGATACGTCATCGTGCCGCACAACACCCCAGGATCTCCCCTCTTGCCCCTCCGCCCGGGCCGGTTCGCCCGGTCGGGGACCCTTCTCCGGGCGATCGGTCTCGGCGCCCTTGCTCTCACGGCCTGTGGCGGTCCCTCGGGCGATGGAGGCCCGGGAAACGCCCCCGTCCCCCTCACCCTCGAGAACATCTACCGCGACGCCCGGGGCGGCGTCTTCTCCGCCGCCATCTCGCCGGACGGCCGCTGGGTAGCGGCGGTCGCCGAGAGCGCCGACGGGCGGGGCATCCACCTGCTCGACCTCACCGAGGACCCGCCGGTCGCGCGTTTCTGGCTCACGGGCGGCTCGCCGGCCTGGTCGCCGGACAGCGGCCACCTCGCGTTCCTCCGTGACGGGAATCTGTTCCGCGCCCCGGTCGGCGATCCGGACGCCGTCCCGCTCACCGACGGCCTCGCGGGCGTCCGCGCCCCCGCCTGGTCCCCCGGCGGCGAAACGGTCGCGGTGATGGCGAGCGCGAGCGGCAGTCAGGACGTCTGGCTCGTGCCGGCGGCGGGCGGCGACCCGCGCCAGCTCACCTCGGGCGCCATGACCGCCGACGAGGTGCGTTTCGGGGTCTCCTGGTCGCCGGACGGCGGGACGGTCGCCTATGTCGGGAACAAGGCGGACTACCGCGCCGACGACGTCTGGCTCGCCGACGTCGCGACCGGCGACGAACGCCAGCTCACCACCTCGATCCGCGCCATCTCCACGGTCCCGGTGTGGTCTCCCGGCGGCGACCGGCTCGCGATCCTCGGCGTGAAGAACGAGGAGTACTGGTATCTCGACATCGCCGATCTCTATCTCCTCGACCCGGCGGGCGGCCCGGAAGAGCCGCTCCCAATGTCGTCCTTCGCCACCGCGTACCGGTTCCGTCCCTTCTGGTCCGGGGACGGGGCGCGCCTCTACTTCACCCACCAGGAGCGCGGCGAGCACCATTTGTGGTCGGTTGCCGCCGAGGGCGGCGCGGCCACCCGGGTGACGAACCTCGGCGGGGTGTTCGGAAGCGTCACGGCGAGCGCGGGCGCGGAGCGCTTCGCCTTCGTCCGTTCTTCCGCGACCGGGGGTTCGGATCTCTACACGGTTCCGGCGTCCGGCGGCCCGGCGGAGCGGCTGACCCGGCTGGCACCGGTCTGGGACGGGGTGCAGTCACCACGCGAGATCTCCTACCGCAGCTTCGACGGCCACTACATCCAGGGGTTCCTCTATCTCCCGCCGGAGGCCGAGGCCGGCGGTGTCTGTCCGGCGCTCGTGCAGGTCCACGGCGGCGGGACGAACTCCTACCTGGCGGGTCCCAACCTCACCGACCAGTACCTCGCTTCCCGCGGCTTCGTGGTGCTCGCGGTGAACTACCGGGGCGGCTCGGGATTCGGGCGGGAGTTCCAGGACCTCGGGGATGAGGACTGGCTGAACGAACAGGCCCTCGATCCCGGCGCGGCCGCCGACTGGTTGCGGGAGCAGCCGTACGTGAGCGGCCGGGTCGGGATCTACGGCTACAGCTACGGCGGCATGCAGAGCATGGCGGCGATCACGCGGACCCCGGACAAGTTCGACGCCGCCGCCCCGATGGCCGGCATCTATTCCGAGCGGCAGACCTTCGAGCACCAGGATCGGCTGGGCCGGATCTTCACGATCGACGGCCACGGCGGGCTTCCCGAGGAGCGCCCGGAGATCTACGACAAGACCGAGACCCTCGCCCGCGTCGGCAACATCACCGCGCCGGTGCTGATCCAGCACGGGGACCGGGACGTCCGCGCGCCCTTCCTGAACTTCGAACTCGCGGTCGCCGCATTCGAGGAACACGGGATCGAGTACGAGGCCCACACCTACCCCGAGGGTCACGGGTTCCGCGACCCCGAGAACCGGATCGCGCTCTACCGCCGGGTGGAAGAGTTCTTCCGGCGGCGCCTCGGCGGATGCCGCTGAGCGGTCGTGCGCCGGGTTACGGGTCCTTCCAGGGATTCACCGTCCGGGCGCCGGTGTTCCGGAAGTCCCGGGTGTTCCGGGTGACGATGGTGAGGCCGCGGCGGACCGCAACGGCGGCGAGAAAGGCGTCGGGAAGCTGGGCGTCGAGCGACTTTCCGAGCCTCCGTTTCTCCTCCATGATCCGGGCGCAGACCCGGGCGTCGGCTGCGGTCCAGGGCAGCACCCGGTCCCGGTAGGAATCCAGAACGTTTCGGAAACGGGTATCCAGCGCGCTCCGCCGGCGTCCGGGGGGGAGCTTTCCGATGCCACTCAGAAGTTCCCAGACGGAAATAGCGGCGAGGCCTACCTGCTCGTTGGCGATCCGGGAGAGGAATCTGGCGACGCGGCGATCCGTGCGTGGCCGCATCAGTTCGGAGGCGACGTTGGTGTCCAGCAGCCAGGACAGACGCGACGTCACTTCTCGTCATCCAGCGGAAACTCGTCCTCCGGGAACTCCAGGGGCCGGTAGCCGTACTGGCCGCGGGGAGGCAGCTCGACCCCGTGCTCCGGACCGAAGAATTGCCGCCAGATGTCAGTCACGCTCTCCTTCCGGGTACTTTCCTCGCGCTGCCTGCGGATCATCCGGCGCACGAACTCCTCCATGGAGATCCCGGCGTCTTTCGCCTCCGCCTTGAGCCAGATCTTCTCGGCCTCGTCCAGGCCGCGGACGGTGATGGCAGAACCCATGGTCGCACCTCCCTGAGGGAAGAGAGGCATGCTAGCACGAACTGCTAGCACAAACGCCCGGTATGGCCGACGCGGGTTTCCGCTTCCGTTGGCATCCCCCGCAGTACGATTCCAGCGCAACACGACCGTCCCATCCAAGGAGAATCCGTTGAGCGAGCCGAACACCCGAATCGAAAAGGACACCCTGGGCGAGGTGGCCGTTCCCGCCAAGCGGCTCTACGGGGCGCAGACCGAGCGCTCCCGGCAGAACTTCCGGATCTCCGGGGAGCGGATGCCCGGGGAAATCGTCGCCGCGCTGGCGCTCGTCAAGAAGGCGGCGGCGCTCGTGAACCGGGACCTCGGCCGGATCTCCGAGAACAAGGCCGACGCCATCGCGGCGGCGGCGGACGAGGTGCTCGCTGGCGAGCATCCGGACGAGTTCCCCCTCCTCGTCTGGCAGACCGGAAGCGGCACCCAGTCCAACATGAACATGAACGAGGTGCTCGCGAACCGCGCCAGCGAGATCCTCGGCGGGCCGCGCGGCGAGGGCCGGCTGATCCACCCGAACGACGACGTGAACCGGGGACAGTCCTCGAACGACGTGTTCCCCACCGCGATGCACGTGGCGGCGGTGCTGGCCCTCGAGGAGCGGGTCCTCCCGGCGGTGCGGGCGCTCGCGGCGGCGCTCGCCGAACGGGCGGAGGCCTTCCAGTCGGTCGTGAAGATCGGGCGCACCCACCTCCAGGACGCCACCCCGCTCACGCTGGGACAGGAGTTCTCGGGTTACGCCGCCCAACTGGAGCACGGCGCCGCGCGGATCGAGGCGTCGCTCCCCCACCTCCGCGAGCTCGCGCTGGGGGGCACCGCGGTGGGGACGGGGCTGAACGCCCATCCCGAGATGGGGGCGCGGGCCGCGACCTGGCTGACCCGCCTCACCGGCTGCCAGTTCGTGACCGCTCCGAACAAGTTCGAGGCGCTCGCCTCGAAGGACGCGCTGGTCGCCGGCCACGGGGCGCTGAAGACGGTGGCGGTGTCGCTCCACAAGATCGCGAACGACATCCGCTGGCTGGCCTCCGGCCCGCGCTCGGGCATCGGGGAGATCCGGATCCCGGCGAACGAACCGGGCAGCTCCATCATGCCGGGCAAGGTGAACCCCACCCAGTCCGAGGCGCTCCTGATGGCGACCGCCCAGGTCCTCGGGAACGACGTCGCCATCGGAGTCGGCGGGGCGGGGGGCAACTTCGAGCTGAACGTCATGAAGCCGCTCATCGCCCACAACTTCCTCGGAAGCGCCCGGCTCGTCGCGGACGGCTGCGACAGCTTCCGGGAGCGTTGCGTGATCGGCATCGAGCCGAACGAGGGGCGTCTGCGGGAGAACCTGGAGCGCTCGCTGATGCTCGTCACGGCGCTGAACCCGCACATCGGCTACGACAACGCGGCGAAGATCGCCAAGAAGGCCTACGCCGACGGCACCTCGCTCAAGGAAGCGGCGCTCGCCCTCGGCCTCCTCACCGCCGAGCAGTTCGACGAGTGGGTCCGCCCGGACGCGATGGTCTGACTCGGAGCGCCGGCCTCCGGCCGGCATCGCGGCCCCCCGGGCCGCGAAACCGGACCGCGCTGCCCGCGCAGATGGGGGCAACGGCTCGGAGCGCCGGCCTCTGGCCGGCATCGCGGCCCCCCGGGCCGCGACGAAACTAACCGCTCTTCCGGACCGCCTCGGTGATCGCCGGGATGACCTCCAGGGCGTCGCCGACGATGCCCACGTCCGCGGCCCCGAAGATGGGAGCGTCCGGGTCCTTGTTGATGGCGACCACGAACCGGGAGCCGCGCATCCCCACGAGGTGCTGGATGGCGCCGGAGATGGCGCAGGCGACGTATAGCTTCGGCGACACGGTGGCGCCGCTCGAGCCGATCTGCAGTTCGTGGGGAAGCCAGCCGGCGTCGGTCACCGCCCGGGAAGCCCCGACCACGCCGCCGAGCGCCGCCGCCAGTTCGCGCACGATGTCGAGGTTCTCGGGACCGCCGAGGCCGCGCCCGGCCGCCACCACCACGTCCGCCGCCGTCAGGTCCACCCCGCCGGCGCCCGCGTCCCGGACCTCGACGAGGCGTGAGCGCAGGTCGCTCGGGCCCACGGGCGAGGGGAGGATGCGCACCGAGAGCGCCGGCCCCGGTTCCCGGGCCGGGAAGGCCCCGCGTTCCACCGTGACCACCGCGGGAAGGCCGGGCATCGCCACTTCCTGGACGAACTTCCCGAGGAAGGCGGAGCGTTGGGCGACGAGTCCGTCCTCGCGCCAGGAAAGCGCCGACACGGCGGTGGCGGCGGCGGTTCCCAGCCGCGCCGCGACCAGCGGCGCGACGTCCCAGCCGGTCGGGTCGTGGGGCAGGAGGACGCACTCGGCCCCGCTCGCCTCCCGGGCGTGCAGGACGGCGGCGGCGGTTCCGTCCGCGGTCGGGGCCGCGAGCGCCGGCCCTTCCACGAGCAGGAGTTCTCCTGCCGGCAGAACCTCCCGCAACCCTTCGGCCTCGCTGGCGTCATCGACCGGGAGGACGGCGCTCACCCCGTCCGGCCCGCCGGCGAGGCGGGAGGCGGCCTCGAGCAGCTCGTAGCTGGCGTCCGTGATGCCGGTTTCGCTCCGCTCCGCGAGGATCAGGACCCGGCGGCTCATGCGGCGTCTCCGGGAAAGGTGATCCCCGCGCCGGCCCGCATCCGGGGCACGAGCGCCGCCGCGGCCTCCTCGGGAGAACCGGGGAGGATCTCGGCGCTCGCGCCCCGTTCGGGTTTGCTGAGCGTCAGCCGGCGGAGCCCGCCGCCGTCGGCCGGAAGGGAGAGTTCGACGCGCTCCACCGGCTTGCGCCGTGAGGCCATGATGCCGCGGAGACTCGCGTAGCGCGGGGTGTTGATGCCGGTCTGGACGGCCACTACCGCCGGCAGGCGCAGTTCCACGACGGCGATCCGGCCGCCCTCGAGTTCGCGGTGCACCTCGAGGCGCCCGTCCCGAAAGTGCAGTCCGGTGGCGGCGGAGGCGAACGAGAAGCCGAGCAGGCCTGCGACCAGTCCGCCCACCTGTCCGTGGCCGCTGTCCTCGGCGAGGAGGCCGGCGAGCACCACCCCGGCGTCGAGTTCGGAAACGGCGCCCGCGAGCGCCCGCGCCACGAAGAAGGGATCGGCGAGGTGGGCGCGATCGATGATCAGATGCACCCCGCGGTCCACTCCCATCGCCAGGCAGCTTCGCAGCACCTGGCCGGCGTCCGCCGGGCCGGCGGTCACCGCCACGGTCTCCGCGGCGTGTTCCGCCTCCTTGAGCGCCAGGGCCGCCTCGACCGCGTACCGGTCGTAGTCGTTGATGCCGTAGCCGAGGCTGGATTCGTCGATCCAGTTGCCCGCCGGGCGAAACGCCGAGTTCCGGTCGGGAACCTGCTTCACCAGCGCGACGGCGTTCATGGAATTCGGCCCGTATGATCGCCGCGCTAGCGTCCGGGGGCAAGGTGAGCGGCAAAGTCCCGAGAGGGTCCTTCGTGGTGGCGGGGATCCTCGCGCTCGCGACCGGGCTCGGCCTCCTCGCGGCCGCCGGGAAGCCGACCGCCATCCGGCGGCCGGACCCGGTGGACCGGCCGGTCCTGCTGATCCCGGACTTCGACAACCGCACCGGCCGCGGCGAGTTCACCCCCCTGGCGCGACAACTCACCGAGGCGGTGCGGGCGCGCCTCGAACGGGACCCTGGCGGCATCTTCGAACTGTCGCCCCGGCGGCTCCGCCCGGCTTTCGGTCCCGCGGAACGTGAAGAAGGGCTGGTGGGAATCGCCGGGCGGCTCGGTGCGGACTACGTGCTCGCCGGAAGCCTCGAATCGGGCCCGGGGGAGCCGCTCGGCCCGGGTTCGTCCTGGACACCCCCCCGCGAGGCCCGCGGCGGCGGCGAGGAGATCCGCCTGGACGTCCTCCTGGTCCGGGACTCGGACCCGCCCCACGTGTTTGCCGAACGTTTCCTGCTGGGGTCGCCGAACCCGGAAGAGGCCGAAGACCGGCAACTCGCCGACTGGGTTGGCGAGCGCATCGCGCTCTCCCTCACCCGGCCGTGACCCGCGTTTGGCTCCGATGGCACACCCCGCCGGGCATGAAAGTGCGGGTGGGGATGCTGAGGCCGAGGGTGGTCGGGGACCGCTTGGAACGCCGGCTTCAGCCGGCACAGCCCGCCGCAGGCGGGCGGCGAAACGGACCTCATTCGCCGGGACGGCGCGGCTGGGCGTCCGTCGACTCGGGTGAGCAACGAACCGCCCGCGGCCCTGCGGGCCGGTGTGCCGGCTGAAGCCGGCTTTCCAAGCCGTAGCGCCACCGTCCCGGCCAGAGTCGGTGCCGCCTACCAAGGGCGGATGGCGTCCCGGGAGTCCCAGACGGAGATGTCCGCCGAGATCAGATCAGGTGGATCGCGAGCGGCACGCCCGTGAGTGCCAGATGGCGGTCCGTGGACCAACACTCACGGACATCGTGATCCCCCATCAATCGGAGCCCTAGGGCATCCGCTAGTGTCAGGTCCTGATCCCGGAACCTGCGCAGGATGGCGGTGCTGCTCTCGATATCGCCAGCGCCGACCGAAACGACCTCGAGGGGTTGCATCATGTCGATCATTGCGAGGAACTGAAGCGCCCTGGTGCCGTCGTAGCGCCGCAGGAACCAGCCGTGGCCTTCAGCGACCACGAGGCTGGAAGTCAGGAGTCGGGGAGGGGCGGCAAAGAGCCGGCGGAAGAGGGAATGCCAGGTGTCGGAGCGATCAGCGAACGCGATGAAGGCTGACGTGTCCACATAGGCATCAGCGCCGGCCGCCATACACGACCTCGTCGATGCGCGTGCTGGAATCGGGATCGCCGGTCTCGACCATGCCGGCGAACCGCATCCAGGGCTTGGATTCGTCGCTCGGGATCAGGGTGCGCAACGAGCGGCGCAGCAACTCCGCCAGCGAAATCCCGAGTTGTGCCGCCTCACGTTTGGCGGCTTGATACTCCGCTTCGGAGAGGCTGATCTGCGTTCGGATCATGATGGCATTCTACAACAGACTGTTATCACCCGTTGATCAGCCGATGACGCCGCGCGGGATTGGCAAGACGGTGCACCGCCCTGCACGCCGGCGTTCGACGGTCCCCTACCGAAGCCGGACCCGGTCCCAGGAGTCCCAGGCCGAGGTGTCCGAGAGGATGATCTCGTCGCCCTCCGCGAGCCCGTTCAGCACCTCGATGCGGTTTACCGAGCCCCGGCCGAGTGCGACCGGCACCCGCTCCGCGGTCTCGCCGTCGGAGGCGATCCGGAAGAGCCCCACGGTGCTCCCGGGCTGGCCGTAGGCCGGCCGGCCGACGTGCAGCGTGTCCGGGACCCGGTCCAGTTCGATCGTGCCGTCCACCGAGAGGTCCGGGCGGGCGCCACGGGGAAGCTCGCCGGCGATCGAGATGTCCACGGCCACCGTTCCCTCGCGCACCGCGGGGTCCACCCGGGAGACGACGCCTTCCACGACCCCGTTCCGGGTGTCCACCAGCGCCGGCTGGCCGGGTTCAACGTCGCGGGCCTGCGTCTCGGCGATCCGCAGCACGGCCTTGAGTTCCCGGGGATCGGCCACCCGGGCGAGGTCTTGTCCGGGACTGACCTCCTGGCCGACCTCGACCGGCACCTCGAGGAGGGTCCCGGCGCGTCCGGCCCGCACCGTGAGGGCGGCGAGTTGCCGCCGGCGAAGTTCGAGCACCGCCCGGTAGCGCGCGACCGTCGCTTCCTTGGAGGCGACCTGCGCCTCGCTGGAGTCGGCCAGGATGGAGAGGCGTTCTTCCTCGAGGGCGTGGCGCGTTTCCAGTTCCTCGGCGCTCACCTGGCTGCGGCGGTGGATCAGTTCCCCGACCAGTCCCGCCTCGAAGAGCTTGCGGTCGGCATCGGCGCGGCGGCGCGCCTGGGCCGAGGATGCGGCGAGCTGGCCGGCGGCGTTCTGCTGCTCCAGCAGGTCGGAACGCGTCTGGTCGAGCAGGCGCCGGAGTTCCGCCTCCTCAGCGCGGAGCTGGAGCTCGGCCTCCCGGGTCTGCTGTTCGAGCTCGGGATTCGAGAGCACCAGCAGCACGCTGTCCTCCTCCACCGGGGTCCCGGGGAGCACGCGGCGTTCCTCGACCCGCCCGCGGGTCTCGGCGGCCAGCCAGCGGACCTGCTCGGGCGGCACCTGGAGGCTGCCCGGTCCCCGGACTTGGCGGACCAGTTCGCCCCGTTCGACGACGCCGGTCCAGACGACCGAGCGGTCCACTTCGGGCGCGCCGGGAGCGATGCTGCCGAGCAGCAGGAACACCACCAGCAGCGCGGCGGCACCGCCGCCGGCCAGGAGCAGCCGCCGGACGCGGCGTTTCCGCTGCCGGTCGGCGATCTGGAAGTCCACCTTGCCTCCGCGCTGGTCCCCTAGTCGAAGAAGAGCCCCGGCAGCGCCAGGGTCAGGTAGGGGATATAGGTCACGAGCAGCACCGCGCCCGCCCGGATCAGCAGGAACGGCACCGAGGCGCGGTACACCTCGCCGAGCGGCCGCTTGAAACGATAGGACGCGAGGAAGAGATTCATGCCAACGGGGGGCGTCAGGTAACCCAGTTCGAGGTTCGTCAGGAAGATGACCCCGAGGTGCAGGGGGTCGATGCCGAAGGCGAGTCCGAGCGGCGCGACCAGGGGCACCACGACCACGATGGCCGAGTAGATGTCCATGAGGCAGCCGACGATCAGCAGGAAGATGTTCAGCAGCAGCAGGAAGAAGAGCGGGGAGGCCACGAACGACTGCACCCAGTCGATCGCCATCCCCGGGATGTCGGCGAAGATCAGGTAGTTCGTGAGCCCGAGGGCGGCGCCCAGGATGAGCAGCACGCCGCCGATCAGGGTCACCGCGTTGGCGCCGGTGCGGACGAGGTCCGAGAACGTCTTCCCCTCGCGGTGGACCACGAACTCGATGAAGAGGGCGTAGAGGACGGTGATGGCGGCGGCCTCCACGAGCGTCGCGATCCCGCCGAGCATCACGCCGATGACCACGAAGGGGATGGACGCCTCCCACTTCGCGGTCCAGAGCGCCTTGGCCGCCTCCCCGATCCGGAAGGACGAGGTATTTCCCTTGAAGCGTTGGCCCGCGAAGCGCCGGGTGACCACGATGGTGAACCCGGCGACCAGCACGATCTGGAGCGCCGAAGGGACCAGTCCGGCCACGAACAGCCGCGGGATGTCCACCTCGGCGATGATCGCGTAGAGGATGACCGCGACCGAGGGGGGGATGAGGAGGCCGAGCGAGCCGGCCGCGGTGAGGAGGCCGGTCGCGAACTTGTGGCGGTGGCCGTCCGCGAGCAACAGGGGGAACATCAGCCCGCCCATCGCCAGGATGGTGACGCCGCTGCCGCCGGTGAAACAGGTGAAGAACGCGGACATCACGATGGCGACCACCGCAACCCCGCCCGGCATCCAGCCGAAGACGCCGCGGAAGAGCACCACCAGACGCTTGGGAGCGCCGCCCTCCGCGAGGATGTAACCCGCGAGGGTGAAGAGCGGGATGGTCGGCAGCATGGGCTTCGTGACCATGCTGTAGGCCTCCGCGGGAATCGCCGAGACCGGGTCCCAGTTGCTCCACAGCAGCACCGCGGCGGCGCCGCCGAGCGCCACGAAGATGGGCGCCCCGAACGCCGCGGCGATCAGGATGAGGGCGAGCAGCGGCCATTCGATGCCGTATCCGGTGAGGTCCCACCCGGTGAGCCCCTCGTGGAGCAGCAGCGGAATCGCGAGGCCGAGGACCGCCGTCCAGCGGCCCCAGCGGCTCGGGACCCGGCGCCAGAGGCGCCAGGCGATCAGCAGGAACCCGACCGGCATGACCGCCACGGCGGCCCAGACCGGAACGCCGAGCGCCAGTTCCCGGCCGCCGTCCCACTCGGCCCGGGTGAGCACCACGCTGGCGTAGGAGAGCACCACCGACACCACCACCCCGACCGCGCCCGACAGCGACAGGAGGCGGGGCCTCCAGACCTCCGACACCATGCTCGGGCCGGCGCTGAGCGAGAGCAGCTCGCCCCGGCGGGACGCCACCGCCGCCCCCAGGAAGGCGACCCACAGCGTCAGGTGCTGCACCCACATCGAGGAGCCGGGGATGCCGGTCGGATAGACGGGCCGGATGAGCGCCTCGGTGATCGGGATCGCCGCCATGAGCACGAGGGCGCCGACGGAGATCGCGTCCTCGAGGACCGCGAGGCGGCTCCGCGGGGGCGCGGCGGCCGGCTCCGGGGCGGCGGCGCCCTCCGCGAGGGCCCCTGCGGCGTCCGGATTCATGGTTCCCCCGGGCGGACCGTGCGGGTCAGCCCGCGG
This sequence comes from Vicinamibacteria bacterium, assembly GCA_965116805.1. Taxonomy (GTDB): domain Bacteria; phylum Acidobacteriota; class Vicinamibacteria; order Marinacidobacterales; family Marinacidobacteraceae; genus Marinacidobacterium. The sequence continues at coordinate 2,275,116 of OZ220713.1, forward strand.
CCGGGCTACTCATTGGCGGCCCGGTACTCGTCGCGCAGCCGGATCATGCGGTCGAACACCGGAGGCGAGACGAGCTGCTCCCGGACCAGCGGGAAGAGCTTCTCCGCGGTCTCCATCCAGGCGGTCTCGAACGCGGAGGAGGCCTCGATCACCTCCAGCCCCCGCGACTTCATCGCCGCGAGCGACTTCCGCTCCTGCTCGCGGTTGGTCTCGCGGAACGATTCCGCCGCCTCGTTGCTCTTGCGGAGCACCACTTCCTGCTGGGACGCGTCGAGCCGTTCCCAGCCCTGCTCGTGCACGATGATGGCGCCCTGGAGCGGCGCCCAGGGGAGGTCGTTCATGAACTTGGCCGAGCGGTAGATCTGGGACCCCTCCGCGAGGACGATCGGGAGCGGGACCGCCTCGATGAGTCCGGTCTGGAAGCCGCTCACCAGCTCGACCGAACTGATCTGGACCGGGTCGAAGCCCGACCAGCGCAGCAGATCGAGGACCGTCTGGTCGTTCGAGGCGCCCGCGAGCTTCAGCCCCTGCAGGTCCTCCAGCGTGTGGACGGGGTCGCTCGCGAAGAAGTGGAGCCAGCCCACGTCGGCCCAGGCGATCACCTGGAACCCGTGCCCGCTCAAGGTCTCCGCGATCGCGGGATTCATGGCCTCCCGGACGTGGTCCCATTCGGGGTAGTCGCGGAACACCATGGGGATGGAGAGCGTCCAGGCGCTCGGGTCCAGTTCGGCGAGCCCCACGTTGGAGACCGCGGCCATCTGGACCTGGCCGATCCGCATCTTGCTGATCATGGCCGTCTCGTCGCCGGCGGCGCCTCCGGCGATGATGCGGATCCGCACCTCGCCGCCGGTCTCGCGGCCGATCTCGGCCGCCATCTTGTCGAGGATCAGGTGGTAGGCCGATCCCCGGGGCGCGACGGTCGCGAGGCGCAGGTTGACCCGCGCCTCGGCGGCGGCCGCCGGCAGGGCGAGGGCGAGAGCCGCGAGCAGGGCGCTCCGGCCGGCCAGGAGGTACTTTCTGACGTTCGGCATAGTCTGAATTCTCTGCTGTTTGCTATGGGTTCTGCATGTCGTCGAGGAAATAGTCGTCGACGTTGGCGAGGAGCCAGGCCGCCCGCTCCTGAGCCACCTGATTGAGGAGACGCCCTCCCGGTTCGCTGTCGATGTCGAAGTCGAGGGTCTGCCGCAACAGGGTCTCGAATTCCTCCCGGTTGCCGCTCGCGACCGATCCCGTCTCGGCCCAGGTGGCCCAGAGCACCGGAGCCCGCGCGGGGCCGATCCCGAGGGCGTGCTCGTAGTACTCGCGTCCCTTCTCGATGGAGCCCCCGATCCGGGACACCTCGTAGATGCTGAGGTAGTCGTAGACCACCCCCGCATCCACGGTGTCGTCGAGTTCGCGGGAGCGGTTCAGGAGGGCGCCCATGAGGGAGAGGTCTGCGGTCGCCTCGGGATTGTCGGTATCCATCCCGATCCAGGCGCCGAGCGCGGTGCCCGTCCACAGCGCCAGGGCGGCGTCCTCGACCTCCAGTTCGGCGGCGGCCGCCTCCGGGTTCTGGCGGAGGCGGGCTTCGATGCCGGGATGGTTCACTTCCAGCCCCCGCATGCCGTAACCCGTAGCGCGGCGGTAGAGCCGGGCGGCGCGCCGCCGCACCGCCTGCTTCTCCTCGAACTGGGTGAAGTCGAGATCGAAGAGGTCCGGCTCCACAAAGCCGTAGGCGAACAGCAGGAAGCCCTTGGTCGCGCTCAACAGCATCTCGCGGTGCTCGGGGCTCGTCTCCAGCATCGTCTCCATGAGCCAGAGGTTGTTCGCGAGCGGGGCCTTGACGAGATCGAGGTCGTCGTCGGAACGGAGGACGGCCTCCCCCTCGGCCAGCAGTCCCGCAATCGAATTCACCGCCATGTTGGCGACCAGACTGCACCCGGGCAACCACGCCAGCGTCACGAGAAGGCCGGCAGCAAGACCGAGCTGCACCCTCCCCGCTCCCACGGTCCTCATCACGGCGGAAGGTTACTCCGTGGACGGTGCGGATTCAGTCCGCCCGCCCGCGAGCGGGTAGCCTTGTTCGCCTATGCGCTCGCACCGTCCTCTTTCGCTGTTTCTCCTCGCCGGGTCCACCCTGGTGGCTCCGGGGCTGGCCGTTTTCCCCGCTGCCGGCGCCGCGGGGCCGGCGAACATCCGTGCCGCCGCGCCGCAGGCCGCCGCTTCCGATCCCATCGTGGGAAGCTGGCGGCCGCGCGAGTACCGCCTCGCGGCCGGGGAGACGCTCCCGGTGGACGGCCGGATCGTGTTCCTCGCCCGAAGCGACGACGGGAGCCGCGGCGAGTGGTCCGTGACCTTCTTCGTGACCGCCGAGGACGGCGCCGCGGTCCGCGGGTCGGCCGAGGGCGGGGAATGGTCGCGCGACGGAAGATCCCTGCTGCTCACCCACCAGTTCCATCTTTCCGCGGGCGCGGCGGCCGGGCCGTTGCCCGAAGCGCCGCTGGCGATGGCGTTCCGTTCGGCGGCGGAAGCGGACGCGAACCACCGCGAACCCTGCGAGGTCACGGTGGAGGGCGGCCTGCTGACGCTCTTCTTCCCGAGCGGCAACTCGATGACCTTCGAGCGGGTCGAGGGGCTCCGGTAGCATTTTCCGCGCGGAGGGGAACGCTTTCGATGCAAGAGACCACGCTCACGGTCAACGGCAGGACCCACACGGTCAATGTCGATCCGGCGACGCCGCTGCTCTACGTCCTCCGGAACGACCTGGGCCTGCGGGGGCCGCGCTTCGGCTGTGGCCTCGCCCAGTGCGGGACGTGCACGGTGCTGATGGACGGGCGTCCGATCCGTTCGTGCATCCTGCCGGTCTCCCGCACCCGGGGCGAGATCACGACCCTGGAGGGCCTGCCCGAGGACGGCAAGCTGCACCCCGTCCAGCAGGCCTGGATCGACGAGCAGGTGCCCCAGTGCGGGTTCTGCCAGAACGGCCAGATCCTCACCGCCGCGGCACTGCTCGACAACAACCCGAACCCGTCCGACGACGAGATCCGCAGGGGCATGAACCCGATCCTCTGCCGCTGCCTGACCTACTTCCGCATCCAGTCGGCGGTGAAGCGGGCGGCGGCCGCCATGGCCGGGACGGAGGCGGACCGATGAGCGGCCGGCGCGACCTGAGCGCCATCGACCGCGCGCTCGGGCGCTGGGAGGGGACCGCGTCCCGGCGCGACTTCCTGAAGTCCTCGGGACTGTTCGTCTTCGGCCTGAGCGCCATCGGCGCGGCCCGCGCGGGGTTCGGGGCCCAGCCGGCGGAGGCCGGCCCCTATCCGGATCCCGACTTCCTCCAGCTCGACTCGTGGCTGGTCGTCAACGAGGACGGCAGCGCGACCTTCTACGTCGGCAAGACCGACGGCGGGCAGGGGACCGGAACCGCCACCCGGCAGATGATGTGCGACGAGCTCGACCTCGCCTTCGACCGGGCCACGGTGGTCATGGGACGCACCGACCTGACGGTGGACCAGGGCGGCTCGGGCGGCTCGGACGCGATCGAGCGCGACGCCATGGTGGGACGCCGGATCGCCGCGGAGGCCCGGCGGGTGCTGCTGGAGATGGCTTCGGAGCGTTTCGGCGTGCCGGTGGAGGAGCTGCGCGTGAGCGAGGGCGCGATCTCGCTGGCGGGCGATCCCTCGCGGACGGTCACCTACGGGGAACTGATTGGCGGACGGCGCTTCGACGTCGCGCTGACCGGCGCCAACATCAACCAGGCCGGCGGGGTCGCGAGCATCAAGCCGGTGCAGGACCTGAAGCTGGTCGGCCAGTCGATCCCGCGCTACGACATCCCCGCCAAGGTGGACGGGTCGTTCGAGTGGGCCGTCGACGTCAACCTCCCCGGAATGGTCCACGCCCGGAACGTGCGCCCACCCTTCGCGGGCGCGACGCTGACCGGCGTCGACGAGTCCTCGGTGCGCGGGCTGCCCGGCTTCCTCCGGGTGGTGCGCGAGGGCAACTACGTCGCGGTCGTGTGCGAGCGCGAAGAGCAGGCGATCGAGGCCGCGGAAAACCTGGCCGTCACCTGGGAGAAGCCCGCCACGGCGCCGTTCCCGGCGTCGGACGACCTCTTCGACTACCTGCGGAGCGCGGCGCCGGAGCCGAACCCGGGCGGACGCTGGGCGCCGGAGGTCGAGGGCGATCCCGACGCGGCGCTGGCGAGCGCCGCGACCGTCGTCGAGGCCGCCTACGACGTCCCCTTCCAGGGGCATACGGCGATCGGACCCGCCCATGCGCTGGCCGATCCGTCGGACGGCCAGATGACGATCTACACGAACGACATGAAGCCGTACAGCCACCGGACCGGCATCGCCGAGTTCCTGGGCATGCCGCCGGAGCGGGTGCGGGTGATCTGGATGGAGGGCCCGCAGCTCTACGGGCGCACCGCGGCGGACGACGCGGGCTTCGAGGCCGCCTACCTGGCGAAGGAGCTGCGCCGCCCCGTGCGGATGCAGTGGATGCGGCACGAGGAGACGGCGTGGGACACCAAGGGTCCCGCCTTCGCCATCGACCTCCGGGGCGGACTCGATGCGGACGGCAACCTGGTCGCGCTGGACTATCAGGGCCGGATCGCCAACTACGCGCACGTGGGCTACAACCAGGCCCGGACGGTGCTCATCGCGCAACTGATGGGCCTCCGGCCCGAACGGCCGGCGCCCGGGGGCGCCGGCGGGCCGGACGCCATGTACCACGTCCCGAACCGGCGCGAGGAGACGCGGGCGGTCCGCCTCCCGCTGGTCTTCGAGACGCCGCTCCGCACCGGGAACCTGCGCGACCCGAACGGCCCGCAGATCACCTTCGCCGCCGAGTCGTTCGTGGACGAACTGGCGGCCGCCGCGGACGCGGACCCGGTCGAGTTCCGGCTGCGCCTCCTGCGGGGCGCGGCGGACGACGACGAGGTCTTCCGCCGGGCGCGCTCGATCGCGGTGGTCGAAGCGGCCGCCAAGGCCTACGGCTGGGATGCCCGGCCGTCACCCGCGAGGGTGGGCAGCGGACGCCTGCTCACCGGACGCGGCATCGCCTACGCCTACCGCGCCCGCACCACCGTCGCGGTGATCGCCGAGGTCGAGGTGGACCGCGAGACCGGGCAGGTGCGGGTCCCCCGGATGGTCTGCGCCCACGACTGCGGCCTCGTGATCAACCCGGACGGCCTCGAGAACACCATCCAGGGCAACCTCCTCCACGGCATCAGCCGGACCCTCTTCGAGGAGGTCCGGTTCGACACCGAGAAGGTCACGAGCGTCGACTGGCGCACGCACCCGACCCTCACCCACCGGGACGCCCCCGAGCGCATCGACGTCGTGGTCGTGAACGGCGACCCCAACCCCGACCGCCCCGACCTCCGCCCCTACGGCGCCGGCGAACCCTCCCACAAGCCCGTCCCTGCGGCCATCGCCAACGCCGTCCACGACGCCACGGGCGTCCGGATGCGCCGCCTCCCGCTCCGCCCGGAACGCGTCCTCGCCGAACTCCAAGCCGCCGGCGCCTGACAACCGCAGGGACCGCCGGGCAGTCCTCCCGGTCGGGCCCTTCAGACCGGCACGCGGGCCCCAGGCCCGCAGAGCGCCCAGGGCCAATCCGCCGCATGGCGCGGTCGGAGCGCCGGCCTCCGGCCGGCATCGCGGCCCGCCAGGGCCGCGAACCCGCCTATCGCGAATCAGCCGGAACCACGCGCAAGACTTGGAACGCCGGCTTCAGCCGGCACCGCGGCCCGCAGGGCGCGCAGGGCGCGTAGGGCCACTCCGCCGCACGACGCGTACGGCTTGGAACGCCGGCTTCAGCCGGCACGCACTCCGTTGAAAGACAACTCCGAGAGCTCCAAGCACCAGGACGACCATGACTCTGCCCGGAGGTCTTGCCCACCGCTTCCGTTGCTCATCGCCGTCTACCGCGCATGGGCCTCGTAGGCTTCCTCCAGCTCGAGGATGGTCTTGCTGGTCAGTTCGAGGAGGGCGGCGACCAGATCCTCGTTGGAGGAGAACCGGCCAGCGTTGATCCGGTCGATCAGTGCGTCTCGAACGCCTGGTTCCCGTTGTTCCAGGTAGTGGAACAGCATGCACGACTGCGAGTATGTGCGCTCGTTGTCAGCGAGAAAACCGGCCTTCTCAAGGTAGAGGAGCGAATCCAGCGGTATGAGGTCATGCTGCTGGTCGTAGCGTCGGAAGAGGGTCGTGCAGTAGGACAGTGGTCCCGGAACTCTGAGCGAGCCGTCGTCCGAGAACTGGCCCCCCTCGAAGTACATCGCGCTGCCTTCCTTGAACCAGGGGTAGGCCTCCGACTCTGGCCACGTCGCGTAGAGGAAATCGTGGCCGATCTCATGCAATTGGGTGCCGAAGTCCGGGATCTGGTAAGGAATGATGAACCATCGTGGGTAGTCGAGATAGCAGGCCGTCAGGTTCCTCGCGTTGGGTATGAAGATCGTCGGGCAATGCGGCACCACCTTCCGGAAGACCTCGGATTGCGTTGTGTAGTAGACATCGACGTAGCTGCCGCGGTTCTCGGCGTAGAGGTCATCGAAGAAGTTCCACACGTGGCGGAGGTGCTCTGCGTGTTCCGTGCTGAAGTCCGTACCGATGTCGGAGAACACGCGGACGTTGGCGACGTGGTGCACATGCGGATAGTCAGCGGCCAACTCCGTCAACCACTCGGGGTCCGAGTCCGGAAAGGGGACTGGCCGCTCCGCTGGTTCGACCGGTTCAGGTGACGGCGGAGTGGGAGCGGGCGGCGGCGGCGCCGGAAGCGGCCGGGTGGTCGGACCGTCGCCGCCCCCGCACCCCGCGAGGAAGAGCAGGCACGCGACGCAGGCGGCTCGAATCACGATCTACTCCTTATGGCCTCAGTAACGCGGTTTCGGACGGGGGAAACGGTACTGGACCTCGCGTCTCCAATCCTGGTCCCGGACTTCCTCGACGGCGCCAAGCGCGGGAGGTTTCCAAACGGGGCCCGATTCAGGCGTGGGCGAAGAGCGTGCCTCCGGTCGCCGATTCCCCGTTCGGACACCCGCTCGACGAGTCAGCGGTAGCCCCGCGTCTCCAGCGCCTCGCCCAGTTCCTCCGAAACATCCGGATCGGGCGCCCCACCCCCCTCGTTCTCCTGGCGCCACGCCACCGTCTGGATCCGCCGGGTCTCCAGTTGCGCCTTCAGCGGCTCCATCGAAAAGCGCGCCTGCTCATAGACGTTTTCGGCCTCGTTGGGGTCCCGCGCGAGGTTGAACAGCGCGAACAGGGGGGCCTCCTGGCCCGGAACCGGGATACGCAGCATCCGCAGCCGGCCGTTGTAGACGCCGAAGAGCCCGCGTTCGGACTGCGCGTAGAGACGCCGGTGCGGACGCGGGTCGTCTCCGAGCAGCGCCGGAACCAGCGACTTGGCGATCGTCCCCATGGGCAGGGTTTCCGGGAGCGGCACGCCGATCAGTTCGAGAGCCGTGGGGCCCACGTCGGCGAGGCCCACCGCCGATCCGAAGCGCGTTTCGGCGGGGAGCCGGGTCCCGTCCCCGCCGGGCCAGCCGACCAGCAGCGGCACCTCGAGCGTCTCCCGGAACAGGGTGCGCGGGGATTCGAACGGCGGGCCGTGTTCCCCGAGCGACTCGCCGTGCAACCCGGCCACCACGAACAGCGTCCTGCCTCCCAGCGGACCCGGCGCCACGCTCGCGAGCAGAGCGCCGGCCGCCCGGTCCACCGACCGGATGGAGGCGTCGTAGGCATCGACCAGCTCCCCGTAGCCGGCGCCGGGGGCGACGGCCGCGGTCGGCTCGGGTCCGCCGCGGAACCACGGGCCGGCGGGGGTCATCGTGTCGCTCCGGACGGCGGTCAGGTCCTCCTCCGGCGGCTCGTGTGGCCGGGCGGGGGCGGCGAAGTGGAGCCAGAGAAACAACGGAGCGTCTCCGGTGGCGGCTCCCAGCGCCTCGATTCCGAAGTCCCGGACCCGATCGGTCGCGCCGGCCGCGTGGCCCCAGTGCTCCCGGAACTCGTCGAAACCGCTCCCGAAGCCGAGTTCGGCGGCCAGCGCGGGATGACTGACCGCGGCGAGGGTCCGGTAGCCGTGCTCGCGCAACCGCGCCGCGAGCCCCGCACCCTCGAGCACCCGCGCGGGCTCTCCCCGGGTGCTCCGGCTCGGGTCCACCCCGGTGAGGAGCGCCGCCGCCGCGCGCCCGGTCTCGGGCCAGGGGGTCAACGCTTCGAGGAACACCGCTCCCGACGCGCCGAACAGGTCGAGGTTCGGGCTGATGTTGCGCGGATAGCCGTAGATCCCGAGATGGTCGGCGCGCAGCGAGGAGACCGTGACCAGCACCAGGTTGGACCGCTCGGTGGGAACCTGCGGCCCCGGATCCCCGCAGGCGGCCGCGGTCAGCGCGGCCAGCACCGCCGCCGCGAAGCGATTCGGCCAGGCGGTCATCGGCCCTCCGCCCCGGCCCGGATCTCGATGCGGCGGGCCCCGTCCGCTTCCCGAAGCAGACGCACCCGCGTGGCGTCCGCGCGCCGGTAGGGTCCGAGCCGCTCCGGCCATTCGACGATCACCACCGCGTCTTCCTCCTCCATCTCCTCGATGCCCAGTTCCCGGAGTTCCGCAGCGTGCTCGATCCGGTAGAGGTCCAGGTGGTACACCGGACGCGCTCCCTCGCCGTAGCGGGACACGAGCGCGAAGGTGGGACTCGTGACCTGGCGGGGATCCACGCCGTAGTGCCGCGCGAGTCCCTTGGCGAAAACGGTCTTGCCGGCGCCCAGGTCCCCCTCGAGGTAGAAGGCCCGGCAACCGGGTTCGCGGGCCGCGAGGCGGGCGCCCGCTTCGAGGGTGTCCTCCGGACTGCGGCTGGCGATGGCGTCCGCCGCCGCCGGTGCGGCCGTCACTGGGACACCTCGCGGCGCAACCGGTGCACCGCCCTCCCGAGGTGGGCGGCCACGCCGGATGCGGTGACACCGTCCTCCCCGCTGCTCTCGCGCGCCTCGGCGCCGGCGAGTCCATGCAGGAAAACGCCCGCGGAAAGCGCTTCGAGGGGGGCCAGGCCGCGGGCGAGCAGCGCTCCCACCACTCCCGTGAGGACGTCGCCCGATCCGCCGGCGGCGAGTTCGGGCCCGCCGGAACGGTTCACGAACACGGCGCCGCGCGGGTCGGCGATGAGGGTCCCGGGTCCCTTGAGGGCCACCGCGGCTTCGGTTTCCCGGGCGAGACGCCGGGCCGTCTCCAGGCGGTCTTCCTGAACCTCCGCGCTGGTCAGGCCGAGGAGCCGGGCGGCCTCGCCCGGATGGGGCGTCAGCGCGAGTCCCGGCCGCTGGGCGAGGCGCGAGGCCCGCTCGGCCCAGGCGTTCAGCCCGTCGGCGTCGAGCACGAGCGGCAGCGAGGTCGTGAGGACGATCCGGCGCACCGCCTCCTTCGTCTCCTCGTGGCTGCCGAGGCCGGGTCCGAGGGCGATCGCATCGCCGGCGAACCGCGCGATCTCCGGCACCCCGTCGAGCGAGATCTCCCCTTCGCCGGAAGCGGGCAGGGGCAGCCGCATCGCTTCCGGAGGCAGCTCCGTCAGCCCGTCGGCCGGGCCGGCCACGGTCAGCAGGCCGACGCCCGCCGACAGGGCGCCCTGCGCCGCCAGCGCCGCGGCCCCGGGCATGCGCCGGGAGCCCGCGACGAGCAGCAGCCGGCCGAGCTGCCCCTTGTGGACGCCGGGCGCCCGCGCGGGGAAGAAGGGGGCCACCCGCCGTTCGTCGTTGGTCCGGACCCCCGCGGTGCCGGCATTCAGCCACACGCGCGGGATCCCGATCTCCGCGACTCGGATCTCCCCGCAGGCGGCGCTCGCCGGATAGACGAAATGGCAGATCTTCGGCGCCGCGAGGGCCACCGTGAGATCGGCGTGGAAACAAAGATCGGGCGCGGTCCCCGTGTCGGCGGAAAGGCCGGTCGGGATGTCCACGGCGATCCGGACCGCGTCCCGAAACCGTCCGACGTGATCCAGGTCGGCGACCACCCGGGCGGCGAGCCCCCGGAGCGGGCCGGAACTCCCCGTCCCCAGGATCGCGTCCACGATGACCCCGGGGCGGGGGGCAGTGAGTCCGTCCGGTCCCGTATGGCGGAGCGCCCATTCCCAGGCGGCTTCGTCGGGGCAGGGAACGACATGGAGGGCGAGTTGCATCGCGGTCTCGTAGTTCGCCTTCGTCTCGCCGGTGAGCCGTTCCGGATCGGCCAGCAGCACGGCGGTGCCGCGCAGCCCGCGCGCCGCCAGCGCCCGGAGCGCGACCAGACCGTCGCCCCCGTTGCCCCCGCGCCCGCAGAGGATGAGAATCCGGCGGCCGCCCGCGCCCGCTTCGGCGGCGACGATGTCGGCGACCGCCCGCCCCGCGTTCTCCATCAGGACGCGCGCCGGAACCCCGGCCTCCTCGATCGTGTGGCGGTCCGCGTCGCGCATCTGCTGCGCGGTCAGCACGTCCATGGCGTCCATTGTAGGAAAGGGACCCCGTTGCCTCTGCGGCCTGTACTCCGCTTACCCTTCCGGCAGTGACCCTCTACTTTCCGGAATCGCTGGTCCGCGAGGCGCTTCCCATGCGGGACGCGCTGGACGCCGTCGAGGCGGTCTTCCGGGAACTCGGCGAGGGCGGAGCCCAGAACCGTCCCCGGCAGCGGGTCCGGGTTCCGGGACGCATGCTGCACACGATGAGCGCCTCGAGTCCCGCGCTCGGCTACCTGGGGCTGAAGACCTACCTGACCGCCCGGGACGGGATGCGTTTCGTGCTTCTCCTCTTCGACCGGGAAACCGGGTCGCTCGCCGCCATCATGGAAGCCGACGCCCTGGGTCAGATCCGGACCGGCGCCGCCACCGGGGTCGCCGCGGACTACCTGGCCGCTCCCGGCGCGTCCACCGTGGGGATCGTGGGGTGCGGATACCAGGCCGAAACGCAGTTGGAAGCCCTCGCGCTGGTCCGGCCGCTCACCCGCGTGGAGGCGTTTTGCCGGAACCCGGAGCGGCGGGCCCGGTTTGCGGAGAAGATGTCCGGCCGGCTCGGCGTGGAGGTGGTCGCGGCGCCCAGCGGGGAGGCGGCGGTGCGCGGCAAACCCATCGTGGTCGCGGTCACGAACGCGGCGGAGCCGGTCGTCGAGGGCGCGTGGCTCGCCCCGGGCGCGTTCGTGGCGGCGGCGGGAGGGAACGCGCTCGGGCGGCGCGAACTCGATGCCGCCGCAGTGCGCCACGCGGGCCGCGTCGTGGTGGACGACCGGGAGCAGGCACGGCTCGAGTGCGGCGATCTGGCGCCGCTCGTCGCCGCCGGGGAGTTGCGCTGGGACGACCTGGAGACGATCGGCGAGGTGGTGGCCGCCGGAAAGGGGAGCGCCGCGGCAGGGGCCGCGCTCTTCGAGTCCCAGGGGATCGCGGCCGAGGACATCGCGGCGGCGGCCGTCGTGTACCGGCGGGCGAAGGCTGAAGCGGCGCCGTTCCCCGGCGGCGGGGAATAAGCGGATAGAATCGCCCCATGACTTCCTTCCTGTGGGTCCCGGTCCTCCTGGTCGGCCCCTTCGGGGCAACCGAACTCCTGATCATCCTGGGGATCGTGATTCTGATTTTCGGCGGATCACGGCTGCCCCAGCTCGGGAAGGGTCTCGGAGCTGGAATTCGGAATTTCCGGAACTCCATGAAGAGCGTCACGAACCCGGATGCCGGTTCCGAGGGCGGCGACTCCTCCTCCAAGGAAGACGACTGAGCGACTGCCGCCGCGCGGGTAGTCCCCGCGGCCGCCGGTAGACGTCGCGAGTTTCGCCTCGCTGCGCGCCCCCACCGGGAGGACTGGGGCGATGCCGGCCGGAGGCCGGCGCTCCTAACTAAACCACGAGGCGCAACCCGTCGTGGGCGCGCTCGAAGGCCAGGCCGGCCGCGGCCAGGACGTCCTCGCCGGTGTGCACGAGCACGACCCGGCGGGCGGTGATCCGGGACGCCGCCTCCTCCAGTTCGCGATGGGAGGTGTGCCCCGGAAGGGCTTCGAGTGAGGTGCACTCGTGGATCAGGAGATCGGCCCCCGCCGATTCGGCGATCAGTTCGTCGCTGAAGCCGGTATCGCCCGAATAGACGACGGTCCGGCCGCCGAGCTCGAGCTTCCACGAGAACGCCCAGGCCTCGGGCTGGTGGCGCGCCGCCAGGGCGCGGGCGGAGCCGCCTCCCAAAGCCGCAGTGAGGTGGTGGGTCTCTCCGGGGAGCGCCTCCGTGATCTCTTCCTCGAACCGGAGGGGCAGATCGCGGTAGAGGCACTCCCGGAGCGCCGCCAGCCGTTCCGGCGCGCCCGGGGGGGCGATGACCCGGAGCGGTTCGCGGCGCCCGCTCCGCATCGCGTCCAGTTCCAGAAACGGAATACCCCCGTAGTGGTCTCCGTGGAAGTGGCTCAGCACCACGGCCCCGAGGTCGTCGCTCGTGAGTCCTTCCGCGCGGAGGGCGGCGTGGCACCCCGGCCCGGCGTCCAGCAGGAGCCCCAGCCGGCCGCCGAGGGCCCGCACGAAGATCGCGGCCTGGCGCTTTCCGCCGGAGCCGAAGGCGTCGCCCGTCCCGAGAAAGCGCACTTCGACTCCCTCGCCGTCGCTCCCGGACCCGGCCGGCCGGGAACCCCGCGCCGCCGCCCGCTGGCAGCTCCGGCACACGAAGGGGCGCCTCTTTTCGCCCTCCGCCTCCGGGTCGAGCGCCCGGTCGCAGCGCCGGCAGCACTCCAGCCGGGGCGCCGGGAGTGCGGCCGCGTGGCGTTCGAGCATCTCCGCGACGAAGGCCACGATGCGCTCGCGGTCCCCGGCGGCGAAGAGCCGGGAGTCCTCCAGCGGATCCTCGTCCGGCCGCCGCCGGGCGATCAGGCGGACCTCGACGGTCCGGCCCGAACCGTCGTCCTCGTCGGGATCCGCGAGGATGCGGATTTCGAGCAATCGGCCGCTACCCGGCGGCCCCCGGGGACAGGAAGGCCAGATCGCGATCGGGGTCGAAGGGGGCGGCGAGCCCCGCGGGCCGATAACCGCGGAGGTCCACCGCCACCTGGCGGTATCCGAGGCCCAGCAGCCGTTCCGCGAGCCGGCCTCCGACCCCCGGTTGCAGGGCGCGGGGGATCTGGCCCGCCGGCAGCTCGATGCGCGCCAGGTCCCCGTGGTGGCGGACCCGGAAAGCGGAGAACCCGAACTCCCGGAGCGCCTCTTCTCCCGCCTCGACCTGGTTCAGGACCCCCGCATCGATCTGGACCGTCCCGGGAACGCGGGAGGCGAGACAGGCGGACGCCGGTTCCTCGGCCACCGGCAAGCCCATCTCGCGGGCCAGCGCCCGGATCGCCGCCTTGCCGACCCCGGCCTCGAGGAACGGTGAGCGGACGCGGTGGAGCGCCGCCGCGCGCCGTCCCGGCCGGACGTCCCCGACGTCGTCGGAGTTCGTGCCGTCGAGAACCGCGGCGAAGCCGCGCGCGTCGGCGACCTCCCGCAGGCGGCGGTAGAGCTCGTCCTTGCAGTGAAAGCAGCGGTCCAAACCGTTCCGGCGGTAGTCCGCGGACGCCAGCTCGTCCGTCGCGAGCCATTCATGGGGCATCGGATGCGCGCGGAGAACCGACTCGACGAGCCCCCGCTGATGACGCGAGAGGCTCGCGCTCACCCCGGTGACCGCCAGGCTTCGTTCCCCGAGCGCCAGGTGGGACAGGACAGCCAGCGTCGCGCTGTCCACGCCGCCGCTGAGCGCCACGACCGCCGAGCCCTCCGCCTCGAGCGCGGCGAGTACGGAACCGCGCGCCTCAGGCACCGTCCGCCCTCCAGTCGCCGCTCTTTCCGCCGCGCTTCTCGAGGAGGCGGACCGGGCCGATCACCATCGCCCGGTCGGCGGCCTTCAGCATGTCGTAGACCGTGAGGGCGGCCACCGAAGCGGCGGTGAGCGCCTCCATCTCGGCCCCGGTGGAGGCACGGCACCGGATCCGGGACACGATGCGGATCCCCGTCTCCTCGAACGCCGCCGAGACTTCGGCGTGGTCGAGGGACAGGGGATGGCACAACGGGATCAGCGTGGCGCAGGACTTCGCCGCCTGGATCCCGGCGAGGCGCGCGGTGTCCAGCACGCTGCCCTTCGGCGCGTTTCCGCGGCGCGCCAGCGCGAGCGCCTCCGGCGAGACCTTGATGAAAGCCTCGGCGGCGGCTTCGCGCGCGGTGACGGGTTTGGCCCCCACGTCCACCATGCGCGCGCTTCCCCCGGAGTCCACATGGCTGAGGGTCGCCGGGGACGCCGGACTAGCGCCGGAACTCATCGGCGGGGATCATGCCACCCGGCCCCAGCGTCCGGAAACCCGGGGAGCGGCTGCGCTTCGACGCTCGCGCCGGCGGGGAGGGTCTCCACCTCTTCGGGCACGATGACGAGGGCGTTGGCGAGCGCTACCGCCGCGATGTCGCCCGACCCCTGGGAGCGGATCGGCTGCGCGGCCAGCGTCCCGTCGTCCGCGACTGCCACCCGGGCGGGCAGGAAGGCGCGCCGCGGTCCGCGCGCCGTGACCGGGGCCACCAGACGCGCCCGGAGACGCGGCGGTCCCGGATCGGCGATCCCCTGCATCGCCTCGAGGGCCGGACGGGCGAAGACCTCGAAGGTGGTGAGCGCCGAAACCGGATTGCCGGGCAGGCCGAAGACGAGCACCGGGGGGGTCTCCCCGGTGATCCCGAAGACGAAGGGCTTGCCGGGACGGATGGAGACCGCGGTCACCAGGAGCCGGACGCCGGCCCGCTCGAGCACCGGCTCGACGTAGTCGTAGCGGCCCATGGACACGCCGCCGCTGATGAAGAGCACGTCCGCAGCGAGGCCGGAAGCGACCTTTGCGGCGAGGTGGCCGGGATCGTCGGCGGCGAAACCCAGCCGCCGGACCGGGAGGCCGAGGGCGCGGCAACGGGCGGCGATCAGATGGCTGTTGGCGTCCCGGATCTCTGCCGGGCGCGGCCTGACCGTCCGCGGATGCCGCAGTTCGTCGCCGGTAGAGAACACGGCGATCCGGGGCCGCCGCACGACCCGCACCCGGACCTTGCCGACGGTGGCGAGGAGCCCCACGCCCGCGGGCGAGACCCGGACGCCGGCCTCGAGGAGCTTCGTCCCCTCTTGAACCTCGGCGCCGCGGGCGGTGATCCGGTTTCCGGGCGCGACCGGAGGCGGGGCTCTCCCCGGGGCCGGCCACACGACGAAGTCCCCGTCGCGCACCGTGTCCTCCACCATGATCGCGGCGTCCGCTCCCTCGGGCAGCGGAGCGCCCGTCATGATGGCCGCCGCTTCGCCCGCGCCCAACCGGACCTTCGGCATCGTCCCGGCGGGGATCTGGTCGACGACGCGCAGCCGGCCGCCGCCCGCGAGGCAGGCGGCACGGACGGCATAGCCGTCAACCGCCGCGCGGTGAAAGGGGGGCAGGTCCCGGTCCGCGAACACGTCTTCCGCGAGCACGCGGCCCCGGACCGCTCCGAGGCCGACCGTCTCGGGCGGCAGCCGCGGGGTCCGCTCGAGGATCCGGCGGAGCGCCGCCTCGACCGGAATCAAGGACGTCTCAGGCGTCGGTCCTGAAACTGGCGACCGCCTGATCCTCGGTCTCGAACACCTCGAACAGCGGCAGCACCCGGGCGACGTTCATCACGTGGACGACGCGCTCCCGTGGGTGGAGCGCCTTGAGGGCGCCGCCCGCGCGGGCGACGCGCCGCGCGGACGCCACGAGTTCGCCGAGGCCCGCGCTGTCGATCGCGCTAACCCCGCTGAGATCGACGACGATGCGGGTACGGCCCGAATCGAGAAGCACGTCCACCGCCTCCCGGAGCTCCTGGTCACCGTGGCCGTCCACCAGGCGGCCGTTCAATTGCAGCAGCGAGACGCCGGCCCGCTCCCTCAGGTCAAGTTGCATGGGACTACCCGATCAGGTCGTTGAGTGCCTGGCGGTCGATCCGGAT
The DNA here is from genome assembly GCA_965116805.1 of Vicinamibacteria bacterium. Lineage (GTDB taxonomy): Bacteria > Acidobacteriota > Vicinamibacteria > Marinacidobacterales > Marinacidobacteraceae > Marinacidobacterium. The sequence goes on from OZ220713.1 coordinate 2,291,022, forward strand.
CTCGTAGCGCTCGCCCGCGGCCCCGACGAAGGCGGCCCAGATCCGCTGTTTCTTCTCTTCCGCCATCTGCGCCCGGAACGGCTCCTTCTGCTCTTCGTAGGTCGCCTCGGCGAAACCCTCTCTCGCGTTGATCCGGACGACGGCGTAGCCGCGGTCCGCCTCCAGGGGGCCGACGACCTCTCCGACCTCGGCCGAGAAGACCGTCTCCTCGTGGTCGGGGAGCATCCCGGCGATCCCGAGCGGACTGCCGCGGAACCAGCGCTCCAGGGGCGTCGGATCGGTTTCGACGGTCCGGCCGTCGGCAACCCGGTCCCGCAGCGCCTGTCCGGCCTCCTCAGCCAGGGACCGGGCCCGCTCCTCCTCGAGTTCGGCGATCACCTGCTCGCGAATGTCCTCGAACGCGGGGACGTGGGGCGGCCGTTCCTCGAGGACTTCCACGAAGGCGTAGCCGGTGGGCAGCCGGATCGGACCGCCCACCGCGCCGATTTCGAGTTCGAAGGCGAGCGCGGAGAGTTGCGCCGAACCGGCCCCCGCAACGGGGTCCCCCACGGCGAAGAAGTCCGACTCCTGGGGAATGAGCAGGGGATGGTCGCGCGTCAGCTCGTCGAGTGAATCCGCGCCTCCGACCCGCTCCTCAAGTGCGAGGGCCCGCTCGGTGAGGAGATCGCCGGCCTTCTCCTGCCGCAGGCGGCTCTCGATCTCTCCCTCGACTTCGCTCAGCTCCCGGGTCTCCGCGGGTTGCCGGGTGTCGAGCCGGACCACGTGCCAGCCGTAGTCGGTGCGGACGGGATCGCTGACCTCGCCCGGCATCATGCTGAAGACCGCTTCGGAAAACTCGGGCACCATCTCTTCCGGCCCGAAGACTCCGAGGGCGCCCCCGGCTTCCCGGGTCGCTTCGTCAGCGGAATAGGTCCGCGCCAGTTCCGCGAAGTCCTCGCCGGCGCGCGCCCGCTCGGCGAGACGGGCCGCGAGGGTGCGGGTGGCCTCCTCGTCCGCCTCCGTCTCCGCCTGCAGCAGGATGTGACTGGCTTCCGCCTGCTCCCCCATCTGGTACTGGAAGAGGTTCCGGTTGTAGTAGCGCTGGATCTCGCGCTGCCGGACCGAGACCTCCTCGGCGAGGATCTGCTCCGAAAGCGTCAGGTAGCGGATCCGCCGCTGCTCCGGGACCTCGAACGCCGCCGGGTCGGCCTCGTAGCGCTCGCGGGCCTCCGCCTCGGTGACCTCCACGTCGCCGCGCCGGCTGCCGGTGCTCAGGAACCAGACGTCGAGCGAGGCGTTCTCGTTGCGGCGCCGGTATTCCTCCTTCAGTTCCAGGTCGGACACGTGCGGCGACTCGGTGATCAGCGACCGGAGTTTCTCCGTCATCAGGTCCGACCGGATCGAATCCTCGAAGTCCCGCGGGTTCAGCCGGGCGGCGCGCAGCATGGCGAGGTAGGCGTCCCGGCCGATGAAGACCCCGTTCTCCTGAAACGTGGGAGAGGTGGCGATGCTGGTTCCGACTTCGGTGTTGGTGACCTCGATCCCGAGGCGTTCCGCCTCCCGGACGAGCACCCGGCTACGCACCAGCTCGCCCACGACCTGCTCCGGGATGCCGAGTTGCCGGGCCAGGGCGGGAGAGAAGTCGCCGCCGCTCTGTTCCTGGTACATGCGCGCCACGTTCCGGTAGCGGTCCAGGAAGGTCGATGCCGGGATGGCTTCGCCGTCCACCCAGGCGACGCCGCGGCGCATCGCGGCGGTGGCCGGATCTCCCATGAAGTCCGGGAAATAGAGGGCGACGAACGCCAGAATCACCAGCCCGAGCAGGCCGGCGCCGACGAACCAGCCGATGGATCGGCGGTTGCGGAAATACTCGAGGATCATGGCAACCGGCCATGGTACCGCCGAGGGCTGCCAGCCGGCAAACCGGGACGGGGAAACGCGGCGTTTGAGAGTGTCAAGGCCGCAGCTTCACTGGTAGTCTTTAGGATGGCGCGGCTCACGCCGCACTTTCCCGTCCCGGCCTTCCTGAGATCCTGGACACCGTTCCGCTACCCGGCTTCGCCTGATGCTCAAATACCTACTCAGTCTCTTCTCCGTCGATCTTGCGGTCGATCTCGGAACCGCCAACACCCTCATCTATACCGAGGATTCGGGCATCATCCTCCGCGAACCGTCCGTGGTGGCCATGAACACCGTCACCAAACGGGTCGAGGCGGTCGGGGCGGAGGCGTACGACATGGTCGGCAAGACCCCCGACCACATCAAGGCGATCCGTCCGATGCAGGACGGGGTCATCGCCGACTTCGAGGCGGCGGAGCGGATGATCAGCCACTTCGTCCAGAAGGCCCTGGGACGGCGCCGCTGGGCGGCCCCGCGCATGGTGGTCGGCGTGCCGCTCAGGATCACCCCCGTGGAGCGGCGCGCGGTCCGCGACAGCGTGCTCCGGGCGCGGGCCAGCGAGGTGTTCCTGGTCCAGCAGCCGATCGCGGCCGCCATCGGCGCGGGACTCGACGTCACGACGCCCATCGGCTGCTGCGTGGTGGACATCGGCGGGGGCACGACCGACATCGCGGTCATCTCGCTGTCGGGGATCGCCGCCGGAACCTCGGTGCGCGCCGCGGGAGACATGTTCACCCAGGGGATCATCGAACACCTGCGGCGGGCCCACGGACTGCTCGTGGGCGAGCGGACGGGCGAGCGGATCAAGATGGCCCTGGGCAGCGCCCGGCCCGGAATGCAGGCGCGGAGCATGGAAATCCGCGGCCGGGACCTCTCGCGGCTGTCCCCGGCCACGCTGACGGTGACCGATCAGGACATCCGGGAGGGGCTGAGCGGTCCGCTGCACCAGCTGCTCACCGCAGTGGCGAACGTCCTCGAAAAGGTGGAGCCCGAACTCTCCGCGGACCTCGTGGAGAACGGCATCCTGCTGACCGGTGGGGGCGCTCTCCTCGAAGGGCTGCCCGAGCTGCTCGCCGACGAGACGAACCTGGCCGTCAAAGTGGCGGAGCACCCGCTCGACTGCGTCGTGAACGGGGCCGGCGTCATGCTCGAGCGCATGGACCTGCTCCAGCAGGTGTCCCGGCACGACGTGTGAGGCCGCCGGGCTAACATGCAATCGCGAACGTTGACCTGAAGGAGCGAGACCAGCGAGCCGGTGCCCGGGAAACGCGGCCACGGAATCCTCCTGGGGATCGTGTTGGCCGCGAACTTCCTGGGACTGACCTTTCAGGTGCGGAGCGGGATCAGTTTTCCGATCCGGGACGGCCTGGCCGCGGTGTTCGGCGGAGGGCAGAGCCTGGTGCTGGGCTCCACCCGCGCGGTTTCGTCGTGGGTGGAGACCGTGGGGGAGGCGCACGAGATGCGGTTGGCCCGCGACGAGTTGCGCGACCGGGTGGCCCGGCTGGAGTGGGAACTGACGGTCCAGCGGGGCATGCTCGAGCGGGCGCGCGGGTTCACGGACCTGGATGCCGCGGCGATGGACCTGGGCGAGCCGGTTGCCGGCGAGGTCGTGGGCGTCAGCGCGTCGCCGCTGGACCGCACCGTCACCGTGAACCGGGGGAGCAGCCACGGCGTCGAGCGGGATGCCCCGGTGATGACGGCGACCGGACTCGCGGGGCGGGTCGTGGCGGTCGGGCCCGGGGTCAGCCAGATCGAGTTGCTGTCGGCTTCCACCGCGGCCGTCGCCGTCATCACCTCCTCGAGTCGAACCCGCGGGGTGGTCCGGGCCGATGCCGGAGAGGCCGGCTACCGGCTCCATTTCGTGCCGGTCGGGCAGGCGATCGAGATCGGCGAAGAGGTGATTTCCAGCGGGCTCGATGAGCTCTATCCGAAGGGGCTCCTGGTCGGGCGCGTTTCCGCTGTCCACGAGGGCGCCGGCCTGCTCCTCGAAATCGCCGTCGAGCCGGCCGTGGACTTCGACACCCTGGAACGGGTGTTCGTGCTGCCGCCCCGGGACGATTCCGGGCTGGCCCCGCAACCCTGACGCCGTGTCATGAGCTATTTGCGAGCCGCCCTCGCGGTGGTTGCCGCTTTCCTGCTCCAGACCGCGGTCTGGCCCCTCACCGTGGGCGACGGGGTCACGCCGGATTTTCTGCTCGCCACCGCTGCGGCGGTGGCGCTGCTCGCGGGGACGGGTCCCGCCATTGGATTCGGTCTGGTGACGGGGCTCCTGCAGGACTCCTTCTCGGGTGGCCTGCTGGGGATGAACGGTTTTTCCAAACCCCTGGTCGTCTTCCTGGCGGCGCGCGCCCGTGAGCGCCCTCCCCTGGACACCCGGGCCGGGATCCCGGTGCTCCTCCTGTTCGCCGCCGCCGCCGATCTGGCGATTCTCTGGGCCCTTGGTGAAATCGCCGGATTCACCACGATTCCCGCTCTCGAACTGGGGGCGGCCGGATTCGGGACCCCCATCACCGTGATCTACGGCCTGCTGGTGATCCGTTTCCTGCGGTCGCGGCCCGCGGAGTACCGGGCGCCGTGACGCGCTTCGCGGCGAGGGAAGGCGCTTCGTGATCCACGCCGAGTATCTCGCCCGCATCCGGCGCCGGCTGACCCTGGCGCGCTACCCGCTCTGGGCGTTCGTCATCCTGTTGACCGTCCGCTTCTGGCACCTCCAGATCGTTCGGGGCGAGGAGTTCAGCATCCTGGCCCGGGACAACTACCTCCAGACCGAGCGCCGCCGCGCTCCCCGCGGACTCGTGGTGGACCAGGGTGGGGAGGTGCTCGCCCGCAGCGAGCCGTCGTTCACGCTCCTCGCCGACAGCGCGGGACTCCGCCACCTCGAGGACCTGGGACTCCTCGAGGTGGAGGACGAGGACCGCGCCGGCCTGGAGGCGCGCGCGGCCCGCGGCCCCGCGGTGGTGCGCTCCGGGATACCGTTCGCCGAAGCGGCCTTCTTCGAGGCCCGCCGGCGGGAACTCCCGGGAGTCCGGGTGGAGTTCGTCCCGGCGCGGGACTACCCGCTCGGCCAGGCGACCGCGCACCTCCTGGGGTACGTCGGCGAGGTCACGGCGGCGCAGTTGCTGCTCGAGGAGTTCGTTACCGCGGCGTCGGGGGACCTCGTCGGGCAGGACGGGATCGAACGCGTCTACAACACGATCCTGCTCGGCTCCGACGGATACCTGGACCGGGTGGTGGACAGCCGCCAGCGAGTCCTGGTCTCCGGCGGGCTGCGAAGGACGGAACCGGTACGCGGCGAAACACTGCAGCTCAACGTCCTCGGCGGCATCCAGGAAGCGGCTCACGGCGCGTTCGGAGAACACCGCGGAGCCTTCGTGGCCCTCGACGTGCGGACCGGCGAGGTCCTCGGCCTGGGCAGCTATCCGGCGGAGAATCCAGAGGATTTTCGCGGCGACGCCGGAAGGTTCCGGGAAATGCTCGCCGACACCGCGACTCCCCTGCTCAACCGGGCGGTGCAGGGCCGCTACCCGCCCGGTTCGGCCTTCAAGCTGGTTACCGCGGCCGCAGGGTTGGCCGAGGGGGTGGTGGGGCCCGAAACCCGCGTCACCTGCAACGGCCGGGCCCGGGTGGCCGGCCGGACCTTCCACTGCCACCGCACGCAGGGTCACGGCGCCCTGACGCTTCGCGAAGCCATCTCGAAGTCGTGCAACGTGTTCTTTTACCGCCTGTCGGAGGCCCTGGACGTGGACGTCATCGCGTCCTACGCCCGGGCCTTCGGCCTCGGGACGCCGACCGGGGTGGATCTCAGGAACGAATCGAGCGGCCTCGTTCCGACCCGCGAATGGAAGCGCCGGGCGATGGGAGAGCGTTGGTACGCCAGCGAGACGGCCTCGGTTTCCGTCGGCCAGGGAGCCGTTTCGGTGACCCCGATCCAGATGGCCCGGCTGGCGGCGGCGATCGCCTCGGGGGGGGACCTCCCGACGCCGAGGCTGGTCGGCATGGAACCCGGTGGACAGGTGGGCGGAGTCATGCCCGAGCACTTCGAGCTGATCCGCGACGGGATGCGGGACGCGGTGGTGTCGGGGACGGCGTGGCGGGCCCGGATGCCCGCCGCCGAGGTGGCGGGAAAGACCGGAACGGCCCAGGTGGCGAGCGCCAACCTGGTAGCCGCCAACAACGAGGACCGGCCGTACGAGCTGCGCACCCACGCCTGGTTCGTGGGATTCGCGCCGTTCGACGACCCGCAGATCGCGGTTGCCGTGGTGGTGGAACACGGGGGAGCCGGCGGAGCCGCGGCGGCGCCGATCGGAGGAGAGATCCTGCGCACCTTCTTCGAGGACGCACCCGGGACCCGGGTGGCCGGCGGGGGAGGGGTGGACCAGTGAGTCGTTACGCGCCATGGAACTGAGAGCCCGCGAGGGCGCCGACCGGGTGCTTCTCGTCTGTGTGGGGCTCCTGGTCGTGATCGCGCTGCTGCTGCTGGAGAGCGCCCTGCGGGGTGTCGCCTCCGGGGCGACCCTCAGTGCGCACCTCATCCGGCTCGGGCTTGCTCTCGGGGTCGGAGTGGTCGCGTACCGGATGGATCATCGCCAGTTGATCCGGTTGTCCCCGGCGCTATTTCTGGTGGCGCTCGGCCTCAGCGCGATCGCCATCACTTCCGGCGCCCTGCGGGCGGGGACCCGCCGCTGGCTCGAGGTGGGCACCCTGACGCTGCAGCCCGGCGAGCTGGCGAAGATCTCCCTGGTGCTCCTGCTGGCCCATCTGATCGCCCGCTCCCGGCACGAGCCGCTGAGCCGCCGCGCCACGGTGGGCTGGATCGCGGCGTCCGGCGCCCTCGTGCTGGCGGTGGCGGCGCAGCCCGACCTCGGGAGCGCGGCCATCCTGTTCGGCATCGGGGTCGGGATGGTGTTCTTCAGCGGCGTGACGATCTCCCGCAAGTGGATGCTGGCCGCCAGCGGCAGCGCCGTCCTGGCCCTGCCGCTGATCTGGGTCTTCGGCCTGCGCGACTACCAGCGAATCCGGGTCCTCTCCTTCCTGAACCCGGAGAGCGATCCGTTGGGGGCGGGGTATCAGACGCTGCAGGCTTCCATCGCCGTCGGTTCCGGAGGCCTCCTGGGCACCGGTTGGCTTCAGGGTCCGCAGACCAGCCTCCAGTTTCTCCCGGCTCCTCACACCGACTTCGTGTTCGCGGTGCTTGCCGAGGAGTTCGGGTTCCTGGGCGTGGTCGTCGTTCTGGCGCTCTACCTCGTGCTCGGCCTGCGACTTCTCCAGATCGCGGTGGAAGCGGTCGAGAACAAGGACCCGACAGGCGCCTTCATGGTGGGCGGGTTCTTTCTCATGCTCCATCTCCAGGCGCTCTACAACATCGCGATGGTGGCGGGGATCGTCCCCATCAAGGGGTTCCCCCTGCCATTCATGAGTTACGGAGGCAACTCGCTGCTGATCGCCGCGGCGGCCATCGGCCTGGCCGCTTCGGTCCGCCGCCGCAACTTCCTTACCTAGCCTGCCCGGGCTGCGATGCCGGCCGGAGGCCGGCGCTCCGGCGGGGGAATCGGTTGGCTGCCGTGCTACGGTTTCGGCGAACGCCCTGCCGCCCCTTCCTGTAGTTCTGTGCACCGCGAGCTGATCGTCACGAGCCTTCCGGGCGAGACGCGAATGGCGCTCCTCGAGGACGGAGTGGTGGTGGAACTCGGTGTCGAACACCGCTCCGAGCAGAGCGTGTTGCACGGGATCTACCGGGGACGGGTTCAGCGCGTGGTGCCCAGCACCCAGGCGGCCTTCCTGGACATCGGACTGCACCGCAACGCCTTCCTGCAGATCGATCAGATTCCGCGGGGAGCGCTGGATTCCTGGCGGGAAGAAGGCCGCATTCCGGAAGCCGGGCAGGCCGGAGCCGCCAGCGGGAACGGATCCGGAGCGTCCGGACTCCGGCTCGAGAACATTCTGCGCACCGGACAGCCCGTACTCGTGCAGGTCGTCCGTGAGCCGCTCGGGCCGAAGGGATACAAGGTCAGCTGCGACCTCAATCTCCAGGGGCGATTCTTCGATTTCCGGCCGCTGGCGCCCACCGGGGTCATCACCTCGCGAGCCACCGCGGGACCACGGGAACAACTTCGCATTGCGGCGCTCATCGAGCGCCGGAGCACGCTGAAAGGAGAGTGGGTGGCGCGTTCCACGGCGGAACAGCGCGACGAGGAGACGCTCTCCGCGGACATCGCGCGTCTCGAGGCCGATTGGACCGAGATCCGGAAAGAGAGTCTCTCGGGGCCGCCGGCCTGCCTCCGGGCCGAGGTGCCGATGGTGTTCCGCTACATCCGGGACGTGCTGTCCTCGGGGTTCAGCGTCATCCGGGTGGACAGCGAAACGCTCTACGGACGGATGGTGAACTTCATCCGCCAGTTCCTTCCGGGAATGGAGCACAAGGTGCGGCTCTACTCGCGGAACTACCCGATCTTCGAGGAATATGGCGTCGAGGTGGCCTTCGAGCAGGCGACCCGGCGCCGGGTGCGTCTCCCCTCGGGGGGGTCCATCATCATCGATCAGACGGAAGCCCTCGTGGCCGTGGACGTCAACACCGGGAGCTTCACCGGAGACACCGGGGAGCGCGACGAGACGAACACCGTCACCAATCTCGAGGCGGCGGTGGAGACCGCGCGCCAACTCCGGTTGCGCGGCCTGGGCGGGATCATCGTGATCGATTTCATCGACATGAAGGAAGGCCGGAACCGGGATCGCGTGTTCCGCACCCTGCAGGCCGAACTGCGCCGGGACCCGGCCTTCACCCGGGTCGCACCGCCCGAGTCGAGGGCCGGGCTCGTCATCGTCACCCGGAAACGCGAGCGCCCGTCGCTGGAGTCCGCGCTGTTGGCCTCCTGTCCGGCGTGCCGGGGATCGGGCCGGGTGCGGTCCCTGGGCGCCGTTTGCCAGGACGTGCTCGTTCGCGCCCAGAAGAAGTCGGGAGAGTTCAGCGCCGGACTCGTGATTCGCGCCGCGCCGTCCGTGGCGTCGGCGATTCGCCGGTCCGCGATCCTGCCGGAGATCCGGACGATGGTGGCGGGGCCGGTGGCGATCGAGGACGCTCCGGCGCTCCCGGAGCCGCAGTTCGAACTCGTTCCGGGAGCGGGGGAGCCCGAAGGCGCCGCCGAGACCCGCTCCGGCGGTGCCGGAGAGTTCCTTTCAGACCCGGTAGTGCCGGAAGCGAGCCTGAAGTCCGCGTGAGTCCGGCAAGCGAACCCGTGACGGTTCGGCTGGACGTCGAGACGCGGATCGAATGGGTTGAAGTCGTCCTGGGCGTCTTCGAACGTCACTGTGCCCAGTGCGGCTACGAGCCGGACGCCACGCACTGGATGGGAGCGGCGGTTCGGGAGGCCGTCACCAACGGGATGCGTCACGGAAACCGCATGGATCCCAGGAAACGCCTGCGGATTCAGATCGAGACCCGTGACGGCAGCGGTGGCGGTCCCGCGGTCCGGATCGCCGTGGAGGACGAGGGAGAGGGTTTCGACACGGCGGAGGTGCCGGATCCCCTGCTGGAGGACAACCTGCTCAAGGACAGCGGGCGCGGCATCTTCTTCATGCGCCAGTTCATGGACGGGGTGACCTGGACTCGCACCGACCGCGGAGGAACGCGCGTCGTGCTGGTCCAGCGGCAAGGGCCCCGGACGCCGTGAGGAGCGCCGCGGCGCAGGCCTGCGTCGAAGCGGCAAAGGCCGGGGCGGAAGTCGTTCGCAAGGCCCACCGCGCCCGCGCGGAGCGGGGTTTCGGGGTCGATCTCAAGGGCCCGATCGATCTGGTGACCGCGGTGGATCACGCTGCCGAAACCGCGATCGTCGACTGCCTGCAGCGGCTGGAGCCCTCCGTGCCCATTCTGGCGGAGGAGCGCGGTCTGGTCGGCGGGTCGAGAACCGGATGCCGCTTCATCGTCGATCCGCTGGACGGGACCACCAACTTCGCCCACGGGTTCCCGGTGTTCGCCGTGTCCATTGCGTATGAAGAAGGCGGGGAGGTCGTGGCGGGTGCGGTCCTCGATCCCGTCCGCGAAGAGCTGTTCACCGCGGAGGCGGGCTGCGGAGCGCACCTGAACGGCGTTCCGATCCGGGTCTCGCCGACGGCGGAGCTGCAACGCGCCCTGCTCGCCACCGGATTCCCCTATTCTCGTGAGGCGATGGATCGGGCGCTGGACCTGTTCGTCCGCATCATGCGGCGGGTGCGGGCGGTGCGCCGCGCCGGCTCGGCGGCGCTCGATCTGTGCTGCGTGGCCGCGGGACGTCTCGACGCGTTCTGGGAGGAGACGCTCAGAGCCTGGGACACCGCCGCCGGGGAAGTGATCGTGCGGGAGGCGGGCGGGGTCGTCTCGGACTTCGACGGTGGACCGTTCTCGAACGGCGGGCCGAACATCGCCGTGTCGAACGGACCGCTGCATCCGGCCCTGCTGGAGATCCTCGCCGAGGCGAGGGCCAGCGGGCGCCCGGAAGCAACCGCGGTGTCGTCGGGTTCGGGCTGCTAGCCAGCCGTCAGAAGCGGACGCGAAGGCCGAAGAGGGCGCCCGGGCGGGCCACGCCGAGATCGCCGAAATCCGCGAAATCACCGCGGTGCCGGCCCTCGCCACGGGAATAACGGAACTCGCCGAAGACATCCAGCCGCCGCCCGAAGGGCATCCGGACTACCGCGAAGTCGAACCCGGCGCCGGCGAAGAACCCCGTGAAGGAAGAGCGCTCTTCGAGTTCGTCGTAGTAGATATCGAAGTTCTCGAAGTTCACGAACTCGCCCTGTTCCGAGTACTTGGAATGCGTCCGGGCCAGGCCGAACACGACGTAGGGACTCACTCGTCCTTGCTGAAAGGGCCGGATGCGGACGCCGAGCGTGTAGTCGGTCAGGCTGAGCAGGGCCGAGTGTTCGATCTCGGACCCGTCCTCGTAAACCAGGTCCAGATAGCTTCCCTGGGTCTCCGCCTGGGCGGTACCGAACCCGACGACGATCTCCAGCATGGGCAGCACCGCGTAGTCCAGTTCGAACCCCAGGCGCCCCGATCGGAAATCGTCTTCCGTAAGGCCGAACTCCGCCTCGTTGGCGTCAAAGAGCCGGCTGTCCACCTGAAGCGCGCGAAACCCGCCGAACGCCGAGAAGCCGTAGCGGGGCCGCGCGCCGGCGGACGGCGAACGGTCGGGGTCCCGGCTGCCGCGCGGGGGCTGCGCCTCCTCTTCGGCCACGGCGGTGGTCGCGAGACACGCGGCCGCGATGAGACAGGTCAGGCCTCGCCCGAAGCGGGTCATGGTGAGTTTCCTCCTGGCGGCGCCGATCGTGGCGGCGCCAGCGCTGTCCGGTTGCCCCAGGTCGAGGAGCGCTACCACCGGACCCGTATGCCGAAGAGGCCACCCGACCGGTCGAGCTTGAGGTCGCCGAAGCCGTCGAACCCCTCCGTGTGCTGGCCCTGGGACCGGACGTAGCGGAACTCGCCGAAGAGATCGAGGCTGCCGGCTTCACGAAACCGGACGACGGCGACGTCGGCGCCCGCGCCGGCGAAGAAACCGGGCAGGAACGACGTCTCCTCGAACACGTCGTAGTAGATGTCCGCGGTCTCGAAGTCCACGAAATCGCCGATTTCCGTGTACCGATAGTAGGCCCCGGTAAAGCCGCCGACCAGGTACGGGCGCACCCGCGCCGCGCCGCCGAGCAGCCGCAGCCGAACGCCGAGGCTCAGGTCGGTCACGGCCAGTCGCGCCGAGTGTTCGATCTCTCCTCCGTCTTCGTACACGAGGTCGAGGTAGGACCCGTAGGTCTCGGCGTTTCCGTTGTCGATGCCGATCGAGATGTCCACCCGGGGAAGGACGGCGAAGTCGAACTCGAAGCCGAAGCTGCCGGTTCGGAAGTCACTGTCGGTGATCCCGAAGTCGAACTCGTTGGCGGCGAAGAGATCGCTCGTCACATTCAGCACGCGGAATCCGCCATAGCTCGAGAAGGCGTAGCGGGCGTCGCGCACGCTTCGTTGGGAGGCGTCCGGATAGGGCCCCCGGCGCGGGGGTTGCCCGGACTCCGCTGCCGCGGTGGCCGCGGCCAGGCAGGCCGCCGCCAGCAGGGTCGTCAGGATGTGCCGCGTGCCAGTCATGGGGAACTCCTTTGCAGGTGGTTGGTCGCGCTGGATCACGTTTCCGCAATGCCTGTGCCACGACCGGCGGCGCTTGCTCGTGGTCAGCGCCGCCGCCCGCCGACCGCCCGGCGGCGGAACCCCATCGGTCTGCCCGCGTTATATTCGTTTCCCAGCCCACTAGCGGAACCCGCCCAAGGAGGCCACCGTTCATGTCTCGATTCCTGCCGGCCGCTCTTGCCCTCGCGGGGCTGGTTGCGGCCCCCGGATGTCTGACCGAAAGCGCCGAGTTCGCGAGCCTCGCGGCCGCCGTGACGGATGCGCGGGGCCAGGGGACTTCGGACCAGGAGGACGCCCGCCGGCCCGGTCATGAGCGGCTCGCGGACATCCCCGCGCCCGGGGACACTCCCGACCGGGACCGGACCGAGGCGGCGTGGACCCTCTCCGACGCCTTCGCCGAGGTGGCGCGGGTGGCGACTCCGGGAGTGGTGAGTCTGCTCGTCGAGCGGGAGAACACCCGGGGGACCGACGATCCGAGGCTGGAGCAGTTCTTCGGATTCCCTCCGGCGCCACCGCCTCCCGGGGCACAGTTCGGCAGGGGATCCGGCGCCATCGTGGACCCGAGCGGGCTCATCGTCACGAACAACCACGTCGTGGACGGGGCCACCCGGATCGAGGTGGAGTTCTCCGACGGCCGCACCCTCGAGGCGGTGGTCGTCGGGCAGGATCCGCCGACGGACCTGGCCGTGATCCGTCTCGAAACCGAAGGGGAGGTGTTTCCCCACCTTGCGCTCGGAAACTCGGATGAGGTCCGCGTCGGGGACTGGGTCCTCGCCATCGGGAATCCGCTCGGCAACAGCCATTCGGTCACCGCCGGGATCGTGAGCGCCAAGGGCAGGGTGCTCCAAGGCGACTACCAGGACTTCATCCAGACGGACGCCGCCATCAACCGGGGGAACTCCGGGGGACCGCTCGTCGGCCTCGACGGCAGCCTGGTGGGAGTCAACACGATGATCCAGGTCGCCGGGAACGCGGGCAATATCGGACTCGGCTTCGCCATTCCGTCGAACCTGGTGCGCCGGGTGTACGACGATCTCGCCTCCGAGGGACAGGTGACCCGCGGCTGGCTCGGGGTTGCGGTCGTGCCGCTCGATTCGCAGCGGGCGCGGGCCTTCGGCCTGGAAGCGGATGCCCGGGGCGCCCAGATCGACGACTTCTCGGGTCCCGACTCGCCGGCCGCGGCGGCCGGCCTCGAGCGCGGCGACATCATCGTGCGGTTCAACGGCCGGCCGATCGAGGACAGCATGGATCTGCAGTTCGCGGTTGCCGACGCCCGTCCGGACGAGCGTTCGACGGTGCATGTCCTGCGAGACGGCGAGGAAATCGCGATGGACGTGAGGCTTGGCCAGCGGGACTTCCAGCAGGCCGCGCCACTCGCCGAGGCCGCCCCCCCGGAGCCCGAGCGGCCGGTGGAGTCACCGGGCCGGCTCGGAATCGTGGGCGAAACGCTGCAGGGCGCCCTTGCCCAACAGTTCCAGGCGGACTTCGAAGGAGTCCTGGTCCGGCACGTGGTTCCCGGAGGGGTCGCCCATCAGGCGGGCATCGAACCGGGTCACGTGATCACCCGGATCGGCGGGCGGCCGGTGCCGACGGCGGGAGATCTCCGCGACGCGCTGTCCGGGATGGAGGCCGGGGAGCCCTTCCCGATTCAGATTGCCCGTCAGGTCGCTCCCGGGGAGTGGCGCCGCAGTTTCGTGATCGTGGAGGCGCCCGAATAAGACTCCCGCGGGACGCGTTTCCTATCGATTTGTAACATTCCGGGCGGACCGGGGCCGCTACCCTCCGCGAGCAGTGTCTGCCGCACCCTGCTCCGTGCTCAGTCATCCATGACGAAGCAAAACGCCGGTGCGGCGCCCTCTGGTTGCCCGGAGGATTTGCCGCCCGACCCCGCGCCGGGGATCCGTCGAGGGGCGGCATGAGGGAGCCCGGACGCGAGGCCGGCGGGAGCCGGTTGACCCAGTTGCTGCGTTTCGCGGGACTGATTCTGCTGTTCGTCCTTTTCCTGGGGGCGATCGACGGCCTGGGGGAGGGATTCAAGGGTCTCGGCTCCGGGCTCCTCGACGGCTTCTTCCGGGCTTCGGCGAACCCCTTCGTGGGACTCGTCATCGGAATCCTGGCCACGACGCTGGTCCAGAGTTCCTCGGTCACCAGTTCGCTCATCGTGGGACTGGTCGCCGCCCCGGAGTCCCCGCTGCCGTTCGCACACGCCGTCCCCATGGTGATGGGCGCCAACATCGGGACGACGGTCACCAACTCGATTGCCGCCCTCGGACACCTGCGGGACGGGAAGGAACTGCGGCGGGCCTTCGAGGTGGCTACCTGCCACGACCTGTTCAACCTGATCGCGGTTGCCATCCTCCTGCCGCTCGAAATCGCTACCGGGTTCCTGACGCGCCTTTCCGGCGTCGTTTCCGCGCAATTCGGAGGCCTGCTCGGGACGGGCATCGACTACGAGAGTCCCCTCAAGAGCATCATCGAGGTGGTCCCGATACCGATCCAGTGGTTCGCAGGCATCGTGACCGGCTCCGACGAGGCGGCCGCCGCGCTGCTGGCCGTCGTCTCGGTGGTGCTGCTGGTGGTCGCCCTCGGCCTGCTGGTCCGCACCCTGAAGAGCATTTCCGCCGGCCGGGGCGAGGCTGCCCTCCACCGGGTGCTCGGCCGTCACGCCCTCCTCGCCATGGGAACGGGGGCCGTCGTCACCGTTCTCGTCCAGTCCAGCTCGATCACCACGTCGATGCTGGTCCCTCTTGCCGGAGCCGGGCTCCTGCTCCTCGACGACGCTTTCCCGGTCACCCTCGGGGCCAACGTGGGAACGACGGTCACGGCATTCCTTGCCGCCCTCGCCGTTTCCGGCCCCAACGCTCACTGGGGATTCCAGTTGGCGGTCGTCCACCTCCTGTTCAACCTGGTCGCCATCCTGATGGTCTACCCGGTCGCCCGGATCCGGCAGATCCCGCTGGCGGCGGCGCGCCGTCTCGCGGACATCGCGGTGACGAACCGGAGTCTGGCGATCGGCTACGTGATCGCGGTGTTCTACGGAATCCCGGCCCTGCTCCTGGTGATCAGCCGGGCGCTCGGTCTGTGAGGCGGCGCGGGCCCCGCGGCGGGTAGGGGGCAGCCCGGGCGGATCCTCGAAGAGTCCCGGATCCGGGCCGGCGCCCGTGACCCGAACCACCTCGGTAACACTGGTTTCTCCTTCCAGCAGAAGGCGCACCGCGGCCTGGCGGAGGCTCCGGACTCCCCGGCGGCGTGCGGAGCGCGCCAGGTCCTCCGCGGTGCAACCGTTCAGGATCTGGGCGGCCGCCCGGGAATCGACGGGCAGGATTTCGAAGACCGCCCGGCGCCCCTGGTAGCCGGTGTCGCGGCAGCGCGCACAGCCCGTGCCCACCCGCACCGGCCGGCCGGCGGCCTCGCGGGCCGACAGAGTCTCCGCTTCCCCGGCCGCGAGCGTGGCCTCGCGGCCGCAGCCGCGGCAGATGGTGCGGACGAGCCGCTGGGCGACGACCCCCACCAGCGTGGTACCGATCAGAAAGCGCGGCACGCCAAGGTCGGCGAGACGGGTGATCGCACCGGGGGCGTCGTTCGTGTGGAGCGTCGAGAGGACGAGGTGTCCGGTGAGGGCCGCCTGCACCGCCATTTCGGCGGTTTCGGCATCCCGGATCTCTCCCACCATGAGGATGTCCGGGTCCTGGCGGAGCACGCTGCGAATGGCGGCCGCGAACGAGAAACGGATGCGGGGATTCACCTGCACCTGGCTGAGCGGCGGGAAGACCAGTTCCACGGGATCCTCGATCGTCACGACGTTCACTTCGGGGGTCGTGACGTGCCGGAGCACCGAGTAGAGCGTCGTGGTCTTGCCGCTGCCGGTGGGACCGGTGACCAGGAGCAGCCCTTCCCGGCGGCTCAGCATCTGGCGGAGGCGCCGCTCCTCGTCGTCGGCCAGCCTGAGTTCCTCGAGCGACGAGACCAGGGCCGCCGGGTCGAATACCCGCAGGACCGCCTTTTCGCCGAAGACGGTCGGGAGGGTCGAAACCCGCAGCTCGATTTCCTTTTCCGATTCGATGCGCTTGATGCGGCCGTCCTGGGGACGGCGTTTCTCGGCGATGTCGAGCCCGCAGAGCATCTTGAGGCGGCTGACGACGGCCTGGTACACGATCCGGGGAAAGGTGTGCATCGTCCGCAGGACGCCGTCGACGCGAAAACGCACGACGGCGTGGTCGCGCTTTGGTTCGAGGTGGATGTCCGAGGCGCGGTGCTCGAACGCCTGGTGGAGGATGCTGTCGAGGGCGGCCACGACGGGGCGGGTCGTGGGCTCTAGGTCGCCCGCTGCCTCGGACCCCGAAACGAACTCCTGGTCCGCCGCGGGCGGATCCGCGCGATCGCCGTCTCCGTGGGTCAGCTCGGTTTCCGCGGCGCGCAGCGACGTCCGCAGGTTGTAGAGGCTGCCGTTGACCCCCTCGATGTCGGAACGGGTCGCGACCACGACCTTTACCCGAACCCCCAGATACCGTTGGAGATCCGCGATGGCACCGCGGTCGAAGGGATTCGCGACCGCCACCGTCAGGGTGTCCCCCATCCTGCTGAGCGCGCAGATGGTGTGCCGGCGGGCGAACGGCGCCGGCAGGGCGCCGGTCACCACGTCCGGGTTGAGTTCCAGCGGGTTGATCACCCGGAAGGGGAGTCCGGCGTCCTCGGCGACTGCCTGCGCGATGTCCTCTTCCGAGACGATTCCCTCGTCTACCAGGGCGGCCTCGTGTCGCGGCGGCGGCAGCCGCTCGACCCCCGCGGCGCGGCTGGCGGCCGCGGCCGGGATGCGCCCCTGGCGGCGGAGGAGCGCCAAGAGGCCCGGCACCGGGTTCGGGACGGCGCGCGGCCCCGCGGGTGCGGGCTCGGGGTCCGGCGGCGGGTCGGCCGGGTCGCGGCGGACGGGACTGCCGCTGGGACGGTGGTGCGGCGGCGCCGCCGCCGGCCTCTCGGTCGGGCGCTCTTCGTGATGCATCATGGGAACCTCTCCAGATCCCTAGACGCAGATCGGCCCGGAATCTTCCCGCTCCAGAGCGCGATGTGGAAAAGTCGAAGCGAAGCGCCACTCGGCGGCGTCCGGAGAGGCCGGGCGCCGGTGTAGAATCGCGCCCCTCTCGGACAGGCGCGTAGCTCAGGGGGAGAGCGCTACCTTGACGCGGTAGAAGTCGGCGGTTCAAATCCGCCCGCGCCTACCATTCCTCCGTTCCCGGGACACCGCGGCCTCGCGGGGCCCCTTCCTGGGCCTTCCCGCGGTAGGAGCGTGCTCTCGTTGGCGCGCAGCATCGACGGGTGGCGCCCGCCGGGCCTTGTGCGGCGTCTCCGACCGGGATAAAAAGACAGCGTGCCTTCTTCGATCCGACTCCGCCTCCCCGACGGGGACGAGGTGCAGCTTCCGGCGGGAGCGCCGCTTTCGGGGGTGGCCCCGGCCGCGGCGATCGCCGCCACCGTGGACGGTCGGGAAGTGGACCTCTCCCACTGTCCCGGTGCGGATGCGGAGGTGCGGTTCCTGACCCCGAAGGACGCTGACGGGCTCCACGTGTTCCGCCACAGTTCGGCCCACCTGCTGGCCGCCGCCGTCAAGGACTTGTTCCCCGATGCCCGTTACGGGATCGGCCCCCCCATCGAGGACGGGTTCTTCTACGACTTCCAGGTCGAGGAGCCGTTCTCTCCCGAGGATCTCGGCCGCATCGAGGCGCGGATGCGCGAACTCGTGAAGCAGCGGGTGCCGTTCGAACGCGAGATTCTCGACAAGGACGATGCCCTTCGGATCTTCGAGGAACAGGGCGAGCTGCTGAAGGTGGAGCTGGTTCGCGAGAAAGGGGGAGAGCGGGTCTCCTGTTACCGGGTGGGGAACTTCTTCGATTTCTGCGAGGGCCCTCACGTGCCGCACACGGGGGTGATCCGGGCGCTCAAGGTGCTTTCGAGCTCCAATGCCTACTGGAAGGGGGACGCGCGCGGCGCCCCCATGCAGCGAATCTACGCGACGAGCTTCACCGACCGGAAGGAGATGGCGGCCCATCTCTCCCGTCTCGAGGAGGCGAAGCGGCGCGATCACCGGCGGATCGGCCGCGATCAGCGGCTCTTCCTGATTCTCCCGGAGGCCCCGGGGCAGGTGTTCTGGCTCCCCGCCGGGATGGGAGTGGTGAACCGGCTGCTCGATTCCATGCGGGAGAAGCTGGACCGCCGGTTCTACCAGGAGATCCGGACGCCCCTGATCCTGAACGAGTCCGTCTGGGCCCGGAGCGGCCACCTCGACCACTACCGGGACAACATGTTCTTCATCGAGTCCGACGAGAACCGTTTCGGCGTCAAGCCCATGAACTGCCCGGGGGCGGCGCTGGTCTACCGCTCGGACATCCGTTCGTACCGGGATCTGCCCCTCCGGCTCTCGGAATTCGGTCACTGCCACCGGTTCGAGCCCTCGGGTGTTCTCTCCGGCCTGACCCGGGTACGGGCCTTCACCCAGGATGACGCACACGTCTACTGCCGGCTCGATCAGGTCAAGGCCGAGGTCCGCGATCTCGTGGACCTGGTGAAGGAGGTCTACGGCGAGTTCGGCTTCGAGGACATCCAGATCGAACTCTCGACCCGTCCCGAGAAGTCGGTGGGGAGCCCCGAGACCTGGGAACAGGCGGAAGCGGCGCTCGCGGAAGCCCTCGCCGAATCCGGAGACGACTGGGTGGTGAACCCGGGAGACGGTGCGTTCTACGGTCCGAAGATCGACTTCCACGTCCGTGATGCGCTCCGCCGCAGCCATCAGTGCGCGACCATCCAGCTTGACTTTTCCCAGGCGCCGGCGTTCGATCTCCACTACGCGACGGAAGACGGTGGACGGGAACGCCCGGTGGTGATTCACCGGGCGATCCTTGGTTCCGTGGAGCGCTTTTTCGCGCTGCTGCTCGAGCACACCGGCGGGGCTCTTCCGGTGTGGATCGCCCCGGTTCAGGCAGTGTTGATCCCCATCGCCGACCGGCATCAGGCACAGGCGGCGGAGGTGGCTGCGGCCCTCCGGGAGCGGGGCTTCCGGGTCTCGGTCGACGACCGCCGGGAAAAGATGGGCTACAAGATTCGCGAGGCGGAAGTGGGGCGGGTTCCGTTCATGGTGGTGCTCGGGGACCGGGAGGCGGAAGAAGGCACCCTCGCCGTGCGGACCCGGGGCCGCCGGGGCCAGGAAACCCTGACGGCCGCCGCGCTCGGCGAACGTCTCGACGAGCTCACCCGGAACCGGTCGCTCACCCCGTGAAGGGCCGCAACACCCGGCGCGGGCGGGCGGTCGCTGGCGAACCGGACCCGAAGTGGCGATAATCCGCCCACCCGCCCGCGGTGCGGAGGTGATCCATCGATAGTTCTCTCAGGGTAAACGACCGAATACGAGCTCCCATCGTCCTGGTCATCGGCGAGGACGGCGAGAAACTTGGCGACCACGCCCTGATGGATGCCCGGCGGCTGGCCGCCGACCGGGGACTCGATCTCGTCGAGATCGTGCCGAACCGGATCCCTCCGGTCTGCAAGATCATGAACTACGGCCGGTTCGTGTATCAGCAGAGTAAGAAATCCCAGGATTCCAAACGACACCAGAAACAGAACCAGGTCAAGGAGGTCAAGTTCCGCATCATCATCGGAGAGCACGACCGCGCCACGAAGATGAAGCAGATTGACCGTTTCCTCCATGAAGGTCACAAGGTCAAGGCCACGATCTGGTTCAAGCGGGCGCGCGAGCGGAGTCGCCGGGAACTCGGGGACCGCATTCTCGACGAGGTCACCGCGCAACTCGCCGAGATCGCGACCGTCGAATCCCGGTCGAGCGTGGTCGGCAACCAGATGAGCATGATCCTCGCCCCCACCCGCCGCCTGCTCGAAGCGCTCCGGGTCGAACGCGCCGGAAAAGCGGGGTCGGAGGACGACGCTCACGCGCCCCGCATCCGTCGGGCCCAGCGCGACGAAACCAGTTGACCCACAGGAACCATCATGAAACTGAAGATGAAGACCCACCGCGGAGCCGCGAAGCGGTTCCGCAAGACCGCCAGCGGCCGCGTACGCCGGCGCTGCGCCTACCACAGTCACATTCTCACCAAGAAGTCCGCGAAGCGCCGCCGCCGCCTGCGCAGCGGGGCCTGGGTGTTCGAGGGCGAAGCCAAGATGATCGCCCGGATCATCGGTTGACGGCCGGGGCTCGTTCCGCCACCGCAACCAGACAGTTGGAGAAGACACGATGTCCCGAGTGAAGCGCGGGACCCACCGGCGGGACCGGCGCCGGCGGGTTCTCAAACAGACCCGAGGCTACCGCGGGATGCGCGGCAAGCTCTACCGGCACGCGATGCAGGCGCTCGACCGCGCCCTTTCCTATGCCTACCGCGACCGCCGCACCCGGAAGCGTGACTTCCGCCGCCTCTGGGTCACCCGGATCAGCGCGGCGTCCCGGGAGCGGGGGCTCCCGTACGCACAGTTCGCGCACGGTCTGTCGCTGGCCGGGGTCGGGGTGAACCGGAAACAACTGGCGGAGCTGGCCGTGCACGATCCGGGAGCGTTCGACTCTCTGGTGGACCGGGCGCGGGAGGCGCTCTCGGCCGCGTCCGCTCCCGAATAGGGACGTTCATGTCCGATCCGGCTGCCGCCGTCAGGGGGCTGCTCGGGGACATCGAGCGGGCGGAGTCCGCATTCGAGAGGGTCAGCGGCCGAATCGCCGAGGCGACGGACGCCAGCGTTCGCGAGGCTCGACGGGAGCGGGATGCGCTGCGGGATGCGGAGCAGGAGGCCAGGGCGCGCGCGGAGCGGGCCGAGCGGGCCGCCGGAATGCTCCGCGACGAGCGCGAGGTGATCCGGAAGGCGCTTCGCGCCGTCACCGGGGAAGACGCCCCGGGCGCGGGGGGTCCGAGCTAGCGCGGGCGGCAATGAGCGAGACTGTCCAAGTCGAGGTTGCCGGACGCTCGTACCGGCTGCGTTCCGACAAGGGGGGAGCCGACCTCGCGGCGGTCGCCCGGCTCGTGAACGAACGGATCGGAGAGATCCTCCAGGCGGCGCCGCACCTCGAAAAGGAAGAGGTCGCGATCCTTGCGGCGCTCAACATGGGCGATGAGCTGCTTCGGCAGCGAGCCGCCAGCGAGGCCGGCCCGGCGGAAATCGAAGAAGCGGTGGCTGCCGTGCGGGGCCGGCTTTCCGAGCTGGTCCGGCGCATGGAACAAACGACCTCTTCGCCGGACTGACGCCGTTTCGTGGCGGCTGCCGGCTCGCGTCCCGTGGGTGACGCACGACGCACCGCCGTAACCGGAGAGGCGGGAGGTCCCCGGAGCCGGCCGGCGGGTGCCGTTTCCCTTCCGGAGCCGTCCACCGGGGAGGACCGGCTGCTCCGGCGCATCCTGGACGTCCTCCCGGCAGTCCCGGGAGCGGGACCCCGGGAGCCGCGCCTGATCGTGGGACCGGGAGACGACGCGGCGGCGTTCGCCTGGCCCGGTAGCGGCGCTCTCCTGCTGACGACGGATGCGGCCGAGGAAGGCGTCCACTTCGACCGGCGGCTGCATCCGCCGCGCGCGATCGGGCGCCGGGCCGTCGCCGCCGCGGCGAGCGACATCGCGGCGATGGGCGGCCGTCCTGTCGGCACGCTCATCTCGCTCGTGACTCCGCCAGCGGACGAGGGGACCGCGGCCGGGATCTCCGAGGCCGCGGCTGAGCGGGCCGCGGAGCTGGGAGCGCCGCTGGTGGGAGGCAACATCGCCGCTGGTGAACGGATCGGGCTCCACGTCACGGTCGCCGGCGCCGGGACTCCGGGCGCCCCGCTGCTCCGGCGCTCGGGAGCGAAACCGGGGGACGGGCTCTTCGTGACCGGAAGCCTGGGCGGGTCGGCGCTCGGCCTGTCCCTGTTGCGGCGGCGGCAGGAAGGAGAAACGACCTCCTTCGATCCGGAAGAGGAGGCGCTGGTGGCCCGGCACCTGGACCCGGCGCCCCGCCTCGAGGCGGGCGCGGCCCTCGCGGCTGCGGCGCACGCCGGGATGGACATCTCGGACGGGCTGGCCCTCGACCTCCACCGCCTGGCCGCCGCCAGCGGCGTCGGGGCGTTGCTCGAGGAGACCCGCGTGCCGCTCGCCGGCAAGGGCGCCGGGGCCCTCGAGGCGGCGCTCTTCGGAGGCGAGGACTACGAGCTGCTGATCGCGGGGCCGCCGCGGCGGGTGGGCGCCGCGGCGGCAAGGGCGGGCATCACGCTGACCCGGGTGGGACGCGTCACCGGCGCGGCCGAGGGCATCCGGATCCAGCGGGCGGACGGGGTGGCCGAGCCGCTGCCGCGCCGCGGCTGGGACTCGTGGACCGGGCGGCGGAATCCGGAATAGCTACGCGGCCACGGCGGCGCCCGCCGAAAGCAGCGCCGCCTCCTCCCAGGGAGGCGCCATCAACTCGACGCCGAACGGCAGGCCGTCCCGCGTTCCGGCGGGGACCGCGAGGGCGGGAAGTCCAGCGAGGGAAGCCAGGATGGTGAAGCGGTCCCCGTCGTAGTCTTCGCCCGCCTCGACCGGATCGGACAGCCGCCGGGGCGCCGTCCTGGCAACGGGGATGAGCAGGAACTCTCCCCGCTCGAAGTGGCCGAGCAGCCGCTTCCGGATCGCTTCCCGCGCCGCGGTGGCGGCCGCATAGATGGCGTCCCGGTAGCCCTGCGAGAGAACCGTCGTTCCCAGCAGGATCCGCAGGCGTACCTCGTCGCCGAATCCGCCGGTCCGGCTGGCGCGTATCGCCGCGGCGAGGGTTCCGTCACCCTCCGAACGGCTGCCGTAGCGCATGCCGTCGAAGCGGGCAAGGTTCGAGCTGGCTTCCGCGCAGGCCAGGACGTAGTAGGCCGAGATCG
Organism: Vicinamibacteria bacterium; assembly: GCA_965116805.1. Lineage (GTDB taxonomy): Bacteria > Acidobacteriota > Vicinamibacteria > Marinacidobacterales > Marinacidobacteraceae > Marinacidobacterium. The sequence continues at coordinate 2,313,896 of OZ220713.1, forward strand.
TGGTGACCGCCTCCGGCAGTTGGAAGCGGTGGATCGTCGATCCACCCGCTTCGAACCGGCGGAGCACTCGGTAGAACGCCTTGCGGGACGGGGAGTCCAGGATGGCGAGGTCCTCGTCGCTGCACGCCACGACGGTGCGGGGAAAGGCGGGACGGGCGGCGGCAGCCGCGTAATCCGGTACCTCCCGATCGACGCTCGTCGCATCGCGGAGGTCGGCCCCGGCGATGACCGAAAGGACCCGCCCGAGACCTTCGGGATGCGCCGCGAGGCAGCCGACCTGATCGAAAGAGGATGCGTAGGCGGTGATCCCGAAACGGGAGACGCGCCCGTAGGTGGGACGGATTCCGAAGATGCCGGTGTGCGCCGCCGGGAGGCGGACCGAGCCGCCGGTATCGGTTCCGAGAGCTACCGGAACCGCACCCGCGGCGACGGCCGCCGCCGGACCTCCCGACGATCCGCCGACGATGCGTTCGGGGTCCGCCGGGTTCCGGGTCGGGCCCCGAAACCCGCTCGTGGTGGCGGAGCCCATGCCGAACTCGTCGAGGTTCGTCGTGCCGAGAATGACGGCGCCGGCGCCCCGGAGGCGTTCCACCACGGTGGCGTCGTAGGGCGCCCGATAGGCGCCGAGGACGGCGGATCCGGAAGTGGACGGCAACCCGCGGACCGCGATGTTGTCCTTCACCGCGACCGGGAGTCCGAAGAGAGGTCCCCGGGCGGCCGGTGGCTGCCGCTCGAGGCGCCGGGCGGTCGCCGTGGCGCCGTCCCGGTCGAGATGCAGGAACGCGTGGATCCGCCGGTCGACTTCCGCGGCGTGGTCGAGCGCGGCCGCGGTCGCCCCCGGCAGGTCGAGGCCGCGGGGCGGAAGCGGGATGCCGGACGGGTCTGCCCCGGCGGGCGTCACGACCCGCCTCCGAGTACCCGCGGAACCTGGACGAAACGCTCGCCGCGCTGGGGAGCGAGTTCGAAGGCCGCGCCGTCCGGAAGACCCTCCCGCGGTTCGTCCGGGCGCAGGGGACAGGCGGCTTCCCCGGCGGGGGGATCTCCGGATTGCGGGTCGCCCTCGCTTCTGGCGGTCTCCACGACCTGCAGCGTGTAGGTCCCCAGCACCTTGCGCGCGGCCCGAAAGTTCCGGGTTCGGATCTCCCCCTCGGGCGGCGCGACCGACGCCAGCGCAGCTACCCGGAAGAATTCGTCGCTGTTGATTCCGTCTGCCACCCGCCGCCTCTCACCAGCTCAAGAAGCGCCGAGTATAGTCGCGGCCGTGCGGGGTCCCGGCGGCATCAGGAGCACCCTGATTGCCGTCGCCGTTCTGTCCCTGACGGGGATCCTCGCCTGTACCGCGGACCCGGCGCCGGCAACGGGAGAGGACTCTCCGGCCGAGTCCTTCGTCTTTCCCGCCGAGTTCGAACCGCATCGCGCCCTCTGGATGGCGTGGCCGACCTACGAGAACAAGCGGGGACTGCCGACGGAGCCGCTCCTCATCGAGATCATTCGCGCCACCGTGGGCCGGGTCTCGATCGAGTTGCTGGCCCAGGATGACGCCGAAGCGGATCGCATCCGGACGCGCTTGCGGCAGGAGGGGGTGCCGGACGGGCACGTAGCGATCCACGCCGTGCCGCACGGCGACATCTGGATGCGGGATATGGGACCGATCTTCGTACGGGGCGACCGGGGCGGTCTCCGGGTGGTCGATTTCGGATTCAACATGTGGGGTTACGAGTCTCCGGACAGTCCGAACTCCCGGCTCGAAGAAGCGGTGGACCGCCATGTCGCGGAGCTGCTCGGTCTGGAGGTGGAAAAGTCGACGCTGATCAGCGAGGGTGGCTCCCGCGAGTTCAACGGCAGGGGCGTGATGCTCGCGGTGGAGGCGGTGGAGTTGCAGCGCAACCCCGGATGGACGCTCGAAGCCATGGATGAGGAGTTCCGGCGCACCCTGGGAGTGTCCAAGGTCATCTGGCTCGCCGAAGGGATGGCGGAGGATGAACTCACGTTCCGGGGACGGCTCCCCGGCGACGTCTACACCGTCATCACCACGGGCGGGCACGTGGACGAGTTCGCCCGCTTCGCGGACCCGGAAACCATCCTGCTCGCGGAAATCACCGAAGAAGAGCGCCGCACGGACCCGATCGCGGCGATCAGCCATGAACGGCTGGAGGAGAGTTTCCGGAGGCTCAGCGCCGCGACGGATCAGGACGGGAACCCCTTCCGCATCGTGCGCGTGCCCGCGCCGGACTCGCTCTTCGACACGATGCGGGCCGGGGACGGGGTGTTCGACTACATCCAGCCGCTCGAATACGAGGACGGATCCTCCATCGCGCCGGACGACGAAATCACGGTCGTGGCGGCGGCGAGCTACCTGAACTTCCAGGTGACCAACGGCCTGGTGCTGGCCCAGAAGTACTGGAAACCCGGAATGCCGGAGAGCCTGAGGGACAAGGACGAACGGGCGCTCGCCATCCTTCGCGAGGTGTTTCCGGGCCGCGAAGTGCTGCCCGTCGACGCCATGGCCGTGAATCTGGGAGGGGGCGGAATCCACTGCATCCTCCAACAGGAACCCCGTCGAGCGGTCCGGTAGCGGGGGTGCGACGGAACCTGCGGTGAGTACTCCAGCGCCATCTGCGCGGACTGGGTCGCACCCCCGCTACCCTCCGATGTCCACTCTGAACGGCCGGTGACTTCACTCTCGTGAGCGGCGCGGAGGGTTGGGGCGCCCTCAGCCTGGTTCCCAGTCTCGCGGTCCTGGGGCTGGCGGTATGGACGCGCCGGCCGCTGGAAGCCCTGATCTTCGGGTCGCTGCTCGGCCACCTCATGCTTTCGCGGGGGGGCTTCCTCGGCGCCTTTCTGGAGAACGCCCAGTCGGTGATGGCGGAGCCGGCGAGCGTCTGGGTCGTCCTGGTGGTGATGCTCTTCGGGGCCCTCATCGGCATCCTGGCCCGCGCCGGAGGATCGAAAGCCTTCGGCGAGGCGCTCTCCCGGCGGCTCCGCACCCGCCGCGGGGTCCTGCTGGGCGCCTTCGGCCTCGGCGTCGTGACCTTCGTCGACGACTATCTGAACGCGTTGGCGGTGGGGGCCGCGTTTCGGGGAGCGGCGGACCGGATGGGCATCTCGCGAGCCCGGCTCGCCTACGTGGTGGACAGCACGGCGGCGCCCATCTGCGTGCTGATTCCCGCTTCGACCTGGACGGTTTTCATCGCCGGGCTCTTCGAGGCGAACGGACTCGCCGAAGCGGGTGGCGGCATCGGTCTCTACGTCTCCCTGGTCCCGTATCTCCTCTATCCCTGGTTTGCGATCCTGCTGGTGTTCGCGGTGATCCTGGGGGCGGTCCGCGATCTCGGGCCGATGGCGGACGCCGAGCGCGAACTCCGTTCGGGAGCGGCTCCGGCGACCGCGGCCCTCGACGAGAGCCTCGAACCGGCCATGACCGAGGCCCCGGCGCGTCCCGGCCTGCGGGCCCCGGCCTTCCTGGTCCCGATCCTGGTCCTGCCGGCCGCCACGGTGGCGCTCGGCGGGGACGCGCTCTTCGGCGTGGTGGCGGCTCTGGCAGTCGCCCTGGCGCTGACGGCGTTCGTGCGGCCGGCCGGCGGCCTGGGACCCGTCGCCGACGGAGCGTTCCTGGGGATGGAGAAGATGGTCTATCCCCTGGGCATCGTGCTGGTCTCCTTCATCCTGCGGGACGTGAACGCCGCGCTCGGGCTGACCGAGTTCGTGATCGGCAGCGTGCAGCCGATCGCGAGCGCCTGGATGCTGCCGGCGCTCGTGTTCGTGACCCTCTCGGGAGTGGCGTTTGCCACCGGTTCGTTCTGGGGGGCCTACACGGTCAGCTTGCCGGTGGTGGTCGGCCTCGCGACCGAGTTGGGCGCTCCGCTGCCGTTGACGCTCGGAGCGCTGGTTTCGGCGGGGGCCTTCGGCTCCCACGCCTGCTTCTACGGTGACGCCACGGTGCTCGCCGCGCGGAGCGCGGGGTGTTCCATCATGGAGCACGTCAGGACGCAGTTCCCCTACGCCCTCATCGGCGCGGGGGCCGCACTCGCGGGATTCACGCTGCTCGGTCTGGTGGCCGGCTAGCGTGAGCGTGCGCCAGCCCGCCCCGCCGCCTTGCCGGAGGGCCCGCGCACGGCAGAATTAGCCCATGCCCGCTGACCCGCAGCCAACCGGCCACCCCCGGCTCGCCCTGATCCAGCGGGCGATCGAGCCTGAGCGGGACGCCGCCCACCGGGGCGCGGTCGCGGCCGTTCGCGCCGCGGCGGCGGGCGGCGCGCAGATCGTCGCGCTGCCCGAGCTGTACGACCTCCCGTACTTTCCCCGGCAGGTCGCGGTGGAAGGCTGGCGGCTGGCCGAGCGGCAGCCATCGGACCGGGTTCGGGAACTCGGCCGGCTGGCCGCCGAACTCGGCATCGTGCTGGTCGCGCCGGTCTTCGAGGAAGCGGCTCCGGGAGTGCTCTTCAACGCCGCGGTGCTCTACGACGCGGACGGCAGCCAACTGGGCCTCTACCGCAAGAACCACATTCCGGACGGGCCCGGCTACCACGAGAAGTACTACTTCACGCCCGGCGATACCGGCTATCCCGTCTGGGAGACGGCTTACGGACGCATCGGGGTCGGTGTCTGCTGGGACTCATGGTTCCCCGAGACGGCGCGCCTCCTCGCTCTCGGCGGCGCCGACCTGCTGCTCTTCCCCACCGCGATCGGCAGCGAACCGGATCGCCCGGAGTACTCGTCGGAAGATGCCTGGCGGACGGTCATGCGCGGCCACGCGATCGCGAACGGCGTCTTCGTCGGGGCCCCGAACCGGGTAGGGGTCGAGGGTCCCATGACCTACTACGGCGGGACCTTCGTGTGCGACCCGTTCGGCGAGGTGATTGCCCGCGCCGGCGCAGCTCCCGACATCGTGTTCGCTGATCTCGATTTCGGCAGGAACCGGGAACTGCGGGAACTGCTCCAGTTCTTCCGGGACCGGCGGACCGACACCTACGGCGGCCTGTTGCGGGTCGCGCCGGACTCCGGGAAAGCGCGTTAGACGTGGAAAACCCTCGCGTCCGCGAGCAGGTGTTCCTGACCCTCGCGGCGGTCTTCATCGCGGCGCTCATCGCCTGCAACCTGATCTTCCGGAAGTTCTTCGTCTGGGAGATCCCCGCTCTCGGCCTGATCGGCCTGGAGCCGCGGATGGAACTCTCGGTGGGGATCCTGGCGTATCCGGTCACCTTCATCTGTACGGACGTGCTGTCGGAGTTCTACGGCCGCCGGCGGGTGAGCCAACTGGTGACGGCCGGGTTCTTTGCGAGCGTCTTCGTGGTGGCGCTGGTAATGCTCTCCAACTGGGTGCCGGCAGCGGGCTGGAGCGCCGTGGACGACGCCACGTTCGACCTGGTCTTCGGGATTCAGGGGGTTGCGGTCGCGGCTTCCATGTGCGCCTACCTGGGGGCCCAGTACCTCGACATCCGACTGTTTCACTACTGGAAACGCCGGACCCACGGACGCCATCTGTGGCTCCGGAACAACGCCTCCACGTTCACCTCGCAACTCGTGGACACGATCCTCGTGACCACCATCCTCTCCTTGCTCGGGGCAAGCGAGATCACCCCGGAGCGGCTGCCGATCCTGATCGCCAACGGCGTGGTGTTCAAGTGGTTCGTCGCCGTCGTGGACACCCCGCTCGTCTACGGGGCGGTGTGGTTCATGCGAAACCGGCTCGGGATCGAGGAAGCTCCGGCGGACGACCGGCCGGCGCGAACGCGGATCCTCTGACGGCCGGCGCCGGGGGGGCGCCGCGCCCGGCGGTCAGTTCCCGAACGTGGTGCGGATGGCGGCCCGGACGTGGTCGTTCAGGGCCGGAAGCCCGCCCGGATCGGGCCCGCCTCCCTCGGCGCGGTCGGCGCGCCCGCCGGCACGCCCGCCGATGGCCCCCGCCGCTTCCCGGAGCAGCCGGTCGGCCGGCAGCCGCTCGGCGACGTCGGGCGAGACCCCCAGGATGACGGCGGCGCGCCCGTCCCGGACCGCGGCGGAGACCGCGACCCAGGGGCGGCCGTCCTGCCGATCGCGGAACGCATCCATGAGCCGGCGGTGCTCGTTCTTCGAAACCCCGTCAAAGGGGGGCGGCATCCAGACCAGGATGCCCGCGATGGTCTCGGTCTCGGCCGGGACGCCTCCTGGGGCCGGCGCTTGGCCGCCGCCGAGCGCGAGACGGTCCTGGAGCCGTTCCACCTCGCGCTCCATGCGCCTGAGGTCGGAGCGCATCTTTTCCACTTTCTGCGCCACGTCCTCGGCGCGGGTATTCGCCGCCCGGCCGATGTCGCCGAGCAGACGCCGTCCGCGGACCACGTGTTCGACGGCAGGCCGGCCGGTGAGCGCCTCGACCCGGCGGACTCCGGCGGACACCGACTCCTCGGACACGATGACGAACAGCCCGGCCTGACCGGTCGCCCCCAGGTGCGTGCCGCCGCAGAGTTCGATGCTGAACTCGGGCACCTCGATGACGCGCACCTCGGTGCCGTACTTGTCCCCGAAGAACGCGAGGGCGCCGCGGGAGAGGGCGGCGTCGAGGGACATCACGCTCGCGAGCACTTCCCGGTCGGCCCGGATCTGCTCGTTCACCCGGCCTTCGATGGTCTCGATTTCGGTCGGGGTGAGCGCCGCGAAGTGGGTGAAGTCGAACCGCAGCCGGTCCGGGGCGACGAGCGAACCGGCCTGTTTCACGTGCGGCCCGAGCGTGTCGCGGAGCGCCGCGTGGAGGAGATGGGTCATGGTGTGGTGCTCCGCCGCGCCCCGGCGGCGGGTCCGGTCCACGAAGGCCTCGACCGGTTCCCCGGCGCCGATGGAGCCCTCCCGCACGCGGACCGAGTGCACCACCAGGCCGTCGCGGCTCTGGGCGTCCACCACCTCGGCCAGCCCGCCGGCCGAGCGGAGCAGCCCGTGGTCTCCGATCTGTCCGCCGCCCTCCGGATAGAACGGCGTCCGGTCGAGAATCAGTTCTCCCGCCGCGCCTTCGGCAAGCGCCGGGACGGGCGCGGGAGCCTCTCCCTTCCCGGTGGCGAGCGTCGCGAGCACTCGGCACCCGTCCGCTTCGGTGCCCTCATAGCCCTCGAAACGGGTCGGCTCGGCGCCCGCGAGGTCGCGGTAGGCGGTGGAAGCGGCCGCGGGCTTGCCCTTCCACGAACGGCGTGCGCGTTCGCGCTGCTCGCGCATCCGGGCCCCGAACGCCGCGTGGTCCACCGACATCCCGTGTTCCCGGGCGACTTCGTCCACAAGATCGAGCGGAAGGCCGAAGGTGTCGTAGAGGCGGAAGGCGTCGTCCCCGGGCACTTCGGCGGCCTGGCGCACCGAATCCCGGGCGAGCACCCGGTCGAGCTGGCTCATCGCGGTCGAGAGGGTTCCCGAGAAACGCTCTTCCTCGAACGCCGCGACCCGCAGGATCAGGTCCCGGGAGAGGCCCAGCTCCGGCCACGCGTCTTCCATCCCGGAGATGGCGAGCCCGGTGATTTCGGGCAGGACCGGTTCCGGCATTCCCGCCTTGCGCCCGAAGCGCAGCGCCCGGCGGATGATCTTGCGCAGCACGTAGCCCCGGCCCTCGTTCGCCGGGAGGACGCCGTCAGCGATCAGGAACGCGGTGGCGCGGGCGTGGTCCGCGATGACCCGCGCCGCCGTGCGCACCGTCGCGGGGTCCGCCTCGCCGGAGGCGCGGTCCCGGACGGCGCCGATGAGCGGGGCGAAGAGGTCGGTGCCGTAGTTCGAGTCCACCCCGGAAACCACCGCGGCGAGGCGCTCCAGTCCCATTCCGGTGTCCACCGAAGGCGCGGGCAGCGGACTCAGCACCCCCGCCTCGTCGCGGTCGAACTGCATGAACACGAGGTTCCAGATCTCGAGATGGCGGTCGTCCCCGCGGTACTCGGGACCCTGGTCGTAGTGGATCTCCGAGCAGGGGCCGCACGGCCCGGTATCCCCCATCGACCAGAAGTTCTCGGCGGCCGGAAGCGAGGCGATCCGGTCCTCGGGCAGGTACGACTTCCAGATTTCGCGCGCCTCGTCGTCCGCGGGGGTGTTCTCGTCACCGGCAAAGACGGACGCGGAAAGCCGCCCCGGATCGAGTCCCAGATCCCCGGTCAGGAACTCCCAGGCGAGGGCGACGGCCTCCTCCTTGAAGTAATCCCCGAAGGAGAAGTTCCCCAGCATCTCGAAGAAGGTGTGATGCCGCGCGGTCAGGCCGACGTTTTCGAGGTCGTTGTGCTTGCCCCCGGCGCGGACGCATTTCTGCACGCTGACCGCGCGGGGTCTCGGCGGGGTTTCGCGCCCCAGGAAGTAGTTCTTGAACTGGTTCATCCCGGCGTTCGCGAACAGCAGCGTCGGGTCGTCCCGCGGAACGAGCGGCGAGCTCTTGACCACCAGGTGATCCCGCCCGGCGAAGAAATCGAGGAAGGCCCGCCGCAGTTCGGCCCCGGTGCCCGGCAGCGAGGTCATGTCCCGAGTTCCGGGCCGCGCTCCTGCTCGAGCGGCCGTTCGTTCGAGAGCACCGCATGGCGGGCGGCCTCGCCGGAGTAGCCCCGCGCGACCAGCCGCCGGAACAGACGGCCGGCCTCTTTCCGTCGCTCCGCGGGCGTTGCCCCGCTGTCCCGCCCGCCATCGCGGGAGGCCGCCGGGGCCGGTCGGAGCCGCCTCAGCGCGCTCACCGCGCGCTCGCTCTCCGCGCCCGCCGGGAACTCCGCCCGGACGACCTCGAGCGCCAGCGCCTCGGGAATCCGGCGCCGCCGCAGGTGCGCCCGGACCTTCAGCGGGCCCTGGTGTCTGGTCCGCGCCTGGGTCCGGGCGACCGCCTCCGCCAGCGAGCGGTCATCGAGGTAGCGGCGTTCGCGCAGCCGGGAGATGGTCTCCTCGACCTCGGGTTCGCCGAACTCGCGCGCCAGGAGCTTCACCCGGACCTCTCCCTCGCTGAGATCGCGCCGCGCCAGCAGGCCGATGGCGGCGCCCCACGCCGTGGCCGGACGGGGGGACGAGTTCGCGGTTCGGGACATGGGCGGGAGAGTAACGCGGGTTTTTCGCTTCCAGGGCGCGGGCGGCGGGGAGCGGTCGCGAGACTGCGCCAGGCTCCGCTCCTTCTGCGTCAGGCCCCGCAGTGCGCGCAGTGCGTTGCGTCCGGATGGCGGCGGCGGCCGCAGTTCCAGCAGTTGCGCGGGGGCCGCGCCGCGTCCTGGATCCGGTCGATGACCGCCTGCCGCTCCTCGGGCGGCGGGCCGAACGAGGCCAGCTCGCGAAGGTCACTGAGCATGTTCTCGGCGGTGGGGTAGCGGTTCGAGACGCGCGGGGCGAGCGCTTTCGCCACCACCGCGTCGAGGTCGCCGGAGACGGAGGGGTTGTGCCGCCCGGGGTGCTCGTTGCCGCCCGCCTCGACGAGGGCCCGCTGGCGCTCCGGGTCGGGGTCCTGGTAGGGAAGGCTGCCGGTGAGCATCTGGTAGAGCACCACTCCGACCGCATACACGTCGGAGGCGAAGACCGCCTCGGCGTGGAACTGTTCGGGCGCCAGATAGTACGGATTGCCGATCCGGCGGGCGCCGTGTTCGGCGACGTTCACGGTCCGGGCCATCCCGAAGTCCGTGATCTTGGCGACCTCGCCGGAAAGCAGGATGTTGTCGGCGCTGATGTCGCCGTGGAGCAGCTTGCGGTCGTGGGCGTGGGCCAGTCCGGAAAGCACCTGGCGGATGATTCGCATGGACACGGCCGCCGAGAGGGGGGCCTCGTCGTCCAGGCGGCGGGCGAGGGACTGCCCCTCCACCCATTCCATGACGACGAACAGGGTGTCCTCGGCCTCGTTGCAGGCGAGCAGGCGCACGATGTTCGGATGTTCGAGCGCGGCCAGCAGGCGTGACTCGCGCAGGATCGCTTCCCGTCCGGCCGGGGATTGGTCGTGCGGCACCTTGATGGCCCGGAGTTGTTCCAGGAACACGTCGCGGACGAGATAGACCGCCCCGAACGTCCCGCGGCCGATGCTTTTCTGGATCTCGTAGTTTCCGATCCGCTGTCCGAGCAGAAACATCGGATTCGATGCTACTCCGCCTGCCGGAGCAGGAGGGCGGCCGCCAGCACCGCGGCGGTTCCGGTCCGCAGAATCCGCTCCCCGAGGTCGAGGCGGCGGAATCCGCGGCGATGGGCGTCCTCGAGTTCCCGGGCCGAGAAACCGCCTTCGGGTCCGACGGCGAGGAGGCGGTCACCGTCCGCCCGAGAACCGGGAGCCGCCGGCGGGATCGCCGGCGCGGTGGGAGGCGAGGCGATCCAGCGATCGGGCGCCAGGTTCCCCCGAAGCCAGTCTTCGAACGCGGCCGGCGCGGCCACCGTGGGTACCGTGGCGCGCCCCGACTGACGCGTCCCGGACAGGGCGGCGGCGCGCCAGCGGGCGAGCCGGTCGGCGGCGGCGCGTCCCTCCGAGTACTCGGTGGTCAGGGGGACGATCGCGCCGGCGCCGATTTCGGCCAGTTGTCGGATGATGGCCGTCAGGCCGTCTCCCTTGGGGACCGCCACGCCGACCGCGAGGCGAATCGCGGGTTCCCGCGCCGGGAGCGCTGCGCCGCGTTCCACGAGGCAGCGCGTCTCCGCGTCCACTTTCAGGAAGCGGGCCGCAAACGCGTTGCCCTTGCCATCGAAGACCTCGATGTCCGCGCCCGGGCGGAGGCGCAGCACCCTGAGCAGGTGGTGCGTTTCCGCCGCGTCAAGCCGCAGATCGCGGCAACGCGCCGCGTGCGGGGCCAGGAAACGGCGAGCGGCGCCCATGGTCAGTCCGCGGAGCCTCCCGCCCGGTTCCGGTCCCCGGGCAGCACGCGGCGCTTCAGCGCGGCCGCCGCCCAGGTGTCGCTCGCGGGCGACTCGGGAAGCTCCAGCCGGATCTCCGCGATCCGGAGCTCCTCGCGGGGGAGTCCGCCGAGGACGCGGGACGCCTCCCGGTGGAGAAAGCCCGAGACGAGGGCCCGTCCCCCCGGCCGCAGCCAGGGTCTGGCGCAGCTCCAGAAGTCCCCGAGGGCGTCCGCTGACAGGTTGGCCAGAATCACGTGGAAACCCGCCGGGACGAGCGCGCGCAGTTCCGCCGCCAGCGCCGGATCGCGATAGTCGCCCTCACGAAAACGGATTGTGCCGGCTACCCGGTTCGCGGCGGCGGTCTCCCCGGCGCACCGGACCGCCACGGGGTCGAGGTCGAGCGCCACCACGGGCCGGGCGCCGAGCAGCGCCGCCGCGACCGCCAGGATCCCCGAGCCGGTCCCGATGTCGAGCACCCGCGTCCGGGAACGGCGGGACCGGAGGTGCGCCTCCAGGGACTCCAGCACCATCCGCGTCGTGGGGTGCACCCCGGTGCCGAAGGCGGGACCGGGAGTGAGCAACAGCGACCGGAACTCCGGTTCCGGCACAACGTGCGGCGGGTGGATGAAGAACCCTCCGGTCCGGACTCCGCGGAAGAACCTCCGGTAGGGAGCGGTCCAGTCGCGCGGGGGCTCCGGAGGCGGGAGGCGGAGGGCGCCGCCCGGGTGCGCCGGATCTTCGCTCGCGGCCCCTCCCGTCCGGGAACGGACGAGTTCCCGGAACGTTGCGGCGGCCCGGGTGCGGGCGTCCTCCGAGCCGAACCAGAGACGGATTCGCTCTCCGGGCGGAGGCAGGTCGGAGGCGCCGAGGAAGGCGTCCTCGCTCGAAACGACGCCCTCCCAGCCGGCCCGGGACAGGACGCCGTGCAGGTCGAGCGGATAGGTGGCTCTTCCCGGGTGACCGCCTGTCGCGGGAGCCGGGGAACCGGCCGCGCTCCGCTCCCGGGCGTTCGTCGTTGGAGACCCGGTCAGGAAAAGATGCGGTCGAAGAACGACGACCGTGACTTGTCCGCGCCGTCACCGTTCGCTTCGGCGTCGCCCCGGACACCCGGCGGGCCGGGGTCGGGCACCCGGCCGACCGGACCCTGGGAGGCCTCAGGTGGCGGGTCGATCTCTGCGGCGAGGGCCTCGACCGCAGCCCGCGACCGCTCGCTCAGTTTTCGCGGCACCTCGACCAGGATCCGCACCAGGTGGCTGCCGCGGCCCCGGCTCCGGAGGGCAGGGAACCCCTTGTTGCGGAGGCGGAGGATCGTGTGCGGCTGGGTGCCCGCCGGAATGCGCAGCGTTTCCTCTCCCCAGATGGTGGCCACCGAAATCTCGGTGCCCAGCACCGCCTGGGGAAAGCTGATGGTGGCTTCACCGAGCACGTCGCTGTCTTCGCGCCGCAGCCCCCGGCGGGGCCGGACATGGACCCGCACGTAGAGATCGCCGGGGGGGCCGCCCCGGGCGCCGGGTTCCCCCTCGCCGGGGACGCGTAGCTGGTTCCCGTCGGCGATTCCCGCGGGGAGCCGAACGGTGATCTCCCGTTCGCGCGGTGTCCTCCCGTTGCCGGCGCACTCCCGGCACGGATCACGCACGATCTTTCCGGCTCCGCCACAGCCGGAACACGTGCGGCTCATGACCATGAAACCGCGGGAGAAGGTCTCCTGGCCGCGTCCGCCGCAGCGACCGCAGAGTATCGGCTGCTTCCCGGCCGCGACGCCGCTTCCCCGGCAGGAATCGCAGGGTTCCGCGCGGGAAACGAGGACCCGCTTGCGGCCCTCTTCCTTCGGCTCGTCGAAGTCGATGCTCAGCTCGTACTGGATGTCACGTCCGCGCGCGGGGCCGTGCCGGTCGCCGCCCCCGAACATGTCCCCGAACACGTCGAAGACGCTGCCGCGGAACAGGTCCTGGAAGTCCGCGAAGATCTCGCTGTTTACCGGCTGCCCGGCACCGGCGACTCCGGCATGGCCGAAACGGTCGTAGCGGGACCGCTTCTCGGGATCACCGAGGACCCCGTAGGCCTCGGAGGCCTCCTTGAACTGGTCCTCCGCGGACTTGTCGCCGGGATTGCGGTCGGGGTGAAAGCGGACCGCGAGCTTGCGGTACGCCTTCTTGATTTCGTCCGAACTCGCGTCCCGGCCGACGCCGAGGACGTCGTAGTAGTCGCGCTGGGCGGTGCTGGGCATGGAAGGATCAGGCGGACAGCGGCTCGGCGGCGGATCCCGGCGCCGCGGAATCCCGGGCCGATCCTTCGTCCCCCCCGCCGTTCGCGTCCTTTCCGTCCTCTTCGCTGTCCTCGGGAACTTCCGCCGGCTCCGGAGGCGCGCCCGCCACGATCACGGTGGCCGGGCGGATCACGCGGCCGTCGAGGAGGTATCCCCGGCGCAGCACTTCGGCTACCTCACCCTCGCGCTGCCCCGGCCCGGCCGGAATCTCCTGCACCGCCTCGTGGACGCGGGGGTCGAAGGGCGCGCCGTCCGCTTCGATTTCGAGCAGCCCCTGGCGCTTCAGCGTGTCCTGGAACCGGCGCAGCACCAGGCGGATCCCCTCGGAGAGCCCCCGCACCACGTTCCCGGCCGCCTCGTGCCCGCCGTCGCCGTCCCAGCGCTCGGTGGTCTTGTCCACCTCGAGGGCGGCGCGGTGGAGATCGTCCAACACGGGCAGCAGAGCGGAGCAGACCTCTTCGGTGGCGCGGGACCGGAACTCGGCCCGTTCGTTCCTGGCTCTCCGGCGCACGTTCGCGAGATCCGCCTGCGCCCGTCGCGCAAGGTCCTTCGCGTCGGTGAGTTCCTGGCTGAGGACGGCGATCCGAGCCTGCAGCTCCTCGACTCCGGAGAGCTCCTCCGTCTCCGGCAAACCCGCCGAATCCCCGTCCGCGGCGCCATTCGCCCCGGGGTCCTCCACAAGTGGCTCGGGCGGTTCTCCCTGTGAGGAATCGTTCATCAATCGCTCCTGAAGATCGGTTGGAAACGTGAACATCACCCTAGCACGGGACGAATCCAGTCCCGGCGAAACGAGGCGTCGAGGGCGATGGCCACTGCTTCGACGGAGGGGGGCGCGTTCCGCGGCCCCACGGCCGGGAGTTCGGTGAGGCCGACCGCATCGACGGGAGAGTCGGCCGGAAGCCCGGCCAGCGCATTCGTGAGGGCGCGATCCACCGTCCAGGGGATCGAGCCGTGCTGGAGAAAGGCACCCCGCCGCCATCGCTGTGCGCCGGCCACGAGCTTGCGGCCTCGCGCGGTGATCTCATGGCCGGTCGCGACGGCATGACAGGGGAGCCGGGGGGACGCGGTGTCCCGGGGCAGGGCGCCGGCCGGCGGGGGATCGAGGTGCACGAAACGGGAAAGGGCGCTCCAGATGGAGCCCATGACCCGGAAGTACGCGGCGCGGACTGCGGTTGTCCGGCCGCGGGGCGCCGCAAAGGCATAGGTGAGTTCGTCCGGCAGGTGGAGAAGCGCCCGGCCTCCGGTGGGACGGCGCACCCACGGGACTCCCAAGGTGGCGAGCGCCTCCGGGTCGGTGGTGGCGCCGGCGGTCTGTCCGTGTCCGAGGGTGAGCGTCGGACGGGACCAGCGGTAAAGGCGCAGTGCCGGAGGCGCTCCCGCCGCGGCTTCCTCAAGGAGCGTCTGGTCCCGCTGCATGTTCGCCCGCCCGTCGCCGGGGGTTGCCCAGTCCGCGAACAGGCGCAGCTCGCCGCCCCACGCGGAAGCGCCGGCTCTCACCCTCTCTGCCTGCCGCCCGGTCCCTTGCCGGCGGGTCACGCAACCAGTTCTTCGAGTGGCTGGTATCGGCGACCTTGCGATTCGGCGACCGGCCCGCAGGTGAGGCGGCCCGCATGGGTGTTCACGCCGGGCCGCAGGCAGCGGTCCCGCCGCACCGCCTCCTCGAAGCCGTAGTTGGCGATCGTGAGCGCGTACTCGAGCGTTACGTTGGTGAGTGCGTAGGTGGACGTTCGCGGCATGGCGCCCGGCATGTTCGCGACGCAGTAATGGACCACCCCGTCGACCACGAAGGTGGGCTTCGAGTGGGTCGTGGGCTGGGTGGTCTCGCAGCACCCGCCCTGATCCACCGCCACGTCCACGATGACCGCGCCCTCGCGCATCGCGGCAACCATCGCCCGGGTGATGATGCGCGGCGCCGCGGCGCCGGGGACGAGGACCGCGCCGACGACCAGGTCCGCCTCGGCGAGCGAGGACGCCAGGGTGACCGCGCTCGATTTCAGCGTCGTGACCCGGCTGCCGAAGATGTCGTCCAGGTAGCGCATGCGCGCCGCGCTCTTTTCCAGGATGGTGACCTCGGCCCCGATCCCCACTGCGAGTTTCGCGGCGTTGAGTCCCACGACCCCCCCGCCGACGATCACGGCACGGCCCCGGGGTACCCCGGGAACGCCGCCCAGGAGAATCCCCGACCCGCCGCAGGAACGGTGCAGGTGGTGCGCGCCTTCCTGAATCGCCATGCGGCCCGCCACTTCGCTCATCGGGGTGAGGAGCGGCAGGCTGCCGTCGGGCGCGGTGATGGTTTCGTAGGCGATGGCGGTGACTCCCCGGGACAGCAGCCCCTCGGTCAGGTCGGGGAGCGGCGCCAGGTGGAGATAGGTGTAGAGAATCTGCCCTTCGCGAAGCAGCTCCACCTCCTCGGGCTGAACCTCCTTCACCTTGATCAGCAGATCGCAGGTCGCGAAGACTTCGTCGCGGGTGTCCACGATCCGCGCTCCCGCCGCGGCGAACTCGTCATCGGAGATCAGGCTGCCGTTCCCGGCTCCCGACTCGACGAGGACCTCGTGCCCGGCGGCGACCAGGGTGTCGACGCCCCCCGGGACCAGTCCGACCCGGTTCTCGCTGTCCTTGATCTCCCGAACCGTCCCGATCCTCATGCAGCCGTTTCGCCCTCTGGAGCTTTCTTCTTTGGCGTCGGTTCCGGTTTGCTGCGGGTCCGTACCGTCCCCTCGAACGTGGCGCCCGCGTGGACGACCACGGTGCCGGCCAGGATTCCTCCGGTCAGCACGCCCGACGCCCCGATTTCCGCCTTCTCCACCGCCTCCACGTCGCCGGTCACCAGGCCATGAATGGTGACGTTCCGGGCCAGGATGTCGGCTTCGACCTGGCCGCCCTCCGGAATCAGCACCGCGGCGGTGCTTTCCACGGAGCCCTTCAGACGACCCTGGATGCAGATGTCCTCCCGGGTCGTGATCTTGCCCTCGACGAGGGTCTCCTGCCCGATCCAGGTCGAGCGGGCGCCCCGTTCGGGGGCGGGAGGCGTTTCGGTCATGAATGCCTCGTCTTCATGGGTGCGACGGAATAGGGCCATGGGGCGGAACGGATCGAGGAAACAGGATGGAGCGGGCGACGGGGCTCGAACCCGCGACACCGAGCTTGGGAAGCTCGTACTCTGCCAACTGAGATACGCCCGCCCGGGGGCCGCAGATTCTACTCGGCGCGGACGGCCGGTGGCGGAGCGTCCCGCTCCCTGGTGCGGGCGCGTGGGGTTGCGCCCGGCGCGACGCGGAGCGCCGCGCGCGCCGGTCCGGCGACCGGGGCCCTGGATGCCGCGGCCGTTTCAACGAAGCCGCTCCAACAGCGCCAGGAGTTCGTCGCGGCGGGTTTCGGCCAGTCCCTCGCGGTACGCCTCCAGGGTCAGCCGCATCACGGGTTCGGTGTTCGACGGCCGGAGCGTGAAACGCCAGTCCGGAAAATCGATCGCGAGTCCGTCCAGCGTGCTCACCTTGCCGCCGGGGAAGCTCTCGCGCACCATGCGGAAGGCGGCGGCCGGATCGGAAACCGCCCGGCTCTCCTCATCCACCGTGAAGTAGCGGCGGCGCAGATCGCCCGCCAGTTCGGAGAGCGGCCTTCCCGAGTCCCGGATCCTCTCGATCATCAGCAGGATGGGTAGCAGGGCGTTGTCCGCGTAGCCGGCGGCCCGGAAGAAGAAGTGGCCGCTGAGCTCGCCGCCGAACCTCGCGTCCTCCTGCCGCATCCGCCGCTTCAGATAGGCGTGTCCCACCCGGCCGGCGCGCGGCAGCCCCCCCGCCCGCGTCACTTCGTCCGGCACCGCCCGTGACGAGCGCAGGTCAAAGACGATCGGGGTGCCCGGTTCCTTGGCGATCTCGGCCGGAGCCAGCAGGGCCGTCGCGAAGTCCCCCGGAATGTGCCGTCCCTGGTCGTCCACGAAGACGCAACGATCCGCATCCCCGTCCCAGAGGACACCGAAGTCGGCTCCCTCTTCGAGGACCCGGCGCGCGAGGGGTTCCCGGTTTCGGGGATCGAGCGGGTTGGCGCCGCGGTTCGGGAAGGCGCCGTCCGGCCGGAACTGCACCGCGACGAACTCGCCGGGAACCGCGGAGAAGACCTCGCTCGCCATGAGTCCCCCCATGCCGTTCCCGGCGTCGAGCACCACGCGCAGCGCCGGCAGGGAGTGGAAGTCCACGACGCTCGCCAGGAACGCCCGGTAGTCGGCGGCGATCTCGCGCGGTGCTCCGGTTCCCGGCGCGGCCGGCGGGTCCTCCGGCGAATCGGAAACCTCTTCCGCCAGCCGGCGCACCTCCGGCAGCCCGTTCTCCTGGAACACGGGCGCCGCATCGCGTTCGACGAGCTTGATGCCGTTGTCCCCCGGGGGGTTGTGCGAGGCCGTGATCACCGCCCCCCCGTCCAGCCGGTCATGGCGGACGGCGAACCACATCGCGTCGGTCGGCAACATTCCGTAGTCGACGACTTCGACGTTCGGCCCCGCGAGACCGGCGGCGAAGGCCCCGGCAAGGGCCGGGCTGGTAAGCCGGGCGTCGCGGGCGATGCCGATTCGTCCGCCCCCGAGCCAGGTGGCGAAGGCGCGGCCGACACGCCAAGCCAGTGCGGGAGACAGCGGCGCGGGCGCCGCTCCGCGGACATCGTAGGCCTTGAAGAGCCCGGCTTCGGAGGCGCTCAGTCGTCGGGCCATGGAACGGTGCTGTGGGCGGCGATGGTGCTCTTGTCACCGAGGACCGCCCCCGAGAGCTGCGCTCCCGGGCCGACGAAACTGCTGACGCCCAGAATCGCTCCCGACACCGCGGCCTCCTCGCTGATGCGGGTGTGGGCCCACAGGATCGAGTCCTCCACGCGAGCGCCCCGCTCGACCCGCACGTGGCGCCCAAGCACGGCGTAGGGACCAATTTTGGCGTCTTCGCGCACCTGTGCTTCGGGTCCCACCAGGGAGGGCCCCAGGAGGCGGGCGCGCGGGTGGACGGAGGCGGTTTCGTCCACGATGACTCCACCCGGGTTGGGCCGCCCGACTCCCGGAATCCGTATCTTGCCGTCGAGGGCGTCCCGGTGGGCCTGCCGGTAGCGCGAGGGCACCCCGATGTCCGCGAAGTAGCCCGCGTGCCGGTGCGCCGAGACCGGGCGGCCGGCCGCCACCACCGCCGGAAACACCTCGTGTTCCAGCGAAGACGCGTCCCGGTCGGGGATGAACTCGAAGATGGCCGGATCCATGACGTAGGCGCCGACGCTGATCTCGCCCGGCTCCGGCGACTCCGGCTTCTCAAGGAAGCTGAGGACGCGGCGTGGCCCGCCGGCCCGCGACTCCCGGGTCCCGACCAGCCCGTAGGGAGACGCGTCGTCCACCCGGGTCAACGCGAGCGTGAGCGCGGCGCCAGCGGACTCGTGGGTCTCGACGAGCGCCCGAATGTCGAGGTCGGTCAGCGAGTCGCCGTTCAGGCACACGAACGGTTCGGAGAGCAGAGACCTCGCGTGTCCGATGGCGCCCCCCGTGCCGAGCGGCTTCGGTTCCACCGAGTACCTGAGAGATACGCCGAACGCGCTCCCGTCACCGAAGGTGGCCTCGATCTGCCGGGGAAGCGAGGCCAGACAGAGAATGATGTCGGTGATTCCGGCCCGGCGGAGCAGCTCGAACTGGGTGGTGAGGAAGGGGCGGGCAAGGAGCGGGACGACCGCCTTGGGACGGCGGAACGTGAGAGGACGCAGCCGTAGCGCTTTTCCCCCGATGAGAATGACCGCCTTCATCGAACAGCCCGACAGGATACTCCCCCCGGCGGGGGAACGACCCGCTGCTGATAGCATCTCTGGTCCGCGCCGGGGGGCGCGGAGAACTCCTTCGAACGTGTGCCGGAGATGAGCGTGGCGAACCGCCTTACGCTACTGCGGATTCTGCTCACGCCGCTGGTGGCGGTGGCCTTGCTGGCCTCGTTTCCCGGCTGGCCGCTGGTGAGCGCCGGTCTGGTGGCCGGCGGCGCACTGACCGATCTGCTCGACGGACACATTGCGCGCCGCCGCAACCAGATCACCGCCCTGGGGACGCTCCTGGATCCGATCGCGGACAAGTTCTTCATTTCCACGATCTTCATCTGCCTGGTGGCTCGAGGGCTCTGTCCCGCCTGGGTCGCGATCGTGATCGTCGGACGGGAGTTCGCGGTGACGGCGCTTCGGATGGTCGCGCTCCAGCGGGGGAGCAGCGTGCCGGTCAGTCTGCTGGGGAAGATCAAGATGCACGCGCAGGTGTACGCCGCCCTCCTGGTTCTGGGCGGGGCCTTCTACGAGGCCCTGGCGCCCTTCGGAGTGTTGGGCCTCTGGGTCGCGGCCTTCCTCACCGCGTGGTCCGGCTTCTCCTACTTCGCCGGAGCGCGGAGCGTCGCGCTCTCCGGCTGAGCGACCCGTCGGCGCGGTGCCTCCGCTTCCGCGCCGCCTGGTGCACGCCCTGCCCGAAGTGTTCCTGGGCGCGGACGCCTTGGCCGGCCTGGACGGATCCCGCGGTCTCCTCTACGGGGAGAAGCGCCACCGGCAGGTGGACGTCCTGGGCTTCGAGCCCGCAACGGAGGCGGGGCGCGGGCCGGCGGCGCTCGAGGCCGTGGTGGGGCGCCGGCTCGACCGGTCCGGGATTCAGGGATGGCGCATCGTCGGGGTGGCGGTGGAGCCGGCCGACCTCGAACGTGGCGGGAAGGCGCTGCTGGAGGGCCTGGTGGCGGGTGATGTGGTGATCGCCGCCAGCGTCCCCGCCGCCGCCGCGCCCGGGCGGCGGCCGGCGCTCAGGATCCTGGTCCATCGGGGAGATTGCCTGGCGGACGTACGGAGCCCCTCCGGATCCTGAGACGCCGGCTTGGAACGCCGGCTTCAGCCGGCACAGCGGCCCGCAGGGCCGCGGGCGGTTGGTCGCTACCCCGGGTGAGTGGACGCGCAGCCGCGCCACCCCGGCGAGTGAGGCAGTCCCGCCGCCCGCCTGCGGCGGGCTGTGCCGGCTGAAGCCGGCGTTCCAAGCCAGTCCTCCCGGTGGGGGTCCGGAGGGAGGCGAAACGCAGATTGTCAGGTGCGCGCGAGGATCTCGCGGATCCGCTGACGCGCCGCTTCCGTGTAGGGGCTCTCCGAGTGCTCTTCCACGATCTTCTGGTAGTGGACCAGCGCCTCCTGTTCACGTCCACACTCGGTGAGCGCGCGGCCCAGCCGGTGGCGGACCTCGGCGAGACGGTCGAAGTGGGGGTAGTTCGCCAGGATCTCCTCAAGCCGGGGAATGGCGCCCCGGCACCAATTCCGGTGGTCCTGGTAGAACTCGGCCTTCAGCAGTACGGAGGTCGCGAGGTCGTTCCTGCACTCCACGAGATGGCCCCGCGCCTCCTCGGCATACCGGGAGTTGGGGTACAGCTCGAGCAGCTTCTCGAACTCGGTTGCCGCCAGCTCGGTGTCTTCCTGGTCCCGGTCCGCGCTGCGGCGCCGCTTGAAATGTCCGAACGCGATCTGGAACTGCGCGTAGTCGGCCCGCGGATGATTCGGGAAGAACGTCAGGTAGTCCCGGTACTCGGTGGCCGCGAGCAGCGCGTTCTGGGCGCCGCGCTGGTTGTTGTAGGTGTCCGCGATCCCCAGGCGCGCGTCACCGGCGAACTGGCTGCGCGGGTAGCTGTCGAGTAACTGCCGAAACCAGGTGCGCGCCGTTTCCCAGTCACGGTCCTCCAGGCTCTGCTGCCCGAGCGCCAGCAGCCGCCGGTCGGCCTGCGCCCCGGTCGGGACCTCCGCCAGCGGCCCGGAACTGCACGCGAGTCCCGTCAGGACGACGGCTCCCGCCAGGGCGGGGGTCAGGAAAGTCCGGCGGGTGAAACCGGCGGAGTCAGGAACCATGCATGAGAGCGGAAAGGCCGCAGCCCACGAAATGCTAGCAACTAGCGGCTGACCGGACGGGCTTCAGTGGTGCTCCCGAGCAGTGCGTTCCGGACCGCTTCGGGAAGACGCCGGGCGCGTCCGCCCGGTCCCACCGCGGCGTGGCGCGTCGCGGCGGTCGCCATGAGCGCGCCGTCGGCCTCGCGCAGGACGCGATACTCGAACGCGATGCCCGACCGGCGGTATCCGCGGGCGGTGGCTTCGACGATCAGGTGGTCGTCGTAGCGCACCGGCCGCAGGTAACGGCACCGTACTTCGATGACCGGAAGGTGAACGCCCCCCGCTTCCAGCTCCCGGTACGACACGGCGTGTTCGCGCAGCCAGCGGGTCCGCGCCACCTCGAGCCAGGGAAGGTAGGCGCCGTGATAGCCGACGCCCATCTGGTCGGTTTCCGCGTAACGGACGCGGATCGAAGCGCGGGTGGGAGAGGCGGCGGGAGCGGGCGGGCCCCCCGCGGGTCGCGGGGAGTCCGGGCCGGTCAAGGGCGCCGGCCGGCGCGCCCGCCGGAGGCGGCGATTCTCCAGCCCGCGCGACGGGTCACGCCGCGAGCATCTCCCGAACCGCCGCCGCGGGATCGGCGGCGCCGAAGACCGCCGATCCCGCCACCAGCACGTCCGCGCCCGCGTCGCGGGCCGCCGCGACCCGGGAGGCGTTGATCCCGCCGTCCACCACGATCTGGAGGGACGGGTTGCATCCCTCCGCAAGCTTCCGGACCTGGCGGACGCGGTCCATGCTGCCCTCGATGAAGCGCTGCCCGCCCCAGCCGGGGTTGACCGACATGACGATCGCGTAGTCCACGGCCGCCAGCGCCTCCTCGAGCGATGACAGCGGCGAGAGCGGGTTGATGGCCAGTCCGGGCCGGACGTCGAAGGAACGGAGGTCGGAGATCGTCTTGTGGAGATGGGGCACGGCTTCGGGATGCACCGCGATCGCGTCCGCCCCCGCGTCCGCGTAGGCCCCGATGTGTTCGGGGGCGTTGTCGATCATCAGGTGGGCGTCGAGCGGCAGGTCCGTGCAGCGCCGCACCGCGGCCACCAGCATCGGCCCGAAGGTCAGGTTGGGGACGTAGTGCCCATCCATGACATCGAGGTGCAGGCCGTGCGCTCCGGCCTCCTCCACCGTCCGGATCTCCTCCGCCAGACGCGTGAAGTCGGCGGAAAGAAGCGAAGGAGTCAGCCGCATCCGGATCTCCGACTCTACCGGCTCAGGGTCAGCACGATCCGGTCCGCGCGGCTTACCTTGGCGCCGGCCGCGGGCACCTGGTCCACCACGATGCCCGCCGGAACCCCCCGATAGGGGACGCTCCGGACATCGCGCACCCGGACGGCGCTCCGGCTCAGGTCATCGGCGATCTCCCCGTAGCGGCGGCCGATGAAGTCCGGCATGACGAAGGACTCGGGTTCCGATCCGGCGGAGAGGAGCACCGAAACCGGGGTGTCGGGAACCGTCTCGCTGTAGGCCACGGGGGACTGGGCGATGACCCGGCCGGCGAGGTAGGTGTCGCTTTCCACCTCGGCCACCCGGCCCACGGTCAGCTCGGCGGCTTCGAGCTGCCGGCGGGCCTCGGTGAGCGTGCTGCCCTCGAGCCGTGGGACGACCCGGCGGGTGGGCCCGAGGCTGCGGAACACCTGAACGGAACGCCCGCGCTTGAAGAACGCTCCGGGCGACGGCTCCTGGAACACGATGCGTCCTTCCGGAACGTGGTCATCGAAGCGGGCCTGGCCCTCCGCGAGCCGCAGCCCGACGCTGCCGAGCACCGCTTCGGCCGCCGCCACTTCGAGGCCGGTGAGATCCGGAACGGTGGGGTCCGCGGCGGAGGACGCCACCAGGAAGGTCGCCGCAGCGGCGAAGGCGAAGGTGGCGCCGAGCAGCAACCCGGTCACGAGGTAGTAGAGGCCCCGCGACAGCCGTGACGGCGAGGGATTCCCGCCGCGCGCCCAGCGGATCCGCAGATTGCCCAAGGTGGTGCCCTGGCGGAAGTGTAGTGTCGTCCGGGGTCGGCCGGCCGGCCCGGGCGCCGGCCTTCCCTCAGCCGTCGGTGCGCTGCAGGAGCGCCGCGAAGTACCCGTCGGTCCCGTGGTCTTCGGGTGCGACGCGGAGTGCGCCCTGCTCGTCGACGAGCGGGGCGAGCGCTTCGGGCAGGCGGTCCGCGAGGGAGAGCTGCCGGAGGCCGGGCCTCGCGGCGAGCAGGCCGCGCACCGCCTCGGCCGTTTCCTCCGGCTCGAGCGAACAGGCCGAGTAGAGCAGCATGCCGCCGGAGCCGAGAAGATCCGCGGCGGCCCGGGCGATGCGGCCCGCGGCCTCCGCGAGTTCACGGACGCGGGTCAGAGACGCGGTCCACTTGATGTCGGGGTTCCGCGCCAGGGTTCCGAGGCCGCTGCAGGGAACGTCGAGGAGGATTCGGTCGAACGACGCCGCCGCGAACGGGGGGCGGGCCGCGTCGGCGGCGAGCCGCAGCACGTTGCCGGGTGCGAGGCGCCGGAGCGTGGAGTCCAGGAGATCCACCCGGGCCGGCCGGAGGTCGGCGGCGATGAGCGGCCGCGGTTCGATCCGGTCGGCGAGGATGGCGGCTTTTCCTCCGGGGGCGGCGCAGGCATCGAGGCACCGGCGGGCCCCGTCCACGGGCAGCAGCCAGGCCACGAGCTGCGACCCTGCATCCTGAATGTGGATCGCCCCCTCCCGGTGCAGCGGCGAATCCAGGGGGTTTCCCCGGGTCACCCGGAGGCAGCGGGGGGCAATCGGAAAACGCTCGGTCTCCACGCCGTCCTGCGCCAGCCGCCGCCGGACCTCCTCGAGCGCCAGCCGCCGGCTGACGCGCAGAAAGACCGTCGGGAGGCGGTTGCCGGCTTCCAGCCTCCGCCTGGCGCCCTCGGTTCCGAGCTGCCGGAGACAGCGGTCCACCATCCAGTCCGGATACGACAGGCCGGCGCGCAGATAGAGGTCCCGGTCCCCGCCGGGGCGGGGCCACGGGTGGTCCGCCCTGAGATAGGCGCGGAGGACGGCGTTGACGAGACCGGCCGCCCCGGGTCGCGCGGACGCGGCGGCGAGGGACACGGACTCGTGGACGGCGGCGCTGGCCGGCACCCGGTCCAGGTAGCGAAGCTGGTAGAGGCCGAGGCGGAGCGCGGTGCGCACCGGGAGATCGAGTTTGCCGACCGGGCGGCGCGAGTAGGCGTCGAGGGCGTAGTCGAGGGCCCGCCGCCGGCGCAGGACGCCGAAGACGAGTTCTCGTGCGAGCGCCCGGTCGCGATCGTTCGGGGGCTGCCCCTCGGCGTCTTCGAGGCGGGCGATCAGGGCATCGGGGCGGGGGGGACGGGGCCGCTCCCGGGTGGGCTCCAGCCGCAGGAGAACCGCGAACGCGGCGCGCCGGGCGGGGGATGCCGGGCGTGAGGGCGGGGCGGGTCTCTTTCCTGCGCGCCGACCCTTCTTCTTGCGGGGCGGTCCGGGCATTTCAGGGGGAGGTGGCGATGACCTCCGAGAGCGTCGCCGGATCGTCGGTGAGGATGCCGTCGACGCCCAGCGCCAGCAGACGCCGCATGTCTTCGGCCCGGTTCACGGTCCAGACGAACACGGGAAGGCCGGCCTGGCGCGCGGAGCGCAGGAATCGGGGGGTCACGACCGGGAGGGGACCGCTCATTTCGCTGACGAGAAGCGCATCGAACGGGGGGTCGTAGAGCCCCGCGAGGCGCCCGAAAGACAAGGCGAGGAAGGCCACAACTTCTCCGAAGGAGCCTCCGGTGGCGACGGTGGGGCAGGCGCTGCGGAAGCGCTCGAGGGATTCGCCGCCGAACGCCGCCACCAGGGTCAGGTGTTCCCTCCCCGCTTCCCGGATCGCCCGGCACAGCGGCTCGGCGGTGTCCAGGGTCTTCATCTCCACGACGAAGGGAAGCACCGGATGGGCGGCCTGGACCTCGTCGAAGGTCGGTATCGGGAGGCGCTCGCCGCGATGGGGAAAGGCCCCGTCCGGCGTTCGGAAGCGGTACCCGGCGTTCAGGGAGCGCAGTTCCTCGAAACGCAGTTCCCCGACCGCGCCGCTCCCGTCGGTGGTGCGGTCCACCGTGCGATCGTGGATCACCACGAGCGCGCCGTCGGCGCTCAGCCGGACGTCCATTTCGAGAACGTCCGCGCCCGCCCGGGCCGCCGCCTCGAACGCCGCCGGGGTGGCCTCGGGCGCCAGCATGCCGCCGCCCCGGTGCGCGACGTTCCTGACCGGCGCATCGAAGAAGTCATGCACCGGCCGGGGAGGGCGCGTGCTCGCCACCAGGACCAGCACGCCGTAGGTGGCGGCCAGAGTCCCCAGAACTCCGGCCAGGAAGAACGCGGCGCGGCGGAGCCGGGTGCGCATCTTCATCCGTTCTCCGTCAACCCGGCCGCTTCGGCGGCGCTCGCGAAACGTCCGGCGGGCGGGACGGCGTTCCCCTGCAGGAACGGGGCGATGGGGAGGCGGCGGCGTCCCGCGGCCTGGACCTCGAGCGGCAGCAGCGCGGTGCCGCCGCCGCAGGCCACGACGAGGCGGGGCGCGCGCCGGCTCCCCGCGATCCGGAAGGACCCCGGAGGTTGACCCTGCTCCGCTGAACCGTCGGCCGCTGCGGCGCGGTGGATCCGGAGCGGGGCGCCCCCCCCGGCGCTTCCTCCCCGGACGGCCGTGAAGGCCACCGGAGCGGGGGAGAAGGCCCGCACCCGGTTCGCCAGCGCGGGGGCCTCCAGTTCCCAGTCCAGCGCCGCATCCCTCTTCCGGACCCGGGGCGCGAGCGTGGCCGCGTCGTCCTCCTGACGCCGTGGCGCGATCCGTCCGGCGGCGAGCCCGGACAGGGTCTCGACCAGGAGGTCGGCGCCCAGGGGAGCGAGCCGGGCCAGGAGTTCGCCGGCGGTCTCGTCATCGCCGATGTCCGTCTCCCGCTGGAGCAGGATCGGCCCGGTGTCGAGTCCGGCGTCCATGAGCATGGTCGTGACGCCGGTTCGCCGGTAGCCGCGGGCGACCGCCCAGATCGCCGGGGCGGCGCCGCGGAGCTCGGGAAGCAGCGAGGCGTGGACGTTGACGGCCCCGAGCCGCGGCGCGGCGAGCAGGCGGGCGGGAAGGATCTGGCCGTAGTCGGCCACGACGAGGACATCGGGCGCGAGATCCGCGATCGCCTCCCAGGCGCTGCGGCGGCGGATCCGTTCCGGTTGCCGGACCGGGATTCCGAGTTCCAGCGCCAGGTGGTGGATCCGGCTGCGGCGCGGGCGGTGGCTCCGGCCCGCCGGCCGGTCGGGCTGGGTGACCGCCGCGAGTACCTCGTGCCGGGCGTGCAGCGCGGAGAGCACCGGCACGGCAAAGCCGGAGGTCCCCAGGAAGACCACGCGGAGGCCTTCCACCGGGTTGCCGGGCGCTACCAGTCGCCGCGACGCATGCGGCGGCGCAGTTTGCGAACGATGAGATCCCGCTTGAGGACGCCGAGCCGGTCCAGGAAGAGGCGGCCGTTGAGGTGATCCACCTCGTGGGCGAACGCTCGCGCCAGGAGTCCTTCCCCCTCCATCTCGTAGTGCGAACCGTCGAGCCGCTGGCCGCGGACGCGGACCCACTGGGCCCGACGGGTCACCCCCGAATACCCCGGCACCGAGAGGCATCCTTCCTCTTCGGACTGGCTCCCCCTGGATTCGAGGATCTCCGGGTTGGCCATCACGATCAGCTCGCCGTCCTTTTCGCCGACCGTGATGTCGATGACCATCAGTCGGACTCCGACTCCGATCTGGGGCGCGGCAAGACCGACACCGGGAGCCGCGTACATCGTCGCCACCATGTCGTCCACCAGTTCCTGCCAGTTCCGGCTGAAGTCCTCGATGGGTTCGGACGGACTCATGAGGGTGGAAGCCCCGTAGCGCAGGATCGGACGGACAGGCAAAACGGCTCGCGATTGTAGCCGTGGAGCGCGGCCGGTCCCGAAAGTAGAATCGGCC
Organism: Vicinamibacteria bacterium; assembly: GCA_965116805.1. Lineage (GTDB taxonomy): Bacteria > Acidobacteriota > Vicinamibacteria > Marinacidobacterales > Marinacidobacteraceae > Marinacidobacterium. The sequence continues at coordinate 2,340,777 of OZ220713.1, forward strand.
CCGGAGGGGATCGAGAATGAGGAAAAGGATCCAGTCCGGGGCCCTGCTGCTCGCGGGAGTTGCGCTCGCCGCGTCGGTCGGTGGGACCGCTGCCGCGCCCGATGTCGCCGAAGAGATGATCGATCGGGCGCGGCACTTCCTGATGTCGCTCGACGAAGGTCAGCGGGCCCGGGCGAAATTCGCGTTCGATGACGAGGAGCGGCTCAACTGGCACTTCATCCCGCGGGACCGGGAGGGCGTGCCGTACGGGGACTTCACCCCTCCCCAGCGCCGGCTCGCCGACCGCCTGCTCGGCACCGCGCTGAGCCACGACGGCATCAGCAAGGCGCTCGGGATCATGTACCTCGAGCAGATCCTCTACGAGCGCGAAGGCCGCGACATTCGCGATTCCGACCGCTACCACTTCACCGTCTTCGACGAGCCGTCGGACTCGGCTCCCTGGGGTTGGCGCGTCGAGGGGCACCACCTGTCGCTGAACGTCACGCTCAGGGGCGATGCGGTCGTCGCGGCCCCGGCGTTCATGGGCAGCAACCCGGCAATCGTGGACGAAGGCCGGCACACGGGGCTCGAGGTGCTCGCGGCGGAACAGACGGTGGCGAGGGAGCTGCTCGGACTCTTCGCCGGCGAGGCGCGCGAGAAGGTCGTCTTCGATGCCGAGGCGCCGCCCGACATCCTGACCGGCACGGATCGGGTCGCCGACCCCGGGGAGCCGCTCGGGGTCGCGGTCGGAAACATGACGGACGAGCAGCGCGACAAGCTCGTCGAGCTGATCCAGGTCTACCTGGGACGGATGCGGCTCGATCTCGCGAAGGCGGAGCTCGACCGGATCACGGCGGCCGGCCTGGGCGACATCCACTTCGCGTGGGCCGGCAGCGCCGCGCCCGGCGAGCCGCACTACTACCGCATCCACGGCCCGACCTTCCTCATCGAGTACGACAACACCCAGAACGGCGCGAACCACATCCACTCGGTGTGGCGCGACCTCACCGGCGACTTCGGCAGGGACCTGCTCGCCGAGCACTACGAGGACGCGCACTCGCACTAGACCAGGCCGACGCGCCGGCTTGGAGCCCCGACCGGGAGAACTGGACCGGCTTCAGCCGGCAGGCGCGGCGCCCCCCACTCACGCAAGGTCGCGCCTACGACTCGGAGCGCCGGCCTCCGGCCGGCATCGCGCGGGAGCCGTACGCGCTACTGCGGCGCCGCCGACCGCCGATATCGACCGGAGCCCCCGCCACTGGGCGCCCCTTCCTATACTCCGGGCAACGTCATGGACCCCGCTTCAGAGCTACGCACTCCGGAACGGGAGACCGCCGGAGATCGCCGCTTCGAGGCCCGGGTGGTCGGGATGCACTGCGCCGGTTGCGTCGCGAGCATCGAGAAGGCGGTCGGGGACCTTCCGGGGGTCGAGCGCGCGGAGGTGAGCCTGCTCACCGGCGACCTTTCGGTGAGCCTCGCGGACACGCGGCCCCTGGACTTGGGCCTCGCGGCGGACGTTGCGGGAGCGGTGGAATCCGCCGGTCCCTATCGGGTCGAGACGGCCTCGCCGGCCGCCGCCCCGCCCGAGGAGTCTGCCGCCGGCTCCCGTTGGCGGGACGGGTTCCTTCCGGTTGCCGGGGCGCTCGCGCTCGCCGGCGCGGCGATGGGGGTCGCGATGAGCGGCTTCGGGGCCTCCACCGCGGGGCGCTTCGCCCAGTTCGCGCTGGCGACTCCCGTTTGCCTGTTTTTCGGCTGGGCCTTCGTCAAGGCGCTCGGGACCTCGCTCCGCAATTGGACGTTCGGTATGGACAGCCTGATCGGGCTCGGCGCCGGGGCCGCGTACGCCTCCTCCGTGGTGGCGCTGGCGGCGGGCGGCGCGGGGATGCTGTTCTTCGATACCGCGGCGCTCATCGTCGCCATCGTCCGCCTCGGCCGCTGGCTCGAGGACCGCGCCCGGGGACGCGCCACGGATGCCCTGACCGAGCTGCTGGCCTTTGCTCCCGACCGGGCGCGCGTGGTGCGGGACGGCGTCGAGCGCCTCGTGCTGGTGGCCGAAGTGCGCCGGGGCGAGCACGTTCGCGTGCGCCCCGGCGAGCGCGTGCCGCTCGACGGGAGGATCGTGCGGGGCGGCGCGGCGATGGACGAGTCGCTCCTGACGGGCGAGAGCGTGCCGGTCGAACGGACCGTCTCCGACGGGGTCGTGGCAGGGGCGATGAACCTCACCGGGGCCGCGGAGATCGAGGTGACCCGTCCCGCCGCCGACAGCACGGTGTCCCGGATCGCCGCTGCGGTCCGGAAGGCGCAGACGGAGAAGATCCCCATCCAGCGGGCCGCGGACCGGGTGGCGGGAGTCTTCGTCCCCGCCGTCATGGCGGCGGCCGTCCTGACCATCGCCGCCTGGCTGCTGGGGGGCGGCGCGCTCGAGTTCGCGCTGGCCCGCGGGGTGGCGGTGCTGGTGGTGGCCTGTCCCTGCGCCATCGGACTGGCGGCGCCGATCGCGGTCCTGGTGGCGACCGGGCGGAGCGCCCGGCAAGGCATCCTGTTCCGCTCCGGCGGAGCGCTGGAAGCGCTGGCGGGGGTGCGCGCGGTCGCGCTCGACAAGACCGGAACCGTGACGACCGGTACCCCGGTGGTCGTGGCGGCGGAACCCGCGCCGGGCTGGAGCCGGGAGGACCTGCTCCGGCTGGCGGCCTCGGCGGAACAGGGATCCGAACATCCGCTCGGCGTGGCGCTCGTCGCCCACGTCCGCGGGAAAGCGATGGATCTCCGGACGCCGGAGCGCTTCGAGGCCCTCCCGGGACGCGGCGTCACGGCCACCTTCAGCGGAGGGATCCGCGCGTGGGTGGGCAGCGAGCGTCTGCTCCGGGAACGGGGCCTGGCGGTCCCCGAGGATCCCGCCGGGAGCGGCGCCTCCGGCTGGTTGCGGGTGGTTTCGGAATCGGACGGCCGGACCGAGTTCGCCGGGAGCATCGGGTTCCGGGACCGGCCGCGCCCGGAGGCGGCGGACCTCGTCCGGAGTCTCGAAGACGACGGGCTTGCGGTGTCCCTGGTCTCGGGCGACGAAGCGGCGGCGGTGGCGGCAACCGCTTCGGAGGTCGGCGTCCGCAACGTCGAGGGAGGACTCCTTCCGGACCAGAAGCTCTCCGCCGTGGACCGCCTGCGGGAACGCTACGGCCGGGTGGCGATGGTCGGCGACGGGATCAACGACGCCCCGGCGCTCGCCCGCGCCGACGTGGGAATCGCGCTTGCCCAGGGTACCGAGATCGCGCGGGAGGCCGCCGGAGTGACCCTGATGCGCCCGGACCTGCGCCTGGTGAGCGTCGCGGTGCGCCTCGCGCGCCGTTCGCTCCGGATCATCCGCCAGAACCTGTTCTGGGCCTTCATCTACAACGTGGCGGCCCTGCCGCTCGCCGCGGGGGTTCTCTATCCGGCGACCGGCCTGCTGTTGCCGCCGGAAGCGGCCGCGGCGGCCATGGCGCTCTCGTCGCTCACGGTGGTCGGGAACGCACTTCGTTTGAAGTTCGACGCCTGAGTCCTGCCTACAGCGGCAGGTTCGCAGTCCGGATTCCGCCGGAAACCCACCGCGACCTGGTGATCAGGGCCGCTGAAGAAGGGGTGAGCCTCAACCGGCTGGTGAGTGTCCGGCTGGCGAAACCGCGCTAGCGCCGGGGCGGGCGCCGCTCGCGGGACCGAGACCGGGACCGGGGGCGATCCCGTCCCTCCTCGAGGGACGGCGCCCGCGCGATGACCTTCCGGGCGAGCCCGTCGATTCGTTTCAGCGTCTCCACCGCCGGCGCAGCGAGTGCCGGCCCGGCGGCCCGGGCGCGCTCCTGGATCCGGGTCGCCGCCTGCGCGTCCTCCCGGAGGACCGCGCCGCGGTCGGCGGCCCTGCCGGCCTGCAGCGTGCGCTTCAGGTGCTCCGCGAAGTCGATCACCCCGCCCTCCGACGACACGGCGGCGCGGGGCCGGGCGAGCGCCTCCATCTCGGCGAGGAGTTCCGCGAGCCGCGAACCGAGTTGCTCCTGGTCGAGCCGCGTCCCCGCAAAGGAGTCGGGATCCTTCTCGAACGCCTCGCGGAGACAAGCGACGAGAGCGCCCTCGGTCTCGCGGCCGAGGCGGTCGGCCGACCGGCGAATGCGGCGATACTCGTCCCACAGCGAGAGGGCGGCGTCGCGCCGTTCCTCGGCCGGCTGGGCCGCGAGTTCGGTGATGCGGGCGCGGAGGCCGGCCTCGGCTTCGCTCGGCGGGGCGTCTTCGGGACTGCCGGGGGCCGGCCTGGCGCCTCCCGCCGCTTCCCGGAGGCGGTCCCGCGCCCCGTCGCAGGCGCCCCGGAACTCTTCCCAGAGGCGGTCGCCCTCCTTGCGGGGGACGGGGGGCGACTCCTTCCACTCCCGCATCAGGTCGCGGACCGCGTTCCGGACCGTCTCGGCATCGGTCTGGTCGAACAGCGCCTTCGCCCGGGCGATCAGTTCCTCCCGGATCGGGATGTTGGGAGCGAGCTCTTCGTAACGCTTCTTCCGGAGCGCCTTCAGTTCGGCGAAATAACGGTCGTTCGCGGCGCGGAACTGCTTCCACAGCCGCTCCGAGCGCTTGCCGAGACCCCGGGCGCGCTGGCGCCATTCGGGCATCAGCGCGCGGATCTCGGCGGCTCGCCGGGGGTCGGTGCTCTCCGCGATCTCCTCCGCCTTTTCGACGAGCGCGCGAAGCCCGTCCAGCTTCTCGCCCAGTTCGCGCTCGGCGGCCTCCCTCAGGGGGCCGACCCGCTCGAGAATGGCTTCCCGGACCTTGCCCCACTCTTCCCAGAGTTCCTGGCCCCGATCGCGTCCGGTGTGGCGGGCCTTGTGCCAGGCGCGTTCGAGCGCGGCGAGTTCGCGGTCCACGCGCTGGAGGTCCTCGACCTCGGCGAGCGCCCGGGCCCGGCGAATGAGCTCCGCCTGTTCTTCCAGATTGGACCACTGACGCCACTCGCGCACTTCCCGGGCTTCCCGCAGCCGCGGCATCAGGGCGGCCTGAAGCCGCTGGAACCGGGTCTGCCGCTCCGCTCCCACCCGGCGCCAGAGGGAGGCGTCGTTCCGGAGCGCTCCGAGCTCGCGAAGGGCGGCCTCCCCCGCTTCGAGGGGAAACGGGTCCGACGATTCGAGCGAGGCAAGGCGTTCCTCGAGTCCGGTGATCCGGTCCTCGGCCTTCCGGGCCTGGTTCTCGCGCGCCGATTCGGCGGCGTCGAGCGCGGTCCCCGCTTCCCGGGCCGCGGTCCGGAACCGCGCGGCGTCGGGTGTCTCGGATGGCTCCAGGCGATCGAAGCGGCGCCCGAGGCGCGCCAGCTCCCGGCGGGCCTGGGCGATCTCGGCGCCGGAGGGATGCTTGCCGAGGGATCTGGCCAGGGCAATGGCGTGATCCGCCAGTTCGGCGACCTGGAACTCCCGGATGCGGGTCTTCTTCCGCTCGAGCGCCCGTCCCTTCGCGCCTTCCGCCGCGGCGCGCAGCCGGGCGTGCATCTCGTGGGTCGCCGGCAACTCCTCCAGGAGCTTCCGGCACTCGCGTTCGGCGGTCTCCACTTCGGGCAGGCCGAGGGCTGTTTCCTCGTCTTCCAACCGGGTGAGAATCTCCCGGGCCTCCGGCGGCGGGTCCGGCGGGGGCGCGGCCGGCTCGGCGGGCGCACGTTCCCCGGCGTCGGGCAGGGCCGCTTCCTCGGGATAGGCAAGGCGAAGCCGGCGTTCGTCACCCGACCCGCCGCCGTCGAGGCTGCCCCGCAACGCCTCGAGCCGCGCGCCGAGTTCGTCGGCCACCGGCCCCGAGGCGATCACGGCGTCGGCCTCCGCCAGCAGGCTCGCCCGGTGCGCCGGACTGGCGGGGTCGGCCTCGGCGAGCCGCTCGAGGAGGCCGGCGAGCGTCCTCTCCCGCGCCTGCACTCGTTCCGGATGATCGGCAGGCAGCCGTTCCTCGGCCCGGCGCCGGGCCAGCCGGCGCACGCTCTTCGAGTTGCTTCCGGTCGCCGCGGTGAGCAGCAGCTCCGGATCCTCGAGACGGCGGACGGCAGCCTGGGCGCTTTCGCGGTCGTCCGCCGCCACCGCTACCTGCAGGAGGCCGGACGGACTGGAGATGGCCTCGAGGGCGTGGCTTCGGAGAGCGGGTTCCGTGGCTCGCCCGGCGACCGTCGCGAGGGCCGCATCGCGGTCGGCCGTCTCCGTGGGAACGGCGGTCAGGCGCGCGAGCGCCTCCGCGCGGATCGCTTCGAAGTGGGCTCGGCACGCGACCTCGGCGACGGCGCGCAGCGGGACGAGAAGCCCGAGCGCCCGCCGTGACTCCTGCTCGTCCCGGTCGTCGGCGGCGATCTTGACGAGGAGCGCCTCGCTCCGGGACCGGGCCAGCTTGCGGGCGGCTTCATCGCCGGCGTCCCCGGTCAGTTCCAGCAGCACCCGGGGCGCCTCGAGGCGCCGCACCGCCTCCTTGCGCACGCGGGCATCGGGATCGGAGCGCGCGAGGTCCGCGAGGGTGCCGGTGTCCTCCGGAGGGTGTTTCTGGACCGCCTTGAGGCGTACGGCGGCGTCGCGGCTCCTGATCGGCGAGGCGAATCGTTCCAGAACGGACATGGTCGGGGAGGCGCGAGAATATAGAGGCTTGGAACGGAAAACGTCAGGAGGGGGTTTCGCCGGACCGGAAGTTCGAGCCCGGAGCGGGGGATGCCGGCGCGAGGAGCGCCCGGGAGTCCCGGCGTGCCGCGAGCGTACGGAAAAGTAGGCTTCGCTCCTTGAAGACCCGCCCGGAGACGTCCTCGCTCATCTGGCCGGGCGCGGTGCTGGGCACGCTGATCGGGCTCGGGTTGCTCGACCAGCAGGTGGTCAACCCGCTGATCGCGGCCCTCGCGGGAGGCCTCCGGGTCGGTGTTGCGGACGTCGGCCTCGCCATCTCCGCCTACTCCTTTGCGGCCGCCCTCGCGGCGCTGGTCATGGGGCCGCTTGCGGACGCGCGCGGACGCCGCCCCTTCCTGCTCCTCGGGGCCACCCTGATGCTGGCGTCCGCCGGGGTGGTCTCGCTGATGCCCCACTACGCCGCCTTCGTGCTGGCGCGGATCGCCGCCGGGTTTGCCGGCGGCACCATTGCGGCGCTTGCCGTGGCCTGGGTCGCCGACCTGGTGCCGTACCGGCGCCGCGGCAAGGTGATGGCCTTCCTCATGGGGGGAGCGATGGGGGCGGCCATCCTGGGACAGGTCGGGGCGGCCTTCGCCGCCGGCCGTTTCGGACACCAGGTCGTCTACGGGGCGCTCGCGATCCTTGCGGCCCTGACGCTGGCGCTGCTCTTCGCGCTCTCGGAAGCGCGGCCGCGGGAGACGGTTCCCGGACCGCTCAGGCGCAAGCTGGCCGGCCACCTGGATTTCCTTGGGAGTCCGGTCCATCGGACGGCGGCGTTCGCCGCGTTCTGCATGTCCGGGAGCCTGGTGGGAATCTCCGCCTATGCCTCGGGGTGGCTGCAGGAGGTGCGGGGGTTTTCGCTGGAAGCGGTGGGGGTTCTTTACGGAGGACTTGGCGCGGCGATCATGGCCGCGCAACTCATCGCCGGGCCGCTCGCCGACCGCCTGGGCAAGCGCCGCTTCATCGTGCTGGTTTCCGGCGCCACGGCGGCCCTGACCCCGGTCCTGCCGTGGCTCGCGGGCGCCCCGCTGGTCGTGGCCCTGCTGGTGTTCGGGTGTCTCGCCGTGGCCCGGATCGCGGCGTTCACCGCTCTCCGCAGCGAGCTGGTGCCGAAGAACCGCCGCGCCAGCTTCCTCGGGTTCTCGAACGTGTTCTCGCAACTCGGTATCGCGGCGGCGGTTGCGGCCGGCGGGCTGCTGTATCCATACGGGTTCGAGGCGGTCTGCTGGCTGATGGCCGGTCTCGGCATCCTGGCGCTGGTGCTGATCATCCGGGTCCCCGAGCCCGGGTCCACCGCGGGGACGGCGCCCGGGAACGGATGACCCCCGCCGGGAACCGCCGCCGGAAGGCGCGGCGCATCCTCTGCGGGGTGGGGGCCGCGGTCCTGCTGGTCGCCCTGTCCCTCCCCACGGCGGTGGGGGTGCTCCTCGCCAGTTTCTCGGGGACGCGTCCCCAGGACCTCGAGGATCGGGCGGCGCCCGGGGACTACGGAGTTTCCTACCGGACCGTCCTGCTCCGGAGCGAGGACGGAGTGCGGCTTGGATCCTGGCTCCTGAGGGCCCCGGACCCGGCGGGGTGTTCCGTGGTGCTCGCCCACGGACTCTTCCGGTCGCGCCGCGAGGTGCTGGGCCGCGCGGCGTACCTCGCGGCCCGCGGCTGCCATGCCCTGACGCTGGACCTCCGGCGCCACGGTGACAGCGGTGGAAGGCGCACCAGCCTCGGTTATCTGGAGGGGCTCGACGTGTTGGCGGGGGCCCGTTTCCTCCGGCGGGAGTTCCCGGAGAACCGCCTCTATCTTCTCGGGGTCTCGATGGGCGGGGCGGCGGCGGCCCGCGCGGGCGCCGCGCTGGCGGCTGACGTCGCCGGGGTCGTGCTCGACAGCACCTTCAGGAACGTCCCCGAGGTGGTCGACCGCTACGCGGCCCTCCTGGTGGGTCTGCCCCCTTTCCCGGCCGGGGACCTGACCCTGCTCGGGCTCGAGCTCGCCGCGGGTTTCGAACCGCGGGAGATGGACGTGGAGCGGTTCTCCGCACGTCTCGGGGAGGCCGGGGTCCCGGTCCTGGTGATCGCCGGCGATGCGGACCGGAGAGCGCCGCTCGCGGCGCAGACCGCCGTCTTCCGGGCGAACGGTCACCCGGAGAGCCGGATGGTCGTCGTCGAGGGCGCGACCCACGGGCGGCCGTGCCTCCGGGAGCCGCGTGCGTGCGAGGCGGCGCTGGCGGAATTCCTGGCTCTTCCCCCGGAGGAGGCCGGAACGCCGGCGAAACTGCTCTACGATCCCGGACCATGAGGGCAAACGGCGCCTCCGACCTGAACCTCGAGCGCAACGTTCACGGTCTCGTCCACGAAGCGGCGCGCGCGATCCAGCTTCCCGAGGGACTCCTCCAGCAGATCTGTGTCACGGACTCGATCTACTACACGCGGTTTCCGGTCAAGTTCGGGGACCGGGTGGAGGTCTTCTCCGGTTGGCGGGCGGAGCACAGCCATCACCGGCATCCGCTGAAGGGGGGGATCCGCTACAGCCCGCTGGTGAACCAGCAGGAGATCAGCGCCCTCTCGGCGCTGATGACCTACAAGTGCGCGATCGTGAACGTGCCCTTCGGCGGTTCGAAGGGCGGCATCGCGTTCGATCCGCGCCGTTACAGCGCGGAGCAGGTGGAACGCATCACCCGGCGCTACACGGCGGAGCTGATCCGCAAGAACTTCATCGGGCCCGGGGTCAACGTTCCGGCGCCCGACCTCGGGACCGGAGCGCGCGAGATGGCCTGGATCGCGGACACCTACGACGCGATGCACCCGGGCGGGATCGACAACTTCGCCAGCGTGACCGGCAAGCCGGTCACCCAGGGAGGCATTCGCGGGCGGGAGGACGCCACCGGACGCGGAGTCGTGCTTGGGCTCGCCCGCGGACTCGAGTTCGTGGAGGACTTTCCCGGCGCCGGGCTGAGCCGCGGCCTGCCGGGCAAACGAGTCGCCATCCAGGGGTTCGGGAACGTCGGTTTCCACACGGCCGACATCCTGGTCCGGCGCGGCGCGAAGGTCATCGCCATCGGCGAATGGGACGTCACCATCGTGGTGCGCTCGGGCGCGGGAATCCCGGTGCGGGATCTCCTGGAGTGGCGCCGGGAGCACGGGACCATCCGTGGATTCCCCGGCGCCGAGGAGGAACTGCCCCCCGAGGCGATCCTGGCCATGGAGTGCGACGTGCTGATCCCGGCGGCGGTGGAGAACGTGATCCACGGGGAGACCGCGCCGCTGGTGAACGCGAAGCTGGTCGCCGAGGCGGCGAACGGACCCACGACCCCCGAAGGAGACCGCATCCTCCGGGAACGCGGCATCCCGGTGATTCCCGACGTGTACCTGAACGCCGGGGGGGTGGTGGTCTCCTACTTCGAATGGGCGCGGAATCTCTCCCACATGCGCTTCGGGCTGCTCGAGAAGCGGCTCGAGATCGCGAACACGAACGCGCTGCTGAATGCCGCCGAGACCCTCGCCGGCAAGCGGCTGAGCGTGGAGATGCGGCAGAACCTGGTCACTCAGTCCGACGAGAAGGAACTCGTGGTGAGCGGGCTCGAAGAGAAGATGACGCAGGCCTACGACGAGATCCGCGACGCCCGGGGCCGGTTTCCGGAGTGCGGCACCCTGCGGACCGCGGCCTACGTGGTGGCGCTCGAGAAGATCCGCCGCTCCTACGAGGAACTCGGGATCTTCCCTTGATCCGGCTGCGCTCCGGGCGCCTCCTCCTCCGATGACGATCGCCAATCAGCTCACCGTTCTCCGGCTGTTGCTGGCCCCGGTGGTGGTCATCTGCATCCTCTACGGGCGCTTCGGGCTCGCCCTCGGAGCGCTCGTGCTGGCCGGTCTGACGGACATGGTGGACGGGCCGCTCGCCCGCCGCCGCGGCGAGAACAGCGACCTCGGCGTGCTCCTCGACCCGCTCGCCGACAAGGTGCTCATCGTGTCGGCGGTGGTGACCCTCGCCGCGCCCATCGAGGCCGTCTCGGTGCGCATTCCGGCCTGGGTCGCGATCATGGTGCTGTCCCGCGACGCCACGATCCTGTTCGTGGCCGGCGCCTACAACCTGGCGGTCAAGCGGCGCAACTTCACCCCCAGCCGGCTCGGGAAGGCCGCGACGGTGATCAACGTGGTGGGAATCCTCTGGTTCCTGGTCGCCAACCTGCTGGAACTGGACAGCCTCGTCACCCCGCTGCTGCTGGCGGCGATGGTGACCCTCACGGTGATCACCTCGCTCCAGTACCTCTGGCGGGTGCGCCTGCTCTAGCCACCGGCCCGCGCTGTCCTGCCCGGCGGGCTGACCGCGGGACCGTTCCGCTGCGGCCGACTCGGCTCCCTCACGAGCGGCGCCCGCGGAGCTGCGGCAGGAAACCGAGCGCGGCCAGCCCGGCGCCGGCCAGGCGGAGCAGGGGGTCCGGGAGAAGCAGGAGGAGCGCCGCCGCGGCCAATAGCAGCCGGACGGGCCAGGGGACCGCGCGAACGCCGTGACCGTAGAGCGCGAGCGCGACCGCCGCCATCGCGACGAGGCCGCCTGCGAACGCCACCCCCTGGGCCGGGCCCAGGGGCTCCCCCGCGCCGGGAAGCAGCGGGGTGTAGGCCATGAGCAGCGGAACCATGAAGAGTCCGGCGGCCAGCCGCACCGCCTGGAAGGCGGTCGGCATGGGACGGCCGCCCGCCACGCCCGCTCCGGCGAAGGCCGCCAGGGCGATGGGAGGGGTCACGTTGGACGTCTGTGAGAGCCAGAAGAGGATCAGGTGCGCGGTCAGCAGCGGCACCCCGAGCCCGGTGAGGGCGGGGGCGGCGACCACCGCAACGACGATGTAGGCGGCGGTCACCGGCAGGCCCATCCCGAGCACCAGCGCGACCAGCGCGGACAGCCCCAGGGCAGGGAGGAGGGCTCCCTGGGAGGCACTGAGCAGGAGTTCGGCGAACTGCAGCCCCACACCGGTCTGTCCGATCACTCCGACGACGATCCCCGCCGCCGCGCAGGCGAGGGACACCGGGACCGCGGTCACGGCGCCCTGCGCCAGCCCTTCGAGGAGTTGCCTGGGCCCCACCCGGGTGCGGCGCCGGAGCGCGCCGGCCACCACCACGGCGAGGCACCCCGCGGCCCCGACCAGCGGCGGCGAGTAGTTCATGAGGAGCAGCGCCACGACGACGGCGACGGCGGCGAGGAAGTGGGCCCCCTCGGCGAGCGTGGCGAGGATTCGGGGCCGCGAGGGCATGGCCTCGATCCCGCGCCGGACCGCGAGTCCGTGGACGAAGAAGAGGGTTCCGGCGAAGAACAGCACCGCCGGGAGGAGCGACACGAGGACGATCCGGGGATAGGGAGTGTTCGTGAGTTCCGCCATCAGGAACGCGCCCGCCCCCATGATCGGCGGCATCAGTTGGCCCCCCGTGGAGGCCGCGGCCTCGATGCCGCCGGCCTCCTCGCGCGAGAAGCCGAGGCGCTTCATCATCGGGATGGTGAGTGCGCCGGTGGTCACGGTGTTGGCGATGGCGGAGCCGGAGACCGAACCGAGCGCCGCCGAGGCCACCACCGCCGCCTTTGCCGGCCCGCCCCGCGCCCGGCCCGCGGCGGCGAAGGCGAGGTTGATGAAGAACCGGCCGCCGCCGGTGCATTCGAGCAGGGCGCCGAAGAGGACGAAGACGAACACCGTGCTGCTCGCCACGCCGATCGGCAGGCCGAAGAGCCCCGCCCCGGTGAAGACCTCGAAACGGACGATCCGCTCGAGTTCGAAGCCGCGGTGCGCCAGGATGCCGGGGAGCGAGGCCCCGAACGCGTTGTAGGCGAGGAAGACGACGACCACCGAGGTCATCACCGCGCCCACCCGGCGGCGGGTGGCTTCCAGCAGCAGCGCGATCAGGGCGACCCCGGCGGCCAGGTCGGCGGCGTTCAGCCCGTAGAGGATGTGGTCGATCCCCTGCCGGTCGAAACGGATGACCATGACCCCGGCGGCCACGGAAAGCGCGGCCAGCAGGAGATCGGCGGCGCGCGCCCGCCGGGGACCACCGGCGGCGCTGGCCAAAAAACCGAGCGCGAGAATCCAGGTCAGATGGATGGGCCGCATCCAGGTGGCCCCGAGGGCGCCGAAGACGGCCTGCCAGAGTTGAAAGAGGGAGAGGGCGGCCCCGGTCAACAGGACCGGGAGCGACAGGGCGGGCCGCGGCTCTTCCGGAAGCGCGACGGTCCCGGCGGGACCGGGAGGGGTCGTCAGGGCAGGCTCCCCGGCGCTCCGCCGCCGCGCGCCCGCGCTTCGTCGTAGAAGGCTCTCGCTCCCGGATGGAGCGGGAGACTCCCGACGTCCCCGAGACTGTCGACCTGGATGAAGTCCGCGTTCCGGGTGACCGAACGGAACTCGTCGCGGCCCGCCAGGACCGATGCGGTCAGCCGTTTCGCGAGATCCGCCGGCAGGTCGCGGTGCACGAAGAGGATGTTCCAGAGCGAGGGAGCCAGCGTCGGCGCGTCCACCCCGCGGTAGACCCCGGGCGGGACCTCGATTCCCTGGTACGCGCTGTTGGCCGTCTCGACCGCGGCGATCTCCTGCGGGGTGAACGGCACCAGCACCAGGTCCCGGGTGAGTCCCAGTTCCACGACCGACGACACTCCCAGGCCCGCGGCCAGGAACACCGCGTCCACGGTTCCGTCCTTGAGGCCGTTGATGCTCTGGTTGTAGTTCATCTGGCGCACCCGGAACTCGTCTTCGGCGATGCCCACCGCGCGCAGTACGTTGCGGGCGGTCACCTCGTTCCCGGACCCCGGGGGCCCGAGCGATACCCGTTTCCCGCGCAGGTCGGCCACCGAATGCACGTCCCGGCCGGCGACGCTCAGCAGGTGGACGATGTTCGGATAGACGCGGCCGAGAACCGCGAGCGGGAGCGGCTCCGGGAAGCGCCCGGTTCCCCGGAACGCGTCGGCGACCGCGTCCGCCTGGCCGAAGCCGATGTCGCTCTCGCCCTTGGCGACCTGAATCAGGTTCGTCACCGAACCGGCGCTGACCTCCGCCTTGACGACGAGGCCGGGAAGGTCGCGCGTCCAGCGGCTCGCCAGCGCGCCGCCGAGCGGGTAGTAGACGCCCGCCGTGGTCCCGGTGGCGAGCGCCAGGGGCCGCGGCCGCTCCTCTCCGCACCCGAAGAGGAGGGCCATTCCCGCCGCGCCGGCGGCGAGGCGCAGCGAACGGCGCCGGCTGGGAAACACGGTGAACGAAGTCTATGGTCGGGGCGCGGCCTGCGGTCAGGACTCCCCGGAGGATTCGCCCGGCTCGTCCTCGCGAGCGCTTGCCGCGGGATCCAGGCGGCGCCGGAGGCGGTACACGAGGTCGAGCGCCTCCCGGGGACTGAGCTGGTCCGGATCGCAGGACCGCACGGCGTCGGCCACCTGGCTCTCGGCCGGTTCGAGCAGTGAGTAAGGCCCGCCGGGCTCGGGCGCGGGCAGCCGCGCCCCCCGTCCGTCGAGGCCCCCGGTGAGGCCCTCCAGAACCTCGTGCGCCCGCTGCACCACCGGGCGCGGGACCCCGGCGAGGCGTGCCACCTCGATGCCGTAGCTGCGGTTCGTTCCCCCGGGCGCCACCCGGTGCAGGAAAACGATCTCGTTCCGATGTTCCCGCGCCTCGACGTGGAAGTTGACGACCCCGTCCTCGGCGCTCGCCAGCGCGGTCAACTCGTGGTAGTGGGTTGCGAAGAGCGTCTTCATCCGCAGGCCGGATTTCCTGGCGATGTGCTCGACGATGGCCCAGGCCAGCGAGAGCCCGTCGTAGGTCGCGGTGCCGCGGCCCACTTCGTCGAGCAGCACGAGGCTGCGGCGGGTGGCGTGGTTGAGGATGTAGGCCGTTTCCTCCATTTCCGTGAGGAACGTGGACCGGCCGCGCGAGAGGTCGTCGGAGGCCCCGACGCGCGCGAACACCCGGTCGACCACGGGGAGGCGGGCGGATTCCGCGGGGACGAAGGAGCCCATCTGCGCCATCACCGCGTGGAGCGCCGTCTGACGCAGGAAGGTGGACTTCCCTCCCATGTTGGGTCCGGTCAGGATCATCAGGAACCGGTCCTCCCCGAGGCCGAGGTCGTTGGGGACGAACTCTTCGGCGGACAGGGCTTCGACCACCGGGTGCCTCCCGGCGCGCACCTCGATCTCGAACCCCTCGTGCACTTCGGGCTTCACGTACCGATGGGTGACGGCGGTCTGCGCGAGGCCTGCGGCGACGTCCGCTTCCGCGAGGGCGCCCGCCATTTCCAGGATCTCGCGGGCGGTGTCCCCGACCTCGTCCTCGAGGACCCGGAAGAGCGAGGCCTCGAGTTCGGCGATCTTCTCGTCCGCCTGCGCCACCCGCGCCTCGAACTCCTTCAACTCCTCCGTGACGTAGCGTTCCGCGCTCACCAGCGTCTGCCGGCGCACGTAGTGCGGCGGAACCCTGCCGGCCTGCGCCTTGGGGACTTCGATCGTGTAGCCGAAGACCTGGTTGTGCCGGATCCTGAGGGAAGTGATCCCGGTGCGCTGCTTTTCGCTGGTCTCCATGTTGCGGATGCACTCGCGGCCGCGGAAGCGGAGCCGCCGCAGTTCGTCGAGTTCCGGCGAGAACCCCTCCCGGATCACGCCGCCGTCGCGCGCCAGCACCGGGGCCTCAGGCGAAACCGTCGCCTGGATCCGTTCGAGCAGTTGGGGAAGTTCCCGGATCCGGCTTCGGATCTCCCGGACGCTGGGCGCCTCGACGGGTTCGAGGGCGGTCCGTACCGCGGCCGCGGCCCGGAGGCCGTCGGCGACCCGGAGGTACTCGCGGGGGCCGGCGATCCGGAGCGCCGCGCGGGAGGCGAGCCGCTCGAGGTCGGGAGCGCCGGCCAACGCTCCGGCGACCTCCTGCCGCAGCTTCCGGTCACGCGTGAACGCGTCCACCGCGAGATGACGTTCGCGGATCCGCTCCGGATCGAGCAGCGGGTGGGCGAGGCGCCGCCGCAGCAGGCGGGCCCCCATCGCGGTGGCCGTCCGGTCGAGGGTGTCGACGAGGGTGGCGCCGGGCGGAGCTCCCGACTCGGCCGACAGCGACCGGAAGAGCTCCAGGTTCCGCTGGGTCAGGTGGTCGATCTGCATGCGCCCCGACGTGTCGAGACGCTTGAGGCTGCCGAGGTGGTGCAGCTGACCGCGCTGGGTCTCCGCCAGGTAGCTGAGTGCGGCCCCCGCCGCAGCGACGGCGGCCGGGGTTTCCTCGATGCCGAACGATTCGAGCGAGAGCGTCCCGAAGTGGCGGCGCAGGGTGTCGCGGGCGTGTTCGAACTCGAACCACAGGTCGGGGCGCACCGTGAGCAGCGGCAGATCTCCGAGCGCCGGCAGGAGGTCCCGGGGCGGGGCGCTCTCCGCCATCAGCAGTTCGCGGGGGCGGAAGCCGGCCGTGGCTTCGGCGCACTCGCGCTGGCGGCTGTTTCCGGAGAACTCGGCGGCGGTGAACTCCCCGGTGGAGAGGTCGACCCACGCGGCGCCGAGGCGAGGACGGCTCCGGGTTCCGGACTCGGCCACCACCATCAGGTACGCGGCCTCCGACCCCGCCAGATAGGCCGGCTCGAGATACGTCGAAGGGGTGGCGACCCGCACGATCTCCCGCCGTACGGGTCCCTTGGAGAGGCCGGGCGGCTCCACCTGTTCACAGACCGCGACCCGGAAACCGGCGCGGACGAGTCGGGTGATGTACCCCTCGGCGGCGTGGTACGGAACCCCCGCCATGGGGATGGCCTTCCCTTCGGCATCGTTCTGCCGGGAGGTGACGGCAATCTCCAGGACTTCGCCGGCCGTCCTGGCGTCCTCGAAGAACACCTCGTAGAAGTCACCCATGCGAAAGAACAGCATGGCGTCGCCGGCCTCCCGCTTGAGGTCGAGGTACTGCTGCATCGCGGGTGAGACGCCGCGTCCTCTCGGCTTCGGGCGCCCCGGGCGGGCAGCGGTCCCCGCTGGCGGCGGCTGAACTTCGGGGAAGAGCCGCGGGGCCGTGGTCACGCGGCGATTGTGTCTCGGAGCCGGCCCTTCCGGGAAGGGGCAAGAAGGGGAGCCGCTTGCGCGCTTTTACGCGATGGCGGCCGGAGGCCGGCGCTCCGCATAGGATTCCTGGCGCCTTGCGAGAGTGGGATCCCGAGTCCGTGGCGGCCGCACCGGTCACGGGGCCGGTGCTGGCGCTCGATACGACGGGCACGCTGGGCAGCGTCGCGCTGGGGCTGGCCGGCCCGGGCGGCGCCGTGACCGCGGAGGCCGTCGAGACGTTCGAACCCTCGAACCGCCATTCGCGGAGCCTCCTGCCGGCGATCCACCGCGTCCTGGCGCAGGCGGGGTTCGAAGCCTCGGACTTCTCCCTGCTGGTGGCGACCCGGGGGCCCGGTTCGTTCACCGGTCTTCGGATCGGCCTCGCCACCGCGCAGGGGTTCGCGCTGGCTGCCGGAATCCGGGCCGCCGGGGTCTCGAGCCTCGATGCGGCCGCCCTGGCGGACGCGGCTGCGAGCGGTTCTCCGGTCCGCCGGCTGGTGGTCGTGGACGCGCTGCGAGGTGAACTCTTCGCCGCCCTCTACGACGGGGCCGGTCCCGACGCCCTCGTTCGGGGGCCGTGCCGCCTGCTGCCGGAGGACACCGCGGCCTGGGCCGGAGAACACGGCGCCGCGCGGATCTGCGGACCGGCGGTCTTTCGCTATCGCGACGCGATCGGCCGAGGGAGCCCGGACCTCGAGGTCGTGGAAGCCCGGCGGGCGCTCGCGCCGGCCGCGCTCCGTCTCGGGCTTCAGGCGGCGCGCCGCTGGGAAACCACCCTGGAGCCGCTCTATCTCCGGGAACCGGATATCCATGGCCGTTCCGTTACGCTATAGATACAAAACAACCTGTGGACAGAGTCACGCGGCCCGCATCGTTGCGTTTCGGTGGGAGCGCACTCCGGCCGGATTGGCCAACCGGGGCTCCTCCCGCGAGCCCCACCCGCGCCGGGGCGACCGGCGATTTCGGTGCTGGCGTCGCTTTCTCCACGGGCGACGCAGCGACGTTTGTCCGAAGCGGTTCCGGACCCACGGTCCGGAGGGCTTTCTGGAGGCCTTCATGAAACACGAAGATCAGATCGAGACCGATACCCGCGCGCCCGCCGCCCCGCAACCGGCGGCCTCACCCGCGGCGGCGCCCGATCTCGAGGAATTGGTCCGGCGACACCGCGAGCTCGACGAAAAGCTCGAGGAACTCACCAAGTACGGCCACCTCTCACCCCTCCAGCAGCACGAAGCCGCGGTGCTGAAGAAGCGCAAACTGGCCCTGAAGGACCGGATCGCGGCGCTCGCCGCCTCCTCGTGACGGCCCGGAACGGCCGGCGCGCCTGAGCTGACGCACGACGCGGCTTTCCGCCGCGGAGCCGAATGAGACTGCCGATCGCCCCGGAAGGCAGGGTGTTCGTGGCGGTCCCGCTCGTCCTGGCGGCCCTCGCGCTGGCCACGGCCGGCGCCGGCGGCGGGGTCTTCGGCTGGATCGGCTGGGCGCTGCTCGCCGGAGCCGGCTTCGCCGGGTGCTTCTTCCGGGATCCGGAGCGCCGCGCGCCGGGCGATGCGGCGGCGATCCTGGCTCCCGCCGACGGCCGGGTCACCGAAGCCGGACCCGCGGCTGAAGGCGAGCCGGGAACGCAGCGGGTGAGCATTTTCCTGTCGATCTTCGACGTCCACATCAACCGGGCGCCGGCGGCGGGGGAAGTGCGGGCCGTGCGCTATCGTCAGGGCGCGTTCCGGGCGGCCTTCCGGAAAGACGCCGCGGAGCGGAACGAGCGGAACGAGTTGGAGATGACGACCGAACGGGGCACGATCCGGGTCCGTCAGATCGCCGGAGTCGTCGCCCGGCGCATCGTCTGCCGGGTCGGGGCCGGCGACCGCCTCGCCCGGGGTGAGCGCTTCGGACTCATCCGTTTCGGGTCGAGGACCGACCTGCTCCTGCCGGCGGGCGTCGCCCTCTCCGTCCGCCCCGGAGATCGGGTGCGCGGCGGGTTGACCGTCATCGGGACGTGGGAATGAAGCGCCAGCAACTCCGGACCCGCCGGGGAGTGTTCCTGCTTCCGGCGGTCTTCACCGTCGGCAACATCTTCCTGGGGTTCTTCTCCATCGTGCAGAGCTTCCGGGGGGAGTTCGCGAGCGCCGGACTCATCATCGGCTTTGCGATCCTGGCGGACGTGGTGGACGGGCGGGTGGCGCGGTTCGCGGGCGCCACCAGCGAGTTCGGCCGCGAACTGGACTCCCTGGCGGACGTGGTTTCCTTCGGGGTGGCGCCGGCGGTCCTCGCGTACGCGTGGGTGCTGCATCGCTGGCCCCAGACCGGATGGCTGGTGGCCGCGCTGTTCACGATCTGCGCCGCCGTCCGTCTCGCCCGGTTCAACGTGGGGCGGCTGAGTACCGATCCCCGCTACTACACGGGGATGTCCTCGCCGGCCGCGGCCGCGGTGGTCGGGGCCGTGGCCTACTGGCATCCGGCGCCGCCCGGGAACCCGCTGGCGGCGGCGGCCTGCCTCTTCGGAACGCTCGGGCTCGCCCTGCTGATGAACAGTCCGGTGCGCTATCCGAGCTTCAAGAACCAGACGGGACGAAAACCCCAGTCCCACCGGATGCTGGTCGTGCTGGCGGTCTTCATCGTGGCCACCATTGCGGAACCGGTCGCGATGTTCCTGGTTCTCGCCTTCGGATACGCGGCCTCGCCGTTGATCCGCGGGATTCGCGGGCTGGGAGGGCGGTTCGTCCGTTCGTCCGCGCGCGGTTCACGGAAGCCGGACCCGATGGCGCTGGGGCGCGCCGGCTCCCGGGGGAGCGGGGACCGGCCGCCGAACGCTCCGTAGCCGGCCGCCAGGACTGCGGATCCCTGGGGCGCGGGCGCCGCTCACCGGGTCCAGGCGGTGAACTCGCGAATCTGCCAGCGGGGGGGTGAACCGGCCGCCGGTCCGGCCGTGACCCGTTCCAGACCGATGCGAAAGGCCTCCACCACGTAGCGGTCGGTGCCGGTGGCCATGCTGGTCCACTCCGGAACGAATAGAACGTAGCCGCCGTCCGCGGAGCGGCGAATGGAAGGTGGCCGCTCCTGATAGCCGATCGGCGTGCGGTTCCGGAAGAACCGCTCCAGCCCGCGCCGCAGCTCATCCCCGGAAGCGCTGCGGCGGGTTTCCCCGCTGAGCGCCACGAGCGCCCAACCCGACGGATAGAGACCCTCCAGATGGCGGGCGTCGGCTTCTTCGAACGTACGCCGGAACCGCCCGAGAATCGCCTCGAGATCGTCCGGCGGCGGCGCGGAGGGAGCGCACATGGCCAACGCCAGGATCGCCCCGGAGAGCCGCCGGAGGATCCGGAGCGCGTTCCGTGGTCCGGGGCCTGAACTCATGTCGCTTCCTTCTCGCGCGGGCCGTCCACCGGAAGCTCCACGACGAGGAGGAGTCCGGGCCGGCCATCAGCGCGCGGGCCGGCGCTGACTCTCCCCCCGTGCGCCTCGGTGAAACGGCGGGCGTTCGCGAGCCCGAGCCCCGATCCACGAGTCCGGGTGGAGAAGGCGGCGTCGAAGATCCGGTCGCGGAGCCCTTTCGGAACCCCGGGGCCGTTGTCCTCGACGTCGATGCGGATCCATCGGTCGCGGCGGACCGGGAGCACCCGCACCGAAACCTCCGCCTCCTCCGGCGGGATCTCCGGAAAGTCGAGGGTCGCCTCGACCGCGTTCTGCAGGAGGTTCTCGACGATCCGCGCCACGATCTCGGGATCGACCCGCGCCGCCGGGGTCGGCGATCCCTCGAAAACGACCCGCGGCCGCGCGTGGGGCCGGCGATAGGGGCCGACGGTGTCCTCGACCAACCTCGTCACGTCCGTTTCGGCGAGCCGAAGGGGGGCTCCGAGGGCGGAGAACTCCGAAGAAATGCGTCGGAGGCGCTCCACCTGGCTGAGGATCTCGGAGACGCCTTCGTCCACCGCCGCCTTCGGGTCCCGGCCGCGCGGCTCCCGCAGCACCCGGCGGATGTAGTCCGCCGCCAGTCCGATCGGGGCGAGGGCGTTCTTGATGTCGTGGGCGACGCGCCGGGCGAGGTCCGCCGCCGCTTCCTCGCGCATCTGCCGGCGCACGTCCGGAATTCGCCGCACCAGCCGTTCGACGCTGGCCGCGAGCAGGCGCAGCTCGGTCAGCGTGCCGTGCACGGGAACCCGGGCCTGAAGATCACCATCGGCAATCCGGCCGGTGGCCCGCGCCAGGCCCCGGACCGGGGCGGCCAGGCGCCGCGCGACCAGCGCGGGCAGCACGATGGCGAAGATCAGCGCCAGCGATCCGCTCCCGAGAATGAGCGTCCGCTGGATGGCCCGGACGCTCTCGAGGCGGGCGGCCTCGTCCGCGGGCAGCGGGACGGCGAGCAGCAGGGGACCGTGCAGGCGGGCCGGAGTGTCCAGGCGGATCCAGACGATCCGGTATCGGAGCGAGCCGGCCTCCTGGATGCTCAGGAAAGGGCCGGGAGACGCGGAGGGGAGGATCGCCGCGGGTGGCGGACGTGGGGGAAGGAGGCCCGTCTGCGCCAGTTCGGGACGGCTGACCGCGACCAGCTCTCCGCCGTTGTAGAGCGCCGCGTCCGTATCGAGCTGGTCCGCTGCCTGGGCGAGGCGCAGCGCGAGTTCCTCCCGCGGAATCAGCGGGTCGAGGGCGGCGAGTTCCTGCGCCACCCGCTGTACCGAGAACGATCGCGAGACGGCTTCCCGGTCGCTGGCGGACTCGAGCAGCACTCCGAGGCGCTGCTGCGCGAACACCGCGACGCCCAGGATCGCGATGAGGACCGCGGCGGCCAGCGCTTCGGTCAACTGCATCTGGAAACTCCGCCGCCGGAGGCGCCCCTCCCGATGGGGGAAGAGGAGGCGGGCGCGCGCGGCGACCGCCACCAGGAGGGCGATCAGGGCCGCCAGAAAACCCCAGCCGAGGAGGGCGCCGGCGTGGTCGGCGAGGCCGGTCCGCCGCCAGGAGATCACGAACGCCTCGCCGTCCACGAGCACCCCCAGTTCGACCCGCCGCTCGCTCTGTTCCAGGGGGAGGGTGGAGGGGCGGCGGAGCCGGAGGTCTCGTCCGCGAAACACGGCGGGGGCCGCGTCGCCGCGGAGCAGAAAGTGATCGGCGATCCCCGCGGCGCGGGGCAGGAAAGGGATCTCGGAGGTGCGGTCGGCAACCCGGAGCGTCACACTCGCTCCCGAAGGGAACCGGCGTTCGGTTTCGAGAACCCCCTCGATGCCGGAGGCGGCTTCGCATTCGGGGATGGGACTCCAGCGAGGGGGAGAGGGAGCGGACGACGGAGGGTCGGGCCGGCGGGGCAGACCCACCCCGAATCGGGAGCGCTCACCGGCCGCTCCCCGAACTTCCAGCGCGCTCGCGACCGTCAGGCGGGGCAGTCCGGTGGTCAGCCACAGCCGGTAAGCGCTGTCCGGACGGAGCCGGACCAGGGAAGCGGCTTCGCCGTCGAGCGTACGCGTCGCCTCCTCGAGTGCGTGGCAGACGGCAAAGCGGTGCCTCAGGGTCTGGACCGGTGCCGCGTCCAGCGCGTAGCGCTCGCGGACGTTGTCCTCGTGCCACGCCATCGCCGGATAGAGGAGGAGCCCCGGAAGCGCGAAGAGCAGGAAAGCCACGAGGAAGGAGAAACCGGGTTCATGCGCAAGCAGCGGCTGCCGGAGGTGCCGCAGGGAAAGCCGCCCTCGGCGCCAGAAGGCCACTACGACACCAGCCAGCAGGGGAAGCCCTGGAAAGAGTAGGGAACCGCCCGGCAGAAAGGCGACCGAGACCGCAACGACGGCGGCGGCGGCCACCAGTACCGGTATTTCCGGCCGGAGGAGGCTCTGGAGGAGCAGCAGCAGTCCCGCGAGAGCGAGAAGCAGGGCGACCCAGCCGAGGACCTCCGGCCAGCGGGTGTGAAGCGTCCAGGTCGGGGTCAGCAGCGCACCGCCCGAGAATCCGGCGCTGCGAACGAGCGCGGCGGCCATCACCGCGGCGCCGCCGGCGCCCAGACCGCGCAGCAGGGAATGGATCCCGCCCGGTGTCCCGCGCCCCGAGCCGGGGCGGAGCCGGATGGCGACGATCCGCGCCGAAAGCAGCACGGCTGCCGCGGTCACGGCCGCCATGAGCGGCGAGTCGCCCAGTACCGGCAGGAGGGGCGGATCCGAGAGGAAGGCCGGCAGCGCGGCGCCGGGGCCCGACGGGAGGGTCCCGAGCAGCGCCGACAGGCCGAATCTCAGCGTCCAGATCGCCGCCAGCGTTCCGAGGTCTCCGGAGCGCCGGAGATAGGGAAGGGCGACCAGGGTCCCGAGCAGGAGCGCCAGGGTCGCGTAGAGCGCGGCCTCCGCCTCCCGTTCTGCGCGGCGCGCTGCCGCCGGGGCCACGGCGGTGCTGGCGGCCCCGAGCAACTGGCCGTCGTAGGCGCGGAGGGCGAAGTAGTAGCGCTGCGCATCCCCGGAGCCGTCCACGAAACGGTCGCCGCGGCGCTCGAAGAGCTGGGCCAGCGCCTCGAGGTCCGCGGCGTCGTCGAGAAACCGGGTATCGAGCCCCCTCCCGGCGGCGAACTCCAGCGCCGAGAGCGGCGCGGCGCCCGAGGAGGGCGGGGACGCCTCCCGGACGGGCACTTCCACGGTGACGATCCCGAGCAGGTTCCGGGTGCACTCGGCGGCAGCCAGGTAGCCGCGCCGGCCCCCCTCGCTGTACGCGAAGAGCGGAAACGCCGGGTCGGGGCAGCGCTCCTCCCGGACCCCGTCGGGAAAGACCCCGGAGAGGGCCTCTTCGAAGTCCGGGTTGCCTCCCGACCACGCCACCGGACGCAACTGCCGATCGTAGAGGGTTGCGCCACCGTCGCCGATCGCGGTTCCGGGAAGCGGCCATTCGGCAAGCGCGCGGAAAGCGCGGGACTCGGTGCCGCCCGCATCCGAGCCCTCCAGCGCGGCGGCGACCGGCGCCGTCCGCGCCACCAGGTAGGCGGCATCCCCCACCTCCCGGGTGAGGTCGGCGAGAAAGGCGTCCACCCGGTCCGCTGCGCGGGAGGCCGACTCCGGCCCCGCCGTGATGGTCCGGTGGAGCGGAAGGCGGCAGGAAAGCGCCACCAGGGCGGCGGCGGTCAGGACGAGGGCGATACGCCGGCTGCCGGGAGGCAGCAGCTCACGCCGGACCAGGGCAAGGAGGAGCAGCATCCCGGTGGCCACCGTCAACGCGGTGTGGACGGCGTCCGGCAGGGCGGCGAACCGGTACGCGGCGTCGGCCATTGCCGCCGCAAAGGTTGCGAAGGCGCCCCCGACCATCAGGAGCGGGGGCAGACGATCGCTCTTCATGCCTCGCCAGACAGGCTGCCCGGAGGGTGCGCGGAGCGGTTCGCGCCAGTCGCGGGGCGTGGACCCCGCGCCGAGGCCCGAGCGAAGGGGACCGGGGATGCGTTCCCCCGGCCGCTGTCCCGCTGGGCTCGGGGATGCCGCGGTGTTTTTTCCACGGGCTGCTAGGGTAAAGCTTCGTGCGGCCCCGTCCGGCTCCGCAGGCTGTCAAGGTGCGAGTGAGTCCCCGTCGCAAGTCCGTGGCCGGCTGCCTTCCGCGCGCCGCGGCGTGTCTCGCGGCCACCCTGGGGCTCCTGAATGCGGGCGTGGCGCTGTCCCGGGAAACTCCTCCCGGGGGGCTTTCGGCCGCCGTCCCATCCCGGCAGCCACCCGAGCAGCCGCCGGAACGGCCCCCGGAGGAGCCGCCCGGCGAAGTCGAGGAGCCGGAAGCGCCGGTCGAGGAGGTTCCTCCGCCAGGAGAGGCGTCCGCGGAGGGGGCCCCCGCCGGGGACGCCGCGGACGCGGCGGGGGAGGGGGAGCCGGGCGAGACGGAAGGCGGGGAGCCGGAGGACGGGGAAGGGGAGCCGGAGGACGGGGAAGGGGAGCCCGCGCGCCGGGCGCCGGAGGTCGTTACGGCGCCGGTGGGAATCCTTCCCGGCCGGCTGGTGGCGGCCCCCGCTCCCGTTCCCGGAGGGTCGATCGCCGGGATGGTCCTGGGCGCCGACGGATTTCTCCTCCACACCGCCGGTGGGGACGTGGTCGCCTACGAACCCGACGGGGAACGGACCCGCTGGGGCGTGCCGGGGGCCGGCGCGGCTTTCGTGGCGGAGGAGGCGGGTACCGTGATCCTGCTCGGCGAGAGCGGCGACGTCGTCCTGCGGCAACTCGCCGACGGGGCGCGGACCGGAGGGTTCTCCACCGGCTTCGCGCCCGATCGGGGGCTCGCCGGAGCGGGGCCCGGTCCGGCGCCCGCCGCGCTGGCGGCCGGCGTTCTCTACTGGGTCTCGTCCGGAACGCTCCGGGGATACCGGATTCCGGAAGGAAACCTCGTCCTGGAGACGACGCTGCCGGAGGGAGAGACGGCGAGCCTCGTGGCGGCGCCCCCTCCGGCGGGTTCCGCCGAAGGGGCCCCGCCGCTGCTCCTGGTTTCGCTCGGCAGCGGCGGCGCGGCGGCGGTGGCCGCGTCTTCCGGAACGACTTCCGGCACCGTTCGCTGGCAGGCGGCGGGAGCCGGTCCGATGACCGGCCCGATCCTCCCGTTTCCGGCGGAACGGCTGGCGTTTTTCGGAGACGAGGGCGGCGACCTCACGGCGGTCGATCTGGAATCCGGCCGGGAGCGGTGGCGTTGGGAGCTCGCGGAGGGGTTCCACCATCCGCCGCTCCTCAGCCGGGGACGGCTCTTTGCGGCCACCAAGGCGAACAGCCTCTACTGCTTCGACGCGAAACGGGGGGGGCAGCGCTGGCGCGCCGCGCTGCCCGGCCGGCCGGCGGCGGCCCCGGTGCGGATCGCCGGCGCCATCCTGGTCGTCACCCGGGACGGACTGCTCGTGGAGGTGAACGCGGAGACCGGCGCCCGGATCGGCCGGGCTCGCGACCTCGATGCGGAGGTGCTGGGAGTGGTGCGCCGGTCGGGCGACGGCGCCCGGGAGGATGGATGGCGAGACCGGCGTCTCTTCCTGGGCCTCCGCGACGGACGGCTGGCCGTCCTCGGACCCCGGATCGGGGGCGAAACGCCTTGACGGGTTCCGGGGGGCCCGGGAAGGAGCGTCTCCCCGAGACCGGAAAGAGGTGACCGGGGGTCGCGAGGGGGCGGCGGCCGATCGTCCATTTTCGTGCCGGAAACCGTCTCGCGGAGCAGGCTCGCGGGCTTACAATTCCGGCGGATGGCGAGCCCCGTTCCGCGACCCGGCGAATGGGCAAGAACCCCGCGCCCGGATGGGGCCGGCCGTCCCTGATGGGTTCCGCGGAGTCGCTCCTCGTCCTTGATTTCGGCTCGCAGTACACGCAACTGATCGCCCGGCGGCTCCGGGAACTCGGGGTGTACTGCGAGATCCTGCCGTGCACGACGCCGGACGGGGAGATCTGGGGGCGCAATCCCATCGGCGTGGTGCTCTCCGGGGGGCCCGAGAGCGTCTACGGGGACGGCGCCCCCGCGGCTCCGGACGGCGTTCTCGCGCCGCCGGTCCCGGTGCTCGGGGTCTGCTACGGGATGCAGCTCCTCGCGCGCGAGAGCGGTGGCGACGTGCGTCCGGCGCCGCGCCGCTCGTATGGTCCGGCGGAACTCGCCCACGATGGGAACGGACGGCTCTTTGCCGGGGTGCCGGAGCGGTTCCGGGCCTGGGCGAGCCACGGCGACCTCGTCCACGCCCTGCCCGAGGGATTCCGCCGCACCGCGGGGACCGGGCAGGCGCGGATCGCCGCCTTCGAGAACCCCGGCCGCCGGCTCTACGGAGTGCAGTTCCATCCGGAGGTCGTGCATACCGAGCACGGCGCCGACATCCTGAGGAACTTCGCCTTCGAGGTGTGCGGAGCCCGGGGCGGCTGGACGCCGCGCTCGCACGCGGAACGGACGATCGCCGCCATCCGCGCTCAGGTGGGCGACGGGCAGGTGGTCTGCGGAGCCTCGGGCGGGGTGGACTCGACGGTCACCGCCATGCTGGTTCACCGGGCGATCGGAGACCGCCTTCACTGCATCTTCGTGGACAACGGCGTGCTCCGGAAGGACGAGGCGGACCGGGTCCGGTCCTCGTTCGAGGAGGGTCTGGGGATCCCGCTCCAGGTCGTGGACGCCGCGGAGCGCTTCCTGGGCCGGCTGAAAGGCGTGCGCAGCCCCGAACGGAAGCGGAAGATCATCGGGCGCGAGTTCATACGGGTTTTCGAGGAGGCCTCCCGCGACATCCCGGACGTGCGTTTCCTGGCGCAGGGGACGCTCTATCCCGATGTCATCGAGAGCGTCTCGGTGAAGGGACCCTCGGCCGTGATCAAGAGCCATCACAACGTGGGCGGCCTGCCGAAGCGCATGCGGCTGAAGCTCATCGAACCGCTGCGCGAACTCTTCAAGGACGAGGTCCGGGTGTTGGGACGGCAACTGGGGGCGCCGGCGGGACTCGTCGACCGCCATCCCTTCCCGGGTCCCGGGCTGGCCGTCCGGATGCTCGGCGCGGTCGAGGAGTCCGGACTCGACGTCCTGCGCGAGGCGGACGCGATCCTGGAGGAGGAAATCCGGGCCGCCGGCTGTTACGACAGCATCTGGCAGGCGTTCGTGGTCCTGTTGCCGCTTCGCACCGTGGGTGTCATGGGGGACGCCCGGACCTATGAGCGGGTCGCGGTCATCCGCGCGGTGGAGAGCCGCGACGGGATGACCGCGGACTGGGCCGCCTTGCCCCACGAACTGCTGGTCCGGGTCTCGAACCGCATCACCGGGGAAGTGCGGGGGGTGAACCGGGTGGTTCTCGACATCACCTCCAAGCCTCCCGGCACCATCGAGTGGGAGTGAGGCTCCCGTGAGCGGCGCCGCTCCCGGGGCCGTTGGGAACCGTCCCTTCGTCCATCTCCACACCCACACCGAGTACTCGCTGCTCGACGGCATGAGCCGGCTCTCCGACATCGTCGGGCGGGCCGCGCGCGACGGGATGCCGGCGGTGGCGATCACCGACCACGGAAACCTGATCGGCGCCCTCAAGTTCCACGGGGCTGCCCGCGAGGTGGGCGTGAAGCCCATCCTGGGGTGCGAGGCCTATGTCGCGCCCGGGAGCCGGCGCGAGCAGAACCCCGATTCGGAGAACCAGCACCTGGTCCTGCTGGCGAAAAACCGCACGGGTTTCCGCAACCTCATGCGGCTCAGCTCGATTGCCTATACCGAGGGGTTCTACTTCAAGCCCCGGATGGACTTCGAGTTGCTGGCGGAGCATCACGAAGGACTCATCGCCCTTTCGGCATGTCCCAAGGGGATCGTGCCCCGCGAGGTGACGACCGGCGGCGATCCCGTCGAGTGGGCGGGCCGATACCAGGAGGTCTTCGGCAAGGACAACTACTACCTCGAGATCATGGACCACACCCCGCCGGGCGGGGCCACTCCCGAAGGGGCCCGGCTTTCCGACCTCGAGCAGCGGATTCGCACCGGAGTGGTCGAGGTCGCCCGGAAGACCGGGATCCCCCTGGTGGGCACGAACGATTCGCACTATGCCTCGGCCGAAGACGCGGATGCGCACGATCTGCGTCTTTGCATCAGCACGAACCGGCCGGTCCGGGATCCCCGGCGGCTGAAGTTCCATTCGGACCAGTTCTTCTTCAAGTCGTCGGAAGCGATGAGGGCCGTCTTCGACGACTGCCCCGACGCCTACCGGAACACGCTCGAGATCGCGGAGCAGGTCGAGGATTTCGAGCTGGTCGAGAAACGCAACCTGCTTCCGGATTTCGAGGTGCCCGCGGAGACGACGCTGGACGCGCACTTCGAGGAGAGCGCCCGGAGTGGTCTGGCCCGGCGCCTGGAATCACCCGAGGTGCACGGCGACCGGCCCCCGCGTTCCGACTACGAAGACCGCCTCGCCATGGAGCTGGACGTGATCCGGCGAACGGGCTACTCCGCCTACTTTCTCATCGTCCAGGACTTCGTGCGTTTCGCCCAGGACTGCCACATCCCGGTGGGCCCGGGACGCGGTTCGGCGGCCGGCAGCCTCGTCGCCTACGCCCTCGGAATCACCGACATCGACCCGCTCGCCCACGGACTGCTGTTCGAGCGGTTCCTCAATTCGGAACGGATCAGCCCGCCCGACATCGACGTGGACTTCTGCGAGGTCCGGCGGGAGGAAGTGCTCGACTACGTGACGGAGACCTACGGCAACGACCGGGTGGCCCAGATCATGACGCTCGGGACCATGCAGGCCAAGCTGGTGGTCCGCGACGTGGGCCGGATGCTGGAGCTGCCGCCGCCGCAGGTGGATCGTCTCGCGAAGCTGATCCCTGACGGCATGAGCCTTCCGCAGGCGCTGGAGAGCGTCACGGAACTCCGGGAAGCGCGCCGGAACCCGGAGCTCGCCCGCCTCTTCGAACTTGCCGCGGGGCTCGAGGGGTTGCCGCGCAGCATCGGGACCCACGCCGCCGGGGTGGTCATCGCCCCGGGGCCGCTCGAGGAGATTCTGCCGCTCTACCGCGACGTGGAAACCAGGGGGCCGGGGTCCGGCAGAGCCCCGAAGGGGTCCGGTCAGGCGGTGACGGTTCGGCGCCGCACCCAGTGGGACATGAACGACTGCGAGACCGCCGGGCTCTTCAAGATGGACTTCCTCGGGCTCCGGAACCTCACGCAGATCGAGGACTGCGCCCGCCGGGTGCAGGAAGACCCGAACACGTCCTGCACCGCCGAGGAGGTGGAGGCGCTCTCCCTCATCCGCGCCGGTCACTTCGAAAAGGTGCCGCCGGATCCCGAGACGTTCCGGCTGTTCGCGCGGGCGGACACCGACGGGATCTTCCAGTTCGAGAGTCCCGGAATGCGCGATCTGCTGTCCCGCTACGAACCCGAGAACCTGGACGACCTGGCGGCGATGAACGCGCTCTACCGGCCCGGCCCGCTCGAGAGCGGGATGGCGGACGACTTCGTGGCGGCGAAGAAGAAGGGCCGGCTTTCCGACAAGCTGGACCCGCGGGTGCGCGAGCTCGTGCAGGAGACGCGGGGGCTGATCGTCTATCAGGAGCAGGTCATGCTCGTGGCGCAGCAGCTCGCCGGTTTCTCGTTGAACCGGGCGGACGGGCTGCGGAAGGCCATGGGGAAGAAGGACCCCGAGAGGATGGCCAGGGAGGAGGGGGGCTTTGTCGAGGGGGCGGTGGCGGGAGGCCTCTCGCGCCAGGTGGCGCAGGAGACGTTCCAGCAGATCGCGAAGTTCGCGGGGTACGGTTTCAACCGCTCCCACGCCGTCGGTTACGCGCTCGTCGCCTACGTCGCCGGTTGGCTCAAGACGCACTTCCCGCTGCATTTCCTCGCGTCGCTGCTGACCGCACAACATCGCGCGGGCGACAAGGACGAGCGGATCGCGCGGATTCGGCATGGCGCCGAGGCCGCCGGGATTCCGGTGCTGCCCCCGGACGTCCAGCGCAGCGGGGCGGAGGCCGTGGTGGAGGGGAGGGGCGTCCGCTACGGTCTCGAGGCGGTCAAGCAGGTCGGCAGCCGGGCGGCGCGGGAGATCGAACGGGCGCGGCGCGAGCACGGCCGGTTCGAGTCGCTTCGCCATTTCCTCGAGTCGGTGGAGCCGAAGACGCTCAACCGCGGCGTCGTCGAGGCGCTCTGCTGCGCCGGAGCCCTGGATTTCCTCGACGTGCCCCGCTCGCGGATCCTCCCGGCGATCCCGGGGGCCCTCGAAGCCGCGCACCGGGTCCGCGGCCGGAAGGAGGCCGGAGTCCAGTCCCTCTTCGGGGGCGGCTCCGAACCGCCCCGGGACGCTTTTCCGGAGGCCCCCTCGTGGAGCGATGCGGAGCGGCTGCGGCGCGAACGCGAGGCGCTCGGCTTCTACTGGGAAGGACATCCCGCAACGGAGTACCGGGAGGCGCTGAAGGCGACCGTCACGGGCCCGGTGAAGGCAGCGCTGAGTGCGAAGCCGAAGGCGGCGGCGACCGTCGTCGGCCTCGCGCGCGAACTGCGGAAGCGGACGACGAGGGCCGGCCGGCCGATGGGCCAGTTCACCCTCGAAGACGACACCGGAGTGATCGGGGTGGTGGTCTTCCCCGACCTGTGGGAGACGTGCCCTCCCCTCGACGGCGAGCCCGTGGTCGTGGTCGAGGGAAACCTCCGGGGAGACGCCGCGGGGAGCCCGGGCGGCGGCGGCCGCCGCGGCCAGCGGGGCGAACTGGCCGCTTCCCGGATCCGTCTCGCCGACGAAGCGCCGTACCAACTCACCCAGCGCGTCGAGCTGCTGGTGACCGAACCGGAGCGGCTGGGCGACCGGTTGCAGGAACTGTTCGTCCGGCATCCCGGTACGCACCCGTTGCTGCTTCGAGTGCGGAATCGCGGAATCGAGGTCCTGCTCGAGACCGCCACCCAGGTCCACCCAAGCCGCGCTTTCGCCCGGGCCGCCTGGGAACTCCTGGGGCCGGACACCGTGCGCCTCGACGGCAGGCTGCCGCCTTCCTTCGCGCACTGATCGACCCAACTCGGGTTCCGAATCCCGGTTCCGTGGTACGGGATTTGCCTGACGGCGCCTCGCTACACTTCACATCGTGCAACGCGAGTTCCTCGACTTCGAGGCTGACATCCAGGCGATCGTCCAGCGGATCGAAGCACTTACCGGATATCCCGACAGCCATCGGGCGGAGATCGCCGGGCTGGAACGGGAACTCCTGCGGCGCCGCCAGCGAGTCTATGGCGGCCTGACACCCTGGCAGCGGGTGCGGGTGGCGCGCCATCCCGAGCGTCCCTACTCGCTCGACTACGTGAACCGCATCTTCACCGGGTTCACGGAGATTCACGGAGACCGCCGGTATGCCGACGACCCGGCCGTCATCGGGGGCCCGGCGTGGCTCGCGGGAGCGCCGGTGATGGTGATCGGACAGCAGAAGGGGCGGGACACGGCGGAGCGCATTCACCGCAACTACGGCATGCCTCGCCCGGAGGGCTACCGCAAGGCGCTGCGTCTCATGAAGATGGCGGAGAAATTCGGCAGACCGGTGATCGCGCTCGTCGACACTCCGGGAGCCTTCCCCGGGATCGAAGCCGAGGAGCGCGGCCAGGCCGAGGCCATCGCCCTCAATCTCCGGGAAATGGCCCGGCTCGACGTCCCGGTGGTGGTGGCCATCATCGGCGAGGGGGGCAGCGGCGGGGCGCTCGGTATCGCCGTGGGCGACCGGATTCTGATGCTGGAGAACGCCATCTACTCGGTGATCTCCCCCGAGGGATGCGCGGCGATCCTGTGGAAGGACCCCGAACGCGCCTACGCGGCGACCGAGGAAGCGGCAGCCCGCATGCGGGTCACCGCGCCGGAGCATCTCCGGAACGGCCTGATCGACGAGATCGTTCCGGAACCGCCGGGAGGGGCCCACGCGGACCACGACACCGCGGCGGAACTGCTCGGGGAGCGGCTGCGCCTCGCCGTCCGCGACGTCTCGGAAGGTTCTCCGGCGGACCGCCGTGAGGCGCGGTACCGGAAGTTCCGGGCGATGGGGAACTTCGGACTGGAAGAGGCGCCGTCCCGGGGTGCGCAGGATCCTTCCGGCCCGGCGGACAGGGGCGTCGCGGGGAGCGGGGCCGGGGGCTCCCCACCGGCGAACTCGGGCTGATCCGCGTGCCCCCCCGCGCCCCTTCCCGCGCGCGCCGTCGAGGCGCCCCGATCTTCTCGAGATGGATCGGCCCGGCGATCACCCTGCTCCTGTTCGCGGGCTTTGCGGTCTTCCTGGTGCTGCGGCTTCAGGAGGGATTCGAGAGACGCGCGGCGGAGTGGTTCGGGTCGGCCGAGGAGGCGCCCGTCGAGCCCGAGGAGGTGGTCTCGACCGGTGTCGAGTTCACGCGCTTCGATGAACAGGGCCGTCTGCTCCTCGAGGGCCGGGCGGAGCAGGCGCTCGGGCGGAGCGATGGGCAGCAGCGCTTTCTCGAGGTCGAAGTCCGCCTGATCGAGGTCTTTGCCGACGGCGACGCGGTGGTGGCGGCCGACGAACTGCTGCTCGACCCGCAGACGGAGGCGGTGGAGTTCATCGGCAATGCCCTCCTCAGCGTCGAGGGTCTCGAACTCTCGGGACCCCACCTTCATTTCCGGACCGCGCCCGACCGTCTCTGGTCACGCGATCCGGTGCAGTTCCGGAGCGACGACTTCGTCGGGATCGCCGCCTCGATGCAGTTCGAGGTGGCTGCCGGCGACGTGTCCCTGCAGGGGGTGGTGGCGGCGCCGGCTACGGAGGACGGTTTTCGGGTCATGGCGGAGCGGGTGCGTTTCGATGGAGACACGGCCGACACGTCGCTCTTCGGAGACGTGGAGATCAGCTCCAGCGCGATCACCCTCACGTCGAGGGAATCGGTCGTGGCCCGCCGCGATCGCGAGCGGGGCCGGATGCGTTCCATCGAGGCCGGGTTCGGAACGGAACTCACCTTCGCGGGTCCGTCGGACGCGGCGGACGACCTGCGGCGGGAGGCGGCCCCGGAGCGGCTGGTGCTGCGCGGAGACCGGCTCGAGATCCTCCTCGAGGACGGGCGGACTCCGCGCCGCGTCTGGGTGCAGGAGAACCCCTCGCTGCACCGGGGCGAAGGGTTCGAGCTGCGGGGGAATGAGGGAACGTTCGAGCTCGATTCCGACGGGACCCCGGAGCGGCTGAGCATGACCGGCGAGGTGAGGTCGCGTCTTCCCGGCGGTCCGGGACAGCGGTATCTCGTTTCCGTCAGGTCTGCGGAGCTGGCGGTCCACTTCGACCCGGAGGGGGAGATCGCGGGCGCGTCGTTCCACGGGGGGATCGACGCGCGCCACGGCCGGGCGTCCGCCACCGCGGCGAGCGCGCTCTGGGACGGCGTGGACACGCTCGTGCTCGAAGGCAGTCCACGGCTGGTGGATTCGTCGCTTCTGGAACTTGAGAGCAGCGATCTACGGCTGGTGATCGCGGAGCCGAGTCGCGTCGAGGCCGAAGACGCCGTGACCGCGCGGTTCCTTCCGGCCCGGCTGGACTGGCTGCCGGGCGAGTTCGAGGGAGTGGTGCTCACCGGAGATTCCGCGGTGATGGAGACCGGCAGCGGCGAGGGCGTCTTCACCGGGGGGGTGCGCCTGCTCTTCGGCCCGAACCGGCTGCTGTCGGACAAGGTCAGCGTGGACGCGGAAGCCAGAACGCTGGAGGCCACGGGGTCGGTCCTCACGTCGCTCGAACTCGAAATCCCTCCGCCCGGCGCCGGGGAGGCGGACCCGCAGGATCCCGCTGCCGGCCTCCCGGCGGCGAAGACCGGGCCGGCGACGGCCCGGACGGCGGGGGCGGGCGCCGCGGCGCCCGTGGACGGCGAAGCCACCCAGGCGTCGCCCTTCATGTTCAGTGCCGAGGCCCAGCGGTTCCGTTACGACGCGGCCGGTGGGCAACTGTCCTACGGAGGAGACCCCCGGCTCGAACGCGTGGGAACGGAAGGTGAGGTCAGCCGGCTGGTCGCCGGGCGGATTGAAGCCGACCTGACGGCAGAGGGGTCGCTCGGGGCGCTGCGCGGGGTCCAGGGCGCCCGGTTCGAGCGGGGCGGCAGCCTGGTGCGCGGATCCCGCATCCGCTACGAGCCCGGCGCCGACATCCTGTTCGCGTGGGGTTCACCAGCAGTGGTGAGTGTGGAGGGAAGGATCTCGGAGGGCGGTCTCCTGGAGCTTGGCCTGGGAGAGGACCGGGCGGAGATTCACCCGACCCGGGCGAGGCGTGCCCTGACGCGCGCTCCCATTGCCAGGCGTGAGAGGCCTTCCCGCCGGTGAGCACCACGACGCGAGTCGCCCTGCCGGCTGCGGAAGCGGGGCAGCCCGCCGCGCGGGGTGAAGGTGAGGGATCACCTCGGGCGGCGGTGCGCGCGGGCGGAATGCCGCCGGCGGACCGGGGAGCCGCCCCGGCGCACGTCCTCGCCTGCCACGACCTGGTCAAGACGTACGGCATGCGCCGCGTCGTGGACGACGTGACGGTTCGGGTGGAGAGCGGCGAAGTGGTGGGACTCCTCGGACCCAACGGAGCCGGGAAGACCACCACGTTCCGCATGATCGTGGGGTTGATCCAGCCGGATCGGGGCACCGTGGCGCTGGACGAGCGGAATCTCACCGGCCTTGCCATGCACCGGCGGGCGCGTTCGGGCATCGGGTATCTCCCTCAGGAACCATCCATCTTCCGGGGCCTCACGGTCGAAGAGAACGTGCTGGCAATCCTCGAAGCGGTGCCCCGCGTGGGACGGCGGGAGCGGCGCGAGCGGGCCGAGGCGCTGCTCGAGGAGTTCGGTCTGACCGAGCGCCGGCGCAACCTGGGGCACTCCCTTTCCGGGGGAGAGCGCCGGCGGGCGGAGATCGCCCGCGCGCTCGCCCCGCACCCGCGGTTCCTGCTGCTGGATGAACCCTTCGCCGCCATCGACCCGATCGCCGTTTCCGAGCTGCAGCGGATCGTCGGCGGCCTGCGCGACCGGGGACTCGGTGTGCTCGTCACCGATCACAGCGTCCGGGAGACCCTCCGGGTCACCGACCGGGCCTACATTATCGAGGAGGGCCGAATCCTGTTCGAGGGCACGCCCGCGGAACTGGTGCGCAGCCCGGACGTGCGGCGGGCCTACCTCGGCGAGGACTTCGAGTGGCAATGAGTGCCAGGTCCGGAACCCGAACCGAGTTGCGGGTCGGGGCACGCCAGCAGCAGCGGCTCACGCTGACGCCGCAGGTGCGGCAGACGATCGAGATGCTCGTTCTGCCGCTCACGGAACTCCGGGTCCGGGTGCAGCAGGAACTGCTCCAGAACCCGGCGCTCGAAGAGGTGGCCGAGGAGGAGGAAGAGGACTCCGAATCCGAGGACGGGGGAGCGGAAGGGGAGGCCGAGGCGGAGGACGGCGCGCCGGACGACGATCCGGACCCGATGGCGGAGATCGAGGCCGAGGACTTCTTCCAGGAGAACCAGGACAACACCGGAGGGCTGGCGCTCGGCGAGGAACCACCCGCTCTCGAGCGGACGCTGGCCGCCGGACGCACGCTCTCCCAGCATCTGATCGAGCAGCTGGGCCCGTCGGTCGCCACCGAACTCGAGCGGACGATCGGCCTGGAGATCATCGGCAACCTCGACGAGCGCGGATACCTCGACATCTCGGTCGCCGAGATCGCCACCCGGGTGGCGGTGCCGGAGGATCAGGTCGAGGCGATGCGAAAACGGATCCTTCGTTTCGATCCGACGGGCGTCGCCGCCCTCGATCTGGCGGAATGCCTGCTCGCGCAGCTCGAGGCGGCCGGGCAGTCCGCCGGGCCGCTCGGCAGCATCGTGCGCGAGCACCTGGATCTCGTCATCCGGGAACGCTTTCGGGAACTCGCCCGCGTGATGGGCGCCGAGGTCACCGTCGTGATGCGGTGGGTCCGCCGGATCGGAGAACTGGATTTTCGTCCCGGCAGCCAGTTTGCGCCGGGTCCGGAGCAGATCGTGGTGCCGGACGCCCGGGTGTACCTGTTCAACGGGGAGTGGCGGGTCGAAATGAGCGACGGGATTCCGAAACTCCGCACCAGTCCGGCGTACCGGGCGGTGATGAAGAGTCCCGACCGGCATACGTCGCGGGAGCAGGCTTTTGCGCGCGAGGCCTGGGTCCGCGCCAAGGGATTCCAGCGTTCGGTGCAGCAGCGTCAGGAGACGGTTCGCCTGGTCGCCGAGGACATCGTGCGCAAGCAGGCCGAGTTTCTGGATCGGGGCATCGCGCACATCCGCCCGCTCGTCCTGAACGACGTCGCGCAGGACATCGGGCGCGCGGAATCCACGGTTTCGCGCGTCGTGAGCAACAAGTTCCTGGAGACTCCCCGCGGAGTCATCCCCTTCCGGCGCTTCTTCCACAGCGCCCTGTCGCTGCGGGACGGGCGCCAGGTGTCATCGGAGGCGGTCCGAGCCCGGGTCCAGCGGATCGTGGAACGCGAGGACCCCGAGCATCCCCTGGCTGACGACCAGATCGTGCAGCTCCTCGACCGCGAGGGGGTCATGATCGCGCGGCGCACGGTGGCCAAGTACCGCAAGTCCCTGAGAATCCCGTCGTCCAACGAACGCCGCGCCCGCTATCGGAACCGCGCGCCCGAGCGGGGATCCGCGAGAGGTTGACCGGCGGCGGCGGCTCCCGGATACTGCCCGGCGATGATCGGAATCGTGGTGGTTACCCACGGGCAACTGGCGAGAGAGCTCGTGGCGGCCGCGGAGATGATTACCGGGGAGGACATTCCCAACGCCACCAGCGTTTCCATTGGCTGGCACGACGCCCCGGACGATGCCCAGCGAGCGATCCTGACCGCGGTGGAGCGCGTCTCGGGAGACGAGGGAGCCGTCATCCTGACAGACATGTTCGGGGGCACGCCGTCCAATCTGGCGCTCAGTCTCCTGAGCGAGGGCCGGGTTGAAGTCGTGACGGGCGTGAACCTCCCCATGCTCATCCGCCTGGTCTCGATCCGCGAGGAAGAGCAGGTCGGTCCGGCCGAAGCGGCGCGGGCGGCGCTCTTTCAGGGCAAGGAGAACATCTATCTCGCATCCGAACTGCTCGGGGGCGGGCTCGGCGCCGCTCCCGCGAGCAGCGAGTCCGAGACCGCGGACAACGCCGTTCCCGAAGATCAGACCGACCCGGGCCAGGACTGACTCCGGATAGCCCGTCAGGAGGGAGCGTGCCGGAACGGGTCGTCCTGGTCACGAACCAGTTGGGGATGCACGCCCGGGCGGCAGCGCGCTTCGTGAAGACCGCGGCGCGTTACGAAGCCGTGGTGACCGTGACCCGCGGCGAGACCACGATCGACGGCAAGAGCATTCTGGGACTCCTGTTCCTCGCCGCGGCCAGGGGCAGCCGGCTTCGGATCCACACTTCGGGGCGGGAGGCAGGGCCGGCGCTCGAAGCCCTCACCCGGCTGGTCCAGGATGGCATCGGAGACCCGCCGGAGCCGGGGACCGACGGCGTCCATCCGGGTGAGCCGCGATGATGGTGCCCACTCCCCGGAGCGATTCCGGACGGTCCCGTCCCGGAGAAACCGTCCTGCGCGGAGAACCGGCGGCGCCGGGTATCTGCGTGGCGCCCACGATCGTCTTCGAGCGGCGCGCCGTTCCCGTGTTCCGGGTGGAGATCAGGAAGCGGGAGATCGGGCGCGAGATCCGCCGGTTCACCGAGGCCCGCGACCGGGCGGCGGAACAGCTCCGCGAGATCCGGGAGTCCACCCGGCGCGCGTTGGGCCAGGATCGGGCGTATCTGTTCGAGGCGCAGCGGCTCATGCTCGCCGATCCGCTCCTGGTCGATCGTGTGCAGGAAGTGATCCGGTCCGAGCGCGTGAATGCCGAGTGGGCGGTGCGGACGGTTCTCAGGGAACTCGAGGCCGTTTTCGACGGGCTCGCCGACGAGTACTTGCGGCAGCGGAAGGGCGACATCGCGGACGTCGGCGGGCGACTGCTCCAGAACCTGGGCGGCGCCGCCCGTCCGTCCCTCGAGCGCTGGGAACGCCGGCACGTGGTGGCCGCGGACGATCTGCGTCCGTCGGACACCGCCGAGCTCGACTGGACGAAGATCCAGGGAGTCATCATGGAGGCGGGCGGACCGACGTACCACACCGCCATCCTGGCCCGGACCCATGACGTGCCCTGCGTGACCGGGATTCCCGCTCTGCTCGACCACATTCACACCGACCTGCCGGTCGTCGTGGACGGTTCCGAGGGCATCGTGGTGGTGAACCCGGCGCCGAAGACCGTGGCGGAGTACCGCCGGAAGCGCGAGCGGGAACGGGAACGCCGCCGCCGCCTGCTGGCCGCCACGGCGTCGCAGGCCTCGACCGCGAACGGCGAGCGGGTCGTCCTGATGGCCAACATGGACGAACCCGGCGAGATCGATCTCGTCCGCCGCAATGGCGCCGAGGGGGTCGGCCTCTTCCGTACCGAACGGATTGCCGTCCAGGAAATCCCCTCCGAGGAGGAACAGTTCCGGATCTACCGGGATCTGGCCCAGGCCCTCGAACCGCACCCACTGGTGATTCGGGCGTTCGATCTCACCGCGACGGACATCGGCCGCGCGCCGGAGCTGAACCCCGCGCTCGGGCTGCGCGGCGCCCGGCTGCTGGTCATGGCGTCAGGGATCTTCGAGACCCAGATTCGGGCGGTGCTCCGTGCCGCGGCGCACGGCCGGGTCCAGTTGATGTTTCCGATGGTGGGCGGGCTCGAGGAGTTCCGGGCGGCGCGGACCCATGTCCGGGCGGCGGTCCGGGCGCTCCGCTACCGGGACGTGCCGTTTCGGGAAGTGCCGGTCGGCGCCATGCTGGAGGTGCCCTCGGCGGCGGCGACCGCCGATCTGCTGGGGCAGGAGGCGGAGTTCCTCAGCATCGGAACGAACGATCTGATGCAGTACCTGTTCGGAGTGGATCGGGCGAACGAGCGCGTCGCGCACTTCAGCGATCCGCTCCATCCCGCGCTGCTGCGCACCCTCCGATTC
The DNA here is from genome assembly GCA_965116805.1 of Vicinamibacteria bacterium. Taxonomy (GTDB): domain Bacteria; phylum Acidobacteriota; class Vicinamibacteria; order Marinacidobacterales; family Marinacidobacteraceae; genus Marinacidobacterium. The sequence continues at coordinate 2,379,762 of OZ220713.1, forward strand.
GTCGCCCGCGTCTGCCGCCGCACCGGCCTGCCGCTGGCGGTATGCGGCGAGGTGGCGGCGGAACCGCTCATGCTTCCGCTGCTGCTGGGATTTGGGGTGCGGACGTTCTCGATGAGTCCGAACGCCATACCCGAGATGAAGCGCCTGATTGCGGTTCAGGACACCCGCCGGGCCGAGGAGATCGCCCAGCAGAGCGTCCGGTTGACGACGTCGCGGCGGGTCCGCGCCCGGGTCCTGCGGGCCGTACGGGAGCGGAGTTCCGGCACGGACTCGGGGTGAGGAGCGGTACACCGCGACGTGGCGCCGCCGGCTTGGAACGCCGGCTTCAGCCGGCACAGCCCGCCGCAGGCGGCGGTGGGACGGACCTCATTCGCCGGGACGGCTTGGCTGCGCGCCAATTCGTCCGGGGTATCGACGAACCGCCCGCGGCCCTGCGGGCCGCTGTGCCGGCTGAAGCCGGCGCTCCAAGCCGTTCCGGCGCTTAGTGGAAGTCCCGGCTGGGGATCTCTGGTGGGGCGGCCATCCTGGAGACCTCCGGCCGGAAGAGCCCGTCCACCACGAGATGGACGGTGCCCTGTTCCGCCTGGACCTTCCCGGCGGCCCCGAGGAATGACAGCGTCTGGGCCAGTTGCCGGTGTGCTTCGAAGACGTCCGGCCAGAGAACGAGGTTCACGAACCCGGTTTCGTCCTCGAGGGTCATGAACACCACTCCGGAGGCGGTTCCAGGCCGTTGCCGGCAGATCACCATCCCCGCGTATCGCGCGCGCGTTCCGTTTCGGAGCTCCGATACCTCGCGGGCGGTCGGGAGTCCCGCGGCAGCCAGCCGGCCTCGGAGGGGCAGCAGCGGGTGCCCCCGGGTGCTGCTCCCGGTCGTCCGGTGATCCCAGGCGATCGTCTCGAAGCTGTCGAGCGGGGCGAAACCGGGAATGGCTTCTTCGAGGAGCGGCGGATCTTTCGGCGTCACGCCAAGCGTTTGCCAGACGGCCGCACGGCGGGTTTTGGGGCCCAGGTTCTGGAGCGCGTCCGCCTCGGCAAGCGCCGCCATCGCTTTTCTGTCGAGACCGGTACGGCGCGCCAGGGCAGCGATGGAAGCAAAGGGTGATTCCCGGCGAGCCGCCACGATCTTCTCTCCGTAGGTGGCGCCGAGTCCCTTCACGTAGCGGAGTCCGAGGCGGACATCGGGTTTTGCGGGGAGGGGTTTCCCCTCTCCACGGGCTGTTGTGGATCCTGGAACCAGGGAACAGTCCCAGGCGCTCGCCGTCACATCCACCGGCAGAAAGCGCACGCCCCGCCGCTTGGCGTCCTCGATGATCGTTGCCGGGGAATAAAAGCCCATCGGCTGCGCATTCAGGAGCGCACATGCGAACTCCGCCGGGTAGTGGCAGAGCAGGAACGCACCGGCATAGCTGATGAGTGCAAAGCTGGCGGCGTGGCTTTCGGGAAAGCCGTACTCCCCGAATCCCTGAATCTGCTCGAACACCCGTCTGGCGAACTCGGGGGCGATTCCCTTGGCGCACATGCGGGAAAGCAGGCGGCTCCGGTGCCGTTCCATCCGTCCCGTGCGCCGCCAGGCGGCCATGTCGCGGCGGAGCTGGTCGGCTTCGCCGGCGGTGTAGTCGGCAGCGACCACCGCGAGCCGCATGACCTGTTCCTGGAACAGCGGCACTCCCAGGGTCTTTTCCAGGACGGGCCGGAGCGAGGGGTGCGGGTATTCCACCGCCTCTTCACCCCGGCGGCGGCGAAGGTAGGGGTGCACCATGCCGCCGGCGATGGGCCCGGGCCGAACGATGCTCACTTCGATCACCAGGTCGTAGTAGTTCTCGGGCTGGAGCCGCGGCAGCATGGCCATCTGCGCCCGGCTCTCGATCTGGAAAACCCCAACGGTTGCCGCCTTCCGGATCATTGCGAAGGTTGCGGGGTCGTCGGCGGGGATGGTGGACATGGACAGATCGACGTTTCGGGACTCCTTGAGCAGCCGGAAAGCGAGGTCCAGTTGGGTAAGGGCGCCGAGCCCCAGCAGATCCACCTTGAAAAGGCCCAGTTCCTCGATGTCGTCCTTGTTCCACTGAATGACCGTTCTTCCTTCCATCGCGGCGTTTTCCACCGGCACGATGTGAGAGACCGGCTCCTCTCCGAGGAGGAAGCCGCCGGGATGGATCGAGAGGTGCCGGGGAAATCCCTGGATTTCGTTCGCCAGCCGGAGAAAGTGCCGGGCCGCCGGCCCCTCCGACGTCCAGCCGGCAGCGGCGAGGCGGTCGCTGGAGAGCGGCTCGTAGTGGGAGAACGCGCGGGCCAGCCGGTCCACGGAGCGCTCCGAAAACCCGAGCGCCTTGCCCACGTCCCGGATCGCGGACCGCGTCCGGTAGCAGACGGTATTCGCCACCATGGCGGCGCGCCCCTCGCCGTACCTCCGATACACGAACTGGATGACCTCCTCCCGACGCGAATGCATGATGTCCAGGTCGACGTCGGGCGGTTCGGCGCGCTCGCGGGACAGGAACCGCTCGAACAGGAGCCCCATCCGGACCGGATCCACCGCGGTGATGCCGAGGCAGAAGCAGACCGCCGAGTTCGCCGCGGAACCCCGCCCCTGACAGAGGATTTCCCGCTCGCGGCAGAAGCGGACGATCTCGACCATGGTGAGGAAATAACCGCCGTAGTCGAGTTCGTGGATCAGCTCGAGTTCCTTTTCCAGTTGCTTTCTGACGGCGGGCGGAATGCCGTCGGGATAACGCTCGGCGGCGCCTGCGAAGGTCAGTTCCCGGAGTCGTTGATCCGAGTCCATCCCTCCGGGAAGTTCTTCGGCGGGATAGCGATAGCGGAGTTCGTCAAGCGAGAAGCGGCAGGCTCCGGAGATTTCCAGGGTCCGGTCGACCGAGACCGGGTCGTCGGCGAAAAGTTCCTGGAAGAGGGCAGGGGAGCGCAGGTAGTGCTCGGCGTTCCCGCGAAGACGCCGTCCGGCTTCCCGAAGCGGCACCCCGTAACGGATGGCGGTGAGCACGTCCTGCAGTTCCCGGCGCCCCGGACGGTGGTAGAGGACCTCGGTGGCGGCGGCGACCGGGATCCGGTACTGGTTCGCCCGCTCCCGCAGAAGGGCCTCCTCGGGCACGTCGTCGTCCCGGTGGTGCCGGGTGATGAGGACGTGGAGGTTTTCCCCGAAGGCTTCCCGGAGGAGGCGCGCCGGCCGGTCGGGAGGGAGGTCCTGCCTGAGGGCGGAGACGCCGCCTCCCCAGAGCGCGTGAAGCCCTTCGGCGTGCATGGCGATCTCTTCCCAGGAAACTCCGGCCGTTCCCTTGCGGGATGAGCGCCCGCCCGTCCCGGAGCCGTTCCGCTTCGAGTCCTGGCCAGCGGCGGGGTCAGGGCCTCTAAGCAGCCCCCGGGTCAGGAGCCGGCACAGGTTCCGGTAACCGGTGCGGTTCCGGACCAGCAGGAGGATGCTCTCCGGTCCGCCCTGCCGGCCTTCCTCGGCAGGGGCCGCGGCCACCGACGTTTCGGCGCCGAGCACCAGTCGGATGCCCCGCTCCCGCGCCGCGACATGTGCCTTGACGGCTCCGTAGAGGCCGTTCCGGTCGGTGAGAGCGATCCCGGGAAGACCGAGGGCGTGGGCCTCTTCGACCAGTTCCTCAGGGTGGCTGGCTCCTTCGAGAAAGGAAGCGTTGCTCTTGCAGAAAAGAGGGAAGTACAAGGTTCGGGGTGTCCGGGTGCTGCTGGACGTCAATCACTCCGCACAGCTCACTCCACGCGGCCTTCGAGGAACCACGAGCGCCGTTCCCGATCGAAGAAGACCCAGCAGACGTCGCCGCGTTTCAGGCGGACAAAAAAGTAGTCACGCGAGACCGGCCGCCCGGAAAGCAGGCGCCACCAGCCTCCGGAGATGCGAAAGGGACCGGTGAAACTCTGAACGGGACCGTGGCCCGGTCCCCGGAGCAGCCAGCCATCGGGTTCCCCCGAACCCCGATGGGGAAGGATGAGCGGCTGGTCGTAAATGCGGCGAATCAGGCGGGGGGTCCGGGTCTCGAAAAAATCCTGCGGAGGCCCCTGACCCGGGAGGTTCCGGAGGGTGGCCTCTTCCGGGGAAATCGGCCGGCACCGGTAGCGCCCCCGCGGGAGGTGCGCATCCCGGGTTTCCAGCCGGACCAGGGAGTCTTCGCCGAATTCGGCCTGGATCCGAGCCAGCGCTTCCGAAGCCCTTTTCGGACCGGTCGAAAGCGCTTCCCCGGGGCGCTGGTACAGGCCGGGCTGTTCTGCGACGTAGCTGCCGCCAAGAGCCCGGAGAGCGAGGCCGAGGATCCTTTTCCCCGGTTCCTCTTCCGGGTTTCGGGAGGGCCTCGGAAGCACTCGCCGCCCGGCGGCGGTCCGGTTCTCCGGCGAGATGGTCCCGAACCGCAGGCGGAGCAGGGAGAGGAGCTCCACGCCGTCTTCGGTGGGAAGGGCGGGGCGGATCGAACCGGAAACCGGCGGAGCGTCCTCGCATGCCACTTCGTAGGCGAGTTCGGCGACCGCGAGGCCCCGCTTCCCGAGATCGGCGAGGATCTGATCGAGCAGGCGCTTCGCGTGGAAGATGAGCCGCTCGATGTCGGTCTCGGGCGGTTCGAAGGCGACCCGGTGTTCCACCGGCGTCTCCTGGCGGAAGGTTTCGGAAGCCGGCGCGGAACCCGCTCCGGAGCCAAGGCGGTGGAGTTCGAGGACCTCCTTCCCGAAGCGGTTCGCCAGTCCTCTTCCGGACCGTCCTTCCCCGGCCAGGCGCAGCAGGTCCCGAAGCGACGAGATGCCGAGCTTTTCCAGGCCGGCGAGGGTCTTCTCCGGCAGTCCGAAGCGGACGAGCGGGGCCCTGAGGGCGGCGCTTCTTTCCTCGGCGGGGCTCTCGAAGATCTGGAGTCCGAAAGTGGCCCGCGCCGCCGCAAAGGAGTTGAACCGGGTAAAGCCCACCGCGATCGAGACGCGGAACCCGTCGCCCTGAAGATCTTTCGAGAGTGCGTCGATCCAATCCGAAAGCGGACCGAACAACCCGGTCAGGCCGGATGCCCGAAGCCAGAAGGTTCCGGCAGCGCCGCACCCGGACAGTCGGGGAGCGAGGGATGAAGCCGATTCGACCTGGGGACTCCAGCGGTGGAGCCGCTCAGCCAGCCGGTGGACTTCCCGATCTGCTTCCGAAGCGCGGACATGGTCGATCCGGAGCGCGGGGCAGCAGGCGACCGCGGCGGCCTGCCGCATTCCCGGGCGCACCCCGAGGGTGATCGCCCGGCGGTTCGCCCAGGAAATCCGTGCCCGCACCTTGTCCTCGGTGACCACCGCCACCGGCTCCTGCCGCCATTCGGGATGTCGCCGCAGCAGGATCTGGAGCGGTAGCGCCGGAACGTCAACACATGCCAGCCGGCTCACGGCATTTCCTTTCGAACCGGGCTCCGGGGAGCAGGCGGTCCCGGCCCCGGAGCGGCGGAGGTCCCGAAGAGGAGGGAATTCCGTTCCCCTTGTCCTTGAGAACGGTGATGACGATGCCGTTTCCCCGGCGGCTCGCGTCGAAGCGCTTGCTGACCCGGGGGTCGAGCGATGGGGCGGCCGGCGGCTTGTCGGTCAGCAGGACGACAGCGGTTCGGTATTTGTGCGCGAGTCCGGCTAGCCGCGACAGATGAGGGAGCCCCGGAGGAGTGCTCCAACGGGACATCGGAGTCCTCCCGGATGCCGCGGCGGAGTCCGGCCTCGGTTCCCGAACCGATTGAGGACCGGAATGCTCCGGCGGGAGCGAATCGGCAAGGTCCACGACCACGAGCCCGAAAGCTCCCGAGTGGACAACCCGGGTGGCGGCGCGAATCTGCGCTCCCGTTGTTTCCAGCCGCAGCAGGACCAGCCGCTCCAGCGCAATCCCCGATTCCACCGCATCCGGGGGAAAGAAGAGACTGCGGGTCGTCGCTATCCAGGCGATCAGGGCGGGGTCTGGGGCAGGGTTTGGGGCGGAGTCGGGGTGCGCCCCCGGACCCGGCCCGGGATTTGGAGCGGAATGCCGGCGGCAACGGAGTTTTTCGTGCCGGAGCTGGTGATGCTGGGCCTCGGCAACCAGCGCCAGCGCCGAAGACAGGACGCCGGAATCAGCCGTCCCGGAAATTTCCACGAGGCTGCCGGCGAGCCGGGCAAGACCCCACTTCGCGAGTTCCCGGTCAGGAGGCGGTTCCTGGACCCGGGCGGAAGGGATTCGGCGGAGTCCGGGGTGCCCGGAAAGGGCATCGGAGCGGCCAGCAGACGGGATGGTGGACGGAACCGGGGATCGAACGGGGGCAAGGGTTTGCTGCATCACGGTTTTCTCTCGACGGACATCGGGTTCAACAGGCAGATTTCATGGGGCAGATTTCATGGGGGCAGATCTCATGGGGGGTCAGCGAAGCTGGCGTCGCAATTCCACGACTCTCCCGAGGATCCGGCAGGATCCGGGAGGTGGACGGAGCGTGTCGAAGTCGGGGTTCTCCGGCCGCAGCTCCACCCCGTCCTGTCCCAGATGAAGCCGCTTCACGGTGGCTTCCTCTTCCAGGAGCGCCACCACGATCTGACCGGAAACGGGCGTTCCCCGCCGTTCGACGATGACGGTGTCTCCGGGCAGGATGCCGGCGCCGGACATGCTTTCCCCTCGAACCCGGAGGGCGAAGTAGTCCGAGAGATCCCGGGAATCGGGGATCTCTACCGGGAGGTTTCCCTCCGGGTTTTCGATGGCCTCTTCGAAACAGCCGGCGGCGACTTCCCCCAGGAGGGGAACTGGCTGAAGGCGGTCCGTGGACCAGTCCGGCGCCGGGGAAGAGAACCGTTTGGGCAGGCGGTAGCCGCGGGCCCGGCCCGGCTCCTTGACCAGGCGTCCCTCTTCAACAAGAGCGGTGAGATGGGCCCGGACGGTCTCGATGGCCCGGAAACCGAAGTGACGCTGCACTTCGCGAAGGGAAGGGGAGTCCCCCCGCAGGAGACAGTCGCGCACGAAGCGGAAAACTCGATTCCGGGTCTGTCCCGGAGGGGTTTTGGGCATGCACGCAGCATAACAGACATTTGTCTGGTATGCCAGAGCAGGGAGTCAACGAGGGATTGGCGGGCGGCGGCGTGCGTGTCGCCTCCCTGACGGACCCCCACCGGGAGAACTGGGGCGATGCCGGCCGGAGGCCGACGCTCCGGCGTTCCCCTAGAAGGGAACGTCGTCGACGTCGTCGCTCGTATTCACGCCGCTGGATCCCCAGGCGTCCGGCGCTTTCCGCTCCGCGCGGGACCCCGAGTCCGCTGCCGCTCTCTGGCTGGAAGCCTGGCCCGCGGACCCGTAGCCGCCGCGTCCCGAGTTGCCGCTGCCCAGGACCGAGTGCGCCTGAGTCTCGGTGGCGCGGCGTTCCCGGCCCTCCCGGTCCGTGTACTTGCGCGTCTGGACGAACCCGGTCACGAGCACCCGCTGGCCCTTTTCGAGTTGCCCCTCAAGCCGCCGGGCGGCATCGCCGAAGAGTGAGACCCGGTGCCATTCCGTCTCTTCGCTGTTCTCCCCGTCGCGCCGGGTCCAGCTTTCGCTGGTCGCCACCGTGAGATTCATGACCTCGAAATTCGGGAAACTCCGCAGCTCCGGAGTCTGGCCGAGGTTCCCCAGCACGATGGAGCGGTTCATGTTCGGCTCCGCGGTCTCGGGCGCGCGCACGATGTCGGCCCGGACCTCGGTGGCATACACGTCGTCACCCTCCTTGTTCCGGTATTTGCGGGTGCGGAGCTGGCCCTCGACGTACACCGGGTCGCCCGGCGCGAGCCGCTCGGCCGTTTCCACGTTCCGGTTCCCGCCGACCGCGACCCGGTGCCAGGCCTGGCGCTCCCGCTCGCCGCCCCGGTCGTCCGGCTCCAGTGTCGCCGTCCTGACGTTCAGGTTGACCAGTTTCCGTCCGTCGTCGAAGGTGTGCGTCCGCGGGGCTTCGGAAAGCACTCCGCGCAGCACGATCTTGTTCACATCTCGCATCTCATCCACTCCTTCCGGCCGCTTGCCGCGGCCGGTTCTCACACGCCGGGGTCCCTCGGGGGCATGGCGTCCAGCTCCCTTTGCGCCAGACGCGCCGCCGTGGTGCCGGCAAAAACATCCAAGATGTCTTCAAAGATTTCGCGCGCGTCGGACTCATGGCCCATCCGCCCGAAGATGAGGCCTTTCTTGTACCAGGCCTCGCCAATCTTGCTGCTGTCCGGGAAGTCCCGGATCACGATGTCGAACTGTTCGAGAGCGTCGTCCAGTCGGTCCTGGGCCAGGCGGCATTCTCCCATGAAGTAGCGGGCGTTGTCCGCGAGTTCGCCTCCCGACTCGGCGACCCGTTCGAAGCCGCTCAGAGCGAGGTCATAGCGCCCCTGGAGGTAGTCCGCGTCGGCCTGCAGATAGATCTCGGAAACGCTCGGTTCGTCCAGGACCGTTGCGTCTTCTTCGCCGGGGCTCGCTTCCGCTGCTGATTCCTCCCCAGCCGCGACCTCCTGCGCCTCGGTCTGCTCACCGTCCGGGGTCGCCGGGTCGCCGGCCTCCCCGGAGCCGCCGCCCAGGAGCGCGGCGCGGCGCTGCGCCTCCCGCACCGACTCCACTTCCACCATGAGGGCCGACAGGCGCTCATTCGTGTCCCGGAAGGCCTCGCTCAGCGTCGCGACGCTCCGTTCCATGCGTTCGAGCGTGTTCATCGTTTCGGCGCGGCTCTGGCGATCGGCCGTGAGCTGTTCTTCCCGGTCGGCGAGGAGGGCTTCGACGGCCTGGGAGAGGGCGGTCTGCGCTTCGACCAGCGTCGCGAGCTGCACCTGGATCTGCCGGATCTCGGACACGATGCGGTTCTGGTCCCGTTGGGCGCCGGCCGGCGTCTCACCGAGGAGCGGCGTGGCGGACAGGGACCCGAGGAGGACCGCGGCGACGAATGCCGTAGCGCGGGACGCGGTTCGGAAGGACTTCACTTGGCGACGATCTCCAGGTGGGCGCGGCGGTTCCGCCGCCAGGCGGTCTCGTTGTGGCCCGGATCGAGAGGGAATTCCTTGCCGTAGCTGATGATCCGCATCCGCCCGGAATCGACGCCGAGGTCCCGCAGGTAGTCGCGGACGGCCCGGGCGCGCTCTTCCCCGAGCGCCAGGTTGTACTCCACGGTGCCGCGTTCGTCGCAGTGGCCTTCGACGAGGATCCTCACCGAGGGATACCGCGAGAGCCACGCGGCGTTCTCCTCGATGGTGGCCCGCATCGGCGGACTGAGGTCGGCGCTGTCGTAATCGAACTGCACGTCCTTGAGGTGCCCTTCGGTGTTCAACTCCTCGAGGCTCTTGGCTCCGATGTCGAGCAGGTCCGTCTCGCTTCCGACCTCCGGCGGGATGGCCAGGATTTCGTCCTCGGTCAATCCGCTGGAACTCGAGGGCGACGGATCGGATCCGGTTGCGGCCCCGGTCTCCGATGCTTCGGGGGGAGTCATGGGGCCGGGCGCCGGGTCGCTCCCGGTTGCCGGGGTACGGTCGACGGAAGAACACGCGAAGCCCGCCAGCAGCGCGAGCAGGGATGCCGCCGGGAGCGCCCGGCGGGTCGGAAGGAGTCTCGAATCTGGTCTCATGGGGGGCGGTTTCAGCGCGGGTTTGCGGGGGGATTGCCCCAGCGCGGGGTGGTGTTGCTCCCTTCGCGGGTGAGCTGCTTCAGACTGGAGCCGTCCCGATGCATCGTGAACACCTGGTCGTCGCCGGCCCGGTTGGAGGCGAAGGCGATGTGCAGGCCGTTGGGCGCCCAGGAGGGACTCTCGTTGCTGCCGCGGCCGGTGGTGAGCTGGCGGGTCTGCCGGGTCTCGAAATCGTGGACGACGATGTCGAAGGGACGGCGTTCGATCCGGGAGGCGTAGGCGATCTCGCTGTGCTGGCGTGACGGGGACCAGGCGGGGGAATCGTTCCACGAGCCCTCGAAGGAGACGCGCCGCAGATTCAGGCCATCCCGGTCCATGGTGTAGATCTGCGGAGCTCCGGTCCGATCCGAGGTGAAGGCGATCGTGCGTCCGTTCGGGGACCAGGCGGGGGCCACGTCGATGGCGCGGTTGTCGGTGAGCCGCCGCAGTTCGGCGCCGTCCACCGCGGCCAGGTAGATCTCCGACTGGCCGTCGCGGTTCGATGTGAAGGCGATCCACCTTCCATCCGGCGACCAGGCGGGGGTGAAGGACTGGAAGTCGCCCACGAGCTTCTCGCCACGGCCCTGGTAGAGGAACGCGAGATAGAGCGCGGGAGCGCCCTCGCGGTAGGAGATATAGCTGAGCGCCCGCCCATCCGGCGACCAGCTCGGGGTGATGTTCAGGGAGCCGTTGGCGGTCACCGGGCGTTGTCCGTGACCGTCGTAGTCCATCAGGTAGATCTCCTTGCTGCGCGGTCCCGAGCGATTGGTGGAGAAGGCGATCCGGGTGCGGGCGACGCCCTGGTAGTTCCCGGCGTGCTGCAGGATGTCGTCCGCGATCCGGTGGGCGAGCGTCCGCGCGGCGCCGCGGGCCGCCGTGTAGCGGCGGCCGAAGACGTTTTCCTGGGCCCGGACGGCGTGCATCCGCACCTCCGCCACCAGCATCTCGCCATCGATCCGGAGGGTCCCGCTGACCAGGATGTCGGCGCCGATCGATTCCCACTGGTAGTAGTCGAGAACCCCTTCCGGCGATCCGGCTTCGGCGATCCGGTAGAAGCGTTTCGGAAGCATCCGGTAGACGCCGGCGTACTCGATGTCGCTCCACAGCACGGCGCTGGCCACCGACGCCGATTCGGCCGCTTCCCCGGCCACCGCAAGTCCCGTGTCGGAAAGCGGTTCCGCCGGGGCGGCGTCCGTTCCCTCGGCCCGGACCCCGCTCTCGGAGGCTTCGGGCGACGCCAGCCGGAAGTCCGGGATGGCCATCCTCACCGGAGCTCCCGGACGGGTGATGTCCAGGTACCAGTCGCCGGCGTCCTGGGTGCCGGCCCCGGCGGAGGGAGGGGCGAGACTCGCGACTTTCACTTCGGGAATGCCGCCCGCGGGTTCGGCCAGGACTCCCGGCCCGGCAACCGGACGGGCAATCCCGGGCACGGGGACGAAGCCCGCGGCGACGCCAGTGGCCAGCGCGGCGCCCAGGGCCGCCAGGACGAGACGTGGCGGGCGAGGAGGCTTCATGGAACCTCGGGGGCCGGTCCGTCCGGGTTTCCGGCCGCCTCCTGCTCGTAGGTGAAGAGCAGATGCACGCCGACGCGGTCCCTCGGGTAGCTGTCCGGCAGCCGGGGCAGAGGTTCGGCCAGCACGACCGCCCGGAGCGCCGCCCGGTCTAGAAGCGACTGGCCGCTCGAGGTCTCCACCTCCGCGTCGCTGATGGCCCCGTTGCGGAAGATCGTGAACCGGATCACGACGGTGGCCCGGCCGCGAACCGGGATCTGCTGCCAGTTGGCCTGGATTCGGGCGATCATCTGGCGCTGGTAGAAGGCGTACTCGAAGTCCTGGTCGAAACGCGTGCCGCCCGGCGTTCCTCCGAGACCGATCCCGGTGTTGCCGGACGGCTGCCGGTCGGTCGCGCCGGTGCTGGCGGATCTCCGGGTGGGCCGGGAACTGGTATCCACGGGACGGCGAGTCTCGAGCCGCGCCGAATCGGCCCACGCGGCATCGCGGCCCCGGAGACCGGATTCGGGGCGCTGGGGGCGCGCCGCCCGGCGGCGGGCCCGGGCGTCGGGGACCGGCATGCGGTCGCGGTTCTCCACCGTCGGACGCGCCACCTCCGGACGGGACGCCGTAGGTTCCGGCGCGGGTTCGGGTTCGGGCGCCGGGGGCTCGGGAGCGGGCGGTTCGGGTTCCGGTTCCGGGAGCGGCTCCGGGGCAGGGGGCGGGGCCGCGGCGCGTCCCAGGCTGGGGGTCGAACTAGGACCGGACATCCCGAGTTCGATGAAGGCGGCGGAAGGAGGCGCCAGGACGGCGCCCGAATCCAGCTCCAGAGCCACGGCGGCGCCCCCGAGCAGCGCGACATGGGCCGTCGCGGACCAGATCAGGTTACGCCGGAACGGTTCGTCGCCCCGGTCCGGTCGCGAGGACGCCGCCGGCCCTCGCCGGGTTGGCGGCGTCCGGGATGGATCCGGCACGAAGCGCTACCTCTGCCGCTGTTCGCCGGGGTAGGCGTACACGAGACCCACACGGTCGAAACCCGCCCGTTTCATCGTGTCTATTACCTCGATGACCTGGCCGTATTCTAGCGAGACGTCTCCCTGCAGATAGCCCTCGCGGGTCCCTTCCAGATCGACGATTTCGCGGAGCCGTTCCTCGAGCAGCAGCGGGTTCACGGCTCGCTCGCCCACAAAGGTCCGGCCCTCGGCATCCACGGTGACGATGAGGCGCTCGGTGGCCTCCGCGGACTGCATCCGGGCGGTGGGCAGGTTCACCTCGAGGGAGCGGACGAGGAGTGGAGCGGTCACCATGAAGATGATCAGCAATACCAGTACCACGTCCACGAAAGGGGTGACGTTGATCTCGGAGAGCGCGCTCCCCGCCGCCGCTCTCCGGCGGGCGCCGAGCTGGGACAGGGCCGAACCGGAACCCGTGCCCGAACCTCCGGCGGCGCCGCCGGCGGTCCCCATCCCCATGCCGTCAGCGGGCCAGGTGCCGTTCCAGCATGGCCACGTACTCCATGGAGAAATCGTCCATGGTGGTGGTGATCCGGCGAATCTGGGCCAGGAACGCGTTGTAGGCGATGACCGCCGGGATCGCCGCCGCCAACCCCGCGGCCGTTGCGATCAGAGCTTCCGACACGCCGGGGGCGACCACGCTGATGTTCGCCGACTGGGTGAGCGCGATGTCCCGGAAGGAGTTCATGATGCCCCAGACGGTCCCGAGCAGCCCGATGAACGGGGTGGCGCCGCCGGTCGTCGCCAGGAACATCATCCGATGCTCCAGCGCCGCCGTCTCGGTGGACGAGGCGCGGAGCAGCGATCGCGCCACGGCTTCCATGTTGGAGACCCGCAGGCGTACCGGTTCTTCGTCTTCCGGATCCTGCCGGGACTGATAGCGGACCTCCTGGTAGCCGGCCTGGAAGAGCCTCGCCAGCGGGCTGTCGGGGTGTTTCCGGGCCCAGGCGACGACGTCCGCGAACCGCGTGGCGGACCGGAAGTGGTTCAGGAAGGCGGCCGAACTCCGCTCCAGCCGGCCGAGCCGCCGTACCTTGTGCAGGATGATGGCCCAGGAGACGAGGCTGAAAAAGAGCAGCGTGGCGAGCACGAACCAGGCGACTGGCCCCGCCTCCACCACGAGCGCCAGAAAACCGCCCTCGTCGAGGAACCCCGTGGAGGAATCGAGTTCGACGGCGGTCACCGCCTCGTCGACCGTCTCGGCAGCCTGGGGGTCGGGCGGAACCTGTCCCGCCAAGGCGGCGTGGGGAAACAGCAGCGAGACTCCAACCCGGAGAACAGCGTTGCACGAAGCCGTGAACCGGGCGAACACGTAGGAGCGGCGGGGGACCGGGATACCCCACATATAGTAGCCTAACCCATGCTCAACCACTACCCATTGGGGTTGTTGCCGTTTTCGGCGCCGATCCGCCGCGGGGACCGTTCCGGGGCAGGCCCGGGGACCGCGGTCCCCGGCGTCCTGCACTAGCGCCGGATTCGGACCCCGTTCCAACTGCCGGCCCCGATGCTTCACTGGCTCCGCGCGCGAAACGTCGCCCTTCTCAGGGACGTCTCCCTCGAGTTCGATAGGGGGCTGAACGTGGTCACCGGAGAGACCGGGGTGGGCAAGAGCATTCTGCTGGAGGCGCTCGGGCTGATTCTGGGTGGGCGCGGCCGTGCGCCGCTCGTCGGTCCCCTGGCGGATCGGGCGGTCGTCGAGGCGGGCTTCACGGCGCCCGACCCGGAGACGCCGGACGGGGAGCGATTCGGGACGCTCGCCGAGGAGACGGGGTTCCCCGCCGAGGACGGCGATCTCGTGATCCGGCGGGAGCTGCGCCTCGCGCCGGGACGGCGGTCGATCTCGAATCGGATCACCGTGAACGGGACGGCGGTGCCGGTGGCGGTGCTGCGCGCGCTGGGGATGATCCTCGCCGAGGTCTACAGCCAGGGGGAGTACCTGGCTCTGCTTCAACCCGGGGCCGCCCGCGAGACGGTGGACGAGGCGGGCGGTCATGCGCCCCTGCGGCGGGATGTCGCGGCTGCTTTCCGCGCGCTCCGCGCTTCGGAAGCGGAACGCGACGCTCTTCAGGACCGGCTCGCCGCCGCGGCGGTCCAGCGCGCCGAAATGGAACGGGCCCTCGAAGAGATCGAACGGGCGGCCCCGCAGCCGGGCGAGGTCGGGGGGCTGCTCGAAGAGCGCCGGACGCTCGGCCACGCGGAACAACTCGCCGGCCGCCTGGAGAGTGCGTATCAGGCGCTCTACGGGTCGGAGTCCGCGGCCGGCGCGCAGTTGGCGGTCGCGCTCCGCGCCCTCGGGGAGGCGGGCGCCCTGGACCCCCGGACCGCCGGACTGCTCGAAGGACGCCCGGACCTGCTCGTCGAGGTGGAGGACCTGGCAGCCGCGGTGCGGGACCGGCGCGACAGCGTCCGGGCGGCGCCGGAGCGGCTCGCGGAAATCGAGGACCGTCTCGTCGTCTTGCGCGGTCTCGAGCGCCGCCACGCCGGAGGCGCCGGGGGCGCGGACGCGCTCCTCGAGCGGGCGGCCGAGATTCGCGGCGCGCTCGCCGAACTCACGGACCAGGCTGAGGAACGCCGCCGCGCGGTCGCCGCGGCCGCGGCGGCGGCCGCCCGCTACCGGGAGCGGGCGGCATCGCTCCACGCCGCCCGCAAGGCAGCCGCGGCGGCGCTTGCCGCGGGAGTGCAGGGAGAACTCGTCGGCCTCGGCATTCCCCGCGCCCGTTTCTCCATCGGGATGGAGCCGCTCCCCGAAGAGCCCGGGCCCGGAGGGGCGGAAGGGACCGGACACTTCACGGAACACGGACTCGACCGCGTGGAGTTCCTGTTCAGCGCCAGCGCCGGGATGGCGCCGGCGCCGATCGGCGAGGTCGCCTCGGGAGGAGAGTCATCGCGGTTTTTCCTGGCGCTGAAGGCGGCCGGGGCGGGGAAGGGGGGCGCGGCGACCCTGGTCTTCGACGAGGCGGACACGGGGACCTCCGGCCGCATTGCCGATGCCGTCGGGCGGCGGCTGCGGCGACTCGCCGCCGCGCGCCAGATCGTTTCCGTCACGCATCTGCCCCAGGTCGCCGCGCTTGGGAGGGCCCACCTCGTGGTCGAGAAACTAGAATCCGGCGATGCGGTTCGGGTTTCGACTCTTGTCGAGGACGCCCGGACCGAGGAAATCGCCCGTATGCTCGCCGGCCCCGAGGTCACTGACAGCGCTCGAAACCACGCGTCCCAACTGCTCGCCGATGCGGCCGCCGACGTCCCCGGCGGCGAAACCGACGGGCTCGCGCCGGAGCCGGCGGGGCGCTGAATGACGGTCTGCGCCTCGGAGCCGCTGCCGCCGCAGACCGGTCCGGCGAACGGGTATCCCGCCGTCACCCCGGTCTCCGGGCGTCCCCTCCGGTTTCGGATCGAGACTTGGGGTTGCCAGATGAACGTCCACGACTCGGAGAAGATGGCGGCGGCGCTCGGGTCGCTCGGTTGCCGGCCGGCGGAGACGGAGCCCGCGGAAGTGGTGGTCCTGAACACCTGTTCCGTGCGCGAGAAAGCGCAGGAGAAGGTCTTCGCCCGGGTGGAACAGCTCATCGGCCGGGGCGGCGAGCGCCCGCAACTGATCGGGGTGGCGGGGTGCGTCGCGCAGCAGGAGGGGGAGGCCATCTTCGGCCGGGCGCCGGCGGTGGACTTCGTCCTGGGCACCCAGAGCCTGGTGTGCCTCCCCGACATCGTGCGCCGCCTCCTCGATGGAGAGACCCGGATCGTGGAGATCGGGCGCCATCCGGACAACCTCGATATCCCCCCGGAGCAGATCGACCGGATTCCCGGGGTCAAGGCGTACATCACGATCATGGAGGGATGCGACAACTTCTGCTCGTTCTGCGTCGTGCCCTTCACCCGCGGACGCGAGCGGTGCCGGAGCGTGTCTTCCATCGTGCGGGAGGCGGAGTCGCTCACGGCCTCGGGTTTCCAGGAGATCCAGCTTCTCGGCCAGAACGTGAATTCCTATCGGGACCCGGAAGACGGCAGGGACTTTGCCGAACTGACCGACGCCGTGGGAGCGGTGCCGGGCATCCGCCGGATCCGCTTCACGAGCCCCCACCCCAAGGACTTCAGCGACGCGCTCATGGAGCGTTTCGCGGGCGGGGGACCGCTGATGCCGCACATGCATCTCCCCGCACAATCCGGTTCGACGACCGTGCTGGAACGCATGCGTCGCGGCTACAGCCGCGAGGAATTCCTGGAACTGGTGGGACGGGCGCGGGAGCGGGCGCCCGAACTCGCGCTCTCCACGGACCTGATCGTCGGCTTCTGCGGCGAAACGCGGCGCGAGTTCGAAGAGACCCTGACTCTCCTCGACGAGGTCCGGTTCTCCTCGGTCTATTCGTTCAAGTACTCCGAGCGTCCGCACACGCTCGCGTCGAAGCGGTTGCCGGACGACGTTCCGGACCCGGAGAAGACGGATCGGCTCGTCGAGCTTCAGGCCCGGCAGCGGGCAATCCAGCTTGACCTGCACCGCGATCTGGTCGGCCGCGAGGTGGAAGTGCTCATCGAGGGTCCCAGCCGCAAGGGTGATCAACTGGCCGGCCGGGGACCCGACAACCGCATCGTCAACTTCGACGGACCCGCCGAGGCCACCGGCAGCTTCGGCGAGGTGAGGATCACGGGGTTCGGCCCGAACAGCCTGTTGGGGGAGCCGCTCGGTTCCCTGGCGCCGCGCCGGCGCCCCGGGCCACCGGCGGCGGCCGCCGCCGATCCGGGCGCTGAAATCCCCCTGCCGGTCGTCCAGGAGGCCATGGGCGGCGGGCGTTCCGAGGCCATGCGTTCCGGATGAGCGGCGAAACGAGGGATTGACCGTGGAGATCGAGGTAAGCATCAAGGCGATCCTGATGGTGCCGCGGACCAGCGCCGCGGTCGTGATGCTCAAGGAGGAGTCCGGGGACCGCGAGGTTCCCATCTGGGTCGGACCCATGGAGGTCCGCGCGATCGGCCTGCAGATCGAGAACTACGAGCCGCCGCGGCCCTTCACCCACGACCTGATCCGGGAACTGCTCCGGGAACTGGACGCGCGGGTCACCAAGGTGGTGATCCACGACGTGCAGGACAACACGTTCTATGCGCACGTCCATCTCCAGCGCAAGCGCCAGCGGCTGGCGGTGGACGCCCGGCCAAGCGATGCCATTGCCCTCGCGCTGAGGACGAGGGCGCCCATCTTCGTCCATTCCCGCGTCATCGAACGCGGAGCCCGGCGGGCGGAGGAACTGATGGCGGAGGACGTCGAACCACCGGAGGACAGCGAGGCGCTCGGCGACTGGCTGGAAGCTCTCGACGAGGACGACCTCGGTGACACGCACTGATGAGCACCTTGTCTGCCGGCCGCTGACATGCGCGCCACGATCACCGTCGCGAACCAGAAGGGCGGGGTAGCCAAGACCACCACCGCGGTCAACCTGGCGGCGGCATTCGCGGGCGCCGGACACCGGACGCTGCTGGTGGACGTCGATCCTCAGGCGAACGCGTCGGTAAGCGTCATCGAACCGGATCCGTCCCGTCCCTCGATGCTGGAGGCGCTCACCGGCGAGGTCCGCTTCGCGAAGATCATCAGTCCCACCTCGGTGGAGGGCCTTTCGGTCGCCGAGGCGCGCATCTCGCTCGCGAAGCTCGAGCGCCAGCTCATGGGCGACATCGACGCCCACTACCGCCTGCGGGATCGCCTCCAGTACGTCCGGGAGGAGTTCGACTACATCGTGATCGACACTCCTCCCACCCTGGGCCTCATCACCGTGAACGCGATGGTGGCGAGCGACTACCTGTTGCTGCCGCTACCGCCGACGTACTACGCGCTCGAAGGCGCTGACGACCTGCTCGACACCCTGGAGCAGGTGCGCCGCCGTCCCAATCCCGATCTGTCGCTCCTCGGAGTGGTGATCACCATGGCAGATCAGCGCACCAGGATCGCGCGGGATGCGATACGCAAGATCCGCGGGCATTTTGGAAAAGCGGTCTTCCGCACGCTGATCAGCCGGAACGTTCGACTCGAAGAGAGTCCCGCCTACAAGGAGTCCATTTTCGCGTTCGCTCCCAACTCCCGGGGAGCCGAGGACTATGGACGCCTGTCTCGGGAGGTGCTTGCCCGTGTCCAAGCGAACCGGTCTTCCTGAAAAAGTCGCTCTGAAGCCGCGCGAGAGCCACTATGTCGCGGGCCTCGCTCCCGATGAGCCGCAGGTTCGGCACCGGATGATCCCGACGGCTCAGATCCATCCGAATCCCGATCAGCCACGCCAGCGCATCGGGGCTCTGGAACCGCTCGCTACCTCGATCCGCGACCAGGGCATCCTGCAACCGATCCTGGTCCGCCGGCTGGGTCCCAAGGACTTCCAGATCATCGCGGGCGAGCGCCGCTACCGCGCGGCGGTCCTGGCCGGACTGCGCGAAGTGCCGTGTGTTGAACGCGAGGCCGCGCCTGGGGATGCGCTCGAGTTGGCCCTGGTGGAAAACCTGCTGCGGGACGATCTTTCCGCGTTCGAGGAGGCCGCCGCGTACGAGGGGCTCATCAGGGAGCATGGACACACCCACGACTCGCTGGCCCGCCGGGTCGGCAAGGGGCGTACCTCCATCACCGAGACCCTGGCCCTGCTGAACATTCCGGACGAGATCCGGGAACTCTGCGATGCCTCCGGGATCGTCTCGCGCCGCCAGTTGCTGCGGGTTGCCCGC
Source organism: Vicinamibacteria bacterium (assembly GCA_965116805.1). Lineage (GTDB taxonomy): Bacteria > Acidobacteriota > Vicinamibacteria > Marinacidobacterales > Marinacidobacteraceae > Marinacidobacterium. The sequence goes on from OZ220713.1 coordinate 2,398,554, forward strand.
GAGCCGAACGCGGAAGCGATGCTCGCCTGCGTCCAGCGGCTGGCCCGCGGGCTCGAGGAGCCCGCCCCCAAGCGCCCGAAGGGCAGGGGCGAGCGAGCGCGACCCTTCGTCTTCCGCTATGCCCCGCGGGGCGGCCCGTTCCGCCTCCAGTTGACTTTTCGCCGCAGTGAGGTCGAGGAGACGGAAGTGCTGGAAGCGCTCAGGACCCTGCTCCGGCAGCTCGAAGAGGCGAGCGCCGATGTCGGCGCGCCGACATCCGACGCAAGCGAAAGCGAATCAACGAGTTAGCCCTCGGGGCGGTCCGTTCTCCCCGGTGGGCCGGGCCGATGGGCTCGGCTACCCGCGCCGCGGCCTCGGCTACCCCGGCCGCTCCGGCGGCGCCGCCGGGACGACTCGCCGCTCCCGGTGGTTCACGCCGCTGCCGGGACACCACACTAGAATGGCCGCCATGTCCCGATTCCCCGCTTCCGCGGTGCTGGCAGCCGGTTTGGCGGCTGGCCTCACCGCCACCACCGCAGCCGCACAGGACACCGACACACCTACCGTGAACGTCGGTGACCCGGCGCCCGATTTTGAACTCAAGGACGCCCACGGCGCTTCTTACCGTCTTTCCGAACTGTTGAAGCGCGGCCCGGTCGTCCTGGAGTTCTTCCGCAGCGGGGGTTGGTGACCATTCTGCATTGCGCAACTCGGCGAGTTGCAAGGATCCCTGGATGAGTTCGAGGCGGTGAACACGACCGTGCTCGGGATTTCCAAGTACGGGACAGGGGACACCCTGATGTGGCTTTCGAAGAATGACTGGTCCTTCCCGATCCTGGTGGATGGAGGCCCGGTCATCCGCGAGTACGGCATCCCGAACCCGGATCACGACGGGACGGACCGGGAGGGCATTCCCCATCCCGCGACCATCATCGTGGATACCGACGGTGTCGTCCGCTTCGTCAACGTCTGGGTGAACTACCGCGACCGCACGGCGCCGGCGGAGATCCTCGCCGAAGTGTCCCGTCTCGCAGGATCCTGATTTCCGGCAATACCCAAAGGAGTTTCGGCCCATGAAACGCCGCCTCACGCTGTCCATCCTTCTGTTGACCGTATCCGGAGGTCTTGCCGCCGGTCAGGCGCCGATGATTCCCGATTGGGAAAACGCGGCGCGGTTTGAACTGGTGGCCTCGCAGTCCCCGGTCCGGCCCGGCGACCACCTCGAAGTGGCCGTGGTGGCGGAGCTCGACGAGGGGTACCACCTCTACGGTCCCGAAGAGGCTTTTCCGACCGCCACCGTGGTGGAACTCGTCGAGGGAGGGGCCTTCAAGAGCGGCGAGCCTGCCTATCCGCCTCCGATTCGGCGAGATCTCTCGGGACTGGGGGAATACGACCTCTATGAGGGGAAGATCGCCATCCGGATCCCGGTCACCTCCGTTCTCGAGCGCGGCCGTTCCGCCGATGCGGAGGTGCTGGTCCGCTACCAGCTCTGTACGGACAACGCCTGCAGCGCGCCCACCAGCACCACCCTGGAGCTGTCGCTGCCGACCGCCCGGGCGGGGGCCTCGGTGAAGGAGCTGCATTCCGAGATCTTCGGGGAATCGCGATGAGCCGGGTGGTCCACACCTGCCACGCCCGGGTCATCAAGGAGGCCGGCCCGGTCCGGCAGGCCTTCCTCGAGGACTTCGAGCAGCCCGTCCGCTTCGGCGTCCACAGCGGGATCGCCGCGTTCTACGGAGTGACCCCGGCGGAGGAGCTGCCGGCGACCCTCGACTACGTGGTGGCCGCTACCGGCGGTTGAATGGTGGGGACGTTCGGGCGGGCGCTCGAAGTACGCGGTATTCCGAGCCAGCCGGATCGGCTTTCGGCCGAAATCGAGGGCGACATCGTGGATGAGGACGGGGTCATGGCGCTGCGCGCCATCCGGATTCGCTACCGGGTGGCGTTGCCGGCCGGGAAGCGCGAGGAAGCCGAACGCGCTCTCCGCTTCCATGAACGTGGCTGCCCGCTCGCCAACACCCTGAAGGGCAGCGTGGACATCACCTATACGGCCGATTTCGAGGAAGCACGCGATCAGGGCGCGAACGGATGACCGACCCGGGTTCGGCGATCCGCGGCCTGATGCGCCGCGCGCCGCAACTGGTGACCGTCGTGACCGCCAGCGCCCCGGAGGGCCCGAGAGGCATCACCGTCAGTTCCTTCATCCCGGTAAGCCTCGACCCACCACTGGTGCTGGTCTCGATCATGAACTCGGCGCGGGCACACGCCGCGATTGCCGCCGGCGCTTTTCGAGTGCACCTGCTCGCCTCCGATCAGGCCGGGGTTTCCGGGCACTTCGCGAAGCCCGGGCTGGATTCGGAGGCCCAGTTCGCGGCTCCGTTTTTCGACGCCGCGAGCGCGGGCGGGGCGGGGAAGCCGCCGCAGCTTGCCGGCTGCATCGGCTGGCTCGAATGCACCACCGTCGGCAGCTACGCGGAGGGCGATCACACCCTGTTCATCGGAAAAGTGACCGAGGGCAGGGTAGAACGGGCGGAGGCGGCTCCCCTCCTCTACTACGACCGGGGGTATCGCGAGGTGGGAGCCGCCCCGAGTGACGCGCCGGGTTAAGTCGATGCGCCTCGGGGGTGCCGTGTCCCTGCTCCTGCTGGGCGTCGGGACGCTGGCGGGTTGTGGTGGTGGCGAGGAAGCCCCCGCGCCGGTCGAAGAAGCGGCGCCCGTCGAGGAGGCTCCTCCCTCTCCGGAGCCGGAACCGGCGAGGCCCACGCCGCCGCCGCCCCCACCGCCGCCGACCACCGGGAGTCTCCAGGTGGAGGGAACGGAGGGGGCCAGCGTGTCGCTCGGCGGCCGGGCGCTCGGGACCGTGCCGGGCGCCTGGGAGGATCTGGAGGCCGGGGAGTACCCGATTCGGGTCGAGAAGGAGGGTTTTCACCCGCTGGAGGTCAACATCACCATCCGGGGAGGCCGGACGCGATCGCTGGCCGCGGATCTCATCGAGATGCTGGGCTCCATCACCGTGGAGAGCGACGTGGCGGGTGCGAACGTCTTCCTGAACCGGAACTTCAAGGGGAACACGCCGGTGACGATTGCGGATCTGCAACCCGGCGAATACAACCTGACGGTGTCGGTGGAGGGGCACGATGTGGTGTCCCGGAAGGTCGAGGTGGGGCGGCGGCCCGTTCCGGTCCGCGTGGAGTTCGGCGACCTGGAGGCCACGTTGGACGTACGGGTTGCTGTCGTCCACAAGCACCGCTTCGGGTCGTGCGAGGGGACGCTGGTCGCCACCCCGGAGGGGTTCGACTACCAGACGGATCACAAGGACGCCTTCCGGCTGTCGTTCGGAGACACGGAACGGTTCGAGATCGACTATCTCGACAACAACCTGCGTCTCAAGGTGCGCGGGGGCCGGACCTACAACTTCGAATCGCCTTCCGAGGACGTGGACTCGTTGTTCGTGTTCCATCGGGACGTCACGGCGTTTCGGGAAGAGGGGTAGCCGGTGCCGATTTGCCGGCATGCAGGCGCTCTCCACACAGTTCTTAACATAATCATTCTTATCGGAAGCCGCGAAAGCGGCTTTCGATAAGGATTCGCCCTCCGTTCAGGCCTGACACCGCGCCTTTCGCGGCATCCGATAAGGAGGCCGTGCTTATCCGAAGTTGCTGACGCAACTTCCGATAAGCGGGCCCCGCCCGTTCCCGGCCCCGGGCAAAGGATCGGCCCACAATTCGGATGCGATCCTGCTCCAACCCAGGACGTCTCCGCGGTCAATGTCGGCGCGCCGACATCTTGCCTGGCGGCCCCTGTCGGCGCGGTGTCAGTCGTCCGGTGAACCGAACCGCTCCCGGAGCCGAGCTGTGCGGTACCTGAAGATCCGCTCGAGGTCGGGGGCCACCAGGAAACGCTCGACAAGCCGGCCTCCCGGGGCCCGGTAGCGGACCTCGTCGGACGCGATCACCACCGGTCCCCTGCCCGGACGCTCTTGGAGCTCGAACCGGTGCTCGTGAATCCAGCTCCGGTAGGGCCCGATCACCTGTTGGTCCACGAAGCGATGTGGCGGTTCCCAGGCGGTGATCTCGCTGCGCCAGCGGAGCGGCAGGCCGTGGAGGCGTAGCCGGTAGTCGATCTGCGTACCGCGCGACATCGCGATCTCGCCCTGGGTCAGGACGCGGAAGCGGAGCCAGGGCGGGGTGAGCAGCTCCAGGTTCCCGGCATTCGAGAAAAACGAAAAGACCGCATCCAGCGGCGCCGCCAGCGCTACGGAACATCGGAAGACCGGCATCCGTTCCTGATGCTAACCTTCCCCGGTTACTCCTCTTTTGACGCGCTGAGCGGGCGGCGCCAGATCGGTGGCCTACCCACCCGCCGTCCTCGGAAACGAAGTCCCGGCCGAGAGTGGCGGGCACGAGGCAACATTCGGTATGGCGGACAACGTAGCGGCCCCCGAGGCCCGGATTCCCGGCATCGATTACGAACCGAAGCCCGGCGGGAACGAAAACGCCAAGCAGAAGGCGAACGGCTCGGCTCCCGCCTCCTATTCGATGCTCGAGCCCCGGATGAAGGCCATCTACGGCCAGTTCTACAAGGAGACCTACTTTTCCGAGAACAAGCATCTCGAGCCGAAGGTCCAGGAACTGATCGCCCTCGCCTGCTCGCTGATCGCCCAGTGCGAGGGTTGCCTCGACGGCCACGTGAAGAAGGCCCTCAAGCTGGGGGCCACCAAGGAAGAGATCAGCGAGGCCATCGTGATCGCAATCGGCATCAACGCCGCCTCGATCGTCGATCAGACGGACCGGACCGCGGCGCGGCTCGGGCTCAACCACTTCCCGGCGAAAACCCGCCTCTAGCAAGGGCGCTCAGGAGCCGAAAACCCCCTCCCCCGCCCCGTCCGGGTCGGGCCGGCGGGTGCGCTGCGAGGCCAACGCTTCGCGTTCGGCGTCCGCGACTTCCGCTTCGACCCGCGCTTCGATCTCCTCCAGCGCGGCGCCGGCCACCGGCTCCCATCCGGCGCCGCCCTGCCGCAGAAACGCGCGATAGGTGCGGACCGGGTCCCGCCGGCCGTAGTGAACGAACAGCTCGGCCGGGAGGATCCTCCGGCTCTCCCCTTCGTCGTGGGTGGCGTGCCCGCCCATCCGGAAGGTGTCGGCAACCACGAACACGGGCCGGGAAGCGGCGAGGGCTTCCTGCCGGGCGAGCGTCGTGGCCGCGAACACGTCGAGCACGTTGTTGCCGTCCACCCGCAGCGTAGAGACCCCGTATCCGTCGCCGAGTCGCGCCAGCCGCTCTTCCCCGCCTTCCGGCAGCGGAGTCCCAAGCGCGACCCGGTTGTTCTGGATCACCACGACGAGCGGCGCCCGGAGCGCCACCGCCGACACCATGCCCTCATGGAACGCGGCGGTTCCCGTGGTGCCGTCCCCTGCCCAGGTCAGCGCCACGCGCGGTTCCCCGCGGAGCCGGAAAGCGAGCGCCATCCCGGCGCACACCGGCACCAGGGAGCCGACCATGCTGATGGGGGCGAGGATGCCCAGATCGAGGTCGCCGAAGTGGAGGTCCCTGCCCCGGGCCGGTCCGTCCCCGGTCCCGAGGGCGCCCCGGAACATGGACGCGAGGCTCATCCCCCGCTCGTGACAGGCGCCGACGTTGCGGATCATCGGTCCCACGACATCGTCCGTTTCGAGCGCGTGGCACGCACCCACGGTCACGGCCTCCTCACCCGGCCCGAGCCACGCCTTGGACAGCACTCCGGACCGGACCCAGCGCTTCAACTGCAGGTCGTGGAACCGGTTCCGGACGAGACCTTCGTAGAGCCGGAGCCTTGCCGGCTCCGCAAGTGCCCGAACGATGGGAGCGCGCCGGGGGTCCTCCAGGGCGGTCGCCCCGAATTGACGGACGATGTCCGGGTCCTCGGTCCAGTCGAGGTATTCGGGAGGATCGAGCCCGGGGACAGCCCTCACGCCGACCGGGAAACGCCGTTCCAGCGGACGAGTTCGCCGGCGATCAGGTTCTCGACGGCGTCGGCGTTCCACGAGTTGCGCAAGCCGTTCGTCAGGACGGAAAAACCGAGCGCCCGGTCCTCGGCGGCAAGGGGGAAAGCGACGCCCGAGAGCGAGCTGACCCCGCTGAGGGTCCCCGTCTTCGCCATCACCCGGCCGAGCGTTTCCTCTCCCCAGAGGCGCCGGGCCAGTGTGCCGTCCACGCCGGAAACAGCGAGCGAACAGAGGAAATCGGTCCGGAGTTCGGGTTGGCCGTACAGATCGCGAACGACGGCGACGAGAAGGCGGGCGCTCAGGCTGTTCTTCCGCGAGAGCCCGGAGCCGTCGTCGATCGTGAAACTGTCGGCGGGAAACCCGAGGCCCACGAGATACTCGTCGATGGCCCGCACGCCCTTTTCCCGCGTTCCGGGCGGCCCCCAGCGATGGGCCCCGACGGCGAAGAGGAGCTGTTCGGCGGACCAGTTGTTGCTGTACTTGCCGAGCGCCTCCACGACCTGGGTCAGGGGGGCGGACTCGTGGCGGTAGAGCAGGAGCTTTTCGCCGGCGGCTGGCACGGCGCCGCGTCGCGGTTCGCCGGCTACCCGCACCCCCCGCTCGCCGAGCTTGCCCTTGAGGGCGTAGCCGAAATAGAGGGCCGGCTCCGTCGCCGTGAAGCGGGCGACACGTTCGTTGCCGCCCCTGAGGATGCGGCCCTGGAGCCGGATCCGGCGCGTGCCCCGGCGTTGCGCGAGGATGTAGGGACGCCCGGAGTTCCGCAGCACCATCCGGTTCTGAACGGCGTAGTAGCCGTATCCCTCATCGCGGACTGCCGGCTGCTGGCCGTCTCCGGGCACGCCCGCGACCTCCACCCGGTTCCAGTGGTAGCCGAGGGCGCTCTGGATGGGGTCCCGGGTCCGGATCCGTCGTCTGACGAGAGCCTGGTCGGTCTCCTGGACCTCGAAGAACGAGTCGTCGAGCACGATGTCGCCCCGGATCTCGGTGAGCCCGAACGCCGCCAGCGAATCCGCGATGAAGTCCATGTCGTGCCGCTGGAGACTGGGGTCTCCGGAGCCGATGACGTGGACGGGCCCCTCGATGACCCCTTCCGGGGTTGGCGGCGTATCCACGAGCAGACGCGTCGGAAAGCGGTAGCTCGGTCCCAGATAGTGGAGACACGCGGCCATGATCGGCAGCTTCATCCCCGAGGCCGGCACGTAGCCGCGGTCCGCGTTGTGGCTGAAGAGCGGGGCCCCGGTGGCCAGGTCCTCCACGTGGATGCCGATGGCCCGGCGGAGGCCGAAACGCCTCCGGACCGCGTGGAGGCGCCGGTCGAGCTCGGCGAGCGAGTCCTCGGAGAAGGGGGCCGCCGTCTCTCCCGCGAAGGCCGGCGCCCCCATGGCGACCGCCGCTCCGCCGGAGAGGACGCGCAGGGCCCGGCGCCGGTCCACCCGCCAGTCGGCGCCGGGGTACCGGGGACGCTGACCGCTCACGATCCCGGCTCCTGATTCGGACTGGCGACGGCGCCCACTTCGGCCACCGCCGCAACAAACGCTTCCTCTCCCTGGGCCCCCAGCACCGAGGTCCCCTGCCCCACGAGTCCGGTCCCGTCCTCCAGCGGTTCGACCACGGTCAGCGGCACCGAAGAAACCGAATAGGTCCGGGCCAGGTCCGGGAACTCCTGGACCATGACGATGTCGGCCGTCACTTCGGGGCTCGCGACCGCGAACTGGACGGCCAGACTGGCCGCCGGCGCGCACCAGGGTCAGGTGGGGGTCGTGAAGACCTTCACGTGGACCGGGCGCCGGAGTGTCGACAACTGCTCGGCGGCGTCTTCGGAAAGGGTGAGCGGCGCTCCGGAAACCCAGGTGGCCGCGGTGATCAGCGAGCCGAACTCGTGGCCGTCCGGCAACCCCAGGAAACGGACCCGTCCCCTGGCGGCGCCGGTGAGTTCGATCGCCGGCAGGCGGACGATTCCCGCGTCGTGCGCCACCTCCGGCGCCTTGTCCACATCCCGGATCTCGACGGTGAACCGGTCCGAGAGCTCTTCCACTTCCCGCAGCAGCGCTTCGGTCGTGGGACACGTCTGGCAGGGTGTCCGTCCCGGGACCGCCAGAGGACTTTCCCGCTGCGAATAGACGGTGGCGGAGACGGGGCCGGCAAGGTCCTCGAAGTGTTTCCGGACCGCCGTGCGATCGGCTTCGCGAAGCAGCACGGGGCATAAGGATACCCCGGCCGCGCCGGGGTTTCCTCGGGTCCCCCTCTCCACGCCGCGCCGGTAGAATCGGAACCCGGTCCACCAGAGCGGAGGTTGCCCATGGCCAGACGCGCTCCGAAACTCATCACCCGCCGCGGGCTGCTCGGCAGCGCCGCCGCGGCGCCGGTTGTGGCGCCCCTGATCCTCGCGGGGTGCGGGACCGGGCCGGACCCGGGCGCCGGCCCCACGGCCACCGCGCTCGGGTACGCGAACAGCCTGCTCGATCGCCCGCTGCCCGCGGACCGGCTGTCCACGATCCTTCCGGCCGTGCGCATGAACCACGCCTTCTTTCGCGCCGTTCGGGAACTCGACATCCCGGACCTGGTGGAGCCCGCTGTGACCTTCGTCGCCCGTGGACCGGGGGCGGCGGACTCCGGGGACTGATCCGATGATCCCCGAACTCTGCCGACTCAGCGGCCGGGCGCTCTCGGAACGCATCCGCAGCCGCGAACTCTCGCCCGTCGAGGTCGTGGACGCCCACCTCGCCCACATCGAGGCCGTGGACCCGGCCATCAACTCCTTCATCACGGTCACGGCCGATCATGCCCGCGAGCGGGCGCGGGCGGCGGAGGCCGAGATCGCCGCGGGCGACTGGCGCGGACCCCTGCACGGGATCCCGTACGCCCCGAAGGACATCCTCGCGACCGCCGGCATTCTCACCACCAACGGCTCGCAGGCCACCGCCGATTGGGTGCCGGACTACGAGTCCACCATCACCGCGCGGCTGAACGCGGCTGGCGCCATCCTGGTCGGCAAGCTGAACCTCCTCGAGTTCGCGATGGGCAGCGGGGTGCTCTCCGGATTCGGGCCGGCGCGGAATCCCTGGGCGACCGGCTACACCCCCTCCGGGTCCTCCTCGGGTTCCGGGGCTGCCCTGGCCGCCCGGATGGTGCCGCTCTCGATCGGAACCGACACCGGTGGCTCGATCCGGGGGCCCGCGGCGGCCTGCGGCATCGTCGGCCTCAAGCAGACCTACGGCCGGATCAGCCGTTTCGGGGTGACCACGCTCAGTTGGACGCTCGACCACGCGGGGCCCATGACGCGCACCGCCTGGGACGCCGCGGCGATGCTCGGCGCGATCGCCGGGCCGGACTCGCGGGACCCGACGGCCGCCGACGTGGAGGTCCCGGACTACCTTGGAGGGTTTTCCCCCGACATCGCCGGTCTGCGCATCGGGATCCCGGTCTCGGGATTCTTCGAGGGCGCGACCGACGAGATGCAGGAGGCGGTCCACACCGCCATCTCGCTGCTCACCGCGGACGGGGCCGAGATCCGCGAAGTCGAGGTGCCCCACGCCCACCTGGCCGGCGGCGCCGGCTGGATCGTCGCCATGGCGGAGGCCGCGACGTTCCACGAAAAACGACTCTCCGAACAGCCCGGCGATCTCGATCCGCTGGTACGCGAGCGGCTGGAGGTGGCCAGGTTCTATCCCGCCACCGACTACATCAAGGCGCTTCGCCTGCGAACCATCCTGCAGGAGGAGATGGCCGAGGTCTTCCGAAGCTGCGACGTGATGATCGTTCCCAGCTCGCTCTCCCCGGCCGATCCGCTGCGCTCGGAAGCGGCGGCCCGGAGCGACGTCCGCGCCGGGACCGATCCCGACGAACTGGACAGCCGCCCGGGCAACACCTTCATCGGCAACATGACCGGCTATCCGGGCCTCACGATGGGATGCGGGTTCACGGCGGAGGCGCCGAAGCGGCCCCTCGCACTCCAGATCTACGGGCCGCCCTTCTCCGAAGGCCGGTTGCTCCAGGTTGCCCACGCCTACCAGGAGCGAACTTCCTGGCACGAGGAGCTGCCCCCCATCTAACCGCCGGCTTGGAACGCCGGCTTCAGCCGGCACAGCAGCCCGCAGGCGGTTCGTCGCGAACCCGGATGGATTGTCGCGCACAGCCGCGCCATCCGGGCGAATGAGGTCCGTCCCGCCGCCCGCCTGCGGCGGGCTGTGCCGGCTGAAGCCGGCGTTCCAAGCCCGCGCCGGTGCACGAGGCGACCGGATCGCCGGAGCTGGCGCCGCCCAGGAACGCAAGTGCCGGGAGCAGCCCCTCGCGGACCGCGCCAGGGTAGTGGCGCGCTGCCGGAAGGTGTGGGTATGCTTGAAGCATGCGCGGAGCCGAGTCACCGGACGTCGGGGCCGGCAGGTTTGCCGTCCGCTCGCTGCTGATCGCCGGGAGCCTCCTGGCGGTCGGGTTCCCCGCGCTGGCGCAGCGGGGTCAGCCTCCGGAGAACGAGCGCTTCCGGAACCCCTACGCCTGGCCCGGGCTTGCCGAGCTGGTCGAGAACTCGGACACGATCGTCGCGGGCGAGGTGCTCGACCTGCGTTCCGCGTGGACGGCCGACCGGCGCGAGATCTTCACCACCGTGACCCTTCGCACCGAGCGCCGCTTCAAGGGCGCCGGCCGCGACCTGGTCCGCTTTCGGGTGCCCGGCGGCACCGTCGGCGACACCCGGATGACCGCGACCCATTCGGCGCAGTTCCTGGTGGGAGAGAGGGCGCTGGTATTCCTGACCGGAGCGAGCGGGCGGCTCCCTCGCGTGACGTCGGGCGAGGCGGGGAAGCGGCACCTCCGTACCGGCGAGGACGGCAGCGATCGCATCCTTCCGGGGTTCGCGCTGGCGGAGCCGGACCCGCGGGGCGTGGGGTTCGACACGCTCGACGACCTGGCCGACGCCCTCTCCGGCCCGTTGGCCGCGCTGTCCCGTTAGTCCGGGCGCGATAATCGCCGCCTGATGTTCTCCGCACGCCGCCACGCCGCTGTCTCTCGCGCTCTCCTGGGCCTGTCGATCTCGCTACTCGCCACCGGTGGGTGCGGCGGAGGCGGCGACGGCGCCCCTCCCGCGTTTCTCAGCCTGGGTACCGCCCCTCCCGGCGGCGCATTCTTCGTGGTCGGCGGAGCCCTGGCCGAGGTGCTCGGGGAGGCAGGCCTCCGGGTCACGCCCGAAGCGACCAAGGGGTCGGGAGAGAACATCCGCCGGCTGGCCTCCGGTGAGCTCGACTTCGCGATCTCGAATTCCGCGGTGACCTATTTCGCGGCCCGGGGCGAGGATGGCTGGGGCCGGGCGTATCCGGTCCAGGCCGTCATGACCCTGGCGCCCAACGTGGCCACGTTCGTGTCGCCCCGGCGGCACGAAGTGAACCGGATCCAGGATCTCGCCGGGAAACGGGTCGTCGTGGGCGTGGCCGGCGCCGGCTTCGAGCACTTCATCCGGCCGATCGTGGAGGCGCACGGGGTCACCTACGAGGACTTCATCCCGCTCTACAACACCCAGGCGGGCGCGGTGGACATGCTGAGCGACGACTCGGCGGCGGCCGCTTTCCTCGGGGGCGCGGTTCCCACCGCTTCCATCGTCCAGGCGACCGCCGGGATGGACACCCTGCTCGTTCCGTTGGACCCGGAGATTCGCAGCCAGTTGCCCGGGCAGTATCCGTTCTACCGGGAGGCGGTCATCCCCGCCGGGACCTATCGCGGGCAGGACGAGGAGTACCTCGGGCTCGACGTGGGATCGATGCACCTCATCACGCGGGCGGACGCCGATGAGGAGACCGTCTACCAGGCGACCCGTGCGCTCTGGGAACGGCGTGAGTCCGTGCTCGAGAAGCACCCGGCGGGCCGGGCGATCAACCAGAACAACGCTTCCCGGAACACCGGCGTCGCCTTCCATCCCGGCGCCGTGCGCTTCTACCGGGAAGCCGGAATCTGGCCGGACCCCTGACCGAGCTCCGGACGCGCCGCCGCGGTGAGTGAATCGGCCCCGCGGGTGCCCTCCGGCGTTCGCGGCGCCGTCGTCGCGATTCTCACGCTCCTCCTGACGGCCTTCGTTCTGGTCGAGGTCAATCGGCCGGCGCTGACCCCCCAGGCCCAATTGGCCGCCTTCGCGCTTTTTGGCCTGCCGCTGTGCTTCCTGATCCGGATGAAACCCGGCGATGCCTGGTGGCGCCGCGGGCTCGACCTGCTGGGTCTCCTCTCGGCGGTGGCGGGTTGCGCCTATCTCCTCTACTGGAGCGGATTCGGCCCCACCACCCTTGGCGACCGCGCCGGCGGGGAGACGGGTCTCGACATCGCGCTCGGACTCCTCGGCCTGTTCGGCGTGCTGGCGGCCACCGCGCGGGTGATCGGGCCCGCCCTGCCGATCCTGGCGGGCCTCTTCCTCCTGTACGCCGCCGTCGGCCCGCACCTGCCGGAAATCCTCTTCCCCCACCGGGGCTATTCCCTGGCTCGCATCGCCTCCCAGGGCTTCCTGCAGAGCCAGGGAGTCTTCGGGATCGCGATGAAGGTCATGTTCGCCTACGTGTTCCTGTTCGTGGTCTTCGGGGCGATGCTGCAGGCGACTGGCGCCATCCGGTTCATCACCACCTCGGCGCGCCGTCTTTTCCTCGGCACGGTGGGCGGGGCGGCCAAGGTGTCGGTGGTCGCGAACGCCATGATGGGATCGCTTTCCGGAAGCGCCGTCGCCGACGCTGCCACCACCGGCACGGTGACGATCCCGCTGATGCGGAGCACCGGTTTCACCGCGCGCGCCGCGGCCGGGATCACCGCGGCGGCGAGTTCCGGGGCGGCCCTCGTGCCGCCGGTGATGGGCGCCGCCGCCTACATGATGCTCGAACTGGTGGACCCGCCGGTGAGCTATCTCCAGGTGGTCCAGGCGGCGATCCTCCCCGCCCTTCTCTACTACGTCGCGCTCATCGCGATGGTCCACCTGCACGCCCGCCGCCACCTGGTGACGGCCGCGGACGAGAGCGGGCTGGAAGAGTCGGGCGAGAAGGTCCCCCTGCAGGCGGGCATCGTGTTCGGGGTCGGCCTCGTTTCGCTGGTCGTGGCCCTCATCGCGGGGCGGACCGTGTTCCGGGCGGTCAGCGTCGCCCTGCTGATCGTGGTCCTGGCCTCCCTCTGGCACCGCAGCACCCGTCCCGATCTGCGAAAGCTGCGGGATGCGCTGGGCCGCATCGCCCAGGGAGCCGCTCCCCTGGTCGCCGCCGCGGGGGCCGTCGGGATCATCCTCGGAATGGTCACCCTCACCGGTCTCGGCACCCGTTTTCCCGCGGCCGTCCTGTCCGTCGCCGGCGAAGGACTGCTCCCGGCCCTTCTCCTCATCATGGTGGGGTCGATCGTCCTGGGCATGGGGCTTCCCTCCGCCGTCTGCTACCTCCTGATGGCGATCCTCATCGGGCCGGTGATCGGCCAGCTCGGTGTCCCACCCCTCTCGGTCCACTTCTTCATCTTCTACTTCGGGATGATGTCCATGGTGACGCCGCCGGTAGCGCTCGCCGCCTACACCACCGCCGGAATCGCCAACACGCCGATCATCCCCGCCGCGCTCACCGCGTTCCGCTACGCGCTCGCGGGGTTCGCCCTGCCCTATTTCTTCGTATTCCGGCCGGAACTGCTGTTGATCCTGGACACGGGCCGCGGTGTCCCCGGGGCGGTCGTCGCCGTCCTCCTCGGCAGCGCGGTCGTCCTGCTCCTCTCCGCGGGGATCGTGGGCTGGTTGTTCGGCCCGCTCACGGCGCCCGTTCGGGCCGCCGCCCTGACCGCGGCCGCGCTCCTGCTATGGCCGCCGGCGGCCGGCGAACTGTTCGCTCTGCCCAACTTCCTGGGGATCGCGGCTTCGGCGGCGCTTCTCCTCTTCGCGTACCTCGGCACGCGCCGCCGCCGGACGGCGACCTGATCCCGGCGGCCCGAACGGCCGCTCAGCCGCCGATGCAGTAGAGCGCTTCGGCAGTCCTCAGGTAGATCCGGCCCCCGGACATCGCCATGGAACTGAGGGTGTAGGCCTCCATGTCGTTGGTGGCGAGGATCTCGAGGGCATCCGGACCCAGCCCCACCACCGTGGCGACGCCGTCCTCGTTGATGATGTAGATGCGACCCTCGGCCAGCACCGGCGAGGCGCTGTAGGTGCCGGACGGCAGCCGGGTCGGTCCGAGGAGGACCTCGCCGGTCTTCGCGTCCAGTGCGTACATCACCCCGTTGTCGGTCACCACGTAGAAGCGCTCGCCGTCGGTCACCGGGCTCGGGACGTCGGGCCCCCGGTCGAAGGACCAGATCCGGTGCGAGTCGGTGATGTCCCCTTCTCCGCCGGTCCGCAGGGCGAGCAGCGGCTTCACGCGGGTCGGGGCGTAGATGATCCCGTCCTTGACCACCGGTGACGCCACGATCCGGTAGGCCCGGTTGTTCTCAGGGTTCAGGCCGTCGGAGCGCCAGCGCTCCCGGCCGGTGTCGAGGTCGTGGCCGGTGACGACGTCGCCCCCGGTGATCACCAGCTCGAAGCGCCCGTTCACGTCGTGTACAAAGGGCGTCGTGTAGGAATCGGGGGACTCGTGGATCGCGTCGGTCGGCCGCTCCACCCGCCACTCGGTCTCTCCGGTCGCCTTGTCGATGCGCAGGAGGTAGGACGGGTCGTCGGTCTTCATGCCGTGCAGCACCTGCACGTAGAGCGCGTCCCCGAACAGGAGCGGGCTGCTCGCGTACCCCCAGTTCAGTCCGAAATCGCCGTAGTCCGCCGGGATGTTGCGCGACCAGAGCTCCGTCCCCTCGAAGTCGAACGCCTTCAGCACCCCGGTTCCCGTCAGCACGAAGACGTGCTCGCCGTCGGTGACCGGCGAGGGCGAGGACATGTTCTGCTTGCGGCCGCGGGTGTCCCGGTCACTCAGGTGCCGCTTCCAGCGCGGCGTCCCGTCGGCCTTGTCGAGCGCCCAGAGTTCGATGTGCCCCGAATAGGCGACGTTGCCGCGGCCCTCCACGGCGCCGCGCCGGCGGCGGTAGCCCTCGGAGGGGTTGGCGGGGACTCCGGCCGCATCCTCCGGAATGGAGACGTTGAGGAAGATCGTGTCTCCCGAGATGATCGGGGTCGCCCCGCTCCAGGCGGGCATCGGCACCTTCCACACCACGCCGTTCTCGGTGTCCCATTCCACCGGCAGGCCGGTTTCAGCGCTCACCCCGTCATGCGTCGGTCCCCGCCAGTGGGGCCAGTCCTCGGCGGCCACGGTCGCCGGGAGGAGGCCGGCGATCAGAAACGGCAGGAGAGTGCGAAGCGGGAATCGGAGCACGGCAAAACCTCCGTGGGTGGCGTCCATTGTAGAAGCCCGCGCCGGACGGCGTAGCTGCTACCGCGTGATCCCGAAGAGGCGATCGATCGCCCGGATGACGAGCACGCCGCCGCTCGCCGCCGGGGACGCCATCACGATCCGGTCCACGCTGTTCTTCGCGAGCAGCTCGTATTCGCGTCCCGCCCGCACGACGAAAGTCTCGCCTTCCTCGGTCGTGAAGTAGAGCCGGCCGTCGGCGGCGAACGGCGAGGCCGCGTAGGAGCCCCCGATGCCCCCGATCCGGGCGCGGTAGAGACGCTCTCCGGTTTCACCGTCGTAGGCGGAGAGACGGCCGTTGTTCGCGCCCAGGTAGAGGACCCCGCGGTAGAAGATCGGCGAGGGGATGTACACCCCGCCGCGGCTCTTGCTCCAGGCGATCGCTTCGCTCGAGTCCTCGCCGGGAGCGAGGCTCAGGTCGCCCTCCATCCCGGGACGGATGGCGTAGATGGGACGGATCGGCGGATAGCCGGCCTGCACGAACAGGAGGCCGTCGCCGAGCAGCGGCACGCTGATGGGGATCTCCGAGTTGGGCCCGAGCCGCCAGCGTTCGGCGCCGGTGGCGGCGTCGTAACCCCGGATCACGGTGCCGTTCACGACCACCTCGGCATCTCCTCCCACGTCGTGCACGAACGGCGTGGAGAACGTGGAGACTTCGTCGCGGGGGGTCCGCCAGAGGGGTTCGCCGTCCTCGAGATCGAAGGCGCCGAGGAAGGCGTCGCCGTGGACGTCCGCCAGGACGATGACGGCGCCGCCGTGAATCACCGGTGAGGAAGCGTGGCCCCACTGGTAGTCGGGGTCGTAGAACCAGCCGCTGTTCAGGGCCCCGACCTCGCGCTCCCAGAGCAGGTTGCCCGCGAGGTCGTGGCAGAGCAGCACGCCCATGCTCCCGAGCAGGGTGACGATCCGCTCGCCGTCGGTCACCGGGGTCGCGTTGGCCTGGCTCGACTTGGTGTGCCGGCGCGTCATCGGCACCCCGCGGCGGAGTGCGGTCGTCCACAGGGGAGCTCCGCTGTCCAGGTCATAGGCGCGCAGCTCGAAGCGGTGTTCGCTGTCGTTCTGGACCGGCGCGACGTCGCCGTAGAGGCCGATCCGGAACTCCGAGTCCTCGGTGAGGCTCGCGGCGATCACGACGTACACGCGGTCCTCCCACACGATGGGGCTCGACACCCCGAGACCCGGGAGGGCGGCTTCCCAGGCGATCCCCTCGCCGTCGGCCGCGTCCCAGCGGAGCGGGACCCCCTGCTCATCGGCAATTCCCGAGCCCCGGGGACCGCGGAACTGCGGCCACGGACGCGCCCGGACCGGCGCCAGGTCCCCGGGCGCGGACGCCGCCGCCGCCGTCACGGGCGCCTCGGCAAGCTCCCGCGCCGCGGCGCGGCTTTCGGCCTCGCCCTCGGGT
The DNA here is from genome assembly GCA_965116805.1 of Vicinamibacteria bacterium. GTDB lineage: Bacteria > Acidobacteriota > Vicinamibacteria > Marinacidobacterales > Marinacidobacteraceae > Marinacidobacterium. The sequence continues at coordinate 2,415,242 of OZ220713.1, forward strand.
CCGTAGGCCACCGTCTCACCGCCTGTTTCCACGATCAACCGCTCGACCATGCCGCCCCGGCCCGGAAAGGCGTAACGGGCCCCGCTCTCGGTGATGAAGGAGCGCGGACCGCCGCGCGGCGCGAGCGCGACCGGGGGACCGCGGAAGCGCTCGTTCCCGGAATCGGCATCGCGCTCGAAGCTCCGCGCCCGGAGCACGCCGTCTTCGGAGACGATCCGCACGCCCCGCTCCGCGGTCTCGTTCCAGTAGCTCCCGGCGAGCCGCCGCCGGGCCTCCTCGGTGAGTTCGGGCGCCGCCACCGCCCGCGCGGTCCCCTCCCGGAGGAGGGCCGCGATGTCCTCCGAGTCCGCGGACTCCCGCGCCGCCGCAAGCGCGTCCTCGTCGAAGTTCCCGTTCTCGAGGATGGCGCGGAGCAACTCCTCGTCACCCTGCCGCGACGCCCGCACCAGCAGCCCGCCGGCGCCGGGCGCCCCGCGGGCGAGCAGGAAGAAGACGACCTCCCGGTGTCCGGAACCCGCAGCCCGGCTGAGGGCCGTCATCTGGTAGAAGCGGTCCTCGAGGTCGAGGGCGGCCCCGGCATCGACCAGGCGCCGGACGACGTCCAGGTGCCCCCGGTCGGCGGCGAAGAAGAGCGCGGTGGCGCCGTAGCGGTTGGGAGCGTCCACGTCCACGCCGGCGGCGAGCAGTTCTTCGATGCGGCCGACGTCACCCTCCCGGGCGGCGCCGCGGAGCGCCTCGCCCTGATCCTCCTGAGCGGTTGCGGAAGGTGCGAGAAGCAGCGCGAGCGCCGCCAAGAGGACAGAGAGTGTTTTCACGTCGGTTCCTCCGCTGGGCTGGCTTCGCCTCCGTGAGCCGGCGGGCTCGCCGCGGTAGCGAAAGTCCATGGTGGCGAGCCCATTATCCCGCGCGCCGCCGGATATGCTCGATGGGCGTGGCCCAGTACGACGCGATCGCCGCGGCCTATCAGCATTCGAAGCAGCTTCCGTTCCGGAGGCACGTCGAGCGCCACACGCTCTTCGAGGTCCTCGGCGACGTCCGCGGGCTGCGCGTGCTGGACCTCGCGTGCGGCGAGGGGTTCTACACCCGGCTGCTCCGGATCGCCGGCGCCGCCGAGGTGACGGGGGTCGACATCTCGGGGGAGATGATCCGGCTGGCCGAGCGCCAGGAACGCGAGAACCCCCTCGGATGCCGCTACATCTGCTCCGACGCCGCGGAGTACCGGTCCGAAGGCACGGTGGATCTGGTCGTCGCCATGTACCTCCTGCACTACGCCGGGAGCGCCGGGAAGCTGGTCCGCTTCCTGGAGGTCGCTCGAGCCGCGCTCCGCCCGGGCGGCCGCCTCGTCGGATTCAACGACAACGTGCTCAACCCGCCGCGGGGAACCGTCTCCTGGAGCAAGTACGGGATCGTGAAGACCGGGCCCGCCGTCCCCACCGCGGGCGCGCCGATCCGTTACCGCTTCACGAACCCGGACGGTACGAGTTTCGAGTTCGACAACCACTACGAGAGCCCGGAGACCTATCGGCGCGCCTTCGACGAAGCTGGACTCCGTGAGTTCCGCTGGCTGGGCGTTTCGCTCGACCCCGCCGAGCGCGGGAACCCCTTCTGGGACGCCTTCCTCGAGAACCCGCCGGTCATCGCCTTCACGGCGACCAGGTGAAGACGGGGCGCTCCTCCGGTACGCGGAGCGGTGCTACTCCGGACCGAACGCGTAGAGCGCCTCGACGGTCCTGAGGTAGAGGCGCGAGGGGGCGATCGCCGGGGTGGCGTAGACCGCTTCCCCGAGCGGGTTCACCTGCACGACGTCGAGTTCCGGGGATTCCTTTCCGGGGTCGAGGGGCCGGACCACCGCCGCGAGCCCCAGTTCGCTCACGAAGTAGATCTTGCCGTCGGCCGCCACCGGGGAGGCGTAATAGGCATCCACGGCCCCCTGGAGGCGGTTCTGCGAGAGCATCTTCCCGCTCGACGGATCCAGCGCGGTGACGATGCCGCCGTCGTTGACCATGTAGAGGACGCCGCCGTAGAGCAGCGGTGAGGGAAGCTGCGGGACCCGCCGGCGGTAGCTCCAGACCGTGTTCGGCTCGGTCAGGTCGCCGGCCTCGCCGGAGGCGCCGGGCCGGATCGCCAGAACGCCGTTCTGCGAGGAGAGGACCGCCTCGTAGTAGGCCCAGTCGCTGGCCTCGAGGAGCCCGTTGCTGCTGAGGTCGATCACGTCGAACCAGAAATCGGAATGTCCGGCGGCCTCTTCGCGCGCGAGCACCCCGTCGCCGTTGGCGTCGGAGGCTTCGAGCGCCTCGGCGAACGTCGGGGGGGTGATCTGGTTGCCGGGCTGGTTCACCGGCGCCCCGTAGCCGTTCACGTAGACCAGGTCTCCCTCGAGCAGCGGGGTGGACTTCATCTCCCAGGGCAGTCCGCGGACCCACCAGCGGGCGGCCCCGTCGGCGACGCCGTAGGCCGTGAGGAGGAAGCTCCCCGGCGCCAGGATCTCGAGCCCGTCCGCGGTTTCCCGCAGGACCGGCGTGGAGTGGCCGCTGGTGGCCTCGGGCCGTGGGGTGCGCCAGAGGATCTCGCCGCTCCGCCGGTCCACGGCGAGGATCTCCGAGTTGAGGTTCTGATCCAGCACCAGCACCACCGTGTCCCCGGCGAGGATGGGGGACGCCCCCATCCCGTAGTAGTTGTCGAAGGGTCCGAGCGGCTGACGCCAGTGCTCCCTGCCCTCGCCGTCGTAGCCGATCAGCCCGAGATCGGGAAAGAACGCATACACCCCGTCGCCGGTCGCGGCCACGCTCGGTGACGCGGCGTTGTTCCGGGAGTCCACTTCGGTCACCCGCTCCCGCTTCGCCACCGCGCGCCACAGCTCCTCTCCGGACTCGGGATCGAGCGCGATGGTCAGGAACTCGTCCTCCTCGAACGCGGTCACGTGCACCCGGCCGCCCGCGAGGATCGGCGAGGAATGCCCCGGCGGCAGCGGGGCCCGGAAGATCAGCGCCTGGTCGGGCCCGAAGACGACCGGGAGTTCACCATCGGGGCCGATGCCGGTGCCGTTGGGGCCGCGGAACCGGTCCCATTCGGAGGCGGTGGCCGTGGTGGCCACAGCCACGAAGATGACGGGAAGAAGGCGGTGGAACGACATGGGAGGAATCGAACTGTACGGCCCTCGCGGTCCGCGCGGAAGGGCGAAGCCGAGCTACTCCTTGAACTAGTCGGTTCCCAGGTACGTCTCGAGGAAACCCAGGATGCGGTCGGCGCTCTCGATCCGGTTGTCCCGGTTGCGGAACCCGTGTCCCTCGTCGGGAAAGATCACGTATTCCACCGGCACGCCGTTCGCCCGCACCGCTTCGACGATCTCGTCGCTTTCGACCTGGAGCACCCGCGGGTCGTTGGCGCCCTGGACCACGAAAAGCGGCCGCACGATGTTCTCGGCGTGGAACAGCGGGGAGATCGCCGTCAACCGTTCGAGTTCGGTCTCCGGGTCTCCCAGCTCGGCGTAGAGCGAATCGCGCGCCGCGCCCCACCAGGGCGGGATGCTGGACAGCGTCCGCACCCAGTTCATCACCCCGAAGATGTTCACGCCCACGTCGAAGACCTCGGGCTCGAAGGCGAGCGCGGCGCCCACCATGTAGCCGCCGTAGCTGCCGCCGATGATCCCGATGCGGCTGCCGTCCACCCAGTCGAGCGATTCGAGGTAGGAGCGGGCCTCCACGCAGTCCTTCAGGTCCACGTCGCCGTGGCGCTTGTCGTCCAGGTGGAAGAACGTCTTGCCGTAGCCCGAGGAGCCCCGGTTGTTCACCGCCAGCACCGCGTAGCCGTTGTTCACGAGATGCTGGATCTGTGCCCGGTACCCCTTGCGGCTCTGGCCGCCGGGGCCGCCGTGAACCCAGACGAGGGCCGGCACCCGCGTGTCCGCCGTCGCCTGCTGCGGGCGGTAGAGGACCGAGGGGATCTCCAGCCCGTCGAAGCTCGGATAACGGATCACTTCCCCGTCCACCAGGTGGTTCTCCTCGATCTCGGGGTTCAGGGTATTCGTGAGGCGGCGGTGCTCGCCCGTTTCGAGGTCCCAGACGTAGAGGTTCGACGGCGAGGTGTCGCTGTTCACGTAGAAGGCCAGCTTCGTCTCGCTCGGGGAAAAGCGCACCCCGGTCACATCGCCTCCGGGAACGTCGGGAAACTCGACCGTTTCGCCGCTCCGGGTGTCCACCACGGTGACCTCCGTCGAAGCGTCCACGTTGACGGCGCTCACCCGGTAGGTGCCCTTTTCCGAGAAGTACACGGTGAAGACGTCCCAGTCGGCCTGCACCACCGGGCGGTGTTCCCCGCTTTCCAGGCCGTAGGCCCAGACTTCCGCGAACTCGCCGTGGGCGTCGGTGCGGTAGAAGAGCTCACGGACGTCCGGGTCGAAGCTGACCGGGCCGTGCGAGGCGTCCCCCTCGTGCGGGGTGATGTGACGCGGCTCGGCGGAGGCGTCCTCGAGGTCCACGAGGAAGACGTCGCTGTCGGCGTTGTTCCGCGCTTTGGTGACGGCGAGCCAGCGCCCGTCCGGACTGACCGGCCCCGGCTGGAAGCCTCCCGGATTCTCGAAGACAAGACGCCGGGTCAAGTCCTCCACGCGGTATTCGTAGAGATCGAAGGCCTGGGGGTTCCGCTCGTTCGTGGTGACGAAGAACCGCTCGCCGTCCGCGGTGAAGCCGCTGAAGCCGGCCTTGAGGTCCTCCCCGGGAGTGATGTCCTCGGGCGTTCCGCCGGGCGCCTGGACATAGAGGTGGTTCAGCTCGTTCCCGCCCTGGTCGGCCGTGAAGAGGATCCGGTCGTCATCCGGGAAGAACGCCATCCCCATGTTTGCGTCGGCATCGGACGCGGTGAGCGCCTGGGGTTCCCCACCCGCGATCGGCTGTGCGTAGACGTTCATCACGCCGGTCCGGTCCGAGGTCATCAGCACGCGGGTCTCGTCGGCCGAGAAGGAGGCGCCGAAGACCTGTTCGGTGTCGTAGAAGGCCCGGGCGCTGTAACTCGGGATCTCCGGCGCCGGCGGCGCGCAGCCGAGCAACAGCGAAAGCAGGGCCGCGGCCAGCGCCACCGGGCGGTATGGGCCCGTGTGGACCTCGTTCGGGGTTGGGAATCTCATCGGCGCGCCTCCCTGGACATGCCTGCCGCCCTCGGGCGGCTACCGTTTCTCGTGCGGATACGACGAGACCCGGACAGGGGTTCCCGCGCTGAGGCGGAGCATCAAGGCTGCGAACCGCCGCCTGCCGCCGGTTCCGCGATCGCGTACAGGTGCTCGGCGCCGCGCAGGTAGAGGGTGCCGTCCACGACGGCCGGCGAGGCCATCACCGGCTCGTCCAGGCTGTTGGTCGCCAGGACCTCGAACTGCGGCCCGGGGCGGATCACGTGGGTGTCCCCGTCCTCGCTGGTCAGGTATATGCGCTCGCCCGCCACCACCGGGGACGAGAAGAATCGGGACGGCAGCGGCATCCGGCCGCCCTCGTAGATGACTTCGCCGTTCTTCCCGTCGAGGGCGGTCAGGATGCCGCCGTCGCTGACCAGGTAGAGCACGCCCCGGTGGAAGATGGGAGACGGCACGTACCCCTGTCCCTTGCGGTAGCTCCAACGGAGCGATCCGTCGGCCAGGTCGAGCGCCAGGATGTTCTTCCGGGGATAGCCCGTCGCGGCGAACACCAGACCGTCGCCGGAGGCCACCGGACTCGGTACCGCGTTCCCCCCGAGTCCCTCCGTGCGCCAGCGTTCTTCTCCGTTGTCGGCCCGGTAGGCGACGACCTCTCCCGTCCCCATGGCGACCACCGTGGCGACCCCGTCGGCGGACTGCACCACCGCCGGCGTTGCCCAGCCCACCCGCTGGCGGCGCTCGGCGCGCCACCGGATGCCACCGGTTGCGATGTCGAGGGCGGCGATGAAGGACCCGTCGCCCTCCTCCACATCGCTCTGGACCACGACGAGTCCGGCGGCCGCGACGAGCACGGGAGAGGTCGCCACCCCCATCCCCAGGGTTCCGACGCCCCCGAAGTCCTGGGACCAGAGGAGGTCTCCCTCAAGGGTGAATGCGTAGAGGCCCTGCGTCCCGAACCAGGCGACGACCCGTTCCCCGTCGCTTGCCGGGGTGGGATTGGCGAACGAGCCGATCCGGTGACGGTTGTCGTAGGGAAGCGCGCCGGCGCGCACCTCCCGCCGCCAGCGCAGCGCTCCGTTCCTTCGGTCAAGGGCGAGCAGCAGCACGTCCAGCCGCTGGTCGGCGCCCAGGCTGTCGGGGTGCAGGAACTCCTCGCTGCCGAGGAAATGGATGATGGCTCTGGCTCCCGGCACCTTCTCGCCCGAGATCGCGCTGGTCAGAAAGATCAGGTCCCCGACGACAATCGGGGACGAATGGCCGCGGCCCTCGACCGGCGCTTTCCAGACTACGTTCTCCTCCACGCTCCAGCGGAGCGGAGCGCCGGACTCCGCGTGGGCCTGGCCGGCCGGCCCGCGCCACTGAGGCCAACTCGCTGCCGGATCCTGGGCGGCCGCGGCCGCGGCCGTCAGACACAGCGACGCGAAGACCGCAATCCGGACGACGGTGCGATCCGGCGGAAGCGTCACTCGGGAGGGGTGGGCCCGCCCGCGCCGGGGGACCGGAACGCGTAGAGGTGGTCCACGCCGCGCAGGAAGATCGTCCCGCCCGCTATGGCCGGCGAAGCCCAGATCGCTTCCGGGATGGAACTCTCGGCGACGATCTCGAACTCCGCTTCGGCCCGGAACACCGTCAGGTCGCCCTCCAGGCTCCCGATCAGCACCTGTTCTTCGTAGCCGATCGGCGAGGAGTTGTAGCGGCCCGGGTTCGTGGGGCGCGCCTGGAAGTGGAGCGAACCGTCCTCCGGATCGAGTGCCGTGATCACGCCGCCGTCCGAGAGGAAGAACAGGATGCCCCGGTAGAGGAGCGCCGAGGGGAGGTATCCGGTCCCCCGCTCGTAGGTCCAGCGGACCCGGGGTTCGACCCCCGGCAGCACTTCGAGGGCCCGCATCTCCTTGCCGGGATAGCCCGTCGAGACGAAGACGAGACGGCCGTCCCCGAGGGGTTGGTGGACCGGGGTGTGGACCGGTGCCGAGTCCTCGAAGGGGGCGGTCCGCCAAAGCTCGACGCCGTTTGCGGCGTCGTAGGCGCCGAGGAAGTGGTAGCCGGGCACGAACAGCTGGGTGGCGCCTCCGACCGGCAGCAGTGCCGGGGTGGCCCAGGCTTTTCGGGCGCGCCGCTCGGTGCTCCAGACGATCTCCCCGCTGCGCCGGTCCACCCCGAAGATCCGCGACCCCTCCCCGTCGTCGTTGTCGCAGACGAGGATGAGGACTTCGCCGTGCAGCACCGGGTTGATCCCGTGGCCGAGCCCCCAGACGCCGAAGTCACCCAGATCGGTCGCCCAGACGGGCTCGCCGTCGAGGGTGAAGGCGAACAGACCCTGATTGCCGAAGAAGAAGTAGACGCGCTCCCCGTCGGCGATCGCCGTCAGCGAGGCGTAGGTGTTGCTCCGGTAGCGGTTGTCGTGGACGGGGCCGTCGTGGACCGTCCGCCGCCACACCTCGCGTCCCGTCCGCGCGTCGTAGGCGAGCGCCAGGAGGGTGTGATGGAGGTTCCCGGCCGTGCTCCCGCCGTGCAGATAGACCTCGCCGTTCCGGATGTGCACCGGCGGCTCCCGCCCGGGGATCGGATCGCCGGCGATGGCGGCCGAGACGAAGACGAGCTGGTCCCAGACGACGGGTGAGGAATGCCCCTCGCCCGGGGTCGCCGTCTTCCAGAGCCCGTTCGTGTCCGGGTCGAAAAGGACCGGCAGGCCGGTCTCGGTGGAGACCCCGTTCGCGGCCGGCCCGCGCCAGGCGGGCCAGTTGGCGGACCATTCCGCCGGTGCGGGCGGAGTTTCCGTCGCGGCTGCGCCGGAGACGGACTGTCCGAAGACCGGTCCCGGATGGGCCAGGAGGACCATTCCGGTAGCGAGAGCGGCGCCGGACGCGCCGGGGCGAAAGAACGTACGCACGGTGGCTCCGTATTCTGTTCGCTGCCGCCCGGTTTGCCTAACGCGCGGCGTTTTCCCCCACCGACGGTCCGCTAGACTCGCGCCCCGCCATGATTCCGCGAACGAAGTGCACGGCGAGAGGCCGGGAGAACACCCCATGTTCCGACTGAACTCGGGAGTGCATCGGAGGAAGCGGCGGGGGGTCGTTCCGCCGGGACTTCTCGTGCTCCTGCTCGCCGCCGCCGGCGCGAGTGCCCAGGACTGGCCGATGTGGGGCGGAACTCCGGACCGGAACATGGTCTCCGACGGCTCCGCCCGGCTCCCCTCCGAATGGGACGTGAACAGCGGCCACAACGTGCGCTGGGTGGCGGCGCTCGGTTCGCAGACCTACGGGAACCCGGTGGTCGCGGGGGGCCGCATCTTCGTCGGGACCAACAACGAAGCCCTCTACGACGAGGAGGTCGTGGGCGACAAGGGCATCCTCCTCGCCTTCGACGGCGCGACCGGCGAGTTCCTCTGGCAGATGGTCTCCGACAAGCTCGTCTCCGGCCGGGTGAACGACTGGCCGTACCAGGGGATCTGTTCGTCGCCGCTCGTGGAGGACGACCGGGTCTACTACGTGACCAACCGGGGCGAACTGCTGGCCCTCGACGTGCATGGCATGGCCAACGGCAACGACGGACCGGTGACCGACGAGGCGCGGCAGTCCCCGACCGACGGCGACGTCATCTGGCGGTTCGACATGATGGAGGAGATCGGCTCCTTTCCGCACAACATGTCGAACTCGAACCCGGTCGCGCACGGAGATCTCATCTTCGTGAACACCTCGAACGGGCACGACGAGAGCCACGTGAACCTCCCTTCGTCGTCCGCCCCCGCGATCATCGCGGTGCACAAGGAGACCGGAGAGCTCGTCTGGGAGGCGAACCACGTCGGAGAGAACGTCCTGCACGGGCAGTGGTCGGCGGCCGGCGTGGCCGAGGTGGGCGGGGTCACCCAGGTCGTCATGGGCGAGGGTGACGGCTGGGTCCGGGGCTACGTGGCCGAGACGGGGGAGGCGCTCTGGTGGTTCGATACGAACCCCAAGGACTCGGTCTGGCCCCGGACCCGGAACAACGTGATCTCGACTCCCGTCATCCTGGACGACCGGCTCTACATCGCGAACGGCCAGGATCCGGAGCACGGCGAGGGGGTCGGCCACCTCTACGCCATCGACGCCACCCGGCGAGGCGACATCACCGAGACCGGGCGGCTGTGGCACTACGACACCATCCGCCGCTCCATCTCCACGGCGGCGGTGAAAGACGGCATCCTCTACCTGCCCGACTTCTCCGGCTTCCTCCACGCCCTCGACGTCGAGACCGGCGAGCCGCTCTGGGTGCACGACACCTTCGCGGCCGTCTGGGGATCGCCGGTCATCGCGGACGACAAGCTGTATCTGGGCGACGAGGACGGGGACATCGTGGTGCTCCGGCCGGGGCCGGCCGAGGAGGTCATCGCTGAAATGAACATGGGCGGTTCGGTCTACTCCAGCGCCGTGCCGGCGGCCGGCGTTCTGTACATCGCGAGCCACAACCAGCTCTTCGCCCTCGAGGACCAGGACGGGACCACCGGGGACGCCCGCTGACTCGGGTGCAGCCGGATCCGCACTGATCGGTCCCTTGTCCCGAAGCTGGCGTCTCCCGCAGGGTCCCTCGCCGCTTGTCCGTTCCGGAAGCGGAGCGCTCGCGGACCTCGGCGGTATCGCTCGTGAACGCGGCGTCCGCCGCGTCCTGATCACCTCGGACCCCGGCATCGCGGCGGCCGGCATCACGGGCCGGGCCCGCGAGAGCCTCGAGAAAGCAGGAGTGGCGGTGGAGGTCTTCTCCGATTTCGCCCAGAACCCCACCGAGTCGAGCGTGGCGCGGGCAGCCGGGGCCGCGAGCGCCATGGGCGCCGACGTGCTGGTCGGAGTGGGCGGCGGAAGTTCGCTGGATGTGGCCAAGGGGGCGGGATTCCTCCTGGCGGGCGGCGGCCGCATGGAGGACTACCGGGGCTACGACAAATGCCCTCACCCGCTTCCGCCGCTGATCGGGGTTCCCACGACCGCCGGAACCGGGAGCGAGGCCCAGTCCTACGCCCTGATCTCGCGGGATCGGGATCACCGGAAGCTCGCCTGCGGGGCGCCCTCAGCGATGTTCCGGGACGTGGTCCTGGACCCGGCGCTCCTTCCTTCGGCCCCCGCGGAGGTGATTGCGGCGACCGGTTTCGACTCCATCGCCCACGCGGTGGAGACCGCGGTGACCTCCGGGCGGACCGACGAGTCGGTGGCGCTCAGCCACCGTGCCTTCGCCTTGCTGAGCCGGGCGTTTCCGCTCGTCACGGCCGGTGACGCGGACGCCGCCGCCTGGGAAGACATGCAGCTCGGAGCCTTCCTCGCCGGCGCCGCGATCGAGCGGTCCATGCTCGGCGCGGCGCATGCCTGCGCGAATCCCCTGACCCGGCGGTTCGACGTGGCCCACGGACGGGCGCTTGCCATCACCCTGCCCCGGGTCGTGCGCTGGAACGCGGCTCCCGCGCGGGAGGCCTATCGCGACCTGCTGCGCGTCGCCGGGATCCCGGCGGGAGACGATCCGGCGGACACTCTCGCGGGCCGGCTCGACGCCTGGATCGCGATGGCGGACCTGCCACCGGACTTCGCCGGCGAGAGCCTGCCCGCCATGGACCTGCCGGCGCTCGCGGAGGAAGCCTCCAGCGAGTGGACCGGCCGCTTCAATCCGCGTCCGTTCGATGCGGCGGGCGCCCTGGCCGTCTATCGTTCCGCCGTGGCATGAAGCGCCGACTCGTTCTCACGCTCCTCGTCTCGTCGCTGGCGGGCGGCGCCCTCGCGCAGGACGGTGACGACTGGCCGCAGTTCCGCCGGGACGCCGCGCTCACAGGCATCGCGCCTGCGCCGCTCGGCGACCAGCTCGAGTTGAAGTGGAGCGCGCCGCTCGGCTTTTCGGTGGAGTCCTCACCGGCCATCGCCGGCGGTTTCGTCTACGCCACCTCGCTCCCGGGCGTGCTCGTGAAGCTGAACCTCGAGGACGGCGCCGAGGCCTGGCGCTATCGCCCCGGCGCCGAGGAAGCCGCGGCCGGCGAGTTCGAGGAGGACCGGTTCGGCGAGTCGTCACCGGCCGTTGCCGGCGGCACGGTGTACGTCGGCGATCTGATGGGCGTTCTGCACGCGGTGGACGCCGCTTCGGGAGAGTCGCGCTGGCTCTTCCCGACCGGCGCCGAGATCAAGTCCTCGCCGGTGGTGGCCGGCGACCTGGTGCTCATCGGAAGCTATGACGAGCACTTCTACGGTGTGGACCGCACGACGGGCGAGGCCCGCTGGTCGCTCCAGACCGAAGGGCCCGTACACGCCACCCCGGGGCGCCACGACGGTCTCGCCTGGGTGACGGGGTGTGACGCCGTGCTCCGCGGGGTGCGGATCACCGATGGGACCGAGATGCTGCGCTTCGACTCCGGCGCTTACACGGCCGCCTCCCCCGCGATCGCGGAGGGCACGCTCTACTACGGCACCTTCAACAACGAGGTCCTGGCGGTCGATGTGGGCGCCGGGGAGCTGCGCTGGCGCTACGAGCACCCGGACCGGCACTTCCCGTATTACGCCTCCGCGGCGCTCGCCGGCGATCTGGTGATCGCCGCCGGCCGGGACAAGCTGATCCACGCCCTCGACCGTGAGACCGGCGAGGCCCGCTGGACCTTCCGCGCCCGCGCCCGCTTCGACGCGTCGCCGGTGGTTGCCGGCGACCGGGTGTACGCGGGGAACGCCGACGGCCGGCTCTACGTGCTCGACCTCGAGACCGGCGAGAAGCTCTCGGAGTTCCACGCCGGCGCCGCGATCATGGGTTCTTCCGCCGTTGCGCGAGGACGGATCGTCTTCGGCACCCAGGACGGGACGCTCTTCGCGCTCGGGCCGGTGGTCGAATGACACGATCCCCAGCCACCCGGTAGCGCCTGCCTGCCCGCTCAGCCGGCTGCTGTGCGGCCGTCAGCGGTCTTACTGGTAAGATTATTCGCAATGAGCGACGTCGTGACCACCCGTTTGTCTTCCAAGGGGCAGGTCGTCATCCCCGAACCGGTGCGTGAACGAATGCGGCTTGAGCCGGGCACCCGGTTTGTTGTGGTTGGAGGCAAGGACGCCATCGTGCTCAAGCCGATCACCGCGCCCTCCATGCAGGAGTTCGACGACATCCTCGCCGAAGCGCGGAGAGCCGCGCAGGCAGCGGGTCTGCGCCCCGCCGATGTCTCCGCCGCGATTCGGTCCGTCCGCTCGCGGTGAGGGTCGTTCTCGACACCAACGTCTTCGTCTCGGCAGTCTTCTTCGGCGGACCACCGGGAGAAATCCTTGCCGCATGGCGCGAGGGCGCCGTCCAACTCGTCCTTTCGGCCGAGATCGCCGACGAGTATCAGCGCGTCGGCGCGCGGCTATCGGCGCAGTTCCCCACTGTGGATCTGGGCCCGGCGCTGCAGCTCGTCCTTTCGCGAGCCATGGTCGTCACGCCCGCCCCTCTCTCCGAAGCCGTCTGCCGTGATCCGGACGACGACAAGTTCATCGCCTGCGCGCTTAGCGCGCAGGCGCCCTATCTGGTGAGCGGCGATGGGGACCTGCTCGCGGTGTCCGGGATCAAGGGAGTGCAGATACTGAGTCCCCGGAACTTCGTTGACACGGTCCTGAGCCAGCCTGCCTAGAGCCGGGTCATCTGGTCCAGGAGCGGCCAGAACTCGAGCTGCTCCACCGCGTGGCTCCGGTAGATCCCGAGCCCGTCCATGCCGGCGCCCCGCGCGATGCGGGCGGCTTCCATCATGGCCTCCGGCGTCTGGAGGCTTCCCGGGTGGTAGCAGGAGAACTCGGCCATCGTCGGCACCCGGCCGGCCACCGTGTCCACGAAGTGCCGGCAGTGCCGTTCGATGGTCGGCATGTCGGTGGTGGAGCGGAACCAGAGGTGCATCTCGTCGCAGAGCCCCTGCTCCACCCAGGCCGGCCAGTCCTGGATCCGCGGGACGTAGCCGTCCGCGTCCCGGTTGATGACCGTGATCGTGAAGACCGCGTCGGAGCGGACCGCCTTGACTGCATCCCGGATGTCCCGGACCATGTCGGTCCAGCGGTCGGCGCGGAACTGCACCCACTCGGGATCGTCGTTCGGCAACTGGAAGGGGTCGCGTCCGGTGGCGTCGCGGAAGGCGCCGGCGATGGAGTCCTCGTAGCCGTCCGTGGTGACCCCGTTCTCGTCCTCGTTGATGGAGACGAACTCGGCCTGGATACCGCGCCCGCCGCTCCGGGAGAGCAGTTCGGCGAACACCCGTGCCTCCTCCGCGCGTCCCTCCGGCAGCCCCGGACTGAGGAAGACGCGCTCGTAGGGCTGCAGCTCGTCGGTCCGCGCCCGGTTCCGGTGGCGGTGCTCGGGGTTCTCGCGCACGAAGTCGCTCAGGCTCTCGATCCGCTGCGGGTGGCTCCAGATGGGCCGGTGGGCGTTCAGCGTCTCCCGGCCGGATTCGGTGCCGAAGCGCGGGACCATGAAGTTGCACGACCACGCGGGGTACATCCGGATGCCGCCGGCGGAGGCGACCGCCTTGTAGGGATGGACCTCCACCCCCACCGCGGCGCCGGCCTCCACGAGTTCCGCGGACGCGCCGGGGGCAAACACCCGCGAGACCCCGTGATCGGCGCACTTCCGGACGTAGAGCTCGACCTCCGTCTGGCTCCCGTCCCCCTGGTACATCTCCCCGAGGCCGAGATCCTGACCCCAGATGGCGACGCCCGCCGGCGGCCCCGGCCCCGGGGGGCTCTGGGTTTCCGGAGCGGCGCTCTCGTCGCCGCCGCCGCAGGCGGCCGCCGCCGGCAGCGCCGCCATGGCGCCCTTCAAGAATTCACGGCGGCGAACGCCGTCTCCCGAGCTCACGCCGACACCCCGTTCCGGGCCGCGTCCTCGATCCCGGCGGCGAAGAGATCGATCTCCTCGAGCGTGCTGAAGACGCTCGGCGAGACCCGGATGCAGTCGAACTCACCCCGGACAAAGCGGGGCCGGACGTGGATCCGGTATTTGTGTTCGAGGAAATCGGTCAGCTCGCCCGAGTCCACTCCCTCGATCCGCATCGCCCCGATCCCGCAGGCCTGCTTGATGTCCGGCGGGTTCAGCACCTGGACTCGCGGAAGCTCCTTCACCCGCTCGGCCCAGCGGCGCCGCAGGTAGACCAGGCGCTCGGCCTTCCGCTCGGCGCCGAGCCCCTCGTGGAAGGTCACTGCCTCGGTGATGGGCCCCCGGACCGCGATCGGGTTCGTCCCGATCTGCTCGAACTTGCGGATGTCGTCGTCCTGGCTCTCGGGGGCGCTCATCAGCGGCCACACCTTGGGGATCTTCTCCTTGCGGACGTAGAGGAACCCGGTGCCGACGGGCGCGAAGAGCCACTTGTGGAGGCTCGTCCCGTAGTAGTCGCAGTCGAGTTCGTCCCGGGTGAAGGGGAAGTGCGCGAAGCCGTGGGCGCCGTCCACCAGCGTCTCGATCCCGTGGCGGCGCGCCATTTGGCAGATCTCGCGCACCGGGAAGATCTGGCCGGTGGTGAAGGTGGTGTGGCAGATGAGCAGGAGCTTCGTCTTCGGCGTGATGGCTCGCTCCAGGATTCCCGTCAGTTCGGAGAGGTCCTCCGGCGGCGTGGGGTACGGGACGGTGCGCAGGACGATCCCGTCGCGCCGCTCGCGCTGGCGGAAGGTCATGAGCATCCGCGGGTAGTCCTGGGTGGTGGTCAGGACTTCGTCCCCGGCCTCGAGCGGCAGGCCGAACTGGACGATCTCCATCGCCTCGCTGGCGTTCCGGGTGAAGGCGAGTTCGTCGGTCCCGCAGCCGAAGGTGGCGGCCAGCCGGCGCCGCGCCACCTCGATCCGGGGCCCGAGCAGCTCGTCCACGTAGAGCGACGGGCCCATGTTCATGATGTCCCAGTACTGGTCCATGGCCCGCTGGACGGTGATCGGGGCGGGACTCACGCTGCCCGAGTTCAGGTTGATGTGGTTGCGGTCGATGGTGAACGCCTCCCGCACCCGGAACCAGAAGTCCTCGTCCTGGGCGGCTTCCTCCGCGCTCCGGGCGCCGAGGCGCGCCACCGCCCTGCCCACCCGCTCTTCCGCGTCGGCGTGGAGCGCGGTCAGCGCGCCACCGGTTGCGGCCAGAAAAGCCCTTCGATGCATGCGTCTTCTCCTTCGCGTAGCAGCTTCCCGAACATACCATCGGCTCCCGGAGGATCCCGGCATGATCAACAGGTTTTCCCTTTTCCCCGCCCTTGCCGGCTCGTTGGCCCTCGCGGGCGGACTCGCCTCGGCCCAACCGACCGTCCCCTACCTCCCGGACGAGGACGGCATCCTTCCGCAGCCCCACGTGGCGCTCGTGAACACCCACGTGGTGAACGTGACGGACGGCACCGTGCTCGAAGACGCCGTCGTGGTGGTTCGGGACGGCCTGATCGAGTCGGTGGGCACCGATCCGCCCCCGGAGGGCGCTCACGTGCTGGACCTGGGCGGCCGGCACCTGATGCCGGGGCTCTTCGACGGCCACTGGCACGGACGCACCCTCGACGGCCTCTACCGGGCGCTGGAATCGGGCGTCACCACCATGAAGAGCGCCGCGGTGGGGAGCTTCCTCGACGTCCGGATGAACGACATGGTCGAGAAGGGCCATCTCGCGGGGCCGGAGATCTTCGCCGCCGGCGTCTACGTGCTCCCGAACCTCGGCCAGTCGGCGCTGGCCGATCCGCGTCTCTACAAGTACCTCCACCACGAGGTGAAGGGAGCCGAAGCGGTCCGCGAGGTAGTCCAGGTGGACGTAGACCGGGGCGCCCGCTGGATCAAGACCCGCTCCGGGGGCACCACCTCGGGGCCGGACGGCCCGGACCCGAAAATGCTCGTCTACAGCGTCGAGGAACTGACCGCCATCGTCGAGGAGGCCGATGCGCTCGGCGTCAAGGTGGCCTGCCACGCCCACGGCAGGGAGGTGGTGCGGAACGCCATCGTGGCCGGCTGCGCCACCATCGAGCACGGCTCCTACGTGGACGAGGAGGGGCTCCGGTTGATGCTGGAGATGGGAACCGCCTGGGTCCCGACCTACACCTCGGTGGTGGGGTTCCTCCTGCCCCACGACGACTACAACTCGTCGGCGAGCTTCCAGCGCGGCAGCCACCTGCTCCACTACCTGCAGAAGGGTTTCCGGCGGGCCCTCGAACTGGGAGTCACGATCCTCACCGCGACCGACACCCAGTACGGACCGAACACGAACGTCCGGGTCTACCGGGAGATGACCCACTTCGTGGAGATGGGGATGACCCCGCTCCAGGCCCTCCAGGCCGCGACCATCCGCTCCGCCGAGGTGTACGGCATCCGTAACCGCACCGGCGCCATCGAGGTCGGCCTGGAGGCGGATCTGGTCTCCGTGGACGGGAACCCGGTCGAGGACATCTACGCCACCCACGAGCCCATGTTCGTGATGAGCAACGGCCGCATCGTGTTCCACCGGACCGTGGACCCCGACCACTACATTCCCCGCCGGGTGGGGGTCACCGGCTTCGGCACCGGCGGACCGCGTCCCTGACCGGCCGTGGAAAGCACGCAGACGGTGCGATCACCGGCCTTCTGGACCGGACTGGCGCTGGCGGCGCTGGTCGCGGTAGCCGCCACGTTCTCCGCGGAGTGGATCGCGCAGTCGCTGCTCGGACTCTCGGGGACTCCGATCAGCCCGATCATGCTGGCCATCGTCCTCGGCATGGTCGTCGCCAATGTCTCCACCCGGGCGCAGGCCGGGGCGCCGGGACTGCGATTCGCCTCGACCACCATCCTGCGCCTCGGCATCGTGCTGCTCGGCTTCCGCCTGAGCCTCCTCGCCGCCGGCAGGTTCACGCTGGCGGCCCTGCCCTTCGTGGTGCTGGCGGTTGCCGCCGGGGTCAGTGTGGTCCGGCTGCTGGGACCGCGGCTCGGGCTCTCCCGGACCCTGGCCGGGCTGATCGCCGCCGGGACGAGCATCTGCGGGGCCACCGCGATCGTCGCGACCGCGCCGCTGATCCGGGCCCGGCAGGCCGAGGTCACCTACGCCATTTCCTGCATCACGGTGTTCGGGATCGCCGCCATGTTCGGTTACCCGATCCTCGCGCACGCGATGTTCGGCGGCCAGCCGGAGCTTGCCGGACTCTTCCTCGGGGCGTCCATCCACGAGACCGCGCAGGTCGCCGGGGCCGGCGCGATGTACCAGGTCCAGTACGGCGCTCCCCTGGCGCTCGACGTCGCCACCGTCACCAAACTGGTGCGGAACCTCTCGATGCTGGCGTTGATCCCGCTGGCCGGCGTTCTGTTCGGCGAAACCCGGTCGGTGGACGCTCCCGGCGCGCGCGGCTGGCTGCGGCTGATTCCGTGGTTCGTGGTCGGGTTCGCGGCCTGCTCCGCCCTCCGCACGCTCGGCGATCACGGAGACCGGGCGTTCGGTCTTCTCGATCCGGAGGTCTGGGGAGCGATGGTGGCGTTCTTCCGCCATGCGGCCGAGATCTGCCTGCTCCTCGCGATGGCGGGCGTCGGGCTGCAGACGAGCTTCGCCGGCCTCCGCCGCATCGGCCTCCGGCCGTTCCTTTTCGGGCTCTTCGCCGCCGCCGTGGTGGGAGGCGTCAGCCTGCTGCTGATCGCCGGATTCGGGTCGCCGGTACTCGATCTCGTCGGCTACTGACCGGGAACGAATCAGAACCGCACGCGGACGCCCACCGTCGGAACCCGGGGGAAGCCGAAGCTGGGGATTTCCTCGACCGTGGGAACGCCGCCGGGATTCGCCACCACCTCGGTCTCGATCGCCACCCCGTTCTGCCGGTTCAGGGCGTTGATCACTTCGGCGTAGGCCGACCAGCGGCCGCGGCGGTAGGTGAGCCGGAGATCGAGCCGGGCGTAGAGCGGGAGCCGGGCGCGCTGCAGGTTGTCGAGCCCGCCGAGGTCCGCCGCGTAGGCGAGGTTCCCGCCGTCGTCCGTCTCCGGCACCAGCCGCCCGCGTTCGTCCTCGACGGCGGCGACCCGCACCCCGACCGCCGGGGTATACGGGAACCCGCTCGCCAGCCGCCCGGTGGCGGCGAGGCTCCAGGACTCGGTGATTCCGAAGCGGCCCACCACGTTCAGCGCGTGGGGCCGGTCGTACTCGAACGGATAGCGCCGGCCGTAGGTCTCCCTTTCCGCCCGGCCGTAGGCGTAGGAGACCCACCCGGCGATCCGCGCCGAGGGGTCGAGCCGCTCCAGGTACACGTCGAGTCCGCGCGCGACGCCGGCGCCCTCGTTCACCGGGTTGATGGTGATCCGGGCGTCGCGCGGCACGCTGCCGGCGAGTTCCGCCGGAAAGTCGTAGTCGGCGACCCGGCGCATCCGTTCCGCCTCGGTCTCCAGCCGTCCAACCAACAGGTCGTCGAAGCGTTTCCAGTACCCCTCGACGCGGAGCCGGGTCCCGCCCGGCAGCTCCTTCTCCAGTCCCACCACGGCGTGCACCGCCCGTTCGTGGAAGAGGTCTCCGATGGCGTTCAGGTCGAGGAGGTAGTCGGAGGAAACGAGCTTCTCCCAGCCCGGGCTCTGGGTGTAGAGCCCGCCCGCCGCGCGCGCCTGCACCCCGGCCCCGAGGTTCCAGCCCGCCGCGAAGCGCGGGGAGAGAGTGGCCCGGCCGTTCAGGGTGCTCCAGTCGAGGCGCAGCCCCGGCTCCACGGTGAAGCGGTCCGTCACCCGGTAGGCGTCCTGCACCCAGGCGCCGCCGCGGACGCCGGAATGCTCGGAGACCAGCAGGTCCGGCAGCGCCGCTCCGCCCTGGACGCTGCTCGGGTTGGCCGCGCTCTCGTTCCGGGGACCCTGGATGATCTGGTCGAGCGACGACTCCAGTCCGTGGAGCTCGAAGCCGGTCTCCAGGAAATGCCGCGCGCCAAACTGGATGCCGATCTCCTGGCGCAGCGAGAGGTCGCGCACCGCCCGCTCCCGCTCGAACGCGATGCGGGTGGGCAGGTCGCGCTGCTCCGGATCTTCGACGTTCACCACCCGGTTCTCGGTGAAGACCTCCGCGTCGAAGTCCAGCACCTCGGTGTTGCGGTACCAGGCAAGGATCGTGGTGGCGGTGACGCGGTCCGAGAGCAGCGCGTCGAAGCGGGCTGCGCCCAGCTCGTTCCCGATGTCCCCGAGGAAGTCCACGCGTTCGCCGGCCTCCTCGCCCTCGTCGTCGGTGAACGAGAAGTTCGTGTCCTCGCGGCTCGAGAGGCCGACGAGCGACAGCCGGTGTCCCGGCCCGAACTCCCAGTCCGCCCGCAACTGGAAGTCCTCGAACGAGGGGAAGTCCTGGTCCAGCACCCTGCCGACGATCACGTCGTAGTAGGTGCGCCGGGCGGTGGCGAGCCACGAGCCGCCCCCCGGGAGCGGTCCCTCGAACACCAGGTTGCCGTCGGTGATGCTGAGCGACGAGGTTCCCCCGAAGGCGCGCTCGCCGGGCCGATTGCGCACCACCAGCAGCGAGGAGAGGCGGTCCCCGTACTGGGCGCCGAAGCCGCCGGCCGCCAGCGAGAAATCGGAGACGGTCTCCGGGTTGAACGCGCTCACCAGCCCGAAGAGCCGGTAGGGGTTGTGGATCTCCACCCCGTCCATCAGCGTCAGGTTCTGGTCCGGAGTGCCGCCGCGCACCGAGAGGAAACTGCCGAAGTCCGTGGTGGGCGTCACCCCGGGCAGCGTCGCGAGCGCCCGGAAGATGTTGTCCACCGTGCCGGCGGTCTCGAGGACCTCATCGGGCGCCACCCGGGTCGCCGCCGGGCGCTCCAGTTCCGGCGCCTCCGCGGTCACCTCGACGGCCTCTTCCTCGAACGTCCGCGGGAGGAGTTCGATCAGGACCGGGCCTTCGTCCGGAAGGGGTACCGCGTTCTCGAAGTACCCCGGCGCCGCGGCGGATACCGAACGGGCCGCCGCGGCGACGGAGAGCTCGAAGGACCCGTCGTCCCGCGTGGTGGCCCTCCCGCCGCCGGCGGCGACGGTTGCCCCGGAGACCGGCTCTCCGGTCACGCTGTCCACCACCCGGCCGGTGATCTCCCGCGACTCCACACCGGGTCCCTGCGCTGCCTGGGCGGGCGAAGCGGTGGCAGCGGCAGCGCCCGGAACGCTTGCGGCCAGCCATCCGGCCACGAAAACAGCGTGGGCCCCGCTCATTCGCGCCGGGAGCTTAGCCCGCGCCCGGACCCTCCCGAGAGGGATTTAAACGGCCGCCGATGGCTCGTCGTTTGCTTGCGGTTCGGAGAGACGCCTTCTGTGGGAGGAGCGCCATGTCGGTTCACCGTTTGTTTCTGCTTGGGGCTCTCGCGGCTTTCCTGTGGTGGGTGCCAGCGGGCTTCACCGAGGACCTCCGGCAGGAGGCGCACAAGGGCTGGGACCTGACGGCGGCGGAGGCCGCCGAACTGGAGCGGCGCCTCGCGGCCAACCCGGAGGACCTGAGCGCGCGGGCGCAGCTCTTGGGGTACTACTTTCGGAACCGCCGGACCGATCCCTCCCGAAAGGCCGGGCACGTCCTGTGGTTCATCCGGAACGCGCCGGAGGCGAAAGTACTCGAGGGACCTGAGGGACAGATCATGCCCATGCTCAACCCCGAAGGCTTCGCCGCCGCGAAAAGTGCCTGGTTGGAGCAGATCGAAAGCGAACCGCGCAATGTCACCTTCCTGCGGCATGCTGCCGCGTTCCTGACGCTGTCCGACGAGGCGTTGTCCGCCGAACTCCTGGAGCGGGCGGAGGACATTGAGCCCACCAATCCCGAGTGGGCCAGAGAACTGGGTCATAAGCACTGGCGGGAAGCGCGACGCTTCCCGGAGGGTTGGGACACGGCACTGGCCGAGCGCGCGCTCGTGGCCTTCGAGCGCGCCTACGAGCTGTCCAATGCGTCGCGCCGCGGACCGCTCCTCTCGCGGCTCGGGATGGCGGCCTTTGTCGTCGGTGACCTGGACAAGGCGCGCACCTATGCCGAGGCAACGCTCGCTGACATTCCGGACGACTGGAACCGCGGGAATCGGATCCACTACGGAAACCTGGTTCTCGGCAGGATTGCGCTTTCGGATGGCGACCTCGGCGGAGCGGGGCAGCATCTGCTCGCCGCGGGACGCACCCCGGGGTCCCCCCAGTTGAACTCCTTCGGCCCCGACATGGCCCTCGCCAGGGATCTGCTCGACCGGGGCCAAACGCAGACGGTGCTGCGATACCTTGAGCTGTGCCTGGATTTTTGGAAGATGGGCCAGGACAGCTTGAAGAATTGGATCGCGCTCATCGAAGGGGGCCGGACGCCCGACTTCAGCCGACACCTGAGGTTCTGAGGGACCTGGTGGCCAGCGGCTCGGGCGGAAGGGTCTCTTTGTCCCGCTGCGTGATCCTCCTTGCCGGTGCTTTGGTCAGCTCGAGCATTCCGGCAGCGCCGGCATGGTCTCAAGACCTGAGCGAGGAGGCGACGAACGGCCGCAGCCTGAGCGCCGCGAAGGCAGCGGCGCTCGAACGGCGGCTCCTGGACAACCCTCAGGACCTTGCTGCGCGGGCCCAACTCGTGGGCTACTACCACGCCAGTCGCGGCGCCCATCCGCGCCGGCATACGGAGCATGTCCTCTGGTTCATCCGCAACGTGCCCGAGTCCGAAGTGCTGGACAACTGGTCCGCTCGGATTACTCCGAGGTTCGACACCGACGGCTACCTGGAGGCAAAGCGGACGTGGCGACACCTCGTTCAGGAGGAACCGGACAACGTCGCGATCCTCCGCCACGCCGCCGGTTTCCACGCTTCGAACGAAGCGGCCTTCGCCGCCGGGCTGTTACGGCGGGCGGAAAGTCTCGAACCCTCCAATCCGGAGTGGGCGCGGGAGCTGGCCGAACTGGAATGGCGCGAAGCCCGACTCTTTCCGGAAGGACGCGATCCGGCCGGCGCCGCCCGGGCACTCGTCCATTTCGAACGCGCCCACGATCTTTCCGGTGCGGCGGACCGCATCGATCTGCTGCCGGACCTCGCGCTGGCCGCCTTGGCCGCGGGCGAACCCGACAAGGCCCGGGTCCACGCGCTCGGCATGCTCGAAGCCTCGCCCCACCGGCGCGACCGCGGGGATCCCCTTCACTACGGAAACCTCGTCCTGGGTCACCTCGCCCTGGGCGCGAACGACCTCGAAGAAGCGCGGACCCGGCTCCTCGCCGCCGGCCGCACCGGGGGGCGACCGATCGAAAGGGCCGCGGCTCCGGACATGGGCCTGGCGAAGGTGTTGCTCCAGCGCGGGGAATCAGCGGCCGTGCTGGAATACCTCGAGCTGTGCCTCGACTTCTGGCCAGCGGGGGAGGAACGCCTGAAGGACTGGATCGTCCTCGTGGAAGCGGGGCTCGTTCCTGATTTCGGTCCCCTGGCGTTCTGAGGGCTTCCTCTTCCGCGGACGCCGCGCTACCGGAACCCTGGCCGGCGGGGGCGGCGAGCGGCGTCCGCGGCGTGGAGCACGCCCCGGGGCGGAGGCGCGGGCGGGCGTCCCGCGCCGGCGGCGAGCGCCGGGCGGGTGCGCGTCTCGTTCCACTGCAGGAGCGCTACCGGCACGACGATCAGGGCGAGCGCCAGCCAGACGCGGGGTGAGAGGTCCTCACCCAGAACGAGACCGCCGAGCAGGACCGCGATCAACGGGTTCACGAACGCGTAGGTGGCGGCGAGCGCCGGCTCCACGTGCGCGAGGAGCCAGGTATAGGCCACGAAGGCCACGATGGAGCCGAAGATCACGAGGTACAGGAGCGCCGCGAACGCCGGCGCGCCGACGTCGGCGAGGGTGACCTGACTCCACTGGCCGGAGACGGTCCCGACGAGCAGCAGCGCGGCCCCGCCCACCAGCATCTGGGCTCCGGCGGACAGGGGCAGGCAGCGCGGCATGGAAGGCCGGCGCGACCAGAGACTCGCGGTGGCCCAGGCGATGGGCCCGAGCAACATCGCGATGACGCCCGCCGGGTCGAGCACCGCCTCCGAACGCCAGGGCGCGACCAGCACCACGACTCCCGAGAAACCGGTGAGGGTGCAGAGAATCGCAACGAGCGAGGGACGTCTCCGGGCCACGAACACCGCGTCGAGCCCGGCGATCCAGAAGACCACGGTGGCCACCAGCACCGCCGCGGCTCCCGAGGGAATGCGGACCTGGGCCCAGTGTCCCAGCCCGTGCGCGGCGGTGAAGAACAGGACGCCCGCCAGCGCCGCCTCCGCCCACTCCCGCCGGGTGAGCGGCGCCTCGCCGCGCCGGGCGACGAGGAAGAGGATCGCGCCGGCGATGAAGAAGCGGACACCGGCCATCAGGAAGGGCGGGATGTCCCGCACTCCCACGCCGATTGCGAGGTAGGTGGAACCCCAGATCAGGTAGACGGCGGCGAAGGCGAGCAGCTTCCGCACCGCGGGCGATCCTCAGCGGGGTTCTTCAGGGTTCGGCCGGAAGACGGGGCCCGGCGGCCCCGTCACGCGCTCAGCGCAGTGAGGCGACGATCCGCTCCGCTTGCCGGACCTGTTCGGTGAGCGAAGAGAGCGCCTCGCTCACCACTCGCACGTAGAAGCGCGCGGCCTCCCACTCCTCCTCCTCGATGCCCTCGCGGACGCCGGGGATCGTCTTCACGCCGTAGCCGGTGTAGAACCCGGGCGCATAGACCTGGTGGCGGAACCACTCCCGGTTGGGGAGTCCCTCGTCGGAGCCCAGGCGGCGCTCCGAGGTGTAGAGGAGCTGGTTCAGCTCGGAGACGCTGGCGTTCCCGAGCACCGCCTCGGCGGAAGCGCCGGTGAGTCCGGAAAGCGCCGCCTCATACCCCTGCCCCGCTTCGCGGAGGGCGTCGAGGGCGCCCTCGATCGCTTCGAAGTCGATGTCCTCCGGCGACTCCATTGCCGCGTGGGTCTCGCGGATCTCTTCCACGTAGGTGGACATCGCGTCGGCGAGATCGGTGAACCCGAACGGCAGGATCGCGGCGTTCGCGAGCCGCCAGATGGCGGTCCCGATCAGCCGGGAAAGCGTCCGCCCGAACACGTACTCGCTGTCGGAGAACTTCTGGTACCAGTGAAACGAGTCGTAGTTCGAGTGGTACACCCCGCCGGGGCTGTCGCCGCCGAAACCGAGGTTCAGCGAAGCCATCGTCAGGTGGTCGATGAACACGGTGTAGTCCGAGCCCGATCCGAGGGCCGCGAGCCGCAGGTCGTCGCTCTGCTCGATCTCGCGGCGCGCGTCAGGATTCGCGGCCGTCTCGAGCCGACGCGCCCGCGCCGCCTCGAAGACGCTGACGCCGCGCTCGGGGTCCTCGATGTCCCGCGCCACCTCGTTCAGGAAACGCTGGAGGGTGTGGCTTCCCGCCATGCTGAGCCAGCCCTTCCCGGTGCTGTCGGTGTTGATGTAGGTCACGCCTTTCTCGCCAAGGTCCGCCCGGTGGGTCTCCGCCCACTCGGTGGACCCGAGGAGACCCCACTCCTCGGCGTCCCAGAGCGCAAAGACCACGGTGCGCCGCGGACGGATGCCCGCCTGCAGCAGTTCGCCGAACCCGCGGGCCGTCTCCATGAGCTGGACCGCCCCGCTGATCGGATCGGTGGCGCCCGCGCACCAGGCGTCGTGGTGGTTGCCGTGGACGATCCACTCATCGGGATAGGTGGAGCCCTCGATCCTGGCGATCACGTTGTAGATGGGCCGCACCTGCCAGTCGTAGGACGTGCGCATCCGGACCGTCACGGGTCCCGGGCCGATGTGGTATGTGATCGGCAGCGCCCCTTTCCAGTCGTCGTTCGGCGACGCGGTGCCGCGAAGCTGCTCGAGGATGGGAAGCGCGTCGCCCCAGGAGATCGGCAGGACCGGGATCTTGACCAGGGTCCGGGCGGTCTCGCGGGTCAGCTTCTCCCGGTCCTCCTTGGCGCCCCAGCCGGGAGTCAGGGGGTCGCCGGGATGGACCGGCATGTCCATGATGGAGCCGCGCTGGACGCCCCACTTGGGCCGGTAGGGACCTTCCGGATAGGTGAGCCCCTGGTAGTAGCCGTCCTCTTCCGGATCGGAGTAGAGCAGCGCGCCGAGCGCCCCGTTTTCCTGGGCCAGTTTGGCCTTGATGCCGCGCCAGCTCCGTCCGTAGCGGGCCAGCACGATCTTCCCCTCCACCGAGATGCCGAGTTCCGCGAGCTTTTCGTAGTCCTCGGGAATCCCGTAGTTGACGTAGACCACCTCCGCGGTCACGTCCCCGTCCGCCGCATAGGGGTTGAAGGTGGGAAGCCGCCCCGCGTCGGAGGAGTCCTTGTCCTCGGGGACCCCGAGTTCCGCCAGCCGCATGGTGTACGGCTCCGGACCCAGCACCTCGACGTGCCGGTCCACCGGGAGCGGCATGAGCGCCTCGGTCTCCTCGATCGCGGCGTCGAGCCCGAAGGAGAGGAACTTCTCGAGCGCGTAGTCGGCAACCCGCTTGCTGCCGTGTCCGAAACCCCCGATGTGCGGCTCCTCGGTCATGTACTCCATGTACTCGCGGAGCCGGGCGGGATCGGGAATGGCTCGGAAGCGCTCCTCGATTTCCCGTTGCTCCTCCCACTGGCCGGCCAGGAACCCCCGCGGGGGATCGGCAGACTGTGGCCGCGCTTCCGGCGGAAGCGCGAGAGCGGCGAGAACGACGAGAAGGGCGGGAATTGCGGTACGGCTCATGGGGCGAAATCGTATCCCTCCCGCGCCCCACGCCCCCGGATAGACTCGCCCGTCTCGGGAGGGATCACGATGCAAAGCCATCCCCGCTGGAGCGCGCTGATCGCGCTTTCGGCCCTCGTCGCGGCTCCGGCCGCGGGCCAGCCCGATCACGCGCGGGCGCCGGAGATGGAATCCATCACCGCCGCCGATCTTCGGGCCGACCTGTTCTTTCTCGCCTCGGACAGCATGCAGGGGCGGCTCAGCGAGACCCCGGAGAACCGCCTGGCCGCGGAGTTCGTCGCGAGCCGTTTCGCACGGGCGGGGCTCGAGGCTCCCGGGGGCTCCTTCTTCCAGGGCTACCGGCTCGCCCACAGCGCGCTGGGTGACGGGAACCGGCTGGAGATCCAGCGGGCGGTCCTCCAGACGGTTCAACTCGGCGAGGGCTTCTATCCCCAGCGCTTCTCCCCGTCCGCGGAGGCCGAGGGGGCCGTGGCATTCGCCGGGTTCGGCATCCAGGCGCCCGACTACGGCTGGGATGACTGGGCGGGCGCCGATCTCGCCGGCCGGATCGCGCTGATCCTGGACCACGAACCCCGGGAGGCGGACCCGGCCAGTCTCTTCGACGGCCTCGTGTCCTCGGAACCCTCGCGCGCGTTTCGGAAGGTGGTCGCCGCGGCGGGCGCCGGCGCGGCGGGGGTGCTCTTCGTCCGCGACGTCCACCAGCATCCGGGCGCGTTCGACTTCGCCGCCAGCGCGGCCGGCGCCTGGCCGGACCCGCCCCGGCGGGTCCCCCGCATCACGCTCGCCGAATGGGTGGAAGCCGTCGAGATTCCCGCGGCGGTGATCTCACCGCGGGTGGCCGAGACCCTCCTCGCGGGAAGCGGCCACAGCCTGGCGAGCCTGGGCGCGATGGCGGACGCCGGCATGAGCGCGCCGCTGCTCCTCGACACGCGGGTCCGGCTCGCCACCGCGGTCACCCGGACCACCACGCCCGACCGCAACGTGGTCGGGCTCATGCGGGGTGCCGAGGCGCCCGACGAGTGGATCATCCTCTGCGCCCACTACGACCACGACGGCGCGGATGGCAATCTCGTCTGGCCCGGCGCCGACGACGATGGCTCCGGTACGGTCGCGCTCATCGAGATCGCCGAGGCGCTGGGGCGCGCCGCCGCCCGGGGCGAGCGCCCCCGCCGCTCCATCCTGCTCGCCGGGTGGAACTCCGAGGAGCGCGGCCTGCTGGGCGCCTGGGCCTACACGCTGAACCCCCTGAACCCGCTGGACCGGACGGTCGCGGTGCTGAACATGGACATGATCGGGCGGAACGAGGAAGTCCGGCGCGGGGGCGGGAGACGTTTCCGGGGCCTCGAGCCCCAGACGGCCGAGTCGAACGCCAACGCCGTGAACGTTCTGGGCCACAGCTACAGCCGCACGATGACCGAGATGGTGCGGGCCGCGAACCGCGAGGCCGAACTCGACCTCAAGATGCGCTACGACAACAACGAGTCGAACCTCCTCCGCCGGAGCGACCAGTGGCCGTTCCTGCAGACCGGCGTCCCCGCCCTCTTCTTCCACACCGGGCTCCACCCCGACTACCACACGATCTACGACCGGCCCGAGAAGATCGAGTACGAGAAGCTGGAACGGATCGTCCGGCTCGTCTACCAGCTCGCCTGGGATCTCGCGGACTCCGACGTCCGGCCGGACTTCACCGGGCCGAACCGGGGCGCCTCGTTGCCCGCCGCGACCGGCCCCGGCCGCTGAGGAGGCCCGCGATGCGAAGCGGCCGGACACTCCGCCCGGCGCCGGGCTGGATCCTGGCGGCAGCCGTTACCGCCGGGTGCGCGGCCCCGGAGGTCGAGCCGGAACCATCGGGCGCGGGGGCGGTCCCGGCCGCGCCGCTCGAGGCGGACCATTTCGTGCCGTCGTCACCGGAGAACGTAAGCTGGGGGTGGTTCCCGATCGACAAGGAACCCGTGCTCCGGGTCCGTCCGGGGGAGACCGTCCGGATGGACACCCTCACCCACAGCGGGGCGGTCCAGGACGAGGAGCCGGTCGCCTGGCTTACCGCGCTCGGCGTACCGCGCGAGGAGATCCACCAGGACATCCTCGACTTCTGGGCCTCCCGGGAGGGACGGCCCCGTGAGGGCCGCAGCGGCCACGTCATCACCGGCCCCGTGTTCGTCGAGGGCGCCGAGCCCGGTGACATGCTCGAGATCGAGATTCTCGCCGTCGAGACCCGGATGCCGTGGGGCGTCAACAACACCTCGCCCCGGGGCGGCGTCTTCTCCGAGAGCTACCCCGGTTTCCGCCCGGACGACCCGGCGCTGGACATCCCCCCGGGAACCCGCCACCTCATTCGGACCGGCCCGGTGGAGGGACGCGAGGTCGCCTTCCTCGCCGAGGACATCCAGGTTCCGCTGGCCCCGTTCATGGGGATCCTCGCGGTGGCTCCGGACCCCGTCGTCGGGCAGCCCGGCGTGACCGTTCCCGGGGTCCAGGGCTCGCGGCCTCCGGGGCCTTTCGGCGGCAATCTCGACGTGAAGGACCTGAAGGCGGGAACCACGGTCTACCTCCCGGTCTTCCATCCCGGCGCCCTCTTCTACGCCGGCGACCCGCACGGGGCGCAGGGGGACGGCGAGGTCAGCGGTACCGCGATCGAGCAGTCGCTGAGGGGCGTGTTCCGGTTCGCCGTCCACAAGGGGCGCGCTCCCTCCTCACCGCGGGCGGAAGACGAGAACTACTACATGGTCATGGGGATCGACCTCGATCTGGACCGCGCCGCCCGGGAGGCGACCTGGGAGGTCGTCGAGTTCCTGGGCGAAGAGAAGGGCCTCTCCCCGGCCAAGGCGCTCTCCCTCGCGAGCATCGCCGTGGACTTCCGGGTCAGCGAGGTCGTGGACCTCACCCAGGTCGTCACCGGCTACATCCCGAAGCACATCTTCGTACGCTGACCCGCAGGTTGGCCAACAGCCATGATCGCACCACCGGCTTGGAACGCTGGCTTCAGCCGGCACAGCGGCCCACAGGGCCGCGGGCGGTTCGTCCCTACCCCGAGTGCAAGGGCGCGCGCGGTCGAACCATCTCCGCGAATGAGGTCTATCTCGCCGCCCGCCTCCGGCGGGCTCTGCCGGCTGAAGCCGGCGTTCCAAGCCGTATCCGCCAGCGAGTGCCGCGATACACCACGACTGGCAAATCACCGAAAGGAACCGCAATGCCCGCCTATGTAGTCGCCATGATCAACGTCCACGATCCCGAGACCTACCGGAAGTACACCGACCGGACTCCGGCGACGCTCAAAAAGCATGGTGGACGCTTCGTGACCCGGGGCGGCGCCGTCACGGCCCTCGAAGGCGACGGGTTCGACGGACGGATGGTCATCCTGGAGTTTCCCGACCGGGCCTCCGCCGAAGCCTGGTACGCGGATCCCGAATACGTCGAGGCGAGGAGGTTCCGCCACGCGGCCTCCAGCTCCGACCTGTTCGCGCTTCAGGAGGGCGGGGCGGACACCGGGGCTCCGGAATCGGAACTCTGATCGCCGCCCGGTGATGCGTCAGCCGGCGCGCAGCGACTCCAGGATCGGACGTTTCGCCCCGGCGCGGGCGGCGAACGCCCCCGCTCCCAGCCCGAAGGCGAGGATTCCCGCCAGGAGCAGCACCAGCAGGGTGATGCTGCCGCCCGCCTCGCGCTGCCCGAGCACCGGGAGGATCGCGATGACGGCGGCGGCCGTGCCGGCCGCGAGCCCGGCGCCGAGCAGGAGCGCGTTCTCCCAGAAGCCGAGCTCGGCAAAGTCCCGCCGCCGGTAGCCGGCCGCGCTGAGCAGCGCCCACTCCTGCCGCCGTTCGTCCGCGTTCCGCAGGAGCACCGCTCCGAGCCCGAAGGTCCCGAGCAGCAACCCGAGGCCGCCGAGCGCCTGGAACGTCGAGAGGTAGGTGTTCTCGACCTGGTGGAACTCCGCGAGCCGGGCGCGGGTGGACGCCGAAACCGGCCCGTAGTCGAAGAGCGCCCCACCCACGATGTCGACGGCCTCCGCCTCCGCGGCGGCCAGCGCCGCTTCGCCTTTGGGCATCTCGTCCCACTCGGTGAGGAAGAGCCGGTAGCCGTCCGGCGCGGGCAGCGACCGAAGCAGGTCCTCCTCCGCCATCAGGAGTTCGCCCTGGAAGACGCTGTCCCAGAGCGTGCCGACGAGCCGCAGGTGGACCGGGGCGCCTCCCTCCCCGATCGGAAAGACCCGCTCCTCGCCCACCGGCCACTTGAGCACGTAGGTCATCGAGTTCTGGTCCCCGATGACCGGTATCGGCGCGCCCGCTTCGCGGTCCTGCCAGAGCAGGCGCCAGGGGTTCTCGACATCCTCGGGGCTCTCGCCCAGATGGGCGGCGAAGGGGAACCGGTTCTCGCCGGCGAGCTCCCGCGGGATTCCGACCACCCGGGGACGCGAAGGCCGGTACAGGTTCAGGCAGCTCGAATCCTCGTCGCCAGCCAGCCGGAGCGGCTGGATGCGGAGCCCGGTGTCTTCGGGCGGGAGGAACAGCGCCTCGGACCCCTCCGGATCCCGCGGATCCCAGGGAGAGCCGAAGACGGTCTCCGTGATGGAGACGAAGCCGCCGGCGCCGGCGGGAAGGACCCCCGGCTCGGGGCGTTTCCGGAACGCCTCGACGGCGACGAGGGTGAACGCGGCGAACGCCACGAGGATCATCGCGGCCAGACTGCGGCCGGGCCGGAAGGTGGTGGCGCGGAAGGCAAGCCCGCGCAGGCCCCCGGCGCCGGGCCCGGCGGCGCCGCGCCGCGCCGGGTCGGCCAGCCCCTTGAGGCGCGACCACGCCGCCAGGAACGCCGTAGCCAGGAAGGCCGCCCCTGCCCCGAAGAAGCCGCCCGCTTCGGGGATTGTCCCGGCAATCCCGAGGCCGAGCAGCGCCAGGCCGCCCGCTCCGGTGGCCACGGCCCACCTCCGGGCTCCCGCACCGGGGGAACCGACCGGCGCGAGGCCGGGCCAGCCCGCGAGTTCCCCGGCCGGTTTCCCGGCCAGGAGGCTCCGCGGCGAACACCGGACGAGCTTCCTCAGGGTCCACCAGGCGGCCCCCATGGCCATCACGATTCCCGACCAGGCGCCGCCGGCCACCGAAGACCATCGCACGGACACCCCGAGCGCGGTCGTCGCGTTGCCTCCACCCGAATCCGCCGCGAGGGTCCCGGCCACCGCGCCCCCCCAGACGCCGGAGAGCAGGCCGATCATCCCGGTGGCGTAGGCGATTCCGACGAACGCCCCAAAGGCGGCGCCGGCAGCCGCGACGACGGCGGCCTCGAACAGCAGGTTGCGGGAAACACGGCGCGGAGACCAGCCGCAGGCCAGCAGCATCCCGATCTCCCGGAGCCGCCGCTCGACGCCTAGCCGGTAGAGGAGCGCCAGGAGCACGAACGCGGACACCAGCAGGAAATACGAGAAGTAGAGGAAGTAGAGCCCGAAGTCCGTCGCGCCCCGGGACGCTTCGAGACCCTGCTCGCGGACCGGCACCGGCACGAGGCCGAAGTCTTCGGCGCGGAGGGCCGCGACGAGCGCGTCGGCAACCTCCGTCGTGCCGGGAGCCGCTTCGTCCGGAACGAGGCGCACCGAGGTGGCGCTCCCCTGCCGCATCGTCCAGAGCCGCTCGGCCACCGCAAGGGGAACGAACGCCTTCGGCAGGGTCCGGAACTCCTCCCAGTAGAGCTCGTCGCGCTCCCGAATGCGGCTCAGGTCCACCGGGAAGGGCGGGTCCCAGTCGCCGATCCGGGCCGAGTCGCTCACTCCCGGGAACTCGGGAGCAAGGGTCTGATCCGTGAAGAGGGCGTCGCCCGGAACCGCAGGCCCGGCCACGAACGATGCCATGCCGGAGTGAAACCGGCCCTGCTCCTCCCAGACGAGAAACGAGAGGTCCAGCCGGTCCCCCGGATCGAGCCCGAGATCGTCGGCGAGCCAGGGCCCCGGGTAGAGGACGTTGTCGCCGTCCTGCCGCCCGCTCTCGGGGAGCAGCGCGGCCGGGATCCCGCTGACGAGCGAATACGGGGTCTCCCGGCCGGCGGACCGGATGGAGGTGGCGAGGTAGGTCAGGACGGGGGCGGCGTCGACTCCCGTCGCCCCGGCCGCGGCGAGCGCCCCTTCGACCACCCCGTCCGAAAGCACCAGGCTGCGGCTCTCGAGAACGAATCCGCCCCCCGGCGCCGCGGTCAGGCTCAGGCCGCGGTCGTCGAGGGAGCTGCTTTCGGCGAGCGCCGCGGACAGCGCCGCGGCCTCGGCTCCCGGACCGCCGCCCCCCTGCCCCGAGGCGCGGATCAGGAGAGCGTTCGCCCGCGGGACGGATGCGCGATCCCTCCCGGTATCGGACGCATCGACAATCCGGCGCAGGTCGTCCAGCGGCAGGAACACCGCGCGGGAGGCTCCCTGTTCCGGGAAGAGCGCGAAATCCCCGGAACCCACCCCGGGCGCCGGGTTCGGCCACGCCGCCACCTGGCGCCGAATCGTGATGCCGGCGTCGTCCTTCTCGCCGAAGAGCGACGCCGCGGCGATCTCCTCGTGTCCCCCGATCCCGACCAGCACCCCGTCGCCGGGAACGAAGCCGAGGCGCCGGACCCCGCTGCTGATTCGCACGGTCCCCGGCTCAATGACGTCTTCGAGCCCGTGGAACCCGAAGTAGCGCTCGTCCACCCCGAAGACGGTCGCCGCGACGGTGGCGCCGTCCGGAGCCGCGACCGTGCCCGGCAGGCGGTAGACGGGAACCGCGGGTGCGAACCGCGCCCGGTAGTCGTCCCGTGCACCCAGCCGGGCCGCGAGCCCGGAATCCGGGTCGTCCGAGAAGGGATGGAGCGGGAGGACGGCGTAGTCGGTGGCGCCGAGGCGTTCGGTGAAGGCCGCGCGCAGGCTGCCCCGCACCGAGTCCCCGACCACCAGCGCTCCCACCAGTACCGCGACCGCCACCGCGGTGGCGGCGGCGACCAGGACGTGTTCGCGGAGGTAGTGCCGGAGACCGCGCCGGG
The DNA here is from genome assembly GCA_965116805.1 of Vicinamibacteria bacterium. Taxonomy (GTDB): domain Bacteria; phylum Acidobacteriota; class Vicinamibacteria; order Marinacidobacterales; family Marinacidobacteraceae; genus Marinacidobacterium. Next base: position 2,447,898 of record OZ220713.1, read on the forward strand.
CGAACTGGACTACCCCGAAGGCGGTGGCCATGGAGTCCTCAACCCGCGGAGAGACGCCCCCGGGTCATGCGGTAGCGCTTCGGGAACCGGCTTCCGAGCTCCGCGTCGTGGGTTACGAGGACAACGATGCGGCCCTCGTCGAGCGCGCCGGCCTCGAGAAGGAGGTCGGCGACGCCCGCCGCGGACTCGCCATCCAGGTTGCCGGTCGGCTCGTCGCAGAGCAGGAGACGGGGGGCCCGGATCAGGGCCCGGGCGATCGCGACCCGCTGCTTTTCCCCTCCCGAGAGTTCGCCCGGCAGGTGGTCGAGCCGGCCCGACAGCCCCACCCGGTCGAGGAGCGCCGCCGCCCGCGACCGGTCGTCCGCGCGCGGCTCCGGCAGCGTGGGCGCGAGCACGTTCTCGAGCGCCGTGCACTGCGGCAGCAGGCAGTGATCCTGGAACACGAAACCGACCTGGTCGCGGCGAAACCGGGCCTGTTCGTCGGCGGAGAGTTCGTGGGGGTCCACGCCGTCGAGCCGGACGACGCCGTCAGAGGGGGCTTCGATCGCGCCGAGCAGGAAGAGCAGCGTGCTCTTGCCGCAGCCGGAGGCGCCCATCACCGAGGCGGCCTCTCCGGGCCGGAGGTTCAGGTCCACCCCGTCGAGCACCCGGAGGAACCCGGCCGGCGCCGGGTAGTCCTTGACGAGATCGGTGACTTCGAGGCCCGCGGGTGTGGTCACCGCTGATCAGGCGTGCTGGAACGCCCGGGCCCGGTAGAGCACGTCCAGGATGTTGCCCTCGTGCGGTTGCAGCCAGTTGAGCCGCGTCGTCGGAATCGGCCCGAAATTCAGGCGGTCGATCGAAGTCGTCTCCAGCAGGTCGGCCCGGAAGGCGGCGTCTTCCGTAATGGCGGTCGCCACCAGGGTGTCCCCGATGTGCCGCAGCATCTCTTCCTGACGGCAGCGCACCACCGAGACGAAGGGGAACATGTATTCCACGTTGGCCACGGCCGCCTCGGGACTGTCGCAGTGCACGACCGTCGGCCGCAGCCAGGAGGCGCGTCCCTCTTGCGCGAGGCGAGGGCCGTCCCGCAGGGGCGCCGTAAGGTCGGAGGCTCCCCCGCCACCGAGCCGTTCCTCGATGTCCCGGTCGATGGCCTCGGCCATCCCCGGCACCGTGAACGCGGCGAGCGCGCTCTCCGGATCTTCCGGAGGCCGGGGCGCCACCGGAGCGAGGCGCTCCGCGAGGGCGGCGGCGATCTCCTCCGTGTGCCGGGAGGCCCAGATGCCCGAGCAGGAGATGCAGCTCCGGCCGCTGTTCAGGAAGACGCTCTCGAAGAGGACCTCAAGATGGTCTTCCCAGCGGTCCACGACGTCGTCGCCGAGGAGGATCTTGGAAAACCCGGGGCCGTGGACCCGGACCGAGGGGTTGCTGCGATAGCGCTCCACGGTGGCCCGGCTGCCGAAGATGAGCGTCTTCGGGGCCGCCTCCACCACCGCCGCGCCCACTTCGGCGCCGCCGGGATAGACGGCGATCGCCTCCCGGGGGATCCCGGCGGCGAAGAAGGCCTCCGCCATCCGGTAGGGCGTCCAGGGCTCCTCCGGCCCCGGCTTGAGCACCAGGCCGATCTGCAGCGGAATCACCGGCAGCCAGAGCGTGTGGACACCCGGTGAATTCGACGGCAGGACGCAGGCGAGTACCGGGGTCTGCGCCTGGTAGGAGATGGGGACGCCGCGCTCCTCGATCCCGTGCCCGGCCGACAGCACCTCGAGGTCGAGGCCGCGGGTCAGCGCGTCGAGGACCTGGTCCATCCGTTCGAGGACGAAGCGGTTCTTCTCCATGTTCGCCCGGCACATCGCCTCGGGGAGGCCCGTGGTGGCCGACTGCGCGTGGACGAACTCTTCGGGCGTCTGGACACCGTCCCCGAGCGGGAGATCGGCCTCCATGTAGAGGCGGGCGGCCTCCTTGATGCGGCCGAGCAACTCCGGGATCGAGGCTTCGCGGAGCGCCGCCCGGGCGCGGCCGGCCCGGCGCAGGTCCCGCTTGACGATCCCGCCGGTCGCCTGGTCCACCTCGGCGATCGGCTCGCCGGTCAGGAAGTGGGAAACCGTCGTCGTCTCGAGGCTCCGGTAGGGCTTGCCCCAGCGAAGGACGGGAACGCGGATCACAGGGCGACGGAGTGTAGCCGGGGAGCGCCGGACGTCTCCCGCCAATGGCGTCCCGCGGGCCTGGCTGGTACCTTGGCGGGCCGTCCAGTCCCCGAATCGAGGAGCCTCCCCATGCTCAGGATCACCTCACTTGCCGCCCTCGTCGCCGCGCTGGCCCTTCCGGCCGCTGCGGCGGCGCAGACGCCGTTCCAGCCGATGGACGTGTTCGAACTCGAGTTCGCGGCGGATCCGCAGATCTCGCCGGACGGAGCGCGGGTCGTCTACGTCCGCACCTCCATGGACATCATGACCGACCGGCAGCGGACGGAGCTGTGGATCGTGAACGCCGACGGCGCCGGCCACCGCCGGCTGGACACCGGCGCCGGCCCGCGCTGGTCGCCGGACGGGACCCGGATCGCCTACGTCGCGGACGGCCAGATCCGGCTGCGCTGGATGGACACCGGCGAGACGGCGACGCTCACCCAGCTTCTCCAATCCCCGAGCGGGCTCCGCTGGTCTCCCGACGGCCGGCGGATCGCCTTCAACATGCTGGTGCCCTACCCCCCGCCCCAACTGGTCGCCCCTCCGAAGCCGCCGCCGGGGGCGGAGTGGGCCGATCCGCCGATCATGGAGGACCGCTTCAAGAGCAAGCAGGACGGGATCGGGTATCTCGATTTCGGCTTCAACCACATCTTCGTGCTCTCCGTGGAAGGCGGCACGCCGGTTCAGGTGACGACCGGCGACTTCCAGCACTCGAGCCCGGCCGCCTGGACGCCGGATGGCGAACACCTCGTCTTCTCCTCCAACCGGAACGAGAACTGGGAGCGCGACTACCGGAATTCGGAGCTCTACATCGCTCCGGCCGGCGGCGGTGAGATCCGCGCGCTGACCGATCGGCACGGACCCGACCACAGCCCCGCGGTCTCTCCCGACGGACGGCAGATCGCGTTCGTCGGGAACGAGGACCGGCTGCGCACCTACCAGGTCCGCCGGCTCCAGGTGATGAACCTCGACGGCAGTGGCCGGCGCGACGTCACGGCCGGCCTCGACCGGAGCGTTTCGAGCCCGGTGTGGGCCGCCGACGGGCACCGCATCTACTTCCAGTACGACGACGAGGGGAACCGGAAGGTCGCCTTCACGACCCTGGACGGCGAGGTTGCGGTCCTGGCGGACAGCGCCGGGGGGTCCTCCTATGGCCTTCCCTACGCCAGCGGCTCCTTCTCGGTCGCGAGGGACGGCGCCTTCGCGCTGAACCAGACGCGTCCGGACCAGCCGGGCGAGGTGGCGGTGGGCGCCCCCGAAGCGGCCGTGCGGCGGATCACCTCGCTGAACGAGGATCTCCTCGGCCAGCGGACGCTCGGCGAGGTCGAGGAGATCTGGTGGGAGTCGTCGGCGGACGGACGCCGCGTACAGGGATGGATCGTGAAGCCGCCCGGATTCGATCCCGGGCGGAAGTACCCGTTCATCCTCGAGATCCACGGCGGACCCATCTCCCACTACGGGGACCGTTTCTCGGCCGAGATGCAGATGTTCGCCGCCGCCGGCTACGTCGTCCTCTACTCGAATCCCCGCGGCAGCACCAGCTACGGCGAGGAGTTCGGGGACCTGCTCTACCACCACTACCCGGGCAACGACTACGACGACCTCATGTCCGGGGTCGACGCGGTCATCGCCCGCGGCTACGTGGACGAGGACAACCTGTTCGTGACCGGGGGCAGCGCCGGCGGGATCATGACCGCCTGGATCGTCGGGAAGACCGACCGTTTCCGCGCCGCCGTGTCGGAGAAGCCCGTCATCAACTGGATCAGCAAGACGCTGACGGCGGACAACTGGTTCAACTACTTCGGGAACCGCTACGAGGGCCTCCCCTGGGAGGATCCGGAGCCCTACTGGAAGTTCTCGCCGCTCTCCCTGGTGGGGAACGTGACGACGCCGACGATGGTGCTCACCGGATCGCTGGATCTGCGGACGCCCCTTTCGGAGTCGTACCAGTTCTTCCACGCCCTCAAGTTCCGCGGCATCGACACCGCGGTGGTCCGCATCCCGGGCGCCTTCCACAACATGAGCCGCCGTCCCAGCGAGCTGATCGCGAAGGTCGCCAACCAGATCGCCTGGTTCGAGAAGTACCGGACGTCGTCCGGGAATTGATCCGGCCGGCCTCTGCTACCTTCGGAAACCCTCCTTCCCCCAACCCGAGAATCGCCACATGCCCACGATCACCAGACTCCTCGCCCTCGCCGGCGCGCTCGCCCTTCCCGCTTCCACCCACGCCCAGCCGGCGTTCGAGTCCATGGACGTCTTCCAGCTGGAATGGGCGGCCGATCCGCAGATCTCGCCGGACGGCAGCCAGGTCGCCTACGTCCGCAGTTCGATGGACATCATGCGCGACCGGGTGCGCTCCGAGCTCTGGATCGTGAACGCCGACGGTTCCGGCCACCGCCGGCTCGGCGACGGCGGTTCCCCGCGCTGGTCACCGGACGGCACCCGCCTCGCCTACACCACGGGCGGACAGATCCACCTGCGCTGGATGGACACGGGCGAGACGGCCACTCTCACCCAGCTCCTGGAGTCGCCCAGCGGAATCCGCTGGTCGCCCGACGGCCGGTGGCTCGCCTTCAACATGCTGGTTCCCTATCCGCCGCCGCAACTCGTGGCGCCGCCGAAACCGCCCCCGGGCGCCGAGTGGGCCGACCCGCCCATCATGGAGGACCGCTTCAAGAACCGGCAGGACGGGGTGGGCTATCTCGACTTCGGCTTCAACCACATCTTCGTCCTGCCGGTGGAGGGCGGCACCCCGGTTCAGGTGACCACCGGGGACTTCCAGCACCAGAGCGCCGCCGCCTGGACGCCGGATGGAGAGCACCTGGTCTTCTCCTCGAACCGGAACGCGGACTGGGAGCGCGACTACCGCAACTCCGAGCTCTACATCGCCCCGGTCGCTGGCGGCGCGATCCGGGCGCTGACCGACCGGAACGGTCCGGACCGCAGCCCGGCGGTCTCCCCCGACGGACAGGCGATCGCGTTCGTGGGGTACGAGGATCGGGTCCGCACCTACCAGCTCAGCCGGCTGTGGCTGATGAACATGGACGGGAGCGGGCTGCGCGCTCTCAGCGCCGGGCTGGACCGCAGCGTGTCGAGCCCGGTCTGGGCGGCGGACGGTAGCGGCGTCTACGTCCAGTACGACGACGAAGGCAACTCCAAGGTCGGTTTCGTAACCCTCGACGGCGAGGTTGAGGAGCTGGCCGGGGACCTCGGCGCGGTGTACGCGCGCCCCTACGGCGGCGGTTCGTTCTCCGTCGCCACCACCGGCGCCTTCGCGCTCAACCAGAGCCGTCCCCACAATCCGGGCGACGTGGCGGTGGGTACACGCGGCGGCGCGGTCCGGCAGATCACCGCACTCAACGAGGACCTCTTCGCCGGCAGGACGCTCGGCGAAGTGGAGGAGATCTGGTGGGATTCCTCTTTCGACGGCCATCCCGTCCAGGGCTGGATCGTCAAGCCGCCGGACTTCGATCCGGGCCGCCGCTATCCGCTCATCCTCGAGATCCACGGCGGGCCGATCTCCAACTACGGCGACCGTTTCTCCGCGGAAATGCAGCTCTTCGCGAGCGCCGGCTACGTCGTGCTCTATGCCAACCCCCGCGGCAGCACCAGCTACGGCGAGGAGTTCGGCGACCTGCTCTACCACAACTATCCCGGCGAGGACTACGACGACCTGATGTCGGGAGTCGATGCGTTGATCGCCCGCGGCTACGTGGACGAGGACAACCTGTTCGTGACCGGCGGGAGCGCCGGCGGCATCCTGACCGCCTGGATCGTCGGGAAGACGGACCGGTTCCGCGCCGCGGTCTCGGCCAAGCCGGTGGTCAACTGGATCAGCAAGACGCTGACCGCCGACAACTGGTACGGCTACTACCACAGCCGCTACGAGGGCCTGCCCTGGGAGGACCCCGAGCCGTACTGGAGGTTCTCGCCGCTGTCGCTCGCCGGGAACGTGACGACTCCGACCCTGGTGCTCACCGGGGCGGCCGACCTGCGCACGCCGCTGTCCGAGTCCTACCAGCTCTTCCACGCCCTCAAGTTCCAGGGAATCGACACGGCGGTGGTCCGGCTGCCGGGCGCGCCGCACTTCATGGGGCGGCGGCCGAGCCAGTTGATCTCGAAGGTCGAAAACATCATCGCCTGGTTCGAGAAGTACCGCACCCACCCCACCACGAACTGAGGGAACGCCGGCCGGTTCTCGCGGTAGCGGCCTCCAGACCGGCACGCGCGGTGCTCCGCTCCGCGACGGGACAGGGCGTAAGGGCCTGCTTTGTCTTGCAGTTGCACGCAGTCTCCGAAGACGGGAATCACACCGGGCGACACATCCTCAACGGCGGGTACCCCCGAGTCGAAGGGGGTAGCGGCAGGAACCCGGGACACCATCGAGGCCACCGGGCGGCGGGGTCCGGAACCCCGAGCCGCATCGGAGGGGGCAGCGGCGGGAAGGTATGGCACCGTCGAACGCCGGCCGGGCGCGCCGCAGTGACGACGACCAGCGCACCGGCGACCTGGCGCCGGGCCTCGGAGCTGGCCGCAACGACCTCCCGCACCTGGCGAAACTCGCCGGTGGCGCGCATCGAGGCGTCGAGGGCCGGACGCCTCGTGCGGGTGCGAGCCGGGCAGGGCTTTTGCCGCCGGTTGCGCAGCTTTCGGGGTCGGCCTGGAGCGGCAAAAGGACAGCACCCCCCTTTTGCCGTTGCTTTTGCCGCTTCCCGCGCCCTGCGTCGTGCTCGAAAGCCGGTGTCCCCGTTGCGGTTCGCCCGCATGCCTGCGAATCCACTCCCCGCGTTTGCGCGGGTAGTGGGGCTGGGAGCGACCCCCCTCCCCGTTCGGGATGGACGGCCCGGAAAAGGGCGGCTTTTGCCGCCCCTTTTGCCGCGCTCGGGGTCGCTCCCAGCCCGCGCCTGCGGCGCGATTGATCCCTGCGGGAAGGCAAACAGCCCGCCTTCGGTGGGTGGAGGCGGAGGCCGGTGACGTCACCGGCCGCCGGGTGGTCCTCGATGCGGACGAGAGCATCGAGCCACCGCTCACCGAGGGCGCTGACGGCCTCGTTGGCCCGCTCCCCGACGTTAGGGAGCCGGAGGGCCGCCGCGGCGGCGGTGAGCCGGTCTGCCGGCGTGGCGTGGGCGGCGACCACACCGGTGCGCCGCTGCGCCGGGCGCGCACCGCGGCGGGGGTCCGGGGGCTGCGCCCCCGGTGCGCCAGGTGCTCCGGCAGCGGCGCGAGAGGCCGGGGGTTCGAAGGGGAGCGCAGCATCCCCTCGCCAGCTCCAGTGTGTACACACTGGGTAGGCTGGCTCTCATGCCGTCGTGGGCCTGGTGACGGAGTCACCTGGGCACACGGAGGCGCGGTTGTGATCATGGCGCGAGCCCCGGTTCCGCACCTTCGGTCCCGGCCAGGAACGCGGCCCACTGTTCCATGAGCGCCCGCCGCCGCTCGAACAGGTCGGTGCGCCGGTAGGCGGCCTCGATGGCGTTCGTGTTCACGTGCGCCAGCGCCAACTCGCACACCTCGCGCGGCGCGTCCGTGCACTCCGCCGCCCAGTCCCGGAAGCTCGAACGGAACCCGTGCGGCACCGCCCCGATCCCGAGGTCCCGCACCAGCTTCGCGATCGCCGACCCGTTGAGCGGGCCGCCCCGCGCCGAGGGGAACACCACCCCGGAGCCGTCCGCGAGCGCCTGGGCGTCCTGCAGGACCGTCACAGCGCCGTCCGACAGCGGAACCCGGTGCTCCCGGCCCGTCTTCATCCGCGCGCCCGGAATGCGCCACTCCCGTCCCGCAAGGTCCATCTCCTTCCACCTTGCGCCGCGCACCTCCCCGCTGCGGCACGCCGTCAGCACCAGGAACTCGAACGCCAGCGCGGTCGCGGGATACGCCCCGGACCGCCGCACCGTCGCGATGGCGCCGCCAACCTCGGCATACGGGAGCGCCCGGTGATGCCGGCGCCGCACTCCGTTCTTGGGGAGCGCCGCCCCGATGGCCTCCCCGGCCGGGTTGTCTTCCCGGTAGCCCTGGGCCACCGCCCAGCGCATCACCGCCGAGATCCGAGTCCGAACCCGCCTCGCCGTCTCCCGCTTCTCGTTCCAGATCGGGAGCAGGACCGCCATCACGTCCGACGTGTGGATCCGGTCCACCGGACGCGTGCCGAGCTTCGGGAACGCGTAGTCCCGCAGGCTCGAGCGCCACAGCTTCTCGGACCGGCCGCCGTCCTTCCAGCCGTCCCGGTGGACCGCGATGACCTTCTCCAGGGCTTCGGCGAAGGTGGGGATGGTCGGCCTGCGGCCGGTGACCAGCTCGCCGCGCTGGCGCGCCAGGAGGTTCAGGACGCACTTCTGTCGGGCCTCGGCAAGGCTGACGTGGGGCCAGGAGCCGAGTCCGAGGTTGCGGGGCCGTCCGTCGATGCTGATGCGCTGTCCCCAGGACTTGGCGAGCTGTCCGCGGGTGGTGAGCTTCACCCGGAGGGACAACCCGCCGGAGCCGCGGCCGTCGCCGTAGCGTCCGGGTTCCTGTATCGTCTCAACGAAGCGCGCGGAGAGGCGGTAGGGCCGTTGGATCGCGTTGGTCCGGGTTTGCGTAGGCATCACATGGGAGACATGAGACGGGCGGGAACGGGGGAGTCTGCGGCGTTCCGACGGGGAACAGTATAGCACGGTAAACCGTTGACATATAGTTCTGTTAGAGGACTATCGGGGCACTCCTTGGAACCGCTTGGACCTGGTGGAGTGCGGTTCACCGCGCAGCGCTGATCTACCCGATGGGCCTTCTTTCTCGGTGCAACGCCACCGACGGGACGTTGCCGTACCTGCGTCGCCCAAGGCGGATGGCGGTAGGTCGCCCGCGGGCCTCCGGCCCGCTGTGCCGGCGGGAGGCCGGCGTTCCAAGCCGGCGCCGCGGCTGGCGTCCTTCCCTTGCCCGTCACCAGCCCAGCGTGGCCCGGCCGCGGATTCCGTGGTCCGTGCCGCCCCACGTCGGGCTCTCCCGGCGGTGCGCATCGACACCGAGCTCGAAGCGCAGGCGTTCCCTGTTCAGCACGCCGAGCCCATAGCCGACCCGGAAGTCGCGCCCGTACGCCGAAGCGTTGAAGCCGACGCGCGGCGTCCCGACGAAGCGGCTGCCCACCAGCACCCCGTAGCCCACCTCGCCGTCCAGGCGGCTGCCCTGCGCCAAGCCGCCGTGCGCCAGGGACGCCATCGCTTCGCGGCCCCAGAGCGCCTCGGCGCCGCCTGTGGCCTCTCCGCCCCACGACGGCGCCACTCGTGCGCTGAACCCCAGTGGCGACGAGGGCGCCGGGGCGTAGCTGAGCGACAGGGCCACGCCGCGGTCTCGGAAACCTTCGGCCTGATGGGCCACCAGCATCCGCATCCGCACGTCCACGGCTAGACCGGTCTCCGCGTCGGCGGCCAACACGCCCCCGCCTATGTCCAGCCCAGCCCCAGTCTCGGCGTCCCCGCCGTCGTGCCGGAGCCCCACCTCGACCAGCGACCGCAACGACAGCCGGCCGCCGAACGTGTAGTCGCGCGAACCTTCGAGCCCGGCCCGGAACCGCGTCACCGCCGCCTCGGTCGCCGCCAGCCGTCCCGCCGGGCCGTCCACCCCGCCGGTTGACGTGCCCACCCACAGCACATCGGTCTTGAAGGCCAGCTCGAAGTCTCCGGGGCCGCCGGCCAACAACTCGCCCCGGGTACCGGCCGCCGCCATCGCCATGGACAGGCCGGCATGGAGCGCCGGGGCGCCTTCGGGTTTTAGCAACATCCCGCCCGAGCCGTAGCCGGCCACGCCCCAAACCGTGATCCGGTCGGTCGCCTGGTAGCCGAGCCACGGGTAGAGCCCGGTCACCGCCGAGGCGACCCGGCCCCCGGTCGCGTCGCCGTACTCGCCCACGCCTCGGCTGTGGCCCAGCGACAAGCCGGCCACCAGCGGCCCATTGGCGTAGTCGGCCCCGAACATCGTCGTGCGTACCGCGCCGCCGAGCGAGAGCGCCTCGTCCTGGCCGGCGAAGGACGACCGCGCGCTCCGGCTCCACAGCGACACGACGCCGCCATGGCGCGTCCCGCGGTTGAGCGCGAACGCCGAGCCGGTCAGCGGGTCGCCGCCTTCGCCCAGTGAATGGAGGCCGCCATCCGCAAACCCCGGCGCACCGAGCGACGCCGCACTACCCGCCGCACCGGATAGCGCACCCTGCATTCCCGCGCCGGCCGGATACGTGGCGGCCGGGCCGGCGAATTGACGCAGCACACCCGGCGTCGAGTCACGCTCCAACCCCGGCCGCAGCTCCCGGCCGGCGAACCGGCCCCAAAGGCCCGGCTCCCGCGGCGCCCGCAGCCGCTCCTCGACGTGCTCGACCACCTGCACCGCCGTGGCCCGACCGAACCGCGCCAGGATGGCCTTCGGAATCGGATCGCGGTTGGTGATCGTGCCCGTTGCCTCGCCGTCCGAGATGCTGGCGTCGGACGCGCTCGACAGCCGCAGCGTCAGCGTCTCCTCCTCTTCGTCATGGTCGTCGTCGAGCACCGGCACGCTGACGGTCTTTGATGTCTCGCCGTGCTTGAACGTCAGCGTGCCCGATGTCGCGGTGTAGTCCGACCCGGCGACCGCTGTTCCGTCCACGGTCGTGTAGCGCACCGAGATCGGCACCAGGCGGCTTGCCCCCCGGTCCAGTGTGACCTCGAAGTCCAGACGCGCGTCCGGACCCTCCTCGGCCCGCGCGTCGGCGACCGAGATCGCCACCGGATCCTTCAGCCCGAAACGCAGCCGGTAGCGCGTTGCGCCGTCTTCGGCGGCCTCCACGCGGATGTAGTAGGTGCCCGCGTCCAGCGTCGCCAGCAGCCATTCGACGCTCGGGTCGGCCGGCGGCGGCCAGGACCGCCTGACCGTCCGGCCCGCGGAGTCCTCCAGGGTCGCGTCGAGGTCGATCGACTGGTCCCGCACGCCCAGGCCCAGCTCCTGCTGCGACCCGATGGTGAAGACGTAGTAGTCCACCCGGTCGCCCGCCGCGGTGTCCAGCGAGTCGCGAGCCGCCGCGTGCAGCGTCGAGCGCGCCGCGGCGTTCGCGTCGAGCCTGGTCGCCCCGTCGCGCGTATCGTCCGGATCGGAGGGCGCCAGGACCGTAACCCGCGTCTCGTCTTCCGCGGACAGCCCGCCTTCGTCGGTTACACGCAGCCGGAAGACCAGGGTCTCGTCCGACGCCAACCCGGAGGGCGCCGTGAAGGTCGTCGAGGCCTCCGAGGCCGACGCGAGAGTGAGGGTCGTGCCTCCGGTCTGCCTCCAGGCGTAGGTCAGCGAATCCCCGTCGTCCGGGTCCGAGCCGGATCCTTCCAGGGTCACCGTCGCGCCGCCCTCGATGCCCGACTGGTCGCGCCCGGCGTCCGCTGCCGGCGCCTCGTTCCGGTTGCCGAGCGTCACTGTCAGGTCCGCCGTGGCGCTGTTCGTGCCGTCAACGACCCGAGCCGAGACGTTGTAGGTTCCGTCGTTCCCGCTGTCGTCCGGGTTCTCGTAGTCCTTCGCCGCCTTGAAGGCCAGCGCGCCGGCCGTGCTCAGCGCGAACCTGCCTTCGTCCGCACCACCCGCGAGCGACCAAGTCAGGTCTTCCGCCGAGGTGTCCTCGTCGCTCGCCGTCAGCGTCGCGACCGCCGTGTCGCCCTCGATCACCGTGAAGGAGGTCGAGCCGGTCACCGCCGGCGCCGCGGAGGTGGCCGCCGGCGGGTCGTCCAGCCTGAGGCGGATCCGATATTTCGTCTTGCCGTCCTCGGCCGTTTCCACCCGGACGTAGTACGTGCCCGCGTCCAGCGTCGTCTCCAGCCACTCGACCGCCGCGTCGGCGGGCGACGGCACCGAACGGCTCAGCGTGTTGCCCGAAGCGTCCTCGAGCGTGACGTCGAGGTCGATCGTGTGGTCCCGCACTCCAAGGTCCAGCTCGTAGCGGGCGTTGGTGGTGAAGGTGAAGTAGTCCACCGCGTCGCCGCCCGTACGGTCGAGCGAGTAGCCCTCGAAGAACTGCCTCCCCCGGTCCGGGGACTGCGCGCCCAGCGATACCGCACCCGAACGGGTGGCGTCGGGGTCGGGCAGTGGCGGCGCCGCCAACGGGACCCCTTCGACCCACGCCGTCTTCGCTCCGGTGACGCCGCTCGCCACCGCACGGACCTGGAACCGGTACCTCATGCCGTTGACCAGGCGGAAGGGGTTCCCGTTGCCGGCATACCAATACCTCACGGTATGGACGGTTGCGCTGTCGGTGGACGTCCAGCCCCCCGCTTCACCGCTGGCCGTAGCTCGCTGACCGCTGCAATCGGTGGGGGTCACCACCCGGCAGAAGCGAAACTCGTACCCGGTGATCTCGCCGTCGTATTGCGGCGCGTTCCAGGTCAGTGTCACCTGCTCGACGCCGCCCACCGCCCGCAGGTGCGTCGGCGCGCCCAGGACCTGCTGGGGTGTCACCGCCAGCGTGCTCGCCGATACGGCATCGGTGTCCGCGTTCCCGCCGCTGCCGGTGAGCCGGATGCGGAAGCGGTACGCCGTCCCAGCGGTCAGTCCCGTCACCGTGTGCGCGGTCGCGTCCGCGGCGAGTGTCGCCACCGTGCTCCACGACTCGTCCGCCCCCTGCCGCTCTACCTCCACGCTGGTCACGGTGACGCCCTCGGGCTGCTCGGGCAAGGACCATTCCAGGTCGATGGTCGTCTGTGTTGGGTTCGAGGCAGCGAGGCCGGTCGCGGGTTTCGGCAGCGCCAGCGTGCTCGCCGATACAGCATCCGTCGGCGCGCCCGCGCCCAGGGCGTTGATCGCCGAGATCCGGTAGTGCTTCGTCGTGCCCGAGGTCAGGCCGCCGTGCGAGTAGCTGAGGCTCCCGTGGTACGGCTCCAGGTCGCTCCATCCTGTCGAGCCGTCGTCCGACACCTCGATCCGGTAACCGGTGACCGGCGACCCGCCGTCGCTCGCCGGGGGAGCCCACTTCAGGTCGATCCGCGTCCGCCCGTTCGCCCCCGCGGACGGGTTCTCTGGCACGCCAGGCAGGACCGCATCGATGACCGTGAACGGATGAACGCGACTGCCGAGCTTCCGGCCAGTCCCGCCGCTTTCCGCATAGGCCGTCGCCTCCACCGTGTAGTCACCCTCCGGCAGCGACCGGCCGTCCACCACGCCGTGCGCGTCGCCAAAGAGCGAATAGGGCGCCCGATCGTCCGTGTGCTGGTGCGCGAGCGGGCCTCGAAGCGAAAAGACCACACTGCCAACCGGCGCGCGGCCCTTGACGTCCGCGCGGACGCCGTAGGAACGGGCCGCCGACACCGTGGGGCCGGTTGCCAGATTCTGGAGGTCGGCGCCCGTCGCGGTATCCACCAGCACCAGGCGGGCCACTTCTTCATAGGTCACCGCCGCTACGTGGATCGTCATCACGTAGGTGTCGGCACTCTCGGCCGTCCCGTCGTTCACGCGGAACGTGAACGTCGCGTACCCCTCCCCTCTGCCGCCGTAGTCCGGCTGGAAGGTGAGCTCTCCCGCGTCGAGTTGCGCCTTCGTCACCACCTGGTTCGCCGTCACCGCGGCGCCATCGAGTTCCAGCGAGCCGATCGCAGGGGGCGTCACCAACTTCACGCTCGCCAGCGCATCGCCCGGGTCCGCGTCCGCGAAGTTGAAATCGCCTGCCTTGAAGGTGTAGCGGGGAATGGCGATCAGGTTGTCCCGGAAGCGCACCGAGCTGTCCGACGCGGTCGGCGGGGTGTTCGTGTTGGTGATCGGATCGGTACCGTCGTCGTCGGCGATCGTTCCCGTGATCGCCGTGTCCGGCAGGATCACGTTCAGGGGCTTCGAGAGTTCCACCCGGAACGTCTCGTTACTTTCCGCCAGCGTGTCGCCGAGAATCTCTACCTCGAAGGTCCCCTGCGTCTGGAACCTTTTTCCCGAGATGATCATCTGGTGGGGACGGGGATGGAACGGAACCCGGTAGTCCTCATCCTCCGTCGCCGTGCCGCCGCGAATATCGAAGTAGAAGATCACCTCCTGTCCGGTCGCCGCTGAGAGCGCGGCCGTGAAGGTCATGTTTCTCGTACCCCCGTCGCCTTCGGTGAGCGTCCGGTCCTGAACCGTTAGCCGGGGCAGTGGGTCGTCGTCCCCGATGTAACCGTCGGCCGATCGGGTCTCGATCTCCGCGTTGACCGCGTTCGAGAGATTCAGCGTGAACCGCTCCCAACGGGGCTCGTCCGTCCGGTCACCGTTGACCAGCACGTTGACCGTCTTGCTCGTCTCGCCGGGCTCGAACGTGAGCATTCGCCCGGTGACCGCCTGGTAGTCCGGGCCGCCCGGCTGCGAGGAGTCCGTGGTTGCCGAGACGTCACCCGGGGCGGATCCGGTGTTGACCTCCACCGTGACGCGCCGCTCGCTCGGGGGCGCGAGCGTCACCGTGAAGGCGAGGTCTCGCGTCCCCGAGTCGCCCTCCGTCACCGCTGCGTTCCAAACTGTCAGCGTCGGCTGAGCGGAAGCCGCTGCCGCGAAGCCCGACAGGCCGCCGGCGAGCAGCAGTCCCGCCCGCGCCGCCCTTCTGGGGCGGCGCGGGAGGCGGGACGGGAATCGCTCGAAAGCCGGTGAGCTACCGCGGCCGGTCGCCGGAACGCCGCGCTGACCCGGCGCTCGATCCGGCTGGCGACGCACCCAACACGGTGGCAGGGGCAGCAACGCCGGCACGGCCAGCACGCGGCGTCTCGTCTGGCCGTGAGCACCCGGCTGAATGGACCGGACCGCAATGGGTGTGACCATTAAAGTGATATCCGACGCTAATCAATCTTGTATGACCCGTGGGGTATCAGAATGGCCTGCGATCATGACAATCGTGCGCCCTTTCCCGTGTGGATCCGGTCCACCGGACGCGTGCCGAGCTTCGGGAGCGCGTAGTCCCGCAGGCTCGAGCGCCACAGCTTCTCGGACCGGCCGCCGTCCTTCCAGCCGTCCCGGTGGACCGCGATGACCTTCTCCAGGGCTTCGGCGAAGGTGGGGATGGTCGGCCTGCGGCCGGTGACCAACTCGCCGCGCTGGCGCGCCAGGAGGTTCAGGACGCACTTCTGTCGGGCCTCGGCAAGGCTGACGTGGGGCCAGGAGCCGAGTCCGAGGTTGCGGGGCCGTCCGTCGATGCTGATGCGCTGTCCCCAGGACTTGGCGAGCTGTCCGCGGGTGGTGAGCTTCACCCGGAGGGACAACCCGCCGGAGCCGCGGCCGTCGCCGTAGCGTCCGGGTTCCTGTATCGTCTCAACGAAGCGTGCGGAGAGGCGGTAGGGCCGCTGGATCGCGTCGCTCGGGGTCCAACTGGGCATCACATGGGAGACATGAGACGGGCGGGAACGGGGGAGTCTGCGGCGTTCCGGCGGGGCACAGTATAGAACGGTAAGCCGTTGACATATAATATTATTATAGGACCATCAGGGCACTCATTGGAACCGCTTGGAACTGATGGAGTGCGGTGCTCCGCGCCGCGCACGTTGGAGCGTCACCCGGCCTCTCGCGGCTTACGGCCTGGGCTGGTCCCCCGGCCGTGGCCAGCCTCGGTATCCTGCCGCGTGCCTTCCGTCCGGTTCGCGCGCGTCGCGGCGCTGCTGCTGGCGAGCGCCGTGGCCCCGGCGGGCGCCACCCCCGCCCTCGCCCATCCGCTGGCGTTCACGGAAGCGACCCTCACGCTTCGGGACGACGGCGCCTTCGAGGCGGACCTGATCTATGACCTCGACGCGCTCGCGCTCGGCGTACCCCTGAACACGGACGACGCGGAGCTGGCCGCGGTGCTCGAGCGCCTCCCGCCGGATGAATTCGCCGCGCGCGTCGCCGGCCTGCGGGAGCTGTTCGAGCGGCGGGTCCGGGTCCGGTTCGACGGCCAGCCCACCCCCTTCGAGGTCTCCTTTCCCGACTACGGCACGCCGCGCGCGACGGATGCCGAGATCCCGACCGTGCTCGGCCTGACGGCGCGGCTGACGGGGAGGGTTCCCGAGGGTGCGTCCACGGTGGGGTTCTTCGCGTCCCGGGCGTTCGGCGAGGTGCACCTGACCATCGTCGACACCGGGCGGGCGGTGGAGGTCCGCTCGCTCCTCGAACCCGGGGCCCGGAGCGAGCCGCTCGATCTGACGGGACCCGTCGCGCCGCCCGGGCGCCTCGAGGTGGCAACCCGCTATGCGTGGCTCGGGTTCGTCCACATCGTGCCGGAGGGCACGGATCACATCCTGTTCGTGCTGGGGCTGTTCCTGCTGAGCGCGCGGCTCCGGCCGCTGGTATGGCAGGTGACCGCGTTCACGGTGGCGCACGCCGCCACGCTGACGGTGGCAGCGCTGGGCGTCGTCTCCCTCGCCCCGCGCGTGGTGGAACCGCTCATCGCGCTCTCGATCGCGTACGTCGCCGTCGAGAACGTCCTGACGGATCGTTTGACCCGCTGGCGGCCAGTCGTCGTCTTCGGTTTCGGCCTGCTGCACGGGCTGGGCTTCGCGGGGGTCCTCGGCGAACTGGGCCTGCCCGAGCACGAACGCCTCCTGGCGCTTGTGACCTTCAATGCCGGGATTGAAGCAGGGCAGCTCGCCGTCATCGCGGCCGCCGCGGGGTCGGTCGGCTGGTTCCGCTCGAAGCCGTGGTACCGGCGACGGATCGCCGTGCCGCTCTCCGCGGTCGTCGGACTCATTGGCATCACGTGGGCCATCCAGCGCGCCTTCCATCCGTGACCGGCCGGTTCGCCCCGCTGCTAGAATCGCGCGCCGGCGCACCGCCGACCCCCATCTCAGATTTGCGAATGACCAGGGCGATTCACGGCGCCGCCGCGCGCGTGACGCTCGTCGTTGCGCTCCTCGCGTTGCCGGCCGGAAGAGCGGCGGCCCAGGATTGGCCGAGCTGGCGGGGCCGGATGCAGAACGGTGTCTCGGACCAGACCGGGCTCGTGTCGAGCTGGTCGGTGGACGGCGAGAACCTCATCTGGTTCCAGGAGTACATCGGCCGTTCGACCCCCGCCGTGTTCGACGGGCGCGTCTGCGCCAACGGCCGCACCGGGGACGGGGTGGCCAAGAAGGAGATCGTCACCTGCTGGGACGCGGAGGACGGCGCGAAGCTCTGGGAACACACCTTCAGCGTCCTCAACACGACCGTTCCCTTCAACCGGGTCGGCTGGGGCAGCGTCACCGGCGATCCGGAGACCGGCACCCTCTACGCCCTGAACGTGGACGGCCACCTCCACGCCCTCGATCGTGACGGGGCCGTCGTCTGGAGCTGGCGGCTCGGCGAGGACCTGGGACGCGCGTCCGGATACGGGGGGCGGACGTCCACACCGATCATCGACGAGGACCGCCTCGTGCTCAGCGTCATCGGTTCGGCCTGGGGCGACCTCGGCGGGGCGCCGCGACACCGCTATGTGGCGTTCGACAAGGCCAACGGAGACGTTCGCTGGGTCGCGACGCCGGGCGGCCAGCCAGCCGACCTGAACACGCAGTCGGTGCCCGTCGTGGCCGTGGTGGGCGGCCAGCGGCTGCTCATCGACGGGAACGCCGACGGTCGCATCTACGCGATGCAGGCGCGGACGGGCAAGAAGGTCTGGGAGTTCCACCTCAGCAAGCGCGGCATCAACGTCTCCCCCGTGGTCGACGGGGACACCGTCTACATCGCGCACAGCGAAGAGAACCTCGACGTCGGAGCCTTGGGACGGGTCGTGGCCATCGACGCGGCCGGCAGCGGCGACATCACCGCCACCGGCGAGAGGTGGCGTATCGACGAGCTCGCGGTCGGGTTCTCCTCGCCGCTCATCCGGGACGGCCGGCTCTACGTCATCGACAACTCCGCGAACCTGGTGGCCATCGACGCCGCGAGCGGCGCCGTCGTCTGGGAGCACAGCGTCGGGACCGTCGGCAAGTCGTCGCCGGTCTGGGCCGACGGCAAGCTCTACGTCACCGAGGTCAACGGCAACGTTCACATCCTGGAGCCCGGCGCCGACGGCGTCACCGAGCTCGACAGCGAGGACATCGAGGTGGCCGACGGCCGCGAGGCCGAAATCTACGGATCGTTCGCTCCGGCGTACGGGCGGCTCTACGTCACCGCCGAGTCCGGCATCTACTGCATCGGCGATCCGGATGCGCCCTTCGACCCGGCGCCGGCCGCGAGCCCGGACCTCGGAGCCGAGAACGCCCCGACGGGAACGGTTGCCAGCCTGCAGGTGGTTCCCGCCGAGGTTATCGCGTCCGTGGGGCAGACGGTCGAGTTCCGGCTGCTGGCGTTCGATGCCGATGGGCAACCGGCCGGGGACCACGCCGCCACCTGGACGCTCGATGGCCTGACCGGCTCGCAGCTCGGCGAAAACGGCGCGTTCCAGGCGAGCGAGGAAACCGCCAACCAGGCGGGCCGGGTCATCGCGACGGTGGGCGACGTATCGGCCGCCGCCCGGGTGCGCATCTTCGCGCCGCTGCCCTGGACCGAGGACTTCGCGAACGGGCGCCCGCCGCACTGGATCGGCGGGGGCGGCAGCCTGGCCGCGGTGGACGAAGGAGGAGAGCAGCTGTTCCGGAAGGGCGCGTCGCGTACCGGCATCCACCGGCACGCCATCTACATCGGCCCGTCGAGCCTGTCCGGCTACACCGTCCAGGCGGACGTGATGTCGACCGAGCGGGGCCGGCGGCGCCCCGACATCGGGCTCATCAACAGCGGCTACACGATGGACCTGCAGGGGAACCACCAGCGGATCGAGGTCCGCTCGTGGGCCGCCGAGCTGCGGATGGCCGAGCGGTTCCCCTTCGCGTGGGATCCCGACGTCTGGTACACGCTGAAGCTTCGCGTGGACGTCGACGGCGGCCGGGCGCTCATCCGCGGCAAGGTCTGGCGGCGCGGCGAGGCCGAGCCCGACGACTGGACCGTGACCGTGGAGGACCCGGAGCCGGTGCGCCAGGGAAGCCCCGGCCTGATCGGCTACTCGCCGATCGACATCTACTACGACAACGTGCAGGTGATGGAGAACCCCAGGTAATGGAAATACGACAGGCGCTGATTCTCGGAGCCCTGGCGGCACTGGCGGCGCCCGGCGCGGCTTCGTCCCAGGAAATCGCGATGTTCGGCAACACGCCGTCCCGGAACATGGTGTCGGACGAGACCGGCGTCGTCGGCGACTGGGACGTGGACACCGGCCGGAACGTCCTCTGGTCCCAGCCGGTCGGCTCGCAGGCCTACGGCGGCCCGGTGGTCGCGAACAACCGGGTCTACGTGGGCACCAACAACGAGGGCCTCCGCGACCCGTCCATCGAGGGCGACCGGGGCGTCGTCATGGCGTTCGCCGCGGACACCGGCGTCTTCCTGTGGCAGATGGTCCATCCCAAGCTCCCGGCCGGCCGGGTCAACGACTGGCCGCGGCAGGGAGTCTGCTCGACCGCGTTCATGGAGGGGGACCGCATCTACTACGTCTCCAACGAGGCGCATATCGTCTGCCTCGACGCGAACGGCTTCGCCAACGGCAACGACGGCCCCTTCACCGACGAGGAAGACACCGGCGAGATTGCCGGAGACATCATCTGGTCCTACGACATGATCGGCGAGCTGGACGTCTTCCCGCACAACCTCGCCACCGGATCGCCGCTCATCATCGGCGACGTCCTCTATACCGTCACGAGCAACGGCGTCGACGAGGGACACGTCAACGTTCCGTCGCCCTTCTCCCCCGACTTCATCGCCCTCGACAAGAACACCGGGGAACTGTTGTGGGAGAGCACCCCGGTCGGCGAGAACGTCCTGCACGGCGCCTGGACCAACCCGGCCTACGCGGTGATCGGCGGGCGGGCGCAGGTCATCTTCCCCGGCGGCGACGGAGTGATCTACAGCCTCGACGCCGCGACGGGCGAGCTCATCTGGCAGTTCGACTGCAACCCGAAGGACTCGGAGTGGATCCTCGGCGGCCGCGGGACGCGCAACAACATCCTCTCGACGCCGGTCGTCTACAACGACAAGGTGTACATCGGCGTCGGCCAGGACCCGGAGCACGGCGAGGCGCCGGGCCACTTCTGGGTGATCGACGCGACCGGCGCCGGCGACGTGACCGACACGCACGCGGTGTGGCACCGCGGCGGCGAGGACTTCTACCGCACGATGTCCACCGCGGCCATCGCCGACGGCGTGCTCTACATCTCCAGCCTGTCGGGCTTCCTGCACGCCCTCGACCCGGAGACCGGCGAGGAGTTCTGGACCTACGACACCTTCGCGGCGGTGTGGGGCTCCCCGTTCGTCGTGGACGGCAAGGTCTTCCTGGGCGACGAGGACGGGGACGTCGTGGTCCTGCGGGCCGGCAGGGAGCTGGAGGTCCTCGGGGAGTACAACCTCGGCGCCTCCGTCTACTGCACCCCGGTGGTCAAGGACGGCGTCCTCTACATCCTCACGCGTAACCGGATCTGGGCCTTTCAGGAAGGCGCCCAGTCCGACCCCCTCTGACGGCGGCGCCAACTCGCCTTTTCTTCCACGCTCTCAAGTTCCAGGGGATTGACACGGCGGTAGTGCGGGTACCCGGCGCGTTCCACAACATCGGCCGCCGGCCCAGCCAACTGATCGCCAAAGTCGCCAACATCCTGGCCTGGTTCGAGAAGTACCGGACGCATCCCACCACCAACTGAGGGAGCGTCGGCCAGTTCTCTCCCGGTAGATTTCCGGACCAAGAGATTGGTGCGGCCAAATCCGCCGTCTCGCGGCCGGTCAATCTGAGACAACCGGGCCGGGGCGACACCCGTCAAGACACGGGTAGCCTGAGGGCTTATTCGGCGGAGGACAGATTTGCGGCGTGCGTCTTGCCGTTGCTTCCGACCTGAACCTCATACGAGACTTTCTGGCCTTCGCGAAGCGAATGCAGTCCGGCTTTCTCAACCGCCGAGATGTGTACGAAAACGTCCTTTGAACGGTCTTCGGGCTCGATGAACCCGAAGCCTTTCGCTGCGTTGAACCACTTTACAGTGCCGGTAGCCATGAATCATTCCTCGAACAAAACGTGTTGATTGGGCGCCCCGCAGTCAGTGCGGGCGCGCTCAGTTTGAAGCTCGCATCGTCAGGGGATCGGGAAACAGGTCGCGGTAGCGACTGCTCCGGATCGCACAGGACCAATGCGTGCAAGAAGGCGGGAGAAGAAACCCCAACCGCCCGGAAGTCAAGGATGCGGTCCCAAAAAAGAACCCGCGCTCCTCTCAGTGCGCTCGCCAGACGTCAGCGGTCCGGCAGGCGCCGCCCGAGAGCCTAGCAGCCTGTGGATGGTGAGGTGAGGGCAGAGGCTGGCGGGAGGCCCGGCCGACCCGGTTCTTCCGGTGGGGCGGCTCGCGAGGCCCCCACCGGGAGAAACGCCCATGATCGGGTGCTCCTGCGCACACCACCGGTCATGAAAATGGCGGAACGGCCTGGAACGCCAACTCGCCTTTCGGCGTCGCCGGATTACCGAGGGCCGCCCGCTTCCAGCCTCCCGTCCACGAACACCCAGTCCGGCAGCACCCGGTAGTCGAAGGGATGCCCTTCCAGGATGACGAAGTCCGCGTCCTTGCCCGGCTCGATACTGCCGATGCGGTCGCCGACGTCCGCCAGCTCGGCCGCGTTGAGCGTCGCCATCCGGAGGGCGTCCGCCTCGGGGACGCCGTTCCGGAAGGCCCACGCGGAGTTGAGGATGGGCTCGCCCCCGAGCCGGCCGATGGGTGAAGCGCGCCGGGAGGCGCCGGGACCGAAGAACGCCACCTTGACGCCGGCCCGGTTCAGGATGGCGGGCCCCTCGACGGTCCAGCCCTCGCCGCCCCCGCGGATGTCCGAGGCGTAGCTTCCGGAGTTCCCCAGAATGACTCCCGCGCCGGCCGCCGCGATCCGATCGGCAACCCGGTGCGCCTCCACCCCGCCGGTGATCACGAGCCGCAGGCCGTAGTCCTCCGCGAGACCGAGCGCCGCCTCGATCTCGGGCACCCGGTCCGCGTGGACCATCGCCGGCACCTCGCGACGGAGCAGCGGCAGGAGCGCCTCGAGACGCGCGTCGTACTCCCGCGACCCCTCCGCCTCCGAATAGCGCCGCGCGGCGTCCAGCGCCTCCCGGATCATTCCCGAGGCGCTCTCGAGCGTCAGCGCCGTTCCCGCTTCGTCCGTCCACTCCCGGAGCGCCGACGGGGTGAGGGCGAACACCATGCTCGCCGGCTCCCGGCGCACCATCTTCTCGAAGTCGATGCCGGGGGTCTTCACCAGGACGCCGTTTCCGCCGACCAGGTTGCGCGTGCCCGGGGTGACGTGGATCGCGGTCACCCCGATCGTCGTGTTCACCCGGTAGGACGGGAACCACGGATCCACGGCGTAGAGGGCGTTCATCTCCGGCACCACCGGTTCGGTGATCTCGTCGTTCTGCACCTGCCACTTGAGGTCGCCGATCCAGTCGTTGGGAAAGGCGCGGGCGATGACCGTTCCCGGCATGACCACCCTGCCCCCGACGTCCATGACGGCCATGCCCGCGGGCGGTGCGGTGTCCACCTCCACCGAGGTGAAGCGGCCGTCCTCGACGACGAGGGTGGCGTTCCGGATTTCCCCACCGCTCACCGTGAACACGTGCGCACCGGTGATGGCGAAACTCTCGTCCTCCGAGGTGATGTCCCCGGCGACCGGGCCGAACGGCCCCACCGCGCGCGGCCGTTCGGACTGGAGGACGCGGTCGCGCTCGTACTCGAGACGCCCGTCCACGAACACGCGTTCCACCCGGTCGGCGGTCAGGTCGAGGAAGTGCCCGTCGAGGAGCACCAGGTCCGCGTCCTTGCCGGCCTCGATGCTGCCGACCCGGTCCTGGAGCATCATCGCGCGCGCTCCGTTGATGGTCATGATCTCGAGCGCCTGGTCGTCGGTGAGTCCGTGCCGCGCCAGGAAGGCCCCGTACTCGCGGAAGTCCTTGAAGTGCTGCCTGGACATGTCGGTCTGGATGCTGGCGTGCACGCCGGCGTCGAGGAGGTCCTTCAGCAGGTTCAGCGGCTCGGGATCACCCCAGTACTGGACGATCATCATCGGGCCGATCACGGGCACGATCTCGGTTCCGGCAAGCAGTTCGGTGAGCGGAAAGATCTCCTCCGCGTGGGCGAGCGCCAGGCGGTCGAAAAAGCCGTACTTGCGCGCAAGGCGCAGCACCATCATCACCTCGCTCGGGTAGTGCGAGTGGGCGTGGACCATGACCTCGCCCCGGATCACCGCGGCGAACGCTTCGAGACGTTCGTCACGCTCCGGCGCCGTTCCGGACCCGGCTGCATGCGCGTCCTGCTCCCGCACGTAGGCTTGTGCCCGGCGGAAGTACTCGTCGGCGGTGGCGTACCACCCCATCACCGTCTGCGGCGTCTCGCCGGGCCGCAGGTTGATCAGCGGGCGTACCGCCATCTTCAGGTCCACGTAGGGCTTGAGGATCATCTCCGGACCGGGAGTGCTCCTGAGCTTGAGCGCAACCGCCTGCCCGCTCGAAATGATCCCGCTCCCCGAGCGCGTGACCAGCGACGTCACGCCCCCGGAGAGCGCCACCTGGAGCATGGGATCCGACAGGTCGAGGTGTTCCACGGCCTTCCATTCGGCGGTCACCGGGCCGGGGATGCGGGAGCGGCTGGAACGGTCCAGCGCCACGTGCGCGTGCGCGTCGATCAGGCCCGGGATCACCACCTCGGCTTCGTACACCGAGACGCCGGCGGGAGCGTCCAGGGATCCGCCCACCGCCTCGATGACTCCGTCCCGGATCAGGATCTCGCCGTCCCGGAGGGTCCCGCCGGTGACGGTGTGGATCGTGCGCCCGCGAACGAGCACGGTCTCGGACTGGGCGCTCGCTGCGCCGCCGGCGGCGACCGCGGCTGCCAGGATCGCCGCGAGCCGTCGCCGCCCGGGGTTTCCGATCGACGTTTGCCAACTCATCTTCCTGTCCTCCCCGGGAGGCTCCGGCGGACCGGACCTCAGTAGACCCCCACGGTGGTGCCGCCGGCGAGCTGGCCGAACGGCCGGACGCCGCTGACCCCGTCCCAGGCGTAGGGTCCCCAAGGCGGCTCCCGCTCCCCCTCGTCGCGTTCGAGGAAGCCCGGGACGAAGAACTCGCGCGTCAGCGTGGTGAGCCGGACGCGGCCGGTTTCCCCGTAGTCCACCACCTCGCCGCTGTCGGGGGCCACGACCTCCAGCACCGCGCGGGGCATCGGCGGGTAGTAGGCGATCTTGTAGCCGTCCTCCGCCGTCGGCGGGCGCGCCGGCGCCAGCCCCATCAGCGTGTTCCCGTAGGTGGGCTGGAGGAACACCCCGTCCAGCAGCTCCTCCATGGCGAATCGGGTCCACTGGGGGGTGAACTCGGTGCCCCCGGAGAAGATGCCGCGGATTCCCGTCTCCGCCAGCGTCCTCCCTTCGTCCTCGAGCCGCAGGCAGAGCGCCTCGAGGAGCTTCGGCGTCGTGAAGAGGCACCGGATGTCGTGGCCGGCGGAGAGAACGGTCAGCGCCTGGTCGACGACGTGCGCCTGGTAGGCGAGCAGATGCTCGGTCCAGCCCTTCTTGATCAGCTTGATGACCCAGCGCGGGTCGAGATCCACCGAGAACGCGATGCCGCCCCGGAACTGCGCGAGATGCTCCACCGCGAGCCGCAGCCGGCGGGGCCCCGAAGGCCCGAGCATGAGCCAGTTGGACCCCGGCGGAAAGTGCTCCTCGGAGAGCACCGCGCTGAACAGCTCGTAGTCGATGCGGAAGTCGTCCACCGAGGTGCGGCTCTTGGGGATGCCGGTGGTTCCGCCGGTTTCGAAGACGTAGAGCGGCCGGTCCTGGTAGGGCGCCGGAATCCAGCGGCGCACCGGCCCGCCCCGGAGCCACCCGTCCTCGAACGGCGGAAACCGCTTCAGGTCGTCGAAGCCCTGCACGTCAGCCAGGGGATCGAAGTCGAGCCGCTTCCGGAAACCGAGCCAGAAGGAACATCCGGTCTCCTCGGAAAAGTGCCAGCGCACTATGTCGCGGACGTGCTCGTCGAGGTCGTGGCGCGCCGCTACGGCGGCTTCGGAGTCTTGCAGGCCGGTGTCCATGGTCCCTCCCTTGTCAGGCGGCGATCGCGCGCGCGAAGGCCGCTTCGGCGTCTTCGGCCATCCGGTCGAGCGAGTGCTCTTCCCGCACGCGCCGGAACCCGCGTTCCCCAACGCTGGCCCGCCGCTCCGGGTGCAGCACGAGCTGCGAGAGCGCCGCCGCGAAGTCCGCGGGGTCGCTGCTCTTCGCGAGCACGCCGCCTTCGGCCCGGTCCAGCAGCGCCGGATAGGCCCCCTCCTGGGGAACCACGATCGGTGTCCCCGCCATCATGGCCTCGATCGCCGGAATCCCCTTCGCCTCGGGAAACGTCGCGGGAATGCCGATGACGTCGGCCTCGCGCAGGAAACGGATCTTCTCCGCGTGATCCAGCTCGCCCAGATACTCGAAGGAAACGCCGGACCCGTCCGCGGCGAACAACCGCCGGACCCCCTCCAGATACCCCTTCCCTCCGCGGCTCATCCACCCCGCGGCCCGGACCCGGAGCGGCGGCGCCTCCGGTTGTCCGGCGAGTTGGAGCGCGGCGCGGGCCAGCCGGTCGAGTCCTTTCTCCGGAGCGATCCGGGAAAAGAAACCGATCGTCACCTCCTGCGCGCCGGCTGCGTCCCCTGCCGCCGGCGGGGCCTTCGGCTTCAGGGGATACCCCTCGGGGTCGACTCCCAGACGCACGAACGACACGCGCTCGCCGGGGATCCCCAGCGTGTCCGCCATGCCGCGGGCGTGATGCTCGGTCACCCCCACGAAGTGGTGCGCGGCGCCCGCGGCCTCCCGCATGAGGTCCAGCGCCCGGTCGCGGTCCCCGGAGGGCAACTGGGCAAGGAACAGGTCCTCACCGGAGAAGGTAACGACCACCGGAGCTCCGGTCGCCGCGGCCAGGGGATCGGCGAGGCCAAGGAGCAGCGAGTTGGGCAGCACGACCACGTCGGGGGCCGCATCGCGGACGGACTCCGCGAGCGCCTCGACCGCGCGCCGGGCGGATCCCCGCTGCGCCTCGAGCGTCGTGACGGTGAGCGGCCCCAGTCTGGTCGGGTCGGTGGACGACGAAAAACGCTCGACGAAGCCGAGCAGCGCCGGGGAGTCCAGGATCCGGCCGAGTCCGGGAAGCGCCCCGAAGAGCGGGGCCGCGTGCTGCAGGTAGACGGAGATTCCGCCGAAGCGCACCCGGTCCTCCGAGACGCTCGTTTCGTCGGTCCGGCTGCGCTGGTAGAGGGGCACGAGTTGCACATCGTGCCCGCGGCCGGCCAGCGACCGGGCCAGCGCGTTGTCGCGGATGCAGCTCCCGCAGAGCATCTCTCCCGCTCCGGCGGTGAAACTCAGTATCCGCACGGGTTCGGATCCTGTATCGGTCTCGGCAGACCCCGACTCAGAACTCCGGCCACCCGGTGACCGGGTTCCTCCAGACGCTGTAGTTCATGCCGCCGGCGTAAAGGTGAGGCGGCCAGTCGTCGGGGCCGGTCGCCTGCGACGGATACAGGTGGTACCGCATCCCCAGGGCGCCCCAGATGCGGCGCCAGCGGTTTTGGAACTTCCTCGCCGGGGGATGCAGGTCGCGGGGATCGTCCACTTCGTACCTGAAATCGAAGATGCTCGGCGGACGGGGCTGCTCCTCTTCGTCCTCCGCCGACGCCTGCGCCCCGGCCGTGGCGCCGAGGCAGAGCGTGGCGCCGAGGCAGAGCGCGGCCCCGGTCACGAACAGCGTGGCGAGGCACCGCCACCGGGCGGCGCGGCGGGTTTTCCGGCGCAACGGTCCGAACGTCCCTCAGTCCGACGCGCTCCCCTCCAGGAACGGCTCCATGGGAAGCGACTGGGGACCGTTCTCGTCGCAGACCGCGTAGCTGGAGCGGGCGCTCGTGTACATCGAGACGCCGGCGTGCACGCCGGCCTTGTTGATCACGTAGAAGGACAGGCCGAAGGCCGGCAGTCCGCGGCTGTTCAGGAGCCGCTTCTCGACGGTGTTGTCCTTGACGCGGGAGAGCGCGGTCATGGCGGCGTCCTTCGGGTGGGCGCCGCGGCGCATCTCCTCGACGATCAGGAACGAGCAGAGCCCGTAGAGGTTGGCCTCGCCCCGGCCGGTGGAGCCGGCCGCACCGACGGCGTTGTCCACGTAGAGCCCGGCGCCCAGGATCGGCGAATCGCCGACGCGCCCGGGAATCTTCCACGCCAGGCCGCTGGTGGTGGTCACGCCCGCCAGGTCGCCGTTCGCGTTGAGGCCGTCGCAGTTGATCGTGCCGTAGTACTCCTCCTCGTCCATCAGACCGTCGCGCACCATCGAGAGGCCGGCGGCGTGGCCGGCGGCCGCGCGCTTCTTGGGGTCGAGGTAGTGACCCGGGTCGATCCGTCGCTTCCACTCGAGCCACATCTCCCGGGACCGGGGGGTGTTCAGGTCGTCCTCGACCTTGAAGCCCATGTTGCGGGCGAAATGCTGGGCGCCCTTCCCCACCAGCAGGTGGTGATCGGTGACCTGGAGGACCTGGTAGGCGACCGATGCCGGGGTCCGGACACCCTCGATGCCGGCAACCGCGCCGGCGCGCCGGTTGGGGCCGTGCATGCAGCACGAATCGAGCTGGACCACGCCGTCGGCGTTCGGACGGCCTCCGAACCCGACGCTCGCATCCTCCGGATCGAGTTCGGTGATCTTGACGCCCTCGATGAGGCTCTCGAGGATGTCCTCCCCTTCCGTCATCATCCGGAACGCGCGCTCGACGACGACTTCGTCACCGCCGTTCTTGTAGCGGTTCCCGTTCCCGGAGGCGATCACGACCGGTTTCGGGCCGGAGGTCTGAACCGCGGGCGCTCCGGTTGCCGCGGCGCCGAGCGCCGCCGCTCCCGCGGCGCCGACCTGAACGAACTGCCGGCGGCTCAGGTCGCGGCCGGTCCACTGTGCCCTCTGCTTCATCGGTTTACCCCTAACCCGCTTGTCCGGTTCCCGGCCTTCCGGCGGCGCGGGAACGGCTCTCCGAACGGGAGCCGAAGTGTATTCGACCCCCGGTGGAGCGGAGCCGCGCCTTACCATCCCCGCCGTGCCGTCCGAACCTACGCCGCAGGGGATCGAAGCCGCCCGCGCCGCCATTCCCCGGGAGTTCCGGGACACGCCGCTGTTCGACTCGGCGTCACTCGGCGCCGCCACCGGCTGCCGGGTCACCGTGAAGGTGGAATGCGTGAACCCGATCCGCAGTTTCAAGGCCCGCGGCGCCTGCTGGTTCGGCGCCCGGCGAGGTCCGGAGACCGTCGCGCGGCTGCGGGGACGCCCTGCCGGGACTCCGGGATGGGTCACCGGGTCGGCCGGAAACTTCGGCCAGGGGCTCGCCTGGGCCGCCCGGCGATCGGGGATTCCGCTCACGGTGTTCTCCTCCCGCCACGCCAACCCGGACAAGGTCCGCGCCATGCGGGACCTCGGTGCCGAAGTGCGCCTGGTCGGAGAGGACTTCGACGCCGCCAAGGAGGCGGCCCTCGCCTACGCTGGGGAGCGCGGCGCCGAGTTCGTGGAGGACGGCCGCGAGCCCGAGATCACCGAGGGCGCCGGCACGATCGCGCTCGAGTGCGTCGAGGCCGTTTTTCGGGCCGACACCGTGCTGATTCCGGTCGGAAACGGGGCGCTCATCGGAGGGATGGGGCTCTGGCTTCGCCACGCCGCTCCCGAGGTGTCGGTGGTGGGCGTGGTGGCGCGCGAAGCGCCGGTCATGCGCCGCGCCTTCGAGTCGGGGGATCCCTCGCCTGCCGACATCGCCCCGGCCACGATCGCCGATGGGATCGCCGTCCGGGTCCCGGTCCCCGAAGCGGTACCCCTGATGCGGCGGGTGGTGCACGAGGTGGTGGAAGTCGGCGAGGACGCCCTTGCGGAAGCCGTACGCCTCCTCCACCGGACGCTCGGCCTCGTGGTGGAGCCGGCCGGCGCCGCGGGGATCGCGGCGCTCCTCGAGCACCCGGACCGCTTCCGGGGTCGGGAGGTTCTCACTCCCCTCTGCGGCGGCAACGCCGACCCCGCGCTGCTCGGCGACCCGGGGAGATGACGGGTTGCTGGGTAACCGTCCCGCGTGTCGGCCACCCGCCGTGATGGCGCTTCGGAGCGCCGGCCTCCGGCCGGCCCAGTCCTCCCGGTGGGGGCCGCGCGGCAGCGCGAAACCCGCGCTGATGAGGGTGCGTTTCTCATGACCGGCGGGATGTCCAGGAGGACCCGATCATGACCGTGTCGCTGCGCGAGCAGGTCCCCCTGCCCGGCCGCTCGCGGGTTGCGGGCAACGGCGGAGCGGTCACCGCCATGACCGCGGGCGCCGCGCGCGCCGGTGCCGGGATCCTGGCCGCCGGCGGCAATGCGGCCGACGCGGCGGTGGCCGCGATGCTGGCGGCGGGAGTGGTGGAGCCGGCCATGAACGGCCTCGGCGGAACCGCCTACGCCGTGGTCTTCGAACCGGCGAACGGCCGGGTCACCGCGCTCGACGGCAGCGCGCGGTGTCCGGCGAGGGCGCGCGAGAACATGTTCGAGCCCCTCGAAGGGGTCGGCGGCGGGCTCTACGGCTTCCCTCCCACCCGGGGAGACCGGGCCGAGACCGGGGCGCTCAGCGTCCTGGCGCCCACGGCCCCCGTCACCCTCGTCGAAATCCACCGCCGGTTCGGCCGGCTGCCGTTTGGTGCGGTGGTGGAACCCGCGGTGCAACTGGCGGAGGCCGGGTTCGTTCCGGACTGGGTCTTCTGCGTGCACGTAGCCGCGGGCTACCGGCGGCTGCGGCTCTCGCCCGCGGCATTCGCGCTCTACACGCGGGGCGACGGACTCCCCTTCGTCCCCGCTGGCGAGGAGGACCGGCTGCGGAACCCCGAGCTCGCCGGATCGCTGCGGGTGCTCGCGGAGGAGGGCCCGGAGCCTTTCTACCGGGGGCCCATCGCCCGCCGACTGCTCGACACGGTGACCGAGGCCGGCGGGATCCTCTCGGAATCAGACTTCGCGGCAGCCGCCGTCCGCGAGGTTCCGCCGCTCGACGTCAACTTCCGAGACCTCACGGTGGCGACCCTGCCGGACAACTCCGGCGGCCCCACGCTGGCGGCGGCGCTCGCCCACCTGGACGCGTTTCCTCCCGCCGGGCCGCCCTCCGGTGAGGTGGCCGACGAGGTCCGCTTCCTCCACCTCGCCGCGGAGTCGCTGCGGCTCGCGTTCCTGGATCGCTTCGCCTACCTGGGCGACCCGGGGAGCGTGCCGGTGCCGCTTCCGGGTCTGCTCCATCCCGGCTATCTCGGTGAGCGGCGGCAGGGCGTCACGGCCGACGGCCCGCGCCTCGACGCCCCGGCCGAACCCGCGCCGCCCGGCAGCCAGCAAGAAGCGGGCACTCCGCGGTCCGGCACGCCGACCTCGGACTGCACGACCCACGTCAACGCGGCGGACGCCGACGGCATGACCGTCGCGCTCACCGGGACGCTCGGCGGCCGCTTCGGGTCCGCATTCGCCGTCCCGGGACTCGGGTATCCCCTGAACAACGGGATGATGTGGTTCGACCCGCGCCCTGGCCGCCGGATCTCCCCCGCGCCGGGCCGCCGGGCGCTCCACGCCGCGGCGCCGGCGATCCTGCTGCGGGAGGGAGCGCCCTGGGCGGTGGTGGGATCGCCGGGAGGACGCCGCCTGATCTCGGCGGCGGTGATGGGGATCGCGCGTCTGGTGGACCGTGGGGCGTCCATGCAGGAGGCCGTGGGTGGCTCGGGATTCCACGCCGACGTGGGGCCCCTCACCCTCGATGAGCGGACTCCGGATTGCGCGAGCGTCTTCCACGGCCTCGAAGAGCGTGGCCACCAGGTGCTCGTGCGACGGGAAACGGCCCTGAGTGGCCATTTCGGTCGCGCAAGCGGGATCCGGAGATGCGTCTCCCCGGACGTAGTTCGCTTCGAACCAGGCGCGGATCCGGTACGGGCGGCGACGGGAATGGCTGTGCAGAAAGATTGATAATGAAACCCGGTTTCAGGTTATAATCCTGACCCCGCCGGCCGCTTCCCCGCGACGCGACCACTGTTTGACCCGCCCGTCCGGGCGCCTCCTTGGAGTTGTTGTCGATGAACCCTGTCCTGATTCTGCCTGCCCCTGCCCGGCTCCGTCGACCCCTCGCGATCGCGAGCATCCTCGTTGCCTTTGGGCTGGCGTCCTCTTTCGCCGGTTGTGGCGAGGACTCCTCCACTCCCGCCGCTCCGGCCCCCGCGCCCCCCCCGGCGCCCACGCCTCCCCCGCCACCGCCGGAGCCGGAGACCGCCACCTACACCTTCGACCAGCCCGTGGCCCAGTTGGGGCCGCGGGTGCCGGGTTCGCTTCCCGACGGAGTCGACTTCGCGTTTCCGCTTGCCATGATCGCCCACCCACCGGGCGCCGCCCCTTGGACGCTGGGCGAGACCGCCTCCGACGGCCTGAAGCTGCTCGCGGAGACGGGAGCGTCGGCGGCGCTGGTCGCCGAGGCGGAAGCCGCGGGGATGGAGGTGATCGCTACGAACCTGGGCGAGTTCCTGCAGATCTTCCTGAGCCCCGATCCTTCGATCGAAATGCACCTTGAGCGGCCCTGCCTTACCTATGCCCAGCAAATCGCTCCGAGTTCGGACTGGTTCATCGGTCTCAGCAACGCCTGCGCCACGGACGAGGATGGCCGTTGGCTCGACGCCATGAGCGTCGACGTGATCGCCCACGACGCCGGCACCGCCGAGGGCGAGGACTTCATGGCCAAATCCGCCGATACCGAGCCGCGCGAGCCGATCGCCGTCCTCGACGCCCCGCCCTACCTCGCGGCGCCCGCGGTCGCCTATCCGTTGACCGCGACGCGCAAGGAGGAATAGACCGCACCCGGGGAGGATCCCTGCACATTTCGCCGATTCCGAGTGGGTCGGGGTGCGGTACGATTCGTTTTCACCGTAGTGGAATCGTTCGGCGAACGAACCCTTCGCGACTCAAAGGAGGAACCGCGATGAAGACACGAAACATCTGGATGGGGATCGCGCTGCTGTTCAGCGTGCTGCTCCTGGCAACCTGCGGAGGGGATTCCGGGACCACCCCGGCGCCCGCTCCGGCGCCGCCTCCGGCCCCGGCGCCCGCTCCGGCCCCGGCGCCCGAGCCTGAGCCGGAAGGGCCGACGATGGCCACCTACAGCATCGATTACGACCCGCACTATTCGACCGATCCGCTCTTCCAGCTCCTTGGCGCCGTCCCCTACCCCGTCGAGGGCGGGGAAGCCTCGCTGGAAATCGCGTTCGTCGCCTACCCGCTGGGCGAGACGCTCTGGGAGGAAGGCGGCATGGCTTCCGAAGGCCTCGAGCACCTGGCCTACGACGGCCATGCACACGACCTGACGCACGAGGCCGAGGAGATGGGCTGGATGGTCCTCGCGGAGAGCTTCGACGAGATCAGGGCGTTGCTGGGGGCCCAGGAAATCACCCTGAGTTCGGAGTTCCCCTGCCTCAGCTATGCCCAGCGGTACAGCCCGAGCCCGGACTGGTTCATCGGTTTCAACGTCTGCGCCGCCCATGAGGACGATGGTGAACTCCACTGGGAGGACACGATCACGGTCGAGGCCCAGATGTGGGACGCCGGAGTCCGGGACGGGGAGCCCAACATGGCGGCCACCGGTACGACGGACCCCCAGGAGCCCATCAGCAGGGTGATGACGCCGCCCTGGGACATGGAGTCAGTGTCGACAATCACCGGCACCCTCCAGGAGTAGTCTTCCGCTCACCGGTTCGCGCGGCGCCGGACGCGAGATTCCGCTTCGGCGCCGCTCCCCGATGCTTCAGGCGTCGGGCTTGAGGGCGCAGCGCGTCCGGCCGCTTTGCCGCCATGCCTGAACGCCGCCCCGACTCCGCTGCGGAAAGCGACGCGGCCCCGTCGCACGACCTCCCCCGGGTCGTCATCGTCGGTTCCGGCCAGACCGGGCGGGAACTCGCGCGCCAGCTCGCCGGCGAGCGCCGGGTGGTGGTGCTCGACACCGACGTCCAGAAACTGGAACGGTTGCATGAAGACGCCCCGCACCAGTCCTTCGAGACTCTGAATCGTGACGGAACGAGCGCGTTGGCTCTCCGGGACGCGGCGGGCGACGGCGCCGAGTGGGTGATCGCCGCCACCGATCAGGACGCCGTCAACATCGAAGTTTGCCGGGTGGCCGCCGAGCTGAGCCCCCGTCCGTCCACCATCGGCACGCTCCGGGAGTCGCACCGCACGGGGATGCTGCGCGCCACCGGCGCCGAGAGCATCGCCCGCCCCGGAGTCATCGCCAACCAGATCCGGAACCGGATCGAGCGTTCGCACCAGGTGGCAACCAGTCTCGGCCTCGGCCGCGGTGAGATCCGTGAGATCCAGGTGCTGCCGACCTCGCCGGCGGTGAACGTGAAGCTCCGCGACCTCGGCGCCCGGAAGTGGCTCGTCGCGGGGATCTACCGGGGCGACCGTTTCGTCGTCCCGGACGGCGACGCGGTGATCGAAGCGGGAGACCGCCTCCTGATCACCGGGGAGCCCGAAGTGGCCCCCGGGGCGGCGGAGTTCCTCCGCGAGGGGAAGTCGCTCTTCCCGCTCCAGTTCGGCAGCCACATCGTGGTGTTCGCGGAGCGCGAGCTCCCCGAGGTCGCGTGGCGGGAAGCCGAGTACCTGTTCCGCACCTCCCGGGCGCGCCGCTTCCGGATCGTGGCGCCCGAGGGCGTGGAGCCCCCCGGCGACTTCGGGGTCCCCGCCGACCGCCTCGCCCGCATCGTGCCGGGCGACGATCCTTTCGCGGCGGCCCGGCCCGACGCCGGCTGCGTGGTGATCGACCACGGAGAACCGTCGTTCGTCGCGCGCATCGGCCTCAACGCGGCGGGTTTTCTTGCCACCATGGCGCGGTTCTCCTGCCCGGTGCTCATCCCCGGCGCCAGCTTTCCATGGGAGCGCCTGGTGATCCCGGTCACCGACGTGGAGGGCACGCTGCGCGCCGCGGACACCGCCATCGGCCTCTCGCGGCAGTTCGGCATTCCGCTGGCCGCGGTGGTCGTGACCCCTCCGTCCTTCATCGGGCGGGGACTCGAGGGCGGCGCCGACGTGGCCTCGGTGCTCGCCGCCATCGAGCGGATGGCGGACCTCTACCGGGTGCGGGTTCCGATCATCCGCGCCGAGGGGAACCCCCCTCGGCAACTCGCCCGCCTCACCGGTCCCCGCGATCTCCTCGTCCTGGGCTACGACCAGGGACACGCCGGCTCGTTCTTCCGCCCGGACCCCGCGGTCCACATGATGATCCGGGCGCGGGCGTCGGTCCTGGCGCTACCGATTCCGGCGCACCACTAGAACGGCCGCCGTCGCGGATTCGCGCGACGGCTTGGAACGCCGGCTTCAGCCGGCACTGCGGGCCGCAGGTCCGCGGGCGCCGTGTCGTCGTCCGCCGCGACGGGCGCGATGTGCAAGACGACCCGAAAATAGGGGTTTCGCGGCCTGCGGCCGCGATGCCGGCCGGAGGCCGGCGCTCCTAGGCCGGCGCTCCGAGCGCTCCGGTCAGCGGCCCGGGATGCGCCGTTCTCCCGAAGCGTTCGCGCCGATGGGGGAACCCTGGGGGCGCTCCGGCCGGTTGGCGTTCGGGTCGAGGCTCTCGTCGCGGTCCGCGAAGCGGCGGATGTCGGCGACGGCGAGGGTCTCGTGGGGAGTCGCCTCGCCCATATCGGCGAGCGTCCGGCCGAGCGCCATGAGCCGGTCCTCGAGTACCGCCCGCACCCGCGCCGGGTTGTCCGGGTTCATGGCCTCCCGCATCATGCCGTTCAGCACGCTGCGCTCGGCGGCGTCCTGCACCATGCGGCGGTAGCTGTCCTCCGGCTCCGCGTTGCCCCACGTCTTCTCGACGAGTCGGTCGAGGACCTCCGCCAGCCCCGGCTGCTCCGGATCCATCGCGTGGTTGTTGACCAGCCGCGCCATCCGCTCCGGGTGGAGCAGGAGCTCCACGGTGTAGTCGGCCGAGGTGTCCGCCGCAGCCAGCGGATCGAAGACGAGCCCGGTGTGCCCGTCGAAGCCTTCTCCGCCCGATTCCCGGTAGGCCGGGGGCGGAATCAGCTCCACGATCCGCTCCGGCAGCGCCAGGAAGTCGGTCTCCAGCGTGCGGAGGACCATCTCCAGCGCCTCCCGCTGGCGTTCGCCCGGGACGGGCGCGACGGGCCGCTGCCCGTCCCCCCGCACCGCGTAGTAGTACTCCTGGCCGCCGACGGTGTTCAGCGCCGCCTTCATCTGGAAGCGGTGGTGCAGGTAGAGCGGCACCAGCACGGGCTCGAGCAGCGACATGGGTTCCCCCGTCCGGATCACCTTCTCCCCGAAGGCGTCGAGGCCCGCCTGGCGGATCTCGATCTCGCGCCCCAGGTGCCGGACCAGGTCCTGGCCGTTGTCCCAGACCGAGGCCAGCGGATGCGCGCCGGCGCCGATGTAGTTGTCGGTATGGGCCATGAACCGGGTCTCGGACATCAGTCCTTGCTGCATGATCGCGTCGAGCCGCGCGGCGGTCTCTTCCGGCGGGAAGTGGCCGTAGGCCCAGCGGACCGAGAGGATGTCGTAGGAGCCGATCCCCACGCCGTAGGCGTCGTCCAGCTTCACGACGCCGTCCTCGAGCACCGCGAGCGGCGCCGGGTAGTCCATGACGCTCGCCCGGCCGCCGTAGGTGGAGGCCATGTAGTTGTGCGGGAACCCGATGGCGTGTCCCACCTCGTGAGCCGAGAGCTGCGCCACCCGCGCGAGGGCCAGGTCCACCGGGGTGGCGCCCTCACCCACCTGCGCGAGGTAGGAAAAGCCCGGCGCCGCGGAAAGGCCGCAGGAGTGCGGCCCGTCGGGGTCCGGCGGCAGGCCGACCGGCAGCGCGCCGGAGGCTGCGTCGAAGGGCGCCACCATGCCCACCCCGAGGAGGTGGTCCTGCCTGAGCCGCAGGCTGCCCAGGTTCACGTTGCCCTTGATGATCTCGCCGGTCCGGGGATCCCGGACTCCCCCGCCGTAGGACCAGCCGCGGGTGCGGCGATGGGTCCAGTGGATCATGCTGTAGCGAATGTCCTGGGCGTCGGCGCCCTCCGGCAGGCGCTCGACCTGGAACGCGTCGATGAACCCGGCGGCCTCGAACGCCTCGTTCCACCAGCGCGCCCCCTCGATCAGCGCCGTTCGCACCGGCTCGGGAACCCCACGGTCGAGGTAATAGACGATCGGTTCGACAACTTCCGAACGCTCGGCGGAGGGATCCACCTTGTGGAGGCGATGGCGCGAGGCCAGCCTCACGGTCATGGGCTGATCGATGGGGGTCGCGTAGTCCATGTAGGTCGGGCCGCCCACCCCGATCCGCGGATCGGCCACCCGGATCTCGAATCCCGGCCCCGGGAGGCGCACGAACGAATGGTGGTGGCGGAGGGTCACCGCGTCCCCGCTGGCGGCGACGCCGGAGACCAGCCGGCCCGGGCTGT
Organism: Vicinamibacteria bacterium; assembly: GCA_965116805.1. Classification (GTDB taxonomy): domain Bacteria; phylum Acidobacteriota; class Vicinamibacteria; order Marinacidobacterales; family Marinacidobacteraceae; genus Marinacidobacterium. Next base: position 2,484,449 of record OZ220713.1, read on the forward strand.
CGCTCGTGAAGGTCAGCATGGTCTCGACTTCGGTGTTGTCGGGGAAACCCTTGGTGTTCTCCAGGTAGAAGACGCTGCGGCTCCGGTCGAGCCGGAAGGTCCCCTGCCCGGCCCGCGCGATCCGCGCCGCCGAGCCGTGGGCGTCCCGCAGGAAGAAGTCCGTCATGTCCACCAGCACGCGGCCGCCGGTCTCGGCCTCGACCTCGAACCCCCAGTGCACCGAGGGTGCGAACGCGTCGCGGACCGCCCGCACCTCGTCGGGGTTGTCGCTGACTGCCCGGTAGCTGTAGTTCGGCTCCATGAGCAGGATGCGCGGCCCGACGCGGATCGGCATCAGCACGGCGCGGCGGCTGATCTGCCCGCGGTCGAGCCCGATCGGGTTGCTGCCGAGGCCGGAAGCCGCGGAGACCGAGTAGAGGAACTCTTCCTCCATCTCGGCGAACTCCGCGAACAGGTGTCCGGTGCGCTCGTCCCAGTAGAGGGGCACGAACCCGGAGATCGCGGTCATCCCGGCGGTCTTTTCCTCGATGGTGGGAGGTGCGTCCTGCGCCCAAGCCGGCGCGCCCAGGAGCGCGGCGGCTAACAGCAAGAGGCCCGACCTGAGCAGGAGGCGGGACGGAAGCATCGTCGTCATCATGGGACTCAACCTTTGCGGAGAAAGAAGGCGTGGCTCCGAATCATGCCGGAAACTCCCGGAGCGCGGCAATGAGGCAGGCGCAGACCGGCACGCGAAGGCACGCGTCCCGGTCTTGCCGGCCGGTCGGGCCGAGGCTACTCAGCGCGACCGGCGCAGGAAGTCGAGAAACTCGCTGTCGCTGCCGATGACCAGGGTCACCCCCTCATCGAGGGCGGTGCGGTAGGTCTCGAGCGACTTCATGAAGCGGTAGAAGTCGGCGTCCCGCTGGTAAGCGCGGGCGTAGATCGCCGAGGCCTCGGCGTCGGCCCGGCCGCGGATCTCCTCGGCCTGGCGAAACGCCTCCGACTCGATGGACTTGAGCTCGCGCTCGCGCTGTCCCCGGACCTCGGCGGCGCGCCCCTGCCCCTCGGAGCGGCTCCGTTCCGCGATCCGCTGGCGTTCCGAAATCATCCGTTCGTACACCTTGGCCCGGACTTCTTCGACGTAGTTGACCCGCTTGATGCGGACGTCCACGAGTTCGATCCCGAAGCTGGGAGTGACCTCGGACGCCTTCTCGAGGATGTTGCGGGTGATCCCGTTCCTCCCGAACTCGATCTCGCTCGGCAGTTCCTCGGTCGCGAATGAGACGAGGTCCTCGGTGAGTTCGAAGTCGCGGTTCGTGATCCGCACGATCTCGATCAGGTCGTAGTTGGCCACCGCGTTCCGGGTCTCGCCGTCGATGATGTCGTCGAGGCGGCTCTGGGCGCCGCGCTCGTCGCGAACCGACTGGAAGAACAGCAACGGGTCGGCGATGCGCCAGCGGGCGTAGGTGTCCACCCAGATGAACTTCTTGTCGCGGGTGGTGATCTGGTTGGCGTCCCCGTCCCAGGGCAGCCAGCGCTGGTCGAAGCGCGTCACCCGGTGGATGAACGGCAGCTTGAAGTGGAGCCCCGGCTCGGTGACCGCGCCGCCCACCGGCTCGCCGAACTGGGTGATGATGGCCTGTTCGGTCTCCCGGATGGTGTAGGTCGAAGAAAAGAGGAGGACGAGTCCGGCGAGCGTCCCCAGGACCGGTAGCGCGCGCTTCACTTGGGGTCCTCCCTTTCGGGCTGCTGGCCCGAGCCCGGCCCACCCGGGTTGGGTGGTTGCCGCCGTTCGCCGTTCAGATTCAGGAGCGGCAGGATGTTGGCGCCGCTCTCGTCGAGGATCACCTTCTGCCCGAGCTTCGGCATGACCTCGGACAGCGTCTCCAGGTACATCCGGGCCCTGGTCACCCGGGGCGCGTTCCGGTACTCGGCGTACACGGCTTCGAACCGCGACGCTTCGCCGCGGGCCCGGTTCACCCGCTCGGCCGCGTAGCCTTCGGCCTCCTGGATGACGCGCTCGGCATCGCCGCGGGCGCGGGGGATCGCCTGGTTGTATTCGGCGAGCGCCTCGTTCGTGAGCCGCTCCTTCTCCTGGATCGCCTCGTTCACCTCGTTGAAGGACGGCTTGACCAGGTCCGGCGGATTCACGTCCTGCAGGACGAGCTGCTGGACGCTGATGCCGGTCTCGTAGCGGTCGTTCATGTCCTGGAGGAGGTCCTTGGCCTGGGCCGCGATCTGCTCACGGCCGACGGTGAGGACCTCGTCCACGCTGTGATCGCCGACGACGTCGCGCATGGCGGCCTCGCTCATGTCCCGGAAGGTCGAACGGATTTCCCGGACGTTGAAGAGATAGGCCCGCGGATCCTGCACCTTGTACTGCACGATCCACTCGACCACCGCGACGTTCAGATCGCCGGTGAGCATGAGCGACTCCCCGAGGAACTGGCGCTCGTCGTACATGGTGCGCACGCCGGCCTCGACCGTCCGGAAGCCGAACTCTTCCTTGAGCTGGCGCTCCACCGGCACCTTGGTCACCGCTTCGAGGAACGGCACGATGAAGTGGAGCCCCGGGTCCGTCACGCGGGAATAGCGGCCGAACCGGGTGACCACCCCCGCCTCGTCGGGCTGGACCTGGTAGACGGACATGAAGAAGAGGGCCACCGCCACGACCCCCGCCGCGATCCGCAGGGCCGTCCGGCGGGCGTTTCCTCCGAAACGCCGCAGGAGCCCTTCCAGATCGGGCATGGCAGGCCGTTCCCCGCCGAGTCCCCCCCAGGGTCCGTTGCCCCCGGGATTGTCATATAACGCCATTCGCTCTCGCCTCCTGCATTGCAGCCGATGGCCCGGATCGTAGCGCGCGCCCCGGCCGCTACCATGCGCCGCATGCGCAACCCGGTGATCTCTCTCGGACTCGTGATCCTTCTCAGCGGCGCCTGTGGAGCCCCGTCAGGTTCCGATGGGTCCGGCAGCGCGGCTCCCGAGGAGCGCCACCCGGTGACGCCGGAGGAGGCGGCGGCCATCGCGGCGGACATCCGCGCGCTCATGGAAGCGCAGGCGGGGGCCTGGAACGAGGGAGACCTCGTGCGGTTCGTGGCCGACTATCTCGACTCCCCCCGGATGCGGTTCGTCTCGGGGGGAAGCGTCCGGTACGGCTCGGAGGACGTGCTCGACCGTTACCGGCGGAACTACCCGGACCGGGCGGCGATGGGGATGCTCACCTTCACCGATCTCGACGTGCGGGTGCTGTCCGAGGAGTACGTGTTCGTCTTCGGCCGCTACAACCTCGAGCGGGAGAGCGACGCCCCCACCGGGCTCTTCACGCTCCTCTTCGAGCGCACCGCGGACGGCTGGAAGATCTCCCACGACCACACGTCGTCGGGCTGAGGGCCGAGCCGGCGACACCGGTGGCGGACCGCTGGCCCACCCGCGGTGATACAACCCGCCGCCATGCCGACGCGCCTCCTCTCCCTCCTCCCCCTGATTGCTTCGCTGGCGCTGCCGGCAGCGGGACTGGCCCAGTCCGGCGAGCCTCCGGGACGGGATCCCCGGATGTACGACCTCCTCGAGGCCGTCTCCGCGGACCGCGTCGAGTCCGACATCCGCACCCTGGTGGGGTTCGGCACGCGGCACACCCTCTCCGAGACCGAGAGCGAGACCCGGGGGATCGGCGCCGCGCGGCGCTGGATCCACGCGGAGTTCACGTTGATCTCGGATGCCTGCGGAGGCTGTCTCGAAGTCTCCTACCAGCGAACGGTGGTTCCGGGCAGGGAGGGAAGCCGCATTCCGGTGGACACCGAGGTGGTGAACGTCCTCGCGACCCTGCGGGGGGCCGGCGAGCCGAACCGGATCGTCATCATGTCCGGGGACATCGACAGCCGGGTGTCCGACGCGAACAACTTCACCGACGATTCGCCGGGCGCCAACGACAACGCGAGCGGCATGGCGGGCGCCATCGAGGCCGCCCGGGTGCTGAGCCGCCACGCGGGTTCCTTCCCCGCCACGATCATCCTGGCCGGGCTCTCCGGGGAGGAACAGGGGCTCTACGGCGGCCGGCACATGGCGAGCGTCGCCCTCGACGAGGGCTGGGACATCGAGGCGGTCCTGAACAACGACATGATCGGGAACATCGAAGGGGTGGACGGGGTCATCCGCAACGACGTGTTCCGGGTGTTCTCGGAACCGACCCCGGTGACCGAGACCGAGGAGGCGCGGCGGCGGCGGCGCGTCACGGGCGGTGAGGTGGACGGCGTCTCCCGGCAACTCGCGCGCTACGTGGCGCGGATGGCCGACCTGTACATCCCCAATCTCGAGGCGAAGATGATCTACCGCCTCGACCGCTTCGGGCGCGGCGGACACCACCGCCCCTTCAACGACGCGGGGTTCCCGGGGGTCCGCATCATGGAGACCCACGAGAACTACCGGCGCCAGCACCAGGACCTCCGGGTGGAGGACGGGATCGAGTACGGCGACGTGATCGAGGGCGTGAACTTCGACTACGCGGCGAAGCTGACCGGCGTGAACGTGATCACCCTCGCGGGGCTCGCCTGGGCGCCGGCCCCGCCCCGCGGCGTCGGGATCGCCGGGGCGGTGCGGGCGTCCGCCGTCCTCTCGTGGGATCCGGTGGCTTCGGACAACCTCGCGGGGTACCGCGTCTACTGGCGGGACACGACCGCGCCCCAGTGGGAGCACTCCCGCTTCGTGGGGGACGTCACCGAATACACCTTCGAGAACCTGGTGATCGACAACTACCTGTTCGGCGTGGCGTCGGTGGGGAGAAACGGCAACGAGAGCGTCGTGGTGTTTCCGACGGCGCGCCGGTAGCGGGGGGCGGCGTTCCCTACGTGGGCCTGCGGCTCAGGGCTCGCTCGACGGGTTCTACGTGGGCCTGCGGAAGTATTCCTCGACCATGTCGCGGTAGCGCTCGGGGGCGCGGTCGTCGGAGCCGGTGAGGACATCCGCTCCGGAACCCCCGGCAAGCGCGCGGCGCAGCTCGAACTCGAGTTGCCGCAAGGTGTCGAGGACCTCGGCTTCGAGGATCTCCATGCCGCGCGGATCTCCGGTCAGGCGCTCGGGGGTCAGGCCGCGGAGGGCGTCCACCACCTCGCCCAGACGGTCGCTCCCACGGTCGCCGCTGGCGCCGATGCCGGTGAGCTCGCGGCGCAACGCCTCGGCATCCTGGACCCGCCGGTCGAGTTCGCGCCGGAGCTGGCGGGCTTCCCGCCCTTCGGCGCCCCCACCGCCGCCTCCCTGCCCTTCGCGGGACTGCTCCCCCGACGAACCCTCCGATTCCGAGCCGGATTGGGGTTCCGACTGATCCGCGCGGTCGGCGAGACGGTTCCGCAGGCCCTCGAGCCCCCGGACCAGATTCGCCGCCCGGTCGAGGACGTCGTCGCGGCCGGCCCGGTCGGAACCTTCCACCACCTCCCGGGCCGCGGAGAGATCCTGCTCCAGCGCTTCGAGATCGTTCGCGATCATGGATTCGAACTGATCGGCGTAGTCCGGCGACCGCTGCGCCGCGACCCCGCGGGAGTAGTGGATCTTCTCCTTCAGCTTCCGGTCACGAATCCCGTCGGCGGCTTCGCCGACCGCCTCGGCGGCTTCCGGTTCATCGCGGCTCCAGTCGCGGCTGACCTCGTCGAGGTGCTGCTCGAGCCGCTGGACCCGTTCCGCGAGGTCCTGTTTCTGTCCCGAAACGCGGGTGATCGCCTCGCGGGTGCGTTCGGTTTCCAGATCCCCGACGGCGGCGCGAATCCGGTCCTGCGCGGCCCGGAGGCGTTTCGTCTCGTCGAGAGCGTTCTGGACGTCGCGTCCGAGACGCTCCCGCCGCTGCCCGTCGAGATCGCGGCGGGCGTTCCGCAGCTCGTTCGCGGCCGACAGGCCGCTCTCGAGTCCCTCGGAGCTGTTGCTGGCCGACCGCATGTCCTGCGCCGCGTCGCGGAGTCTTCGCGAAACAGCCGCGAGATCCGGGCGCGAACGCTCGCGGGCGAGGCGTTCGAGCCGCCGCGCCACGTCCTCGGTCTCGGCCGCGAGCTGGTTCTGGGCCGAGCCGGCGCCACCCCCGGACTGGCGCACCCCGCGGCGGATCCGTTCGTTCTCCTGCTCCTGGCGGCGGGCAAGTTCCGCAAGACGCTGGAGGAGTTCGTCCACTTCGTTGTCCGCGGACGAGCGGCGCTGCTGCTCCACGGTCTCGTACTGGTTGCGGAGCTTGTCCATCTCGAGCTCGAACAGACTCGCGAGGTCCTCGGCCTGGGCGCGCGGACCGCCGCCGCCGCCACCGCCGCCGCCCTGGCCAAACGCGACCTGGACGTCACGGAACACCGCATCGGCGCGTTGCAGGTGGGTCAGCGCCTTCTGCTCCCGCGGCAGGGCGTCGTCCGGATTGCCGGCAATGAGCAGTTCTTCCGCAACCGTCATCTCCACGAGCCCGGCATCGAGATGCTCCACGATCTCGGAGAACTCCGCGGTCGCTCCGATGCCCCGGTTCCGGAGACGGCGGTTCAGGGTCGCCACCTGCTCCCGGAGCCGTCCCTGGGCAAGGCCGATGGTGGCGACGGTTTCCGTGACCGCGCTCGCCGGCATTGTGTCCCGGTCGCGGAGGATCTTGAAGGTTGCGACGACGACTTGCTTCTGGCGAAGGCTGAGCGTGCCGTCGAGTCCGTCGCCGCCCCCGGCGCCCGCACCCGGCATGGTGTCACCCTGCCGGTAGGTCCGGTCGAACGGCCGCACCGCGATGAAGAAGATGTCGGTGGCGGCTTCGGCTCCGGCTCCGTCCCGGGCGACCGCGTAGTAGGAAACGAGATCACCCGGCACGAGATCGTGTTCCTCGAGGAACAGGGTGTGCCCGGACTGGATCTCGTCCCGGGCCCCTCCCGAGGCCAGCACCTCCCGGGTCTCCTCGCCACCGTTGACGGAGACCCGCATCTCGACCCGCCGCAACGCATAGTCGTCTTCGGCGAGGACCTCGGTGAACACCTCTTCCACCGGATTGGCCTGGGTGTCCCTGCCGGGCCGCAGGAAACGCACGATGGGAGGCAGGTCCTCCAGCACCTCGATCAGGTAGTCGCGGGAGGCGGTGCGGAGATTCCCGTCCGGCCCGGCGAGCGCCACCCGGTAGGAGCCGCTCTCCGCGAGCCGGAGACTGGCCGTCAACACCTCGGCGCCCGCACCGGTGGGCGAGTCTTCGGGCGCCTCGGACGCTTCGAGCGGGATCTCGACCGGCCCCGGCTCCATGCGGAGCACGCCGGCCGCCGCCGGCACCGTGGGGATCACCTGCAGTTCCACGACCGTGCCGGCCACGGCGGCGATGTCTCCTCCGTCCTCGACCTCGCGGGGACCGAGTCCGGTGTGCTCCGGATACCGGTAGACGAGGCCGATGCGCCCCACGTAGGGGACGTCCTCGACCTCGATCCGGAACGTCGGGGAAAGCACCCCGTCCGCATCGACGTAGTAGTCGGTCGCTTCCGGAATCCCGAGCAGCAGGTGCCGGAATGCGCCGTCCTCCGGGTCGGGCAGCATGGGGACCGTCTCCCACAGCGCGCTCCCCTCGACACGGGTGCGGAGGTCCACGCGCTCCGCCGTGAATCCCTCCAGCCGGGCGCCGATCCACCGGTCCGAGTCGCGCGCCACGGCGGCGTCGCCCGGCTCCACCAGCACCCGGTAGGGGTTGGTGTCGCTGATGTCCCCCCACGGCGAGAGGAGGAGGGCGGCGCCGCGGAGCAGCGCGGGCGGGGCGAGCAGGGAAGCCACCACGGCCACGCCACCCACGGTGGCGAGGGCTCCTCCGGCCCGGCGGAGCGCCGAACTCTCGACCAGGCGGCCCTCCTTGAGCGTCTCCAGGCGCCGGATGGCCTCCTCCACGACCAGGCGCGTGAGGTCCGTGGAAATCCCGCCGCCGGCGGCGGCGTCCCGCGGGTCCCGCTGCGCCAGCTCGACCCCGCTACTGACCGATTCCCGCAGCGTGGGATCGTGCTCCTCGACGTAGAGCGCCACCTGCTCGTCGGTCACCCGGGAGCGCAGCGGCCGGACGACGAAACGCCAGACGGCCGCGCCGAAGGTGAGCCACGCCGCCGCCTGCAGCCCGCGCACCACCCACGGGGCGTAGCGCAGCGCATCCATCGCCGCCGACGACACCCCGACGACGAGCACGGCGGCCGCCCCGACCATCGTGAAGCCGAGGATGAGGCGCCGGGTGCGCCAGCGGTTCCGCACCCGCCGGATGACGCGGCGCAGGTCGTCGTAGGAAGACCGTGGCGACGAGTGCAGCCCGAGTGTCGTCATGGGCGGGGGGTTGTCGGAGTATAGGCACCGCCGCGGCCGGCCGCCGCGCCGGGGCTCCTTCCGGCAGGACTCATCCCGGGACTCCGGGCGCCACGCTCCGGTTCGCCGCCCACGCCTCGCTCACCAGGAGCAGCAGGAACCCGGCGAGCAGCAGCCATGAGGCGGCCCGCCCCGGCAGGTCCGGGGCGACGGGCGTCGCGGCCGCCTGAGCTTCCCCGGCGGCCGACGCCACCGCAGCGATCCGGACTTCCGCGGCGTCGAGCGCGCGCAGGTCCGATTCGGCAAGGGGAGGATTCACTCCGATCTGGCGAAACTCCGCCGCCCCGGGCCGCCGGGCGCGATAGAAACCGGGTTCCGCCAGCCGCAGCGCGTCCATGCCGTCCAGCACGGTGCGTTCCCCCGAGGGCGAGTCGGCCAGCACTTCCTCCGCTTCCCCGCCCCGCCTGCCCGGCAACCGGAACGCGGCGCCGGGGTCCACGCTCTCGCCGACCCGATAGGCGATCGGGATCCGTTCATGCCCCGCGGCGACCTCCACCATCCGGTGCAGGAGCGGGACGAACGCGGCGCGCCGGGGGAGATCGGTCCACTCCGCATCGAGCGAGGAAGCGAACAGCACCGTCCTCCCTTCTCCCCACTCCGACTCCACGATGGCCGGCCTGCCGTCGTCGAACCGGGCGAGGGTGGCGGCATCCGCCCGGACCGCGGAGAGAGCCCGGTAACGGAAGAAGGCGAGCGCGCCGAGTACCGCGGAGCCCTCGCCGGCGAAGGGCTCGAAGACCGGGTGACGGGCCGCCAGGTCTCCGAGACGGCCCGCCGGGTCGCGGTCCACGAAACCCTCCGGCACCGCCGGGGCGAACACCTCGAGTTCCTCGCGCGCCGCCCGTGACAGGCGGCGCGGTCCCGCGGCCATCACCAGACCTCCGCCCGCCTCGACGAAGTCCCCGAGCGCGCGCGCCGCGCCGGCGTCGAGGCGGCCCGGGTCGCGGACGAGCGCCACCCGGACGGCCTCGAGCGCACCCCGGACGGCGGACTCTCCCCGGGCCGGACCGCGGTCCAGCAGGAACCCCGGAGCCACCCCCACCCCGAGCGCCTCACTGACGTACACCGAGGGCGGACCGCCGCCAAGGTCGGCGACCCGGATCGCCGATTCCGGATGGATCACCAGGTTGAATCGGTCGTCACCCGGGAAACCGTCTCCCGGAAGCCGCACCTCCGCGGCGAGGGGCTCGCTCGGGCGCAGGACCGGGTCGAACCGGACGGTCGTCATCCGGTCGGCCGCCGCCGTCACGTTCTTCATGTCCACCTGGCGGCCGGAGAGGAGGAGCTCGATCTCGCCGCTCCATTCCGGGGCCGCCGGAGAAGGCGCGAAGCCCACCTCGGCGGTCACGACGAGCTGCTCCCGGCCCTCGGACACCACCGAGGCGTCGGCGATCCAGGCATTGGCCGGTGGGCCCGCGCTCACCTGCCGCACCCGGAGTTCGACGCCGGGCGGCAGGCTGGGCTGCGGCCGGCCGTCCTCGAACCCGCTCCGCTGCAGATCCGAGATCAGCACCACCTCGCGCCTCCGGGCCGGCGACGCGGGCAGCAGGCGCCCCGCCAGGCCGAGCGCGGGGGCATAGCTCGTGCCGCCGCCCCCCGCCGTGAGGTTGGCCACCGCCGGCGCGAGCGCTCCCGGGTCCCCGGTCAGTTCGGTGAGCGCCGCCGCCCGCCCGTCGAAGGCGACCACGATGGCCCGATCGTCCCGGCCCAGCCCGCTCAGCTCCTCCTGCGCCGCCTCGCGGGCGGCCGCCATCCGGTTCCCCACCGTCATGCTGAGGGATCGATCCACGAGGACGGCCCGATCGAGCGCCACTCCTTCGCCGTCGGCGAGCGCGCCTCCGCGCAGCACCGGCTCGGCAAACGCGGCGGCGAGCAGCAGCAGCGCCAGGCAGCGGAGGATCAGCAGGGGGATGTTCCGGAAGCGGCGCCGCTTGAAGCGCGCCGTCGCGCTCGTCAACTGGAGCAGCAGGAACGACGGGAACGGGACCGGCTCGCGCCGCCGGCGGGTGAGGTGCAGGACGATGGGCAGGGCGACGAGAAGGCTGCCGAGCAGAAACAGCGGGGCCAGGAAGCTCATCGGCGGCGCCGGCGGCCTTCCCGCTCGCTCAGGTAGCGGAACAGCGCGAAGTCCAGCGGGGTGCTGGTGTCGGTCAGGACGTAGTCCACCTCCCGCCGCACCAGGCCCGCCCGGAGCGCCCGGGTGTGCTCCGCCATCGCCTCCCGGTAGCGCTCCCGGGCCCGGGTGGGCGAGAGGTCGAGCAGGGCGCCCGACTCCAGGTCGCGGAACCGCGTGCCCGATTCCTCGAAGCCGGGCACTCCGTCGAGATCGAGATCCACCTCCGCGGGGTCGAGGACGTGGAACGCCATGACGTCGTGTCCGGTCACCAGCAGCCGGTCGAACGCCGCCAGGACCTGCTCGGGCGGCTCGTAGAAGTCCGACACCACCGCCACCAGGCCCCGCCGTCCGAGCGCGGCGCCGAGCCGGGCCAGCGGCGGTCCCAGACCGGAGGCGGAGGTCTTCCCTCGCCGCGGGTCCGCCTCCGGTGGCGGGTTGGCCCGGGCGAGATGCTGGAGCACGGTCTCCAGGTGCCGGGCCGACGGCGGGACGTACTCCCGCAGTTCGTGGTCGAAGACGCCCAGCCCCACCCGGTCCCGCTGGGCGCGGGAGAAGGCGGCCAGGCTGCCGGCCAGGAAACGCGCGTAGTCGAGCTTGCGGATCCCGCGCCAGCCGAAATCCATGGAGCGCGAGACGTCCACGGCGACCAGGAAGTTGGCGTTGGTGTCGGCTTCGAACTCCTTTACGTGGAAACGGTCGGAGCGCGCGAAGAGCCGCCAGTCGAGTCTCCGGATGTCGTCTCCGGGCATGTAGGGCCGGTGCTCCGCGAAATCGATGGAGCGCCCCAGGAAGGTCGAACGATGCAACCCGCTGATGAATCCCTGCACGACCATCTTCGCCACCAGCGACAGGTTCGAGATCCGGGCGAGCGCCACCGGATCGATGAATCTCGTCTGCGCCGCCGGCATCGCCCGATGCACCAGGTAGGTCCGGAGGGCTCGCTACATCCGCGAGGCGGGCGCCGGGACTTCTTCGATCAGCCGCCGCACGATGGCTTCCGAGTCCACCTTTTCCGACTGCGCCTGGAAGTTGGGCAGCACCCGGTGCCGGAAGATGGGTGGCGCCAGCGCCCGCACGTCCTCGATCGCCACGTGATGGCGGCCGTGCATCAACGCCCGTGCCTTCCCGCCGAGCACCGAGAACTGCGCGGCGCGCACGCTGGCGCCGTACTGGACCTGCTCGTTCACGAAATCAGGTGCGCCCTCCTCTCCCGGCCGGCTGCGCCGCGCCAGCTCGACGGCATAGGCGAGCACCGGTTCGGAGACCGGCACCCGGCGGACCAGCCGCTGGAACTCGAGGAGTTCCTCTCCCGAGAGGACGTTCTCCAGTTCCGGGTCGAGGTCCGCGGTCGTCGCGCGAACGACCTCGCGCTCCTGGTCCACCGGCAGGTAGTCGATGATGATGTTGAACAGGAAGCGGTCGAGCTGCGCTTCCGGAAGCGGGTAGGTGCCCTCGAGCTCGATCGGGTTCTGGGTGGCGAAGACGAAGTAGGGCTCGGGCAGCGGATAGGTGCGGCCCTGGACGGTCACCTGGTGTTCCTGCATCGCCTCCAGCAGGGCCGACTGGGTCTTCGGCGGGGTGCGGTTGATCTCGTCCGCCAGCACGATGTTGGCGAACACCGGCCCGGGAACGAACACGAGATTGCGCTTCCCGGTCTCCGGGTTCTCCTGGATGATGTCCGTCCCGGTGATGTCCGAGGGCATCAGGTCCGGAGTGAACTGGATCCGCTGGAAGCGCAGGGCGAGGACCTCGGAGAGGGTCTGGACGATCATCGTCTTGGCGAGTCCGGGGACGCCGGTGATGATGCTGTTGCCGCCGACGAAGAGGCTGATCAGCACCTCCTCCACCGCCTGCTCCTGGCCGATGATCCGCTTCCGGATCTCCCTGGTGATGCGCTCGGCGGCCTCCCGCATCCGTTCGGCGAGATCGCCGTCGGAAAGCTCCGGCGGTTCGGCGACGGCGGCCGCGCCCCCACCGGGGTTCAGGTCCTGATCTGACAAGAGCTCCTCCGTTTCGACCACGCTCCGGTGGTCAGTGGATCATTCCGTAAATCACGTAGTTCACGCCGAGCTTGAACGCTTCGTTGGTGAGGTCCACCGGCCAGTAGGCGTTGCCCGACCACTCCCAGTAGTCGCCGATGTCGTGGTTGTAGTTGGCGATCACCATCAGGCGCTGCTCGGGATCGTTGTTCTCGAAGTATCCGTAGTACACCGGCACGAGGTCCGGACGAACGGCATGCTCGAAGTCGAGCGTCTCGATGTGGAAGAAGGAATCGAAGACCGGGTGCGAAACGTCGAGTTCCACCGCCGCGTAGCCGGGAAGGACGCGCTCCATCTGGAAGAGGAAGTTGTCGAGCGCCCGGGACTGCACAAAGTCGTCCACGACCAGGAACCCGCCCTTGAGGAGCCAGGCCCGCAGGTTCTCGGCTTCCTGATCGCTCGGGTTCCAGAACCCGACTTCACACAGGTAGGCGAAGGGCCGCTTGAAGAGCGCCGCCTCGTTCAGTGAGTAGATGTCGCCGCCGCCCTCGTTGAGGGTGAGCGAGGTGTATTCCCCCAGGATGCGGGTGAAGTTCGCTTCGCCCCACGGATAGTCGTGGTTCCATTTCAGGTCGAGGTCCCAGTAGAACGGCCCCCGGCGGTAGCGCGGGGGCTCGAACCGGATCCGGGCGAAGGTGAAGCGGTCGCTGTAGGGATAGTTGTCGTACTCGAGGGGAAGCTCGACGGCGTTCGGGTCGGGACGGAAGGTTGCGGTGAGATCGAACCGGTCCCGGGTCCCCGGGGCATCCTCGAACACGCCCTCCAGCCGGCCGGTCGCGAACAGGCCCGCGGCCAGCGCACTCACCAGCAACGCGGCGGCGCCGGCGCGTCCCGCGGTCCTCCAGCCTCGCTCCGGGCGTGACATTCAGCCCTCTCTCCTGAGATCCAGCAGCAGCCGGAGGGCGGGGTCGAACGTCGGCGCGATCTCGAGCGCCTCGAGCACCCGGCGGCGCGCCGCAGTCCGGTCCCCGGCCCGGAAGTGGGCGAGCGCCAGCGAATAGAGGGCGCCGGCGCGGTCGGGCGCCCCGCTGGCCAGCGCCGCCTGCCGCTCGCGAACCTCCAGATCGGCGAGGCCCTGCGCCGCCGCAGCCTCGGCGAGGCGTTCGTGCGGCTCGGGAAGCATGGGATACGCCTCGATGGCGGACGTCAACGCGGCTCCCGCCTCGCGGGGGTTTCCGGCCTCGGAGTAGGTGGCCGCCAGCCGGAGCCACTCGTCGTATGCCGCCGGGAATCGCTTCAAGTGGTCGTGGAGGGAGAGCCGCGCCAGATCGGACTGACCGGCGTCGGCGTACAGGCGGGAAAGATAGCGGTAGGGCCCGTCCGCGCCGCCGTATTCGGGCGCGAGTTCGGCGGCGCGCTCAAAACGTTCGGTGGCCTCGGCGTTCCGGCCGGCTTCGTGGAGCGCGATCCCGGCCCGGATCTGGACCGCGAAGTTCGCCGGCGCCGCCTCGGCGCGGGCGACGAGGGTCTCGATGCCCCGATCGGGTTCCGGCGGCCGGGGGTGCGGCGCTCCCTGCCCTCCGGGACCGGATTCCTTCAACCCGCGCGCCGTCTCCCCGAAGCGGGCCTCCAGCACCGCGTCGACGGCTTCGTCGAGCGCCGCCGGGCTGATCCCCAGGACCTCTTCGATGACCCGGGGGGTGTCCAGGCCCCGGCGGTAGCCCTCCAGCATCTCGAGGATCGCCCCGAAACCGTACTCCCGTTCCAGGTGTTCGAGGACGAGCGAGGCGTGGAAGTAGGAGACACCCACCTGCCCCGGCCAGGCCGGCCGCACGAACCCGTCGTCCAGGTGCGGGATGTCGAGCAGCCGTCCGTCCCGCAGCGCCAGGTAGAACGGAAGGCTCGCCCCGTCGCCGAAGCGCCAGCGCTCCTCGAGCAGACTGAGGCCTTCCGTGAACCAGCGCGGGACGCGGTTGTCGGTAAGCCCCATGGCCGCCGCATGGGCAAGCTCGTGCCAGAGGGTGGAGGCCCAGTGGTACGTCCCGATCTCCCGCGCCGAAGGGGATTCGAGGGCGATCACGTTCCCGAAGCAGACACCGTGGGCGCCGATACCGGGGATGCCCACCGTCCGAACCGAGAAGTCCGCGGAGCGGTCGTAGATCTCGATGCGGAGGGCTTCCGGCGGTTCGTACCCGTAGCGCTTCCGGAAGGAGTCCACCGCTTCCCGTGAGAGCGCCTCCACGTAGGGGCGGAGGACCTCCGCTTCGGCGGCCGGGAGAACGAACTCGAAGGGAGGCGCGCTGACTCTCGCGAACCCGTCCAGTTCGTCCAGCAGGTCGAGCGTGTTCTTGACGAGAGCGTCGAACGGATCGCGCCGGAAGGCATCTTCCAGCACCCGCCGGCCCTCGGCGGCGTCTCCCAGCCGGAGCAGATTGAGACCCAGCAGCCGCAGGGCGGCGGCCGAGTCAGGGCTCCGCCGGAGCGCCGCCCGGCTCCGCTGGGCGGCCTCCCGATACCAGCGGCGCCGCTCTGCGGCGGAGGCGAGCGTCAGGTCGAAGAGCGGATCGCCCGCCCAGTTGCGCAGGTAGCGGGCCTCCAGCTCGAAGAGTTCGGACTCTTCGCCGGCGAGCAGACGGACCGCCGCCAGGGCGGCGAGGGTCTCGGGGGCGTCCGGAAGCGCCTCCACCGCGGCGGCCGCGCGGCCCTCCGCCTCCTCGTGGCGGTCCTGCTCCAGCAGCCGCTGGACTTCGAGCGCCCGCGCCGGCGGAAGGTTCGGATTGACGGCCAGCGCCTGGGCCAGCGCGTCGATGGGCTCGCCGCCGTCGTCCAGGGCGGCGGCCGGACGGTCCTGGAGCCGGGCGGTCAGGAAAAGACCCCGGGGGTGCCGGGGATTGTTCCGGAGCACCGCCGTGATGCTCTCCGCGGCCTCGGCGGTATTGAACTTGTCGAGCAGGAGTTCCGCGGCCAGCAGCCGGGGCAGCGGATCGCCCGGGTCCAGCAGCGCCGCCTCGTCGAAGACCCGCAGCGCGTCGCGGAACAGTCCCGGGCTCTGGAACCCGAGGGCGGCGGCGGCCCTCCCCGCCGCGGCGAGTTCGCGGGCGCCGAGCACCCCCCCGGGCAGGGTGTTGTAGGCGTCGATCACACCGGCCAGGCGGGCGAGGCCGGCCTCGCGTTTCCCGCGGCGAAGCTCGAGCAGGCCGAGGAGCGTCTCCGCCTCGAGGGAACTTCCGCCGGACGCCGGACCCTCCCGTTCGATGTGCCGCCGCAGCAGCGTCTCGGCTGCTTCCGCTTCCCCGATCTCGAGATGGATTCCGGCCCGGGCCACGAACTCCGCCGCCGGCCCCTTGCCGCTTCCTGCCTCCAGGACTTCGAGAGCCTCGTGGTAACGGCCGGTCAGCCGCAGCGTCTCGGCCAGCCCCAGCCGGGCGCCGGGGTCGGAGAGCGCCGCGCGATAGGCGGCCTCGGCCTCCTCATAACTGCCCCCGCGCAGGGCCGCCGCGGCGCCGTCCGGTCCCCCCGGCCACCCTTCCGCGGCGGAGGTTTCCTCCTGCGGCGCGGACGATGCGGCGGCCGGAAGGCCCGCGAGCAGCGGGGTCAGCGCCAGAACCGCCGCCGCGGCCCACGCGGGGCCGCGCGGCCAGCCGCTCACCGCGTCCCCTCCCGGAGCGCGGCGATCCGTTCCGCGAGTTCGGCGATCTGGAGGAGGAGCGTCTCCAGTTCGGCCAGGTAAGCCCCCTCCTCCATCCCTTCCCGGGCCTCCCGGAGAGCGTCCACGCGGGCGGCGAGGGCGTCCCGTTCAGCGACCAGACGGCGGATCTCCGGCGTGTCGGTCGAGGCATCCACGACGGCTTCCGCGGTCCGGACGAGCAGGGTCCGCCGGCCGGCCAGCACCCCGTCCATCCCCGCCGCCATCTCCGGCTCGAGGCTCCCGATCCCGTCGCCGTTGTCGTCGAGCAGCGGGTGCTCGGTGCGCAGCAGACCCTCCTGCTCGTATTCGCGTTCCACCCCACGGCGGGCGAAATCGAAGGCCTCCAGCATCGAGAGGCGGCCGTCCTTGTTCCGGTCGCCTTCCTCCCCGGCGAGAGCGGCAACGAAATGCCGGGGAAAGCGGGTCTCGTTCGTTTCGTTGGCGCGCGTCGCCGCGAGCACCACCCGTCCGGGTCCGGCGAGCGCTGGCAGGAAGGCTCCGGCGGCGCTTCCGAGGTGCGCGACGGTGACCGGTCCCGATCCGAAGCCGTTCAACATCTCGCCGAGGCGCTCCGGAGACAGGTCCGGTCCGGGGAGTTGAAAGCGCGGGCTCGGTCCCGCGCTCCCGTGGCCGATCAGGACCAGCACCAGCCCCGCCCCGGCGGCCTCCGTGTCGCGCGCCGCCGTGATCTCACGGGCGAGTTCTTCCTGGGTGCTCCGGGCCACGGGAGCGCAGGAGGCGTCCGGCGCTCCCTCCTCGGGAAGCCGCTCCACCAGCACCCGGACGCGGCTCGGAGCGGGCCCCTCCACCGCGGCGGCGCAGAGGTCCCGGGCCCAATCCGAGAACCGCTCCCGATGCTCGGGGGTGCCGCCGACACCGGCGACGATCACCAACAGGGGGGCGCCCTGCGCGCCGCTTGCCCCCGCTTCCGCCCAGGCTCCCGCCAGCGAAAGGGCACAGAGGAAGGCGGCTCCGAGCCGCCGCCCGGTCCGGCGGCGGCAGGAACCGCCGCTCACGGAAGGCCCCGCGCGTGCCGGACGCCCCAGTCGGCCGCCAGCAACCCGAACAGCAGCAGGAACACCGCGGGCACGTTCCAGAGTTCCCGCCGCTCCACGACGGTGGTCCCCGATTCCGCGAGACTCAGATCGGTGAGCAGGGCCTCCGCCTCGTCCGGCTCGAACAGGCGCCCGCCGGTGGCCTCCGCGATGCGGGCGAGCAGCTCGGGATCCGCTTCGGCGTCGAAGAACTCGTCGTCCACGACCCCGGCCTCGAACAGGGTTGCGGCTCGGGGAGCGTCGGGCCCCTCTCCCAGCGCGGCCCCGCCGGCGCGGATTTCCACCTGGTGCGTGCCGGACCCGGCGGGAACGTAAACGCCCGAGTACTCACCGTCTCCCTGTCCGGTCCAGCGCAGCGGCACCCCCGAGATGACGCCGTCCGGCCCGGTGACCTCCGCCTCCACGAGAGCGTCGTTCACCGCGAGGAACCGTTCGTCCTCGACCCGGGCCCGCAGGGTCACCCGCTCGCCCACCAGGGACTTCGCCGGCGTCGCGGAGACTTCGAGCCGCCTGGGCGCCTCGGACGCGAGCCAACGGAGCAGCCGCCGCGACAGCACCTCGTGCGTCTCGTCCTCGAGGGGAATGCTCGCGTCCATCTGCCACACCCACAGGTCCTGAACCGTCAGGCTCGCGGAGCGGCCGCGCCCGAATCGCTGGACCAGCAACACCGGCTCCGGCTCTTCCGACGGGCCGAGTCCTTCGAGGAGCACCGTCGCCCCCGGTTTCGGCTGGCCCAGCCGGTTGACCGCCGAAAGCGGCGGCAGGCTCCGGTAGCGGTCGGCGTTGGCGAGCGGGTCCGGGTCGAGCCGCGCGACCGGGTGGAACGAACCGGCGCGGGTCGGCAGGACCGAGAACTCGCGGAAGGCGGCCGGAACCGCACGGTCCGGGGCGCCGGCGGGGGTTCCCGCCACGTCCGGAAGCGCGAGCGGCAGCACTTCCGCCAGCGGGGTGTCGCGGTAGCCGCCCTCGCCGAAAGCGCTCGTTCCCCCGAGGGTCAGGAGGCCGCCCCCCCGCTGGCTCACGAAATCACGGAGCATGTTGAGCTGGTCCTGACTGAAGAAACTCGCCTCCACACTCCCCAGGATGACCCCGTCGTAGCCGAAGAGTTCTTCGCGCGTGTCCGGGAACCCTCCCGCCAGCTCCCGGGCGTCCGCGACGTCCACCCGGTAGAACTTCCCCTCCGCGGTGCGGATCAGGCAGGAAACGTGCAACTCCGGGTCGCCGGCGACCGCCCGCCGCAGAAACTTCAACTCCCAGCGCGGCTGCCCCTCGAAATAGAGCAGCCGGAGGGGCTGGTCGTCCACCTCCATCAGCACGCTTTGCTCGTTGTTCCGAGTCAGGACTTCCCCGGCGAAGGGGGCCACCCGGAACCGCAGCTGGCGCGCGCCGGCCGTTTCCGCGGGCGCCAGCAGCGTTACGGCGGTCTCGACCGAGTCGCCGGACAGGCGGACGGTCTCCGTGGCGATGATGCGCCCCTCGTCGAGGACCTCCACGCGCGCCGTCCGTCCGGCGAGTCCGGTGGCGCGGAGGGGCAGCCGGATTTCGAGGAGCGATCCCCGCAGCACCCGCGCCGGCACGTCCGGGACCCCCAGCTCGAGATCGGCATCGAACTCGGGGCGGCCGACCGCCACTGGATAGACGCGAATCCCGCGGGTTCTCAGGTCGAGGAGCGTCTGGTCGAGGTCGACCTCCCGTCCCCCCGCCACGGTGTCCGCCCCGTCGCTCACGAGGACGATCCCGGTCACCGGCAGCGACGCGAGCTCGTCGGCGACCCGGGTGAGACTGCCGAGCAGGTCGGTGCGCGCCCCGGTGAACCCGAGTTCCGAGGCCTTTTCCACCCGCCGGGTCTCCTCGGCGAAGCGGAAGAGCCGGGTTACGAATTTCTCCCGAAGGAGGTTGCCGAGCGCGGCCTCCCCGAGACCGGCCGCCGCCTCATCCGGAAAAGCCGCGAGCAGCGTTTCGCTCCGCGGCCGGCCCTCCTCCCCATCGGCGATCTGCATGCTCCGGGAGTCGTCGAGAAGAACTCCGACGACGTTTTCCTGCGGTACGACGAGCGACAGCACCAGTTGCGGACGAAGCAGGCAGAGCAGGACGAGGGCGATGGCGGCCACCCGCGCCGCTCCGAGCAGCAGACGGCCCCGCTTCCCGAACCGCCTTCCCAGCCGCCGATAGCCGAGCAGGAAAAAGACCAGCGCCCCGATCACCGCGGCCGCGATCCAGAAGATCCCCCAGGGGACGAGCAGTTCGATCTGCCCGCGCTCGAAGGCGACCGGAGGGCTGCCCAGCAGCCATTCGAACGCGGAGAGGAACACTGGAGCGGAGTCGCGGCGGAATCAGTGGGCCATCGCGTAGATGATGAAGTTGATTCCCATGGCGTAGGCGTAGTTCGAGAAGTGGAGCGGGTAGTAGGGGTTCTCGGCCCACTCCCAGGCGTCCCCGAGGTCGGTGTTCCAGTTCACGAGGACCATCAGCCGCCCCTCGTCGTCGAAGATGCCCCGCACCACCGGGTTGTACCCGTCTCGCTCCCAGGTCGGCCCGCCGCGGATCCCCTGGCCCACGTTGGGCACCTGAACGATCTCGTCCACCTCGAAGAAGGCGCGGAACACGGGATGATCCAGCGGCACGTCCTCGATCGGCCGGCCGGGCAGGACGCGGCCCATCTCGTGAGCGAAGTTCACCCACTCGGCGGTGCCCCAGAAGTCGTCCACGACCAGGAAACCGCCCTGGTGCAGGTAACGCCGCAGGGCGAGCACTTCTTCCTCGGTCATGGCCATGTGGCCGACCTCGACCGTGTAGAGAAAGGGGTACCTCCCGAGGCCGGGGTCCGTCAGCAGGACGCTGTTCTCGTTCTCGTAGGAATCGAGGTTGGTGATCCGCCGCAGCCCGATCAGGAATTGCACATCCGCCTTGGGGTAGTCCACGCTCCAGCCGCGCCAGCCATAGCTCGTGTAGGCGGCCCGGGTGAAATAGAAGTCATGGGCCGGCGGCGGTCCGAAACGCGGCCCTCCCAAGTCTTCCCTGGTCGCCTCGGCAAGCATCTCGCGGATCTGCCGCGGGGAGGGCTGGAGCGCGGAGGGCAGATGTCGCACGAGCAGCGTTCCCCCGAACAGGACCGCCGCAACGAGGAGGCAGGCGGCGGCCAGAATCCCTCGGCGAGACACGTCGCCGGAGCCTATCGCGTCCCGGGCCGGTGGCGACACCCAGCCGCGTGGTCCGCCGGTGGGCGTGACGGCGCGTCGGCGTTCCGGGACGTTCGCCCCACCTCCGCGGTTAAGGTGGATGCCGGGACCGCTGGTACCATCCCGGCTCCCATTTCTTGCGTTTCCGGAGCGGGGTACAGCCATGCGGGTCGTTTCACTTCTCTTTGTCGTCGCTGCCTTCGCCGCCGGGCTCGCCTGCGCCCCGCCGGCGGAAGAGCCCGCCGAGGATGTCGCCCCGCCGTCCTTCGTGCCCGGGCCGCCTGCGGACTTCGAGAGCCCCGTCATCCCGGCCGACAATCCCCAGACTCCCGAAAAGGTCGCCCTCGGAAAACAGCTCTATTTCGACACCCGCCTCTCGGCCGACGGGACCCGGTCCTGCTACACGTGCCACCTCGTCGAGAACGGCCTCACCGACGGCAAGCCGGTTGCGGAGGGCGCCCTCGGCCGGGTGCTGACGCGCTCGAGCCCCACGCTCTGGAACATCGCGTACCACACCCGGTTCTACTGGGACGGGCGCAGCGGCTCGCTCGAGGCCCAGGCGCGCGCGGCCTGGACCGGCGGCAACATGGGGGCCGACGCCGATGCGGTGGTGGCGGACCTGAATGCCATTCCCGGCTACGCGGAGCAGTTCGAAGCGGTCTTCGGGGGACCCGCAACTCCCGACAACGTGGTGCAGGCGATCGCGGCCTTCGAAAGGGACGCGTTCTATTGCGGCGACACCGCGTATGACGACTGGCGGCGCGGCGACGCGAGCGCCATCCCGGAAGCGGCCATGCGCGGCGCCGAACTCTTCACCGCCGGCGCGGGCTGCGCCACCTGTCACAGCGGGGTGCTCTTCACCGACATGAAGTTCCACAACGTGGGCATCGGGATGGACGCCGAGGAGCCGGACCTCGGGCGGGCCCGGGTCACGGAAGAGGACGTTTGCAGCACGACGGAGGACGAACCCTGCCAGGGCGCCTTCAAGACCCCCACGCTCCGCGACATCTCGAAGAGCGCGCCGTACTTTCACGACGGCAGCGTGGCGACCCTCGAGGAAGCCGTCCGGCTGATGGCGAGCGGCGGACTGGCCAATCCCTATCTGGACACGGACGAACTGATGGACCGGGAGTTGTCGGACGAGCAGATCGCCGACCTGGTGGCCTTCCTGCACACTCTCGACTGCAACAGCGGCCCCCACATCTTCGAGCCGCCCACGCTCCCCTAGACCACTAGAATCCCCCGCCATGCAGGTCAGCTTTGAAGGCCGCGGGGCCCGCTGGGAAGGCGCCGCGGAAATCGCCGAACGGGCCGAAACCGACAAGCACCAGCCCTGGTCCCTGAGGGTGGTGTCCGGGAATGAAACGGTCGAGGGCACCATGCTGGTCACCGACCTGGCGTCCAGCGCCGCCGACGAACGGGCCGCGAGCAGCGGAGAGGACGTGAACGCCATCCTGGGGCGCGCCTTTTCGCGTTCGCTGGTCGCGGAACTCGGCCTCCGCCCGCTGGCATCCGGCTTCCGCTTCGTCGTGGATCACCGCTGGGTCACCGGGTACTAGGGGGCCAGGGCCCGTCCCGGATACCGGGCCCCGCACCGGAAAGAACCGGGACCGCATGCGCCGCTCCGAACTGGCCGCTTTCCTGAGGGAACGGCCGCGCGTCGGCGACGGGGCCCTGGGCACCGCGCTCTACGCCGGCGGCGTCGCCGCCCGGCGCTCCTTCGAAGATCTGAACCGATCGGATCCTGACCGGGTCCGGGCGGTCCACGCCGCCCACCTCGCCGCCGGCGCCGAGGTGATCAGCACCAATACCTTCGGGGCCAACGCCTGGAAGCTGGGCCGGCACGGACTCGCCTCCGAAGTGGCGAAGATCAACGCGGCCGGCGCCCGGGTGGCGCGGAGCGCCAGCCGGCCCGGGAACCTGGTGTTCGGATCGGTGGGGCCGAGCGGCGAGGTCGTGGGTCCGCTCGACGAGGAGAGAGCTCCCGGGTTCGCCGCCGGGTTCCGGGAGCAGATCGCCGCGCTGGTCGAGAGTGGCGTGGACGCGATCCTGATCGAGACCTTCACCAGCCTCGCGGAGGCCCGGCTGGCCCTCGCGGCGGCCCGGGAGGTGGCCCCCGACATCGGCGTCGTCGTGCTGATGACGTTCTCCGAGCAGGCCACGACCCTGTTCGGGGTGGCGGCGGACCAGGCGGCCGGAACGCTCGCGCGGGACGGGGCCGACGCGGTCGGCTCGAACTGCGGGGTGGGGCCGGACACCACCCTCACCGCGCTCGAGCGCATGCGGGACGCCGTGAGCCTGCCGCTGGTGGCCCAGCCGAACGCCGGAATTCCCGAGCGGACCGAAGGCCGTTTCCTCTACCCGTCGTCTCCGGACTACGTGGCCCACTACGCCAAGCGGTACCTGCGCCTCGGGGTCTCGCTCATCGGCGGTTGCTGCGGAACGGGCGCCGAGCACATCGGCGCGGTGGCCGGGGTGGTCCGGGCGGCATCCGCGGGCGCCCGCGCGGACCGGGTGAAGGCGCCGGCGCGCGCGGTCCCCGCGGCTCCGGAGGAAGAGGCGCCCGTGGAGGCGCCCGCGGTGCCGGTGCCAGAACGCTCCGGCCTCGCCCGCTGCCTCGCGGAAGGCCGGTTCGCGGTCTCGGTGGAGATGGATCCCCCGCGCGGCGCCGAGCCGGGCAAGTTCCTGAACAGGGTCCGCGATCTGGCGGACGCGGGGGTCCGCTTCGTGAACGTGGCGGACGGCCCGCGGGCCACCGCCCGCATGAGCGCCATCGCCTTCGCGGCGCTCCTCGAACGGGGCGGCGAGGTCGAGACCATCCTCCACTACCAGTGCCGGGACCGGAACCTCATCGGCATCCAGTCGGACCTGCTCGGCGCGCACGCCCTCGGCATTCGCAACCTGCTCGCAGTCACCGGCGATCCGCCGAAGCTCGGCGACTATCCCCACGCGACCCCGGTCTTCGACGTCGACTCGGTCGGCCTGGTGCGCATCCTGCGCGGCCTGAACCACGGGCTCGATCTGGCGGGGAATCCGCTGGGGGCCGCCCTTCCGTTCCACATCGGGGTGGGTGCGAACCCGGCCGCCGCCGATCTGGAAAGCGAGATGGGGAAGTTCGGGAAGAAGGCCGAGGCCGGCGCCCAGTACTGCCTCACCCAGCCGGTCTACGAGACCCGCCTCCTCGAGCGCTTCGTGAACGACGTCCGCGGCTACGGCATCCCGGTTCTCGCGGGGGTCCTGCCCCTGGTCAGCTCCCGGAACGCCGAGTTCCTCCACAACGAGGTCCCCGGAATGAGCGTCCCGCAGCCGGTCCGCGACCGGCTGGCGGCGGCGCCCACCCGGCAGCGGGCGCGGGACGTCGGCGTCGCGGTGGCGCGCGACATGGTTGCCGCGGCCCGGGACCTCGCCGCGGGCGTCTACGTGATGCCGCCCTTCAATCGCTTTGACCTGGCCATCCGGAGCGTGACGGGACTGATCTGAGGCCCGGGTCGCAACCCGCTCGCGTCGGCGCACGGCCCGGTGGGACAATGGCGCGCATGATCCGCCTCGGGAGCCTGACGGCAGCCGGGGCACTCCTGTTCACCGCTCCCTCGCTTGGCCAGGAAGCGGAGATCTTCCAGTTCGAAGGAGGCGTGGACCTGGTTTCGGTGCCGGTGGCCGTCTCCACCGAGGATGGCGAGTTCGTCACCGGTCTCGGCGTCGAGAATTTCCGTGTTTTGGAGGACGGCGTGGAACAGGAGATCCTGGTGTTCGGGGCGGGACTCGAGGAGTCGTGGGTGGAGCTGCCTCCGGACCAGAAGGAAGAACTCTCCCAAAAGCAGGTGATCGGACTCCTCCTCGATTCGTCGGGAAGCATGGAGGAGGACCTGTCGCTCCTGCACGAAGCGGCGATCAAGTTCCTCACGAACATCCCCAGGACGGAGAACCTGTTCGTCATCAGTTTCGACGAGAACATCTGGCTCTCCGAGTACTCGAGCGACGACCAGCGCATCATCTCGAACCGGATCTACGACATCGAGGCGGAGGGCTGGACGGCGCTCTACGACGCGGTCGCCACCTTTCTGGATCGCGTCTACGACTACGACGGCAGGAAGACGCTCGCGGTGCTCAGCGACGGCGCCGACTCCCGCTCGACCCTGATGTTCTCGGAGGCGCTCGACCTCGTGAAACTCGGGGAAACCACCATCCACTCGATCCAGTTCGGGGATCGCGCGCGCCACGCCGCGGTCTTCGAGAACGGCCGCTTTCTGAGGGCCATCGCCGACGCCACCGGCGGGTCCTACGCCCTCGCCTCGTCCCTCGACCAGCTCGACGAGCTCTACGACCGTATCCTCGACGAGCTCTACAGCCAGTACACGATCGGCTACGCCTCGTCGAACACCCGCCGGGAGGGGCGCTACCGCCGCATCGAGGTGGAAGTGACGGCGCCGGGCGTTGACGACGTGGAAGTCAGGGCCCGCCGGGGTTACTACGGGCCCTACGAACCCTCAGGCGATCCGGAAGCAGACGACTAGACTCCGCGCCGATGTTCGCCGCGCTCGAGGAAGTCGTCCGGGAGACTGCCGCCAACGCCGGCGCCCCGGACTTCTCCGTGGTGTCGGAGATCCCGCCGTCGCCGGACCAGGGGGACCTCGCGTTCCCGGCGGCCTTCGGACTGGCGCGCCACCTGCGCCGGCCACCCCGGGAGATCGCCGCGACGCTCGCCGAGGCACTCTCCGGGCGTCCGGAAGTGCGGCGGGTGGAAGTGGCCGGCCCGGGGTACGTCAACGTCTTCCTGAACCGGGAAATGTGGGTCCGGCAGTCCCTCGCCGGGACGAGCGCCGACGCGCCCGACGGCCTCCACGTGGTCGAGCACACCAGCATCAACCCCAACAAGGCCGCCCACATCGGGCACCTGCGGAATGCCGCGCTCGGCGATTCCTTCGCCCGTATCCTGCGTTTCCTGGGGCACCGGATCGAGATCCAGACCTACACCGACGACACCGGCGTCCAGGTCGCGGACGTGGTCCTGGGATTCCTTCGCCTCCGGGGCGCGGATGCGAAGGAGGTGCGCCGGCTCGCCACAGCGCCGCGCTTCGACTATCTCTGCTGGGACCTCTACACCGAGGTGTCCCGCTGGATCGAAGAGGACCCGGAGGGGCCGGCCGCGCGCCAGCAGGCGCTCCACGGCCTCGAGCGCGGTGAGAAACCGTGGGCGGAGATCGGGACCGTGGTGGCCAACGCGGTTGCCCGCCGCCACCTCGAGACCATGGACCGGATCGGGGTTCGCTACGACCTCCTGCCGTGCGAGAAGTCGATTCTCCGCCTCCACTTCTGGGAGCGGGCGTTCGAGCTGCTCCGGGACACCGGCGCCATCCGCCTGAGCGAGTCCGGCCGGAACCGCGGCTGCTGGGTCATGGACACCGAGCTCGCCCAGGACGGCGAGAAGGTCATTGTGCGCTCGAACGCCACGGTCACCTACGTGGGCAAGGACATCGCCTACCAGATGTGGCAACTCGGGCTGCTGGACCGCGATTTCCGGTGGCGCCGGTTCCACGAGTATCCCGACGGCAGCCGCGCCTGGATCAGCACCTCCGGGCCGGAAGAGCCCGACACCCCCCGCTTCGGTTCCGCAGCGCTCGTCCATCACGTCATCGATGCCCGGCAGTCCTACACCCAGCAGGTCGTCCAGCAGGCGGTCGCCAGCCTGACTTCCGAATCCGACCGCTCCCGGACCCGGCACCTGTCCTACGAGATGGTGGCCCTGACCCCGGGCACGGTCGCGGCGCTCGGTCTCGCATCCGCCGCCGGGGACGGAGCGGTGGAGGTCTCCGGCCGGAAGGGCATCGGCGTCAAGGCCGACGACTTCCTCGACGCGCTGGTGGAGCGGGCGGCCGAAGAGGTCGCCGCGCGCAATCCCGACCTCCCGGCGGACGGGCGGCGGGCCGTGGCGCTCGCGATCGCCGTCGGGGCGCTCCGCTACCTGATGGTGCGGGTGACCAAGAATCAGCTCATCGTCTTCGACCTCGAGGAAGCGCTCAGCCTCGAAGGGGCGACGGGACCCTACCTGCAGTACGCGGCGGTCCGGGCGGCGAAGATCCTGGCCCGCGTCGGACGCGCTCTTCCCGAGGACGCGCCCCCTCCCCCCGAGGGTCTCGACGGCCTCCTCGCCGAACGGGACCCGGAAGAGGCCGCGGACCTGTGGGTCCTGCTCCGGGGCGCCCTCGGCCTACGGGAGGCGGCCGCGGCCGCCGCCGCCAGCGAAGACCCGCAGGTCCTCGCCCGCTGGGCCTACGAAGGGGCGCAGCGCTTCAATGGCTTTTACCACCGCTACCGCATCGCCGGCGAGCCGGATGCCGGCGCGCGCTCGCTCAGAACCTACGCGGTGGAGACCTTCTTTGCCCAGCACCGGCAGGGACTCGCCCTGCTCGGAATCCCGGTCCCGGAACGCATGTGATCCCGCAACCCCGTTTCCTCCGCCCCGCCCTGCGGTTCCTCCGTACCGCGGCGATCGCCGCGGCGGCCGCCTGGCTGCTCATGGCCTATGGCGCGCAGGTCTATCGGATCCAGGGGTCGAGCATGGCGCCCACGCTCCGCTCCGGGGAACGGGTGCTCGTGAACAAGGTCGGGATGCGCCTCGCCTCCATCAGCCGCGACGACGTCGTGCTCTTCCGTGATCCGTCGAACGCCGACACCGTCATGGTGAAGCGCGTCATCGGCGTGCCGGGGGACAGGGTCCGTTTTCTGGGCAACGAGGTGCAGGTGCTTGCCGGGTCCGGGACGAGCGGTCGACTCCACGGCGTGGTCACGCCGGTGGCGAATGCCGCCGGGAGCGCGGATCCCGGTGCGATCGGCGGGCCGGGTTCCGTCTCGCTCACCCTCGCCGCGGGTGAGTACTTCGTGATCGGCGACAACCGGAGCGGCAGCAGCGACAGCCGTCACTGGGGCGCTGTTTCCCGGGACGACATCCTCGGGGAAGCCGTCTTCCGGGTGTTTCCCTGGCGCCGGATCGGGTTCGTGACCCCATGACCCCCGCGGGAACCCTTGACCGGCGCAGCAGCCGGGCCGCTGCCGAGGCTCCCGCCGCGCTCCTGCGGACCCTGCCCTTCCGCCCGGGAACCTTCTTCGACGCCTGGACGCGCAGCCCCGAACGCTTCTCCGAACTGCTTCCCGATCCGTTCGCGGCGGGGGCCTACGCCCGAATCGGGACCCCCCGGCCCTCCGATGACGCGCGGGCGGCCGCCGCCGAAGTGATCGCGGCGACCAACCGGGCCTGGGCCGCGGACCCTGCCGCGCTCCGTTCGGCGGAGCGGCTCCGCAGTCCGCAGACCCTGGCGGTGGTCACCGGTCAGCAACCCGGACTCTTCGGGGGCCCGCTCTACTCGCTCATCAAGGCGATGTCCACGGTCGCCGCCGCCCGCGAGCTCGAGGCGCGGAGCGGCCAGGCCGCGGTGCCCGTTTTCTGGATCGAGGGTGACGACCACGACTTCGAGGAGATCCGGGGCGCCTGGCTCCTGGACCGCGCGGGTTCGCCTCACGCGCTTCGCTACGAACCGGAGGACGAACACGTCGGCCTGCCGGCCTACCGCCGGGTGCTGGACGACTCGATTCTCGACCTGCACGGGCAGTTGCCGGACATTCTTCCCGAGACGGAATACACGAGCGATCTCCTGCTCGCCGCCCGGGACTGCTACGCGCCGGGCCGGTCGCTTTCCGAGGCGTTCGGCCGGCTGCTCCTCCACCTCACGCGGGGCTCGGGGCTCGTGGTGATGGACCCCACGACTCCGAAGCTGAAGCGGCTTGCCTTCCCGGTGTACGAGGCCGCGGTCCGGTACGAAACCGAAGGCCGCCGTCAGATCACCGCCCGGACCCGGGAGATCGAGGCGATCGGATTCCGGGGACAGGCGGCCCCCGACGGTTACGGCGTCTTCTGCACGGGGGCGACCGGCGTGCGGGCCCGCGTGCGCACCGCTCCCTCCGGAGACCGTCCGGAGAGCGTCCTCGACGGCTGCGTCGAGCGCCTGAGCGCCGCCGTGCTGCTCCGGCCGCTGGTCCAGGACTTCCTGCTGCCGACCGCGGTGTACGTCGGCGGCCCGTCGGAAATCGCCTACCACGCCCAGATGGGAGACCTCTACGGTCTCCATCGGATCCCGCGTCCGCTCGTGATTCCCCGTCACCAGATCGCCGTCCTCACGAAGTCCCAGCTTCGCGTGCTGGAACAGGACGGAATCGCTTTCGATGAACTCTCGGCCGGCGACGAGGCCGCCCTCAATCGTCAGACCGCCGATCCGGCCGCCCGGGCGGCCTTCGCGAGGGCCAACGAAGCCGTGGCCTCCTCGCTCGCCCGCGTCGAGCAGGCCGCCGGCGCCGTCGACGGGAGTCTGACGGCGGCGGTCCGGCGCGCCCGCGGCAAGGTGCACGCGATCCTCGCGGACCTCGAGGCCAAGAGCGTCCGCGCCGCCAAGCGCCGCGACGAGGAACGCCGCCAGCGCTTCCTGCGCGCCCGGAACGCGCTCTTCCCCGGCGGCGCGCCGCAGGAACGCCGGCTCAGTCCGCTGGTTTTCGCGAACCGCTACGGGCCGCACTTCGGGACGTGGCTGCTCTCAGCGTTCGAAGACCCAGCCGCCGACCGGAGGGCCCGGAACCTGCTGGTCCGCTGAATCGGTCAGTGCCGGTCGGGCGGCCGCTCGGGGAAGAAGCACACGACGGGCTCCGCCCTCGCCGCCGCCGCGGCGGCCGTCCCGCCGATCACGAACCCGGGTGGATCCACGTCCACGTCCGTGTTGCCGGGCGGTCGCGCGTACATCGCCTGGGCGTGGAAGATGTCCCACTCGGTGAAGTGCGGCGGCTCGAGCTCCCCGGAGTACCACATGTGCGAGGGCCGCAGGCCGCCCAGCGGGTGGTAGAGGCCCATCACATGGCCGATCTCGTGATGTACCGCCCAGGTCTCCGGCAGGTGGCGGAACACCACCACGTTGGCGTCGCCACCGACCCGGTAGGCGAACGCGTCCGCCGTCTCCGCGTACTCGGACACCTCGGCCGCGTTCCAGCGCAGGATCACCGTTCCGGGCGTCATGTCCGCGGGCGGCTCCCGCGTCACCTCGATCCGCTCACCCCGGTAGCGCCCGGCGCTGAGCAGCGGCACCGTGACCCGGATGGCCTCCCTCACGAAGTCGATGGTCTCGGCGGGGATCTCGGCCCCGGTCGTGGGTTCCGGGCGGGCGTCGATATAGAAGGTCGGCTCGGAATCCCACGGGACTAGCGGTTCCAGTTCGCCGCCCCCGGCCCCGTTCCGCGCGATCTCCCGGTAGAAGTCGACGGTCCAGGGTCCTCCCGCCGGGATCACGTCGAGCTCCAGGGCCCCGTTCGGCGCCCGGATCGTGGTGGTGCGTTCGACGATTCCGGGCCCGGAGACCGTGATCCGATGGTCCCCCGCCGGGAGGTCGAGGGCGAAGGATCCATCGGTTGCGGACCGGGCGGTCCTTCCTCCGGCGCTGAGCGTCGCACCCGCCACCGGGCCACCCTCCACCGTCCTGGTGAGGACTCCGCGCACGCTCGCGGATGCCGGGGGCGCCGCCGGCGTGGTGGGCGCGATCGGCTCTCCGCCGCCACACGAACCGAAGACCAGACCCCCGGCAGCGAGCCAGCCAGCCTTCATTCGTTTCGCGTCGCTCCCCGGGCGGCGATTTCCCCCGTCGTGGCCCCGGTGAAGATCGCGTTGGAGATCTGACCGATGAGGTTGCCGCTCGTGCGGAGGTGGTCGAGCGGACGCTCGACCGCCAGCACCAGCGCCGACAGCGTCACCGGGAGTCCCAGCGCGCCGAGCAGGATCGTGAGGTTCACGAAGCTCGCCGCCGGGACGCCCGAAACGGCGAGCGAACTCAGGATCGCGGTCCCCCAGAGGAGGCCCAGTTCCCCCATGTCCAGCGGACGCCCCACGAGCTGGGCGATCGCGACGACCGTCACCACCTGGTAGATCCCGCTGGAGTCGCGGCCGGCCGCCGCGCCGAAGGGCAGCACGAACCCGGCGACCTTCTCGGAGATTCCGGTCTCCCGCGGAACCGCCGCCATGGACACCGGCAGCGCCGCCGCCGTCGAGACCGAGGCGAACGCGATGGGCAGCGGCTCGCGCAGCGCCCGGAGGAGCTGGCCGAGCGGCTGGCGGGCCCAGAGCCGGAGCAGCACGGCGTGAACACCCCCCACGTGCACCACGGTGGCGATCAGGCACACCGTGGCGTACCAGAGCAGCGTCCCCAGGATGTCCAGCCCGGACTGGCCCACCACGGCGGCCAGAATCGCGAACACCCCCACCGGCGCCAACCGCACGACCCAGTGGACGACGCGGTAGAGGACGTCGTTCACCGCCTGCAGCACATCGATGAGCGGTTTCACCCGGTCGGCGCCGAGCGCGTTCACGGCGACGCCGAACAGGATCGCGAGGAAGAGGACCTGGAGGACCTCCGCCTCGGCGAACGCGCCGACCACGTTCGTCGGAACGATGCCCACCAGGATGTCCATGATGGACCGCGCCTGTCCGGCGGCCGCACCGGCTGCCTGGTCCGTACCCCCGAGAGCCGAGATGTCCACCCCCCGCCCGGGCCCGAGCCAGACGGCGACCCCGATGCCGAGCGCGAGCGCCACCGACAGGGTGCTGAGGTTGTAGACGATCGCCCGAACCCCGATCCTGCCCGCGCCCTTGCCCCCGGTCCGCGTCAGGGCGAGCGCCAGCGTCACGAAGATCAGCGGAGCGATGATCATGCGGAGCAGCCGCACGAAAAGGTCCGCGACCGGCTGCAGGACCGCGGCCGCTTCGCCGAAGAGCATCCCGGCGAGCACACCGCCCACCGCTCCCAGGACGACCTGAACGTGAAGCGGCATTGGCGGATCCTCCGGGCTGGCTGACCGGCATGGTACCCGTGACCGGGCTGGCCGGGCGCCTCCCCGAATCACCTGAACCTCGGTGCGCTCCTAGACTTCCGGGCGCGAGTGAGCACCATGCACCTGGGCCGGCACGGATTCCTGAGGGCGGTCTCCGAACGGATCATCGTCTTCGACGGGGCCATCGGGACCATGCTGCAGGCCGAACGCCTGGACGAGGCCGGCTTCCGGGGCGAGTTGCTCCGCGAGCATCCGAAGCCGCTTCAGGGGCTCCACGACGTCCTGTCCCTCACCCGTCCGGAGCTGGTGGAGAAGGTGCATCAGCTCTACGTCGACGCCGGCGCGGACGCTCTCACGACCAACACGTTCAACGCGAACGCCGTCTCCCTCCTCGACTACGGCCTCGAGGACCGGGCTTTCGAGATCAACCGCCGGGGAGCGAAGACCGCGCGCCGCGTCGCCGACGCCGCGGGCCGGGACTGCCTCGTGCTGGGTTCCATGGGCCCCACCAACCGGACCCTGAGCGTGTCTCCCGACGTCTCGGACCCGGCCTTCCGGGCCGTTTCCTGGGACGAGTTGCGGGACGCCTACCGCGAACAGGCGGCGGGTCTGCTGGCGGGAGGGGCCGATCTCCTGCTGGTGGAGACCTGTTTCGACACCCTGAACGCCAAGGCGGCGCTCGCGGCCGGCCGGGACGCGATTTCGGAGGCGCCGGGGGATCCCGGACTTCTCGTTTCCTTCACCTCCGTCGATCAGGGAGGTCGGAATCTCACCGGGCAGGACTCCGAAGCCTTCTGGGTTTCGGTCGAGCACGCCCAGGTGACCGCCGCCGGGGTGAACTGCTCGATCGGCGCCGAAGCGATGCGCCCCATCGTCGAGACCCTCTCCCGCCTGGCCCCGGTTCCGGTGGGGGCCGTCCCGAACGCCGGCCTCCCGAACGAACTCGGCGGCTATGACGAGGCGCCGGACGTCACGGCGGCGGCGCTCGGCGCCCTCGCGGAGGACGGTCTCGTCAACTTCGTCGGCGGCTGCTGCGGCACCACCCCGGACCACATCCGCGCGGTCCGGAGCGCGGTGCGCGGAACCCGGCCACGCCGGGCTCCCGCACCCTCCCCGAGGCTCCGCCTCGCCGGCACCGAGCCGCTGGTGCGGCCGGAATCGGCTTTCCTGGTGGTGGGGGAGCGCACCAACGTGACCGGCTCGCGCCGCTTCGCCCGCCTGATCCGGAACGACCAGTTCGAGTCGGCGGTCTCGGTGGCGCGGGACCAGGTCGAGGGCGGCGCCAACCTGCTCGACGTGAACATGGACGAGGGCCTGCTCGAGTCCGAGGCCGCCATGGGCCGGTTCCTGCGGCTGATCGCCATGGAACCCGATATCGCCCGGCTCCCGATCATGGTCGACAGCTCGCGCCTCGAGGTCATCGAGGCCGGGCTCCGCGCGCTGCCCGGGAAGGGCGTGGTCAACTCGCTGTCGCTCAAGGACGGCGAGGACGCCTTTCTGGCGGCGGCGCGCCGCATTCGGCGGTTCGGGGCCGCCGTCATCGTGATGGCGTTCGACGAGGAGGGACAGGCGGTGGATGCGGCGCGCAAGGTCGCCATCTGCGGGCGCGCCTACCGGCTGCTGACGGAACGCGCCGGTTTCCCGCCCGAGGACGTCATCTTCGATCCGAACGTCCTCGCCGTCGCCACCGGCATCCCCGAGCACGACCGCTACGCCGTCGAGTTCATCGACGCGATCCCCGGGATCCGGGCGGCCTGCCCGGGATCCCTCATCTCCGGTGGCGTCTCCAACCTGTCCTTCGCCTTCCGCGGCAACGAGGGCGTCCGGCAGGCGATGAACGCGGTCTTCCTCCACCACGCCATCGCGGCCGGGCTCGACATGGGGATCGTGAACGCCGGCCGGTTGCCCGTCTACGACGAGATCGAGGAGGCACTCCGGGAGCGCGTCGAAGACGTCGTCCTCGCCCGGCGCGGCGACGCCACGGAGCGGCTCCTCGCGGTCGCCGATCGAGCCGGGGCCGGGCGGAAGGGGACGGCCGCGGACGATTCCTGGCGCCGGCGCCCGGTCTCCGAACGGCTCGCCCACGCCGTGGTGAACGGCATCCTCGACTTCGTCGAACGGGACGCCGACGAGGCCCGCCGCGGCATGCCCTCCGCACTGGCCGTGATCGAGGGTCCCCTGATGGACGGCATGCGGGTGGTGGGGGACCGCTTCGGGGATGGAAGGATGTTCCTCCCCCAGGTCGTCAAGAGCGCACGGGTGATGAAGCGGGCGGTGGCCGTTCTCGAGCCGTACATGGAGTCGGACGAAACCAGCGGCCCGCGCGAGCGGATCGTCCTGGCGACGGTCAAGGGCGACGTCCACGACATCGGCAAGAGCATCGTGGGCATCGTGCTCGCCTGTAACGGCTATAGGGTCGAGGACCTCGGGGTCATGGTTCCCGCGGACCGGGTCCTCGACACCGCGCGCAAAACGAATGCCGACCTGATCGGCCTCTCCGGCCTCATCACCCCGTCGCTCGACGAGATGGAGCGCTTCGCCGCCGAGATGGAGCGGCGGGGAGTGACCCTGCCCCTCCTGATCGGCGGGGCGACCACCTCATCCCGCCACACCGCGCTCCGGATCGCTCCCCGGCGATCGGGCCCGGTCGTCCACGTGGCCGACGCCTCACGGACGTCGGGAGTGGTTCGCGCGCTGCTCGGAGAGCGCTCCGCGTCGTTCGTGGAGGAGAACGAGCGGACCCAGGAGGCGGAGCGGAGCCGGACGCCCCGCCGCCGCCGGCCGCTCCTCGACCTGTCCGCCGCCCGCCGCCGCGCTCCGGAGCCTTCCGGCGCCGCACCCATCGAACCCGCGTTCTGGGGCCGCCGCGTCCTCCGGGAGATCCGGGTCGCCGATCTGATCCCCTACGTGGACTGGACCCCGTTCTTCCACGCCTGGGAGTTCCGGGGCACGTTCCCCGACCTGCTCGAGCGGGACCAGACCCGCACCGAGGCCCGCGAGCTTTACCGAAACGCCAGCGAGCGGCTCGGGCGCCTCGCCGCGGACCGGAGGCTCGGAGCGCAGGCCGTCTACGGGTTCTTCCCCGCGGCGAGGGAAGGCGACGACATCCTCATCTGGCGTCCCGAGGGCATCGACGAAGCGCCCGTGTCCCGGATCCCGACGCTCCGGCAGCAGGAAGATCGACCCGGGCCGCGCCTCGCGGCCGCCGATTTCCTGCGCGCCGCCGAGGCGGGCCGGCCGCCGGCGGGCGGCGCCGACGTGATCGGGGCGTTCGCCGTCACCGCCGGCCACGGACTGGCCGACCTGGTGGCGGAGGCGGAGGCGGCCGGGGACGACTACGACGCCCTCCTCCTCCGCTCCCTCGGTGACCGTCTCGCCGAGGCCCTCGCCGAGTGGCTCCACGAGCGCGCCCGGCGGGATCTTGGATACGGTGAATCCGAGAACCTGACGCCCGAAGACCTGATCCGGGGGCGGTTCCGGGGGATCCGTCCTGCCCCCGGATACCCGGCCACCCCGGACCTCGGCATCCTGAGCGAGATCTTCCGCCTGCTCGACGCCGAAGGGGCCATCGGCGTCGAACTGACCGAGAGCTTCGCGATCCGGCCGGCCGCTTCCGTGGCCGGGCTCTATTTCGGGAGCCCCGAGGCGCGCTACTTCTCCGTCGGGCCGATCGGCCGGGACCAGCTCGCGGACTACGCCCGCCGCCGGGGGATCTCCCTCGCGGCCGCCGAACGCCTCCTCCGCCGCCACCTGCCGTGAATCTTCGGCCGCGTCACGCCCGAAACCTCAGCTGTTGGGAATCCGGTACTTCTCCACCGGCGTTCCGCCGATCAGATGGCGCTGGATGACCTCCTCGAGCGCTCCAGGCGTCATGCCGGAGTACCAGACACCCTCCGGGTAGACCACCGCGACGGGCCCCCCGGCGCAGACCCGGAGGCAGTTCGCCTTGCTGCGGGCGATGCGGCCGCCGGCCGGGCCGTTGGCGAGCCCCAGCTCATCCAGCCGCCGTTTCAGGTAGAGCCAGCTCTCGCAGCCGACGAGCGGCTCGCAGCACTTGGGCTTGTCGGCGTCCGCGCAGAGAAAGATGTGGCGTTCGACCCTCGCGAGGTCCAGCGACTTCGCCTTCTCGGCGGCGGAACCGGCGGCCTCGGCCAAACTCAGCCCGGGAGGCCCGTCGGACAGGCGACGCCGGTGCCCCCGATGCCGCAGTAGCCGTCCGGGTTCTTCGCCAGGTACTGCTGGTGGTAGTCCTCGGCGTAGTAGAAGACGGGAGCCTCCCGGATCTCGGTGGTGACCGGGCCGTAGCCCGCGGTCCGGAGCCGCTCCGCATACGCGTTCGCGGTCCGCGGCGCGGTCATGCCCTGCTCGCTGCCCACCGTGTAGATCGCCGACCGGTACTGGGTCCCGACGTCGTTGCCCTGACGCATTCCCTGCGTCGGATCATGGTTCTGCCAGAAGATCCGCAGGAGTTCGTCGTACGGTACCTGCGCGGGGTCGAAGACCACGCGGACGATCTCCGCGTGTCCGGTGCGGCCGGTGCAGACCTCGCGGTAGTTCGGATTGGGCGTCAGGCCGCCCGCGTATCCGACCGCGGTCGTGTACACCCCCGCCGCCGTCCAGAACAGGCGCTCGGCGCCCCAGAAGCACCCCATGCCGAATAGCGCCTCCTCCAGGCCCTGCGGCCAGGGCGGAGCCAGCGGAGTCTTCAGGACGAAGTGCTTTTCCGGAACCCGCATGAGTTCCATCCGCCCCGCCAGCGCGCTCTCGGGCGACGGGAGCACGGGCTCGGAGAATCGCATGACCAACCGGCCGGAAGTTTACCCGGCGCCCGCCGGCCACCCGGTCTCCGTTCCCCGCGGGGCTCCGTATACTCGCCGCCCCGGTGAGCAACGACCTGCCAGCAATCCTGGAGCGGGCCCGGCGGCTCGTCGAATCCGGCGAGACCACCTCCCGGAGATTCCGCAGCGAGGCGCTCGCGGCGCTGGCGGCGGTCCTGCGGGAGCACCGCGAAACCTGGGAAGAGGCGCTCCGGGCGGATCTCGGGGCCCCGGCGTTCGAGACCTGGGCCACCCAGACGGGTCTGGTCCTCGCCGAAATCCGCCACGCCCGGCGCAACCTGCGGCGCTGGATGCGCCCCCGCCGGGTCGGCACCCCGCTCGCCGTCATGCCGGCGCGGAGCCGGATCGAGCCCACCCCGGTTGGCGTCGTCCTCGTCATCGCGCCCTGGAACTACCCGCTCCAACTGAGTCTGGCTCCCGCCGTGGCGGCCATCGCGGCCGGCAACGCGGTGGTGATCAAACCCTCGGAGCACGCGCCGCAAACGGCGGGCAAGCTCGCCGAACTGGCGCCCGCCGCGCTGCCGCCGGGACTCGTCCAGGTGGTCGAAGGCGGACCGGAAACGGCTCGGGCGCTTATCGGCCAGGGTTTCGACCACGTCCTGTTCACGGGCAGCCGCCGCGTCGGCGCCCTGGTGGCGGAGGCGGCGGGACGCTCGCTCACTCCCGTCACCCTCGAACTGGGCGGCAAGTGCCCGGCCCTCGTGGACCCGAGCGCCGACCTGCGCCTCGCGGCGCGCCGCCTCGCGTGGGCCAAGTTCCTGAATGCCGGACAGACCTGCGTGGCCCCCGACTTCGTCCTCGTGCCCGCGGACCATTACGACGAATTCTCGGCAAGGCTCGGCGAGAACCTCGAGCGGTTCTACGGAGGCGCCCCCGCGGACAGCCCCGACTACGGCCGGATCGTCCACGAGACCCACTTCCGGCGCCTGGAGCGGCTCCTTTCCGGCCTTCCCCTCCTGCGGGGCGGCGAGCGCGACGCCGAGCGGCTCCATTTCGCTCCCACGGTGACCGGGCCCTGGCCCGACGGGCACGCGGCGCAGCGCGAGGAGATCTTCGGACCCATCCTGCCGCTCCTCCCCTACCGGAGCCTGGACGAGGCCCTGGCCGAGATCCGCGCCCATCCGGATCCGCTGGCGCTCTACGTGTTCGCCCGGCGGCGGGAACCCATTCGGCGCGCCGCGGCCGCGCTCCGTTCCGGGGCGCTGGTCACCAACGACGCGGTCGTTCACTGCGCCAACCCCGCGCTGCCTTTCGGGGGGGTCGGAAGGAGCGGCCATGGCGCCTACCACGGGGTCCACGGCTTCGACCTGCTCTCCCAGCGGCGAGCCGTCCTGAACGCCGTCACCTGGCTCGATCCTCCGGTGCGCTATCCCCCCTACCGGGGCAAGCTGGGGCTCCTGCGGCTCCTGCTTCGCTGATGCGCGCCGCGCCGGCGGGGGGGCTCCCGTTCCCCATCGACCCCCTCAGGCACCGGCCACGGGTCGCGGTTCGCGAGGCAGCGGCCGCCGCCGACGCGCTGTGGGGACTGAAAGTGCGCGCGACCCCGCTCCCCGGCGAGCGCGACGCCAACTTCCTGCTGGAGGACGATTCGAGCGAGCGGTTCGTCCTCAAGATCAGCAGCGCTTCCGAGCGGCCCGAACGCCTCGGCCTGCAGGACGCTCTCATCGCGCGGACCCGCGAGCGGGACCCGGCGCTCCGCCTCCCCGAAGCCGTTCCGACCACCACCGGAGCGCTGCCGGGATGGCGGGACTTCGGCGGGCGCGGTCACGGGGTGCGGCTGTTTCGCTACCTCGAGGGCCTGCCGCTCTCCGCCTTCCGGCGTCGGCCGCACGCCCTGCTGGAATCGGTCGGGGGGCTGGTCGGGCGGGTGCAGCGCGCCCTCGCCGGCTTCGACGATCCCGAACTCGACGTCCAGGAGATTCCCTGGGCCCCGGCCCACGCGCCCGCCGTGATTGCCGCGGCTTCCGAAATCATCCGTGAGGAGGACAGCTGCGGTATCTACCGAAACGTCGTCGACTCCATCCGGGACGCCCTGCCGGACCTCCTGGCGCTCCCCGCCGGCGCGCTTCACAACGACGCCAACGACGACAATCTCCTGCTCGCCGCCGGCAAACCCGAAACGGCGAAACCGGAGGATGTCGCCCTCCTGGACTTCGGGGATTCTCTCCGGGGTCCGCTCATCTGTGAGGCGGCGACCGCGGCCCTCTACACCGCCGCTGCCGCACTCGAGCCGCTTCCGGCGGCCGCCCGGGTGTTCGCCGGTTTCGCGGCTGAGCGACCGGTCAGCGAGGGGGAGGCGGACCTCTTCGGGGTCGCCCTCGCGACCCGCGCGCTGGTGAGCGCCGGAGTTGCGGCCCTGCGCCGGACCGAGGTCGCCGGAGCGGCGGCGGATGAGTACCTGATGGTGAGCCAGGGCGGGGTGTGGCGTGTTCTCCGGGCCATCGAGGCAGAGGCCCCGGAAGTCACCACGGGCCGGTTCCGGATGGCCGCCGGCTTTTCCCCCCTGCCCCGCCTGGCGGAGCGGCGCGCCGCCGTCCGGCGCGCCGCCGAGCACGCCACGGCTCCGGTCCCGCTGCCCCGGGCCCCGGTTGCTCTGGACCTCTCGCCGGAGAGCCCGGTGATCGATCCCGGCGCCGCCGCCGAGACGCTCCGCGCGGCCGTCGCGGCGGCGACGGAGATGGCGGGGGCCGCGATCGGCCGGTATCTCGAGCCGCGGGTTCCCGAAACGGCGGCGCGGAAGGGCCCCGGGGGGCGGCGGGCGGAACCCGCGACTTTTCAACTGGGGATCGAGATCTTCGCTCCCGCGGGGACCCCGGTGCGGGCGCCGCTGGCCGGAGAGGTGGACTGGGCCGGCCTCCGCCCCGGCGACCCCGGCAGCAGCGTTTCGGCCGGCCTCCGCCACGCGTACGACCGAGAAGTCTTCTGGACCTCCTACCGCCATCTCGATCCCGGATGCCTCAAGACCCTCGTTCCGGGACGCGGCGTCGAGGCCGGAGAGACGCTCGGGACCGTCGCGGAGTCGGCCGGGGGCGGCGGCCCGCCTCCCCACCTCCAGTTCCAGGTGTTCCTCGGCAGGTTGCGGGGCCAACCACCTCGGCGGACCACCGCCGCCGACCTGCCGGTCCTTTCCGCCCTGAGCGCCGATCCGCTGGATTTCTTCGGCCTCGGACCCGAGGCCCGCGTCCGGCCCGAAGTCCGCGAGGAACGCGGCGGCGGCCTTCTCGAGGCGCGCAGGCGGCGGTTCAGCAGCGCCCTCAGCATCTCCTACGACATCCCCATCCGGGTGGTGCGCGGGCGCGGCGCCCGCCTCTACGACGACACCGGACGCGACTACCTCGACATGGTCAACAACGTCGCTCACGTGGGGCACGCGCACCCGCGGGTCGCGGACGCCATCTCCCGCCAGGCCGCCCTCCTCAACACGAACACCCGCTACCTCTACCGCCAGCTCACCGACTACGCCGAACGCCTGGCGGACACCTTCCCGGCGCCGCTGGAAGTGGTCTTTCTCACGAACTCCGGCAGCGAAGCGAACGACCTCGCGCTCCGCATCGCCCGGGCTCACCTGGGACGGCGGGAAACGCTGGTGTTCGACGGCGGGTATCACGGGAACCTCACCTCCCTCATCGAGGTCAGCCCCTACAAGCTCGATGGCCGCGGGGGACGCCCCGGGCCGCCGTGGCTCCACCGGCTGCCCATGCCGGACGGCTACCGCGGCCGCTTCCGGGAGGGTGACGGCAACTTCCCGGAGTCACTGATCGGGGACGCCGGGTCCCGGGTCCGGGCGGTGGGGCCGGCGACCCTGATCGCGGAGGCCATCCTGAGCTGCGGCGGCCAGATCGTGCCGCCGCCGGGCTACCTGGGCGCGCTCTACAAGGCCGTGCGGAGCGCCGGCGGCGTGATCGTGGCGGACGAAGTCCAGACCGGCTTCGGCCGGACCGGGCCGCAGTTCTGGGCCTTTCTCGCCGTGCAGGACAGCCGGGAACGGCTGACTCCGGACATCGTCACGCTCGGAAAACCGGCCGGGAACGGACATCCGCTCGGCGCGGTGGTGACCAGCCGGGAGCTCGCCCGGTCCTTCGAGACCGGGATGGAGTACTTCAACACCTTCGGCGGCAACCCGGTCTCCTGCGCGGCGGGACTCGCGGTGCTCGACGTGATCCGGGAGGAGCGGCTTGCCGAACACGCCGCCGCCGTCGGCGGGCAACTGTTTGGCGGGCTGACGGCGCTCGCAAGCCGCTACCCTATCCTCGGCCAGGTTCGGGGACGCGGTCTCTTTCTCGGGTTCGAGATGGTCCGCGATCCGTCGAGCCGCGAGCCCGCTACCGAAGAAGCCCGCCGGCTCGTGAACCGGCTTCGCGATTTCGGGATCCTCAACAGCACCGACGGGCCGGACGCCAACGTCATCAAGCTCAAGCCGCCCCTGCCCTTCTCCTCCGCCGACGCCGCCAACTACCTGGAAGTCCTCGAAACCGTCCTGGAGGAGCAGTTCTGAGCCATCTCCCTGAGCCGGGGCCCGCCATCCGCTCCGGCGCGGCCCCCGCCGCGGCGGCTCCGTGGAGCGTGGTGGAGGTGCCTCCCGCCGGGCGGCACCGCGCCACGATCATCTGGCTGCACGGACTCGGCGCCGACGGGCGCGACTTCGAACCCATCATCCCGGCGCTGCGGCTGCCCGCCGCGCTGGGGATCCGGTTCCTGTTCCCCGAGGCGCCCTTCCGTCCCGTGACCATCAACGGCGGGATGGAGATGCGCGCCTGGTTCGACATCGCATCGGTCCAGCGCGACACCGGCGTCAACCGGGAGCACCTGGCGGAATCGGTCGCCGGCGTGCGCTCCCTGGTGGCGCGGGAGGCCGAGCGCGGAATCCCGGCGGGCCGCGTGGTGCTCGCCGGATTCTCCCAGGGTGGAGCGGTCGTCCTCCAGGCGGCCACCTGCACCGGCTCCGCGGGCGAGCCACCCATCCGGCCCGCCGGAGTGGTGGCGCTCTCCACCTACCTGCCGGTCACGGAGGGCGTGGCGGCCCCGCCGGAGCCGCCCACCCCCATCTTTCAGGCCCACGGCTCGTTCGATCCCCTGATCCCGGTCCACTTCGCCGGCGTGAGCTCCCGGGCCCTCACGAAGCTGGGGTGGACCGTCGAGTACCACGAATACCCGATGGCGCACCAGGTCGCCGAGACGGAGATCCGGGACATCGGCATCTTCCTGCGGCGCGTCCTGGGAACCGCCGCGGACGGGGCCGGTTCCCAGGCATGAGCGGCGGGCGGATCCCGATCACGCTGATCACCGGCGCCGCCGGCGAGATCGGACAGGCCCTCCTCCAGCGGCTGGCCGACGGCCCGGGCGATCCCATCGTGACCGTGGATCTCCGTCCGCTGTCCACCGCGGGGCCCGAGGACCGCCACCGGGAGCACTTCCAGGGAGACATCCTCGATCCCGCGCTGTGGGACGGGCTCCTACGCCGGTACCGCCCCACCCTCATCTTCCACCTGGCCGCGATCCTCTCGACCCGGGCTGAATCGGTACCGGTCCTCGCCCACCGGGTGAATGCCGACGGCGCCGCCCGCCTCCTCGCCATGGCCGCGGACCTCGCCACTCCGGACGAACCGGTTCGCTTCGTGTTTCCGAGTTCGATCGCCGTGTACGGCCTCCCGTCGCGGAAGGCCAAGGAGGCGGCGGCGCCCGTCAGCGAAGACGAGCATCTCGATCCGGCGACCCTCTATGGCGCCCAGAAGCTCTATGTCGAGCGCCTCGGCGCCACCATCGAGCGGCTGGGCGGCGGCCTCGATTTCCGGGCGGTGCGCCTTCCCGGCCTCATTTCCTCGGACACGCTGCCCCAGGGAGGGACGAGCGACTGGGCCCCGGAACTCATCCATGCGGCCGCCCGGGGCGAGGCGTACTGCTGCTTCGTCGACCGGGAAGCCCGCCTCCCCTTCTGCGCCATGCCGGACGCGGTGGAGGGCGTCCTGCGTCTCGCGCGGCGCCGGAAGGCCTCCCTGACCCGGACCGCCTACAACCTGGGCGGGCCCAGCCTTTCCGCCGCCGAGATCATCGCGCGCGTGGCGCGGGATTTTCCGGATCTCGAGGTCCGGTTCCAGCTCGACCGGGCGCGCGACCGGATCGTGGCCAGCTGGCCGGGCGCCGTGAACGACACCGCGGCCCGCCGGGACTTCGGCTTTTCGCCCGGGCACGACGAGGAGACGCTCTTTTCCCGCTATCTGATCCCGGGCATCCGGCGCCGCTACCGCGGTGACGAGAGAGCCGCCGGGTAAATTGGCGCCATGACCGGTGCGCCCCGTTCTTCCTTCTGGCCCGGCGTCCTCTCGCCCTTCGTTTCCGCGGCGCTGGGGGCCGGCACGTATCTCGTCCTCACCCGGCTGAGTTCCAACCCGGACGCGGACTACGCGTTCCGCCTCGGGGCGGTGGCGTTCGTCATGCTGCTTCCGCCCGCGTTCGCGCTGCACCGCGCCTTCCGCGGCTACCGCGACGGCGGCCTCCGGTGGACCGGATGGATGGCCGCGTCGGTGGCGATCCTGTCCCTCGGCCTCGTCACCGTCCCCATCGGAGGCGCCGTGCGGCGAGCCCGCCAGGCGGCCAACCTGGCGCTTTCCGGGGTACCCGCTCCGGACTTCCTCGCCCGGGATCTCGACGGCGAGGTCCACCGGCTGTCGGATCACCGGGGTTCCGTCGTCCTCGTCAACATCTGGGCCACCTGGTGCCCACCCTGCCGCGCCGAGATGCCCGAGCTGGACCGGCTGGCGCGGGAACGCGCCGACGAGGGTTTCCTCGTTTACGGCATCTCCACCGAGGAAGAGGCCATCCAGCAAGACTTCCGGAGGGATGTCCTGTCGGTGGACTACCCGCTGCTCTTGCCCGGCCTCCTCGAAAACAGCGTCATGCCGGACATCTTCATGGAAACCGCCCGCTATCCGGCCAACTTCCTCATCGACCGCGAGGGACTCCTGCACCCGGCCCCGAGCACGGATCAACCCTTCGAAGTGCTCGAAGCGGAGGTGGACCGGATCCTGGCGCTTCCGGCGGGAACACCCTAGCGAGCGGCTACCGGTCCGCGCCGAAGTTGCCGAGCGCCATGATGGACGGGACG
Organism: Vicinamibacteria bacterium; assembly: GCA_965116805.1. Taxonomy (GTDB): domain Bacteria; phylum Acidobacteriota; class Vicinamibacteria; order Marinacidobacterales; family Marinacidobacteraceae; genus Marinacidobacterium. The sequence goes on from OZ220713.1 coordinate 2,527,561, forward strand.
GCCACTCCGTTCAGTGTCGCGGGGGTGTAACGGCCACGGACCAGGGACATCATCAACTGGTGGACCCGTCCCGAACTCTCGGGCGCAAAGTGCGCGGACTTGACCCGGCCGCGGTGATCGATGAGGACCATGATCCCGTCGCGCTCCGCGGAACGCCGCGAACCGCCCGAGCCCCGCATGGGTACCGGCGTGCTCCGGAGCACCGGGGGCTCGTAGAGGATGCCGGGATTGGCGGTGCGCTCGCGCACCGCCATGAGGAACGGGGCGAGATCGTGCATGAGGTAGTCGAAGTCCGTTTCGAACGCGATCTCGAACGCCGCTTCGGCGCCGGAGCCGTCGGAACGGAGGGCGTGGAGATAGCCGAGCTGCAGGTGCGCCTCCGCATCCCGCGGCCGGATGTCGAGCAGCGCCCGGTACAGGCTCTCGGTGTCCTCGAGATCGCCGTTCAGCGAGTGGGAACGGGCGAGCAACCGCAGCGCCCGGAGATTCGTCGGGTCCTGGAGGAGCACTTCCCCGAGTTCCTCGATGGCGAGGTCCAGGTTGCGTGACCCCAGGTGGGATTCGCCGATCAACAGACGAACGTCGTTGCGCTGCGCGTCCGAGACCGGCATGAAGGTCGAGAGCCAGTTGATCGCCTGTTCGAACTTGCCGTCTTCGATGTAACGGCGCGCCTGCCGGATCGGATCCTCCATCCCGACGATCATTTCGAGCGGGGGTTCCGGCACGGTCGGGCGGAGCATGAAGTGCCGCTGCGGGACCACCGCCCGCTCGTTCAGGCTGGCGGCGAGCAGCGGATACGTCGTGGCAAGCCGCTCCATCGCGACGTCGAAGTCATCGAGGACCCGGAGCTTCTGCCCCTCGTAGACCATTCCCTGCCGCTCGGCGCCGGCCCGGATGGTGCCGATGTAGACCGGACGGTCCGCAGGGACGGAAATCAGCGTCTCTCCCCGTTCGTGGTCCCGGGGGGCCACCGTGAAGCGCTGCCGGATCGGCCGGAAGCGCCGGATGTTCATCGGGCGGATGTTCGGGAAATAGACCGCCTCGATCGCCTCCACGTCATAGACGCCCGGGGGAACCAGTTCGTTGATGAGGCCCAGGCCGTCATCCACCGCCAGGGTCTCGTTCCGGCCGGTATCGCGATGGCGCAGGACGATTCGGCGCGAACGGAAGTCGGGGCTCTCGAACTTGCCGACGAACCGGCCGATCACCAGCGACTTGCCGTCGCGCTGAACCTCGGGCCAGACGGAGTTCCGGGACGGAAGCTCCGCCCCGGCGGCCGGAGGGAGGAGACCTGCCCCGCTCATGCCGAGAAGGAGGAGCCCGGTCAGGTACGGACGCCGGAGAGATCGGTCCGCCGCCAGGGGAGAAGAGAAACCGCTACGCACGTTCACGATGGTCTCACCCTTTCCTTCGCCGTTCAACCCGGCCGCCGTGAAGACCCCCGCGGGACCGCTCACGTGGCGTCCCGGCGCGCGGCTATCGAGCTTCGCTCCGGCGGGCGAGGACCCGTGCGGCCGCCCGGGCCCGATCGGCGATCTCGCTGTCGGGGTCCCGGCCGGTTTCCTCGAGCCTCGGAATCGCGGCCCGGTCTCCCACCCGTTCCAGGAGCGCGATGAGTTCGAGTCGAACCTCCCGGTCCGGGTCGTCCAGATACCGGAGAAACTCGTCGAGGTGCCCGGCTGCCAGCTCCAGCCCGTACTGGCGGGCCGTCTCCCGCAGGCGTCGGTCGGAAAGCGAAAGAACGACGCGGTCCACGAACGGCGTCTGGCCCAGCCGCACCAGCGCGAAGCAGAAGGCCAGTTGCACCCGGGCGTCCTCCTCGCGGAGAAAGTCCCGGATCAGGCCGTCCACGAGCGTGGGATCCTCCAGCCGGCCCAGGCCCTCGGCCGCATACTCGCGCCGGCGGGCATCCCGGCTCGACAGCTCGTGGTAGAACGTCCCGCGCGCTTCGGGGGCCCCGATCCTGGCCAGCCCCTCCAGGGCGTCCCGCGCGAGATCGCTTCCCGGGTCGCGGTCGTAAACCGCGACCAGCGCCGCGGTCGCCGGGCGGAAGGCCATGCGTCCGAGCGCCCGGACGACGTGTCGCTCGAGCCCGGAATCCTCCACCATGGACAACAGGCTCTCCCCGGCTTCTTCGGTCCCGATCAATCCCAGGGACTCCACGGCGTTCCGCCGCACGTCGTCATCCGCATCACCGGCCGCGGCGCGCGCGAGCGCTGCCGCCCCCGTGGCGGCGCGCAGCACGCCGAGCGCCTCGGCGGCGAGTCTCCGGTTCTCCGTGTCCTCGTCATCGAGCCGGGCGGCCAGGGCATCCGCAACCCGGCCTTCGACCGGCCGCAGCGGATCGAGCGCAAACTCCTGTTCGCGGCGGAGCAGCCAGTCGACCGCGCGTTCCGTTCGACCGGCGGGGGGTTCGCGGCGGTGGATGTCCACGAGTCCCCCGATGGCGCCGCGCCGATGCGCGGCGACCTCGTCCTCGAGCAGGAGGATCAACCCCGCGACGGCATCGGGTCTGCGGACGGCCGCGAGCGCCTCCAACGCGGCGCGCCGCACGTCGCGGTCCGCGTCACGCGCCGCGGGAGTGAGCGCCGCTACCGCTTCGATCGAGCCGTCTTCCCCGAGGGCGCGCGCCGCGTCGCGGCGGGTCCGGGCATCGCTGCTCTCGAGTCGCGCCGCCAACTCCTCGACGCTCGACTGCGCCGGGGCGAGCGTCGCGGCGACGGCGAGAAGGGCGAGAGCGACGACCAATCCGGAGGGATGGCGCAATGTCACTCAGCGGCCTTCCCCGCCGGTGGTCCCGGCCAGGTACGCCTCGGGATCGTGAAGCAACAGCGCCGCCTGCGGCATCGCCTGAAGCGCCGCGGCGACCTGCGGATCGCGGTCCAGGGTCGCCCGCCGGGAGGCCGCCGGTCCCCAGAGGAGACTGAAGACCTCGCTCTCGATCCGGAGCGCCACCGCCTCGCGATGCCGCTCCAGTCCCTCCCGGTCGTGCGGAATCTTCTCCGCCGCCAGGAAGTCGAAGAACTCCGCGAGCGTCGCCGCGTCAGCGCGAAAACTCTGATCCACCGCCCGGATCAGGTCACCCCGCGCCTCGAGTTCGTCCGGCCGCGTGCCCGCCCCGTCGACTGCTCCACGGCCATCCGCGGGAACGAACCGGGTGGCGAACCGGAAGATCGCCCCGTACTGTTCGACATCCAATAGGACCTCGGGAAGCTCCGGGGCGAGGACCTCCCGGTCCGGCGCGACGCCTCCACCGCCCCGGATCTCCCGGCCGAGTCCGGTCAGCACGACGGTTCCCGCCTCGTCGTTCGATTCGCGCTCGCCCCGATCCTGGAAATACGCCAGGAAGTCTCCCGAGTCGTAGTCGCGCTGGAGCCGGCGGCCGCTCGGCGTGAAGTACTCCGCGGACGTGAGGCCCAGCGCGTAGCCGTGCTTCAACTGGAAGACAGACTGGACGAGCCCCTTCCCGTAGGTGTTCTCCCCCACGATGAGGCCGCGGTCGTGGTCCTGGATGGCGCCCGCCACGATCTCGGACGCCGAGGCGCTCTCCCGGGAAACGAGAACGATCACGGGGAGATCGCTGTAGGGACCGGGCTTTTCGGCGAAGAAGACCTGATCGTTTTCGGAGTGACGCCCGCGGATGGAGACGATTTCCTGGTGCTGTTTCAGGAAGACGTTCGAAACGGCCACCGCCTGGTTCAGGAGTCCACCCGGGTTGCGGCGAAGATCCACCAGCAGCCGGTCAGCCCCCGCGAGACGAAGTTCCGCGATGGCGTCGCGTAGCTCACTCTCGGTGTTCTCGTTGAAGTCCGAGACCCGCACGTAGCCGGTCTTCTCGGACCCGGCGGGCTCGTCGAGCACGAAGTGGTAGGGAACGCTCTTGAGCGCGATCCGGTCCCGGATCACGGTGAAGTCGAGCGGGGCGTCGTAGCCGGGCCGGGTAATGGTGATGTTGACCGGCGTCCCCCGCGGACCCCGGAGCAGGTTCACCGCGTCGTCCATCGTGTACTGCGTCGCATCTTCGCCCTCGATGCGGGAGATCACGTCTCCGGCCCGGATCCCCAGCCGGTATGCGGGAGTCCCCTCGAAGGGCGAAACGACGGTCAGGAGGCCGTTTTGATGCTGCACCCGGATTCCCAGCCCGACGTAGCCCCCCTGCTGCCGCTCGCGCATCTGGCGGTAGTTGCGCGGAACGAAGAGGTTCGAATGCGGGTCGAGCCGGGCGAGCATCCCGGACACCGTCGCCCGGGTCAGCGTCTCCGGATCGATCTCCCGGGGGTACGCCGTCTCGATGTGCCGGATGACGTTCGAGTGCCGTTGCAGCAGGACCTTCAGCCCGTCGGCGGGAGGCAGCCCGCGCGCCGGCTGGACGCCGAGGATCGTCGCCGAGATGGCGCCCCCTACCAGCAGCGGCAGCAGCAGGGGAATGACCCGCGCCCGGAGCCTCATGGCGTGATCCTAGCAGCCTGCGCGGGCCGGTACAGACCCCGCTACTCGTCCTCCCGTTTCCTGCCGCGCATCCGGTTCCCGACCCAGGCGATCCCGATCGACAGCGTGTAGAGCAGGACCATGGGCCCGGCCAGGAGGATCTGGGTGGCCGGATCCGGCGGGGTCAGGAGGGCGGCGAACACGAAGCAGAGCAGGATTGCGTACTTGAAATAGCGGACCAGGAAGCGGGGGGTGATCACACCGAGCCGCGACAGCAGCAGCGCCAGCGTGGGGATCTGGAACATCACCGCGGTCACCAGCACCAGCCGGGCGTAGAAGCTGAACGTCTCCGAGACCCGGTAGCGGATCTCGATGTCCTCGCCGACGCCGCCAAACGTGCTCAGGAACTCGGCGCCGATGGGGAAGAGGATGTAGTGGCAGAAGACGGCTCCCGAAATGAAGAACACAGAGCCCACGATGACGAACGGGACGGCCAGGTGGCGTTCGTGGCGGTAGAGCCCGGGAGCGATGAACCCCCATGCCTGACCCAGCCAGACCGGGGTGGAGGCGACGATCGCCACCAGGAAGCTCATCTTGATCCCGAGGACGAAGTTCTCCTGCGGCGCGGTCGCGATGAGGCTCCCCCCGTAGGGCTCGATGACGTTCCGGAGCGGCTGCATCAGGAAGTTGAAGACCTCGTCGTAGAAGAAGAAGCAGCCCACGAACGCCACCATGATCGCGATCGCCGCCCGGATGAGCCGGATGCGCAGCTCGTCCAGGTGTTCGAGGAAGGTCATCCGGTCGGCCGGCCCGTTGGGGCTGTCCGTCCGCTCGGCGTCGCTCACGGAGTGCCGTGGGGTGGCGAGGGCCGGCGCCGTCCCGTCACTTGCCGGAGTCCCCTCGAGACTCCGCTTCCGTAGCCCCGCCGTCACCCGCCGCGCCGTTCCCGCCGGCGGGTTCCCCGTCGCCGGCCGCGCCGGCTCCGGGAGCCACGGCCTCGTCCGCCGGCTCGTCCGCCCCCGCAGCGGCGGGGGGAGGCGCGGCTGGAGATCCCGCCTCGGGCGGGCTCTCGCCCGTCTGCGGCTTCGCCTCCGGCGGGCCGGATCCGCGGTCCGGGTCGAGTCCCCGGCCCAGATCCGTCACGTCCTTCTTCAACTCGGAGACCTCGCTGCGGGCGGCCCGGAACTCCTCCATCTGGACCTCCCGCTCCAGGGTGCTGCGCAGTTCCGTGCTGGTCCGCCGGAACTCGGCGACGCTCTTTCCGAGCGTCTTGCCGATCTGCGGCAGCTTGCGGGGGCCGAACACGATCAGGGCCACCACCAGGATGATCAGCATCTCCTGCATGCCGAGCGGACCGATCATGAGCGGGAGCGGGGAGAGGGCGGGCAAGGTCCGCACATTATCGTCTGCCCGGGCCGCGGCCCGCGCCCGCGCCGCCGTTGCCGGGGCTCCGCCACCGGCGGCCCCGCTCAAACGGCCGCTAGACTGAATCATGCGCTCGCCGCCGCTCTCGCCGGAGGCCCGGCGGCAGGCTCCGGGGGCGATTCGGCGGATGTTCGAGGCCGTCGCGCCCCGCTACGACCGGATGAACCGGATTCTCAGCGTCGGACTCGACCAGGGCTGGAGACGGGCCGCCCTCCGGGAACTGGACTGCGCTCCGGGTTCCCGGATCCTGGATCTGTGCTGCGGAACCGGAGATCTCGCCCTCCTGCTGCCCCGCCACCTGCGTCCCGTCGGTTGCGATCTGACTCCCGCGATGCTGGAAATCGCGGACGCCAAGGCGGCTCGCCGCCGGACGGCGTTCCCCGGGGTCGCCGGAGACGCGATGCGGCTGCCCTTCGCGGACGACGTCTTCGGCGCCGCGGTGGTGGGCTTCGGAATCCGGAATCTCCCGGACCTGGAGCGCGGGCTCGCCGAGATCCATCGGGTCCTCTCCCCCGGAGCCAAGCTCGTGATTCTGGAGTTCTCGCGGCCGGAGAGCCGCGTGGTGCGGCTCGGGCACGGGGCCTGGCTGCAGCTCGCGGTACCCGGCCTCGCCCGCCTCGCAGCTTCGGGCGGGGAGCCCTACGACTACCTGAAGGACTCCATCCTGAGCTTTCCGGATGCCGAAGCGCTCGCCCGCACTCTGGGTGAAGCCGGATTCGGCGCGGTCTCCTACCGGCATCTGGCCCTCGGCACGGTCGCCATCCACTGGGGCCGCCGGGACCGCCGGCCCGCCCCCGGCGACCGGCCGTCCGGGGCGGAAAAGGGGAATCGGACTACCAGGGCACGGGAAGAAACCGAAGCGGTCCGATTCTCGGAATCTCGGTCGGCAGCGCGTTCAACTGCATGAGTTCCTCCCAGGCGCGGCGCTCGACGCCGGCAGCCGTGACCCGAAGTCCTACCCGGCGCCGATAGACCCGGGTGAGGCGCCCATCCGGTGCTTCGGCGGCCGCGGCTCCGTTCCCGGCGAAGGCCCTGCCGGCCCGGGTTTCGGCGGCCCGGACCCGGACCGTGACGTCCACCGCGCGCACGACATGATCCCGGAGCCGGGCCGCCGACGCCATGTCGCCGGCGAACCGCGGCGGACTGTCCAGCAGGACGTCCGCATTCTCCCCCGTAACGTAGCGGACCTGCAGATCCTCCACGTACCCGACCGGTTGCGGCGGCTCGTCATCGAGCCGGCGCATCAGGACCCGGCGGCGATCGACGGCGTCCGGCGCCGCGTCCCGTACCCAGTAGCGGATGCGGCTGACCGGCACCAGGCCGGGCTGCCCGAGCCCGAACAGGCCGGTTCCCTCCCGCTGGCGGACCTCCAGCGGGGTTCCCGGCGGCACCCCGCGCTCCCGCGCCCACCGCTCCAGCATCGCGCCCACCACCTGCCCGGTGAGGGTCGCCAGCGCCCCACCGCCGATCCCGGGAACGGCCGCCTCGATCGCTCCACCCAGCACGCTCTGCAGCGCGCGCTCCAGCAGGCCGCCGCCGCTTCCGGGCTCGAACGTATCGCCGTCCACGCTCGGCCGGAAATGCCGGTGCCAGGGGTTTTCCCGGGGTGCGATGCGTACCGCGGCGCCGGCCGCGTTCTCTTCCCCGGGCGCCCCCGCGGCGAACTGCTCCCCCGCCGCGCCGAGCGCTCCCGCGAGCCCGGTCGTCCCGCCCCCCCTCGCGGCACGAACCGAGACCACCTCGCCGAACGCCCAGCGGGGCGTCATCTCGTCGTCGTTGAAGACCACGACGAAACGCCGCCCCCGACTTCCTGAGCCCCGGTCCAGGCGAGATCGGGGATGCGCGAGTCTCACCTCCACGCCGTCGAACGCCACCACCGGCTCGAACGACGCCTCGGCCAGGCGCTCGGGCGCGGTCAGAAAGTCGAGTCCGTCCGGATTCCGGTCACCGGCGCGCTCGAGGTCGGTGAAGACCGGGACTTCAACAGGCAAACCGCTGCCCGCGCGCACCAGGTCCGCCGCGATGCGATCGAGGATCGCGTGTCCGTCCTGGCGGAGAGTCCCCAGCTCCGGCTGCAGTTCCATGACCAGCCGGGCCTGGCGAAACAGCAGACCGAAGCTCCCCGCCACCATCAGGGTGAGACCGAGCGCCACCACCGCCTCCGTGATCGTGAAACCCGCGGCGCCGTCGCCGCTCCGTGCACGCCAGCGGAGAGTTGGGCGCCTGAGTGTCGCGAACACCCGTCAGCCCTCCGGACGGATCCAGAAGGGAGAGCTGCGGAACCCCTCGACGAAGAGGGTCACGTCCTCGAGGGCGGCGTCCCGCACCCGGAACTCGAAGTCTCCGATGATCGTGTCGACCGCCCGGCCACCCACGCGGCTCACGCTCAGGGCCATGTTTCCCGAGGCGGAGAGGCTGATCCCCCGAACCCGTCCCGGACCGAACGCCCGCACCGGGGCGCCCTCGGCCACCACCCCGGTCAGCGGAGCGCCGGTCAGGCCGTTGAACGCGCGCAGCCGTGCGATGCCGTCGGTGGTGGCGGCGGTGTCGCAGGAGAGCGATTCCGTCCGCGACGTGTGGGTGGCGAGGACGACCTCGACGTCCGTACCGCCCGCGAGGACCACGGGCTGCCCCTGGGGGGTTTCGCCCTCGGCAAGCCTCCGCCGCCAGACCTCCCGAAGACGCGTTCCCTCGTCCCGGAGCAGGACGACCGCGGACGCGGTGTTGCGGACCCGGCGATCGCCCCCGGTGACGACGAGCAGGTGAGGCTCGGTCCGCCCCGGGAACGGGAAGACCACCGGTGACGTCACGATCGGGTGCTCCCCGCCCAACCGGTGCGCCACGCTCCACTGCGGGGCGCCCGGCCCCGAGAGCCGCAGGCGGTGGATCTGGCCGTGGAGGTCCGCGAGATAGACCCGGGTGACGAGGTCGGTGGCTCCCGGCAGCGACCATGCCGGCCGCCACGGCGCCGGGGAGCTGACGGCGCCGTTCTTCTGAAACGGGCGGCCGGGCGCCCGCTCCAGCCGGTGGCGGGCCCGGACCCGCCCATTCTCGGGGGAGAGGGCGAGAAGCCACTCGCCGGCGTCGCCGTCCGGATTCCCGTGTCCGGCGGCCTGGAACATCGTCCAGGCGCTTCCTCCGGCCGCCGGCACTTCGACCACGAGCGGCGCCGGCGTCTCGCCGAGTTCCGGCAGGGAGACTCCGGGACGGTCCGGACGATGTCCGACGTTGAAGAGCAGATGCGGCAGCCCGGGGCCGCCGGCCGGGGGTGTCGCCACGCGATGCCCGCCGGCCCAGCCGTCTCCCACCTGCGACACGTCGAGCGCGGTCACGAAGCGCCCGCCGAACGAGCGGCCGAAGGCAAGCAACGTTCGCCAGTCCTGCAACCCCGGCAGGAAAACGTCGCGCACCACCGGCGAGCCGGCGAGCGCGAAGCGGTTCACGAGTCCGCGGCGGAGCCCGGCCGCGCCCCGGACCCCCGCCATCGCCAGTTCCCGCAGGAAGACGCGGTCCCCGGCGCCCCCGGCTCCGGGGGCCGGCCCGAGAACGTCGTCGGGGATGTACGCGAACACCTCTTTCCCGGTGTCGGCGGCGAAGGCGTGGAGCACCCCGCCGCTGGTCGGGAGATAGACCATGGTCCTCCGATTCGCGTGCCGGGCGAAAAAGCGCTCGTAGCGCTCCCGTTCCCGGAGAACGCGGTCCGGACGGCGGGGAGGATGGGTGACCACCGCCGGGGATGCCAGGCCTTCGCGGAGCTTCCAGGTGCCCCGGCCTCCCGTGAAGTGGAGGCGTCCATCGGGGCGGTAGATCGTCCCGGTGTCGGGATGCATCCCGAGCTCCTCACCGCGGACCAGGCGCACCACGATGCGGGCCGCATCCTCGGCGGTGCGGGCGCCGGCGCCGTCGAGCTCGGCCAGGTAACCCGCCTCGACGCCGAGGTCTTCGGGGGTGACCTCGCCGACTTCGAACACCCGGAGTTCACGGCTTCCGGCCCGGTTGAAGAGGAGCCGGCGATCCGCCGGGTCGCGCTGGGCGAGCTGCATCCCCGCGTCCCATACGGATGTCTCCAGAAGGCTCCCTCCACCTCCGGGCGAAGTAGGAAACGCCTGTAACCCGCCCCGAAGCGCGTGGAGGTCCGCACTGGTCGAGATGAGGACGTTGTCGGCGTACGCGGCGCGCCGCCGCATCACCTCCTCGCGGCCGGCCTCCCCGTTCGCCGGGACCACCAGCGCGTCCACGGGGAGCGTGGGATCGCTCCCCGGGAACACGGGACTCGGAGAACTCGCGACCAGTTCCTTGATCGTGGCCAGCCGTGGCGCCGCGAGCTTCACCGTCCCGGAGGGGAGGGTGACCTCGTCGAGGACCTGGCTGAGGGCCCGCCGGAGGGCCTCGGGCCGGTCCGCGTAGATGGCCGGGTGCCGGCCGCCCGACGCCATCCACGCCAGGTGGTTCGTGTAGCCGCGCGCCGGTCCGTCCGTCATGGCGAGGCCGACCACGTGGATGTCTCCCAGACCCGCGTCCGGATCGCCTCCGTTGAGCGCCAGGTACGCCGCCTTCGCCTTGAGACCCGCATTCCAGCCGGCGTGGGTCGGACCGGACGCCCCGTGGTACGTCAGCACGTCCGGGCTGGCGTCGTTCGTCCGGAGCCACGCCCCGGGCCGGGGCGCCCGTCCGGGAGGCCTGACATTGAAGTCGAGCCAGGCGTGATGGATGCACTCACAGGTGTCGAGGCCGTCGGTGATCAGCACGATCACGTTCTGCTGGCCCGGCTCCAGGTCTTCCGTAGCGTTCGCCGCGATGTGGCTCGCGAGCTGGTAGAGCGCGATTCCGTTCGGAGTGCGATTGGTGTTGACGCTGCCCGGAAGCTCCCGCAGGAGAGCCGTCCGCGCCGCCTCCGCGTCGCACCCCGACGGGTCGCTCAGAATCAGGGCGCCCCCGCAACGGACCGGGGTCACCGGGACCCCCGGCGATCCGAAACGAAGTCCGGCGCCCATGGTGGGGTCCTGACAGATCTCACGTCGGGAACTCCCGTGCAGCGACGCCCGGAACAACCTGAAGGCCGCGAGCCGCCAGTGCACAAGGGGCTCGCCCGACACCGACTCCAGATTCCCGACCACCCGCCGGACCACGTCCTGGGCGACTGCGAACCGGCTCCGGCTCCCCATCGCGATCGTCATGGACTCCGAGGTGTCGAACAGAACCCACACCCGGGGGCGGGTGGTGGTGCGCACGACGCCGAGGGGGTCCCGCCCTCGTTCAAGGAAGTCCTGCACTCCCCCCGCCGCCGACCGCGCCAGGGCGCCCGCCGGCGCGGCGGCAACGAACAGAAGCACCAGCGCCAAACCGGCGCAAACGGGTGGGCGGCTTCTGAATCGCTTCATGGACTTTCTCCTTTTGCGAGCGCTCTCGTCCCGTTCACCGTCACTCGCCGCGGTCCCCGGGCCGGAGGCGTCGCTGCACCCAGGTCGTCAGGCCGTCGCTGTAATCGAGGTCTGCCGCCTGGCGTTCCGGTGGACGCGGCGCGAGCCGCAGGGTCATTTCGAGCCGGCTGACCGCGTGGGGGTCCTCCGGTCCGCGGGGCGGCGGATACCGCGCCTCGGCAGTGAGCACCGCGCGGTCGTGCGGCGCTCCGGCGTCCCGGGCGCCCACCACCGGCCGGCGGATCCAGACGGTGACCCCGGCGACGTCCGGGACGCCGTCGCCATCGAGGTCCGGCGCCCATCCGGCGGCCGGAGCCCGCGGGTCGAACAGCAGCGGGCGGCCGCCGACGTCGCGCAACACCCGGCCCACGTAGACGCGGGCGTCGCTACCCGCCATGGGCTCGTCCCGGAACACCTCGTAGTCGCGGCAACCCGGCGCCGCCGGGTCGCCGCAGGCGGCGCCGTCGGGGGGGCGAGCCCGTCCCCGCGCGTCCCCCCGGGGGGCTCTGATCGAGGAGCGGACCGGCGGCAGGGCCCTCTCGAAGCTGCCGTGCTCCTCGACGTGGGCGGCGAGCACGGCCTTGGCCAGCTCGAGCCCGGCCTCGGCCCGGGCCGCCGCCCGCGCCGTCCAGGCCTGGTTCCGCGCCGTCGCACCGTCGGACCCCACCGATACCAGCACGACCGCCCCGATACCGGCAAGCGCCGCCACCAGCAGGAGCGCGAGGACGAGCGCCATTCCACGCTCGGGCGACCTCTTCGGCGCCCCCGCCGGAAACGTTCCCGTGCTATTCACGGTTTGCCACCCGGATCGAGTCCAGCCGGACGACGGAACCCCGGCCGCCACCGACCGGCATCGCCACCACCTCGATGCGAAGCGCGGCGAGCCGGTCTCCGCCTCGCGGAGCGAGTTCCCGGATCCGCCAACGCACTTCGTAGCGCGCGGAGCGGCGGTCCGCGGGCTCCCCGTCCTCGCCGAAGTACGCGAAGTAGCCGGCCGCCCCGGCGCCCTCGATTGCGACGGTGCCGCCAGGGGCGGCCGCGGCGTGATGTCCCGGCCAGGGCCAGCCTCGCCAGAAGGGCGCCGCCATCAGCTGCTCCAGCCGCGCCCGGGCAATTCCCGCGGCAAGACCGGTGTCGGCGGCGGCCTGGCGGGCCTGGGACGCCTGGGCCAGGGCGCGCACCAGCCCGCCGGCGGCGACGACGAGCACCAGGACAGCGAAGAGGGTCTCGACGAGCGAGAAGCCGCCCTCGCCCGGCGGGCGTGCGGCCGGCCGGCTGGCGGTGGTCTGGTCCATGTCCATGCCCTACACAGGCACAGACGTAAAACGGCCCGATTTCTTCCCACTTTGGAGCCGAATGTGGAAAAGTCGAAGCGAACGTGCACAAGGGACGTGGATTCCCCGGCCCAAACCGGAGAAAACCCCGCGCCGTCCCCCTCCGCCCCCACGCCTGCGGGGGCCGCGCCCGGCTCAGACCCCCGTCGAGACCACGAAGACGGCGCCCGCGCCCAGTGCGAGCAGGGTGCCGAACGGCAACGGGGTGTCGCGCCGGATCCGGCCGAGGAGCAGCAGCGGCCCGGCCACCAGCACTCCGAGCGCGGCGGCGAGCGCCACCGCGCCCAGTGCGGGCGCCGGGCCCAGAAACGCCCCGATCAGCAGCAGCAGCTTCACGTCGCCGAGCCCCACCGCCTCGACCCCCCGGAACCGCAACCAGAGGGCGCGGAGCAGGAAGAGCAGGCCGGCCCCGAGCAGGGCGCCGGCGGCCGAGGTCAGCAGATCCAGATCGGACCGGGGCCCCGCGAGCGCGAGGCCCAGCGCCGCCCCGGGAAGAGTGAGCGCGTCCGGCAGCACCATCCGCTCCCAGTCGGTCACCGCCAGCGCCAGCAGGAGGCTCAGGAGGAGCACCCGGGAGACGGCGAGCGCGGGGTCCCCTCCCTCCGGCGCCCACCAGAAGAGCACCCCGGTCAGCACTTCGACCAGCGGATAGCGCACCGGGATCCGGGCCCGGCAATCCCGGCAGCGGCCCCCGAGCCGGAGCCAGGAGATCACCGGCAAGTTGTCCCGCACGCGAATCGGCGCGGCGCACGCGGGGCATCGGGAGCCCGGAAGGAGCACCGATTCTCCCGCCGGGAGACGATGGATCACCACGTTCAGGAAGCTCCCGACCGCGAGCCCGGCCACGAACAGCGCGAGAGGGAGCGACGGCCCGGAGAAGGCCGTGTCAGGCGCCATTGCCGGTCAGCGGCCCGGATGGCCGGCCAGCGGCGACTCGGAGGCGATCCCGGGAACTCCGCCCCGGCCCAGCGTGAAGGGCACCCCTGCCGGGTCGACCGGCGGGCCCGGCAGCAACCCGGCGGCGACCAGATCTTCCCAGCCGCCGGGAGGGTGTCCCGAGCGGCGTTCGTAGGCGCGCACGATGGAGCCGAGTTCATCCAGCCGGTCGAGCGCATCGAGCTGGAGCAGATGGGTGCGGGCGTTGGACCGCGCCCGTTCGTCGTCCGCGCGTTCCAGCAGGACGCGCCAGAGCTCCCGCGCGGCGGCGCGGGCCCCCACCCCCGTCAGGGATCGCGCCGCCAGCGCCACGACCCAGGACGGCGCGTCGTCCCGGGCGCCCGCCGCCTCCAGCAGGGTCGCGCCGGTCTCGGGATCCTGGAGATGCCAGGTGTGCAGGAGGCTGCGGAGCAGCACCGCGTCGAAGTCGCCGGGGTGCCGCTGCAGCCAGCCGGCGAGGATGGCGTCGGCCCGCTCGGGTTCGCCGGCGCCGAGCGGAGGGGGTTCGGCGAGCAGCAACGGCCCCAGGAGCGCGGCCGGGCGGAGGCCCGGGTCGAGGCGCAACGCCTGCTCCACGAGCGCGCCGAGGCCGGGGAACCCGGACGAGCCCGCGAGCCGCCGGTTCCCGTAGTGCTGGACGGCGAGGAACCACGAGATGTCGGCCCCCAGACGCCGAACTCCGGACGGCAGGGCCGCGACCCCCGCATCGCTGAGGTGCATCCCCGGAGGCGGGACGGCGGCCGGTCCCGGCCGCGCCGCGGGCGCGATCCGCGCCGCCGTTCCGAGACACGCAAGCGACAGCGCGGCACAGGCGAGACGGCCAGCGCCGACGCCGCGGAGACCGGCCAGCCGAGGGTCCCGCATCCGCCCGTTCAGGAAGCCGGCGCCGCCGGCTGGCGGGCCCGCCACGGGAACACGGCGATCGCCGCGGCGACCATTCCGGCCGCGTACAGGAGCGCCCGGGCGGTGGGGTCCACGAGCAGCGGCGCCACCCCGGAGAAGCTCCCGGGGAGACCCGCCAGCGGCGCGTCGAGCGCCGGCAGGTCCGGCAGGACGAACGCCGCGAGCCGGGTCACCGGTCCCAGGTAGGCGGGCGCCGCCGCGGGAAGACTCGCCGCGAGCCATCCGGTCAGCGAGAAGAGCGCCGCGAGCACGATCGCCGCGGCTGGACGGACCAGCGCCAGAAACAGGGTGGACACCGCGAGGACTACCAGCAGCCGCAGCCACAACAACCAGCCGGTTCCGAGCACCGCCGCCGCCGCCCCGCCGTGCGCGAGGACGAGCCATGCCGAGAGCGTGGCGGCCACCAGCGCCACGTAGACGAACAGGCCGGCCGCCACGCCAAGGAAGCGGCCGCCGAGCAGGAGGCCGGCGGAAACGGGTCTCGCCAGCGCGAAGGCGCCGAGAACCCCGCGGCTGCCCGCGAGTCCCGCTCCATGGACGAGGGCCAGCGACCATCCGGCCACTTCGGCGAGAACCCATGCCACGTCGGACTCGAAACGTCCTTCCCGGCCGAGCGACACGTCACCCAGCAGCACCCCGACTCCGAAACCCGCGAGAACCAGCGCGAGAGCGGCCGGCAGGCTCCGCTCGGCGAGAAACCCACGCAGCGCCACCGCGGCGGTAGCCGTGAATGGCGCGATCGGCACCCGTGGTTACCGGATCGGGGGGCTCGCGCCGTCCAGCGCCGCCGCCAGCCAGCCGCCGCTTCGTCCGGCAGCGGACCGGTCCCTGCCACCCTTCGCCACGAAGTCTTCCACCGGTCCGGCGGCGGCGACGGCGCCATCCGCCAGAACGATCAGCCGGTCCGCGACCGACTCGATCGCGGCGGCCTCGTGGAGGCTGAGGATGACGGCCGCCCCCTCCCGGGCCGCGGAGCGAATGGCCGCGAGGGAGCTGACCCGGGCCTCCGGGTCGAGCCCGGTGAGCGGTTCGTCCAGCACGAGCGCCCGGGGTTCGCCGAGCAGCGCCTGCGCCAGGGACACCCGCCGCCGGACACCCCGCGAAGCACGGCCGGCGGGGATCGCGAGCCACTCGACCACCCCGGCGGTTTCCGCCGTTCGCTCCGCCTCCCGACGAGCCCCGGCGCCCCGATACCCGGCAAGCACCGCGGCGTAGCGCAGGGTGTCCCGCACGCTGAGACCCGCCGGAAACTCGTCTTCCTCCGCCAGGTATCCGAGATGGCGGCGTGCTTCGCTGCGGGTGGCCGGCACCTCTCCCAGCAGGGCGTCGCCGCGATCGGCGGGCAGCAGTCCGGCCAGCAGCCGCAACGTGGTCGACTTTCCCGAGCCGTTCTTCCCGGCCAGAGCCACTACCTCACCCGGCGCGACCGCGAAGCTGACTTCCCGGACGACCGTCCGGCGGCCGAGCGCCAGTCCGGAACGCCCGGCCGCCGGATAGGAAGCGCTCAGCTTGCGGGCGCGGATCTCCACGCGGACTCGGCCCGTCCTCTATTCGAGAAAAGCGGTGGCCGCGGGCACCGGGCAGGCGATCGCCGCGCCGGAGGGGTCGTTGTAGATCGCTCCCGCACTCGTGGCCGAGAAGGACCGCACTCCCGTGCGTCCCACGTCCGCCGGCTCCGAGTGGTAGCAGTAGTCGAGCAGGCTGTCGGGATCGCAATGAGCCGGCACCGAGGTCGGGGTCCCGTTCGGAGCGAGCGTGCGGTTGTATCCCGCCTTCACGTAGGGACTGTTCCGTCCCAGGTCGGCGCCGATGAACTCGGGAGCGGCGGCCGGGTAGTCGGGAATGCCGATGGTTCCGCCGCAATCGGCGCCGTTGCGGCAGAGGTTCGTCAGATCGGCGAAGAATCCGCAGTTGGAGGCCGCGTAGGTCTGCTGCGCCGCGATCACCGCGCGGGAGTCGCCGATCGCCTGGGCCTCGTTCGCGGACAGCCGCGCGCGCAGCAACTGGGGAATGGCGATCCCCGCGATCACGCCGATGATCGCGATCACGATCAGGAGTTCGATCAGGGTGAAGCCGGCGGCGGCCGAAGACCGGCGCCGCGCGGAGCGGCCCCGGGGATTCCCCGTCGGCCGGACGGCTGGGCGGCTCGGTGGCGATTTCATTGGAGAATCCGGGGCCGGGCGGAGGGGGTCGCTGCGATTCATAAGGATACGTCCTCCTTGGGACACTGCGTGGAACGGGCGGAGGGGGGGACGGGCGCGCGCCGCGTGCCCTCCGTGGGCGGCACAGCCGGGCCGGCAGCGGAACCGGCGCGCACGTTGTCGCGTCCACGAACGGCAAGCAGCCTGTGGTGAAACTCGCGTGAGCACCGAGGCCCCCACCGGGAGAACTGGGCCGCGTGAGTTTTGCCACAGGCTGCTAGGCCAATCGGCCGACGAGCGTCCAGATCGGCAGGTACATGGCGACCACGATGGCGCCGACCACCAGGCCCAGGACGAGGATCAAAAGCGGCTCTAGGAGCGGCAGGATGGTCGCGGTCGTTCGCCGCACCTCCTCCTCGTAGAACTCGGCGACCTTCTCGAGCGAGACATCGAGCTCGCCGGTCCGCTCCCCCACCCCGACCATCTGCACCACCATCGGCGGGAAGAGCCCCGTCTGCCGCAGCGGGCCGGCGAGCGACGAGCCTGCCTCCACCCGCGGGCGAACCTGCGCCATGACCGCTTCGAGGTGCCGGTTTCCCACCACGCGGCGGGCGATCTCGAGCCCTTCCAGTACCGAGACGCCGGCTTCCGTGAGGACGGAGAGCGTCCGGCAGAAGCGGGAGATGCCGGCCTTTCGCCACAGGCCGCCGAAGATGGGGATCCCGAGCACGAGGCGGTCGCACAGGGCGCCGCCGGCCTCCGTTCTCCGGAGGTGTGCGATCCCCGCGGCGCACCCGCCGAGCACGACCGACCCGGCCAGCGCCCATCCTCCGAACGACCTGGAGACGTCCACCACGATCCGCGTCAGGAGGGGCAACTCGGCATCGAGTCCTTCGTAGAGTTCGCTGAATATCGGAACGACCCGCCACAGGATCACCGAAACCACCAGCACCCCGATGGCGGCAACCACCAGCGGATAGGCGAACGCTCCGCGCACCCGCTCGGTCACCGCCGCCGACTTCTCGAGTTCGGTGGCGAGGCGCAGCAGGCTCTGGTCGAGCCGCCCGCCGGTCTCGCCGATCGTGGTCATGGCCACCGCAAGCCGGCCGAAAGTCCGTGGATGACGGCTCATCGCCGCCGCCAGCGAACTGCCGGACTCGACGTCCCTGGCAACCCGTTCGAGGGTGGTTCGAAGCCGCGGACCTTCTTCCTGGTGGCAGAGCACCGCGAGGCTCTCGGCAAGCGGCAACCCCGCACCCACCATGACTCCCAGTTGGCGCACCAGGAGGGCGACCTTGCGCCGGCTGACGGGACGCACGAGGAACCCGAACAACCGGCGGCGGCTCCCCCCGGCCTCCGGCCGGCCGGGCCGTTTCGGTCCCAAACGCCCGTTCCTCGCCCTCATTGCCGATTCGGGAGTCAGGCCCGGCCGTTCGTGGCCGATCCGAGAACGGCTCCCAGCGCTGCCGGTTCATTGGACGCCGCGAGCGCGTCGCTCCGGGTAATGACTCCCCGCCGGCACAGGGATGCAAGCGCTTCGTTGAGCGACACCGAGGCGCCCCGGCCCGCCCCGGCGTCGAGGACAGCGAAGAGCTGGTGCAGTTTGTCTTCGCGGATCAGGTTCCGCGCCGCCGGTGTGGGAGCGAGTTGCTCCACGGCCACGACCCGCCCCCTCCCGTCGGCGCGTGGCACCAGCCGCTGGCAGTAGATCGCCTCCAGGGAGGCCGACAGCCGGATCCTGGCTTGACGATGCTGAGGGGCCGGGAACATCTCGACGATGCGGGTCAGCGCGTGAAGCGCCGAGCGGGCGTGGATGGTGGCCAGCGCCAGGTGTCCGGTCTCGCTGACCCGGAGGGCTGCGTCGACGGTGTCCCGGTCCCGGATCTCGCCGATCATCACGACGTCCGGATCGGAACGCAGCACCGAACGGAGGGCCTCGTGAAACGAAGCGGTGTCGCTCCCGACCTGCCGCTGGGTGACGAGGGCGCGCCGATTCCGGTGGATGACCTCCACCGGATCCTCGATGGTGACGATGTGCACGGCGCGGCTGCGGTTGATCCGGCCCACGATCGCCGCCATCGTGGTGGACTTGCCCGAGCCGACCGGACCGGCGGTGAGAACGAGTCCGGACGCGAGTCCGGGCAGGGCCGCCGCACTCGCCGGGAGACCCAGCGCATCGAGCGACGGCACCTCGCCGGGTACCACGCGGTAGACCGCCGCGAGTCCGCCGCGGCACCGGAAGACGCTGGCGCGAAACCGGGCGACCCCCGTCAGGGTGAACGAGAAGTCGGCCTCCCCGCCCTGCTCGAGCCGTGCCCGCCGGCGATCCGGAATCCCGGCGGACACCATCGACTTCACGGTTTCGGGGGACAGCGGTTCGCCTTCCGCCTGGAGGAGCCGGCCGTCGATGCGCAGCCCGGGCACGGCGCCGGGGCGCAGGTGCAGGTCGCTCCCCCCGCGGCGAACCATGTCTCCGAGCAGCCGCGCGAGTTCCTCCCGCGGGTCGGGCGGGGCGGCGGGCGGCGATACGGGCGGTCCCTCGGGCATACGAAGAGGGTCAGACGAGATTCCCGCCCAATTCCGGTCAAAGTTGTTCAGGGGCGAAAAAAGGGAAGCCGGCGGCCCGGAGGTTGCTTGCCTTCGGCGCCCGTTCCGAGGGGTGCCGTGAGAAGCCGCGCCCCAGGCGGCCCGCGGAAGAACGGAGACCGGCTGGTACGCTTCGGAGATGGCGTGGGAATGGGAACCGGGCGTCATGCATCACCCGGACCACCGGAACCGGAGCCGTTACCTGACGGCGGCGGGGGGGTGGAGGCCTCGCCAGTCAGTCCGGAGGCCGGCTCCGGCGCTCCCGCGGCCGAACCCGTGCGGCGGCGACCCGCGCCCCTTCCCGTCCTTGCCCGATCTCTCGGCGGAGGCTATACACGGTCGTGTTCGACAATCCATTTGGCTCTTTCCACAACACCGTTGCCGAATCGAAGGCGGAACGTGAGCAACTCGACCGGCTGCTGACGGTCTCCACGCCGCGGGAGCGTCTGCTGGTAGGCGCCATCGCGCTGTTGCTGGTCGTCCTCACCGCCTGGTTCCTGCTCGGTGACGTGGGCCGCAGCCTTGCGGTGGACGGCGTACTGCTGGAGCCCGGCCGCAACCCGCCCGCGGGCCGCCGTTCGGTGCAGGCGCTCGTCCGGCTCGATCCCGGGGTGGCGCCGCACATCAAGGCGGGGATGGCGGCGGCGGTCGAGCTGCACCTGGCGGACGGAGAGGCCGAGACTTTGGAGGGAGAACTCTCGACGATCTCCGCGGTCCCCCTGTCCGCGGGCCTGGCGGCGCTCGAGAGCGTCGCGCCGCTGTCCGTGTACCGCGTCGACATCGCGCTCGACGAGAGCCTCGCGCTCGCCCCGCGGGCGGGTGGGGAGTGCCGCATCGTCATCGAACTCGAAAGGCAGTCCCCTGTCCAGCTCCTGCGATTGAGGCGATCCTAGGATGCCGCCCCGGGCTTCGGGGAAGGCCGGCGCCAGAGCCTCGCCGGACTCCTCGAAACAGCGCGTGACGACGCCGATTCTGCTGCAGATGCATGCATCGGAATGCGGCGCCGCGTGCCTCGGGAGCGTACTGGCCTGGTTCGGCCGCTGGGTGCCGCTCACCGAATTGCGCGAGAAGTGCGAGGTCAGCCGGGATGGCAGCAGCGCCGCGAGCATCGCGCGCGCCGCCCGGCACTACGGCCTCGAGTGCAACGGACTCAGCGTCCGCGCCCGCCAGCTGAAGATGCTGCCGATGCCGGTGATCCTGTTCTGGCAGTTCAGCCACTTCGTGGTGCTGGAAGGGTTCGATGGCCGCACCTACTACCTGAATGACCCGGCCACCGGGCGGCGCCGGCTGTCCGCCGAGGAGTTCGGCAAGGGTTTCAGCGGCATCGCGCTTCGCTTCCGCCGCGGGGAGGACTTCAGCCCCGGTGGTGAGCAGCCCAGCCTGTTCGAGCGGCTGCGCACCGTGCTCGCCGGCTCGTGGAGTGTGCTCACCGGGGTGATCGCCTGCGCGTTCATGCTGGCGTTGCTGCCGCTCATCGTCCCCGCGTCACTCGGCGTTTTCGTGGACGAGGTGCTGGCGAGGCACGGCCGCTGGGGCGGACTGGTGGCGGCTCTGCTGGGCGGCGGGGTGCTGGTGTACCTGCTCTCGCTGCTGAAACACCGGTTCCTGAAGCGGTTGGCGGTGCGGATTTCGGTGACCGGCTACAACCGGGGCCTGTCGCGGCTCCTGCGCCTGCCGGTGGCGTTCTTCGAACACCGGCTGGTGGGCGACCTCACGGACCGGGTCTCCTCCATCGATCGCATCGCGAAGAACCTGACTGAGGAGTTCCTGGTGCTCCTCATCGACATGGCGATGAGCGCGGTGCTGGTCGTCGCCATGTTCTTCTACGACGTTCGGCTTGCGCTGGCGGTGCTGCTGCTCGCCGCGCTGCACGCAACGCTGGCCCACTTCCTGGGCGGAGCCCGGGCGGTTCGCAGCCAGGCGATGCGGCGGGAACAGGGTCTGCTGATCGGCGTCGGGATGCAGATGCTGAGCCACGCCGACAACCTCAGGATGACCGGCGCGGACGACCGGTTCTTTTCACGCTGGAGCGGCCAGCAGGCGCGCGAGCTGCGCGCGCGCCAGCTCTACTCCGAACTGGGCGCCGTCAATTCCGCCCTGCCGGGGCTGATCGCCGCCCTGCGCGCCGCGACGATTCTGGGAATCGGGGGGAGTCTGGTCATCGCCGGCGAGATGACGCTCGGGTCCCTGGTCGGGTTCTACATCCTGGCCGAAATGTTCCTGGCGCCCATCGGGCGTTTCCTGGAGTTCGCCGACAAGCGCCAGGCGCTCGAAACCGACCTGCAGCGCCTGGAGGACGTCTCCAGGACAGCGGAGGACCCTGTCTTCAGGCGCCGGAGCGCCGAATCGGAGGCCATTCCCACCTTCAACGGCCGGCTGCAGCTTGCCGGCCGGCTGGAGCTGCGGGGCCTCACCTTCGGTTACAACCGGAGCCGGCGGCCGCTGATCGAGGACTTCAACCTCACCATCGAGCCGGGGCAGCGGGTTGCCGTGGTCGGCCCCAGCGGTTCCGGCAAGTCAACCCTGGCCCGCCTGGTGGCGGGAATCTGCCAGCCCTGGTCCGGCGAGATCCTGTTCGATGGCCACGGGCGGGAGGAAATCCCCGAGGAGGTGCTGCGGCGGTCCGTCTCCCTGGTGGATCAGGAAGCCGTGCTCTTTTCGGCTTCGCTGCGCGACAACATCACGCTCTGGAACCCGGCGGTTCCGGACGAAGTCATCAGCGCCGCGACCCGGGACGCGTGCATCCATGACGAAATCCTGCTCCGGCCGCACGGATACGCGACCCTCGTCGAGGAGGGCGGGGTGAACTTCAGCGGCGGCCAGCGCCAGCGGCTGGAGATCGCCCGCGCCCTGGTGGGCAACCCGACGGTGCTCGTCCTGGACGAGGCCACCAGCGCTCTCGACGCCGCGACCGAGGAGTCTGTCGACGACGCGCTGCGGCGCCGCGGGGTGACCTGCCTGATCGTGGCCCACCGGCTGAGCACGGTTCGGGACGCGGACGAGATCATCGTGCTCGACAAGGGCGCCGAAGTGCAGCGGGGCACGCACGACGAATTGATGGCGGACCGGAATGGGACGTACTACAAGTTGATCAGGTCAGGCTGATGCGCGACGGAACGCCGGACTACACCTCCATCGCGGCACTCGCCGCGCGCTCCGGCACCGCCGTGTCCTGCGCCGGCAACCTGCCGGTGAAACTGGACGACCCGGACAGCGTCTGGTTCATCGATCGGGGCGCGGTCAACCTCTTCCTGGTCGAGTTCGAGGACGGCGTCGAGCGGGCGGCGCCGCAGCATCTGCTGCGGCGCGAAGCGGGACACCTGCTACCCGGCGTCGCGCCGGACGAAGGAGAGGGTGAGGAGGGCACCCGGCTCAGCGTCATCGCGAAGGGCTCGCCCGGGACGGTGCTGAAACGCCTGCCCGCATCCCTGTTGCCGGAGGTCGACCCCGCCGAACTGGCCGAACAGACGGACACCTGGCTGAACGCCGTCACGGACACGCTCTCGCGTTTCGCGAGCCGCCTCCCGCGCGCGACGGCGCTCGCCGAGCCCGGCCTGACCAGGAAGCTGACCCCCTGCACGCTGTCCGTACGCCGCTCGGTGGTATGGGTTTCCCAACCTCCGCCCGGTGCGAGCCTGTACATGGGCATCGTTGACCCGGCAGAGCTCGCGGAGAGCCGCGGCCGGCCCGGAGCTCCGGTGCCCCTCACGCGAACGAGCTGGCTGACCCTCTTCGGCGAGGCGACGGTTTCCGGCAAGTCGACCAGGACCCTGGCGGAGGAGGGCGCGCTGCTGTCCGCGCTCGCGTCCTTCCACGCGTCGGCTTTCGCGCTCGAACGCCACAACCGCCGACTGGCGGTCGTGGACGTCGCGAATCTCGAGCGCGCGCAGACCGCGAGCCGCCGCTCGGCCGAACAGGCGGCCCGGCAGCGGCTCTTCAACATCTATGACCTGCCGCTGGACCGCGATGCCGCTGTCGAAGACACGGCCCTCGCGGATGCCCTGCGGATCATCGGACGCCGCGAGGGGATCGAGTTCAGGAGCCCCGCCCGTTCGGGGCCGTCGGCCGATTCCCCCGTCGGTCTCGTGGACATTCTGGACGCGTCCGGGGTGCGCGCCCGGCGAGTGACCCTCAAGGCCGAGGACCACTGGTGGCGCGGCGACAGCAACGCGATGCTGGCATTCCGCGCCGGGAGCGGCCAGCCGGTAGCGCTGCTGCCCGGACTGTTCGGGCGTTACCGGGAAATCGACCCGGTCAGGAAGCGCGCCTCGCGGGTCGGCGCGGACCGCGCCGCGACCCTCGCGGAGGAAGCCTGGATCTTCTATCGGCCACTGCCGGCGCAGGCCGTGAAACCGGCGGACCTTCTCCGGATTGCCCTGCGCGGATCGGCGCGGGACCTGGCGCGGCTCACCATGGCCGGGCTGCCGGCCGGCCTGATCCGGCTGGTGCCCGCCTTCGCGCTCGGATTCGTCGCCCATCACGTGGCGGCGGGCGGAAACGCCGGAGCGCTCTATTCGGTGGCCGTGACGGTGGCGGGGTTCGGCGTGCTCGGCGCCCTCCTGCACCTGTTCCAGAGCGCCGCGATGATGCGGCTCGAGGGGCGCGGGGCCTCCCGCGTCGAAGCCGCCTTCTGGGACCGCCTGATGCGGCTCCCGCCGAGCGTTCTGCGCCGCCATCCGTCCGGCGACGTGGCGATGTCGGGAATGACGTTCCAGAACCTTCGCGACGGCCTGCAGGGGGCCGTTGCCGACAGCCTGCTTTCGTGCGTCTTCCTGCTGCCGGTCTTCGGCGTCATCTTCTTCTACGACACCACTCTCGGGGCAATCGCGCTCGGCTTCAGCCTGGCGTCGCTTCTCATCACGGTGATCCTGGGGCTCCGTCAGATCGCGCCCTACGGCCGGATGATCGGCGCCACCCGCCGCGTGGCCGGCCGACTGTTCCAGATCATCGCCGGCATCGCCAAGCTTCGCGTGGAGAATGCGGAAGGATCGGCCTTCGCCATCTGGGCGCGGGACTATCGCGACCAGAAACGGGCGGAGCTCGAACTCGGCGCGCTCGAGGGACACGCCCGCGCTCTCGGCGCCGCCCTCCCGCTGCTCGCGGGCGGCGTACTGCTGTTCGCGGTGATGACGGTCGACCGCAACGTCCCGGCCGGCGACTTCCTCGTGGTGTACACCGTCTTCGTCACCTTTGCGTCCGCCGTTGCCCGGCTCGGTGAATCCTTCGGAACCATTGCCGCGACGCTCCCCGCGTTCAACCAGATGCGTCCGCTGCTCGCCGCGGTTCCCGAGGCCGACGTCGAGGGCGAGCCGGTCGAACACCTGGGCGGCGACCTTCTCTTCGACCGCGTCTCCTTCCGCTACGACCCCGACGGGCCGCTGATTCTCGATGACGTCACGATCCGCGCCCGTCCCGGCGAATTCGTCGCCATCGCCGGCGAATCCGGCGCCGGCAAGAGCACGCTGTTCCGCCTCGCGCTCGGCATCGACCGGCCGGCCGCCGGCGCGGTGTACTACGACGGGCGTGATCTGCGGCGGCTGAACCTGAAACAGGTACGGCGGCGCATCGGCGCCGTGCCGCAATCCGTGCGCCTGCATCCCCTCGATCTGTGGGACAACCTGGTCAGCCACCACGACCAGGTGACGAGCGAGGCAGTCTGGACGGCGGTGCGGACCGCCGAGGTCGAAGCCCAGATCAAGGCCATGCCCATGGGCTTGATGACCATGGTCGGGACGAGCGGCGCCGTGCTGTCGGGCGGCGAGAGTCAGCGCGTCACGATCGCCCGATCGGTGATCGGCAGCCCGCGAATCATGCTGCTCGACGAGGCTACCAACTGGCTGGACAACGAGAGCCAGGCCATGGTGATGCGGAACCTCTCCGGTCTCACCTCGACCCGGCTCGTCATCGCCCACCGCCTGTCCACCCTGGAGCAGGCCGACCGGATCTACGTCCTGAAGGCCGGAAGGGTCGTCCAGAGCGGCTCCTTCAAGGAGCTCATGGCGGCCGACGGAGTCTTCCGCGAGCTGGTCAGGAGGCAGGTCGCTTGACGTCCCGCCGGAAACCGATCGACGCCCTGGATACCCTCGTCGCGAAAGCCGGCGCGGACGGCGACTTTCGCGACCGCCTGCTGCGGGCGCCACGGGAAGCGATCGAAGCGGAGTTCGGCGTCCGGCTCGCCGACGATCACGCGATCGAGGTGCACGAGGACAGCTACCACACGACGCACGTGGTGGTTCCGCCGCCTCCCCGGCTCAGTGCAGCCGAACAGAGCGCGGCGCGAGCCGGGGCGGCATCGCTGGAGTTCCTCAGGAAGACGCTCCACGACCCGGCGCCGCCGATGCGCCCCCCGGCGCCCCGCCGGGCGAGGACCCACCCGGGCGTGACTGCCGGGGCCGTCGCGGAAGCGGCTCGGGCGAGCATCCGCCGGGGTCTCGGTTTCCTGGAAACCACGATCGGCGAAGACGGGGCCTGGCACTGCATCCGGTTCAACGTCGCCAATCCGGACATTCCACGCCATTTCGAAAGGCCGCCTTTCGTTTCCGCCTATTGCGCGCTGGCCCTCGAACGCTCCGCGGAGCCGCGGGCCCGGGCCATCTGCGCCGCCACCCGGGCCTACCTGGCCCGCACCATCGAGCACCCCGGACTGTGGCGCTACTACCGCCACCTGCCCCAGGACCTCGACAGCACGACGCTGTGTTCGCTCGTCATCGGTGCGCACCCCTGGATCCTGCTCGGCAGGAACGTGCCGCCGATCCTGGCGAACCGCGACGCGGAGGGCCGTTTCCTGACCTGGGTGCTGGCGGCGGACGAACCCGACGTCGTGTCGCCCTTTCGGATCGAAGCCGACCCCGTCGTCAACGCGAACGTCATCGCCTATCTTGGGGACCATCCGGAAACCAGGGCCGCCCAACGCTGGCTGGAAGCCCTGATTGTCGAGGGTCGGGTCGAGGGCTCCTCCAAGTGGTATCCCGACCCGGTGGCGACCTACTACGCGGTGGCCCGGACCGTGATTCGCGTGCAGCCCGCCCTCGACCGCCTGCGGCCGATCCTGGCGGATCGCGTCCTTGCCCTCCGCGACGCGCAGGGCGACTTCGGCAACGTTCTTCAGGCCGCGCAGGCGTTGTCGGCGCTCCACCAGGTTGGCGGCCTCGAGCACCTCGACGCGAAGGGCCGGATCGAGGGACTCATCGCTTCCCAGCGTCCGGACGGGAGCTGGCCGGAGCTGCTGGCGTTCGGCGACCAGACCCTGAAGTGGGGCGTGGTAGGGCAGATAGGACATGGGTCGGAGGCCGTGACCTCCGCGTTCTGTATCGAGGCCCTGGAGCGTCTCCTCGAAGTTCTGACGGCCTGACGGTGCCGGCGGCGACCGATTCGACACGGAGATCCCCGGTGCCGCCGCGGTCCGCCACGGGTTCCCGGCAGGGGATCCTGAGCCGGACGACGCCCGCGGACCGGGGCCTCGTCGAGCGTCCGGCACTCGCTCCGCACCTGGAGTTCCACATGGTCGGGGATCGGCAGGCGCTCCTGGTCTCCGAGTCCTTCAATACCCTGCTGCACGGCGAGCTCTACTGCAGCCTGTTCCCGCTGCTCGACGGCGAGCGTCCGCCGGACGCGATCGTCGCGGCCCTCGGGGGCGCCCATGCCGCCGCCGACGTTCTCGCGGCCCTTGCCGGGCTCGCCGCCAAGGGCTATGTCGTCTCCGCCGAGCATGGCCTGGACCGGCGGCGGGCGGCCTACTGGTCATCGCTCGGCGCCTCGCCGCGGTGGGTCGAGGCGCGACTCCGGGAGTCGCGCGTCGCGGTCGAAGGGGACGGCGGCCGGTTGCGCCGGCGCCTGGAACAGGGCGGGGCCCGGGTGGGAGGCGGGAACCCCGCCCTCACCGCGGTGGCCTGCGACGACTATCTCGAAGCGCGCCTCGCCGAAGTGAACCGGCGCCAGCTCGACGCCGGAGCCCCGTGGACGCTCGTGCGTCCCCAGGGGATGGAGGCGCTTTTCGGCCCCGTCTTTCACGCGGACCGGCAGGGACCCTGCCGGGACTGTCTGGCGCACCGCCTGGGCAGCCATCGGGAGGTCCACGGCTTTCTGCGCAGCGTTGCCGGCGAGGGGGCCGCCTTCAAGCCGTTCGCGGCCGAGCCCGCGGTGCTCGAGGCGGTCCACGGCCTGATTGCGGCGGAAATCATCAAGTGGCTGGTGCTGGGGGAAGCAGCCCCGATGCACGAACACGCCATCACGCTGGACGTGGGGACGTTCGCGAGTTCACGACACCGGGTGATGCGCCGGCCGCAGTGCGCCGCCTGCGGGGACGAGGCGCTCCATCGGCCGGATCGCCCGCCGGTTCCGCTGTCCCTCAAGCCGAGTCCCAAGTCCCACCGCTCGAGCGGCGGCGCGCGGACGGTGGCGCCGGAGGCCACCCTCGCGCGGTACCGCCACCTGGTAAGCCCGGTGAGCGGCGTGGTCGCGTGGCTGTCCCGCACGACCGACGAGACCGATTCCTGGCTGCATGTCGATTGGGCGGGAAGCAATCCCGGCATCAGAGCCCGGAGCCTGAGTTCCCTCAGGCGCAGCCTGCGCAGCAAGAGCGCCGGAAAGGGCAGCAGTCGGGAGCAGTCCCGGGCCAGCGCCCTCTGCGAGGCCGTCGAGCGGTACTCGGGCGCCCGTTCCGGGGACGAGATCCGCACCCGCGGAAATTTCGCCGCGTTCGCCGGCGACGAACGGGCCATCCATCCCAACGACGTGCAACTCTTCAGCGATTCCCAGCTGGACAACGCGGCGAGCATCAACGCGAAGGGCCATCCGTACAACGTCGTGCCGCCGCGTCTCGACCCGGACGCCGAAATCGACTGGACACCGGTGTGGTCCCTCACGCAGCAGCGGCACCGCTACCTGCCGACGTCCATGCTCTACTCGATGCCGGCCGAGGCGCGCGGACCCGCGGACCTGATCGCCGATTCCAACGGCTGCGCCGCCGGCAACACGCTCGCAGAGGCCATCCTGCAGGGCTTCTATGAACTGGCCGAACGCGACGCGTTCGCCGTCTGGTGGTACAACCGGCTCCCGGCGCCGGAGGTCGACCTTGCCAGCTTCGACGACGCGTACCTGGCAGGGGCCCGCGGCTACTACGCCCGTCACGAGCGGGACCTGTGGGTGCTCGACGTCACCTCCGACCTCGGCATTCCGGTGTTCGTCGCGCTCTCGCGCCGGCCGGACGCCGAGACCGAGGACATCATCTACGGAGCCGGCGCCCACGCCGACCCGCGCATCGCGGCCCTGCGGGCGGTCTGCGAACTGAACCAGTGCCTCACCTGGCTGCCACGCCCCGGGAGGAGCGGCGGCCGGCCCGCGATCGACGATCCGCTGGCGCTCTGGTGGTGGAGGACCGCGCGGCTTGCGGACTGTGCCTGGCTGGCGCCGGCGGCGGACCGGCCGCGCCGCCGGGCGTCCGACCATCCGGTGACCGAATCGGCCGACACCCGTGACGACGTGGAGAATTGCCGGGCGCGCGTCGAAGCCGCGGGCATGGAGTTCCTCGTGCTGGATCAGACCCGACCCGACATCGGCATGCCCGTCGCGCGGGT
Organism: Vicinamibacteria bacterium; assembly: GCA_965116805.1. GTDB lineage: Bacteria > Acidobacteriota > Vicinamibacteria > Marinacidobacterales > Marinacidobacteraceae > Marinacidobacterium. Next base: position 2,556,309 of record OZ220713.1, read on the forward strand.
CATCGTGCCGGGAATGCGCCATTTCTGGGCGCGTTTCGCGCCCGGCCGCCTCTACGAAGTACCGGTCAGGATGGGCTGGCGCGAAGATCCCCTCGCCGAAGCCGATCTGAATCCCGCACCGGTGATCGCCTGAGGAGACGCCATGAACATCGACGAGGCGGTCACCCTCACCGAGGAGCGGCTGGCGGCGGAGGGCGGCACCATGGGTGACCTGCTCGGGAATTTTCGGAACCGCGTCTCGCCGGTTCTCATCGGCGATCCGGAATGGGACCTCGTGCTGGAGCGCGCCCGGACACTCCCGATCACGATGGGCGCCCTTCCCTTCGGCTTCGAGCTGCCCCTTCACGCCCGCCGGCCGCAGGCGGATTTCGGCGTCTCGCTGGCGAGCGGAACGCGATCGGCGGCCTTTTTCGAGGAGCGCGCCCGAAGCGAACCGGCCGACGAGACCGCGAGAGCGATCACGCGGCTGTTCGGCCGGATGGACGCCGAGGGATCACCCCTGCGTGAAATCGTCGGCCGCAAGCTGATGCTGGAATACGACATCGGCCCGGCGCGGACCGGCGAAGGTTCGCTTCCCGGAATGTTCCTGCGGCCGGGAGAACGCCCGATCATCGGCGCCGGCGGTCAGTCGAACGACGTTGCCCTGGTGGTGGACGCGCTCGCGTCCTCGGTCGGCTGGGAGTTGACCGGGGCCGAGCGGGCGCACCTCGAACGGGTCTACCTGGCGCAGCCGGGGAATACCCGCATGGACTCGTTCGGCGTGTTTCCGTCCCGCGGGCGGGCCATCCGGCTCGCCATCATGGGTTTCGGGTCCGGGCACGAAACCTGTTCGTATCTTGAAGAGACGGGTTGGCCCGGTCGGACCTCCGCGGTCGCATCCGTGCTGGCGCGCTTCGCGGAGCGCGCGAACGTCGTCGGGAGCGGGGTGAACATCGACGTTCAGGAAGGGGGCATCGGTCCGGCACTCGGTCTGACGCTCATCGTCAAGCAGCGATACACGAAGGGTTCACGCTACTGGCTCGACGGCCTCACCGACTGGGAGCCGTTCCTGGGCGCCCTGAGCGATGAAGACATCGTGGTCCCGGAGAAGCTCGCCGCGCTCGCCGGCTGGGTCTCGAAGCCGACGACGCTCTTTGCGAAGTCCGGGCGCTATGTCCTGCTCCGCGGCATTCACCACATCAAGCTGGTCCTCTTGGAGAATCAGCTTCGCCGGGCGAAGGCGTACGTGTTCCTGGTGCTTTCCGGAGCGGTCGCGTCCTGAACTCCGGTTTCCGCACCCGGCAGGAGACGGAGCCCGACCGGTCGAAACACCTGATCCGCCGGGCGTACCCGTCCCCGAACGCGGCGGCAACCACGGCACGGCCCGGCAAGCCGCCATCCGCGCAAGACGCACCAACCCCCGATGGGGCGGAGAGTCAGTTCAGCGTACGCGGAGACAACCGGCCCGGACGGCCCCGCATCGAACCGGCTGGACGCCGGCTTCCGGTTCTACCAGCAGCAGCAGAGGCCGGCCGAGATCGCTTCGAGTTGCTCCTCGGTGATGTTCGGATCGGGCGGCAGCGCGAGATGCACGGTCTGCATGTCGCTCTCGTGCACCTGGATGCTCATCGAATCGGGAATCGTGATTCCCAATTCCGCGCTGATCGTGCTCTTTGGATCCGCGAGCAACTGACGCCGGAAATCCGCGTCCACCGCCGACTTCTCCACGATCTGTTGCAACATCTCGTCGCCGTTTCTCATGTCATGTCCTCCTTGGTTGTGTGTGACCAACACTTACTGACGTTGACGGTATATGCGAACCGTAACACCGCTCTCGCGCGAGGTCAATTTAGTGCGCGTGGAATCATCGGGTTGCGCGCCGGGCGCTCACGGGAGGCCGGAGTTCCGGGGTCCCGGAGCCTACGCCGCGCCCGCCACGGGCTGGTAGGATCGAGCCCACTTGTTGTGCACACGGCACAGACAAGACCACCGGGTGGGGGACAGGTGACCGGTACCTGCCAGAGTCGAACAGGGTGATCCAATCGGGGAGCGATTCTCTGCAGAAGATCGCAGTCGTCGGGCGGGGAACCGCGGGGTCGCTCGCGGCCGCCGCCGTATCGCGTCTTCCTCCCGAGGGCGACCGCGAGCTGCACCACATCTATGACTCCCGCATTCCGGTCATCGGTGTGGGTGAGGGCAGTTGGCCGAGCCTGGTTCCGCATCTGCAGGAACTGACCGGCCTGCCCGGCGACACCGTGCAGCGGCGCCTCAAGGGAACTCGCAAGTACGGGGTGGCCTTCGAGGGCTGGGGCCGGCGGAACCGGGACTTCACGCACCACTTCACACCGCGGCACGAGTCCTATGCCTACCACCTGGCCGCCGACCGGATGGCGGACCTGTTGCGGGAAAGCACGCGCGCGCGCCACGTGGACGCGAAAGTCCTCGGCATCACCCGGGTCGAGGGCGGCGCCCGGGTGGAATTCGAGGGCCGGGCGCCCGAGCGCTACGACCTGGTTTTCGATGCCCGGGGATTCCCGCGTGCAATCGATCCCGACCGGCACATCGACATCTCCTTCATCCCCACCGACACGGCCGTCATCCGCCGCTGTCCGGCGACCATCGCGGACGCGCCGGACGGTCCCGTCCGGCAGCGCACGTTCACCCGGGCGGTCGCGCGCCCGCACGGCTGGATCTTCGTCATTCCGCTTACGGCGCACACGTCCTACGGGTACATCTTCAACAGCGGGGTGTCCGCGCTCCCGGAAGTCGAAGCGGACTTCGACGCGTTCCTCGAAGGCGACGGCGCGGCCGGCTTCGAGCGGCGCGCCGTCATTCCGTTTCCCAACTTCGTGCACCGTCATATCTACGACGGGGCGGTCGCCCGGATCGGGAACGCCGCGGCCTTCATGGAGCCGCTCGAAGCCACGGCGATCGTGTCCGCCCAGTTCCAGGTCGGGGTGGTCCTTCGAAGCCGCCTGCGTCGTCCGGTGCTGCACCTCGAGCGCGATGCGCCGGTGGTGAATCGGTTCCTGGTCAACGACGTGCTCCGCTACGGCCTGTTCGTCGGGTGGCACTATGCCTGTGGTTCCCGTTACGACAGCGAGTTCTGGCGCTACGCCCGGGACCGCGCCTGGCCGAAACACCGTCAGGCAGCGGCCCCGGAGGCGGTGGGTTGCGCCGCGCTCCGCGAGTTCGACGAGATGGTCGAACTGGTGCACCGGCCGGCCATCGACGAGGCGGACTGGAACCGGATGTGCGCGGTCCCACTCTCCAGCTACGACCAGATCGCTCAGGGACTCGGCTCCGGATCCGACGGCGGAAGAGCCTGACGCGCGGCCGGCGGAGCGGCCCGGCCGCACCCGCGCTTCCGGCGGGGCCGCGGTGCGGCGTCACCCTGCCCCTTCGGGCTCTGGTAAACTCATGTCCCGCATGGCGGGCATCCGGGACCGGGCGGCAGCGACTTGAGCCTTCCCCCTCTCCCCGCCAAGACGCGCTTTCTCTTCGTCACGGGCGGGGTGATCTCCTCGCTGGGGAAAGGCATCGCGTCCGCGTCCATCGGACGCCTCCTGAAGTCGCAGGGATACTCGGTCACTTTCCTCAAGTTCGACCCGTACCTGAACGTGGATCCGGGCACCATGAGCCCGTACCAGCACGGCGAAGTCTTCGTGACGCACGACGGAGCCGAGACGGACCTCGACGTGGGGCACTACGAGCGCTTCACCGGGAACGCGTTCTCCGCCCTCTCGAACGTCACCAGCGGGCAGATCTACGAGACCGTGATCGAGCGGGAGCGGCAGGGCGGCTACCTGGGAGCGACCGTCCAGGTCATTCCCCACGTGACCGACGAGATCAAGCGCCGCCTGATTGCGGTCGCCGGCGATGCCGACGTGGTCATCGTCGAGATCGGCGGGACCGTCGGTGACATCGAGGGGCAGCCCTTTCTCGAGGCGGCGCGGCAATTCCGCCTCGACGTGGGCGCGGCCCGGGTCTGTTTCCTGCACCTGACGCTCGTCCCCATGATCTCCACGGCCGGCGAGTACAAGACCAAACCCACCCAGCACAGCGTCCGGGAGTTGCGGGCCATCGGAATCCAGCCCGACGTGCTGCTGTGCCGGGCCCGGGAGGGCCTTCCCGCCGAGGTCAAGGCCAAGATCGGACTCCATACCTCGGTTGCTTCGGACGCCGTCTTCACCGCGGTGGACGCGCGATCGGTGTACGAGGTTCCGCTCAACCTGGCCGCCGAGGGCGTGGACAGCCGGATCCTCGACCACTTCCAGCTTCCGTCCCGGGAACGGGACCTGACGGACTGGAAGGATCTGGTCCAGCGTCTGCGGACCGGCTCCCGCGATGTCCGGATCGGGGTGGTCGGGAAGTACGTCGAACTCGAAGACTCCTACAAGAGCCTCAGCGAGGCGCTCGTGCACGGCGGGGTTCCCCATGACGCGCGCGTCGAGATTCGCTGGGTGGAAGCCGAGAGCCTCCAGGACGGTGACCTGTCCCAACTCGACGACTGCGACGGCATCCTGGTGCCCGGCGGATTCGGATCGCGGGGCACCGAGGGGATGGCGCAGGCCGCGGGACGGGCACGCGTCGAGCGCGTGCCGTTCTTCGGAATCTGCTACGGATTCCAGTGGGCGGTGGTGGAGTTCGCGCGCTCCGAGTGCGGACTCGCCGGGGCGAGCACCCAGGAACTCAACCCGGATGCGGAACACCAGGTCTTCCAGTTGCTGCGCAATCTCGAAGGCGCGGAACCGATGGGCGGAACGATGCGGGTGGGGGCGGTGACCTGCATCCTCCGGGAGGGCTCACTCGCCGCGCGCACGTACGGCAGCACCAGGATCCGCGAGCGCCATCGGCACCGGTACGAGTTCGAGCGGGGTTACACGGAAATCGTGGAATCCCGGGGGATGAAGTTTTCCGGTTTCACCGAGGACGGGTTCTACGAAATCGCCGAGATTCCCGACCATCCCTGGTTCCTGGCCGTTCAGTTCCATCCGGAGTTCCAGTCGAATCCGCTCCGCCCGCACCCCCTCTTCAGCGACTTCATCGGAGCGGCCCTCCAGAAACGGGAGCAACGGTCCCGCGCCCCGCTGCCGGCCTCGCCGGACGCCGTTTCCGCCGGCTGATCCGGCGCCGGGACACTCGGTCTCCCGTGCCCAGCGAAGACCCCGGCGGGTCCGCCGCGGGCCGGCCGGCCGCGGGGCCCGGGAGCGATCCGCTCTTCCGGCGGCTCGCCGCCATCGAGGCGATCCTGCTCGACGTGGACGGCGTCCTCACCGACGGCACCTTCGAGCCGGGCGATGAGGAGGCTGGAATCCCCGAGCGAAAGCGCTTCCATTCCCGGGATGGCCTCGGCCTCGTCATGGCGAAGAAGAGCGGCCTGCGCCTGGGTTTCGTGACCGGCCGCCGGTCCGGAGCCGTGCGCGGGCGCGCCGCGGAACTGTCGCTCGACTACCTCCGCGAGGGTTGCTTCGACAAGGGGCCCGCTTTCGACGAAGCCTGCGCCACCTTCGGCCTGCTCCCCGAACAGGTCGCCTTCGTGGGCGACGACGTGCAGGACCTGCCGGCGCTACGGAAGGCCGGCTTCGCCGCCGCTCCCGCCGACGCCCACCCCGCCGTGCTCGAACGCGTGCACTTCGTCGCCGATGCCCCCGGAGGGCGGGGCGCCGTCCGCCAGATCATCGAGCGGATCCTGGACGCCCGCGGACAGCTCGACGCCGCCCTCTACCGCTTCTGGGGCTGAGTCAGGAGGCAGCGCGCGCGAGGAGTCCCCGAGCCACTGCCGCGGCGGCCACCTCCGTCTCCTCCACAGTTCCCGAGGCATCCACGAGGTCGTCGGCGCGCCGGGCCTTCTCGAGTGGATCCATCTGGGCCGCGAGCCGGAGGCGCGCCTCCTCCGCGCTCATCCCGGAGCGCGCGGCAAGACGCTCGAACTGCTGCTCGGGACGGCAGACGACGACGACCAGCCGGTCGTAGTTGGCGGCGCTCCCCGTCTCCACCATGAGCGCGGCTTCGACGCCCGCAACCCGCCGGCCCTCCGCTTCCCGCTGCTCGAGGAATGTCCCGATCCGCTGCCAGATCCGCGGATGCACGACCCCGTTCAGCCATTCGCGCTCCGCCGGATCCGCGAAGACCCGCGCGCCGAGGGTCTTCCGGTCGATCCCCCCGTCCGGATCGACCACCTCGCTCCCGAAATGGCCGGCGACCTCCTCCACGAGCTCCCCCCCGGGAGCGAAGAACTCGTGGGTCAGCGCATCGGCGTCGAGCATGGGAATCCCGGCGCGCTCGAACACCCGACGGACCGTGGTCTTTCCCGAGGCGATCCCGCCGGTGAGCCCGATCCGTAGCACGTGAACCGTCTTACCCGGCGGACCGGCGCGCCACCGCCAGCGCGACGGTGTTCGCGAGCAGCATCGCGATGGTGAGCGGCCCGACGCCGCCCGGCACCGGGGTATAGGCGGACGACCGCTCCCGCATCGCCACGGGATGGACGTCGCCGACCAGCGTGTAGCCGTTCCTGCGGAAGCGGGCCAACCGTTTGTCATCGTCTCCGAAGTAATCGCGTACCTGCTCTTCGGTCTCGGCGCGGTTCATCCCCACGTCCACGACGACGGCGCCCTCGCGGATGGCCTCGGCTCTCACCATCGCGGGCCGGCCGATCGCAGTACAGAGGATGTCGGCCTCGCGGCAGACGGCGGGGAGGTCACGGGTCCGCGAGTGACAGACGGTGACCGTGGCGTGCTGGTGGAGGAGGAGCAGTGCCAACGGCTTGCCCACGATGTCGCTTCTCCCGACGACCACCGCGCGGGAGCCCTTCACCTGAATTCCCTCACGGCGGAACATCTCCATGATTCCCGCCGGAGTACACGGGCACGGGCCGGGAAGGCCGGCGACCAGGCGGCCCACGTTCTCGGGGTGAAAGCCGTCCACGTCCTTCTCCGGGCGAATCCGGGCCAGGAACTCCGATGCGTCGAGGCCGTCCGGGAGCGGGAGCTGGAGCAGGATCGCATCCACCGCCTCGTCCCGGTTCAGCCGGTCGAGCAGGCCGCCCAGCTCGGAGGCCGTCGTGGTGGCCGGCAGGCGGTGGGTCTCGGAGGCGATCCCCGCTTCCCGCGACGCCTTGATCTTGCCCCGCACGTAGATTGCCGACGCCGGGTCGTCACCGACCAGCACGACCGCCAGGCCGGGCGAACGCCCCGAGCGCGCGAACTCCCGAGCCGCCTCGGCGGCGTCGGCCCGAATCGCGGCGCCGATCTTCTTTCCGTCCAGGATCCTTCCGGGCATCAGTCTCTCCTCTGGTCTTCGTTTGACGAATTCTCGCAGCCTCCGTCCTGCCGGGATCCGGCCGCCGCCAGCAAGGCCCGAGCCTTGTCCGCGATCTCGCGGGGCGAGTCGCCGGACACCGCCGCGATCGCCGCGGCCGCATCGGCCCCGGCGGCGAGGATCGAACGGATCCGCGCCCGGTTGATTCCGCCGATCGCGACCAGCGGTCCGCCGTAGCGCGCCCGCGCCTCCCGGACGCCGGACAGCGAGACCACCGGGGCGGAGTCGGCCTTGGTCGCGGTGTCGAACACGGGTCCCACGGCGAGATAGTCGGCCGGTTCGCGGCTGGCGAGTTCCAGCTCGGCGGGGGTGTGGGTCGAGAGGCCGATCACCGCGCGCGGTCCGAGCAGGCGGCGAGCCGCCCGCGCCGACATGTCGTCCTGCCCGAGATGGACCCCGCCGGCGCCGGTCAGCAACGCAACGTCGGCGCGGTCGTTCACCACGACGTGGACGCCACTACCGGCGGCGCCGCGGACACCCGCCGACACCCAGGACACGAAGGCGCCGGCGGGCAGACCCTTCCCCCGAAGCTGGACGATCCGGATCCCGGCCGCTCCCAGCGCCCGAAGCACCGGGCCGGGATCCCGATCGCCGAAGGCGCCGGCGTCCACAATGGGATAGACGGGGCTGGCCGCCAGGAAGGAGCGGGAACACCAGGGCGCGGCCGTCCCGAAAACGCTCCGGTCCCGATCAGCCGAGGCGCCCGATGAACCCGGTGTCGAAGCCACCAGCGAGAAACTCCGCGCTCTCCATGATGCGACGGTGGAGGGGGAGGGTGGTGTGAATCCCTTCCACCTCCATCTCGGCGAGCGCCCGCCGCATCCGCGCCACCGCGTGCGTCCGATCCTCGCCGTGCACGATGAGCTTGGCGACCAGCGAGTCGTAGTAGGGAGGGATGACCGCGCCCGCATGCGCCGCCGTGTCCACCCGCACCCCGGGTCCGCCGGGGCTGTGGAAGGCGGTGATGGTTCCCGGACTCGGGATGAACCGTTCGGGGTCCTCGGCATTGATCCGGCACTCGATCGCGGCGCCCGAGACCTGGACGGACTCCTGTGAGAACGACAGCGGCTCCCCGGCGGCCACCCGGATCTGTTCGCGCACCAGGTCCAGTCCGGTCACCATTTCGGTTACCGGGTGCTCCACCTGAATGCGCACGTTCATCTCGCTGAAGAAGAAGTTGCCCTGCGGGTCCATGAGGAACTCGACGGTTCCGGCGTTGCGGTAGCCCACCGCCTCGGCGGCCTGCACCGCCGCTTCTCCGAGCTTCGTCCGGGTCGCGTCGGTGAGGCCGGGGCCCGGCGCCTCCTCCACGAGCTTCTGGTGCCGGCGCTGCACCGAACAGTCCCGTTCCCCGAGATGCACCGTGTGGCCGTGCGCGTCCGCGAAGACCTGGACCTCGACGTGGCGCACGCTCGGCAGATACCGCTCGATGTAGACCTCGGCGTCCCCGAAGGCGGCCTGCGCCTCGGTCGCGGCTGAGTTCAGGGCCGGCGCCAGTTCCGCCTCGCTCTCCACGATGCGCATCCCGCGTCCGCCGCCGCCGAAGGACGCCTTCAGGAGGACCGGGTATCCGATCTCGCCCGCGACCCGGGTGGCTTCCTCGACGCCGGACACCCCGGATTCGGTCCCCGGGAGAATCGGCACCCCGGCCTCGTGCATGATCCGTCGCGCGAGCGCCTTGTCCCCCATGCTCCGGATGCTCTCCGGAGGCGGGCCGATGAACGTCACCCGGCAGGCCTCGCAGACCTCGGCGAGCGCGTGGCTCTCCGCAAGGAAGCCGTAGCCGGGGTGGATCGCGTCGGCCCCGGAGATTTCCGCCGCGGTCAGGATGCGCGGGACGTCGAGGTAGCTCTCCCGGGGGGCGGCCGGCCCGATGCAGACGCGTTCGTCGGCGAGGCGCACCGGCAGGGCGTCGCGGTCCGCATCGGAATAGGCGATCACGGTCCGCAGCCCGAGGTCCCGGCAGGCGGCAATAATCCGCACCGCGATTTCGCCGCGGTTCGCGACCAGGACCTTGCCCAACACGTCAGCAGCCTGTGAACAGCGTCACGCGGCGCCCGTTCAGGCGGGCCGGATCGCGAAGAGCCGGTCGCCGAACTGGACCGCGGAGCCGTCCTCGGGGAGGATCTCGACGATCTCCCCGCTGTGCTCGGCCTCGATGTTGTTCATCAGCTTCATCGCCTCGATGATGCAGAGCACCTGCCCCTTGCGGACGCGGTCTCCCACGGCGACGAACGGCTCCGCGTCCGGTCGCGGACGGCGGTAGAAGGTCCCCACCATCGGTGCGGTCACGATCTCCAGGCCGGATGCGGCCGCATCCGCCGATCCAGCGTCCACGGGCGCCGCCGGCGCCAGGGGGGCGGCCGTCGCGGGCGGGACGGCGGCGGCAACCGTGGCCGCCGGCCCGCGGGCGACGCGCAGACGAGCCCCGCCAACGCGGAGATCGACCTCGTGGAACTCCGTCCCGGCGAGTTGGTCCAGCGCCTCGAGCAGGTCGGCGAGAGTGGGCTCTTTGGACGAAGATGCGGGCACGAACGGCAGCGGGGCTTGGCCCGCAACGCCCGGAACGGTAACACAACGCGGGCACCGCCCTGGCGGCCCGGAGGGCGTCCGCGACCGTTCCCCGACCGATCCGTTCAGGGAGGCGGGCGCTCCGGGCCGGCCCCCTGTCCGGCCCCGTCGGCGGCGCGGATTCGCGGGGTGAGGAAGATGAGCAGCTCTTCATCCCGGTGGTTCCGCTCGCGTGACCGGAACAGGTGGCCCAGGAGCGGAATCCGGTGCAGACCGGGAACCCGGCCCCGGTCCTGCGACTGCTGGCTGGCGAAGACGCCTCCCAGAACCGTCGTCGCCCCGTCGTCGACCCGGACCCGGGTCGTCGCCTGCTGGGTCAGGATGCTGGGGATGCCTCCCACCGCCTGACCGAAGTCGAGCGCGTCGTTGCTGACGGTCAGGTCGAGCAGGATCGTCCCTTCGGGACTGACCTGCGGCGTCACCGTGAGTTCGAGCACCGCGTCGCGGAACTGCACCGTGACCGTGTTGTTGGCCACCACCTGGACCGGGAAGGTGACCCCCTGCTTGATCGTCGCGGGCCGCGCGTTCTGGGCGACGATCCGGGGAGCCGACAGGATCCTCACCTCACCCCGGCGTTCGGCGGCGCTCAGGGCCAGATCGAGATGGGCGGCGCCGTTCAGGGCGCCGAGCGCGAGCCCCAGCGCCCCGGTGGGAGCCCCGCTGATGGGGAGGTTGACCCCGTAGCCCCGTCGCTCGCCGTCCGGGTTCGCAGCGGCCGCCACCCCCCCGGCGGGCGCTCCCGTGGAGAACGACGAGGTGGCGCCGCCGATGGCATCCGCCCCGATGCGTACGGACTGCGGCACCTTCTTGCCGGTGTGTTCGCGCACCAGTCCCCCGCCCCACTGGATTCCCAGCCGGCTGGTCAGCGTTCGCGTCGCCAGCACGATGCGCGCCTCGATCTCCACGCCCGGTACCGGAATGTCGAGCAGGTCCAGCACCGACTCGATCTCGCGGATCCGGCTTTCCACGTCCGCCACCAGAACGGTCCCGGTGCGTTGATCGGCGATGAGGGAACCCCTGGCGCTCAGACGGCTCTCGAGCATCTCCTTCACCTCCTCCGGACGCACGTAGGCCAGGCTGCGGCTGAACGTCATCAGTTCACCGGCCAGTTCCCGCGCTTCCCGCTGCCGGCGCCGCTCGTCGATCTCGGCCGCCAGTTCGTCCGCCGGACCCACCCGCAGCACGCCGTCCTCGAGCGCGTGCCCGAGCCGCTGGGACCGGAGGACCAGCTCGAGCGCCTGTTCCCAGGGAATCTCGCTCAGCCGCAGCGAAACGCGTCCGGCGACTCCGGGTTGCAGCACGAAATCGAGCCCGCTCACCTCGCTCAGGATGCGAAGGACGTCCCGGAGGTCCGCGTCCCGAAAATCAAGGCTGACCCGTGGTCCGGCCCCGGGCTCGGCCCGGACGGCGGGTCCGTCGTCTCCGGATGGCTCGGGCGGGGCCCGGCAGGCGATCTCCAGACCGCCGTCGAACAGCGAAGGAGTGCAGGTGACGCCCGGGGCGGCGACCACGGTGATGCCCTCGCTCCCGTCGGGGGAAACACGCACCTCCAGGATTTCCGCGCTTCCCGTCCCCCAGGACCCCGCCACCGCCGAAAGATCGACACCGGGCAACAACACCCGGAACCGGTCCCGCAACGGCGCCTCCTCCGGAGCGTCCAGTTTCCCGTCCGCGGTCAACCGGAGAACGGTTGCCCCGGGGCCCGGATCCACCTCCAGCGCGGTTACCGCCGGCCGGGACGGGGTCACCAGGACCTGCGGGGGTTGGGACCCGGCCGCGGCGGCGGGACGGGCCGGCCCCGCCGCGAGAACGACGAGGACGCCGCCGCAGGCGGTCTCCGCGAGCTTCTTCACTGACTTCATCACTCCTCCTCGGAAGCCGCCGGCGGCGCGAGCGGCCGATGGACGGGGCGGTCCGGATCGCCCGCCAGCCAGAAGACGACGCCGTCCGCATCGATCCGCGCCACGACCCCGTCCAGCAGGCGATCGCCCGGCGCCGCGAGGAATCCCTCTCCCGTGGGGGCCTCGAGAATCGCCCAGCCGGGCGAGTCCGGGCCAGCTTCGGCGCGCGGAGGGACCCGGAGCCTCACGACGCCCCGAATCACGGCTTCGGTCACCCCGATGCCGGCAAGCCCCGGCAGACGGCGCGCCGCGGTTCCGGTCCCCGGCGGGCGGAATGGATCGCGCACCGCCTGCGCCTGCCCCTGCCCTCCCGCGGAGACGAGCCGGGCGCCCGTCGCGGCCGCCTGCCCGAGCCCGGCGAATCCGGCCGCCACGAGGAGCACCGCGCCCCCTGAGGTTCCACGCATCATCGTTCCACTTCCGGGCGGCGGCTCCTCCGGCCCGGCCCCACCGGCGACGGATTCCTCCGCGGCCCGCATGGTGACCGCGACAAAGCGACACTGGAGGAGGTCGCCGGACGTCCGTTCAAGCGCCACTTCTTCCATCAGGACCAGGTGCGGCGACAGCGAGACCGCGTCGAAGAAACGAAGGAAATCGACGAAGGCTCCCTCGGCGACGATCGACACGGCGCTCGCCAGGTATCCGTCCAGCCGGTACCCGGGCTCGGGCGCAAACCGCAGGAACCGGACTCCCGCCGCCGAGGCGGCCGCACCGAGCGACTGCAGAACGGCCTCCGATTCGCCGGTGGTGGCCAGGGTCCCGCGAAGCGCCGCGACGCGCTCCCCCACGCCGGTCAGTTCCCTGGCAAGGGCAGCGGCCTCCCCGGCATCCGGTCCCGAGGGTCCGGCACTCACCATATTCGCCTGCGTGGTCAAACGCGCTATCTCCTCCTCCACCCGCTGCGTCTCCAGAACCATCCCGGGCCGCACTCCCAACCGGAAAACGGCGTAGGCGACGGCGCCCGCGGCCAGGAACGATCCGGCGCCCGCCCACCGGAACGCGCGGCGGCTCACCGGGACCCCCCGCCTTGCCGGGGCGGCGCTTCGATCCGCGCGAAGGGCTCCGGTTCCCGGGACCGGTAGCGAAGCGATCCGGAAAACGCGAATCGCTGCTCCGCGGAGGCCCCCGCCTCGCCGGCCTGTTCGACCCAGAGCAACTCGAGTCCCTCGGCTCTCTCGATCTTCCCGAACGCGTCCAGCGTTCTTCCGACCACCGCCGCCGAACGGGCCCGTCCGCTGACCCGGAGCGCGGGGCCGTCCCGGCGGACGGCATCGAGGACCGCGGCGTCCGGGATTGCGGCTGCCAGCGCCCGGAGCAGTTCCGGGAACAGAAACCGCTCCTCGTCCCAGCGGGCCAGGCGGGCTTCCTCGATCCGCAGCCGCCGGAGCCGGTCGCGGTCCCGCACGAGCCGTTCCTCGAGGCCGCGACGTTCGGCCGCCAGAACCCGCAGGCGGTCCCGTTCGGTGCGCGCGGCCTCCAGACGCGTGGTGAGGGACCGGACCTCCAATCCGACGGCCGCCAGCGTGAAGCCGACCAGGAGCGCGCCGCCCACTGCCCGGACGCGCCCCGGGACGCTGGCGCGCCCGGCGCTCCGCCCGGACCGCGGGGCGTCCGCCGGCAGAAGATTCATGAGCGGAGCCCCCTTCCCGGTCCCGACCGATCGAGGATCGCCTGGTAGGCGAGGCCGGCGGCCACCGAATAGGCCGGTCCGCACACCGTGGGATCGAGCCCCTCCAGCGGATCGAGCACGGCCGGCTCACCGGGCGTGAACGCCGCGAGACCGCCGCGAACCGCCGGAGAAACGGCGCCGCCACCACTGAGCAGCAACCGGTCTACCTGCCCCAGCCCGGCCTCCCGGAACGCCTCCCGGGCAGCCGCCGCAAGGCGGTGGGGAACGGCCTCCGCCCTGTCGCCGCGGTCCTCATGCCACCGGGCCGGTCGCTGGCTTCCGGGAGGATCCGGCGTGACTCCGGACTCCGCGTCCGTCGGGGCTCCACCCACCGCCGGCGCCCCGGCGCCGGGCACGGGAACGCTCGCGAGCAGGTCGGCCGGCACCCCCGCCGGCACCTGGCTGTCCGGAGTCCGGGCCCCGTCGCGGACCGCGGGACCGCCCGGGCGCGCATTCCCGAAGACGTGGACTCCGGAGCGGGAGGCTCCCATCTCCACGATTGCCAACGCGCCCGAATCCCGATCCACGCCGGCGACGCGGTCCGCCAACCCCACGGCCGCGTGCAGCGCGTAGGGCTCGAGTTCGACCCGGGTCGCTTCCCGGCCCGCGGCCGCGGCGGCGCGGCAGTGTTCGAGGACGACCTCGCGGGGCGCAGCGCCGAAGACGACCGCCGCCCGGCCTTCCCCCGCCGGGTCTCCGGGCGCCCCCTCCGGGTCGGCCGGCAGCGGGCCTTCGTAGTCGAACTCGAGGGATTCGAGATGGAACGGCACGTGGCGGGCCGCTTCCCGGGCGACCGCGTCGCGCAGCCCCCCCGGCGTCACCCCGGTCGCAACCGCTTCAGGAGGCACCGAAAACCTCTTGACGAGGACCGAACCGCCTCCGATGGCAAGCGTCAGCACCCGGCACCGCACCCGAAGCCTGGCAAGCAGTCGTCCGAGCGCCGCGCCGACGGCGCCGGCGTCGCGCACCGCGCCGTCCCGCAGCGCTCCCGGCGGGACCGGCTCGATTCCGGCCCCCAGAACCGTCAACTCTCCGCGGTCCGCGGAGAGGGCGACGACCTTGACCCCGGAATATCCGAAATCAACTCCGACCGCGTGAAGCGGGCGTCTCCAGTTGACGAAACGGCGCACCCTTCCCTAGACGTAAAACGCGCCGAAAAATTCCCACCACGGACCGAATTGTGGAAAAGTCGAAGCGAAGCGGCATAACGGGGCCCCTCGACGGGGCCCCTCGCTGCCGCTTCAGGGCGAAGGAGTCTCGGACTCGTCCGCTTCCGCCGGGACGGGAAGAAGACCGCAGCGCACCGGCCAGTCTTCGGAAGGGATGACCGGAGGCGGCGGGTTCGCTCCGGCGAGCCGGGGCTCGGCCGCCGTGACGGGTTCCCAGAACTCGCTGGCCGCGGTGTCAGGACAGTCGGCCCGCCCGTGCCCGAAGTAGTTGTCGCGCTCCGGATCGATGACCACTTCGTCGTGTCCGCTCCAATCGGGCCCGGCATACATGACGTCCTCGACGCGTGTCCCCACGTGCGCACTGGTTTCCAGCCGGTCGGAAGCGCACTCCGGCACCGCGCCGAAGACGTGCAGTAGTTCGTGCACCATCACCGCCTCGTAGGTGGACGCCGTCTCCCGGCCGGCTCCCACCGCCTGCGGGCTGCACCCCTCCGGATGCACGAAAGCGACGGCGACCCCGCCCTCCGCGGCGGCGCTGCCGCAGAGATCCCCGGAACGACCGGCGTAGTAGACCGCGTACGCCTTGCCGGGGGGGGGTCCGAACCGGTCCCGGATCGCGCCTTCGAGGTCTTCGACCAGCGAGGCGCCCCGCTCCTCGCCCTCCTGGGCCGTGAAGGACAGGCGTAGGAAGGTCACGTCGGGCCTGCCTCCGGCGGTGTCGAGCCTCAGGCGTTGCCCGATCTCTCCCTCCAGCCAGCGCTGGATGGCCTCGAAGGACCTCTCGATGTCGCCGTGGCGATCGAGGTTCCCGTCCTCCGCGTCACTCGGAAGCGCATAGATGGCGTGAACCTGCGGACCGGCCAGGTCGTCCGGCTGGTCGCGTTCGTACCGCGGGTTGGGCTCCAGCACCTCGAGCTCCAGCGAATCGCCGAATTCCTCGAACGACGCCGACACGGTGGCCCGGCCCACGGCGACGCCGGTCAGGGTCCCGTCGTCCCCCACCTCCACCACGGAGGGGTCCGAGGACGTCCACGCGCCCTCCACGACTCCCGTGGTGCCGTCGTCGTAGCGGCCGTACGCGAGCGCCGGCCCGGTCACCTGCCCGACCCGGAGATCGTTCCGCGCCAGCGTGACCTCGAGACCCCGCAGCTCCTTCGGGGAAATTCGGGGCGTCCCCGGGGTGACCGGAGTCTGGTTGCCGTCGCCGCCGCCGCAGGCCAGACCCAGAAGCATCACGGGCGCGGCCCACCGGGTCGGCGTCATCCGCGTGGGACTCGCGGGTCCGGCCCGGAGGTCCTCACGGCCGCCCAACCTCCCGGTGCCGGAAGCAGGACACCAGGTGGTCGTTCACGAGGCCGGTCGCCTGCATATGGGCATAGAGAATCGTGTCGCCCACGAAGCGGAAGCCGCGGGCCTTCAGGTCGTGCGCCAGCGCCGCCGACTGCTCCGAGGTCGCGGGGACCTCGTCATTGCGCCGCCACCGGTTCACCACGGGCGACCCGCCCACGAAACTCCAGATGTAGTCGCTGAAGCTCCCGAACTCGCGCTGCACTTCGAGGAAGCGCCCCGCGTTGTTGACCGCGGCCTCCACCTTCCCGCGGTTGCGGATGATCGCCGGGTTCGCGAGCAGCCGCTCGACCCGCGCTTTCCGGAACCGGGAGACCCGCTCCGGGTCGAAGCCGGCGAACGCCTTCCGATACCCCTCGCGCCGCTTCAGGATGGTGGCCCAACTGAGGCCCGCCTGGGCGGATTCCAGCACGAGGAACTCGAACTGCGTCCGGTCGTCGCGCGCCGGAACGCCCCACTCCTCGTCGTGATAGCGGACGTAGTCCGGGAAGGTCCCCTCGGCCCACCCGCAGCGCCGCCGCTCGCTCACGGCGTTTCGGCGCGGTCGTCCTTTCCCTGCTCGTGCCGGAGAATCGCCGATTCCTGTTCCAGCAGGAAATCCAGCGGCCCCCGCCCGGTGAGCAGGCAGCGGCGCGCGAAGGGCGGCAACGCGAACCGGGCCGAACCCCCGTCCGGGAGCGACACCGTCCCGGCTTCCACGTCGATCACGATCTCCGCTCCGGGGCGGGAGACGAGCTCCCGGTGAGCCGCGGGCTCGATCTCCACCGGGACGAGGCCGTTCCGGACCGCGTTCCCCTTGAAGATGTCCGCGATCGAAGGACTCACCACGGCGGCGAAGCCGTAGTCGGTGAGCGCCCAGGGGGCGTGCTCGCGCGACGAGCCGCAGCCGAAGTTGGCGCCGGCGACCAGGATGCGGGCCCCGGCCGCGTCCGGCCGGTTCAGCGGGAAGTCGGCGCGCAGCTCCCCGGCCCCGTCCCGGCGCCAGTCGGCGAACAGCGAGGCGCCCAGCCCGTCTCGCCGGATCCCGGTCAGGAACCGGGCCGGAATGATCTGGTCGGTGTCCACGTTGTCGGCGGGGAGGACGACCGTGCGGGAGGCGATGCGAACCACGGGCTCCATGGGGTGTCTCCGGTTCAGTCCTGGAGGAAGGGCCGGGGATCGGCCACCGCGCCGGCGAGCGCGGAGGCGGCGGCGGTCACCGGCGAGGCGAGCACCGTCCGGCCGCCGGGTCCCTGCCGGCCCTCGAAGTTGCGGTTCGACGTCGAGACCGCAAGCTCCTTCGGCGACAGCCGGTCCCCGTTCATGGCGATGCACATCGAGCAGCCCGGCGCCCGCCACTCGGCCCCGGCGCTCCGGAACACCTCGTCGAGCCCCTCCGCCTCCGCCTGGCGGCGCACCTTCGCGGACCCCGGAACCACGAGCAGTTGGGTGGCGGGATTCGTCCGGCGGCCGGCCAGCACCCGCGCCGCGGCCCTGAGATCGGAGATCCGCGCGTTGGTGCAGCTCCCGATGAAGACCACGTCGGCCGGACGGCCCAGGAGCGGACGCCCCGCCTCGATCCCCATGTAGTCGAGCGCCGCCCGCTCTTCGGCATCGGCCGGCGCCGGGACCGCTTCCGAGATCCCGCAGGACATCCCCGGGTTCGTCCCCCAGGTGACCATGGGCTCGAGGGAACCGGCGTCGAACGACAGCACCCGGTCGAACGGGGCTCCCTCGTCGGTGGGCAACCGGCTCCAGCGGGCGACGAGGCCGGCGAAACCGTCCCCGGTCGGGACGTGCTCCTTCCCTTCGAGGTAGGCGAAGGTCGTCTCGTCCGGCGCGATCAGGCCGGCGCGCGCTCCCGCCTCGATGGACATGTTGCAAAGCGTCATCCGCGCTTCCATGTCGAGCGCCCGCACCGCCGCGCCCCGGTATTCGATGACGTGCCCCCGGCCGGCGGCGACGCCGAACCTCCGGATCACCCCGAGGATCAGGTCCTTGGCCGAGACGCCCGCCCCGAGCCGTCCCGAGATCTCGATGCCGAGCGTCCGGGGGCGCTCCTGCAGCAGGCACTGGGTCGCGAGCACCTGCGCGACCTCCGTCGTCCCGATCCCGAACGCCCAGGCGCCGAAGGCGCCGTGGGTGCTCGTGTGGCTGTCCCCGCAGACGATGGTGCGTCCCGGTTGGGTGAGGCCCAGTTCCGGGCCGATGACGTGGACGATTCCCTGCCCGGGGTCGCCCATCCGGAAGAGCGGAATTCCGTGCTCCTCGCAGTTCCGCTCCAGCGTCTCCACCTGGTTCCGGGTGGCCCGGTTCAGGAACGCGGGCCGGCCCTCCAGGAAACGCGTCGGGATCGAATGGTCCACGGTGGCCCACGTCCGATCCGGCCGCCGGACCCGCAGTCCCCTTTCCCGGAGCAGGGCAAAGGCCTGCGGCGAGGTCACCTCGTGGATCAGGTGGGTGTCCACGTAGATGACCGCGGGGTGGTCCGGGCCGGCCGGGACGGCCTCGTGAGCGTCCCAGATCTTGTCGAAGAGCGTGCGCGGCGGGTCCACGGTCACTTCTCTCCCCCGTTCTTCCGGGCGCGCCGGGTTCGCGCCCGGTTCTCGGCGTCCTTGAGGCGCCAGCGGCGCTCGGCCTCGGAGGAGACCGCCACCAGGACCAGGCCGTTCAGCAGTCCCATGCGGGGCACCTCCGCCCAACCGCCGCCGGGGTCGAGTTCGCCGAGACGTTCGGCGAGCCGGCCCGGATCGCGTTCGCGCCGGACGGCCTCGAGCGCCTCGTCCGAAAACCCGGCCAGCGGCGAACCCCCGTCCGCGAGCCCCAGCAGTCGGCTGCCCGCCCTCCCGAGCGCCTGCCGCTCGGCGTCCGAGAGCGTCGGCTCCCCGAGGCGCCGGGCGCGCGCCTCGGTCCGTTCGGCGACGAGTTCACGGGCAGCCTTGCGGTAGGCGGCGAAGGAATGCCGCTTGGCGACCAGTGGGCCCAGCAGCGCCGGCAGCTCTCCGGGATCGTCCAGCTGGGCCACTCGCGACAGGACTTTCAGCGGCCGTTTTTCGAGCGAGACGCGGGGACCGGGGGTCTTTTTCGGGGGCAACGGGCGCGGAGCCTATACGACAGCGCGCCGCGGGCAGCCGCCTACGCACCGCTCCCCCGAACGCCCGTTGACGTCTCAGGTCGCCCGCGCCTCCCCCGAGGGCGCCGGCCGCCCAACCTCCCGCTGTCCCATGAGAGCGGTCAGATCGGCGTCGTCGACCTCCCGGATCCGGTCCGCAAGCCGCTTGAAGTCGCGGAAGATGGCATCCATCTCGCTCTCCGCGGGCGCGAAACCGAGCTCGCCGAGCCGGGCCCGGAGCGCGTGCCGGCCGCTGTGCTTGCCGAGTACCAGCACGTTGCCCGGCACCCCGACGTCCTGCGGATGCATGATCTCGTAGGTGGCGCGGTTCCGCAGCACTCCGTGCTGGTGGATTCCGGCTTCGTGGGCGAACGCGTTCGCCCCGACGACCGCCTTGTTCCGCTGCACCACCATGCCGGTGATCTCGCAGAGCAGGCGGCTCGAGGGGTAGATCTCACGGGTGTCGATGCCGGTGGATACCGCATAGAGGTCCTGCCGGGTGTGGATGCTCATCACCACCTCTTCGAGCGAGGCGTTGCCGGCGCGCTCGCCGATGCCGTTCACCGTGCATTCGACCTGGCGGGCGCCCGCGCCGATGGCGGCGAGGCTGTTCGCCACGGCCATTCCGAGGTCGTTGTGGCAGTGCACGCTGATCACCGCGCGGTCGATGTTGGGGACCGTCCGGCGCAGGTGGCCGATCAGGGCGCTGAACTCGGCGGGCATCGTGTAGCCCACGGTGTCCGGGATGTTGACGGTGGTGGCGCCGGCCTCGATGGCCGTTTCCACGACCTCGGCCAGAAAGTCCGGCTCGGTCCGCGACCCGTCCTCGGGAGAGAACTCCACGTCCTCCGTCAGCTCCCGCGCCGCCGCGACCGATTCCGCGGTCCGCCGCACGATCTCCCGCTTCGCCATCCGGAGCTTGAACTCGCGATGGAGCGCGCTGGTGGCCAGGAAGACGTGCAGCCGGGGCCGGGGGGCGTCCCGGAGGGCGTCCCACGCCGCCTCGATGTCACCCGGTACGCAGCGGGCCAGCGCCGCGATTCGAGGCCCTTCGACCTCCCGGGCGATGGCGCGCACCGCTTCGTGGTCTCCTTCGGACACCGCCGGAAAACCCGCTTCCACGATGTCCACCCTAAGTCGCGCGAGCTGCCGGGCCATCCGAAGCTTGCCTTCGAGACCCATGCTGCAGCCCGGTGACTGTTCGCCGTCCCGGAGCGTCGTGTCGAAGACCAGGACGCGGTCCGCTTGAGGGGTGGAGGTCATGGTGGGTTTCCCCGGAAAGCACGGGAACCGCGGCCGTTCCAGCGCGCAAGAAAAAGAACCCGGCGAGCCGCAGTTGGCTGCCGGGGTGCCGCTTTCGCAACGGTAGACCCCGGGCGGGTCCGTGTCAACGCGGACGCCACGGGCGGCCGCGCCCACCAATCAGGAACCGAAGAACATGCTCCAGTCCATCACCACCGGTTCGGGGGTGAAGCAGAGGACGAAGGTGGCGACGCCCGCGGCGGCCAGGAGCTGGCGGCTCCTCCCGAGCGGGGCGGCGTCGTCGAGCGTCGGCGGGTGCGGCCGCCGGGCGCCGAGCAGGAGACAGAGCAGGCCCCACACGAGCCAGGTCGGCGACCACACGGCCAGCGGGAACATGAGCAGGTGCACCGTCCGGGAGAACCGTGCCGCGCGCCCGCGGAGCACCGCGTAGAGCGCGTGCCCGCCATCGAGCTGGCCTATGGGCAGCAGATTGATCGCCGTGACCAGTAGGCCGAACCAGGCGGCAAGTCCCATGGGGCTCAGATACAGGACCTGCCCGTCGGGAACGGCGGGGCCGAAGGCCGACGCGAACCACTGGAAGAGGATCGGTTCCCCGAACTGGATGCCACCCGCGGCCAGCGGGCCGGGACGCGAGGAGGCAACCCCCGCCGCCAGGAGCGGCAGACATACCAGGAAACCGGCGATGGGGCCGGCCAGCCCGACGTCGATGAGGGCCCGGCGGTTCGGGAACGGCGACCGGATCCGGATGAAGGCGCCGAGCGTTCCGACGATCGTGAACGGCATGGGCAGGAAGTAGGGAAGGCTGGCGTCCACCCGGTAGTAGCGCGCCGTGAGGTAGTGCCCGAACTCGTGGCACAGGAGGATGAACAGCAGCGAGAACGAATACGGGATCCCGTAGCGGATCCAGAGCAGCGCCCACGCGAACCCGGAACGCGCCTCTCCCGGCGTTCGGAAGAGTTCCGGCGCCTCGGCGGCGATGCCGAGCGCGCCGCCCACCCAGAGGGTGGTGCCGACCGTGGCGACGAAGAGCGCCGCGGGAAGGAGGAATCGCCGGGGTCCCGGCGCCGCCGCCGGCGGCCGGCGTTCCCCGGCTTCGGGCAGGACTCCCGGAGGTACGGAGAGTTCCCGCGCTTCGGCGCCGTTCATCGATCCGGGTAGAGAAGGTGAGGCCTGCGTTCCTCGAGGAACCCGGCGACCGCGGCGGCTTCGGACGCCATCAGGTCGTCCACCGGGACCCCGGCATCGATCCCCCGACGAACGCGGTCGGTCCCCAGTAAGAGATCGAGCCAGTAGCGCTCCCCGCTCACCCGCCAGCCGAAATCGCCGGGATGCGCGCGCCGGACCGCCTCGATCGCCAGGAGGCCGGTGCGCACCGGCTGGAAGGCCGCCAAGTCGGTGACTTCGACCCGCAGTCCATTGCTCGCCTCATCGGCGAAGCGCGGATTCGGCGCCGCGAGCACCGCTCTCGGGGTGAAACGCGCCTCCGTGAACCGGACTCCGGGAAGCGCCGCGCCTCCCCCGAGTTCCCGGATCCACGCGGCGGCATCCACCCAGGGCGCCCCGACCACCTCGAACGGGGTTTCGGTCCCCCGGCCCTCCGACAGCATGACTCCCTCGAACAGGCCGAACCCCGGATACGCGAGCGCGCTCTCGAGCGTCGGGATGTTGGGCGACGGCGGGCGCCACGGGAGCTCCGTCTCCTCCCAGCGGGTGCCGCGGGTGAGACCCTTCACCGGTACCACCCGGACCACCGCCCCCTCGCGGGTGGCAAACAGCCGCGCCAGTTCTCCGACCGTCATTCCGTGGAGCAGTGGGAGCCGGTCCGTGCCCACGAACGACCGGAATTCCGGATCGAGCATCGGTCCCTCCACCCGGTCGCCGCCGTTCGGGTTGGGGCGATCGAGCACCCAGAACTCGATTCCGGCCCGGTTCGCGGCGATGAGCGCGTTCCGCAGCGTGGAGATGTAGGTGTAAAAGCGCACCCCGATGTCCTGGATGTCGAACACGAGCGCGTCCAGCCCGGCGAGCGAACTCCCGTCGGGACTGCGCCGCTCCCCGTAGAGGCTGACCACGGGCAGGCCGGTCTCCGGGTCCCGGCCCGACGCGACCTCCTCGCCGGCGGCGGCCGATCCGGAGACGCCGTGCTCCGGTCCGAAGAGCAGCGCCACCTCCACTCCGGCCTCGAGCAGAGCGGCCGCCGTCGACTGGCCGCCGATGGTGCGGCCGGTGTGGTTGGTGAGGAGTCCCACCCGCTTCCCGAGGAGATCTCCCGGTCCCTCGGCGGCGAGCCGGTCGAGGCCGGGCAGGACTACGGGGGGGAGCGGGTCGTCCGCCGCCGGGCCGCAGGACAAGAGGACCGCGCACCCCAGCAGGATCGCCCGGGCGCGGGGTGCGCCGCTCAAACTCTTCTGACGCTCAGAGGAGCCGGTCGACCCAGCCGTACGGGTCGGGACGCCGCGCCAGGCGGATGCCGGTCAGCCGCTCGCGCAGTTCGTCCTGCACCGGCGTCGCTTCCGGCAGGCGGACTTCGACGCCGCCCCCGGTGAGCCGCGCCACCGGGGTCACCACCGCGGCGGTGCCCACCCCGAAACACTCACGGAGATTTCCGGCCGCCGACGCTTCGGCGACTTCTTCGATGGAAACGGGCCGTTCCTCCACTCCGGTCCCCATCTGGTCGCGCAGCAGGCGGATCGCGCTGTCGCGGGTCACGCCCGGCAGGATCGTTCCTCCGAGCGGCGGCGTCACCACCCGGTCGCCGATGACGAACATCATGTTCATCGTGCCGCACTCCTCGATGAACCGGTGTTCCCTCGAGTCGAGCCAGAGCACGTTGTCGCAGCCGTGCTCTCGCGCTTCCTTCATCCCGTAGTAGCTGGCCGAATAGTTCCCCGCTGCCTTCGCCTCGCCGATGCCTCCTTCCGCGGCCCGGATCCACTTCCGGGTCACGTAGAGGCTCACCGAACCCTCGTAGTAGGCCCCGACCGGCGCGGTCATGACGTGGAAGCGGTACTCCCGCGAGGGACTCACCCCGATGTAGGGATCCGCGGCGAACAGGAAGGGGCGGATGTAGAGCGAGCCGAACTCGTTGGGGGGAATCCAGTCCCGGTCGAGCCGGACGAGTTCCCGGATTCCCCCCAGGAAGATCTCCTCCGGAATCTCGGCCATCACCATCCGGCGCGCCGACCGGTTCATCCGCCGCCAGTTCGCCTCGGGCCGGAAGAGCACCGGGACGCCGTCGTCGGTGAGGTGGGCCTTCATGCCCTCGAAGATCGCCTGCGCGTAGTGGAGGACGGCGGTCGCGGGGTGCAGCGCGAGGTCGCCGAACGGAACGATCCGGGGGTCCTCCCAGACCCCGTCGCGGCAGCGGGCGGAGAGCATGTGGTCGCTGTAGACCCGGCCGAAGGCGACGTTCGCGAGATCCACCTCCGGAAGCCGGGACTCCGCGACCCGCTCGATCGAGATGGGGGCGGTGGCGGCGGAAACGGGCGGCGGACTCATCGGCGCCGCATCCTAGCAGCCCGCGGGCCTCCCGGCGCCCGCGGATCAGCGGACGGGTTCAGGCAGAAGTTCCCGCTCCGGCCGACCGGCGCCGCCGCGCCACGAGGACCACCCACCCGGCGACCCCGGCGAGCGCGAGGGGCCACAGGAACCACGACCACGAGGGCGGCGCTCCACCGGAGATCGCCCACGCGCGGGAGAGCTCGGAGAAGCGGGACTCGAGCAGATGCCACGCCGCGTGGCCCCCGATCACCGAGAGCAGCGCGCTCACCGCGAACCGCGACCGGTCGGTGCCCGAGAGGAGATGCAGGATCGGGATGGCGGCGAGCACCACCGCGGCCTGCCCGGCCTCCACCCCCAGGTTGAAGGAGAAGAGCGCGAGCGGCAGGTGGTCGCCGGCGAAGGCGAGCGACTCGCCGAGCGCGAACGCGAAGCCGAATCCGTGGAAGAGCCCGAAGACGAACGCCAGCACGGCGCGGCGGACGACGCTCGCCGAAATCAGGTTCTCGATGGCGGTGTAGAGGATCGAGAGCGCCACCACGCCCTCGACGAGGGGAACGAACCACAGCGCCTCGGGCGCGTGGCCGAGCGCCGCGCTCACCAGGGTCACCGAGTGGGCCACCGTGAACCCGGTCACCATGATCAGCAGGTGCTTGAGCCGGGAGAGCTGGCCGAAGGGAGCGATGAGGCAGATCAGGAACAGCAGGTGGTCCCAGCCGGTGAGGATGTGCTCGACGCCCGAACGCCCGAAGGCGAAGAACGCCTGGAAGGGCGAGGGGTCGAGCGCCACCCGCCCCTCCCGGATGCTGATGTGGTAGAGGTTGCTCTTCCACTCCTCTTCGCTCGCTTCCCGGCGCTCGTAGAGCACGTCGAGCGCCACCCGGTCGCCGAAGCCGGGCGCCACGTTGCATTCGATCTCGACGCTCCCGTCCGCGGGGGCCGGGTAGGTCAGATAGAAGTCCAGGAAGCCCTGGTTCCAGAACACCTGGGTGTCGGCCGGCAACGGGTCGGAGAGCACCGTCTCCCGCGCCGCGTCGAACGACGTGAACGAGCGGTCCCACGGCAGGGCGACCCGGTACGCCCGAAGGGTGGGCGGCAACGGACTGCCGTCCGGACGGAAGAGGGGCGCTTCCGAAGCGAAGACCTCCCCCGCCCGGCGCAGCACCGGATCCGCGCGCTCGAAGTCCAGGTAGCCCGCACCCCACTTGGGGACGTTCAGCGAGAGCAACAGGAGCAGCGGCACGCGCGCGACGAGGTGCAGTTCGCCGTCCGCCTCCCGCACGAAGACCGGAATCCGGATCTCGTCGGGGATGTCGTGCGGCGCCGCCGGCCGGGGCGCCGCGGTCAGGGCGAGGAGGGAGAGGGCCAGCAGGGCGGCCACGCTCCGGGTGCGCTTCGCCATGCTCCGATCAGTCCCTCGTCTAGCAGCCTGTGGTGGAACTGGCGTCAGCACCGAGACAACCGCCGGGCCTCGCTGACAAGGCGCGCGAGGGAGGAACACCGAGTGTATTCCGACCGAAGCGCAGCGATGAGCGAGCCAGAGGCGAGCGGTTCAGGGAGGATTCAGCGGGTGTCGCTTCCGGAGCGGGGCGAGAGTGCGAGCCCCGCGTAGACCCCTTGAGCACGAGAAACAGAAGTGGGCGCAGCCGACTTCCGTTCCTCGTAGCTCGGGAATGCCGCGCGAGTTTCACCACAGGCTGCTCACGCCGCGTCACGCGGGAACCCGGCGCCCGTGCGGCGCCGGGTTCCCGGAATCCGATCTGGTGGTCAGTGACTGGTGATCGCGTCCGGAATCAGTGGACGTGACCCGAGTGGTCCACGACGAACTTCTGGGCACGCCGTCCCTGGTTCACCTCCGCCGTGTAGAAGTTGCCGTCCGAGTCCACGACGACGTTGTGGACCCAGTGGAACTGGCCGGCATTGCGTCCGCGGCGGCCGAAGTAGGCCTCGATCTCCATGGCCTCGCGGTGGATGATGTGGATGCGCTGGTTCTGGCCGTCGGCGTTGTAGAGATCCACCTGATCCTCGTCGGGCGAGAGTTCCAGGTCCCAGGTCGAGCCGTTCCCGAGGCTGTTTCCCTCGACGATCATCTCGCTCACGTAGGTGCCGTCCTTTTGGAACACCTGGATCCGGTTATTGACGCGGTCGGCCACGTACACCATCCCGTCCTTCGAGATCCGCACCGCGTGGACGGGTGTCCGGAACTGCTGGATGGGCTCGGAGCCGGGGACGAACGGGCCCGTGTCCTCGTCGGACGGCTCGTTCCCGTAGGCGCCCCAGTGGCGCAGGTATTCGCCGGTCTCGGCGTTGAAGACGATGATCCGCTTGTTGAGGTACCCGTCGGCGATGTAGAGCTCGTTGGTCTCGGGGTCCACTTCCATGTCCGCGGGCTGGCCGAGGAACTCGGTGCTGTTGCTTCCCTCGGTGCGGCCCGCCTGTCCGATCTGCATCACGAAGGTGCCGTCGCCGCTGAACTTGAGGACCTGGTGGTCGTCGGGTCCGTTGCCGGCGAGCCAGACGTAGCCCAGGTGGTCCACGAAGATGCCGTGCTCGCTCGCGGGCCACTCGTAGCCCTCGCCCGGATAGCCTGTCTGGTCGCCCCAACTGTCGAGGAGGTTCCCGTCGGCGTCGAACTTGAGCACCGGGGGAGCCGGGATGCAGCAGGCGGAGAGCGGCGGATCCTGCACCAGCCCCGCTTCGTCCGCGTTCAGGCTGCGCGGACGCTGGACCAGCCAGATGTGGTCGTTCATGTCCACCGCGATCCCGGAGACCTCGCCCATCAGCCAGTCCTCGGGGAGCATGGGCCAGTGGGGATCCACCTCGGGCATTTCCGCGTGCTCGGCGTGCGGATCGTGCATCGGCGCGCCGCTCGTCCGTTCGCCCGGGGCCTGGCAGCCGATGGCGAACGCCATCCCCAACACCATCAAGAGAAGAGCCAGATTCTTGGTTTTCATTTCTTTCTCCCGGAGCCCGAGCCCCGACGGATAGCAGTCGTCAGCGCCGGCAGGGCGCCAAACCGGATGAGTGTACGGGAACCCCGGCCGGCGGCAAAACCGCGCCGGAGTCGGAGGAGGAGCCCATCCGCAAGGGTGGCGAGCCCCGGGTGCCGCCGCGCGACAGACCGTGAGGATGGGTCAGGTTGCGACCGGCGTTTCCGAATCAGTGGACGTGGCCTTCGTGGCTCACGACGAACTTCTGCGCCCGGCGGCCGGTGTTCACCTCGGCGGTGTAGAAGTTGCCGTCCGAGTCCACCACGACGTTGTGGACCCAGTGGAACTGTCCGGAATACCGCCCGCGGCGTCCGAAGAAGGTCTCGACCTCCAGCGCGGACCGATTGATGATGTGGATCCGCTGGTTCGTACCGTCGGCGTTGTAGAGATCCACCTGCCCGTCGTCCGGCGAGAGCTCGAGGTCCCACGTGGAGCCGGCCCCCAGCGTGGCGCCTTCGACGATCATCTCGTCCACGTAGGTTCCGTCCTTTTCGAACACCTGGATCCGGTTGTTCACCCGGTCCGCGACGTACACCATCCCGTCGTTCGCGATCCGCACCGCGTGCACCGGAGTGCGGAACTGCTGGATCGGCTCGATGCCGGGCTCGAACGCACCCGTATCCTCGTCGGAGGGCTCGTTGCCGTAGGCGCCCCAGTGACGCAGGTATTCCCCGGTCTCGGCGTTGAACACGATGATCCGCTTGTTCAGGTACCCGTCCGCGATGTAGAGCTCGTTGGTCGCGGGATCCACCTCGAGGTCGGCGGGCTGTCCGAGGAACTCGGTGCTGTTGCTGCCCTCGGTGCGGCCGGCCTGCCCGATCTGCATCACGAAGGTGCCGTCGCCGCTGAACTTGAGCACCTGGTGATCGCTCGGACCGTTGCCCGCAAACCACACGTAGCCCAGGTGGTCCACGAAGATGCCGTGCTCGGTCTCGGGCCACTCGTACCCCTCGCCCTGGTAGCCGTTCGCGTCTCCCCAACTGTCGAGCAGGTTCCCGTCGGTGTCGAACTTGAGCACCGGCGGCGCCGCATTGCAGCACGCGGAAACCGGCGGGTCCTGCATGAGCCCGGTCTCGTCGGCGTTCAGGCTGCGGGGTCGATGGACGAGCCAGATGTTGTCGTCCAGGTCCACCGCAATCCCGCCGACTTCCCCGATCAGCCAGTCGTCGGGAAGCATGGGCCACGACGGATCCACCGTCGGGGGCTCGGCGTGCTCGTCGTGCGGATCGTGGGGCGGCGCCCCGCTCGTCCTTTCTCCGGGCGGCTGGCAGCCCACCGCGAATGCCGCCACCACCAGTGTCACAAAGAGAATCGGCGTCCTGGTCTTCATTCCTTCCTCCCCGGAGGCACTGCCCCGACGACCAGCGACGCCGGTACGGCGCCGCAGTGAACGGAGTCTATGGGATCGGCGCCCCGTCAGCGATCGTCCGCCAGCGCCTCGATCACGGCGTCGTGAAACGCCGGCCGGAGCCGGAAGATCCCCTCGTTTTCCCGCGTCGGATAGACCCGGTTGGTGAGCAGGACCGCGAACAGTTCACGCTCCGGATCGACCCAGATAGAGGTGCCGGTGAACCCGGTGTGGCCGAAGGACGAGGCCGAAAAGTGGTCGCCTGCCGAGGACGGACCCCCGGACGATGTCCGGGACGGGGTGTCCCAGCCGAGCGCCCGGCTGCTGCCCGGGGCGAGCCCCGCGCGTTTCGTGAACCGGGCGATGGTGCCGGCGCGGAGCAGGCGCTCGCCGTTCATGGATCCCCCGTTCAGGAGCATCTGGAGGAAGACCCCGAGATCGCCGGTGGTGCTGAAAAGACCCGCGTGCGCCGCCACTTCACCCAGGACGACGGTGTTTTCGTCGTGGACCTGTCCCCGAACCACCCGGCGGCGCCACGGGTTGTCCTCGGTCGGGGCGATGCGATCGAGCCATTCCGCCGGCGGCCGGTACCGGGTGGCCGTCATTCCCAGCGGATCGAAGATGCGCTCCCGGACGAGAACGTCCAGCGCCTTGCCGGAGACCCGCTCGATGATCTCCCCGAGCAGCAGGATGCCGTTGTCCGAGTACACGGTGTCCGTCCGCGGTTCGTAGTCGGAGGCCGCCCCCAGGATCCGGTCGAAGACCATGCGGCGTGCGTCCGCCAGCGGCAACCCCCGCGCTTCGGGATCGAACTCCAGGTAGAACTGGATCCACGCCGGGAGCCCCGAGGAGTGGGCGAGGAGATCGGTGACGGTGACGCCGGCCCTCCGGACACGCTCTTCCCCGGAGGGCGCCCGGTCCAGGAACTCAGGCAGGTAGGCGCTCACCGGAAGCGAAATGTCCAAGGCGCCCTCCTCCACCAGCATCATCACCAGGGTGGTGGTGCCGACGACCTTGGTCAGGGACGCGAGGTCGTAGACCGTCTCCGGGGTCACCGCGGGCGCGCCCTCGTCGTAGGTCAGCCGGCCGAAGCCCTCCTGGAACAGCACCCTGCCCCGGTGCGCCACGAGCGCGCTCGCTCCCGGCGTCACGCCGTTCGCGATCGCCTCCTCGATCACCGCGCGGATGTTCTCGACGCCTTCGGGACTCATGCCGACCTCCCCGGGTTCGACCGGGCGGAGCCGCTGGCGCTCCGCGTGCTTGGAAAGGCCCGCTCCCGCGGGCTCCTCGTCGAGCGGAACCGGCAGGCGTCCTCCCAGGGCGCTCTCCCCGAAGAGCGCCGCCGCCGCCGCTTCCTGGTTCTGCCGGGCGCCGTCCCAGGCGAGCAGGATTCCCGTCTCCGGGGGCGCATTGCGGACGCCGTGCGGGTTGCCGAAGGAGACGGCGAGCAACTTCTCCGCGAAGGGGGTGACCGCATTCAGCAACTCCTCGGGCATCTCGAGGCCGTTCTTCCGGAAATCGGCGATCACCACCGCGTCGGCCCGCTCGGCCTCCCGGGCGAACCGCGCCAGCGGCAGCGCGCCGTGGTAGGTGGTGGGAATCCTCGCGGCCAGCGCCCCGCGTCGGCGGAGCGCGCCGCGGAAGAAGCGTCGGTCCGGCTCGTAGGGACCTTCCCGGTGGATCTCGACGAGGAGCAGGCGGGGGGTCAGGTCGGACCGTCCCGAACGGCTCCCGGTGATCCGCGTGGACCAGGGAAGGAGTCCCTCCGGGTCGCGCACCAGGGTCAGCCCGCGGCCGAAGAGCAGCGCCGCGAAGTCGTGGGCGGCCGGATCTCCGAACGCATCCCCGAGCGGCTCCGGAGGCGTCCGGTCGTCGAAGAGGCCGAGACGGGCCTTCGCCTCCAGCACCCGCAGGACCGCCTCGTCGAGCCGCGCCTCCTCGAGCCGGCCCGCGCGCACCGCGCGGACGAGCGCTCCGTGCGCCACCACGGGGTCCCGGGGCACCAGGATCACGTCCACCCCGGCCCCGAGCGCGAGCGCCGCGACCTCGCCGTCGAAGCGGCCGGCGCGCGCGCCCTCCATCTCCAGGGCGTCACTCACCACGAGTCCGGCGAAACCCATCTCCGAGCGGAGCACGCCGTCGAGGATCTCCGGCGACAGGACGGCGGGCCGGTCGTCCCGGCCGTCGAGCGCCGGCACCGCCAGGTGCCCGGGCATGACCGCCGAGACTCCCGCCTCCACCGCCGCCCGGAAGGGAGCGAGGTCCACCGCCTCCAGGTGCTCCCGGCCGGCGGGCACGAGGGCGAGCCCGTGATGGGAATCCGTTCCGGTGCCGCCGTGCCCGGGGAAATGCTTGGCGGTCGACAGCGCCCCGCCGGCTTCGACGCCGCGCAGGAACGCCACCCCGAGTTCCGCCGCGAGATCCGGGTCCGAGCCGAACGAACGCGTCCCGATCACCGCGCTCGACGCACTCTGCAGGACATCCAGAACCGGGGCCAGGACGAGGTGGACGCCCACCGCCCGCGCCTCCCGCGCCACGATCCGGCCCTGCCGCTCGAGCGCGGCGGAATCAGGCGCCGCCGCGAGCTGCATCGCCGGGGGGAACCGGGTGCCGCCCGCCGTGCGCATGGGAGTTCCCCATTCGTAGTCGGCGGCGACCAGCACCGGAAGGGGCGCCGCGTCCTGGAGGGCCGTGGTGATTTCGCGCGTTCCCTCCGGGCTGCCCGCGAACACCACCACCCCGCCCAGCCGGCCGGCGGCGGCCATCTCGAGCAGCTCCCGGCGCTCGGGATCGGCCGCGTTCGTGAACTCCGCCGGCGCCCGGGGCATCAGCACCTGCCCCACTTTCTCCTCGAGGGTCAACCGCGCGAGGACCTGCCGCACTGTCTCGCGGGGTTGCTCCCCGCTCCAGGCGGGCGAAGCCAGCAACAGGAGCCAGGTCCAGCCATGCCGGGCCAGCGCGCCGCCGCTCATGCGCCGTCGAATCCGTTCAGGCCTTCTGCAGGAGCACCACACGGTTCGTGTTGGTGCCCTTCCGCCGGTTGTCGACCCCCCAGCAATTGGAAGTCTTGGTGAACTGCTGGTCGTTCACCAGCACCAGGCGCGGCTCGAGCCCCGCCTCGCGGGCCGCCGGCACCACCAGAGTCTCGAGCAGCAGGCGTCCGCTCCGCACTTCTCCCACTTCGAAGGCCACCAGTCCGGAGGGAACCAGGACCCGGTGCAACTCCCGAAAGACCCGCGTCATGGCCGTCTGCCAATCGGCCGCGCGCGTCCAGTGCCACAGCGCCACCTTATCCCCATCCACCCCGTTGAACCAGCACCGCAGCCAGTTATCGGCCCGGTAGTTCACCACGTCGAGAAAGGGCGGCGAGGTCACGACGAGCCGGACGGTCCCGCCGGCGATCGCCGGAGTCCGGTCGGCGGACGCGGTGAGCAACCGGGGGTCGGCGCGCGCGAACCGCGCCCGGTCGGCGGATTCCAGGCGGGCCAGCAGCGAACGGGTCTTCCGGAGGATGAGGGCCTCGACGTCCCGGTCGGGCGGCCGCTGTCTGCGGCGCTCGTTGATCCGGCGCTGCGAGCGGACCGAGGCCGCCTGGTTGGGGGGAAGCGTGTACACCGAGAAGAACCCCGGCGAGTGCCCGGTGAGCCGGTTGGTCGCCACCATCTGGATCCAGCGATCCACCCCGTCCAGCAACCCTCCGTTCCGGCGCCGCCGCAACTCGTCCCGGAGGTTGACGACCCGCCGGAGGGTGGCCGGGTGGTAGAACGCCAGGAGGTCCTCCGGAGCCTCGGCGGCGCGCTCGAGATCGAACGACGCCAGGCGCTCTGCGACCTGCGCGATTTCCGGCGGGTCGAAACGGGGCTCCAGCAGCCGGGCGCTCAGCGGATTGAGATCCGAACCGACCGCCCGGCGGCCGAGCAGCGCGGCTTCGAGCGGGGTGGTGCCCCGTCCCATGAACGGGTCGTGGACGAGCTCGCCGGGCCGCGTCAGCCGGGTGATGAAGAACCGCGGCAACTGGGGTTTGAAGCAGGCCCGGTAGGAAATCTCGTGGAGCGAGTGGGCGGCCCGCTGCTTCGAGGTCCAGAACTCATTGACGTAGACCGGAAGCCGGACCTCCGGATCGGGGAACGCCACCACCCGCGTCCGCCTGCCGAACTCGCAGAACTCACGCAGCCCGGTTTCGAATCCCGGGACATCCGCCCCATCCCCGGCCACCGCCGCCGTGCGTTGCTCCAAGTCCCGGTTCCGTCGGGCTCGATGCTACCAACGCCCGCACCGGCAGGCTCCGGAGAGCGCCGGCGCGGTGAACCTGGCCCCGGTGCCGCAGGGTGGCGGGAAATGGCGTCCACCGTCCTTATGATCCCGCGCCAATGAGCACTCCCGTCAGCGAGTCCGAACCATCGCGCTGGATCGGGATCCGGCGGTTTCCCGACTGGCGCCGGCTCCGCCAGTGGGTGGCGCGGCAGGCGTCGCTCACCGGACCCGAGCGCGCCGTGCAGCGGCTGCGGATCCTGGTGCCGAGCGCGGCAGCGGCATGGGTTCTGGACCGCACACTGCGGGAGCTGCTCCCCCCGGGCGGGTCGTTCCCGGAGATCCGGGCCGCCTCATCCGCGTTCGACGATCTCCCGGGCTACCTGGAGCCGCCGCTGCTCCCCGCGCCGCCGCTCGTCCGGGAAATCCTGATGGAAGAGGCCCTCGCCGCCGCCGTCTCGGCGGAGGACGGTTTCGAACTGCCGGATTCCGGCGATCCCGCCCAGATCGCCGATCTCTTCCTGGCTTTCCTCGACGAAATGGCGGCGGACGCGCGCGTCAGTCCGGGCGCCGCGCCGTTCGAACGTTTCGCGGAGCGCACGGCGAGGCGTCTTCTCGAAGCGGGAGAAACGGACGCCGGCGCGCTGCGGCTGCTCACCCTGGTCCACTGGCTCCGCCGCGCCCACGCCCACTACCGGCAAGCCCTCGAAGACACCGCGCGCACGGATCCGGCGAGCCTTCGCGAGCGGCTGCTGGCGTCGGCCGGGACCTTCCATCCGCGCTTCGCGGGGATCCGGGTGCTCGCCGTCGGTGAGGACGCCGTCCGGCCCGCCGACCTCCAGTTGCTGGGCTCGCTGCTGCCACCGGGCGCCGTCGTCTGGGCGGCGCCCGAGGGAGCTCCGCTTCCGGCGCCGCCCGACGGGATCGCGTTCCGGCGCGACCCCGAAGACTCCGGAGGCGCACCGGCCCTCTCCCGGGTCCAGCCCACGCTCTTCTCCGGTCCCGACCCGTCTCCATCCACCCGGCGGAGCGACCCGCCGGCGATCTTCGTTCCCGCGACGGGAACGGACGACGCGGTCTTCGGGGTCATCGAGGCCACCGACCGCGAGGCCGAGGCGCGCCTCGCCGCGGACCTCCTCGTGCGGTTCCGGGACGGTCAGGAGCGCAGCTTCCGCGGCTACCAGCGGTGCGCCATCCTCGCCCAGCGGCCGCGCTCGTACCTGGACGCGGTGGAAAGCGCCCTCGCCGGGCGCGGGATTCCGCTCGAAACCCCGATCCAGCCCGGCCTGACCCGGCACCCCTGGGTCGCGGCCATCGCCGACGCCCTCGAGTTCGGCGCTCATCCGGGCCGGCTCTCCCTAGGTGTGAACCTCCTGCGGACGCCCTTCCTGAGCCTTCCGGACGTTTCGGAGGCGCCGGCCCACGCGGCCGACGTGCTCGCCGGCGCACTCCTCGGCGCCGGTTACCGCGACACCCAGGCGCCCGAGGCACTGCCCGACATCGCCTCGCGGCTCGAACACGATGCCGAACGCCTGGCCCGGGCAGCGGACGGATTCCCGCGGGCCGGGGCGGAAACCGACGTCGATCCGCGGGCGCAGCGGTTCCGGAGGCAGGCCGCCCGCCTCCGCGTCGCGGCCCGGGCGCTGTCGCGGCTCTCCACGCTGGCGGACGCCCTCCGTCCCATCCGGGACGAGGACGCCACCTTCGGAGACGCGGTCGAAACGCTGATCCGGTTCCTCGAACTGCACTTCGAGCCGCCCGCCGACACGAGTCCCGACGTCCGTGACGCGGTGCTGCAGGCGCTTCGCCAGGCGGCCGGAGCGGCGCCCGCCGAGGCGCGCGCCGGGGGCGGTTCCCGCTTCGTCCGCCGGATCCGCAGGCTCCTGAACCGCCGGACGGTCGCCGCCGGCGGCGGCGGCGGGCGCGGCGTCCAACTCGTCGCGGCGAGTGATGCGCGGTTCGGCGACTACGACTTCATCGTCCTGCTCGGCATGGTGGACGCCGACTGGCCGGGCCCGCGGCCCGGAAACATCTTCTTCCCGGCCCATCTCCTCGAAGACGCCACCCGGGCCCGCCATTCCGGGAGCCGGGACCGCGAGACCCGCCTCCTCCGCTCGCTGCCCGGGCTCCCGGCCGGCGCCGCGGCCTTCCTGCGTCCCCAGCTTGACGACGGTTTCCCGGTCGCCACGTCGGCGCTGGAGATCGAGCTGACCGAAGCGGTGCTCAACGCGAAGCCGGGGCACCCGCTGCTCCCGGCGCCGGACCGGGGCCTCGCGGCGGCCCCGGCGGCGGCAGTCGCGTCCCTGCCCACGACGCTCGACCGCCACGCCCCCGCCGCCGCCGTGCTGGAACGCCCGCTCTCCCCCACGGCGCTCGACACCTACCGAAAAAGCCCCGCCCAGTTCTTCGCCCGCTACGTCCTCCGCCTGGACGAGGAGCGCCCCCTCGCCGACGTCCCTCCCCCGACCGAACGCGGAGAACTGCTCCACGCCTTCCTGGAGCGGGGTTACGCCGCCCTTCGGGACGCCGGGCTCGGGGTCTCGGAATCCACCCTCGAGGAGGTCCTCGACTTCTTCCACCAGGAGTTCGAGCGCTTCGCGGCGGCCCGGGGACTGCCGGACACCGATCGGCGCATCGAGAAGGCGTGGCTCTTCGGCGGCGACGCGACCCCCCCGGCGATGGAGTGGTTCCTGCGTGAGGAAGCCACCCGGGGAGCGGCCGCCCTGGATCGGGTGGAAAGCTGGATCGCGGGGGAGGTGGACGGCATGCGCGTCCACGGGCAACTGGACCGGCTGGACCGGCTGGCGGGCGGGGGCCGGCGCGTCGTCGAGTACAAGTCCGGCCGCTTCTATGAGAAGCCGCTCCAGGCGCGGCTCTACGCGCGCCTGCTGGAGGCCGGGGATGGGGTTCCTGCCGCGGTTGCCATCCCCTACTTCGGCAGCCGGCGCTGGGTCGGCCCCGAGGACGCGCCGGACGATGCCGAGCAGGACGCGCAGTTCGTGGCGATCCGCGAGGGGCTGGCCCGGGGTGATTTCTCGCTGCCCGAGGAGGACGGCGCCTTCGATTTCCACCTCGTGGTCCGGCGGGACCTGCCGGATCCGGCCGTCCCGGCCACGGACCGTGGGCCGGATGAGGCGCGGAGCGCCGGGGCGGAAGCCTGAACCCATGCCCGAGGCCGGCTTCCGCCCCTCCGACGCCGCCGCGCGGGAGGCCGCCGCCGATCCCAAGCGCAACGCGGTCCTGCGCGCCTCCGCCGGCACCGGCAAGACGACGGTCCTGACCAACCGCTACGTGCGGCTCGTGGAAGCGGGGGTGCCGCCCCGGAACATCCTGGCGCTCACCTTCACCCGGAAGGCGGCGCAGGAGATGAAGGACCGCATTCTCGAGGAACTGACCGGGTCGCGCCGCCGCCGCACGCTCCCCGAAGGCGCCGATATCGCCGAGGTGAGCATCTCGACGCTCGACGCCTTCACCCTCGGCCTGATCCGTGAGTTCCCCCTGGACGCGGGGGTCAGTCCCGGCATCGAAGTCCTTGACGAGCGCTCCATGCCCGTATTCCGGGCCGAGGCGAGCGAGCGCGTCTTTTCCGGCGTCACCGGCTTCGACCGGGAGGTGCTGGCGTCGCTGCCGCTCCTCCTCGGCCGTTCGCCGAGCAAGGTGCGGGAAGCGGTCCACGAGTACCTGGAGCGGCGGCTCGCCTGGCGCCGGCTGTTCGAGGCGAAGGCCGCCGGGCGGCGCGGCCGGCCGGGGCCGCCTCCGCGTCTCCAGGGTTTTCTCCGGCCCGTGGCGGATTCCTGCCGGCGCCTCCGGGAAGCCGCCGGGGACGGCGCGGCCGGGTTGGAGATCCCGTTCGCCGTGCGGCTCGCGCTCCGCGCCGAGGAGCAGGGAAGCAGCCGGGACGCCCTCGACCGGGAGGCTCTGGAGGGCTACTTCCGTACCGACCTCAAGAACCCTCCCAGGAACATTCCCGGACCTCTCAAGGCGGACTACGCCGCCGTCACCGCCAAGGTCAGGGAGTTCCGCTCCCGCTGGCTGGACCACTTGAACGAACACGCCTTCGGACCGGTCTGGGAGCTCTTTGAGGCGGTGGAACGGGAGTACGACCGGCTGAAGCAGGAACGCCGGGTCATGGATTTCGACGATCTCACGCTCGCGGCCACCAGGCTCCTGCAGGAACTGGGAGAGTTCTCCGCGAGCCGCTTCCGGCTGGAGGCGCGCTACCACCACCTGCTTCTCGACGAGTTTCACGACACGAGCGATCCCCAGTGGGAACTTCTGCAGGCGATCATCGCCCCCTGGGCCGCCGGCGAGGGGCTGGTGTCCGAAGAGGTGCGCCGGGTGACCGGGGGGAAGCTCTCCCGGCCCACGATCTTCGTGGTCGCGGACCACAAGCAGTCGATCTACCGGTTTCGGGATGCTCGCGTCGAGATCCTGAGTCAGGCCGAGAACGCGATCCAGGCGCTCGCGCGCCCGGGCGACCCCCCTTCGCCGCAGCTCGTCCTGCGGTGGAACTTCCGCTCGAACCTCCGGCTGCGGCGTTTCGTGAACAGCGCCGGGGCGGAGATCGCGAAAGCGTCCACCGCGGCTCCGGATTCGGACTGGGCATTCCGGTACGACCTGGATGACCACTTTCCCGCCGACGGCAACGCGGAGGACGAGCCGCCTGCCCTCGCCGTGGCGGTGGCAGGGAGTCACGAGGAAGCCGCCTCCCGCATCGCCGTCCGGATCGAGGCGCTGCTGCAGGACGACGGGGTGCGCCCGGAAGAGGTCGCGCTGCTCGCCCGGACCAGCACGAACCTGGCCGTGTATCTCGATGCGCTGAAGCGGCGTGGGATTCCCACTTTCGTCTTCAAGGGCGCCGGGTTCTTCGACACCAGCGAACTCCGGGACCTGAGGGCGTTGTGCCGTTATCTCGCCCGGCCGCACTCCGACCGGCGTGCGGTGGAACTGCTCCGGTCCCGCTTCTTCGCGCTCCCGGGAGACGATTTCGCCCGGCTCCGGCGGGCCAGCGACTCCGCCACTCCCTTCGCCGAACTCCTGCTGACCGAAGGACGCGAGCTCCCGGAGGCGCTGCCCGCGACGACCCGCCTCCGCCTGCAGCGCGCGGGGAACGCCGGCGGGCCCTGGGTCCGTCTCGCCCGCCGGCTCCCGCCCTCGCGCGCGGTCGCCCACATCCTCGAAGAGACCGACTACCTCCGCCGCCCCGAAGCCGCGGCCCGGGCGCCGTACGAGGCCGCGCAGCAGGCGGCGAACGTGGCGAAGGCGCTCCAGTTGCTGCGGGGATTCGAACGGGACGGATTCGCCAGCTTCGAACGAGTGTCCGAAGCGCTGGAAAGCGCCGCGAACGGTGACGCGACCCAGGCGGCGCTGGAGGCGAGGGGCGCCGTGCAGGCGCTTTCGATCCATGCCGCCAAGGGCCTGGAGTTCGAACACGTGTTCCTCGTGGACTGCGGCGGCCGGGGGAAACAGGACACCCGCATTCCCCGGGTGGTCGAGAGCGAGGACGGCGTCTGGAACATCGCCCTCGTCACCAAGGGCACCGCCTGGCAGACGACGGACGGGGGACGTGCCGAATCGGAGGAGCGCCGCTGCCTCTACGTGGCGATGACGCGCGCCAAGGTGAGCCTCACCCTCTCCTGGAAGACACGGATCACGAACGCCGGCAAGCCCCATGGTTCGGACCGGCCTCAGTACCTGCCGGCCGAGTTCGCCACCCTGGCGTCCCTGACGATGCTGCGTGACGCCACTTCCTTCGTCTGGGCCGGTCATCACATCGACGTGCTGCCGCCGGCCGGGTCCCCCGCGGACGAGCCGCCGGCCCCGGAATCGGGGTGACGGCCGACGGACGCGCCATGGCTTCCCGCGGCCGCGCGGCGACCGCCACGCGCGTGCTCGCCCACCGGATCATTCACCGGGCGTGTCACCGGGGAGACCAACCGGATCTGGACGCCGCCGTCCGCCTCGCGGATGAGCGACTCGTGCCTTCGGCGGCCGCCCGCCGCGCGGTCGCCGCCGAGGCGCTGCAGCTTGCCGTCACAGTGCTCGAGGCGCGGAGGCCCGGGGGGCATCTCGAGGGGGCGCTCCACGCCAACGTCCGGGTCGGCCTGCGCCAGCGCGACGGCAGCGCCCGCGTGGTGTTGATCCCGAGTCTGTTCCTGCCGGCCGGAACGGGGGTGCCCCGGGTGATCGCCGTGCAGGACAGCGACGCCGAGACCGCGAAGCGACGAGCCCGCCGCTACCGGCACGCGGCCCGCGTCCTGTTGGGCCGTCCCGTCCGGGCGTTCGTGGTTCGGGCCGGCGGAGCGCTCGAAGAGTTGCTGCCGGGGCCGGTCAGTCGCAGCGGACCGCGCGGGGCGGCGTATCCAGGCAGAGAATGTTCGCCGTCCGGCCGTCCGCAATCCGGGCGCAGGCGCCGGTGACCGCGGCGCGGATCGCGTCGGGCTCGGTGGCGCCCTGGGCGGTCACGGTGGCCTGGCGGCCCGCCATCTCCATGGTGACTTCGCACCGCGCCTGACCCATGGTGAGGGTCGAATACATCAGGAAGACGACCAGCAGCGCGAAGAGCCCGAAGACGAGCCAGCCGATCCGCCGGATCCTGGGGTTCATGACGCCGCCTGCCGGACCAGCGGCCGGGTCAGGCAGGTGGGACCTCCCGAGCCGTTCTGGCTGATCTCGCTGCCCTCGTAGGTCAGCACCTCGAAACCGGCGCCGCGCAGCCGGGCGTTCGTTTCGCGGTTCGCCGCGATGGCCAGCAGGGTCCGTTCCCCCAGCGCCAGCACGTTCGCGGCCATCGTGAGGCGCTCGGCCTCGACGATGGGGATGAACTCCCAACCCCGCGCCTTCAGCATCTCGAAGGTCGGCACGCCGAGGAACCGGAGATCGGCCACCATCGTGCGCCGGTCGAGCACGCTGATCAGCGACATCAGGTGGAGGCAGCAGCGCGGCCCGTCGCCGAACGGCAACGGCACGGGCACGACCTCGACCCCGTCGGCCGCGAGGATCCCGGCAAGCTGCGCGATTCCCGCCGCGTTCGTGCGGTAGCCCTCCCCCGCGAGCAGGGTGTGCTCGTCCAGCCACACCAGGTCGCCGCCCTCCGCGAGCCCCGGCGCTTCGACGGCGCCGATCACCGGGATCCCCTGCCGTTCGTAGATCCGGGCGTGCGCCGCGGGTTCCCCGCTTCGGTTCTCCTTGCCCATCCGCATGAGGACCATGCCCCGCGGAGACGGGAACGAGGCATCGTGGCAATAGACGGCGTCGGGGGTCAGTCCCGGAAGAGGTGGGTCCGGCTCCACGAGGTCCACGCCGCACCCGAGCAGCAGCGACCGGATCCGATCGTGCTGGCGGGCCGCCAGCGCCTCCTCCGGTGGATGGAGGTATCCCAGGTCCCGCCACGACGCACCCGCGTTCCAGCCCGCGGCGCCCGGGTCGATCAGGAGCGAGCGCACGAGCTTCCCGCACATGCTGGGAGGCCCGAGGCCGGCCGCGGCCGGCGCCAGCGTCGCGCTCGTCATGAGGCGGGAACGCTAGCAGCCTGTGGCGAAACTGACGTGAGCACCGAGACGCCCGCTGGGCCTCGCTGACAAGGCGCGCGAGGGAGGAATACCGAGTGTATTTCGACCGAAGCGCAACGATGAGCGAGCCGAAGGCGAGCGGCCAGTTCTCCAGGTGGGGGCCAGCGAGGATTCAGCGGGTGTCGAATGCCGCGTGAGTTTTGCCACAGGCTGCTAGCAGCAGGTTCACCAGGCGCCCTCTCCGGAACCAACGGAACGTGTGATAGCGATCACATCACCCGAGTGATACTATGAAAAGAGAACGAGATGACATCACAACCGGAGACCCGGGGATCGGGACGTTTCCTCCTGCGCATGTCGCCCGATCTGCACGGCACGCTCCGGTCCGCAGCCCGGGCCGCGGGGCTGTCGCTCAACGAGTACTGTGTGCGCCGGCTCCTCACCGGGGGTGTCGTCCACGACGATGCTGCAGCGCTCGTCTCCCGTGCCGCAGCGGTGACCGGACGCCGCCTCGTCGGACTGGTCCTCCATGGTTCGTGGGTCCGGGGCAACGCAGCGTCAGGGTCCGACGTCGACGCATTGATCGTGGTGGAACGTCACGTCTCCCTCTCGCGCTCGCTCTACCGAGCATGGGACAGGGAGCCTCTCACCTGGGGCGGCCGGCCGCTGGATCCACACTTCGTGCATCTGCCGGGAGCGACGGCCGTCAGCGGACTCTGGGCCGAAATCGCCACCCACGGCCTGATCGTTTTTGACCGCGACGGTGAACTCGGCACGTATCTGGCCCGGGTGCGCGGGGCGATTGCCGACGGCCGGCTGCGCCGCCGGACAGCGCACGGCCAGCCTTACTGGACCGAAACGCCGGCGTTCCCCTGATGCGGAACCGGACCCTCGCCGTCGACCACCTGCGCCGCGCGAAAGCCCGCCTCGCCGCGCTGGATGCGCTGTATGACGCCGAGAGTTGGGCCGACGTCGTCCGGGAGTCCCAGGAAACGGTCGAACTCGCGCTCAAGGGTCTGTTACGCGCCTGTGGAGTGGACCCCCCACGGGTCCACGACGTGGCGGGCGTGCTCGAAGCCGAACGTGACCGGCTTCCGGCGACGCTGATTCCCGACCTGCCTCGCCTCGCCGCGGCCTCCCGTGCCCTGCGGCGGGATCGGGAACTTGCGTTCTACGGCGCCGAAGACCTGACCCCGTCGGAGTTCTACCGCCGGGAAGACGCGGATGAGGCCCGTGCTGCCGCGCGCTTCGTGGTCGAGCGCGTGGGCCCTCAGGTGCTCGACGGGTAGCGGCTCCCCGGCTGCGCAGCCGGCGTCGGCCCGGATATGCTCGGGCGTTCGGGAGGCCTCCCCATGACCAGTTCCCAACCGAAGCGCTTTCTTCTCGCTCCGCTCGCGATCGGCGCCCTGGTCGCCTTCGCCGCGTGCGGTTCCGAACCGCCGCCGCCGCTGCCCGGGGTGACCGCGTTCACCGGCGCCACGCTCTGGGACGGGACCGGAAGCGCCGCGGTCGAGAACGCGGTGATGGTGGTGGATCACGGACGCATCGCTGCCGTGGGACCGGCCGACGAGGTGGAAGTGCCGCCCGGCGCCGCAGTGGAAGACCTCGCGGGCAAGACGGTCGTTCCCGGTTTCATCAACGCCCACGCCCACGCGAGCGACGTCATGGGGCTGGAGACGGGCCACTACACCCGGGAGAACCTGATCCGCCAGCTCGGCCTCTACGCCCGTTACGGGGTCACGAGCGTCGCCTCGCTCGGCGGTGACGGCCCCGAAGCGGCGCAGTTGCGCGACGAGCAGGACGACGGTCTGGACCGCGCCCGCATCTGGATCGCCGGCGAGGTCATCTCGAGCGGTACGCCGGAGGAGGCCGCGGAATCGGTGGCCCGGAGCCTCGCCCTGCCCGCCGACTTCCTCAAGATGCGGGTGGACACCAACCTCGGCGCGAACGAGCGCGTCTCCTCCGAGACCATCGAGAAGGTGATGGAACTCGGCCGGGAAGCCGGAAAGATGGTCACGACCCACATCTTCTATCTCGACGACGCCAAGGAGGTGCTTCGCCTGGGATCCGGCCTCATCGCCCACAGCGTGCGCGACCAGCCCGTGGACGAGGAGTTCCTCGAGCTGATGAAGGAGAAGGACGTCTGCTACGTCCCGACCCTGGTGCGGGAGATCTCCACCTACGTCTATGCCGATGTGCCCGAGTTCTTCGACGACCCGTTCTTCCTGAAGGACGCCGATCCCGCGGTGCTGGAACAGCTGAAGGATCCGGAGCGCATGGAGCGGGTGGCCAACAGCAGTTCCGCGCAGGGCTACCGCGAGCACTACCCCATCGCGATGGCGAACACGAAGGCGGCGGCCGATGCCGGCGTCACGATCGCGTTCGGCACCGACACCGGACCGGCGGGCCGCTTCCAGGGCTACTTCGAGCACATCGAGGCGGGAGAGATGGCCGAGGCCGGCCTCACCGCCGAGCAGATCCTGATGTCGGCGACGGGCGACGCGGCGGCCTGCCTCGCGCTCGAGGGCGTCGGCACCCTCGCCGCCGGGAACTGGGCCGACTTCATCGTGCTGAACGACAGCCCGCTCGAGGACATCGCGAACCTCCGGTCCATCGACCGGGTGGTGGTGGCCGGAAACACCGTCCCCGGCAGCAGCGCCGAGTAGCCGCCGGGGCGGACGAACGCGCGCCGGCCAGCCAGTGAGGACCGGCCTCACGCGGTGACGTCCGTCGGGCGGGACCACCTCCCCGCCTCCACGGACGCCCGGCCCTCGCGTTCGAGCTTCAGGAGGCCCGAGGTCAGCGCCGCCTCCGCCAGCCGGCGCACCGGCCCCCGGCGCGGGACTTCGCTCGTCGGGTAGACCCGGAGCCCGATCGCCTCGAGCGTCGCCGGCTCCGTGTCGAGCGCGTCCAGCAGGCTCCTTTCCCGGGCTTCCCGGTGCCGCACCTGGGCCCGGAGCAGGTCGCCGCCGGCGACCACCGGCACGCCGTGGCCCGGATAGACGATCCCGCGGCACTCGGCGGCGAGCCGCCGCAGGGACTCCATGTACCGCCCGAGATCTCCGTCTTCGGGCGAAATGATGATGGAGGACAGCGAGGACACCATGTCCCCCACCACCATCGCCCCGTAGCGGTTCTCGACGAAGGCGAGGTGGCCCGGCGCGTGGCCCGGGGTGAACCGCACTTCAAGCACCCAGCCGGGCGATCCGTCGGGCGCCTCCCCCAGGTCCAGGGTGTCCCCCTCGGCGAGCGGTCTCGTCCCGCCGGGCGCCGGCGGGATCCGGGCGAACGTTTCCGGGTGCGCGCCCACCGGGACCCGGTAGCGCGCCGAGGCCGCCGCCACCGAGCCGATGTGATCGGGGTGGTGGTGGGTGACCAGAACCCCGGCCACCCGGTCGCCAGGGCCGAGCAGCCGGTCCACCATCCCGAACAGCATCTCCCGCTCGGCCAGCGTTTCGGCAGCGGGGTCCACCAGGTAGCGGTGCGCGGTCCCGACCAGCACCGCGTTCGTGTGCGTCGCCGGCGGCAGGGTGCGGGTCCGGCACGGTATGACCGCGATTCCGGGGGAATAGCGGACCGCCGGCCGCATCCGTCCCTCTTCCCGGTTGCGGGCGCGAAAGACGCCGTCGTCCGGAGACCAGCGCTCGAGGAGTCCGATGATCGGCGGCGCGAGGGCCATTTCCCCACCGCGCCAGCGGGTGAGCGCCGTCTCCGGGCTGAGCATCGCCTGGTCGACGATCTCGCCGGTCCAGACCGCCGGTTCGGCGCCGCCGGGCAGCGGCAACCGGTAAAAGCGCGTGTCGAAGCGATACGGGGCCGATTCGGGGGTGGTGAGCGCCTCGACCTCGACGAAGCGCGACGCATCGATCTCCGCTTCGAAACTCTCGAGGACCTCGCGGAGTCCGATCTCCCCGGCGAGCAGCCGCCGGCGCAGGTCGTCCCGTTCGGCGGGGGCGGGTCCTTGTCCCGCCGTCCCGAGGAAGACCCCGGTCTCTTCGAAGACCTCGCGCACCCCGGCCGCGACGCGCGCCGCGGTTTCCGGATCCGCGGCGCCGTTGACCGGGATCTCCGAGTCCTCCGCCGACACCGTCCCGCCGGGGAAAGCCCACAGGTTCGCGAACGCCCGGAGCCGCGGCGAGCGCCGCACGAGGAGCACCTCTTCCCCGCGGGTGAGCATCACGGACACGGCCGGGCGCGGGGGAGCTGCCATCGCGGGGACTCTAGTGGGCGGTTGCTGCGAACATACCGGCGTGCACGAACCTGCCGGCATTCCTTTCGGGGGACTGCTCGTGTCCGGAGCGGACGCCGAGCGGGCCCCCGCCTCCCTGCTCGGCGTCATGGACGCCACCCAGTCCACCTACCGGGACCGCTGCGCCGAAGCGCCGCCCTCCATTCGCGCGGCCTACGACGGGGCCTGTTACAACACCGTTTCGGAGA
This sequence comes from Vicinamibacteria bacterium, assembly GCA_965116805.1. Classification (GTDB taxonomy): domain Bacteria; phylum Acidobacteriota; class Vicinamibacteria; order Marinacidobacterales; family Marinacidobacteraceae; genus Marinacidobacterium. The sequence goes on from OZ220713.1 coordinate 2,600,657, forward strand.
CGGGCGTGGACTGCGCCGGCAGCGTCGCTGACCTCGGGGACCTGAGCCCGGAGGCGGGCGGCTTCCGGCAGAACGCCGCCCGCTATTCCGCCGCGGTCGAGGCGGAGCTCGTCCGGGGCCGGACGCCCTTCATCCTGGGCGGCGACCACGCGATCACCCCCACCCTGGTGGCCGGCTACGCCGGGCGGGGTCCCGTCCACGTGGTGCAGTGGGACGCCCATCCCGACATGTACCCCGACTTCGAGGGCAACCGCGACTCCCACGCGTGCGTCGCCGCGCGCCTGCTCGAAATGCCGCACGTGGCGACCATCACCCAGATCGGGATCCGCACCGAAACCGCGGTGCAGCGCGGGGTCCGCGAGTCGGCGGGCGGGCGCGTGACGCAGATACCGGCGTGGGAGGCGGAGAAGGGACCGGCGTTCCTGTCGCACCTCCCGGAGACCGCCGCGGTCTATCTCACCGTGGACATGGACGGGTTCGACCCGGCCTTCGCCCCGGCGGTGGCCCATCCCGTGCCGGCCGGCCTCTCCGGCCGCGCGGGGCTGGAACTCGTCAAGGAGATCGGCGCCCGCCACCGGCTCGTCGGGATGGACGTGGTGGAAGCCTGCCCTGACGACCGGGACGACCGCACCCTGATCCTCGCCGCGCGCCTCATCCACGAAGGCGTGGCCACCGTCCTCGCGCGCCGCTGAGGAGGCGGCCGTGACCGCCCGTCCGGGACGCGGTCAGGCCGAGGCGATCAGCGCCTCGATTTCATCGTCAGTGAGCAGCCGCCGCGCCTCTTTGGCGGCGCGGAAGATCCGGTGCTTCAACTCATCGGTCGGTTCGTGGCCGTGTTTTTCGAGCCAGTAGATGACGTTCGAGAGCCCGCTCATCGGGCCGACCTCCACCTGCTGGTGAAGCCCGTAGTCCCCGGCCGGAACGCCCGAATAGACGCGGTCGGCCAGCCAGTCGTCGCCCTTGGCCATCGCCTTGATGATGGCGGCGGCGTGCACGCCGGTTCCAGTTCGGAACGCGTCCTTGCCGACCACCGGGTAGCCGGCCGGGATCCGCGTTCCCGTCGCTTCGGAAACCGCCCGGCAATAGTCAGCCAGGTGCGTCAGGTCGTTGTCGATCCAGCCGAGCAGCCGCAGGTTCACGAGCAACTGGTCCATCGGCGTGTTGCCGCAGCGCTCCCCGATTCCGATTGCGGTGCCGTGAACGCAGTCGGCGCCCGCCTCGATCGCGGTGAGGCTGTTCGGGACCGACAGTCCGCGGTCGCGGTGCCCGTGCCAGTCGAGCTGCACGTCCTCCCTGGTGTCGGCGATGACCTCCCGGACAAACTGGAGGAGCCGCGTGACGCCGTCGGGGGTGGCGTGCCCTACGGTGTCGCAGACCACGACCCGCCGGGCCCCGGCCTCGATGGCGACCGTGTAGAGCCGGCGGACGCTCTCGGGACGTGCCCGGGTGGTGTCCTCGGTCACGTACATCGGCGGCACGCCGTGGGCCACCGCCCACTGCACCGCCTTCTCGGTGTGGCGGAGCAGCAGGTCGAGGTTCCAGTCCTCGGCGTACTGGCGGATCGGGCTCGACCCGATGAACATCGCCACCTCGATCGGCATCCCGACCTGATCGGCCACCCGCGCGATCGGCTCGATGTCCGAGATCACCGTCCGCGCGGCGCAGTTCGGACGGATCTTCATCCGGTTGTCCGCGATCTCCCGGGCGAGGTGCAGCACCTGTTCTTCCACGTGCGGGCCGGCGGCCGGGAGGCCGATGTCGGCAGAGTCGATGCCGAGGGACTCCATGAGGTGGAGCACCTCGGCCTTCTTCTCGAGCGTCGGGGACGTCACCGACGGACTCTGGAGTCCGTCGCGGAGGGTCTCGTCGTTCAGCTTTACGGGCTTCGGAGGGAACCAGGCGCGGGCGGGGTCCGGCCGGTTCCAGTCGTAGATGAGGGCTTCCGTGGCGGGAACGTCACCGTTCCCCGACGAAAATCGCGGTTCGCCCCGTGCTTCGGGGTTCGGGGTCGGGTCAGCCATCGTCTTCGCTCCTCAACCTCCCGCACCGAGGCCGGGGATCGTGGCGCCGAGCGCGTGGAAGCCGCTGTCCACGTGGAGCACCTCGCCCGTGACCCCGCGCGCGGCATCGGACAGCAGGAACGCCGCGGCATCCCCCACCTCCGTTGGATCGGTCCCGGCCCGGAGCGGCGCGTGTTCGCGGTAGTGCTCCACCATCTTGCCGATGCCCGCGACCCCCGAGGCGGCCAGCGTCTTCGCCGGGCCTGCCGAGATGGCGTTCACCCGCACCCCCCGCGGCCCCAGGTCCGACGCCAGGTAGCGGACCGACGACTCGAGCGCCGCCTTCGCGACCCCCATCACGTTGTAGTGCGGCACGGCGCGCTCGCCGCCCAGGTAGCTGAGGGTGAGGGCCGCGCCGCCGCCGTCCGCCTCGAGCAGGGGCGCGAAGTGGCGGACCAGCGCGGTGAGCGAATAGACCGAGATGTCCTGCGCGACCCGGAAGCCCTCACGGGAGGTGGAAACGAAATCGCCCTCGAGGTCTTCGCGCAAAGCGTAGGCGACGGCGTGGACCAGGAAGTCGAGCCCGCCGAAGTGCTCGCGGACGGTCTCGGCGGCGCTCGCGAGTTGCTCCTCGCTGGACACGTCGAGCGGCAGGGTCACGGTGCCCGGGATCTGCGACGCGAGCTTGTCCACGTTGCGCTGGAGGCGCTCGTTCTGGAAGCTGAGCGCGAGCGCCGCGCCCTCGCGCGCCGCGGAGCGGGCGATCCCCCACGCGAAGGAGCGGTGGTTCGCGACCCCGACGATCAGTCCTCGTTTGTTCTCAAGCAGCACTGTCCCGCAATTTAGCAGCCGGTAGCAAAACCCACGCGGCGTTCGACGGGCGATGCATCCCGCCTGAACCGCGCCTCTACGAGGCGCTCTGCGTTGCGTTTCGGTCGGAATACACCCGGTATTCCTCCCTCACGCGCCTTGTCAGCCAGGCGCCTCGCCCGTCTCGGCGCTCACGTGGGTTTCACCACCGACTGCTCGCAGTCACGGCAGCGGCTCTACCGGCGGCTGCCGCATCGGGGTGGCGCCGCTCCCCTCCAGCCAGGCGGCCAGCCGGATGACGGAGAAATCCCGCCCCGGGGCTCCGACGAGTTGCGCCCCGAGCGGCATTCCGAGCGCGTCGAATCCGGCCGGGACCGAAAGGGCGGGAAGCCCGGTGAAGTTGAAGGGGCCGACCAGGCGGATGAGCCCCGGACGGATGTCCTCCGCGGTCGCGAGCGGCTCTCCCGCTCGCGGAGCGCCGGCCGGGGTGGACGGCGTCACCAGGATGTCCACCGCCTCGAAGAGTCGCTCGAACGCATCCGTGACGAGGCGCCGGCCCCGGAGCGCGCCGAGCAGGTCGGCGGCCGAGAGCACCCCTCCCGCATCGAGGAGCCGCCGCACGTCCTCGCTGATGTCCTCCGCCCGGGCCGCCAGCCGCTCCCGGTGGACCACCGCCGCTTCCGCGAAGGCAAGCGCGTTGCGGCACACCCCGCTGAGTTCGACCTCCGGAATCCTCACTTCGACGCGCTCCGCTCCCAGCCGGACGAGCGCCGCGACGATGCCGTCCGCGGCCTCGCGGGCCTCCCGGATCAGGTCGGAGTAGAAGAAATCGAGCGGCACCCCCACCCGCACCCCCGCGAGGGGTTTCGAACCCGCGGCGGGCGGCGGCGGACCGGAGGACCAACCCGAGAGGACCTCGAAGAGAAGGCCGACGTCCCGGGCGCTCCGGGCGATCGGCCCGACGTGGTCCAGGCTCCACGAGAGCGGGGTCACGCCAGCTCGGGAGACGGCGCCGTAGGACGGCTTCAGGCCGAAGACCCCGTTGAGCGACGCGGGGATCCGGATGGACCCCCCGGTATCGGTACCCACCGAGCCGTAGCCCATGCCGGTGGCCACCGCCACCGCGGACCCCGACGACGACCCGCCCGGGATGCGCGCCGGATCGTGCGGGTTCCGGGTCCTGCCGAAGGTGGGGTTGTCGCCGCTCACCCCGAAGGCGAACTCCTGCAGGTTGTTCTTGCCGAGCAGGATGGCCCCGGCCGCGGAGAGCCGCCTCCAGGCGGGAGCGCTCCGGGCCGCCTCGTGCGGGAACTTCGACCCCGACGTGGTGGTCATTCCGGCGACGTCCACGATGTCCTTGACGCTGAGGGGGATTCCGAGGAGCGCCGCTCCGCCGCTTTCCCCCTGCCCCTTCGCCTCCGGCGACCCGGTCAGGCGCCGCGCCTCCGCGAGCGCCTCGTCCTCCCGGAGCTTCAGGAACGCGCCGAGATGGCGCCCCGCCCGGGCGCGGTCGAGCGCCTCCTCGACCAGGTCCACGGCCGAGCGGCGTCCCGCGGCGAGGTCGGCGCGCGCGGCGGTAATCGTTCCCGGCGCGGCGGCGGCCGGCGCGGCCGGGATTTCGGTTGCCTTCCGGCGGCTCCTGCCGGAGCGGGCGCGGGCGGCCAGCTCCCCGGCGGTGAGCGGCTCCGGAGGATCGGGAAGGCGTGCCAACGCCCGGCCGACCTCTTCGAGTTCCTGCCGAAGGGCGCCGGCCCGTTCCTCCGCGGCGACCAGCCGTTCAGTCATCCGGGGTTTCCCTACTTCGGACCGCCCAGCACCCGCGCCGGCAGGCGGAGCACGGCCCCCAGCAGCGAGAACACGCCGTCCACGGCAACGCCGAGCAGCCGGAAGGGCAGCAGCAGCAACCAGACGATCGGATAGATCACGAGCGCGAGCAGCGCGAGCGGCCAGCAGACGATCAGGAGCAGGAGCCAGAGCAGGAAGGAAGCCATATCGGGAGATTACGTTTCGTCCGGGGCGCCGGTTTCCCCCGCCGCCAGCTCCTCCAGGGTGGCCTCCCCGGCGGCGAGCCGCCGCAGCTCCTCCTCCCCGCCGACCGGCACCCCCAGCCCGCGGGCCTTCTCCAGCTTGGAACCGGCCCGCTCGCCAGCCACCACGAGCGACGTGCGGCTGCTGACGCTCGAGACCACTCGCCCACCGTGGCGCTCGATGAGTTCCCCCGCTTCCTCGCGCGTGAGCCCGGCGAGCGTGCCGGTCAGCACGATGCGCAGCCCCGAAAGCGTGGACTCCCCGGTCGCCTCCCAGACCGGAGCCACTCCTAGGCCGGCGAGATCCTCGAGTTCGCGACGGTTCGCCTCGTCGGAGAAGAACCCGGTGACCGCGTCGGCGACCTGCTCGCCGATCTCGTGCACCTCGAGGAGCGCCTCGCGGCCCGCCGCCGCCAGCCCCTCCAGCGAGCCGTAGCGCGCCGCGAGCACCCGCGCGACGTGCTGGCCCACGTGGGGAATCCCGAGCGCGAAGAGGAACCGGTCGAGCCGCGCGGTGCGACTCTCCTCGAGCTCCCGGAGCAGGTTCGCCGCCGACTTCTCGGCGAACGGCCGGCGCCGCCGCTCGGGCAGCGCGAGGAGCTGGGCCTCGGTCATCCGGAAGAGATCCCGCGGGCGCCGCACGGCCCCGGTCCTCACCAGGTCGGCCGCGATTCCCTCGCTCAACCTCGGCAGATCGAGGGCGGCCTTCTCCCCGAGGCGGGCGATCGCGGCGGCGAGAGCCTCCGGCTCCCAGTGGAGGGACTCGTGGGAACTCCGGCCCGCGGACGAGCCGGCCACCCCGGCCTCGACCAGGTCTTCCATCAGCGCCTGCTTCGCCGGTGAGGCCAGGGCCCGCAGCGCCTCGTCGGAGCGCGTAGCCGGCTTCTTCCCGACGGAACGCTCCGCGCGTGCCCGGAGGGTCGCCAGGTCGGTTTCCTTCGCCATCGCCTCCGCGCGGGTGGGGCCGACCCCGGGCAGGCCGAGCGCCACCAGAACCCTTTCCAGCGGCATGTCCCGCACCTCTCCGAGACGGCGGACCAGTGCCGCCGCGCCAGCGGGATCGAAGGGCCGGCCGGCGGGCTGCGGCGGCACCGCGAGGAGCGTGTCCCGGGTCAGCCGGTAGAGGTCGGCCGGCGACCGGACCAGCCCGCACTCGACGAGGAGCTCCACTAGCTCATCGCCGAGGGCTTCGATCTCCATCCCGCCCTTGCCGACGAAGTGGACCAGGCGGGCCTTCCGCTGCGCGGGACAGCTCCAGCCTCCGGAGCAGAAGTGGTTGGCGCCCTCCGCCAGCACGGCCCTTCCGCATTCGGGACACCCGGGCGGCATGGACCAGAGCGCCGCATCGCTCGCCCGGGCGCGGGCGACCACCTCCACGACCTGCGGGATCACGTCTCCGGCCCGTTGGATCCGGACGCGGTCGCCGGGCCCGGCATCGAGAGCCCGGACCATCCCCTCGTTGTGGAGCGTGGCGCGGCTCACCGTCACCCCGGAGACGAGCACCGGATCCAGCCGCGCCACCGGGGTCAGCTTCCCGGTGCGCCCCACCTGCACGTCGATGGCGAGGAGCGCCGTCTCCGCCTGTCCCGGCGGGAACTTGAAGGCGACCGCCCAACGGGGGTTCCGGGACCGCTCGCCCAACTCCTCCTGGTCGGCGATCCGGTCCAGCTTGACCACCGCTCCGTCCAGTTCCACGGCGAACCGGTCCCGCTGCTCGATGAGGACGCGGTGGTAGGCAAGAACCTGATCGGGGCCGCGCCCCACCTCCCACCAGACGGATCGCCTGCCGGTTTCGCCGCCGCCGTCCCCGCGCGACTCCGGCGCCACCCGGAACCCGAGCCCGGCGAGGGTGCGGAGCACCCCGGACTGCGTCTCGGGCGCCGGCAGCTCCCCGTCGTCCCAGACCAGGATGTCGTAGGCGTAGAGCGCCAGCGGACGGGCCGCCGCCACGACCGGGTCGAGCTGGCGCAGCGAGCCGGCGGCCGCGTTCCTCGGGTTCTTGAAGGTGTCCTTCCCGGCCCGCGCCAGGCCGTCGTTCATTCGCTCGAAGTCGGCTACCGGCAGCACGGCTTCGCCGCGCACCGCGAGCCGCGCCGGCGACCCGTGCCCGGCGAGCCGGAGGGGCAGCGACCGGATGGTGCGCAGGTTCGCGGTGATGTCCTCCCCGACCGTTCCGTTCCCCCGGGTCGCCCCGCGAAGGAACCGGCCGTGCTCGTAGACGAGTTCCACCGACAGCCCGTCGAACTTCGGCTCGAGGCAATAGTCGAGATCGTCCCTACCGACCTCCCGCTCCATCCGGTCCGTGAACTCGCGCAGCTCGGCCTCGTCGTGGATGCTCTGAAGCGAGAGCATGGGCGCCTCGTGGCGCACTTCCGGGAACCCGTCGGCCACCGCGCCGCCGACGCGCCGGGTCGGCGAATCGGGAGTGACCAGTTCCGGGTGGTCCCGCTCAAGCCTCTCCAGCTCCCGGAAGAGCGCGTCGTACTCGTGGTCGTCGATCTCCGGCGCGTCGAGCACGTAGTAACGGTGGTCGTGATGACGGATCGCCTCCACCAGTGCCCGGTGCCGCCCGGACGGTGACGGCGCCGTCGTCACGACGTTTCCGGCCGCGCCGCGGCCTTCCCCGGTTTCGAATCCCGGGAAGCCCGCCGTTTCACGAAAGCGGCCAGGTGGTCCGTGATCTTCCGGGACCAGGGAAGGTCCTTTCCGAGTACCGCCAATCCCGCCAGGATCATCAGCACGCCCTGCAGGATCGGGAGGAAGAGCCCGATGATCCCGAGCGCCAGGAGGAGGAACCCGGAGGCGATCCGCAGGACCCGCCAGGGACGGAAACGGCGGCGAGCCGGTTCTCCTGGCGGAGAGGCGGCTCCGGGGTCACCTCCGACGGACTCTCCGCGCGAGCCCGCTCCCGGCGGGCGGCGATAATCTGCGCTCGGTCCCGCGGCCATCCTCGTCAAGGTAACACCGGAACCGTCCCCTCGTGAAGAAGACTCCCGGCCTCGCCACGGTCCCGCAGGTGCTTGCCACCTTCGCGGCCACCTTCGTCGCGATCATCCTCATCGGGGTCGTCATCGCGCGGACCGGATTGCCCTTCGACGTCGCCATCCTCGCGACGCCGGGCGTCACCCTGCTCGTGGCGCTGGCGGCCATCCGCCTGTTCCGCCTGAACCCCTATCGCGCGTTCCGGCTCCGGCCGGCGAAGAACAGCCAGCTCCTCCTTTCCATCCCCATCGCGCTCTCGCTGTTCGTGGTGAGCGACCAGCTCGCCAACCTGAGCCGGGCGTTCCTCCCGATCGACGAGCAGCTCGTCCAGACCGTCGCCGAACTGGTGCGCGCCGAGGGACTGTTCTCCTGGCTGATCCGGCTCGCCGGGATCGGGTTCGGGGCGGCGCTGGCCGAGGAGCTGCTGTTCCGGGGGATCATCCTGACCGGGCTCCGGCCCCTCGGCAGGGGGGGCGCCCTCGTCGTGTCGGCCCTGCTCTTCACCGTGATGCACGGTCTGCTGCTGCCCAACTACTTCGTGGCCGGGCTCGTTCTGGGACTGGCCGCGATGGCCACCCGCAGCATCCTGGTCCCGATCTCGATCCACCTCTTCCACAACGTCGCGGCGCTCCTCCTCTTCAACCTGACCGACATCGACACCCTGGGGGACCCCCTGTGGATTCCGGGCGGCATCCTGGTGCCGGCGGCCGGCATCCTGGCGATCGGGGTCTTCCTCTACCTGCGCGACCTGGGGGCCGAAACGGCCGAGAAACCCGCGGCGCCGGCGCCCGACGCTCCCCAGGACGCCTGGCTCCCGACGCCTCCTCCCGGCGCGCTCAGCATCGGCGAGGACCTCCGGAAGGTGCCCTCCAGTTCGCGCCGCCTCGGTTTCGTCTTCCTGGCGCTCGCGATGATCGCCGGGCTCTTCATCGCCGTCGGGCTCTTCGTGTACCTCGGCTACCTCACCAACCCGGGGCCCCAGCGGGCCGCCGCCATCCAGCAGCTCCGGCAGATCGCCCACGAATCGCTGGCGGACGAAGCGGCGGGCCGCCAGGCCGAGATCGACGCCGCGTTCGAGACGCTCACCGAACTGAACCGGGAGGGTCGCGTCGGATTCCGGCACGTCTGGCGGGCGGCGACCGTGGTCGCCGCCGCCACCACCGACGGGGAGTTCGGAAACGGAGACGTGGAATCGCTGCTGATGGCGGTCGGGGGAATCCGCCAGGACGCCGAGGAACGGCGACCCCGGCGGGAACCGCGTCCCGAAGCCCCGGACCCGGCCCGCGCCGGGCAAAGCAATCAGTAGCCGGCCGGGCGAACCGGACCGGCGCCCGGCGCCGTCGTTGCCGTAGCTGGCTAGCGCGGGACCCCGGTGCGCCGGAAACGGCCGAAGAACAGGGGAAACCACATCGCCGCCACCCCGCCCAGCATCATCAGGCCGCCGACGAGCGGCCGCCACGAGAGCAGCACGAAACCCCCGGACAGCAGGTGGACGACGACGCTCATGTAACCCGAGAGCACGAACACGCGAACCGGCGAGTCCGAGGTCCGCATGGCGAAGAGCGGCAGCGTCTCGAGCGCCGCGGTCAGCATGGTGCTCCGGAAGAGCAGCGCCCAGAGGTTCAGCGGCTCGCGAAACACCATGCCGACGATGGCGGAAAAGAGGGACGCGGCAAACGCCGACTGGTAGGGGCGCCGGCCCTCCAGCCAGCGGATCATGAGCGCCTTCAGGGGTGTGAAGAGCGCCACCAGGCCGAGAGCCAGCAGGAAGTCCGCCGGATCGGGAATCGTGCTGGCCAGCCGCACCGCCGCCAGGATGGTGACGAGCGCCAGCACCCCGAGCAGCGCGTACCGCGGCGGCGGGAGCGAACCCTGACTCATGCCGGGACGCCGGCCGGCTGGGCGCCGAGTTCGCGGGCGGCAAGGTCCGCAGGCGTCTCCGCGGCCCGGGCGAGGACCGCGGCCCCATCCCGGATCACGACCTCCGCGGGCCGCGGCCGCAGGTTGACGTTGGACGCCATCGAGTACCCGTAGGCGCCGGCGTCGAGCACGGCGAGCAGATCTCCCGGCTCGGGGGGCGGCAGCGCGCGGTCGCGCGCGAACGCGTCGCCGGACTCGCACACTCCGCCTACCACGTCGAAGGCCCGCTCCGGTCCCGGACGCGGGGCAACCGGCGCCACCCGGTGCCAGGCACCGTAGAGCGCCGGCCGCAGGAAATCGTTCATGCCACCGTCCACCACGCAGAACTCCCGGGTTCCCGTCCGCTTGGTGTGAAGAACCCGGACCACGAGGGCGCCCGCGGGCCCGAAGAGCGCCCGTCCCGGCTCGAAGACCACCGTGGGGTCGGCATCCGGACATTCGCTGCCGAGAACTTCCCGGAGCGTCCCGAGGACCCGGGCGGCGTAGACGGACATCGGAGTCTCCTCCTCGCCGTCACGCTGGGGAATTCCGAGCCCGCCGCCGACATCCACGACCCGTACCGGCAGACCGGCGGTGCGGAGTCCGGAAAAGGCGGTTGCCAGCCGCTCCGCGCTCCGCGCCAGCGTGGCGAGCTCCCGGATCTGGGACCCGACGTGCGCGTGGACTCCGAGAATCTCCACGCCCCGCCAGTCGCGGGCTCCGGATGCCAGCGCGAGGAGATCCGGTTCCGCCATCCCGAACTTGGCGGTGCGGGTGCCGGTGGCGATCTTCGGGTGCGTCGCGGCAGGGACCTCGGGATTGAGGCGGAGGACGGCGCGGGCCCGGCGGCCGCGGCGAAGCGCCAGGTGGTTCAGTAGCTCCAGCTCCCCCCGGGATTCGACCGAGACGAAGCGCACCCCGAGATCGAGCGCCGTCTCGAGGTCCGCCGGGGTCTTGCCGACCCCCGACATCACGATGCGGTCTCCGGGGAACCCCAGCCCGTGGGCGACGAGCAGCTCGGCCGCCGATACCGCCTCCACGCCCGCCCCCAGGTCCCGCAGCGGGGTCAGCAACGCCGGCAGGGCGTTCGCCTTGAGCGCCGCCGCGACCAGGTGCCCGGTGCCCGCGAGCGCCTCCTGGAGGGCGGCGAAGCGCTCCAGAACCGCGCGCAAGCTGTACACGTAGGCCGGGGTTCCGGCTCCCGCTTCGGCGAGCGCCGCATCCAGGCACACCCCCTCGGCGGCGAGACAGCCACCCGGTCCGGAACGAAAGACGGAGTGCAAGGTGCTGGGCGGCCAATCTGTGTCCGGTCCGGGAAGATCTCGGGCTTCGGGGTGCGGCGGGGGTGCCCTCGCCGACGGCCGCAGGGGGGACCCGAATGTATCATCGCGGACCGTTTCGAGACGTTCGGAGGCCTTCCCATGATCCGATTCCTTGCAGTATCTGTCCCGCTTCTCATCGCGCTCGGCTGCGGCGGCAGCGCCGAGCCCGAGCCTGAAGCACCGGCCGCCACCGGCGACCTCGGGCTTCCCTTCTCCGAATACCGGGAGAGCGACGACCTCGTGTACCTCGCGGGCGCTCTCGGGAACGTCCCGGGCACGCTCGATCTCGTACCGGGCGGCATCGAGGCCCAGGTCCGCCAGACGATGGACAACCTCGGCGCCACGCTGGAGAACGCCGGGCTCGACTTCTCACGGGTCGCGGCGGTCAACGTCTACCTCTCGGACGTCCGGCACTTCCAGGCGATGAACAGCGTGTATCGCGAGTACTTCCCGGAGGATCCCCCGACGCGGGCCACCGTCGAAGCGGGCATCGCGATCCCGGGAGCGCTCGTCGAGATCTCGATGGTGGCGGTGAAGGCGGGCGTCGAGCGCGAGGTGATCAACCCCGAGGCGATGAAGAGCCCGGAGCTTCCCTATTCGTGGGGGATCAAGGCGGGCGACACGCTCTTCGTCGCCGGCGCCACCGCCCGCGACCCGGACACCTACCAGCCGGTCGGCGGAGGCGTCACCGAGCAGATGCAGCGCATCATGGGGAACATCGGGCTCGTCCTCGAAGCGGGGGAAATGGACTACTCGGACGTCGCCAACTGCCGGGTGTTCCTCGACGATCCGCGCACCTTCGGCGAGATGAACGCGGCCTACCGCGAGTTCTTCCCGGAGGATCCCCCGACCCGGGCCACGGTCGAGGCCCGGCTCGCGAACCCGCTCTTCACCGCCGAGGTGCAGTGCGTCGCCTCGAGCGCCGAGCGGAGCGTGCTGGCCCCGGACGGTCCCCGCTCCGGCAGCCCGCTGTCGCCCGGAATCTGGGCCGGCGACCGGCTCTATCTCTCGGGCATGGTCGCGCCGGGCCCGGACCGCAGCGAGGACGCCGGCGACCAGACCCGCGCCGTGCTGGGGCGGCTGAGCGCCGCCCTCGAGGCCGGCGGGCTGAGCTTCCGGGACGTCGATGACGCGATGGTCTACCTCGAGGACATGCGCGACTACGCCGCGATGAACGAGGTGTACCGCGAGGTCGTGGGGGCGCCGTTCCCGCCCCGCGCCACGGTGGAAACCCAGATGATGGGCGCCGGCATCAAGGTCGAGATCATGATGACCGCGACCCGATAGGGGTCACCGCGGCCGCGCGCCGCCCTGGAACGCCGGTCTCCAGACCGGCACGCGCGGCGCTCCGCGCCGCGCACGGCGCGACCCGCGAAAGCCCTGGCGTCAAGAGAATCCGCGTTACGCGTCGTCGAAGGCGACCGTCTTCAGCAGCGCGAACACCTCGCCGCCAGTTCCCAATCCCAGTTCCGAAACGGCGTCCCGGGTGACCCGGGCGACCAGCCGCTGGTCCGCGATCGAGACGGCCACCTCGGCGAACGGGGTCTCCGGCAGGTCGCGCACCTCGATGACGCTGCCGCGCAGCACGTTGCGGATGCTGATCGCCGTTGGCGCCTCAGTGGCGAGCGCCACGTCGCGGGCCCGTACCCGAAGACGCGCCTCGCTTCCGGGCGGACGCTCGCCGCCCGGAACCCGGAGTCCCTGCCCGCCGAGATCGAGCTCTGACAGCCCAAGGGCCGGAAGCCGGGCCCGGACGGTGGCCGTCAGCACGCTACCCGCTTCGAACCGGGAGAGCAGATCGCCGGCAGGCAGGTGATCCAGCGCCCGGGCGGCCGGGGCGGCGCCCGTCACCGAGCCGCTCTGGATCGGTGCGATCCGGTGCGCGACGTCCACCACCTCCCCGAGGTCGTGGCTGACGTAGAGGGTCACCATGCCGGACGCCTCTCCCAGGCCGCGAAGCCAGGGCAGGATCGCCGCGCGGGCCGTGCGGTGGACGCCCGAGAGGGGCTCGTCCAGCAGGAGAGCCGCGGGGCGCGCGAGCAGCGCGCGCGCCAGGGAAACGCGCTGGCGCTCGCCACCCGAAAGGCCCTGTGGCGTGCGTTTGAGGTGCCGGCCAAGCTCAAGACGTCTGACGACCTCGACGAAGGAAACGGAAGAATCGCCTTCCGGCTCGCCGCTGCGCCGCTCGGCGTAGCGGAGGTTGCCCTCGACGGTGAGGTGGTCGAACAGGGCCGGTTCCTGGAAGGCGAACCCGATACGCCGGCGATACGCCGGCACGAAGACGCCCAGGCCGTCGTCCTGCCAGGTGGCCGGCCCGAGGGCGAGCCTGCCGGAAAGGCGCGTGAGGCCCGCGACCGCGCGGAGGACCGTCGTCTTCCCGCTGCCGGAGGGACCGAAGATCGCGGTCGTCTCTCCGGGCCGGGCCTCGAAGGCGGCCTCGATCCACAGCTCTCCGACCCCTCCCCGGAGCCCCACTTCGAGCGCCCCGGGCGCGGCGCCCGCACCGGTCAACGGTCCCGCCCTCCCATCTTCTTCTGGAGACTGAGGGTCAGCGCCACCACCACGAAGGAAAACGCCAGCAGGCTCCCGGAAAGCAGGTGCGCGGTGCCCCACTCCATGAGCTCCACGTGGTCGTAGATGGCGATCGAAAGGACCCGGGTGGCGCCCGGGATGTTGCCGCCGATCATCAGGATCACCCCGAACTCCCCGACGGTGTGGGCGAAGCCGAGCACCGCGCCGGCGATCAGCCCGGGCCGGGCGAGCGGCACCGCTACGGTCCAGAAGGCGTCCCAGGGCGAGGCCCGCAGCGTGGCGGCCGCCTCGAGGGGACGGTCGCCCACGGCTTCGAAGGCGCTCCGGATCGGCTGCACGGTGAAGGGCAGCGAGTAGATGATCGACCCGATCACGAGGCCCGGAAAGGAGAACGCGAGGGACCGCTCGCCGAACAGCCGGGCGACGAAGCCTCCCGGTCCGTCGGGCCCCAGGGCGATCAGCAGATAGAAACCGAGCACGGTGGGCGGCAGGACGAGGGGGAGCGCGACCAGTGCCGCCACCGCTTCCTTGAAGCGGAACCGGGTCCTGGCGAGCCACCACGCGATCGGGGTCCCGAGAAGCAGCAGGAACACCGTCGTCACCCCGGCGAGCTCGAGGGTGAGCCGGATGGGCGGCCAGATGGTCGCGGCGTTCACGGCCGGCTTCGTCCGTGCGGCGCCGCCGGCTCGGTGCGGTAACCGTGCCGGCGAAGGATCTCCCGGGCGACGGCCGACCCGAGAAAACCGAGGAAACGGGCGGCGGCCGGGTTGTCGCGGCCGGCCTCGAGCAACACCGCCTGCTGCCGAATGGGGGCGTGGAGGTGTTCGGGGACGAGCCAACGGGACCCGTCCGGGCTCCGGGCAACCTGGGAGAGGGCGAGGAAACCGAGCTCCGCGTTGCCGGTGCGGACGAACTGGTGCGCCTGAGACACGTTCGCGCCGATGACCTGACGGTCCCGCACGACGTCTTCGACCCCGAGCGCCCGGGCCGCCTCGAGCGCCGCCCGGCCGTAGGGAGCGAGCGCCGGATTCGCGAGGGCGAGGCGCGTGAGGCCGGGGTCCCGGAGGGCGTCGGGGCCGGCGACCCGCCCCGGTTCCGCACTGAAGAGCACGAGCCTGCCCACCGCGTAGGTCCGCCGGCTGCCGGGGACGGCGAGTCCCTCGCGCTCCGCAAGCTCCGGGCGCGCCTCGTCGGCGGCGAGGAACACCTCGAAGGGAGCGCCCTGGAGGATCTGGGCGTAGAGCTGGCCGGTGGAGCCGAAGCTGAGGAGCGCGCGGTCTCCGGTGGCGTCCTCGAACGCGGCGGCGATCGCGCGGGCGGCCGCGGTGAAGTTGGCCGCCACCGCCGCCCTGACGGTGCCGCCGCCAAGTGGTGACCCTGCGAGCGCGGCTCCGGCGAGCAGATGGGCGATCACCAGCGCGGACGGCAGGGCGGGTCGCGTCATCGTTCGCAGTATTGCAGCACCCGGGCGTGGTGTTCCGGGAATCGTCGCCCGAGCGGGCCGGCGGTGCGCACCGGGCGGGAAAGCCCGAGTTGCGACGCCGGCGCTCAGGGTGACCGGGACCGCTTGGAACGCCGGCTTCAGCCGGCACAGCGGCCCGCAGGGCCGCGGGCGGTTTTGTCGCTACCCCGCGGGGAGCAGCGCGCGCGGCGGAGCCATCCGGGCCCATGAGGTCCGTCCCGCCGCCCGCCTGCGGCGGGCTGTGCCGGCTGAAGCCGGCCCAGTTCTCCCGGTGGACTTTCCACGAGAACGCAAGTGCCGGGGGGATAGCTGGGAGCGAGTCGTAGAGGTGGTGGGTCAGCCGGGAGGCGCACAGACCTCCCCCATTGGCGCGGAGCGTGGTGCTCCGCGCGAGGATCAGGGCGCGCACGCTCTTTCCACCGTTCCGACAGCAACCCCGCGGCAGAGCCGGGAGGCTGAGGGGCGGGTGGTCAGAGCGCCGTCAGGCGGCGGTGCGGGGCGTGCTCCCGGAAGCGTTGGGGTCAAAGAAGGTTCGGTTCCGCGCCATCGCGCACAGCACCCGCAGCTGCTGGTCCGCGATGCTGCGGTGGCGCCGGGCGGTGTGCTTCCCCTGCGCCTTCAGCTTCCGGTTGTAGGCCGCCACCTTCTCATCCCAGCGGACGATCCCTCTCGCCAGGATGTAGCTGGCGTGTTGCAGCGAACTGGGAACCGCGCGCCGCCGCTCGAAGCGCTCGGACTTGCCGGACTGGTCCAGGATCGGGGCCACCCCGCAGTAGGCACGCAGGCGCCGGTAGTTGCCCTCCCGCAAGGCCTCGAAGCCCCACGCGAACAAGCGGGCCAGCGCCTGGTCCCCCGCACCCGGCCGCGAGCGCAACACACTCACCAGGTCCGGGCCGCCGGCCTCCGGACCTCCCCCGGCCTCCGCCGTCCGGGAGAGTTCGTCGAGGAGCTGGGTCATCTGGGCTTCCGCCCGGGCGAGCTCGGCCCGGATGACGGCCGACTGCACGAGCGCCATGCGGATCGTCTCCACCGCGGCCTCGGTCGCCCCCGGCGCCACCACCAGAGCCGGCTCCCGGAACAACGCCCGGATCCGTTCGGCATCGATCCGGCTCACCCCATAGCGCCGCACCAGCTTGTGCAAGGTGGACAAGCGCACCTTGCGCGCCTTCGCCGGCGTCGGAGCCCGCTCCCACAGCTCCCGGAAGAACGGAGCCCCCAGGTTCTTCGCGCCGCCCGCCACCTCGAGCAGTTGCGGGAAGTAGTCCACCAGCGCGCTCCGGATCCGCAGGCATTGCCGGACCTGTTCCTGGAGCAGCCGGTCCGCCGCCCGGGTCCGCTCCCGCAGCCGCCGGACCAATGCCGGCCGCGGCGCCAGCCGCCGGAACCCCGCCCGGCTGGCCTGCAGGGTGGTGGCCAGCATCCGCGCGTCCCGCTCGTCGTTCTTGTGCCCCGCGTGGGAGAAGAACTTCCGCAGGTTGCTCGACTGCCGCGGGTTCACCGCGAACACCACCATCCCCGCCTCCATCAGGGTCGCCACCACCGGGCCGTCCGGACGCTCGATCGCCGCCGCGATCACCCCCGGCGGCGCCTGCGTCCGCTCCAACAGCCACCGGACCAGGGCTGCAAGCCCCGCCCCGCTATGCGGAAAGGCGCGCTCCCCGCGCACCTCCCCGTGGTCGCCGCACAGGCACACCTGGTGGCTCTGCTCGCCCCAGTCAATGCCCACATACCAGCTCAGCATCTGCTTCATCGCTGCCGTTCCTTGGAGCTTGCGCTCCGTCGACGGTCCGCCGAGCCGCGATGCTCTCCAGCCCCTATACTGGGCCTCGATAGGCGCCAACTTTCCACGGGTCGTCCATCACGGCCATCCGTCGGGGCACATGTCCACCGTGGGTGTTCATAGCACCGGGGCTCGGCTAGCGCTCCCGGCGGATCGGCCAACCTGGGTTGAGATTGCGGGAGCCGTTACCAACTCCCGCAGAACGCCGCCGATCGTATAGGGGGCTCCAAGCCTTTGCGTCATCCAGGTCAGGAGCCGCGGCAGTCTGGCGGCTCGACCACCAGCAGGTACTGGCCGGGGGCGGCCTCGACCTCCTGCTCGCAGCCCGAGAGCCAGCGCACCCGCACGCGGAAGGGGCCGGGCCGTTGTCCCAGGCCGAAGAAAACCCGGGAATCGCTGGACGCCAGGTAGCTGCCCGCGGCCCGGGCTTCCCGAACCTGGGTGAGTTCTCCTCCGGTCAACTCGAGGCGGGTCCCAACGCCGTCTCTCGGGCTCCGGCGGCCCACCAGCCGGAACCCCGCCCAGGCGGCGTCGGTGTCCGTGTCGTTCCGAAAGAGCGCGGGGGAGCCGTTCATGACGGTCGCGAGCAGGTCGGTGTCGCCGTCGTCGTCGTAGTCGGCGAACGCCGCGCCGCGGTAGACCCGGGGGACCTCCAGCGCGGTCGGCGGAACCTCGTCGAAACCACCGTCCGTCCGGTTCCGGAAGACGAGGCCGCGCTGGGCGTAGTCGCTCTCGGTGATCCCTCCCTCGACCTCGGGATAGACGTGCCCGTTCAGGACGACCAGATCCAGCCAGCCGTCCCGATCCAGGTCGCGGAAACCGGTTCCCCAGCCGAGGTAGGGATAGCTCGGCTCCGCCACTCCGGCGGCGAACGACTCGTCGAGGAACCAGCCCCCTCCCACCGCCCGGTAGATGGTGTTGTAGTCCTGGGAGAAGTTCGTGACCACGATGTCGAGCCGCCCGTCGTTGTCGTAGTCGCCGAGGTCCACCCCCATCCCCGCCTGCGCGCGGCCGTCCTCGTTGTAGGCGACCCCGGCGGAGAGGCCGACGTCGGTGAATTCGAATCCCCCGGCTCCGGTGTCGTTCCGGTAGAAGTTGTTGGGGGTCTGGTCGTTCGCCACATAGACGTCGAGGTCGCCGTCGGCGTCAAGATCGCCGAAGACCACCCCGAGGCCGAAATAGCGCTCGGCGCCGATCGCCTGCCCGTCCACCCGCGCAAAGCGTCCGTCGGGAAGCCCCCGGTAGAGGACCGCCGGCGCCGGCGTCAGACCGTTGGGGCCGCACATCACCGGCAGTCCCCGGAAGAGGCAGAACGGCTCTTCCCCCGGCCCGGGCGTCGCTTCCACCCGGAAGTCCACGTAGTTCACGACCACGAGGTCGGAGACGCCGTCCCGGTCGAGGTCCCCGAAGGCGGCCCCGGTCCCCCACCGGGGATCGTCGAGCCCCAACGCCGCGCCGGCCTCCTCGAACGTCCCGTCGCCCCGGTTCCGGTAGAAGAGGTTCTTCCCGTAGCGCGTCACCAGGAGATCGAGATCGCCGTCGTTCTCGTGGTCCACGACGAACGCCCCCTGCCCCCAGCCGTAGGACTCGAGCCCGGCGGGGCCCGTCACCTCCCGGAAGCGTCCGCCGCCCTCGTTGCGGAACAGCGCGTTCGAAAGGCTCTGGCTCGCGTCGTAGCCAAGCCGGGACCCGTTGACGAGGAAGAGGTCCAGGTCCGCGTCACCGTCGTAGTCGAAAAACGCCGCGCCGGTGCCCGTCGTCTCGAGGATGAAGTCCTTGCTGCCGACGCCGCCGTACATGTTGATGAAGCGGATGCCCGACGCCTCGGCCACCTCGGTGAAACGGATTTCGGGCTGGGCCGCGGCTGCCGCCGCCACCGGCAAAAGGACCCCGGCCATGGCGATGACGCCCTTCATCGCGCCCCTCCGTCCGCTTTCGCTCCGCCCCCGATCCCGATGCTGGCGAGGCGCCCGGCGCCCTCCTTGAGGACGTGGACCGCGCCGGCCGGCAGGGGCCCGGCGGCCTCCTCCGTCCCCGAAGGCCAGCGAATGCTGACTTCCTCCGCACTCTCCGACGCGCCGAGACCGAACCACAGCACCGGATCATGCTGGGAGAGATAGCTCGCCCCCGCCCGCCGCTCCTCCTGCTGGACCACCCCGCCCCCGGCGAGCCGGACCCGGGCCCCGATGCCTTCCCGGTTGCCCCCGCCGCCGATCAGCAGGAGACCCACCGTGTTGCCGGCCTCCGCCCCGCCCCGGTTCTCGAGGAGTTCCGCCGGCCCGCGATTGTTGGCGAGCGCGAGGTCGAGATCTCCGTCGAGGTCGTAGTCGAACGTGGCGAGGCCCCGGCCTACCCGGGGCCGGGCGAAGTCGCCCTCGCTCCGGCGGCGGCGCCGGAGACGCCCGCGGTCGTTGCCGAACACCTGGCCCGGCTGGGCAAAGGTGAGGTTCGACTGAATCCTGGCGATGTTGTCGAGGATGTGGCCGTTCGCCACCACCAGGTCGAGCCAGCCGTCGTTGTCGAAGTCAGCGAGATCGCACCCGAAGGCCAGCTCGGTGAGGCTCTCGCTCCCGAGTCCGAAGGACGCCGTCGCATCCAGGAAGAGGCCGCCGCCGAGGTTCCGGTAGAGCGTATTGGTCTCGAAGTCGAAGTTCGTCACCACGAGGTCCATCAGCCCGTCGCGGTCCACGTCCCCGAAGTCGTTCCCCATCCCCGCTTCCGGAAGCCCCTCCTCGTTGTACGCCACGCCGGAGGCCAGGCCTTCCTCGACGAACCGGATGCCGTCCGGCCCGGCCACCGTCCGGAACAGGAAGTTGGGCGTGGTGTCGTTCGCCACGTGCACGTCGGGCGCGCCGTCCCCTCCCAGATCGCTGACCACCACGCCGAGGCCCTTCCCGTCGTCCGACCCGGGCACCCGGGACGCCCGGAACGTGCCGTCGCCAAGGTTCTCGAAGAACGAGTCGGCCGCGCCCGGGTATTCCTGCGGATGGCAGTAGGCGAGGAGTTCCCGGACCGGGCTGACGCAGTCCCGGTGCCGCTCGATCGCGTAGTCGAGGTAGTTCGCGGCATAGACGTCCAGATCCCCGTCACGGTCCGGATCGAAGAGGGCCGCGCTCGTGGTCCAGCGCGGATCGGTCGCGCCGGCCGCGCCGGGCGCCTCCCGAAAGGTGCCGTCCCCCCGGTTCCAGAAGAGCCGCTCCTCCCCGAAGTGCGTCACCAGCAGGTCCGGATCGCCGTCCCCGTCGAGGTCACCCGCGACCGCTCCCATACCGTAGCGAAGCCGGTCCGGAGGGTCCAGCAGCCCGGCGGCCTCGGTGCGGTCCCGGAAGGTGCCGTCCCCCCGGTTGCGGAACAGCCGGTTTCCGACGGTCGCGCCGCCGGGATCGCCCGGCAGCGGATGCCCGTTCACGAAGAAGAGGTCGGGCCAGCCGTCGCCGTCATAGTCGAGCACCGCGACGCCCGCCCCGACGATCTCGATCACGTAGCGCCGGCCGCTCCCGCCGTCCTCGTGGTGGAACCGGATGCCGGCGGCTTCCGTCCGGTCCACGAAGACGAAGTTCTCGCCCGCCGCCGGCGCCGCGGCGAGCAGCGCCGCGAACCCGAGGCGGACGGGATGCATCAGCGCGGCCGCGTCCTCGAGCGGGTCCGCGAGAGCGAGCGTCCGGGGTCGTCGCCGACCGCGGCGGCTTCCGCGAACCGCCGCCGAACCGCAGCAGCCTCGTGGGTCCGCCCGAGCAGCGACAGGGCGGCGGCCAGGTTGTAGAGGGCCTGGCGGTGGCCGGGGTCCGCCGCCAGCGCGGCCTCGAAGGAGGCGACGGCGCCTTCGGGGCGGCCCTCCTCGAGTTCGAGCCTCCCGAGCCCCACGAGCGCCGCCGGCAATCCGGGCGCCTCGGCAAGCGCCGTCCGGTATGCCTCCCGGGCCTCCTCGGGACGCCCCAACTGGGAGAGCGTGCGCCCGAGCGCCACGTGGGCCTCGAAGTTCCGGGGATCGAGGATCACGGCCTTCCCAAAGGCTTCCGCCGCCGGCTCCAGTGCCCCGAGGGCGGCCTCCGCCAACCCCAGGTAGAAGAGGGCCACCGGGTTGCCCGGCGCCACCGCCCGCGCCCGGAGCAGAATGGCGCGCGCGGAGATGCCCTCCAGTCGCACGTAGTGGGTGTATCCGAGCTGGATGAGGATGGGCGCGGCGCGCGGGAATTCCTGGGCACCCTGCACGAGGACATCGACCGCCTCGCCGGAGGCGCCCGTCCGCAGGAGCGCTCTGCCGAGTGACAGCGTCAGCGCTGGATTCGAGGTCTCGGCCAGGGACTCGGCCCGGCGAAGGGCATCGACCGCCTCTTCGGGCCGGTCATCCTGGAGGAGCGCGACTCCCAGGTAGTAGTGGGACCGGGAGTCCGGAGCCGCCGCCACCAGCCGGCGGAACGATTCCACCGCCGCCCGGGCGTTACCGGCGTCGAGCCACCGCTGGCCGCTGCGAAGCAGGGCCTCCGGATCCTGGGCGCCGAAGCCCAGCGCCGCCGAGAGCAGCAGCGAGGCGCCGAGCGAAGGAATCAAACGCACGGCTGGCCGGGGGTCGCTTCCCGGAGCGACCCCTCAGGATCCCCCCGGGAAGAGCGCCGCCAGGAACTCGTCGTCGAGTCCCGGGTGCCGGGTCCAGTTCAGTGTGGACTCGAGTTGGCCGCGGAAGAGTTCGTTCATCCCGGCGGCCTTCCGGAGGACCTCGAGGGCGCGGTCCCGGTCGCCGAGCGAGTAGCTCAGCAGGCCGAGGTTCAGCCAGGTGTCCGAAGCATCGGGCCAGAGTTCGGTGGCCCGCTCCGCCGCCGCCAGCGCGCCGGCGCCGTCGCCGGCCTGGTTCCGCTCCCGGCTGCGGGACATCGCGGTGATCGCCAGGTTGATGTTCAGCACCCGCCCGAGTTCCTCGATCGGCCGCGGATGGTCCTCGACCTGGAGCCTCGCCACCACGTCGTTGTTGATGTTCCGCCCCATCCCCTTACCGACCACCAGCATCGCCGACGACTGGCGGCCGCGGGCGTCGCCGCCAGCCTCCTGCCCCGCGACCATGGCCGCCTGCAGCTTCTCGGCAAGCGTGCCCCCGGCGGCTTCGAAGGCGTCGCCCATCGCCTCCACGACCTCGGGCCCGGTGAGGATGTTCCCCTGCGCCGAGTAGTGCTCACCCACCCGGTGGCCGGCCCAGAAGGTGGCGGTCGGCCCGGTGTGGGCCGCGATCCCGCCGTTCGCGTCCACCACCGCGAACTGGCGTCCCTCGAGGCCGGGGAAGGTGTCCGCAGCGAGCAGCCGGTCCTTCACCTCCTCCGCGCTCAGCCCCTGCCGCAGGAGTTCGAGTCCCTGCAGGCCATAGCCCGCGTTCACGTTGGCCTGGGTGGCGACCACCCCGACTCCGGCCTCGCCCCACGGCACCACGTGCCCCACCGAGAAGTACTTCGACTGGACCGCGACGCCCATCTCCCCGGTGTCGGGGTCGTAGGCGACGATCGAGAAGGTGGCGACCGGCGGATGGGTGGTCTGGGCCAGCACCGGCGCCGCGCCCACCGCGAGGATGAGGAAGGTGGTGATGAGGATTCGTCTCGCGCGCATCGTGGAGTTCCTCCCGTGTCTCGGCAGCAGGCTCATGGTACGCCGCTCCAGCGGGCTTCGGCGAACCGGTCAGTCCCGGGCGCCGCGCTCGTCGGGCCGGGGTTCCCCGGGTCCGGGGGCGGGTTCTCGCGCCGCCCCGGATTCCTCTTCGTTCCGCTTCGTCCACCAGCGGCCGATCAGCAGGCCGGAAACCGCCGTGGTGAAGGCCCACAGGGCGCTCCGGGCGCCCTCGTGTTCATAGGTATAGGCGGCGATGAGCAGCAGGACGACGACGGCGAGCATCCACTCCCGGTTCGTTCCGATCCCCAGCATCTCCTTCCACCACGGCGGATCGCCCTCGCCTCCGCCCGGCGCTCGCGCTCTCATCTCCCGCCGGACCCGCTCCCGCTCGGCCAGCATCCGGGAACGGATGGACTGGGAGTCCCGTCGTTGAAGCAATCCGGGCGCCATCGGGGATCAGCGGGGAGGTTCCGGCCCGGCGCCCTCCTCCCGGTTGAGATCCTCGAAGCGTTCGAGCGCGGCCGCCGCTCCTTCCTCGTCGCCCAGCCGGCGCCGCGCGAAGGAGAGCTGGTAGTAGGCATCGGCGTAGTCCGGGGCGTGGCGGATCGCGGTCTCCAGCAGGCGGGCCGCCTCCTCCGCGTCGCCCCGGCGGAGTGCGATCTTGCCCAGGTTCAGCCACGCCTCCGGGAAGTCCTCCCCCTGTTCGAGGGCGCGCCGGAACGCGGCTTCCGCGCGGTCGAGTTCCTGCCGGCGCAGCGCCGTCAGCCCGAGGAAGTGGTGGGCGCGGCGGAGTGCGGGGTCGAGGGCGATGGCGCGCTCGAGGCGCGCTTCGGACGCCTCGAAGTCCTCCTCGCGCCAGTCGAGGTAGCCCAGCTGCAGGAGCGTTTCGGCGTCGTCCGGCGCGAACTCGAGGTGCCGCTCGTAGGCGGCCCGCGCCTCCTCCAGGCGCTCCTGACCGAGGAGGGCGGCGCCGAGGTCGGCGAAGATCGCGGGGTCCTCCCGGTAGCCGAGCGCGAGCGCGCGTTCGAGTCCCGCCTGGGCTTCCGGCCAGCGTTCGACGCGCAGCAGCAGACGGCCCAGGAACCGGTGCATTCCCGGATCCCGCGGCGCGAGTTCGACCGCCCGTCCGGCCGCCTCCACCGCTTCGGGGAGGCGTCCCCCCTGGTCGAGCACGGCGGCGGCAAGATAGTGGGCCTCGTACCTGGAGGGTTCCATCTCGGCGACGGCCTCGAGGTGTTCGAGCGCGTCCTCCGCTTCCCCGAGCTGGCCGAGCGCCTGCCCGAGCGCCAGCCGGCTGTCCACGAACTGCGGCGCCCGCGCCACCGCCCCCTCGAGCGGCGGAACCGCAAGCTCCGGTTCCCCGGCGAGGAGCCACATCGCCCCGACCTGGTGAAACGCCGGGACGTCCCAGGGCCGGCCCACCAGGAACTCGTTCAGTATCCGGGCCGCCTCGTCCCGTTCCCCGGCGGCGATCAGGGCCGCCGCCTCCTCGAAGACCGGGTCGGGCGCCGGCTCCTCTTGCCCGAGGGCCAGCAGGGCCGGGAACGCCCAGACGACGGGCGCGAGCCGGAGAGTTCGGAGGGCGGCCGTCCGCATGAGACACAATCGGCGCCGACCGGATGCCTGAGCGAACCCGGCCGCGCCGCCGCCCGGATTATGCCGCCCGCGGTGCGCTCGCGGCGCTGCTGCTCGCGGGCGGCTGCGGCGAGCGGCCGGAGGCGGAACCCGGTTCCGCAGCTCCGGAGCGGCTCCCGGAAACCACCGCGGGCTCGCTTGCGGCCGATGCGGAGGTCCTGCCGGTCGGCGGCGAGATCCGGCGTCCGGAGAGGATCCGGTTCGAACCCCCCGCCTACCCCGAGTCGGCGCGCCAGCGGGGCGAAGAGGCCCTCGTCATCCTGGAGCTGACCGTGGACCGGGCCGGCAGGGTCGCGGAAGCGCGCCCGCTCCGGGGACCCGAAGATCTCGGGACCGCGGCGGCGGCCGCCGCCCGGAATTGGGCGTACGAGCCGACCGTCGTGGACGGCGAGCCCACCGCCGTGCGGTTCGCGGACACCATCCGCTTCGTGCTCCGCCCGGCCGGCGGCCAGGGCATGCGCCTGCCGCCCGGCGCTACCGCGGCGGGGCCGCGCACCGACGCCTTCCCGGACTGGGAGGTCTCCGGTCACGCCTTCACCGCCTGCCCCTGCGACACCCCCTGCCCCTGCCGCTCGAACGGCCCGCCCTCGCACCCTCCCTGTCACGCCACCACGGCAACCGAGATCACCGCGGGCCACTACGGCGGCCTCGATCTCGCCGGCTCGCGGTTCGTCACCCTCGGCCCGGAAACGTGGGTGGCGCTCTACTTCGACGAGGCGATGGGCGAGCCGCGGCGGCGGGCCATCCTCGGCATCTTCCGCAGCCTGGCGCCGGGCGCGCCGCAGCGCTACCGCGCCATTCGCCGGGTTCCGCTTTCCATCGACGAATCCCGGAGCCCGGGAGAGATCCTCCGCCGCGCCGTCATCCCGGGAATCCTCGAGATGGAGACCACCCTGCCGCTCGATGACGGCCGGCTCGCCGGCCGCATTCCGGGGATGGACGTCTGGTCGAACGAGATCGCCTACGGCCGCACGGGCGTCTACCGTTTCAGCGACCCGGAGATCCCCGCCGCCTGGGACCACAGCGGCCGCCAGTCGAACGCCAAGGAGTTCACCCTGGATCTGGGGATGTACCGGGCGGGCCGGATGCTCATTCAGCACGCCGACGGCTCCGGGGACTGGACCGCTCCGCAGCGGGCGCTCTTCTCCTGCGCGCGAAACCCGTCTCCCTGACCCCCTTCAACGGACGGGAGCCGCAGGAACACAAGCGGCCCGATAGGCGCCGCCCCGGCCAGGTTGAGCCCGGCACCACTCTTGCCTGACCAAAACAGCGGCATGTGGTATAACGGCATTTCGGTGTGGAAGGCCGATGGAGGCTACGGAGCCGCAATACGTTCAGAAACGGGGGGTTCCGCGCGCTTGCGCCTGTCGGGAACCTCCCGCTCGTGGTCCGGCGTCCCATTCTCCGAATCCATCGGATTGGACGGGCGGCCTTCGTCCGTGGGAGAACCTGCCTCCCGCTCAATTTCCCTTTGTCCATTTCTCTAACCGCCTGGAGGGTCCCATGAGGAAATCCTTGTCGCGAAGCGTCTTCTTCGCCTTTCTCGCCGTCGCGCTTACGGCGACCGTGGCCGCCGGCCAGACCCAGTCCGGAACCGTCGAGGGCAACATCGTCGACGGCACCGGCCAGGTTCTGCCCGGGGTGTCGGTAACCCTGACCGGGGAAGGCGGCACCGATGTGGCGGTCAGCTCCGGCACCGGCAGCTATCGCTTCTTCGCGGTCTCGCCGGGCATCTACACGCTGCGCTTCGAGCTCGGCGGTTTCCAGACCCGCATCTACGAGGAAGTCCGGGTGGACATCGCCCGAACGACCGCGATCGACGTGTCGCTTGACCTCTCCACCATCGAAGAGACGGTCACCGTGGTGGGCGAATCGCCGCTGCTCGATACGAAGAGCACCGTCATTGGCGCCACCTTCGACCAGAGCCTCCTGGAAGAGGTGCCTAGCGCGCGCGACGTGTGGTCGCTCCTCGAGCACCAGGCGCCCGGCGTCACCACGAGCCGTCTCGACGTGGGTGGCAGCGAGACCGGCCTCCAGGCGGTCTTCTCGGCACGCGGCACCTCGTGGGGCCAGAACAGCTACTACCTGAACGGCGTGAACGTGACCTGTCCGGCGGCGCTCGGAGCGAGCGGCTACTACTACGACTACGACAGCTTCGAGGAGATCCAGGTCGAAGTCGGTTCCCACCCGGCCTCGGTGAACGCGCCCGGGGTGTACCTGAACATGGTGACCAAGACCGGCGGCAACGAATTCACCGGCTCGGTGGGCGCCTTCTACCAGAACGACGCCACCCAGTTCGACAACTTCACGAGCGAACTGGAGTCCTCGGGCGGCACCCGGTCGGAGTTCGACTACCTGAGTGACTTCAACGCGCAGATCGGCGGACCGGTGGTCCGCGACCGCTCCACCTTCTACTTCTCGGCCCGCGACCAGCGGGTGCACCGCTATGTCTCCGGCGTCACCGCCGTTACCGAGGACACCGACATGCGGCAGTTCGTCCTCAAGAGCGACACCGACCTCGGCCAGAGTAACAAGATGGCCCTCGAGTGGCACGAGATGACCTACTGGAAGCCGCGGCGGGGACTTGCCGAAAACCGTCCCCCGGAGGCGAGCTGGATCGAGGACGACACCTTCCGGATCGTCCAGGCCACCTGGACGTCGACGCTGAGCGAGAACGCCCTGCTCGAGACCCGGTTCTCGCATCTGAACGTCTGGTTCCCGACCTACCACTCCGAGGAAGCGCAGGCCGCCGGACTGCAGGCCGGCCAGGATACCGGCCTCGGGGTCTTCCTGAACGCGCGCGACTTCAACGTGGAGCGGCGCCGGAAACGCTACTCCTACAAGAGCGATCTGACCTACTTCGCCGAGGAAATCGCGGGCGCCAACCACGAGGTCAAGGTGGGCCTCGAGTATTCCCACAACCCGATCCGGAATCAGACCACCGCGATCGGGGACGTGTTCCTCCGCTTCAACAACGGCGTCGCGGACCAGGTATGGCTCCGGAACACGCCCTACCACGACGGCCAGACGCTCGACCAGACCTCGGCCTACATTGACGACATCATCACGAGCGGCCGCTTCACGCTGAAGCTCGGGCTGCGCTGGGACCGCTACCACGGCTGGCTTCCGGAGCAGAACAGCCCGGACGGAAGTTGGTGCAGAGCGGCCGACGGTTGTCCGCGCGACTTCCCCGAGCGCACCGGCATCCTCGACCTGGCCAGTTTCGCGCCGCGCGTCGGTCTCGTGGTCGGGCTGGAGGAAGGCGGCCAGAGCGCTTTCAAGGCGAGCTGGGGCCGCTACTACCACCAGTTCTCGACGGGCTTCGCCAACTTCGTGAACCAGAACGGACGCCTCACGAACACCTGGACGTGGACCGATCTGAACGGCGACCGCCAGTTCCAGGACGGCGAGCAGGGCACGCTCCTCTCCGACCAGTTCGGCGCCGCCGCCAGGGTGCAAACGATCTCCCCCGACCTGAAGCACGAGTACACCGACGAGCTCACCGCGAGTATCGAGCGCGAGTTCGAAGGAGACGTCTGGCTCTCGGCCACCTACAGCCGGCGCAGCAGCCGCGACAAGTCGGATGTGGTCGACATCGGCCGGCCCGACTCGGCGTACGACCAGATGCAGGTACAGGACCCGGGACCGGACGGCATGGCCGGCACCGGCGACGACGGAGGGATGATCACGGTGTACAACCTCCGGGAACTGGTCCCGAGCGAGCGGCAGATCGCCACCGTGGACAAGTTCACACAGGACTACCAGGGCCTGGAACTCATCGCCCAGAAGCGCTTCTCGGACAACTGGCAGGCCCTCGTGACCTACACCTGGAACGACACCGACACCTGGACCCGCGGCGGACGGTGGGAGAACACGAATCCCGGCATCTTCGGCAACCCCAACTCGCAGGTGAACGCCAAGGGCAAGTCGTTCTATGACCGGACTCACCAGCTCAAGGCGATCGGCACCTGGCACGCGCCCTTCGGGTTCCGTGCCTCGGGGGTGATGCGCTACCAGACCGGACAACCGGTCGCACGAACCTTCTGGCAAGGCGGCCTGACCCAGGGTGGGGCGAGCATCCTCTCGGCGCCCATCGGGACCGACCGGCTGGACAACGTGACCACCTTCGACATCGCGCTCTTCCGCGACTTCCACACCGGCCGCTTCCGCATTTCACCGGAGTTGAACCTGTTCAACATCACGAACCAGAACACGGTGACCGCCATCAACACCTCCAGCGGCGGCAACTACGGGAGGGTTTCCAACTACCTCTCGCCGCGGATCGCCCGCTTCGCGGTCCGCATCCACTTCTGAGCGAAGCCGTCCGCTGAGAACGCTGGCTGCCGGTCCCTCCGGGGACCGGCAGCCGCCGGCGGATTCCGCACGGTGAAACGGCGCCGGGCCATCGTCGCGCTGGCGGCCTCGACGGCCGCGTACCCGTTCCGGGCCGGCGGCAACCAGGGCGGCGTTCTCGCCTGGAGCGACCTCGGGCCCCTCCCTCCCCGTACACGGGCCCGTTACACCGACCTCACCCGCGTCACCGGAGAGGTCGTGCCGAATGAGGAGTTCTTCATCCTCCACCACGGCGAGATCCCGGATCTCGAGGCGCCCGCATTCCGGCTGGTGATCGGTCACCGGGGCGCTCCCCCGGTCCGGACGTTGGGGCTCGACGAACTGGCTGGCTTCCCGCGAAAGGAATCGGTGACGGCCTTCGAGTGCTGCGGCAACGGCGGCGTCGGGATGCACGGCCTCGTAGGCGCCGCCCGCTGGGGTGGGGTCGCGCTCGCGCCGCTGATCGAGGACCTGACGGGACCCGACTCGCGGGAGGTCGTCTTCTTCGGCGCCGACGACGCGGACGAACCCCTCCGCGGGAACCGCTATCCGGGCCGGTTCGCCCGGAGCCTGCCGGTCGCCGACGCGCTCGCCCCGGAAGTGATGCTGGCGGACACCATGAACGGGCAGCCGCTTCCCCGGGAGCACGGCGGACCGCTGCGGCTGATCGCCCCTGGGTTCTACGGGGTCTCCCAGGTGAAGTGGGTGGAGCGGATCGAGGTCTGGCCGTCCCGGTTCGCCGGCTGGTTCCAGGCCAAGGACTACGTCACCGTGCGCGGAACCGAAACGCCCTCGGGCGTCCTCCATACCGCGAGCGCCATCGGCCGGATGCGGCTCAAGTCCATCGTCACCCGAGTCGAGAGCGTGGCCGGCGGGGACCTCTCCGTCCACGGGCTCGCCTGGAACGACGGCGCCTCGGAGGTCGCCGGGGTCGAGGTCAGCCTGGACGGCAACCCGTTCGAGGGAGCCGAACTCCTGCCCGCCGCGCACCGCTTCGGGTTCCGCCACTTCCGGCTCGATTGGCCGGCGCCGGCGCCGGGAGAACACCGGCTCGTTTCCCGGGCGCGGGACGCCCGCGGCGTGCAGCCGACCGAGGAGGAGGCGTCGCGTTACAAGGCGACACCGTGGGAAAACAACGGTCAGGTGGTGCGGCGCATCCGGATCTGACCGGCGCTCGACGCCGATCGACGGGGTGCGTTTCGCTCCGCTACCGCGGAGCGGTGCCGGTCTGAAGGCCGCTACCGCGAGAACTGGCCGGCGCTCCCAGCCCGGGGCGCGGCGATGCCGAAGTCCCGGAGGGTGCTCTCCATGGTCGGCTTCTTCAGGCGGATGCGCTCGTCGTTCAGCAGGTAGGAGAAGAGATAGCCCCCGCCGAGCATCAGGATGCCGATCAGGAAGCAGTACATGACCGCCCGGTCGGGATAGCTGTCCTTCAGGTACCCCACGTACATCGGGCCGGCGATGCCCGCCGCCGCCCACGCGGTGAGGACCGCGCCGTAGACCGCCGACATCCGGCGGGCGCCGAACATGTCCAGGATGAAGGGGGGCATGGTGGCGAAGCCGCCGCCGAAGCAGAGCAGTACGTAGCAGACGAGCACCGAGAACACCCACGGATTCGTCTCGGTCATGAGGATGCCGAAGACGATCATCTGCGTGGACAGCAGGATGCGGAAGACGGCCACCCGGCCGATGCGGTCCGAAAGCAGCCCCCAGAACAGCCGGCCGACGCCGTTGAAGACCGAACTCACCGCGATCAGGGTGGCCCCGTACTCCGCCAGCACGATCGGCTCCAGCGAGGGATTGGCGAGTCCCCAGACCTCCTGCAGCAGCTCGGACTGGAAGCTGACGATGGAGATGCCCGCCGCGATGTTGAAGAAGAAGACGGTCCAGAGCAGGGCGAACTGACCCGTCTTCAGGTAGGCGCCGACCGATTCGGGCTCGTCGGGCGGCGCCGGGGATCCTCCCGCCGAAGCTGTCGCGGAGTCCGAAGGCGGCGGATTGCTCATCAGGAGGCTGGCGGGGAACAGGATGACGGCGAAGATGGCGCCCAGCCCGAAGAACACCATCGGCAGGTCACCCGCGGCCCGCACCACCAGCAGGGGGGCGATCCCCTTGCTGAGCAGGAGGGCGCCCACCCCGAAACCCATCACCACGATGCCGGTGGCGAGTCCCTTCTTGTCGGGAAACCACTTCGCGACGGTGGCGACCGGGGTCACGTAGCCCATGCCGATCCCGATCCCGCCAATCACGCCGTAGCCGAGGCAGAACAGCGGCACGCTGTCGAGCTGGAGCGCGAAGCCGGCGATGAGGTAACCGCCGCAGAACAGCGTGCTGCCGACGAGGGCCAGCTTGCGCGGCCCCACCCGCGGGAGCACCTGGCCCGCCCAGGCCGCCGAGACGCCGAGCGAGAAGATGGCGACGCTGAACGCCCAGGCGGTCTCCGTAAACGTCCACCCCGACTGCCGGACCAGCAGGGTCTGGAAGAAGCTCCAGGCGTACACCGTCCCGAAGCAGAGCTGCAGCACCGTACAGACGCTGACCGCCAGCAGACGGGAGAAACTCGGCGGCAACTGGATCACGGGTTCCGCTCAGCGGGACGGCTCGGCGGCGGTCAGGCCGCCGAGCGTGCCTCTCCCTGGTCGGGAAGCGCCCCGGGGCCCGAAGGAGGACGGGTCTCGGACATGTAGAGGATCAGGCGGGCCAGTTGCCCGACCTCGTCGTCGCGCTCGAGCAGCCTCTCGTTCCGGACCGCATGCGCCCGCTCTTCAGGGGGACGCCGCGCCGTCTCCACCGCGTAGGAAAGGAGTTCCGCGAGCGGCCGGGCGACCAGGTTGACCAGCCAGATGGACGCCAGGACCCCGACCACCAGCAGGATGGAGATCAGGTACACCTGCTGGCCGATCGCGCGCTGGATCTTCAGCGCGACCAGGTCCAGGTCCATCCCGAGATGGACCGTTCCCGCCACTCCGGCCAGGATGGGGCTGCTGACTTCGAGGAAGTCACCCATCCCGGGCAGGCTGCGCTCCACGGGTTCCGCCTGGAAGGGGTCGCTCTCCAGGATCGCTTCGGGAATCCCGGGCACGAAGGTGTGCGCCAGGAACTCGCCCGTCTCGTCGGTGATGTAGATGTAACGGATCCCCTGCACTTCCAGGAACTGGTCGATCAGCGACTGCAGGGTCGCGAGGTTCCGGTTGAGCAGGATGTCCACGCTCGCGTCGGCGATGGTCTTCGCGATGCTCTGGGAGTTGGCGGCGTACTCGGCCGAGAGTTCCGTGTCCACCGTGCGGATGCAGAGCAGGGACGTCGAGAGGACGATGAGTCCGAACAGCGCGAAGATGCCGAACCGCATCCGTTGGAACAGCTTGTGAACTTTCATGTCAGGCGGGGAGTGCGTTCCAGTCGGTCAACGGAACGAAACGGCCGTCCTCCACGACGGTGTAGTAGACGCGCTGGAGCCCCTGGCGCCGATCCGGCCCGAAGGACACCTGCTCGCCGATGCCGAGGTCGAAGTCGCGGATCGAGAACACCGCGTCCTCCAGTCCGGCCCGGACCGGCTCTCCGTCGAAGCGCCGGAAGATCTCGCACATCAGCTTCGCGTTCACGAAACCCTCCAGGCTCACGAAGCTCTGGGGCAGCGGGTTGTAGGGTTCATTCAGGAACTCCGGCGGGATCTCCGGGTTGTGGCGCGCCATGAGCTCGCGGTATTCCCGGACCGCGGGCACCGACTCGTCCTCGTAGCTGGGCACCACCTGCGAGTTGACGAGCCACCGGGTATAGGTCTCCGGGTCGTCGCGCCCTTCGCTGAGCAGGTTCACCAGGTTCTCGCTGCCCACGAAGGAAAGGTTCGCGATGGGCACCTGGAGACCCAGGTCAATGGCGTCCCGGGCGAACGCGGCGCAGGCCGCGTACGCCCCCACGCAGATCACCGCGTCCGGCGCTGCCCTCTGGAGGATTTCGACCTGGGGCCGCATCGTGCCGGTGAAGCGCGCGCCCCGCTGGTAGGTCGCCTCGCCGGCGATCGTCTCCCCGTGGTTCTCGAGCGCGGCCCGGACTCCGGCCCAGCCGCTGCGGCCGTAGGCATCCGCCTGGTAGAAGACCGCGATGCGGCGCCGTCCGGTGGCGAGGAAGTTCTCGACCAGGCCGGCCGTTTCCTGGCGGTAGGAAGCGCGGAGGTTGAACGCGAAGTCGCCATAGGGAGGCTCCCGCTGCGGTTGCGCCCCCGTGAAGGGAAAGAACATGTAGATCTGCTCTTGCTGGAACTTCTTCAGCATCGGGAGAACGCGGGTCACGGTGGGGGTCCCCACGTAGCCGAACAGCAGGAATACGTCGTCCTCGAGCATCAGTTTCAGCGTGTTCTGGACACACGGATCGGGCTGGTAGCCATCGTCGTACAACTTCAGCGTGATCCGGCGTCCGTTGACGCCGCCGGATCCGTTGACCTCGCGGAAATAGGCCATCGCGCCCCGGTAGAGCTCGTTGCCCAGGCCCCGTGACGGACCGGTGAACGCGGCCGAGGTGCCGAGAACGATCTCACCGCCGGCCGCGCCCGGAGCGGGGGTCTGGCGGCCGGGAGCCGGACTGCTGGCCGCGCTCGACGAGACACCCGAGCCCGCCGCCAGAGCCGCACCCGCCCATCGGGCCCACGGGGCCAGGAGGGCGGCCGCGCAACTGGAGTGCACCAGGGTCCTCCGGCTCCAGAGCTGTTCCCCACCTGTCCCCCGGTCCGTAGCCGGCCTCGAATGCGTGGCGGTGTCCATCGGCTCCCCCTTCGCGCCCTCGCGAAAGCGCTTCGTTCGCTTGACCTGAGTGGCAGCGCGGGCGGCTGCCCATTCTCGATAATACCGTGTCACCGACGCCAAGACCGAAGGAGTCCGGGCGAGGCGCGCGCTCCGGTCCGGGCGGACGGCCGGCCGCAACGGGGCCGGACCCGGCTCGCCTGGACCGCGCTTGCCCGCCAGGCAGCGAATGACACAATGAAGCCGCTGGAGGGAGCAGCCCGATGCGCGACCACCACCTGACCCCAAGCCGCCGCCGTTTCCTGCGGTACCTGGCGGGCAGCCCCCTGCTGCTTGGTTCCGGATGCTGGGAACCCCGCGCCTCGGCCCAGGCCCCAACGCCGGGTCCGGACCGGGAGAGCGCGGAACTGTTCGGCTACAACCGCTTCCCCCGGACGCCGATCGGCTCACCCGAGGAAGCGGCGGACATCTTCGACTTCCGGGTCCTGGCGGAGCGCAACCTGCCCCCGGCCCACTACGGCTACATGGCGACCGGGGTGGACGGAGAGGGCACCCTGGCGGCGAACCGCCGGGCACTGGACAACGTGGGGATCAGGGCGCGCCGGCTGGTGGACGTTTCGGACCCCGACATGTCGGTGGAGATCTTCGGCCGGCGCTGGACGTCCCCCATCTGCATCGCCCCCTGCGGCAGTCAGAAGGCGTTTCATCCCGAGGGCGAGGTTGCGGTGGCGCGGGCCGCCCGGACGATGGACCACCTGCAGCTGCTTTCCACGGTGACGACATCTCCCGTGGAAGAGGTCAACGAAGCGCGGGGCGAACCGGTCTGGTACCAGCTCTATCCGACCACCAACTTCGAGGTGACGAAACGGCTCGTCGCGCGGGCGGAGGCCGCCGGTTGCCCGGCGGTGGCGCTGACGGTGGACCTCCCCACCGGCAGCAACCGGATCAGCACGCCGCTCACCGCCCGCCTCGACGACCGGGAATGCGAGGTGTGCCACGTTCCCGGCCTCGCGGGCTACGTCTCCAGGAAGAGCATGTTCGACGGGATCGAGGTGGAGAACATCACCGGGCGCAGCCGTTTCGCGGGCCTCAACAACCCCGGCCTCACCTGGGACGTCGTGAAGCGGCTCAAGGACATCACCTCCATGAAGGTCCTGCTGAAGGGCATCGTCACCGCCGAAGACGCCGAACTCTGCCTCGAGCACGGCGTGGACGGGATCGTGGTCTCGAACCACGGCGGGCGCGCCGAGGAAAGCGGCATCGCCACCATCGACAGTCTGCCCGAGGTCGTGAAGGTCATCGACGGACGGATTCCGGTGATCATGGACAGCGGCATCCGCCGCGGGGTGGATGTCTTCAAGGCGCTGGCGCTCGGCGCCGACGCGGTCCTGATCGGCCGCGCCTACCTCTGGGGACTGGCAGCCTTCGGGGAAGCCGGGGTGGAAATGGTCCTGCGAATCCTGCGCGACGAACTCAGAGTCGCGATGCAGCTCGCCGGGACGCCGAGTCTCGCGGACATCGGCCCGCGATCGGTGCTCCGGCGCTGATCCTCCGGATCCTTGTCGCCGGCACTCTGGCCGGTGTCGCCGCCGCCGGCGCGCAGCCACGCTTCGCCGACGTGACGTCCACCTCCGGGGCTACGTTCACACACCGTACCGGCCGAGGCGCCGACGATCGGCCCGGCTACTTCATGCCCGAGATCATGGGGTCGGGAGTCGCTCTCTTCGATCGCGACGCCGACGGTGATCTCGACCTCTATCTCGTCCAGGGCGAAGGCGCGGACCGGTTGTTCGAAAACCGCGGGCCGGGGATCCGGTTCGCCGAGATCGCCGGTGTTCCGGCGATGGGGGCCTACGGCATGGGCGTGGCGGCCGGGGACGTGGACGGAGACGGAGACCTCGACCTCTTTCGGACCGGATACGGACCCGACGCCCTGCTCCTGAACACGGGGGATTCGGGTCTGCTGGCGGCGGACGGCACCGGGTGGGACGATTCCTGGTCGGCCTCCGCGACCTTCTGCGACTACGACGCCGACGGCCGACTGGACCTCTTCGTGACCCGCTACATGGACTACGACCCGGACTTTTCGTGCTTCGCGGCGACCGGGGAGCAGGACTACTGCAACCCGGCCGACGTGCCCGGGTTGCCCGATCTCCTCTACCGGAACGCCGGGGACGGGAGGTTCGCCGAGGTGGGGAGGGAGGCGGGGATCGCCGCGCTCCCGGCCCGGGGGCTCGGGGTGGTCTGCCACGACTTCACCGGCGACGGGCGTCCGGACTTCTACGTGGCGAACGACACCGAGGCGAATCACCTGTGGGTAAACCAGGGCGACGGCGCCTTCGCCGAAGAAGCGCTGCTGCTCGGCGCCGCGCTCAGTGGCTTCGGCCGTCCCGAGGCCGGGATGGGGATCGAGATCGGCGACCTGAGCGGCGACGGCGTCCTCGACATCCTGCTCACCCACTTCGCCGACGAGACGAACACCGTCTATCTGGCCGAGCCGGGGATCGGCTTCGTGGACGCCTCCATCGACTTCGGGCTCGGAACGCTCGGCCTTGCGACGACCGGATTCGGCGTGGCCCTCGGCGACTTCGATCTGGACGGTTTCCTCGACGCGGTGATCGCCAACGGGCGGGTGGCGCGTCCGCCGGGCGAATCCCCGCGCGCTCCGTTCTTCGCGCAGTACGAGGAGGCCGCCCTGGTGCTCCGCGGCGGCCGCGACCGGTTCGAGGACGCCGGCGCCGGGTCGCCGGAGTTGAGCGGGAGGACCGCCGTTGGCCGGGGACTGGCTGCCGGTGACCTCGACGGCGACGGGGATGCGGATCTCGTGCTTACCGCCGCCGAGGGTCCGGCCCGGATCTTCGAGAACGTCTCGGACCACGGCGGGAACTGGCTGCTCGTGGCGGCCCGGGCGCCCGGCGGCGCGCCGGATCACGGGGCCACGGTTACGCTCCGCACGTCGGCCGGAACGCGGGTCGCGCGCGCCAACCCCGGCGTCTCCTACCTGAGTTCCGGCGATCCGCGCGCCCACTTCGGGATTCCCGCGGGCGTTGCGATCGAGAGTCTCGCGGTCCGCTGGTCCGACGGCTCGGAGGAGGCATTTGCGCCGCCCGCCCCGAACCGGGTGGTGGTCGTCGTCCGCGGCGCCGGAGAGACGCGTGACTGAACCGCGCACCCTCCGGCCCGCGGGAGGACGGCCCTTCCTGGGGCTCCTCGCCGTGCTGGCGGGCGCCTGCGGCGGGCCCGAAATACCGGAAGTCGGGTCGGACGGCATGGAACCTGCCGTCCGGGCGGCCATCCGCGGCGCCCGGGACGCCCTGGCCGCCGACCGGGGAAACGCGGCCGCCTGGGGGCGCTTCGGCATGGTGCTCCACGCCCATCGGCTGGGCGCTCCCGCGGGCCTCGCGTATGCGGAGGCGGCCCGTCTGGATGACGACGACCATCGCTGGCCGCACCTCCACGCCCGCCTCCTGGAAGCCGCCGAACCCGCTCGGGCGCTGGGTCTGGCCGACGAAACGCTCCGCCGGAGCCCCCTTTTTGCTCCGGCACTCGCGCTCCGAGCCCGAGTGCTCGAGGCCATGGGGGACGACGACGGGGCCGAAGCCGCCTGGGAGGCGCTCCAGGATGCCGCTCCCGGATCCGTCGAGGCGCCGCTCGCTTTGGGGCGCCGGCGCCTTCTGCAGGGAGATCTGGAGGCCGCCCGGACGGTGTTCGAGCGCGTCGTGGAGCACCTGCCCTCGTCCGCGGCCGGCTGGACCTTCCTCGCGCAGGTCTCCCGCCGCCTCGGTGACCCCGACGCCGCCGCCCGGGCAGCCGCCCGGGCCCGAACCGCCGCCCGGTCGGCTTCGTTCGGCTCCACGACCGACCCGGATCCACTGCTGATCGCCGTCGAGAATCTCCGCGCCGACAGCCGCGGAAGGGAAGCCCGCGCCCGCCGGGCGGCGGCCGCGGGCGACCACGACGGCGCGGAGGCGATCTACCGGCGCCTGGTGGACGAACAGCCCGGGAGCGCGGACCTCCACTACAACCACGGCAATGCCCTCGCCCGGCTGGGCCGCACCGCGGAGGCGGAGGCGGCCTATCGCACGGCGCTCGCGCGCGACCCCGATTCGAGCGGGGCAATGGCGAACCTCGCGAATCTGCTCGCCCGGGGAGGTCGGGACCCGGAGGCCGATGACCTCTACCGCCGTTCGATCGCCAACGATCCGACCCACGTCCCCACCCTGCTCGGCGCCTCCAGCCTGCATTTTCAGCGCGGCAACCTGCGGCAGGCAGAGCGCTATCTCCGTGACGCGCTGGCGAGCGCCCCCGATCACCCCGGCGCCCTCCAGGGGCTGGGGCAACTGCTCGCCACCGCCGGCCGGCTGGGGGAAGCAGCGGACACCCTGTCCCGGGCGCTCACCGCCGCCCGGGACGCCGGAGCCGCCCCCGGTCAGCTCGCGGGTATCCACTTCCTGCTCGCCGACGTGGAGCGGCAGCGCGGGCGGACCGCCGAGGCCCGGACGCACCTGACGCAGGCGGAAGCGCTCGGGATGACCGTCCCTCCCGCCTTCCGTGCCCTCCTCGAACCCGAACGCTAGCCGGCACGCGCGGCGTCCCGCGCCGCGCCCGGCGCAACTTCAGCGAGCCTCGGACCACCTTGGAAGTTGCCGGCCCCCAAGGGCCCCGATACAGTGATTTCCGAGTCACCCACACCAAGTGAGGACGCCATGAACCATCTTCCCAGGCGACGTTTCCTGCAGGCGGGGTCCGCCGGACTTCTCGCGCCCGTAGCCGCCGCCGGCGGATTCGGCGCCACCCCCTCGCCCGCCACGGACTCCACCCGGGTCCGGATGACGGGGGACGGGCTCGGGCTGACGCCCGCCGAGCAGGGGCGCCTGCTCGCGCGGATGGCGGAAGACGGCCGCATCGAGCGGGATTCCTATTCGAACGGCGGCACCGTCCAGGTGCTGGAAGAGCGGTTCGCACGGATCCTCGGCAAGGAGCGCGCCGTCTTCATGCCGACCGGAACCCTGGCGAACCACCTGGCGGTACGCAGTCTGGCCGGTCCCGGCGGCGGCCGGGCGATCGTCCAGGCCGAGGCGCACCTGTACAACGACTCGGGAGACTGCGTGCAGACCCTGAGCGCGATCCCGCTGATCCCGCTCGCGCCGGGCCGCCCGACCTTCACGCTCGAACAGGTGCAAGAGATCGTGGAGCGGACCCGCGGGGGACGCGTTTCGCGGCCGGTCTCGGTGATCTCGATCGAGAGTCCGGTGCGGCGGCGCTCCGGCGAGACCTTCGATCAGGGAGAACTGAACCGCATCGCCGCCTATGCGCGGAGCGAGGGCATCCGGCTGCACCTGGACGGGGCGCGGATGTTCCTCGAAAGCGCCTATACGGGGATGGACGTGGCAGAACTGGCCCGCCCGTTCGACACCGTCTACGTGTCGCTCTACAAGTACTTCAACGCAGCCTCGGGAGCCATCCTCGCCGGCCCCGCCGCGCTGCTCGACGGCATGTTCCACCCGCGGCGGATGTTCGGCAGCGGACTCCCCGGCGCCTGGCCATTCGCCGCGGTCGCCCTCAACTTCCTTCCAGGGTTCATCGAGCGATTCACGAGTGCGGTGGGGATCTCCGAGTCCTTCATCACCGAGGTGGAGCGGCACGGCGCCTTCGCGGTCGAGCGGATGGCGGGCGGCACGAACCTGTTCCGGCTGCGGGTGGACAGCGCCGACCCGGAGGCCTTCCGAGGGCGGCTTCGCGAGCGGGAGGTCGATCTGGGGAGCGTCCGCGCAGACGGGGGATTCCTGATCGGCGTGAACGAGACCTGGAACCGCGCGACGCCGGACGAACTCGCCCGGCGGTTTCGCTCCGCGCTGGCCTGACGGGCCCCGCCCGGGGCGCGGGCGGACCTCCTACGGGGACTGCGCGGCGAGGTGTTCCCCGAAGAATCTTCCGACCCGGGTCCAGGCGTCGCGCAGGACGTGCTCCCGGTGGAAGTAGTGGAACTCCCCGGGATAGGTGACGAGCTCGAAGTCCTTGCCGGCCCGGAGGAGACCGTCGGCCAGGTTGATGGACTCGAAGTAGGACACGTTCACGTCCGAGGTCCCGTGCAGCATGAGGAGCGGACGTTCCACGCGATCGACCCGCGCGGCGGGCGCCGCGAGCTCATAGACGGCGGGGTTTTCCGCGGGGTCCCCCATCCGGCCCCTCACCCAGGGGCCGCCGGGATCGCGGAACCAGAGGCCGAAGTCGCCAACGCCGGCGACGTTCACCCCCGCCGCGAACAGCGTGGGATCCAGCGTGAGCGCCTGCATGGTCATGAAACCCCCGTAGCTGAGCCCCCAGACCCCGATGCGGTCCGGATCCACGAACTCGAGCGTCTGCAGGTAGTCGCCGGCGGCCGCGACGTCCTGGTAGTCCCCTCCCCCGACGTCACGGTAGGACTCCTGCCGGAAGTTCCGGCCGTAGCCGATGCTTCCGCGATAGTCGGGCATGAGCACCACGTAGCCCTCCGCCGCGAGGAGCTGGTGGAAGGAGTGGTACACCCCGTAGTCGCGGCGGATGTGCCACCCGTCGTAGTTCTGGGCGATCCCGTCCCCGTGCACCCACACGATCGCGGGATGTTTCAGGGAACGGTCGAGATCCTCGGAAACGAACAGGTAGCCGGGTACCTCGCCCCCGTCACGCGCCGGATAGCGAAGGAACTCGCCTTCCGTGAAGAACGCCGGGTCGACCGACTCGGGGAGCGAGTTCGTGAGCCGTTCCGGT
Source organism: Vicinamibacteria bacterium (assembly GCA_965116805.1). Lineage (GTDB taxonomy): Bacteria > Acidobacteriota > Vicinamibacteria > Marinacidobacterales > Marinacidobacteraceae > Marinacidobacterium. The sequence goes on from OZ220713.1 coordinate 2,640,516, forward strand.
TCCTCCGATCCGCCGGTATCCACCACGAAGAGGTCGGGGACGGCGCGCGGGCCGGTGTGCTGGAACACGATGCGCGAGCCGTCGGGCGAAAACCCGCCGTGTTCCGAACTCAGCCGGAACCCGGTGGCGACGGACGGCTGGGTGTTGGTGCCCCGCGCTGAGGTGATCCGCGTCGGAGCGCCGTCCGGAAGCTCCGCGGTGTCCACCACGAAGAGGTGGCGCTGCCCGGGGTGGTCGGGATTCGCGTCCCAGCCAAGCATGCCGCCGTCGGGGGACCAGGCGAAGCGCCGCGCCTCTTCCCCGGACCCGGTGAGGGCGTGCACGGAACCGTCGGCCAGCGAAACCACCACCAGTTGGTCCCAGCCGGAGGAGTCGTCCACGAGCGCCACCCACTCCCCGCCGGGAGACGGACGCGGTTCGCCGCCCAGGTAGTTGAGGCTCCACCACTTCTCGTCCTCGGTGACGTGCAGCGGACGGAGCGAGCCGTCGCGAAGGTCGGCGAGGACCACCGAACGCGTCCGGACGTCGGGCGCGACCTCCTGGAAGATCAGCCGCGCCGTATCCACCCAGCGGGGGCTCGATATGGCGCCGGACCCCGCCGCGATGCGCCGCGAGACGCCGTTCCGGACCACCGGGGCCACCCAGAGGTCGGGCGCCGTCCCGCGAAACCGGCGGTAGAGCAGGGTGTCTCCGGAGATCTCGTGGGTCTCGTCCACCGTTTCCCGGCTGGAGACCGTGTAGGCGATGAACCGGCCGTCCGGGGACCAGGCGGGCTCGCCTTCCGCACGGTCGTCCGTCGAGGTCAACTGCATCTCGGCGCCGTCGGCAAGGTCGCGGACGAACAGGTCGCCACCCCGCAGGAACGCGATCCGGCGGCCGTCGGGGGAAGGCTCGAAACCCGACTCACCGCCGGGTTCGTCGTGGAAGACGGCGCGCAGCGTCCCCGCGAGATCTGGATCCATCTGGTAGAGCCGTCCGTTGCGCGTGAAGTGGAGCAGGTCTCCGTCCCCGCCCCAGAAGAGCCCGCCGATCACTTCGTAGGAGTTCCCCCAGCGCGTCAACTGGCGCGGGGGCTCGCCGGAGCCCGGGGCCACCGCGTAGAGGTCCATCTGCTGGTTCAGATCCCAGACGAAGAACACCTCGTCGCCGTCGGGACTCCACACCGGCGCCGTCGGGTGCCGGATGTCGAGTACGTCCTCCAGGGTCATGCGGGGTTCTTCCTCGGCCTCTTCGCATCCGGAGAGCAGGATGGCGGCCGCGAAGAGCAGCGCCGTTGCGGGTCCCCACGCAGCTCGTGGAACCGGGAGTGCCGGCCCGTTTCCTTCCTGAATTCGTTTCATGGCACGCGCCTCGCCTCTCGCCACACCACCCTCGATCGTGGGGTGCGCCCCGGATGGTATCCGGCGGAATGACCGGAGCGGGCGCCGGACGTGTCTGTCTGCGGCGTTTCGCCTCCCTACGGACCCCCACCGGGAGAACTGGGGCGATGCCGGCCGGAGGCCGGCGCTCCGAGGCGCTCCGGGTCGGCGGTCCCGTACAGTTCGTTCCCCGACGCGGTTCCGGGGACTGCCGTGAAAGGTGTCCCGTTCTGGCTCCGTGAGGAAGGAAGGAGACGGATGGAGGTGGGCCCGGAAACCCGGACCCTGGAGCCGCGCACGGGACGAGCGCACCCGAAACGCCGATTGCGGGAAACCGGCAGGGCACCGGCAGATTAGCGCGCCCCGTTCGGGTGTCAAGGACTCGTTCCGCCGTGGAATCCGAGGCGGCGCCCGGCCTCCGCTCCCGGTCCCCGAAAGGCGAAAATGGAGGCGCCGAACCCCATTCCGAACCGTCACCAATGCCTGACAAACGATCCAGGACGATCACCGCGTACGAGGAGAAACGGGATTTCGGACGGACACCCGAACCCCCCGCGGGAGGCGCCCCGGACGCCGTGCCGCCCGGAGGCCGGCGCTTCGTGGTCCACCGCCACGAGGCGCGCCGCCTCCACTACGACCTGAGGCTCGAGATGCACGGTGTCCTCCGTTCCTGGGCGGTCCCGCGAGGCTTTTCCTACGACCCCGAGGTGAAGAAGCTCGCGGTCCGGACCGAGGACCACCCACTGGCCTACACGCACTTCGAGGGGGTGATTCCCGAGGGCGAGTACGGCGGCGGCACCATGGGCATCTGGGACCGGGGCAGCTACGAGATCACCGAGGGGGGCGAAGACCAGGGAGCCGCCGGCGTGGAAGCCGGGAAGCTCGTGATCCGGTTGGCCGGCCGCAAGCTGCGCGGGGCCTGGCACATGGTGAAGACGAAACGGGGCCCGGACGAATGGCTGCTGTTCAAGGGGCGCGACCGGTACGCGCGGGACGACGCCGAGCGGCAACCCTTCTTCGACCTGAAAGGCGCCACGGCCTGGACCGGGGAACCCGGTCCGGTTCCGGTGGTCCCGGAGGGCGAGCGGGAGCCCTTCACCGACCAGGACTGGATCTTCGAGCCGCAACTCCAGGGCATCCCCGTCTTCCTCGAACGCTCCGGGGCGGAGCTTCGGCTGACGCGCGGAGACGACGGAGCCCCGCTCGATCTGCCGGAGGTGGTCGCCGAAGCCGAGGCGGTTCGTGCGGAGGAGTTCCTCGCGGGCGGCACGGTCGTCAGCACGGACGAGGCCGAGAGGCCCTCACCCGGGCGCCTCGCGGCGCGGCTCGGCGGGGACCCGTCGATCGCGGTCTCGCTCTACCTGAACGACCTGCTCCGCTACGAGGAATGGGACATCCGCAACGTCCCGCTGCTCGAACGGAAAGAACTGCTCTCGACCCTGCTGCCGCCGGGCAAGGCCCTCCTGTTCGGGGACCACGTCGCGGTCCGGGGAGAGGAGTTCCACGCTGCCTGCGAGGCGGCGGGTCTGCCGGGAACCGTCGCGCGGCGCGGCGGCGCGGCGTATCCGGCGGCCGGGACTCCCCCCGGCGGGACGGCCGCCCCCCCGGATTGCCTGCGCATCCCCGCACGCGGCGCGCGAGCGCCGGACCCCTCCGAGCACCTCCTCGCGGGACTCTCGCGCCAGCGGGCGGTACGGGAATCCGCGCAGCCGCTCCACTTCACGAACCTCGACAAGGTGTTCTGGCCCGATCACGGGTACACCAAGGGGGACCTGATCCGCTACTACGACCGGGTCGCCGAACACCTCCTCCCCTATCTGCACGAACGGCCGTCGCACCTGCTCCGCTATCCCGACGGCGTGGGGGGCAAGGCCTTCTACCAGAAGGACCTGCCGGACCACACGCCGGACTGGATCGTCAGCGAAGAGATCCCTTCCGGCCACCGGGGCGAGACCATCCGCTACCTCGTCGTGAACGACGCGGCGGCGCTCCTTTACGCCGCGAACCTGGGCAGCATCGACATCCACCCCTGGCTCTCGCGCCGAACCCGCCGGGACACGCCCGACTGGGCGGTCTTCGACCTCGATCCCGGCGGCGGACCGTTCAGCGACGTGGTGCGTCTCGCCCGGGCGTTCGGCAAGGTGCTCCGCGGGATCGGGCTCCGTCCCTACCTGAAGACCTCGGGCGCCACCGGACTCCACATCTACGTCCCCCTCGAACCGGTGTACCCCTACGACGTGGTCCGGCAGTTCGCCGAGGCCGTCTCCACTCATGTCGCCGGCGAACACCGGGACATCGCGACCGTCGAACGGACCACCTCCCGCCGGCGGGGACGCGTCTATCTCGACTTCCTGCAGAACCGGCGCGGACAGACCGTGGTCCCTCCGTACGCGGCCCGTCCCGTACCCGCGGCGTCGGTCTCGACCCCGCTGGACTGGGACGAACTCGACGCGGACCTCCATCCCGGGCGCTTCACCATCGCCAGCCTGCCCGAGCGGCTCGACCGGCTCGGGGACCTGTTCGCCGGCACCCTCCACGATCGCCAGCCGCTCCTCCCGGCGATCCGGAAGTTTCAGGAGCGCTACCTGCCCAAGTCAGACTGAAGCGGTCTGGACGTCCACCATCGCGCCCAGCGAGCGCAGCTTCGCCGGCAGGTCGGAATACCCCCGCTGCACGGTCTCGAGCGGGGTGATCCGACTCTCGCCGGAAGCGGCGAGCGCCGCCGCGATGAGCGCCATCCCTGAGCGGATGTCGCGGGCGTCGAGGTCCCTGCCCTGCAGCCGGCTGGGCCCCGTGACGATGACGCGGTGCGGATCGCAGAGGAACATGTCCGCCCCCATCCCGATCAACTGTTCGAGGGAGAACAGGCGGAGTTCGTACATCCAGTCGTGGATGAGCGTCGCGCCCGCGGCGGCCGTCGCCAGCACCGTCGTTAGGCTCACCATGTCGCTCGGGAAGCCCGGCCACGGGGCGGTGGTGATGCGCCGGGCCGCGTGCAACCGCGAGGGCTCCACCAGGAGGCGATCCTCTCCTTGCCGGAGCGCCACGCCGAGGCGCCGCAGGACCGCGGTGATCGGCTCCAGGTCCACAGCCCGGGCCCCGTGGATCTCCACCGTTCCCCCGGTCATTGCCGCCACCGCCGCCCAGCTCCCGGCCTCCACGAAGTCTCCCGCGAGCCTCCAGGAGGCGCCTCTCCGCCGCGTGGTCCCGGCCACCCTCAGGGTCGGGGTGCCGGCTCCCTCGACCTGGACTCCCATCCGCTGAAGGAAACCGCAGAGCTCGACGACGTGCGGCTCGCAGGCCGCGTGGCGGATCTCCGAGACGCCGGCCGCGCCGGCGGCGGCCAGGAGAGCGGTCTCCGTCCCCGTGACGGACGCCTCCTCGAGATAGAACGAGGCGCCGCGCAGGCCGTCCGGCGCCTCGAGCAGCCGGCCCGGTCCCTCGACCTCCCGCACCCCCAGGGCGCGGAGCGCGGCCAGGTGGACGTCAAAGCCCCGGCGTCCCGCGAAGTCTCCCCCCGGCTCCCCCATCTGCACCCGGCCGCGGCGCGCCAGGAGGGGCGCCGCGAGCAGCACGGAGCCGCGGAGCCGTCCCACCCCCGCGGGGTCGGGCTCCTCGCTGCGCAGATCCGCCGTGCGGACCCGCACCCGGTCGGTCCCGACCCCCTCGATTTCGGCCCCCAGGCCTTCAAGCACCCCCGCCATGGTGGCGGCGTCCCGAATGTCGGGCATGTTCTTGAGTTCACACCATTCGTCGGTCAGGAGACAGGCGGCGAGGAGCGGCAGCGCCGCGTTCTTGTTTCCCTCCACCTGCACCCGCCCCTCCAGCCGGGCGCCCCCCTCGACGACCAGGGTGGTGCGCGGAGGCGCTTCCCGACTCAAGACGCGAAGTCTCCCAGCAGGACCAGTTCGGGCATCAGTTCCACGCCGAAGGCCGCTTTCACCGCCGCCTGGCAGATGTGGAGCAGCCGATGCACGTCGGCCGCCGTGGCGCCGGGTCCGGCGGTCAGGAAGTTCGCGTGGACCTCGGACACCCGGGCGCCGCCGACGGCGACTCCCTTCATCCCGGCCCGGTCGAGCAGGGCTCCGGCGGCGCAGGGAACGTCAGGCGGCAGGGAAGCCCCCTCGGGGTCCGGGTTTCGGAAAGCGCAGCCGGCGCTCGGTTGGGCAAGCGGCTGGGTCCGTCTTCGGAACGCGAGGGACGCCCGCGCCCGCCGGCGCAGGACGGCCGGATCTTCCGGCTGAACCCCGAAGTCGGCCGAAAGCAGGACACGTCCCTGCCCGGCCAGGGCGGCGCCCCCCGGCCCGAACCCCACCGCTTCCGCACGGACGCGCTCGACCTTTCCCGCGCCGTCGGCGATGCGCAGGCCGGCCACCAGCTCGCCCACCTCCCGGCCACCGAAATGAGCGTTCCCATGGATCGCGCCCCCCACGGTGCCCGGTGTGCCCGCCCAGGCCTCGAGACCGGCAAGCCCTCGTTGAATACACCAGCGAACCAGCCCGTTCATGGTCATTCCGGCGAAAGCCCGGACCGTCCCGCGGTCCACCTGCCGGGCGCTGCCCCCCTTCACCCGGATCACCGCACCGCGCAGCCCATGATCGGACACCAGCACGTTGGACCCTCCCCCAAGCAGGGTGACCGGCAACCCGCTCCGCCGCGCCGCGGAGAGAGCCCCCAGGAGTTCCGCTTCGCCACTGGTCTCGATGAACCAGTCGGCCGGCCCCCCGAGCCCGAGCGTCGTCAGCGGCCCGAGCGGATGGTGCGACCGAAAGCGCTTTCCGTTGGGCAGCGGATCAGGCTCCGAGCCCATCAAGTGGTGCCCGTCCGCTCCGGTGGCGGTCAGCGAGGATCGCCGAGCCCCGCGAGGCGGTCCCGCACCCCCTGTTGGCCGGGATTCAGTTCCAGTGAGCGCTCGAACATCTGCCGCGCCCGTTCGGGTTCGCCAACCTGCTCGTGGCAGTCGCCCAGGGCGTTCAGGAGCGACGGGTCCGCCGGCCGCAGGGTGAGGGCATGCTCGAGCCGCGGCAGCGCCTCGTCGCATTCCCCCCGAATGTAGTAGGCGAAGCCCACTCCCTCGGTGACGTCGATCTCGTTCCGGTAGTCCGCCTCGATCGGAAGCAGGAGATCGAGCGCCTCGTTCGCTTCCCCGGTGAAGAGCAGGGCGCTCGCCAGCTTCCAGCGCGCCATCGGCAGGTCCGGATTCGCGGTCGCCTCGCGGAAGGCAACGGTGGCATCCGCTATCCGTCCGTGGGCCATGAACTGATCGCCGAGCGCCAGCGCGAGCAGCCCGGGGAAATGGGTCGCGAAGGAACGGCGAACGATGAATCCGGGCCGGTCCACCGCCGCCCGCGGCGAGACCAGGAGCGGGGCGTCGCGGGAGGTGATCACCTCGCCGGCGCCGTCCAGCAGGTCCGCCGTCACCCGGTACCGTCCGGCGCCGAGGTCCGAGAGCGGGAAATCCTCGATGGCGGGCGCATCGGCGGTTCCCGCCGGGACGGTCCGCTCCACGAGCGGACGGACCGCAGCGGGCTCTTCCTCGCCGAGACCGGTATCCGGCAGGATGCGGATGCGAGTCCGATGCTCGCCGCCCGCGTTCACGGGCTGGGCTGCGACGCTCAGCAGGTCGCGGGAAGCGAAGATCCCGCCGACGGACGGTTCCATCACCGTCGAGCCGAACTGGAAGGTCCCGAAGCGCAAACCGGAGAATTCGGGCTCCAGTTCCGTCCGGTAGGCCAGCACGAGATCGGCCAGACCCACGGAGCCGGGACCGGTCGCGGGGACCCGGACCTCGGCGCTCGCCACCGTGTACTGCTGCGTGGCCCGGTTGCGGACGATCACGCTCACCTCGTACTCCCCGGGGATCACCGGGAGGTTGTCGCGATAGGCGAACGGGCTGCGCCCCGCATTGCGCTGCTGGCTCTCGGTGAGCCGGATCTGGGGCTCGTTCCGCTGCATGGCCACGAGCCGGCCGTCCAGCGTCCGCAGCTCGAGGTCGATGTCGAGCGTCGTCTGATAGACGTTCTCGCGGTCGTCGAACTCCAGCGCGAAGTTCTCGGGAGCCAGCTTCACGGTGTAGTGGACGAAGGGGGTGTTGCGCGGTCCCAGGAGCACCCGGAAGTCCGCGTCGCTCTTCACGAACCGGAACGAGTACTCGGCGGTGACCCGGTCCCCGTAGCGGAGATACCCCTCGATTTCCTCCAGATCCACGAGCTTGTACGGAGACTCCTCGATGTCGATGAAGTTCTTGTCCACGCTCATGGACGGGCGAACGGTGTCGAGCCGGGGGGCGATCGTGTTCGTCGCGGAAAGAAAGTCGGCGTGTCCATCCGTGAGGTCCACCACCAGGCTGGCGCGGGCCAGGTCCATGGACACCATCTCCAGAATGTCCACCGCGTGGTGCTGCCGGTTGCGGAGCAGTTCGCCCCGCCGGACGATCCGGTCCGGGCCGTCCGACATGGGGTGGTAGAGCTCGTACTCCCCGATGTCCTCCTTCTTGAAGAAGAGAAGGTTGAAGCGGGGCGGCAGGCCGAGCTTGGTGTCCCCCTGGTAGATCCACAGATCGGCGCTCACGATCTCGTTCCGTCCGTCGAACTGCTCCCGGGTGCGGGGTTCGCCGAGGATGATCCAGAAGCGGCCCCGGTCGGTCTGCCATCCCGGCCTCGGAGCGTCCCGTCCGAGAAACCGGTTCGCGTAGTCGAGCCGCTCGTAGTGCTCGGTCTTGAACTCGTTTTCCTTCGTTGCCGGCACGGGATCCCGACGCTGCCAGAACGCTTCGATGAAATGTTCGCGCTCCTCGAATCCCTCGACCCCCAGGAACACCTCCCGCTCGGCCTCGGTGATGATGTAGACCACCTCTTCCTCGAGCCAGACGCGGTGCTCCTCGGGCAGGCGGTCCACCCGCTCGTCGGCTCCAGCCAGAGAGCCGGCCAGCAGCGCGAGTCCGGCGGCGGACAACGTGAACGGCAGACGGTGACAGCGGGATTTCATCGGCGGTGGCGAGGCTCCGGAGTGCATGGGATCATGGATCGGCGCCCCTCACGAGTGAGCCTACCGCGCCGTCCGCGGGCGCCGCAACGGAACCTCCGCAAACCGCCGCTAGAATCGCCGCCGGAGGGCGAATCCCATGACCTACTTCCCCAAGCACCGACTGCTTCCCGTATTTGCCGCCTGTCTGACGGTCGCCGCGATCGCGCTCGCGCACAACCCGCGCGGCAAGGCCGAGGCGACCTTTGGCGACAAGGCGGTGACCGTGGAGTACGGCCGGCCGAGCCTGAACGGCCGGGACATGCTCGGGCAGGCCACTCCCGGCATGGTGTGGCGGCTCGGTTCCGAGAACGCCACCACCATCACCACCGAGGGCGACCTGATGATCGGCTCCAACATGGCGGCCGCCGGCGCATACAGCCTGTTCGCGAAGAAGACCGACGACGGCTGGGACCTGCTGGTCAACAGTGAAACCGGACAGTCCGGCCTCGCGCACGATCCGGAGAAGGACCTGTTCAGCCACCCCCTGAAGGTCGAGAAGGCGGACGACTCCGCGGAGATGTTCACGATCAGCCTCATGGCGGACGGGATGAACGGCACCCTCAAGATGCAGTGGGGAAACACGGCGCTCGTCACCGACCTGATGGTCCACTGATCCGGAAACCCGGAACCTTGAGACAGGTTGCGGCGTATCTGCCGCACCGGATACTCTCCGCATGAGCACATTGATGACAGGCAAGGGACTGGCGAACGCGCCGGCCGTCACTCCGCAGACGCTCGCGAAACCCGAGCACCCACAAGACCAGGGAGAATCCCGATGAAGACCACGCGTCGCAGTTTCCTCAGTCTGGCGCCCGCCGGGGCCGGCAGCGCCGCATCTTTCCACGCGATCAGCGCCCGGGGCCGGGAGGCCTGGGAAGCCGAAAACGGTTTCCGGGGCGGGCCGGTCTTCGTCCCTCCGCCCGAGGACGACGAGATCCGGATCAGCAGCAACGAGAACCCGCTGGGCCCCGGCCCGTCCGCGGTGGCGGCGCTGCGGAGCGCCTACACCTCCATCATGCGCTATCCCATGAACGCGCAGATCAGCGGGACCGACCTCCGCAGCAAGATCGGGGGGATGTTCGGGGGCAAGGCCGAGAACGTGGTGCTCTCAGCCGGATCCGGGGAGATACTGCGGACCGCCGTCCGCACCTACACCGGCCCCGGCCGGCCGCTGGTCACCGCGGAATGCTCGTACGAGAGCCCGGTACGGGCCGCCCGCTACTTCGGCGCCGAAGTCAAGGCCCTCCCCCTGACCGGCGGTCTGGGACTCGACCTCGACAAGATGGCGGGAGCGGCGATCGGCGCCGGGCTCGTCTTCCTCTGCAATCCGAACAACCCGACCGGCACGGTCCATTCACTCGCCGACGTGACGGACTTCGTGAACTTCGTCAAGAAGGAATCCCCTTACACGGCCATCCTTCTCGACGAGGCCTACTACGACTACGCCTCTCATCCCGGTTTCGACACCGGCGCCGGACTCGCGATGGAACACCGCGACGTGTTCGTGGCCCGGACCTTCTCGAAGGCCTTCGGAATGGCCGGACTCCGGATCGGCTACGGCTTCGGCCAGGCGGACACCATCGCGAAGCTCGCGCCGCTGCAGCTCACGTTCGGAACCTCCGTCCTGTCCATCGCCGCGGCGATGGGGTCGCTTGAGGATCCGGACTACATCAAGAAGGAAATCAAGCGGAACGAGGCCGCCCGCAAGCTCACCCATGACTTCTTCTCGGGCCACGGTCTCGATCCGGTCCCCAGCAACACGAACTTCATCTTCGTGAACATCGGCCGGCCGGCGAAGGAGTTCCGCGAGGCCTGTGCCGAGCGGGGCATCATGGTGGGGCGGGACTTCCCTCCCTACGAAGAGACCCACGCCCGCATCTCGATCGGCACCCTCGAGGAGATGCAGCGCGCCACCGCGGTCTTCGCGGAAGTGCTCGGCCTCGCCACCGCCGACAACCAACAGCAGTAATCCGAAGGATCGCAACTCCCATCTCGCTACAAGGACCCCCCGCTACGAGGAGGTAGCCACCCCATGCTCTCCCGCCGCAGTTTCCTGAGTCATGCCTCCGCCGGCGCCGCCGGCCTCTATGCCGCGACCCTCGTGCGTTCGCGGCTCCGCGAGCAGTATGCGTTCGCCGCCCAGATGGGGATCGCCCCCGAAGAGGCGATCAACCTGGCCAACAACGAGAACTCTCTCGGCCCCGGCGAGTTCGTCATGGACGCTCTCGACTCGGTCATCGGCCCCGAAGGAGTGATCGCTGGCCGGTATCCGTTCCGCTTCACCGGTCCGCTGCGGGAGGCGATCGCCGAGAAGTGGGGTGTGAAGACCGAGAACGTCCTCGTCGGCGCCGGCTCCACCCAGATCCTGGTGGACTGCACGCACCAGTACGCGAGCAAGGAGAAAGCGCTTGTCGGGTCCCTCCCGACCTACGAGGAATGCTTCGGCTACGCGGCGCTCATGGGCTACCGGACCAAGGCGGTGCCGCTGACCGCCGACTTCAAGATGGATCTCGACCAGACGCTCCACGCCTGCAAGGGGAGCGGGATGCTGTTCTATTGCAACCCGAACAACCCGGTGGCGACGCTGGTCGATCCCGCCCAGAGCAAGGACTTCCTGATGCGGGCGCTCGACGTGGAGAAGAACCTCCGCATCCTGGTGGACGAGGCCTACATCGACTACGTGACGACCCCTGGTCACGAAACCATGATTCCGACGGCGATCGAGAACCCGCGCCTCATCGTGGCGCGCACCTTCTCGAAGGCCTACGGGATGGCCGGGCTTCGCGTCGGCTACGCGATCGCCCACGAGGACACCGTCGCGGAACTCGATGAGTTCCACCTGGGCAACTCGGTCAGCACCCCGGCGCTGGTCGCCGCGAACGCCGCGCTCGAGCGCGACAAGGCGGACCCCGACTACCTTCCGAACGAGAAGAAGCGCAACGCCGAGGCGCGGGACTTCATCATCAAGTTCTTCGCCGACCGCGGGCTGAGCGCCACCGACGCCCAGACGAACTTCATCTTCGTGGACACCGGGATGCCGATCGAGCAGTTCCAGGCGGCCTGCGCCGCGGAAGGCGTCCGCGTCGGGCGCCCGTTCCCGCCGCTGTGGACCCGCTGCCGCATCTCCATCGGCACGATGGACGAGATGCAGCGCGGCGCCGCCAAGATGGCCACGGTCCTTGACGCCGCCCAGAAGATGGCCGCCTAGGATCGGAGCGCCGGGGGAGCGCCGGTCTTCAGACCGGCACGCGGGCCGCAGGCCCGCAGGCGACTCACTGCCGATGTGCGTGGAGCACGCCGGCAGGCAATCCCCAGACCAGCACGCGCCGCGCGCGGCCCTGACGCCCCGGCGCCGGATGACGGTCCACCGCTGCGGCACTGGCGCACGCAGTCGTCCCTCCCGTACTCTGATCGCGTAGGAGGCGACCCATGCCCGTTCGAACCCCATCCATCCTGATCCCGCTTCTCCTCGCAGCCACCTTCGCAACCGCCCAGCCCGGCGTCCACAGCTCCAGCAGCGGGGGCGAGGTGATGCGCCTCCTCCGGCGGGACAAGCTCGACCTGATCCTGCCGGGCGCCATGCGCGACAACGGTGTGGACATGTGGATCCACGTCACCCGGCACGGCGACCCCGACCCGATGGCCTACTGGTTCGGCAACACCTACGGCTACCTCGTCTTCACCGACCTCGGCGACCGGATCGAGCGGGCCGCCTTCGGGAGCGCCGGCGCGGTCCCGGACATTGACGTCCGCGGTTCCGACGACTTCGCCCGGACGATCTCCAGCTACGGCCGGGGGTACCAGATGGCGTTCAACTACGGCGACGAGGTCTACGACGAGTTCACCGAGTTCGTCGCCGAGCGGGACCCGCAGACGATCGCCGTCAACACCTCCGAATGGCTGGCTGAGGCGGACGGGCTGTCCCACACCTCATACCTGAAGCTGGTGAAGATCCTGGGGCCCACCTACGCCGAGCGGATCGTCTCCGCCGAGAACGTCATCAACGACTTCCTGGTGCGGCGAACGGTGCGGGAGGTGGCCGAGCAGATCAACAACCTCGAGGCCGCCCGCCAGCTCACCCAGGAGGCCCTGGCCCGGATCGAGCCGGGGCGCACCACGATCCGGGAGATCACCACCTGGGCCCGGGAGTGGGCCTACGACCGGCACCTGGCCGGATTCAGCACCGGCGGGCGCGGCGGCATCCGCCTCTACTACACCGCGGTGTCCGAAGACCCGCCCTACCCGCCGGACGCCCGCTACTGGATCTGGCACGAGGACTACGTCTTCCAGCGCGGCGACTTCTTCGCCTTCAACGTCGGGGTCAACTACATGGGCTTCGGGACCGACACCAAGACCCACGCCTACATCCTGCGCGAGGGTGAGACCGCCCCTCCGGAGAGCATCCAGAAGCTCTTCGACCTCGCGATCGCCGGCCAGTGGATCATGCGGCCCCACATGCGGGTCGGCATGACCGCCAAGGAGTCGCTCGACGCCATGGTCGCGGCTATGGAGGAGGCCGGCTACATCTATACGCCGTTCGTCAACTCCGGAATCCAGGGAGTCGGACGGACGCCCGACGGCACGCGCAATCTCGACTACGTGATCATCCAGGAGGGGCTCGGCGCCGGCGACCAGCCGGGATTCGCCATCGACCACCACGCCTACGGAACCGTCGGCACGGGAACCGTCGGCCCCTCGGTGACGAACTTCCGCGCCGACCGGCACCACCTGGTGATCCAGGAGAACCACCTCTTCGCGTACGAGTACATGGTGCACATGAACATCCCGGAACGGCCCGGGTTCCCGCTGGCGATCAACATCTCGAACCCGCACGTGGTGACCAGCAAGGGCATCGAGTGGCTCCAGCCGCCGAACGAGAAGATCTTCCTCATCAACTGACCGGGGGGTCAACCAAGCTCCCCGAGCAGCCGCCCCCAGGCCTCGCGTTCGCGCTCGGGGGCGAAGAGCGCCGCCCGCGCCGCCTGGTGCCGCGCGAGCTCCCCGAGAAAACCGGGGTCCGTCTCCGCGTGCACCAGGAGGTCCCGGAGCGCCCCGGTATCTTCGGGCGGGAACGTGCCCGGGTGGTCCGGACCGAGGAGGCCGACGTTCCCCGGGATCCGGGAGGCGATGACCGGGAGCCCGGCGACCACCGCCTCCGACACCACGTTGGCGCCCCCCTCCGTCAGCGAGGAGATCACCATCGCGTGCGTCCGTTCGTAGAGGCGCCGCACGCGCCACGCCGGCACTTCGCCGAGCCACCGGTAGCGCGGGTTGCGCGCCATTTCACGGTGCGCGGCCGCCGCCCAGTCCGGGTCGCGAGCGCCCCCCGCGTGGAGCACCCGCAGGCGCGAGTCCGCCGGCAGCTCCCGCGCCGCCGCGGCCGCCCGCAGCGGGTCCTTCTCCCGGCGGAGGTGCCCGACGACGCACACGTCGAAGGTCCGTTTCGAGGGACGGCGCCCCACGCTCCCGACGGCAACCGACTGGTGCACCACCCGCACCCTGGCGCGGAACTCGGGCGGCAGCGCTTCCCCGGCGAGGTCGTGCAACCCGACGAGCAGGTCGGCGCACTCGAGCGACCGGCGGGTGGTCTCCGGCTCCGTGTGCAGGAAGCCGTAGATGTCGGTCCCGGTCAGCGCCACGATCAGCGGACGGGTCGGAAAACGGTCCCGGAAACGGTGGATCGAAGCGGCGCTGCGCCAGGCGTGGAGGGCGATCAGCAGATCCGCGGACGCGCCGTCCCAGGCCGTCCGAATGGCCACCCGGTGGCCGAGCGCCCGCAGCACCGCCCCCCAGCGCCTCGCGGTGATCCGGTTCCCGAAGCGGGACCTCGGGCCCGCTGGGGTTACTAGAATGATTCGCACAGGCGAAACCCGCCGCCAGCATGACCCAGCGTGTTCCGGCCGATCATCTCGCGGCCATCATGGAGGACGCCCACCGGCGCAGCATCGCGCTGACCAGCGGCCTCGACGACCACCAGTTGATGGGGCCGCGGATGTCCATCGTCAATCCGCTGCGGTGGGAGATCGGGCACGTCGCATGGTTCTACGAGACCTTCATCCTTCGTGACCTCTACGGCGACGCACCGATCCTTCCGCACGGCGACGAACTGTACGACTCGGCGGCCGTCCTCCAGGAGACCCGCTGGGACCTGCCGCTCCTCGGGATGGACGAAACGGTCCGCTACGCCGAAACCGTCAAGGACCGCTGCCTGGAACGGCTCCTTCCGGGGACGGCGAGCGAGCGGGACAGCTTCATGTACCAGTTCGCCACCTTCCACGAGGACATGCACACCGAGGCGTACGTCTATTCCCGCCAGACCCTCGGCTATCCGGCGCCGCGGCTCGGCCGAAGTCCCGTTCGGGAACCGTCGGGCGGTTGTCCCGGCGACGCCGGCGTACCGGGGGGGACCTTCCGTCTCGGAGCGGAACGGGACGCGCCCTTCCGCTATGACAACGAGAAGTGGGCCCATCCGGTGGACGTGCGTCCGTTCTCGATCTCGAAGGCGCCGGTCACGAACGCGGACTTCGCCGAGTTCGTGGACGCCGGGGGCTACCGGCGGCGGGAGTTCTGGAGCGAGGCGGGCTGGGACTGGCGGGAACGGGCCGGCGCCTCGCAGCCCGTCTACTGGCGCTCCGACGGAGCGCACGCGTTCCGGGTGCGGCGCTTCGACGAGACCGCGCCGCTGCCGCCGAACGAACCGGTCATCCACGTCAACTGGTTCGAGGCGAACGCCTGGTGCGCCTGGGCCGGACGCCGCCTCCCCACCGAGATCGAGTGGGAGGCCGCCGCCCTCGGGGAACCCGACGGAGACCGGCTGGCCGCGACGAAACGGACCTACCCGTGGGGCGAGGCGCCGCCCGACCCGCGGCGCGCCAACCTCGACGGCTGGTCGCTCGGGTGCATCGAGGCGGGGGCGCTTCCCGAGGGGGACAGCGCCCTCGGCTGCCGGCAGATGCTCGGCAACGTCTGGGAATGGACGGCGGACACCTTCGAGCCGTTCCCGGGTTTCCGCCCCGACGCCTACCGGGACTACTCCGAGTCCCAGTTCCACCGGACGAAGGTCCTGCGCGGCGGCGCCTGGGCGACGCGCAGCCGGATGCTGACCGGCCGCTATCGCAACTTCTTCGGCCCGGAACGCCGCGACATCATGGCGGGGTTCCGGACCGTACGGGTCTAGCGGCTACTCGTCCGAGGCGCCCGGGTACACCCGCTCGCCCTCGTAGTCCCTGAGACCGCAGAAACCGACGACTTCGTATCCGTTCGCTTGTAGCAGCTCCGCGGCACGCGCGGCTCTTCCGCCACCCTGTCAAGCGGTGAGGACGGGGACTCCCGCCGGGAGCTCTCCCATCCTCGCCTCCAGTTCGTCGATCGGAATGTGGACGAAGCCGTCGATCGTGCCGTGCTCGGCGAGTTCCTCGTCGGTACGGACGTCGAGCAGCACGGCGCCGTTCGCGAGCGCAGCGTCAATGTCCGCCGCCTCGACCCGCGGGGCCGGCTCGGGCGCCGCCTCTTCGGGGGCCGCCGGTTCTTCGGCAGCCGGCTCGCCGCCGCCGCAGCCCCAGCCGCAGACGGCCGTGGCGAGGGCGACAGCGCCAAGCGAAAGTGTCCTTCTCACGTGGGACCTCCTGTCGGGAGTCAGTCGAGCGGGCGGTACTCCCGCGCGCCCGTGTATTGCTTGAGGCCGGAGAAACCCACCACGTCGAACCCGGCGTTCTCCAGGATGGCCGCGGCACGCGCGGCCCGTGGTCCCACCATTCAGGTGGTCAGGACCGGCCGGTCCCGGGGCAGTTCGTCCAGCCGATCCGCCAACTCGCCAAGATGGATATGGACCGCCCCCGGAATGGTCCCGGATTCGGCCAGTTCGAGGGCCGTGCGCACGTCGAGCAGAAGCACCCGCTCGTCGCTCAGCACCTCGTCGATCTGACCGGCGGCTACGAAAGCCGCCCGCGTGCCGAGCGCGCGCCCCATCAGGCTCATGAGGCCAGCCTATCAGTCGGGACGGGGAGACCCGGTCCTCCGATCACTCCCGTCCCATCGCGCGCGCTTCGGCGAGGAAGCCCTCGTAGATGGCGCGCGCCTCGTCGAACTGGGCGTAGACGTGAGCCTGTTCGGCCTCGGAACGCCAGTACTCCCATTCCTCGGCCATCTCCCGCAGCCGGTCGATCCAGCGGATCGAGTACTCGGCCGCCGCCGCGCTCCGCACCGGCTGGTCGCCGACCGTGACCCAGACCGGATTGGTGAACGCCTGGGCGTAGGCGCAGTCCAGCGGACGCCGCTCGTCGGGAGAACCCTCGGCCCGGAGCAGCAGCCAGTTGCTCCGGTCCACCGGGACCGTTCCGGTGGCCATCGCGGAGCGCCGGTCCCCGGAGAGGGCGACCTCCGCCACGTCCTCGCCCCCGGAGACCACCCACGCCCGTTCGAGCGGGGTGGAGGAGCGCACCCAGGCGCTCCATTCCACCTCGCCGCCGGAATCGGGAAGTTCCACGTCGTCGCCCGGAATCCGGCCGTTCACCCGGAAGTCCAGCAGGGGCCCGCAGCTCACGACCGCCCTGCCCTCCCGGATGCCCTCGAGGAACGCGTCCAGATCGAGTCCCCGCTCTCCGGTGTGCACGTACGTGCGCACCGAGCCCACGAGCTTGGAACGCTGCATGTTGCTGATCGAGTCCTCGCCTCCGACCGCAGTCACCCGCAGACCGTTGTTCAGGGTGGCGTACCACGGGAAGAACCCGGCCCGGGAGGCCGAGGACCATTCCACCGCGTCCGTTTCGCCGAGCGCCGCATCCACCATGTAGCCCTTGGCGCCGCCGAGCGTCCCGGGAGTACCGTCGGGAAAGACGAGAGGATCGTTCTCCCCGAAGAACGCGTGGACGTAGCCGACCGTCGCCCCCTGCGCCTTCGCCTTCCGGAACATGTCGGTATTGGACGGGTAGAGGCTCTCGATCCCGGTGCCCTCATACCCCGTGGTGTAGGGGGAGATCAGGTGTTCCTCGAGTCCGAAATAGAAGACGTGGCCGTAGAACGGGGGCCGGTACTCCTGGCCCACGACCAGCGCCATGTCTTCGGTCGAGAGCGGGTGGGCGCCCCCGCCGGGGACGAAGTGCTGGTAGTCGAGAATCCGGTTGTCCTTGTTGGCGATCTGCTCGAGCACGACGTCCTGGTCCTCGGCGGCGGACATGAACATCAGGTTCTCCAGCGTGTTGTGGAGGTTGCCGGCGTAGTTCATGTGGACGTGGGTGGAGCCGCTCCACCAGCCCTTGGCCGCCATGTCGGTGATCCGGGGCAGCCGGAGGGTCAGCTCGGCGACGTCCCCCGCGGCGATCTCCAGGCTGGCGCTCACCGGCTCGTACTCGAACCCGCGCACCGCCTCGATCTCCAGGCCTCCCACCGGCAGCTCCATCCGGAAGCTCCCGGCCTGGTGGAAGGAGTGCTCCCCGGCCCCGCCGATCCGGGCGTAGGCGTCCGGCGGGGCGTAGAACCGTCCGTCGGCGGCCCGCAGGTGGATGCGCGACGCCACCTCCTCCCCCGTCGCGCCGTCCACGGTGCGTACCGAAAGCACGCCCATGGGCCGGCTCCAGTTGCGCCGGGTGATCTCCACGATGCGCCGCTTTCCGCCGTAGGTCTCGAGGAGCGCCAGTTGCGGCAGCCCGCCCGAGTTGTCGATGTAGGCGATCCACTCGCCGTCGGGCGACCAGCGCGGATGGAAGGCATCGTGCTGGAAGAAGGTCAGCTTGTAGGGTGAGCCGCCGTCGGTCGGCTGCACGTAGAGGTTCGAGAACTGGTCGGCGGCTCCGGCGGTGGAGGAATAGATGAACCGCTTCCCGTCGATCGAGACGTCGGGCCGGGTCCGGTAGAGCGACTGCTCCGCGAGCACCGTGACGCCCTCCTCGAAACCCTGGACGGCGAGCGGCGTCCGCACCACGTTCCCCGAACCGAGCGGCACCTCGTGGTTCGAGACCATCAGCAGTTCCCGCGAATCCGGCATCCAGGCCGGGGTGATGTGCATATCCCAGGAGCCGAAGTAGAGCCGCTCGTTGCCGTAGTTCTCGTCCTGGGTGAGCGCCGTCTCCCCGGACCCGAGCTCGCCGTCCGCGAACTCCCGGACGTAGACGTTGAAGTAACCGGACGGCTTCGTGGACACGTAGGCGAGGCGGCTGCCGTCCGGCGAGAAGACGGGATCGGTGTAGAGAAACTCGTCGCTCAGCAGCGTGCGGGTTTCCCCGGTGGCCACCTCCGTGATCGCGAGGCCGATGTTCTGGCCGTTCCGGTCCACGGTGAAGACGATGAAGCGTCCGTCCGGAGACCAGGTCGGCAGCGAGTGGTAGCCGGGACCCGCGGTGAGCTCGTCGGCGATCCCGGTCTCGGGATCCACGCGCCAGATCGAGCCGGACATCGCCACCGCGATGCTCTTCCCGTCGGGCGCCCACGCCGGCGCCCAGGGCGTGCTGCTCGGCGCGGGCGGGAAGTAGTAGTTGTGCATGTAGTTCCCGCCGTGGCGCGCGGGGGGATACGCCTCGGCGACCCCCTGGATGATGGGAGGCGGCGGCCAGCGCTGCGGTTGGGCGAAGAGCGGAGTGGCCGCCAGCAGGAGGAGGGCGAGGCTGAGACGCAGGTGCATGAACGTTCCTCTCGGGGCGGCGATTCTACGGGCCCGGTGACAAGTCCAGACCGGCCTACCACGGAGGCCCCTGGGGTTTGCAGCGAAATATGGCCATGGCTATATTCCCCGAATGCGTTCCATTTCCGCCGGCAAATTCAAGGACACCTGCCTGAAAGTCCTGGACGAGGTCGCCGCGAACCGCGTGCCCGTGACGATCACCAAGTGGGGCCGTCCCGTCGCCCGGCTGCTCCCCTTGATCGGTCGGGCTCCGACCCGTGAGAGGACGGCGCCTGCCGCCACCGGCGTAGAGGAGACGGTTCAGCCCTACGGTCCGGACGCTGCCGTGGCGGCCTCCGAAGACGCGACACAGCGCTTGCACCGGCTGGCGAAAGATCTCGGGTTGTCACCGGACGACCTGCTGCGAGAGGCGCTCGACGCCTACACCGGGGACAGCGCGATGGACGATCTCATCGAGCGCGCCAAGCGTCCCGTCGGGGCGTTCCGCTTCGGGCGAAGCGGCCTCGCCGAGAACCACGACGAGGCGTGGGGGGAGATTCTGGAGGAGGAGATGGAACGGTGGCGGTTACCCGAGTGACGACCCCCGTCTTCCTCGATACGTCGGCGTTCTACGCGCTGCTCGACGCCGAGCAGCGGTTCCACGACCACGCGAAACGAACCTGGGACCGCCTGCTCTCCGGCGTTCGCCAGGCGCGACCCCGTTTGGTCACCCACCACGCCGTCGTGGTGGAAGCGAGCGTGCTCACGGCGCGGCGACTGGGCATCCACGCGGTCCGGGAACTCCACAACGGGCTGCTCCCCATCGCCGAAGTCGTCTGGATCGACGAGAAACTGCATGCTCGCGCCACGGCGGCCATGTTCGCCGCCGGCCGGCGCAACGTCTCCCTCGTGGACTGGCTCTCCTTCGAGGTGATGCGCGAGCGCCGGATCCGGCACGCCTTCACCTACGACGGCGACTTCGCGCAGCAGGGATTCCTGCCCGTGCCGTGAAGGCGAGTGGTGTTGCGATGTGCGCGGTGCAAGCACCGCGCGTGCCGGTCTGAAGGCCGCTACCGCGAGAACCGGCCGGCGCTCCCCCGGCGTTCCCTGTCCTACAGGTTGCGGGCGTGGGCGCGGGCCGGGAGCACGTCGCGGAGGCGCAGGCCCTCGTCCTTCAGGTAGCTGAGCAGACCCTTCTTGTCGATCGTGCGCAGGGCGCGGGCGCTGAGCCGGAGCCGCACGGAGCGCTCCAGCTCGGGCACCCACACGGACTTCCACTGCAGGTTGGGGAGCTGACGCCGCTTCGTCTTGTTGTGGGCGTGGCTGATGGCGTTCCCGGTGAGGGGACGCTTGCCGGTCAGCTTGCAGGTCCTGGCCATGAGAGGCGCGGATTCTAGCGGGGATCCGAGGCTTCCGCCTACCGCGCGCCGAGATCCTCGACGGCGGCGCCGTTGAGAGCGTTCAGGAACAGCTTGTAGGTGCCGCGCGGCTGGCCCCGGAACTGGGGACGGAAGCCGAAGAGCACCACCTCGCCGGCGCCCATCGGGACGCGCGCCATGGCGATCTTCCCCCCGATGGCGTCCTCCTCGCCGAGCGCCCAGCCGCTCATGAGGATGTCCTCCTCCGCGTAGCGGGCAATGACCTCCACGTTGGCGGGAGGCGGCTCCATGGTCGTCTCCCGGCCGCCCTCCCGGGTCCGCGGCAGGCTCACGGTCTCGAACGCGCGGCTGCGGACGAACTGGGTCGCCACCTCGTCGCGCATGCCGAAAGCGAGCGGATGCGCCGTATCGACGCTGGCGCGGATCAGCGAGCCCGGAATGAAGAAGGTCCGGTCGGCCAATCCCGCGGTGACGTTCCTCAGGGGAAGGCCGAACTGGGCGATGGCGAAGTCGCTCGCCCCGTCGAGCGTCACCAGCATGCCGCCTTCCTCGACGAAACGGCTCAGCGCCAGGGACCCTTCCAGGCCGATGCCGCCGGTGAACTCCTCGGGCATCGTGCCGGGGGCGTGTCCCTGGAGGATCTCCCGGGTGGACTGGTGCGGCAGGACGATCACGTCGAGCCGGGACAGGTCGCCGGTCCGCACGTCGTCGTCGGAGAGGCTGGTGAGGTCGTACTCGTAGTTCTCGAGCAGCCAGCGGGTCCATCCCTCGTCCATGCTCGCGACGTACGACTTGTAGAGCCCGACCCGCACCGGCTCCAGGGGGAGCAGTTCCGCGTCCGGCGCCCGGGAAAGCCCGGCGACGTCGAGCCCCAGCTCCGAGGCGATCCCCTCCATCGCCGCATCGGCCGGGTCCGATTTGCGGACGACGAGGGTCCCCGCGGGGTACTCCGTCCCGCCGTCAGTGAAGCTCTCCGCCGCCCAGGCCACCTCGGCCCCGGCGGCGAGCAGCCGGTTCTGGGCGATCACCGCGGCGTTCGGACGGTGCGAGATCACGTAGCCGAAGGAACCCCCGCTGGAGACCTCACCCGCCGGGGCCCGGACCGGCCCATCGACCGGCTCGGAGGCGACGCCGGGAACCTCCGCGACCCGGTCCACCCGTACTCCCATCTGCATGGGCAACGTCCAGCCCGCGAGGTCGTAGGGCGGGTCCGGCGGCCCGTCCGGAGTGCGCCGGCGGTCGGGATAGTCCTGGGCCTCCAGCAGGTCTTCGGCATAGGCACGGAACGCCTGCGTCCCCGGAATGATGTAGGAGCCCTCCCCGTAGGTCTCTCCGTCGATTTCGAACGCCCCGCCTGCCCGCTCGATCGCGATCCCGCCTTCGTGGAGCACGTTCACGAGCGCGGCGGCCTCGCCCGGGTCCCACTGGTCGGCGGGGACGATCCAGCTCGCGTCGCTTCCCTCGATCGCGTCGCGGCCCATGCTCCAGATGTCGAAGAGCCACTTCTCCCGGAGGTCGGCGGCCACGTCGAGGACCGCCATGGACGCGGTGAGCGTGTACCGGATCGGATCGGAGAAAGGCGACTCCCCGCCCGGCCAGGGATAGGGATAGAAGACGTCGGTTCCGTTGGTCGGGGCCGCCTGGCCGCGGCGCGGGTTGCCGACGAACTCGGGGCGGTCGGCGGGGTCGTACATCCGCGGACTCGCCGAGGCGTGCGAGGTCTCGGTCAGCAGCCCGATCATGTTGTGGAAGTAGGGCGCCGTCCGCATGCCCCCGTTCCACCACATCGAATAGATCATGTCGGACACCGCGCCCGGCATCTTCTTCATGGCGAAGCGGTTCGCCATCGCCGAGCCGATCAGGTTCACCGAGGTGGTGACCCCGGGATGGATCCGGGGGTTCACCGGGTCGGCGAAGGGCGGCAGGAAGATTCGCGCCCAGGCCGGGCCGGTCTGGTGGTGGTTGTAGACGATCTGGGGGAACCACTCGTGGTAGAGCACCCGGCTCACCGCCGCCGTCTCGGGCATGTTGTTCATGAACCAGTCGCGGTTGTTGTCGTGCCCGACGTAGTGGTGGTAGAGCTCGGGCGGGCGCGTCGTCTCGAAGGGGGTCTCGAGGTTGCGGCGGTACCAGGACGCCACGATGTCGAGTCCGTCGGGGTTCATGCAGGGCATGAGGATGAGGATCACTTCGTCCCGGATCTTCCGCACCTCCTCCGACTCCTCGGTCGCAATCCGGTGGGCGAGCAGCGGCGCCATCTGCGCGGGCGCCACCTCGGTGGCGTGGAGTCCGGCGTCAATCCAGACCACCGCCTTGCCCTCGCGGGAGATCCGGACGGCCTCCTCCTCCGGGATCTCCGCGTGGGCGAGCGCCCGCGCGTTCTCGCGGTGCCGGTCCAGCGCCGCGAGGTTCTCCGGCGAGGAGATGAAGAGGACGATGAGCGGCTTTCCCAGCACCGTCTCGCCGATCTCGCGCAGCTCCACCCGGTCGCTCGCCGCCGCCAGCGCTTCGTAGTACGGGGTCAGTTCGTCCCAGAGCGCGAGCCGGTAGTCGTCTCCCGGCTCGAAGCCGAGGACCTCCGACGGCGCCGGAACCTGCGCCTCCGCCACGCTGCCGAACGTCAGGCCGGCGGCCAGCAGGAAAGAAACGGTGACTCGAAGCATGGAACGCCCCCCGGGAGAAGCGGGAAATGTTACGGGGGGCGCTCCCGGAATCAGACGGACTCCTTCAGGGTCACCGCGTCGAGGAAGGGCATCATCTTCCTGAGCTCCGCCCCGACCGTCTCGATCTGGTGGTTCTGCTCGGCGCGGCGCCGCGCCATGAAGTTGGGCCGGCCGGCCCGGTCCTCGTCGATCCAGCCCTGCGCGTAGGCCCCGCTCCGGACGTCCGCGAGGATCTTCTGCATCGCGGCCCGGGTCTCCTCGGTGACGATCTGCCGGCCGCCGTGGTAGTCGCCGTGCTCGGCGGTGTCGCTCACCGAATAGCGCATGTAGTTGAGGCCGCCGCGGTACATCAGGTCCACGATCAGCTTCAGTTCGTGGAGGCATTCGAAGTAGGCGATCTCCGGCTGGTAGCCCGCTTCCACGAGCGTCTCGAAGCCCGCCTTGATCAGTTCGCTGACGCCGCCGCAGAGAACGCTCTGCTCCCCGAAGAGATCGGTCTCGGTCTCCTCCGCGAAGGTCGTTTCGATGACCCCCGCCCGGGTGAGTCCGACTCCCCGGGCGTAGGAGAGCGCGAGCGCCAGCGCCTGCCCCGAGGCGTCCTGTTCGACGGCGACCAGGGCCGGCGTCCCGCCTCCCTCGATGAAGAGTTCCCTCACCCGGTGGCCCGGGGCCTTGGGGGCGATGAGCGAGACGTCCACCGCCGCCGGCGGACGGATGGTGCCGAAGCGGATGTTGAACCCGTGGGCGAACATCAGCGTCTTGCCGGCGCCGAGGTGCGGCGCGATCTGCTCGTCGTAGATCGCCGCCTGCGTGGTGTCCGGCGTCAGGATGGTGACCACATCCGCCCAGGCGGCGGCCTCGGGACCGGAGACCACGGGGAGTCCCTCGGCTTCGGCGCGGCCGCGGGAGCGGCTGCCGGCGTGGAGCGCGATGCGCACCTCGACCCCGCTGTCGCGAAGGTTCAGCGCGTGCGCGTGCCCCTGCGAGCCGTAACCGAAGACCGCGACCTTCCGGCCCCGGATCAGCTCGAGGTCGGCGGAGTCGTCGTAGTAGATGTTGGCCATGGAAGGAATCCTCCGGAGGCGGCGAAGACGTTCGTTCGCCGGGAAAAAGTGTTCCGCGCGCCGCGCGTTTCAGCCTTTCGGTTCGGGATCAGACAGAGTGGGAGCCACCGCTCTCGTCCGAGGCGGGCCTCCGGCGTTTGGGAGGTTTGCGGGCGTCCGGGTCGGTCATGACGCTCGCGGCCCCGCGCGCCATCCCGACCAGTCCGGTCCGTACCTGTTCCACGATCCCGTAGGGACGCAGCACCTCGGCGAGACCGTCGATCTTCGCCGGGGACGCGGTGGCTTCGAGCACCACCGACTCGGGCGCGATATCCACGAGGCGGGCTCCGGTAGCGCCCGCGAGCTGGATGACCTGGGTGCGCTCCTCGCCCGTCGCCTGGATCTTGAACATCGCGAGCTCGTGATGGATCGCGGGCTCGTTCGTGATGTCGTCGGCGCGCAGGACGTTCACGAGTCGCGATAGCTGGACGAGCATCCGGCGCGCGGTCGTCGCGTCGGTCCGCACCACGATCGTCATCCGGGAGACCCCGCGGGCGCGCGCGGGCCCGACGCTCAGCGATTCGATGTTGAAGCCGCGGCGGCGGAAGAGCGAGGTGACCCGGTTCAGGACCCCGGGAAGGTCCTCCACCCACACCACGAAGATGTGCGGCCGGATCCGGCCGTCTTGACCCGGGGTCACGGCCTCACCACTCCACGGTACGGCCGGCGGCCACCGGCTCCTCCTCGGACTCCGGCTCGCCGTCGGCCTCCTGCCCGGGCCGGCGGATCATGTCCTGCAGGCGGGCGCCGGTCGGGACCATGGGGTACACGGTGTCCTCCTTCTCGACCTGGAAGTCGAGCACCACCGTGCGCTCGTCGGCGCGGGCGCGCTCGACCGCGCCCTCGACGTCCTGCCGGCTCTTCACCACCTCGCCGCCAAGGCCGAAGGACCGGGCGAGGGCCGCGAAGTCCGGGCTCAGGATGGGCGTCCCGGCGTAGCGGCGGTCGTAGAAGAACTCCTGCCACTGCCGCACCATGCCCAGGTAGCCGTTGTTGATGATCGCGACGTTCAGCTTGAGCCGTTCCTGCGCGATGGTCGCGAGTTCGCACATGGTCATCTGGAACCCGCCGTCGCCCACGATCACCCACACCTCGTCGTCCGGGCGCGCCACCTTGGCCCCTACCGCGGCCGGGAGCGCGAACCCCATCGTCCCCAGCCCTCCGGAGGTGATCAGGGAGCGGGGTTCGTTGTGCCGGTAGTACTGCGCCTCCCACATCTGGTGCTGGCCGACGTCGGTCGCCACGATCGCCTTCCCGCCGGTCATGCGCCAGATGTCGTGGATGACGTGCGCCGCGTAGAGCTTTCCCATGTCGGGAAGGTTCTGGATGTCGCGGACCGCGGTGTCCCCCTTGAAACCCCGGATGCTCCCGAGCCACTCGGAGCGGTCCCGGGCCTCGATCACCGGCAGCAGGTGGGCCAGCACGGCGGAGAGGTCCCCGGCGAGCGCCACGTCCACGCGGACGTTCTTGTTGAACTCGGCCGGGTCGATGTCGATGTGGATCTTGGCCGCGTTCGGGGCGTACGTCTTGAGGCTGCCGGTCACGCGGTCGTCGAACCGCATGCCGAGCGCCAGCAGCAGGTCGGCCTCCTGGATCGCCTGGTTGACCCACGACTCCCCGTGCATGCCCATCATCCCCATGTTGAGCGAGTGGTTCGCCGGGATCGCCCCGATGCCCAGCAGGGTCATGGCGATGGGGATCCGGGCGCGCTCGGCGAGTTCCCGGACCTGCCCCATCGCGCCCGAGATCAGGATCCCGTGGCCGGCGAGGATGACCGGGCGCTCCGCCCGGTTGATGAGTTCGGCAGCCCGCTGCAGTTCGGATTCCGGCGGCTTCGGCTCCGGCCGGTAGCCCGGCAGGTCCACCTTCCCGAGGCGGGGGCGCGCCTCGGTGAACGCCTGCTGCGCGTCCTTGGTGATGTCCACCAGCACCGGTCCCGGGCGGCCGGAACGGGCCACGTAGAAGGCCTCGTGGAGCGCCGGCGCGATCTCGTCCACCTCCGTCACCAGGTAGTTGTGCTTGGTGATCGGCAGGGTGACGCCGGTGACGTCCGTCTCCTGGAAGGCGTCGGTGCCGATCAGGGCGCTGCCGACCTGGCCGGTGACGCAGACGATGGGGGACGAGTCGAGCATCGCGGTGGCGATCCCGGTCACCATGTTCGTCGCGCCGGGCCCGGAGGTCGCGACGGCCACCCCCACCTCGCCGCTCGCCCGGGAGTAACCGTCCGCCATGTGCGTGGCGCCCTGCTCGTGGCGCACCAGGACGTGCCGGATGGGGTAGTCGAGCATGGCGTCGTACGCCGGGAGGATGGCGCCCCCCGGATACCCGAACACGGTGTGCACCCCCTCCCCGAGAAGGGTCTCCCAGATGAGTTGCGCGCCGGTTCGCCGCCAGCGTTTCGTCATGATGCTCTCTCCGGGCCGTCACCCGGCATCGCGGCCAGGTGATTGCCGGCCTCCGGAATCAGGAACCGCCGGCGCCCGCCTCGTCGGCGAGAGCCTCGCGGATCCCGGCCGAGATCCGTTCTCCTTCGGCGGCGCCGAGGGACCCCGGGCGCCAGTCGGTGTGAAGCCCCTGCCCCGGCTCGCTCCGGCGACCGTAGGCGGGGATGACGTGGAAGTGTACGTGCGGAATCGCCTGGCCGGCGGGACGGCCATTGTTGAGCAGGATGTTGTAGTGCGGCGTACCCGTCGCTTTCGCGACCGCGCGGCAGATGCGGGGCAGCACCCTCCCGACGGCCGCCGCGGCATTGTCCGAGAGCTCGCCGACGGTCTCCCGGCTCTCCTTGGGGACCACCAGGAGGTGCCCGGCGCTCTGGGGACCGATGTCCAGGAACGCGCACACCGCATCGTCCTCATAGACGCGGTAGCTCGGCAGTTCGCCCCGGATGATCCGGTCGAAGAGGGTGCCCTCGGACATGCGAGCGAACCCTAGCAGCCCGAAAGGGCCCCTGGAAACGGCGGAACGCGAGGAGCGACGCGGGTCACCGCGGGCAAAAGATGCGCCGGATCCCACTTTCCCGCCGGTACACTGCCGGCCGTGAAGCGCTGGGTATTCCATCGGTTTGGGAGCGAAAACCTCCGCTTCGAGGACTCCTCCCCATCCCGGCCCGGACCCGGCGAGATCCTCGTGGGACTCGGGGCGGCGTCGCTCAACTACCGCGACCTCCTGATCCTGAAGGGGCTCTACAACCCGCGCCTTCCCCTGCCCCAGGTTCCGGTGAGCGACGGAGCGGGCGAAGTGCTCGAGGTCGGCGAGGGGGTCACGGAGTTTTCGCCCGGCGACCGGGTGATCACCCACCCGGTGGTCGGTTGGGAGGACGGCCGCTTCCGGCGCGAGTACTCGCGGGCCACGCTGGGCGGGCCCGGCCCGGGAATGGGCCAGGAAGCGGTCGTCGTTCCCGAGGCGGCGCTCTGCCGCGCCCCCGCCGGCTGGAGCCACGAGGAGGCGGCCGCGCTGCCGATCGCCGCCGTCACCGCCTGGAGCGCGCTCGTCACCGAGGGCCCGGTGCGGCCCGGCCAGACGGTGCTCACCCTCGGGACCGGCGGCGTCTCCATCTTCGCGCTGCAGATCGCGAAAGCGCTGGGCGCGCGGGTCATCATCACCTCGTCTTCCTACGAGAAGCTGGACCGGGCGCGGGCGCTGGGCGCCGACGTCGGGATCCACCGGCTGGAGACCCCCGCGTGGGACAAGGCGGTGCGGGAAGCCACCGGCGGCGAGGGGGCGGATCTCGTGGTCGAAAACGGCGGCGCCGGCACCCTCAACCAGTCGATTCGGGCCACCGCCGCGGGGGGCACCGTCGCGATGCTCGGCGCCCTCACGGGGCTCGAGGCCCCGGTCCAGTTCGCGCCGGTGGTGATGCGCCGGATCCGGATCGCGGGGATCATGACCGACTGCCGGCGGGCGCTCCGGGACGTGGTGGACTTCCTCGAAGAGAAGGACCTCCGGCCCGTCCTCGACCGCCGCTATCCCCTCGCCGAACTCCCCGCGGCGCTCGACCGCATGGAACGGGGAGCGCATTTCGGCAAAATCATCATCCGGATCGTCTGATCACCCTCACAATTGCCGGTTCCATCCCCCATGCTCCCGAACCCGACCTTCCTGGTGCCCGGCGGCGCGGGCTTCATCGGCAGCCACTTCGTGGACCTCCTGCTCGCGCGCTACCCCGATTGCCGGGTGATCACCGTGGACAAGCTGACCTACGCGGGATCCCTCGACAACCTGGGCCTGGCGCTCGCGGACCCGCGGCACGAGTTCATCCACGGCGACATCTGCGATCAGGCCACCGTGCGGCCGCTTGCGGCCCGGGCCGACTACGTCGTCAACTTCGCCGCGGAGACCCACGTGGACCGCGCCATCCTCGACGGCGAAGTCTTCACCCGCACCGACACGCTGGGGACCGCGGTCCTGCTGGAAGCCTTCCGCCAGTCCGCGCGGGGCCGGCTCTTCCTCCAGGTTTCGACGGACGAGGTGTACGGGGAGATCCTGGAGGGCGACGCCGACGAAGCGGCGCCGCTGGCGCCCCGGAACCCCTACGCCGCGAGCAAGGCCGGCGCCGACCTCCTCGCCCTCGCCTATCGCACCACGCACGGCCTGCCGGTCGTCATCAGCCGCGGCGCCAACACCTACGGCCCGCGCCAGCACCACGAGAAGATGGTCCCGACCTTCTTCGCCCGGGCGCTGGCCGGCGAGGAACTGCCGGTGTACGGCGACGGCGCCCAGGTCCGGGACTGGTTCTTCGTCTCCGACCACTGCGCCGCCCTGGACCTCCTGTTGCGATCCGGCACGCCCGGGACGGTCTACAACGTCGGCGGCGGAGACCGGCGGACCAATCTCGAGATGGCCGGGAGCATTCTGGATATTGCCGAACGGGCCGGCGGGCGCCGGGGACGCATCGCCCACGTGGCCGACCGCCCCGGACACGACCGGCGCTACAGCCTGGACACCAGCCGCATCCGCCGGCTCGGCTGGACCCCCGAGACCCCGCTCGAGGAAGGCCTCGCGCTGACCTGCAACTGGATCGTCGAGCACCAGGCCCAGGCCGCCGCCACCACCCCCGTCCCCGCGTAACGGCTTGGAACGCCGGCTTCAGCCGGCACGCGCGGCGCCCCCACCAGGAGAACTGGCGCGCCGCGCACGTCGCAACGCGGCTCGTGCAGGGTGACGCGTACGGCTTGGAACGCCGGTCTCCAGACCGGCACGCGCGGTGCTCCGCACCGCGCACGTCGCAACCCCACGCATCCTCACCGCCCGGAATGCCTCCCCCGGGATGCCGTCGCAGACCCGGAGCTCCTCCGTTATCGACCGGACCCTCCATCAGCCGACCGCCGACATCGACCGGACCCCCGCCGTTATCGACCGGAGCTCCCGCCATCCCCCGGCAATCGCAGCCGAACACGCCCTTCCCTATGATCGGCCCGTGGACCGGATCGCACACGCGCCACTCCCGGGCCGCCGCCGGTTCCTGAAACGGCTGCTGGCCGGCGGACCGGCCGCGGTGCTCGCCGCCTGCGGCGACTCCGAAGCGCCCACCGCGCCCCCGCCTCCAACCGCGCCGGCACCGCTTCCCCCTCCGGCGCCGGAACCCCCGGAGGTCGCGCCCTTCTTCAAGGACACGGCGCCCTTCATCGAGCGCGGGAACAGTCTCGAAGCGCGTCTCGAAGACATGCCGGGAGTGATCACCCCGAACGACCTGTTCTTCGTCCGGAACAACGGCGGCAGCCTGGGGATTCACGAACCCGACTGGCGCCTCGTCATCGAGGGCGACGCGGTGGAGAAAGCGATCGAGGTTTCCTACGAAGGGATCCGCACCCTGCCGCCGCAGGAGCTGACCGCGTATCTCGAGTGCGCCGGGAACCACCGCGCGATGTTCGACCGGGTGCAGGGCCGCGCCGCCGAAGGCACCCAGTGGGGTACCGGCGGCATCGGGAACGGAGTCTGGCGCGGCGCCCGCCTCGCCGACGTGCTGGAGCTGGCGGGAGTCACCCCGGCCGCGGCCTCGGTCCTGCTCATCGGGCTCGATTCCGAGGCGCCGGAAGGGGGATTCCGGCGGGCGCTGCCGGCGGAGAAGGCGCTCGCCGACGTACTCCTCGCCTACGAGCTGAACGGCGAGCCGCTACCCCGGGACCACGGGTTTCCGGTGAGGGCGCTGGTGCCCGGCTGGGTGGGAAGCTCCAGCATCAAGTGGCTCGGCAGGATCGAGGTCTCGAGCGAGCCGCACTGGACCCGGAACAACACCGGTTCCTACGTGCTGATCGGCCCCGACTACCCGCCCGAAGGCAGGGCGATGGGGCAGATCGCTACCGTGCAGACGATCAAGAGCGCCCTCGCCCTGCCCTGGCCAGCGGAGCTCGGCCCGGGGCCTCACGTCCTCCACGGCTTCGCCCAGTCGCCCGAAGGCAGAATCGACCGGGTCGAATGGAGCGACGACGGCGGCGCCACCTGGAACGAGGCGCGCGTCACCGGAGGCCGGACCGAACTGAGCTGGCGCCGCTTCGAGTTGGACTGGGCGCCCGCGCCGGGCAACTACACGGTCATGACGAGGGCCACCGACCACACCGGCGCCACCCAGCCGGAGTCGGTTCCCTTCAACCGCAAGGGCTACCTGTTCAACCGGCCGCTGCCCCACCCGATTCGGGTCGGATAGACGCGCCGCACCTACTCGCGGCGGTAGTCCTCGAACCAGCGGAGGATGTGCGCGACCTTGGCGATCAGATGGCTCGGCCGGGCGGCGATGCTGTGGGAAGCACCCGGAATGCGGACCAGCGCCGAGTCGATCCCGCGCAACTGGAGCGCCTGGAAGAACTGCTCCGACTCGGACATCGGGGTGCGGTAGTCCTCCTCGCCGGTGAGCAGCATCGTCGGGGTGGTCACGTTCCCCACGTGGTGGAGCGGCGAACGCTCGAGGTAGTGCTCGGGGTGGTCCCACGGGAACCCGGGGAACCAGTAGCGGTAGAAGAACCCGTAGGCGTCCGCGGTCAGCACGAAGCTGTACCAGTTGATGACCGGCTTGGCGGCCACCGCGGCGGCGAACCGGTCGGTGTGCCCCACGATCCAGCTCGTCAGCACCCCGCCGCCGCTGCCGCCGGTGACGAAGAGGTTGTTCTCGTCCACGTAGCCCTCGGCGATCACCGCGTCCACCGCGCTCATCAGGTCGTCGAAGTCCTGGCTGGGATAGGCGTGGTGGATCAGGTTCCCGAACTCCTCGCCATAGGAGGTGCTGCCGCGCGGGTTCACGTAGAGCACGACGTAGCCCGCGGCGGCGAACAGCTGCACCTCGGCGGTGAACCGGGACCCGTAGTTGGTGAACGGGCCGCCGTGGATCTCGAGGATCAGCGGGTACTTCCGGGAGGGATCGAATCCGGGCGGCGTCACCACCCAGGCCTGGATCGGACGTCCGTCGAACGAGGACTCGAGCCAGATCTCCTTCGTCTCGCCGATCTCCCGGTGCCCGAGCAGGTCCTCGTTGAGCGCGGTGACCTGCCCGCCTGCCGGCCCGATCGAGACGTCGGCGGGGCGCGCGGTCGTTCCCGACGTGAAGGCGAACGACCCGTTTGCGGCGACCGAAAAGGAACCGCCCGCGTAGGGACGGCCGAGGGAGGTGCCGCCCAGGCCGGAAGACCGCACGTCGACCTCGCCGTCGAGGGGCACGAACGCCACCTTGGTGTCCCCCTCGTCGTCGTACTGGAAGAAGAGCCCGTCGCTCGCCGCGTTCCACTGCGGGAGGGCGGCGTCCCGGTCGAGCGAACCGGTCACCACCGTCGGCGACGAGCCGTCGCGGTTCATGACGTAGAGCTTGGTGACCTGGTACCCCTGGTAGCGGTCGTCGTAGCCCAGATAGGCAATCCGCTCGCCATCCGGCGAGACCGCCGGGCTCTCGTCCGGGCCGAGCCGGGAGGTCAGGGTGCGGATCTCTCCGTCGGCGAGCGCCACCTGGTGGATCTCGCTGTCCGCGGGTTCCTTCAGTGCGTCGGGTCGCCGGTTCGCCGAGAACACGATGTGCGCCCCGTCGGGAGTCCAGGAGAGCCGGCTCCGGTGGTGGAAAGGACCGGTGGTGAGCTGTCGCGGCGAGCCGCCCTCGGCCGGCACCACGAAGATCTGGCTGTAGCCGTCCTCGAGATACCCCACCCCGTCGGCGCGGTAGATCATCTTGCGGATGACCTTCGCGGCCGGGGCCCAGTCGGCGTTCTCCGGCTTGGCGGGGAGCTGGACGTACGGCGCTGACGGTTCGGGAACCAGCATGGAGAACGCCAGGAGACGCCCGTCGGGAGACCAGCTGAGGTTCGCCGGCGGACGGGGAAGCTGGGTCAGCCGCGCCGTCTGCCCGCTGTCCATCCAGCGGACGTGGATCTGCGCCGAGCGGTCGTCGGGCAGCGTCCCGGAGGACACGTAGGCGATCCGGTTGCCGTCCGGCGACCACCGCGGGGACCGCTCGTCACCCCCGCTCTCGCCCGAGGTCAGGGCCCGGTGGTCGGAGCCGTCCGCGCCCACGATCCACAGCCGCGACCGCTGGCGGTCCACCAGGATGTCCATGGAGTTGCGGACGTACACCACCCGGGAGCCGTCCGGGGAGATCTGGGGATCGGTGGCGAGTTCGAGGCCGAAGACGTCCTCGAGCTGGAGGATGGCGAGGGCGTCGTCTTGCGCGGGCGGGGACGCGGCCGCAGGTGCGGCGGCTATCCAGGCGGCGGCGATGAGCGCGGCCCAACGGCCGCACGGGAAGGAATGACGAGGGAGCGGTTTGATCATTTGGCAAACCCTATCCAAATGGCCGGCTCTCCCGCTCGCCGTCCGGCGCCGTCCTCGGGCAACACGCAAGCGAGTCACCCGAAGACGAGTGGGGCGGGCGCCCGTGGCCATCTCGAACGCTCGGGGCTTTCCTATCGCGTAGAATCCTGCCGATTCACTCGGACCAACATACGGTGCAGCACGTTCCCCTCTACTTCCACTTCGAGCACGTCGTCTTCGGACGAGGTTTCGTGGCGGACATCCGTTTCCTGGGACGTGCGACGTGTACGCGTGAGTTCGGCTCCACCTGGATGTACGGCGTGAACCCCGGCGCCCTCGCGGAGGAAGGCGAGACGATGCAGGCCGCGTACGCGAACTTCCGGAATGCACTCGTGGCCGTGTTCTTCGACCTCGCGGAAGAGGCCGGTTCTTTCGAGGCTTTCCGCGCATCGGCGCGGTCCTTCTTCGAAGCGACGGACGACGAGAGTGTGCAAGAGTGGGTCGAGGCGCGCGAAGCCGTGCGGGCTGGTCAGGATCCGGAACTCGACGAGAATCTCGACCTCCGGAGGGAAACGGGCGAGCCCGATTCCGGCTTCGCGGTCGTCGAGGTGCGTCCGGGCGAAGTCGTTCCCGACCTCAATCACTTCGTTCCGCATCAGCCGAACTTGCTGGCAGCATAGGTCCCCAGCGGCGTGCCCTCCACCGGACCGATCCGGTGGAAGGAAGTAAAGCCGCATCTCGACGCTCTGTTGCCGGGATGGACCCTCGACCGGAGGACGCACTGCACCTTCCTCCGTTGTCCCGAGATCAGGCCAGAACCGTATCGGCTGCCGCGGGGAGCCCACGGAAGCAGAGTCCCCGACATCCGGCTCGGAGATCTGCGCAAGCTGCTCCGGCACTTCGGCAAGGAGAACGAGGGGAAGGAGCGCATCGCGAAACTCCGCCGATAGCCCTGGACAACGTCCCTGCGGTGCGGCTGAAGTATCTCGCTCAGCCTGGCACCCCTGCCGTCGGAACCCGCGGTTCGCCCTAGCCAGCGCCGCAAATCGCTCTCCGGTCTGATGGCAGCCGCCGCAGTGCCCGGCCGCGCAAACGCCGTCCGGCTACGCGTCACCCTCAGAAACCACGCATGTGACCGTCGTCCCGACGACTTTGGACCCGGATCAACATCGAGTTCTACGCGGATCCGGTGGACGCGGCGTTCAAGGCGCTGGTCGAATAGATCTGGTCAGCATAGTGACGTTTGAGACCCGAGAGTCGGGGCAGCCGCGCTTCTGAATGAGTTCAGAGCCCAATGTTGTTGTCCCCGTCCACGCAAGGTGCCATGCGGACGTCCGCGTAAGGTGCCATGCGGAGTGACGCCGCGACGCGCTGTCTAAAGAGCCAATGGCAGCTCGACGATGACGAACTAATCCAGCGACCGCAGCCGGAGGTCGAAGTCAGCGTTTTGGACTACGGCCTGGCCGAATGGACTCGCTGCGACCGCGTGCCGGCTGATCATCGCAAGATGATCTCGTTGGCCGAAACGGGTCACAATTTCTGCACTCATCGACAGAGCTTTCTCTTGCGGCCGTTGCACGAGCCATTGGGCCACGGTCTCCATCATCTGATCCACGGAGACTCCAGTCTCAAGGAAGGAGGCACCCCAGTGGTCCAGGGTAAACGGCGGACCATCTCGATGCAGATCATTGTCCAGTTCTCTTGTCGCCGAGATGTTGTCGGCGAACCTCACGCCGATGGCTCTCGCACGAGCATCAAGATGCCGCCGCCGCCACTCGAACCAGCGGTTCTTGTTGCATTCGTCCCACAACATCCTTGTGTCGCCTTCAGAAAGGTAGTCCAAGTACGGCAACAGTCCGTCCCGTTGCGACAATCTGGTGAGTCCGCGTCGGCCCTTGCCTCCTAGCCCCAGTCGAAAACTGAGATGTTCGAACAAAGATCTGGGGTCATCGTGCTTGGCGACGATCTCGGCCACGCTCTTCAGCAAGCCCGGACTTGCGACATGGAGCGCCGCCTGTACGTAGATGCTGGACCTACGTAGGCCTGCCCAGTGCTGAACGAGCAGCCGTTCGCCAGTTCCTGCGGGCAGGGCTACGAGGTGTTCCACGAGAATCCAATCCAGGTTGCTCAAGGGCTCACACGCGGGATCTGCGAGTTCGCCCGCTCTGCGAGAGAGCGCCCTATCGAGGCACTCAGTAAGCGCATCCGACCACAAGTACCGACCTGCTTGCCACCAGTACCCCGCACCGTTGCCTTCGAGCCTTGGCACCAGTGCTGCGACCGCCTCACGGTCGCCCCTGCGTAACCGCTCGAACAAGGCAATAGACCCGATCTCACTATCGAGTCGAATCGTCCTGAGTACAGAAAGGTCCCCGCTAACCACCGTCGCGCACCAGTAGCGAAGCGCCATCCGTCGCAGATGTTTGTCGTGGCGATCACACGACCACAACTCTCGAAGTCGAGGGCGCGACGCTATCCACATCGGGCCTCGTTCACCGCTTCTGCGCAAATTCCACTCGTCTAGGAAGGCGTCCGCAGCATTGGCCCGTGCTCTAACGACGAACTCAACGGCTTGCGGATTGTCGACACCGTCCAGCATCACCTGAATCGGCCAGCGCAATTCGGGATCTTGGGCGCGGTTGATCAAGTAACCCATCGCCCGTTCGGGTACCCTTCTTTGCAACGCCCAACGGAGTTCGTCTGCGAAGTTCACACGCGCCGAGAATTTCTCATCCCCCTCTGGCATCTGCGCCCAGGCATCGACAATGGGATCCAGCAGTGCGACTGGCTCCTCAGTACAACACCGCGCGCACGCCCAGAAATAGTCAGAGAGCGAACCTAGGCGTGACGAGTCTGAACTCCAGCTTTCGCGCAAACCGTGGGCGAGCTCGGGACTCCCAATGAAGCCCGCTAATCTGAGCGCCCCGCGACGCTGCGTCACGCCAAGGTTCTTCCGGCTGAGTAGACTCTTGAGGGCGCGAACGAAATCGGACCCACGTCTTTGGCACACATGATCGATCAGTTCCTCGTGGCCGGCCCACCTCACATACGGAGGCACCACAGCACACAGATCGACACCCGCATGCAAGTCACCGTTCCTAAATCTCCCCCGCAGCGACCACTCGTCCAACCTACCGTCTTCGATCGTCTCGCAGAGTTCCTTGATATGCGGGCCATCGCACTCCGAGAGGACTCTCAAGACCGCATTGCGAACGGCTCGACGACTTGGATTCCGCGAAGCACCACTCTGGGCCCAGGCTACCGCCGCCTTCACCACTAGCCGTGCAGGATCCGTATCCCGCTTCGAGAAGTGTCTCAACGCACAGAACACGGCCAGCGGGTTGGCCGCGGCCACTTTGGCAACCGTCGCCGATGCGGTTCCGGCGCGGGCGACGGCCATCCCGATGACCTCCGCGAAGTAGGGCTCTGACAGCGCTGAAGGCGCCAATTCGTCGCGCGGAAGCGCGTGCGCGATTGCGTCCGCGAGCAGGTGGTCTCTCACCCGGTCATGACGGAACGCGACGTGCTGCTCGTCGATCGAACCGACCAGTCGAACGATCTCGCCAACCCGCAACATCCTTCTGAGCATAGGTCTCGTCTGAGGTTCGTCCGCAGTCCACTCGGCGACTTCGGCAAACGACGGGTCCCAGCGTCGCTTCTCTAGCATCCCTATCGACAACATCCGCAGAGCGTCCCAATACTCGCCCGCCGTGTAACCGTCGGCCGACGCAGCAAGCGTAAAGAGCGATCGCTCGATGTAATTCCCAATCACAGACCGCGAGTTCGGCGTCGCGTCGCTATTTCCATGCAATGCGATCAGCAACGGGTCAAAGCCCAGAGCTGACGCCACCGCTTGCGCCTCGAGATCAGTCAGGTCGGGGCGTCGCCTCTTGACCGCCGCTATTCCCTCGGGCTCGCTGAACGACGCGATCGTGACCGTTGATTCCCCTGCGGTCTCACGCGCTTGGTCCCCAGCCAACGCCATCGTCCGGGGCCAAACTGGGCACAGTATCCGCCAGAAGCGCGGGTCCTTTTCCTCAATGGCGCGCGAGCTCCACGCTGCCAACTTCTCGAGCAAACGCGTCGGCTCCGCCGATTGGTTGAGGTCCTCCACGACGAGAAGAAATTCCGCGTTCTCGGACGTCAGGGCCAGCGCTTCGCTCCCAGCACCTTGCGATAGCGTTGGCTGCAGCTTCCGCAGTGTGCGATCAACGACGTCGTCAATCGAAACCGACGCGCTAAGCACTTCGTCACCCACGACGAGTCCGAATCCACCCCCTCGAACGTGCCGCTGCAGACACTGGAGACACGCAACCGTCTTACCGACTCCGGACTGACCGAGTACGACGTGGAGGCCTTTCGTGGCTCGGTTTTCTAACTCTTCGACGACGTCTCGGTCGACCCAAAGCTGCGTATCCTCGACTGGTGCCGATCCAACGCTTCGCTCGGATAGCTCGCGCAGCAACTCCTCCGACACGCTGGTCGGCTCAATGCCCAGGAATGCGCTACGGATCCCCTGACCCCTAGGATCAAAATCCAGGAAATGAGCCAAGGCGGACACGCCAAGTATCCGGATCTCCATGCTCGCGTCGTGTCCAGCCGTAGCGACATTGTGGACCAATTGAGTCGACGGCTCTCGGTTCGTGGTCAGGACCAACGTGGCCCCCAGATCCGGATCTTTTTCGCGTTGTTGGTCTAGTTCACGTAACGTCTTGTTGATATCGCTCTCTGGATCGCTCAGCCACTTACTTGGGAGATCTTTTCGACGACATGTCGTGTGATGGACCGCCAACATGCGTCGCTTGCCATCTATCCAGATATACCCGATACCGTCTACGGGACCGGGGACAGTTTTGCCGTCCTCGTTGATACCTACGTGGACGGTGTCCCGAAACCGGGGGTCGTCCGCGCGCAACACTGCCATGGCCAGCTTCTCGAATTGGCCAGTGTCTGTGATCTGCGCCAGTCGACGTTCTGTCTTCGTGGGATCCATCTTCGTGGCGCCGGTTGTCGGATCTTGAGTGCCCAGGACGGCGTATGAATCTACTTCAGAACGGGTGAGGCCAAAGGCGGAAGTCGAGCGAACCGCAGTCTCGTCGCGCTTTGCGCGACGGTGCCGGTCTGAAGGCCGCTACCGCGAGGACCGGCCGGCGCTCCCCCCTACTCGCCGACCAGGGCGTTGAAGAGGAGCTTGAAGGTGCCGTGGGTCTGGGCGCGGTGCTGGGTCCGGAAGCCGATCATCACGATGGTGCCTTCCCCGTGCTTTACCGAGACCATCGCGGCCTTGTCGGCGATCGCCTCCTCGCCGAGCAGCCAGCCGCTCTGGAGGACGTCCCGGCTCGCGTAGGTCAGCACCCGCCGCACGTCGTCGCTGCGCGCCCCGGCGACCGTCTCGTAGACCTGCCCGCCGGCCAGATAGGCGATGAGCGCGTCCTCGGGCATCCCGTAGCCAAACCGGCTGGACGTGTCCACCTTCACCTTGAGCGTCGAGCCCGGCGCCCAGAACTCGTTGCCCCACATGCCGGCCACCGCGTCGCGCACCGGGACGTCGAACCCGTCGAGCACGAGCTGTCCCG
This sequence comes from Vicinamibacteria bacterium, assembly GCA_965116805.1. Taxonomy (GTDB): domain Bacteria; phylum Acidobacteriota; class Vicinamibacteria; order Marinacidobacterales; family Marinacidobacteraceae; genus Marinacidobacterium. Next base: position 2,678,942 of record OZ220713.1, read on the forward strand.
CCTGGGCGAAGGTCACGAGGGTGCCGCCGTTCTCGACGAAGGCGTTGAGGGCCGTGACGCCCTCCTCTCCGAAGCCGCTCTGGAAGTCGGGGGGCGTCTGGCCGGGATCCTCCCGTCCGAGCATGCCCTCCTTCGAGTCGGCCGGAAGGATGATCACGTCCCAGCGTTCGTGCAGGTCGCCGGCAAGAATCTCCGGGTCGAAGAGGCTCGTGTACTCGAAACCGAAGTTCTCGAGGAGTAACCGGGTCCAGCCCTCATCCATGTTGCCGCCGTAGTAGCGCTGGTACATCCCGATCCGCTGCTGCGAGAGCGGGACGGCGGTGGCGCCCGCGTCCAGAGCCGCGAAGTCCACCCCGGTCGCCTCGGCGACCTCGCCCAGCGTCGCGGCGGACGCCCCCGGAGCGACGACGAAGTCGCCGGGCCGCGCCCCGCCGCCGTCCCCGGTGACGCGGCTGACGGACGCACCGGCCGCGAAGAGCATGTTGACCGCCCGGAACGCATCGTTCAGGGCGCCGTCGATCCGGTAGCCGTTCGGCGCCGGGGACGCGACGCTTCCGGCGGGCAGTGCGCGCTCGGTGACCACCTCGAGGCCCGCTTCGACCGGCGTCCGCGCCTCGTCCACCCGGACGCCCATGAACTCGGCGATCACGTCACCGGACATGTCGTAGGGACGGATCGGGTCACCGTCCCGGTTCCGGGTGTAGCTGTTGTCCGGGTAGAAAGTCCGGCCGAGGAGCCAACGGATCACGCCCTGCTTCGGCTGGGCCATGGAGACCACCCAGCTTCCCGGCCCGTACACCCGGCCCTCGTGGGTGAAGCCGGTGGCCGAATGCTCCACGGTGATCCCCTGGAGCAGCAGCTTGTCGATCATTTTGCCCATGGTCAGCGGGTCGTGCTGGCTTGCCGGAACGATGTAGGCCTTCACCTCGCCCTCGGCGCCGCGCCGGGTCTGCCGGCTGGCCTTGAGCCAGGCGTTCCGCAGCACGATCTCGCGGTTCCGGGCCGCGATCTCGAGCGGGGTGAAGGTGGCCGCGATCTGCCGTTCGACGATGTCGCGGACGTGCCACCAGCCGCCCGGCCAGGGGTTCGGGAAGGTGGTCTGCGCTTCGTACTCGGGAAGCTGCCGGGAGCCCCGCAACTGGTCCGGGTGGACGTAGAGCGGCGTCGCGAGGCGGGCGCTCGCGGACTCGGTGAGCATGCCGGCGATGTTGTGGAAGGGGGTGATCCAGTGGAACCCGAAGTGCCCCCAGCCGGAATAGATGGCGGAGGTCACCGTGCCCTCGAAGCCCTCTTCCTCCATGCGGTACGCCATGTGGGCGCCGTACCAGGACATCTCCCGCCAGACCAGCGGGTCCGCTCCCGGACGGATCGGCTCCGCGTAGGGCGGCAGGTAGATGCGGGCGGTATAGGCCCCCATCTGGTGGTGGTCGATGAACCCCTGGGGGATCCAGTCGCGGAACAGCAGCGTGGCGACGTACTGCGACTCGACCGTGTTCTGCATGAAGGCGTCGCGGTTGTTGTCGTGCCCGATGTAGTGGTGGTAGAGCCCCGGCGGCTGCGCCGCCTCGTATTCGGTCCCCACCCAGCGGTCGTACCACTCGTTCACCAGGTCCACTCCGTCCGGATTCATGGAGGGAACGAGGATCGAGATGGTGTTGTCGAGGATCTCGTGGATCCCGGGATCGTCGCGGGTGGCGAAACCCCAGACGATCTCCGCCGCCGCCTGGCTCGCCGCCACCTCCGTCGAGTGGAGCGCGTAGCCCTGGAGGAAGACCACCTTGCCCTCGGCGATGGCGGCGTCGATCTCACCCTGGGAGTGCCCGCGCGGATCCTGAAGGATGGCGTTCATCCGCTGGTAGTCGTCGAGCCGGGCGAGGTTCTCCGGGGAGGAGACATAGAGCACGAGGAATGGGCGGCCGAGCGTCGAAGTGCCGACGTTCTCGAGCTGGACCCGGTCGCTCTGCTGGCCGATGAGCTCGTAGTACTCGACGAGCCGGTCCCACTTGGCGAGCTTGCGGTCGGCGCCCATTTCGTGCCCGAAGAACTCCTCGGGGGTCGGGATCTGGGCGGCGGCGTGGGTGGCGAAGGCGCCGAGAACGAGGGCGGCCGTGAAGGCGAGGGCGCGGAGGAGGCGAGAGGTGGAGCTGGTGGTCATGGCGAGATCGGTGGGAGTTGCTGGAGGAAAATGGGGCGACCGGTCGGTCGCGGGGGGTCCGAAGAATACCGGCGGGCCTGGCTGAAGGCGGCGGAAACGGCTTGGAACGCCGGCTTCAGCCGGCACAGCGGCCCGCAGGGCCGCGGGCGGTTCGTTGCTGCCCGGGCCGGATGGACGCGCAGCCGCGCCATCCCGGCGAACGAGGTCGTCCCGCCGCCCGCCTGTGGCGGGCTGTGCCGGCTGAAGCCGGCGTTCCAAGCCGGCGCGCCATCCGGGCCACTGGCGTCGCGACGTGCGCGGCGCGGAGCGCCGCGGTGCCGGTCTGGAGGCCCCCACCGGGAGGACTGGCCAGCGTTCCCGGCCGGCGCGCTACGGGCGGCGTGAAGGCAGGCGTCGAGGCTCCAGCGATCCTCCTGGAAGAGCACGAGGGCCACGATCAGGAGGATGGTTCGCGGGAGGACGTGGGCGTTGAAGGCGAAGAGCGGCTCGGCGAGGAGGTGTCCGAAGGTGACGAGGATCAGCACTCCGCCGAGTCCGAGGGCGGCCGGCCAGCGCAGCCAGCCCAGGAGCATGAGGCCGCCGCCGATCAGTTCCACGAAGGGCACCGCGGTCCCGGTCGCCCAGAGCGCCCACGCCGGCAGCCAGGTGTCGGCGTAGGGCTCCACGAAGCCCGACTGCGCGTGCGTCAGCGCGCCCACGGTGAACACCTTCCACCAGCCGGCCATGAAGAAGGTCAGGCCGACGATCGCCCGCGCCACGAACGCCGCGAGCGCCCGGGCATCCGCGGGCGGTCGGGAGGACACGGGGCGCCGCTGCGCTCCGTCAGGCGATGATCAGCGTCCGCGGATGTTGGTTGTTCTGCTCGAGGAAGGTCTGCTTGACCTCGAGTTCCTCGGCCGTCGGCTGCCGGTAGCCGCTCGCGTCGGTGGCGCGCGAAGTGACGGTGTGCTCGCCCGGCGTCGCCCCGTGCCAGTCGTAGGTGAAGAACTTCCACGAGTACTTCTCGGTCATGGTGGGATCGAGGGTCGCGGCCTCCCACGGCCCGTCGTCGACCCGCACCTCGACCGACTCGATGGGAGTGCCGTCGTGCAGGATCACCCCGAAGACGCGGTGGTGGCCGTTCACCTTCGTGACCCGGGCCACGAACGACTTCAGCCGCATCTTGGTGATCGCGGTCTCGACCCACTTCATCTCGCCGTTGATCATCTCCCCCTTCAGGGTGCGGTACCAGCGCGCCTGGTACTTGCCGAGATAGGGGTCCTCCTGCACGTGGATCTCGGAGAGCCACTTGACGTTCGGCGCGCCGTACCAGCCGGGGACCAGCAGCCGCAGCGGCCGTCCCTGGTGCGCGGTCAGCGGCTCGCCGTTCAGGGCGTAGGCCAGCAACGGCTCGTCCGACAGGCCCTGGTCCCGTGACAGGCTGCGGCCGTATTGCTGATCCACGGTGAAGGTCCGGCCCCGGAACGTCACCTCTTCCTCGCCGTGGTCGGCCCCGAAGAAGACGACCTCGCGGGCGCGATCTTGCAGGCCCGCCCGCTCGAGGACCGCCCGCAGCGGGACACCGGTCCAGCTCCCGTTGCTCGACAGCCCGTTCAACGGACCCCGGTTGCCCGAGCACTCGAACCCGAACACCAGCTCCCGGCTCGGCATCGCCCGGAGGTCGGCCAAGGACAGATTCAGCGTGGAGTTCACCATGCCCGAAACCTTCAACCGGTAGGTGTCCGGATCGACTTCCGGATGGCCGTAGTGCTGGGTGGTGAACCACTGGTCGGCCGGCGTGAGCGGCCCGTCGATGTTCCGCACGTCGATGATGCGGCGGTCCGGCGTCCGCGCCAGCACGATCTCTTCCGGCAGGTCGGTGAACTCGACCAGCTCCTCACCCTGGGCGAGGGCGGGAAACGCCCATTCCGGCACCCCGAAGACCCCGAGCCCGGCCAGTGCGACGCCGCCCTGGAGAACTTCGCGACGAGTTGTCTGTTTCGACATGACTTTCTTCCCCTTCAGTACGCGGTCCCGCGGCGTTGCGGCGGAATCCCGGATCGCCTGCTGAATGTGCCGATCATGCTACCAGCCGCGAGCGGTCCGCTTACTCCCGGACGAACCGGAATCCCCGGGCCCGCCCCGCCGAAAGCTCGAACCCCCGGGCGCGGGTTTCGCCCGGGTCCGGCAGGAAACGTACGGTCCCGCGGTCCCACGCGTAGACCGGCGAGGGACCGTCCGGATCCTCGAACACCGGCTCCAGGGCCCGCTCCCCGTTCACGCCCACCAGGGTGAGCCCGGGACGGGCGTCCAGCCGCACCTCGTAGCTCACGTCCAGTTCCCGGCAGCGATAGACGCCGGCGAGCTCGACCATGTCGGCGAGCGCCGGCTGCCCGTTTTCGCCCGGATACCCCTCGACGCGCACGTAGCGGAACTCCCGCTGTCCCGGCTGGTGAAGGACGAAACCCTGGGGCCGTGGCTCGAGCCGCAGCCGGGTGTCCCCGGCGAATCCGGAGAGCTCGCCCCCGACGACGGACAGCGCGGTTTCACCGCCGCCCCGGACCAGCACCGGACCGTCGTCCTTCCGCTCGATGGAGGCGAGCGACGCCGAGGCGGCCTCCCAGAACCGTCCGGGGCGGATCGGGAGTTCCGCCGCCGCCCCCGCGCGAGCGGGATCCCGCGCCGGCGCCAGCTGGCCGGCGAGGAACAGGTCGGCCACCCGCCGCGAGAGTGCCCCCGGATCGGCGCTCGCGGAGTTGCAGAGCACGAAGACGGCGAACGCCTGGTCGGGGAAGCGGAGCGCGTAGGTGCGGAAGCCGACGAAGCTGCCCCCGTGGGAAACCGTGGCGAGTCCCCGGTACTCGCCGAGCCCCAGGCCACCCGCGTAGTCCTGCGCCGACCCGTCGTTGAAGCGCCCCGGGGCGGTCAGCCGCCGCAGCAGGTCCGGGCCGAGGGCCGCCGGATCGAGGAACATGCGTTCCCAGTGCCGGAGTTCGTTCACCGACGTGTAGAGCCCGCCGTCGCCCACCATCTCGAGGGTGGTCATGTCCACCTCGAATCCGCCTCCCTCCTCTTCCGGACGGGGCCGGTACCCGGTGGCCCGTCCGGGAACGATCTCCCGGTGCCGGTCGTGGAAGTGGCTGCCCGTCATGCCCACCGGCCCGAAGAGATGCTCGCGGGCGAACTGCCGCAGCGTCAGTCCGGAGACCCGGGGAATCAGCTCCCCGAGGAGCCAGTAGCCCGAGTTGGAGTAGAGGTATTCGGTGCCCGGGTCGAAGTTCAGCCGCTCGAGCTGGCGGAGCGCGGCGAGCACGTCGGCGTCGGTGTAGTGGGCGTCGTCGCCGCGACCCCGGAGCGACATGACCACCAGGTAGTCGCGGATCCCGCTGGTGTGGTGCACCAGATGGCGGATCCGGACCGGGTCCGCCCACACCGGCAGGTCCGGGAAGTGTTTCCGGAGCGGGTCCTCGAGCGACAGCAGGCCCTGGTCCTCGGCCACCAGCACCGCCGCCACCGTGAACTGCTTGGACACCGACGCCATCCGGAAGATGGAATCGGGGGTGAGCGGAATCCCGTAGTCCAGGTTCGCCATCCCGTAGGCCCCGCGGTACACGAACTCTCCGTTCCGGAGGGCGCCGGCGGCGCAGCCGGGGGAGTCTTCCCGGTTCCACTTGGCGAAGACAGCGTCGAGGTCCGCCGGCGCGGGCTGCGCGGCGGCGGCGGGGACTGCCAGGGCGAGGGCGAAGAGAAGGAAAACCAGCAGCCCTGAGCGTGCGTGAGGAATGTGCGCCGCGCCAGCCTGCGGCTGGCGATGCCGGTCTGAAGACCGGCGCTCCCAGCGCCCCATCTCCCCTCAGGAATCCGATGCCGGGGCCGGAATCGGCGTGGGGAACAACCGTACTTCCCCCTTGGGTCCGCCACCGGCGCCCGGAGTGATGCGGGCTTCGCCTTCCCGCTCGACCTGATCGATCCGGAGCACCGCGTGGAGCGGCACGAAGGTCCGGGGCACGCCCTTGAACTCGTTCGCGATCCGCTCGCGTGAGGGATCGATGACCTTCTTCGCTTCGTCCCGGAAGATCAGGTCCGCGATCTCCACGAAACCGAAGATCCCTCCCTGGCTGACCGAGCGGGCATAGACCTCGTACACCTCGCCCTGATTCAGGAAGGTCACGCGGTACACGGTGTTCTGGCTCACGTCCATGGATGCGACCGGGGCGGGCCGGATTATCCCACTGGGCGGCCGGTAAAATCGGCGCCCTTGTCTTCGCCCGAACCGAAACCCGATCGGGAGACCAGGGGTTTCGCCACCCGCGCCATCCACGCCGGGCAACATCCCGATTCCGGCAGCGGCGCGGTCGTCGTTCCCCTCGTCCAGGCGGCCACCTTCATCCAGAAGTCACCGGGCCAGCCGGGGGACTACGAATACTCGCGGACCGGGAATCCGACGCGGGACGCGGTGGAAACCAACCTGGCGTCGCTCGAGGGGGGCTCCGGCGCCGTCGCCTGCGCCTCGGGGATGGCGGCGATCGTGATGGCGTTCGACCTGGTCGAGAGCGGCGGCCGGGTGGTCGCCACCAGCGACAGCTACGGCGGCACCTACCGCGTCGGCGAGAACGTGCTGCGGCCCCGGGGTCTCGATTTCACCTGGCTGGACACGAGCGACACGGAGGCCACTCTCCGGGAGCTGGACCGGGGAGCGGCGATGCTGTTCCTCGAGACGCCCACCAATCCCATGCTCCGGATCGCCGATCTGGAGACCCTTTCGGAAGCGGCGCATGCGGCCGGCGCGCTGGTGGTGGTGGACAACACCTTCATGTCCCCCTACTTCCAGCGTCCCCTGGAACTCGGCGCCGACATCGTGGTGCACTCGTCCACCAAGTACCTGAACGGCCACAGCGACGGCGTGGGCGGGATCCTGGTGGCGCGGGACCCGAAACACCACGAACGCTTCCAGTACCTCCAGAACGCCGCCGGCGCGATCCTCTCGCCCTTCGAGTCCTGGCTGCTGCTGCGGAGCACCAAGACCCTCGCGCTCCGCATGGAGCGCCACGACCGCAACGCCCGCGAGATCGCCCGGATGCTCGCCGAACACCGGGAGGTGTCGGCGGTCCACTACCCCGGACTCCCGAACCATCCGGGACACGACCTCGCTTGCCGCCAGATGAGCGGTTTCGGCGGCATGCTGTCGTTCGACGTGGGCACCATGGAGCGCGCCCGCCGGGTGATGGAGGGGCAGCGCCTCTTCCACATCGCCGAGAGTCTCGGAGGGGTCGAGAGCCTCGCAAACCACCCCGCCACCATGACCCATGCCTCGATTCCCGAGCCCATGCGCCGCGCCATCGGGATCGGGGACGGGCTGGTGCGCCTCTCGGTGGGCGTCGAGGACGTGGCGGACCTCCTGGCGGATCTGGAAGACGCGCTGGGAACGCTCGGCTAGTGGCGGGCGGAGACCGGCTCGCCCGCCGTTACCTCGTTTCCGGACTCGTGCAGGGGGTCGGTTTCCGCTGGACCGTCCAGCGCGTGGCCCGCTCGCTGGGGATCGCCGGCACCGTGCGCAACCTGGCCGACGGAACCGTGGAGATCGAGGCCCACGGCGGACCGGACGCCCTGACGAACCTGCGGGAGGCGCTCCAGAGCCGCATGCCGGGCCGGGTGGACGCCGTCCGCGAGGGTTCCCTCGGGAGTCCCGGCAAAGGGGGAACGCCCGATGACTTCCGGGTCGTCTTCTGACGCGGCGCTGGTCGCCCGGCTGAAGGCGCGCATCCGGCCCGTTCCCGATTTTCCCGAAGCGGGTGTCCTGTTCCGGGACGTCACCCCCCTGCTGGGGAATCCGGAGGCGTTCCCGGAAGCGATCGCCGCCATGACCTCCCCGTTCGACGGGTCGCGGGTTGACGCCGTCGCGGCCATCGAGAGCCGCGGCTTCCTGTTGGGCGGCGGGGTGGCCGAGCGGCTGAGCGCGGGCCTCGTTCCGCTGCGCAAGCCGGGAAAGCTGCCCGCCGCCACGGTCACCGAGAACTACGAACTGGAGTACGGCAAGGCGTCCCTCGAGGCGCACGTGGACGCCCTGGCAGCCGGGGAGCGGACGCTCATCGTGGACGATGTCCTCGCCACCGGCGGCACCGCGGAAGCGGCGTTCCGCCTGTGCCGGCAGTTGGGCGCCGAGGTGGTGGGTTTCTCGTTCCTGCTCGCGCTCCGTCCCCTCGGGGGGATCGAGCGGCTCGCCGCACTGGGCCGCCCGGTGCGCGCCGTCATCGAGTATTCGTAGCCGCCGTCGGGGCGGCCGCCATGCGGAGTACGATTCCCCCGGGCGTCGTCCGGCAGTCCGATGCGCCTGTAGCTCAGGTGGATAGAGCGACGGATTCCTAATCCGTAGGTCGCAGGTTCGAGTCCTGCCAGGCGTACGCTGCGTTCGCCTCTTCCCCATGCACCAACCCTTCCCGCCGACCCACTCCCGAATCGCGGTCCTTCTCGCCCTGCTCGCCGGAGCCGGGGCTGCGGGCGCTCAGGAGCCGCCCTCCGCCCGGGTTTCGGAAGATCTCCGCAGCCCCCGCGCCACCCTCGAGACCTTCCTCGGGGAACAGTTGCAGCCGGAGGTCGACTGGGACACGGTCACCGCCACCCTCGACTTCGACGCGGACGCGTCTCCGGAGGAACGCCAGCTCGTCGCCGGCCAGCTCAAGTCCGTCCTCGACGGGCGCGGCCTGTTCGTGCGCATGGACAGCGTTCCGGCCGATCCCGAGTTCCTCGATCCCGAGAGCCGGCAGCCCGCCTTCACGCCCTTCCCGATCCGGCTCCCGGAGTTCCACCTCCAGCGCGGCGGCGACCTCGCCTGGCGGATCTCGGGGAGCACGGTGCGCGCCGCCGGGACCCTGTACGAGGCGACCTTCTCCTGGTACGCCCGCCGGCTGCTGGATCTCCTCCCTCCGGTCGTCGAACGCTCCTTCCTGGGCTTCACGCTCTGGCAACTCATCGGCCTCGCGATCCTCGCGGTCCTGGCCTGGGTCGCCCAGCGACTCCTGAGGGTCTTCTTCCGGGGATTCCTCGTCCGCCTCGCCAGCCGCGGCTCGAACTGGGCCGCCGAGGAACTGGGCGCGGCGGCCCTGCCCGCTTCCTGGCTCGCCACGGTCTGGATCTTCCGCCGCTTCCTGGCCGATCTGCGGTTCCCGGTGCTCGTGAACCAGGTCCTGAACGTGCTGCTGGACCTGACCCTGGCCGGAATCGCGGTGTGGTTCGCCTTCCGGGCCATCGAGGCGATCTGCTCGAAACTGGAGGCGATCGCCGCGAAGACCGAAACCAACGTGGACGACCATCTGGTGCCGCTCGCGCGCACGGTGCTCCGGGTGGGTTCGGTCGTGGTGGCCTTCCTGCTCATCGCCCAGAGCCAGGGCTACTCGATCACCACCCTCGTCGCCGGACTCGGGCTCGGCGGCCTCGCCATCGCCCTCGCCGCCCAGGACACCCTCGCGAACGTGCTGGGCTCCCTCGCCATCGTCGGCGACCGGCCGTTCCAGGTCGGGGACTGGGTGCTCGTGGACGGCTACGAGGGGACCGTGGAGCGCGTTGGGCTCCGCTCGACCCGGGTCCGGACGTTCTACGACTCGGTGGTCAGCGTCCCGAACAGCAAGGTCGTCAACTCGGTCGTGGACAACATGGGCCAGCGCAAGTTCCGGCGGATGAAACACATGCTGGCGCTCCGCTACGACACCGATCCCGACCGGATCCAGGAGTTCGTCGACGGCATCCGGAGCCTCATCCTCAAGAACCCCGCGATGCGGCACGACTACTTCGAGATCCACCTGAACCGGTTCGCGGACTCGTCGGTGGACGTCCTCGTCTACTGTTTCTTCAGGGTTCCCAACTGGCACGAGGAACTGAGCGAGCGGCACAACTTCCTGCTCTCCATCCTGCGCCTCGCGAAGGAGATCGGGGTGGACTTCGCCTTCCCGACCCGCACGCTGGCGCTCGAACACCCCCCGGGCGACGGGGACTCGTTCCCCGCGGACCCACCCGGCCGGTAGCGGCCCGGAGCCGCCCGGTCCCATGAGCGGCAGGCAGCGACTCGCCCGCTTCGCTTTGGCGGCGGTTCTCGGGTGCATCGCGCTGACGGTCCTGCTCGTGCTGCCGTGGCGCTGGCTCGCGCCGCCGACCACCGCCTTCATGCTCCGCGAGCGGATCGCGGGCGAAGGGACGGTCCACTACCAGTGGGTGTCCTGGGACGGCATCTCGCCGCACCTGCCCATCGCGGCGGTGGCGGCCGAGGACCAGAAGTTCCCGGGACACTTCGGCTTCGACTTCGATTCCATCGCCGACGCGATGGAGGAGAAGCGGCGCGGCGGACGCCTCCGGGGAGCGAGCACGATCTCCCAGCAGGTCGCCAAGAACCTCTACCTGTGGCCCGGCCAGAACCTCGTCCGGAAGGGGCTGGAGGCGTACTTCACGGTCGCGATCGAACTCCTGTGGCCCAAGCGCCGCATCCTGGAGGTGTACCTGAACGTCGCCGAGTTCGGCCCCGGCGTCTACGGCGCACTGGCCGCGAGCCGGCACGCCTTCCGCCGGGAGCCGGGGGACCTGACCCCGCGCCAGGCCGCGACCCTGATCGCCGTGCTGCCGAGCCCCAGGCGCATGTCGGCCGCCAATCCGTCGGAATACGTGAGGCGGCGGACCCGCGAGATCCAGGCGGCCGTGGCGCAGCTCGGCGGCGCCGGCTACCTGAGCGGCCTCTGACCGCCGGGCGGGTTCCGGCTAGCGGAACTCGGGCACGAAGGGCAGGAGCGCCATCCGGGTGCCCCGGAGCGCGGCGTCGAGAACCGGGAGCCGCTCCCGCAGGCCGCCGGCCCGGAGTTCGGCCTCGATCGCCTCGGCAAGGCTCCGCGGCTCCGGCAGGGAGACCCACTCGATGGCCGCGTCGTCCGGGAAACCGGCCTCCGTCGCCGCCAGGCGGACCGCATCCTCGATGCCTCCCACCTGGTCGACGAGGCCCACGGCCATCGCCTGCCCGCCGGTGAAGACCCGGCCCTCCCCGATGGCGTCCACTTCGGCCGTCGTCATGTTGCGGGCTCGAGACACGCGCTCGAGGAAGACCCCGTAGATCTCGGCGGCGCCCTCGCGCAGCCGCTCCAGGTCCTGCTCGTCCAGCGGCCGCGAGGGGCTGAGCCAGTTCGGCCGGCCGCCGGCGGAAACCAGGTCCGCGGCGATCCCGATCTTCTCCAGGAGTTCCCCGATGCTGAACTTCCCGACGTAGACGCCGATGGAGCCGGTGATGGAGAGCGGCTGGGCGACCACGCGCGGGGCGGCCGTCGAGACCCAGTAGCCGCCGGACGCCGCGGTGTCGCCGAACGAGGCCACGAGCGGCTTTGCCGCCTTCACCCGGTCGGCGGCCCGCCAGATCGTGTCCGAGGCGGAATCGCTTCCCCCGGGACTCGAAACGCGCAGGACCACCGCGTCCACGGACTCTTCTTCTGCCGCCCAGGCAAGCGCCTCCGCGACCGTCGTGGCGCCGGCGACGCGCCCCACGGACAGGTCTTCGCGGCTCTTGCCGGGGAGGATCGCGCCGTCCACGTGGACGACCGCGACCCGCGCTTCGGCGCCGGCGGAACTCCACCGCGACGACGCGACGTAGTCCGCGACGCTCACCAGCCTCGCCTCCTCGACGTCCTCCTGGATCTCGTCCAGGTAGCTGAGCGCGTCCACCAGGCCGTTCTCCAGCGCGCGGCTCGCGGTGTAGGGGCCGTCGGAGAGCAGCCGGTCCGCGTCGCCCGGCGTCATCCCCCGCCCCTCGGCCACCGCTTCCGCCGTTCCGGACCGGAACTGCTCGCCTAGGGATTCGAGCTGTTCCCGATGCTCGGGGCTCATCCCCGACGCGGTGAACACGTCCGGCGCGTTCTTGTAGGGGCCGATCGCCTCGAACTGCGCCTCGATCCCCAGCTTCTCGAAGAGCCCGGCGAAGAACATGACCTCCATCGAGATCCCGTAAAGGCCCAACTGTCCCCGCGGGTGCATGTGGATCCGGTCGGCGGCGCTCGCCAGGTAGTAGTCCATGAGCCCGGCGTACTCGAGCGACGCGGTGACCCGCTTGCCGGCCTCCCGGAAGCGGCGGGCGGCGTCCCGGAGTTCGCGCGCCCGCGCCCAGCCGATCCGGGTATCGCCGACGCGGAGATGGAGAGCGCCGATGCGGGGATCCTCCGCGGCCCGCGACATGCCCTGGATCAGTTCGCTGAAGCTGGGTCCGGCGTCGGCGAACAGGAACGGGGCGTAAGGAAGCGTCTCCGGGTACTCCCCCTCCGTACCGACGAGCAGGATGGCGTCCTCGGGGACCGGCGGGTCGCCACCGAGGAAGAAGGTGAAGGCGAGTCCCAGGAAGCCCAGCCCCACGAACACGGCGAGGACCAGCATGGCGGTGAGCAGGCAGCCGGCGCCGGTTCGGCGGGGCGCTGCCGGCGGCGGGGGCGGTGGCGCTGGGCGGCTGGCAAATGGCTCGTTCATCTGTTCAGGGTCCGGTGCGGTGTCCCGGGAACTGCCCGGCTTTCAGCCGGCGCCATATCCCCGTCGAGTGCGCCGCAAGGGCGGTCGCGTTGCGACGTGCGCGGCGCTGAGCGCCGCGCGTGCCGGTCTGAAGACCGGCGCTCCCGGGGTCAGCGGGACGGGTCAGGAAGCCGCTCCTTTCGGGTCTCCGCGAGATCCCGAAAGGCGGAGGCGGGGTACTCCTCGACGATCCGTTCGTAGAGGGAAACCGCCGCTTCCGGCCTGCCCTGTTCCTCTTCGAGCACTCCCAGCTCGAACAGCACCGGATCGAGCGGCAGGTCGCCGCCCCCGTCGAGCAGGCTCCGGTACGCGAGGGCCGCCTCTTCGCCCTTGCCCGAAGTTCGCTGGACGCCGGCAAGTCCGAGGGTGGCGAGTTCCGCCAGCAGGTCGTTCCGCCCGCGCACCTGCTCGAAGCTGGCCGCCGCGCCTTCGTAGTCGCCGAGGGCGCGCTGGCAGATCCCGGCGTAGTACCGCGCGGTCCTGCCCTCGAGCGAGTTGCCTTCGCTCTCGGCGAGCCGCTCGAGCTCCGACAGCGAGGCCTCGCAGGGCCCCTCCGCTCCGCCGGTCACCTGCTGGATCTCCGTCGTGAGCACCCCGAGCCGGGTCCGCGCCGCCTCCTTGCGGTTCGCCCGGTTCACCAGGAAGGCGCCGGCCAGGAGCGCGACTCCCACGGTCGCCGCGATGATGGTGACCAGGGAGCGGCGGTTCTCCTGAGCCCAGTCGACCGCCCGCTCCACCCGCAGAATGAGGGCGTCGGTCTCGAGCTTGTGCCGTTCGTCGCTGCGCATGGGTCCCGGAAGCGCGGAATTCTAGCCGCGACCGACCCGGGAGCCGGCCGCGATTCCGGCCGGGACGGCTAGACCCGCACCACGCCCCGGAGGCGGGCGCCGTCCGGGATCCGCGCGGGCCGGTCCCGGCGGCCCACGATCGTCACTTCGCCCTCGCAGGCGACCTGCCGCCCGAACCGGACGTCGCCGCTGACCTGCAGGCGGTCGCAGGCGAGCAGCGACGGGGGCCCATGGGGAAAGCGGGCCTCGAGGTCGCTGATGAAGCGGTAGCGCTCCCGGTCGAGCGCGACCGGCGGCGGCTCGCGGGCGGGTTCGACCAGGCCGTTCTCGTCGATCGCGTAGATGTCCGAGCGCAGGACCAGCAGGTTCTCGGTGGTCTTCACCGGTGCGAACCGCCGCCTCGGGACCTCGACGGCCTGCGCCCCGTCGAAGACCTCGAGGGCGGTTCCGGCCGCCTGCTCGAGGTGGAACACCGGCTCGGATCCCGCGTCGCGTGGATCCGCCGTCTTCGGGTTCGCGATCGTCGGCAGCGGGAGGAAACCCCCTCCCCGGTCGAGGGCTTCCTGGAGCGCCTCGAGCCTCAACCACAGGTTGTTGGCGTTGAAATAGCAGTACCGCTCGTGGTCCCGGAAGGCGTCCCGGTCTCCCGGCGCGCACTGCGCCGTCTCGCGGAGCACGAGCCGTCCGTCGCGGCGCCGGCGCGCCAGGTGGCCGCCCTTCCAGTCCTCGGGCGTGCGCCGGACGACTTCCATGAGGAACGGCGCGCCCGATCCGATGAACCAGGCCAAGAGCGACGGATCGGGACACCCGCCCACGTTGTCCACGTTCGAGACGAAGGCGTAGCGGAAGCCCTTTCCCAGGAGATCGGCGAGCAAGCCGCTGGTGCCGAGCGCCGTGTAGAGGTCGCCGTGCCCCGGCGGGCACCACTCGAGATCCGGCCGGTCGGGAACCCGCACGGGCGCGAAGTCGGCGCGGCGAAGCTTGGGCGCCTCGTGCTGGAGGAAGCTCCGGACGTCCCCCTCCCCCAGGGCTTCCCGAACCGCCGCGTCGGTCGCGAAGCTGTTCATGAGGACCGAACACACCCCGGCCGTCTCCGCCTGCTTCAGGGTTATGTCGAGAAAGGTCATGCCCTCGGTGGCGTAGAGAAGGGCCTTGGGAGCCCGCATGCCCATGGTGGTGCCGAGTCCGCCGTTCAGGGTGATCGACACGGTGCGGGCGCGGTCTTCCGGCGAGGCGGCTTCGACGGACTCGACGAACGCGGGCAGGCCGGTCACGGGGGCGAGGGTTGTCTCCGGAAGGTGGCAGGGCCCCCGGGCCGCCGCCGCAACGCTCTCCAGGAACCCGCGCCGAAACGCTCCGGGCATTCCACGGCCGCGCAGCACCGCCTCGATCGCGGACGCGGCGTTCACGGTCACGCGGTCTCCGGGGGCTGCCGGTGCCGCCAGAGGATCGCCGCCACCGGCAGCAGGGCGGCCAGAACGGTCCAGCCGAGCGGCTGGCGGAGGACCCCCGCCAGGATCGCCAGCAGGAAACCCGCTCCCCAGACGAGCCGGGCCGGGCCGTACCAGCGGGAGTGCCGGGTCGCGAGGAGGAAGTCGGTCGGCGGCACCGCGAGGGCGATGAGACTCGTCCGGAACTCGGGGAGCGGACTCAGGATCAGGATCGCGGTCCCCACCGTTCCCACGAGCGTCATCAGCACGGCCGCGCTCAGGACGCCGGTGCGCCGGAGTGCGGGCGCCCGGGGCAGCGCGATGAGCAGCGCGAGGAAGGCGGCGATCCCGAAGAGCCAGGGAAGATAGGGGCGGCTCCCCGGATCGGGCGGCAGCAGGTCTCCGTAGCTTCCGGTGTGCAGCCGTTGGGGCGGCACGCCGAACGCCGCTTCCACGCCGTAGCGGAGGGCGCCCGGCAGGAACATGGCATCGAACGAGGAAATGGGCTCGTCGGCCACCGAACCGATACCGACGTCCGAAAGCCAGAGCAGGAGGGGATCCTCGTACAACCCGCGGCGGATGTGCCCGCGAAACGTCGGTTCGCTCTCCGGCCTCTCGAACGGCAGCGGCAGCGGGATCGGCTCGCGCAGCCTTCCGGAAGCCGCTTCATCGAGGTAGTCCCGGATGCGGCTCGTGCAGTTGTCGTCGAAGTGGTTGTAGATGTATTCGCTCTGGCCGGGCACGAGGTCGTGGGCCAGCCGTCCAAGGAGCGTGTCCCGGGCTTCCGGCGACAGGTCCAGGTCCTGGCGGAAGACGCTCCGGTCGTCCCGGGAGTAGACGCTCACCATGTCTTCGTACGCAGCGACCGCCATCCAGAAAACGGCTCTGCCCTGGAGGACGTCCTTTACGAGGCCGACCGGCCGCGAGAAGTCCGTGACCCCATAGTTCAGGCAGCGGTCCCCGACGCAGAGCGCGGCGTGTCCCCACTTGCGGAAGATCACCGACTGGTCGGGGCCCATCGTCAAAACGAAGATGGGCGGAGTGTCCGGAGTTTCGGGCGAAGTCTCCGCATCCTGGCCCTGAGCCACGGCGCCCGGCAGTGAAACCGCGAGGCCGGCCACCAACAGCAGAGAGAAACGGGCCAAGACGAGGCGGAATTCTAGTGATCGGATGAACCGTTGACCCTCTCTATACTCAAAACCGTGCGCATCCAGCCCGGACGGAGGAAGCCCCGCGTTCCCCTGCCCCCCGCCCTGACGGATGACGGAGGCTCGCGTTCCGCGGCTCCGGTGACCGGGAAGGCGCTCATCTTCTGGGACCGGAAGCGTCCGGGACGGAAGCGGGACGCCATCGACACCGACCAGATCACCCCTTCCGCCGACTGCGTTTCCGAGAGCCTGGACGCGCTCGACGCGCGGTGGAAGGCGGGGGCGTTCCGCCACCTGATGCCGGATTTCGCGGCCCGCGTGCGGGCCGGGCAGAACTTTGTGATCGCCGGCGAGCGGTTCGGAATCGGCTCCTCGCGGGAAATGAGCCCGGCAGGGCTGCTCGGGATCGCCCGGGACGCGGGGACCACCCTGGTGCTCGTGCTCGGATCCGGCGTCGGCGACATCTTCCGCCGGAACGCACTCAACCTCGGCCTCGAGGTGCTCGAATGCCCCGCCGCGGCCGAGGACGCCCGGGATGGGCACCGGTTCACCTTCGATCCGGCGACCCGGCAACTCGTGAACGATTCGCTCGGCCGCTCCTACGACCCGAAGCCCCTCACCGCGCGGGAAGCGGAACTCCGGCGATCCGGCGGCATCCTGGCGGCGGGACGCCGCGAGTTCCTCGCTTCCGTCGAGGCCGAACCTCTCATCGAGTGGCCCGGGGCGGAGGAGCGTGCCGGCCTCACCGTGACCGAGCAGATCCTCTGGGCCCACCGGGTGGACCGCCGGGCCGCCGTCTCGGTGGGAGAGAGCATCCTGGTAACGGCGGACCTGCTGCCGGCGTCCGACGGCACCGCGCCTTTCGCGATCCACACCTTCCGGGAGATCACGGGGGACGCCATCCATCCCCGGCAGGCGGCGATCGCCAACGATCACTTCGTTTTCACCGGGCGCGAAGCGGACAACCGGCAGACGGAGATCAGCCGGAGGTTCGCCGAAGCCGAGGGTCTTCAGGCCCCCTGGTTCGCGACCCCCGGGGACGGCATCTTCCACTTCTACTTCCCCGAACAGGGACTCGTGTTTCCCGGCGCCGTGATCCCGGGAGCCGACAGCCACAGCCGCGCCTACGGCGCCTACGGGGCGCTCGGCGTCGGGATCGGATCGAGCGCGCTCGGCTTCGGCTGGGCCACCGGGAGCGTCCTCCTGACCCCGCCGCCGGCCCGCCGGGTGGTGCTCACCGGCCAGATCCCTCCCTGGTCCTCGGGCAAGGACGTCGTCCTGGCGCTCATCGCGAGATGGAACGGCGCCGCCGCGGGCGCCTCGGTGGAGTTCGTCGACGAGCGCGGCGCCCTGCCGATCACCTGGCGCAACACGATCTGCAACATGATGGCGGAGGCGGAGGCCTGGAACGGGATCTTTCCCTTCGACGAGGTCACGGCCGGGTTCTACGCCGACCGCGGATCCGGGGACCTCCCCTATCCGCCGCTCGCAAGCGGCGCTGCCGCAAATTTCAGCGCCGAAGAGATCTTCGACCTGGCCGGGGTGGAACCGCTGGTGGCGCTCCCCTCGGCGCCGGGCAACGCGCACCCCGCCACCGAGGTGGCGGCGGGCCGGGTCGGGTTCGACCGCGCCTACATCGGATCCTGCACGAACGGAAGCTACGACGACCTTCTGGCCGCCGCCCAGGTCGTGCGCGCGGCACGCGAACGTGGACACGACCGAACGCGCGAAAAGTTCGTCATCTTTCCGGGCTCGGGAGGAGTCCGCAAGGCGATCGAAGAAGCCGAGCCGCGCCTTGGGGGGGAACCGGTCGCTTCCGTCCTGCGCTCGGTGGGAGGCGAGATCCGGAGGTCGTGGTGCGGACCCTGTTTCGGTCAGGGAGAGGACGCCCTGCAGCCGGGGATGCGGGCGATCACCTCCTTCAACCGGAACTGGGAGAACCGCATGGGCCGCGGCGGCGAGGGATACCTGGCGAGCCCGGCGGTGGTGGCCGCTTCCGCGCTTCTCGGATACATCGCGCCGCCTTCGGAACTCGGGCTGCGCTGGGACCCGGAACGGTTCGGAGGATGATCCGCCTCGGGGAGACCCGCCCTCCGCTGCCCGCGGACCGCCTACTGGCCGAGCGCGCGCCCGGCCCGGAAGCGCTGCCGTTCGACGTGGCAATCGTGGGCGGCGGGCCCGCCGGGCTGGCCGCCGCGATCCGGTTGGCGCAGACCGCGAAGACGGCGGGGGAAGAGCTCTCCATCTGCGTCTTCGAGAAGGCCGCGGAACTCGGCGGTCACTGCCTTTCGGGGGCGGTGGTCAACCCCGTCGCGTTCCGCGAGCTCTTCCCGGGAATGGAGGACGACGCCTTTCCCTTTCGGACGCGGGTCACCCGCGAGGGCGTCTGGTTCCTCGGCTCGCGCCGGGGGATCCGGGTGCCGACCCCGCCCACCATGCGAAACCACGGCTTCTTCACGGCGTCGCTCTCCGAGATGGCCCGGTGGCTGGGAGAGCAGGCCGAAGCGCTCGGCGTCGAGGTGTTCCCGGGATTCGCGATCGGGTCGCTGCTGATGCGGGAGAACCAGGTGCTGGGGCTCGAGACCGTCCCGGCGGGGCGGCGGCGGGACGGCTCGCCGGGAACGGGCTTCGAACCGGCGACCGAGGTGGCGGCCCGCGTCGTGATCCTCGCCGAGGGCGCCCGCGGTCCGCTGGGACAGGCCTGGCGGGCCCGTCTCGGGATCTCCTCACCGAGTCCCCCCATCTTCGCGCTGGGGGTGAAGGAACTCTGGCAGTCGGAGAACCCGCCGGACCGGGTCGTTCACACCCTCGGATACCCCCTCCCGCGCTCCGCCTTCGGAGGCGGTTTCCTGTATCCGATGGGCGAGGGCCTCTCGGCGGTGGGGATGGTGGTGGGGCTCGACGCGCCGGCCGCGGCGCTCGACGCCCACCGGGCGCTCCAGTTGCTGAAGGCCCATCCCCGCATCCAGCCTCATCTGGAGGGCGGCGAGTGCCTCGAATGGGGCGCCCGCCTGATCCCGGAGGGAGGCGCCGGCTCGCTCCCGGAACGGCTGTCGGGCGACGGGCTGCTCCTCGTCGGAGACACCGCGGGCTTCGTGGATGTCCCGTCGCTCAAGGGCATCCACTACGCGATGCTCTCGGGGATCCTCGCGGCCGACGCCGCGGTCGCGCACCTGCGGGCGGGGGTGCCGCTGTCGCTCTACGACGCCTCGCTGCAGGACAGCGAGATCCTCGCCGACCTGCAGCGCAACCGGAACATGCGGCCCGCGTTCCAGCGCGGCTTCTGGCGCGGAGCGCTCACGTCGGTACTCGCCACCCTCACTGCCGGAGCGCTCCCGACGGGGACGCTGCCGGTGGAGGAGGACGTCGCGCGACCCCGGGAAGCACCCGAACCCACGCCTCCGCCGCCCTTCTCGAAGCTCGACGGGGTCTTCCGGTCCGGCAACAACACGAGGGACGACATCCCCTCCCATCTCGTGGCGCCTGACGGCGTCCCACCCGATACCGCCGCGCTGTGGGAACGGATCTGTCCGGCCGGTGTGTACGAGGCCCGTGACGACGGGCTCACGGTCAACCCCTCCAACTGCGTGGACTGCCGCGCGGCCGACGTCTTCGGCCCGCGCTGGACGCCGCGCGAAGGCGGAGTGGGACCCCGCTGGCGCCGGATGTAGGGCGGAGCCCCGGTTCAGCTTTCCCGCGAGAGGTAGTCGAGCAGATCGATCGGGGTGAGCAGCCCCACGGCCTGGCCGCCGTCGGTCACCACCGTGATCCGGCCCCGCGCGAAGATCTGGGCCAGCTCCTCGAGAGGGCTCGAAGCCTCCAGGGACGCGATCTTGTCGGTCTTCACGAAGGCGCTGATCGGATCGCTCCGGCCCACGCCGCCGGAGAAATGGCCCTCCAGCAGGGAGGCCTCGGTGACCACCCCGATGAAACCGTTCTCGTCCCGGACCGGGAGCTGGGACACGTCGTGTTTCCGCATCAGCGCCACCGCGTCGCGGACTCCCGCGGTCGGCGGAACGCTCACGATCTCCTGGCCGCCCTTCGCGGCCAGCACCTCGCCCACCGTCTCCCCTTCGCGCGGCGACTCGAGAAAGCCGTTCTGGCGCATCCAGTCGTCGCTGAAGATCTTGGAGAGATAGCGGGCGCCCGAATCGGGAGCGAGCACCACGACGAGCGCGCCCCGGGGGACCCGGGCGGCCGCTTCCAGCGCCGCGACCATGGCGGTCCCCGCGGAGCCCCCCACGAAGAGCCCCTCCTCGCGGGCGAGCCGCCGCGTCATCAGGAAGGAGTCCCGGTCGGTGACCTGGATCACCTCGTCCACCACGGCGAAATCGATGGTGGACGGGATGAAGTCCTCGCCGATCCCTTCCACCTTGTAGCTGCGCGCCTCGCCGATCTTCCCGGTCCGGAAGTACTCGTCGTAGAGCGAGCCCACCGGATCGGCGCCGACGACCCGGATCTCCGGATTCCGCTCCTTGAGATAGCGGCCGGTCCCGGTGATGGTGCCCCCGGTCCCCAGCCCGCACACCAGCGTGTGGATCTCGGGCCCGACCTGTTCCCAGAGCTCGGGACCGGTGGTGCGGTAGTGGGTCTCCGGATTCACCGGGTTGTGGTACTGGTTCGCGTAGAGGGCTCCCTCCGTTTCCTCGACGAGCCGCTTCGCAACGCTGTAGTAGCTGCGCGGGTCCTCGGGCTCCACCGCGGTCGGAGTCACCACCACCTCGGCGCCGAGCGCCCGCAGCGCCCGGATCTTCTCGTCGCTCATCTTGTCGGGCATCACGAAGATGGAGCGATAGCCCTTCACCGCAGCCACCAGGGCGAGACCCATCCCGGTGTTTCCGGAGGTCCCTTCGATGATGGTTCCCCCGGGTTTCAGGTCTCCCCGGCGCTCGGCGTCCTCGACGATGGTGATGGCGATCCGGTCCTTCACGGAGCCGCCCGGGTTGAAGGACTCCATCTTCACCGCAACCCGGCCGGGAAGGCCCTGCCCGATCCGCCGGAGCCCGACGAGCGGCGTGTCCCCGACCGTCTCGAGGATCGTCCCGGCGATGGCGGATTCAGGATTCACGTGGTTCTCCTCCATACGGCGGAAACGGTAGCGCGCTGCCGGACGGCGGCTGCCCGGGAAGCGCGGCTCATTCCCCGCCCATCCAGTGCGGGGTCAGCACCCGGCCGGCCAGCGCCCCGGTCGCGTCGCCATTCTCGATCGCGAAGACTCCCGCGACCATCGCGTGCACGATCCCTTCGGCGAGGGCATGCGGATTCTCGTAGGTGGCGGCATCCCCGAATTCGTCGATGTCCACCACGAGGAGGTCGGCGATGCGGCCCGGAGCAATCTGCCCCCGGTCGTGCATCCGGAACACCGTCGCCGGCAGGCTCGTCATGCCCCGGACCGCCTCGGCCAGCGTGAGGACCCCCCGTTCCCTCACGTAGCGGGCGATGCGCCGCGGAAAGGCGCCGTAGAAACGCGGGTGCGGGCGCCCCTCGCCCGCCGGAACCAGGCCGCCGTCCGAGGACGCCATCGTCCATTCGCGGGTCATGATGTGGGCGATGTCCTCCTCCGACATGTTGAAGGACACGAGTCCGGCCCCGCCGGCGTCGAGCAGGCGAAGCGCCGCGTCGATCGGCTCGAGCTCCCACTCCTCCGCGAGGTCACTCAGATAGCGGCCTTCGAGCGACGTGTCCGCCCGGTGGCGGGAGAGCAGCAGCGTCTCGGCGCCGCCCCGCCGTTCGAGCGCCACCAGCATGTCGGCGCGCAGACGCGCCCGCTCCCGGGGGTTCGCCAGCCGGTTCTGGAGCGGCGAGGGCATTCCCGGCATGGTCTCCCCGGCGAGCGCCCAGCGCGGCACCAGCGCGCCCACGATGCTCGTTCCGGATGCCTCGTACGGGTACTGGTCCGCGAACACCTCCACTCCCCGGGCGCGGGCGGCGTCGATGGCGGCGGTGGCCTCCCGGCTCAGGCCCCACACAGGAGGACCAAGCGCCTTGAAATGGGTCACCACGCCGCGAATGCCCTGCGCCTCCGCCACTTCGATGACTTCCTCGACCGCCGCGACCAGGCCGATGTTGTAGTCGCTCTCGTCGCGAATGTGGCTGACGAAGGCGCCGAACGGCGCGATCTCGGCCGCGAGGCGCACGACCTCGTCGTTTTCCGCGTAGCTTCCGGGGGCGTAGTAGAGGCCTCCCGTCATGCCGAAGGCCCCGGCGTCCATCCCGGCGCGCACCAGCCCGGCCATCCGCTCGAGCTCCTCCCCGGTCGGGGGGCGGGCCTCCATCCCGAGCACCTCGCGCCGGACGGCCCCGTGGCCGATCATCAGGGCGACGTGGACGCCGATCCCTCCCTCCTCGAAGCGGCGCCGCTGCTCCGCCAGGTCCACGTCCCCACCCCCGTCGGGATTCACCATCACGGTCGTGATCCCCTGCCGGATGACCGGTTCCCCCACGCGGAGCTCGGGCGTGGCGAGCCCGGGGCCGGCATGAGAGTGCGGATCGATGAAACCGGGCATGACGGTGAGCCCGGCCGCGTCCACCTCGCGCGCGTCCGCGGGGACCTCGGCGGCGGGAATGACCCCGACGCGGGCGATGCGGTCACCCACGACCAGCACGTCGCCCCGAACCCAGGGGTTCCCGGTCCCGTCGAGGATCTGGCCGCCCCGGAAGAGGACCGCCGCACCCTCCCCGGTCTCCGGTGGCGGAGCCGTCGAGCAGGCGAAGGCGAGCATCGTCCCGGCCAACGGGAGCATTCTGGATCGGTTCGGCAGGTCGCTCACCCGGTCCATCCTACGGGAACCGACCCATATACTCGCCGGCAAATTTGAACGTGCGAACGGCGGCGATCATTCCCGCACCCGACGGCGGGCCCGAGCTTTCCCGGGTGCTGGCCTCGCTTCCCCACGGCCATCTGCGGGAGATCGTGGTCGTCGGCAGCCCGGGCGCCGACCTCCCCGACACCGCGCGGCGCTACGGAGCCACCGCCGTCGAGGAAGGACGCGCGGGGTACGGGCGCGCCTGCCTCACCGGGATGGTCCACCTCGCGCCCGAACCTCCCGACGTCGTGGTGTTCCTGCGCGGTGACGGCACGGACGACGCCGAGGAACTGCCCGCGGTGCTGTCACCGCTCCTGTCTCCGGAGGTGGACTTCGTGGTGGGTTCGCGGAGCCGGGGGGAACCGGATCCCGGCGCCTATCCGGATCTGGTCCGCTTCGGACACTGGATCGCGACGCGGCTCATCCTCCTGCTCTACGGCTACCGCTTCACGGATCTCGGGCCGTTTCGGGCCATCCGCTGGCAGGCGCTTTCGCAGTTGGGCCTTTCCGACCCGGACTACGGCTGGCTCGCCGAGATGCAGGTCGGCGCCGCCCGGGCGGGCATCACCACGGTCGAAGTCCCGGTTTCGAGCCGGCGGCCCGCCGGACGAGGCAGCCGGGACACCACCCTCACCGGCCTGTTCCTCGCGGGCCTCAAGGTCCTGCTGACGGTCCTGCGGCCCCGGAGCGCGGACCCTCCGCGCATCCGGAAAACGGATGCCGAACCGGAAGCCGGCTAGCATGTTTCGCCGAACCAAGATCATCGCGACGCTGGGTCCGGCGACGCGCTCCACGAGGACCATCGAGGCGCTCGTCGACGCGGGGATGGACGCCGCCCGGCTCAACTGCGCCCACGAGACCGCCGCCAGCCTGCAGAGCCGGGTCCGCGCCGTGCGCCGCGCGGCGCGCAAGGCGGGCCGGGCCGTCGCCGCGCTCGCCGATCTCGCGGGGCCGAAGATGCGGGTCTGCGAGGTGCCGCCGGACGGGGTCGAGCTGAAACCGGGAGCCCCGTTCGTGCTCACCTCCCGGACGGTCGCCGGGAGCGCGGAGGCCGTTTCGACGACGTATCCCCAGCTCGCCCGGGACGTGCGTCCGGGGGACTTCATCCTGATCGACGACGGACTGCTGAAGCTGCGGGTTCTCAAGAGCACCGACCGCGACGTGCACACCGAGGTGGTGGTCGGGGGCGTCCTCCTCTCCCGGAAGGGGATCAACCTGCCCGGCGTGCCGCTGTCCGGGCCTTCGCTGACGGTGAAGGACCGGACCGACCTGCAGGCCGCGGTGGACGCCGGGGTGGACTACCTCGCGGTGTCCTTCGTCCAGCGGGCGCGGGATGTCGAGACGGTCCGGGGGCTGCTCGCGCGGCTGGATCGCGAGGACATCCCCATCATCGCCAAGATCGAGCGGCCAGAGGCGCTCGAGAACCTGGAGGAGATCCTCCACGTCTCCGACGGCGTGATGGTCGCCCGGGGCGACCTTGGCGTGGAGACCTCGTCCGAGCGCGTCCCCATCGTCCAGAAATGGGTGATTCGCCAGGCGAACTCCCGGGGGAAGATCGCCATCACGGCGACCCAGATGCTGGACTCGATGATCTCCCATCCGATGCCGACCCGGGCCGAGGCATCCGACGTGGCGAACGCGATCCTCGACGGCAGCGACGCCGTGATGCTCTCCGGGGAGACGTCGGTGGGCGAATTCCCCATCGAGGCGGTGCGGACGCTCGACCGCCTCGCCACCTATACCGAACAGCACGCGGATTTCGGTGAGCTGCCCCACTACCAGGCCCTCATCGACCGCAGCCGGATCGAGCACGCGATCGCCGCCGCCGCGCGCGAGGCGGCCGCGACCATCGACGCCGCCTACATCGTCGCCTTCACCGACTCGGGGGCCACCGTCCGCCAGGTGAGCCGCATGCGGCCGCGCTGCGGCATTTTCGGCTTCACCACGTCGGACCACGTGTTCCGGCGGCTGGCGCTGCGCTGGGGCGTCCGGCCCATGCGCAACCGGCGTTTCCGGAGCACCGACCAGATGCTCCGCCGGGCGCTCGACCAGCTCCGCTCCGAACGCTTCGTCGCCTCCGGCGACCGCGTCGTGATCGTCTGCGGGACCCACCAGCTCAGCGGCGCCACGAACATGATGAAGGTGGAGTCGTTCTAGTCTGGGAACGCCGGCCGGTTCTCGCGGTGGCGGCCTTCAGACCGGCACGCGCTGGCCGGAGACCAGCGCACGTCGCAACCTCACCCACCCTCACCGCGCAACGGCTTGGAACGCCGGCTTCAGCCGGCACGCGCGGCGCAACGCGCCGCCCATGCGGTGACTCCACAACGTCTTCGCAGCGCGCTCTTCCACCCCGCGACCATGCCCGGCAGGTTGACGGGAAACAGGCGGATTGCTAGCGTCCCCGCCTTCCGTATGTGGGGTTCGGCGTCAGATCGCCGGTCCTGTGGGAACCCGGGGACGGGCGATTAACTCAGCGGGAGAGTGCTACCTTCACACGGTAGAAGTCGCAGGTTCAAATCCTGCATCGCCCACCACCGGCATTCCGTAGCGCTACGCGGACGCGGTCGCCGTCCGCTACCGCACGCACTTCACGCGCAATGGGTCTGCGCGCTTCCGCCCGCCTGCGGCGGGCTGTGCCGGCTGAAGCCGGCCCAGTTCTCCCGGTGGACTTTCCACGAGAACGCAAGTGCCGGGGGGATAGCTGGGAGCGAGTCGTAGAGGTGGTGGGTCAGCCGGGAGGCGCACAGACCTCCCCCATTGGCGCGGAGCGTGGTGCTCCGCGCGAGGATCAGGGCGCGCACGCTCTTTCCACCGTTCCGACAGCAACCCCGCGGCAGAGCCGGGAGGCTGAGGGGCGGGTGGTCAGAGCGCCGTCAGGCGGCGGTGCGGGGCGTGCTCCCGGAAGCGTTGGGGTCAAAGAAGGTTCGGTTCCGCGCCATCGCGCACAGCACCCGCAGCTGCTGGTCCGCGATGCTGCGGTGGCGCCGGGCGGTGTGCTTCCCCTGCGCCTTCAGCTTCCGGTTGTAGGCCGCCACCTTCTCATCCCAGCGGACGATCCCTCTCGCCAGGATGTAGCTGGCGTGTTGCAGCGAACTGGGAACCGCGCGCCGCCGCTCGAAGCGCTCGGACTTGCCGGACTGGTCCAGGATCGGGGCCACCCCGCAGTAGGCACGCAGGCGCCGGTAGTTGCCCTCCCGCAAGGCCTCGAAGCCCCACGCGAACAAGCGGGCCAGCGCCTGGTCCCCCGCACCCGGCCGCGAGCGCAACACACTCACCAGGTCCGGGCCGCCGGCCTCCGGACCTCCCCCGGCCTCCGCCGTCCGGGAGAGTTCGTCGAGGAGCTGGGTCATCTGGGCTTCCGCCCGGGCGAGCTCGGCCCGGATGACGGCCGACTGCACGAGCGCCATGCGGATCGTCTCCACCGCGGCCTCGGTCGCCCCCGGCGCCACCACCAGAGCCGGCTCCCGGAACAACGCCCGGATCCGTTCGGCATCGATCCGGCTCACCCCATAGCGCCGCACCAGCTTGTGCAAGGTGGACAAGCGCACCTTGCGCGCCTTCGCCGGCGTCGGAGCCCGCTCCCACAGCTCCCGGAAGAACGGAGCCCCCAGGTTCTTCGCGCCGCCCGCCACCTCGAGCAGTTGCGGGAAGTAGTCCACCAGCGCGCTCCGGATCCGCAGGCATTGCCGGACCTGTTCCTGGAGCAGCCGGTCCGCCGCCCGGGTCCGCTCCCGCAGCCGCCGGACCAATGCCGGCCGCGGCGCCAGCCGCCGGAACCCCGCCCGGCTGGCCTGCAGGGTGGTGGCCAGCATCCGCGCGTCCCGCTCGTCGTTCTTGTGCCCCGCGTGGGAGAAGAACTTCCGCAGGTTGCTCGACTGCCGCGGGTTCACCGCGAACACCACCATCCCCGCCTCCATCAGGGTCGCCACCACCGGGCCGTCCGGACGCTCGATCGCCGCCGCGATCACCCCCGGCGGCGCCTGCGTCCGCTCCAACAGCCACCGGACCAGGGCTGCAAGCCCCGCCCCGCTATGCGGAAAGGCGCGCTCCCCGCGCACCTCCCCGTGGTCGCCGCACAGGCACACCTGGTGGCTCTGCTCGCCCCAGTCAATGCCCACATACCAGCTCAGCATCTGCTTCATCGCTGCCGTTCCTTGGAGCTTGCGCTCCGTCGACGGTCCGCCGAGCCGCGATGCTCTCCAGCCCCTATACTGGGCCTCGATAGGCGCCAACTTTCCACGGGTCGTCCATCACGGCCATCCGTCGGGGCACATGTCCACCGTGGGTGTTCATAGCACCGGGGCTCGGCTAGCGCTCCCGGCGGATCGGCCAACCTGGGTTGAGATTGCGGGAGCCGTTACCAACTCCCGCAGAACGCCGCCGATCGTATAGGGGGCTCCAAGCCGTACGCGTGATCCTCACTCTTGGACTGTGCGCCAAGACCGGATCCGCCTCTTCGGGGTGGGGTTGCGTAGTGCGCGGTGCGGAGCACCGCGCGTGCCGGTCTGGAGGCCGCTACCGCGAGAACCGGCCGGCGTTCCAAGCCGTCGCGACGCCGACGCTGGCTGGAGACGATGGTCGCTCAGTTGAGAAAGCCCGCCAGGAAGCGGCCCCACATGGGGGCGAGGGTGGCCTTGAGCGCCACGTCGGCGACCAGGAGTCCGCCCGCCACATAGAGGAGCTGGCGGCGTCCCGGTTCGAGCGGCGCCGCGGTCTTGCCGAGTCGCCGGACCAGCGGTTCGGCGCAGACGACGCCGAGGATCACGAAGGCGGCCACCCGGCAGAGGGCCCAGGGGAACCAGGCGAGGGCCGACGGAACGCCGCTCGCCGCCACGGCGTACGAAGCCACGAAGAAGTCCATGAAGTTCAGCATCACCGCGCCC
The DNA here is from genome assembly GCA_965116805.1 of Vicinamibacteria bacterium. GTDB lineage: Bacteria > Acidobacteriota > Vicinamibacteria > Marinacidobacterales > Marinacidobacteraceae > Marinacidobacterium. Next base: position 2,706,652 of record OZ220713.1, read on the forward strand.
ATCAGGAGTCCGAGCGCACCGCCGCTGACCAGGGAGAGCGGCACGAAGATCAGAAGCCGCTGCAGATGGATCGGCAGGAAGAGACGGAGGTCCCCCTCGGCGCCTTCCCCGGTGGCCAGCCAGGCCATCATCTCGTCGCTGTAGGCGGCGCCCCGGAACACCGCGGCCTCGGCGGCGCCGGGCGCGACGGCCATCGCAATCGGTCCGAAGACCGCCAGCGCGGCGGCCCAGCCGAGCATCAGCCGCACCGCCTCCGCACGGCGCCCCTCCCCCAGATACCGCCAGAGCCCGTGAATCGCCGGAGCCGCAAGCAGCAGCGGCAGCAGCCAGCGGGCGGCCCCCAGGCCCATCGACCCCGCCCAGAGTCCGAGCGCGTAGGCAACCGGGACGCCACCCACGAGCATCAGCAGGTCGCGCCGGAAGGAGAGGGCGGGTTTCATGCCGGCCATGGAGAGTACCCGGTGCGGTCCCTACGCCTGTTTCAGCTCGAGCAGGACCCCGCCGGCGCTCGCCGGATGGATGAACGCCACCAGGTGGCCACCCGCCCCCCGGCGCGGCTCGCGGTCCACGAGGCGCACGCCCCGCGCGGCGAGCGCGGCCAGCGTTTCATGGATGTCCTCGACTTCGAAACAGACGTGATGGAGCCCCTCGCCCCGGCGGTCCAGGTAGCGGGAGACCGGACTCTCCGCGGTCGTCGGCTCCAGGAGTTCGAGGAAACCCCCGGCCGGCGCCCGCTCACCCTCCGGGGCCAGGAACAGCGCCAGGACCCCGAACTCGTCGACCCGGTAGCGGCCCGTTTCGCGCAGCCCCAGCAGGGATCGCCAGAGCTCGGCGGCCCCGCTCCCGTCCTTCACCGCGATGCCGACGTGGTGGAGGCGGATCGCCGGACCCGGAGCGCCCGCTTTCGACCCGTCGCCTTTCGGCACTCCGGAACGATCCAGTGGGCGGCGCGCCTCGAGGTCCGCCTCCGCCGCCTCCCGCAGGTCCTCCACTCCGGTGCCCTCGAGCGCCGACGTCAGAAACACGGGACCCGGCCGCAGGGCCCGGAACGAAGTGGCCAGCGCCTCCGCTCCGGGGCGGTCCGACTGGTTCACGACCACGAAGTCGGCCACCTCGAACAGTCCGGCCTTCGCGGCCTGCACCGCGTCCCCGAGACCGGCCGCGGTGACCGCGATGCCGAGGTCGGCGAGCCCCAGGACCGAGTCGTCGCCCTGCCCCACGCCGGCCGTTTCGAGCAGGATGCGCTCGGCGCCGCCGGCCGCGAGCAGCCGCAGGACCGCGGGAACCTCGGGGGCCAGACCCGCTTCCCCGGCGCGGGACGCCATGCTCCGGAAGAAGACCGCCCCGGTGTCGCCGGTGAACCGCACCCGGTCGCCGAGCAGGGCGCCTCCCGTCCTCGGGCTCGATGGGTCCACGGCCAGCACGGCCACCCGGCGACCGGCTCCGGCAAGCGACGCCGCCAGGCGATTCGCCAGTTCGCTCTTCCCCACCCCCGGCGGACCGGTCAGGGCGATCACCCGGGCCCGCTCCGGCCAATCGAGCGCCAGCGCCGCCTCGCGGGCTCCCGCGGCCCCGCTTTCCACCAGGGTGATCGCGCGGCCCAGCGCGCGGCGGTCACCGGCGGCCACCTCGCGGAACAACCGGGCGCCGCCGTCCGCGCCGGAACCCACGACCACCCCTCCGCCGGGGTCAGGTACCGATCCGCCCGAGCAGGGGCCGGGCGATGAGCAGCCGCTGGATCTCCGAGGTCCCCTCCCCGATGGTCATGAGCTTGGCATCCCGGAGGTAGCGCTCGGCCGGGTAGTCCCGGATGTATCCGTAACCCCCCAGCACCTGGACGGCGCGGTTCGTGACGCGGACCGCGGTTTCGCTGGCATGCAACTTGGCCATCGCCGATTCGCTCTTCGTCGTGGCGCCGGAGTCCTTGAGCGCGGCCGCCCGTTGGATCAGGAGGTGTGACGCGTCGATCTCCAGGCTGGAGTCCGCGAGCGGGAACCGCACTCCCTGGAAGTCGGTGATCGGCCGGCCGAACTGGCGCCGTTCCCGGGCGTAGGCGACGGCGCATTCCAGCGCGGCCTGCGCGATGCCGAGCGAAAGCGCCGCGATGCTGATCCGGCCTCCGTCGAGCACCTTCATCGCCGCCTGGAAACCCGTACCCTCCGGCCCCAGCCGATTCGCGTCGGGCACCCGGCAGTCCTCGAAGACCATTTCGGAGGTGTCCGACGCCCGGTGCCCGAGCTTCTTTTCCTTCCGGCCGTTGCGGAATCCGGGAGTCCCGCGCTCGACGATGAAGGCCGAGATCCCGTGCGTCCCGAGGTCCGGATCGCTGGAGGCCATGCAGATGGCGATGTCCGCCTGCGAACCGTTGGTCGTGAAGGTCTTGCTCCCGTTCAGGACCCATTCGTCGCCGTCCCGGACCGCGGTGGTGCGGGTGCCGCCCGCGTCGCTGCCGGCCTCCGGCTCCGTGAGGCTCCACGCTCCGAGAGCCTCACCGGTCGCGAGCGGAACGAGGTACCGGGCCTTCTGCTCGCCGGTCCCCTGCTCGTAGATGTGGTTCGCGGCGAGCGACACGTGGGCCGCCACCGTGATCGCCACCGAGGCATCGGCGCGGGCCAGTTCTTCGACCAGCACCGCGTACTCGGTGTAGCTGAAACCGGCGCCCCCGTACTTCTCGGGGAAGATGGGACCCAGGAAACCCAACGCGCCGAGTTTCCGGACGGTTTCGCCGGGGAACGACTCTTCCTCGTCCCAGCGCGAGGCGTGCGGCAGGATCTCGGTGGCCGCGAACTCGCGGACGGCGCGCCGGATTTCAGCTTGAGTCTCGGTATCCCCGATGGCAACGGAAGGCTGTGTCAACAGCCCCGATTCTACTTGTGGCAAGCGATGGAACTCCTTTGGGAAAGTTAACAGCGGGTGGTGAAACCCCCGTGAGCGCCGAGAGCGGCGAGGCGCCCCGCTGACAAGGCGCGTGAGGGAGGAATACCGGGTGTATTCCGACCGAAACGCAACGCAGAGCGCCGCAGAGCGGCGCGGTTCAGCGGGGATGCATCGCCGCTCAAACGCCGCGGGGGTTTTGCCACCGGCTGTTGGGGACGGGCAGGCCGGCGGCTTGAAATCGCTCTTCCAGCCCTTCCAAGGCCAGGTCGTTCAGGAACTGACGGCGCCAGAGGAGGCGCCGCTCGGCGGCGCCGAGGCGCGCCTCCTCACAGAGGCCGTCCCAGTGGTCCCGGATCGTCGCGACCTGGTGCGTCACGATCGCGAGGGCCTCCGGTTCGGCGAGGCGAAACCGGGGCGCCGCCTCCAGACACAGCGAGAGTTGGCTCCTCCGCCTGCTCCCGTGGATCCGCATCGCCTGCGACGCTTCCCGGCCCGTTCGCGACTGCGGGCAGATGTCGTACGCCGGCGTGAGCGTGTGCCACGCACCGTCCCAGAAAGCCGCGTGGTTCCGCGCGTGGTCGTCCGTGTTCCCCACCAGAACGTTGAAGGTCATCCGGGCGAAGAGTTCCCGCAGGGTTTCCAGGGGCGCGGTGAACCGCGCCCGGACGACGTCGGCCAGCTCTTCGTAGGAGGCATGGGCGGCCATCCGCTCGTCCAGCCGCAGCAGGGTGAGAGCGGAGACGACCGCGCACCGGGTCCAGCCCCGGCCGGTCAGCTCCCGATCGAAGCGCTCCACGAGCAGGACGTCTCGCCCCAGCGCCTGGGTCAGCATCACCGGGGCGGCGTTCAGGCCGGCCAACCGGGCGAGCCGCATGGCGACGAACTCGGCCTTGACGGCGCTGAAAGTGTCGCTGGAGGAGGAGAACTTGGCCACGTATTTCCGGCCGCCATCCTCGAGGAGCGCCTTGGGACGCGCTCCTCCGACGGACGAGCCGTGCTGCAGCGCCTCCGCCAGTCGAGGGGGCAGATCCTGGCCCCGGTCCACGCCCTCCGCTGCCGTGAGCAGGTCGGCGAGCGTCGCGTTCGGCGTCTCGCGGGCAGCGTACGCCGAAGGCGAGGACTGGAAATCGAGCGCGCCGATGCGGTCCGACCCCGATCGCAGCATGAAGGTCAGTTCATCGAGATCGGGCGCCGACCCGGAGTCGGCGCTCCCGGTGAGGCGATGGGCAATGACCCGGCGTCCCCACGCGTCGGGAGACGCATCGCGCAGGGCGTTCGCGACGGGGAGCGGCGGCTCCGGCTCGATGACACCGCTCCGGAGTGGCAACTCGGGCAGGTGTACGGGAATCGCATCCTCCCGGGCGAGATAGGAGCGTCCGTAGGTGAAGAGGAACCGACCCCTCTCGGCCTCGAGCCGTCCGGCGACCACGGGCCCCGTCCGCCCGGCCAACCAGATCCAGACGAAGGCTTCGCTCGGCCGCGAGCCGTCAGAAGTCATCGTCCACCGCGCGCCGGCTGGCGCGGACGGCAGCCGGCATCAGGGCCAGTCGTTCCTCCGTGCTCCGGATTTCGGACGCCAGCGAGGTCGCCTCGGGTACGAACAGGTCTACGCCGGTGATGACCGCGGCTTCGAACACCCGGCCGATCGCGACCGTGGGATCACCGCTCTCGATCCGCTGCAGCGTGCTCCTCGCAATGCCGACGCGGGCGGCCAGGTCCGTCTCGGACATCCGGCGCTCCTTGCGGGCCAGTTGGATCCGCCTGCCCAACAAGCTGAGCGCCTCCCGGGAGAGACGGGAGTGGGAAGGTGGCGGATTCGGCATGCAGACCCGGAAACGACCGATTTGTAAGCCATTATAGCTTGATTCGACCGCTATATCGGTCAATCAAAGCATCCCTTCCTCGTGGCGGACGTCACTGCCGAACTTCGAAAGGGAGCCGGTTCACCGCCAGGCGGCCGTTCGAGACCACCGCCACCACGTCCTGGATCGCCGCGATGTGCTCGAGCGGATCCTCCGCCACCACGATGAGGTCGGCTTCCTTGCCGGGCTCGATGACGCCGGTGTCCCCGGCGATGCCCAGCAGTTCAGCGGCGTAGAGGGTCGCGCTCCGGATCGCCTCGATGGGACTCAGCCCGATCTTGACGAAGTTGGCGACCTCGACGCCGACCCGGCTCACGCTCTCCGGGCCGTAGGGAGTGTCGCTCCCCGCGACCACCCGGACGCCGACTTCGTGCGCCATCCGGATCGTCCGTTCGAGCCGGGGCCGCATGAAGTCGGCGCGCACGTCCAGCAGCGGGTGGTCGAAGTCCCCGCCCGGCTCGTCGAGGTCAACGACGGTCGTGTAGGTCGGCACGAGCACCGTGCCGCGCTCCGCCATCAGCTCCAGCGTCTCCCGGCTCAGGAAGGTGCCGTGCTCGATGCTGGCCACCCCCGCCAGCACCGCGGCGCGGGCCCCCTCGTCGCCGTGCGCGTGGCACATGACCGGAATGCCGTGGGCGGTGGCCTCTTCGACGATCGCCCGGAGCTGCGCTTCGGTGGCGATCTGCTGCCGGGGATCCGTGTCGGGCAGGCCCGCCCGTCCGGTGGCCGCGGTCTTGATCGTCCGCACGCCGTTCTCTGCGTTCACCCGCACCAGCATCTGGAGGTCTTCTTCGCTGCGGATGACGGGCGGCATGCCGAAGAAGCTCTCGGAGGCGAGCCGGGCCTCGCCGAGGCCCAGCGACACCAGGACCCCGCTCCCCAGGTAATCGGGGCCGGCCAGGTGCCCGGCGGCGACCATCCGGCCGATGGCGACGTCGCGATACGACCCCACGCTGGCGCTCCGGAGCGTGGTCGCCCCGGACTCCAGCGCGCGCCGCACCTGGGAGAGTTCGGTCGCATGGGTGTGGGCGTCGATGAATCCCGGGAGCACGAACTTGCCGCCGACATCCAGGGTTTCGACGCCCGCCGGCGGCGCGTCCGGGCCCACCGAGAGGATCCGGCCGTCGCCGATGAGGACGTTCGCGGAGGACATCATTCCCTCGCGGACATCCAGGACGGAGCCGCCCACGACCGCCAGATCGGCCTCCTGCGCGGCGGCGGGAAGCGCCAGGACCAGCGACAAGGAGAAGAGGATGAGACGCACCTGCAGGAACCTCCGGGCGCCGCACGGTACCAGCGGGCCTGCGGGCGGAGAGACCGTTACCCTTGCCGGCGCCGATCACGCTGGCGAAAGGACGGGAGGGGCATGCGGAGAGATCATCGGGCGCCGAGCCCCCCGCAGCGCGGGTCCAGTCACGCCACCCCTCGATGGGGGATTGCCGCCCTTCTTCTTCCCCTGGCGTTCGGGGCCGGCGGTGTCGCGGCTGACGAGCCACCACCCGACGATCCTGTCCGGGTCGTCATCGAAACGGACCTGGGCGCCATCGAGCTGGAGATCGACGCCGGCCGGGCGCCCGTGACCGCGGAGAACTTCCTCCGCTACTTGGACGGCGGGCACTACGACGGCGGGACTTTCTTCCGCACCGTGCACACGGACAACCAGCCCGACGACGCCATCCGCATCGCGGTCATCCAGGGGGGCCGCAACCCCGACGCGGCAGCGGACCCCTTCCCCGCGATCGCGCTCGAGCGGACCAGCGAGACGGGGCTCAGGCACGTGGACGGCGCCATCTCGATGGGGCGCACCGGCCCGGACACTGCCACCGACAGCTTCTTCATCTGCGTCGGGGACCAGCCGTCACTCGACTTCGGAGGCATGCGGAACCCCGACGGACAGGGGTTCGCCGCGTTCGGCAGGGTGGTCGCGGGCATGGACGCCGTGCGGGCGATCCACGGGGCCCCGTACGAGGCCCAGCGGCTGACGCCCCCGGTGCGGATCGGGAGGGCGTACCGGAAGGAGTGAGCGGAGCTGCCGGAACTCCGGACCCGCCGCTATTCGACCACCTCGAAGGGAAGCCGGTTCACCGCCAGGCGGCCGTTCGAGACCACCGCCACCACGTCCTGGATCGCGGCGATGTTCTCCAGGGGGTCCTCCACCACCACGATGAGGTCCGCTTCCTTCCCCGGCTCGATCACGCCCGTCTCGTCGGCGATCCCGAGCAGTTCCGCGCTGTAGAGGGTCGCCCCCCGGATCGCCTCGATCGGGCTCAGCCCGACCTTCACGAAGTTCGCGACCTCCACCCCAATGCGGCTCACGCTCTCCGGGCCGTAGCTGGTGTCGCTCCCGGTAATCAGCCGAACGCCGAGTTCCTGCGCCATCCGCATCGTCTGCTCCATGCGGGGCACCATGAAGTCCGCCCGCAGGGTCAGCACCGGGTGGTCGTAGTCCCCGCCCGGTTCGTCGAGGTCGACGAGGGTGGTGTAGGTGGGAACGAGCGCGGTGCCCCGCTCCGCCATCAACTCGAGCGTCTCCCGGGTCAGGAAGGTGCCGTGCTCGATGCTCGCGACGCCGGCGAGCACCGCGGCGCGGGCGCCCTCGTCGCCGTGCGCGTGGCAGAGCACCGGAATGCCGAGCGCAGCGGCCTCCTCCACGATGGCCCGGAGCTGCGCCTCGGAAAAGACCTGCTTCCTCGGGTCGGTATCGGGCAAGCCGGCCCGCTCGGTGGCGCGGGTCTTGACCGCCCGGACGCCGTTCTCGGCGTTCACCCGCACCAGCATCCGGAGGTCCTCGTCACTGCGGATGTCGTCCGAGATCCCGTAGAGACTCTCGGACGCCAGCCGGGCTTCTCCGATGCGGGGGGTCACGAACACCCCGGCCCCGAGGTAGTCGGGGCCCGCCAGGTGCCCGGCCGCCACCATCCGGCCGATGGCGACGTCGCGGTAGGAGCCCACGCTCGCGCTCCGGAGCGTGGTCGCTCCCGATTCGAGCGCGCGCCGCACCTGGGAGAGCTGGGTCGCGTGGGTGTGGGCGTCGATGAATCCCGGGAGCACGAACTTGCCGGTGACGTCGAGGGTCTCGACGCCGGCCGGAGGCGCGTCGGCGCCCACCGCCAGGATCCGCCCGTCCCCGACGAGGACGTTCGCGCGGGACATGGTGCCTTCGCGGACGTCCAGAACGGTGCCGCCGACGAGCGCCAGATCCGGCTCCTGGGCGGCGGCGGGAAGCGCGATCCCGGCCGAGAGGGCGAGCGCGACGAGCAGGCGATGGGTCATGGGGAACCTCCGGGGCGGGAAAGTATCCCGCAGGCCTTTCCGTTTCCCCGGCAAACTGCCGTATCGTCGCCACGCATGAAGCTGCGGCGCGACCCGCTGAGCCACCCCTGGCTCTTCGTGGTGATCGCGGCGCTCTACGCGTTCTCGATCCCGTGGTGGTTCGGCGCCGGGAGGCCCTCCATCGTCCTCGGACTGCCTTCCTGGGCGGTCATCTCCCTCGCCTGCACCTTCGCGGTGAGCTGCCTGGTTTCGTTCGCGGCCCGCCGGCTCTGGGACGACGGAAAGGACTGACGGCCCGTGGGATTCGGATCGGCCGTCGTCGCCGCCCTCGCCGCGTACATCGCGGTACTGGCGTTCCTCGGCCTGCGGGCCCGTGCCGCCCGCGCCTCGGAATCGCTGGCCGACTTCTATCTGGCCGGCCGCGGCCTGGGCGGCGTGGTGCTCCTCTTCACCCTCTACGCCACCCAGTACAGCGGCAACACCCTGGTGGGCTATCCCGGCGAGGCGTACCGCGTCGGGTTCCCCTGGGTGATGAGCGTCGGCTTCATGCTCGCCATCGTCGTGGTCTACCTGGTGATCGCGCCGCGGCTCCGCGCCGCCTCCGAGCGGCACCGGTTCGTGACGCCGGCGGACTGGCTCGACCACCGGTTCGGGCATCCCGGACTCACCCGGGTGACCAACCTGGTGATGGCGGCGGCCATCGCGAACTACCTGCTCGCCCAGCTCATGGCCATGGGGCACGTGGTGGCCGGGCTCTCGGACGGCGCCATCCCGTACGCGACCGGGGTGCTGGTGCTCACCGCGGCGATCCTCGGCTACGAACTCCTCGGCGGCCTGCGGGCGGTCGCCTGGACCGACTGTCTCCAGGGGATCCTGCTCGCGATCGGGCTCGGCGGGTTGCTGGCGGCGACCGTGTTCTCGGGCGAAGGCATCGGTGAGGCCACCGCCTGGGTCCTCGACAACCAGCCGGCCAAGGCGTTCCGGCCCGACGCCGTCACGCAGGCCACCTGGGCCAGCACCCTGCTGCTGATCGGGTTCTCGGGCGCCGTCTATCCCCAGGCCATCCAGCGCATCTTCGCCGCCCGGAGCGGGGCGTCGCTCCGCAAGGCGCTCTCGGTGCTCGCTTTCCTCCCCTTCCTCACCACCTTGCCGGTCTTCCTGGTGGGCATCCTGGCGCTCCCGCGGCTGAGCGGGCTGAGCGGGGTCGCCGCCGACCAGGTGTTGCCGGCGTTGCTCCGCGGCTGGGCGTCCGAGTCCGAGTGGATGTTCTGGATGTCCATCCTGACCGTGGTGGGTGTGGTCGCCGCCATCATGTCCACCGCCGATTCGGTGCTGCTCACCCTGTCCTCGATGCTCGCCAAGGACTTCGTGGCGCCGGTGCTCACCCGCCGCGGCGCGGCGGTGGAGGAGGCCCGCATCACCCGGATCGGAAAGGGCTTCTCGCTCGCCATCATGGGAGTGCTGGTCGCGATCGCCCTCACCCCTCGCATCAGCCTCTGGGGGCTCCTCGAACTCAAGATGGAGCTCCTGGTACAGGCCGCGCCGGTGTTCGTGCTCGGACTCACCTGGCCGAGGCTCTCGGCGAAGGCGGCGCTGGCGGGCGTGATCGGCGGCACCCTCCTGGCGGCCGGACTCACCCTCGCCGGCTACGGGAAGATCGCCGGGGTCCACGCCGGACTGCTGGGCGCGATCCTGAATGCCGGGATCGCCGTCGCCGGCTCGCTCGCCTCCCGCCCGCGGGGCGACTGATCCGGCGCCCGGCCCCTAACCGCCGGCTACCTCGCGCCAGGCCCGCTCATAGACCTTCGCGCGCACGTCGAGATAGCCGGGGTACTGCCGCCGGGCCCGCTCGAGAGCGGCCCTCTCCAGAGTGACGATGGCGACCGGATCCGTGGTCTCGAGCAGCACCTCGCCCGCGGGGCCGGAGACCATCGACGGTCCGCCGATCACTCCCCCCGACCGGGCGGCGGGGCGGTTCACCGACACCACCCAGGCGCAACTGGTCACCGCGTCCGCACACAGCACGAGCCGCCAGCGCGGATAGCTCTCCGCGGGCGTCGCGCGCGGCACCAGGATCACCTCGGCCCCCATCGCCGCGAGCGAGTTACAGCCCTGGGGCCGGTTGGCGTCCGAACACACCTGCACGCCGATCCCGAATCCGCCGACCTCCACCGGCGGGTGCAGGCGGTCGCCCGGCTCGTAGTGGTGCGCCTCCCAGTACCCCTCCTCGTCGGGAAGGTGGATCTTCCGGTAGCGCAGCCGCTCCTCGCCGGCGGAATCGAGGAGCAGGGCGGTGTTGTGCCGGCGGCCGCTCGCCGGTTCGCGCACGATCGCGCCTCCGAGCACGGCGAGCCCCGCCGCCCGGGCCACCGCCGCGAGCGCGTCCGCGCGGGGTCCGCCGGGAGGCTCGGCATCGGCGTCCGACGGCGTGCGGGTCGCCGGCGCCCACCGGTTCAGCGGCAGTTCGGGGAGCACCGCGAGCTGCGCCCCCCGGGCCCGCGCGTCGTGAAGCCGCGCCAGCAGGCGCTCGTGCTCCCCCGGCTCGGGAAAGACGTCGGTGATGAGGGCGAGGGTGAGAGACCGCGGGTTCACCCTTCGCCTCCGGCCCGCCCGCTACTCGGCCGGCTGGAGCGGAAGGAGGAGCGCGGACGGACGTTCGGCCGCGTGGTGGATCACGTTCTCGGCCGGGACCATGCGGGTGTGACGGCCGAGCGGCTCGCCGGTGTTGGGGTTCGGATCGAAGCGCGGGAAGTTCGAGCTCGAGATCTCCAGACGGATCCGGTGGCCGGCCCCGAACCGGTTCGCGGTGGGGAAGAGGGTGATCTCCAGCTCGTAGATTTCCCCGGGAGTCATCAGCGATTCGGACTCCCGGGAGTCCCGGTAGCGGGCCCGCAGGATGCCGTCGGTGACGTTGAGATCGAAGCCCTCGGGGAAGTCCTCGCTCGGGGGATGGACGTCCACCAGCTTGGCGGTGAAGTCGGTGTCCGGGGCGCTCGAGGACACCCAGAGCCTCGCCGACACGGGCCCGATGACCTCGACGTCTTCGGCGAGCGGTTCGGTCTCGAACACCAGCACGTCGCTGCGGTCGGCGGTCCGCCGGCCGTCCACTTGGGAACCGAAGAAGCCGTTCTCCGAACCGCCGGAGAGCGACCGGAAGGTCCGCTCGCGCTGGTCGTAGCCCCCCCGTTTCAGCGCGCCCGAGAAGGCGCCGCCGATCGTGGGGACCGGGTGTTCGGGATCGTAGGTGTACGTCGACGACCCTTCGTCCTCATCCGGCGCCTCCGGGGTCAGGCCGCCCCCGGCGCGCAGGTGGAACGGCGTCACTTCGGTTCCTTCGAGCGGCCAGGTGGCCGCGGTCCGCCACGCGCCGCCGTGGAAGAGCCGGCCGCTGTCGTCCCGGTGGCCGTCGCCGCCACCCATCACGAACAGGGTCACCGCGCCCGGCGTCTCCAGCCGGCCGTCCGCGAACGGCGCGAAGGCGCCCTGCCCCTTCAGGCGGGCGTCGAACCAGCGCAGGTGGAACTCGCGGGCGAAGTCCTCGATCGCGGCCGACTCGCCGAACTCGATGTCGCCGGCGTAGGAACGGCTGTTGCCTCCGTGGGTCCACGGTCCCATGACGAGGGTCATGGGGGCCGACTTGACCCGGGAAAGCTCGAGGAAGCTCTGGATGGTGCCGGGAGCGTAGGAGTCGTACCAGCCGCCGACGTGGAGCATCGGGATGTCCGAACTCGCCTCGTAGTACTCGGCCCAGTTGCGGCCGATGCCCCGGAAGTAGTCGTCGTAGTCCCCGTGGTTCTGCATCTCGAGGTAGTAGTCCTCGAAGTTCGGGGCGGCGGACAGGGGGTTCTCGCCCTTCCGGAACGGCGTGTCCGGGAACCAGTCGGCGGGGCCTTCCGCTTCCAGCCGGGCCCGGACGCTCGGCTCGTCGGTCACCGCGGCGAGCTGGCTGTGCGCCCAGCCGAGCTGCTGGCCCAGCTCGAAGGCGCCGTGATTGCGCACCTTGTGGGTCCAGGCGTCCGACAGGCCGCCCATCGTCAGCACCAGCGTCTCGAGACCCGGCGGGCTCAGCTTCGCCGCGTCGGCCTGGGTGTGGGCGCCGTACGACGTGCCCCACATCCCCACCGACGGCAGCGCGTAGTCGAGACCGGTGATCCACTCGATGGTGTCGAAGCCGTCGGGCGCGTCGAACTCGTGGTACTTCTGGAAGAGCCCCTCCGAGAAGTAGAGGCCGCGCATGTCCTGGACGACGACCACGTAGCCGTGGGAGGCGAACCAGCGCGCCTGCCCGGCGAGACGCTCGGACGCCTTGTTGTACGGCGTCCGGTGCAGCAGCACCGGGAAGCGTTCGTCCACCGGCGTCCCGTCGCGGCCCGGGCGATAGACGTCGGTCGCGAGCCGCACCTCGTCGCGCATGGGGACCATGAAGTTCTCTTCGACCTGGATCGCCTCGTAGGGCGGCGCGGCGCTCGGGCCCGGATCCGGAGCGTCCCCGGTCCCGCACGCGGCGAGAGCGGCGGCGCCCACGAGGACCAGACAGCGGAGGTTCATGCCGGGGCTCCGGCGGGAGCACCCGCGAGGGCGCCGGCGAGATCGCTCACGCGCGGCGCCTCGTCCACCCGTTCGACCTGCAGGAGCGTCTCTTCGATCCGCTCCGGGGGGAGCGCGCCGGCGGCGCAGTCGCGGAACTTCGCCCGCAGCTCCTCCCGGGTGAGCGGCCGCTCCGGACCACCCGGATAGACGCCGGCCTCGACGGTGAGCACCGAACCGTTCCGGAGCGTCACGTCCATCGCGCTCCGCATCCGGTCGTAGCCCCGGGCGTCGATGTCGGGATCGAACTCCACCGCGACCCGCCGCATCATCTCCACGACCTCGGGGGAGCGGACGAAGTCGTCCGAGAACTCGGCGAGCCCGACCCGGCGGCGGAGGACCGCGCTCGCGAGCAGGAACGGGACCGAGAACTTCCCTTCGAGGGCGTTTTGGGGATCGAGGTAGCGGAGCGGATTGAGGATGTTCCGACCGGCCCGGAACGTGATCCGGTCGATGTCACTCGGAGCCAGATCCCGCGTTCGGACGAGTTCCAGAAGCGCGGCGAGGCTCGGGTGGCTGAGGCTGCCGCAGGGGAACATCTTCACCGAGACGCCGGGATCGAGGAGCGTGTAGGGATTCCCGAGGTTCAGCCGTTCCGGGTCGAAACCGCCCCCGAACACCCGGAAGAAGCCCCACGGCGCCTCGAGCGCGTCGTGGCCCGAGGTGTAGCCCCGCGCCGCGAGATCCACCGCGAGGATCCCGTTCTCCGCCGCCCGGCCGGCGTGGAGCGGTTTCGTCATGGTGCCGAAGCCCAGCCGGATCCCGGACGCGAGGCTCGCGGTGATCCCGAGCGCCATGGCCAGCTCTCCCCGGGTCAGCCCGGCCAGCTTCGCCGCCGTGGCCGCCGCCCCCATGGCGCCCACGGTCGCCGTCGAATGGAATCCCTCCATGTAGTGACACGGATGGATGGCCTCGGAAATCTTGCACTCCACCTCGAAGCCGATCAGGAACGCCTCGAGGAGCTCGGCGCCGGTGGCGCCCTCGCGCTCGGCCACCGCGAGGCCCGCGGCGAGCGGCGCCACCGTGGGATGGGTCAGCAACCCGAAGATCCGGTCCGGCGCGTTCGAGAGCTGGGTGTCGTCGAAGTCCGGTGCGTGACCCGCGGTTCCGTTGGCGCGCGCCGCCAGGGAGGCGGGCGCCCGGAGGCCGGCGGGACCGAGGATCGCCGCTTCGGGACTCCCACCCTGGGAGGCAATCTGCTCCTGAACGATCCGGGAGCAGTCGTCGGTGGAGCCGGCGAGCATGACGCCCACGCCGTCGGTGACGCAGCGCCGGCCTTCGGCGAGAAGCTCGCCGGGAAGATCCTCGATCGTGGTGTCGAGAATGAAATCGATGACGGCGACAGTCGCGCTCACGGCGGTTCCTTTCTTCGTCGGTGGGGGCGGCCGCGCAGCGCTGGCCCCGGCTGCAAAGGGCTTCGCAGAATAGCAAAGCGCCGGAGGTTCCCGAAGCGGCTATGCGACGACGCGGCATCGCTCCATATGTCAGATATTCGCTATTATTTCTGACATTCATGAACCTCCTCCGACCCGGCAGCATCCCGAACCGCATCATGGAACGCGCGGAAGCCCTGCCCGAGGCGACGCCGATCTGCCCGAACGCGCTGCTTGACCTGGGGAACCGCGCCGCCGTGGACCAGGCGCTCTCCCGGCTGGTTCGGGAAGGGCGGCTCGACCGGATCTTCCCCGGCATCTATATGCGTCCGATCGAGACTCGCTTCGGGCTGCGTTCCCCTGATCTTGCGAAGTCGCTCCAGGCCCTTGCGGAACTCTGGGGAGAGGTCATCGTCCCGCACGGCGGAGCCTCGGCCAACGTTCTCGGGCTCACGACACAGAACCAGGTAGTCCCGACCTGCCTCACTTCCGGTCCGGATCGGACGCTGCGTTTCGGCGCGCGAAGGGTTCTGCTGATTCACGCACCGCGGTGGCAACTGACCCTGCCGCATCGTCCGGCCGGAGTGGTGATTCGGGCTCTGTACTGGCTGGGCCGGGAGCGGGTCCGGGAGAACCTCAGGCAAGTCTTGGCCCGACTTGGCGCCAGGGATCGTGCTGACCTCCGGGAGGCGCTCCCCATCCTGCCGATCTGGATGGCGGAAGCGTTCACGGCGGAACTGGCCAATGGCTGACCTGCGCTTTTCACGCCTTTCGCCGGTCGAGCGAACCGAGGCCCTCAGGACCGCGGTTCGGTCCGTACCGAGGGGCGCGGAGTACCTGCTGGAGAAAGACGTCTGGGTGGTCGCGACCATCGAATCCCTGTTTTCAGCACCGTTCGCCGACGATCTGGTCTTCAAGGGCGGAACGTCACTCTCGAAGGCCTGGGGCGTAATCGAGCGCTTCTCGGAGGACGTGGACGTGACCTACGACATTCGCGCCATCGCCCCGGACCTGGTTTCCGGCGCCGGACCCGAAGCGCTGCCACCGACGCGCAGCCAGGAACAGAGGTGGACGAAAGCCATCCGCACCCGGCTGGCCGACTGGGTACGGCACGAAGCCCGGAACGCAATCGAAGGCGGCCTGCGGCGCGCCAGAATGGACGCGCGGGCAGAGGTTGATGGAGACCGGGTCTACGTGCACTACGACCCTCTGTTCCGCGACTATGGCTTCGTCCGTCCGATGGTCATCGTGGAGTTCGGAGCGCGCTCAACCGGAGAGCCACACGAGGTCCGGACGATTCGGTGCGATGCCGCTCCACTCCTGCCGCAGATCTCCTTTCCCGAAGCCCGACCGAAGGTGATGTTGGCCGAGCGGACTTTCTGGGAGAAGGCAACCGCGATGCACGTCTTCTGCAAGCGGGAACGGGGACGGGGTGATCGCCTGACCCGGCACTGGTACGACCTGGTCCGGCTCGACCGCGCCGGATTTGCGGAAAGGGCAATGGCCGACCGCGACCTGGCCGCGAAGGTCGCCCGTCACAAGTCCATTTTCTTCAGGGAAAAGGACGTCACGGGGAACTGGATTTCCTATGAGAAGGCGGTCACCGGCAAGCTCCAACTGGTGCCATCGGGCTCTGGCCACGAAATGCTGGCGGCGGACTACCGCTCCATGGTCCAGGCCCGCATGCTCCCCGACGACGCGGAGCCCTTCGAAGACCTCATGGACGCCTGCGCCGACCTCGAGCGGCGGGCCAACCGCCGCTGACGGACCCGACGCTCAGCCCGTCGCGCGCCCCGACCGAAGGCGGCTCCGAAGCGCCGGCGCCGCGAAGCTCGCGACCGCGACCAGCAGCAGCACCAGCGCGATGGGACTCTCGAGAAAGACCGTGTGCGAACCGGACGACAGCGCGAGCGCGCGCCGGTAGTTCGTCTCTACCATCGGCCCGAGGATCAGACCGAGCACGGCGGGGGCGAGCGGATACCCACGGCGCAGCATGAGGAAGCCCGCCAGGCCGAAGAGGAGCGCGAACCAGGCGTCGGCCAGGTTGCCCCGGAGCACGAAGGCGCCGATGAGGGAAATCCCGACCACGAGGGGCATCAGGATCCGGGGAGGGAGGCTCACCACCCGCACCCAGAGCGGGATGCCGAGCCTCCCGACCCCCAGCATGAGCACGACCGCCACGATGAATCCGGCGTAGAGGGCGTAGACCAGGGAGGCCTGCTCGGTCATCAGCAGGGGTCCGGGCGCGACGCCCTGCACCGTGAGGCCCCCAAGCAGGACCGCCGCGCTCGCCGAGCCGGGAACCCCGAGGGCCAGCAGCGGGATCATGGCCGCGCCCACGCAGGCGTTGTTGGCGGCCTCGGGCGCCGCGATTCCCGCCGGCTCTCCGCTGCCGAAGCGTTCCGGAGTGCGGGACACCCGCCGTTCCTCGTTCCAGGCGACGATGGAGGCGATGGTCGCGCCGGCCCCCGGAATCGCGCCGATGACCCCACCGATCGCGGAGCCGCGCAGGATGGGGCGCCAGAGACGGAAGAGGTCCCGGAAAGCCGGGAGCGCCCCCCGAATGCCTGCCGCTCCCGCCACCTTCTCCCGGCGGCCGGCCACGCCGTTCAGGGCTTCGGCGATCGCGAAGAAACCGATCAGCATGGGCACGAGGCCGAGTCCGTCCATCAGGACCGTGGTTCCCAGCGTCAGCCGGGGGGCCCCGGTGAGGACGTCGAGACCCACGATGAAGGCGAGCAGGCCCAGCAGCGCGCTGATGATGCCCTTGAGAGGATCGCTGCCGACCAGGTTGGCCACGATGGCCAGCCCGAACACCCCGAGGCCGAAGTACTCGGGCGGCCCGAACGCGATGGCCGCCCGCGACAGGGGCCCGAGCGCGGCCACGAGCAGCAGCGTGCCCAGGACCCCGCCGCTCATGGAGGCGAAGAGGGAAATCCCGAACGCCCTGCCCGCCTCCCCCCGGCGGGTCATGGCGTAGCCGTCGAAGGTCGTCGCGAGCGCGGGAGAGCTCCCGGGGACGCCGATCGCGATCGCGGTGATGGAACCGCCGTACTCCGCCGCCATGTAGATGGAGATCATCATCAGGAGCGCCGGGGTGGGCTCGAGGGCGAAGGTGACGGGAAGCACCAGCGCGAGGCCGACCGTCGAACTGAGGCCCGGTACTGCCCCCGCAAACACGCCGAGCACGCTGCCGCCGAGCAGCGCCGCGAGGTTCGCCGGCTGCAGCGCGGCCGCGAGCCCCTGCCCGAATTCGGTCACGGCAGGGGCACTCCGAGCGTGACCACGAACAGCAGGTGGACGAAACCGCCGAACGCGAGCGGGACCGCGGCCAGGATCCACGGGGAACGTTCCCCGGAGAGCCACATGAGGCCCAGGACCAGCGGCGGAAGCGCGGCCAGGTGGCCGATCCGCGGCAGCACGACGAGGAAAACCGCGATCCAGAGCACCGCTCCGACAAGCCGGAGCACTCCATCGCCCGCCCCGGACGCGGCCGGTGCGCCGGGCGCGGTCCGCAGCGCGAGGACGGCGGCGCAGACGATCAGGAAAATCGCCACGAGCACGGGGAAGAAGGCCGGTCCCGGCACCCCCCCGATGAGCGGCGCCGGATAGCCGCGGGCATCGAGCAGCATCCCCGCCCCCAGGAGGGCGACCAGCCCGGCCTCCAGGAGCGCAGCCGGCCGGCGGCGGTGGTCACTCATTCATGAGAAGGCCCAGCCGGCCCAGCAGCACGCGGCTGGTTTCGACTTCCTCGGCGATCCAGGCCCCGAAGGCGTCCGAGTCGTCCATGACCGCGTATTCCATCGCCGCCCGGGCCATGTATTCCTGAAAACCCGCCGTCCGGATGGTCGCGAGCAGCCGCTCCCGAAGATCGGCGCGGACCTCCGGGGAGAGGCCGGGAGGCCCCACCACGCCCCGCCAGTGGACCGGCGTCAGGTCGTAGCCCTCGTCGAGGTAGGTGGGCGTGTCCCGGAGCGCGGTGAGCGGCAGCGCCACCGCCAGCACCCGCATCGTGCCGGCCCGCAGGTGTTCACGCACGATGTTGTAGTTGGTGTGCGCCGCGTCGGTGTGGCCGCCGAGCGCCGCGACCACCGCGTCGCCGGATCCCTCGTAGGCGATCCAACGGATGTCCGGATCCCCCGCGGCGGCCCGCAGCCGCTGGAAGCCGAGGAAATGGGCCGACGCCGCCCCGAACCCCGACATCGACACTTCGCCGGGCCGCTCCCGGGCGGCTTCGATGAGGTCCTCGAGCGTCTGGAACGGGCTCTCCTCCCGCACGGCCACGAGGAAGGGATCGACCTGGATCCTGAGGATGGGCGTGAAGTCGCCGGGACCGAACGGAATCCGCCCGGTGGCCATGTTCACGGTGCCGCTCGCGGTGAACACTCCGAGCACGTACGGATCGCCGGCCCGGCCCTTCAGGTACTGCATCCCCGCGGCTCCCGCGCCCCCCTGCCGGGTCATGACCGTGACCCGCTGCCCCCCGAAGTGTTCCGGGGCGGCGTCGGCAAGCGCCCGCGCGAGCAGATCGCTCGGCCCTCCCGGAGTGGCCCACGAGACGATCTCGATCGGACGGCTCGGAAAAGCGGCCTCGTCAGGAGACGAGCCGCAAGCCGAGAGCAACGCCGTTGCCAGGAGTGACGCCCACGCCCGCCGGGCCGCAACCCAATGAGAAGTCACGGGACCCTTGGGGGCAGCGGGCATCAGCCTGAACGGTCCCCTACCGCAATCAGATGGTCTGGCGGCAGCCGATCCGGGCCGCTTCCCGTTTACATGCCCGAGACGCGGCCGGCGATCCGGTAGCACTGGAAGATGACGTGCCAGGCGATCGCCACGATCAGCAGCCAGGCCACCCAGTAGTAGTCGCCGGGGATCCCGAAGTTGCCGCCGAAGAACGGCGTGGCGTGCTCGTTCGCCATCGCCCACAGGAGCGGCAGCGACATGTAGGTGTTGTGCTTCGAGCGTAGCCCGGCGAGTGCCGGGTCGGCGGCGGCCGGGGCTTCGCCCGCCTTGACCGCCGCGATGATCCGCTGCTGCGCCGGCCAGATCCGGAACCAGACGTTGAAGGCCATCATGGTCCCGAACATCGCGCCGGTGTGGATCAGGACCGCCCGCGGGGTGAAGGCCCCCACGTTCACGAACAGGAACACGGTGACCGCGAGCAGCAGGAAGGAGACGACGGTCGCCGCCCGGACGTTGGACTTCAGCCCGCTGTTCCAGAGCGCGTCGTAGACGAAGACCGCGACGAAGGTGATGAGCGCCATCGCGATGGCCCCGCCGCCCCAGCCGTCGCCCGGATCGAACATCAGGCCGCCGTGCCAGAAGACGAGCAGGAGCAGCACGACGCCGGTGATCCAGGTCCAGGCGGCGCCCCACCGGAACCAGTAGAGGGCGCGCGGCATGAGTTCCGGCACCACCTTCGCCTTCGTGGCGCCGTCGAGCTTGGCGGTCATCTGGGCGTTGACGAAGTTGAAGAAGTAGAGGTGGCCGATCCAGATGATCCCCACGAAGATGTGGAGCCAGCGGAATATGAAAGTCACGCCGTCCATCAAGCCTTGCATCATGTCGCGCCTCCCTTGCCGGGCATCGGATGAGTTTTCGATTGTATCCGGGGCAAGGCCGGCCAAGGCCACGTCCGACCGGTATCCGGTGAGTTCCACGAAGCCGCGGCCCGGGGGAGTTCCGGAGGCTGCCGAACCGGCGGGTTCAACCCGGACCGCTCCCTCCCAATAGGGAATGTCGGGTCCGGCCAGGCCGGCGGGACGGCGGTTTTCCTGGTTCGGGAGGAGCGGCCGGACGATCAGGTCGAGGTCTTCCCCGGGGAGTCGAAGACGCCAACCGGCCGGATAGGGCCGGGCGTTCCCCGGGTCCGAATCGAGATCGGGCGGCATCCAGGTTTCGAGAACTTCGACCCCCGCGCCTCGAACCCTCCGGCTCGTGTCCCCGCCGGCGTCGCGCAGCGTGCCGTCGCTGTAGGACAGCGATCCGTCGCGACGCCGCAGGAGGTAGAGCATCAGGTCGCGCCCGTCCCCCAGGTTCAGGCCGAACCAGTCCCATCCGGTCTGACCGGCCGCGAGCCAGCTCGATCCGAATTCCCGGTCCAGCCACCCGCTCCCGGCGATGTCCACGTTCTCGCCGCCGAGGCCGAGCGATCCGGTCACCTCCAGACGCGGATGGCTGTAGTAGTGGCTGGCCGCCCCGCCCTCCGATTTCGGCGAGTGCCCCGCCTCCCCGTGGAACCAGGGATCGCGCGTCGGAACGGCGCTGAGTTCCATCCGGAGTCCCCGTTCGCGGTCCGCCGCCCCGAAGTGGAACGCGCCGTCGCGGTAGGCCAGGAACCACGGCTCGGACGTTCCCGGCGGGCCCTGCATCCGGGCGATCTCCGGGTTCGGATGAGCCCCGAACCGGGCCAGGCCGGGGGCCTCCCGATGGACAGTCTGCGTGAAGACCCGCTCCCCGGTCTCCAGGTCGGCGACCGCCGCGTGCCCCATCCCCACGTGCCCCGTTCCCCAGGGGGAAGGCGCGGCCGAGGGCGCGGCAAGCGTCAACCCGGTGCGAAACAGGGTGAACTGCCAGGCGAAGCGGCGGGAGCCGTCGGCCGCGTCGGCGAAACCGACGAAGTACCACCACTCGGTCCGGTAACCCACGTGAGCCCAGTGATCGTTCGGGAACTCCCATGGGTAGTCCGGCGCCGCCTGCTGCCACTGCTGCGCCGCGGTGGGGGCGGGAGCCAGCAGCGACATGAAGAGCGCAGCAGCCACGAGTAGCTGGCGGAAGCGTGAAAGCCCGAGCCGAACCACCCCACGAGTCATGGAGCGCAGGCTCGCCGTCCGGTGGGCGGCGGCGGGAACGGATCGGGCTCGGAGCGCCGGCCTCCGGCCGGCATCGCGGCCACAGGCCGCGAAACGCGGACCGCCACCGTTTCCGATGGCGCGAATCAGCGCGGGTTTCGCGCTCCCGCGCGATGCCAGCCGGAGGCTGGCGCTCCGAAGCTGCCCGGCGCTCCCAGCCATCAGATCTCCTGGCGGAGGGAGGTCGCATCCACGCGGGAAGCCAGCCGCGCGGGAAGGACGGCGGCGAGGAGACCCGCCAGCACGACCGCGGCCGCCTGCGCCGCCAGGACGCCCACCGGCCAATGGAGCGTCAGGGTCCAGCCAAACCACGCCGGGTTGACGACGTGGACCAGGAGCAGGGTGAGCACGGCGCCCGCGCCGCCGCCGATCAGGAGCGCGATCCCGATGATCACCAGGGTCCGGCCGAGAAAACCGGACGCGACCTGTCCGCGGTTCGCCCCCAGCGCCCGGTCGAGCGCCACCTCCGGGGCCCGCTCGCGCGCCAGGGTCCAGAGGAAGAGTCCGACCCCGAGCGCCGCGATCACCAGGGCGAAGACGCGCAGGAGCCCGGTCACCGCCATCGTCTGGTCGAACACCCGAAGCGCCCGCGACCGGAGGGCGGCGTTGTCCACGACATTCGCGCCCAGCCCCAGCACCGCCTCCAGACGGGCGGCTGCCGCCGCCCGGTCGGCCCCGTCCCGGAGGTACAAGGCGGCGCCGTGAACGGGGGCCGGCGTCCCGGGCTCTGGCGGGTAGAGCGAGTTCATGAGCGTCCGGTCCAGGAACAGCGCCCCCTGTTCGTTGCCATAGTCACGGTAGACGCCGGCGACCCGCAGCGGACGGTCCGCCGTCGCGCCGGGGAGCGGCAGGGCGGCCCCCGCTTCGAGTCCCAGCCGGCGCGCCAGCGGCTCGGAGACCAGCAGCTCCTCCTCCCCGAATCCGCGAAGCGCCGCCTCCCGATCTCCCAGGATGGAGAACCGGTCCCCGGCCTCCGGAAGGGCTGCGTCCACCCCCAGGACGGCGACCGGCCGCCCTTCGAGCCGAACTCGCAACGCCCGGAGCAGATCGCGGTCCCGAACGTCCGGATCCGCGGCGGTCGCCGCCAGCACCTCGGCGGAGAGCGTCCGGCGCTCGGACGCGATCGAGCGCGCCCCGCCCGCTCCCCCGGCCCGCGAAACGTAAATGTCGGCAGCCAGCGTCTCGCCCAGCCACGCGTCGAGGGTTGCCCGGAAACTCCCGATCAGGGCGCTCACCCCGACGAGCATGGCGACCGCCACCACCAGCGCCGCCGCCGGCGGTCCGGTGGAGCCGGGCTCCCGGAGGGCAGCGAGAATTCCCCGGCCGACCGCCGAGCCCTGTCGGTTCCACAGCCGTCCTCCCCACCGAATGAGAGCGTCCGGGAGGAGCGCCGCCCCGACAAGCAGCGCGCCGGCCGCCCCGAATCCGCTTCCGGGAAGCGCCGGCCAGCTGCCGGGATCGAGCGCCGCCCAACCGGCAGCTCCGATCAGCGCCGTTCCGGCGAGCGGCGGCCCCAGCCGCCAGAAGCGGCGGCGGGCGGGGGACGGCGAAGCGCGTCCCGGGGCGAGCAGGGTCACCGGCGCGCGGGTCGCCTCCGCGAAGACCTGCGGCGCCGCGCCGGCGAGCGCTGCAGCCAACGCGACGAGCCCGGCCAGCACCACGACCTGCGGATCGATCGTCAGTCCCTCGATCCGCTCCAGCAGATAGAGGTTCGAGATCGTCGCGCTGACGCGGTCCAGCGAGACGCCAGCGGCCAGGGCCCCCACCGGAATGCCGAGTACGGCGCCAGCGAGCGCCATGAGCAACACCTCGCCGAGGAGCAGCGCTCCCACGCGCCGGCCCGAGGCGCCGAGCGCCCGGTAGAGGCCGATCTCCTGACGGCGCGCGGCGAGCGCGGCGCGGACGCTCGCGTACACGAGGAACGCGGCCACCAGCAGGCTGACCGCGGAGAGCGCGAGGAGATTCAGCCGGAACGCGGAGAAGAGTTCGGCCCCTTCCGCGCGCAGGGTTCCACTCTCCTCGACCCTGACGCCGGGAATCCGGCCGGACAGCGCCCTCCGGATCGCCTCTGTGTCCGATCCTCCCGCCACCGACACCTCGATCCGGTCAAGACCCGGCCGCCCGCGGAGCGCCTGCGCGTACGCGAGGTCCAGGAATGCGGAGGCGCGCCCGTCCTCACTCGGGTAGGTCCCCGCCACCAGCGTCGGGCGCCGG
Source organism: Vicinamibacteria bacterium (assembly GCA_965116805.1). GTDB lineage: Bacteria > Acidobacteriota > Vicinamibacteria > Marinacidobacterales > Marinacidobacteraceae > Marinacidobacterium. The sequence continues at coordinate 2,729,689 of OZ220713.1, forward strand.
TTCGCGGGGCCCGCGCCATCGGGTGCGATCCACACCGGATCCAGGAGGCCGACCCCGAGCCGGTCCGCGACCCGCTCGGGAAGGACGATGCCTCCGGAGAAGAAGACCTCGGGCGCGAGAGTTCCCTCGTCCCCCTCGGCGCCTGCGAAACCGAAGCCTCCGGAAACCAGGTCCACTCCCCACGCGGGGACCGATGCCTGCCGGTCGAGGGTTCCCACCCGGAGTCCGGCCAGGCGGAGCACCGGCGCGGCGCCGCGGACTCCCTCGGTAGCGAGGACGGCCGGCCACGCCTCGTCCGGGACGCTTCCGGCTTCCTCCACGAGACCGGTCACGACGAGGTCGGCGCCGGCGGAGATGACCTCGAGACTGGCGTCGAGGGTTTCCAGCGCCGCCCGGTTCAGGAGCTGGACCGACAGCACCGCGCCGGCGCCCAGCGCGATGGCCAGGACCGGGAGGGCGCCGAGCGCGGGCGCCGCCCGGAAGCGCGCCGGTGCGGCGCGAAGGAGCAGCCGGATCACCGTACGCCCGAGGAGGGCGGCGGCGTCTCGGCAAGGAGCCGCCCCCCGCGCAGCCGCAGCCGGGTGTCGGCCCGGGCGGCAAGCTCGAGGTCGTGGGTCGCGAGCAGCAGGCCGGCGCTCCGCTCGCGGACCAGGCGGAAGAGCAGGTCCGCCACCGCTCCGGCGCCGCGCGCATCGAGGTTGCCGGTCGGTTCGTCGGCCAGCAGCAGCGCGGGCCGGAGCAGGAGCGCCCGGGCGATCGCCGTCCGCTGCATCTCGCCCCCCGAGAGGCGCCGCGCCGGCTCGCGGGCGCGGCCTTCCAGTCCGACCGCCGCGAGGAGCCGATCGGCGGCGGCGCCCACCTTCGCCGGGCCCCCGGCTTCGTCCGGCACCTCGCCGACACGGGCGATGCGCGCCGGCAACAGCACGTTCTCCCGAACCGTCAGGTAGGGCACGAGATGGAAGAACTGGAAGACGAGCCCCACGAATCGGCCGCGCAGCCGGCTGCGCTCCGGATCGGAGAGGCCGGCCAGCTCTTTCCCCCCGAGACGAACGGTCCCTTCGCTGGGGACTTCGATGCCCGCCGCGACGTGGAGCAGCGTGCTCTTGCCGCTACCCGAACGGCCGGCGACGGACACGGTCTCGCCGGCCTCGACCGTCAGGTTGACGGAGTCGAGAACGGTCAGTTCCGAGCCGTCCGCCTGGGGATAGCGCCGGACGACGTCGGCCAGTTCGAGGACCGCGCTCATCCCCCGGGATTGCCGCGGACTCCGTTCCTCGCCGCCACCACCTGGGCCATGACCGCAAGCGCGATCTGGTCCGGCGTCCGCGCCCCGATCGGAAGCCCGATAGGGGCCGCGATGCGGGCGAGCGCGTCCTCGGAGACGCCGCGCTCCCGCAGCCGGTCGAGGCGCCGCGCGTGCGTCTTGCGGCTACCGAGCGCCCCCACGTAGAACGCGGGACTCCCGAGCGCCAGCGCGAGCGCCGGGTCGTCCAGCTTCGGGTCGTGCGTCAGGGTTGCCACCGCGGTGCTCGCGTCGAGCCCGATCCGCTGGAACCCCTCCGCGGGCCACTCGTTCACGATCTCCACGCCGGGAAAACGCTCGGGGGAGGCGAACACCGGGCGCGGGTCGCAGATCACCGGGCGGTAGCCGACCCGGACCGCGAGACCGCAGAGGGTCTGCGCGATGTGGACGCCGCCCACGATGACCAGCGATTCGGACGGCAGGATGACGTCGCAGAACACGGACCCGTGTTCGGTCTCGGTCGCCTGCGGCCGGCCCGCCGCGAGGGCCGCCTCGGCGGCGCCGGCCAGCGCCGGGGAACCGATCCCCGGCGACCCGGCGACCTTGACCAGGCTCTCCCCGAGGTTCGGCCCGGAGGTCACGACCGCCAGCGCCACGGCGTCGCGGCGCCGCATCCCCTCGCGGACCGGACCCAGCAGCTCCCGGTCGGCCCGTTCGACGAACACCGTGAGCGAGCCCCCGCAGGCGAGACCCACGCCCCAGGCCAGTTCGTCGGAGACCGCGAAGCGAAGCAGCCGGGGCTCGCCGCTCTCGATGACCTCGCGCGCCGTCTCGACCACGCTCGATTCCACACAGCCCCCACTGACCGAGCCGGCGATCCGGCCCTCGCGGTCGATCGTCATGCGGGCGCCGGGACGCCTCGGTCCCGAACCCCAGGTATGCACCACCGTGGAAAGCGCGAGGGGACCCTCGCCGGTCAGCCAGGAGTCCAGAACGGGAGCGATGTCGCGCATTGGGCTGCTCAGCCCGGGATTATCGTGCGGCCAGCGACCGCGGCCGGGAGGGGAGACGCGGCGCGGCCGCGCGGCCCACCGGATCCAGCTTCGCCAGGTGCTCCGCCAGCGAGCGCACGCTCGCCAGGTTGTTCACGGGAAGGAAGTCGTGGATGTGGGGAAGCGCCGCGGCCATCCCCCGGGTGAGCGGCTCGTATCCCTCGTCGGACAGCAGCGGGTTCAGCCAGACCACGCGCCAGGCGAGCCCGCGCAGCCGCTCCATTTCGGACGCCACCAGCGCCGGATCGCCGCGGTCCCAGCCGTCGCTCACCAGGAGCACCACCGCGGCGGAGGTGGGCAGCCGCCGCGCCCACTCCAGGTTGAACCGGTGGAGCGCTTCGCCGATACGGGTCCCGCCCGACCAGTCGCGCACGGTTTCCGAGGCCTCGCCGAGGGCCCGGTCCACCCGCCGGTCGGCGAGCTTGCGGGTGATGCGGGTGAGCCGGGTGGCGAAGACGAAAGCCTCCACCCGCCCGGGCGACCCGTGCGAGAGCCCGTAGAGGAAGTGGAGCAGCACCCGCGCCGTCTGTTCCATGGAGCCGCTCACGTCGGCGAGCACGATGAGCGGCCGCGGTTTCTCCCGGCGCCGCCGCCGCTCGAGGCGCACCCACTCGCCGCCCGACCGGAGCCCGCGCCGCAGCGTCCGGCGCAGGTCCAGATTCCGGTTGCCGCCGGGCCGGAACCGCACCACCCGGCGGCGGGCGGCCCGCCACCCGGCGTCCCGGATCAGCGCCCGCACTTCCCGCAGTTCGTCCTCGTCGAGGTCGGAGAAGTCGCGGTGCTCGAGGGACTCCCGGTCGCTCCAGGTGCGCCGGGCGAACGGCTGGCGCGGCTGCTCGTCGGCGCCGGTGTCCCTCCCGGGGGCAACCGGCCGGAAGGTCGCCTGCCGGACCGGGGAGCGCTGCTTCCGGAGCATCATTCCGGGGAGCCGGGCCCGCGTCCAGCGTTCGGGCGGCGTTTCCCAGAACAGCGCGAACGCGGCGTCGAAGAGTTCGAGGTCTTCGCGCCGGTGAATGAGCAGCGCCCGGGCGGCGGCGTGGAACTCCTCGCGCCGGAAGACCTCGATGAGCGGGAGCGCCTGCGCCAGGTCCAGCATCCGGGCGGTCGAGACCGGGAGCCCGATCCCCCGCAGCAGGCGCCCGAAGAGCGTGAGGTTCTGGAGCAGCGGCGGGAGCGCCGCTCCGCGTTCCGGTTGCGGACCCCGCGCCGCGGCGGTCAAGAGACTCCGGCGGCCAGCCGGGTGAGGATGGCCCCCGCCCGTTCTCCACGGACCATCTCGAGATCGTCCCGGTACTTGAGCAGCGCGCCCAGCGTGCGGTCCACCGCGGCCTCGTCGAGGGCGGTCTTCCCGAGCGACGCCAGCGCCATCGTCCAGTCCAGGGTCTCGGACACCCCCGGGCGCTTGAAGAGATCGAGCTCGCGCAACTCCTGGGCGAACCGGGTGGCCTCCGCCGCGAGTTGCGCCGCCGCCTGGGGCACCCGCTCGCGGACGATCTCGAGCTCGCGTTCGTAGCTGGGATAGGGAATCCAGTGGTAGAGGCAGCGCCGCTTGAGCGCGTCGTGGACCTCCCGGGTCCGGTTCGAGGTGAGGACCACGACCGGCGGCGCCGCCGCCCGGATGGTGCCGATCTCGGGAATCGTGATCTGGAAGTCCGAGAGGACCTCCAGCAGATACGCCTCGAACTCCTCGTCGCTGCGGTCCACCTCGTCGATGAGCAGCACCGGCCGGCGTTCCGGCGACGAGGTCTCGATGGCGTGCAGCAGGGGCCGGCGGAGCAGGAAGTCCGCACCGAACAGGTCCTGTTGTTCCATGGCGGCCCCCCGGCTCTCCGCCAGGCGGATGGCCAGCATCTGCCGGGTGTAGTTCCACTCGTAGGCCGCCTGGCCGATGTCGAGTCCCTCGTAGCACTGGAGCCGGATCAGCGGGGCGCCGAGCACCGCCGCCGTCACCTTGGCGAGTTCCGTCTTCCCGACGCCGGCCTCGCCCTCGAGGAAGAGGGGGCGCTCGAGACGGAGGGCCAGGAAGAGCGCGGTGGCGAGGGCGCTGTCGGCGATATACCCCTGCCCCGCGAGTTCCCCGGTGAGTTCGGGGACCGAGGAAAGGGTCGCCGTCCGGGTCGCCGACAACTATCCGGCGCGCTCGGCGGCTGCGGCCAGCGCGCGCTTCGTGTACACCCCGGCGAGGTGGGCCCGGAACTCTCCCGAGGCGTAGAGATCGCCGAGCGGCTCGTCGAAGGCTTCACCGACGCACGCCGCGGCAGCCGCGATCCGGTCCGCGCTGGCCGGGCCGCCGCAGAGCGCCGCCGCGGCCGCGTCCGCCAGCACCGCCTTGCCGGTGACCCCGTTGATGCCGATCGCGCAGCTCGCGACGTTGCCGCCGTCCAGCCCGACGCAGGCGGCCACCCCGACCACGGCGTAGCTGGAGGCCGGATGGCGGTGCTTCAGGTAGGCGCCGCCCGCCGCGCAGGGAACCCGGACCGAAGTGATGACTTCGTTGTCCGCGAGCGCGGTGGTCAGGATGTCCACGAAGAAGTCGGAGGCGGCGATCGTCCGTTCGCCGCCCGCCCCAACGGCGGTGACCTCGGCGCCGAGCGCCAGCATCGCGGCGGGATAGTCGGCTCCCGGATCGGCGTGGGCCAGGCTGCCCCCGATCGTCCCCCGGTTCCGCACCTGGATGTCCCCGATGGCGGCCGCGGTTTCGGCCAGCATCGGGCATCCCCCCCGGACCGCGGCCGAGTCGGCTACCGCGGCGTGGGTGGCCAGCGCGCCGATGACGAGGCTGTCGCCGTCGGCGGAGATGTCGGACAAACCGGGGATCCGCCCGATGTCCACGAGGGCGGCCGGCTGCGCGGCGCGCAGCTTCATGGCCGGAATCAGGCTGTGCCCGCCGGCGACCAGCTTGGCGTCCGGAAGCGAGGAAAGCAGCTCCACCGCCTCGGCGACCGAAGCGGCGCGGTGGTAGTCGAATTGGCTTGGAAACATCGGAATCTCCTCTCAGGCGCCGTTGCCGGCCGCCTGGACGGCCCGCCAGATCCTCTCCGGGGTGAGCGGCAGCTCAATGTGGGTGACTCCCAGGGGAGCCAGCGCGTCCAGCACCGCGTTCGCCACCGCGGGGGTCGCGGCGATGGTGCCCATCTCGCCCGCGCCCTTGACCCCGAGCGGGTTGTGGGGCGACGGGGTCTCGATCCGGTCCACCTCGATCCCCGGCAGGAGATCGGCGCGCGGCACCGCGTATTCGAGCAGGGTCCCCGAGAGGAGCTGGCCGTCATCGGAATAGGCGCCGTCCTCGGTCAGCGCCTGGCCTACGCCCTGGACGATGCCGCCCTGGATCTGGCCCTCCACGATCATGGGGTTGATCACCTTGCCCACGTCGTCCACCGCCACGTAGCGGAGGATGCGGACTTCCCAGGTGTCGGAGCAGACCTCGACCTCGCAGATGTGCGAACTCGCCGGGAAGGTGAAGTTCGCCGGGTCGTAGAAGCTCACGAAATTGAGTCCCGGCTCCACTCCCTCGGGCAGGTTGTGCGCGGTGTAGGCGGCGAACGCCAGCTCGCCGAAGTCTTTCCCGCTCTCCGGAGAGCCCTTCACGTGGACCCGGCCGGTGTCCCGGTCGTAGACCACGTCCTCCTCGGCGGCCTCGAGCAGGTGGGCCCCGATCTGGAGGACCTTGGCGCGCACCTTCTCGGCGCTCCTGACGAGCGCCGAGCCGCCCACACAGGCGCTCCGGCTGCCGTAGGTGCCCATGCCGAAGTTGACGCGGCCGGTGTCTCCGTGGACCACCTCCACGCTCTCGATGGGGACGCCGAGCTCGTCGGCGACCACCTGCGCGAGGGTGGTCTCGTGGCCCTGTCCGTGGGCGTGGGAGCCGGTGAAGACGCTGATCTGTCCGGTGGGATGGACGCGCACCTCACCGCTCTCCCAAAAGCCCACCGCCGAACCGAGCGACCCGGCAACCGCCGAGGGCGCGGGACCGCTGGCCTCGATGCAGCACACGACCCCGACGCCGCGCAGCTTGCCCTCGGCGCGCGCCTCGGCCTGCGCCTGGCGCATGCCGGCGTAGTCGGCGTTGTCGGCGGCGGTCGCCATCAGCCGGTCGTAGTCGCCGCTGTCGTAGAGGAACGCCACCGGCGTCTGGTAGGGGAAGTCCTCCTTGGGAATCGCGTTCTGGCGCCGCAGGTCCAGGGGGTCCCGGCCCAGCCGGGCGGCCGCCAGGTCCACCAGGCGTTCGACGAGGTAGGCCGCCTCCGGCCTGCCCGCGCCCCGGTAGGCATCCACCGGCACCGTGTTGGTGAGCGTGCCGTGCACCTTGCCGAACACGCCGGGCATCTTGTAGTTCCCGGAGAGCAGCGTGATGTAGAGCGCCGTGGGGATGAGGGGGGCGAAGGTCGAGAGGTAGGCCCCCTGGTTCGCCCAGGTCTCCACGTCGAGCCCGGTGAAGGTGCCGCCGCTCGTCATGGCGAGCTTGGCGACGGTGACGTGGTCGCGCCCCTGGGAGTCGGTCATCTGGCTCTCGGTCCGGGTCGCGACCCAGCGGGCGGGCCGGCCCACCTCGCGCGCCACCCAGGGCACGATGACTTCCTCGGGGTAGTGGAAGATCTTGCTGCCGAACCCGCCGCCCACGTCGGGAGAGATCACCCGCAGCTTGCTCTCGGGAATCCCGAGCGTGAAGGCGGAGAGCAGCAGCCGGATCGGGTGCGGGTTCTGGCTGGTCGTCCAGACCGTCATCTCTTCCGATGCCGCATCCCACTGCGCCGCCGCGGCCCGCGGCTCCATCGCCGTGGGGATGAGGCGCTGGTTCACGAGCTCGACCTCCACGATCTCGTCCGCCTCGGCGAACGCCTTGTCGCAGGCCTCCTGGTCACCGAGCGCCCAGTGGTAGGAGACGTTGTCCTCGATCTCGGCGTGGACGAGGGGCGCACCCTCGTCCATGGCGCCGCGCGCGTCCACCACGGTCGGGAGCGGCTCGTAGTCCACCTCGATCGCCTCGACCGCATCGGCGGCGATGTAGGGAGTTCGGGCCGCGACCACCGCCACCGAATCCCCGACGTGGCAGACCCGGTCGGTCACCACGACGGGCCGGTCCGGAACCTTGGTGTCGGGCACCAGCCAGCCGCAGGGGAGCGAGCCGCAGCCGCCGTCCTTGAAGTCCTGGCCGGTGAAGACGGCCACGACGCCGTCCATGGCGTCCGCGGCCGAAGTGTCGATCCGGGTGATCCGGGCGTGCGCCTCGGGGCTGCGCTTGATGGCCACGTACACCATGTCCGGAAACTGGATGTTGGCGACGTAGCGTCCCTTGCCCTGAATGAAGCGGGGGTCTTCCACCCGCTTGACCGAAGTCCCTACGTAACGGCCCATTGCTCTCCTCCTCGCGATCCTCGATGAAAGTTGCCCCGCTCAGCTCTGGCGCGCGCCGGCGGCCACGATCGATTTCACGATGTTCTCGTAGCCGGTGCAGCGGCAGATGTTGCCTTCGAGACCGTGCCGCACGTCGGCATCGCTGGCGTCGGGATTCCGGTCCAGAAGCTCGACCGCGGTCATGATCATGCCCGGGGTGCAGAAGCCGCACTGCAGGCCGTGGTTGTCCCAGAAGGACTGCTGTACCGGGTGGAGCCCGTCGGCGCCGGCGAGACCCTCGATGGTCGTCACCTCGCAACCGTCGGCCTGCACCGCGAGCACCGTGCAGGACTTCACGGCCTTGCCGTCCATGAGGACGGTGCAGGATCCGCACTGCGAGGTGTCGCAGCCGATGTTCGTCCCGGTCAGGCCGACATAAGCACGTAGCAGGTGGCACAGGAGAAGCCGGGGTTCGACGTCGAACTCCTCGGCCTTTCCGTTGACGGTGAGGCAAACACGGTGTCTCATGGGGAGGTTCCTCCTCGCCGGGAACGAATCATCCAAATCGCGAGAGTATCCGGGAATGGCGGAAATCCGCAAGAGCAGAGGGACCGTCCGCCCCGACCCGGCAGGAAGTGCGCCGGCAACCTAGACTACGGACCGAACCGCAACCCATGCGTACCGGCCTGATTCCCGCTCTCCTCGCGACCCTGCTCGCGGGAGCCGCATTCGCTCCCGGACAGCCCCCGGCTCAGCCGCCAGTGGAGGAGGCGAGGCCCGAAACCATCGAGCGGGAAGCGACGCTCGGGGACCGCTTCAGTTTCGTGGTGCGGGTGCCGAGCGTGACCCTCGACGTGGTGGTCGCCGATGAGCGGGGACGCTTCATCACGGGCCTCGGCCCCGACGATTTCGAGATCCTCGAGGACGGCGTTCCCCAGGAGATCCGCTACTTCACCGCCGACCTGACTCCCGTAACCAGCCTGTTGCTGCTCGACTCGTCCGCCTCCGTGCGTTCGAGCCTGTCGGCGATCCAGACCGCGGCCTACATCTTCCTGCGCAACATGGCCTCAGCGGACCAGGGCCGGGTCGCCACCTTCAGCGAGGGCGTCCGCTTCGGGCCCCCCTACACCACCGAGATCTGGGATCAGGTCCCGATGATCCGCGCGATGCGGCCGTTCGGGAAGACGGCGCTCTACGACGCGATCCTGACCAGCCTCCAGGAACTCTCCCGGGTCGAGGAGCGGAAGGCGCTGATCCTGGTTTCGGACGGCGAGGACTCCGGACCCGACGCCAAGGGGAGCGTCAGCACCCGGGAGCAGGCCCTCGAGGGGGCCCGGCTCTCCGAGGGCGCCATCTACACCGTGGGCTACACCGGCTGGAGCCCGGAGGGCGGCGGGAAGCTGAATCGCGAGTTCCTGGATTCGGTGGCGGAACAGAGCGGCGGACGGTCCTACTACCCCGACAAGATCGAGGACCTGTCCCGGCATTTCCGGCAGATCCAGCACGAGCTGCACCGGCAGTACCAGATCGCCTACCTCCCCTCGCGCGACCGCAAGGAAGGCGGCTGGCGCAGCATCGAGGTGAAGATCAAGGACCGCGACGATCTGATCGCGCGCACCCGCAAGGGCTATTACGCCGCACCGGAAACCGAAACCAGCGAATCCCGGTAGGGGCTGGGAGCGCCGGTGTTCACACCGGCACGCCCGGCGCTCCGCGCCGCGCACGGCGCAACCCGACGCAGTCTCACGGCGCCTCCCCCAACGGACGCATAATCGCCTTCTCGCTTCCGCCCAAGGAGTCCCCGATGCGCCTCACCACCTTCGCTGCCCTCGCCCTCCTCGCTCTCGTCGCCGCCTGCGGATCCCCCGCACCCGCGCCGGCTCCCGACCCGGAACCCGAAGGGGACCCCGTCCCCACGCCGGACTACACCCTCCCCGCCGACAACACCCACAACCGCTGGAGTTCCACCATCCCGCCGGTCCTCACCGTGCCCTCGGGCGCCGTCGTCGAGATCTTCACCAAGGAAGCGTCGGACGGCCAGATCACCCTCGAGACCACCGCGGCGGAACTCGCGACCGTGGACTTCGGGTTGATCCACGCCCTCACCGGACCCATCGCGGTCGAGGGCGCGGAGCCGGGCGACCTGCTCGCGGTGACGATCCACGAGGCGGAAGTCCAGGGCCCCGGCTGGTCCGGCATCTTCCCGGGCTTCGGCTTCCTCGCCGACGAGTTCACCGAGCCGTGGCTCCGCAGCTTCGATCTGGAACCGGGCGCCACCGAGGCGCGTTTCAACGACCGCATCACCCTGCCCCTCGCTCCCTTCCCGGGAGTGCTCGGCGTGGCCCCCGCTACCGACGAAATGCTGGTGACGATCCCGCCGCGCGAGAACGGCGGGAACATGGACAACCGGCACATGCGTCCCGGGGCCACGGTGTACATCCCGGTCCAGGTCCCGGGCGCCAACTTCTCGATCGGGGACACCCACGCGGTCCAGGGCGACGGGGAGGTCTCCGGGAGCGCCATCGAGGCCCCCATGCGCCTCGTGGTCACGCTGGAGGTCATGCCGAACCCGCGCGGAATCACCGAGCCCGAATACGAGACGGACGACTACTACGCGGTCACCGGATTCGACCCCGACATCGACGAGGCGGCGAAGAAGGCGACCCGCCACATGATCGCCTGGCTGGTGGCCGAGCACGGGCTGACCCGCGAGGAGGCCTACGTGCTCTGCTCGCTGGCGGGCGACCTCAAGATCTCCGAGACCGTCGACGTCCCCAACATGCTGGTGAGCATGCACATGCCGAAGTCGATCTTCTGAGAGGACCGCCGCCGATGAAGTTCCCCGCCGCCGCCATCCTGACCGGGGCAGCGCTGACGGCTCTGTCCGTTCACCCTGGCTCCGCCCAGCAATACGAGTACCCCGACCCCTTCCCGGGCGGCTACCCCTCCCTCGCGGGCGTCAGCAACGCGGGACGGATGTACATGGAGAGCTACTTCCCGCCCCCCGTCACCGCCTCGCCCACCTACCCCGCCTGGTCACCCGACGGCGAGTCCATCGCCTTCGCCTGTCACGGCCGCATCTGGGTCGTCCCCGCCGAGGGCGGCACCGCCCGGCAGGTCACGAGCGGCCCCGGCTACCACTCCCAGCCGAGCTGGTCCCCCGACGGCAGCCAACTCGCCTACGCGGCCGACATCGACCGCAACTTCGACATCTTCGTCACCGAACTTGCCGACGGCGGGTCGCGCCGCCTCACCACGCATCCCTTCCTCGACCTGCGTCCGCGCTGGTCGCCGGACGGGTCCCGCATCCTGTTCACGACGGAGCGCGACGGCACCTTCGACCTCTGGGTCCACGACGTGGAAACCGGCACGGCGGAAGCCGTCATCGCCGACCCCGATGCAAACGACATGGCCGGGGACTGGATCGGCGGCACCGGCGACATCGTGTTCGTTTCCCGGCGGGGCGAGGCCGCGCTCGGCTCGGGTTCCCTCTGGCGCCATCGCGCCGCGACCGGAGAGGCGGAACTCCTGATCCGCATCGAGACCAACTACCAGGCGGCGCCGGTGGTCGCGCCGCACGGGGGCATCGTCGCCTACGTCACGGACGCCTCGGGCAACAACGACCTCTACGCCGTCCCCAGCGAGAAGTCGCCGCGCGGAATCCAGCCGGTGCGCCTCACCCACACGCGTACCGACGAGTACTTCCCCTCGTGGTCACCGGACGGTGAGCGCCTGGTCTATGCGAGGAACGGCGGCGCCACGGACCAGCCGCGCACCATCGACAACGGGATGGGGTTCGGGCTCTACACGGTCACCCGCGGGGGCGGCGTCCCCCAACCGGTGCGGATCGACGGCTACGCCTGGTCCGAGCCCACCGGCCAGCTCCGCGTTCGCGTCAGCGACGCGGACGGCGAACTCCTGCCGTCCCGGATCTACCTGACCGGCTCCGACGGGCGCGCCTACTTCCCGGCCGGCAGCTACCCCCGCGTCGTCAGCGTGACCGAGGACTACTACTTCCACACCGACGGCAGCTTCTCGGCGACGCTGCCCGCCGGCGAGGCCACCGTCGAGGCCTGGCGGGGCTTCGAATACGAGCCCGTCTCCCGCGCCGTCGAGATCCGCGCCGGCGAGCACGCCATCGTCGAACTCCAGCTCGACCGCTGGATCGACATGGCCGCGGACGGCTGGTACTCCGGAGACAACCACATCCACCCCAACTACGGCGGCCACTACTTCGTCACCCCCGAGGACCTCCGGAACAAGGCCCACGCGGAGGACCTCAACGTCGCGAACGGCATGATCGCCAACTACTGGGGCAACAGCCGGGTCGAGGACCTCGAGCACTTCCTCGGGCACCCGCACCCGCACACCGGGCCGCGCACCATCGTCTACTACAACGAGGAGTACCGGCCCAGCTACTTCGCGCACCTCTCGCTGCTCAACCTGACCGAGCTGATCACGCCCTTCTACATCGGCTCGGTGGGCACCGCGCACCACGCCCTCTACCCCGACAACGCGTCGGTGCTGCGCCGGGTGCACGAGCAGGGCGGCATCGGCGGATACGTCCACCCCTACGGGCTCCGGCACCGGGACCCCGACGCGGCGGGGGCGGGATCGGCCAGGGAGCTGCCCGTGGACGCGATTCTCGGCCTCGCCGACTTCGTGGACGTGGCGTGCATCTGGAGCGACGAGCTCGGGACGGCCGAGGTCTGGTACCGCCTCCTCAACACGGGTTCGCGCATCCCCGCGACCGCCGGAACCGACGCCATGACCGACATCTGGCGGCATCCCGCGATCGGGACGACGCGTACCTACGTCCACACCGGCGAGGACCATGTCCACTACGACGCCTGGGCCGACGCGATGGCGGCGGGCCGCGCGTTCGTGACCAGCGGCCCGATCCTGACGCTGGACGTTTCCGGGAAGAGCATGGGCGAGGAACTGGCGGCGTCCCGCGGCGACACGGTCACGGTGCGCGCGACAGCCCGTTCGCTCTTCACCATGCACGGGCTGGAGATCGTGCAGAACGGCCGCATCGTGCACCGGGTCGACGCTACGGGCGACCTCAAGGCAATCGACGCCGAGCTGGAGATCCCGGTCGAGGGGAGCGGGTGGATCGCGGCGCGGGTGCTGGGTCCGCCGCAGCACGGCGCGATGGACAGCTACCTGTTCGCGCACACGAACCCGGTCTTCGTGATCGCGGACGGCGAGCCCGATCCGCTCGCTGGACGACGCGGCGTTCTTCGTCCGCTGGATCGACCAGGTGCTGGAGGAACTCAGGGCGATGGACCGCTGGGACGATCCCGCCCAGAAGGCGGAGGTGCTCGCGACCTTCGAGGAGGGGCGGCGGCTCTACCAGGCGCAGGTGGACGAACTGCGGGGCAGCGGAGGCGGCCGGTAGGACGTTCCCGAACCCGGAGATCTACCCGGTTCGCTTGGTGGAGACCGCCGGCGGGACTTCCGCTCCGACAGCCCGGTCGCCGTTTGTGAATGGTAGCTACCGTAGCTACCATCGCTCCATGAGAGCCGTCGGGATCAAGGAGTTGAACAACCGCCTGAGCGAGTACGTCCGTCTCGCCGAGTCCGGCGAGACGGTTCTGGTAACGAATCGGGACCGCATCGTCGCCGAGATCGGGCCTCCGCGGAAAACGGGCAACCCGCTTGCGGACAATCCGCGCCTTGCGGAAATGGTGCGGAAGGGCCACCTCTCTCCGGCCCGGTCCCCACGGAAGGGCCCACCTCCCTCCGGAAAGCGCGTTGCGCCGCTCGCGCAGCTCCTGCGGGAACTTGACGAGGATCGGGCCGATCGTGATCTACCTTGACTCCTCGGTGGCCATTGCCGAACTTCTGGCGGAAGACCGGCGACCTCCTGAAGGGCTCTGGGACGACGATCTCATCTCGAGTCGCCTGTTCGAATACGAAGTCTGGGTCCGCCTCCACGCCCGGGGACTCGGCGAGATCAATGCCGAACCGGCGCGACAACTCGTGCGCCGGGTCTCACTCCTGGAGCTGTCGCCGGTGGTGTTGGTGCGCGCCCTCGAGCCCTTCCCGCGATCGCTCCGCACGCTCGACGCCCTGCACATCGCCTCCATGGCGCATCTTCGAGACAACGGGGAGCGCGTTGCACTCGCCAGCTACGACCGCCGGATGACGGCGGTCGCCGAGACGATGGGCTTCCCGCTCTACGACCTCGGCAACTGACCGCCGAAAACAGCGGACTTCCGATCAGCGAAGCGCCGCCAGCACCTTCCCGATGAAGGGCGACACCGCGCCGCCCTGGATCCAGCGGACCACGACCACCAGGTCGTTCTCCCAGTCCACGTAGACGATGTTGCTGCCGGCGCCGCGGAAGGTGACCGCGGTGTCCGGGGCGTCGGGAATGGACTTCACCATCTCGCCGTCGCGCTCGACGGGCCCGTTCAGGAACCAGTTCATGTAGCCGTAGCTCGGGTTCACGTCGCCCGGAGTGCGGGCCATCCCGATCCACTCCTCGGAGATGAGCTGTTTCCCCTTCCAGTTGCCCATCCGCAGGAAGAGGTAGCCGAAGCGGGCGAGGTCGCGGCCGCTGATGTGCATGCCGCCGCCCCAGTGGCCGCCGCCGCTGACGGACTGGACGTTCCGGCCGTCGATCATCACCCAGGAGTTCTCGTAGCCGTGCCAGCGCCAGCGGTTGGAGGCGCCGATGGGATCCATGATCCCCTGGCGCAGCACCACCGGCAGCGGATCGCGCACCACCTGGAGCGCCGCGAGCGCGAGCAGGTTCACCCGGACGTCGTTGTACTTGTAGTGGGTTCCCGGCTTGTACATCGGACGGTCGGGGTACTCGAAGGGGTGGTCGCCCACCGGCCGGTCGGCCCAGTCGGGCTTCCCGAAGAGCGTCCCCTGCCAGTCGCTCGTCTGGCGGAGCAGGTGGTCCCAGGTGATGGACTCGTTGTGATCGGACCCGAAGAGCTCGTCGTCGGGCATGTAGGGACCCACCCGGTCGTCGACCGAGGCGATGAGCCCCTTGTCGTAGAGAAGACCGACGGCCGTGGAGAGGAAGGTCTTCGAGACGCTGAAGGTCATGTCCACCTTCTTCGACGGCCCCCACTCCCGGACGATGTAGCCGTCCTTGACCACGATGCCGCTCAGCGCACCGCGCACCGTCGTCGGGCCGACCCGGCTTCCGAAGGGCTCCTGCGCGAACGTGAGTTCGTGGTTCAGCGCGAGGTCGTTGGGCGCGTTCGACTCCGAATCCACGGCGAACTCCACCGCCTCTTCGAGGAGCGCTGGATCGAAGCCGGCCTCCTCGGCGGTCTTCGTCGCCCAGTCGTGCCGCTCGGGAAAGTAGGGAGACTGCGCCGCCCCCAGACCTGCCGCCAACAGGCACAGGACCGCGAGGGTCGTCACGCGCGCAAACCGGTTTCCTCTTGTCATCGTTCGTTCTCCTGAAAGGCCGTCAGGCCTCGATCCTGGACCTCATCTCGGCGAACATCTCGCGCAGCACCTTTTCGGTCACCGGCTTCAGCAGCCGGGAGGCGAGCGCCGCCAGCGTTCCCCGCACCTGCACCGTGCCCTTCCAGTCGAGCGCGGTTCCCGAGTCCTCGTCGCGCAGCCGAAGCTCCGCGACGGCGTCGATGGTGGTGCCCGGACCCCGGCCGCGGATCTTCATCCGGGCCTCCTCGAGTTCCACGAGGTCGGTGAACTCGATGACGTTCTTGGCGTTGAGCCCGACCGTGCCGAGCTTGATGCCGCCCACCACCTCGAAGCGCTTGCCGGGCTCGAGGATGCGGACCGACTTCACCCCGGGAGTGCAGGAGGCCACCGACTCGGCATCGGTGACGAATCCCCAGACCTTCTCCCGGGGGGCGCTGATGATCTCGGTCCCTTGGATGTCCATCGCCGGATTCTACGGGAGGCCCCGGCTTCCGGCCGGGCCGCGCCGGCGCGGCTACGCCCTGACGAAATCCCGGGGATCGATGCGATCCACGCTGGGCACCGGGTCGAAGTCCCGGTCAGCCGAAAGAATGGCCCGGATGCCCCGATCCTCCATGGTCGCCACATGAATCGCATCGCGCGCCGGGAGCCCCTGGTGGTCGAGGAGGAGTGCGAGAGCACGCACGGTGTGACCTTCCGTTACCGGAATGATCTCGTCACAGAGTTCCCGGGCAGCGCGGTGGACGGTTTGGGCATCGCCTGGACGACGCTGCGAGAAGTATCGGTGCAGGATCTCCTGAAGGACTTCCGCGTTCGTCACGACCCGCACCCTGCTGTTCTGAAGACGGTCCAGTGCCGCGTCGCAGACCTCCCGCCACCGGGCGTCCACACCCACGGCGTACATGAACACGTTCGCGTCAACGAAGACCGCCCCAGGGGGCTCCGTCGGCCGCGCCACGGGATGGGGCAGCGGCTCAGTCATTCGACTTGGCTTCCGCCGGGGGGTCGCGGCGTGGCCATTCCGCCACGCGGAACGCCGTCTTCAGGCGGCTGTATTCCCGATTCCACTCCGACCACGACTCGGGGACCGGCGCAGGCGGCATTTTGCGAAGCGCCTCCAGCGCCTCCCGTTGTCGCTGGCGCCGGTCCGGTTTGACGCAGTACTCCTGAATCGCCTCGCGGACCACGCTCGCGTGCTTCCGGCCCTCCGCCTCGGCTCGCCGGCGGACGGCGGCGTACTCGACCTCGTTCAGCGTGACCTGGACCTTGTGACTGCGGGACATGCTGCAAGTATCGTGTGTGATTTGAAATGTGTCAATGGTGGAATGTCAAACGTACTCCCCGTCTCGGGCGCCGGAACGGATCCTTCATCCACTCGTCGGCGTAGTCTTCCCGGCTGAGGTTTCCGCCATGTTCCGCTTCGTCTCTCCGGCCGGTCCCGTCCGCGGCCTGGCCCTGGCTTCGATCCTGCTCGCGCTTCCTCCCGTTGAGGCGGCAACCCCCGCGTCCCCATCCGGATCCGCCGCGTCGACGGCCGAGATCGTGGGTGAGGTCACCGACCCGCAGGGGCTGCTCGTGCCCGGCGCCGACGTGATCCTCACCCTCGCGAGCGGTGAGATCCGGGAGACCACCAGCGACGCGGCGGGTTCCTTCCGGTTCGACACGCTGCCGGAGGGCATGCACCGACTGACCGTTCTCGGACCGGGTTTCGCCGACCGGACCGTCGAGATCACCGTGGGCGCCGCCGGCGAGGTCCGGATCAGCATTCCGCTCGACATGTCGTTCGCGGAACGCGTGACCGTCACCGGGCAGCAGCAGGAACGGAGCCTCCAGGACGAACCCACCAGCGTGGCGCTCGTGAGCGGAGCGCAACTCGACGCCGGGACCGACACCGACCTCTACCGGCTGGTCGCGATGACCCCGAACGTCAACTCGTCCTCCGATGTCCGCGGCTTCTCCATCCGGGGCATCAGCCAGCAGGGTTTCGGCCCCGAGGGAGGTCTCCTCCTGAGCGTCAAGCTCGACGGCGCCACCGTGCAGGGGTACCAGGGCACCTTCTTCGGGCCGTTCAGCACCTGGGACATGGACCGGGTCGAGATCTTCCGCGGGCCGCAGTCCACCCAGCAGGGGCGGAACGCGCTCGCCGGCGCCATCGTCATGAAGAGCGCCGATCCCGAGTACCGGACCGGGTTCCGGATGCGCGGCCGTTTCGGAAACTTCGGCGCCACCCAGGGCTCGGCGGTCCTGAACGTCCCGATCGTGGCCGGCAAGGCCGCCTTCCGGCTCGCGGTGGACAACCGCAAGAGCGACGGCTTCGTCCAGAATCCGACCCGCGGAGAGGACTCCTACGACTACCGCGACTACCTCGCGGTCCGGATGAAGCTGCGCTTCGATCCGAGCACCCGGTTCCGGGGACTGCTCACCTACCAGGCGACCGAGAGCCGGGGCGGCGACGGCGCGATCAGCGTGGACCGTTTCCCCGAAGAGCGGGTCAACGTCTCCGACCACCCCGCCGAGGACGGTTCGGAGCACCACAACCTGACGCTGGCGCTCGCCTACGACCTGAGCCACCGGCTGTCCCTCGAGTCGACCTCGAGTGTCTACCAGCACGACTACCGCCGGGAGGAGGACCTGGACCAGACGCCCCTGGCGGCCGGCGTCCTCGACTACACGACCGACGACGAGTGGATGACCCAGGAGTTCCTGCTCCGCTACCAGGGCCCGGGCCAGCGGAGCGGCGTGCTGGGGCTCTACTTCGCCGACCTCACCGATACGCTCCAGGCGGACGCCGCCGGGCCGGGCGAACTGGCCGGCCTGCCTCCCGGCTTCACCCTGACCTCGTTCTTCAACACCCAGGAAACGACCCGGAACGCGGCCCTCTTCGGCGAGTTCGACCTCGGTCTGGCCGACGTCTGGACGCTCACCCTCGGCGCCCGCTACGACGACGAGCGCCGCCAGACCACGAACAGCCAGGGGGTGGTCTCCGATCCGCCCCTGCCCCAGTTGCCGCCGGCAGGCCCCCCGCAGGAACTGGACGCGTCCTACCGGGCCTTCCTGCCGAAGGCGACCCTGACCCGCGACTGGACCGATTCCCTGTCCACCTCGGTCGGCTGGCAGCGGGGCTACCGGGCCGGCGGGCAGTCGATCGCCGTGCTGAGCCAGCGGGTGAGCGACTTCGAGCCGGAGTACACCAGCAACGTCGAGTTCGCGCTGCGCGCCGCCGCGCCCGACCGGCGCTGGTTCTTCAACGGCAACGCCTTCTACACCGACTGGACCAACCAGCAGGTGCGGGTCATGACCGACCTCGGCCTGCCGGTGGACACCGTCACCGTGAACGCCGGGGAGTCCACCGTGCGCGGACTGGAAGCGCAGGCCGGCTACTGGTTCGACCCGCGCGTTCAGTTCTACGGCTCGCTGGGCCTGCTCGAGACCCGGTTCGATGACTTCCGCGACGGCGAGCGCGACTTCACGGGGAACGAGTTCCCGTACGCGCCGGCCTGGTCCTGGCTGACCGGCATTTCGGTCCGCCTGGACGACCACTGGTCGGGGAACGCCGAGGTCGCCGCGCAGGCGGACGCGTTCTCCAACAGCGGGAACGACGCGCGCTTCCGGGTCGGAGAGCGCACGCTGGTGAACGGCCGCTTCGGCTACCAGCGGGGCAACTTCGGGGTCTTCGCCTTCGGCCGCAACCTCCTCGACGAGGCGTATCTCCTGCAGGCATGGCAGCCGACCGCGCCGGTCTTCAGCGCCCTGGGGCGCGCCGGAGAACCAAGGACGATCGGGATCGAGCTGGACCTGAGCTTCTGACCCGCGCTTCCCGATCTCCGGGCCACCGAAGGAGTGGCGCCCGCGCCGCGACGATGCGCGCCATGGTGTTTCGGGGCGCCGGACCGGCGCTCGCCCTCGAGGAACGGCCGGTCCCGGCGCCCGGTCCGGAGGAGATCCTGGTTCGGGTGGCCGCGTGCGGCGTCTGCCGTACCGACCTGCACCTGGTGGACGGCGAACTCCCCGAACCGCGCCTGCCGGTCGTGCCGGGGCACGAAGTGGTGGGCCGGGTCGCGGCCCTCGGCGCGGGGGTCGAGTGCTTCCGCGAAGGCGACCGGGTCGGGATCCCCTGGCTCGGCTGGACCTGCGGCGCCTGCCCGTGCTGCCGGCGTGGCCGCGAGAACCTGTGCCCCGCCGCCCGCTTCACGGGCTACACCCGGGACGGCGGCTACGCCGACTACTGCGTCGCGGACCAGCGGTACGCGCTCGGTCTCGCGGGGGATCGCGGCGACGCGGAGTCGGCGCCGCTGCTCTGCGCGGGACTGATCGGCTTCCGCGCGCTGCGGATGGCGGGGGATGCCGGGCGAATCGGGTTCTACGGATTCGGCGCGGCCGCCCACATCATCGCCCAGGTCGCGCGCCACCAGGGACGCCGTGTCTTCGCTTTCGTGCGGCCCGGAGACGAAGCGGCCAAGGCGTTCGCGCTGGACCTCGGGGCGGAATGGGCCGGCGATTCGGACCGGGCGCCGCCGGAGCAACTCGACGCGGCGCTGCTGTTCGCGCCGGTCGGCGCGCTCGTGCCCGCGGCGCTCGGCGCGCTCGCTCCGGGAGGGACGGTGGTCTGCGCGGGGATCCACATGAGCGACATCCCCTCGTTCCCCTACGAGCTTCTGTGGCAGGAGCGTCGCGTCGTCTCGGTCGCCAACCTGACGCGCCGGGACGGGGAGGACTTCCTGGCGCTCGCTGCCGAGACCGAGATCGCCACGAGCGTCGAGACCATGCCGCTGACGGCCGCCAACGAGGCTCTCGACCGGCTGCGCGGCGGCCGGCTCCAGGGCGCGGCGGTGCTCACGATGGGCCGCGGGGGATGCCCTCCCCGGCAGACCGAGAGCCCGGAGTCAACGTCCGGCCCGCGGACCGGGCCGGACGTGGGCGTCTGACTGCCGCTTCCTGACCCCGGCCTCCGTCAGGGGTCCTCGACGCGGGTCCAGGCGCCGCACTCGGCGTCGCTGTAGAAGCCGGCATCGGAGGGATCGATCGTGACGGTGAGTTCCGCGCCGGCCCGCGTCTCGACGAGACCGTCCTCCACGACGTCCTCCTGACCGCCTCCGAAGGCGGCGAGCCGCAGCCAGAGGCACAGGTAGTCGGCGTCCGCGCGGTAGGTGCCGGGCGCGATCTGGGCGCCCACCAGCCAGGTGCCCGGACGGATTTCGTCCTGCGTGCCGGTGTGGGGAGGCTCGGCCCGCCACTCCCCGCACTCGGAAGTGGACCGGAACGCCGCGTCGCCCGGGTCGATGTCCACGATCTCCTGTCCGGAATCGAAGCGGAGTTCCCTGCCCGCGATGAAGTCGTGATCCGGGGGCGACTCGAACGGCACGAGTGCGGCCCGGCCGGCCAGGTAGCCGATGGAGAATCCCGAACGCCGATTCCAGCGGCAGTAGGACTCGGGATCCGTGAAGTAACGACCCGGCGGGACTTCGTCACCGACGATCCACTGCCCCCCGCCGAACGAACCCCGGGGTGCGCCGCCGATGAGGGTGAAGTCGAGCCGGCCCGAGTCACGCGTCGCGAGCCCCGTCGCCTCGTCGTAGCCGTCCTTCCGCGCCGCGAGGGTGGTGTCGCCCTCCAGGTCATGCAGGAAGTACCCGCCGTCGCCTCGCGTCACGGTTGCCTTCCCCGCGGAGGGGCCGTCGAGCGCGACGACGCGCACATCCGCCACCGGGCGGCCGTTGTGGTTCAAGACCTGCCCGTTGAGGTCGTAGAGATTCGGATTGACGGGCGCGACCGCCACTGCGGCTTCGGCGCTGGCCGGCCCTAGAGTGGCGGTGATCCGCGTCTCGCCCGCCGCGTGCGCGAAGACGAAGCCGCGCCCGTCCACGCTCGCCACCTCGGGCGCGCTCGAACTCCAGAGCGGATCCACCTGCCCGCTGGCGCCGTCGCTGAAGGTCGCCCAGGCCGTCAGTTGCGTGACCGTCCCGATCTCCATCGGCTCCTCCGGCAGACCCCGGATCTCGAGCGCCGTGGGGACCGGTTCCGGGGGAGGCCCGACAGGCGTCGTCGCATCGCCGCAGCCGCCGACACCGAGCGCGGACACGATGGTGGCGAGGACCACCGCGCTCGACGCCATCCTCCACAGCACAACCCCAGTCAAGTCCCTTACGCAGGTCATCCTCCGGCAGGCTAGCAGCCTGAAGCCGGACCGGTCGTCAGTCCGGGGTTGCCGTCAGCAGCCGGTCATGGCGGCGGAGGATGTCCCGGAGGCGTTCGTGCGGGATCGCGTAGATCCGGCGGCCGTTCACGCCGGTCATGTCGCGGGCGGCGACCATGGAGTTCACGATGGCCTCCTCGGTGGCCTGCACGACCCCCTCGAAGAGCGGGTTCAGGTCGGAGTTCGCCAGGATCCGCAATCGGGCCTCGCCGCTCTCGTTGGCGGCGGCCTCCTCGTTGGCGGTCGAGAACGCCACGAAGATGTCTCCCGAGCCGTTCATCGAGATGCTCCCCAGGCGTCCGAGCCCGAGGGATGCACGGCGGGCCAGACGCTTCAACTGGTGCGGGAGCAGCGGCGCGTCGGTGGCCGCGACGATGATGATGGATCCGTCCCGTCCTCCCCGAGGGGCGGGAGGACCGGCCTCCGGAGGCGGCGGGTTCTCGGGAAGCAGGTCGGGGATCTCCCGCCCCACCGGCACCCCGGCGATCTTGAGCTGCGGACGCCGGCCGAAGTTGGACTGCACCAGGACGCCCACCGTGAAGTCCGCCCCGCCGGTCCCGACCCGGCGCGAGGCGGTGCCGATTCCCGACTTGAACTCGAAGGTGCGCATCCCGGTGCCGCCTCCCACCGAGCCCTCCTCGACCGGCCCTCCACGGGCGGAATCGAGCGCGGCGAACACGTGCTCGCGGCGGACGTGGAAACCGGTGATGTCGTTCAGGAACCCGTCCCAGGTCTCGGCGACCATCGGCAGCGTCCAGGCGCGAAATCCGAGGTTCCGCTCCGCCCAGGCGATCGCCGCCTCGTGGACCGCGCCGACGCTGTAGGTGTTCGTGATGAGCACCGGCCCCTTCAGGATCCCCCGGTCGCTGACCCAGGTCGTGCCGGTCATCTCGCCGTTCCCGTTGAGGGCGAACCAGTTGGCGAACACCCCGACGCGGCTCATCCGGCCGCGCGGCAGCACCGCGGTGACCCCGGTCCGGACCGGCCCCTCCTCCCGCAGGATCGTGGTGTGCCCCACCTCCAGTCCGGAAACGTCGGTGATGGCGTTCAGCGGGCCGGGATCGCCCTCGAAGGGCACTCCCAGGTCCCGGGCGCGGGTCGGTGTCTGGGCGGGAGCGCCGGCGGCGATCGAGGAGATGATCACGGCGGCGCCGAACGTGCGGCGGGACTTCATCGTTTCGGCCCTCCTGCGGGGCGGCGGCGCCCGGTGGGGGCGCGATTCAGGCGGTATCGCCGGCTCTCCCGGCGGTAGCGAACGTCTCCGCGCAGCCGGCGCAGCAGAACCAGTAGGTCTCGCCGCCCGATTCCACCCGGTGCGGCGAGTCCCGGGAGACGGTCATCCCGCAGATCGGATCCACCACCAGGTCGTCGCTCGGAGTCTCGAGCGCGATCCCGACCATCGGGGCCGGCGCGGCCTCCTCCGAAGCAGCCTCGGGCCGCTCCGCCGCCTGCCGCCCCTCCACGATCTGGGCGAGGATGCTGAGCGCGATCTCGCCGGGGGTCTCGGCGCCGATGTCGAGCCCGGCGGGGGACCGGAGCCGGCCGACGTCGGCTTCGGAAACACCCATCCCGACGAGCCGTTCGCGCACCGCCGCCGACCGGCGCGGACTCGCGACCAGGCCCACATAGCGGGCGCGGCCGCCGGTCAACGCAGCCTTCAATGCCTCCCACTCCCCTTCGCCGTGGCCGGCGACCACACAGAAGGCCCCCTCGGCCGCGCTGTCGAGGTCTTCCGAGGTCTCGGCGGTCCGAACCTCCATCCCGAGCGCCTCGCCGAGCGCCGCCAGCGATTCCACGATGGGCGAACTCCCCGCCAGCAGCAGCAGCCGCGACGGCAGATAGGGCTCCAGGTGGATGTCGAGAGCGCCACCGCTCACACAAGCCATGTGTTCCTCCAGAACTCCTTCCTCCGCCTCGACGCCCTCGGGAGGGCTGTCCGGGGAGATGCGGAGCAGCCGGGGCGCTCCGTCCGCGAGCGCCCGCAGCGACTCGCGCCGGACCGCCGGTTTGACGCAGGTCCCGCCGACGAAGCCCCGAAACCGTCCGTCGCCGGTGACGATCGCCTTGGCGCCGGGACGGGCGGAGGTGGGGCGTTCCGCGCGCACCACCGTCGCCAGGACGAAGGGCACGCCGTCCCGGTAGAGACGGGCGGCCGCGGCGAAGACGTCGGTCGGTCCGGTCACCGCCGCGTTCCGGCGCGGCCCCCTACCGGGTCGCCGCGGCGCCGTGTTCGTTCAGCACGTTCCAGACGCGCGCCGGGGTCATGGGAATCTCCATGTGACGCACCCCGAGGTGCCAGAGCGCGTCCACCACCGCGTTCACGACGGCCGGCGGCGCGCCCACCGTGGCGGACTCGCCCACCCCCTTGGCGCCGATCGGATGGTGCGGCGAAGGCGTGACCGTTTCGCCGAGCTCCCAGTGCGGGGTCTCCATCGCGGTGGGCACCAGGTACTCCATGAAGTTGCCCCCGGTGATGTTCCCGTCCGCGTCGTAGGAGATCTCCTCGAGGAGCGCGGGCGCGATCCCCATGGTGAGCCCGCCGTGGATCTGGCCGTCCACGATCATCGGGTTGATCCGCACGCCGCAGTCGTCCACCGCGACGAAGCGGCGGATCCGCACCTGGCCCGTGCCGCGGTCGATGTCCACGCAGCAGATGTAGGACCCGAACGGGAAGGTCAGGTTGGGCGGGTCGTAGTAGGAGATCGCCTCCAGCCCGGCTTCCATTCCCTGCGGATGGTTCGTGTAGGCCGCGAAGGCGATGTCCTGGATGGTCTTCGCCCGGTCCGGGGAGCCCTTCACATGGAACTTCCCCTGCTCCCACACGAGGTCGGCTTCGTCGGCTTCGAGCAGGTGGGCGGCGATCTTCCGCGCCTTCTCCCGGATCTTCCGCGACGCGATGGACGCCGCGGCGCCCGCGGTCGGGGTGGAGCGGCTCGCGTAGGTGCCGAGGCCGTAGGGCGCCGTATCGGTGTCCCCTTCCTCGACCTGGATGTCCTCCGGCGGGATTCCGAGTTCCTCCGCGATGATCTGCGCGTAGGTGGTCTCGTGCCCCTGCCCCTGTGACTTGGTGCCGAAGCGGGCGATCGCCTTCCCGGTGGGGTGGATCCGGATCTCGGCCGAGTCGAACATCTTGATCCCCAGGATGTCGAAGGTCTTCGACGGGCCGGCGCCCACGATCTCGGTGAAGGAGGAGATGCCGATCCCCATCAGCTCGCCGCGGGCGCGTTTGTCGGCCTGCTCGGCCCGGAGATCCTGGTAGCCGATCATGTCCATGGCCTTCTCGAGCGCCGCGCCGTAGTTCCCGCTGTCGTACTCCCAGCCGAGCGCCGACTGGTACGGGAACTGTTCGGGCTTGATGAAGTTCCGCAGGCGGAAGTCCGCCGGGTCCTCCCCGTTCTCGCGGGCCAGCAGGTCCACCATGCGCTCGATGGCGTGCACCGCCTCGGTGACGCGGAACGAGCACCGGTAGGCGATCCCGCCCGGCGGCTTGTTCGTGTAGACCCCGTCGACTGACACGTGGGCGTTCTCGAGGTCGTAGGACCCGGTGGCGACGTGGTAGAGCCCGGCCGGGAACTTGGACGGGTTCGCCGCCGCGTCGGAATACCCGTGGTCGGCGACGGTGTCCAGCTTGAGGGCCGTCACCTTCCCGTTCTTCGATCCGAGCGTCGCCGAGATGTGGTAGTCGCGGGCGAAGGAATCCGCCTGGAGGTTCTCCGAGCGGTCCTCGATCCACTTCACCGGCTTGCCGGTGACCACCGAGGCGGCGGTCGCGAGCACGTAGCCGGGATAGACCGGCACCTTGCCCCCGAAACCGCCGCCGATGTCGGGCGAGATGACCCGGATCTTGTGCTCGGCGAGGCCGAGATGGGCGGTCACGAGCGCCACCACCGTGCGGATGGCGTGCGGGGCCTGGGTGGTCAGGTAGAGGGTCAGGTGGCCCTCTACCGGGTTCCAGCTCGCCACGCAGCCGCACGTCTCGATCGAAGCCACGTGGATGCGCGGCAGGTGCATCTTCTGCTCGACGACGGTGTCGCAGCCGGCGAGCGCCGCCTCCGTCCCGTCGGCGTCCCCATGCTCCCAGTGGAAGATGTGGTTGCTGTCCTTGTCGTCGCGGACCTTGGTCGCCCCGGGCTTCAGCGCCTCGTGGGGGTCCACCACCACCGGAAGCGGGTCGTAGTCGACTTCGAGGGCGGCGGCGCCGTCGGCGGCCGCGTAGCGGGACGTGGCCACGATCGCCGCCACTTCCTGCGCCTGGTACTTGACCGTGTCCACCGGCAGCACCATCTGCTGGTCGCTCATCAGGGTCGGCATCCACGCCAGCTTGAAACCCTCGAGGGTCTTCCCGGTGATCACCGCGGCCACCCCGTCGACCGCCATCGCGGTGTCCTCGTGGATCTTGGTGATCTTCGCGTGGGCGTAGGGGCTCCGGGCGATGTCCAGGTAGAGCATTCCCGGGAGCTTGACGTCGTCGATGTAGCGGCCCTGTCCCCTGATGAAGCGGGCGTCTTCCTTTCTCTGGACGGAGTGTCCGAGACCTCTGCACTCAGCCATCGCTGTTCTCCTTCATCAGTTCGCTGGCCCGCTGCACCGCTCTCACGATGTTGACGTAGCCGGTGCACCGGCACAGGTTGCCGGAGATGCCCCAGCGGATCTCCTCTTCGGATGGATCCGGGTTCTCTTCGAGGAGCGCCTTCGAGGTCAGCATCATCCCGGGGGTACAGAAACCGCACTGGAGTCCGTGTTTCTCGGTGAATCCCTGCTGGACCGGATGGAGGCCGCCGTTTCCGAGTCCCTCCACGGTCGTGACCTCGGCGCCGTCGGCCGCCACGGCGAACACCGTGCAGCTCTTGGCGGGCACGCCGTTCAGGAGCACCGTGCAGGCGCCGCAGGAGGTCGTGTCGCACCCGATGTGGGTGCCCGTGAGGCCGAGTTCCTCGCGGATGAAGTGCACGAGCAGCAGCCGGGCCTCCACTTCGCGGGTGTGTTCTTCGCCGTTGATGGTGACGCTGATCTGGTGGGAACTCATGACGCCTCCCTCGCCCGGGCGAGCGCGCTGGAGGCCGCCCGATGGGTGAGCACGCGGACGACCGCGCGCTTGTAGTCGGCGGACCCCCGGTGGTCGTCAGCCGGATCGGCCGCCGCGGCGGCCGCTTCGGCGGCAGCGTCAAGCGCCGCGTCACCGCCGTCCGAACCGGCGAGCGCCGCCTCGGCGGCGCCGGCCTGGATCGCGCTGAGGCCCACGTTGGTGAGCGCCACTCCCGCGCCGGCGATCCGCCCGCCGTCGAGCTGCAGTTGGACGGCCACCGCCGCCACCGCGTAGTCGCCGACCTTCCGCTCGAACTTCTGGTAGGCGCCTCCGGAGCCGGGCCCGGCCTCCGGGATGCGGATCTCCGTCAGGATTTCCCCTTCTTCGAGGCAGGTCGAAAACGGCCCCGTGAAGAAATCGGACGCGGCGATCGTCCGCTGGCCGGAGGGGCCGGCGGCGACGAACGAGGCACGGTAGGCGAGCATGGCCGCCGGGTGGTCGTTGCCGGGATCGGCGTGGGCGACGTTCCCGCCCACGGTCGCCAGGTTCCGCACCACCGGATCGGCGATGACGCGGGTGGTGTCGGCGAGCAGCGGGTAGCGGCTCTGGACCAGGTCCGACTTCTCCAGAGCGGACTCGCGGGTCATCGCCCCGATGCAGAGGGACCCACCCTCTTCGCGGATTCCGGAGAGCCCGGGGATTCTCCTCAGGTCCACCAGCGCGGCCGGCTCCGCCAGCCGGAACCGCATCATGGGGATGAGGCTGTGTCCGCCGGCCAGCAGCTTGGCCTCAGGGTTCGCCAGCAGCAGCCGGCTCGCCTCCTCCAGGGTGTCGGGAGCGTGATAGTCGAAAGACGGTGGAATCACGGAGTCCCCTCCTTTTCCGGACTTTCGAGCATACCAGTGCGTTTGGCGAGTAGAGCGCCCACAATTCGGGTGGCGCGTGGGCGAGGGACCGCCGGCCAGTCCTCCCGGTGGAGGCCGGCATCGCGCGGGAGCGCGAAACCAGCGCCGAGGACGCAGAGTCCTGCCAATGGGGGTGCTGCAACTCCTTCGAGTCCCCACCCGGCACCGGTTCTGATTCAATCCGCGCTCGGACCGTGTCTCAATCCTCCCCGCCGCGAGCGGGCGCCTGGAAACGCAGCCTCCGGCTGATCGCGGTCCTCCTGGCGATCTGGTTCACGGCGTCGCTCGGCCTGGGAGTCCTGCTCGCGGAGCCGCTCAACCGGATCTGGATGGGCGGCTTCCCGCTCGGCTTCTGGTTCGCCCAACAGGGCGCGATCCTGATCTTCCTGGTCCTGCTGGTCGTGAACGCGATCGCCATGGATCGGATCGAGGGGAAGGCCGACCGGTCCGAAGACACCGAGGATCCTTCGTGAGCATCGCCGGCTGGACCCTGGTCTTCGTCGTCGGCAGCTTCGCCCTCTACAGCGCCATCGCCGTCGCGAGCCGGGTAGGGACGACCTCGGGCTTCTACGTGGCGGGACGCGGGGTCTCCGCCCTCGCGAACGGCATGGCGACGGGCGCCGACTGGATGAGCGCCGCGTCGTTCATCTCGATGGCGGGGCTCATCTCCTTCATGGGCTACGACGGGGCGATCTACCTCATGGGGTGGACGGGCGGCTACGTCCTGCTCGCCCTGCTGGTAGCGCCCTATCTCCGCCGCTACGGCCGCTACACGATTCCGGAGTTCGTCGGCGACCGCTTCGCGTCCCAGGCCGCCCGGCTCACCGCGGTCGTGTGCGCGGTCTTCATCTCGTTCACCTACGTGGCGGGGCAGATGCGCGGCGTCGGAGTGGTCTTCTCGCGCTTCCTGACGATCCCGGTGGAGTACGGCGTGGCCATCGGCGGGATCATCGTGCTCCTCTACGCCACGCTCGGGGGGATGCGCGGGATCACCTACACCCAGGTCGCGCAGTACTGCGTGCTGATCGTCGCCTTCCTGATCCCGGCAGGGGCCATCTCCTGGATGATGACCGGAACCCCAATCCCCCAGATCGGCTTCGGCTCGCCGCTGATCGAGGGCGAACGGGCCGGCGTGGCGCTCCTGCGGGCGATCGACCAGATCCACGCCGATCTCGGGTTACCCGAGTACACGGGCGCGTTCCTCGCGGGGAAGAAGACGCTCCCCGACGTCTTCGCCATCACCATGGCGCTCATGACCGGGACGGCGGGACTCCCGCACGTCCTGATCCGCTTCTACACCGTCAAGACCGCCCGCCTCGCCCGCTGGAGCGTGATGTGGGCGCTCTTCTTCATCGCGATCCTCTACACCACCGCTCCGGCGGTCGCCGCCTTCGCCCGGGTCAACATGATCCAGACGCTTCACAACACGCCCTTCGCGGAGGCCCCGGACTGGTTCCGCAACTGGGCGGCCACGGGGCTCATCCAGTTCACCGACCGCAACGGCGACGGCCTCATCCAGTACAGCGAGGGGCCGGGGGCGGAACTCGCCATCGATCGGGACATCATGGTGCTCGCCAACCCCGAGATCGCCGAGCTGCCGGCGTGGGTCGTGGGGCTGGTGGCCGCGGGCGGCCTGGCGGCGGCGCTCTCCACCGCGGCCGGCCTGTTGCTCGTCATCTCGGCATCGGTCTCCCACGACCTGCTCAAGAGCTTCCTGCGGCCTGGCATGAGCGAGCGGAAGGAGCTGTTGGCCGCCCGGCTCTCGGCCGCCGGCGCGTGCGTGGTGGCGATCATCGTCGGGATCTATCCGCCCGACTACGTCGCGGCCGTCGTCGCTTTCGCCTTCGGGCTGGCCGCCGCCAGCTTCTTCCCGGCGCTGGTCCTGGGGGTCTTCACCACCTGGGTGACCGCCCGCGGCGCGGTGGCCGGCATGATCGCCGGGACCGGGTTCACCGCCGTCTACATCGGCTGGTTCAAGGTCTTCGAGTGGAGCGGCCCGGAGGCGTGGTGGTTCGGGATCAGCCCGGAAGGGATCGGCACCCTGGGCATGCTGATCAACTTCGGCGTCACCTGGTTCGTGAGCCGCCGCACCGGCCCGCCGCCGGCGGACAGCGCGCGGATGGTGGCGATGCTCCGGGGGGAAAGGGCAAACGAAGCCTCGGGTTAGGGGCCTGCGCGTCGCGGTCACCGGCGCCGCCGGCTCCGTCGGCTCCAGGCTGTTGGAGCGGCTCACGGCTTCGGAGCGCGTAGCTGCGGTCGTCGCTTTCGATGTCCGCCCCATCGTCCTCGAACATCCGAAGCTGGCGGCGTTCCGGCAGGACATCCGGCGTCCCATGGACGACATCCTGCGCGAGCACGGCATCGGCGCCGTCGCGCACCTGGCCTTCAGGCTCCAGACCGGTCACGACGCCGAGTCCGCCCGGTCCGTGAACGTGGAAGGAACCGCCCAAGTGCTCAGTGGATGCCAGGCTGCCGGAGTGAATCAACTCGTCTACCTCAGCAGCACCACGGTGTACGGAGCCCGCGCCGGCGACCCGCGGCCCTACACGGAGGAGTCGCCCCTGCGGCCCGTCGAAGGTTTCCGATACGCCGAGGACAAAGCCGTCACGGAGCGGATGCTGAAAGCCTTCGGCGCGGCCAATCCGGACACCTCGGTCACCGTGCTGCGCTGCTGCGGCGTGCTGGGGCCACGCTCCGACAACTTCGCCGCCCGTGCGCTCCGCCGGCTGATGCTGGTGCGCGTTCGCGGCGCCGACCCGCAGATGCAGTTCATCCACGAGGACGACCTGCAGGAGGCGCTGGAGGGTTGTCTGCTGCGACCGGTCCCGGGCGTCTTCAACGTGGCCGGAGAAGGCACGCTGGCGCTCAGCGAGATGGCGCGGTTGGCGGGCTCGCGTTCGGTCGCGCTACCGGAGCCGCTGCTGCGGACCCTGACCCAGGTGAGTTGGGTGCTGCGCCTGCAGAGCTACGGCCCCGCCGGTGGGCTCGCGATGGTCCGGTGGCCCTGGGTCGCGAGCATCGCGAAGCTGACTCGGGAGACCGGGTTCCGGCCCCGCTACACCTCACGGCAAGCGCTGGAATCGTCAGTACCGGCGCACGGCCGCTAGGTTCCGTCGCCGGCCGGGGGTAACCCCGCCTCACCCGGAATGCGAGGGCGCGTGGTCGCGCTTCCAGATGAGAAAGGTGCGGCGGAACTCGATCACGACGACGCCGTCCTGGTTCTTTCCCCGGGTGCGGACGGTCACGATGCCGGCTTCGGGGCGGGAGCGGGACTCGCGGGTCGAGAGCACTTCGCTCTCCGAATAGAGCGTGTCCCCTTCGAAGAGGGGAGCGGGCAGCCGGACCTCGTCCCAGCCGAGGTTCGCGAGCACGTTCCGGGTCAGGTCGTTCACCGACTGGCCGGTAGCGAGCGCCAGCGTCAGGCACGAGTTCACGAGCGGCTTGCCGAATGGCGTGCGCTCGGAGTGGTGGCGGTCGATGTGGATCGGGTTCTGGTTCTGGGTGAGGAGCGAGAACCAGGAGTTGTCGGCGGCGAGGACGGTGCGCCCGAGCGGGTGGACGATGCGCTGGCCGACGTGGAAGTCCTCGTAGAAGCGGCCGGCGTCGCGTTCCGCGGCGGAGGCTTCCAACATGGCGTCCCTACCCTATCCGGTCGGCGCACACGGTCGCGGCGTCTTCTGCGGGGGTTGACCGGACCCGCACCGTGATCGCCGGCTCCGCTAGAGGATGCGGCCGAGGTCGGGCAGCGCGCGTTCCAGCGGTATCGCCGTGATGCCGTCCAGCTCCAGCTCGTGGCCCCCGCCGTAGAGAACCCAGCACCTCGCGATCGGGTAGTCCTGCCTGAATTCGCGCAGCGATCGCGTGTCCGCCGAGTGGAGTTGACGAGATCGTTTCACCTCGATGGCGACCAGGCCCCGCGGGCCGTACAACACGAAGTCCACCTCGAGGTGCGCCCGGGTGCGCCAGTAGTGGATCTGATAGCCGTAAGCGCGGTAGTCGTTGGCAGCTCGCAGCTCCTGCAGCACGAGCGTCTCCAGCGCCGGGCCGTCGATCTCGGCATCGGAATCCAGCGGGCCGGCCGGCCGAATGGTGCGGAAGACGCCCGCATCGAAGAAATAGAACTTCTGCTGCGAGATCAGCCTGCGCCGAGCGCGTCGGGAGAAGACGGGCAGCCTGACGGCCAGCAGCAAGTCGTCGAGGATCGAGAAGTAGTTCTCCGTGGTGGCCCGCGACACCTGGGCATCGCGCGCGATCCCGCTGATGTTGAGCGGCTGCCCCTGGGACAGGCTTGCGGCCTCGAGGAAACGGGCGAAGTGCCCGATGTTTCGGGTCAGCCCCTCCTGCATGACCTCTTCACGGAGATAGGTCTGCACGTAGTCCTTAAGGTAACGGCGCGGGTCCGGATCGTTGAATCGGGCGGGCAGGTGCCCGAAACGAACGGAACGCCCCAGATCGAACGCGTCCCCCTGCTCCATCGCGGTCAGCGGGTGCATGAAGTACGTCCGGGCTCGCCCCGCGAGCAGATTGACTCCCTTTCGGCGCAGCGTCCTCGCGCTCGACCCGGTCAGGATGAATTTCAGGCCGCGCGACTCGATGAGGTCGTGTACCTCGTTCAGCAAGGCCGGGATGCGCTGCACTTCGTCGATCACCACCCAGCCCTGGTGTCCAGGAGGAACCAGATGGCGGATGCGGCCTGGTTCGGCGGACAGTGGGCCGTAGAAGTCCGACCGCAACAGGTTGATGAAGGGCGCCTCCGGTACCCGGCGGCGCAGCCAGGTGGTCTTTCCGGTTCCCCGCGGGCCGAAAAGGAAGAAGCTTCGGCCCGCGTCCAGGGGGTCGCCAAGTAGCCGCTTGAACTCCATCGTTCGGTTCCGGTACGCCGCCTGAGAGATATGACAGCGTGTTTAGCCGGGTATTTTACATCAATACATGAAAATCACCGGGATATTTTCATGTTGCACGGAGATTTTGACGCCGCTCCAGGCGTCCCTCCCGATGCGAGACTGGCTGAATGCGGTTTCGACCGCCTCTCGGCGGTCGATGCCGGCCGGAGGCCGGCGCTCCGAGCCGCTTCCCGGCCCTAGCGGCGGACTTTCACCGCGGTGCCGTAGGCGAGGATCTCGGCCGCGGTGGTCATCAGCACCGAGGTCGCGATCCGCATGCCGACGATGGCGTCGGCGCCGAGCGCTTCGGCGTGCTCGATCATGCGGGCGATGGCCTGCTCGCGGCTCTCCGCCATGAGCTTCGTGTAGGACTCGACCTCGCCGCCGACCACTCCCTTGAGGCCGGCCATGATGTCGCGGCCGAGATGGCGGGCGCGGATCGTGTTGCCGCGGGCGATGCCCAGGACGGCGGTGATCTCCCCGCCGGGAACTTCGTTGGTGGTACTGACAATCATCGTCGGACTCTCCGGAAAGGATCGGTGGAACGGGCGCGGATCCTCTCTCGGATCGCGCCCAGCAAGAGAAGCAGGATGCCGAGCAGGAACCCGGCGGTGCCGAAGCGAACGATCACCGGGACCGATGCGTCAGCCATGAATTCGGTGGCGAACACGTACGCCCAGTAGCCGAGGAGCAACGCCCCCGAGGCGGAGAGCAGCGTCCAGGCGACGCCCCGCTCGAGGCGCGAGTAGACGCCGAGCCAGAAACGGTCCATCGCCGCGTCGTCCCAGTCGGCGGGCCGAGGTTCGAGTTCGGGTCCGCCCGGTGCGTCTTCGGGAATTCGCCCCGAGGCCCCCGGAGCCTGGTTTCCATCGTGATCTGTCATCGGGTTTCCTCCTTCCGGTCCTTGTTTCTTTGTTGGGTCACCTTCGGCCACCACCCGCGAGGAACCGCCGCAGCCGGCGGCGGGCGGTGTGCAGCCGGGACGCCACCGTCCCTTCGGGAATGCCGAGGCGCTCCGCGACTTCGCTGTGGACGTAGCCCTCCATGTCGCGCATCACCACCACCCGGCGCTGTTCCTCGGGAAGTTCGCGGAGCCCGCGTTCGAGCATCAACCGCTGGTGCACGGACTGCATGCCGCCATCGACCGACGGCTCCCGGACGCCCTCGAGCCCGATCTCGGGCCGGCGCCGGCGCAGGTAGCTGCGGCAGACGTTGTCCAGGATGGTCAGGAACCAGGGCAGGAACGGGCGCCCCAGACGGAACCGCGGCATCGCATGGAACGCCCGGGCGAACGCCTCCTGCGCGAGGTCGCGCGCCTCCTCCCGGTCGCCGACCCGGCGGTAGGCGTACGCCTGCGCCCACCGGGCGTAGCGCCGCACGAGCGGCTCGTAGGCGCGCCGGCTGCCGTTGCGGCACCGGCGGATCCACTCCTGCTCCTCCGGGTCGGGTACGCCGGGCCGGTTTCCCGGGGTGCTTCCGGCGGTCGAGGTTTCGTCTGTCAAGGCTTCTATGGAGGAACTACGCGGCAGGGACCCGAATTCTTCATCCGCCGCAGAGGACGCCCGGACGGCAAGCGCCCGAGGCCCCGGGGTCACGACAACCGATTGGCCCGCCCGCCGCGTCTTGACTACTCTTGAACGATGACTTCCGGGCGGATTCCTTCAGCATTCTCTTTCGACCTGGCGGCACGCGCGGTGCTGGGTTCGGCTCTCCTGGCCGGCGCCGCCATGGCTTCGGGTCAGGAGCGGCAACTGACGGTGACTCCCGAGTCGCTGAACCTGCGGGTGGGACAGACCGGCAGCCTTGTCGCCACCGTTACGGCGGCAGACGGAGAGGTGGACACCGGGGCGCGCGTTCTCTTCTTCTCCCTCGACCCAGCGGACGTCAGCGTCTCCCACACCGGGGTGGTGACCGCCCACCGGGCCGGCAACCACACGCTGGTGGCGCTGTCGCCGGCGGCCGGGACTACGCCGGGATTCACGCGGGCGGACGATCCCGGCATTCGGGTGGAGATCCCCGTGGAGATCCTGCCCTCCGAACTCGCGACGCTGAGCTTCGTCGATCTGCCCGACCGGGTACTGGCAGGCGCCAGCGTCCCGGTCCGGCTGCTCGCCGAGGACGAGGGTTCCGAACCGCGCGACGTGCGTCCCGAGATCACCGTCGAACCAGCCGGCGTCGGCGCGGTCACCGCGTTCGGTCCCCTCTTCGAGGGCACCTACCACGCCCATCCGTTCTACGACCGGCCGCGGCCCCCGACCTACCACTGGGAGGCCGCCGGCGTTTTCCGGGCGG
This sequence comes from Vicinamibacteria bacterium, assembly GCA_965116805.1. Lineage (GTDB taxonomy): Bacteria > Acidobacteriota > Vicinamibacteria > Marinacidobacterales > Marinacidobacteraceae > Marinacidobacterium. The sequence continues at coordinate 2,764,033 of OZ220713.1, forward strand.
TCGGCCCGGGGACCGCCACCCTGACCGCGCGGCTCGGCGAACTGACCGCCGAGGCGCGGATCGAGGTTGCGGCCAATCCCGCGCATTCCCTCAGCCTTGACGCAAACGTCGGCGAGTCGCCGCTGACCGGCGGTGTCCGCACCGGGGACGTGGTCCGCTTCTCCGCTTCCGTCATGGACGAAGGCGGCGGCGCGGTCGAAGGCGCCCCGGTGCGCTTCTCGCTGGAGTCGCATCCCGACCCCAGCCGGTTCGACACCGTGGGGGCCGGCGCCCCGGCACAACTCCTCGCGGACGGCCGGTTCGTCGCGGAGCAGCCCGGGCTCTACGTGGTTTCCGCCTCGTCGGGTTCGGCGCACGGAGAACAGGCGGTGCAGGTCGTGCCCCGGGAGGTGGGAATGGCGATGGAATTCGTGGGCCATGCGCCGGTGCGCGACCGCGCGACCTCTGACCTCTGGATCTGGGAGGGGACCGACGGGCGCGACTACGCGGCGCTCGGCACGTGGAACGCCGACGGGCACGCGCTCTTCTTCGACGTCACCGACCCCGCGAACATGCAGCGGATCTCCGAGGTGCAGGTGGACGCCCGCACGGTGAACGACGTGAAGGTGTCCGAAGACGGCCGGATCGCGGTCATCACCCGCGAAGGCGCCTCGAACCGCCGCAACGGGTTCGTGATCCTCGACGTCTCCGACCCCCGGAACCCGGAGATCCTCTCGCGCTTTGACGACGAGCTGACCGGCGGGGTCCACAACGTGTTCTTCCACGAGGGGCACATCTACGCGATCAACAACGGCCGGCGCTGGGACGTGGTGAACGCCGAGGATCCGCGGAACCCGTTCCGGGTGTCCCGGTTCGAGGACCCGCGCCCCGGCCGCAGCGTGCACGACGTCTGGATCCACGACGGGATCGCGTTCCAGGCCGGGAACACCGACGGCATGGTGGTCGTGGACGTGGGCGGCGGCGGCATGGGCGGATCGCCCCAGAACCCGGTGGAGATGGGCCGTCTCTACCAGCTCACCGGCTGGAACCACGCCATCTGGCCGTTCCGCAGCCAGTCGGCCGGCCGCTTCTACGTCGTCACCGGCGACGAGTCGCATCCGATCAACCCCCGGATCCCTGGCCCGATCATTTCCTGGCAGGAGAGGATGCCCTCCCGGGCGATGGGCTTCATCCACTTCAACGAGTTCGACGATCCCGAGAACCCGGTCGAGATCGCCCGTTACCGGGTGCCCGAGGCGGGCCCGCACAACCTCTGGATCGACTACGAGAAGGACCTCATGTACGTCGCCTACTTCAACGGCGGCCTGCGGGTGGTGGACGTGTCCGGGGAACTGGTAGGCGACCTCTACCGGCAGGGCCGGGAGATCGCCAAGTTCTACTCCGACGACCCCGACGGGTTCATCCCGAACGCCCCCTTCGTCTGGGGCCCGCAGCCGCACAAGGGGACGATCTTCTTCTCGGACTTCAACAGCGGCCTCTGGGCGGTGCGGCTCGTGCCGCGGGAGGACCGCTCGCCGGCGGGCCCGTAGGCGAGTCGCCTCAGTTCCGCAGCCGCGCCCCCTCGGTTCCGGCGATCGCCCCGCCCAGGAAGCGCCGGAAGTCCGTTCCCCCGGTGCCGCGCGCCGCGGTACCCGGATCAGCCTGGCGCACGATGTAGTCGTTCACGATCGCCATGTGGACGCGCCGGAGTTCGGCAAGCGCCTCCACCGCGCCGTCGTAGGCGTTCCTGACGGCGCGGTCGCCGGTGGCGGCCGCGAACCGGCGGACCGCCCCGCTCGCCTCCACCGCTTCGATGAACCGCCGGTGCCGGGGATTCATGTAACGCCGCATGTCCAAGTGGGGTGCTCTGGCCGCCTCCGGCTGCCGAACGGAGAGCGCCGCGTCGAAACACTGGATGAGCGGGCTCTGGGCGGCGCTCCCGCCGGCAAGGACGAGCGGCTCCGCCAGGTCGGTCCCCTCGTAGCGCACGCCCGGCTCGAACCACCCGGAAAAAGGCGGCCGCACCCGGCGGTAGAAGACGTGCGGGTCGCAGCCCTCGCGGGTGCGCTCGGTGAGCACCGTGATGCGGCCGATGGTCTCGCCCAACCGTTCGAGCTCGGCAGCCAACGTCGCGGCGTCTCCCGCCTCGGCGTCCATCTCCATCCGGACGATCCGGGCCGGCTCCTCTCCCCCGCACGCCTCGATGGCTACCGCGATGGTGAGGAACCAGGTCTCGTCCGTGCTGCCGTGGATACCGACCAGGTTCACGAGGTTCTCGACCTCGATGGGGCCTGCGGGATCCAGCCGCCGCCAGTTGTGCATGGCCAGGCTCGCGTGGGAGAGGATCGGCGGACGCCCCAGCCGCCGCGACAGCGCGACGAGCGGACAGGCGAGCGGGGGCGGGAGGCTGGCCGCCGGCGGCTCTGTGGCGTGCACGTAGGCGCCGGCGAAGAAGGTGAGCAGCAGCATGGCCCGCTCGACCTCGGGGCCATCCGCCAGCGGCGCGGGGTCCAGTTCCGGTAGCGCCGCGAGATCGCGGCGGGCCCGGCCGACCAGGTAGCGCGCGGAAACGTCCTTCGCCATCTCTTCCCACGCCTCGAAACCCGGCGGCAGGCGCCGGAGCGGCTCGTAGGCCGGCAGGAAACCCCGGGGCCCCGGGACGCCGCCGGCGGCGGCCAACTGGCGAAGCGGCTCGACCGCGGTCATGGAGAAGAAGGCGCCGGCTCCCACCGGACGCGCGCGGAGTGTGCCACGGCGCCCGGCCTCCTCCGTATGATCGGCCCCGCCTGGAGGCTCCGATGCGCACCGCCCTTCCCTTCCTGTTCGCCCTGATCACCGCCCTCGCCTGGGGCCTCTACGGACCGACGCTCGGCCAGGCGCGCCTCGCGGACGCGACCGCGAGCCCCTTCAAGCCGTACCTGGGGATCGGGATCGCCTACCTGGTGGTGGCGATCGCGGGCGGCGCCATCGGCATGTGGCTCCGGGGGGACAACTTCTCCTTCACCCCGATCGCGGGCAGCAGCCTCGCCTGGGGGTTCGCGGCGGGACTCCTGGGAGCGCTCGGCGCCTTCGGACTGACCATGGCGATGTTCACCGGCGGCGCCCGCATCCCCCACGCGGTCATGCCGGTGGTCTTCGGAGGCGCGGTCACGATCACCGCGATCTCGACGCTGCTCCTCTCGGGAGGGCGGCTGCGGGGCGGGCCGATGCTCTGGGTCGGGATCGCGGGAGTGCTGCTGTCAGTGCTGCTGATCACGACGAACACCCCGCACGCGCCGCCGCCGGCCAAGGCGGCGGCGCCGGCTGCACCCGACAGTCCGCCGAGTTGAGCGGCGCTAATCGCCGGACAGCACCCGCAATCCCTCGCGGCTGATCCCGGCGCCGCTGAGCACGAGCCCCACGGACGCGAGCCCGGGATCGAGCTGCGGGAGCGCCGCGACCGGCAGGGCGGCGGAGCCCTCGACCATCGCGAAGCGCTCGCCGAGCACCCGGCGCATGGCGGCGGCGATGTCCCCTTCGTCGAGCAGGATCCAGGCATCCACGAGCTCGCCGCACATTGCGAAGGTGACCGCGCCGGCCTCGACCCCGCCCGCGACCGCGTCGGCGAGCGTCGGCTCGAACGGCACGTCGCGCCCCGATTCGAGTAGGCGGCCCGCGCGCACCGAGGCCGCCATGACGGCGGAGGCCCGCGGTTGACACCCCACGACCTGGATCCCGGGGCGGGCGTGTTTGAGCCAACCGGCGATGCCGGCGACGAGGCCGCCCCCGCCCACCGGCACCAGCACCGCGTCGAGCGGCTCGCCGCCGAGCGCCGCATCCATCTCGAAACCGACGGTTCCCTGCCCCGCGATGATGTCCGGATCGTTGTAGGGCGAAACGAACGGTCGCCCGCTCCTTTCCGCCTCCTCCCTGGCCGCGTATTCGGACTCCACCGCGTCGTCACCCACCAGACGCAGCTCGACCACGTCGCCGTACTGCTCGTCGAGGACGCGCCGCTTCGAATCGGCCACCGTCCGCGGCAGGAACACCGTGCCTCGCCCACCCAGCACGGCGAGCGCGTGCGCGGTCGCCCGGCCGTGATTCCCGGTGGACGCCGTGACGACTCCCTCGTCGAGTACCCGTGCGCCCGCCGTGTCCCGCAGCACCAACAGCTTGTTCAGGGCTCCCCGGATCTTGAAGGAGCCGGTAACGCCGAAGCACTCGAGCTTCCAGCGAACCGCTCCGCGGGGCGCGGCGGCCGCCCGTTCGCGGCTCAGGCCGCGGGCGGTTTCGAAGGGCGTCTCGTGCAGAAACGGCCGGATCCGCGAGGTTGCCGCACACACCCGGTCCGGCAATTCGCGGAGCAGCGCGGCGCCGGGGGGAACGCCGCCCGCGGAGGGCGTCTCTCGGGTAGCATTCCCGCCTTCCGGAGCCCCGGAATCTGACGTAGTCACGTAAGGAGAAAGAGTCTAATGAGCCAGGGAATTCAGGCCGTCCCCCGACCGAACAACGAACCCGTACGCGGCTACGAGGCGGGCAGCGCCGACCGCGCGGCGCTCGAGGCCGAGATCAGCCGCCAGTCGAACCAGATCGTCGAGATCCCGGTCATCATCGGCGGCCGGGAAATCCGCACCGGCAAGATCGCCGAAGTCCGATCGCCGCACAACCACTCGCATGTCCTCGCCCGCTATCACGAAGCCACGCCGGACCTCGTCGAGGAAGCCGTAGCCGCCGCCGCCGATGCGTGGCGGACCTGGTCGGAGCTCGATCACCGGGCGCGCGCCAGCCTCTACCTGCGCATGGCCGACCTGCTGGTCGGCCCCCGCCGCTACCGGATGAACGCCGCCACCATGCTCGGCCAGTCGAAGACCAGCCACCAGGCGGAGATCGAGGCGGCCTGCGAGTTCGCCGACATGCTGCGGTTCAACGCCTACTTTCTCGACCAGCTCGTGCGGCAGCAGCCGGTGGGCGATCCCGACCCCGGCGTCTGGAACTACCTCGAGTACCGCGCCCTCGAGGGATTCATCTTCGCGGTGAGCCCGTTCAACTTCACCGCCCTCGGCGGGAACCTGGCGATGGCTCCGGCCATCATGGGGAACACCATCGTCTGGAAGCCCGCGGAGACGCAGATGCTCTCCGCGTACTACCTGATGGAGCTCTACCGGGAAGCCGGCCTGCCCGACGGCGTGGTCAACATGCTCCCCGGGCACGGGCCCACCATCGGGACCCCGGCGCTCGCCCAGGAAACGCTCGCCGGAGTCCATTTCACGGGCTCGACCGCCACCTTCCAGCACATCTGGAAGACGGTCGGGGAGAACATCGCGAACTACCGCTCCTATCCCCGGGTCGTCGGCGAAACCGGCGGCAAGAACTTCGTGGTGGCGCACGAGTCCGCCGACGCGGAGGCGCTGGTCGCCAACCTGATTCGGGGCGCCTACGAGTTCCAGGGGCAGAAGTGCTCCGCCGCGTCCCGCGCCTACCTCCCGGCCAGCATGAAGGACGACTTCCTCGAGCGGTTCCTCGCCGAGGCGAAGACCGTGACGATGGGCGACCCGACGGACTTCGGCAACTTCATGGGTGCGGTGATCGACGAGCGTTCCTTCAACAAGATCTCGGGTTACCTCGACATCGCGCGGGAGGATCCGTCGTGCAACGTGCTGATGGGCGGAAACGCCGACCGGTCCGTGGGCTGGTTCGTGGAACCCACCCTGGTGGTTACGGACAACCCCGAGAACCGGCTGATGACCGAAGAGATCTTCGGGCCTGTCCTGGCCGTCTACTTCTACCCGGATTCGCAGTACACCGAGACTCTCGACCTCTGCCGCAAGACGTCGCCGTACGGTCTGACCGGCGCGGTCTTCGCGAACGACCGGCTGGCCACCGAACAGGCGTACGACGCGCTCCGTCACGCCGCCGGCAACTTCTACATCAACGACAAACCCACCGGGGCGGTGATCGGCCAGCAGCCCTTCGGCGGCGGCCGGGCCTCCGGGACCAACGACAAGACAGGCCTCGGTTCCCACCTCCTCCGCTGGACCAACATCCGCACCGTCAAGGAGAACTTCGCGCCGGCGAAGGACTACCGCTACCCGTTCCTGAGCGCGTAGGGGGCATCCTCCGAGGGCTCCGCACCGACGGCGGATGGTCGAGCGGTCCTTCGCGACAGAGGTGACCTCGAGGGAGCTCCCGCGTCGTCAGCCGGGGCGTTAGCATCCCCCGTGTTCGGGTTGGAAGTGCGCTGGCGATGACCGAGGAGAAACTCACGGAAGTGCGGAACGTGCTCGAGGAAGTCATTCGCTCGACGTTTCCCAATACGGACTTCACGTCGCTGCGCATCCGGCCGGATCTCGATCACGATGGAGACGAGATCCTGCGGGTGGACGCGTTCTACCGGGGGAGCGGCGTTGAACTCGACGACGCGGACCGGGCAGCGGACGTGATCATCGATATGCAGACTCGTCTGCGCGCGATCGGCGAAACCGCGTTTCCGATTCCCGAGTTCCGGAACCCGGACGCGGATTCCTGGAATGCCCCGTCCTGACGGGCTCCAGGGACCCGAACTCATCGCGGCGGCGCTCGACCTGCTCCGAATCGCCGAGCAAAAGCAGAGCGAGGCGCACCTCCGTCGCGCCGTGAGCACGGCGTACTACGCGATGTTCCACAGCCTGGCCCGCATCGCCGCCGACCGTCTGGTCCGGCAGAGCGGCCGATCCAGCCATGCCTGCACCTGGAATCACGTCTATCGGTCCCTGCAACACGGCCACGCCAAGCGACAGTGCCTGAACGACGCCACCTTGGCGGCCTACCCCGCCGAAATCCGGCGTTTCGCGGCTTGGTTCGCGAAGCTTCAGGAACAGCGGCATCGGGCGGACTACGATCCGGCGGCCACCTTGGACGCCGCTGAGGCGCGACAGGTCGTCCGGCACGCCGCCGACCGCATCCGCGGGCTGGAACGCGCCACGGAAGCGGACCAACGCGCCTTCGCGGCCTGGGTCCTGCTTCTCGCGCGACGACGCTGAGCCACCGCGGGCTCGGCGCATCCGGCCTCTCCTATCATTCGGCGCCCATGCGGCACCTCTTCTTCCTGCTGACCGCGGCGCTGGCCCTCGCGGCGACCGCTTTCGCCCAACCGCCGGACCCACCCCACCATCCCGGTGACCGGCACGAACTCACCGACCGGTACCGCGAGACCGCGGGCCGGATCCTGGGGGCGGCGCTCACCGACGTGGACGGCTGGGCGAAGCTCGAGCACCTGGCGCTCCGCATCGGCCACCGGCTAAGCGGGTCCGCGGGTCTCGAACGCGCCATCCAGTGGGCGGCGGACACCATGCGGGAGGAGGAACTGGACCGGGTCCACCTCCAGGAGGTGATGGTTCCCCACTGGGTGCGGGGCCGGGCCCGGGCCACGCTCCTCGCGCCCATGGAGGACGATCTGCCGATCCTCGCGCTGGGAGGCAGCGTTGCGACGCCACCGGAAGGGATCACGGCTCCGGTCGTGGTCGCCCGCTCCTTCGAGGAGCTGGCCGCGATGCCCCGCGAGGCGGTCGAAGGCCGGATCGTCGTCTGGGCCGTTCCCTGGATGGGGTACGGCAGGACCGGCGCCTACCGGCGGATGGGAGCGAGCCGCGCCGCGATGCAGGGCGCGGTGGCGAGCCTCACCCGGTCGGCGACCGGACGCAGCCTCAACACGCCGCACACCGGCAACATGCGCTACGAGGACGGGGTCCCGAAGATCCCGACCGCGGCGCTCACGGTGGAGGACGCCGAGCGGCTCCGCCGGCTGGACGACCTCGGCGAGTCCATCGAGATCCGCCTCGAACTCGAGGCCGAGACCCTTCCCGACGCCCTCTCGCACAACGTGATGGCCGAGATCACGGGAAGCGAGCTGCCCGATGAGGTGGTGGTCATGGGCGGCCACTACGACTCGTGGGACGTGGGTCACGGGGTCCACGACGACGGCGCCGCCTGCATCGCGGCGTGGCACGGCCTCACCATCCTCCGGCGGCTCGGTCTCCAGCCGCGCCGCACCCTGCGGGTCGTGCTCTGGACCAACGAGGAGAACGGACTGCGCGGCGGGGAGGCCTACCGCGAGTTCGTCGGCGACGGGATTGGCGACCACGTCGCGGCGATCGAGATGGACGGCGGCAACGAGCGCCCCGTGGGGTTCGGCATCGGGCTGCCCTGGGTGGGCGAAGGGCCGGAGGCGGACGCCGCCTACGAGGAGGCCCTCGCCATCCTGCGTCCCATCGGGAGCCTGTTCTCGGCGATCGACGCCGACGCCATGACCCGGGGAGGCGGCGGCGCCGACATCCGGCCGCTCATGGCCGACGGGGTGCCGGGGATCGGGTTCCGCACGGTGGGCGAGCACTACTTCGACTGGCACCACACGGCGTCGGACACCCTCGACAAGGTGGACCCGGACCACTTCCGCCGCGCCGTGGGCATGCTCGCGGTGCTCGGGTTCGTCCTCGCCGACATGCCGGACCGCCTGCCGCACGGGGGTTGAGCCTGAGTCCCACGGCGACGCCGGACCGCGCTCTCCGGTCCGAGGCGATCACCCCGTCCGGATTCGGCCGGGTCGTCGAGGAATTCTCACTCGCGGAGGCTGACGACGATCAGCTCGCCGCGCTGCGCCGTCTGTGGCTCGATTCGGGGGGGCTCCTGGTGCTGCGCACCGGCGAAGCGCTCTGCCCGAAGGACTTCCTCCGCTTCTGCCGGGCGTTCGGGCCGCTCGAGAAGAACGAAAAGTACGACCCCGACTTCCTACTTCCCGGGTATCCGGAGATCCTGAGGCTGGGCAACCTCTACCGGGACGGCAAGTACCGGGCGCTCTTCGTGCGCGCGGAACCCGGCGAGGTCCTCTGGCACACTGACGACAGCTTCCGCTATCCCCAGCCCGCCGGTTCGATCTTCCACTGCCGGACCCATCCCGAGACCGGCGGCGGCACCTGGTACGCGGGGATGGCGGATGCGTACGACGCCCTGCCCTCCCGCCTGCGCGACCGCATCGAAGGCCGGTTCGCGGTCCACTCCTACGCGTTCCTGGACGACCGGCTCCGCCAGGACAACCCTCACCGGCGGGAGATGCCGCTGGAAGTCCGCCGGATGCACCCTCCCGTGATCCGGCCCCTGGCGGTGACCCACCCGGAAACCGGGCGCCGGGCGCTGCTGATCCCGGACTGCCACATCGAGTCCGTCACCGGCCTGGAAGATGCGGAGACCCGGTCCCTGCTCGCCGAACTCCTCACGCACGCCACCGGCCCCGACTTCGCCGTCTGCTGGCAGTGGCGTCCCAGTGACGTCGCCGTCTGGGACAACCGCTCCGCGATGCACGCGGGCTCCCCCTTCGACGAGCGCGAGGCCCGGCTCATGTACCGGGTCACCTTCACCGGCCCGGACACCTACGACGCCGAGGGCTGACGACGCGCTGGGTCGGGAGCGCCGGTCTTCAGACCGGCACCGCGGGATTCTCATGTTCACGTCGGCGATGTCGCCCGTGTACGTGCCGCGTGACCCGATTTGCCTGTCAATTCGACCATGGTGCGAACGAATCTGCAGGTTTTTGAGCAACACCGACGTCGCATAGGGACCGCGGCGGTTGGCAGCGCTATCCGGATGTAGGCGCCGCACGGCTTCGCTGCGCTGTCGCGCAGCGGTGCCGGTCTGAAGACCGGCGGTCCCGCCCGGGCGGTGCCATCCGGCTAGTTGGCGACCACCAGCCCCCCTACGCCGCAACCCCTCGGCGCTCCGTCAGCCCGGATGCGGGAAACTCTGCGCCTGACCATGCGCACTCCTGCCCTGCTTACCGTTGTCCTGCTCCTTGGCGGCGCCGCCCCGAGCGCCGCCGAGGGACGTTTCGACGCCCTCCGCTGGCGGCACATCGGTCCCGTCGGGAACCGGGTGTCCGCCGTGTACGGAATCCCGGGGGACCCGAACACCTACTACTTCGGCGCGGCCTCCGGCGGCGTCTTCAAGACCACCGACGGCGGGATCCACTGGACGCCGGTCTTCGACGACCAGCCGGTCCTGTCGGTCGGCGCCATTGCGGTCTCCACCGCGGACCCGAACGTGGTGTGGGCCGGCACCGGCGAGGCGCACATCCGGAGTAACGTCTCGCTCGGCAACGGCGTGTACCGCTCGACCGATGCCGGGGGGACCTGGACCCACACCGGACTCGAGGCGACCGGACGCATCTCGCGCATCGTCACCCACCCCACCGATCCCGAGACCGCCTGGGTCGCGGCGCTCGGCCACCTCTACGCCCCGCAGGAAGAGCGCGGGATCTTCCGGACGACGGACGGCGGCGGAACCTGGGAACGGGTGCTCTTCGTGGACGAGAACACCGGCGCCTCCGAGATTGTCATCAGCCCGGCGAACCCGGCCCTGCTCTTCGCGGGGATGTGGCAGATGCGGATGTGGACCTGGGGCCGGGAGAGCGGCGGGCCGGGCAGCGGGATCTTCCGCAGCCGGGACGGCGGGGACACCTGGGAGCGGCTCGAGGGGAACGGGCTGCCGGAACGTCCCTGGGGCAAGGTGGCGCTGTCGCTGACCGCGGCCGACCCGCGCCGCATCTACGCGCTCATCGAGACCAGCTCCAACGAGGCGTTCGCCCCGCTCGACGAGCAGGACGGCGTTCTCTGGCGGTCGGACGACGGCGGGGACACCTGGGAGCTCGCGAGCCGGGACCACACCCTTATGCAGCGGCCCCACTACTACACGCGGGTGGTGGCGGCCCCCGACGACGCCGACGAGGCGCACTTCCTGGCCACCCGGCACACCACCACCCTCGACGGCGGGCTCACCACCTTCCTGAACAACTCCGGCGGCGACCACCACGACATGTGGATCGCGCCGGACCAGCCGGACCGGATGATCGTGGGCCACGACGGCGGGGTGAGCATCTCCACGAACCGGGGGGAGACCTGGCAGCGTCCCCGCCTCCCGATCGCCCAGATGTACCACGTCTACACCGACAACCGGATCCCCTACCGGGTCATGGGGAACCGGCAGGACGGCCCCTCCTCCCGCGGCCCTTCCAACAGCCTCACGGGCGGCGGCATCCCCATCGGCGCCTGGGCGCCGGTGGGCGGCTGCGAGTCCGGTTTCGCCATCCCGGACCCGAACGATCCGGGGGTCATCTGGTCGGGCTGCTACGAGGGCATCCTCGAGCGCTACGAAGACCGCACCGGGCAGGCGCGCAACGTGAGCGTCTGGCCCGACAACCCCGAGGGGTGGGCGGCCGGCGAGCTGCGCGACCGGTTCCAGTGGACGTTCCCCATCCACATCTCTCCGCACGACTCCGACCGGGTGTACGCGGGCAGCCAGCGGGTCCACGTCACCACCGACGCCGGACAGAGCTGGGAGGCAATCAGCCCTGACCTGACGACCGAAGACCCGGATCTCCAGCTCAAGACCGGCGGGCTCACCTACGACGACGTGAGCCCCACCTATGCGGCGGTCCTGTTCTCACTCGCGGAGTCGCCCCACACCGCCGGCGTGCTCTGGGCGGGCAGCAACGACGGGAAGATCCACGTCTCCCGAAACGCCGGCGAATCCTGGGACGACGTCTCCGACAACCTCCCCGGGCTCCCGCCGCTCGGCACCTACTCCAACATCGAGCCATCGCGGCACGCCGCGGGGGCGGCCTACGTGACGGTGGACCTCCACCAGATCGGCGACACGAACACCTACGCCTACAAGACCGAGGACTTCGGCGCGAGCTGGCGGCGGCTCGGGGAGGACATCCCGCAATACACCCACAGCTACGCCCACACCATCCGCGAGGACCCGGTGCGCCCGGGCCTCCTGTTCCTCGGGACCGAGAACTCGGTGTACGTGTCCTTCGACGACGGCGAGACGTTCGAGTCGCTGCAGTCGAACCTCCCTCACGCCCCGGTCCACTGGCTGACGATTCAGGAGCGGTTCTCGGACCTGGTGGCGGCCACCTACGGGCGCGGGTTCTGGATTCTCGACGACATCACGCCCATCCGGCAGTTGACGGCGGCCGCGGAAGAGGCGCCGGCCCACCTGTTCGCGCCCCGGGAGGCCTGGCGTTTCCGGATGCGCCCGACCCCCATGAGCCAGCCCGAGGACCCCGGCGCCGGCGAGAACCCGCCGTACGGGGCGACGATCCACTACCGGCTGGCGGAGGACGGGCCGGACGACGTGTCCATCGAGATCGTGGACTCCGGGGGAGACGTGGTTCGCACTCTCGCCGCCGATGGCGACCCCGGGCTCCACCGGGCGGTGTGGAACCTCCGGAACGAACCGACCCGGAGGCCGCGCCTTCGGACCCCGCCGCTCGACAGTCCGCACCAGGTCCTGCCGGCGCGCGGGTTCCGGCTGCTGACCGAGTCCCGGCCGGTCGCCACCCTGCTGGCGCCGGGGGACTACACGGTGCGGCTGAACCTCGGCGAGGAGACGCTGGAGCAGCCGCTGACCGTCCACGCGGACCCCGAAGCGCCCGATGGCGGGGCACAGATTCCCGGACAGGTGGAGACGCTGCTGCGGATCCAGGAGATGGTCGGCGAGGTCGGCGTCATGATCGAGGAGATCGAGTGGCTCCGGAAGCAGACGGCGGACCGGCGCGCCCTGGGCGGCGCGCTGGCCGCGACCGTGGACGTCGCCGCGGGCGAATACGACAGCGCGCTCATGGAGCTCGAGGCGCGGTTCTTCGAGTTGCGGCTGACCGGCGGCAACGCCGGCCAGGACACCCTTCGCTGGCCCCGGCGGCTCCACGCCAAGCTGAGCAGCCTGCACGGCTACATCGGCGGCAGCGATCATCGCCCCACCGACCAGCACCTCGAGGTGCTGGCCCTCTACGAACAGGAGCTGGCTGAAACGCGGGAGATGCTCGGCCAGCTTACGGGGGACGAACTCGACGCCTTCAACGAGCAGCTCTCCGGCGCGGGCCTGCCGCCGGTGGTCCCAACAGGGGAGAGGGGGTCGCGGTAGCGATCCGCGTTGCCGTGAGGCAGCGTAGGGTTGCGACGTGCGCGGTGCGGAGCACCGCGCGTGCCGGTCGGAGACCGGCGTTCCAAGCCGTGGACGCCACCTGGCGGTCCGACGCTCCCTAGCCGGCGAGTTTTTCTTCGAGGAGGCCGCGGGCGATCATGGTGAAGTCGTGCTCGGTGACGATGCCCACCAGGCGGCCGTCCTCGACGACCGGCAGCGACCCGACGCCCCTGGCGTTCATGAGACGGATCGCGTCCATCGACGGCGTCGAGGGGGGAATGCTGATGGGGTCCTTCTTCATCACCTCGCGCACCGGGAGGAACTCGTCCTCGTCGAGGCCGCTCTCGGCGACCAGCTTGATGATGGTCCGGTAGGAAACGATGCCCACCAGCTTCTCGTCCTCCTCGACCGGGACGTGCCGGATCCGGCCCCAGTCCATGAGGATGGCGGCCCGGCGGACGGATTCGTCGGGGTGGACGGTGAGGATGTCCCGGGTCATGAACTGGTCGACCCGCAGGTAGTGGTGCTTCCAGCCGCCCGAATCGCTGAGCGTCGGAGCTTCCCAGCGCGCCACCGGAACGCCGGCGCCCTGCTGGCGGCGGGCCGCGCCGGTGATCGCGCTCAACCGCTCCGAAAGGGAGGCGTGCGGGCGGAGCGATTCGTAGCCTTCGAGCATCCAGCGCGCTCCCGAACGGCCGGTCCGCACCCTTTCCTCGACGATGCCGATGTAGTGGTCGATGTCCCGGGCGTCCACCTGCTTCCGTTCGAGGCCCTCGCGCGCCTTGGGGAGCAGCTCCTCGATCAGGAGGTCCCGCACCGGCCAGTGCTTCCCGTCGAGCCACGTCAACTCCGCCTTCAGCCCCAACCGGCTGGCGGCGAGGAAGTTCTCGGAGACGTCCGCGAAGGGCATGGCCTCGTGCGGTTCCACACCGTCCCCGGAGAGCGCGCTCATGAGGCCGAGCCACAGCGCCATGTTCGCCACCTCGTCCGGAATGGTGGGTCCCGAAGGCAGGTAACGGCTCTCGATGCGCAGGTGCGGCTTGCCGTCGGTGATGCCGTAGCAGGGGCGGTTCCAGCGCCAGACCGTGCCGTTATGGAGCTGAAGGGCCGACAGCCGGGGCGGATCCTCGTCAGCCTCCTCCTCACCGCCGGCGTCGAGCAGCACCGAGTGGTGGGTGATGTTCTCCCGCAGGATCTCGAGGACGCCTCCGCTCACCCAGTCCCGGCCGAAGGCGCCGCGCGCGGCGCGCTGGCGCTCGGTGGCGCGGGCGCCGCGGGTATCGAGGCTCTGCTGGAAGAGTCCGATCCGGGTCTCCCGCCAGAGCCGGCGCCCGAAGAGCAGGGGTGAATTGGGGGAACACGCGAGGATCGGCGCCGTGACGAGCTGCGCCAGGTTGTAGAGGCGGGTGAACTCGGAGGCGCCCACCTGCAGGTGAATCTGGAAGCTGGCGTTGCAACCCTCGGGCATCACGTTGTCGTGGGTCGAGTGGATCTCGTCGGCCCCCGCCATGTGAAGGTGGTACGGCTGGTGTCCCCGGAGCCGGCTCAGGGCCTCGTTGAGCACGTGGTAGCGCGCCAGCGGGGTCATGTTGTCGAGGGTCATGTCGGAGAGCCGCAGGGTGGGGAGGATGCCCGTCAGGCAGACATCGACGCCCACCCGGCGCGCCGCCTCGGCCGCCGCTTCCATCACCTCCTCGAGACGCTTTTCCGTCCGCGACAGGAGGTCGCCGGACATCATCATCGGTTCGAGGTTCGCTTCGAGATTGAAGCGGGCGATCTCGGTGGTGAACGACGGATCGTCCAGCTCCTTCAGGACCTCCATCGCCATGGGGGCGGGACGGTTCCCCTCCCCGATCAGGAACATCTCCTGTTCCACCCCGACCCGATAGACGCCCTCCTCGATGCGGCCCTCGCCGATCATCTCGCTGAGCTTGCGGAGATCGGTGAACAGCCTCTTCTCGAACCGGCGGAGTTCCTCGCCGGAAACCGCCCGCGCGTCGAGCCGACCCATGACGGCGAGGATTGTAGAAGGCGGTAGCGATCGGCGCGGATGGCCGTTCGCGGGCGCCTACGCGGGGTCCGGGACGATGCGGCCGTCGAAGAGCTGGATGGTGCGCTGGGCGCGGCCGGCATAGCGCGGATCGTGGGTGACCATGCAGATGGTCGCGCCTCCCTCGTGGAGCGAGTCCAGCAGGTCCATCACCTCGGTGCCGTTCTTCGAATCGAGGTTGCCCGTCGGTTCGTCGGCGAGCAGGATCGAGGGTTCCCCGACGACCGCCCGGGCCACCGCCACCCGCTGCTGCTGACCTCCCGAGAGCTGCGAAGGGAAGTGCTTCCGGCGGTGGGACATCCCCACGCGCTCGAGGGCCTCGAGGGTCCGGCGTTTCCGCTCCGCGCCCGGGGTGCCCCGGTAGACGAGCGGCAGTTCCACGTTCTCGTAGACCGTCAGGTCTCCGATCAGGTTGAACGCCTGGAAGATGAACCCGACCTCCCGGTTCCGGATCCGGGCGCGTTCGGTCAGGCCCAGATTCGCCACCGAACGGCCACCCAGCAGGTACTGGCCCGCGTTCGGGGTATCCAGCAGGCCGAGGATCGAGAGCAGCGTCGATTTGCCGCACCCGGAAGGCCCCGCGATGGCCACGTAGTCACCGGCGTCGAAGCGGAGACTCACTTCGGAGAGGGCGTGCGTTTCGACCTCGTCGGTGTAGAAGATCTTGCTGATGCCGCTCAACTGGATGACGGGGTCGGACACGGGCTCTCCTTTGTCGCTGGCGTAAACGTTGTTTATCTCGAAGGGTTCCCAATCGTCGTTTCGAACCCCGCCGTCATCGCAGCCGGATCCGGTCGTGCCCCTCCCAGGCCGACGGGTCGGAGAGGATCACGGTGTCGCCTTCGGACAGACCCTCGCGGATCTCGACTGTGTTGACCGAGGCCTTGCCGAGCCGCACCCGCACCCGGACCGCGTCGCCGCCTGCCCCGGTCAGCCGGAAGAGTTCCACCTCGTCGCCTTCCTGTCCGAAGGCGGGCCGGCCGACGTGCAGCACGTCGTCGAGACGCTCGATCTCCACGAGGCCGTCCACCGACAGTTCGCTGCGGGCGCCGCGAGGGAGATCCCCGGTGAAGGCAACGTCCACCGTCACCGCACCGTCCCGGACCGCCGGCTCCACCCGGATGACCCGTCCGGGCACGATTCCGTTCCGGGTGTCCACCTGGGCCGGCTGCCCTACCTCGATGTCTTTCGCCTGGACCTCGGCGATCCGCAGTTCCGCCTTCAGACGGGCCGGTTCGGCGACCCGGGCCAGGTTGTCGCCCTCCGCCACCTGCTGGCCCGCCTCGGCCGACACCTCCTCGAGGACGCCCGCGATCCCGGCGCGAACCTCGAGCCGCGACACGAGTTCGCGCTTCAGATCGAAGACGGCCCGGAGCCGCGCCACCCGGGCCTTCTCCGCCGTGAGTTCCGCCGCCGCCACCGCTTCGGCGAGCTCCAGCCGTTCCGCTTCGTGCCGGGCTCGCGCCTCCAGTTCGCTGGCGGCGCCCTGACTGTCCTCCAGGGTGATCCGGCCGATGATCCCCTCGGCGTAGATCTGGGCATCCGCCTCCGCGTCGAGGGCCGCCTGGCGGGCTTCCGCCTCGACCGAGGCGAGCACCGAGCGCTGGTTCAGCACCTGGCGGCGCAACTGGACGCGCCGGTCGTCGAGGTCCGCTTCGGCGGCCGCGAGTTCGAGCTCCGCCGCCGTCGCCTCCTGGACGAGGCTGGGGTTCTCGAGCGTGAGGATCGCCGTCTCGGGCTCGACCCGGACCCCCGGGAGCGCATGCACGGCGGCGACCCTTCCGGAACTGCCGGCCGCCACCCGCCGGACTTCCACCGGCACCAGCGTGCCGGGTCCCCGCACGCTCAGCAGCATCTCTCCCCGCCGGACGGTGTCCACGAACACCGTGCCGCGGTCCACGCTCGGCGCGGCGGGCGCCAGGCGGAGGGCGAAGAACACGAGCGCCGCCAGCCCGCCGCCACCGAGCGCCATCAGCACGATGCGCCGGCGCCGGCGGCCTTCGGCGATTCCTTCGCGGGCGATGTCCATCCGGTGTCCCGTTCCTCCGGAATTAACGTTGCCGGCCTTCCGGGGTTCCTCCCGTTGGACGGACGAGCGGCGCCCCACCCAGCAACGAGCGGCCCGGCAACGCCGGATCGACCGGCAGCTCCAGCAGGTCGAGCGCGGTCGGAACCACGTCGAGAGCGCTGGCCCGCGGCCATCCCGACGCCGCGGGGATCCGCGGCCCCCAGGCGGCCAGCACCGCGAGCATGTCGCGCCGGGTCGGCGCAAAGCCGTGGTTCCCCGCCGAGCGGGCCGGCATCACGATGTCTTCCGCGGGCCGCGCCGAGGTCAGAAAGCCCGGCCGCAGCAGCGGAAACAGATCCCCCGTCGTCGCGCCGCCGGGCTGCACGCGGCCTCGGGCAACCGGCTCGAGAAACCCGGTGACGACGGGCTCATCGTCCGCGCGAATCGCGAGCAGGGCGGAGCGGACCGCCGCGAGCACTTCCGATTCCTGATCCGGGGGCACGATCCCCCCGGGGCGCGACGCGCGGTTGATCGCCACGCTCCCGTCAGCCGTCGTCAGGAGCATCGCCTGCGTGCGGGAAAGGTCCACGGCGCCGCCAGCGCCGAAGGCGAGGAGCCCGGCGCGCTCGAGCGCCACGTTGAGGTGCAGGAGCCGATCGGTTCCGGACATCCCGTGATCGCTCACCACCAGGAGATGGGCGCCTGATGTTTCGGCCAACTGAAAGAGCCTCCCCAGGACCCGGTCCACTTCGGCGAACGCTCCCGCGAGAACCGGCCGGAGCGATTCCGCCAGTGGCGGGTAGTGACTGGGGAGCCGCTCGTCGAGCCGCCCGTAGAGGAGATGACCCATCTCGTCCGCCATCGGCAGGTAGAGGGCGATGAGGTCCCAGTCCGGGAGCGAGGCGGCGGCGTCGAGGTGGGCGAGCGAGGAGTCCGCCACCGCGCCGGCGATCTCGAGCAGCCGGGACTCCGCGATCCCCTCGCCGCCTTCGGCCCGGATCGGACCCAGCCGGCCCGAGGCGTACTCCGGAGCGCCGACGGTCCTCGGCCATTCGGGCGCGCCGAGCCGCTCGTTCCAGAACGCCTCCGGGTGCGCCCCCATCTCGCTCGCGCCGCCGCGGAAGACGAGATAGCGGGCGGGGGATCCGGCAGCGGGGGCCGCCGCCGCGAACGCGCGCACCCGGAACTCCACCCGGGCGCCGTCCGCTTCGACGCTGATGGGCCCGGAGAACCCCGCGCCGGCCCCGATCCCGACGCGCGCCAGCCAGATGGGCGCCTCCGTTTCCGGTTCGCCGGGGTCCTCCAGCACCCCGAAAGTGTCCCAACCGCTCTCCGGATTCAGGGGATCGTCGAGGAAGACCCCGAGAAAACCTGTCCCTCCGACGTCGAAGCGAAAGAACCCGGGACGTCCACCGACCCGCGGGGAACCGCTCTCCCCGGCCAAGGACGCGGGAGGCTCGGCGAGCAGAGGATTCCGCACCTCGTCGAGGGTCGCCGGCGGCACCCGCACGTCCCCGTATCCGGTGAGGATGTGGAGCTCGCCGCGCTGCTCGGGGCCGAGCCGGCCGAGCGCCGCAGCGAGCGGCCAGGTGTGGGTCGTGTGGAGCGCGACGGCCCGCCGGCCCGCGCGGGCCGCGCGCGTCCACAGCGGGTCCGCCCGGAGGAGGGCCGCCGAGAACCCGTCCCGCGTGTCCAGGAGGGTGTGGGAATCGGCCGGCAGCGCGAGGACCGAATTGCCGGTGATCCCGGTCTCCCGCCCCGGAAGCCCGGTCCAGATCATGGCGAACGACGGGGCGGTCTTGGACGGGAACGCCGTCACCATCCCGTCCGAGAAGGCCCCTTCGTCGCGGAGCCGGGCGAAGTTGGGCAGTACGCCGTCCCGGAGGAATCCCTGCACCAGCTCGTAGCCACCCCCGTCCACCGCGAGCACCAGCAGACGCGGTTTCGGAGCCGCCGCGGCATCGGCAAAAGGGGCCGTGCAGAGCGCCGCGACCAACACCGCGGGCAGCCGCATCCAGCCCGAGAGAGTCCTCACCCGGCGAACCCTAGCGGCATGTTGCTGCGTGCTACGATCAAATCCGTGCGCCAGGAAGTCTTCACTTCTTCCGCGACGACCCGGGGGATTCGGGTGGACGTGGAGGCGCGTTTCGCGGACCGGCGCCCCGAGCCGGACCCGGCCTGGCTGTTCCAGTACGACATCGCCATCACCAACGAGTCCGAGGAACTGGTGCAGTTGCTGAGCCGGCACTGGGTCATCGAACACGGCGAAGGCCGGGTCGAAGAGGTCCGCGGTCCCGGAGTGGTCGGCGCCCGTCCCTACCTGGTTCCCGGCGAGTCGTTTCACTACTCGTCATGGTGTCCGCTGCGTGCCCCATTCGGTTCCATGCGGGGGTCCTACCTGATGGAGATCCCGGGCGGGCAGCGCTTCAAGGTCGAGATCGCCCAGTTCACGCTGAGCGAACCGGTCACGCTGCACTGAGGCAACCACGGGGGTCCGGCGGCATGAGTCGGGGCCGGAGGCGGCGTCCGTCCATGGCCGACCAGGCGGACCGCTATCAGCTCTACCAGAACTCCGTCCAGGACGCTCCGGCCGACGCCGCCTTCCTCGACGACGAGTTCCACCGCCGCCGGGCCCGGCGGGCGCGCTCCCTGCGTGAGGACTTCTGCGGCACCGCCGCCCTTTCGTGCGAGTTCGTCGCCCGCCATCCCGGGAGCCGGGCGATCGGAGTGGACCTCGACCCGGACCCGCTCGCCTGGGGACGCGAGCACAACATCGCGAGCCTGAGCCGTGCGGAACAGGAGCGGATCGAACTCGTCGAAAGCGACGTCCTCGAGATCGGCGAACCCCGGGTGGACCTGATCGCGGCGATGAACTTCAGCTACTGGATCTTCGAGACCCGGGACCTGATGCGGGAGTACTTCGAGCGCGTCCGCCGCGCCCTCAACCCCGACGGGCTCTTCTTCATCGACGCCTACGGCGGCTCCGACTGCCACGAGGAGAAGGAGTACGCGCGCGAGGAAGACGGGTTCGACTTCATCTGGGACCAGGTTGCCTTCGACCCGGTCAGCGGACGCATGCGCTGCGCGATCCACTACGAGTTCCCGGACGGCAGCAAGCTGAGGAACGCCTTCCGCTACCAGTGGCGATTCTGGTCGCTTCCCGAACTGCGCGAACTGCTCGAGGAAGCCGGGTTCTCGCGGACGGTGGTGCTGTGGGAAGGGGCCGACGAGAACGGCGACGGGAACGGCGAGTTCGAAGAGGTCACCGAAGGCTCCGCCGACGAGACCTGGATCGCCTACCTGGTCAGCGAACCCTGACGGCGGGCGCGGGTGCCGGAAGGGACCGCCGGCCTTCAGACCGGCACCGCCGAGCGCAGCGAGGCGGAACGCCTCGACGCGCGCCCGGCGCGGCGCCCCACCGCCGCCTTCCTCGTCATCGGCAACGAGATCCTCTCCGGGAAGATCGCCGACACGAACACGCGTCTGCTGGCCCAACTCCTCCGAACGAAGGGCATCGAGCTCCGCCGGGTCGTCACCATTCCCGACGAGCCGGAAGTCATCGCCGCGGAAACGGCCGAGCTCGCGGCGTCTCACGACTTCCTGTTCACCTCGGGCGGGGTGGGCGCCACCCACGACGACGTGACCATGGAAGGCGTCGCCCAGGCGTTCGGAACTACGGTGATCCACCACCCGCGCTTCCTCGAATCGGTGCGGCAACGGGGTCTCGGGACGAGCTACCGCGATCTCGCCCGCGTTCCGGACGGCGCCGAGCTTCGCGAAGGACGCCGCGGCGCCTGGCCGGTCGTCGTGATGCGCAACGTCTGGATCCTCCCCGGCCTGCCCCCGGTCTTCGAGCGCAAGCTGGAGATCCTGGCCGAGTGCCTTCCGGAGGGGCCCCGGTACTTCGCCGACGAGGAACTGGTCCCCCGCCCGGAGGAGGAACTGATCCCGCTCCTCGACCGGATCGTGGCGGCCTACCCCGAGGTCCAGATCGGCTCCTATCCCTTGCCGGCGGGAACCCGCATCACGCTCGACGGCGACGACGGGGAGGCGGTCGCAAACGCATCTGCGGCTCTCCGCGCGGGTCTCACCGAGACTTAGGGAGCCCCGGTCAGCGCCGCCGCGGGCTCGTGCCGGCGCCCAGCACGACGGGGGCGGAACCGGCTCGGAACGCCGGTCTCCAGACCGGCACACGCGGCGCTCCGCGCCGCGCAGGTCGTAACTCCCGGCCCGCCCGAATGCGCGCCTCACCCGTTTCGGGTCAGAATGACCGGGACCAATGAGCGTTGTTCCTGCCGTCCGGCCCCGTCCGCTTGCCGCTCTGCTGGCAACACTTATCCTCGCCGTTCCCGGCTTAGCCGCCGCGCAGGATCTCTTTCCTCTCTCCGACGAGCACAAGCGGTGGCTGGAATACGACGCCGTCTACATCATCAGCGACCGGGAGAAGGACGCTTTCGAGCAGCTCCAGTCCGAAGCCGAGCGCGAGTCGTTCATCGCCGCCTTCTGGAAGCGGCGCGACCCGGAGCCGCTGACCCCCGAAAACGAGTTCCGGATCGAACACTACGAACGAATCGAGTACGCGAACACCATGCTCGGCCGGGAAACCTCCGTTCCCGGATGGATGACAGACCGCGGACGGATCTACATCCAGCTCGGCGAGCCCGACGAGCGGGAGACCTTTGCCGCGGTTCCGGCGCTCTATCCGGCGGAACTCTGGTTCTACCTCGCGCGCGAGGAACTGCTGTTGCCGCCGATCTACGTGTTGTTCTTTCGCGAGTACTACGCCGGTCCCTATATCCAGTTCAACCATGTGATCCACCAGCCCGAGGAGCTGATGCCGGCCCAGTCGTTCAGCACCGGGGACACCCGGATGGAGGCCTACGAGTTCCTGCAGGAGATTTCGCCGCAGCTCGCCCACGCCACCATCACGATGCGGGCCGACCGGGGCGTGGCGGCGAGCCTGCTGCAACCGGACATGGAGATCCTCCAGACGCAAACGCTCCTCCAGGACATCAACCGGGCGCCCTACCGCCGCCTGGACACCGGATGGGTGACGGGAGCGGAAGCGGGCCGCGGGCTCGTCGAGAGCGAATACCTTTTCAACTTCGTGCCGAGCGCGGGGATCGCTCGTGTCCTTCCCGGCCCGGAGCCGAATTCCTGGTTCGTGCACTACGCCATCGAGATCGAACCGCAGCACTTCACGCTCGCCCGCGAGGAGGACGGCAACGAGTACTTCACCCGTTTCGAGGTCACCGGAGAGGTCACGACTCCCGAGGGAGACGTCGTCCACGACTTCGTGGTGACGCCGTTTCTTCGGCTGAGCGAGAGCCAGCTTCAGGAGGTGGGCGCCCGGCCGTTCACCTACCGGGGAATGTTCCCGCTGATCCCGGGGGACTTCCGGTTCCGCGTGATCTTCAAGAACGACGCGCAGACCGAGTACACCGTCTTCGAGGACGAGTTCCGCGTCCCCACCAGCGCATCAACCCTCTCCCGCCCGTGGTTGCTCCACACCCTGCCGGTACCGGGCGAAACCGAGGACTGGCGTGCCTGGCTCACCGGCGGCAGCCAACTGCTGCCGAACGGCCGCGGTGTCGTGGCGGTCGGAATTCCAATTCGGGCGGTCGCTTCGGCGGTCGGCCCGGAGGCAGTCACCTTCCGGGTGACGCCCTGGAGCGCGGCCGACGAATCGGGGACCGCGGGAACGGCCCTCCGGGAGGAGGAGGTCGTGGTCGAGAACGGGCTGGCCGTCTGGTCTGCAGATACCGAGTCTTGGGAATCCGGACGCTACGTCCTGTCGGTGCGCGGCGTGGAAACCGAGCGCATGGTCACCTTCGACCTGAACCCGCGGCGACGGGTCGCGATCCCCTGGGGTCTCAGCGACTCGTTCGGTGGTGGAACCCCGGGAGCGCTCTCCGCCGCGCTCGGCGAGCAATCCCTGCGCGCCGGCGACCATGACGCCGCGCGCCGGCACCTCGAGATTGCCCTTGGCCAAGACCCGAACCTGGGCCGGGTGCGCCTTGCGCTCGGACGGTTCGCGCTCGACGACGGCGATCCCCGCGAGGCGGTTCGTCTCCTTGAACCGGCGCTCGCCCAGGCGCCCGAGGACGCGATGGTGCTGCGGGTGCTCGGGGATGCGCATCGCGAGTCCGGGAACCACGTCCGGGCCGCCGAACTCTACGAGCGGTCCTTGCCCCTCCAGGCGCCGGACCCGGCGCTCCTGAACGCGCTCTCCTGGTCATTGGTCGCGGGCGGCGACGCGGCGCGCGCGATCGGGTACCTGGAGCAATCCCTGCGCCTGAATCCCGAGCAGCCGGAGGTCCACGAACTGCTCGCGACCCTGCGCGCGGGCGTCTCGCCGGAACCCCGGTAGGGGCGCCCGCTCCAAGATTTCAACCGGCTGATTCGGTTCCTTGGACGCCGCCCTCGTCCGGTACATGCCCTGAACCGGGATAAGCCCAACAAAATTGGTGGCTTTGAATGGGTTGTTCGTGTTGGGCCGGAAGCATGGCATAATCGTTGCCTATTTTTCGCGCTTGCACTTTCTACCGCGGAACCGGCGTCGCCGGGCCGCATCCCTGAAGACTCAGACACCTCACGAAGGAGGAACCATGCGGAAGTCCACTTTCGCGCTGCTCCTCGCAGCGTCCCTCGCCCTTCCGGCCCTCGCGTTCGGACAGGGTGGCGACTCCAGCATCCGCGGCACGGTCACCGACGACTCGGGCGCGGTGCTTCCGGGAGTAACCGTCACGGCTACCAGCCCGGCGCTGATCGCGGCCGAAGTCGGCGTAACGGACAGCCAGGGCGGCTATCGCTTCCTGAACCTGCCGGTCGGCGAGTTCACGATCGAGG
Organism: Vicinamibacteria bacterium; assembly: GCA_965116805.1. Classification (GTDB taxonomy): domain Bacteria; phylum Acidobacteriota; class Vicinamibacteria; order Marinacidobacterales; family Marinacidobacteraceae; genus Marinacidobacterium. Next base: position 2,787,852 of record OZ220713.1, read on the forward strand.
CATCCCTGTCCGGCTTCGCCACCTATCGCCAGGAAGGCATCCTCGTCCGCGCCAGCACGAACATCGGTGTGGACGTCGTGATGTCCATCAGCGGTGTGGAGGAGACGATCACGGTCACCGCCGAGACGCCGATGCTCGAAATCGCCCGTCCCGGCAACATCCTCACCATCGAGGGTGAGTTCCAGCGCGACCTGCCGATTCAGGCCCGCGGCAACTGGAGCGACTTCCTCGAGATGACGCCCGGGGTCAACGCCCGGCCGTTCGACGACGGTTCCGGCCGGATGGTCTATTTCGGTCACGCGACCGAGCACTTCTCCCACGTCATCCAGATCGAAGGCATGGCCGCGGCCGGTTACAACGACGCCCAGATCACCTACGTGGGCATGGGCGCCGACGTGATCGAGGACGCCTCGGTCAAGACCGGCGGGGCCGAAGCCAAGGACCCGATGGGCACCGGGCTGATCATCAACATCATCACCCGGAGCGGCGGTAACGAACTCTCCACGTCCGCGTCGTATGACCATCAGGAGTACGACTGGGGCACCGGGAACGAGGACGGCCTCACCGGTTTCTTCGGCGACAACGAGCTTCCCAGCGGCTTCGATCCGTTCGCTTCCGAAAAGGCGAACTTCGCCGCGATGGGCGTGTTCGACCCGCCGGACACCGCCAATGCCGGCGCCGGCACTCCCACCGCCCACCAGGTCCACCAGGCCGACTTCTCGATCGGTGGCCCCCTCGTCCGCGACAAGGCCTGGTTCTTCGCGACCTATCGCTGGGCCGATCTCGCGGCCCGCATCAGCCGCTCGGCCCTCGACGTCGGTTTCCTGCAGGCGCTCTCCGGACTCCCCGCAAGCGGCGGGTACACGACGCCTACCTACAGCGAGTTCCCCAACACGACCAAGAGCCACCAGCCCTACCTCAAGCTGACGGCGCAGTTGAACGCGAACCACGAGCTGTCCGGGTACTACCAGCGGGACCAGTTGAACAACACCTCGAACCGTGAGTACGACCTCGCGCACCGTTACATCGTGAAGACCGGCGGCGACCTGTTCGGGGCCAAGCTGACATCGGTCTTCGGGGCGAACACCACCGGCCAGTTCCTCGCCTCGTGGAACAACAAGGCTGCCGAGGTGAATCTGGACGATCAGCCTCAGTTCGGGAATACGCCGCTCTACATCGAAGTCCACAGCGGGTACTCGGTGAACGCCAGCGGAACCACCGCGAACGGCGGGCGGATCGCCGCGTTCGGCAGCAACGCCGCGGGAACCAGGCGTCCGACCCGGCTCCTGCTGCTCCGCGCAGACATGACCCACTACCTCGACAACGTGGCCGGCTCGCATGAGATCGGGTTCGGCGTCTATGCCGCTCCCTGGAACCGCTACCCACAGTACTCCGTGTACAACGTCTCGACCGGCTGGAACCGGGAAAACCACACTCCGGTGGACGCGAACGGCAACGTCGTGACGGAGGACAACCTGTCTCAGGCGGTTGCCACCCGGTGGTACTACCGCCAGAGGCCCGGCGACGCGAACGGGGCCGCCAGCGAGCTCCAGACCCGGGACGCGCAAGACCGCGACATCGCGTTCTACCTCCAGGACGCCTGGAAGCCGACGGATCGCCTGACGCTCAACATCGGCGTGCGCGCCGACTTCGTGAAGCGTTTCGACGGCATCCTCGACATCAATCGCATGGACACCCTGGCCCTCGGGCCGCGCGCCGGGTTCTCCTACATGGTGACCGAGGATGGCCGGACCGTGCTTCGGGGCAACATCGGCCGGGTGCACGAGCAGATGAACGGCCGCGACGCGGTAACGTCGAGTCACGCCGGGGCCTCGATCGGGACCTACTACGAGTACGACCACGACCTCGATGGCATTCCCGACCACAATCGCTACGTCGGGCCGCGCACGAATCTCGACCCCACGTTCCTGTTCGACCCGGACATCGGCCAGCCGTTCGTGAACGAGGGGATCCTCGGAATCCGCCGTCAGTTCCAGGGACAGTTCGCCATGGACGTCGCCCTCGTGCACCGGCGTTACAACGACAACTACGAGTACCTCGAGCAGAACGGCTTCTACCCGGCCTCTTCGCCGGCGCAGCCTCCGCTCGGCGTGTTCCAGTTCGGAAAGGTGGACATCAACGAGGGCCGGATCCTCCAGCAGACGAACAACAGTTGGGTGGACCTCGTCTATACGGCGATCGAAATCACCACTACCAGGCGCACGGAGCGGATGTCGGCGACTCTGAACATCAACCGCCAGTGGCAGAAGTACGACGGCGACTGGAACCCCCACGACGCGGCGCGCTTCATCTCGCCCGAGAAGTTCAACAACACGAAGGCGCTCCACATGCCGCGCGGCAACCGCGACCACTCGACCCTGCCGTCGAGTTCCTACTCGCCGACTTGGCGTCAGTGGTCCGTGCGCGGCGGTTTCACCTATCTGCTGCCCTTGGACATCACGGCAGGCGTCAGCTACACCGGCAACGCCGGCCCCTGGTCCGGCCCGGTCCTCGACCGCCTCGCGGCGGATGATCCGGAGGTCACCCAGTACGGTCCCGGGCAGGCGAACAACGGCGAGCCGAACCCGCTGGCGACCCGGTTCCGCTTCGTCGGACAGGATCGTGGCGATCTCCAGGTGCAGTCCCCGACCATCCACACGATCGGCCTCTCCGCAGGCAAGATCTTCGATATCGGCCAGATGCAGCTCGAGACCACGGTGCAGTTCTTCAACCTGATGGACGCGTACAACCACAACCAGTTCACCTACAGCTCGGCGAACCGGACGTACAGCCCGAACTTCCTGCAGCTCAGGAGTCGGCAGAACGCCCGGACGATGCTGCTGCGGACGACCCTCCGCTTCTAGGCGAACCCACCAAGCACCTTCAAGGGGCCGGCCCTCACGGGCCGGCCCCTTTTGCTTTTTCTGCGGTCGTCGAAACCGCTGTCGCGTCCGGCGCGACGTCAATCCGTGGAGCAGGCTCCGCGCGTGTCGCAGCGGATCCGGCGTGGTGCACACCCGGGTGCGTGGGTGACGAACTCCAGCTCGTCGAACCATCCGAGCGTGAAGGTCTGCTCGAAGCCCTCACCGCCCGGCACGAGTTCCATGCCGGCCATGAACAGACGCTTCTCGAAACCCGTTGGCCTCGTTGCGTCTCGGCCGCATAGCTCCGAATCCCGCTCTCCGCTTTTGGGCGGAGAGCGGGGCTGGGAGCGACCCCCCTCTGATCTACGGATTTACAGCCCCGCAAATCGAACCTACTTTCGCACTTACTTGCGTGGTCCGGGGTCGCTCCCAGCCCGCGCCTGCAGCGCGATCTATCCCTGCGGGAAGGCGGTACCGGACAGCCGACGCCCGTCTTGGTCCTCCGGGACCACGACGCTCACACCTTCGCGGCGGTGGCCTCGGACAAACCCTCCCGCCCCGCCGCGGGAGACAGCCCCCCGGCCGACGACCTCACGCCCGACCCTAGCGCCGCTTCTTTCGCCCTTCGCGCAGCTTTCGGGATCGACACTTTGCGGCAAAAGGACGGCACTCCCCCTTTGCCGCTCCCTTTGCCGTTTCCCGCGGGCCTCGGCGAGGCTGACGTAGGGGCCGCGTACCGAGTCCGCCGGCACGCTGTCGATCGCCCGGCCGATCACCAGCGGAAACAGGGTCCAGCCTGCCACTTCCAGCAGGACGGGGGGGCAACGTCAGCACGAACCGGCCGGCCGATCGCCTCGGCAGCCTGGGCACTGTCGGAGCCTCCTGCAGGCGGGAAGCACCACACACGGGGCGGCGGGGCGCGCCGCGCCGCGCGCTGTAGCTTCTGACGGTCCGGGACGTATAGGTACCGGAGGGATGCTCCACGATCGGGAAATCGCAGATCTCGTCCGCACCTGCCAGGAGGCCGACCAACGGGGTGCGGACAGCGGTCACGCGCCAGACCACGCCGCGCAGGACGCCTGGGCGGCGCTCTATCGGCATTTCCATCCCCAGGTGCTCGCGTTCTGCCGCCGAACGCTTCCTGGAGACTCCGGCGAGGACCTGGCCGCGGAGATCATGATGAAGACCCGCTTCCGGCTGGATTCGTTCGACGTGTCGCGTCCCTTCGGACCCTGGCTGTTCCGGATCGCCGCCAACCGCTGCTGGGACGAGGCGCGGAAGAACCGCCGTTCCGAACCGCTCGACGATGAAGGCGCGGCGCAACTGCCCGCCGACTCCCCCAGCCCGCTGGAGCGGCTGATCACCCAGGAACGGCGGGAGCGCGTCCGCGAGGCGCTCTCCGGACTGCCGCTCCGGCAGCGCTTCGCGCTCACCCTGCGCTACGGCGCGGGCCTCAGTTACCAGGAAATCGCCGACACCCTGGGCGTCACCCGTACCAATGTGAGCGTGCTGCTGGTCCGTGGGCGGCGCCGGATGCGGGACCGGCTTGCCGGAGAGGGAATCCAGTGAACGCCGACGTGCAGCACCTCTCGGAACTGCAACTCCTCGCGCTCCTGGACAAGGAACTTCCCCGGGCTGAGACCGCCGAGGCGCGTTCACATCTGACCCGCTGCTTCCCCTGTCATCGGCTCTACGAAGGGCTGCGCCGCGAGAGCGATGTCCTCCGGGCGGCTGCGGGCCCTGAAGTGGCCCGAGAGCGCGAGGTCTCGTGCGAGCTCGGTTGGGTGGTGGCCGCGGGACTCGTGCTCTCGCTGGGCCTGGTCACCGTGCGGCGTTTCTTCGTCGGGGCGAGCCAGGCGGCGGCCGAAACGCCGACGCCGGACGCCCTTCCCCTGCTCTCGGATCTCGGGTTCCGTCTTCTCCGCCTGCTGGACGTGCAGCAGATCGGACTTCAGATCACGCACGAAGTCATCGTCATCATGATCCTCATCGGTATTGCCCTGGCTGCCAACGCCATCCGCCGCCTGCGCGCCGGCGTCATGCCGCTCCTGCTGGCGGCGCTCTTGCCCGCGATAGGCGCGTTCAACACGCCCGCGGAAGCGCTCGAGGTGATCACCGAATACTCCGGCCGCTGCCGCATCGCTGTGGGACTGACGGTGAACGACGACCTGCTGCTTCTGTGCGATGAGGCCGTGGTGTCCGGTACCGTGCGCGGGGACCTCTATTTCGCCGGACGGTCGCTAACGATCACCGGGCGCGTTGATGGCGACGTCTTTGGAATCGGGAATGACATCAACATGGAGGGCAGCGTCGGCCTGAGTTTGCGCGGCGCCGGTCAGTCGGTGCGGATCAGCGGCGATCTGGGGCGCGGGCTGGCTGCGGGGGGCGAGACCGTCGCGGTCCTTCCCGACGGCAGTGTGGGAGGCAGCATCATGATGACCGGCGACCGCCTCTCGGTCGCGGGGCCGGTCGGAGGCTCGGTGCTTGCCGGGGGAAGCTGGCTGGAGGTGGACGCGCCCATCGAAGGCGATCTCAAGTTCACCGGGGACAAGCTGTTTCTCGGATCGGGGGCGACGATTGCCGGCGACGCGCGATACACCGGCCCCACGGAGCCCGAGCGCGACCCCGGCACCCCCAACGTGGAGTGGTCCCAGCCGGAACCCGAGGAGACCAGCTTCTGGGACGAGAGCATGTGGATCGCGACCCGCTGGGCGATGGGACTCGCGCTCGGATTGGTGCTCGTCCTGCTCGCTTCCGGGCCGCTCGGCGCGATGGCCGCCATCGGTGGCAGGCCCCTCGCGCCGCTGCTGCTGGGACTCCTGTTGTTCGCGGGGCTTCCTTTCGCGGCGATCCTGCTCGCGATCACCATCATCGGCCTGCCGCTCACCTTCGCCATCGGCGCGCTCTACCTCTTCCTGCTCTACGCCTCGCGAGTAATCGCGGCCATGGTGATCGGCCAGGCGATCCTCGGGCTCGCTTCGACGGGCGTCCAGCGCTTCGGCCGGATCGCGCTCGGACTCGGGATCCTGGCCCTGGCGGTGGAGGTCCCCCACATCGGCGGAGTTGTCGGCCTCTTCGTCATGTTCTTCGGGCTCGGCGCCTTCGGGCTCTGGGTCTGGCGCACGCACCGGTCGGCGGTGGTCCCCTAAGCCCCGGCCCAACGCACCCGAAAGTCCGACCAACTCGGCTACAGCGTGACTCGACTCGTTCGGACCCGCGTCACTCATGTTCCACCACAGATCCCGGGAGCATGGATTTGCGGGGTCGTTCGGAACTTCTGATGCATGCCAGCTTTCCGCTGGCCCCGACTCACCTCACTGAAAGCGAGTTTCCATGTCTCCAAGCTCTTCGCAAGCCACCTACCGGAAGATCACCTTCGACAAGGACGTGGGCTTCTATGCGACGCTGAAGAGGCGCGTGGATGAGCGTTTTCCGGGCATCAGGACCCGGGGGGCGGGCGGCTGGCGCATGCTGCCCAAGACCACGATCATCCTGACCGGGTTCGTCGTTTCGTACGTCTTCCTTGTCTTCTTTTCCCCGAGCGTGCTCACCACGATCGTCGCCGCCTTCGCCCTGTCACAGGCGCTCGCTCTGATTGGTTTCAACCTGGTGCACGAAGGCGCCCACGGCAGTTACAGCAGCAACCGGACGATCAACTGGCTGGCCGGCTCCACCGCGGCTCTCATCGGGGCCAGCCAGATGATCTGGCATTACAAGCACAACGTGCTCCATCACACCTACACGAATGTCGAGGAGATGGACAGTGACATCCAGGGCAACATGCTGCGCCGGAGCCACCTGCAGGAATGGAGGCCCTGGCACCGGTTTCAGCACCTGTACGCGTTCCCGTTGTACAGCCTGATGACCCTCAAGGTGATGTACGACGACTGCCACCGGATCCTCTCCGGGCGGATCGGCAACTACAGCCTGCCGAAGCCGAGTCCGTCGCAGCACGCCAACTTCTGGCTGACCAAGGTCTTCTACCTCGGAATCGCCCTGGTGCTCCCGCTCTTCTTCAACACCTGGTGGCATGTGCTGGTCGTGCTGCTGCTTATCAACCTGGTCGTCGGCCTGACCCTGGCACTCGTGTTCGTACTGCACCACACCGTGGAAGGAACCGCCTTCGCATCGCCCGACCCCAAGTCGGGCGCGATGGAACAGGAGTGGGCCGTTCACCAGGTGGAGACGACGGCGAACTTTGCACCCCGGAGCAAACTGGCGGCCTGGTACCTGGGAGGCCTGAACTTCCAGATCGAGCACCACCTGTTCCCGGGCGTCTGCCATCTCCACTACCCGCGGCTCACGAAGATGGTCGAGGAGACGTGCCGCGACTTCTCGGTTCGCTATCTCTCCTACCCGTCGTTCCTCGCGGCGCTGCAATCCCACTACCGGTACCTGAAGACACTCGCCAACCCGGCATAGTGGCTCGGGCCCGGCCGCGGTTCGGAATCGCTACCGGCCCTGTCCCGGATACAGGGTGTTCGGGGCGTCGGACCGCCCGGCGACAATGTCCGGGACCTCGTCGCCGTTCACGTCTCCGAATCGCGAGGCCGTAGATGGCCCCCCGTCCGTCGCCGAACGGCGTCCGCGTGAACGCGGCTCCGGAGCCCTCGTTCGTCAGGATGGCCCCCGGCGCGCCCCAGTTGCCGACTGCGATGTCCTGGTCCCCGTCCCCGTCGAGGTCGTCCGCCGCCAGCGAGTAGGCGTTGTCGGCCGGGTCCCCGATCTGCCGGCGCTCCCCGAACGACCTGCCGTTCCGGCTCGGGTAGAACCACACCCCGGCACCGGGCCGGTCGCCCAGCACGATGTCGAGTCGCCCGTCGCCGTCCAGGTCCGCGAAGGTCACGGCGCGGGTGGCCGACTGTTCCGGGCTCACCGCGTCTCCCGAGATCCCGGAGCATCTTCGCCATCGCCATCTTGGAGAGCGGGCCACCCCGCACCGAGGGGAACACAACGCTCGAACCGCCGGTCAGACCACGCGCCGCGCACAGCACCGCGAGCGCCCCCCTGGAGAGCGGAATCCGGTGCTCCCGTCCCGTCTTCATCCGCTCCGATGGAATGCGCCACTCCCGCGCCTCAAAGTCCATCTCGCTCCCCGGCTGCTCCCAGGGACGGGGCGGCCCGTCGTCGGGGGTTGGTGGATGTCGAAACACTCGCACGCCAGGTCCGGTCGAGCCTCGCCGCGGTTGGAGGCAGGGACGAAACGTCTGCCACCGGCACGACTGAACAGTTCCTGGGGCTCCATATCCTCCCCGGTGCGACCCAAGGCGACCGCTGAAACACGGGCGTGGTACCGCAAGTGATACCGGGATGCAGAACTGTGCCGTGTCTACCGATAAATCAACGACTTAGAACAATAGAGGAACTGACCGGAGGTCGGCGTTCCAAGCCGTTCCGCCATCTTCCTCACCGGCGGGGTGTGCGGAAGCACCCGGTCATGGGCATTTCTCCCGGTGACGGCGCCGGATCCGTTCTTCGCGATCAGTTCGACAGCCCTATGTCCACCGAGAGGAGGTAGATCCTCGGCGTCACGCTGGTGGTGTAGCTGAGCTCGGGAATGCCCAGTTCTTCGGTTTCGGGGAGGTCCAGGTCCGCGAGGCCGGGAAAGCCCACCGTCAGCTCGGTGGTCAACGCCCGCGCGATGATGACGTCCAGCCGCGGCCGCAGGAGAATCCGTCCGGCCCGCAACGACACTCCCAGCGAGCCGGCGAAGACGACCGAGCTGCGGTTGGCGGTGAACTCCACCTCAGGGACGAACGACGCCACGAGCTCCGGGGGAACGTCCGGCGGCAACTCTCCGGTGATCTCTTCCGGATCCGGGAACCCTGCTCCGGAGAGGAGGCGGTCGGTGCTCGAGTCGGTCGCCCGCATCCAGCCCGCGCCGAGGCCCACGAACAACTCCATCGTGCGCGACAGCGGAAAGGCCCGCACCACCTGCCCCACGAGGACGTCGGCCTTGGACGCCACAAGCGGCAGATCGAGGAGCCCGGCCGTACTACCTGCCTCCGCCTCGTCTGCAACCAGCCACCCGGGTGAGAGAGCGAGGCTGTCGAAGATGTTGTACGTGCCTTCGATGCCCCAGCTTCCCGACATGAACCGCGCGCCTCCGCCCCAGCCGAACTCCGAGACCCGTCTCGAGGCCAAGAGGGAGCCCACGTCAACGTCGCCGGGTCCTCCGCCCGCGATCCCGAACGAGTCCTCGGCGGTGACGTTCACGGACGCCAGCCCGAGGCGGCCGAACAGCTCCATCTGCCGCCCGGAGGGCATCGAGAAGCCCTGGCCGGCAGCCGGCGCCAGTGCGGCCGCCTGGTCGAAACGGAGCGTGAAGTCCATCGCGGACGGGCCGGCGGCGGGCTCCTCAACGTCCGCCACCCCTTCCCTGGTTCCACTCTTTTCCTCATCATCAGCGTGTCCCGCGGCGGCGAACAGGAGCGCGAGCAACACCGCCAATGCCGGCCGGAATCCGTGTTTCGTCATGAGCGCACTCTAGCAGCCGGTAGTGGAACCCACGCGGCGTTCGACGGGCGATTCATCCCGGCTGAACAGCGCCTCTCCGAGGCGCTCTGCGTTGCGTTTCGGTCGAAATACACCGGGTATTTCTCCCTCACGCGCCTTGTCAGCCGGGCGCCTCACCCGTCTCGGCGCTCACGTGGGTTTCACTACCGGCTGCTCGCGTGTGGACCCGGGATCCCGGTGCGCAGGCGCGGGTACACTCGAAAGCCGGTCGGACATCATCCGCCGAGCCTGGAGGTCCCTTCGTGATGCGCATTTCCCGTTTGCCACTCGCCCTGTTGCTCGCCGCGCTCCTGGCGCCCGCAGCCTCCATCGCCCAGGACGGGGACGCGGACGCCGTCATCACCCAGTTCCTGAACGCCCAGCGGACCGACTTCGAGGAGGTCGCGCTGCGGATCTGGGACTGGGCGGAGGTGGGATACCAGGAGGAGAAGAGTTCCGGGCTGCTCCAGGAGCAACTCACTGCCGGCGGTTTCTCGGTGGAAGCCGGGGTTGCCGGAATGCCGACCGGATTCATCGGCGAGTGGGGCTCGGACGGGCCGGTCATCGGGATCCTCGCCGAGTTCGACGCTCTGCCGGGAGTGAGCCAGGCGGCCGTCCCGGAACCTATGGAACGGGAAGGCGTCGGCGCCGGGCATGCCTGCGGGCACCACCTGTTCGGGACCGCTTCGGTGGCCGCCGGGCTGGCCATCAGGGATTGGCTCGAGCGGTCGGGTTCACCGGGACGGATTCGGGTCTACGGCACACCGGCCGAAGAGGGCGGCGCAGGCAAGGTCTACATGGTGCGGGACGGCCTTTTCTCCGACGTGGACGCCGTGCTCGCCTGGCACCCCGGGGACCGGAACGACGCGAGCCCCGGGGACTCGCTCGCCAACCTGTCCGCCAAGTTCCGCTTCCGGGGGCTGTCGGCGCACGCCGCCGGCGCTCCGGAACAGGGACGGTCGGCGCTCGACGGGGTGGAGGCCATGAACTTCATGGTGAACCTGATGCGCGAGCACGTCCACGAGCGGAGCCGGATCCACTACGTGATCACCCGGGGCGGGGAGGCGCCGAACGTGGTGCCCAACTTCGCCGAGGTCTACTACTACAACCGGCACCCCGCGGTGGAGACGGCCCGGGCCAACTGGGAACGGATCCTGAAGATCGCCGACGCCGCGGCGCTCGGGACCGGCACCACGGTCGAGCACGAGATCATCCACGGGCTCTACAACCTGCTGCCCAACGAGCACATCGGCCGGCTGCTCTACGAGAACATGAAGGCGATCGGCGGTTTCGCCTACACCGAGGAGGAGCGGGCCTTCGCCGAAGAAATCCAGAAGCACCTGCTCCAGCCGCGCCCCATCGGTTCCCAGGAGGAAGTCATGGAGTGGCGGAGGACCCCGGCGGGCGGCTCCACCGACGTGGCCGACGTGAGCTGGGTGGTCCCGACCGCGCAGTTCCGGACCGCCACCTGGGTTCCCGGGACCCCGGCGCACAGTTGGATGGCGGTGGCGTGCGGCGGCACCAGCATCGGACTCAAGGGCATGCACCTCGCGGCGCAGGTGCTCGCGCGTACGGGGGCGGACCTGTTCCAGGATCCGTCCCACCTGGCCGCGGCACTCGAGGAGTTGCACGCCGCGCGGGGGCCGGACTTCGTGTATGAGCCGCTGCTGGGGGACCGGCCGCCGCCGCTGGACTATCGGCGCTGAATCACCGCCATCTCCGCGAGTCGCGCCACGCGCTCCGCCCGCCTCCGGCGGGCTGTGCCGGCGTGAACACCGGCGCTCCCGGCTCCCATCCCGTTTTCTGCCATACTCGCAGGTTCCGCGGAGGATTCTGTCCATGGCCAACCAGACACGAAAGTCCCGACTTCTCCCCGTCCTCGTCGCCGGCGCCCTGACTGCCGGGCTCGCGGCCGAGACGGTCGCCCAGGACCGCCTCACCATGGCGCTGACGGGTGATTCGATCATCACCCGCAAGCTGAGCGTCTATGAGGAGCCGGAGTTCCTGGCGATGATCGATCTCCTGCGGGGCGCCGACCTGGCGTTCACCAACGTGGAGGTCCTCTTCCACGACTGGGAGTCCTATCCCATGAGTTCGAGCGGCGGGACCTACATGCGCGCCCAGCCGGAACTGGTGCAGGAGTTCGTGTGGGCCGGAATCGACATCGGGTCGCTGGCCAACAACCACTCCGGGGACTACGGACCGCCCGCGATGCTCCTCACCGAGAAGTACATCCGGGAAGCCGGCATCGTCGCCGCGGGCATCGGACGCAGCCTCGCCGAGGCCCGCGAAGCCAAGTTCATCGAGACGAAGGACGGCCGGGTGGCGGTGATCTCACTCGCCTCGACGTATCCCGACCACTCGGTGGCCGGGAAATCGCGCGACGACATTCCGGCGCGTCCCGGCCTGAATCCCCTCCGCTTCCGCACCACTTACGAGGTCACCAGGGAACAGCTCGAAGGCGTCCGCGCCACCATGCGCGACCTCAAGATGAACCCGCCCGCCTCCGGGGACAGCCTGAACTTCCTGCGCAACCGGTTCGAACTCGCCGACGCGCCCGGCGTCCGCACCGAGCCGCACCCCGAGGACATGGCGGAGATCGCCATGATCGTCAGCAACGCCCGCCGCCAGGCCGACCACGTGATGGTGACGATCCACGCCCACGAGGGCGCCCCGGGCCCCAACAGCCGCATGGAGCCCGCCCAGTTCCTCGTGACCTTCGCCCGCGCGATGGTGGACGCCGGCGCCTCGGTCTTCGTGGGACACGGACCGCACGCCCTGCGCGCCATCGAGATCTACAAGGGCGCGCCGATCCTCTACAGCCTCGGCGACTTCATCTTCCAGAACGAGACGCTCCAGCGGCTGCCCTACGAGAACTACTACCGGCTCGGGCTCGACGAGAGCGACGGCCTCGCGGACTTCAACGAGGCCCGCTACAACAACGACACGACCGGGTTCCCCGCCATCCCCGAGATCTGGGAGGCGGTCATCGCCGTACCCGAGTGGAGCGGACAGCAACTGGTCGAGTTGACGCTCCACCCGATCACGCTCGGGTTCGGACAGCCGCGCCACGTCCGCGGCCGGCCGATGTTCGCCGAGGGCGAGCTTGCCGACAAGATCCTCCAGGACCTGGTGCGGCTCTCGGAGCCGTACGGCACCCAGTTCGCCATCGAGGACGGCGTGGCGCGGGTCGTGCTGCCGATGGAAACGACCGACGCACAGGAGTAAGTGAGGGTTCCCGGCCCGCGGCGCGGACGCTGCCGGAGACGCCAACCATTCCCGGCAGCGCTCGCGGCGCTCTGCCTCGCCGCGTCCACGCTCGCCGCTGGCTCCGCCGCGGCGCAGGCTGAGGACCCGCTCCGCATCGATCTCCACTCCCATCCGTCGCGGTTCCACCGGGCCAACGTCCCCCGGATCAGCGACGAAGAGATCGCGCGCTACCTGGACCGCGGGATGGACGCGGTGGTCGCCACCATCAGCACCGACACTCCCTACCGCGGCGGCTACGTGCTGCGCGACGGCACCCGGATCGAGAGCGGGAACCGGCGGCCGGACCCGGCGGAGCCCTGGGAGTACACCCTCGACCGCTTCGAGCGGCTGACCCGCACCGTCGCCGAGGGCAACGCGGTCTTCGTGCGGACGCCGGCCGAAGCGCGGAAGGCCCGGGCCGACGGGGCGCTCGCGATCCTTCCGGCGGTCGAAGGCGCCGATTCGCTCGAGGGCAGGATCGAGCGGCTCCACGAACTGCACCGGATGGGCCTCGCGGTGGCGCAGCTCGTCCACTTCCGTCCGAACGGGATCGGCCACATCCAGACGTGGCCCTACACGCCCGGCGGGCTGACCGAGTTCGGGCGCGAGGTGGTGCGCGAGTGCAACCGGCTCGGCATCGTCATCGACCTCGCGCACGCCAATCCCGAGACGATCCGGGACACGCTGGAACTCTCGACCGCTCCCGTCATCTTCAGCCATACCGGCGCCTTCGCCCTCGGCGAGGCCGACCGGAACCTCCGCGATCCGGAGATCCTGGCGATCGCCGAGGACGGCGGGGTGATCGGCATCTGGCCGAACGGGAGCCGGGTTCCCACCGTCTCCGACATGGCCCGGCACATCCGCCACGTCACCGGCGTGGGTGGGATGGGCGCGGCGGGAATCGGCAGCGACCTGAGGGGGATGTCCTCCTACAGCGAGGGGTTCGGCGATGAGGCGAATTTCGAAGCAATCGCGGAGGCCCTCGCCGAAGCCGGCTTCGACTCCGACGACGTCGAGGCGATCCTCGGCGGCAACTTCGAGCGGGTGTGGGAGGCGGTCACCGCCCACCTGCCCGCCAGCGATCCATAGGGGACAGATCATGAACCGCCTGGCTTTCACGAGAGTTGACCCGCGGCTGCCGGCCGCCCTCGCCGTCCTCGCGCTCTCCGCCGGGTGCGGCGGGTCCGAGCCCGAACCGACGCTCGACGAGACCTTCGCCGCGATCGTCGCGGAGGCGCGCGACGCCGCCGGCAGTCCCGGCCTCTCCGCCGCCGTTGCCGTGAACGGGGAGATGATCTGGAGCGGCGCTTCCGGTCTGGCCGACGTCGAGAACGGGGTCCCGGCGACCGCGGACAGCGTCTACCGGATCGCTTCCATCTCGAAACCCGTGGCCGGGATTGCGGTCATGCAGCTCGTGGAACAGGGCGCCATCGACCTCGACGCCGAGGTGCAGACCTACTTCCCGGCCTTCCCCGAGAAGGAACAACCGGTCACCGTCCGGCACCTGATGACGCACACCTCGGGCATCCGGCACTACAACCCGGGCGAAATGGACATGAAGGACCACTTCGACACCATCGAAGACGCCATCGAGATCTTCAAGGACGACCCGCTGCTCTTCGAGCCGGGCACCCAGTACAGCTACTCCTCCTACGCCTGGAACATCCTGGCCGGCGTGGTCGAGAACGTCTCCGGACAGAGCTTCGACGACTACATGCACGAAAACGTCTGGGGACCGGCCGGGATGGACGCGACCTACCTGGAACACCAGGGCGAGATCGTCCCGAACCGGGTCCGGCAGTACGTGAAGCGCGAGGACGACGCCGGAGTCCTCAACGCCCCGTTCGCGGACCTCTCGATCAAGTGGGCCGGCGGGGGAATGATCGCGAAGGCCCCCGATCTCGTCCGCTTCGCCCTCGCGATCGACGCCGGGACGATCCTCTCGGCGGACGCCCACGACCGGATGACCACGCCGTATCAGCTCGCCGACGGAACCATGAGCGAATACGCGCTGGGCTGGCGGATCTCGACCGACGAGATGGGCACCTGGGTGGCGCATTCGGGAGGGGCCACCGGCGGCTCCACCCGGCTGCTGCGCCTCCCGGAACGGGGAGTCGCGGTCGCGGTCTTCTCGAACGTCCAGAGCGCGGGGGGTCTTCCCGAGACCGCCCGGCGGCTCGCCGAGGCCGCGATGGAGCACACCCCGGCGCCTTAGGCGCGACGAACTGGAACGCCGGCCAGTTCTCCCGGTGGGGGCCTCCAGACCGGCACGCGCGGACCTCCGGGCCGCGCACGGCACAACCCCACCCGGAAAACACGGCTCCCATCTCGGCGTGGCGCTGAAGAGCAGAGGTGGCAGCGGTCTGGCTAAGTGGCCTTACGCAGTTGCCGGTGCCGGGTCAGCCGAACAGAGTCGGCGGGGAACGGCCCCCGGCTCCCCGGTCCCCGCCCCCGGCCAGGGGCTCCACACAGCGCGGATCGTCGTTTACCGGGCTGTTCACGACCGGGCTGACCCGATACGCGGTCATCGCCTCCGGCGGATAGGGACCGAGCGGCACCTCCCCGCCGCCAAGCCAACGGTCGAAGGCATCCGGAGGAACGATGACCGGCATCCGGTCGTGGACCTCCGCGACCACCGGGTTGGCATCCGTCGTGAGGATGGTGAAGGTTTCGACGGCGGCTGACGACCCGTCTTCCGGCAGCCAGGGGGCGGAACTACCGGGCGGCGGCCGCCACCGCTCGAAGAGCCCCGCGAGCGCGAACGGGCCGCCCTGCCGCATCCGGAAGAGCCACGGCTGGCGGCGGCGTCCCAGGCGCTCCCACTCGAAGAAACCGTCCACCGGGACGAGGCATCGCCGGGCGCGGAATGCGTCGCGGAACGAGGGCCGGACCCCGGCGGTCTCGGCGCGGGCGTTGATGAGCCGGTTACCGATCGAAAGGTCCGGGGCCCCGCCCGGAATCAGGCCCCAGCGGAGCATCCGCAGCCGGCGGACGTCCTCGTTCCGCACCACTGCCGCCAACTGCGTCGGCGCCACGTTGTAGCGGGGCGGCAGGTCGTCCGGGATCTCCTCCAGTTCGAAGAGTTCGGCGGTCTCCTCCCAGGAGCAGGACTGGGTGAAGCGGCCGCACATGGGTCAGGTCAACGGGTCTGGACTACCCACTGCGGGCCCGGGGTGGCGGGAACCGTTTGGAACGCCGGCTTCAGCCGGCACAGCCCGCCGCAGGCGGGCGGCGGGACGGACCTCATTCGCCGGGGTGGCTTGGCTGCACGCCCCAACGCTCCCGGGGTTGCGACGAAGCGCCCGCGGCCCTGCGGGCCGCTGTGCCGGCTGAAGCCGGCGTTCCAAGCCGTACGGGCGATCGCCGCTCTCGAGCGTTATGCCGAGGTGGGAGCCGCCTGTGCCAGGTGGGGTTGCGACGTGCGCGGTGCGGAGCACCGCGCGTGCCGGTCTGGAGACCGGCGTTCCAGACCGGCGCGCCGTCGGGAATCACGGGTTTGGGCCGTCGGTGGTGGGGCGCTCTTGCTTGTCGTCGTCGCCGGGGGGCGTCTCCCACTCGTAGTCGATCCCGCGGACGTGGCGCTCGAACCACTCGAGCTCGACGTTGACCTTGAAGAGCTGGTGGCGGAGCTCCCGGAGGCCGTGCGGCTCCCGCGGGGCGATGTAGAGGTGGGTGTCCACGCCGTTCGTCCGGAGCGCCCGGTAGAGCTCGACGGACTGCGGTGCCGGCACCCTGACGTCGTTCTCCCCGACGATCACGATGGTGGGGGTCGTCACCCGGTAGATGTCCTTCAGCGGGGAGTTTCCCCAGTAGACGTCGATCGGGGCGTCCTCCTGCCACGGCGTCCCACCGAACCAGGGCGTTCGCGGAAACCGCACGTCGCTTTGCCCGTACATCGAGATCCAGTTCACCGCGCCGGCCCCGGAGGACGCCGCCTTGAAGCGGCCGGTGTGGGTGATGATCTTGTTGGTCATGTGGCCGCCGGCGCTCCAGCCCATCTTGGCCATCCGGTCGCCGTCGGCGATGCCCCGCTCGATCAGGGAGTCCACGCCCGCCATCACGTCGAGGTGGGCCTGGTTGAAGTAGTGGCCGACCATGTCCCGGAGGAACTCGTCGCCGTAACCGGTGCTGCCCCGGTAGTTGGGCTTGAAGACCGCGTAGCCCCGGGCCGCCAGCACCTGGATGTAGTTGCTCCAGCGGCCGAAGGAGAACTTGTCGGAGGACCGCGGCCCGCCGTGGGTCTGCACGACCAGCGGGTAGCGCTGCCCCTCCTGATAGTCGAGCGGATAGAAGAGCAGGCCCTCCGCCTCGACGCCGTCCTCGCCTTCCCAGCGGACGGCTTCCTGGACCGGCAGTTCGAAGGTCTCGTCCAGGTAGTCGAAGACGCTCGTCACCTTGACCGGATCGCCACCGTCCGCGGCCATCAGGTGGATGTCGCCGTTGTTCTCCCGGTTGCTGATCCCGAAGACATGCTGTCCCGCCCCGGCGGCGAAGTTCCACCCCGCAATGGTGTGGTCGCCGGCCGTCAGCGGGGTGGGCTCGGCCGCATCCACGCTTCCGCGGAAGATCTGGCTGCGGACGCCCGTGTTGCCGATGAAGTAGATCGACCCGTCCGGGGCCCAGGTGGCTCCGTTCGCCTCGTACGGCCAGTCCTCCCAGAGCAACCGGTGCGGCCCGCCGGTGGCGGGCACGAGGAACACGTTCCGGTTGTGGTACGTCTCGAACTCGTTGCTCGCCCCCGAAACGAACAGGACCCGGGAACCGTCCGGAGAGAGTTGCGCGCCGCTCTCCACCACCGTGTTGTCCGTCAGTTGCAGGGCGTTCCCACCATCTGCATCCATGATCCAGACCTCACCCTCATCGCGGTTGTCGAGCAGCGGACTCGGGGCCCGGGAATGAGCGACGCGCGTTCCGTCGTGCGAGAGCCGGAACTCCAGAATCGAGAAGTCCCCCCGGGTGATCCGTTCGGCGTCCCGTGGCCCCGTGCCCGCGGTCGAGACCCGGAAGAGATGGCGGTGCTTGTAGTCCTCGTCGAAGGCGAAGAAGTCGTCCCGGAGTTCGTCCTTGCGCTTCTCCTCGGCGGTCTTGGGGTCCGGCGCCAGGAAGTAGATGTGTTCGCCGTCCGGGGAGAACGCGAACGACTGCACCGAGCTCTCGTGCTGCGTCAGCGGGGACGCCTCCCCGCCCTGGTTCGACAGCCTATGAATCTGCTGGAAGGGCCCCTCACCTCGGCGCGCCAGGAACGCCACCCAGGCGCCGTCCGGAGACCAGCGGGGACTGGATTCGCCGCTCTCGCCGTTCGTCAGCCGAACGTCGCCGCTCCCGTCGGTGGCGATCCGGTGGATGTGCGTCGTGCGGCCGTTCTTCTCCCAGTCGGTGTCGGACCGGGTGTAGAGCAACTCGCTCCCATCGGGAGATAGCCGCGGACTGCCGACCGAGGGAACGTCGATGAGTTCCACGATCGTCATCGGTCGCTTGTCCTGCGCCGACGCGGCGACCGCCAGCGCCACCAGGGCGCCGGCAGCGAGGGAATGGGTAATCACGGAATGGCGCATGACGCACCTCCTTCGACGAATCTTCTCGGGTTAGGGATTCTCGCCGTTCGTGGCCGCGATGCGTGCGTCGCCGTCGTCGCCCGGCGCGGTTTCCCACTCGTAGGGGACGCCCCGGACGTGACGTTCGAACCAGTCGAGCTCCACGTTCACCTTGAAGAGCGCGTGGCGGAGCTCCCGCCAACCGTGTCCCTCCCGCGGTGCGATGTAGAGGTGGGTGTCCACCCCGTTTGACTTGAGCGCCCGGTAGAGCTCCACCGACTGGGGCGGCGGGACCCGCGCGTCGTTCTCTCCGACGAGCACGATGGTGGGCGTCGTGACCCGGTAGATGTCCCTGAGCGGGGAATTGCCCCAGTAGACATCGATGGGCGCATCCTCCTGCCAGGGCGTGCCCCCGAACCACGGCGTGCGGTAGGTCCGGACATCGCTCTGGCCGTACATCGAGATCCAGTTGACCGCGCCGGCGCCGGAGGAGGCGGCGCGGAAACGGTCCGTGTGGGTGATGATCTTGTTGGTCATGTGGCCGCCGGCGCTCCAGCCCATCTTGGCCATCCGCTCGCCATCGGCGATCCCGGTCTCGATCAGGTGGTCCACGCCGGCCATGACGTCGAGGTGGGCCTGGTGGAAGTAGTGGCTCACCATGTCCCGGAGGAACGCGTCGCCGTAGCCTGTGCTTCCCCGGTAGTTGGGCTTCAGGACCGCGTAGCCGCGCCCGGTCAGGATCTGGACGTGGTTGGCCCAGTAGCCGAACGCGAACCGGTCGGAAGCCGCGGGCCCGCCGTGGGTCTGGACAACCAGCGGATACCGCCGGCCCTCCTCGTAGCCCAGCGGGTAGTAGAGGAGGCCCTCGATCTCAACACCGTCCCCGCCCTTCCAGCGGATCGCCTCCTGGACGGGAAGATCAAACGTCTCGTCGAGATAGTCGAAGACGCTCGTGACCTTGACGGGGTCGCTGCCGTCCGCGTCCAGCAGATGGACGTCGCCGCGGCTTTCCCGTTTGCTGATCCCGAAGACGTGCCGGCCGGTGGGGGCGTGGTAGTTCCATCCCACCAGCGAGTGGTCGCCGGCGGTCAGCGGGCGCGGCGCGGCGTCCGGCCCCGCGGCGTGGAAGAGCTGGGTGCGCACCCCGGTGTTCGCGAGGAAGTAGATGGAGCCGTCGGGGGCCCAGCGCGCCGCGTGGACCTCATGCGGCATGTCTTCCCAAAGGAGCCGGTGCGCTCCCCCGGCGGCGGGAACCACGAAGACGTTCGCGTTGTAGTACGTCTCGAAGCCGGCGTTCGATTCCGACAGGAAGAGCACCCGGGTGCCGTCCGGAGAGAGCTGGGCGCCACGCTCGCTCACCGTGTTGCGCGTCAACTGCAGAGCGTTCCCCCCGTCCGAATCCATGATCCAGACCTCGCCCTCGTCCCGGTTGTCGAAGAGCGGGGTCGGCGCCCGCGAGTGGGCGATCCGGGTTCCGTCGTCCGCAAGGCGATAGCCGACGACCGAAAAGTCGCCCTCCGTGATCCGCGCGGCCGGACGAGGCCCCTCGCCGTCCGTGGTGACGCGGAAGAGGTGACGTTGCCGGTAGTTCTCATCGAACGCGAACACGTCGTCTCCGAGTTCGTCCTTCTCCTTCTCTTCCGCGGTCCGGGGGTCGGCGGCGACGAAGTAGACGAAGTCGCCGTCCGGCGAGAAGGCGAACGACTGCACCGGCGTCTCGTGCTCGGTGAGGGGCGACGCTTCGCCCCCGGAAGTTCGCAGGCGATGGATCTGGGTCCCGGCACTCTCACCCCGGCGCGCCAGGAACGCGATCCAGGCGCCGTCCGGTGACCAGCGGGGACTCGATTCCCCGTTTTCCCCGCTGGTCAGCCGCATATCGCCGGTCCCGTCGCTCCGGATCCGGCGAATGTGAGTAGTGCGGCCGTTCGCCTCCCAGTCTGCGTCCGTGCGGGTGTAGAGGAGTTCGGTCCCGTCGGGAGAGAGCTGCGGGCTCCCTACCCGCGGAACCTCGACGAGCTCGACGATGGTCATCGGCCGCTTGTCCTGGGCCTGGGCCGGCACGGCCGTGGCGAGAGCGGCCATGCCGGCCAGAGCGGCGGCGGGCAGCCACCAGGACGGCGGCCGGTGCCCCGTCATCGACGGTTCTTCGCCGCGCCCGGCGCCCTCAGGGGCTTTCTTCGTCGGTGGTGGCCTCCATGTCCTCTTCGTCGTCGCCGGGAGCAGTCTCCCACTCGTACTCGATGCCCCGGGCGTGGCGCTCGAACCAGTCGATCTCCACGTTCACCTTGAAGAGTTCGTGACGGAGTTCCCGCCAGCCGTGGGGCTCCCGCGGCGCGATGTAGAGATGGGTGTCCACGCCGTTCGACTTGAGCGCCCGGTAGAGCTCCACCGACTGCTCGGGCGGGACCCGGACGTCGTTCTCCCCGACGAGCACGATCGTCGGCGTGGTCACCTTGTAGATGTCCTTGAGCGGCGAGTGCCCCCAGTAGATGTCGATGGGCGCATCCTCCTGCCAGGGCGTCCCCCCGAACCACGGCGTCCGGTAGATCCGCACGTCGCTCGTCCCGTACATCGAGATCCAGTTCACCGCGCCCGCGCCCGACGCCGCCGCCTTGAAGCGGTCGGTGTGGGTGATGATCTTGTTCGTCATGTGGCCGCCGCCGCTCCAGCCCATCTTGGCCATCCGGTCGCCGTCCACGATCCCGAGTTCGATGAGGTGGTCCACCCCCGTCATCACGTCGAGGTGCGACTGGCGGTAGTAGTGGCCCACCATGTCGCGGAGGACCTCGTCGCCGTAACCGGTACTCCCTCGGTAGTTGGGCTTGAACACCGCCCAGCCGCGCGCGGTCAGCACCTGCACGTAGCTGCTCCAGCGTCCGAAACCGAACTTGTCGGAGGCCGCCGGCCCGCCGTGGGTCTGGACGACCAGCGGATAGCGCTGCCCCTCCTGGTAGTCGAGCGGGTAGTAGAGGAGCCCCTCCACTTCCGCGCCGTCATCGCCCTTCCAGCGGATCGCCTCCTGGACCGGAAGCTCGAAGGTCTCCGCGAGGTAGTCGAAGACGCTCGTGACCTTCATCGGATCCCCGCCGTCCGCGGGCAGCAGGTGCAGGTCGCCGTTGTTCTCGCGGTTGCTGATGCCGAACACGTGCTTCCCCGCGGCCGCGGAGAAGTTCCACCCGGTGAGCGAGTGGTCGCCCGCGGTCAGCGCCGTCGGCGCGTCGTCGTCCAGCCTGCCGTGGAAGAGCTCGGTGCGGACCCCGGTGTTCGCGGTGAAGTAGATGGAGCCGTCGGGGGCCCAGCGCGCGCCGTTCACTTCGTGCGGCATGTCCTCGTAGAGCACCCGATGCGCACCTCCGGCGGCCGGCAGCACGAAGATGTTGTCGTTGAAGTAGGTCTCGAAGTCGGCGCTGGAATCCGACAGGAACATCACCTGCGTACCGTCCGGCGAGAGCTGGGCCCCACGTTCGGCCACGGTGTTGTCCGTCAGTTGCATAGCGTTCCCGCCGTCCGCGTCCATGAGCCAGACCTCGCCCTCGTCCCGGTTGTCCACCAGCGGGCTGAGGGACCGGTGGTGCGCGATGCGCATGCCGTCATCCGAAAGCCGGAACCCGATCACCGAATAGTCGCCTTCGGTGAGCCGCTCCCCCTTCTGCGGCCCGTCGCCGTCGGCCGCCACCCGGAAGAGGTGGCGCTGCTTGTAGTCCTCGTCGAAGGCGAAGACGTCGTCCTGGAGCTTGTCCTTCTTCTTCTCCTCGGCGCTCTTCGGATCGGGCGCGACGAAGAAGATGTGCTTGCCGTCGGGCGAGAACTGGAACGACCCCACCGAGCTGTCGTGCGCGGTGAGCGGGGAGGCTTCCCCTCCCCGGTTCCGCATCACGTAGATCTGGGTTTGCTCGTCCTCGCCGCGCTTCGCGAGAAAGGCGACGCGGGTCCCGTCGGGGGACCAGCGGGGGCTGGATTCCCCGTCCTCCCCGTTCGTGAGCTGGACCGCGCCGCTGCCGTCGGCGTCGATCCGATGGATGTGCGTCGTGCGGCCGTTCTTCTTCCAGTCCGTGTCGGTCCGGGTGAAGAGGATCTGGGTTCCGTCGGGGGAGAGGCGCGGGCTCCCCAGCGACGGAACGTCGATCAGTTCGACGATCGTCATGGGACGTTTGTCCTGTCCCGAAGCGAGAGCCGCGGCCAGCAGACCGAAGGAAAGAGCGAAGAGAAAACGAAAACGGAGCATCACAGGCCTCCCGAACCAGACATTGTCCCATTGTCTGGCCGCTGGCGGCTCGCTTCAACCGCCGTCCGGCTCCAAATCCCCCCGGCTAGAATCCGGTGGCGAAGCACTTCTTCGGATGCGCATTGGAATCACCGGAGCGACCGGCCTGATCGGCGGGGCCCTCGCTTCGGAACTGGCCGGCCGCGGCCACGAAGTCGTGGCGCTGACCCGGCGCGCCGGCGCGCCGGACGGGTTGCCGGCGGGAGTCGGCTCAGCGCAGTGGAACCCCGATGGTGACGGCGCCGACGCCAGCCTGGTGGGCGTGCTGGGGGAGCTCGACGCTCTGGTCCACCTCGCCGGCGAGCCCGTCGGGAAACGCTGGACCGCGGCCCGGAAGCGCGCCATTCGCACGAGCCGGGTCGGGGGGACCAAGACCCTCGTGACGGCCCTCGGCGCCGCCCGGACCCGACCCACGCGGCTGCTCGCGGCGTCCGCCGTGGGCTACTACGGACCGTGCGGCGACGAGGAACTCGACGAGGAGGCTCCTCCGGGGACCGATTTCCTCGGCGAGGTGTGCACCGAGTGGGAAGACGCCGCCGCCGGCGCCCGCCAGGCGGGGATCGAGACCGTCTCGATGCGGATCGGCGTGGTGCTCTCCCCGCGGGGCGGCGCGCTGGCCACCATGCTGCCCCCGTTCCGCATGGGAGTGGGCGGTCGGGTCGGGAGCGGACGCCAGTGGATGCCCTGGATCCACCTTGCCGACGTCGCGGCCGCGATGGTCCACCTGCTGGAGGCCCCCGCCGGATCCCTCGACCCGGTCTACAACCTCACCGCCCCGAACCCCGTCACCAACGCGGACTTCACCAGCGCCCTGGGCAAGGCGCTCCGGCGGCCCACCATCTTTCCAGTCCCCGGGTTCGGCATGCGCCTCGCGTTCGGCGAGATGGCCGGCGCGCTGCTGCTTTCGGGACAACGGGTCGTTCCCCGGCGGCTGCTCGCCTCCGGCTTCGAGTTCCGGCACCCCGAGATCGGGCCGGCGCTGATGGACCTGGTGGGGAACTGAGTGCCCGGTTCCCGAGTGGCGCCACGCCGGGCGGCGGCGGGCCGCCGGTTCGCCCGGATCCTGATCGTCGCCTTCACCTTCGGCGCCACGGCGGTCGCGGGCGCCATGCTCGGACTGCTCGCCGCCTACCAGAGCGACATCCCGCTGATCGAGGAGCTCGAAGCCTACGAGGGCACGGCGACGACCATCGTCTACGACCGGGACGGCGCCGAGATCGGACAGTTCGCGGTCGAACGCCGGATCGAGGTGGAGTACGCCGACCTCCCGCAGCACCTGCGGGACGCCTTCGTCGCGGCCGAGGACCAGCGCTTCTGGCAGCACTTCGGCTTCGATCCCATCGGCATCGCCCGGGCGATGTGGGACAACGTCCGGGCGGGCCGGATCGTCTCCGGGGCCAGCACCATCACCCAGCAGGTGGCGCGCGACCTGTTCCTCAACCGCGAGGAAACCCTCGAGCGCAAGATCAAGGAGGCCATCACCGCGTTCCGGATCGAACGGGCCTACCGTAAGGAAGAGATCCTGACCTTCTATGCGAACCAGGTCCACCTCGGCTACAACAACGAGGGCATCGAAGCCGCCGCCCAGTTCTACCTGAACAAGACGGCGTCCGAACTCTCGGTCGGGGAGTCCGCCATGCTGGTCGGCATCGCGCCCAACCCCAGTCGCTGGAATCCCTTCCGGAACCTCGAAGCGGCCGAACGGCGGCGGGACGTCGTCCTCGAACGGATGGTCGCCGAGCGGTTCCTTTCCGCCGAGCAGCAGGAGGCAGCCCGGGCCGAGCCGGTCCGGCTGCGGCCGCGCGGCGCCGATCCCTTTGCGCCGCATTTCATGGAGATGGTGCGCGCCTACCTCCGTGACCACTACGGCGACTCGAGGACCTACCGCGGCGGGCTCCGGGTCTACACGACGCTCGACAGCCGCATGCAGCGAACCGCGACCGAGGCGGTGGAGCTGGCGCTCCGCGCCCACGACAAGCGGATGGGGTTCCGGGGGTTTACGCAGAACGTCCTCGACGAGGGCGTCGAACCGGCAGAGTACGAGGACGGCTCCTGGAGCGCTCCCCTCGCCATCGGCTCGGTGGTGCGCGGGGTGGTCACCGCCGCGGGAGAAGAGCCGGAGATCCGGATCGCGGACTACCGCGGCGGAGTGGACCACGAGGCGCTCGCCTGGACCTTCCGGTCCGCGGACGAGCTCTTCCGGGTGGGAGACGTCGGGTGGTTCCGTATTCTCGCCAACGACCCCGAACCGGGGACGGAAACCGCCGGAGACTCCGAAGGGGGCCGGCTCAACCTGGAGCGTCCCCTCTTCGTGCGGCTCGAACAGGAGCCGCTGGCCGAGGGCGCCTTCCTGGCGCTCGACATCGACACCGGGGCCATCCAGGCGGTGGTCGGGGGGTTCGACTTTGAGCGCAGCGAGTTCAACCGGGCCATCCAGGCGCGCCGGCAACCGGGCTCGTCGTTCAAGCCCTTCGCCTACGGCGCCGCCCTCGCCACGGGACGGCTCGCGCCGACCTCACTCCTGCTCGACGAACCGTTCACCTGGATCGACCCGGTCAGCGACGATCCCTACGAACCCCACAACTACGACGGGGAACACCGCGGCTGGATCACCATGCGGAAGGCCTTCGAGGGTTCGCGCAACGTGCCGGCGGTCCGGATGGTCCACGACATCGGTCCCGAAAACGTCGTGGCCCTGGCGCGCCGGCTCGGCATCCGTGGGGAACTCCTCCCGGTCCTCTCGATCACGCTCGGCTCGAGCGACGTCACCCTGCTGGAGATGATCTCCGCCTACAGCGCGTTCCCCAACCAGGGCGTCCGGATGGAGCCGTACTTCGTCTCCCGGATCACGGACCGCGACGGCCGGGAGCTGGAGCGGTTCTATCCCGAGACCGCCTCGGTGATTCCCGCCGACCTCGCCTACGTCATCACGCACCTGCTGGAGGGCGTGGTGGCCCGCGGCACGGCGGTGCGGGCGCGTCAGGTCGGCCGGCCGGTGGCGGGGAAGACCGGGACCACCAACGAATTCACGGACGCCTGGTTCATCGGCTTCGACCCGGAGATCGCCGCCGGCGTCTGGGTGGGCAACGACAACAACGAGACGCTGGGCGAGCGGGAGAGCGGGGCCCGGGTGGCATTGCCCGCCTGGGTGCACTTCATGCAGAACGGACGCTCCGATCCGCCGCGGCAGGGCTTCCCGGCGCCGCCCACCGTGGCGCTCGTCCAGGTGGACCTCGAGAGCGGACAGCCCTCGGGCGGCGGACCCAACTCCATTCTCGAAGCCTTCCTCCCCGGCACCGAACCCGTAACCGGTTACGACCGCGACCGCTGAGCGCGCGTCCCCCCGCGGGTCACGACTCCCCCTACCCGATCACTCCATGAACAAGAAACTCGTCCTTCTCGGCTGCGGGCTCGCGCTCGCCGCGATCCTCGTGGTAGCCGTCATCCTGTTCTTCTACGTCTCGTCGGCCTACAACGGCCTGGTGTCGCTGGATGAAGCGGTGGCGGCCGGCTGGTCCCAGGTCGAAAACGTCTACCAGCGCCGCGCCGACCTGGTGCCGAACCTGGTGGCGACGGTCCAGGGCGCCGCCGACTTCGAACGGGAGACCCTCGAGGCGGTGGTCTCGGCGCGGTCCCGCGCGACCGGCGTGCAGCTCTCCGCGAGCGACCTGCAGAACCCGCAGGCGCTGGCGCAGTTCGAGGCGGCCCAGGGAGCGCTGTCGAGCGCGCTCTCCCGCCTCATGGTAGTGGTCGAGCGCTACCCCGACATCAAGGCCAACCAGAACTTCCTGAGCCTCCAGGATGAACTGGCGGGCACCGAGAACCGGATCGCGGTCGAACGCCGGCGCTTCAACGAGGCGGCCCAGGCGTACAACACGCGGCGGCGCGGGTTTCCCACCCGCATCGTGGCCGGCTTCTTCGACTTCGGCGAGGCGGCCTACTTCGAGGCCGAAGAGGGCGCCGAGGCGGCGCCCGAGGTGGACTTCAGCCGTTGAACCTCCGGTCACTGCGACGGGCGCCCGGCGCCGTCGTCCTCTGCCTCGCCGTCCAGGGCGCCGCCTTCGGCCAGGAGACGCCGCTGCCGGAACTGACCGGCCGGGTGGTGGACCAGGCGGACCTCCTCTCTCCGGAGGAAGAGAGCCAGTTGGAGGCGTTCCTCGCCCGCCTCGAAGCCGAGACCTCGGTCCAGCTCGTCGTGGTCAGCGTTCCGCGGATCGAAGGCGCGATCGAGGACTACAGCCTGCGCCTCGCGGAGGCATGGCAGATCGGCCAGTCCGAGACCGACAACGGCGCGCTCGTGGTGGTCTCGCAGGAGGATCGCCGCGTCCGGATCGAGGTCGGGTACGGCCTCGAGGCGGTGATTCCGGACGGTCTGGCGGGACGCATCATCCGTGACGAACTGGCGCCGCGGTTCGCCGCCGGGGATTTCGCGGGCGGCTTCGGCGCCACCGCGACCGCCATCGCCCAGGCGGCGCGGGGCGAATACCAGGGCGCGGGGAGCGGAACGAACCCGGCCGGACGGCGCCGGCCGGCGCGGCGCGGCGTCTCCACCCTGGTCCTGGTGGGCGCCCTCCTGCTGCTCCAGTTGCTCGGCTACATCGGAAACGCCTTTCATCCAGCCGGCGCCGCGGCCGCCGGGGGCGGCATCGCGGCGCTGCTGGGATTCCTGATGATCGGGGTCGGCTCCCTCTTCTGGCTGGTGCCGCTCGGCCTCCTCTCCGGCTTTGGCGCCACGGCGTTCACGAGGGCGACGGCCGGCAGCCGCAGTGGCTGGGGCTACGCGGGGATCCCCGGCGGCGGCGGAATGCTCTGGGGTTCCCCGGGGTTCCGCGGCGGAGGTTTCGGGGGCGGCCTCGGAGGCTTCATGGGCGGCGGCGGCGGTTTCGGCGGGGGCGGCGCCAGCGGGAGCTGGTAGTGAAAGAAGGACTCCATTCGAGCTGACCGTGCGCGTTCCGAAGCCCCTCCGTGCCCACCTGTCCGAGGAGGACCTCGACCGGATCGCGCACGCGATTTCCGAAGCCGAGCGGGAGACCTCCGGAGAACTGCGGGTCCACGTGGTGGCGCGCCTCCTGCCGCTCGAAAACGCCCGCAAGCGCGCGGTGCGCGAGTTCTTCCGGTTGGGCGTGGACAAGACGAAGGACGGCTCCGGCGTCCTGCTGTTCCTGGCGGTCCGGTCCCACCGGTTCGAGATCGTGGCCGACCGGGCGATCAACGAAAAGGTCGGCGAGGAGGCCTGGAACGAGATCGCGCTTGAAATCACGAGCCACATCCGCGAAAACGGCATCGGAGACGGGCTCGAACACGGGGTCCGCCGCATCGGAGGCTTCCTGTCCGAGCACTTTCCCATCCAGCCCGACGACGTGAACGAGCTTCCGGACGAAGTCACGTTTGGCTGACCAGAATATAACAAGACTCGACTAATATTTCCGTGACCTTCTCGTCGCATCTAATGAGCGTTCTGTCAAGGACTTATGAGGATGTTGACAACGTGTCACGCAAAGAACGATCCCGTGTGCTAGGCTCATCGCGCGTTCCGGCGCAATCCGGGACACACTCTCCGGGTTCCGGCCCCAGCCGGATACCAACCCCATTCGAGGGAGAAACGCTCCGATGTCCGATCCGGTGAAAGGCGCCCCTACCGAATCAGGCTCACCCCAGGGCCAGGTGCACCGCATGGTGCCCGTGTTGCCCCTCCGGGACATCGTGGTGTTCCCGCATTCCTTCCTGCCGCTCTCCGTCGGCCGCAAGAGCACCATCCAGATGCTCCGCGACGCGACGCGCGAGGCCGCCGAGGCCGATCCGTCGGGCACCGGCAAGGTGATGCTCGCGGTCCTCACCCAGAAGGACGACGCGGTGGACCATCCCGGCGAGGACGATCTCTACCGGGTCGGCACCGCCGCCCGGCTCGAGAAGCAGGTCCGGATGCGCGAGGGGACCGTCCGGATCGTGATCCGGGGCAGCTTCCGGTTCCGGGTCGAGCGGATCGTGCAGACGGAGCCCTACGTCCGCGCCGACATCCGGGTCCTCGACGGGACGGTGGGCGCCAACAAGACCGTGGAGTTCGAAGCGCTGACCCGGAAGATCCGCGAAGAGCTCCAGGAGATGATCAAGACGGATCTCTTCCCCCGCGCCCGCGAGGTCATGAAGACCCAGCTCGCCCGGGTGGGGAGCGCCGGCCAACTGGCCGACTTCGTCGCCGAACAGTTGCCGAGCCTGAACACCGAGATGCGTCAGGAGATCCTCCAGACGCTGTCCATCGAGGATCGGCTGGGGCTCGCCTACGCGGCGATCCTGCGGGAGAAGCAGGTGCGCGATCTCGGGCGGAGCATCGAGTCCAAGGTCAAGAGCGAGGTCGGCCGCACCCAGCGCGAGTTCTTCCTGCGCGAGCAGATGAAGGCGATCCAGAAGGAGCTGGGCGAGGGCGACGACTCCACCAAGGAGATGGACGAACTCCGGGAGAAGATCGAGAAGGCGGGCATGCCCGAGGAGGCCGAGAAGGAAGCCCTGCGGGAGTTCCGGCGGCTCGGCCGCATTCCTCCCGCCTCGGCGGAATACACCGTGGGCCGGACCTACCTCGACTGGCTGGTCCGGGTCCCCTGGGACAAGCGGACCGAAGACAAGTACGACATTCCGCGCGCCAAGGACATCCTCGAAGCGGACCACTACGACCTCGAGAAGGTCAAGGACCGCATCCTCGAGTTCCTCGCGGTCCGCGAGAGGAAGCCGGACCAGAAGGGACCCATCCTCTGCTTCGCGGGACCGCCGGGCGTCGGCAAGACGAGCCTCGGCCGGTCGATCGCCAAGGCCGTCGGGCGCGAGTTCGTGCGCCTCAGCCTCGGGGGGATCCGCGACGAGGCGGAGATCCGGGGCCATCGCCGCACCTACATCGGAGCGCTCCCCGGCCAGATCATCCAGGGCCTCGTGCGGGCCGGCACCCGCAACCCCGTCTTCATGCTGGACGAGGTGGACAAGCTCGGGATGGACTTCCGGGGCGATCCCAGTTCGGCGCTCCTCGAGGTCCTCGATCCCGAGCAGAACGACACCTTCCGGGACCACTACCTGGACCTGGCGTTCGACCTGTCGGACGTCCTGTTCATCGCCACCGCGAACATGATGGACCCGGTGCCGCCCGCGCTGAAGGACCGGATGGAGATCCTCCACCTGCAGGGGTACACCGAGGAGGAGAAGATCCAGATCGCGACGCGCCACCTCATCCCGCGCCAGCTCGAGAACCACGGGCTCGACGACGAGAAGGACCAGCCGGTCTTCGGCCGCGAAGCGCTCGCACTCATCATCCGGGACTACACCCGGGAGGCCGGACTCCGCAACATGGAGCGGTCCATCGCGAAGATCTGCCGCAAGGCGGTCCGCAAGCTCGCCGAAGGCGAGGAGGGGCCGCTGCAGGTCACCCCGGAAGTCGTGAGCGACCTGCTCGGCGCGCCGACTTCGCTGTCCAGAGAGCTGGTGGAACGCGTCAGCGTGCCGGGAGTGGCCGTGGGACTCGCGTGGACGCCCATTGGAGGCGATCTCCTCTTCGCGGAAGCCTCCCGGATGAAGGGAAACACCCGGCTGACCCTGACCGGCCAGCTCGGCGACGTGATGAAGGAGTCGGCAACCGCCGCCCTCTCCTGGGTCCGGGAGCACGGCGCCGCCTACGGAATCCAGACGGGCTTCTACCGGAAATCGGACATCCACTTCCACGTGCCGGAAGGCTCCACGCCGAAGGACGGCCCCTCGGCGGGCATCACGCTGGTGGCGGCGCTGATCTCGGTCCTGACCGAAACCACGTGCCGGCCCGAACTGGCGATGACCGGGGAGATCACCCTGACCGGCCACGTGCTGCCCGTCGGCGGGATCAAGGAGAAGCTGCTCGCGGCGCATCGCTACGGGATCAAGGAAGTGATCCTGCCCCGGCTGAACGAGGGCACCCTGCTCGAGGACGTGCCGGACGAGATCCGGGACGCCCTGCAGATCCACCTCGTCTCCAGCCTCGAGGAGACCATTCCGATCATCTTCCCGGACCTCGGCCCCGCCCCGACCATCGGCGCGGGTCCCGAACCCGACCGCCTGCCGATGCACTAGCAGCCTGTGGTGGAACTGGCGTGAGCACCAAGAACGGCGAGGCGCCCGGCTGACAAGGCGCGTGAGGGAGGAATACCGAGTGTATTTCGACCGAAACGCAACGCAGAGCGCCTCGCAGAGGCGCGGTTCAGCCGGGATGCGTCGCCGTTCGACTGCCGCGCGAGTTTCACCACAGGCTGCTAGCGTCGCCCCGGTGGCGAGCCCGGAATCCGGGGCTTTCGCCTCTTGAAGTACCGCGACTACTACGCCGTCCTGGGAGTCAGGAAGCAGGCCGATGCGCCGGCGATCAAGCAGGCCTACCGCCGCCTCGCGCGCAAACACCACCCCGACCTGAATCCGGGCGACCAGCAGGCCGCGGAGCGCTTCAAGGAGATCGGGGAGGCCTACGAGGTCCTCTCCGATCCGGATCGGCGCCGCCGGTACGACCAGTTGGGGCCGGATTGGGCCCGTCAGGTCCGGAGCGGCCGCCCCGGGACGGCGGGCGGGGCTCAGCCCGATCCGCGCGCCTTCGGCGACTTTTCCAGTTTCTTCCTCCACCTGTTCGGGCCGGACTCCCCGTTCGGCCCCCTCGAGGGGAGAACCCGGCGCGCGCCGGGATGGCCGCCTTCCGGACGCTATCGGCCGCCGGGCCCGCCGGCGGATGCGCCCGCGCGGACCGGCGTCGTGGAGATCAGCCTCGAGGAGGCGTACCGCGGAGCGATCCGGCAACTCCACACGAGCGAGGCCGATTCCTACCGGGTCCGGATTCCCCCCGGGGTCCGGGACGGCGCCCGGCTGAAGGTCCGGACGCCGGACGGCGACGCGATGCTCGCCGTGCGCATCGCCAGCCACCCACGGTTCCGGCGCGAGGGGGACAACCTCGAGGTCGAAGTCCCGGTCCGCTTCGCGGAAGCGGCGCTCGGCGGGGAGATCGAGGTCCCGACGCTCGGGGACCCCGTCCGGATCCGCATCCCGGCGGGGATCTCCGGCGGCGCGGCGCTCCGCGTCCCGGGACGGGGCATGCCCCGTGCCGGCGGGGGTCACGGCGATCTGGTCGTTCGGGTCCGGATTGCGGTGCCGAAAGACCTCACCCCGGAACAGAAGGACTTCGTCCGCCGCTTCGAAGCCAGCGAGACGTCCTCAGAGGAATAGCGCGGGAAGGCACGCACGACTCGGAGCGCCGGCCTCCGGCCGGCATCGCGCGGGAGCGCGAAACGCGCGTTGATGGCGCCGCGCCATGGGAACGTGAGAACCGCGATCCCTTCAGTGGGGGTTCTGCAGTTTCGCCTCGCTACGCTCGGCGATGCCGGCCGGAGGCCGGCGCTCCGAGGCGCCATCACGGAGCTTTGGGGGATTCGCTCCCCAGGCTCTCAAGCCTCCCCCGCAGTACGCGCGGCGACGCGCCGGTCACGTCCACAATCACTGAGGGTTCCCCGCCCGGCGTAGGGCCCCCGTCCAGGATCCGCAGGGGCTCGGCTCCCCGGCCAGCGAATGCGTCACGCACCGCGGCGGCGGTGGTCAGCGGGGGAGCGCCGGTCGGATTGGCGCTCGTCGAGACCACCGGATGGCCGAGGGCCGCGGCGAGCGCCCGGGCCAGCGGATGCGAACTCACCCGAACCGCCACCGTGTCCGTCCGGTCGCCGCGGAGGGGCAGCACGAGAGTCATCGGACCCGGCCAGCACCGATCCGCGAGTGCAGCCGCCGGTTCGGCGAACACACAGACCGCCTCCACCTGCGCCCGGCTGGCGGCGATCCACGGGAGCCGGCGGTCTCCGGGACGCCCCTTGAGCCGGAACACCTCGGCCACCGCCTCGGGCGAGCGCGGGTCGGCGCCCAGGGCGTAGAAGGTCTCGGTCGGAAAGGCCACCACCGCTCCGGACCGCAGTTTCCCGGCCACCCGGCGCACCTCTCTCGCCTGCTCTTCCGGCAGGGAGTCGGAAACAGGAGTACCCATCCCGCGGCTCAGGAACCGCCCCGCCGGGCGCGCGGGTGGTGCTGGTCGTACACCCGGCGCAGCCGCTCCTCGGTGACATGGGTATAGATCTGGGTGGTGGAGATCGAGGCGTGGCCGAGCATCTGCTGCAGGCTTCGGAGGTCCGCCCCCCGCTCGAGCAGGTGGGTCGCGAACGAGTGCCGCAACACGTGGGGTGAGAAACGGCGCGGTATCCCCGCCTGTTCTCCGCGGGTCCTGACGATCTGCCAGAACCGCTGACGGGTCATGGCGCCTCCGCGAGCGGTGACGAACAGCCACGACGAACCGGCCTTCGGGATCCCCTCTCCCAGGACCCGCGGGCGGCCCTCCGCCATCCACGCGTCCAGGGTTGCCGCCGCGACGTCTCCGTAGGGAACGATGCGCGCCTTGTCCCCCTTGCCGGTCACGGTGACGTAGCCCGGCGTATCGTTGCGGGCCGGCACCACGTCGGTGGTCCTGAGACCCACGAGTTCGGAGACCCGGAGACCGGTGGCGTAGAGCATCTCGAGCATGGCCCGGTCCCGGAGTCCGAGCGGCGAGTCGTCCGGCGCCGCGAGCAGCCGTTCGACTTCGTCCGCGGACAGGTAACGGGGGAGCCCCGGGAGGGCCCGCGCCACCGTGATCCCCTCGGTGGGGTCCCGCTCGATGAGCCCCTCGGACTGCCAGAAGGCGTAGGCGCCGCGGACCGCGGAGGTGATCCGCTGGATCGAGCGGAAGGCGAGCCCGCGGCGGTGGAGGTGCGTCAGGAAGCGCTGCAGGTCGCCGGTATCGAGTTCGGCGAGCGGCCGCTTTCCGCTGAACGCGTCCAGCTTGCCGAGATCGCGGCGGTAGGCATCGAGCGTGTTCGCCGAGAGGCGGCGCTCCACCCGGAGGTGGTTCAGGAACTCGTCCACCCGCGGGTCCGGATCCCGGTGGGGCGTCGGTCCCGGTTTCGCGGCGGCGCCACTCATCCGCCCGGGCCTCCACGCCGCCCGCCCGGGCCTCCACGCCGCCCGCCCCCGAAGCCGAACCGCTCTCCCAGCGCGGCGAGCGCGTCACGGATCGGGTCCCACTCGCGCGGCGCCAACAACCGCGCGGCGAACCAAAAGACCACTCCTCCGGCGGCGGTCGCCAGCAGGGTGGTCGCCGCACCCGCCCAGGCCCCCGGGCCGAGGCGCTCACCGGCGAACTGCACGAGCAGCCACGCCGAGCCGCCGGTGGCGGCCGCCACCGGGAGCGCGCGGAGGCCGGCTCCGGCAACCTCCCCGAACAGCGCTCGCGCGTGCGATCGTCCGGAGGCGTCCGATCCCAGTCTTCCGGCCAACAGAGCCGCGAGCAGCCCCGCGGAGAACCACGCCACGCAGACGGTCGCGAGCGGCAGTCCCAGATGGCCGAACCCCGCGACGACCACGAAGCTCCGGGTCGCGATCCAGGTCACCACCGTCCCGATGGCCGCGACCAGGAGCGGCGGGCGGGTGCTTCCGAGCGCGAAGAAGGCGTCGGAGAGGAGCTTGGTCGCCCCGAAGGCGGGAAGCCCCAGCGCGAAAATGGAGAGCACGAGGGACACCTGCCGGGCGTCTTCCGGGCTGAAGGCGCCCCGCTGGTAGATGAGCGCCACGAACGGCGCGGCGATCCCGATGAGACCCGCCGCCGCGGCGAGCGTCAGCATCAGCATGAGCCGGCCGGACTGCCCGAGCACCCGGCCGAATCCCTCCCGGTCGCCGCGGCCGGCGGCCCGCGTGAGCGCCGGAAGCGTGGCGCTCGACAGGGCGACTCCGATCAGCCCCGAGGGAAGCTGCACGAGCCGGTAGGCCATCGTGAACCAGGCGAGCCACGAGGTTCCGGCGGAGGCGAAGTGCCTCGAGATGATGACGTTGATCTGCAGCGTCCCGGCAGCAGTCGCAGCGGGTGCGAAGAGGCGGCACACCCGCCGGAAGGCAGGGTCCGACACCGTTTCCCGCATCCCGCCGGTGGGGACCGGGCGGTAGCCGTCCCGGCGGAACCAGCGCCATTGCACGAACAGCTGGACGAGCCCTCCGACCGGTACCCCGAGCGCGAGTCCCGCCATCGGATGGAGTCCCATCCGGGAAGCCGCAAGGAACCCCAGCGCCGCGAACACGATCGTGGTGACGTTGAAGAACGCCGACGCCACCGCGGGCAGGAAGAAGGAGTTCCGGGCCTGGAGACCGCCCATGAAGAGCGCCGCGAGCGACGCGCAGGCGATGAACGGGAACATGATCCGGGTCAGCCAGACGGCCAGTTCCCGCGGCGTCTCGACACCGAAGCGCAGGGACTCGGGAAGCGGCGTGTCGAAGGCGCCCCGCGAGAACACGAGGTCCACCAGTTGCGGCGCGAACACCACGCCGGCGACGGTGACGAGGAGGCTCACCGGGAGCAGGACCCGGAGGACCCGCCCCAGGAGCCGGTGGGCGGCTTCTTTTCCGTCACCCTGATCCACGGCCGCGAAGGTGGCGACGAACGCCTTGGAAAGCGCACCCTCGGCGAGCATTTCCCGCAGGGTGTTCGGGAAGGTGTAGGCCGCGTAGAAGGCGTCGAGCAGCGGGGTCGGGAACAGGAAGGCGAGCGTCTGCTCCCGCACCAGGCCGGTGAGACGGGAGAAGACGACGCCGAGGCTCACCGAGCCCGCGCGGCGCGCCAGGTAGCGCTCCTCGCCGGAGCCGGCCGGGGGCGGGTTGCCGTCGGGTGGCACGGCGACAGGGTAGCGGAGGGGGGATTGGAACGCCGGGCAGTTCTCCCGGTGGGGCCCTCCAGACCGGCACAGCCCGCCGCAGGCGGGCGAAGTCACGTACGCCATTCCCCCGGACGGCGCAACGGCTTGGAACGCCGGCTTCAGCCGGCACAGCCCGCCGCAGGCGGGCGACGTCACGTACGGCCATCCCCCCGGACAGCGCAACGGCTTGGAACGCCGGCTTCAGCCGGCACAGCCCGCCGCAGGCGGGCGGACTCGCGTAGGGCCGTCCCTCCGCAGGTTGTCAAGAGACACGAACTCTTGCGCAGTTGGGAGACACGAAGCTGTCTCCCAACTCCGACGCTACGCGCTCTGCGGGCCTCCGGCCCGCGTGCCGGCTGAAGCCGGCGTTCCAAGCCACCGCGTCATCCGGCGGAACGGCTCTACGCGCTCTGCGGGCCTCCGGCCCGCGTGCCGGCTGAAGCCGGCGTTCCAAGCCACCGCGCCATGCGGCGCAACGGCTCTATGCGCTCTGCGGGCCTGCGGCCCGCGTGCCGGTCTGAAGACCGGCGCTCCCAGCCGGCGCGCCATCCCGCTCCCGAGGCGCTCGCGTGGAGTAGCATTCGTCGCGATTTGAACGCGCCGGCAGACCTTCCCCCGCCGGTCGCGAGGACCGGCCGGTTCGCGGCGCTGCTCCTCGCGGCCTTCGCCTTCGTACCGCTCACGGCGACCCCGGCGGCGGCGCAGGACCACAAGTTCCGGCTCTTCGCCGGGGCCGGGCTCCAGTTCTTCGCGCGTCCTGAACTGAGCCCCGGGCGAGGTGCGGGACTGGGAGGCACGGCGTCCTATCGCGCCACCGAGAACATCTCCATCGCCACCGGGCTCTTCTTCGGGCGCTCCAACCGGCGCTACACGGCCACCAACGAGGCGGTGGAAGACGTCATCGCGGAACCGGCGTACCAGTTCCGGACGAACCGGTACCACCTCGACGGATCGCTGGTGTACCACCTCGGACGGCGCCAGCCCTTCCAGATGTACTTCGTCGCCGGCGGCGGGATCGTGAGGCGGGACGAGTTGCGCGAGGACTTCATCTACGAGACGACCGATCCCGGAGACGATCAGTCGGGGTCCTTCCGGATCCGGGTCCCGATCGGCAACGAAGTCACCCTCGAGCACACCACCTACGTGCCCACCGCCCACCTCGCCGTCGGCTTCGAGGTCTATGTCTTCTCCTACCTGTCGGCGCGCGCGGAATACCGCATCTGGTCGTCCAAGGACTTCTCGTTCCGCACGCAGCAGGCGATGATCGGGGTCAACTACTACAAGTAGCCGCGCTGCGGACACCTCACTTGGCCTGAATGTCGGATCAGCGCCGGCCGCTCCTCCCGGTGGCCGTGGCGGCCGGTCTGCTCTTCGGGTTCTGGATCGCGCTCTCGGGAAAACTGGACGCCTTCCACCTCTCGCTCGGCCTGGTCACCGCGATCGCGGTCGCGCTCGTGACCGGCAGGCTCTACCGGGCGTCCCCGCAGCCGATGCCGGCGGACGAGTTCGCACGCGCTCCGCTCCGGTGGCGCCACTTCCTCACCTACGCGGTCTGGCTGATCTGGCAGATCTTCCGGTCGGCGATCCAGGTCGCGAGACTGGTGCTGCATCCCCGGCTCCCCATCGCTCCCCGGATGGTGCGGATCGCGGATGACCTGCCCCACCCCATCGCCCGCCTGACCCTCGCGCACTCCATCACCCTGACTCCCGGCACCGTCACCGTCGACTGCGACGACACCGGGATGGTGGTTCACGCGATCGATCCGGAGGCCGCCGCGGCCCTCGGCGGCGACGGCGGGCCGATGGCCGAGCGGGTGCGAACGGTCTTTGGCGCCCGGGCACGCTGATGTCCATGCTGCTGACCGCGGTTGCGGCGGTCCTCTTCGTGGCGATCGGAGGTTCCCTGTTCCGCGTCGTTCGCGGCCCGACGCTCTGGGACCGGCTCTCCGGGGTGGCACTGATCGGGACGAAGACCCTGATTCTGCTGGTCGTCGCCGGCGAGCTTTCGGGACAGCCCGAGATGTTCACCGACATCGCGCTCGCCTACGCCACCATCGGGTTCCTGGGCGCTCTCGTCCTCGCCAAGTACTTCGAGGGAACGACCTCGCAGTGAGCGCTTTCACCCTGACCGAGGGGATCGCGGTCCTCCTGCTCGCCGCCGGGCTGTTCTTCATCCTGGCCGCGGTGATCGGGATCCTCCGCCTTCCGGACTTCTTCACCCGTCTCCACGCCATGGGGAAGTGCGATACCGCCGGGCTGTCGCTCAGCCTGCTCGGGCTCGCGCTGCTGGCCGACGATCCGGCGGTGACGGTCAAGCTGGTGCTGGTCCTCGCCCTGGTCGCGCTCGCCAACCCGACGGCAACGCACGCCCTGGCCCGGGCGGCGTCGAGGGCCGGGGTGAAGGTCTGGCGGCCCCGCGAGCCGGCGGGAGAACGATGATGGCCGAGGGCCACCTCATCAGCATCGGCCTGCTCGCCGCGATGGTGGTCACGGCGGCGTGCGCGCTCGCCGTGAAGGACCTGTTGACCGCCGCGGCGCTCTTCGGCGCGTTCAGTTTCCTGACCGCGACCTGGTTCGCCCTGCTGGGGGCCGTTGACGTGGCCTTCACCGAAGCCTGTGTCGGCGGCGCGCTGACCACGATCCTGTTCGTCTCCACCGCATTCCGAACCAGCCGGAGCTTCGACTGATGGGCCCGTCACCCCCACCGCGACACGAGGCCATCCGCGTGCGGCGGCTGCTCGGCGCCGCCGCGTTTCCGGCGCTCTTCGTCGGACTGGTGCTGGGAATGGCCGAGCTCCCCGAGTTCGGCGATCCGGCATCCCCCGCGTCCACCCACGTCTCGCCCCGGTTCATCGAGGACGCCGCGGCCGAGACCGGCGCCGCCAACATGGTGACGGCCGTGCTGGCGGACTATCGCGGCTACGACACGCTCGGCGAAACGGCGGTCATCTTCGCGGCGGGGCTCGGCTGCCTGGTCATCCTCGCCGCCGCCGGGGGCCGCCCCAACCTGCCGGCCGCCGGCATGTCTCACCCGTTCGGGAGCGTCATCCTCGACGCCGCCACCCGCGTCCTCGTCCCGGTGGTGCTGCTGTTCGCGGTGTACGTCCTGATCCACGGACACATCAGCCCCGGCGGCGGTTTCCAGGGCGGGGTCCTGTTCGGCTCCGGCCTCATCATGATGCGGCTCGTCTGGGGCCAGGCCCACGAAGGCGGGGCGCGCCATCCGGACGTCCCCGCCTTCGGCCCGAGTCTCCGCGGCTCGCTGATCCTGGCCTGCGCCGGCATTCTCGGCTACGCCGGCATCGGCCTGGCCGCCATGGCATTCGGCGGCGAGTTCCTGAACTACGGGACGCTGCCGCTCGGGAGCGATCCGGCCCACGTGCGGGAGCTCGCCACCCTCGGCATCGAGGCCGCGGTGTTCCTCACCGTCGCCGGCACGGTCGGCGTCCTATTCGACACGATCAGCATCGGGATGCGGGAGAACGGGGTCCCGATCGGAAGCGAGCGAGGCCCCCGGGAATGACCACCTACGCCTTCGCCGCCGCGCTCTTCACCATCGGGCTCGCCGGCATGGCGCTGCTCCCGAATCTCCTCCGCAAGCTGCTCGCGATGAACGTGATGCAGGTCGCCGTCATCGTCTTCTTCGTCTCGCTGGCGTTCAAGGACGGAGCCACCGTCCCGATCCTCGGTGAGGGCGGGGCGCCCGCGGCGGCGGAGTTCATGAACCCCCTGCCGCACACCCTGATGCTCACCGCCATCGTGGTCTCGGTCTCGACCACCGGACTCGCGCTCGGGCTCCTCGTGCGGATCCGGAGCCGGTTCGAGACGCTCAACGAACGGCGGCTGCTGGACAAGCTCCGTTAGCCGCCGGGAGCGATCGGGACCGTGCGAGACGTCCTCCCCGGCCTGCTGGTCGCGCTGCCGCTCCTGGGGGCGGCGCTCATCCCCCTGCTGGCGGCCCTGTCCCGCCGCCCCACCCGCGCCGCCGCCCTCGCGCTCCACGCCGCCATCCTTGCCGCGGCGCTCGGCCTCTTCGGGTCGGCGGCGGCCGACGGACCGATTCGTTACGCGGTGGGAGGCTGGCCCGGGCCCTGGGGCATCGAACTCTGGTTCGACGGGCTGAGCACGCTCATCGCGGTGCTGGTGGCCGGAATGGCCTGCTTCGCCTCGTTCGCGCAGACCTTCGGCGCGGACCGGAACGGGGCGGCGCCGGCTTCGACCCCGCTCCGGGAAGGACTGCTGCGGGGCGCGCTGCTGCTCCTGGTCGGCGGACTCCTCGGCATCGTGGCGACCCGGGACGTCTTCAACCTCTTCGTCTTCCTCGAGATCTCGTCGCTCGCCGCCTACACCCTGGTCGCCTCGGGAGAGGGCCGGGGCGCGGTGGCGGCCTTCCGCTACCTGCTGGCCGGCACCGCCGCCGGCTCGCTCTACCTCTTCGGGGTCGGTTTCCTCTACGCGCTGACCGGCACGCTGAACATGGACGACCTCGCGGCCCGGCTGCCCTCGGTCGAAGCGGACGCGGCGCTCACCGTCGCGGTCGTCCTGATCGCGGTGGGGCTCTCCATCAAGGCGGCGCTGTTCCCCCTCCATGGCTGGCTCCCCGACACCTACGTCTACACGCCGACCCCCGCCGCGGGATTCATCGCCGCCGTCATGGCCAAGGTCAGCGCCTACGCGCTCCTCCGGCTGCTGGGTGAAGTGCTGGCCGGGACCGAGGCGGGGGCGGTGGTGCTCGAAGTCATGATCTGGCTCGGGGTGGCGGGAGTCGTGGCCGGTGGGGTCCTGGCGGTGGCCCAGCGGGCGGTAACCCGCATGCTCGCCTGGTCGAGCATCTCCGCGATGGGGATGATCCTCATCGGAGTGGGGATGGGATCCGCGCTCGCCATCACCGGCGCCCTCTTCCACATGGCGGCGCACGCCCTCGCCAAGGGATGTCTCTTCTTCGGCGCCGGCGGGATCCGCAGCTTCAAGGAAGGGGACGAGGTGGGGCGCTGGGCGGGTCTCGGCTCCCGGGCGCCCTGGACCCTGGCGGCCCTGACGGTGGCCGCGCTCTCCATGATCGGCATCCCGCCGACCGCCGGGTTCTTCTCGAAGTACTACCTGCTCTCCGCTTCGGTCGAGGCCGGAGGGCCGGCGGGGATCGCGGCCTTCGCGGCGATCATCCTCTCCAGCCTGCTTGCCACGGTGTATTTCCTGCGCGTCCTGGAGGCGGCCTGGTTCCGGTCGCCGGGCGGCGCGCCGGACGCCTCCTCCGGGGATCCGGAGCGCCGGCCGCCCGGCCCGGTCCTCCCGCGGCCACTCGCGGCGCCGGTCGTCGGGCTCGCCGTCCTGGTGCTGTTGACCGGGATCTTCGCGCGTCCGTTCGAACGCCACGTCCTCCCTGACTGGGAATCCGGCACCGCGCGCATCGCCGCCGAGGCCCCGTGACCGAGATCGTCTCCCTCCGCCCGCTGCTGGCCGTCGGGACGGGACTGGCCGCGGTGCTGCCGATCCTCCTCAGCGGCCGCCGGCCCGCGCTCCGCGAAGCCTGGACCTTCGCGGCAGGGGCCGTCCAGTTCGGCGCCGCGGTGTCCATGCTCCCCGCCGCCTTCGCGGGCGCCGCCCACATCAGTCCGGCCCTGCCCCTGCTTCCGGGAATGCCGCTCCAGTTCCGGGCCGACCCGCTGGGCCTCCTCTTCCTGACGCTCTCCTCGATCCTCTGGCTCGCCACCTCGAGCTATTCGGTGGGATACCTCCGCAGCCTGGGGCTCAGGCACCAGACCGGTTACTTCGCGGCGTTCGCGGCCGCGGTGGCCGCCGCCGCGGGCGTCGCGCTCGCCGCCAACCTGGTGACCTTCCTGATCTGCTACGAGGTGCTCACGCTCGCGACGTGGCCGCTGGTGGTGCACAAGCGGACCTCCGGAGTGCTCGGTTCCGGGCGGTCCTACCTGGCCTACACGCTGATCGCGGGTCAGTTGCTCCTGGGCGCCGTCGTCTGGGCGGGGATGCTGGCGCCCGGCGCGCAGTTCACGCCGGGAGGGTTCCTGGCCGGCGCCGCGTCCGACGGCGTCCTGCGCGTCCTCTTCGTGCTCCTTCTGGTGGGGGTCGGCTCGAAGGCCGCGGTATTCCCGCTGCACGGCTGGCTGCCCGCGGCCATGGTGGCGCCCACCCCGGTGAGCGCCCTGCTCCACGCGGTCGCGGTGGTGAAGGCGGGGGCGTTCGGCGTGCTCCGGCTGACCGGCTGGGTCTTCGGTCCCGACCTGATGCACGACCTGGGACTCTCGCTGCCGCTCGCCCTGCTCGCCGCGGGCACCATCCTGATGGCCTCGCTGCGCGCGCTGGGCGAGGACCACTTCAAGCGCCGGCTCGCCTACTCGACCATCAGCCAGCTCAGTTACATCGTGCTCGGAGGCGCCATCGGCACCCCGCTGGCGCTCGCCGGCGCGGCGTTCCACATCGCCGCCCACGGGTTCCTGAAGATCACCCTCTTCTTCTGCGCCGGCTCGGTGTACGCGGCCACCGGAAGGGAGCACATCTCGCAGCTCGGGGGACTGGGCCGCGCGATGCCGTTCACCTTCGGCGCCTTCGCGGTCGGCGCGCTCGGGATGGCGGGCATTCCCCTGCTCCCCGGGTTCATCAGCAAGTGGAACCTGGCGCTCGGCGCGGTCGACGATCACCAGCTCTGGGTGGTGGCGCTCCTCGTGGTCAGCGGGCTGCTGAACCTGGCCTACTACCTGCCGATCCTGCGGATCGCGGTCTTCGAACCGGGCGACGGCCGCCGCGTCCGGGAGCCGTCGGCATGGCTGGTGGCGCCGCCGGTCTTCGCCGCGCTGGCGGCTATCGTGCTGGGGGTGGCCCCCGACGCGGCCGCCCGCTTCTGGTTCCTCGCGGAGTCGGCGGCGCTCAGCGTCGCCGCGCACGCTCCCCAGTTCCTCACCGGGGGTCTGCCGTGAGCCGGCGGACGGCGGCCGGATTGGGCATCGTCGTCGCGGCGCTCGCCGCGCTCGACGTGCTGGGATTCCTTTCGGGATCCGAACACCACGGCGGGTTCTGGAACAGCGTGCCGCTGGGCGACCTCGCCCTCGGGGTGCTCGGGGCGGGAGTGCTCGTGTGGTTCGCGAAACGGATCCTGAAGCGGCTGCTCTCCCGCCCCGAGACCTACTACGACGGAGCGAACTAGCCCGCCATGAGCGCCCTCTTCCTGCATCCCGCCTTCTGGCTCTTCGCCGGGGTGCTGGTCGTGTTCGCGAACCGCCGGCGGATGCCCGGGGTGCCGGTCGGCGTGATCGTGGCGCTGGGAGCGCTGCTCGCGCTGGTGCGGGGGGTCGAGGGCACGCTCGAGACGACCGTCGCCGGCTTCCGCCTCGTCTGGTTCCACGCGGACCGGCTCAGCCTGCTCTTCGCGCTCGTCTTCGCCATCGTGGCCCTGCTCGGCTTCCTCTACGGGTCGCACCGGATGCGCGCCGGCGAGACGGTGGCGGCGCTGCTTTACGCCGGCTCCGCGATCGCCACCGTGCTGGCGGGCGACTGGATCACCTTCTTCGTCTTCTGGGAGGCGATGGCGCTGTCCTCCCTCGCCCTGATCTGGCAGGGAGGCACCGCCGGAGCCCGGCGGGCGGGAATGCGCTACCTCCTCGTCCATGCCACCGGCGGGGCCCTGCTCTTCGCGGGCATCGTCCTCCACCTGGCCGGCGGGGGCGAAACGTCGCTGGGCGCGCTGGCTTCGGACGCGCCCCCGTTCTGGCTGATCCTCGGCGCGGTGGCCATCAACGCCGCCATCCCGCCGCTGCACGCCTGGCTGACCGACGCCTATCCGGAAGCCTCGACCTCGGGCTCCGTCTTCCTGTCCGCCTTCACCACCAAGACCGCGGTCTACGCACTCCTGCGGCTCTTCCCGGGAACCGAGATCCTGGTCCCGCTCGGCACCGCGATGGCGCTCTACGGCGTCGTCTTCGCGGTCATCGAGAACGACATCCGCCGGCTGCTCGGCTACCACATCGTGAGCCAGGTCGGCTACATGGTGGCGGCGGTGGGCATCGGCACCCCCCTGGCGCTGAACGGCGCCGCGTCGCACGCGTTCTCCCACATTCTCTACAAGGCGCTCCTGTTCATGGGTGCGGGCGCGGCCATCGAAGCCACCGGCCTGCGGCGCCTCTCCGACCTGGGAGGGATCTCCCGGCAAATGCGCTTCGCGGTGGCGATGTACGCCGTCGGGGCCCTCTCGATCTCCGGCGCCCCGCTCTTCAACGGCTTCATCAGCAAGTCCATGATCGTCAGCGCCGCCGGCGAGGAACACCTCCTCTGGACGGAGCTGCTGCTCGTGCTCGCGGCCGTCGGGACGTTCCTTTCCGTCGGCCTGAAGCTGCCCTGGTTCGCGTTCTTCGGGGAACGGCGCGGAGTGGCCGTCCGGCCGCTGCCGACGAACCTGCTCGCGGCCATGGGGATCGGCGGCGGCCTCTGCCTCCTCTACGGGCTCTTCCCGCACCTCCTCTACAGCCGGCTGCCGTACCTCGCGACCTACGCGCCCTACACCCTGGACCACGTCGTCTCGACGGCCCAACTGCTCCTCGCCACCGGGTTCGTGTTCTACCTCGCCCGGAAGACGCTCACGCCGTCGCCGGGCCTGGCGCTCGATACCGACTGGCTCTACCGGATCCCCCTCGCCCGGGCGGTCGCCGCCGTCACCGGGGCGCTCGCGGCCGTCGGCCCCGTGGTGAGCACCCTGCGCGGTGAGGCCGTGACGCGGCTCGACACCGCGGCGCGCCGGCTGGCGGCGTCGGGAGCCCCCCTGCGGCGGCGGGAGAGCTTTGCCTTCCGGGCTTCCATCGGCTGGACGGTGCTGTTCGCGGCGGTGGCCGTGGTGATCACCTGGATCGTGGTGTGGCTGCGGAACCTCGGATAGGAGTCCGGCGTAGACAGGGGAGAGTGTTCCGACGACCCTCGCCCCGGGGGAGGGCCATGCCGCGGGCGGCAGCCGTGCGGCGCTAAGGTTCAGGGGCGTCATGCGGCCGGCACGGTGGCTCTGGCCAGCCCTCCTGGGGATCGCGGCAGTCCTGCTGATCCTGCGGCCGTGGGCCGGGGAAGCGCCCGCTCCACCGGAGGCGGCCGATCCGCTCACCGAGGCCGAAGCGCTCTACGAAGAGGCGATCGGGGACCTGGAATCGGCGCTCCGCTCCGCGGACTCCGAGGGGTTCGGAGACCTGCACGCGGCGATGGAGCAGGAGCGGCAGGCGCTCGACGCCGCGATCGCCGACAGCCGGCGGCGCGCCGCCGCCGCCCC
The DNA here is from genome assembly GCA_965116805.1 of Vicinamibacteria bacterium. Classification (GTDB taxonomy): domain Bacteria; phylum Acidobacteriota; class Vicinamibacteria; order Marinacidobacterales; family Marinacidobacteraceae; genus Marinacidobacterium. Next base: position 2,832,260 of record OZ220713.1, read on the forward strand.
CGATGACGAAGAAGCCCAGGAAACCCTGTTTGAAAGTCTGCGCCGAAAGCTGGACCTGTTCCACAACACCCTGATGCTCATGCGGGACATGGAACGCGGCGACAGCGAAACGGCCCAGGATCGGATTGACGCCATTTCGGGGCGTGGACGCCCCGACACGGGTTGAGGAAACACACGATGGGCCGCGGCAACTGCAAGAGTGCGGAATGGGCGGGTCCGCCAAGGAGTGAACTGTGATGACGACTACCCCGAGTCCGACGCGACGTCTGGCCGGGCAGGAACTCTCCCGCCGGGCCGCACCGGCGGCGGCGGTGTTTCTGGCCGGTTCCCAGATGGCGCTCGCGCAGCCCCTGACGGAGCGGGTGGAACACGCGGTGGAGATCCCCTCGGGCGCCCGGATCTCGATCATGAACTTCGCCGGACACGTGGAGGTCCACGGCACCGATCCCGGCGAGGACTCGACGCTCCGCGTGATCGGCGTCAAGCGGCTCGAAGCCGAACTCCCGGCCGAGGAAGCCGAGCGCATCTTCGAACAGGTGAACCTGGACCTGCGGCGGCGCGGCAGGCGCATCCACATCGGTCCCAATCGGCCGCGCGGCGAGCGGGGCCGGCCTTCCGGGGACCGGCGCGAGTCCCCACCCATCACCGAGGTCCGGCCGCCCCGGCGCATTCCCCCCGTGTCCGTGGATCTGGAAGTCTGGCTCCCCGACGGCGCCTCCCTGGAGGTGCGGACGTTCACGGCGCCGATCACGATCGCCGGAATCGGCGCTCCGGATGGCGACTTCCTCCTCCGCAGCGTCAGCGGTCCCATCGAGATCACCGACCTCGAGGCCGACGACCTCCGGGCGGAGACGGTCAGCGGCAACGTGACCCTCGCCGATGTCCGGGCCCATCGCGGCAGCTTCATGACCTTGACGGCGCCGATCCGGGTGACCGGCGCCCTGCGGCTCGACGGCTGGTACGAGTTCCAGACGCACTCGGGGGCCGTCCTGCTCGGACTCGGGTCCCTCGCCGGATTCACGGTCGCGGCCACCACCTATTCGGGTGAGATCCGGAGCGACCTGGAGTTCGAGGCGGAGCGGGACAGCCGCAGCCTCGAGGGCCGCCACGGCTCGGGCGGGCCGCAGATCAGCGTCAGCACCTTCGGCGGCTCCATCCACCTCGCCCCGGAGGCCGCCGCGTTCCGCGACGTGGAGAGGTAGTTACTCGAGCAGGAAGAGCAGGACGAACAGCCCGGCCAGGGCGTGGGTGACCGGCGAGACCTCCCTGCCCTTCCCGGTGAGCAGGTGGAGCGCCGACCAGGCGATGAAGCCGGCGCCGATCCCGTTCGTGATGCTGGTGGTCAGCGGCATGCCGACGACCACGAAGAATGCCGGGATCGCGGCGGCCGGCCGGTCCCAGGGCACCTTCGCGATCTCCGGCATCATGAAGATCCCGATCAGGATCAGGATCGGCGCCGCGACCGGATAGAGGGTGACCCCTTCCCCGAACGGCACCCCGCCGATGACCGACAGCAGCGGATGGAAGAACATCGAGGCGAGGAGCAGGCCCGCGGTGGTCAGCGCGGTGAGTCCGGTCCGGCCGCCCGCGGCGATGCCCGCGGCGCTCTCGATGTAGGTGGTGATGGTGGAGGTGCCGAGGAGGCTGCCGACCATCGTGCCGCCGGCGTCGGAGGCGAAGGCCGCTTCCGCCCGGGGGAGCCGGCCGTCCTTCATCAGCCCGGCGCGGCTCGTGACCCCGAGCAGCGTCCCGATGGTGTCGAACATGTCCACGATCAGAAGTACGACCACCGCGAAGATCCACGTCGGCGTCGCGAAGAGGCCGCCGAAATCCACCGCGAGGAGGGTGGGAAGGACCGAGGGAGGCGCCGAGACCACTCCGGTGAACTCGGTGAGGCCGAAGGCCAGGCTGAGGATTCCGGACGCCCCGGCGCCGATCAGCAGGGCTCCCGGCACCCGCCGGACCACCAGGATGGCGGTGACCGCCAGGCCCACGAGCGCCACCTGGACGGGGCGGGCCGCGATGTCGCCCGGCCCGATGTAGGTGCTCGGGGCGGCGACGAGGAGACCGCCCCAGCGGAGTCCGATCACCGCGATCATCAGCCCGATCCCGGCCACGATCCCGTGCCGGAGCGGCTCCGGAACCATGTCCATCAGCTTTGAGCGCACCCGGAACAGCGCGCTCGCCAGGAAGAGGACGCCGGCGATGAAGGTGGCGGCGAGGGCCTGCTGCCAGGTCAGTCCGAAACCGCCCGCCGCGGCAGCACCGCAGAGGGTGAAGGCGAAGAAGAAGTTGAGCCCCATCCCCGGCGCCAGAGCGACCGGCAGCCGCGCGAAGATGCCCGCAGACGCGGTGGCGAGCGCCGCGCCGATGCAGGTGGCCACCATGACCGCTCCGCTGTCCATCCCCGCCGCCCCGAGCACGATGGGGTTGACCAGCACGATGTAGGCGAGCGTCAGCCAGGTGGTGGCCCCCGCCAGCACCTCGCGCCGGGGCGTGCTCCCCCGCGCCTCGATCTCGAAATAACGGTCCAGCCAACCGAGCACCGCGCGTCCTCCTTCCACCCCGGCCCCGACCGGGCGCGCGATGGTACAATGCCGTGTCCCACCGCGAGTTACGGGAATGCCGGTCTTCGGGCCGGCTGGGAGCGCCGGTCTTCAGACCGGCACCGCGACCGAAGGTCGCGAAATCACTCACTCGACATCCCAGGTTCGGAGAACCCATGGCCCACAGCAAGTCCGCGAAGAAGCGCGTCCGCCAGAACGAGGAACAGCGCCTTCGCAACCGGCACCACCGGAGCCGTCTGCGCACGGCGATCAAGCAACTCCGCGCCGCGGTCGCCGCCGGCGACAAGGACGCTGGCCAGGCGCAGCTTCCGCGCGCCATCGCCCTCCTGGACCGGATGGCCGGCCGCCGCGTCATCCACCGGAACACCGCCGCCCGCACCAAGTCCCGCCTCTCCCGCCTGGTAGCCAGGTAGGGAACCCGGGGGAGCGCCGGTCTCCAGACCGGCACGCGGCCCGCAGGGCCGCAACCGCGTAGGGCCACCCCACCCAGACCACGCGTACGGCCTGGAACGCCGGTCTCCAGACCGGCACGCGCGGCGCCCCCCCACCGGGAGAACTGGCGCGGCGCGCACGTCGTAACGCCACCCAGCCTCGCAGCGCCACCACCCTCCCCCGCCCGCATACGATTCCCACGATGCGCGGAATCCTCCACCTCGGCGGCACCGCCCTCCTGCTCGTCGGATTCGCGCTGGCGGCCTGCACCGCGGGCGACCGGGAGGAGGCCGGCGAGGAACAGCGGACCGAGGAGACCCGAGCGACCGCAGACCCCTTCCCGTCCGCACCCCCCGACGGACCACTACCCGAGATCGGGCCGGCGCCCCTGGAGTACGTGCCGACGGCCGCCGGAGCCCCCGCCACCGACATCTGGCTGGGTTCCCTGATCCGCGACGGCGGCGCGCTCTCGGTTTCCGGCTTGACCCAGGCCACCGACCGCGACGCCTACGACAACCAGCCCAGCTTCCTCCTCGACGGCTCGGCCATCCTCTGGACGGCGGCCTTGGACCGGCGCCAGACCGAAACCATGCGCCTCGAGGTGACCTCCGCGGCGGGATCCGGCACCGCCCCCGGGGTGCAGTTGACCCGCACGGAGGCGAGCGAGTTCTCACCGCTCCAGATCCCCGGACAGGAGGCCTTCTCCGCGATCCACGAGCTCCGCGGCAAGCAGTACCTGTGGCGCTACGACCTTTCCGGCGAACCGCTGGGGCCGATCTTCGCCACCGCGGAACCGGTGGGCTACCACGCGTGGGCCAACGGACAGGTCGTCGCGATGTTCATCCTCGGCGATCCGGCCACCCTCCAGGTCGGGGACGCGCTGAGCGGGGAGATCCGGACCGTCGCCGAGAACCCGGGCCGGTCCATCCACCGGATTCCCGGGACGGAGGAGATCTCCTTCGTGCGCAAAGTCTCGGACGAGGAGTGGTGGATCGAACGCCTCGACCCCGCCGCGGAAACCACGGCGCGGATCACGAAGACGCTCCCGGATCGTGAGGACTACGCCTGGACGCCCGACGGCGAGATTCTGATGGGCGACGGCTCGCGGCTGTTCGCCTGGTCGGAGGGCGCGGACTGGACGGAGATCGCCGACTTCTCGGACCTCGGCGTCGAGGGCATCACCCGACTCGCGGTGAGCCCGGACGGCGCCCACGTCGCGATCGTCGCCGACCGGCCGGGCGGCTGAGCCGGCTTGGAACGCCGGGCAGTTCTCCCGGTGGGGCCCTCCAGACCGGCACGCGCGGCGCCCCCCACCGGGAGAACTGGCGCGCCGCGCACGTCGCAACTCCACTCGCCCTCACGGCGCCCCCGCCCTGGAACGCCACCCCCCCCCCGCCCCCATACGATTCCCACCATGCGCGGAGTCCTCCACCTCGGCTGCGCCGCCCTGCTCCTCCTCGCCGCCTGCGGCCCGGACCGTCCGGAGCAGGGCACCCTGCCGCCGCTCCACTACCTGGCCTCTGCCGACCAGGCCGGCCCGGTCGCCTACCGCGACCCGGTGGGAGCGATCTCCCCCGACGGGAACTGGCTGGCGACGCTGGAACGCGGCCAGATCCGCTTCGCGCCGGCCGAGGGCGGCGCCGTCCAACGGGTCGGCCCCGGGACGGCATCCATCCGCTACCTCTCCTGGTTGCCGGACAGCCGCCGGGTGCTGGTGCACGAGAACGTGTTCGACCGCAGCCGCCAGGAATGGTGGATCTACGACCGCGCCGACGGCAGCCGGAGTCCGCTGTGGCCCGACCGTCCGGCGGACGCCACGCCTCCGACCGGCGCCCTTGCCGAACTGAGCTGGTCCGCAGACGGCTCGGCCATCGCCGGAGTGACCCGGGCGGACGGCGTCTCGACGCTGTGGGTCATCGACGCCGCCGGCGCGAACGCCGCGCCGCGGGCCAGCGGCGAGCGCCTGTCCTTTCCCGCCTGGTCGCCCGACGGGCGGATCGCCTGCCTCGTCCGCACCGATGATCATCAGCAGCTCCACCTGCCCTGCTCGGCGCCCGAGCCGCTCTTCGACGATCGGGAAGCCTACGGACGCATCGCCTTCTCTCCCGATGGGGAGTGGGTGATCTACGGGGTTCCCGGCGAGGGCGGCTTCCTCGACCTGTGGATGCGCCGGGTGAGCGGCGGCCGCCGCACCCGTCTCTCCGGATTCGCGCGTGATGCCTACGCCCCGTCGGTGGGCGCGGGCGGCGAAGTCGTCTTCAAGAGCCAGGACTACCGCGTCTTCCTGGCAACCGCTCCGGCAGCGGGCGGTCCGTCCGAGCCGCTGACCGCATTCCAGTCGGAGACGCCGACCTGGAGCCCGGACGGCAGCGAGATCGCCTTCACCTTCGGGAGTTGGCGGCACGTTACCGACGACATCCACTACCCGGACATCGCCCAGCACCTGGGGACGGTCACCGCCAGCGTCGAGACCCCGCACCGCGAGCCGCAGCGCGTCGTGCGCCAGTCCTACTCGGAGGACCAGGGAATGCAGTGGTCGCCGAACGGCCGCTGGATCGTCTTCCACACCCACGAGGAATCGGACGACATCTGGCTGATGGCGGCGGACGGGACCGGGGCCCACCAGATCAGCGAGGACGGCCACGAGACCGGTTGGGCCCGCTGGTCGCCCGACAGCCGCTTTGTGGTCTTCACCAGTTACCGGCGCGACGAGACCGGCGCCCGGCATGGCGGGCTCTACGTCATCGGAGTGGACCAGGAGACCGGCGAGGTCACCGAGCCCCAGCGGCAGGTGCCCCTCGAAGGCTTCGCGGAGGACGTGATCCAGGCCGAGTGGGCGGATGCGGGCGAGACGCTGCTCTTCGAGTCCGCGGCGGCGGTCGGCCGCAAGAGCCTCTGGACGGTGCCGCGCACCGGCGGAACGCCTACCCGCTTCCACGAGTTCGGCTCCGACCAGATTCACTCCGGGATCGGGGTCTCGCCGGACGGCCGCTGGGCGGCCTACATCGACCGGGCCGACGACGGCTTCTTCCAGGTCTTCCGGGTGCCGGTGGGCGGTGGAGACCCGGAGCAGGTCACCGCCGACCCGACCCACAAGACCCAGCCCGCCTGGTCACCGCTCGGCGACCGGATCGCGTTCACCGTCTTCAGCTACCGCGCCCACTTCTGGCGGATCCACCCGTTCTCGCTCGCGCGCTGACCACCCCGCTCAACCGCTGAAGTACAGGTAGGCCATGACGATCATGGCCAGGACCAGGGCGGACCCCAGCACGTCCCGCCGGTCCCAGCTCGTGCGCGACTGCGCCCGCTGCTGGTCGGTCACCGTGGCGTAGGTGAGCCCCGAGATCCGTTCGTACGACGGCGGCTCGGTCAGGTAGCTGACCGCGACCATGACCGCCACCGAGACGGTGAAGATGAAGAGGCTGTAGTACTGGAAGTAGATGTTGTTGACGATCCACAGGAACGATCCCGAGGCGTACCCGCCCTCGAAGCCCGCCATCCCCATGGAGACCGGCGTGTCCACGGCCAGCCGGAACGCCCCCAGCACGAAGCCGACGACCAGCGCCGCCAGGCAACCCTTCGCATTCGCGCGCTTCATGAAGACGCCCAGGAAGAACACCGTGAAGATCGGCGGCGCCAGGTACCCCTGGACGCCCTGCAGATACTCGTAGAGGCCCCGGGAGCCCTGGATGACCGGGATCCACAGTAGACCGATCACCACCATCGTCGAGGTGGCGACCCGCCCCACCCAGACCAGCCGCTGCTTCGAGGCCCGCGGCTGCCATTTCTGGTAGAGGTCCATCGTGAAGAGCGTGGACGAGGCGTTGAACACGCCCGCCAGCGAACTCATCAACGCGGCGAGGAGCCCCGCGACGACCAGCCCGCGCACCCCCACCGGCAGGATGCTCGTCACGAGCAGCGGGAAGGCGGCCTGCGCGGCCCCGGGGATCACGTTCCCGTCGGCGTCCACGATCTGGCTGAGCGCGCCGTAGTCCCCCGTGCGGGCCAGCGCCAGCGCGATCATCCCCGGGATGATGAAGATGAAGACCGGCAGCAGCTTGAGCATCCCGGCGAAGATGCTCCCCCGCCGGGCTTCGGTCTCGTTCCGGGCGCCCAGCGCGCGCTGCACGATGTACTGGTCCGTGCACCAGTACCAGAGGCCGATGATCGGCGCGCAGAGGAGCATTCCCGGCCACGGGAAGTTGCCGTTGAAGTACCACGCGATCCGGTTCGGCTCCAGCACCGGCGCCCAGGTCCCCTCCATCCCCGCCGGGATGATCGGCTTCCACAGATTGAAGAGGTCGGGATCGAGGGCCGCCCTGAATCCTCCCCAGCCGCCGAGCGCCGACAGCCCGAACCAGGTCAGCAGCCCCGAGCCCACCACCAGCACGAGCGTCTGCAGCCCCTCGGTGTAGGCGACGGCGCGCATTCCCCCGGCGACGGTGTAGATCCCGGTGAGCACGATCACGACCAGGGAACCCACCCAGAAGCTGTTCAGGAGCCACGGGCCGAGCTGCACCTGCACGTCCGGCAGCAGGGTCGCGAAGACCACTCCGCCGGCGAAGATCCCCACCGCGATCTTGGTCAGCACGTAGCTCACCAGCGAGATCAGCGAGAGCACCCAGCGCGCGGCGGGCGAGAAGCGGCGCTCCAGGAACTCGGGCATCGTGTAGACGCGCGACCGCATGAAGAGCGGCACGAACACCCAGGCCAGCACCAGCAGGCACCACGCGTGCAGCTCGTAGTGCGCCAGGGCGACCCCGTCGGTGGCGCCCGACCCGGCCAGGCCGACGAGGTGCTCGGAGCCGATGTTGGACGCGAAGATCGAGGCCCCGACGATGAACCAGCCGAGATTGCGGTTGGCCAGGAAGTAGTCGTCCGGCGTGTCCTGGCGTCTCGAGAAGACCCAGGCGGCGAGTCCTCCCACCGCGCCGAGGTACGCGGCGATGATCAGCCAGTCGAGGGTCGCCATGGGGTCAACCGGGAAGTGTGAGGCGCGTGGAGGGTGAGCGCCACACCGACGACGCCATCCCGTCCCGTACTAGGTGTCCGCAGCGCCAATCAACGGGGGCAGCTCTCGTGGATGCTCGACGACGTGATCGGCGCCTGCCGCGACCAGCTCATCTCGACCGCGTAGGCCCCAGGCGCAACCGATGGTTGATGCTCCGGCCGCGCGACCCAACTCAATATCGATCCCGCTGTCACCCACGACCCAGATCCGCTCTGATCGGAATCCAGTGCGTTCCACGACGGTGCGGACCAGCTCCGGATCCGGTTTGGTGCGCGGCAGCGAGTCTCCGCCGAGCGCGATCTCGAAACGCGAGGCGATCGCAAGCTCCTGGAGCTGCCGCCGCAGGTAGACGTTCGGTTTGTTGCTGACAATCGCAAGCTTCGCCCACCGCAAGGCGTCGAGGGCATCCTCCATGCCTGCGTACAGCGCCGTATGCCGAAGTGTCTGCCCCTCGTAGCGTCGAGCAAAGTCGTCGTACAACGCATGGACGCGGGACACGCTCGCGGCCGGGCCCAGATGTCGCCGGAGCAACGGCAGGACGCCCTCTCCGATCCCGAGGCGGGCGCTCGGCTCATCGACGGCGGGGATTCCCGCGCTCGCCAACGTTGCGTTGACCGCGTCCGCGATGTCCCGCCACGTGTCCGCCAGCGTGCCGTCAAAATCGAAGATGACCAGTGTGCTTTTCACGGGCGATCCGTCTGTAGTTTCGGAGCGGAAGCTGGCGGGTCCCGGGAGTTCTCGGGGCGCGGGAATGAGGTGCGCCTGTCCAACCTCTGTGGCGCCGACGACGGATGGAACGTGCGGCCACCACACTGCGGTTCGGAGACCCCCGTCGTGCCCGGGAACGTGATCGGCAGGCGCCGGTGGCTGCGGACTGCGAGGAATGCGAGGAGTTCGGCTTCCATGGCAGCGCTCGACAGGCCGAACACGGATGCATCCGACACCCGGACCGGACCGGTGAGCAAGCGCCCGACGCGCCGCTCGAGTTCCTTCACCAAGGCCGGATTGCGGGCGCCGCCGCCAGAGATGATCCAGCGGGTAGGGACAACGATCCGTGCGGCCAGAAGCTGTTCGACAGCCCGCGCGACACAGGTGGCGGTGAACGCGGTCAACGTCGCGCAACCGTCCGCGAGGGACAGCGCATCCAACTCGGGAACCAGAACCGGGTCTCGCACATCGAGCGACTTCGGTGGACGCAAATCGAGGTAGTTGCGGCCGTCTCGCAGGATCGATTGACGTTCGAGCGCTTCCAGCACCCCCGTGTCTACCGTGCCCCGAAGTGCGAATCCGCCATCGCGATCCATCGGCTGTCCGTTCCTGCCGTTCACGAATCGGTCCAGGAGCGTGTTCCCTGGACCGGCGTCGAAGGCAATCAACTCCGACAGGTGCGTACCCACGATCGTGACGTTGCTGCAGCCGCCGAGGTTCACGAAGACGCAGGGCGCGACATCGAGCGTTTGCGCCAGCGCGTGGTGATACGCGGGAGCGAGTGGCGCTCCCTGGCCGCCCGCCTGCAGGTCGGCTTCCCGGAAAGTCCCCACCACTGGTCGGCCGCAAGCGTCGGCGATGCGCTGTGCATCCCCCACCTGCACGGACACTCCATTCTGCGCGCTGTGATAGAGCGTTTGTCCGTGATAACCGATCAGGTCCAGTTCACAGGCATCGGTGCTCGTTTCCCGCAGGAGCGCGCGGACGGCGGCGATGTGAAGGTCGGTGGACCTCTCGATCAGCGCCGTCATGGACGCCTCGGAACGCCCGAAGAGCTGGTGGCTGAACGACCGAAAGGCCTCGCCGGCGTGGCCACTGCGCTGCCCGAGGGCCGCGCCGAGGTAGCGGACGGCGACCTCCGGAAAGACCGCCATGGCTCGATCGAGTGCACCTCGCGACTCGCGCATCGCCAATTCGGCGGCCTTCATGAGGTGGTGGAAGGCACGGTCCCCCTTGGGGTCTTCGTACTGAAACGGATGGGCGGCGACGCGGTGCAGAAGCGCGTCGCCATCCGTGCGAACCAGCGCGGCGTCGATCACCCCATCGAGCGACGTCCCGCTCATTGTCCCGACGGCGAGCAGCGAACCGCCCAACGCCGTAGTCGCGTGCTGGGGCCGCCGCTCCTTGCCCATGACGGTCACCCTGGTGGAAACGATGGCGACTCGTGACCGCTCTTTCTCACCATGAAATGTCGAACCTCCGCTTCATGGCCGGCGTCCTCGCCCATGGCTTGCCGGGCAGCCGATCCACAAGCGTTGTGAACACGCGGCGGAACGCGCCCGACGCCCACTCTCGCGTGAGGGCCTCAGCCTGCGCGGCCGGCAAGAGGGGGCGCACATCGAGCGGGAACCGTGGCTTGGCCCGCTTCGCAAACATACGCTGTTGAGCCTGTGCCCGTGAGATGGTCTGGCCGGACTGCCTCAAGTACTGCCCCAACAACTTGACGATCCGGTCGTAATCGAGCCCCTCGAAGACATCGAGCGCGTGCGCGAGGTCGTAGAGATCCCGACCCTTGTCGCGCTGTAACAGCGCGCGCAGCTTGGTCGCCAGCATTTCCTCGCGGGAGAAGGTCGGGATGGCCGCGGCACCCGAAAACCAGGGATTCGCAACCCTTAGCCGCAATGCCGCCGGCGGATCGAACGCTCTGATCTCGTGGGTGTTGATCTCGATTTTCAACCGGATCGGCGCAGCGAGGTCGTCCTCGGCCTCAACCCGGAATCGAAACTTCGGCGCGACGGGACTCTGATCGAACTGCGCGCGCCCAAGCCAGGACTCGAGCACGGCGCGCAACCGATCGAGGACCGGACCGATCCTGCCGGCGGAAGTACGGACCAGGTCGATGTCCTCGGAATAGCGGACCGGCGCCGGGAAGTGGAGTTTGTGGAGCGCCGTCCCGCCCCGAAACCGCAGGGCATCGCACAGCAACCCGTCGGTGAAGATCTCCACCAGAACGCGAGTGATGATGAGGTCCTGCTCGACCTGCCGCTGATCGGCCCAGGGAACCACCCGGCTCCAGGCAACGATGTGCTGCGCCGGGATCATGCGTCGAGTTCCGGGGCGCGCCGCACAATGACGCGCCATCGGGGATCCCGTTTCCGTGGTTCGAGTTCGAAATCCGGGTCGCCGGCCTCCTGCCGGTCGAGTTCGGTCCAGGGCAACGGTCCTCGCGCCCGCAGCGCCTCCAGCATGGCCTCCGTCACGGCGTCATGGCCAAGCTGTTCCAGAAGGTGGCCCAGACGCTGCACAACCGGGCGTTCGATCCGCGTCGACAGCGCCGCCAGTTGCGCGGGATCGATCTTCGGACCGAGGTCGGACAGGACCGTCGCGAGATTGTCGATGCCGCCGGACGCCTGCGGGTAGCGCAGCAGATCGAGGGACGTCAACGCGGGCGACGAGACCTTCATCGTGCCCGTCTCGGTCCTGTGTTCCTCAATCCCGGCGAGCACTGCTTCCACATCCTTTCGGAAGTAGAAAGCGATCAGGCTGCGGCCGGCCCGAATCCTCGGAAACCGTTTGGCCGCGACGACCTGAAACTCCATGACCGCCTGGTGCGTCGCCCCGTGCAACTCCGCCGCCTTGAGGAGCCCGAGGTAGTAGGTCTGGCCCTCGTAGCGCATGAGCGCATCGATGAACGAGGCCGGCGGCGGCGCCCCCCAGGCTACGTACTGCGGTGGGACGACTACGTAAAAGCCCTGCCGGGGGTGCGACAGCGTCCCGCGGCGCTGCTGCCGCTCCGCGGCATCCAGGAAGGCGCCGTGCGAGACGCCCATCGCGCGCTCGGCTTCATCGGCGGTGAACACGGTCCGGCCTGCCGAAAGCAGACCGCTGACGTACTTCGCAAGGGTCGATCGTTGATGGGGAATCATGTCTAAATATCCGCTATACGCGCGGAGTTTAATACATGAGTTGTCAGACCGGGTGCGATCCGCAGGGCCGCGGGCGATCACCGCTACCCCGGGCGCATTGGCGCGCACAGCCGAGCCATCCGGGCGCATGAGGTCCGTCTCGCCGCCCGCCTTCGGCGGGCTGTGCCGGTCTGGAGGCCGCTACCGCGAGAACCGGCCGGCGTTCCAAGCCGTACGCGTCAGCCCGGGCGCGGCAGGCGCGGCACCGTGTACGGGCTCACCTCGTCCACGTGGCCCCAGATCCGGCGGCCGACCGCGTCGGCCTCCCGGAGGAGGGCGTCCTCGTCCATGGTGAGGACCGTGCGGTCGCGCATGACGAACTGGCCGTCCACCATCACCGACTCGATGTCGCCCGGGTGCCCGCTGTGGACCAGCGCGGAGATGAAGCGTCCCGCCGGCACGAGATGCGCCCGCAGCGTGTTCACGACCAGGAGGTCGGCCTTCTTCCCCACCTCCAGCGTGCCGAGGTCGTCGGCCTGGTTCACCGCCTGCGCGCCGCCCTGGGTCGCGTCCGCGAGGACGTCTTCCGGCTGGGGCGCGAGGCCGGGGACCTCATCGCCGTCGCGGTTGCGCCGGATCCGCTCGGTCAGCATGGCGATGCGCATCACCTCGAACACGTCGTTCGTGTTGTTGTCGGTCCCGAGCGCAATCGGGCAGCCGGCCGTCCGCAGCTCCGGGATCGGCGGGCTGATGCCGCGGTTCGAGGCCATCCCCGCCTGGTGCGCGATGATGGTGCGCGACCTGCCGAGCAGCGCGACCTCCTCGTGGTTGACGTAGCGCGCGTGCGCCGCGAACAGCCGGGGACCGAGGAAGCCGTGCCGGTCCAGGTACTCGGTCGGCCGGAGGCCGTGGTGCAGGACCATGAACTCGTACTCGGCGCGGCTCTGGTTCAGGTGGATCGTGTAGCCGAGATCGCGCGTCTCGGCGAACTCGCGCACCGCCCGCAGCAGCTCGGGTGAGGAAGTCTCGGCAAGCCCGGCAGCCGGGAACACCGAGATGCGGCCGTTCCGCGCGCCGTGCCAGGCGCTGAACAGGTCGCTGATGCGCTGCATGCCCTCGTCGCGCAACCGCTCCGAAAAGCGAGGCGTCTCGCTCGCCGCTTCGGCAATCGCCCGCGTGGAGACGGGCCCGGGGACGTTCTCGGCGTCGCGGATTCCCTCCGCGAAGACGCAGCGGAGCCCGGAGTCGGCGAGCACCTCCGCCTGGCGCTGGACGTTCCCGGTGTACTCGACGATGGTGGTGGTCCCGGTACGGATGGCCTCGAGCGCGGCGACCTGCACCATCAGATTGCCTTCCTCGCCCTCCAGCAGGCCGGCGGGCGAGACCGAGAGGTTGGCGGTGTTCGGGAAGCCGAAGTCCTCGTTGAAGCCGCGCGCGATCACCGCCCGCATGTGGGCATGCGTGTTGACGAGGCCCGGCACGAGGGCCTGGTGGCGGCCGTCGTACCGCTCGGCCCCGGGATAGTCGGCGAGGACGGTGTCGGTCGGGCCGATGGCCGCGATCCGACCGTTTTGGACCGCGAGCGCCACGTCGTCCTGGACGGCGTCCGGGTTCGCGACGGTGGTGTTCGTGAAGACGACGGTTCCGCCCTGCGGCGCCGCCGCCCGAGAGCGGCCCGGCTCGAGGAGCATCGCTGCCGTGCCCGCGCCGGCGCTGGCGAGCACTTGCCGGCGGGTGACGCCGGAACTGCGGGAACTCGAATCGGTGGTTTTGGACATGGTGATGGGCCTTCCTGGAACGGAGATTACCGCCTGACTCCCGCCGACACCGGCAAGCGCTCGACCGCCCTCCATAGAATCGGACCCATGCGAACCGACTCCCCCGCCCCCTGCCGCCAACTTCGTTCCGCCGTCCTGCTGGCCCTGTTGTTCAGCGCCCCCTCCGCGATCGCGCAGGAGAGCCGAACCCACACGTTCATCCCCGAGCGCGGCTACCAGAGCTTCGCGGTCCGGGAGCCGGTGCTGCGGATCGCGCCCGGGGACACGCTGATCAGCGAGACCATGGGTGCGGCCTTCATGCCCGAGGAGGACCGGCATCTCGCGGGTGAGGTCGGCCCCATCTACATCGACGGGAGCGAACGCGGGGATACGCTCGCGATCCGCGTGGTGCGTCTGGAACTCAACCAGGACCGGGCGTTCTCGGGGACCTCGACCGGGTTCGCGGCGCTCACCATGACCCCCCAGACCGCCATGCTCCACGAGCCGGTGCCCGCGCGCCGCTTCGAGTGGGTCCTGGACCTGGAAGCGAACACGGGCACGCTCGAGCTGCCGGCGAGCGGCAAGGACCCGGTGACCGTCGAGCTCGAGCCGATGATCGGGCGGATGGCGGTCGCTCCGGACCGCGGCGAGGTCATCTGGAACGCCGCGCCGGGGAACTTCGGCGGGAACATGGACACCCCGGAGATCCGCGAGGGAGTGACCGTGTACCTGCCGGTCTTCGAGCCGGGCGCCTACTTCTACTTCGGGGACGTCCACGGCCTCCAGGGCGAGGGCGAGATCACCGGCACCGGGCTCGAGACCACCGCCGAGGTGACCTTCGAGTTCGACCTGATCAAGGGGAAGTCCATCGCCTGGCCCCGGATCGAGAACGACGAATACCTCATGGTCGCGGGCTCGGTGCGGCCGCTCATGGACGCCTTCCGCATCGCCCACACCGAGATCATCTTCTGGCTCGAGGAAGACTACGGCCTCGACCGCTGGGAGGCGCTACAGCTTCTCTCCCAGGTCGGCAAGGCGCGCATCGGGAACGTGGTGGACCCGCACTACACGGTGGTGGCGATGTACCCGAAGAAGTACCTGCCGCGCTGACAGCGGACGGCCCCAAGCGGTCTGCGGGCCTGCGGCCCGCGTGCCGGCTGAAGCCGGCGTTCCAAGCCAGCGGCGCCTTCAGGGCGATGCAGCTTCGGGACGTGCGCGGCGCGGGGCGCCGCGCGTGCCGGTCTGAAGACCGGCGGTCCCTTCCCGTTACCGCTTCGTGGGCTTCGGGTACTCGTGGTCGGGGTCGTCCTCGAGGAAGAGGGGCATCGGCGGGGGCGGGAGGCCCTGTTCGGCGCGGGCGGCGCGGACCGTCTCGCGAACGTCGGTGAGGAGCTTCCGGGTGTCGTAGAGGATGCCGTCCTTCATCAGGTACTTGATGGAGCCGATGCGCTCGGTCCGGGCGGTGGCGTGGTCCAGGCGGACCGTGCCGGTGCCGTAGAGCACCTTCAGGTTGTGGAGCGGGTTCTCCTCGAGGATCACGAAGTCGGCGATCTTCTCTTCCTCGATGCTCCCGAGCTGTTCGCCGAGCCCGAGGTACTCGGCCCCGTCGAGCGTGGCGGCCTTGATCACCTCGAGCGGGTGGAACCCGGCCTCCTGGAAGAGCTCCAGCTCCTGCACGAAGCCGAAGCCGTAGAGGTTGAAGGTGTAGCCGGAATCGCTCCCCACCACGACGCGGCCTCCCCGGTTCTTGTACTCGTTCACGAAGGCCATCCAGAGCCGGTAGTTCTCCTTCCAGTTCAACTCCA
The DNA here is from genome assembly GCA_965116805.1 of Vicinamibacteria bacterium. GTDB lineage: Bacteria > Acidobacteriota > Vicinamibacteria > Marinacidobacterales > Marinacidobacteraceae > Marinacidobacterium. The sequence continues at coordinate 2,847,665 of OZ220713.1, forward strand.
CCTGGGTAGTCCAGTCGAAGAAGTAGGACGCGTGGTTGATGGCGCTCGGGCGGTAGAACTCCCAGAGGTTCGGGTGGGTGTAGACGGAATGCCACTCGTTCCGCTGCTGGCGCATGAGGTCCCGGGTGCCGATGTAGGCGACCCAGGTCGGGTGGATGGTGAAGTCCAGCTCCAGCAGCTCGTTCATGACCTCGTTCCACTTCTCGGAGAAGGGCGGCGCGGCCTGCGCCCAGAGCCGGCCGGCCTGGGTGAACCGGTGATACTCGTTGTTGTAGTTGTAGTCGAACGGATAGTGCTGGATCGTCTTGTCCACGAACAGGGCCTCCGGCAGCCCGTACCAGTGGGTCATCGAGGTCAGCCCGGCGCGCGCGGTGTCCAGCGCGTTCATGCCGACCACGTCGAGCTGGGCGTGGTGGGTGGTGGAGAGGAGGCCCTGCTTCCCCGCCTCGTCGAGCGCGGCGCGGAAGATGCGCGGCGCGGCGCCGAAGAACTTGATGCCGTCGGCGCCCTGCTCCTTGACCCACCGGACCCAGCGGCGGGCCGCGTCCGGATTGGTGACCGGCTCCTCGCCGTCGCGTCCGAAGACGACGAACGACTGGATCCGGGGCGAGGTGATCTCGTTGTTCCAGGAGCGCTCCGCGTGGTGCAGTAGCCAGCGGGTATTGAAGTTGCCGACGTCGGCGCCGGTGGCGATCCCGTGGGCCATCCACAGCTTGTGGATGTACTCGGTGGGGACGCGCTGTCCCTCGCCCTCGTAGTGCTGGTGGAGGTGCATGTCCAGGAACCCGGGCAGGATGTAGTGCCCCTCGAGACGGATCTCCTCGTCGCCAGGCTGCGCGACCGGCCGGTCCTCCTCGTGGATCGGGGTGACCCCGGTGCCCACGTTGTGGATCGAGCGGATGATGTTGCCCTCGACGATGATGTCCACCGGGCCGTACGGAGGCGCCCCGGTGCCGTCGATGACGATGGGACCGCGCAGGATCACCCGGTCCCAGGGACCCTCGCCGTCGGTGCGGTCCGGCACCGGGTAGGGAATCTCTTCCTGGGCGGCCAGCGGTACGGCGACGGCGCAGGCCGCCAGAAGCGCGAACAGCAGGGTGGACAGACGGTTTCGAGACATGCGGAAGGCTCCTCCGGAAGCCGGGCAGTATCCCATATCCACCGGCCGTCCTTCCGGCGGATTCTTCAGGCGGTCAGGCGGTCGAGACGCAGCCGGTGGCGGTCGTCGAAGAGCCGCCGCGACACCACCCGCACCACCGCCAGCACCCCGAAGCCGGTCCCGGCAGCGATGAGCAGCAGGATCAGGATCTGGTAGCGGACGGCCTGGTCCACCGAGGCGCCGGCAAGGATCTGCCCGGTCATCATTCCGGGCAGGCTGACCACCCCGGCGGCCGCCATCGCGTTGAAGATGGGGATCAGCCCGGCGCGAACGCTCTCCCGGGCGATGTCGGACACCGCCTGCTCCCGCGTTTCTCCGAGGGCCAGCCGCTGCTCGATCACTTCGCGGCTGCGGACCACCGCTTCGGTGAGCCGCTCGGTGGAGAGCGAGACCCCGTTCATCGTGTTGCCGAGCAGCATCCCGAGCAGCGGGATGGAGAACCGGGGCGCCCACCAGGGATCCGGTCCCAGCACCGCCGCGAGCGCGAAGACGGTGAACAGGAAGGAAGAGAGGAACATCGCCAGCGCCCCGGCGAGATACCCCCAGCGCCCGGCAAGCGGCCGCGCCTGGCGGATCTTCACCTCCCGCGCCGCCACCCCGAGCATGAAGAGCGCCATCAGCCCGACGATCACCGGGTGGCTCGTCCCGAGCACGAACCGCAGCACGAGCCCCAGCAGCAGCAATTGCGCCGATCCCCGCGCGGCGAGCCAGAGGAGCTGGCGGGAGACGCCGAGTCCCGCCATCCGGTTCGCGAGCGCGAGCAGCACCACCGCCGCCGCGGCGGCGACGAGATCCCAGTAGCTGAGGGGAATCACGCCGGGGTCTCCTCCGGGGCGCGGCCCGGATCACGAAGGCCGCGGACCTCGCCGGCCGGCAGAACCAGCACCCGGTCCGCGGCCGCCACCACCTCGGGAAGGTGGGAAACCCACACCACCGGGGCGTCCCGCTCCTTGCGATAGCGGTGGATCCGCTCGATGACGAGCGCCCGGTTGTCCTGATCGAGGTTCGCGGTGGGTTCGTCGAGGAGCAGGATCTCGGGGGCGTTCAGGAGCAGCCGCAGGAGCGCCAGTCGGGAGCGCTCCCCGGTGGAGAGCAGCGCCGGGTCGGCGTTCCGGACTTCCGGGTCGAGCCGCAGCCCGGCGAGTTCCCTGGCGAGCGAGTCCCCGTCCGCCGGGAAGTGCTCGCCCACCACGGGACGCCAGAAACGCGGCTCCGCGGGAAGCAGGCCGACCCGGCGGCGCCACTCGGGGGCCGGGAGCGCGGCGCACGAGCGCTCGCCCCAGCGGACGCCTCCCCGGTGCGGATCGAGGTCCGCGAGCGCCCGCAGCAGCCGGGTCTTGCCCGAGCCGGACGGACCGGAGACCGCGAGGACCCCTCCGGGCGGCACCTCGAAGGAAACCGGCCGAAGCCCCGGAATCTCCAGATCGCGAACGGCGAACACGCTCCAATTGTGGCTCGGCGGGCGGACGCGGAACACCGGAGGGGCCGCCGGCCTCCGTACACTGGCGGCGTGAGCGAGCAAGGCGGCCCCTCTCCGCGCCGGACGGCTTCCCTCGCGCGCTGCGCGGTCGCCGGAGTCCTGGCGGGGCTCGCCAGCCTCGTCCCGGGGGTGAGCGGCGGCACCATGATCCTGGCGTCCGGCGTCTATCCGGAGCTCGTGGGCGCGGTGGCGGAGATCACCGCGGGCCGGCTCCGCCGCGCCTCGGTGGCCCGCCTCGCGGTCACCGTCGGATCGGCGCTCGTCGCGGTCTTCGGGGTCGCCGGCGCCGCCCGCGACGCCTTCGTCGCCTGGCCGGTCCTGTTCTTCGCGCTCTTCCTCGGGCTCACGCTGGGCGGCGCTCCCCTGCTCTGGCGGATGGCGGCGCGCCCCGGCCGGGGCTTCGGGGCGGGAGCGCTGGCGGGGGCGGCGGCCGTCGTGCTCCCGATCCTGCTCGCGGGCCGGGGGGCGCCGGCGGCCTCCGACCTTGCGGCATCGGCGCCGGCGTTCTTCGGGGCCGGAGCGGTCGCCGCGTTCGCCATGGTGCTGCCCGGAATCAGCGGCAGCACCCTGCTGCTCCTGATGGGGATGTACCTGCCGTTCCTGAACGCCGCGGACCGGCTGGCGGACGCTCTCGGCCCCCGTTCGTGGGATCCGTCCGCCATTCTCGCGGCCGTCTGGGGCGTCCTTCCGTTCCTGCTCGGCATCGCGCTCGGCATCGCCGCCGCCGCCCGGCTCGTGCGATACTTCCTCGGCGCCCACCCGCAGGCGACCCTCGGCGTTCTCTTCGGTTTGCTGCTGGGAGCGACGGCGGGGCTCTGGCCCTTCCAGACCATGAACGGCGTCTACTTCGCACCGACCGGCGCCCAGATCGTCACCGCCGGTCTGGCCCTCACCGGAGGGTTCTTGTTCACGTCCTTCCTCGGCAGCGGCAGGCGGCGCGCCTGACAGCCCGAGCACTCTTCCCAAAGGACCGCACTTCGTGCCCCAGACCTCCGCTCCGACCCGCACCTTCCTGAACACCGGCCTGCCGCTCTTCGGGGGCGTCTCCCACCGGGTGGCCGACGTCTCACCGGAAACGATCGCCTTCGGACGGCGCGAGATCGAGCTCGCGGAACACGAGATGCCGGGCCTGATGGCGCTTCGCGAGCGCTACGCGGCGTCCCGGCCGCTCGCCGGCGCCCGCATCACCGGATCGCTCCACATGACGATCCAGACCGCGGTCCTCATCGAGACCCTGCTGGATCTCGGCGCCGAGGTGCGCTGGGCGAGCTGCAACATCTACTCGACCCAGGACCACGCCGCCGCCGCGGTGGTGGCCGGACGGGACGGCGGCGCGGACGACCTGCGCGGACCGGCGGTGTTCGCGTGGAAGGGAGAGACGCTCGCCGAGTACTGGTGGTGCACCGCGCAGGCGTTCGACTGGCCGGACGGGCGCGGACCGAACCTCATCCTCGACGACGGCGGGGACGCCACCCTGCTGGTGCACAAGGGCGTCGAGTTGGAGCGCGCCGGGACGGTTCCGGCGCCGGAATCAGCGGAGAACGAGGAACTCGGGGTCATCTACGCGCTGCTCGCGGCCGCCGCCGAAGAACGGCCCGGCTGGTTCGGCGAGCTGGCCGCGGACATCGCCGGAGTCACCGAGGAGACCACCACCGGCGTCCATCGCCTGGCGCGCATGCACCGCGAAGGGGCGCTCCTGTTCCCGGCCATCAACGTCAACGACTCGGTCACCAAGAGCAAGTTCGACAACGTGTACGGGATCAGGCACTCCCTCGTGGACGGCCTCATGCGGGGCACCGACGTGATGCTCAGCGGCAAGCTGGCGGTGGTGCTCGGTTACGGGGAGGTCGGGAAGGGCGCCGCGCAGTCCCTCGCCGGCCAGAAATGCCGGGTGGTGGTGACCGAGGTGGATCCGATCTGCGCGCTCCAGGCGCTCATGGACGGGTATCAGGTCGTCCGGCTCGAAGACGTGGTCGAGGAAGCCGACGTGTTCATCACCGCGACCGGGAACGTCCGGGTGATCGGGATCGAACACCTGCGGCGCATGAAACAAAACGCCATCGTCGGGAACGTCGGCCACTTCGACAACGAGATCGATATGGCCGGGCTCGGGGCGGAGCCGGGAATCCGGCAGCAGAACATCAAGCCCCAGGTGGACGCCTGGATCTTTCCGGACGGCAAGCAGATCATCGTCCTCTCGGAGGGCCGGCTGCTGAACCTCGGGAACGCCACGGGCCATCCCAGTTTCGTGATGAGTTCGAGCTTCGCCAACCAGGTCCTCGCGCAGATCGAGTTGCACCAGCGGCCGGACCACTACGCGCTGGGCGTCCACGTGCTGCCGAAGCACCTCGACGAAGAGGTGGCGCGGCTCCATCTCGACAAGCTGGGAGCGCGGCTCACGCGGCTGACCCCGGAGCAGGCCGACTACATCGACGTTCCGGTGGAGGGGCCGTTCAAACCGGACACGTACCGGTACTGACCCGTGGCGGACGACCGGACGGAAGAGCCGGCGGGACCCCGTTCGGGGGATCCCCGGACGGCCGCCCTGGTCGTCCTCTCCTCGGCGGTCCTCCTCGGCGCCGTCTGCGGGGTCGTCTGGCTCCTCTACCGGTTCGTTTCCGCGTTCTCCCACGTTCTCCTTCCCCTCGCGGTCGGGGGGCTCGCGGCGCTCGTCCTCAAGCCCTGGTTCCACGCCTTCCGGAAGCGCTGCCGGCTGCCCGCCTGGGCGGCGCTCATCGCCGTCTACCTGTCGGTGGCGGCGGTCCTCACCGGCTTCGCGCTGGTCTTCGGACGCCTGCTCGCGACCCAGCTCGGCGACCTCGTCCAGCGCGCCCCGACGTTCCTGGAGAACGCCTACGCCTGGGTGGTCGCCGAAACCCCGGCGTTCGTGGATTTCTTCGAGAACCATCCGGTGGGACAGCAGATCCGGGACTTCGTGCTGAGCCAGCAGGCCACCCTCCTCCAGGGACTCGCCCGGGTCGGGGAACAGGCGGTGGCGGCGAGCGCCGGCATCCTGCGCGGCGTCGGGACGCTCCTCTCCTGGGCGGTCCTGCCCCTCTACTTCGGGTTCTTCCTGCTCTGGGAGCCGCCTCCGGCCGACGCGGCCCGGATGCTGCCGTTCCTGAAGCCGCGGACCCGCGATACGGTGGTCCGGCTCGCCCGCGACTTCGTTTCGATCCTGATCGTCTTCTTCCGCGCCCAGCTCGTGGTGGCGTTCCTCCAGGGCCTGCTGGTCGCGATCGGGTTCACGGCGATCGGGCTCGACTACGGCTTCGTGATCGGCCTGGGACTGGGGATCCTGACGATCATCCCCTACCTGGGAACCGCCGTCGGGTTCGCCGTCGCGGTGCCGCTCGCCTGGATCCAGCCGGACGGGGGCCTCGTGCTCGCCGCGCTGGCGGCCGGGGTGCTGATCGCGGTGCAGTTGATCGAGGGCTGGATCCTGACCCCCAGGATCATGGGCGACCAGACCGGGCTCCACTGGATGGCGATCATCGTCGCGCTGCTCTTCTGGGGAAGCGCGCTGGGCGGCCTCACCGGCACGCTGCTGGCGATCCCGCTGACCGCGTTCGCGGTGTCGGCCTGGCGGCTGCTGCGGGAGCGCTACGTGGTCGAGGTGGTCTGAGGCCGGGCCAACCCGACGCGCTTTGCGGGCCTCCGGCCCGCGTGCCGGCCTGAAGGCCGGCGGTCCCCTTTCCTAGCCGAGGACTTCCTCGAGGGCTCCGGCGACGGCGTCGGCGATCTGGGCGAGGTCGGCGGACGTTGAGCAGACCGGGGGGGCGCAGACGAACACGTCGCCGCGGAGGCGGCTGAAGACCCCGCGCTCGTCGATCGCCTTCAGGAGGCGCGGCCCGACCTTCTCGGAGGCCGGGAAGAGCTCCCGGGTCCCGCGGTCCGCCACCACCTCGACGGCGGCCATCAGGCCCTTGCCGCGGACCTCGCCGACGTTCGGGTGGCCGCCGCAGGCCTGTTCCAGGTTGCGGATCAGCTCCGCTCCCTTCTCCCCCGCCATCTCCACGAGTCCCTCCTCGCGGATGATGCGCAGGTTCTCGAGCGCGACCGCGCAGGAGACCGGGTGGGCGCTGTAGGTGTAGGCGTGCATCCAGATGGGATCGCCCTCGTCGAGGGTCGCCGCCACCCGATCGGAGAGGCCGATCCCGCCGAGCGGGATGTGCCCCGAGGTGATCGCCTTCGCGAACTGCATGATGTCGGGCTCGATGCCCCAGTGGTTCAGCCCGAACATCGTTCCCGTCCGGCCGAAACCGGTGATCACCTCGTCGGAGACCAGCAGCACCTCGTAGCGGTCGCAGATCTCCCGGATCCGCGGGAAGTAGTCGTCGGTGGGCACGATCACGCCGCCCGCGCCCTGGACCGGCTCGGCGATGAACATCGCGACCGTGTCCGGCCCTTCCTCGAGGATCGCCGTCTCCAGTTCGTCGGCGGCGGCCTCTCCCCGGGTCTTCCCCGGCGGCGGGTCGTAGAAGTAGGGGTACGGCGAGCTGATGTGCCGGAAACCGGGCATCCGGGGCTCGAACATGGGCCAGTAGACGCTCATTCCGGTGGCGCACATGGCCGCGAGCGTCACGCCGTGGTAACCCCAGATCCGGGAGATGACCTTGGTCTTCTCCGGCTTGCCGCGGACCTTCCAGAAATAGCGGGCGGTCTTGATGCTCGAATCGGTGGACTCGCCTCCGCCCGAGGTCAGGAAGAACCGGTTGATGCTCGGATAGGCCATCTCCGCGAGGGTCTCGGCGAGCGCGATGGCCTGTGGGTTGGAGCTTCCCGCGTACCCCGAGGCGTACGCCAGTTGCCGCATCTGGTTCGCGGCGGCGTCGGCGAGCTCCGTCCGGCCGTGCCCGATGAAGACGTTCCAGAGGCCCGAGAGGGCGTCCACGTAGTCCCGCCCGTCGGCATCGAAGAGCCGGGCGCCCTCGCCGCGCACCCAGACGTGGCCGGCGGCAGTCGCCGCGCCCGAGTGGACCGGGTGAATCAGGTGTTCGGCATCCCGCTCGAGGAGGGCCGACTTGCTGTATGCGGACATTGGCTTTCCCTTCGGTGTCTGGTTCGAGTCCCCTGCCGGACGCGCTTCAGCGGCCGGCGGCCTGGTGGCCGACGGCAAGCGCCTCCGGAGAAGTCACGATGAAAACGCGGAATCCCTGCTCGATCCGCATGGCGATGTCATCCGGGCCCGCGGTGATGCCGCAGGGGACGCCGGCTTCGAGGCAGGCGGCCAGCACGGTCTGGATCGCTTCCTCCACCGCCTCCAGGTCGCCCTCGTAGGCGCGCCGCAGATCGCCGGGACCCGGCGAAACGATGCTGATGCCCGGAACGCTCGTGATCTCGAGCGCGTTCTCGATGCCGACCTTGTCCTCGATGAGCAGGAAGCTGACCAGCTCGCCCGCCGGATCGAGCGGCCACACCCCGGCGCGCGCCGCGTAGTCCTCCGGCGACACCCCGAAGACCCGCGCCGCCTCGGGGTCCGCGTCCCCGCGGAGCCCCCCGGCGCCCGCCGGGGTCATCGAGGCCACCGCGTGGCGGGCTTCCTCAGCGGTCTCCACATGAGGAAACACGATCCCGTAGACCCCGGCGTCGAGCCCGGCAGCGGTGCGCTCCGCCGCCTCGTCCATCCCGTCCCGGATCGGAGGAATGCGGAGCAGGACCGGGTGCGGATTGGCGGACCCGCGCGTCTCGGGTGGCGACAGGGCTTCCTGGTACGCGGACATCGTGGGGAGGTCGAAGGGCCCCCGCTCGAGGGAGTAGAAGATGAAATCGGCCAGCTCCTGCTGCGCCATCTCCATCGCCGTTTCCGGGGTCCGCTCGCCCGAGAAGATCCCGAAGACCACCTGGCCGTCTTCGAGCAGCGAGGCGACCCGGTTCCACGACGGGCCCCCGTTGCCCGCCGCCACGGGCTCGGCGGCCTCTTCCTCCGCCGGCATCTCCTCGCCGGCCGGTGGCGACGAGCAGGCGACGAGGCCCGCGACAAGGCTCACCAGCAACAAACGGCCGGCAACCGGACGGGAAACGGGGATCTTCATGGGACAGGCGCTCCGCGGGGGACGGGCTATCCTACCCGGTCGGAAGCGGCCCGTTCCGCTTCCACACCGTTACCGGATGGCCCCCGGAATCCAGGGATCTTCTCCCCGTGATTTCGGGGGCTTGCGTATTCCCAAGGAGGAGACCACTCATGGCTACCGTCACGCTCGGCGGCACCCCGTTCGCCATCTCGGGCGATGTTCCCGCGGCCGGAGACGCCGCTCCCGACTTCACGCTGACCGGCGGCGATCTCGGCGACATTTCGCTCGGCGACTACGCCGGGAAGCACCTGGTCCTGAACATCTTCCCGAGCGTGGACACGCCGGTCTGCGCCGCTTCGGTCCGCCGCTTCAACGAGGAAGCCGCGGCGCTCGAGGGCGTGTCGGTCCTGTGCGTCTCGCGCGACCTGCCGTTCGCGCACGGACGGTTCTGCGCGGCCGAGAACATCGAGGCCGTGAGCTGCGCCTCGGAGATGCGCGACGGCTCCTTCGGCGACGCCTACGGCGTGCGGATCACCGAGGGGCCCCTGAACGGCCTGCTGGCGCGCGCCGTGGTCGTCGTGGACGGCGACGGCCGGGTCCGCCATTCCCAGCTCGTTCCGGAAATCAAGGAAGAACCCGACTACGACGCCGCGTTGGCAGCCTGCAGTTGAGGCGGCGCCGGCCGCGCGGCCCGCGGGCGGATTCCGGGCGACTTCTGCGTGATAGAGTCGCGGATTCCTTGCATCTTCCGGCACTTCCCGACCTGAGAAACCTGTCTCCCCCACGAAATTGACGGCCGCGCAGGAAGGGGGAGCCGACCTCATGGAACCCCCCTCCGAGGGAGAACTGTCCGCCGGGGAGGTGTCCGAGGAGGAGCCGTCCGCCGAAGACCTGTCCGAGGAGGAACTGTCCGCCGAGGAGCTGTCCGAGGAAGATTCAGACGACGGCGGGGCCCCGGCGCCTCCGGTTCCGGGCGTCTTCGAACTGGGGGATTTCGTCTTCTATCCGCAGATCGGTCATTGCGACGTCGGGGAGGTGATCCACGACACCCAGACCGGCCTCGAACTCCTCGAGCTGAACCCGCAGGACTCCTCGACCGGGAATCGGATTCTGGTGCCGCTCGGGCAGGCGGCCGGCCGGGGGATCCGCCACGCCGGAGACTCCCCGGGCGTGATCGAGGAGATCCTCGGTTCGGACTTCGAGCCGACCATCGACGACGTCGCCGAGCGTCTGGACCTGATCACCGCCCAGGAACGGGAGGGCACCGTCCGCAGCCTCGCTCTTGCTCTGAAGCGCCTTCATTTCCGCCACGAAGAGAAGATCATCAGCAGGGAAGAAGAGCGACGCCGCTCGCGGATCCGCAAGTGGCTGGTCGTGGAGTACATGACGGAGAAGGAGGGAACGAGCGGCCAGGCGCAGTCAGCCATCACCCGTCTGCTCTCCCGAACCATGAAAGCCGTCCGTGAACGCCGGCTGGAGGACGCCCGGCGCGAGCGGCAGGAGCAACGCGCCAAGCGCAAGGCCGACGAAGCGGCGCGCCGGGCGCGCCGCCGGGGCCGGAGCTAGCAGCCCGGACGGCGGACCATGACCCGCCGCTCACTCTTCGGACGGCCCCCCGCCCCGGCGCCGCCGGTTCCGCCGCCGGCGACGGAACCGCGGATCGAGACGGCTCCCGCCGCCCGTCCGGGGTCGGCCGCGTCCCCCTTCTCGATCCGGGAGATCAGCGCCCGGGTCCGGGAGGTGCTGGAGGACGGCTTCGCGCGGAGCTTCTGGATCGAAGGAGAACTCTCCCAGGTGAGCCGGCCGCCGAGCGGCCACCTCTACCTGACCTTCCGCGAGGAGCGGGTCGTCCTCGAGGCCGTGGCCTGGGCCAGCGACGCCCGGGGGTTCGCTCTCGTTCCCGAGCCGGGAGACCGGTTCCGCGCCTTCGGCCGGCTGCGCACCTATGACGGCAGGAGCGTCTACCAGTTCCAGGTCCAGCGCCTCGAGAAGGCGGGGATCGGCGCGCTGCTCCAGGAACTCGAGGAGCGGGAGGCGCGTCTCGAGCGCGAGGGGCTGTTCGATCCGGCGCGGAAGCGTGACCTCCCCTTCCTCCCGCTTCGGATCGGCCTCCTGACCGCCGCCGGCAGCGACGCGTCCGTCGATTTCACGCGAACGGCCCGCACGCGCTTTCCCGGGGTCCGGATTCGGGAACACCACGCCCCGGTCCAGGGGCCCGGGGCCCCGGGAGCGCTGGCCGCCGGGATCCGCGCGCTGGGCCGCCTGGAGCTCGACGTCATCGTGGTGGCCCGGGGCGGGGGCTCGGTGGAGGACCTCCTCCCCTTCAGCGACGAACTCGTGGTGCGCGCGGCCGCCGCCTGTCCCGTGCCGCTGGTGAGCGCGATCGGCCACGAGGCGAACCGGCCGCTCCTCGACCGCGCGGCGGACCTCCGCGCGAGCACGCCCTCGGCGGCCGCCCGCGACATCCTCCCACTGCGGGACGACCTGGTCCGGGAGATCGAGGCGCGCCGGGGAGCGTCGGCGGCCACCGTGCGGCGCGCCCTCAAGGCGGCGGAAGGCCGGGTGGCGGCCTTCCGGACCCACCGGGCGACGGCGGCACTCCCGGCATGGCTCGAAGCGGAGCGGCGGGGGCGCGGGCGGGATCGCTCCACGGTGCTCGAGGCGGCCCGGCGGGCCATCGGGAGCCGCGAGGTCCGCCTGCGCGCCATCCGGGAACGGCTCGACCGGAGCCATCCGGCGCGGCGGCTGGCCGAGCAGGTCACCCAGTTGCACCGTCTCCGCGAGCGCCTCGCCGGCCTGCCCCTGCTTCGGGGCCCGGAGACGCGGCTCGAAACGAACCGGCGACGGATCTCTCCGGAACCGCTCCACCGGCTCGTGGCGGCGGAGCGCGCCGCGCTCACCGCGCACCGCGCCCGGCAGGGCGCCGCGGTCCAGCGGGCGCTGGAGCGCCGCGCCTTCGCCGCCGGCGCCGCGGGCCGGAAGCTCGGCGACCTCGATCCGCGGGTGGTCCTGCGGCGCGGTTACAGCCTGGCGCTCGACTCCGCCGGGCGCGCGCTCGCTTCCAGCCGCGGCGTGCGGGTCGGGGACCGGCTGCGGCTCCTGCTCGGCGAGGGGGAACTCGGCGCCGCGGTCGAGGAAGTGACGCTGCCGCCGGACGCGGCTCCCGCGCGCCAGAATTCCCAGGGAAACGAGTCATGAGCGAACCCGGCGACCCCGCCCCGCCACCGGAGGCGACCTTCGAGTCGCTGGAGGCCGAACTGGAGCGGGTGACCCGCAGGCTCGAGGACGCGTCCGTCCCGCTGGAGGAGCGCCTGCGGCTCCACGCCCGCGCCCTCGCCATGCACCAGCGGCTCGAGGCCCTGGTGGAAGCGGCGCGGAAGGCCGCCGCCGAACCGCGCCCGGAGCCCGCCGGCGGCGGCGAGAACGCGGCGGAGCCCTACGAGAAGGTGCGGGACCGGCTGGCCGAGGTCGTGAACGCGCTCGAGGCGGACGACCTGCCGCTGGCGCGCGTCATCGAACTGCACCGGGAAGCGCAGCGCCTCGCGGGCCGCTGCGAGGCGATTCTCGACGGCGCCCAGGAAGCGGTCGCGCGGGCCGCGGGCGGCGCGGGCGCCCGCGCAACGGATCCCGACGCGGATGCCCCGGCCTGAAACCGTCCATCCGGGGACGGCGCCGGACGTGGACCTCGGAGAGTTCCTCTCCGGCTGCGCGCAGGACGTGAACGCGTTCCTCGACGGCGCGCTCCCGCCCGAGAGCGGCCCGGCGGGGACCCTCGCGAGCGCCATGCGCTACGCCGTGCTGGGCGGGGGAAAGCGGATCCGGCCGGCCCTCGCGATGGCGTCGGCGATCGCCGTGGGGGGTGAGCGCCGGAGCGCCCTGCCGGCCGCCGCGGCGCTCGAGATGATCCACACGTACTCGCTGATCCACGACGACCTGCCGTGCATGGACGACGACGACCTGCGGCGGGGACAGCCGACGGTGCACGTCCGCTACGGCGAGGCGATCGCAGTCCTGGCGGGCGACGCGCTCCACACCCTGGCGTTCGAGACCATCGCCGCCGGCGGGGCGCCGCCGGCGGTGCGGCTCGGCTGCGTGGCGCGCCTGGCGGCGGCGGCCGGCCCCGCCGGCATGGTCGGCGGGCAGGTGCTCGACATGGAAGCCGAGACCCGGACTCCCGACGCCCGGGGTCTCGAGGCGATCCACCGGGGGAAGACCGGGGCGCTCATCTCCGCTTCGCTCGCGCTCGGCGCGCTGGCCGGCGGGGGCAGCGTCCGGCAGGCGGACGCGCTCGCCGCCTTCGGCCGGGAACTCGGGCTGGTGTTCCAGATCGTGGACGACCTGCTCGACGAGGAGCAGACGAGCGCCCGGCTCGGCAAGTCCGCCGGCAAGGACCGCGCCGCCGGGAAGGCCACCTATCCCGCGATCCACGGGATCGAGGGCGCCCGCGCGGAGGCCTCCCGGCGGGCGGAGCTGGCCCGGGCAGCGCTGGCCGGGGTGGGCAGGGAACCCGGTCCGCCCGTAAATTCCGCCGGGACGCGTCTCCTGGACGCCCTCACCGACCGCATCCTCCTTCGAAGCAGCTAGTGCCCCGAAACGGTCCCGCCCGCAAGAACGCCCGCCAACGCCGCGGGACGGTCCCGGCGAACGCCCGGCGCTTCGTCCCCCCCGAGGGGGGCGCCTTCCGGGTCGGGATCGCGGCCAAGATCGCGGCGCCCGAGGCGCCGGCGACCACCCGCGGACTCGCCGGCTGGCTCGAGGGCCGCGGAGCCATCGTCACCCTCGAGGAGAAGCTGGCGGAGGCCATCGACTGGAGCGGGGCCTCGGCGCCCTTCGAGGCGATCGGCCGGGACCGGGACCTGGTGCTGGTCCTCGGGGGCGACGGCACGCTGCTGTCGGTCGCCCGGGCGATGGGCGAACGGCAGGTCCCCATCTTCGGGGTGAACCTGGGGAGCCTCGGCTTCCTGACCAACGCCCCCCTCGACCATCTGTACCCGGAACTCGAGAAGATCCTCGACGGCGAGGGAGTCGTCGACGAGCGGACCACGCTCCGGACCGCGCTCCTCCGCGACGGCGAGACGCTGGTCGAGGAGATGTCGGTGAACGACGTGGTGATCACCGGCAGCTCGATCGCCCGGGTGATCGAGGTGCGGATCACCACCGCGCACGGCTTCGTCGCCACCGTCCTCGGTGACGGCGTCATCGTCGCCACGCCCACCGGGTCCACCGCCTACAACGTCGGCGCCGGCGGGCCCGTGGTGCATCCCGCGGTCGAGGCGATCGTCCTCGCCCCCATCGTGCCGCTGACCCTGACCCAGCGGCCGGTCGTCTTCCCGGACACCGAGGACCTGACCCTCACGCTCCGCGGGCGCCGCCGCCAGGTGCACGTGACCTTCGACGGCCAGGCGAGCCATCCGCTGCTTCCCGGAGACGTGCTGAAGGTCCGGAAGTCGGACATCCGGGTCCAGCTCCTCAGCCTTCCGGAAACGAACTACTTCCGGGTGCTGCGCAAGAAGCTGCTGTGGAGCGCCCTGCCGCCCAAGCGGGCGCGGGCGACGGTTCCGGAGCCGCCGAACCCGACCTGACGCCGGCGCGCCCTCCCGGCGCGTCAGCCCTACGCGCTTTGCGGGCCTGCGGCCCGCGTGCCGGTCTGAAGACCGGCGGTCCCCCCCCGCTCAGTGCTGGAGGCGGTTGATGACGCGGAAGACGCCGGGGGTGCTGCGGGCGATGGACTCCAGGATCCGCGATTCGATGGGGCTCCGGACCACCCCGGTCAGGGCCACGACGCCCCGTGACACCACGATGTGGATGGGAGGATTGATCTGGTTGGCGCGGTCCGAGAAGCGGGGGTCCCGGTAGATCCGGTAGAAGAGCGCGCGGCGGAGGTCCTGGTCGTTGGGGGAGAGCGGGAGGACCTCGATCTGGTTGTCCACGCGCTTCACGCCGAAGACCCGGGCGACCCGCTTCTCGATCTCCGTCTTCTTGAAGGGCTCGGTGACCGCCCCCCGGAGGATGATCACGTAGGGCTCGTCCATGCCGAAGTTGATGTCGTCGAAGACCGTGTAGTAGGAGTAGCGCAGCACGGCGCTGCGGATCCCGTCGACGAGGTCCTCCATGCTCTCCGGCTCCGCGACCTCGAGGTCCGGATCCACCGCGAAGACTCCCTCGACCTGCTCGGCGCGTTCCACGAGGTCGCGCAACTCCCAGGCGCTGACCACCTGACCGGTCAGCCGCACGACGCCGCCGTTCACGGTGACCCGGGGATCGTTGCCCTCGAGGTCCGCACGCTCGATCTCCCGGACCACGTCAGCCTGGACCGCATCGTCCGGGCGGATCGCCACTCCCGCGGGGCGCGGCGGCGGAGCGGCTGCCGCCTCGTCGTCGGGGGCATCGGCGGCCTCCGGATCGCCGGCTGCCTCCTCCGGGTCCGCGAGGTCCTCCGGCTCCAGGACCGTGATGTCGGTTTCGACGGCGGTGACCCCCTCCACGAAGAGGGCGAGCTCGACCACCCGCGACTGCGTGGTCTCGTTCAGCACCTCGCCGGAGAGGATCGCCACGCCATCGCTCACGTCCACCTCGAAGATCCCGATGGGCAGGTTGGCCTCCTCGATCGCGGCCGCGATCTCGTCGCGCAGGAGCGTGTCGGAGCGCGGCTGGGCGGCCACCGGAGCCGCCAGCGCAAGCGAAAGAACGAACGGAACAAGGAACTGCATGGACTTCGTCATCGGATTGTTGCCTGTATCCCCCAAAATGCAACCGCCATGCCGCGTGGGAGCGCCGCTTCGGAGCGCCGGCCTCCGGCCGGCATCGTCCGCCGCAGGCGGACGAGATCGCTTCGCCACCCAGCTGACGAAACTCATTCCTCGCTCTCGGTTCCAGTTTCGCGGCCGTTGGCCGCGATGCCGGCCGGAGGCCGGCGCTCCGATTACTCGTCCTGATAAGCGCCCGCGTAGGTCCGCTCGGCCGGAGCCGCCAACTGGAAGAACACCAGCTGGAGGATGCGGGCGCCCGCGACGAGTTCGAGCCCGTCGGGGTGGTGCACGGTGAGCAGGGACCCGCTGCGGCCGCGGTAGCCCGAATCCCAGAGCGCGGTGCCGATCGCCGCGCCGCTGCGGAGCAGCGAGGAACGGGTGCGGCCGATCGCGAACACGTCCGGCGGGACGTTCACGACCTCGTTGTAGCGCACCCACCAGGGGCCGGCGGCGAGGCGGTAGACGCCGTCCGGGCCGGGGTCGAGCGGCTCCGGCGAGGGGATGCGGCGGCTCGCGTTGTCGAAGTCCACGCGGCCCGGGCCCGCCCCGAAGCGGCTCACCTCGGCGAGGGTGAGGTCCACCCCGTTCATCTGGATCTGCGTCTCCGGATCCACGAGACCCGTCAGGAGCGGCGGGTCGTCTCGAAGCCGGCGCCGCAGGGCGGCGCCCGCGATCAGCTCCACCTCAGGATCCGCGCCCGAGGATCGTGGGCAGGGTGATGTGCTCCTGGCCCTGGTACTTCCCCTTCTTGTCCCGGTAGCTGACCTCGCAGTCCTCGTCGCTCTCGAAGAAGAGCACCTGGGCGATCCCCTCGCCCGCGTAGATGCGGCAGGGGAGCGGGGTGGTGTTCGAGATCTCGAGCGTGGCGTTGCCTTCCCACTCGGCGTCGAACCCGGTCACGTTGATGATGATCCCGCAGCGGGCGTAGGTGGACTTGCCGATGCAGATGCCGTAGACGTTCCGCGGCATCCGGAAGTTCTCGACCGTGTTCGAGAGCGCGAAGGAGTTGGGCGGGATCACGCAGACCTCGCCCTTGTAGTCCACGAAGCTCTTCTCGTCGAAGTTCTTCGGGTCCACGATCGCGGTGTGGACGTTCGTGAAGATCTTGAACTCGTCCGAGACCCGGATGTCGTAGCCGTAGGCGGAGAGCCCGTAGGAGATGACCCCCTGCCCCACCTGGTGGTCCACGAAGGGGTCGATGAGCCGGTGGTCGAGCGCCATCCGGCGGATCCAGTGGTCCGGTTTGATGCTCGGCAGTTTCGGTTCCCTCTCGCGGCGGCCTCAGGTCAGCTCGACGCCCGGGAAAAAGTATCCGAGTTCGAAAGCGGCCGTCTCCGGCGCGTCGGACCCGTGGATCGCGTTCCGCTCGATCGAGGATGCGAAGCGCGCCCGGATGGTGCCGGCGGCGGCATCCGCCGGGTCCGTGGCCCCCATCAGGCGGCGCAGCTCGGCGATCGCGTCGTCCCGCTCCAGCGCCATGACGACGGCCGGGCCCGAGGACATGAAGTCGGTGAGGCTCGAGAAGAAGGGCCGCTGGCGGTGGACGGCGTAGAAGCCCTCGGCCTCGGACTTGGTCATCCGGACCATCCGCAGGGCGGCGATGCGGAAGCCCGCCGCCTCGAGGGCCTGGAGGATGGCCCCGGTGTTTCCGGCCGCCACCGCGTCGGGCTTCACGATGGAGAACGTTCGCATCTGTCGTGTCCTTTGATCCCCCCGGCTATCCCCGGAGGCGGGTTTCCATGGCCGCGCCCATCTCGGCCGGGCTCTCGACGACCGTGCAGCCGGCCGAGCGGAGCGCCTCCATCTTGCCCGCCGCGGTCCCCTGGCCGCCCATCACGATGGCGCCGGCGTGCCCCATCCGCCGTCCCGGAGGCGCCGTCTGGCCGGCGATGAAGCTGACCACCGGCTTCTTCAGCTCGCGGCGGATGAAGTCCGCCGCCTCTTCCTCGGCGCCGCCCCCGATCTCGCCGATGAGGATCACCGCTTCGGTGTCGTCGTCGGCGGCGAAGAGTTCGAGCACGTCCACGAACTGGGTCCCGATCACCGGGTCGCCGCCGATGCCCACGCAGGTGCTCTGGCCGATGCCGCGCTGGCTGAGCTGGTGGACCGCCTCGTAGGTGAGCGTCCCGCTCCGCGAGACGACCCCGACGTGGCCCTCCTTGTGGATGAACCCCGGCATGATGCCGACCTTGGCCTTGCCGGGAGAGATGACTCCGGGACAGTTCGGGCCGAGGATGCGGGTTCCCCCCGGCGGGACCGTTCGCATCACCCGCACCATGTCGCGGGTCGGGACCCCCTCGGTGATGCTCACCACCAGGTCGAGCCCCGCGTCCACCGCCTCCGCGTAGGCGTCGGCGCAGAAGGGGGGCGGCACCAGGACGAACCCGACGTTCGCGCCGGTCTTCTCCACCGCCTCGGCCACCGTGTCGAAGACCGGGACGCCGACCGCGGTCTGGCCGCCCTTTCCGGGCACCACGCCGGCGACCAGGTTGGTGCCGTAGTCGCGGCACGCCTCCGCGTGGAAGGCGCCCTCGCGTCCGGTGATCCCCTGGACGACGAGGCGGGTCTTGTTGCCGATCAGGACGCTCATGCCGGGACCGCCTCCAGCTTGCGGACCACCTGCCCGGCGGCGTCGCGCATCCCGTCCGCGGTCGTGAAGTCGAGCCCCGACTCCTCGAGCATCCGGCGGGCGAGTTCCACGTTCGTCCCCTCCATGCGGATCACGATCGGCAGCGTCACCCCGAGCTTCCTGACGGCGGCGATCAGCCCCTTGGCGAGCCGGTCGCAGCGGAGGATGCCGCCGAAGATGTTGATCAGCACCACCCGCACCTCGGGGTCCGAGGAGAGGATGCGGAAGGCGTTTTCGATCTGCTCCGCGCTGGCCCCGCCCCCCACGTCGAGGAAGTTCGCGGGGGAGGCCCCCGCCAGCTTCACGATGTCCATGGTGGCCATGGCCAGCCCGGCGCCGTTCACCATGCAGCCCACCGAGCCGTCGAGCTTGATGTAGCTGAGCCGGTGCTTGCTGGCCTCGACCTCGAGCGGCGACTCCTCGTGGATGTCGCGGAGCGCCGCGACCTCAGGCTGGCGGAAGAGGGCGCTGTCGTCCACCGAGACCTTGGCGTCGAGCGCGAGCACGTCGCCGCCCTCGGTGACCAGCATCGGGTTGATCTCCACCTGGCTGGCGTCGAGCCCCTCGAAGGCGCGGTAGAGCGCGGTGAGGAACTTCGTCCCGTTCCGGAAGACCTGGCCCTCGAAGCCGAGCCCGAAGGCGAGCCAGCGGGCCTGGAAGGGCTGCATCCCCATCGCCGGATCCACCGTCACGGTGAGGATCTTCTCGGGCGTCGCCGCCGCCACCTCCTCGATGTCCATGCCCCCGGCGGCGCTCGCGATGCACATCGGGCGGCCGGTGGAGCGGTCGATGATGAAGCTGACGTAGAGCTCGCGGGCGATCGCGACGCCCTCCTCGACCAGGAGACGCCGCACCAGCCGCCCCTCGGGGCCGGTCTGCTTCGTCACCAGCGTGGCGCCCAGGATCGCGTCCGCGGCGGCGCGCACCTCGTCTTCGGTGCGGGCGAGGCGCACCCCGCCGGCCTTCCCGCGACCGCCGGCGTGGATCTGGGCCTTCACCACCACCGGGAGGCCGAGTTCCGAAGCCGCGGCGACCGCCTCGTCCACGCTGAAGGCGACCTTGCCGCGCGGAATGGGGACGCCGTACTCGGCGAGGAGCGCCTTCGCCTGGTGTTCGTGGAGGTTCACGGACGCCCTAGACCCCGATCTTCTCGGTGAGTTCGCGGACCGCGGCCGCCGAGCGGTCGAGCGCGGCCTGCTCCTCCGCCGTGAGCTTGATCTGGACGACCCCTTCGATGCCCGCGCGGCCGAGCTTCACGGGGACGCCGAGGTAGAGGCCGTCCACGCCGTACTCGCCCTCGAGGTAGGCCGCGCAGGGGAGGATCTTCTTCTTGTCCTTGAGGATGGCGTCCACCATCTCCACGATGGCCGCCGAGGGGGCGTAGTAGGCCGAGCCCGTCTTCAGGTAGGCCACGATCTCGCCGCCGCCCTTCCGGGTGCGCTCGACGATCCGCTCGATCGCCTCCCCGGACATGAAGTCCGGCAGGGGGATCCCGGCGACCGTCGAGTAGCGCGGGAGCGGCACCATGTCGTCGCCGTGCCCGCCGAGCACGAACGCGTGGACGTTCTCCACCGAGACGTTCACTTCCTGGGCGATGAAGGCCCGCATCCGCGCCGAGTCGAGGACGCCCGCCATGCCGACCACCCGGTGCTTCGGCAGCCCGCTGGCGCGGAGCGCCGCCTGCACCATCGCGTCGAGCGGGTTCGAGACCACCACCAGTATGGCGTCCGGCGAGTGCTCCATCGCCTGGCGGGTGACGCTGCTCACGATCGCGTGGTTCTTCCGCAGCAGGTCGTCCCGGCTCATGCCCGCCTTGCGGGGCAGCCCGGCGGTGATGACCACGACGTCGGAGCCCGCGGTGTCGGCGTAGTCGCAGGTGCCGCGCACCTGGACGTCGCTGCCGGTGACCGGGCAGGCCTCCAGCATGTCGAGGCCCTTCCCCTGCGGGATGCCGTCGATGATGTCGATGAGGACGACGTCGGCGAGCTCGGCGTCGGCCAATCGCTGGGCGGCGGTGGCGCCGACGTTCCCGGCGCCGACCACGGTCACTTTCGGTCGCATTGGCAACCCCCTCTGGCGGTCATCCGGCTGGTGGTTCCGCGGATCAGCCCATGTTCCCGATGATCGCGTCGGCGAACTCCGAGGTCTTGAGTTTGGTCGCGCCGTCCATCAGCCGGTGGAAGTCGTAGGTCACCCGCTTCTGGGCGATCGTCGCCTCCATGGACCGCTCGATCAGGTCGGCGGCCTCGTTCCAGCGCAGGAACCGGAACATCATCACCCCGGAGAGGATGACCGAGCCCGGGTTCACCTTGTCCTGGTCGGCGTACTTGGGCGCGGTGCCGTGGGTCGCCTCGAAGATGGCGTGGCCGGTGTCGTAGTTGATGTTTCCGCCGGGCGCGATGCCGATGCCGCCGATCTGGGCGGCGAGGGCGTCGGAGAGATAGTCCCCGTTCAGGTTCATGGTGGCGATCACGTCGAAGGCGCTCGCCCGGGTCAGGACCTGCTGGAGGGTGATGTCGGCGATGGTGTCCTTGACCAGGATGCGGTCCTTCCACTGGCCGTTCCCGTGGGTGTCCCAGAGGCCGTTCATGCAGCTCTCCACCTCGCCGCGCACGTCGGCCCGGCGCTCCTCGGGCATCAGGTCGTAGCCGGGCTCGATCGCCTTCGCGTTGTCCACGGTGCTGATCCCGGGGTCGTGCTCCTTGTTGGAGAGGATCCAGCTCTCGCGCTCGCTCACCGTCTCCGCCCGGAACTCCCGCGCCGCCAGGCCGTAGCCCCAGTCGCGGAAGGCGCCCTCGGTGAACTTCATGATGTTGCCCTTGTGGACGAGGGTGACGCTCCGGCGTCCCTGCTCGAGGGCGTAGCGGATCGCGGCGCGCACCAGGCGCTCGGTCCCTTCGCGGCTGACCGGCTTGATGCCGATGCCCGAGGTCTCCGGGAAGCGGATCTTCCGCACCCCCATCTCGTCGCGCAGGAAGCCGATCAGCTTCTTCACGTCCGCGGTCCCCTCGCGGTACTCCACCCCCGCGTAGATGTCCTCGCTGTTCTCGCGGAAGATGACCATGTCCACCTGGTCGGGACGGTGCACCGGGCTCGGCACGCCCTGGTACCACTTCACCGGCCGCAGGCAGACGTAGAGGTCGAGAAGCTGGCGGAGCGCCACGTTCAGCGAGCGGATGCCGCCGCCGACCGGGGTGGTGAGCGGTCCCTTGATCCCGACCTGGTAGTCGCGGAAGGTGTTCACCGTCTCCTCGGGCAGCCAGTCGCCCGTCTCGTTGAACGCCTTCTCGCCGGCCAGCACTTCGCGCCAGTGGATGGCCCGCCGCCCGCCGTAGGCGTTCTCGACGGCCGCGTCGAACACGCGGACACTGGCCCGCCAGATGTCCCGCCCGGTGCCGTCGCCCTCGATGAAGGGAATGATGGGGTTGTCGGGGACCTGAAGTCGCCCGTTCTGAATGGAGATGCGGCCGCCCTCGGGCGGCGTCGGGTGGGGTTCGGCGGTCATGAACTCTCTTCGGGAAAAAGGGTTTCGGGGATAGCGCGCATCCCGAACCCGATCGGGTTCGGTGGGGGGCACACCGGATTTGCCGCGCGGGAAGGCCCTGACTCAGCGCCGCCGGATCACCAACGCGGCAGCGAACCATCCCGCCGGTCGCGGGCGCAATTTTAGGGCGGCGGGCGCGCCAAGGCAATGGAAGAGATGGGGGGCCGGGGCCTGGTCCGGGCCGCGCGCCGTTGATTCGGGAAGCGCATCCCGATACGGTGCCGCGTCGTTTGGAGTGGGTCCCCACGGAAAATCCCGTCTTGAAGCGAACGATCGCCGCCCTCGCGCTGTCCGCCCTGGCGGCGGCCGGGCTCGGGCTAACGGTTTCCGGGTGCGGGAAACCGCCGCCGCCGCCACCCCCGCCCCAGGATCCGCCGCCCGCCCCGGTGGCGCCGCGCGAACCGCCCCTTCCCCCACCACCGCCGCCGCTGCCCCCGGCCGACGCGGTCGACATCGCCTGTGACGACGGCGACACGGCGTCCCCCGATCTCTTCCTGTCCATGCTCCCGCAGTGCGGCGACCGCGTCAACGTGGTCGCGGTCGGCGGCGTGACCCGCGAGCTGGCGCGCCTCCTCCGCGAACGCACGCCCACCAACGTCCTGGACCTCGACCCGCCGGACCGGCTGACCGACGTCCTGAGCAAGTCCCGGGACCGGATCACCTTCCTCGTCCTGTCCGGGAGCGATGGCGATCTGGCCGCCGACGCCGCCTTCCGGCAGATCCTCGATTCCCGCGACGCCCACTCCCCCAGCACCGTCGTGGTGGCCCACTTTCCCGAAACGTTCGATGAGGCCCTCGTCCGCCTCACCGCGGGCACCCAGGCGCTCGAGCGAAGGATCATCGTCGTCCCCGAGGGCGACGAACCCGCGGCCCGCATCCTGGACGCCATCACCACGCGCTGCGAGGACTTCCTCGCCAACGGCACCCGCGGCCCCCGCCGCTGCCACCTCCAACCGTAGGCTCGGAGCGCCGGCCTCCGGCCGGCATCGCGGCCCGGGAGGGCCGCGAAACCGCACAACGCCACTCAGCCGCACCACGGAAACGGCTGGGACCGCCGGCCGGTTCTCGCGGTAGCGGCCTTCAGACCGGCATGCCGGACCAGCTAGTGCGACATATGGCCGTCCGACCGCGCGGACGCGTCTACCGCCCAGCGAAGAACCGCTGGATTCGCCCGACGCCCTCGTCGATCATCGCGTCCGAGGTGGCGTAGCTGAGCCGCAGATGCGCGTCATGCCCGAACGCCACCCCCGGCACCGTCGCGACCCGCTCCTGATCCAGCAGCGCCGCGGCGAGTTCCCCGGATCCCTCACCCGGCCGGAGCACCGCCTCGAAGCTCGGGAACAGGTAGAACCCACCGTCGGGAGCGCCGCAGCGCACCCCCTCGATCGCCAGCAGGCCGTCGCGCATCCGCACCATCCGGCGCGCGAACTCCTCGGTCATCCACGCGAAGCCGGCCGGGTCCGCGGTCACGGCGGCGAGCGCCGCCTTCTGTGAGATCGAACTCGCGTTCGAGGTCATCTGACTCTGCAGCGAGGCCGCGCCCTTGATGACCTTTTCCGGGCCGATCGCCCAGCCGAGCCGCCACCCGGTCATCGCGTAGGTCTTCGAAGCCCCGCCGGCGACGACGAACCGGTGCCCCAGGATGTCCTGCATCCGGCGGTAGCACCCCTCCGGTGGGGGCTGGAAGGTCAGCCGCGCGTAGGTGTCGTCCCACAGCAGGTAGGCGTCGGCCTCGAGCGCGAGCTTCGCGACGTCCTCGAGCTCGCCCGGCGAGAGCATCACCCCCGACGGGTTCCCCGGAATGTTCAGGATGATGCAGCGGGTCCGGTCGGTCACCGCCGGCTCGATGACGGCGCGGGTGGGCCGGAACCAGCCCTCTTCGCCAGCCGGGGCCAGTACCGGGGACGCCCCGGTGATCTTCACCTGCTCGGGGAAGGTCGGCCAGAACGGGGTGGGGATGACCACCTCGTCGCCTTCCTCGCACGTCGCGAGCAGCAGCCCGGTGAGCGCGTGCTTCCCGCCCGAAGTGATCAGGACATTCGCGGCCCCGAAGTCCAGGCCGAAGTCCCGCCGGTAGCAGTCGGCCACCGCCGCCCGCAGGTCGGGAGCGCCCGGGTTCGGGGTGTAGCGCGTGTAGC
Source organism: Vicinamibacteria bacterium (assembly GCA_965116805.1). Lineage (GTDB taxonomy): Bacteria > Acidobacteriota > Vicinamibacteria > Marinacidobacterales > Marinacidobacteraceae > Marinacidobacterium. Next base: position 2,871,378 of record OZ220713.1, read on the forward strand.
CCGACTCGATGGCCTGGATCCCGGCCTCTCGCGCCACCGACGGCGTGTCGAAGTCGGGCTGTCCGGCGGAGAAGTCCACGACGTTCTCCCCGGCGGCCTTGAGACGCATCGCCTCCGCCATCACGGCCATGGTGGGCGAGGGCGAGATCGCGCTGACGCGCGCGGAGACGTGGATTCCGGAATCGGTCATGAGCAGGTTCGGGAGCGGTCAGCCCTCCGTGGCGGCTTCGGGGGCGGCGGGGAACTTCTCGGCGAGGCGGCGCGCCACCGGATCGGGGACGAGGCCGCTGACGTCGCCGGAAAGCGCCGTGATCTCCTTGATCAGGCGCGAACTGACGTAGGAGTACTCCTCCGCGGGGGTGAGGAATACGGTCTCCACCTCCGGCGCCAGCCGGCGGTTCATGAGGGCCATCTGGAACTCGTACTCGAAGTCCGAAACCGCCCGGATGCCGCGCACGATCGCCGCGGCGCCGCGCCGCCGGGCGTAGTCCACGAGAAGTCCCGAGAACGCGTCCGCCTCCACCCGCGGGTTGTCTTCAAACGTGGCCCGGATGAACTCGAGACGCTCGGGGACCGTGAACAGCGGCGCCTTGCCGGTGTTGTGGAGGACCGCGACGACCACCCGGTCGAACTGCCGGGCCGCCCGCCCGATGATGTCCACGTGCCCGAGCGTCAGAGGGTCGAAGGACCCCGGGCAGATGGCCAGGCGGGAGGTGGGTTCCAAGTTCAGCGCGGGTCCTTATTGACGTGGGGAGGCGCGGGCGAAACCTAGCATACGGACCCGCGACCGGCGCGTCGTCGGGGTGGCTCCGTCCCTTCCGGACGGCCTCGTAGGAGCCGGTCCAGCCGGCTCTTAACGCCGCTTCGCTTCGACTTTTCCACATTTGGGCCGAATTCGACGGCCAGGTGGGAAGAAATCGGGCTGATTTACGTCTAGGTAGGTGTGTCCACTCGTTCGCCCGCCTCCGCCCGCCGGTACAGCGAGAACGCACCGTCTCCAGAGGCCGTCGTCCGGGTCTTCACCCCGAGGAGTGGACAGCCCGCGAACTGGTGGCCGCGTTCCGGGCGGACGGCTACGCTCGTCGGCGCCGTCCAGGAGGAACGGTGCTCGGCCACCACCAGCGGCGCGAGGCCGACGGCCCCCCGCAGCAGATCCACTCCCGCCTCCGATTCCCAGGTCTCCCAGGGCGGGTCGAGGAACGCCACGTCGAACTCCCTTCCGGCCCGGAGAAGCCGGCGCAACTCGCGGAGCGCATCGCCGACAACCAGCTCGAAGGCACGTGTCCCGAGCCGGGCCGCGTTCCGCTCGATCAACCCGCCGAGCCGCGGGGACCGCTCCACGAACACGCACTCGCGCGCGCCGCGCGAGAGCGCCTCGAAACCCAGGGTCCCCACCCCCGCGCACAGGTCCAGGACCCGGGCCCCGGCCATCTCTTCGGCCAGCACGGTGAAAAGGCTCTTTCGCAGCCGCACCGCGCTCGGCCGGGCCCGCTCGGCCGCCGGCGTCCGCCGGCGGCTGGAATCGGCGCGCGGAGGACCCGTCAGGACCCGGCCCCGAAACACGCCACCCGAGATCCGCACGCTCATCGCCGGATCTCCCCTTCGCGCGCGAGCAACCGGCTCTTCCCGGGTCGCGCGCCTCGTCTCCAGGAGCCATCATGCCAACCTCCCCACCCCTCCCTGACCCCACCCGCCGTCCGGTCCGGCTCGCCCCGGAGGCCATCCAGACGCCCCGGGTACGGCGGGCGCGGCGCCCTAGGACAATCGCGAGCCGCTCGGAACTGCGGCCCGCCGTCGCGGTCTCCGCCGAGGTCTCGCCGGATGGAAGGGGCGGCGAGTGGGACCTGCGGCGCCGCCACGTGCTGCGTTGGCTGGAGGCGCACGTCGGCCCCCTCCCCCCTGGCTTCGACGCCGCTTCGCGTCCGGAAGGCGAGAGAGTGCACGTGGAGCGGCATCGTTCGGCAGGCGCCATCGTACGGGCCGTCGACCGCGGAGCGGGGTCGAGCCGTTACTTCGGGGTCTCGCTCGAGGCGGGCGCCTTCGCCGGACTGGCCGCCTGGAAGGCGGTCGTGATCCTCTTCCGCGCGGCATCAACGACCGGGCTTCGCGCCATGCTCTTCGCTCCCCGTCGCCGGCTGGAGCAGCGGGAGACGCAGCTGTGGGTACCCGGCATCGTGCGCTGGCTCGCGCGGTCTCCGGGACTGACCGATTACGGCTGGCGGCTGCTGCCGGCCCCCTGGATCATCGAGAACGAGGAGGGAGTGGAGGGGCTGATCCACCTCATCGGAAGCCGGCAGCGGAGCCGCCCGGTCTTCGCCACCGGGCTCGCGCCCCGCGAGACGAACCCGGAATCGGCTCCCGTCGATCTCTGGGACCTGGCGCACCGCACCGTGGGTCTCGCGCACGTGGTCGCCCTGACGGGTCCCATGACCTACGCGCTCACGGATCGGGTGGGACGCAAGTACAGCGTCTTCGGGAACGCCGTCCGCACCTACCGGCCCGGTTGCGTCCTTGGTGATCGCGCGGCGGAACACCCCATGGCGCTGCCCGAGACGGTGCGGCGCTGGCGCACCGGGGGCCCGCACGACTTCGCGGTCTTCCTCACCCGGGAGGCGGCCCGGGCCAGCGTCCTTCGGCAGGGAACCCGGGACTCCTGGTTCCCCGAGTCGGTCGAGGCCGAGTTCCGGGAAGCGGCGGGGCTTGACGGGATGCCGGATCCGATCGGAGAGGCCCTCCGCCGTCCCACGGTGGACGGGGACGCCGTCCATCCGCTGGGCGCGGGAGAGGACGCCGCGGCGGTGCGGGGCAAAGATGAGGCGACGGCACCGGCCGAGGAACAGGCGGAAGCGCCGGCCGCGGAGGCCCGGGCAAGTTGAGCGTACGGCTGGTGTGCTACGGCCCGTCGTTGTCAGACGCAGCGCTCCGCGCCGCTGCTAGCATGGCGTCTGGCACACGGAGAATGCCCCGATGAGCGCGTCCAACCGGGGAAGAATCTGGGACACCACCGTGCCGGTCCTGTTGGGGACGCTGATCGTGGCGCTGTTCTACACGACGGCGAGCACCCACGGCCGGATGGCGGACATGGAAAACCGTCTTGGAGACCGGATCTCCGCACTCTCGGATCGGATCACCCGGCTGGAGACGCTGATGGAGGTCCATCTGGAGGCGCACTCGGCGCAGGCTGCGCCCGGCGAAGCTCGGTAGCCGCCAGACGGTCATTACACTTCGCCAGCATGCGGCTAGCGGTGCCGAACGCAACATCGAGTTGATGATCGAGAGCATCCCCCCGGACCTGCCGCGCGTCGACATTCGCGCGCAACTGGAAATCGACAATGCCCGCCTGCGCGCCGACTACCTTCAGGAAGCGCGGGTGCTCACCGGGTCCGAGGTCCGGGCCGGGTCGGGCCTCAACCCAAAGGACGCCAGCGAGCCCGCGTCGCGCTGGAAACGGGAGGGCAGGATCTTCGCCGTCCGACATCGCGGGCGGGACCTCTACCCGGCCTTCCAGTTCAGCGACGGGCAGCCCCGACGGGTCATCAAGGACATCCTCGCCCAAATACCCGCATCGCTAACGGCTTGGCAGATTGCTCTGTGGTTCGCCTCCGGCAACGGCTGGCTGGACGGGGACACTCCCCAGACCCGGCTCGACGCACCCGGCGAGGTCGTCGAGGCGGCCCGGCACCTGGCTAACCCGGTTGAAGGCTGACGGGTCCGATCGTCCTGTGCACGGGGCGGTGTCGATCGACGGGACGGTCTCTCCAGGCGCAACCAGGCTGATGGGACCTTCCCGGACCTCCGCCGCCTAAGGCGGTATAGCGGCACGTCGTCCGCGGGCCTCCGGCCCGCTGTGCCGGTCGGAGACCGGCGTTCCAAGCCGTGTGCGTCATCGGCTGGGGTCTGGCGTTCCCGGTCGTGGGTGCCGTCGGGGGCGTTGGCGGTACGTCGTGCGCGGCGCGGGGCGCCGCGCGTGCCGGCTGAAGCCGGCGTTCCAAGCCGTTGCGCCGCTACCCGCCGGCCGTGAGTCCGAAGCGCTCGCCCCAGGTCTCGCGGACGTGGGCGAGGATGCGCGCGCCCTCGTCCGTCGCCGCGGCCGGCGAGGCGAGGAAGTCGCTCGCCTCCTTACGGGCGAGGCGGAGAAACTCGGCGTCCCGGACGATGTCGGCCACCCGGAACGGGGGGATGCCCGACTGCCGGGTGCCGAGGAAGTCGCCGGGGCCCCGGATGGCGAGGTCCTCCTCGGCGATCCGGAAGCCGTCGGTGGTCGCCTCCAGCACCTGGAGGCGGCGATGCGCGGACTCGGTCGGCTTCCCTCCCACCACCAGGATCGCCGTCGCCGGGTCGGCGCCCCGCCCCACCCGGCCGCGGAGCTGGTGGAGCTGCGCCAGGCCGAAGCGTTCGGCGTGTTCGACGACCATCACCGTCGCGTTCGGCACGTCCACCCCCACCTCGATCACGGTGGTGGCGACCAGCACGTCGAGCTCCCCGGAAGCGAACGCGCGCATCGCCGCCTCGCGGCGCGCCGCGGGAACCCGGCCGTGGACGAAGTCCACCCGCAGGCCGCGGAAGGGCCCTTCCGAAAGTTCCTGGAACCGGGCCTCGACCCCCGCGCCGGGGAGTTCCTCGGAGTCCTCGATCAGCGGACAGACGTAGAACGCCTGGCGGCCCTTCCTCACTTCCTCGCGGACCCGCGCGTAGACCTCGGGGAGGCCGGCCGAATCCCGGATCAGGGTGCTCACCGGCTGCCGTCCCGGGGGGAGTTCGCGGAGTTCGGACAGGTCGAGGTCCCCGTGGAGCGCCATGGTCAGGGTGCGGGGGATCGGCGTCGCGGTCATCACCAGCAGGTCCGCGCCCCCGCCCCGTTCGACGAGCGTGCGGCGCTGGGCCACCCCGAAGCGGTGCTGCTCGTCCACGATGGCGAAACCGAGGTCCCGGAACCGGGCGCCGTCCTGGATCAGCGAGTGCGTGCCGACCACGAACTGGGCCCAGCCGCTCGCCACCGCCTGCAGCGTGTCGCGGCGCTCGGCGGCGCCGAGTCCCGCGGTGAGCAGCACGACTCGGATGCGGTGCGGTTCGAGAAGCGCCCGGATCGTCGCGAAGTGCTGCTCGGCGAGGACCTCGGTGGGGGCCATGAGCGCCACCTGGGCCCCGTGGTGGATGACGATGAGCGCCGCGATCACCGCCACGATCGTCTTCCCGGAACCCACGTCGCCCTGAAGGAGCCGCCGCATGGCGAGCGGGGACTGGAACTCGTCGGCGATGGTGGCGAGGGCGTCGCGCTGCGACGACGTGAGGCGAAAGGGCAGCACCCGGCGGACGAGGTCCCGCAGGCCGTCGTCCACGGTGAAGGTGTGCCGGCCCGGCCGGTCCACGCGGTCCTGCCGGCGGCGCATCCGGAGCCCGAGGGCGAAGACGAAGAACTCCTCGAGGATGAGCCGCTGGTGGGCGCTGGAGCGCCGGCGCTCGAGCTCGGCCAGCGAGGCCCCGTCGGGGGGAAAGTGCACCGCTTCGAGCGCCTGCCTCCGGGAGGGCAGCCCCATCCGCCCCACCAGTTCCTCGGGGAGCTGACCCGGCCCCACCGCGGCGCCGCCGTCGAGCAGCCGATGGAGGACGGTGCGCAGGAGCCGCGGCGTCAGGGAACCGACCCGTTCGTAGATGGGGACGATCCGGCCGGCGTGCGCGCCGGGGTCGGCGCCGCCGGCAGCGGGTTCCGCCGGCGCGCCGCCCGCCTCCGGAGGGACCGGCGCCGCGCCCGCCGCGGACCGTTCCCGGCCGGCGGTCACCAGCTCGTAGCCGGGATTCGCGAACTCGGGGACCGCCCCGGCGAAGGGTTTCTTCACCTTTCCGAACAGCAGCACCCGCGCTCCCGGCTTCAGGATCTGTTTCAGGTGGACCTGGTTGAACCAGGTCGCCTTCACCGGGCCGCTCGCGTCGTGCCCCCGCAGCTCGACGATGCGCAGGTTGCGCCGCCGGGTGGGGCGGACGTTGAGCGAAGCGATCAGTACCTCGGTCGCGGCGGAATCGCCGTCGGCGAGCTCGGCGACCGGGCGGTGCTCGCTCCGGTCCTCGTAGCGGAACGGCAGCCGCAGCAGCAGGTCGCCGGCCTTGAGAATCCCGACCTCGGCGAGCGCGGCCGCCCGCCGCGGGCCCACCCCGGGAAGGAAACGGACCTCGGTGTCCGGGGTGATTCCGGGCAAGGTCGCCTTGGCGGGGAGCCCGTCAGGGAGAGGCGGGCACGAGCAGGACTTCCCCCGCCCTCAGTTCGATCCCGGCGAGTCCCGTGGGAAGGGCGAACGGTTCCCCTTCGAGGATGGGGCCGCGGACCTGTTCGCGTCCGGCCTCGGAGACGCCGACCAGTCCGCCCAGCACGGCCTGGGCGATGACGTCGGGCGGAAGTTCCACTCCGGCGACGGTGCCGCGCAGGATCGTGACCGTTCCCGATCCGCCGGCGCCCTGCACTGCGACGCCGAGGTCCACAGGCTGCGGCGGCGTGCCGGGCGGCGGAGCGAACGGACCGAGCACCGCGCCCAGCCGTTCGGCGTCCACCCGGCCGGTGAGGTGAACCTCACCGGGAAGGATCTCGACGCGAACCTCCGTGAGGCCGGCCTGCTCGGTCAGGAAGGCGGTGAGCTGGACGGATCCGAGGAGCGCGTTCACCTCGTCCTCCGAGAGCAGGACCGGTTCGGGAGATCCGGACCGGATCTGGAAGATCTTGAGCCAGGCGCCGCCTTCGAGGGGGTCGCCGGGCGGCGCCGGGGACTGTGGGCCGGGGGCCGCACCGAGGAGCGGCGCCGCGGCGAGGAGCAGGAGAAGCGGGCGCACGGAACGGGGGAGATTCTAGGCAACGCGATGTTTGCAGGCTATGACGAGTGTTCCCCGTTCGTGCTACATTTGTGCTCGCCGAACGAAGTCCCGTGGCCAAGACCGAAACGATCCGCGCCCGGATCGAACCTGAACTCAAGAACCAGGCCGAAGCCTTGTTCTCCCAGCTCGGGTTGTCCGCCACCCAAGCGATCAGATTGTTCTACAAGCAGGCGACGCTCCAGCGGGGCCTCCCCTTCGCGGTGAGACTCCCCAATGCGGAGACGCGCGAAGCCCTCAGGCAGGCTCAGGAACACGAGGATCTAACCGAATACGCGAGTCTGGAGGACCTGAAGGCAGCGCACCGCTGATTCGTGCGGCTACTCACGACGAAGCGGTTCGAAAGGGACCTCAGACGCGCCGGGCGGCGCGGCAAGGACCTCGACCGATTGTGGGCCGTCGTGGATCTACTGCTGCAAGACCGTCGGCTCCAGACGCGACACCGGCCCCACCGGCTCACCGGCAATTGGTCGGGGGCGTGGGAGTGTCACATCGAGGCTGACTGGCTCTTGATCTGGCGTCGCGCCGAGGACACGGTCATCCTGGTGCGTTCGGGCACCCACTCCGACCTCTTCGGATGACGGCGTACGGGTCGGCAGCCGGGTTCAGGCCGGTGCCGCAACGATGCCGACTGCGCAGGCGCGCCCGAAGCGGGGCGACCCGAAAGCGCTAGGCCGATCCGCGGAAGACGCGCGCGACGCCCTGGAGCGCCGCCGGGTCGTCCGCCGCGCCGCGGATCCAGGCCACGTCCCGCTCCGCGCGGAACCAGGTGAGCTGGCGCTTCGCGTAGCGCCGGGTGGCGATCACGACCCGTTCCTCGGCGGCGCGGAGCCGGTCCGGGAGGTCACGGGGTTCCGGGTCTTCGGCGAGCACGGCCAGCACCTCGCGGTAGCCGATCGCGAGCCGGCCTGGCCATTCGCCCGGATACCGGTCGCCGAGGCCCCGGACCTCCTCGACCAGGCCGGCGGCGAACATGCCCCGGACCCGGCGGGCGATGCGCGCTTCGAGGAGGTCGCGGGGGGGATCGAGCCCGGCGATCCGCCAGCCCGCCTCCGGAAGCGGGGGGCGCCGGGTCGCCTGCAGCCGGGAGATGGGCTCCCCGGCGGCCAGGGCCACCTCGAGGGCCCGGACCCGGCGCACCCGGTCGTTCGGATGCACCCGGCGGTGCGCCGCGGGATCGAGGCGCGCGAGGAGCCGTTCCATCCAGCGGGGGCCGGACGGCCGGCGATAGATCGCGTCGAGCCTCGCCCGCAGGCGCGGATCGGGGTCCGGTCCCTCGAAGATCCCGTCGCGGAGCGCCCGGAAGTAGAGGCCGCTCCCGCCCACCACCAGCGGGACCGCTCCGCGCCGCCAGACGTCCCGCACCGCGGCGGCCGCGAGCTCCGCGTAGCGGCCGGCGGTGCACGGGTCGTCGGGTTCGAGCGCGTCGAGGAGGTGGTGCGGCCGGCGGGCGCGCATCCCGGGCGCCGGTTTCCCCGAGCCGATGTCCAGTTCCCGGTAGATCTGGAAGGCGTCGCAGGAGACGATCTCGACGGGAAACGGGAGCGAGTCCGCCACGTCGAGCGCGAGGTCCGACTTCCCGCTGGCGGTCGGCCCCACAAGGGCCAGGACCAGCGGCCCGGGGCCCGCCTCCGGAGACGGGCTACCCAAGACGGCGGAGGAGGGCGATGAGCAGCAGGACGAGGACGAGCACGCCGCCGGCGCGCAACTGACCCGGCGAGAAAACGAACCCGGCCCGCCAGCTCACGGGGCCGGCCGGATCTCGGTCTCCGGGTAGTAGTGGGCCAGGATCTCCCGGTAGCCGGCCCCGGCGGCGGCCATGCCGTAGGCCCCGGCCTGGCAGAGTCCGAGGCCGTGGCCCCAGCCCCGTCCCGAGAACCACCACTCGGTCACGCCGCCGGTTGCGTCGCGCCGGGGTTCCGCCCGGAAGAGGTTCTCGGCGAGCCCCAGCAGGCGCCGGATGCGCAGCCCCCGCAGTTCGAGACTCCCCTCCGTCCCGACGATCTCGAGGCGCACGATCCGACCCGAGGCGCCGTACTCGAGCGGTTCGAGGGCGACGATCCGGCCGATGGGCTTCACTTCGTTCACCGACGCCGAGAGATCGGCGTTGTTCTTCGGAACGAACCACGAACTCTGCCGGGAGAAGCGGTCCTCGGCGTCGCCGAGGTCTTCCAGGATCAGCAGGTCGAACGGGACGGGTTCACCCACCGCACGCCCGGCAACGGCGTGATAGCGCACGAAGTCCCCGACGCGGAGCCGCAACGCGCCGGTGGGGACCGCGAGCGGCGGCGGATCGTCGCGGCCCGGAGTGCGGGTGGGACGGATCTCCCGAAAGAGGCGTTCGCCGCCGCGTGACCCGAGTCGAATCAGCGGTGGCTCGTCACGCGCGGTCCCGTCATCGTCCTCTTCCAGCGTGATCCGGACCCAGCCGTCCAGGACCGCGACCTCCCGGATCTGGCCGCGCCGAAAGAGCCGTCCGTCCCGGCGCAGCAGTGACGCCGCGACCCCGATCACTTCCCGCCGGCTCACGGGCCGGGCCGGGTCGAGCCCGCGTTCGCTCGGATCGAGCAGGCCCTCGGCGAGCAGCCGGCCCAGCGCCGGATCCCCCTCGCGGGCCAGCTCGCCGCCGTCCGGGCCGGGGCCGAGCGCCGGAGTCCCGGGTTCCCGGCAGCGGATCTCCTCCACCAGCCGGCCGAACGCGCCGAGCGGCAGCTCTCCGCCGGGGGCCCCGTCCGGTTCGCACGACGAGAGCCCGAGCCACCGGACCGCCGCCGAAACGATGCCCGCGGCCTCCTCGCGGGTCGCCGGCGCCGACAGTCCCGCTCCGCTCCAGCCGGATACCGGCGCCCCCGCGAGCCGGACGAGCGCGGCATCCAGCGGACCGTCCGCGGGCCCACCTTCCAGCCGCACCCCGCCGGCCTCCCGGATGCACGCCCGGGCCACCAGGTAGGGGGTCGGATTCGAGAAGACGTTCTCCGCGTTCTCGGTGTGGCCGCCACAGGCGGCGGTGTAGAGGGCGTCGATGAGCCGGCCGTCGTGGAAGATCGCTTCGCCCGCCGTCTCGCGGACCGCGGCGGTGGAGAGCGGGTGCTCGGCGGCGACCCCGCCGTAGACCTGGCAGGCCGGTCCGGCGCAGAGGTCGTAGCCGCGCCGGAGGTAGGCGTCCCGCGGAGTGAGGGCGTAGGTGCGGGCCGCGAGGGCCTGCGCCTTCAGGGCCTCGAGCTCCGGAAAGAGGTCCGGCGGCAGCTCGCGCGGCAGCACCCCGAAGAGGTACTCCTCGAGGTTCGCCCGGTTGACGACGGTCACGCCGTCTCCGCTGCGGAACGCCGTGAACGAGCCGCGGTAGGGGCTCCCCTCCCATTCGAGGAACCCGCTGGCGGGCGGCTCGGCGGTCAGGGACACCCCGGCGGCAAAACGGATCGGCGAACCGCCGAGGGGGCGGACCACGAGGGCTTCTCCGACGGGCGCCGGAATGCGGAAGGTCCCGGTCTCGGGGAAGCCGGCGTCCCGCAGGCTCGCGCCGTCAGCGCCGGAACCCGGCGACAGGACCGCGAGGTGGCGCCCGGTCTCGGGATCGCGCCGGACCCGGACCTCGGGACCGTCGGCACGCTCCTCGCGGAAGGCCTCGGCGACCTCGCGGGCCCGGGCCTCGCTGACGAAGGAGCCCAGCGCGAGGACGGATTCCCCGGCCCCGGTCTCGGGCGAGATGAGCGCGTCGGTGGTTTCGATCGTGAGTTCGCCGGCGCGCAGGACGAAGGGGGCGGCCGCCGAGATCCGGGCCGCGGGGGCGGCGTCGGCGAGGCCGATCCGGATCTCACGGGGGGCGGGGGCCTGGGCGAGGGCCGGGGTGGGTGTGAGGATCGCCAGACAGAGCAAATGGAGCGCCGCGGGAGAGGTCTGGCGTTGCGCCGTGCGCGGCGCGGAGCGCCGCGCGTGCCGGTCTGGAGACCGGCGTTCCAAGCCGTACGCGTGGCGAGGCGGTATGGCGTCACGACGTGCGCGGCGCGGAGCGCCGCGCGTGCCGGTCTGAAGACCGGCGCTCCCGGGCAGCATGTCCTCAGCGCAACGCCAGGCAGTCAGTCCTGGGTCGAGAACAGGTCGTAGGGCTGTTCGTTGTACCAAAAGACCAGCATGATCTCGAAGTCGGCGCCGGGATAGTCGTCCGGGAGCGGCAGCAGCTGGGCGCCGCGGAGCGCCCCGACCGCGGCGTTGTCGAAACCCGGGACCCCCGACGGGACGACCACCTGCAACCAGGCGATGTCGCCGCTCCGCAGGACGCTGATGGCAATCGCCACGTGGCCCCGGTCGTAGCTGGCCGCGTAGGGGATGTACCAGTTGCGGCGCACCTCCGCGATCAGCCGGCTGATCCAGGGCACCAGGTTGGCGCCCCGGTCGTCGTAGTAGAGGGTGTTGTTGCGGTTCGAGACGAGCCCGCCCTCCGGGTTCCGGAACCGCTTGCCCTCGAGGAAGCGCCAGATGTCGGTGGGCGCTCCCTGCTTGCGGCGCTCCGCCTCCGCTTGCATGCGGGCTTCGCGCATCGCGAGTTCGTTGCCGAGCCGGCGCACGTCGGCGGCCGGGTCGTTGATGAGACGGCGGAAGGCCTCGGCGTCGAACCGGAGCCTTGGATCCTCGGCGCCGGCCCCCGGGACCTCGGGAGTGGGTTCACCGGGCGCGTCGGCCGCCTCCTCGGGCGCCGGGATCTCGGCCAGCAGCTCCGGCTCCGGCTCGTCGGCGCTCGCGCTCGCGTCGTCCTCGGCGGCCAGCTCGTCCCCCATCTCGTGGTCGATGTAGAACTCCTCGTCCTCGCCTTCGGAGAACGGCAGGTCGTTCTGGAAGCCGGTGCTGGGGACCGCGATCTGCGCCTCCGGGATGACGAGTCCTCCCGCCGGCGGGGGTGGCGGCGGCGCCGGCTGCGCCTCCGGCGCCTCGGGGACCGCTTCCTCGGGCGGTGGAACCGGAGGCAGGGGTTCGACCAGCGCTTCCAGCGGCGCCGGCTCCTCGAGCGGCGGCGCCTCGAAGGCGTAGAGGAGCGGCTCCTCCTCGGGTGCCACCGCCTCCGGCTCGGCCGCCACGGGAACAAGCCCGCCCACGAACAGAAGGAGGAGCAACAGGTGGAACCCGGTGGAGGCGGCGGCCATCGCCGCGCGCCGCCGGACGGAGACGCCGGTCAGGTCGTCGAGGGTCCCACCCCGGCTCAGGCCGGTGAGCAGCCGGCCGGTGGCGGGGTCCGGACCGCGGGCGCCGGGCCCCGGCGGAGGGCCGGAACGCGAGCGGCGGAACGGGGGCGCTCCGGAAGGCCGGCGAGGGGCCTTCCCTCCCCCGGCGGAAGCGGCCTCGCGCTCTTCGGGGTCGATCAGTCCGAGCCCCTGGAAGTCGGGACTCATCGCTGCCGGGCCCCGGCCTCCACCCGGAACTCGAGAACGGCCTGAACCGCCGTCCGGCCGTCCACCGAAGCGACCGCGTCGAAGCGCCGCCGCTCTCCCTCCGCCCCGGCCGGGGTCACCTGGAGTTCGAGGGTTTCTCCGGGACCGACCCGGCGGCGGAACCTCACGAGGGGCGCCGATGCAAGCGTCGCGCCGGGCGGCAGCGAACGGCGGGCGCACTCGGCGAGCACTTCCACCATGAAGACGCCCGGAACCACGGGCATCGCCGGGAAGTGTCCGGCGAAGAACGGCTCGTCCCCGGGGACGCGCCGGCGCCCGGTGATGGCGCCCCGCGCCTCGTCCTCGACCGCGGGCGGGTCGTCGAGGAGGGGTGGGGCTCCTTCCAGGCTCGTCATCCCGGGCCCGCGGGCGGCGGGACTACCGCTCCGCGCCGTCCTCGCCTTCGCCGCCGCCGCTCAGCGCGTTGAACCGCTCGATCACCTCGGCCGAGATGTCGAGCGCCGGGTCCATGATGAAGGTCAGTCCCGGGGTCACGCGGAGGATCAACTGGATGTTCTGCTCGCGGGCCACCTCTTCGACGACCGGTCCGAGGTCCGCCTCGAGGGCGCCGAACCCGGAGGTCTGCTTCTCGTTGAACTCGCGCTGCTGGTCCTCGAGCCAGCGCTGGAGGTCGGTGGTCTTGCGCTCGATGTCGCGCTGCAGGTCGGCGCGCGCCTCGGCGGAGAGCAGTTGCGACTGGGCCCGGTTGTTCAGGTCGCGGAGTTCCTGCTCGCGCGTCTGCCGGCCGCGCAGAATCTCTTCCTGGAGCGTCTGCAACTCGGCGAACATCGTCTGCCCCCGGGCGGATTCCTGGGCGACGCGGTCGATGTCGATGACCGCCACCCGGGTGGGCTCGGCGGTCTGGGCCACGAGGACGGAGGGAACGGCCAGCAGCAACCCGATCAGCGCCACTCCCAAAGAGCCGCCCCGGAGGCGGCGGGCAAAACGATTCATGACGTTGGTCAACTCCCTGAAACTCTGCTCGGGCACTTTTTTCGATCGGGGGAACGCGGCTGCTTCCCGCGGCCGCTAGAAGGTGGTTCCGATCCCGAAGACGAAGGCCGTGGGCCGATGGTAGTAGTCCCGATGGGGATTGTAGGCGAAGATGAGGCGGAACGGCACGTTCAGCATGGGGATGAACACCCGCATCTCGATGCCCGTTGAGGTCCGGAAATCCTGGAGCATGGAGAGGCTCCAGTTGGTCTCCTCGGCGAAGGCGTTCCCCGCGTCGAAGAACAGGATGGCGCGGAGCGGACCGGCCAGCGGGATCGCGTACTCGGCGTTGAACAGCAGCATCTTGTCGCCGCCGAGGAGCTGGCCCCGCGCGTTCCGCGGGCCCACCGAACGGATGTAGTAGCCGCGGATCTGGTACTCCCCGCCGAGGAAGAACCGGTTGTAGTAGGGCACGCCGGTCTGTTCGACGTCGAAGATGTCGATCTCCTCGCCCTCCGGCGGATCGACGCCGCCGTAGCCGTGCAGGTAGCTGCCCATGACCCGCATGCCGAGCGAGGTGTTGCCGATCACCCGCATGTGGTGCACGAACTCCAGGGTCGGCTTGTAGTAGTGGACGTTGCCGCCCAGCCGGCCGCCGGCGATGTCGAAGGAACCCGTCAGTTTCCGCCCGGTGCTCGGGAAGATCGGGTGGTCCACGGTGTTGTAGACGTAGGTCGGGCTGATCTTGCTCTCGCGGAAGTTGCCGGACAGCCCGTAGAAGCGCGGGTCCAGGTAGGTGGAGTTGTAGTAGAGGTCGTAGAGGTTGAGGACGATGTCCGGGTCCGGCTCGCTCACCGTGATGACCGAGTAGCCGTAGTTCAGGAAAGCCCGCGACCAGCGGCCGAGCGGCACGCCGAAGACGATGCGGCCCCCGATGTCGCCGCGCGTGAACTCGCGCAGCTTCAGGACCCGGCTGAACACGTCGAAGCCGAGCGTGATCGGCTTGTCCATGAAGTAGGGGTCGGTGATGGCGATCTGGTAGTTCTGGGTGCGGCTGCCGGTCTGGACCGTGAAGTTCGCGGTCTCGCCGCGTCCGAGGAAGTTCGTGGTCCCGAAGGACGCGTTCACGAACAGGCCCTCGAGCCCGGAGACCCCCGCCCCGAAGGTGAGCTGGTTGCGGTTCTCCTCGACCACGTCGAGCGTGATGTCGAGCTTCGTCTCGTCGCTCGGGCTGGGTTCGATGATCGGCTGCTCGATGGGCCGGAAGTAGCCGAGCTGGTTGATCCTCTGGATGGAGGCCTTGAGCAGTTCCATGTTCATGATGTCCTGCTCGTTCAGCCACATCTCGCGGCGGATGACGCGGTCCTTGGTGGTGGAGTTCCCCCGGAACTCGATGCGGTTCACGCGGAACTGGTCTTCTTCCGCGAGGTTGATGACCACGTCCACGATCTTTTCCTCGGGACGGCGGTGCCAGGTCGGGAAACCGGTGAACTGCACGTAGCCGCGGGCGCCGTAGAGCTCGCGGAGCGATTCGAGCGCGTCGTTGACCTTCGACTCGTCGTACACCTCGCCGGCCTGGATGGGGAAGAAGGCGCGGACGAAGTCGGCCGGGAACACCTCGGCCCCCTCCACCGTGACCTCGCCCACCCGGTACTGCTCGCCCTCGACCACCGGGATCGTGACGTCCATCCAGCGCTTCTGGCGCTTCCAGAAGAGGAACTGCCGCGAGTACCCGTCCTCGTACTCGAACTGCGGGGGACCGAACGACACGTCGAGGTAGCCCTGCTTCAGGTACTCCTGCCGGACCGCCTCGATGTCCTCGGCGTACTGCTCTTCCGTGTAGGTGGACCCCCCGAGCAACGCCCCGAGGGCGTGGCTCTCGCGGGTCTTCTTCATCGCCCAGCGGAGCGGCCACTCGTCGAGCGCCTCGATGCCCTCGAAACGGACCCGGCGGATCCGGATCTGCTGCTCGTCGTCGATGTTGAAGACGATCTTGACGCCGGTGTCGTCTTCCGTGATGTCGCTCGCTACCGCCCCCTCGGTGCGGCCCTTGTCCACGAGCATCTCCTCGATGATCTCCCGCGCCCGGACCACCTTGTCGGGGTCGTAGGGAGCCCCCACCCCGATCACGGAATCCTCCTCCTCGAGCTTCTCGAGGATGTCGTCCTCGTCGAGTTCCTCGGAGCCGAGGAACTCGAGGGTGACGACCCGGGGGCGCTCGTGGACCACGAACACCACCAGCTTGCCGCCCCGGGGCCCGTCCCGCAGCTCGAGCCGCATGTCGTCCGCGAAACCGGTGTCCCAGAGCGTCCGGAACTCCGCGCGCAGCGCCTCGCGGTCCACCGGGTCCCCCGCCTTCACGGTCAGGTGCGCGAGCCAGGCGTCGGCCGCGATCAGGTCGTTGCCCTCGATGAGCACGGCTTCGACCGTCTCGGTCGCCTGGACCGCCGCCGGCGGAGCCGGAACGGGGCCGGGCGCGTTCGCCCACGCGGCGCCGGCGAGCCAGGCGGCCGCTACCCCCCCAGGAATGGCTCTGTGCAGTCGCGTCATCCGGCTACCGCCTCCTCGACGGGTTCCTCCGCCTCCTCGAGGAGCCCCGGTCCGCCCCGGCGGACCACCAGCTCCCCGTCCCGCAGGATGATCTCCACGGGATCGCCGGGGCCCACCGTGCCGGTGAGCACCGCCTCCGACAGGGGATCCTCGACATGTTTCTGGAGGGCGCGACGCAAGGGCCGTGCCCCGTAGGAACGGTCCCGCAGCGTTTCCCGCACGAGGAACTCCTCCGCCTCCGGCGCCAGTTCGACGGTGAGTCCCCGGTCCCCGAGTTCGCGGTTCATGCGGCCGATCAGCCGCCTCAGGATCTCGGTGAGGTCCTCCTCGGTCAGCATGTCGAAGATCACCACCGCATCGAGCCGGTTGATGAACTCGGGGCTGAAGGTCTTCTTGACCTCGCCCTGGATCAGGTCGCGCATGGCGCGTTGCCGGTGCCCCCGATCGGCGGAGGCGAACCCGAGCGAGGCCTGCTTCTGGATGTGGCGGGCCCCCAGGTTGGAGGTCATGATGATGATCGAGTTCCGGAAGTCCACCGTGTTTCCGAGCCCGTCGGTGAGCCGGCCGTCCTCGAAGACCTGGAGGAGGAGGTTCCAGACATCGGGGTGGGCCTTTTCGAACTCGTCGAGGAGCAGCACCGAGTAGGGGTTGCGGCGGACGCGCTCGGTGAGGTGCCCGCCTTCCTCGTGCCCCACGTAGCCCGGCGGCGAACCGATGAAGCGGGAGACGGAGTGCCGCTCCATGTACTCACTCATGTCGAAACGCAGCAGGGACGCTTCCGTTCCCAGCAGGAACTCCGCGAGCGACCGCGCCACTTCGGTCTTCCCCACCCCGGAAGGACCCAGGAAGAGGAACACGCCGCCGGGACGTTCCGGGTTCTTGAGTCCGGCGCGGGCGCGGCGGATGGCGCGCGCCACGGTGGCGACCGCCTCGCCCTGCCCCACGATGCGCTCGTGGAGGACGTTCTCGATGCGGAGCAGCTTCTGGCTCTCCTCTTCCTCGATCGAGCCGAGGGGGATGCCGGTCCAGTGCGCCACCACCTCGTCCACGTCGCGCCGGGCGACCTGCGGCGGCTCGCCGTCCCGGGCCTTCCAGCGGCCTTCCACGAGCGCCAGGCTCTCCCGCTCGGCGTTCTCCTGGTCCTGGGCGAGCGAAGCGCGCTCGAGGTCGTCGTTGTCGAGCGCCTGGTCCTTGCGCTTGCGGATGTCCTGGATGCGCTTCCGGATCTCCGCGAACTCCTGGGAGTACTGGTTGTCACGCAGCTTGACCCGCGATCCCGCCTCGTCGAGCAGGTCCACCGACTTGTCGGGCAGGAAGCGGTCGGTGATGTAGCGCTGGGCCTGCCGCACCGCGGCGTCGATGGCCTCCTCGGTGTAGCGGACGTGGTGGTAGCGCTCGTAGCGCTCCTGGACGCCCTGGAGGATGACCAGGGTCTCTTCGTCGCTCGGCGGCTTGACGACGACTCCCTGGAAACGGCGTTCGAGGCTGCGGTCGCGCTCGATGTGACGCCGGAACTCGGCCGGGGTGGTGGCGCCGATGCACTGGATGCCGTCGCGGGAGAGCGCCGGCTTCAGGATGTTGGCGGCGTCGAGCGACCCCTCCGCGGAACCGGCCCCCACCAGGGTGTGGAGTTCGTCAACGAAGACGATGAACTGCGGGGACTCCTCGAGTTCCTTGATGATGGCCTTCAGCCGTTCCTCGAACTGGCCGCGGTACTTGGTGCCGGCGACCACCAGGGAGATGTCCAGCGAAACGATCCGCCGGTCCGCGAGGAAGATGGGACAGTCGCCGGCCGCGATCCGGCTGGCGAGGCCCTCGACGATGGCGGTCTTCCCGATGCCGGGCTCGCCGATGAGGACCGGGTTGTTCTTGGTGCGGCGGCAGAGGACCTGGATCACGCGGTCCAGTTCCTCGGTCCGGCCGATCAGGGGATCGAGGGCGCCGTCGGTCGCGGCCTGGGTGAGGTCCCGGGAGAACTCGGCAAGCAGCGGCGTCTCCCGGGCCCGTGCGCCCGATTTTCTCCGCCCGTGATCGAGGGCGATGGCTTCCCGGACCGCCGGCGCCCGCACTCCCTGCCGGGCCAGGATCGCGGCGGCGGCGGACCCCGGCTCGCGGAGCACCCCGAGCAGCAGGTGCTCGGTCCCCACGCTCTCGTGGTTCATCCGGTCCGCTTCCTCGCGGGCGTGTTCGAGGACCCGCTTGGACTCGGCGGAGAGCGGAATGCCGACCGAGGTCGAGACGGTGTCCCGCAGCAGGACGTGGCTCTGCACGTCGCTCCGCACCCGTTCGAGCGAGATGTGGAGCCGGCCGGCGACGGCCGCGGGAAGCTCCCGGAGCAGCCCGAGGAGCAGGTGTTCGGGCTCGATGGCGTCCCCGCCCAGCTGCGACGCCTCGTGCCGCGCGAAGTAGATCGCCCGCTTGGCGCGCTCGGTATATCGCTCGAACAAGGTGGCTTCCCGGGAAGGCTCGCAATTTAGCAGGAGGGCCCGTGGCGATCCGGCCGGGGACGCCGGCCTGCGGGCCTGCGGGCTTATGCGGCCGCGTCCAGCAGGACTCCCGCCTCCATCCGGAACTTCCGGTCGCAGCTCGCGGCGACCTGGGAACTGTGCGACGCGATGACCGCGGTGAGCCCGTAGGTCCGGTGGAGCGCGGCGAGGAGTTCCAGCAGCTGGCGGCTCGCGGCGTCGTCGAGGTTCCCGGTCGGCTCGTCGGCGATCAGCAGCGCCGGATCTCCGGCGAGCGCCCGGGCCACCGCGACCCGCTGCTGCTCGCCCCCGCTCAACTCTTCCGCGCGGTGGTGGAGCCGCTCCGCGAGTCCCAGCTCGCCGAGGAGCTGCCCGGCCCGGTCTTCGGCCGGTCCCCGGGGAACCCGGCGGATGCGCAGCGGGAGCGAGGCGTTCTCCATCGCGGTCAGTTCGGGGAGCAGCCGGTGGTGCTGGAACACGAAACCCACCTGCCGGTTGCGGAACGCCGCGGCCTCCCGCTCCGACAGCCGCGCCACCTCCTCGCCGGCGAGCCGGAGCGAGCCCGCGTCGGGCTGGTCCAGCGCCCCGAGGACGTGGAGCAGCGTGGTCTTCCCCACCCCGCTCGCCCCGGTGATCGCCACCATCTCGCCCTGCCGGACCTCGAGGTCGAGCCCCCGGAGCACCGCGAGGCGGCCGGCGCCGGTCCCGAAGGCCTTGTCGAGCCCGCGGGCTTCGAGCTGGAGCGTCACTGGAACCGCAGGGCGTCGGTGACCACCAGCGACGCCGCCCGGCGCGCCGGGTACAGGGTGGCCAGGAAACAGACGAGGGGCGCGAAGATGCAGACCAGCGCCACGTCGCCCGGGAGCAGGGTGAAAGGCACCGCGGTGATCTGGTAGACGTCCTCGGGGATCCGGATGCGGCCGTCGAGGATCCGGCAGGCGGTGATCCCGAGCACCGCCCCGAGTCCGGTCCCCACGGCGCCGATCACGGCGCCCTGCGCCATGAAGAGCGCCATGATGCTCCGCCGGGTGGCCCCCATGGACCGCAGGATCGCGATGTCGCGGGTCTTCTCGGTCACCGTGACGATCTGGCCGGCGACGATGTTGAGCGCGGCCACCCCCACGATGAAGCTCACGAAGAGCGTGGTCGCCAGCTTCTCCAGCCAGAAGGCCGAGAACAGCGTGGTGTTCAGGTCGATCCAGTTGAGCGCCGAGTAGCCGGGGCCGAGGGCTTCCAGCACCCGGGCCTCCCGTTCCCTCACCTCGAACATGTCGGCGATCCGCGCCTCCACCTGGCTCGCCTCGCCGTCCCGGCCGGTGAGCCGCTGCGCCTCCCCGAGCGGGATGAGCGCGTAGGCGTTATCGTAGTTGTAAAGGCCCAGCCGGAAGGAGCCCGCCACCCGGAAGCGCCGGGTGGTGGGAACGGTGCCGAGGGGCGTCAGGTGGCCTCCCGGCACCATGAGACGGATCGTCTCCCCCACCCCGACCCCCAGCCCGAGGGCCAGCTCCTCGCCGAGGAGCACCGGCGGCGGCTCCCCCGGGACCACCGTTTCCAGGTCGGCGAACCGCCCCGCGGTCATCCGGGACGCGAACTCGGTGACGCCGGGCTCCCGCGCCGGGTCCACCCCCTTGAGGGTCACGAGCGCGTCCCGCCGGCCGAGCGCGATCGCCTTGCCGTAGAGCACCGGCGCGGCGCCCTCGACCTCCGGCACCGCCCCGACCGCTTCGGCGACCTCGGCGTAGTCGGTAAAGCCCTCGGCGGAGAGGCTGTACACCGTGAGATGGGAGAGCGCCCCGAGGATCCGGGCGCGGAGCTCTCCCTGGAAGCCGGTCATGATCGCGAGCGCGACCAGCAGGATCGCGACCCCGAGCACCACCCCGAGCGCCGAGATCGCGGAGATCACCGAGATGAACAGGCCCCGCTTGCGGAGCATCAGGTAGCGGCCGGCGATCTGGAGTTCGAACGGCAGGGAGGCGAGGCCGCCCCGCGGCGCGGGCTGCGGACTCCTGACGGCGGGAGCTTCGCCCGCTTCCTGACTCACCTTCCCTCGCGCGGGCGGAGGTGCGGGAAGAGGATCACGTCGCGGATCGCCGGGGAGTTCGTGAGCAGCATGGCGACCCGGTCCACGCCGACCCCGCAGCCCCCGGTCGGGGGCAACCCGTGGCGGAGGGCCTCGATGTAGTCCCAGTCCATGGCGTGGTCCTCGCCCGCCTGGCGCTTCGCCATCTGCTCGCCGAAGCGGGCCGCCTGCTCGTCGGGGTCGTTCAGCTCGGAGAACCCGTTGGCGATCTCGAGGCCGCCGGCGAAGAGCTCGAAACGCTCGGTGATGCCGGGCTCTTCGGGGCTCGCCTTCGAGAGGGGGGAAACCTCGACGGGGTAGCCGGTCACGAAGGTGGGCTGGATGAGGCGGCGCTCGGCGAGGGCCTCGAAGAGGCTGACCAGCAGCTTGCCGGCGCTCTCCTCGGGCGGCAACGGGAGGTCGAGCCGGCGGTGCGCCTCAGCGAGCGGCGCGGCCGAGCGCAGGTCCTCATCCCCGAGCGCCACGCCGTGTTGCGTCAGCGCCGCCCGGGTGACCTCCAGCAGAGAGACCCGGGCGAAGGGCTTCTCGAACCGGATCTCGCCGTCCCCGAACACCGCCGGCTCGCCGGCGAGCACCGCCCCCGCCGCCGCGATCACCAGGCGCTCGGTGATCTCCATCATGTCGGCGCAGTCGCTGAACGCCCGGTAGAACTCCAGCATGGTGAACTCGGGGTTGTGGCGGGTGGAAAGCCCTTCGTTCCGGAAGTTGCGGTTGATCTCGTAGACCCGCGGGAACCCGCCCACCACCAGCCGCTTCAGGTAGAGCTCGGGCGCCACCCGCAGGTAGAGGTCGATCCCGAGCGCCCGGTGCCGGGTCTGGAACGGCCGGGCCGCCGCGCCGGTGGCGAGCGGCTGGAGCATCGGGGTCTCGACTTCGAGGAAACCCTCGGCGTCCATGAAGCGGCGCATGGCCGAGACCATCGCCGCCCGGCTGCGGAACACCTCGCGGGTGCGCGGGTTCCCGAGGAGGTCCAGGTAGCGCTGCCGGTAGCGGGTGTCCCGGTCGGCGAGGCCGTGCCACTTCTCGGGCAGCGGCAGCAGGGCCTTCGCGAGGAAGGCGAGCGAGTCCGCCCGCACGGTGAGTTCGTCCGTCCGCGTCCGGAACATGGGCCCGGTCACGCCCACCCAGTCCCCGAGGTCGAGCGCCTTCGAGACCGCGAAGTCGCGCTCCGGGAGCACGTCGCGCCGGACGTGGACCTGGAGGGTCCCGGGTCCTTCGGAGAGCCGCAGGAACGCGGCCTTCCCGAACGACCGGATCGCCACGATCCGGCCGCCGACCCGCACCGTCCGCTCCGCCTCCGGGATCGCCTCGAGCCCCGCCCCGTCCAGGTCGCCGAACGTCTCCGCCGCCTGCTCCAGGGTGTGGGAGGCGGCGAACCGGCTCGGCCAGGCGGGAACCCCGAGACCCTCGATGTCGGCCAGCTTCCGGCGGCGGTCGCGTTCGTCCCGGTGCATGGCCGGCTCGCGGTCCGTCGGGTTGCCGCTCATGACGCCCCGGAGCCGGCGGCCTGCGGCGCGGCGGCCTCCTCCGTCTTTCCGAGGCGCTTCACCACCCCGTCGAGCACCGCGTGGACGAAGGAGGTGGAGTCCTCGCCGGCGTAGCGGCGGGCGACCTCGATGGCCTCGCTCAGCACCACCCGGGGCGGCGCGCTCGCAGTCAGCAGCTCGGCGACCGCCACCCGCAGCACGCTCCGCTCCACCCGGCCCATGTTCTCCTTCCAGAACGGCTTGGTGGTCTCGTCGAGGCAGCGGTCGATCTCCTCGATCCGCTCCCAGGCGGCGTTCGCGAGCGTCTCGGCGAACTCCAGGTGCGCGTCACTGGCGCGGGTGAGGTCCCGCACGCCGGCCACGGTGGCGGGCGGCGAGCCCGGGTTCGCGTCCCACGAGGAGAGCATCTGGGCGGCGAGTTCACGGCCCCGGCGGCGCTGGCGGGCGGTCCGCGGGTCCACGTCAGCCTCCCCGGGGCGCGGTAACCGGGCCGAGGTCGAGGCCGGGCCGTTCTCCGAGCCGCCGGCGGGCGCGCAGCAGACCGGCGACCGCCCGCGCCGCGTCCTCGCCGCGATTTCCCCTGGCGCCCCCGGAACGGGCGTCGGCCTGTTCGGCGCTGTCCACGGTGAGGACCGCGTTGCCCACCGGAATCCGGGTGCGGACGCCGATCTCCAGGAGTCCGGTGGTCACCGCTTCCGCGAGGTGCCGGTCGTGGGAGGTCTCCCCCTTCACGATCGAGGCGCAGGCGACGATGCCGTCCACGCGCCCGGAGTCCGCCAGCCAGCCGGCCAGTTGGGCGACCTCGAAGGCGGCCGGCGCTGGATGGCGGGAGACGTCCGCGCCCTCCCCCCGGAGCCAGCGCTCGGCGGCGTCGGCGAGGCGGGCCGAGGGCTCGTCCCGTTCCGAGAGCACGATGCCGACGTGAACGCCTGCCAGGGGGCCGGTTTCCGCACGTGCGCCGTCCCGCCCGGGCGCCGGATCAGGCGCCACGGAACCGCGCCGGGCGCTTCTCCAGGAACGCGCCCGTGCCCTCCCGCATGTCGTCGCTGCCGGCGAGCGATGCAAAGAGCGAGGCCTCGGACAGCAGGCCGTCCTCGAGGCCCGATAGCCCCGCGTCCACCGCGAGGAGCGCGTTGCGCACCGCCAGCGGCCCGTTCGCGAGCACCCGGTCGAGGAGCGCCGCCGCCCCTTCCACCGCGTCCTCGTGGACCGCGTCCACGAGGCCCGCCGCGAGCGCCTCCTCGCTCCCCACCGGGTCCCCCGTGAGGATCATGCGCAGCGCCCGGCCCCGTCCGATCAGGCGGGGGAGCCGCTGGGTGCCGCCGTATCCGGGAATGACGCCGAGCTTCACTTCCGGCAGCCCGAGCTTCGCCTGCGGCGCGGCCACCCGCAGGTGGCAGGCGAGCGCGAGTTCGAGCCCGCCGCCGAGGGCGTAGCCCCCGACCGCAGCGATCACCGGCTTCCCGGTGCCTTCGATGGTGCGCATGACCTCCTGGCCGCGGCGCGCGAACCGGAACGCCGCCTCGGGAGTGAGGTCGCGAAGCTCGGAGATGTCCGCCCCGGCCACGAAGGCGCGGTCGCCGGCGCCGGTGAGGACGATTCCGTCGAGCTCGGGGTCCGCCCCGAGTTCCTCGAAGGCGGCGGCGAGGGCCTCCACCAGGTCCCGGTTCAGGGCGTTGAGCGCCTTCGGCCGGTTCACGGTGACGAGGGCGTAGGCGTGTCCCTTCGCCGTCTCCCGGCGTTCGCGCCGGAGGGCGCCGGAGTCCGTCACGCCGAGGCTCCGTTGCCGGCGACATTTCCGGCCGACTCGACCACCATGGCGATGCCCTGGCCACCGCCGATGCAGGCGGTGGCGAGGCCGTAGCGGCCTCCGGAGCGCCGCAGTTCCAGCAGCAGGGTGAGCAGCAGCCGCGTGCCCGTCGCGCCGAGCGGGTGCCCGAGGGCGATCGCGCCGCCGTTCACGTTGACCCGCTCGCGGTCGAGCCCGAGCTCGCGCTCGACGGCGAGGTACTGGGGGGCGAACGCCTCGTTCACCTCGATCCGGTCCATGTCGTCGAGCCCGAGGCCGGCCGCCTCGAGCGCCGCCCGGCTCGCGGGCACCGGCCCGAGCCCCATGACCTCGGGCGGCACGCCGGCGGTGGCCCAGGAGACGATGCGGCCGAGCGGGGATCCGTCCCGCACCGCGGCGGTGTCCTCGCGCGCCACCACGAAGGCGGCGCCGCCGTCCACGATGCCGCTCGCGTTCCCGGCGGTGACCAGCCCGTCCTTCCGGAAGGCGGGCCGGAGCCGCGCCAGTCCGTCGCGCGTGGTCTGCGGCCGGCGGTGGCCGTCCTCGGACACCACCTGTTCGCCTTTCCGGGTCTTCACGGTGACGGGAACGATCTCCTCGGCGTGGGAACCGGCCCGGTGGGCGCGATCCGCGGTCTGCTGGCTTCTGAGGGCGTAGTCGTCGGAGTCCTCGCGGGTGACCCCGGTCCGCTCCGCCACGTTCTCCGCGGTGTCGGACATGGAGAGCCCGCAACGGCCGTCGGTGAGGGCCGCCACCAGGCTGTCCTCGAGCTTCCCGTGGCCCAGCCGGAGGCCCGCGCGCGCCCCCCGCACCACGAAGGGCGCCTGGCTCATGGATTCCATCCCGCCGGCGAGCACGGTGCCCGCCTCACCCGCGAGCATCTGGTGCGCCGCGGAGATCACGGCCTGGATCCCCGAGCCGCAGAGCCGGTTCACGGTCAGCGCCGGCACGGAATCGGGAACGCCGGCGCCGAGACCGACGTGCCGGGCGCCATAGATGGCGTCGGCAGTGGTCTGCTGCGCGTTCCCGATCACCACGTGGTCCACCCGGTCCGGTCGCACGCCCGAGCGCTCGAGTGCGCCCTTCGCGGCCACCGCGCCCAGCTCGACCGCGCTGAGTCCCGCGAGATCGCCAAGGAAGGGCGTCATGGGGGTCCGCGCTCCCGCCACGAACCAGATTCCCGCCGCCGGAGCGGCGGCGTTTCTGGGCGGGCTCATGGCGGACGAAAGCGTATCGCGGGGCTACGGACCCGCGTCGTGACCCGACCGCGGCAGAACCCCCTCGGCCCACATGGCCTGGACCGCCGGCTTTAGCCGGCACAGCCCGCCGCAGGCGGGCGACGAGGCGAGCTTCAGCGCGTGCCGGTCTGAAGGCCGCTACCGCGAGAACCGGCCGGCGCTCCCAGCGGGTGTGTCGTCCGGGCGGTTCCGCGCACCGGCCCGGTTACGATTCCGGGATGGCCGAGGCACGGGCGCGGGCGGGCGCCCGACAGGAACCCCGGGCCGGCAGCCGCGAGGAGTCCAACCCGTTGCTGTACTGCGCTTTGGGCCTCGTGGTCCCCGGACTCGGGCACATCGCGCTGGGGCGGCGGGGCACGGGCGCGGTGTTCCTGGTCAGCATCGGGCTGCTGTTCGTCTTCGGCCTCCGGATGGAGGGCGAACTCTTCCCCTTCGAGGCTGCCGCCCCGCTGACGCTGCTCGCGGGACTCGCCGAGATGGGATCCGGTGCGTTCTACGTGGCGGCCCGCATGCTGGGGCTCGGCGCCGGGAATCCGGAAGCGCCCACTTACGAATATGGGTACGCGTTCCTCATCGTGGCGGGTCTTCTGAACATGCTCGTGGTCCTCGACGCCTGGGACATCGCGACGGGAACCAAGGAGTCCACGGACGACACGGCGTCCGCCGGCGAGGCCGGGAGCGCCGCGCGATGAGTCATTTCGCCGCGCTCGTTCTCTTCGCCGCGCTGGTCTCCCCCGCCTTCGCCTGCCTGATGCGCGAGGGATGGACGGCGCGGCTCCGCTTCACCGCCTGGGCTTTCCTCAGCTTCGTGGGGTTCGCGGTGGGGATCGGCTGGATCATGTATCTGGCGGGCGCCTGAGCCGGATCCCGACATGGCGGGACTTCCGATCCTCGGGATCGCGGTCCTGATCGGGATCGCCTGGGCCATCTCGACCGACCGGCGCCGCTTCCCGTGGCGCGTGGTCGCCTGGTCGCTCGCGATCCAGGTGGCGTTCGCGCTCCTGGTGCTCAAGAGTTCGGGCGGCGCCGCGGTGCTCTCGACGGTCGCGAACGGGGTGGACCTGGCGCTCCGGCAGGCGAACGCCGGCATCGAACTGCTCTTCGGGCCCCTGGCTGACCGGGAGCGCTTCGGCGTCATCCTCGCCATCTCGGCGCTCCCCGCCATCGTCTACGTGGCGTCGGTGTTCTCGGTGCTCTACTACCTGGGCGTCCTCCAGCTCGCCGTCGTCGGGATGGCCAAGGTGATGGTCCGCACCTTCGGAACCAGCGGCGCGGAGACGCTCGCCGCCGCCGGCAACGTGTTCATGGGCCAGACGGAGGCCCCGCTGCTGGTGGCGCCGTATCTCGAACGGATGACGCGTTCCGAACTCCACGCGGTCATGGTCTCGGGGATGGCGACGGTGTCCGGCGGGATGCTCGCCGCCTACATCGCGCTGGGCGTGGACGCCCGCTTCCTGCTGGCGGCGAGCCTCGTGAACGCCCCCGCGGCGCTCATGATGGCCAAGATCATCGTCCCCGAGACCGCGAAGCCGGAGACCGCCGGACGCGTCGAATACCGGGTCGAGCGCACCGAGGTGAACCTCATCGATTCGGCGGCTACGGGCGCCTCCGCGGGAATGAAGCTGGTGCTGAACGTGGTCGCGATGCTGATCGCGTTCCTCAGCATCGTGGCGCTCATCAACCTGCCGCTCGGCGCGCTGGGCCTGTCGCTCTCGGACATTCTGGGATGGGTTTTCGCCCCCATCGCCTTCCTGGTGGGCGTTCCGGCCGGCGAGGTCAGTACCGTCGCCGCCATGCTGGGGAAGAAGGTCATCCTCAACGAGTTCGTCGCCTACCTCGACCTGACCGCGCTCAAGACCGCGGGGACGCTGTCCGCGAAGAGCGAGGTCATCGCGACCTTCGCGCTCTGCGGGTTCGCGAACCTCGGGTCGGTCGGCATCCAGATCGGCGGCATCGGAGCGATCGCGCCGGGACGCAAGAAGGACCTCGCGCGCCTGGGTCTGCGGGCGCTCGCCGGGGGAACGCTCGCGACCCTGGTCACCGCGGCCATCGCCGGCATGCTCGCGGGGCCGGCATGAAGGCCGAAACGGCCGCCCGGCTCCGCGAGGCGGCGGGGAGCGTCCGGCGGTGGTGGGGGGAGGGACGGCCCTTTCCGGAAGTCGGGATCGTCCTCGGTTCGGGGCTCGCCGGAGCGGCGGACGCGCTCCTGGACGCCCGCTCCCTGCCTTACCGGGAGATCCCGGGGCTCCGGGAGTGTTCGGCGCCCGGGCACCGCAGCCGTCTGGTGACCGGCGCCCTGTCCGGTGGTTCGGAGACCCGGCTGCCGGTCGTCATGCTGCTCGGCCGGCACCATCTCTACGAGGGTTGGACGCCGGACGAGGCGGTGTTCGGGGTGCGGCTGCTCGGGAGCCTCGGGGTGCGGCGCCTTGTCCTCACCGCGGCGGTGGGGGCCATCCACCCGGAACTTCGCGTCGGAGACTTCCTGCGGATCGACGACCACCTCAACCTGACCGGGGCAAGTCCGCTCGAAGGCCCGGAACCCGGACCGGAGCCGCGTTTTCCGGACCTGACGCGGGCCTGGGACGAGGAGCTGGGAGCGGCGCTGACCCGGGCGGCCGGCCGGCTCGGGATGCCGCTGCTGTCCGGGGTCTACGCCGGCGTGCGCGGTCCCCAGTTCGAGACCCCGGCCGAAATCCGCATGCTGCGGACGCTGGGGGCGGACGTGGTGGGCATGTCCGTGGTGCACGAGGCCATCGCGGCCCGGCACCTGGGGGTCCGGCTGGCCGGACTGGCCTTCGCCTCGAACCTGGCCGCCGGGATGGGAGAGGGCCCGCTCGACGCGGCGCACGTGAACGAGGCCGCGGCCCGGGCGGTTCCGGACCTGGTGCGGCTGCTGGGCGCGGCGGCCAGCGAGCCCGGGTTCCGGGACGCGTGACGGGGCGCTTTCGACCGCCTGGCGGCGGTCGATGCCGGCCGGAGGCCGGCGCTCCGAATTCCTACAGCGCACCGACGTAGGGGAGGTGGCGGTAGCGGCCGGCGTAGTCGAGGCCGTAGCCCACCACGAACTTGTCGGGCACGATGAAACCCGTGAAGTCGGCCTGGATGGTGACCCGGCGGCGGGACGGCTTCGACAGCAGCGCCGCGGTACAGACCGAGCGGGGCGCCGCCGACTTCACCGCCTGCAGCAGCGCTTCCAGCGCGACCCCCGTGTCCACGATGTCCTCCACGATCAGCACGTCGCGGTCGGTGAGCGTCTCGGGGTGGTAGAGCTCGACCGCGGGTACGCCCGGCTCGGTGCCGTCGCCGTAGGTGGCCACCCGGCAGAAATCCACCGTCACCTCGATGCCGCGGGCGTGGAGTTCGCGAACCAGGTCGGCCGCGAACACGAAGGCTCCCCGTAGCACGACCAGGAGATGCAGGTTGCGGCCCGCGTTCGCCGCCGCGATCTCTTCCGCCAGGGCCTTCACCCGGACGGCGATGGCGCCGGCCGAAAGGACCTCGGGCGGGTTCAGCCCCGCTTCGCCGTCGGGGGGAGCCAAACCGTGAGGGTTGCTAGCCGGTCGGAAAGAGGCCGAAGGTGACGCTGATGACCCCGATCGCCTCGACCGGCTCGCCGTCCTTGAGGGCGGGCTTCCAGCGGTAGAGGAGCGCGTGCTTGCGCGCCGTTTCGACGCAGACCCTACAGCCGGACTTGATGACTCCCAGCACCTCGGTCGTCCCGTCCAGCTTGACGAGCACCTGGAGCATCACCTCGCCGGTGATCTTGCGGCGGCGCGCCGACTCGGGATACGGCGGTTCCGGCGGCTCGTAGATGAGCGTCGGCTCCACGTCGTAGCCGCCCGGGCTGTAGGCGCCGCCGCCCGATCCCCCTCCGTACCCGGGGCCGACCCCCCATCCCTGCCCCTCGCCGGTGCCGATGCCCTCGCCGCCGCCGATGCCGCCGCCGGTCCCCGCGCTCGGCGCCGTGTCCCGGCCTCCGTAGTCGCCGAAGTCGTCGAGCGAGAGCCCGGGAAAGTCCTGGGCCTGCGGCGAGAACACGCCGCCGAGCACGATGTCCGTCAGATCCGGATCGTCGGCGAGGTTCTCGAGGTCCTCGAACCGGAGCGGACGCGGCTTCCGCGGAGCGATGGGCGCTTCGCGCGGGGTCTCGGGCTCGGGCTGCGCGGTCGCCTGCTCCACCCGCACCGGGATGTAGGCGCTGATGCGTTCGCCGCGGCTGCCGCCGCCTCCGCCCCCGCCCCCGGCGCCCTCACCGCCGGACACCCGGAACTGGAAGATGGGATTGCCCGTCATCCGCTCGTCCGAGCCGTCGAAGATCCCGAAGCCGGGGAAGAACAGCAAGGCGGCGAGCGCCAGGTGCAGGGCGGCCGAGGCGAGCGCCGACTTCTGCTTCCAGATGGGAACCGAGGATCCGTAAGCCGCTCCGCCCGAGGCGAGGCCGGCGAGCCAGCCTGCCGAGCGGCGCACCGGGGCCCCCGCTCCGGTGCCTGCTGCGGTTTCCATGGCGCCCTATCTCCTTGCCACACCCCAACCGATGAATGCTAGCAGTGGGCGGGAGGCCAGCGCGCCCGCCGGGGCGGCGTCAGTCGGTCCTGCCGGAACCGCCGATGGCGTCCAGCACGTCCTCGGTGTGTTCGCCCCTGAGCGGGGGCGGAAGGCCGGCGGTGTGGTTTTCTCCGTCGAACTGGATCGGGCTTCCGACCAGGCGAAGCGGCCCGATGACGGGATGCGCGCGGTCCACCACCATGCCCCGCGCCCGGAGCTGGGGGCTGTTCAGGATCTCGGCGACGCTCCGGACCCGCCCGACCGGGATTCCCGTCTCGTCGAGCACCCGTTCCCACGCGGCAACGTCCCGGGATCGGAAGACGGGCTCCAGCAGGGCGCGCAGTTCCGTCCGCTGGCGGACCCGGTCCGGGTTCCTCTCGAACCCGGGACGGTCCAGCTCCGGCGCGGCCACCGCGCAGAAACGCTTCCAGAGGGTGTCGTTGCCGACCGCCACGATGACGTGCCCGTCGGCGGCTTCGAAGCTCTCGTAGGGCGTGAGGGAGGGATGGTTGTTGCCGCTGCGGACCGGCTCTTCTCCGGTCAGCAGGTATCCCTGCGCCTGGTAGCAGAGCGTCGCCACCACCGAGTCGAAGAGCGCCACGTCCACCCGGCGGCCGCGGCCGTCCCGCTCGCGTGCGAAGAGCGCCGCCAGGATGCCCGAACTGGCCATCATCCCGGCGCAGATGTCGGCGAGCGACGCCCCCAGTTTGGTGGGCGGCCCCTCCGGGGGACCGGTGAGGCCCATCCAGCCGGCCTCGCCCTGCATGACGGCGTCGTAGCCGGGCTTCGACGAAAGCGGCCCGTACTGGCCGTAGGCGGAGACCGAGCACCAGACGAGCCGGGGATGGCGGCGCTGCACGTCCTCCGGAGCAAACCCCAGCCGCGCCAGCGTCCCGGGCCGGAAGTTCTCGACGAGCGCGTCGCTTTCCGCGATGAGGCGGCCGAGCGCTGCCGAGCCCTCCTCGGTCTTGAGGTTCAGGACCACGCTCTTCTTGCCCCGGTTGACCGCGAGGAAGTAGGCGGCCTCGCCGCCGCCGAAGGGAGGTCCCCAGCTGCGGGTGTCGTCCCCGCCCGGAGGTTCGATCTTGATCACCTCGGCGCCGAGGTCGGCCAGCATCATCGTGGCGTAGGGCCCGGCCAGGATCCGGGAGAGATCCAGGATCCGGACTCCCGCAAGGGGGGATCCCCGGCCAGCCGCGCCGGTGCTCAACGGAGTGCCGCCTCGGTCGCCGTCAGGGCCCGATCGAGGATGGCGAGGGCGCCTTCGATGTCGGACAAGCCGATGTTGAGCGGCGGCGAGATCCGTACGCAGTTGCCGTAGAGCCCACCCTTTCCGACGAGCAGCCCCTCGTCCCGCGCCTTCTGCAGGAAGCAGGTCGTGAAGGCGGCGTCCGGCGCCTTCGTTCCGCGGTCCTCCACGAACTCGAGCGCCTGCATCAGCCCCCTCCCGCGGATGTCCCCGATCGCGGGGTGGGCGTCGCCAAGTTCCTCGAGTCCGGCCCGCAGCCGGTCCCCCATCCGC
The DNA here is from genome assembly GCA_965116805.1 of Vicinamibacteria bacterium. GTDB lineage: Bacteria > Acidobacteriota > Vicinamibacteria > Marinacidobacterales > Marinacidobacteraceae > Marinacidobacterium. The sequence goes on from OZ220713.1 coordinate 2,902,268, forward strand.
TCGGCGTTCCCGACGAGGTCTTCGCGTTCGACCACCTCGAGCACCGCGCCGGCGGCCGCCATGCTCACCGGGTTGCCGCCGAAGGTCGAGAGCGTGTTTCCCTGCACCGCGTCCGCGACTTCGTCGGTGGCCACCGTGGCGCCCACCGGCACCCCGTTCCCCAGTCCCTTCGCGTAGGTCACGATGTCCGGCTCCACGTCCCAATGGTCGATTCCGTTCAGCTTTCCGCCGGTGCGGCCCCACCCGGTCTGCACCTCGTCGCAGATGAAGACCCCGCCGTAGCGGCGCACGATCTCCACGGCCACCTCGAAGTAGCCCGGCGGCGGGGTGATGAACCCGCCCACGCCCTGGATCGGTTCGGCGATGAACCCCGCGATCCGGCCCGACGTGGTGGTCTGGATCACGTCCTCGATGTCCCGGGCGCAGCGCAGGTCGCAGGAGGGATACTCGAGCCCGAAGGGACAGCGGTAGCAATAGGCGTTCGCCACGTGGCGGATCCCGGCGGCGGTACTCCCGCCGAGCCGCCACGGCGCCTGCCCGGTGGCGCCCATGGTCAGGCGGCTGCGGCCGCTGTAGCCGTGGCGGAGGGCGATCACCTCGGAGTTTCCGGTGTGCAACTCGGCGATCAGGAGCGCCATCTCGTTGGCCTCGGTGCCCGAGTTGGTGAAGAAGCTCTTGCGGCAGTTCCCCGGGGACAGGCGGGCGAGACGCTCCGCCAGCTCCACCATCGGCTGGTTCGGGAACATGGTGGTCACGTGCTGCAGCGTGTCCACCTGCTCGCGGATCGCCTGGTTCACCTCCGGGTGGCAGTGACCGAGGCCAACGGTGAGGATCCCCCCGAAGAAGTCGAGATACCGGTTGCCGTCCGAATCCCAGACGTGCTGGCCCTGCCCCCGGACGATGGGCATGGGCTCGTCGTAGAACGTCTGGACCGCCGGTAGAACGAAGTCGCGGTGTGCCTCGCGGATGGCCTCGGTGGTCATCCTCGGACGACAGGCGGGTGGAGTTTCCTCCTGCGACACGGACTCGCGGCGACTGCTCATCCGGTCATTCTCCCACGGATAGGGCCGGCGGCGACGGCGGTCGCTAACGCAGCAGCGCGCCGTGCTGGAGCTCGCGGAGGTGGTCCCGCAGGCGGGCGGCGCGCTCGAACTCCAGGTCGCGCGCCGCCTTCTTCATCTCCTTGCGGAGCCGGGCGATCTCCCGTTCGAGAACCTCCGGATCCTCGGGCGGCGGCTCGAAGAGGCCCATGGCCCGGTCCCAGCCGTCTTCCTCGGCCGCCGCGGTCCCGGCCGCGTCGGGTGCGAACGCCTCCGCCACGTCCTTGACGACGGTTTGGGGCACGATGCCGTGCTCCTCGTTGAAGGCCCGCTGGAGCCCCCGGCGGCGGCGGGTCTCGGTGAGCGCCCGCTCCATCGAGCCCGTCTCGCGGTCCGCATAGAGGATCGCCCGGCCTCCGGCGTGGCGGGCCGCCCGGCCCACCGTCTGGATCAGCGCCCCCTCGGAACGCAGATACCCCTCCCGGTCGGCATCGAGGATGGCCACCAGGGACACCTCCGGCAGATCGAGCCCCTCGCGCAGCAGGTTGATCCCGATCAGCACGTCGAACTCGCCGAGCCGGAGGGAGCGGAGGAGCTGCACCCGCTCCAGGGTGTCGATGTCCGAGTGCATGTAGCGGCATCGCACCCCGAGCTCGTGGTAATACTCGGAAAGGTCCTCCGCCATCCGCTTGGTCAGGGTGGTGACCAGCACCCGCTCGCCGCGGGCCACGGTCTCGCGGATCTCCGCCAGCAGGTCGTCCACCTGGTCGCCGGCGGGCCGCACCTCGACCTGGGGGTCGAGCAGCCCGGTCGGGCGGATGATCTGCTCGACCACGACGCCGCCGACGGCCTCGAGTTCGTAGGGCCCCGGCGTCGCGGAAACCGAGATCGCCTGCCCGACCCGCTCCTCCCATTCCGCGAAGGAGAGCGGCCGGTTGTCGAGCGCCGAGGGGAGCCGGAAGCCGTGTTCCACGAGCGTGCGCTTCCGGGCCTGGTCGCCCGCGAACATCCCGCGGACCTGCGGATAGGTCTGGTGACTCTCGTCCACCACGATGACGGCGTCCCGCGGCAGGTAGTCCATCAGCGTCGGCGGCGGCTCCCCCGGCGCCCGTCCCGTGAAGTGACGGGAATAGTTCTCGATGCCGTGGCAGTGCCCCGATTCGGCCAGCATGTCCAGATCGAAGAGCGTGCGCTGCATGAGCCGCTGCGCCTCGAGCAGCTTCCCCTCCTGGAGGAGCCTGGGATGGTGCTCGTCGAGCTCTTCCCGGATCGTGACCAGCGCCCGCGCGAGGTCCTCTTCCCGGGCCACGTAGTGGGTCCGCGGGAACAGCGTCACGCGTGCCTCGCGGGACAGCTCGCGGCCGGTCAGCGGGTCGAAGCGGGCCAGGCGTTCGACCTCGTCCCCGAAGAGCCGGACGCGCAGGCCAAGGTCCTCGTACCCGGGCACGATTTCCACCGTGTCCCCCCGCACCCGGAAGCGGCCGCGCTCGAGCGAGGCGTCATTCCGCTCGTATTGCATCTCCACGAGCTTCCTGAGGAGTGCCTGGCGGGAGGGGAATTCGGCTCCTTCCTCGAACACCACGAGCATTCCGTAGTAGGCCTCGGGCGATCCCAGACCGTAGATGCAGGAGACGCTCGCGACGATGAGGACGTCGCGGCGCTCGAAGAGCGACCGGGTCGCGGAGAGGCGGAGCCGGTCGATCTCGTCGTTGATGGTGGCTTCCTTCTCGATGTAGGTGTCGCTCGCCGGGACGTAGGCCTCGGGTTGGTAGTAGTCGTAGTAGCTGACGAAGTACTCGACGGCGTTGTCGGGGAAAAACCCCCGGAACTCCTGGTAGAGCTGCGCCGCCAGCGTCTTGTTGTGCGCGATGACCAGCGCCGGCCTGTTGACCGCCTCGATGACCCGCGCGACGGAATACGTCTTCCCCGAACCCGTGACCCCGAGCAGCACCTGGTTCGGGTCGCCCCGCCCGAGTCCCTCGGCGAGGTGGTCGATGGCCTGCTGCTGGTCGCCGCGCGGCTCGAACGGGCTCACCACCCGGAACGGACGGGCGGTCTTCCCCGGAGGAAGTCCGGGACGCGCGTAGGGGGCCGCCCGTTCCGCCGCTCCGGCGAAACGGGAGGGACCGGTCGGCATCCGCCAGTCGCCGGGAGGTCCCCGGCTAGAACGACTCGCCCGGCCGCACGTCGTCCTCGGTCATTCCCCGGAACTCCAGCACCCGGACCATGGTCCGGTGAACCATGACGTCCGGCGTGGACGCGCCCGAAGTCACCCCGATCCGGAGTGGGCCCTCCGGCAACCAGCCCCGCCGCACCACCGGCTCGGTCCCCGCCCCGGAGCCGGGTGGGGGACGGCAGCGGATCTCGTCCGCGGAAAGCAGGCCCTCGGGCCCCGCGATGTGGTAGCTCGGGAACTTCCGGTCGCAGATCGCGGCCAGGTTTGCCGTGTTGGACGAGTTGAAGCCTCCGACCACCAGGATCAGGTCGAGGTCCTCCCGAAGCAGCTCGAGGACCGCGTCCTGGCGCTCCTGGGTGGCGCTGCAGATGGTGTCGAAGGAACGGAACCGGCCGGCGAGTTCCTCTTCGCCGTAGCGGCGGGCCATCGAGTCGCGGAGCACCGCCGCGATCTCGAGCGATTCGCTGGCGAGCATGGTGGTCTGGTTCGCCAGTCCGATCCTTCCCAGGTCGCGGTCGGGATCGAAGCCCGGCGAGCTGGCCGCGGCGAAGTGCTCGATGAAACCGGGCCGGGTGAGCGGCGCCGGGCCGCCGTTCGCCCCCCCGGTCCCACCGCCCTCGATGTAACGGCAGACGTCCTGGGTCTCGGCCATGTCACGGACTACCAGATAGGTTCCGGCGCGCGAGGTGGTCGCCCTCGTTTCCTCGTGGGCGTACTTTCCGTGAACCACCGAGGTGAAGCCGTCACGCTTGTAGCGGTCCACGTTCTTCCAGACATTCATGACGGAGCCGCAGGTGGTGTCCACCAGGATCGAACCCTTCCGGCGCAGCACGTCCAGTTCCGCGGTGGGAACCCCGAAGGCGGGCAGGAGCACCACGTCCTGCGGCCCGACATCCGCGAATTTCTCCTCCGGCGAGCCGGTCTCCAGGAACAGGATCCCGAACTCGGAGAGGCGGCGGTTCACGTAGGGGTTGTGGATGATCTCGCCGGTGAGATAGATCCGCCGGTCGGGAAAGCGCAGGCGCGCCTCGTAGGCGTACTCGATGGCCCGGTCCACGCCGTAACAGAAGCCGAATTCGTGGGCGATCAGGAACCGGAGTTCACCGGCCCGCAGCCGATAGTCGTGATCGCGCGCGAACCGGACCAGGTGTCCCCGGTAGTCCTCCGTGAGCGGCTCGATGATTTCCTTGCGCAGCCCGAGACCCCGGCGATAGTGGATGCCGGGCGGCGGCAGTTTCGCGCTCGGCGGGGACAGTTCGGAGTCCCTGACTTGGTCTACGGAATCCTCGGCGATCGGCACAGTCCGAATGATACGCTTTCCGTCATGCAGGATGTCCTGATCACCGGACCCCGGAAGCGCCAGCCGAAGATCCTCGCCTACGTGGACGCCGGCAAGTGTTTCGGTCGCGGCTGCGAAATGTGCATCGCCGTCTGTCCGGTCAAGGACTGCATCACCCTGGTCCCCGATCCCGAGCCCCGGTCGATCGGCCAGGTGTGCGAAGTGAACGTGGAGACCTGCATCGGGTGTCAGCTCTGCGCCAAGTTCTGCCCGCCCGACTACGACGCGGTCCACATGTTCCCCCACGACGAGGGGATGCGTCTCGCGGAAGAACGCGACCGGACCTACGAGTACCGGCAGTACCGCAAGAAGCCGGGCGAAGCCCTCGCCAGGTAGGAGCGGGGAGCGCCGGCCGGTTCTCGCGGTAGCGGCCTTCAGACCGGCACCCGCGGCCCCTGGGCCGCGGAACCATGTAACGCCGCGCGCCTGGATGGCGGGGCGGAAGGACCAGGCGACCGGCCGGCGCTCCAGCCGTCTGCTAACATTTTTTGCCCCCTTCCCTGATGACTCGGAGCGCGTTTCTTCATACCCCGATGAAGGCTGCAGCCGGCTGGCGATCCGCTGACGTGTTGTCCCGCTGATGTCCGACGAGCACCTCCCCGGTTCGAACGGTCGCGACTCCGGCGCCGTTTCCGGAGCGGCTTCGGGAGCCGCTGACGGACTCCAGGAGCGGACCGGCGAGGCCGCGAACGGAAACGGGCGCGACGCGGTCGTCGAAGGCGAACCCGAAGACACTCCCGCGCTTAGTCCGGAAGAACTGAGAGCCGCCTTTCGGGTGATGCTCACCGCCCGAGAGGTGGACCAGCGGGAAATCGCCCTGAAGCGGCAGAACAAGGCGTTCTTCCAGGTCAGCTCGGCCGGCCACGAGGCCGTCACCGCGGCCGCCGCCGCCCTGCTCCGGCCGAAGACCGACTGGGTCTATGCCTACTACCGGGACCGCGCGCTGGCCACCGGGCTGGGCCTGACCGCTCTCGAGCAGCTCGCGGCTTCCTGGGGCGCCGAAGCCGATCCCTCCTCGGGCGGAAGGCAGATGCCCTCGCACTTCTCCAAGCGGTCGCTCGGCCTGACCGTCCACTCGAGCTGTGTGGGAACGCAGTTCCTGCACGCGGTCGGCACGGCCTACGCGGAGCGCTACCTGAGCCGCCACCGCATCCCGGGACTGCCCGCCGCCCCGAACGGCGACGGGATCGTGCTGGTGAGCGGGGGCGACGGCGCCACCAGCGAGGGAGAGTTCTGGGAGTCGCTGAACAGCGCCTCGCTCCGCCGGCTTCCGGTGGTGTTCCTGATCCAGGACAACGGCTACGCCATCTCGGTGCCGGTGGAACACCAGACGGCGGGCGGCTCGATCGCCCCGCTCGTCCGCGGCTTCCCCGATGTGAAGGTCCTCGAGTGCGACGGCTGCGACTACGAGGAGTCCTACCGCACCCTCGAGGAGGCGTTCGACTACGTTCGCGCGGGCGAGGGGCCGGCGCTCGTCCACGCCCGCGTGATCCGGCTGCAGCCCCACTCGCTTTCGGACGAGGACCGGGACTACAAGACGGCGGCGGAACGCGAGTCGGATCAGGACCGCGATCCGCTGGCGCGCCTGCGCGATCGGCTCACCGCTTCCGGGGCGGCCACGCGCGAAGAGCTCGACGGCCTCCGGAAACGGACCCAGGCCGAGGTGGCGGCGGCGGCCACCGACGCGCTGGCCCTGCCCTGGGCCGATCCGGCCACCGCCTGCGACCACCTTTACAGCCCCGACGTGGACCCCTGTTCCTCCGATTTCGAGACCGAACCGGTTTTCGAGCCGGACGCGAAACCGGGCACGATGGTGGACCTGATCAACGCCACCCTCCGCTCGGAGATGGCCCGCGACCCGCGGATCGTCGTGTTCGGCCAGGACGTGGCGGACGCGAGCCGCGAGGCGAACCTCAGGGAGGTCAAGGGCAAGGGCGGCGTCTTCAAGGTGAGCCACGGACTCCAGCGCGAGTTCGGATCGGAGCGGGTCTTCAACAGTCCCCTCGCCGAGGCCACCATCGTGGGACTCGGCCTCGGCATGGCGGTCCGCGGCCTGCGTCCGGTCGCCGAAATCCAGTTCCTCGACTACATCTGGCCGGCCTACATGCAGATCCGGAGCGAACTCGCCAGTCTTCGCTGGCGCGCGAACAGCAACTACAGCGCTCCGCTCGTCGTGCGGGTGCCGACCGGCGGCTATCTGACCGGCGGCGCCGTCTACCACAGCCAGTCCGCCGAGGTGCTGTTCACGCATCTGCCGGGGCTGCGGGTGGTCCAGCCCGCCACCGCGCTCGACGCGGCGGGGCTGCTGCGCACCGCGATCCGCTGCGAAGACCCGGTCATCTTCCTCGAGCACAAGCACCTCTACCGGCAGACCTACAACAAGAGCCCCGATCCCGGACCCGAGTTCATGATCCCGTTCGGGAAGGCTAAGACGGTGCGGGCCGGCGAGGACATCACGCTGGTCACCTTCGGGGCGCTCGTCCACCGGGCCGAGCTCGCCGCCAGGAAGGCGGCCGCCGACGGGATTTCGGCGGAAGTCCTGGATCTCCGTTCCCTCGCCCCCTACGACTGGGAGGCGATTCGCGAGAGCGTGGGCCGCACGAGCCGCGTTCTGGTGGCCTACGAGGACACCCGCAGCTTCGGCTACGGCGCGGAAATCGCGGCCCGTATCGCGGACGAGCTGTTCGAGGACCTCGACGCTCCGGTCCGCCGCGTCGCGGCCAGGGACACCTGGGTCTCCTACAACCCGGACGTCGAGGCCGGGACCCTGCCGCAGGCGGAAGACCTGCTGGCCGCCATCCGGGACCTCGCCGAATACTGAAGCCCCCGGAGCCCGGCGGTACGCCGCGATAGTCTGCGGTAAGCCATGTCCGTCCAGGTGTTGCAGAGCCCGCTCGCCCAGGTCGAGCCCGTGCCGGCAAGCCGCGACACCAACCCCCTGAGCGTCCTTTCGGAGGACGAACGCCTGCACTTCGGGGCCGTGCACCAGGTGGCCATGGCGGAAGTGGCGCCGTTGACCCGGCAGATGGAAGCGGAAGGCCGGATCCCGCCCGAGCTGCTGAAGACGCTGGCGCACTACGGGTTCTTCGGGGTGGTGGTTCCCGAGCAGTTCGGGGGGAGCGGGCAGAACTTCTTCGACGTGGTGCTCACGGTGGAGGCGCTCGCGCGCGCCGACGCCGCGGTCGCGCTTCTCGTGGACGTGCACAACACCCTCGCCACGGGAGCGGTCAACCGGTTCGGCTCCCGCAGCCAGCGCTTCCGGCTGCTGCCGCAACTGGCCGCGGAACGGATCGGCGCCTTCTCGCTGTCGGAAGCGCACGCCGGCAGCGACGCCTTTGCCCTCAGAACAACCGCGACGCCCGTGGAAGGGGGGTTCCTGCTCAACGGTTCGAAGGCCTGGGTGTCGGGGGGCCGGGAGGCCGGGCTCTACCTGCTCTTCGCCCGGCTCGCTCCGGAAGCCGGGGGCAGGTCCCGCGACGGGATCACCGCCTTCCTGGTGGATCGCGCGAGTTCCGGCCTGACCGTGGGCCCGCCCGAGGCAAAGGTCGGCCTCAAGGCCTCGAGCACGACGCCACTGTTCCTCAAGGACTGCTTCGTCGCTGACGACGACGTCCTGGGCGAAGTCGGCAAGGGACGCCGGCTCGCCATGGCGCTCCTCAACGAGGGGAGGATCGGGATCGCCGCCCAGCTCGTCGGCATCGGACAGGCGGCCCTGGACCTCGCCATCGCCTACGCGAAGCAGCGGGAAGCGTTCGGCCGGCGGATCGGCAAGAACCAGTCGGTCGCCTTCGCGCTGGCGGACGCCGCCATGCAGGTGGAGACGGCGCGTCTGCTGACCTGGAACGCGGCACGGCTGGCGGACCAGGGGAACGAGACGCGCTACGCGGCGGCGATGGCCAAGCTGACGGCCCAGCGGATGGCGGAGTCGGTGACCTCGCTCGGGATCGAGATCCACGGCGGCGCCGGATACACGACCGACTGCCTCGCGGAGAAGCTCTGGCGGGACGCCAAGGCCGGGACGATCTACGAGGGCACCGAGAACATGCAGCTCACCACGATCGCCCACGGCCTCGACCTCTGACCGCCGGGGGCGGTTAACCCCCGGTTCGGCTATCTTCGGAGGGAATGTCCCCGGAAGGCAGCCGGCCGCTCCGCTTCGAACCCGGAGAACGCCCGTCCCTGCCGGTGGTGCTGGGCCTCGGCCTGCAGATCGCGGTCACTCCGCTGTTCGTGGCGATCCTGGTGCCCACGGTCGCGTTCCGGGCCGCCGGCGCCGACGACGGGCTGCTGACCTGGGTGGTCTTCATCTCGCTGCTGGTCTGCGGTCTCACCGCCGCTCTCCAGGCCGCGCGTTTCGGGCGGATCGGCGCCGGGTTCATCCTCGCTCCCTCGGTGTCGGCGGCCGCCATCGCGGTCGCCGCCGACGCGCTGCGCTCGGGCGGTCCGGGGCTCCTCGCCACCCTGGTCGTCAGCGCCGCCCTGCTGCAGGTGCTGCTGTCCCTCCGGCTCTCCTGGCTGCGCCGGATCCTCACCCCCACGGTGTCCGCGACGGTCGTGCTCCTCATCGTGGTCAACGTCATGCCGGTGATCTACGGGATGCTGGACGACGTGCCCGAGGGCGTTTCGCCGGCGGCCGCGCCCCTGGCGGCGCTCACCACCGTCTTCGTGATCGGCGCGGTTTCCCTCAAGGCCACCGGCGCCTGGCGGCTCTGGGCGCCCATCGCGGGGGTGATCGCGGGGGCGGCGGTCGCGGCGCCGTTCGGCCTCTACGACGCCGCCCGGCTGGCCGAGGCGGCCTGGGTCGCCCTTCCCGAGCCGCGCTGGCCCGGGCTGGACCTGACGCTCGGCGCGACCTACTGGGCGCTGCTGCCGGCGTTCGGGTTCGTGACCGTGGTGACCACCATGCAGGCCATCAGCGGCGTTCTCGCGAGCCAGAACGTGTCGTGGCGCCGGCGGCGAGCCGTGGACTACCGGTCGGTGCAGAACGCGGTCGCGACGAGCGGCGTGAGTAGCCTGCTGGCCGGTCTCTCCGGGGGCATCTCCATGTCGAGTCTCTCGACCGGAGCGTCGGTGATCCAGATCACCGGCGTCGCATCCCGCGCCGTCGGGTTCGCCATGGGCGCCGTGCTCGCGGCCTTCGCGTTCATGCCCAAGGCCCTCGCCCTGATCCTCTCGGTGCCCGGCGCCGTGCTCGGCGCGTATATCGCCGTCCTCATGGCGATCCTGTTCGCCGTCGGCCTGAAACTCCTCCTGACCGACGGCTTCGACCACCGCAAGGGGCTCATCGTCGGGCTCTCCTTCTGGATCGGGCTCGGGTTCCAGTACGACCTCATCTTCCCGGAACTCGCCCGGGACTTCGCGGGTGGCCTGCTGACCAACGGAATGACCTCCGGCGGCCTCGTCGCGATCCTCCTCACCGGGTTCGTGCTGCTGACCGAACCCCGGCCCAGCCGGTTGCGGACCGACCTCGACCTGTCGGCGGGGAAGGGTCTCCATGAGTTCCTTGCGGGATTCGCGTCGCGCAGCGGATTCGGGAAGCCGATGGCGGAGCGTCTGGCGGCAGTGGGCGAAGAGGCCCTGCTGACGCTCCTCCCACCGGAAGCGACGCCCGACCGCCCGGCCTCCCGGCGGCTGCGGGTGACGGCCCGCCGCCGGGGCGCCGGGGCCACGCTGGAATTCGTGGCCTCGGCCGGTTCCGAAAACGTCCAGGACCGGATGGCGCTGCTGGGCGCCCGCGTCGACGAGGACTCGGCGGAGCGGGAGGTGTCCCTGCGGCTCCTCCGGCACCTGTCGTCCTCCGTCCGCCACCAGCAGTACCACGACGCCGACATCGTGACGGTCGAGGTGGACGCGCCGGAACGCGCCGGCTGACGCCCGCGTTCGGTCAGGGCAGCCCGCGCGCGGTGCGGGTGATGAGCTCCCAGGCCTGCCGGACGTGCACCCGCGACGTGTGGGTCTGAGCCACCACCATGCGGAGAGCGACCCCCGCGGGGACGCGGGTGTGCGTCAGGTAGAGCCGTCCGGACTCGTTCAGGGCGTCGAGCAGCCTCCGGTTGAGATCGTCCGGCGCGGCGCCGGGCCGGCGGTAGCGGAAGGTGACGTGGTTCAGAGGAGCCGGGGTGAGGACCTCGAAGTCGTCCGCCTCCTCCACCCATTCGCGAAACTCCTGACCCAGCGCGACGTGCTCGCGGATGAGGGCGCGGAGTCCCGCCGCGCCGTAGTGACGCAGCACCAGCCACAGCTTGAGCGCGCGGAAGCGGCGTCCAAGCGGGATGTGCCAGTCGCGGTAGTCGAGGACCTCCCCGGCGTCGGAAGCCGGGTTCCTCAGGTATTCGGGCGTCACCGACAGCGTCTCGACAGCGTCCGCCGGTCCCGCACCCAGAAGGCGTCGCAGTCGAAGTTCGTGAACATCCACTTGTGCGGGTTGAAGCAGTAGGAGTCGGCAAACTCCAGACCCGCCTGCAGATGCCGGAACTCCGGACAGAGGAAGGCGGTCCCGGACATGGCGGCGTCCACGTGGACCCAGACCCCGTGCTCCCGCGCGATCCGTCCCATCTCCTCCAGCGGGTCGAACGCCCCGGTGGAAGTGGTCCCGAGGGTGACCGCCGCGAAGCACGGAATGCGGCCCGCCGCGAGGTCTTCCCGCACCAGGGCGGCAAACGCCTCCGGCCGGGCGGCGCGGGTGACCGGGTCGGCCGGGATGGAACGCAGGTTGTCGCCGCCCAGTCCCGCGATGCGCACGGCCTTGAGCAGCGAGGAGTGCGACTCCTCCGACCCGTAGGCGACGAGCGGCGCCCGCACTCCGATCCGGTTGGACTCGAAACCGGTGGCGCACTCGCGGGCGACCAGCAGCGCGGTCAGGGTGGCCGAGGAGGCGGTGTCCTGGATGACCCCGCCGCCCGGGCCGTCCGAACGGAAGTCCGCGGGCAACTCCAGCAGGTCCACCAGCCAGTCGAGGACGTGGGTCTCGAGTTCGGTGCAGGCCGGACTGGTCGCCCAGAGCATCCCCTGCACGCCCAGTCCGGCGGCCAGGAGCTCCCCGAGCACCGAGGGCCCCGAGCTGTTGGAGGGGAAGAAGGCGAAGAAACTCGGCGACTGCCAGTGCGTCAGGCCGGGCACCACGATCCGGTCCAGGTCCCGCATCACCTCGTCGAAGGGCTCGCCGGTCTCCGGGGCCGCCTCCGGAAGACGGGCGCGGACCTCGCCTGGCCGGACGCGGGACAGGACCGGGTAGTCCTCGAGGTGGCTCCAGTAGCGGGCCAGCCAGTCGAGCACCGTCCGGCCGTTCTCGACGAACTCGGCCGGGCTCAGGTGGGCGGCCGGCGTCCCTCCGGAATCCGGGACCCGCGGGCGTGAACCGGTCATGCGCCGGCGGCGGGGGAAGAATCCGGCGCCGCTGGCGGAAGCGGGTCGGTCCGGCTGGGGCTCACGCCGGCGATTATGTCCCGGCGGGCGGGATTCCGGCGCGCCCCTGCCGGGCGGGCGCACCGGCGCCGGTCGAACGCCGGCCGGGAGCGGTCCCCGGCGGCCACAGGCCTACCGGCCGTACCGCCGCCCGCCCGGGATCAACTCCCGGGCCGGGTGCGGCCGGCGGCGGCCCTCACCCGTGATTGGCGGCGTTCCCGCCGCCGGTCGTTGCGATCAGCCCTTGATTCGGTTCACCGTCCGCATGATGACCACCGTCGCCGCACCGCCCCAAAGGGCCATGCTGAGGCCGCCCACCGTTCCGGTGAGCCCCTCGCCGACTGCCGGGATGGCGTTGAGCGCTCCCGAGCCGGCCACGCCGCTGGCGGCAAGCGCCACCACCAGATAGGCCGTGGCATCCTCGGCATCCACCGCCATCGCGCCGTACACGATGCCGGCCAGGACGATCACGAGCCCCGCCATGGGGACCATGCCGGCCGCGAAGCCTTCCGCAAGTGCAAGTAGCAAAGCTACTCCGACAAGAACTCTGTTTGCCATTTTGTCCTCCAATCCGTCTGTTGCTTCCAGACGTGCCGTCCCTTCCTTCCAGGTAGACACGCAGTCCCCCGTGAGTACCACTTTCGGGGGTCGAAAGTCAACCCTTCGCCGTCACCGGAACACCCGGGGACGCGTCCCGCGCCCCGGTTCAGGCGAGCTGATCGATCTTGGCCGCCAGAATGAAGTCGCTCTCGGTCAGCCCGTTGATCTTGTGCGTCCAGATGGTCACCTCGACCCGTCCCCAGGCGACCAGCAGGTCGGGGTGGTGCCCTTCCGCCTCGGCGATCCCGCCGACCCGGTTCGCGAAATCGAGCGCCCCGGCGAAATCGGGAAACACGAAGGTGCGTGAGATGCGGCGGTGGTCGCTATGTCCCCAACCTTCGATCTTGCCCAGGTACTCCTCCACCTCGGCGTCTTCCATCGGGGGCACCCCGCCCCGACACGGAACACAGGTCTTGCTGGCCAGTTCGTTCATGGCGGGCATTATGGCCGCACCGACGCCCGGACCGCGCCGCCGGGGGGCGGATGGCCGGGGCCGGGCGCACCGGCACCCGGGTCCGGCAGCCAGCGGCGTCAGGGGACGATCAGGAAGTCGTCCCCGAGTGAAACGTCAGCCCTTGATGCGGTTGAGGATCCGGGTCGCGGCAATCGTCGCCACGCCGGCCCACAGCGCGATGGCGAGGGCTTCGAACGCACCGTCGATCTGCATGCCGACCACCGGGATGTGGTGCAGCACGTCCGACGCCGTCATGCCGCCCACGGCGATGGCCATGACGAGCGCCACCGTCGGGTCCTCGGCATCCACGTTCATCACGAAATAGACGATGCCGATGAGCACCATCAGGAGTCCCTCCATCGGGACCGTGCCGGGAGCGAAGCCCATCGCGAGCCCGACCAGCGTGCCTACGCCGACGAGTATTCTGTTTACCATCGTGGTCCCTCCAAGAGTCCGTCTCGCTTCGGTTTGCGTGCCGTCCTTCCTTCGTGCGAACCACACGCGACCCGGCCTGAGTACCACGTTCGCGACAGCGCAGTCAACCGGTCGCCGGCCGCCGATTCCCGGCTAGAACTCCCGACTGCAACCCCCGATGGACAGCCCGCTCGCACCCTCCCGGCCGCCGCCGGAGGTCCGCCGGAACGTCCGCTGGTGGAACGCGGGCTGGTTCGACGTCCTCCAGTTCACCGTGTTCGTCGCCGCCCTGCTCGGGCTGGCGGTCTCGGGCGCCGTCGGCATGGGCTACAACTGGCAGTGGTACCGGGTTCCCGATTACCTCGTTCGGATCGTCGAGGGGGAACTGCTCTGGGGCCCGCTGGCGCGCGGCCTCCTCGTCACCCTGGAACTGACCGGTTGGAGCGTCCTCGTCACCCTCGCGATCGGACTCGCCGCCGCGTTGCTGCGGCTCTCGGACTCCTTCGCGGGGCGCTTCGTCGCGAAGGCCTACGTGGAGGCCGTGCGCAGCACCCCGCTGCTGATCCAGGTCTACCTGTTCTACTTCGTCCTGGGCCCGATCCTGGGCCTCGACCGGTTCTGGGTCGGGGTCCTGGCGCTGTCGATCTTCGAGGGCGCGTTCGCCGGCGAAGTGATCCGGGCGGGCATCCTCTCGGTCCGCCGCGGGCAGTGGGAGGCCGGTGCAAGTCTCGGCCTGAGCCGGCGGCAGCTCTACCGCTCGGTCGTCCTGCCGCAGGCGGTTCCCCTGATGCTGCCGCCACTCACCGGGATCGTGATCTCCCTCGTCAGGAACTCGGCGATCGTGAGCGTGATCGCGGTGTTCGACCTCACCACCGAGGCGCGGAACATCATCGCGGAGACGTTCCTGAGCTTCGAGATCTGGATCACGGTCGCCGTCATCTACCTGGCGTTCACGGTGGCCCTGTCCGTGGTCGCGAACCGGCTCGAACACCACGTACGGGCGTGATGCAACCGGCCCAATTCCACACCGGAGCAAGGAGAAGAGCATGAGTTTCAACGGCCCGCGATCGGGCGCGGCGCTGGCCGCGCTCCTGGCGCTCGGCGCGGCCGCCGGGTTTCAGGTGCGCTGCGCCGGTCAGCAGACGTCCGCCGAAAGCGTCGTCGAGACGATCCAGCGGCGCGGCGCCCTCAAGGTCGGCGTCTCGACGTTCGAACCGTGGGCGATGCGCGACCGGAACGGCGAGCTCGTCGGCTTCGAGGTGGATGTCGCCACCAAGCTCGCCGAGGACATGGGGGTCGGCATCGAGTTCGTGCCGACCTCGTGGGACGGGATCATCCCTGCCCTGCTCGCGGGCAAGTTCGACGTGATCATCGGCGGCATGAGTATCCGTCCGCAGCGGAACCTCACCATCAACTTCACCATTCCCTACGCCCACTCCGGCATGGGGATCGCCGCCAACCGGGACCTGGCCTGGCACCTGGCGTGGCCGGACGGTTACGACAGCGAGGAGGTCACCCTCACCTGCCGGCGCGGCGCCAGCGCGTGCAACGACGCGGCCCGCCTCTTCCCGAGGGCGACGATTCGCCGTTTCGACGACGACATCCAGGCCATTCAGGAGGTGCTGAACGGCAACGCGCACGCCATTGTGTCCTCCTACCCGAAACCGGTCGAGTGGGCGGGACGGAACCCGGAACTCCTCTTTCTGCCGACGACCGGCAACCTGTCGCAGGGGGACGAGGCCTTCGGGCTCCGCAAGGGGGATCCGGACGCCCTGAACTTCTTCTCCAACTGGATCCGCGTGAACACGACGAGCGGCTGGCTCGCGGAGCGCTACGACTACTGGTTCAAGACCACCAACTGGATCGACGAGGTGCGTCCCGGGAGTCGGTCGCCGCAGTGATTCCCGGAAGCAGGCGGGCCCGCCTCGGATGGGTGGATGCCGCGGTCCTGACCGCGGTTGTCGTGGCCCTCGGGTACGTCTTCCACCGGGTCGATACCGTTCTCGAGTACCGCTGGGACTGGAGCGCCATCCCGAACTCCCTCTACCGATGGGACGAAGCGACCGGGCGATGGGTCCCGAACCTGCTGATGCAGGGTTTCTTCACGACGATCCGCTTGGCGCTCCTGAGCATGATCCCGGCGGCGCTGTTCGGCGCCCTTTTCGGCGTCCTGCGGACCACGGGGCGCCTGTTCCCGCGGCTCCTGAGCCGGACCTATGTCGAGCTGATCCGGAACATCCCGCCGCTCGTCTTCATCTTCATCTTCTACTTCTTCATCAGCAGCCAGCTCATGCCGGTCCTGGGGGTGGAGGAGTTCGTGCGGCGCGCTTCGCCCGCCACCCTTCGGTCCCTCGAACTGGTGTTCGGGCCGGCCGCCCTCATCCCGAACGTCATCTCCGGCGTCATCTGTCTCGCCATGTTCCAGGGCGCCTACATGACGGAGATCGTGCGCGCCGGGATCCAGTCCATCCCGAAGACCCAGACGGAAGCGGGTCTCAGCATCGGGCTCTCCCGCTGGGAGCTGTGGCGGCGGGTGATCCTGCCGCAGGCGCTCCGGCGCGTGATCCCGCCCCTTGCCGGCCAGTTCATCACCCTCGTCAAGGACTCCTCGATCCTCTCCCTCATCTCGATCCAGGAACTCACCTTCCTGGCGATGGAGACCGCGGTTTCGACGACCCGCGTCTTCGAGGTGTGGATCACGGTGGCCGGGTTGTACTTCTGCCTGTGTTACTGCCTTTCGCTGGCGTTCGGCCGGCTCGAAAAGAGCGCGGCGGCGGCCCGGGCTTAGCAGCCTGTGGACAAAGTCACGCGGCATTCGAACGCCGATGCATCCCGCCTGAACCGCGCCTCTACGAGGCGCTCTGCGTTGCGTTTCGGTCGGAATACACTCGGTATTCCTCCCTCACGCGCCTTGTCAGCCGGACCCCCACCGGGAGAACTGGGCCTCGGCGTTCTCGGTGCTCACGTCACTTTGTCCACAGGCTGCTAAACCGATGGAGCGCCAGACCGCCGCAGCGCCGTTGATCGAACTCGACGGCGTCAGCAAGTGGTTCGGTGCGTTCCAGGTGCTTCGCGACGTGAATCTCCGGGTCGCGGAGGGCGAGCGCATCGTGATCTGCGGCCCGTCCGGCTCCGGCAAGTCCACGCTGATCCGGTGCATCAACCGCCTGGAAGAGCACCAGGAAGGACGCGTCGTCTTCGCCGGGCGGGAACTCGGGGCGGGCACGGCCGATCTCACCAGGGTCCGTCGCGAGATCGGCATGGTGTTCCAGGAGTTCAATCTCTTCCCCCACCTCACGGTGCTCGAGAACTGCATGCTGGGGCCGACCCGGGTGCTCGGGATGGCGCCCGCGGACGCCCGGGAGCGGGCCATGGAGTTCCTCGGCCGGGTCCGGATCCCGGAGCAGGCCGGGAAACACCCGGCCCAGCTTTCGGGGGGTCAGCAGCAGCGGGCGGCCATCGCGCGGTCGCTCTGCATGCGGCCCCGGGTGATGCTGTTCGACGAACCCACCTCGGCGCTCGACCCGGTGATGATCAAGGAGGTCCTCGACGTGATGAACGACCTCGCCGAGAGCGGGATGACGATGATCGTGGTCACCCACGAAATGGGGTTTGCCCGGACCGTGGCGGACCGGGTGGCCTTCATGGACGAGGGCGGCATCGTCGAGTGCCTCCCTCCGGACCGGTTCTTCACGAACCCCGCCGACCAACGCACGAAACGCTTCCTGAGCCAGATCCTGTGATCGGAGCGCCGGCCTCCGGCCGGCATCGCCCCAGTTCCTGTGAAAGTGCGGTCGTGCGGGGTTGGCCAACAGCCCGGGTGGCGCCACGGGCTTGGAACGCCGGCTTCAGCCGGCACAGCGGCCCGCAGGGCCGCGGGCGATTGGTTGCTAATCCGGGTGGATGGACGCGCACCCACGCCATCCCGGCGAATGAGGTCGTCCCGCCGCCCGCCTGCGGCGGGCTGTGCCGGCTGAAGCCGGCGTTCCAAGCGGTCCCGGCCACCCTCGGCCTCAGCATTTCCGCCCGCACTTTCATGCCCGGCGGGGTGTGCAGGAGGACCGATCACGACGGTTTCTCCCGGCGGGGGCGCGGAGCGAGGCGAAACGCACGCCGTCGCTGAGCTGCCCGGCCTGAGTCCAGCCGGCGTCGGTGAAAAGCCACCCGCACCGACTGACGGCGCTCCATCCCCGTAGCGCTGCGCGATGAGGCGGACTGACGAATTGCGGTTTCGCGGCCTTTGGCCGCGATGCCGGCCGGAGGCCGGCGCTCCGAACCGACTCGCTACCGCGGAGCCATGCCGGCCGGAGGCCGGCGCCCCGGTCAGAGTTCGAGGAGCAGCGCGCCGAGGAGGGCGGCGCGGCGGGGGAGGTCCGCCGTGACCACCTGCTCGTGGCGGGCGTGGGCGCCGTCTCCGAGCGGCCCGAGACCGTCGAGTACCGGAACGCCGAGGCCGGCCACGATGTTGCCGTCCGAACCTCCGCCGGCCGAGCCCTCGCCGATCTCCCAGTCGAGTTCGCCGGCCAGGCGCCGCGCCCGCTCGTAGAGCGCCGCGACTCCCTCGTTCCGCACGAGCGCCGGCCGGTTCACCCCACCGGTCCATTCCACTTCCGCCTCGGGGTGTCGCGCGCCCAGTTCCCCGAGCGCCCGGATCAACCGTTCTCCCGCCGCCGGGTCGTCCATCCGGATATCCACGTCGGCCGACGCCTCGGCCGGAACGACGTTGGTGCGCGACCCGCCCCGGATCAGCCCCACGTTCACCGTGACGCCCCGCTCGGGCGCCGAGAGCGCGGCGGCGGTGCTGACGATGCCCGCGAGTTCGATGATCGCGTTGATACCGCGCTCGGGGTCAAGACCCGCGTGGGCGGCGCGTCCCCGAACCGTCACCCGGAGGATCCCGACGCCGCGGCGGCCGGTCTTGGCGCCGCCTCCGGGCAACGACGGCTCCATGACCAGACACGCGGCCGCTTCCGCGGCTTCCGCTTCGATGAGCTGCCGGCTCGCCGCGCTCCCCGCCTCCTCGTCGGTGTTCCAGAGGATGGTGAGTGGCCGGCGCGGGCGGAGTCCGTGGCGGTCGAGGACCCGGAGCGCCCAGATCGTCTGCACCAGGCCCGCCTTCATGTCATAGACGCCCGGCCCCCGGGCGACGCCGTCCTCGATCCGGAAGGGGATCTCGTCCAGCGTGCCATGCCCCCAGACGGTGTCCAGATGGCCGAGCAGCAGCAGGGGTTTCTCCCGGGCCACCGCTCCCGGAACGCGCACCAGCACGTGCGGTCCGCGCGGCGTCCCGGCGCCTGTCCCGGCAACCCGCGTGACGGAGGCTCCGTTCAGCAACCCCCGGGCGGCGTCCGTGAGCGCGGAAACGGCCTCGTCGCCCATCCGGGCGGTGGCCTCCGGGTCGTCGGTGGGGGATTCGATCCGGACGAACCGCCCCAGCATCTCCTCCATCCGGGGCTGCTCCCCGCCGAGCGCGGAGAGCAGCCCCTTGATGTCCGAGGTGCCGTCTGAGACTTCGCCGCTACCCCGGGCCGTCATTCGGCGACTTGGTTCCTGACCTCCTGGAGCACCGCGATCCGCTCCGCCAGGACGGGGTCCTGGACACCGAGCGCCACGGCCTTCTCGTACTGCGCGGCCGCGGCGGCCACCCGCTCGTAGTCGGCATCGGTCGCCGGACACCCGACTCCGGCCGCCTGCATCCGCTCGCCGAAGGCGGCGTCCTTCAGCCGGCAGGGGCCGTACGCGATCTGGGCGGTGTGGGCCCAGGCCAGCATCTGGAAGGGCGCTCCCCAACTGTCCATCTTCTGGGTCGCCTCGCTGAACTGGGTCTCAGCCCCGGCGAAGTTCTGCGACGCCATGTAGGCCTGGCCGAGCGCCCAGTGTCCGACCGCGAGGTCGTCCATGTTCCCGTCGGCCGGGAAGTTGGGAATCCCCGCTTCGAGGACCGGCACCGCCTCGGCCACCTGCTGGTTCAGGATGAGCGCGATGCCCTGCTCCACCTGGTAGACGGGGTTGTCGGGATCGGCCGCGCTGGCCGCCTGCGCCGCGGCCAGGGCGCCCGCGACGTCCTGGGCCTGCCGCTTCGCCTTGGCGCTCGCGTGGCTCGCCATCCCGAGTCCCGCCTTCGCTTCCTCCGAGTCCGGGTCGGCGGCGACCGCCTCGTTCATGTGGTTGACGGCTTCGTCGTAGTTGAGATCCTGGATGGCGAAACGCCCGAGCGCGACGTGGGCCGCCACCTTCGACGCCGGAGGCGAGTTCGCAAGGGTGGTGACTTTCCGGTAGTAGCTCGTCGCCTGGCCCCGGTTCTCCAGCGCCTCGTACACCTGGGCGAACGCGAGGTTCGCCGCCGGGTCGTCGGGGTTCACGGTCACGGCCATGGACAGGTCGCCCTGGGCCTCCGCGGAGTTGCCGAGGGCGTTGTTCGCGAGGCCCCGGATCCCGTAGGCCGCCGTCAACTGGTCGTTCAGGTTGAGCGCGGCGCTCGCCGCGTCCACCGCCGCCTGGAAGTCCTCGCGGGAGTAGTAGATGTCGGCGAGGCCGGCGTGGGCGCGGGCGGTGCTCGGGTCGAGTTCGACCGCACGCTGGAAGGAAGCCTCCGCCTCGTCGAGGTCGCCCCCGGCGAAGGCGGCCTGGCCGAGGGTCGAGTGGGCCATGGCGCTGTCGGGTTCGATCTCGAGGGCGCGCCGGGCCATGCTGGAAGCTTCCTCGAACTGTCCCTGCCGGGCCATGCTGGACCCGATCGCCACGAAGGTGCTCGCCGGCGGGTTCGGATTCAGTTCGATCACCTTCTGCCCGGCCTCGATGACCTTGAGGTCGTCCTCGAGCATCCCGTAGGCGCTCGTCACCGCGGTCCAGGCTTCGAGGATCTCGTCGGCGTCCTCGACGTTCTCGAACGCCCAGCCGTCGATGTCCTCTTCGTCCGTCGGGGGATCCGTCATCAGCGCCTCCTCGAAGGTGCTGGCGACGTTCTCCCACTCTTCGAAGTGGAGATAGATGCGGCCGAGCCGCATCCGGATGTCCCGGCGGTAGGGGTGGTCCTGCAGCACCCGGAGGAAGAGCCCGCCGGCCTGGCTGAAGGCCGCCTGCGCGGCTTCCGCGTCTTCATCCCGGAGCGCCCGCTCGGCGTCGTCGAGATGATCCTCCGCGATGTCGATGGCCCGGGAGACCTCCCGGCGATTGAGCGGCGCCTCATCCTGCGCCAGCAAGCTCGGCACGCCCACGACGGCGGCCAGGCCCAGTACCGCAAAGGGGAAGAACCGGCGTCGGAAACCGGCTGACCGGCGGGGCGCCGGATGGAGGGTCGTTTGGATCATGAAAGCCTCCGTCAAAACAGGCCGCAGCCTGACGGGAACCGAAATGCGAGCGAATGATCGTACGCGAGCGGACGCCGCCCTTCAACAGGGGCGGGCCTCCGCGCCCATCGCGAGTGTCCACCGAATACACTGACGGGCCATGAAGGTGGGCCGACCAACGGTGCTGGCCGCCGCCTGCGTGCTGGCGAGCGGTTGCGGCGGTCTGCGGACCCCGGTCGCGGATCCCGAAGTCGAGTTCACGCCCGAGGCGGCGGCCCCCGCGGCCACCGAGCCCGCGGCCGTCCCGGCGGCGGACTGGTGGACCTCGTTCGGAGACCCGGCGCTGGACCGGGTCGTCGAGCGGGCGCTGTCGGGCAACCTGACGCTTCGGGAGGCGGCGGCCCGTCTCGCGCAGGCGGCCGCCGACGCCGGGATCGCGAGAAGCGCGCTCTATCCCCAGGTCGGGGCGGGGGTGGACCGCCTTCAGGCGCGCCAGGCCTTCATCGGCCTGCCGATCTCGGACATCGCGGGATCGGTGGGGCTGCCGATCCCGGGGCTCGGGGAAGACGAGGTGCTTACCGCGGACTTCGTCCGCTACGGACTCTCGCTGGACCTGAGCTGGGAAGCAAACCTCTGGCGCGCGGCGACGCCACGGGCGCGGGCCGCGAACGCCGTGATGGAGGCGGCGGTCGCCGAGGTGGCGGGCGCGCGGGTCTCGCTGGCGGGTCAGGCGGCCCGCCTGTACTTCCTGGCGGTCGAGGCCCGCGAGCAGGCGCGGATCGCCGAGGCGGTCGCGGCGAGCCTGGAGGAGACGGTGCGGTGGACGCGGGAACGGGCGCGGATCGGCGAGGCGGCGCTCGCCGAAGTGAACGCCGCGGAGGCCCGTCTCGCCGACGCGCGGGCGGCGGCCGCCAGCCGGCGGCAGGCCCGGTCGGCGGCGGTGCGGGGTCTGGAAGTCCTCTTCACCGACTATCCCGACGGGGAGCCCGGACCGGACTGGGAACTCGCCGGCGGCCTGCCCCCGGCCCGGAGCCCGGTTCCGGCGGGCGCCCCGGCGGACCTCATTTCCCGGCGTCCGGACGTGGCGAGCGCGGAACGGCGCCTGGCGATGTCCCGGGAGTTCACGGCAATGGCGCGGCGGGCGCGGTATCCCCAGTTCCCGCTGACCAGCTCCGCGGGCACGGCGTCCACGCGGCTGAGCGACCTGGTGAACGGCGACTTCTCGGTGTGGAGCCTGATCGCGCGGATCGCGGCGCCGGTCTTTCAGGGAGGCCGGATCCGGGCGCAGATCCGGCAGGAGGAGGCCCGCGACAGCGAGGCGCTGGCGGTGTACGCGCGGACGGTACTGACGGCCTACCAGGAGGTGGAGGCCGCGCTGGGGGCCGAGGAATCGCTCAAGGAGATGGAGTCGCGTTCCGCGGAAGCGCTCGCGGCGAGCCGCCGGGCGTTTGCGCGCACGCGAAGTCAACGCCGCGGGGGCTTCGTCACGCGACTCATGGAGTTGGAGGCGGAGCGCGCGGCGCTGCTCGCCGAGGCGGCGCATCTGTCGCAGGTGCGAGCCCGGCTCGACAACCGGGTGAACCTGGCGCTGGCGCTCGGGGGCGGCTTCGAGCGCGCGAACGGGGACGAGACGGCGGATGCCGGGGAGAGGTGATGCGAAGGTTCTTGTTCATCCCGATACTGATCGGCGCGGGAGCGCTGCTGGCGCTCCTGGTGGCGCTCGGCCCCCGGCCGGAGGCGCAGGAAATCGAAACCGTGCTCCCCGAAGTGCGGGCGGCAACGGTCCGGGTGGGCCCGCAGCGCGTCACGGTGCGCGCGGACGGGACCGTGCGCCCGTCGCGGCGGACCACGGTGGCGGCCGAGGTGGCGGGCCGGGTCGTCTGGTCGGCTCCCGGCCTCCGCGACGGGGCGCGGGTGGACGAGGGCGCGGCCCTCTTCCGGATCGAGTCGCTCGCGTACGAGCAGGCAGTGGAGGTGGCGCGTAGCCAGGTGGCGCAGGCCCGGCTGCAGTTGCAGTCGGAGGAGGGCCTGGCCCGGCTCGCGGAGGAAGAATGGACGGGAGAAGGCACGGAGCCGGATCCCCTCGCGCTTCGGGTGCCGCAGCTCGCGGCGGCGCGCGCCGGGGTCGCGGCGGCCGAGGCATCCCTCAAGCGCGCGGAAAGCGAACTCGAGAAGACGGAAGTGCGGGCGCCGCATACCGGCCTCGTGGGCTTGCGGAACGCCGAGATCGGGGAGTGGGCCGCGCCCGGCGCGCCGCTCGTGGAACTCCTGTCCGTGGACGTGGCGGAGACGCGGGTATCGCTGCCGGATGCCGCGCTGGAGCTCATCGAGCTGCCGTTCGGAGGCGCCTCCCGCGGCCAGGGGCCGCGTGCGCGGCTCACGGCGGTTCTCGGACCCGCGCTCGCCGCGACCACCTGGAGCTGGGAGGGCCGGCTGGTGCGGATGGCGGGCGAGGTGGATCCGGCGACGCGGTTCTTCCCGGCGGTGATCGAGGTCCGGGACCCCTACGGCGAGGGAGCCGGAGGCCGTCCGCCGCTGGTGGCGGGGATGTTCGTACGGGCGGAGATCGAGGGACGGGAGTATCCCGACGTGGCCGTGGTGCCGCGCAGCGCGTTCCGCGAGGACGGGCGGGTGCTGGTCGTGGACGATGACGGCCGGATCACGATCCGCGAGGTGGACGCGTTCTGGTCCACGGAGGACGGAGACCTGCTGGTCCGCTCGGGACTCGAGGACGGGGAGCGGGTGGTGACGAACCCGCCGGCGATCGTCACCGAGGGGATGACGGTGCGGCTGGCAGCGACCCCGGGCGGCGAGTAGTTCGGGCATGGACGCGATGGTGGAGGGGCCCTCCACCGGACCGGGCGATCGTCCGGAGTCGGGCGTGATCTCCTGGTTCGTCAGGAACCGGGTGGCCGCCAACCTCCTGCTGCTCGGGATCTCGCTGGGCGGGCTGCTCACCCTCGGCGGCATCCCGCAGGAGATGATCCCCGAGACGCGGTCCTCGGCCCTGACCGTCACCACCGTGTTCCCGGGCGCGGGCGCCGAGGTGATCGAGGACAGCGTCCTGCTGGGACTCGAGGAGACGCTCGACGACGTCTCGGGCGTGAAGGAGATCGCCGGCCTCGCCACCGAGGGCGTCGGCGTGCTCACCATCGAGGTGGAACGGTGGGCCGATTTCCGGAGCGTGAGCGACGAGATCCGGGAACGGGTGGAGTCCCTCACGACCCTGCCGGCGGACGCCGAAGAACCGGTGATCTCGGAGGTGCGGGTGGATCCGCTGCTGCTGCGGATCGCGGTCCACGGGGACGCCGACGAACGGAGCCTCACCGAGGCCGCGCACCGCGTCCGGGACGCGCTCACCCCGATCCCCGGGGTGGCGACGGTGGACATCGCCTCGGGGAGGGACTACGAGATCTCGATCGAGGTTTCGGAAGACGTCCTGACCCGGTTCGGGCTGACGTTCGACCAGGTCGCGATGGCGATCCGCCGGGGTTCGGCGGACGTCCCGGGCGGCTCCATCCGTTCCGACAGCGGCGAGCTGCGGGTCAGCACCGAGGCGGAAGCGGTCACCGGGGAGGACTTCGCCCGGATTCCCCTGATCGCCGCGCCCGGCGGCGGCGTGGTCACGGTCGGGGACGTCGCCGTCGTCACCGACGGTTTCGCGGACGTGCAACGGACGGCGCGCATGAACGGGGAGCCCGCGGCGCTCCTCGAGGTGATGCTCGCGAGCGGCGCCCGGCTGCTCGAGACCGCGCAGGCGGTGCACGCCGAAGTCCGCGAGATCGAACGAGCCATGCCGGAGGGGCTCTCCGTGACGCCCTGGTTCGACGCCTGGCAGCTCTTCGAAAGCCGCATGGACGTCCTCGTCCGGAACGGGCTGCAGGGCCTCGCCCTCATCTTCCTCGTTCTCTTCTTCACCCTGTCGAGCCGGCTCGCGGTCTGGACCGCCGCCGGGCTCCCGGTGGCCTTCTTCGGCGCCTTCCTGATGATGCCCGGGCTCGGGGTGACCGTGAACATGTTCAGCCTGTTCGGGTTCATCCTGACCCTCGGGATCGTGGTGGACGACGCCATCGTCGTGGGAGAGAACGTGCAGCGCCATGTCTCCCACGCGAAGACGGGAGTGGAGGCCGCGGCCGTCAAGGGCGTGCGGCAGGTCCTGTTTCCCGCCTCGTTCGGGGTCCTGACCACGATGGCGGCGTTCGGGCCGCTGCTGGGCCTCCCCGGCATCTGGGGCGACCTGATGGGCACCCTGCCCCGCATCGTCATCCCGGTGCTCGCCTTCTCGCTCGTGGACGCCGCCTGGATCCTTCCCCACCACATGGCGCACGGGGGGCTCGGGGTGCGGCCGAGCCGCCGGCTCGCCCGGATCCGGGCCGGTTTCCAGCGCGCGCTCGACTGGAGCATCGACGTCCTCTACCGCCCGGCGCTGGGCTGGGCGCTCAGGAACCGGCTCGCGACGGTGGCCCTCGGGGTCCTGTCGCTGGCGCTGTCCATGGGCCTCCTGGGCGGCGGCTGGGTGCCGGTGGAGACCTCGCCGCCGTTCGACAGCGACGTGATCACCGTGCAGGTCTCGCTCCCGCCCGGTTCCTCGGCGACCGCCACGGCGGAAGTCGTCGGAGAGGTCGAGGCCGCGATCGTCCGGATCCGGGAAGAGGTCCGCGCCGAGTACGGCGTGGACCCGCAGCGGAACCTGACGGCGCTCTCCGGCCAGCAGCTTCCCTTCGGCCCGGGAGGAGCCATCGGGGGAGCGCTCGCCGGATCCGGAACCACCATCGGCCAGGTGGTGCTCGAGCTCATTCCCGCCGAGCAACGGGCCGGCTTCACCGCGCGGGGGATCGGCGACCGGCTGCGCGGCCTCACCGGCACGCTGCCGCACGGCGGCGAGGTGACGGTCCTGACGTCGATCCTGGGCGAGGAGGCGGACATCTCGATCCGGATCAGCGGCGACGACATGGAGGCGTTGCACGACGCGTCGGCGGGCCTGCAGACGGTCCTCCGCGAGTACGGGGGAGTCAGTGCGGTGCGGGACGACTGGGACGGCAGCGCTCCCGAACTGGTGGCGCGCGTCCGTTCCGGCGGGGCCGGGATCGGGATCGGCGCCGGCGAGTTCGGACGCCAGTTGCGCCAGGCGTTCTACGGCGAGGAAGTGCAGCGGATCCAGCGGGGACGCGATGAGATCCGCGTGCTCCTGCGCTATCCGGAATCGGGCCGCACCCGGCCCGAAGACGTGACCGGGATGCGGGTCCGGCGCGCGGACGGCGGGGTGGCTCCCATCGGGGAAGTCGCCGAACTCGCCCGCGCGGAGAAACTGGCGGCAATCCGGCGCGTGGACGGCGCGCGGGCCGTCACCGTCCACACGAACGTGGATCCCCGGGTCGCCTCCGCCGGGGCGGTGCTGGCCGACGTCCAGGCGCGGGTGCTTCCCGATCTCGGGGACGAGTATCCCGACCTGCGATTCGACGTCGTCGGGCTGGCGGGCGATCAGGCCGAGACCCTGGAGGCTCTCGAGCAGAACGTGCTGCTGGCGCTGATCCTCATCTACGCGCTGCTCGCGGTACCGCTCTCCTCGTGGACACAACCCTTCGTGATCATGGCGGCGGTGCCCTTCGGACTCGCGGGGGCCATTTTCGGCCACCTGATCATGGGGGTGCCGTTCTCGATCCCCAGCTTCTTCGGCATGGTGCCGCTCGTCGGGATCGTGGTGAACGACGCCCTGGTGCTGCTGGATTTCATCAACCGGGAGCGCCGCGCCGGGATGTCCACCCGGGAGGCGGTCCTCGCGGCCGGACCCCTCCGTTTCCGGCCCATCATCCTCACCTCGGTGACCACCTGCGCCGGGCTCGCCCCGCTGATGGCCGAACGCAGCATCCAGGCGCAGTTCCTCATTCCGATGGCCGCTTCGCTCGCTTTCGGGGTCGCCTTCGCCACCCTGGTCACCCTGCTGATCGTGCCGGCCCTCTACAGCCTCGGGGACGACGCCGCCCTTTTGCTGCGGGGCCGGAGATAGCGCCCGGCCCGGGAAAGCCCACCCGATCCCGGTCCGGCCCGGCCCGACCACCGCCGGGGTTACGGCCGGAACGCGTCAGGCGGTACAGTTCGCTCCGTTTGTCGGTCGGTTCGATCGGTCTGGTGGGTTCGGTCGGTTCGGTCGGTATTGCATGTCCACGCGCCAAGAGCGATCCGCGCCGCAACCTCCGGAGGTCTTTGTCCCGACCGCGTACCGCACCGGGTACGGGAGGGCGCGCTGGAACGATCCGGAGCTCGCGCACCGCTACATCGAGCACACCATGAAGGGGGACCCGCTCGCCGATGCGGCGATCGAGTCCATGGCGGGCCTGCCCCAGAGACGGATCCACGAGATCATCACGGCGGGGATGGAGGAGGACGCGGCCGGCTTCCGGGACGCGCCGGCGGAACTCAGGGAACTCATCGAATCCAGTTCCGTCCAGCCGGACTGGTTCGATTCGAAGGCCGTCTATCCCGGCTGCCGGGCGTTCCACGCCGATTCGGACCTCTACGTCCAGGCGCTGGTCGGCTCGAGCATCGTCTGGGGTTTCACCACCCTCATCAGCAAGTCGTTCTTCACCACCGGGAGGCTGACCGACCACGGGGTCCGCCGGCTCCGCCAGAACATCCGCCAGCTCATCGAGATCATGATCCCGGGGGGCCTCGAGCGCCAAGGCGAGGGCTGGAAGCTGAGCGTGAGGATCCGGCTCATCCACGCCCAGGTGCGGTATCACCTCCGGAGGTCCGACGAGTGGGACGAGGAGGAGGTCGGGACGCCGATCCACATCGCGCACGTCTCGCTCGCCGCCGCCAACTTCTCGGCGCGGGTGATCGAGGCGGCGAAGCGGCTCGGCGCCGAGCCGACGGCGGAGGAGAGCGAAGCCTTCGTCCAGATCTGGCGGTACTCGGCGTACCTGATGGGCGTTCCGGAGTCCATCCTGTTCCGGAGCGAGGCGGAAGCGCTCGAACTCTGCCGGGTGGCCATCGCCTGCGAGCCGCGGCCGACCATCGAGGGCATCGTGATGGCGAACGCCCTGGTCAACTCCGCGCCGGTCGTGATCGGCATCCGGAGGCCCACGGAGCGCCAGCATCTCGCCAACTACGTGTACCGCGTGTCCCGCGCCCTGATCGGCGACGAGCTGGCGGACAAGCTCAACTACCCGCCCCAGTCCACCCGGGGTCTGTTGTTCTACCTGCGGAACAAACGCCGCCTGGCGAAGCGGGTGCGCCGCCTGTTTCCGCGCTGGGAAGCGAAGGCGAAGGTGGACCGGTTCACCGCGCTCGTGGACAACTCGCAACTGCGCGATCCCCTGATCTCGTACCGCCTGCCCCCGAAGCTGCATTCCGACGAAACGCAGACCTGGTAGCTGGTCCCGGGGGCGGCGCCCGCTTCCCCGACAGGATTTGTCGCGTGTCGGTCCTATAGTGGGAACGGTGCCCAAGCGATTCGTCAAGAGTCCGCGGGCGGCGCTGCGAGTCGCGGCGGCCCGCCGGTTTCTCCAGGGGCTCGGCACGAAGCGGCCGTTCCTCGTCGTCGCGGCCGGCCGCCACGCCGCCGACCGGCTGGTCCACGAGGTGGCGGAGACGGGAGGCCCGTCCGGCGCGCTCCTCGGCGCCTTCCGCTTCGGTCTGTCCGTCCTCGCCCAGAACCTCGCGCGCTCCGAGTTTGCGGCGCGCCGGCTCCGGGCGCTCACCCCGGCGGCGAGGCTCGCGGCGGTCGTCCGGGTCATCCACCGGGCGCGCCGGCAGGGAGCGCTCGGACGCTTCAGCGAAGCCGCCGAGGGTCCGGGGCTCGCCGTCCGGCTCGCCGCCACGTTCGACGAACTGCGCCTGGCGGGCGTCGCCGCCGACCGGGTGGCCGGCCGCGACGACTGCCTCGGGGCGCTCTACCACGCGTACCTCGAGACATTGACCGAGGTGGGCCTCGCCGACCGGGCGGAGACGTTCGCCGCCGCCACCCGGCGGATCGAGCGCGGCGCCGGTCCCCCGGCAGGGCTCCCCCTCCTCCTGCTGGACGTTCCGCTCTGGGGCGCGGCGGCGCGCCGTTTCGCCGGGGCCCTGACCGGAGCCGCCCCCGAGGTGTTCCTGACGCTGCCGGAGGGGGACACCGCCACCGAGCAGGCCGCGCTCGCGCTTGGAGCCGAGCCACTCCCGGCGACCGCAGGGAGCTCGGAGGACGCGCCGCCCGACGACGCGGTGGCTTCCGCGCAACGCCATCTGTTCGCCACCCGGCGGCCCGATCCCGGCCGGGAGCGCCACGGGCTCAGCGTGATCGCGGCGCCCGGAACCGCCGCGGAGGCGATCGAGCACGCCCGCGCGTTTCTCGCCGCGGCGGGCGAAGGCGTTCCGTTCGACCGGATGGCCGTCCTCCTCCCGGAGCCTGCCGCCCAGGCTTCGGCGTTTCAGGAAGCCTTCGAGCGCGCCGGGATCCCGGCCTTCTTCGATGCCGGCGCCCGGCGGCCGCACCCGGCCGGGCGCGCGTTTCTCGTCCTGCTGGACTGCGCCCGGGAAGGGCTCTCCGCGACGCGGTTCGCGGAATACCTCTCGCTCGGCGAGACTCCGTCCGCCCCAACCGGGCTGCCGGAGGCCAGCGCCGAGGGAGAAGCGGCGCTGGAGGTCCCCGGTTTCGTGGCGCCGCGCCGCTGGGAGCGGCTCATCCTGGACTCCGAGGTCATCGGGGGTCTCGACCGCTGGGAGAGGCGCCTCGCCCGCTTCGCGGACCGGCTGCGGCAGGACGAAGAGGCGGAGGAGGATGAGGCGAGGCGGGAGCACCTCCGGTTGCGCCAGGGAGACCTCCGGCGACTGACCGAGACCGCCCTGCCGATCCTCCGCCGGCTGGCGGCCCTCCCCTCCCCGCACGCGAGCTATTCCGAGTGGATGCGTCACCTCGAGGGACTGGCCCGCGCCGCACTCCTCCATCCCCAGGGAGTGATCGACTGCCTGGCGGAGACGGACCCGATGCGGGACGTGAGCGAAGTCACCCTCGACGAAGTCCGGGAAAGCCTCGCCGGGCGGCTCGCCGAGGTGGTCACCCGCTCCCGGGGCAGCCGCTACGGCCGGGTCTGGGTGGGGCCCATCGACGCCGCGCGCGGGCTCGCCTTCGACGTGGTGGCCGTCCCGGGACTCTCCGAACGGGCGTTCCCCCGCGTGCTCCGCGAAGATCCGATGCTCCTCGACCGGGAGCGCGCGGCGCTCTCTCCGGACCTGCCGGTGCGTTCCGATCTGGCCGAGCGCGAACGCCTGCGGCTGCGGATCGGAATCGGCGCGGCCACCCGCAGACTCACGCTCAGCTATTCCTCGCTGAATCTCGTCGAGGGCCGCCCGCAGGTGCCGTCGTACTACCTGGCGGAGGCGTTCCGGGCGGGTCTCGGCAAGATTCCGACGCTCGCCGAAATCCGTTCCCAGGCGGGCCGGGAGAGCAAGGTGGTTCGCGGGATTCGCGCGCCCCGCGACGCGTCGCTCGCGATCGACCGGCGCGAGTTCGATCTCGCCCAGGTCGCGTCGGCGCTCGGAAGGCCGGGGTCCCGCGCGGGGGACTCCGGGACGGCGGCGTATCTGCTGTCCGATCCGGCTCTGGCGCGGGCGCTTCGCCAGGAGTACATGCGGCAGCAGTGGAAGTGGCAGTCTCCCGACGGCTTCCTGAACCCGAACCCGGCCGCTCTGGAGGCGCTCGAACGGCACCGCCCCGGAAACCGGTCCTTCTCGGCGACCGGCCTCGAGGCGTTCGCCGCCTGCCCCTACCAGTTCTTCCTCAAGAACCTCGTCCGGCTGCGGCCGGTCGAACGTCCCGAGGCGTTGGTCCATCTGGACCCGCTCACCCGGGGGTCCCTCCTGCACGACGTGTTCTTCCACCTGGGACGGGAATTCCGGAAGCGCGGGCTGGCCCCGCTTCGGGAAGAACGGCTCGACGAGGCGTTCGAGCTGCTGGCGGAGATCTTCCAGCGGGTGGAAGCCGAAGTACGCGAGCGGGTCGCGCCGGCGATCGAGCGCATCTGGCGGGACCAGATGGACGGGCTGCTCGGCGACCTGCGCGGCTTCCTGCAGCGGTACGCGGAGACCGGCCGCGTCCCCCTGGCGAACGAGCTCACCTTCGGCATGGGGGCGAAACAACCCGCCGACCCGGCCAGCCGGACCGAGGCGGCGGTCCTTCCCGGCGGACTCCGGCTCCACGGGTCCATCGACGTGGTGGAGCGGCTCCCCGACGGCACCGTGCAGATCACGGACTACAAGACCGGACGCGCCTCGATCGAGACCACCGACACCCAGAGCATCCTGTTCGGCGGCCGGGCTCTCCAGCCGCTCCTCTACGCCCTGGCCTACGAGGCGCTGTCCGGATCTCCCGCGGCCACGGGCAGGCTCTACTACGCGACCATCCGCGGCGCCTACCTGGAGACCGTGGTGGACGCCGCGAGCGAGGCCTCGCGGACGGTCTTCGAGTCGTTCGTCGGCGGACTCGACCGGGCGGTCCAGGGCGGGCGTTTCCCGGCCCTGCCCAACCCCGGAGTCACCTACCGGGTGTGCGACTACTGCGACTACCTCCCGGTCTGCGGCCCGCGGCCCGCGGGGTACGCGCGGACGAAGGCGCGGGCCGGGTTCGCCGCCGCCCTCGACGACGTCGCCGGGATCCGGAGCCTCCCGTGAGCGCCGTTCCGGACGCCGCGGCCCGGGACCGCATCCGCCGGGACCACGACACCACGCTGATCGTGCAGGCGGCGGCCGGCACCGGGAAGACCACGTCGGTTGTGGACCGGGTGGTCGAGATGGTGGCCGCGGGCACCGCCAGGATCGGGCAGATCGCGGCGATCACCTTTACGGAGAAAGCCGCCGGCGAACTGCGGCTCAGAGTCCGCCAGGGCCTCGAGTCCCGCATCGAAAGCGCGGCGGCCGGCCCGGAGGGGGCGGCGGCGGGGCCGCGCCTCGAAGCGGCGCTCGCCCAGATCGAAGAGGCGTCCATCGGGACCATCCATGCCTTCTGCGCGACCATCCTGCGGGAGCGCCCCATCGAGGCCGGGGTGGACCCCGACTTCCAGATTCTGACGGACGCCGAGCAGCGGGCCTTCTTCGACCGGGTCTTCCGCCGTTTCGTTGACCGGCAGCTCGAGGACCCGGGACCGGGGATCGGCCGCCTGCTGCGCCGCAGCCGGAACCCGATGGTGAGCCCGCTCGACGTCCTCCACCAGGCCGGCCTGCGGCTCCTCGACTACCGATCCCTCGACGCACCCTGGAAACGGCGCGCCTGGGATGCGGAGACCGCGATCCTCGAGCTGGTGGAGCGCCCCGGCGGCGAGCAGGCCGAACCGGCCCCTTCCCTGTTCATGCTCGAGGAGCTCTACCGGTCGCTCCCGAAGGACCCGCCGGGCAGGAAACCCAACTGGCTGATCCGCTCCCTCGCCGCCGCCGCGGACCTCGCCCGGGAGGTCCGGGCGCGGGAAGCCGGCTCCGGAAGAGATCTGGACTGGCTCGAGCAGGCGCTCGCGGAGCTCAGGGTCCCGGCGTATGGCGGGCGCACGCCGTCCGGCTTCCCCCATACCCGCAAGTGGCGTGACGCCTTCCGGACCCGGCTCGCCGCGTTCCAGCGGCAGAGCAACGCGGACCTCGCCGCCCTCCTGCGGGAGGACCTGCGCGGGTTGGTGGACGACTACGAGAGCGCAAAAGCGAAAGCGGGCCGGCTCGACTTCGACGACCTGCTGCTGCGGACGCGCAGCCTGCTGCGGGACCACCCGGAGGTCCGCCGGGAACTCGCGGGGCGATTCCGCCACCTCGTGGTGGACGAATACCAGGACACCGACCCGATGCAGACGGAGATCGTCCTGCTGCTGACCGCCGAGGAACCGCCGGACGGCGACTGGGACGAGGCCGTCCCGAGCCCCGGCCGGCTCTGCCTGGTCGGGGATCCCAAGCAGTCCATCTACCGATTCCGGCGGGCCGATGTGGGCCACTACCTGCGCATCAAGGAGCGCCTGCTCGCCGGCGGCGCCGCCGAGGTTCGGCTGACCACGAACTTCCGCTCGGTCCCCGCCATCTGCGACTTCGTGAACCAGGTCCTCAAACCGGCGTTCGAAACGGGCCCGGGGGTGGGAGGCCTCGCGCGGCAGGTGGACTACGTGCCGCTCCAGGCTTTCCGGGAGCCGGCCGAGGGACCGGCGCTCGCCGCCATCCCGCTGCCGCACGCCCCCTACCTGCGGCATCTCGAGGAGCACGAGCCCCCGGCGGTCGCGGAGTTCGTCCGCGGGCTTCTCGACAAGGGTTTCGAGGTCTCGGCGGCGGACGGGCGCCCTCCGCGGCGGGTGGAACCGAGCGACATCTGCCTGCTCTTCCGGCGCTTCCGGAACTACGGGCGGCTTGTGCCCCAACCCTATGCCGATGCCCTTCAGGACCTCGGCATCCCGCACTCGCTGGCGGCGGTGCAGACCTATATCGGCAGCGCGGAGTTGTCGTTCCTGCGGGCGGCCCTCACCGCCGTCGAGTTTCCCGAGGACGAACTGAGCGTCTACGCGACCCTCCGGGGCCCCTTGTTCGCGATCCCGGACCAGGACCTCTTCCTCTTCCGGGAGCGCCATCCGGAGATCCGGCTGAGGCCCGCCCGAGCCCGGTTCCTGGAGTTGGATGACGACGACGCCACCGGGGCTCGGGCGGTGGACCGGACGATCCGGGACGGGCTCGCCTTCCTCTACGAACTCCACCGCCGCCGTACCCACCAGCCGATCGCGGTAACGCTCCAGCAGCTTCTGGGAAGGCACCGCGCGGAAACCGGATTCGCGTTCTGGAACTCCCCGGACCAGGTGCTCTCGAACCTCCGCCGGCTCGGCGAGGCGGCGCGCGCCTTCGAGGCGCGCGGAGGCCTCTCCTTCCGCGGGTTCGTGGAGCAACTGGCGTCGGAAGCGGAAAACCCGGACGCGGGATCGGCGCACGCCATCGACGAGGACGTCCGCGGCGTGCGGATCATGACCACCCATTCCGCCAAGGGACTCGAGTTCCCGGTGGTTGTCCTCTGCGATGGGGCCGCGCCCCGGCGCGGACGGGCGGGCCGCATCGTGAACGCCAAGGAACGGCTCCACGCGTGCGATCTCGGCGCCGGGATCGTGCCCTGGGATCTCATCGAGGGGATTCCGGCCGAGGAGGCGGAGGACCTCGCGGAGCTCGACCGGCTCCTGTACGTCGCGATGACCCGCGCCCGGGATCTGCTGGCGGCGCCGGTGTCCGAGGGAGACTTCCCGGAGGAGAGCCTGCTCGCCCCGGTAGCGGCGGGCCTCAGGCCGCTGCTCGGCAGCGGCGCCATCACACCCCGGAGACCCGAAGCGGGACCTTCGGACGGCGCGGTCAACCGGCGGGGAACCGCCCCGCTATGGGACCTGCTCAGGGCGGATGCAGCCGGCGGCGCGCCCGGCGACGGGAAGGCAGCCGAAGCCGCCTTCCTCGCCCGGCGGCGGGGAGCCATCGATGCCGGGCTGGTCCCCACCCGCCGGGCCATCCCGGCCACGGCGTTCGCCGCGCTGGAATCCTCCGGCGACCCGGTGGACCTCCTCGAGGTGGACGTCGAGAGACCGGATGTCGAAGGACTGCTGCGGGACGCGGAGCGCCCGGTCGGGGCCGCGTTCGGGGAGCTGGTCCACCGGGTTCTCGAGCAGATTCCTCTCGACGCGGACAAGGCGGAGATCGAAGCGGAAACCGCCCGCGCCGTCCGCGAACTTGAGCTCGAGGACGAACTCGGCCCCGCTGCGACGCACGCGGTGAACGCCGCGCTCGGGCACCCGCTCCTGACCGAGGCGCGGCGCGCCGCGGAACACGGCGCGTGCTACCGGGAGCTGCCCCTCCTCCACCTGGAGCCGGCCGACGGCTTGGAACGCCGGTCTCCAGACCGGCACCGCGGCCCTCCGGGCCGCGAAACCGCACTGCACCCAGAGCCGGATACCGCGTCGACGCTGGAGGTGGAGTCCTTCGCCGAGCCCGAGGACACCGCCGTTCCCGGCGGGTCCGACCCGACCCTGGTGGAGGGAGTCGCCGATCTGGTCTTCCAGCCGGACGCCGGGGGCGCCTGGACGGTTCTCGACTTCAAGACGGACTCCCGGCCACCCGAGGACCCCGGGTTCCAGGACAGCCAGGCCCGCTACCGCCGGCAGGTCGGTCTCTACGCCCGGGCGGTGGAGCGCGCCACCGGCCAACCCGCCAGGGGCGTCCTGCTCTACGTGTAAGCGACCGCCGGGGGGGACCGCCGGGCAGTTCTCCCGGTGGGCCTTCAGACCGGCACCCGCTGCGCGCCGCGCAGCGGAACCGCGTATCGCCTATCCGGCCGGAGAACGCCGACCCTCAGAGCGGATCGAATCGTCCGTCCACCGCGGTCCAGCCACCGTCGGCAAAGAGCACCGAGCCGGTGACGTAGCTCGCCGCCGGCGACAGGAGGAACACCGTCGGCGCGGCCATCTCGTCCGCGGTCGCCCAACGGCCGAGCAGGGTCTTGTCGGTGTACGCCTGCTTCCAGTCGGGCCGCTTCTCGATCTGCGCGGTCAGCGGGGTCTCGACCACTCCCGGGGCGAGGGCGTTCACCCGGACCCCCGAAGCGGCCCACTCGGCCGCCGCGGTGCGAGCGAGTTGCACGATGCCCGCCTTGGTGGCCGCGTAGACCCCCTGCCCCGCCTCCACCACCTGGGAACGGATCGAGGAGAGCAGCACGATGCTGCCGCCCCCGGAACGCGCGAGACTGGCCGCGCCGTGGCGGAGGGCGTGGAAGGTCCCCTTCAGGTTCAGCGAGACCACCCGCTCGAACTCTTCCTCGTTCGTGTCGGCGAGGCGCTTCCTCACGTTCACGCCCGGAGTGGACACGAGTCCCCGCGGCTGGAATCCCTCCGACTCGAGTCCCGCGAACAGGCCCCCGACGGATTCCCCGGACCGGATGTCCACCGGCCGGGCGACGGCCGCTCCACCTTCGGCGGCGATGGCGGTGACGACCCTGCCCGCGGCGGCTTCGTCCCGGTCGGCGACCACCACGCGGGCGCCCGAGCCGGCCGCCAGCCGGGCGCTTGCTTCTCCGATCCCGGAGGCGCCGCCGATCACCACGACGTCCATCCCAGCGAGCGAGAAGGGGGAGGTGGTGGTCACGGCGCGCGGATTATGGCGCGTGGCGGCCAAGGGCGGGGACTGCCGGCCCTTGCCGCCAGCAGCGCGGTGAACAGCTCCCCGAGCTGTTTTGTCCGGGACACGATGTCGTCCCCACCGACTTGACCTGACCCCGAATACGACGGAGGCTGTACGGATGCCGAAAGCGAAGACCCTGGAGTCGTCACGACCGGCCGGTAGCCAGCTGTTTCAGAGCGGCCGGGACCAGCCGATCGGGCCCCCTCCGGAATCCGAACCGCTCACGGAGGAACTCGTCACCGACCCCGACGGCAGTCATCGGATTCTTGGGACCGAGGAGCGATCTCCTTCGTTGTCTGAGGTCCTTTCCCGGCTCGAACCGCTGGAGGACGAGATCGGGAGCGTGGACGATCCACCGGCGCAACCCGAAGAGATTCTCTGATCGGGTCTGTCCCACACCGGAGGACTCACAAGGCGCAACAGGTCGCGACATGCGCGGCGCAAAGCGCCGCGCCTGCCGGTCTGGAGGCCGCGACCGGGACAAACCGTCATGATCGGTCCTCCTGCACACCCCGCCGGGAATGAAAGTGCGGGCGGGGATGCTGAGGCCCACGGTGGCCGGGACCGCTTGGAACGCCGGCTTCAGCCGGCACAGCCCGCCGCAGGCGGGCGGCGGGACGGACCTCATGCGCCGGGATGGCGCGGCTGTGCGTCCATCCGGGGTAGCAACGAACCGCCCGCGGCCCTGCGGGCCGCTGTGCCGGCTCAAGCCGGCGTTCCAAGCCATCGTGCGGACCGGGGCGCCAACGGGAGAACGGGCCGGCGCTATGCGTTTCGCGGCCTGTGGCCGCGATGCCGGCCGGAGGCCGGCGCTCCGATCACACGTCCGGGAAGGAGCGCCGCCGGAAGAAGACCTGCCACGCCAGGTTGCGGAAGGGGGGAAACCGGAGCGCCCCGCAGACGAGTTCCATCGCCGCCCGGCTCCGGACCCCGGCCAGGAGCGCCCGCATCCAGCGGCGGGACCAGAAACGGGCCCGCAGGTTCGCGCCGGAATACGTCGCCAGCACCTCCGGGTCGCCGGACTCGAAGCGGCGCACGATGACGTCGGCGGCCTGCCGGGAGAGCCGCAGGCAGGCGTCGAACCCACCGGCCGTGAGCGGCGAGACCGCGCCAGCGGCGTCGCCGACGAGCAGTCCCACGTCCGTGCCGATGCGCCGCAGCACGCCGTTCACGGGGATCCGGCCGCCGCGCTGTTCGAGGACCCGGCCCTCGTCGAGCGCGAAATGCCCGTCTAGACTGGCGGTGAACTCCGCGAGCGCGGTCTGGGGATGGAAGCGGTCCGGATAGCCGCCCACGCCCACGTGCGTCTCCTCGCCGTCCTGAACCACCCAGGCCAGGTACCCGGGCGCGATGCGGGGGTCCAGAAAGCAGTGGAGCGCCACCCCGTCCGCGAGCGGCACCCCACTGTGCACCGACTCCACGCCCACGATCCATTCGGTGTTGGAATCGAGGCCCAGGTCGCGGGCTACCTGGGAATTCGCACCGTCGGCGCCCACCAGAAAGCGGGTCTCCCAGCTCAGGGACCGCCCGTCGCGTTCCACCTCGGCCACGACTCCCCGCGCCACGCGGCGGCAGGCGCGATAGCGGGCGCCGGAGACGAACCGGACACCCGCCTCCAGACAACGGTCGAGCATTTCGCGGTAGAGCGGCGCCATCCGCCCCACCCGGAACTCGTCGCGGCGGCTCGCGAGCGACAGGGCGCGCCGCGCCGGCGAATAGAGCACGGCCCGGCGGACCGCCGGACCCAGGCAGGACGGCGGCAGCGGGAAGTCCTCGAGCGACTTGCGGACGAAGATCCCGGTGGTGTGCACCCGCTCCCCGACGTCCTCCTTCCGGTCCAGCAGCACCACGTCGAGCCCCGCCTCGGCCACCAGCCGCGCGCACTGCAGCCCGGCGAGGCCGGCCCCGACGACCACCACGTCCGCGGACTTCGGTTCCCGGCCGGAGCCGTCGGAAACCAAGCGGCGGCGCCTCCGGTCAGCGCCGGGCGGTCCGCAGGTGGAGGAAAACCACCACGGCCGACGCCGCGATCCCGAGCAGGGGCGGCGGCAGGACCCCGTCCCCCGGCGCCAGCCCGAACACGAGCACTCCGACGACCGCGCCGCTCAGGATGGCGCGCGCCGGAGGCCGCCAGCGATGGAGGCCGACGACCACCGGCACGAAGAGCGAAACCCCCAGCACCGAGTAGAAGACGGTCAGCGACGCGATCACGCTCTGGGCGAGGATCGCGATGACAACGCCCGCGAGTCCGGAGACCACCGCGGCCCCGCGCGCCACCCGCAGGACGGCGCGGTCATCGGCGTCCGGCCGCAGGAAACGATGGAAGACATCGCGTGACAACGACGTCGAGAGCATGAACAGCACCGCGTCGGCGCTCGACACCTCGGCCGAGAACAGGGCCGCGACTCCGAAGCACCCGAGCCAGAGGGGAAGCGAGTCGATCAGCAGCGCCGGAAGGGCGGCGTCGGGGTTGGCGAGCCCGGGATGGAGCACCGCGGCCGCCGCTCCGAGAAGCGGCGGAACCGCCGCGAAGGCGAGCAGCGCGATGCCGGCGGCGGTGAGGCCACGCCGGACGGCGCTCTCGTCCCGGGCCCCGAACAGCTTCTGCAGGATTCCCGGCGAAACGAGGAAGGCCGGGATCAGCAATGCGGTGTAGCCGAACGCGAGCGAGGCGTTGCCGAAGACATCCAGCGCGTCCTCTCCGAGGCTCCCCTCGATGCCTCCACCGCCTCCGGCGGCGGTGAGGGCGTAAGGGACCGCGAGTCCGAGGCCGACCAGCAGCACGCCGAGCTGCACGAAGTTGACGGAAGCCGCGCTCTGGAGACCGCCGACCGCGAAGTACGCGGTCATCACCACCGCGGCGGCGAGGATCGCCGCCGGCAGCGGAATCCCCGCGGCGCCCTCGATGAGCACTCCGGCGGCGAGCAACTGGGCGGCGAGGACGAAGAGGGTGGCGACCAGCAGGAGGCCGGTGAGGGCGACCCGCACTCCCGCGCCGTAGCGCAGCTCGAGGAAATCGCCCACCGTCCGGAGGCGGGCTTCGGACGCCACCCGCCACATCCGGGGACCCAGCCAGCAGGCGAGCAGCAGGGTTCCGAGACCCGCGGCTCCGACCCACCAGAAGGCGGCCAGCCCGTGTTCGTAACCGAGCGCCGCCGCGCCAATGGTGGAGCCGGCGCCGATGTTCGCGGCCAGCACGGTCGCGAAGATCAGCCGGGCCGGAAGGCGGCGGCCGGCCACGAAGAACCCCTCGGCGGAACGCCCTTTTCGGGAGACATGCCAGCCGACGGCAATCAGCAGGCCCGAGTACGCCGCGAGGACGAAGAGGTGCGGGGACACGCCCGGCTACTGGTCCGGCGGCGCCGGGAGGTCCCCCGCCGCCGGCAGTCCGGGAAGCGACTCCGCCGAGCGCACGGCATCCAGGACCGCCCGCGCCACCGCCTCGGCGGCGAGGGCCCCGACCCGGCCCACCCGCACCTCCGGTCCACGCCCCGTGGAGAGCGCGAACAGCGTGTCGCCGTCGGCGGGGGTATGCACCGGATAGATGGTGCGCGCCAGTCCGTCGTGCGCCATCTCGGCCACCTTGTTGGCTTCCGCTTTGGTGAGCGGGGCGTTCACCGCGACCAGTCCGATGGTGGTGTTGGCTCCGGGGACCGGACCGGCGCTTCCCGCATCGGGACCGGCGAGCGATTCGAGCAGCAGCCGGCGCGCGTCCGCGAGGTTTCCCGCGTCGTCGCGAACCCCGGCGACCACCGTCCCGTCCGCGGGATCCACGATGTCGCCCACCGCGTTCACCGCGATGAGCGCCGCCACCACGAGGCCGTCCGGAAAGCGCAGCGAGGCCGAACCGACCCCGCCCTTCATCGCCCGGGCCAGGCCGCGGCTCTTCCCCACGGTGGCTCCGGCCCCGGCGCCCGCGTTCCCGCGCCGCACCGGGTCGGAATCCGCTGCGGCGGCGGCCCGGTAGCCGCAGTCGGCTCCCGGACGGACCGCCCCCGGCCCCTGCACTCCGAGATCGAAGAGGATCGCGGCCGGGACGATCGGCACCCGGAAGGGACCCACCGGATACCCGATCCCGGCCTCTTCCAGAAAACGCACCGTTCCGTCGGCGGCCGCGAGGCCGAACGCGCTGCCCCCGGACAGGACCACCGCGTGGACGCGCTCGACGGTGTTCTCGGGATCGAGCAGATCGGTCTCTCGGGTCCCGGGAGCGGAACCCCGGACGTCCACCCCGGCCACCGCGCCCTCCCGGGCCAGGACCACGGTGCAGCCGGTGGGGAGACCCTCCAGCTCGTGGTGACCCACCTCGATGCCGGCAACCGCGACGAGTCCGGGATCGGGGACAGGGGGGATGACCTGCTGACGCCCGGAATCCTCCGCGTTCCCGCCTGGCGGAACGACGATCCCGGGAGCGAGGAGCAGCACGGGCGCCAGGGCTCGCCGAAGGGACAGAACGGCCTTGATTCTATGCGGCGCGGGACCGGAGGAAGGGCCGGCGCCGGCAGCTCGCGCAGCGTCCGGAGGCGTCCGGCCTCCGGCGCGTCGATTCCGGCCTATGGGTCCCCGGATCCGTGGGGTCCGTAGCAGATGACCCTGGGATGGTGGTCTGCATCCCGGCAGCGTCGGTGGACGCCGCGCGGCAGCGCCCGCAGCAACCGGACATGCGGTGATCTCCGGCCGGAACCGCCGAGGTGGCAGGACTCGGCGATCTTCGCGGCGCCGAGGCCCTCCGCGACCACCGACCGGGGAAGACGGGTGAGCGCCGCCAGGACCGGCGCGGTCAGGACGTCCAGCAAGCAGGCATCAGCGGATTCCGGATCCGCTCTCTTCATTCGGTGTGTTTTGATTTCCATATTTCCAATACTATCGAAATATTGAGCTCGACGCAAGGACACCCCACCATTCGGCCGATCGCGGCCGGGAGTTCGGTCTCCTTCGGCGGGTGGTGACTCCCCCGGCTCACCACCGGGAGCGGCCAACCCGCTCCCGGACCGTCGTCATTTTGTTCCACCCCAAGCGGAGCCCGTCGCAAAGTGTTCCGTGCGCCCCTCCGGAGCCCGACCGGCGGCGCCGTTCGGAGTCTCGTGGTCGCAGTCGTGGTCGGCGCAGCAGTGCTCCGTCAGATAGTCGAGCAGATCCCGGATCGCTTGCAGGTTCACGGTGTAGATCTGGGACCTGCCATGGCGGCAGCACTTGAGGAGCCCGCCTTTCTTGAGCTCCTTCAGATGGAACGAGCAGGTCGGCGCCGGCAGCTCACAGTGCCTGGCGATCGCGCCGGCGGCGAGTCCGTCCGGCCCGCTCTGTACCAGCAGCCGGAAGATGTCGAGCCGACTCTCCTGGGAGAGAGCGCAGAGCATCTCCAGCGCCTCGGCGGTCGACTGGGCGCCCGTCGTTTCCATATTTCCAATAGTATCGAAATCAGAACCGGAAGTCAACCCTGGTCGGCGAGTGTCCTCGTTGCCGGGCGCGGCCTGCCCGCCCGCGCCGCTCCTCATCTCATCCATGTGGCTCGTTCTCGGCGGCAGCCGGAACCTCATGGCTGCACGCTTCTTCGGAGCAGCAGTGTTCCGTCAGGTACCCGAGCAGCGCCCGGATCGCCCGGAAGTTCGCCGTGTAGACCTGGGATCTGCCGTGGCGGCAGCAGCGCACCAGTCCCCCCTTCTCGAGTTCCCTGAGGTGGAACGAGCAGGTTGGCGTCGGCGCCTTGCAGTGCCCCGCGCTCCCCGCCGCGAGTCCATCCGGACCGCCCTGAGCCAACAGGTGGAAGACATCGAGACGACTGTCCCGGGAGAGCGCGCACCGCGATTCCAGCGCGCCGGCGGCGGAGTCGGTGGCTCTTGTTTCCATATTTCCAATATTATCGAAATACGAACCACCCGTCAAGTCCGGACGACGGCCAGCCGCCGCCACGGGGCGGTATCCTCGGTTCCAATGCCGCTCCGTCCGGTCGCCGCCGGCCTCGAGGCGCGGATCCTTCGCCAGGCGGAGGCGGCCCGCGCCGAGATCGCCGCCTTCTGCGGGGAGCTGATCCGGATCCCGACCGTGAATCCCCCGGGCGAGAACTACCGGGAATGCGCCGCCCTGCTCGGCAGCCGGCTCGCCGGCGCCGGTTTCGAGGTGGTCTTCGACGATCCGCCGGCGGAGGCCTGTCCACCCGGTTCCGCCGCCTGGCCCCGGCG
The DNA here is from genome assembly GCA_965116805.1 of Vicinamibacteria bacterium. Classification (GTDB taxonomy): domain Bacteria; phylum Acidobacteriota; class Vicinamibacteria; order Marinacidobacterales; family Marinacidobacteraceae; genus Marinacidobacterium. The sequence goes on from OZ220713.1 coordinate 2,944,301, forward strand.
GAACGTCATCGGGCGGCTGCGGAGTCCGCGCGGGGAAGGCGGCCGCCGGCTTCATCTGAACGGACACCTCGACGTCGTGCCGCCGGGCTCCGGCTGGACCACCGACCCGTTCTCGGGAGAGGTTCGGGACGGGGCTGTCTGGGGCCGCGGCGCGAGCGACATGAAGGGCGGCGTCGCGGCGGCGTTCTTCGCGGCGGTGGTCCTCCAGCGGGCGGGGGCCCGGCTTGCCGGCACCCTGGAGATCTCGGGGACCGCGGACGAGGAGACCGGGGGACAGGCCGGGGTCGCGTGGCTGGCGGAGTCCGGACAGATCGCCCGCGACACCGACGCCGTGATCATTCCGGAACCTTTCGGCTCCCGCCGGGTGTGCGTGGGACACCGCGGCGTCTACTGGTTCCGGGTCGTCGCCGAAGGCGAGGTCGCCCACGGCAGCATGCCGTTCCTGGGCCGAAACGCCATTACCGACCTGGCTCCGCTTCTCGAGGAGATCCGGAGCGAATGGGTCCCGGAGCTGGCCGCCCGGCGCACCGCGCTCCCCGTGGTTCCGGAGGGGGCGCGCGTGGCGACGGTCAACGTGAACAGCATCCGGGGTGGACAGGCGGGCGCGGGAACCGAGAGCCCCCAGGTTCCCGACCGCGCCGAACTGGTGGTGGACCGCCGGTTCCTGCCCGAGGAGGGGCTCGAAGCGGTGCGGGAAGAGGTGGCTCGCCGGGTTCGAGCCTGCGCGGACCGCGAGCCCGGCCGCCGCTACCGGGTCGAAGAACTGCTCACGGTCGAGCCGGTGCGGACGCCGGCCGGATCACTCGCCACCGAGGCGGTGCGGTACGGGGTGCGGGGCGCGCTCGGCGCCGAGGTCGAGGAGGTGGCGAGCCCCGGCACCTACGACCACAAGCACGTGACCCGGATCGCCGGGATTCCGGACTGCGTGGCTTACGGGCCCGGAATCCTGGAACTGGCCCACCGCCCGGACGAGCACTGCCCGGTCGAGGAGCTGGTGCGGTCCACCGGAGCGCTGGCGCTGGCCGCGGCGGCGGTACTGGGTACCGAGTGATGGACGGCTCCGGCGCGCTGGTGATCGTCGGGATCGCCGCCTTCCTGCTGCCACCGGTGGCCTCCTGGCTGCGCGCGCCCGCGGTGGTCGTCGAGATTCTCTTCGGGGTCCTCGTCGGTCCGGTCCTCGGACTGGTGCAGGGCACCGAGTTGCTGGACCAGATCGGGACGCTCGGGCTCCTGATGCTGATGTTCCTCGCCGGTTTCGAGATCGACTTCCGGGCGCTGCGGCGGGGCGGCGCGGGACCCATCGGGCAGGCCCTCGTGGTCTTCGCCGGGACCTTCGCGCTCTCCTTCCTGGCCACCGTGTGGCTGGAGCTGCCGGTCTTCTACGCTCCCCTCCTCGCCACCACCTCCGCCGCTCTCGTGCTGCCCAGCCTGAGGAGCGCCGGAATCACCACCGAGAGCCTCGGGCAGGCGATCCTGGTTTCCGCGGTGATCGCCGACCTGGTGACCCTGCTGCTGGTGGCCGAGATCACCATCTGGGCGCGGGACGGCTGGGGAATCGAGCTGATCAACGGGCCGCTCCTGCTCGTCGCGGTCGTGGTGGTGCTCCGGGTGATGAAGCTGGTGCTCTGGTGGCACCCGCTCCGCGTGTCCCGGCTGTTCCAGAAGGACGACCCCGACGAGATGGGGATTCGCGGGGCGCTCGCCCTGCTGCTCATCTTCGTCGGACTCTCGACCGTGCTCGACGTGGAGCCGATCCTGGCGGCCTTCCTGGCGGGAGGCGTCTTCGCGCTGCTCTTCCAGCCGCCGGACGGGCTCCGCCACCAGCTCTCCGGGATCTCCTGGGGCTTCCTGATCCCCATCTTCTTCATCAACGTCGGCCTTCGTTTCGAGGTGGCGGCCCTCCTGAATCCGGAAGCGCTGGCGCGCGCCGGGGTCATCATCGGCGTGGCGTTCCTCGTCAAGTTCGTGCCGGCCCTGCTCTTCGTCTTCTGGGGTTTCTCGCTCCGGGCCGCCGCCGCCACCGGATTCCTGCTGTCGGCCCGGTTGAGCCTGGTCATCGCCGTCGCCACGGTGGGCCTCGAACTCGGGCTTCTCGACGAGACGGACCGGGCGATCGCGGTGATGATCGCCGCGGTCACTTCGCTCATCTGCCCGGTTCTGTTCCGCTCGGTCATCACCCACGGCAGCGCCCGGCGGCCGGGGGACCTCGTCTCGGCCTCGCCCCCGACAACCCGGTAGAGTTGTGGGTCTGGAGGCGCCCGCCATGACGAAGTCCCTCTCGAATGCCGTTACCCGGCGCTCGTTCCTGCGCACCACCGCCGCCGTTCCGGCCGCCTTCCCGGCCCTCCGGGCCGCCGCCGCCGACGACGAGGCGCTGTTCCGGATGGTGCGGTGGGAGTTCCCCTTCGAAGAGGACAAGGTGCCGATGAACGCGGCGAACCTGTGTCCCTCGCCGCGGTCGGTGGCGGACCGGGTGAGCGAGCTGACCCGGGACATCGACCACGACTGCTCGTTCCAGAACCGGGGGAAGTTCGGGGACCTGCGGGAGTCGGCGCGGGAGAAGGTCGCAGCGCAGCTCGGAGTCACGGCCGACGAACTGGCGCTCGTACGAAACACCAGCGAGGCGAACAACATCGTGAACGCCGGCGTGGTGCTGGGGAACGGCGACGAGGTCGTCCTCTGGGACCAGAACCATCCGACGAACAACGTCGCGTGGGATGTCCGCGCGGCCCGCTACGGTTTCACGGTCCGGCGGGTGTCGGTTCCGAAGGCGCCGGCGGGAGCGGAGGATCTCGCCGCTCCCTTTATCGAGGCCCTCGGCGCGAACACGAAGGTGATTGCGATTACCCACGTCTCGAACGTCTCCGGCATCCACCTTCCGGTGCGCCGGATCGCGGACGCCGCGCACGAACGCGGCATCCACGTCCACGTGGACGGCGCCCAGAGCTTCGGCGGGCTGTCGGTGGACGTTCCCGCGATCGGGGCCGACACCTTCACGAGCAGTTCCCACAAGTGGTATTGCGGACCCAAGGAGTGCGGGGTGCTGGTGGTGCGCACCGAGAGCATTCCGAGGGTCTGGCCCTCGGAAGTGGCGCCCGGCTGGGGCGGCGACGCCGACCCGGACCCGAGCGGCGCCCGAAAGTTCGAGTCCATGGGGCAGCGCGACGACGCCTGTCTCGCCGCAATGGGCACCACCGCCGAATTCCACGGCGAGATCGGCCCCGGCCGGGTCGAGAAGCGGATGTACGACCTGGCGGGCCGCCTCAAGCAGGGCCTCCGCGAAGCCGGCATCCCGCTGGTGACCCCGGTGGACGACGCCCTCTCGGCGGGCGTCGTCATCGTCGAGGTGCCGGCCGAGTCCCGCCGCGAGGTGTTCTCCCGGATGTACGACGAGCACGGCATCGCCGGCTCCACCTCCGGCGGTTTCCGGCTCTCACCGCACCTCTACAACACCGCGGAGCACGTCGAGCGCGCGCTCGCGGGCCTCAAGGCGCTGCGTCCCCTGATCGTCGCGTAACGGAGCGCCGGCCTCCGCCCGGCATCGCGGCGCCCCCAACCGTCGTCGGGCTAACGCGGGGCTCCAACAACCTCGCGCGCGGTGATGTAGAGGTGCAGATTCGGAATCCGGATCGGCTCCACGAGCCTGAGACGCCAGCGGACCGCGCCGCTGACGCCGCCGGGAAGGAGGACGCCCGCGCTGCCGAGCACTTCGTCGTAGCGGAAGATCGCCCCGTTGCCGCCCAGCCCGTTGTCCGCGTTGAGCACCTCCGGAGCCAGCTCGGAGAACACGCCCCCCATGCCGCTCCCGAACCTGCGGATTTCGACCTCGATCGGTCCCGCGAGGGCCGTCGCGGACACATTCCGCAGCCGGATCCAGAGTTCGGCCACCCCGGTTTCCGCGTCGTAGCTTCCGGGGTCGTGCACCAGTTCGATCCGCCCGGTGACGTCCAGGGCTCGCCGGCGTCCGGCGGCGGTGCGGGTGGCCCGTCCTCGATCCGCACCTCCGCGGTGTATACCTGATAGGTCCCCGACCGCGCGTCGGCCCACACCGGGTGGAAATGCCCGTCGAGCGAGGTGGTGAGGCCCATGTAGTCGCCACCGTTCACCCAGCGCGAGGCCGCCGAAATCATGGCGAGCCGCAGCTCTCCGTCCGTTCCGCTGAAGGTGATCGGCGCGGGCACGAGGTTGCCGGACCCCAGGGGCTCGGAGAGCGCTCCCGAAACCCGGTGCGGTTCGGTGAAGGTCTCGCCACCGTCGAAGGAGGCCGCGAAGTACTGGTGGAAGGCGAACCGCGACGGCGCCTGGCGCGTGTCGTACCAGCTCACTCCCAGCACGCCGTCCCGGTTGACGGCGACCGCGGGCTGGAACTGCTGGACCTCAGGGGACTCGAGCGCCGCTACCGGCCGCGGATCGGTCCAGGTCGACCCCCGGTCGTCCGTCCAGGAGATCACGATACGCGGGAGACCCTCTGAATAACTCGGCCAGACGGCGTAGGCGCGGTCCCGGAAGCGCTCGCTGCGATCCACCGCGAGCATGGTCCAGGAGCCGCCCCGGAAGCGCTCCGTCCCCTCCCTCGCCTCGCGCACCTCGTCGCCCGACAGCTTCACCGGGCCCGGTTTCGGCTCGGAGAAGGTGACGCCCCCGTCGGTCGACACCACCGTCCAGATGCGCGATTCGGTCCAGCCTGCGGTCTGTTCGGGGTTGGAAGGGAAATCCACGAAGGGAACCACGATCGTCCCGTCGTGGAGCACCAGCAGCGGGTCCACATTGAGCCCTCGCTCGCCGGCGCCGTCCAGGAACTTCACCGGACCGATCCAGCTTCGGCCGTCGTCCTCCGAGCGGAAGACGCCGAGGTTGTATTCCCGTCCGTAGAGGACGCTCATGTACAGCCGGCCGCCGAAGGGGCCCGCCGACTGGTCCGCCGCCAGCATCGGGTGGTCGTAGGAGGCGCCGAGGTCGAAAGGGGCGGACCAGGTCCGTCCCCCGTCTTCGGACCGGTACGCGTGCAGGAACGCCCGGGTGCGCCCGGTCTCGTCCACCCGCGTCGCGAGGGTGGCGAAGATCGCGGTGCCCGCCGCGGTGAAGGCGACCTGGGGATCGCCCCCGCCCGTCTCCTTCTGCTCGGCAAAGACGATGTCCTCCCAACGCACGCCGCCGTCGAAGCTCACGTAGGCCTTGGTGGCGGCGCCGCCGTCGGGGCGGGTGAAGGTGATCGCGCCGGCCAGCAGGTTCCGTGGATTCCGCGGGTTGGACGCCGCCATGACCTCGACGTGGGGCCGGTCGCCGTCCCGGCTGACGAGGTAGTCGGGACCCACCACGATCCGGGACTCCTGGCCGGCGTCGCCGGCTGCCGGAACCAGGGCTGCCGCAAAGAGGAACGAGCCTATGGCGGAACGAGGCATGGCCGGACTGTTACATGGCGGCCCCCCGCGCCGCCACCGCCCGCAGCATGCGGCGGAAGATCAGCCAGTGGACCGGGTAGAGCCCGTACCAGTAGACGAGCCCGCCGAGCCCCAGCGGATCGAAGACCGCCGTCTGGGTGATCCGGCTGCCGCCGTCGGCCGGGTCCACCTCGAACTGGAGCCACGCGCGGCCGGGCACTTTCATCTCGGCGCACAGCCGGAGGAGCCGGTTCTCCTCCCACGCCTCCACCCGCCAGAAGTCGAGAGGATCCCCCGGCCTCAGGTCCACAGGATGGCGGCGGCCCCGCCGCATCCCAACGCCGCCCACCAGGAGATCGAGGAAACCCCGCAGGTACCAGAGCCAGGTCGCGAAGTACCACCCCTGGCGGCCGCCGATCCGCTGGATCGGCGCGAACGCCCGCTCGGGCCCGGCCGGCACCTCGACCTGCTGCCGGTCCACCAGCCGGGAACCGAAACGCCGGCCGCCCCAGGCGGAGGCCGTGCCCCCCGAAGAGACCGCATCGCTCCAGCGCGTGGCCGCCATCTCGCGGTCTTCCGCCTGGAGGGCGCGCGCGATGGCCTCCCGGACGGTCAGGGGACGTACCGGGAAGGTCCTCAGGGCCGTGCTGCCGTGGACGACGGTTTCGTTCCGCAGGCTCCCGATGAGCTTCTTGCCGACCCGGGCGTAGAGCGGGGTCACGAGGCCCAGCCACAGGCTTGAGAGACGGGTCGTCAGGAACGGCACCGGGACCATGAGGCGGCGCACTCCGATCTGCCGGGCGTATTCGTGCATGAGCCCGCCGTAGCTCACCCGGTCGGGGCCTCCGATCTCGAAGACGGCGCTTTCCTTCCCCTCGAACTCGAGGCCGCCGACGAGGTAGGCGATCACGTCGTCGATCGCGATCGGTTGTGTGGGCGTCCGCACCCAGCCCGGGGTGACCATCACCGGCAGCTTGTTCACGAGCGCCCGGATCATTTCGAACGACAGCGAGCCGGAGCCGATCACGATGGAGGCCCGGAACTCCACCGCCTGGGGGCCCTCGGCCGCGAGGATGCCGCCGACCTCCTGTCGGCTCCGCAGGTGCGGCGAGAGTGCGCGCCCACCGAGGCCGCCGAGGTAGATGACCCGCCGGACCCCCTGCTCCCGCGCGGCGCGGGCGAAGTTCCCGGCGGCGGCCCGGTCCTGCTCCTCGAAGTCGCCGGCGGCGCCCATCGAGTGCACGAGGTAACAGGCGGTGTGGACGCCGTCCAGCGCGGGGGCCAGGGACTCGGGGTTCAGGACGTCCCCCTTCACGACCTCGGTCCCCGCATGAAAACGACCCGCGAGGTACTCAGGACGGCGCGCCAGGCAGCGGACCCGGTAGCCGCGCGTCTCGAGGGCCGGCACGAGCCGGCCACCCACGTAACCGCTCGCGCCGGTGACGAGGACGAGCGGAGACTCAGCGGCGTTCCGGGACGGGACGACCGGAGGTCCCTCACCGCCGCGCGACCGACCGTCGAACACCTCGCTCCCCTTGTCGGGTGAAGGCTAGACGCTGAGGCGCGGCGTGGCGGGGAGCGCCAGCTGGCCGGATCTCAGTAGTCGATCCCGCGCTGGGCCCTGATCCCCGCGGTGAACGGATGTTTCACCTCTCGCATCTCGGTCACGAGATCGGCGTAGGCGATCATTTCGTCGCGGGCGCCGCGGCCCGTCAGGATCACGTTCGTCGAGGGCGCGCGTGCCTGCAGCGCCTCCAGAACCGCCCCGGATTCCAGGTAGTCGTAGCTCATCACGACGTTGATCTCGTCGAGGACGACGAGTTCGAAGTCTCCGGACGCCAGCATCTCCCGGGCGGCGGCGAGCGCCCCGGACGCCACCTCGACGTCCCGGGCGCGGTCCTGGGTGTCCCAGGTGAACCCTTCGCCCATGGCGCGCCAGACGACCTGGTCCGGGAAGCGCTCGAAGAACTGGCGCTCGCCGGTCTTCCACTCCCCCTTGATGAACTGAACCACGGCGACCCTCCACCCCCAGCCGAGCCCGCGCGCGGTCACGCCGAACGCGGAACTGGACTTGCCCTTCCCGTCCCCGGTATGGACCAGCACGAGCCCGCGGCCCGGATCACTCGCTGCCGCGCGCTTCCTCCGGACCTCCGACTGGAGCGTCCGCATGCGTTCCCGGTGGCCGGTCGCTTCGTCCGCGGGTTTCGTCATGTCCGCCTGTCGCCGCGCCATGGTACGAGCTTGGGTCGAGGGCCCTCCTGCCCGGATCGCGGTAGACCGGACCCCGGATCCGGCCCTACCCGGGGATGAGGTCCGACCCGACGAAGGCCTTTTCGATTTCCTCGCGGTCCTTCCTTTCCCGGTTCGGGGTGACGGCGAAGACGGGCCAGAGCTGGTTGTAGAGCGGCACCACGTACTCCGCCACGCCGTGGCGCGGCTTGCGGTGCCGGACGACCAATCCAAGCAGCTTGAGCGCCAGGATGCGCGCCTTCCGATCCGCGGAGCGCAACGGGAAACTGACGATCGCCAGGGCCGTCCTTTCTGCCTGGTCCACCGCGCCCAGCGAGAGCCACAGCCTTCCCCAGTCCCGAAGGGCCTCCAGGTCGAACTGGCCGCCATCGTCAAACCGGCCCAGCGCGATCCGCACCAGTTCCGCCACGATCATGTCGTCGAGATCGGAACCGTCCTCGACCAGCTGCTGACTCGAGGATCGCCGCTGTTCCAGCAACACCCGGAGGGCTCCGGGACCCACCCCTTCCCCCCGCGCCTGGTCGAGCAGCCACTGATCGTTGCCTCGCCCGTACTGCATCGCGTAGCGCGCCGCCAGCTCGGCGGCAACCGACGCTTCCGGATGCGTCTGGAGGTGCTGCCGGCAGAACCTGCAGTGAGCCCAGACCGCCTCCGCAAGAGCGCGAACCACGGGGGGCTCGAGGGGTCGGCTGAACTCGCGCCGTTGCGGAATCGCCAGTAGCGCGACCAGGAACCAATGCTGGGCCATCTGCTCCGCCATCGCGAACCCCTCGGGATCCTCCTCGGCGTCCCAGACGCTCAGGGGAAGGTCCCGGCATTCGTCGGCGACCCAGGCCCGGAGATCGAGGTCCTTGCGCGCCAGGGCGAGGGCCGCTCCCAGGCCTTCGAGCCATTCCCGGTCCGTCCAGGAGGCCCAGTCGGGCGCCAGGTAGTGGCCGTCTCGCTGTTCCGCCAACTGTCGGCGATGTTCATCGAGGGTGGCCCGCGCGAGTTCCTCCGCCCGTCCCGGAGCCGATTCGCGGATTCCCCGGGCAATCGCCATCTGGTGGCGGACCCAGTGCCTTCCCCGGCCGGGCAGCAGCCCCAACTGGAAATGCGAGAGCAGGTGGGAGGATTCGGACTCGCAGAAGAGCCTCGCGGCCAACGCCGTGCTCTCGTCCTCGATTCGGGTCAGGAGCCGGGGCTTTTGTCCACCGCCCGACGCCGACAAAGCGCGCGAAGCCTGATTCAGGAGCTCGCCGATCCACCGCAGGCAGTCCGCCGGTTCCAGGCCGGCCAGGCGCTCCAGGAGTCGGAGAATCGGGTTCCCGACCGTATCCGGGAGATGTTCCAGCGCTTCGCCGGAATCCCGCTTCCCCGCGGGGGCGCCGGGAGGGTCTCGTCGCGGGGCCCGGCTGTCGTCCAGTTTCCGCGCCGCGCCGAGGACATGCACGATGGCCAGCGCGATGGCCGGTTCGGCGGATCGCTCCGTGATCCATCCTGCGATCGCACCCGGATCGTGAGCCGGCGTCCGGGCCGCCAGGCGCCGCGCCGCCCTGGCCTGCATGGTCGGCGCCTCGAGTCTCGAGACAAGCTCGGGAGCCTGTTCCGGGGAAAGCTCCACCGCGAGATCGATCAGATTGCCCACCGTCGGATGGAGTCCCTGATTCACCAGTTCGAGGCTTTCTTCTTCGAGCCGCGCAAATGCGGCCACCACCCCGTCCCGGGATACGGCTCCCCGGAAGCTGGTGGACTCCGCGTTCTCCAGACCGGTAGACCGATCGTCGTGCCGCACCCGAGCCTCGACCCGGTTCAGAGCGTTCACCGCCGCGTCCACCAGGGTCCGGATCTCTCCCTCGGCCCAACGCCGCTTGATCCTGGCGGCCGACAGATCGAGCCCGACCGATCCGATCGCCCAGACCGCATCTTCGGAGCGACGGGGACCGACCCCCTCGATCACCAGATCGGCGACCAGCTCGGCGCGATCCGGCTTCAGCCACCGGATGTGGGCGCCCGATTCGAACCAGTCGCCGATCGTTGCAATCGCCCGATCCTGGTCGGCCGGCGGCACGTGCCTGCGGATCATCGGTTCGATGTTGTCGAAGGCCGACACCCTGGCCCCCGGCGCCGCCCCGGCGCTGAAGATCCTCCAGACGGTCTCGCGGGCCTCGGGTGACAGGGAGACATCGCCGCCCGGTTTCGCCGGCATCAGGAGATCTCGCGCACGAGCACGTCCGAAGCGGGCGTGTCCCGATCCAGGGCCCACAACTGCTCTGCTTCCGCGCGGTAGACCCCGTAGGGAAGACTCACGAAGGTCACGCCGAACCGATTCCACCCGTTGAACGAATTCGTCATCAGGACCTCGCGTGCGGGAGTGATCAGGTAACGGTCGTGAAAGCACCCCCGCTCATCCGATCGATTCACGAAAGTCCGCACGGTCACGTCGGCCTGGATCTTTCGCAGGTAGCGGCTCCACCAGGCCGGAGCGTCGCCCGGTTCGCGCTCCGCGCACAGAATCCGCAGGGGTTTGCCCCGAATCGCTGTACATATGTCCACAAAGAGCTGGGCGACCGGGTCCGCCATCGTGTGTCCGACAAAGCACGGATCGGCAAGATAGATCGGCCCCGGGCGGTCGGCCTCGTGCGAAAAGAGATCGAGGAAATGCCGCGCCGCCTCCGCGAACCGTCCGGGGCCGAACCGCACCAGGTTGGCGTCCCGGCGGGCGCCGGCCTCCCGCTGGCGCGCCACCCGGTGGAGCCACTGCTGCCGGATACCCCGATCGAGCCGGGCGGTCGGTCCAAAGCGTCCCGAGCCGGTGGCGGCCGGGCGGGACGGATGGACCCGCTGTGGAACCCGTGCGATGGGCCCCGGACCCCGTCGCAGCGGATCGCCGTCCCGCTGGCCCGGGGGGACCGCCTCCAACCCGGGAAGGTTCTCCACCAGGTCCACGTACTGCCCGTCGAAGTCGCGGCAGACGGCGAAGCCGGTGCGGTCCACCTCGGAGACCAGCTCGATCGTCGTCTGTCCGGGAATGACGGGCACTTCCCGACGGAGCACTTCGTCCCCGCTGTGACTTGCCCACACGGTTGCGCGATATGTCTCGGGGAGGAGTCCCTTGGCTTCGACATGAAGCCGAAGGGTCCGGTCGTGATGTGCGCTGAGTCGACACGTGATCGCGTCTTCGGCGGCAGCGACAAGGAGGTTGCCAACCCGCTCCGGACATCGGTCGAGCGGAAAGCCAAGCCGGCGAAGCGCCACGCGCCATCGTCCGGCAAGCGGATCCGACAGCGACAACCATCGTTTGTGGGGTTCGTCCTCGAAACTCCAGTATTCGGTAATCGCGGCGCTGTGCATCGAGAACGGGCTGCGTATGGACATCTCCGACCGGCGCCGGTAGTCGCGGTAGGCCCAGTGGTTCCTCGGGTTGTCTTCGAGGGCGTAATGAACTTCCTGTCCGTCTGCCTCCAGTACCCCCGACGCAAGGATGCTGTCGACTCGTTTGCGGCATTCCTCGTACGAAGCGTTGAAGGACAGGAGGCTCAGGTCGTCACCGAGCTCCTCCAGCGTCCACGTTGCATCGGGTTCGCTGGACCACGGTCCGAGGGCCTCGCGCTTCCGATGACGCATCAGGGTGAACAGGTTCCGCGCCACCCGGTCTGGTGGGCGCCAGGCGAGGACGGTGAGCCGTCCGATCCTTTCCCCCTGATCGAGGAAGGTCAAACTGAGGCGCTTGGGCGGAACAAACGGAAGCCCCCGTGTTCCCGCCCACTTCACCGCCTCGTCAAGCGGAACCGAAACACTGCGGCCCTGTCGTCGAACCGCCAGGTGGCGGCGGTGTATGTGTTGACGAACGTAGTTTTCCTGTTTGCCTACGGCGAGAGCCAACTCGGAAACTGTGAGATTCATGGTCTCTTCCTCATCTCAACGTAAACGTGTGTCAATCCCACCTGTCACATGTCCCATGGAACGACCGCATCCCGCATGCGGACAAAGATGATTTCTTCCTGCGTACGACGTACTTGCATTGTTTCACAGCGGGACGCCCGTTCACACAGTCCCAAACCGCAGAATGTCCATGAAATCTGACTGTAACGACCGTAATGACCATCGGTCACGTACGAGTGTCAGGAACACCGGGATCTCCACGACAACGCGGCGATCCGTAGCTGTCGCGGTTTTGGCCAATGTTTGGCGCAGAAAGTCTGGTTGCGGTTACGTTTGCGCGTCACCGCATGTTCCAGAAAGTGTCACCTCGGACTACAGCGTCCCGCGATGATGCGCCACTGCCGCCGGGTGGCGACCCCCGGACAGGACAACGAGTCCACACCGCCGGGACATCCGTGTCCCTTGCCCGCCCATGCCCCGATCGGGCGGACCCGCGAGGCGGGAAACCTCCCGGCGCCACCCCGTTGCCTCAGGCCGCCGCCGGTCGGGCAGCGGCGCATGGGCCGCGCCACCGTAGGCAGCCCGCTACGGCCCCGACGACGTCCCCAGGTTCCAGACGATGGTGCCGACCAGGCTCCTCCCCGGAGCCAGGATGGCGCGGGAGTCGGCGCTGATCGGGTACGCGGCGTTCAGGAGGTTGCGGCCGGAGAAGCGCAGTTCCGCGCCGCCGCTCAGGGGGAACCCGAGAGCGGCATCGAGCCGCGCGTAGGCGTCCATCGCGGCTTCGGTCGGTCCGGGGTCGCGGTCCGCGGCGAAGGCCAGCAGTACGACCTCGGCGAAGCTCTGCGCCGGCAGGCGGCGGCGCAGGCCCGCCCGGAAGTTGGCGGGAGGCACCCCGTCGAGAGCGGTGCCGCCGTCGGCCACGCCGTGCGTGAGACCGGCCGAGAGGTCCAGCAGGAACGGGGCGTTCGGGGTTCCGACCTGGACCTCGAACTCCAGGCCGGAAAGGGTCGCCTCTCCCCGGTTCCTAAAGAAGTACACGTCTGCTCCCTCCTCATGGCGCTCGATGAGATCGGAGATCCGGTAGCGATAGGCGTAAAGGCCGCCGTGGACCCCATCACCGTCGTAGCGAAGCGAGAGGTCTGACTGGAGCGACCGTTCGGGATTCAGATCGGGATTCCCGAACACGATCCCGCGCCCGCTCAGGCCGGCGTAATAGCGGTCGGAAAGCGTTGGGTCGCGGAAGCCCCGCGAGAGCTGGCCGGTAAGGGCCACCCCGCGCCACAGGTCGGCGCGCAGCGCGAGAAACCCGCTCAGCGCGCCGTGACTGGTGGTTTGACGCTCCTGGCCGTCGACCGGCCCCGACTGCGTCGCCACCGCGGAAACGCGGGCTCCGGCGCTCCCGGCAAGCCGTGGGGCCAGCGGGGTCTCGGCGTGGCCGTAGACCGACGCTTCCCGGCGCAGGGCGCCATCCAGCCCCGAACGGCGCGCCGTGGCGCTCAGGACCGGATTGTCCGGTCCGCCCCGGGTCTCCGAATAGATCCCGAACCGGCTGAGGAACTCGGTTCCCAATTCGAGGCGGCCATCGCCGAAGGGCCGGATGCCGCGCCCGCGCAACATGAAGTCGTGCGCGGCAACCTCGGAGTCGGCCGTTTCGCCGGGCGCCTCCCGCCGGGTCACCAGTCGATGCGCCCCGACAAAGGCAGTGGTGTCCAGCCGCGCGAACCCCCAGCGGGGCGCGAACTGGTAGTCGGTGACCAGCCGGAGGGAGTCTTCATCGGGATAGGACGTAGTGGCCGAAGACCGTCGCGGCCGTCCGACGTTGCGTCCGGCGTCGTATTGGAGGGCCACTCCCAGGTATCCCCCGCCGACGTTTCTCGCGGCCCGGAGCAGCATCCCGTAGTCCTCGGCGCCCGAGCCTTCGACCGTGCCCTCGGGACTCGAATAGTCGGAGAAGACCCGCCGCCGCGCCTGGACCAGGAATCCGGTGCCCAGAGCGGACCCCTGGACTTCCGCCCCGAAACTGGCCTCCGGAAGACCGGCTCCCAGGGTTCCGCGGGCCCGCGCTCCGACGGGACCGCCGGGTATCGGCCGGCGGGTGCGGGCGTGGATGACTCCGCCGAACGCGTCGGAGCCGTACGACACCGAGGAGGGACCGCGCACCACCTCCACGGTCTCGAGGAAGAACGGGTCCAGGAAGGAGGCGCTGGCGCCGGCCCGTCGTTCCGAGGTAATCCGGGCCCCGTCGAGGAGGAGCACCGTCCTTCCGCGCGAGAGGCCGCGGATCGAGGGCACGCCCGCGTGCAGGTCGCTGCCGCGGCTCCCTCCCGGCACCGCTTCGAGCACATCGGTGAGCCGTGGCGCCTGCCGCACGCGAATCGCCTCCCCGGAGATGACCGCCGGAGCGTTTCCCGGGGTCGCTTCCGTGTGCGGCACCGCGCCGCTGGTGATCGTGACGCTCTCGTGAAGGGCCAGGGCCTCCACCCGGATCTGCAGTTCTTCCGCGTCGAAGGATTCGACGAAGACGGGCGTGGTGTACCGGTCTCCGGGAAGCACGACCAGCACGTGGAACGGGGGCGCCGGGTCGGGCAGCCACTCGAACCGGCCCTCGCTGTCGGTCACCGCGGAGCCGGGGTGCCCGAGAATCTGGACGATCGCTCCGGCTGCCGGTTCGCCGCTTTCGAGAAACACCCTGCCGGTGAAGGCGGCTGCGGACGCGGCGCAACTCAGGACAAGGACGACCGCTACCGCCAAACGCACTCGGTGCATGTCCCGGGAATCTAGCCCGCCGCTTTTGGCGGCACGCTGGCGCGGGGAACTAGGTGCGTCGCCTCGCGGCCGCGAAGGCGGCGCCGAAAAGGCCCGAGATCAACCCCAGCACCAGGATTCCTCCCACCTGAACCCAGTCCGCGAAGGTCGCCGGGTTCACGATCGGCTGGAGCCCCGCCATCAGCGAGAAACTGGCCTCGGGTTCGAGCCGCGCCGCCTTCAGCGCCCCGAGCAGAACGGCGAAGGCGAACACCGTCCCGCCGCCGAGCAGCGCGGACCCCGCGAAACGGCCGGCGAGCCCCGTGGAGAGCCGCGGGGCCTCCGGCTCATCCCCCTCGCCGAGCCGAATCCTGGGATCCCGGACCCCGAGGGGCGAGAAGCGATGGAGGAGGATCAGTCCGGGAATCCCCATCGCCATGGTGGACAGGAAGAACGTCCGCCAACCGAGGGCGTCCACCGCGAAGCCGCTGAACGGACCCGCGAGCAGGCGCGGCAGGGCGAAGAGTCCGGAGAAGAGCGCGTACTGCGTCGCCGAGAAGCGTTTCTCGGTGATCCGCAGCAGGAGGACCGAGAACGCCCCGGTCCCGAGCCCGCCGGTGAACAGTTCGAAGGCGGAGGCGCCGTACATCCACGCCAGGCTCCCCTCGGCGCCCGCGACGAAGAAGTAACCGAGGTTCGAGAAGATCTGGAGCGCTCCGAAAGCCCAGAGCGCCGGCCCGAGTCCGGCGAGGGTGGTGAAGAGCCCACCCGCGAAGGTTCCGACGATGGTCACCACCGCTCCCACGGTGGCGAGCGCGATCCCCCGGTGTCCGGCCCCGTAGCCCATGTCGATCAGGAACGGCCGGGTGAGCGACTGCGCCAGGTTGTCCGCGAACTTGTAGAAGAAGACGAACGCGAAGATCTCGAAGGCCCGGGGCCGGGACAGCGCCTCGAGGAAGGGCTTCCAGACCGCGTCCCGGAGCGTGCGGGGCGGATCGAAGCGCTCCTCCGGCTCCGGGGCGCGCCAGGTCACGAGCAGCATCGGCAGGAAGAGCAGCCCCAGCAGCGCGTTCACCACGCCCCAGCCGAACAGGGCCGCCGCGCTGATCGCGCCGCCCCCGGCGACCACCATCGCCGCCCGGTAGAGCGCGACGCGCGCGCCCACCGCCACCCCGTGCTCCTCGGGACGCAGCACCTCCACCGCGTAGGCGTCCACCACGATGTCCTGCGAGGCCGACGCGATCGCGACCGCCAGCGCCAGCGCGGCCACCACCCAGATGGCGTCCGGGTGGTCCCCGGCGCCGCCGAGCAGGATGCAGAGCGCCAGGAGCGCCACCTGGGTGACGGCCATCCAGCCGCGCCGCCGTCCCCAGAAACCGGGGACGTAGCGGTCCATGAAGGGCGACCAGAGGATCTTGAACGCCCAGGGGATCTGCGCCAGGTTGAAGAGGCCGACGATGCGGATGTCCACTCCGATGTCCCGCATCCAGTCCGGGATGGCGAACCAGACGAGGCCGAGGGGGATTCCCGAGGAGAAGGAGAGGAGCGTGACCGAGAGCGTCCGCCAGGAGCGGAAGGCGGCGAGGATCGTCCGGTAGTCGGTCACGGCTCAGTCGTACGGGCGCGGCTCAGGAGCCAGCCCACCGCGAAGGTGGCGAGCGAGCCGACCATAACGTCCCAGGTCCAGGCGAGCGGGAACCCCGCCAGCCGGATCAGCGCCGGGGCGGCGAACCCGCCGCCCATCCCGATCAGTACCGCGTTGGGCTGCGCCCGCGGGAAGAAGACCGCGAGCAGGAAGGCCCCCACGGTGGGGCCGGAGGCGTAGGACAGGATCGACAGCCCGGCCTCGAGCGCCGACGGCGCCCGCTGCGCCACGAGCGCCACCGCCGTCTGCACGATGCCCCACACGACGACGAACTGCCGCCCCACCCGGACCTGTCCCGAGTCGTCGTCCGCGGCCGCGCCGGCCGCCGCCCGGCGGCGCTTCCAGGGCAGCCAGAAGTCCCGCACCGTGGTGGAGGCGAGACTCACGAGGGACGGCGAGAGCGCCGCCGCCACCACCGCGGCGAGCGTGATCCCGGCGGCGGCGCCGGACAGGTGCTCGGCGACGAAGGTCGGGAGCACCTCGTCGGGCCGGGCGAACTCGCGCCCTCCGTAGTAGTGCCAGAGCCAGGCGCCGATGCCCAGGAAGAGCGCGAACTGGAGGAGCGCTCCTACGCCGGAGAGGACCAGTCCCGCCTGGGCGTGGCGGAGGGAGCGCGCCGCGAGCAGCCGCTGCGCCAGGTACTGGTCCGCCCCGTGGGTCGCGAAGGTGAGGAAGAAGCCGCCGATGACGCCCGCCCAGAGGGTGTAGGGGACGGTCAGGTCGAAGGCGGGCAGCGCTACGTCGAACTTGCCGGCCTCGCGCGCGGCGGGAATCCAATCGAGCGGCTCCGCGCCGCTCCCCTGCCAGAGCGCCGCGACCACGATCCCCGCCCCGACGAGGTACACGCCGAGTTGGATGACGTCCGTCCAGATGGTGGCCTTGACCCCGCCCTCCTCGGAGAACGCCACCATGGCGGCGGCGAGCGCCACGATGCACCACCACTCCGGAACGCCGGCGACGATCGCGACCATGAGCGCCGCCGCGTGCAGCCGGACGCCGTCGGCGAGGTTGCGGTACACGAGGAAGATCGCCGCCGCGGCGCTCCGCACCCGGGCGCCGAACCGTTTCAGCAGCAGTTCGTAGGTCGTCACCACCTCGCCGCGGAAGTAGGCGGGGAGCAGCACCAGCGCGATCCCCACGCGGCCCAGCAGGAACCCGATGGCCAACTGGAGGAAACCGAAGTTGCCCTCGTAGGCGAACCCCGGAATGGAGGTGAAGGTGAGGACGCTGGTCTCGGTGGCCACGACGCAGGCGGCCACCGCCCAGAAGGGCGCCGAGCGGCCGGCCAGGAAGAAGCCGGTCACCGAGCGGTCCCGCCGGCCCACCCAGATCCCGAAGGCGGTGATCCCCGCGAGATAGCCGAGGACGACGAGGACGGTGGAGGCCGAGACCATCAGCGCGCGGAGTCAGGCCGGCCCCGCGTGACCACTATCCGGCCCGGACGATCCGGCCGCGGGAGCTGACCCGGAAGCCATCGGGGAGAACGCGCTCCACCCCGGGGCGATGGCCGCGGATCTCCCACTCGAGGTCGGCGAAGAGTTCCGCGATGGCGATCCGCACCCGCACGGAGTCCTCTTCGTCCGAGACGAAGGCCTCGAGGAGCGGTTCCCGGGTGTCCGGGTCGGCGTACCCGCGGAGCGCGGCCACCGCGGCGATCCGCACCGTGTCGTCGCTGCTCGTCAGGCAGCGCGCCACCGGGGCGGCGACTTCCTCCGCCTCCAGCCCGGCGAGGAAGTCGAGGATCTGGACCGCCTTCGACCCCCGGATGGCCACCGGATCTCCGTCCTGCAGCACTTCGAAGAGGAACGCGGCGAGCTCGCCGGCCGGCAGCAGCTTCGCGAGCGCGTCCATCGCCCAGGTGATCTCGTCGTGGCCCTTCAGGTAGCGTCTGACGGGGTCGGAGGCGCGGTCTCCCAGTTCGACCAGGAGGTCGCGGACCCAGCGTTTTTCCTTGTCGTCCTGCTCGAGGTTCCCGGAGGTGATGGTGAAACGCCGGGCGAGCTGGTAGATCGCTTCGGGCGTGCCGATGCGGACGAGCCGCTCGGCGGCGTCCATCCGGGGCTCCGGCTGCGCGTAGCGCTCGGTGAGCGTCTTGGCGGCGCGCCGGATCCGGGCCGCCTCCCGCCCTTCCCGGGAGAGCAGATCGAGGATCACGGGGCGGGGTCCCCTGCCCCGATGCGGTGGAGCGGCACGTTCTGGATCCCGTAGCGCTCCCAGGCGCGGTAGTCGAAATGCCACCACTCGTGCTCGTAGACGTCGAACCCCTCGCGCTCCATGACCTGCCGCAGCAGCTCGCGGAGCCAGCGCTGCTCCGAGGTTCCCCCGACGTAGCGCGGGAAAGCGCGCTCCGAGAATTCGTCGTAGCCCGAGACGAAGACCTGGACCTCGCCGGTCGCGCGGTCGTAGAGGCCGATGTCCACCGCCGCGCCGCGGTTGTGCCGCGATCCCGACGCGGGATCGGCCACGAAGATGCGCTGATGCTCGGGAGTCGCGTCGAAGAACATCTTCGTGACCCGCCAGGGCCGGTAGCCGTCCTGCACGATGACTCCGTAGCCGTGGTCTCCAAGCGCCGCGTGGGCGCGAGCCAGCGCCTCGGCCGCCGGGCGCTGCAGGAAGGCGTCGGCGACCTGGTAGAAGGCGGTCCCCATGAAGTTGTTCTCGCCGGCGTAGCGGACGTCGAGCCGGATCGTGGGGTCGAGGTCGGTGAGGCGTACCAGGTCCGAATCGAGGAAGTCGCCGTCCTCGACCGGCGGGGAGCCGGCATCGGCGAGACGGCGGAGTTCCGCGACGGGAAGCAGCGGTTCGATGCGGAAGGTCCCTTCCCCCGGTCCGGGGCGGCGCTCGAAGACGATTCCGGAGAGGTCGGCGCCGGTGACCCGGCCCTCCGGGGTCCGCAGGAACCTCAGGGACTCGCCCGGGTAGAGGCCGCGGTCCGGGAAGTGGAAGCGGTCGGGATCCTCGGGGTCGGCGGTCAGCGGATAGCGCTCGAGCCATTCGATCAGCACGGCGAGCGCTCCGTCCCGCTCGAACACGAAGAGGATATTGTGGTCCCAGCCGTACTCGCCGATCAGGGGCAGGAACTCCGCCGGCGGCGGGGGCGGACGGGGTTCGGGGACGCGCTGGAACTCCCGGTCGCCGATGCCCAGGGACCGGATCTCCCCCGCACCGCCGTCCTGCACGGCGATCTCGGGGCCGAAGGCAAGGCGGGAATCGGCGATGAGCACCCCGCGGGTACCCGACGCGCGCAGTTCCAGAATGGCGCTCCCGATCTCCAGCTCGGCGCGGCCGCCGCGGGCGAGCACCCGGAGGCTCGCGCCATCCTCAGCCTCATAGACGCCGTGGAGCCGGGCGGAGAGGCCCTCGGGAAGTGGCTCGGAGCGGGCCAAGGAGACCTCGGTCCCGGAACGGACCCCGAGCGCCCCCCGGAGCGCGAACTCGGCGATCCGGGACACCACCGCGTTCGTGAAGTCCACGTTGCTGACCGCCACGACCCCGAGACCCGCTTCGGGGAGAAACGCCAGCTCCGTGGAGTAGCCGTAGATCGCGCCGCCGTGGCGCACGATCCGGTGCGAGGTGATTTCGCCGGCGGCGTCCGGGGCTTCGAGCGTGCCGACGAAGAAGCCGAGCCCGAATCCCGAGGGCTCGGGATCACCGGGATCCGCCGGGAACTGCACCCGCCACATCCCGGCGAGCGCGTCCGCATCCAGCACTCCCGGGAGTTCGCCTCCCGCCAGCAGGGTCAGGAACCGGCCCAGGTCGCGGACCGAGGTCACCATCGAACCGGCGGGCGCCATGCCGAGCGGGAAGCCGGGAGCCGGGAACTCGCGGCCGTCGTAGCTCCACATCGTGGCGTGGGCGACGCGCTCCGCCGGCGCCGCGGCCAGCGAGAAGGAACTGGACTCCAGGCCCAGCGGCCCCAGCACCTCCTCGGTCACCGCCTCGGCGAAAGGCTTGCCCGCGGCGTGCTCGAGCACCCGCCCCACCACCGCGATCCCGGCATTCGAGTACTTCTGCCGCGTTCCCGGAGGAAAGACGAGCGGGACGCCGTTCAGGCTCTCGACGGTCGCGGCGAGCGAGGGATCGGTGTCGTCGAAGTAGTGCCCCACCGGGGGCTCGCGGACGAGCCCGGCCCGATGGGCCATCAGCCGCCGCAGCGTGATCCCGCCCGCTTCGGGGACGTCGGCGGGCTGAAACCCCGGAAGGACCTCCGAGACCTCGCGGTCGAGGTCGAGTTCACCGGCTTCGTGCCGCGCCACCACGGCGATGTCGGTGAAGAGCTTCGAAACCGAGCCGACCCGGAAGAGCGTGTCCGCGTCGGCCGGGACGCCGGGACGCGCCTCCCCGAAACCCCGCGCCCAGACGACCTGGTCGCCGTCGGTGATGGCGAGCGCCAGCGCCGGGATCCGCTTGTGCTCCATTTCGGCCTCGACGAAGCCGGCGAGCCGGCCCGCCAGTTCCTCGTAGCCGGACGCCGGCCCGATGGTGGCGGGTTGCGGCGCTTCGGGCGCGGCGCAACCGGCGAAGAAACCCAGGGCCAAGGCGCCCAGGCCGCGGGATCCGCCCGTCAACGGGTTCCTCCGCGACCCGCTCCGTTCCGGCCGTCGCCGGTCCACGCCGGATCGTCGAGGGTGTCGGGAGCCGGTCCGCCGAGTTCCCGTCCCGGAGGGCGGCCGCCGAGCGCGTCGTCGAAAAAGTCCACGATCCGGTTCCAGAAGATTCCCGGCAGCGGATAGGCGTCGAACCCGTGCTCGCCGCCCGGGAGGATCCACCGCCGCGAGGGCAACCCCGCTTCCATCCGGGCCTCGTGGAGTTCGAGACTGTGCTCGGGAGGAACCTGCCGGTCCCGGTCGCCGTGCACGAAGAGGACGGGACCGGGGATGTCCGCGATGACCTCGATGGGCCGGACCTCCCGGATGCGAAGGCCGGTTCGGACCCGGACGAAGAGCGCGAGCGGACCCCGGAGCGCCGGGATTCCCCCCCGCATTTCGAGCATGGAGCCGGCCGCCCGCCACAGGTCGGCATAGGGGGCGTCGAGCGCGAGCGCGGGAAGGTCGCCGAGGGCGGCGGCCGCGTAGATCGCGGACGCAGCGCCGTTCGAAGTCCCGAAGACGACCACCCGCGACGCGTCGGTGTCCGGGCGCGAGCGCAGGTAGGCCACCATCGAGCGGACGTCGTGCCGCTCGTTCCAGGTGTAGGTGATGTATTCGCCGTCGCTCGACCCGCGGCCCGAGAGGTCCATCGTGAGGATCCCGTAACCCCGCGCGTGCAGGAACTCCGCGCCGTGGTCGAGCGCCTGGTACCGGGAAGAATGGGCGCCGTGCACCCACACCACGGCCCGGCCGTCGCTGTCCTCGGGGGGCGGGATCCACCATCCCCGCAGGGTGTGGCCGCTCTCCGAGTCCAGGGCGACCTCCTCGTACGGAAGTCCGAGGTCCCCGGGATGCCGCACGTAGCGCGAGAGGCGGAGCGGCAGCCGGCGTTCCTCGCCGCTCCGCATGACCGTGAGGTCCACCGTCTCGCCCGCGATCCGCGTGCCGATGAGTCCCCCCATCGCTTCCCGCGCGTCGGAGTAGGCGACGCCGTCCACCGCGGTGACCCGGTCCCCGTTCCGGAGTCCCGCCTCCCGGCCCTGGGCGGTGACCCGGCGCATCACGAACCCGTCGGCGTCCTCCGCGGGGTGGGAGAAACCGAGGAACGCCACCCCGGGCGGCGGCCCGTCGGCGGGCGGCATGACGCCGCCGAACCCGGGACTGTCCACGCTCCGCCGGAGCCCGGTCGTGTAGGCCAGCGCCATCCGGTCGAGTAACCGGATCCCGAACGCCACCGGAACGAGCGCCAGGACCACCGCGGAGACGATCAGCAGCCTCCGGTGCAGGACACGCATCGCCCGGGATTCTAGGAGACACGGCGCGCCCTGGAACGCCGGTCTCCAGACCGGCACGCGCAGCGCTCCGCGCTGCGCCCGTCCGACCCCCCCGTCCAGCCCCACGGCAGCACCGGCCTGGAGCGCCGGGCAGTTCTCCCGGCGGGGCCCTCCAGACCGGCACGCGCAGCGCTCCGCGCTGCGCACGTCCCAACCCCACCCGGAAAACGCGGCTCCCACCTCGGCGCAGAGCCCGAGAGGGAAGGCAGCACGTACGGCTTGGAACGCCGGGTTCCCGAGCTACGAGGAATGGGGGCCGGCTGTCGCCGACCTCCATCCCTCGTGCTCAACGGGTCTGCGCAGAGCTATCGCTCTGCTCCGAAACAGCCGGCACCCGCTGCGCAAAGCGCAGCGGAAGAGCGTAACGCCAGCGAAACGGATGGCGCCGCCGGCTTGGAACGCCGGGCAGTTCTCCCGGTGGGGCCCTCCAGACCGGCACGCGCAGCGCTCCGCGCTGCGCTACGTCCCAACCCCACCCAGAAAACGCGGTTCTCACCTCGGCGTGGACCCCAAGAGCGAAGGCGACACCCACGGCCTGGAACGCCGCCCCCGGCCGGCACGCGCGCAGAGACGGGGAACTCGCGGGACAACGTTGAGGAATCCACACGTGAGTGGCGTATTTCGAACATAAGCGGCTTACGTTAGAATGCATCTATGGACCCGTCCGCCGCACTGAGCGCTTACCTCGCCCGTATCGGCCGCAAGGGTGGATTGCGGAGCCGCCGCCAACTCTCGCCAGAGCAGGCGCGCGACATGGTCCGGGTCCGTGAAGCGCGGCGAGCGTTCCGAACCTTCCATACCCAGTGCTTCTGGCACCTGCGCCCCGACCTGATCGCCACCCTTGACGATGTCCCCGAGATCGTCCGGGGCCTCCGGCAGCACGGCGGCCGGAAGGGCTTCCTCACCGCGGCGCGGCTATGCCGCTAACCGACATCCAGGCGGAGGTACTCCGCCTCCTCGCCCGGAACCGCAGCCCGGACAGCTACGTCGCGGGGGCGACGGTGCTGCACCGTGAGGAGAGCACGCCGCGCTACTCGCTGGACCTCGACCTCTTTCACGATCTGGAAGAGAGCGTAGCCAGGAGCGCGGCAGCCGACGTCGCCACGCTGAGGTCCGCCGGTCACGAAGTCTCCTGGCTGCTTCGCACGCCGGCGTTCCATCGCGCCGTCGTCCGCGTCGGCGCCGCGTCATTGAGAATCGAGTGGGCGCAGGACAGCGCCTTCCGGTTCTATCCAGTGCAACCGGACGACCGGTTCGGGTACCGCCTGCACGATGCGGACGGCGCCACCAACAAGATCCTGGCGCTGGCCGGACGGAGCGAAATCCGCGACTTCGTGGACGTAGTCCACCTCGACGACACCTACCTGTCGCTGGGCGCGCTGGCGTGGGCAGCCTGCGGCAAGGACCCCGGCTTCACGCCGGACTTCCTGCTGGAGCAGACGGCGCGGCATGTGGCCTACACCCAGGCGGACCTGGACCGGCTGGCGCTCCGGGAACCGCTTGACCTCGGCGTCCTCAAGCGCCGGTGGCTCGCGGCCGTCGAGCGGGCCCGAACTCTGGTGGCGAAGCTACCGGCCGGCGAAGTCGGTTGCCTCTACGTTGACCCGGAGGGCCACCCGACGACTCCGGACCCATCATCCGATCGGTTCCTTACGCTCGAGCGCCACCAGGGCTCGGTCCGCGGCGCCTGGCCGACGGTGTCCGTGCCCGGGGCTTAACCGGCCGAGATCGCGCCCAGCCGCCCGGAGATCTCCCGGAGCCGCAGCCACTGCTGGTAGTAGAGCGGCAGCACGATCACGGACTCGGTGAACTGGAAGACGTACATCACGACGGCGAAGACAGTGCCGTACTCGACGGTCTGCTCCGCCGCCGACCCGATCGAGAAGACCAGCAACCCCATCAGGAACAACCACACCACCCCGAAGTTGACCGCCTCGAGGTCCGACAGCTTGATGTTCCAGCGCATGAGCGCCCTTAGGTGAACGCCGACGCGGGCGGGATCGCCGCTCTCGACGGCGTCCACCTGCCGTTCGCGTTCGTCGTTGAGTCCCTGGTGGTAGCGGGTGGTCAACCTTCCCGTCAGGGCATAGAGAACCGCGCTGACCGCGGTCACCGCAAGGCACCCGAAGAAGACCGGCCGGTTCAGCGCGGACAGGATGAGGAGCGTGCCTCCGAGGCCGATGATCCCCGTGATGAGGCCCGGCACCTGGTGCTCGAAGAACTCGACGAACTCCTGGAGCATGCCGAGGCGCGCCGTCTTCGTCGAGGTGCCGCCCCCCGCTCCCTGGACGACGAGTTCCTCGCCGAGCCGCTGGAAGACCCGCGCGTAGGCCCGGCTGTCCACGAAGCGCCGCGCGATCCCGAGGCCCATGACGCCGACCCCGAGCGCGGCGAACTCGTAGAGGCCGCGGACCGAGTCCGCGAGGACGCTGTCGATGGCCCGGCCGATGACCAGCGGAAACAGGGTCCAGCCCGCCGCCTCCAGCAGCACCAGGGACAGCGTCAGCAGGAACCGGCCGGCGAAACGCCGCAGCAACTTGCGCAACTCTCAGGGCCTCCCGCGGGCGGGAAGCATCACACACAGGGCGGCCGGCCACTTCGCGCGCTGTAACGTCTGACGGTCCGGGACGTATAGGTACCGGAGGGATGCTCCACGATCAGGAAATCACGGATCTCGTCCGCACCTGCCAGGAGGCCGACCGACAGGGTGCGGACAGCGGTCCCGCCGGCCAGGCCGCCCAGGACGCCTGGGCGGCGCTCTATCGGCACTTCCATCCCCAGGTGCTCGCGTTCTGCCGCCGGACGCTCCCGGGTGACTCGGGCGAGGACCTCGCCTCCGAGATCATGATGAAGACCCGCTTCCGGCTGGATTCCTTCGACGCGACGCGCCCCTTCGGACCGTGGCTGTTCCGGATCGCCGCGAACCGCTGCTGGGATGAGGCGCGGAAGAACCGCCGTTCGGAACCGCTCGACGACGAAGGCGCGGCGCAACTGCCCGCCGACGCCCCGAGCCCGCTCGAGCGGCTGATCACCGAGGAGCGGCGGGAGCGGGTCCGCGAGGCGCTCTCCGGGCTCCCGCTCCGGCAGCGCTTCGCGGTCACCCTGCGCTACGGCGCGGGGCTCAGTTACCAGGAAATCGCCGACACGCTGGGCGTCACCCGCACGAACGTGGGGGTGCTGCTGCTGCGCGGACGGCGCCGGATGCGGGACCGGCTCGCGAGCGAGGGGATCGACTGATGGCCGACGTGCAGCATCTCCCGGAGCTGAAACTCCTCGCCCTGATCGACGAGGAGCTGTCCCGGGCCGAGGCGGCGGCGGCACGGTCCCACCTGACCCGCTGCTTTGTCTGCCACCGGCTCTATGAAGGGCTCCGCCGCGAGAGCGACGTCCTGCGGGCGGCGGCGGCCCCCGACGCGGTCCCGGAGCGCGAGGTCTCGCGTGAACTCGGGTGGGTGGTGGCCGCCGGACTCGCGCTCTCGCTGGGCCTCGTCTCCGTGCGGCGTTTGCTCATCGGCATGGGCGATGCGGCGGCGGAAACGCCCATGCCGGACGCCGTCCCGGTGCTCTCGGATCTCGGGTTCCGCCTTCTCTCCCTGCTGGACGTGCAGCAGATCGGACTTCAGATTGCCTACGGAGGCATCGTCATCATGACCCTCATCGGTATCGCCCTGGCGTCGAACGCCATCCGCCGGCCCCGCGCCGGCGCCATGCCGCTCCTGCTGGCGGCGCTCCTGCCCGCGATGGGCGCTCTCAGTGCGCCGGCGGAAGCGCTCGAGGTGATCGCCGGGGAATCCGCGCGGTGCCGCATCGCTCCGGAACAGGTGGTGGACGACGACCTGCTGCTCCTTTGCGACGAGGCGACGGTCGCCGGCACGGTGCGCGGGGATCTCTATTTCGCCGGCCGCGCCCTGATCGTCAGCGGCCGGGTGGATGGCGATGTCTTCGGATTCGGAAACGAACTGATCGTGGACGGCAGCGTCGGCCTCAGTGTTCGGGGCGCCGCCCAGACGGTCCGAATCGCGGGAGACGTCGGCCGGGGGCTGGCCGCTGCGGGAGAGCGAGTCTCGATCCTCACCGGGGCGACCGTGGGAGGCGGCGTCATGATGGCGGGCGACCGCCTGTCGGTGGCGGGACCGGTCGGCGGATCGGTACTGGCCGGGGGAAGCAGGCTGGAGGTGAACGCCCCGATCGAGGGCGATCTCAAGTTCAGCGGGGAGGAACTGCACCTCGGGTCCGAAGCAACGATCGCCGGAGACGCCCACTACACCGGCCCCTCGGAGCCCGAGCGCGAGCCCGGGGCGCCGGCGGTGGAGTGGTCCGAGCCGGAGCCGGAGGAAACCAGCGTGTGGGACGACGTCATGAGCGTCGTGACGCGCTGGGGCATGGGACTCGCTCTCGGTCTCGTCCTCGTGCTGCTCGCCTCCGGACCCCTCGGCGCGATGGCCGCCATCGGCGGCAGGCCGATCGCGCCGCTGCTCCTCGGACT
This sequence comes from Vicinamibacteria bacterium, assembly GCA_965116805.1. Lineage (GTDB taxonomy): Bacteria > Acidobacteriota > Vicinamibacteria > Marinacidobacterales > Marinacidobacteraceae > Marinacidobacterium. Next base: position 2,970,598 of record OZ220713.1, read on the forward strand.
GCTGCTGTTCGTCGGACTTCCCTTCGCAGCGATCCTGCTCGCCATCACCTTCATCGGCCTGCCGCTCGCGTTCGCCGTCGGCATGCTCTACGTGTTCCTGCTCTACGCCTCCCGAGTGGTGGCTGCCATGGTGATCGGCCAGGCGCTCATGGGCCTCGCCACCACGAATGTCCAGCGGATCGGGCGGATCGCGCTCGGACTCGGGGTCCTGGTGCTGGCCGTGGAGGTTCCCTACATCGGGGGAGTGGTCGGCCTGCTGGTGATGTTCTTTGGCCTCGGCGCCTTCGGGCTGTGGATCTGGCGCTCGCGCCGTCCGGCGGCCGCGGCGTAGCCTGGTGTTGCGTAGTTGGATCTCCAACCGGTTAGAATGACCGGTTAGATCGTCCCATGCGCCGAGTCCAGTCCACGGAAGCCAAGGCGCGCTTCGCCGAGTTTCTGCGCACAGCCGAGAACGGAGAGCGGATTGCGATCAGCCGCAACGGACGGGTGGTGGCCTATCTCGTTCCCGCCGGGGACGCGGAACAGCATGCGTGCCGTGAGGGCGTGGCCCGCTTCCGCGCCGCAGCCGCGGGATGGGAACCCAGCGGCGTGACGGTTGAGGAAATCCTCGCGGCTCGCGACGAAGGGCGCCGCTTCTGAGCTTCGTCGTCCTTGACGCGTCCGTTGCCGTGGCGCAACTGTTGGCGGAAACCGGACCGGTCGTGAACGCCACCATGGAGCGTCTCGAGAGCGGACCGGCTCTCGTCCCGATGCTCTGGCACTTCGAGGTGCGGAATGCACTCCTGGTTGCGGCGCGACGCGGTCGCCTGGAGACGGCGGAGATCCGCACCCGGCTTCGGACTCTCGCCGAGATCAGGACCACAACCGACCGGGACCCGGACCTGGACTCCGCCCTCTCCCTCGCCCACCGGCGCGAGCTTTCGTTCTATGACGCCTTGTATCTGGAACTGGCGCAGCGTCGCCGGGCGCCGCTGGCGACGCTGGACCAAGCCCTTCTCCGCGCCGCTCACCGCGAGAACGTTCCCGTCGTTACAGTCTTGGCGGGCTAGGAGTTCCGGAGGTCTCGAATGGGCTGGATCAGCGATCTCGTGGGCGGCGGGCGGCGTCGCGTCGACAACTCCCCTCCCCCGCCTCCTTCACCGCGGGATGTCCAGATCGCTACCGCCGTGCTGCTGCTCGAAGTCTCGGCCGCCGACCACGACGTGGACGAGCGGGAGAGGCGCGAGATCGTCCGGAGCATCGAGTCGGCGTTTGCGTTGAGCGCTGACGAAACCGCGGAAATCGTCGCAATCGCCGGCCGGCGGTCGTCCGAGGCGGTCTCGCTCTACGAGTTCACCCGGCTGGTGGACCGGAGTCTCTCGCGGGAGCACAAGGCGACGATCATCGAACTGCTGTTCCGGGTCGCGTTCGCGGACGGTTGGCTGGCGGGCGAGGAAGAGCAGGTCATCCGCAAGGTGGCGACCTTGCTGCACGTGGAGCACCCGGCGTTCATCGCGGCGAAACTGCGGGCGAAGGGGTAGCGGCTCCGCCGCACTGGCGCGGAGCCGGCGCCAGCCGGTGCGTCACCGGGGCCGGTCGGGAGTCCGTCCGACGCGCCCGCCTCCGGCGGGCGTTGTGCCGGCTGAAGCCGGCGGGAGTTCCAAGCCGGTGCGGAGCACCGCACTTTGCCAGCGTCCAAAGAGTGCCCCGGGAGTCCCTAACAGCGCGGCTTACCGTGGTGAGCGGCCGCGTGCATGTGAGAGCGGGAGTCATCTTTTCGGCGGAACCCGGGTACGGCGACGGCCGCGGCTGCGGTGCGCGGGTGAAGTGCGGCGGACACCGCGCGTGCCTGGCCCCACGTCAGCCTCGCCGAGGCACGCGTCCTGAACCTGAAGCCGGCGTTCCAAGCCGAGAAGGTCATCGCGTCACCGGTCCGAGAAGCCGCTGAGTGACTACGCGCTGCCGCGGCTCCGCGCCGAGGCGGGAACCATCTGGAATTGCGGCGGCGGATCTCGGCGGGATGCGCTGGGCGGTGGCCCAGGGCTACCGGGAGGACAACCCGGCGGGCGATGTCGGGGCGGCGGCGCGGGGCGCCGCGCGAGCGGGTCCCCGCCGCTAGGCCTGGAACATGGTCTTGCCGCCGACGATGGTGCGGTGGATGGGGATGTGCTTGAGCTGGTCCGGGTCGTCGGCGGCGACGTCGTGGGGATCCTGCTCGAGCATCACGAAATCGGCGAGCTTGCCGATCTTGATGCTGCCCTTGATGTTCTCCTCGAAGGAGGCCCAGGCGCCGTTGATCGTGCCGATCCGGAGCGCCTGGTCCATCGTGACCTTCTGGTTGTCGCCCCACACCCGGCCCTGGGTGTCCTTGCGGGTCACCATGGCCTGGAGCGCCATCATCGGCTCGTAGGGGCCCGGCACGTAGTCGGAGGCGCCGGCGACCTTGAGGTCCCGTCCGTTCCCTTCGCGGCTCCGCCCGCTGTCGTACTGCGCCCCCCCGAAGGTCGAGGAAGGACTTGTGGGCGAACATCCACCTCATCTTCTCCTCGCCGTACTCCACCCACTTGTTCCCGTGGTAGTGGACGTAGGTCCAGAACGGGGTGGGGATCGAACCGGAGTCGTGGATCCGCGGAGCAGCTCAGGCGGGTTCACCAGCGAGCAGTGCTCGATGCGGTGCCGCGCGTCCCGCGGCGCCTCGGCGAGCACCTTCTCGTAGGCGTCGAGCACGTAGCCGATCGTCAGGTCGCCGTTCGCGTGAATCCCGATGTGGAAGTCGTGCGCGTGGGAGTCCTCGACGGCCTCCATGATCTGCTCGGGAGTCATGGTGAGGATGCCGTGGTCGTCGGTGCCCTCGTAGGGAGTGCTCATGTACATGGTGCGGCCCGAGGCGGAGCCGTCGGCGCCGTACTTGATCGCCCCGATCCGGAGCCACTCGTTCCCGAAGCCGCGATGGATCTTCGCCTCCTTCAGGCCGCGGTGGAGGTCGGAGTCCGCGGACGCGAAGTAGTACATCCGGTAGCGCAGCTCGCCGGCGGCATAGGCGTCCTCGAGGGCCAGCAGCCCGTCGCTGTCCCCACCGGTCTGGTGGACGCCGGTGATTCCCGCCGCGGTCATCAGCTTCGACATGTGGGCGACACCTTGCTGGAACTCGGCGCGGCCGTAGATCCGGCGCTGCCCGACCCCATCGAAGACCTCGTCGGCCTTCTCCTCGACGAGCCCGGTCAGTTCACCGTTCGCGTCCTTCTCGAACCGGCCGCCCGGAGGGTCGGCCACGTCCTTCGTGATGCCGGCCATCTCGAAGGCCTTCGAGTTGTACCAGTAGATGTGTCCGCCCCGGTGCGAGACGCGGACCGGAACGTCCGTTGTCGCCTCGTCGAGATCGTGCCGGGTGATCCGGCGGTACTGGCCGTTCTCGTCGGTGACCTTGGTGTCGTCGTACTTGAAGCCGTCCACCCAGTAGCCGGCCTGGGTATCGGCGGCGGCGGCCCGGACCGCCATCTTGATGTCCTCGATGGTGCGGACGTCGAGGTTCACCTCGAAGAGGTCCCGCATCCCGCCCGGGTGGCAGTGGGCGTCGATGAAACCCGGAACGACGGTCATGCCGCCGGCGTCCACCACCTCGGTCGCCGGCCCGGCGAGATTCATCACGTCCTCGTTCGAACCCACCGCGACGAACTTGCCGTGGTTGACGGCGAGCGCCTGGGCCTGGTCCATCGTCTCGCGGCCCTCGCTGTACTCGGCGGTGTACACCCGGGCGTTGTGGACGATCATCTGCGGGGTTGCCGAGCCCCCACCGGAACCGCAGGCGGTCGCGAGACCGGAAGCGGCGGCCGCCCCCGAGAGCTTCAGGAATTCGGCGCGGCTCAGGTTCTTGTCGAGCAGACGGGACATGGGCTGGTATCTCCTGGAAGGGAAAGTCTGGGGTGGGAATTAACTCACAACCACCCGGTCAATTCGCAGCATCCGGCCGCGGGGTGAGGCGCGGCGGGCCGCCGCTCCGGAGCGCTTCGTTCAGGGCGTCGATCCGGCCCCGCACCGCCTCCCAGGCCGCAATCCGCTCCTCGTACTCGGCGCTCAGCGCGTCGATCCGGGCGAGGACCTCGGCGTGCGGGGCCTCGGTGTAGGCGTCGAGGTTCCGGGCCTCGGCCCCGATCCGGGCAAAGAGCGGGCGCGGCCAGGCGCCACGTCTCTGGCGCCCCTCGTTCCGCGAGAGGTTCTTCGCCGCCTCCGCAGCCGCCTCCTGGAACTCGCCGATCCGGGTCTTCAGGTCGCTATCCGGTTCGGACGCGAACGCCTGGACCAGCTCCGCGGCTTCCTTGGCGGTCGCCTCCGCCGCCTCGTGGGCCTTCGTCATCCCCGCGACCATCGAGGTAAGACGAACCAGCGCGTCGTGGTTGGCGCGCCGGTCGGCCTCCGAAATCTGGATGCGGGGGTCCTCCGACACCGCGACGGATCCCTCCGCCGATGCGTCGCCGCTCGTCACCCGGACGGTGTAGGCGCCGGGGAGCACCCGCGGACCCCGCGGCGGTCCGCCGAAGCCCTGGCCGCCGTCCGGGACCGGGGAGTCGTGGCGGAGGTCCCAGTTGACCCGGTTGAGCCCCGGCTCGAGCTCGGCCTTCAGGGTGCGGACCGCGTCGCCACCGGCGCTGACCGTGACTTCGGCCTCCCCGGCCGCCTTGGCGTAGATGTGGAACAGGGCGCCCTCGGGCGGGTTCTCGGCGATGAAGAACTTGTGGCCGGTGTTCCCCTTGTGGGTGTAGATGCGCCAGGCGACGGCGTCCCGCACCGGGAAGAGGTGCAGGTCCTTCTCGAACACGGAGGCGTCGAGCGTGGTGAGCGGCGCGATGTCGTCGGCGATCCAGATGCTCCGGCCGTGGGTCCCGAGGATCAGGTCGTTCTCCCGCGGATGGATCGCGAGGTCGTCCACCGGCACCGTGGGGATCTGGCCCCGGATCCGGTGCCAGTTCGCCCCCCGGTCGAGCGTTACGTACACCCCGAACTCCCCGCCGGTCACCAGGAAGTTCTCGTTGTCGTGGTGCTCGCGGATCACGTTGAGCGCGGCCTCCGGCGGGAGCGTTCCGGCGATGGACTGGAAGCTGTCCCCGTAATCGTCACTCACGAACGCGTAGGTGGAGTAGTCGTCGTTCCGGTGTCCGTCGAGCGTGACGTAGACCCGGGACGCCGCATGCGCCGAGGCGATCAACCGGGTCACGTAGGTCTGGTCCGGCACTCCGGGCAGGTTCCCGGTCAGGTTGTCCCAGGTCTGGCCCCCGTCGCGGCTCCGCTGCACGTTGCCGTCGTCGGCCCCCACGTAGATGACCCCCTCTTCGAGCGAGGAGACGGCGATGGTCACGATCTGGCCGAAACTCGAGATCCCGTCGTGGCGTGACAGCGTGTCCTCCGTCACCGGGACGTCCATGATGGGCAGCTCGTCCCGGTCGAGGCGCTTCGTCAGGTCGTCGGTGCGGGTCCACGCGTCGCCCCGGTCGGACGAGATGAAGAGCCGGTTGCCGCCGTAGTAGACGGTGTCCGGGTCGTGCGGCGAGATCACGATGGGGCTGTTCCAGTCGAAGCGGTAGCGCTCGCCGCCGTTCTCCGGCTGCGGCCGGATCAGCTTGGTCTCGGACGTCCGGCGGTTCAGCCGCCGCAGGTTGCCGTTCTGGGATTCCACGTAGACGGTGTCCGGATCGCCCGGGATCGCCTCGGTGTAGAACCCGTCGCCGCCGCCGATCCGGAACCAGTCCTCGTTGCTGATCCCCTGCCGGAAGAAGGTGCGCGACGGCGCGCCCCAGCTCCCGTTGTCCTGAAGACCGCCATACACCATGTAAGGCGTGCCCATGTCGTGGCCGATCTCGTAGAACTGTCCGAGCGGGATGGTGTTCACGAAGTCCCAGCTCCGGCCGCGGTCCCAGGAGATGTGGATGCCGCCGTCGTTCCCGAGCACCATGTGGTTCGAGTCGGCCGGATCGATCCAGAGCGCGTGATGGTCCACGTGGATCCGCTGCACCCAGTCGGTGGCGAAGGTCCGCCCGCCGTCCTGGGAGTAGTACATCTGCGTCCCGAGGACCCAGATGCGCTGGTCGTTGTTGGGATCGATGCGGATCTGGCTGTAGTACATCGGCCGCGGGTTGGTGTCGCTCATCCGCTCCCAGGTGAGCCCCTTGTCCTCGGACCGGAAGACGCCACCCTCCCTGTTCTCGACGATCGCGTAGACGATCCGCGGGTCCCGCCGGTACACGTTGAGGCCGATCCGGCCGGTGTCGCCCTCGGGGAGGCCGCCGCCGAGCTTCGTCCAGGTGTCGCCGCCGTCGGTGGTGCGGTGGATGCCGCTGCCCGGGCCGCCGCCCGCGAACCCGTAGGCGCGGCGCCGGCGTTGGTAGAGCGCCGCGTAGAGGATGTCCGGGCTCTCCGGGTCCATCGCGAGTTCCACCGCGCCCGTGTTCTCGTCACCGGACAGCACCCGGTCCCAGGTCTCCCCGCCGTCCCGGGTCCGGTAGACGCCGCGCTCCTCGTTCGGGCCCCACAGGTGGCCGAGCGCCGCGACGTACACCGTGCCGGGATCGGTGGGATGCACCAGGACGCGGCCGATGTGGTGCGTGTCCTCGAGCCCCTTGTGGGTCCAGGTGGTGCCCCCGTCGGTGGAGACGTACACCCCGTTGCCCCAGGAGCTGCTCTGGCGGTTCGCCGGCTCCCCGGTGCCCACCCACACCACCGACGGGTCGGAGGGCGCCACCGCGAGGGAGCCGATCGAGGACACCTCCTCGTTCTGGAACTGCGGGATCCAGGTGATCCCGTGGTTCTCGGTCTTCCAGACGCCCGCGGAGGCGGTGCCCACCCAAAACACCTTCGGGTCGGACTCCACGACCGCGATGTCGTCGATGCGGCCTCCCATGATCGCCGGGCCGATGTTCCGCCACTCGATCTTGTTCAGGATGGACTCGACCTGCTCGGCGGTCTGGGAAGCGGCCGGCGCGGCGAGCAGCAGCAATGCGCACGACAACAGGAACGAGTTGCGGGCGCCCGAAGTCCTCCGGCGCCCTTTCAACGGAAGAAACATCGTTTCGCCTCCCTCGCCGCGCGGCTACTGGCACCGCCGCACGGGCGGCCAGCGAGCGTACACCACGTGTTCCGGAACCTCCGGGTGGAACCCTGGCTCTCGAGGGCGCCGCGTCGGCGGACCTATTCGTTCAGCGCGCCGGCGTTGATCCAGTCCCGAATGGCCGCGATCTCCTCGGCGGTGAGCGGGTCCCCGCTCGGTGGCATCCGGTCCCGGACGATTCCCGGGCGACCTTCCAGCTTGTGGATCAGGTAGCTGTTTTCGGCGTCTCCCGGCTCCACCAGGTCGAACCCCGTCTGGGTGCTGGGCACGTCTACCAGCGCCGCGTGCGACATCCCCGCGCTGAGGTCGAGCCCGGCCTGCGCGGCGTCACCCCCGTGGTGCGAAACGCAGCGGGGATCGAAGACCAGCGCCTGGATACTCGAGAGCGTGGGCATCAGCGTCTCCTCCATCGGTGGGGGTGACGGTGGAGGCGGTGGTGCAGCGGGGGGCGGAGTGGTCGGAGCCGCGGGAGCCGGACTGTCGGACGAGCCGCACCCGGTGAGGACACCGGCGGCCAACAGGAGAATCGCGACTCTGCCCTGGCCGGCCATGGCCCCGAACATAACAGAGCGTCGCGCCCCGCTACCGGCGGTCGGGAACGACGGCGTCCGCCAACGGACCGCCCCTACAGATACAGGTGCAACTGGGCGAGCAGCCGTTGGTGGAGACGGCCGGAGGACACGAACCGGTCCCGGTACCAGGACAGGTTCACGTGCCAGTGGGTGCGCGGATAGAGATCCAGCCCATAGACCATCCGGTGAATCTCGGCGCCCGGGTCGTCCGGTACCCGGTACCTCTGCGGCGAAACCCGAAGCCACACGCCGCGCCACACCTCGGCGGAGGTCTGGTTGGTGAGGATGGCGGCGCCGTCACCGGGAGCCGAGTCCTGGAAGCGGACGTCCAACTGCGTCCAGGTCACCAGCCAGGGGACCGGGGCGTACCCGAACGAGGCTCCCACCGCGCTGCTGCGGGCGGTCCGGTCCGTGGCGCCGCGATGGAGAACGGATCCGACCGCGACCGTGCGGGAACCGAAATCCCGCTGCGCGCGGCCGCTGACGGTGAAGGCCGCTCCCCCGTCGTCGTTCAGGAGCGACTCGGCCCTTCCCGGCCCCGCCGCAACCTGGAGCAGGGAACGGTCGGACGAGAGGCCGAGTTCCATCCCGTAGATCTGGTCGTCTTCCGCGAGCCCCAGGCGGTCCCGGGAAAGGGCGGTGTGATCGGCGAAGCGCACGCCGTAGGCGGGGAGGAAACGCCCGCCACGCACGCTCACTCGATCCGAAACCTGTCGCGCGAGCCAGTGCTCGTAGGTCACCAGGCCACCGCCGGGTCGCCGCCCCACGGTGCCGTAGGCGGTCCAGTCCCCGTCCCGCCAGGCCGCCTGCAGGTCCAGGTTCATGAGGAAGTTCCGGTCGGGCAGGTCGCGGCCGGCGACCTCGATCCGGAGTTGCGAGGGCCGGAGATCCAGCCCGAGCTGCAGGGGGCTGTCGCTGCCGACGGCGCCGAAGAGGAACTCCTCCTCGGCCCGGCCGCCGGCTTCCGCCGCCGCGTCCCGGCGGCCGAAGGTCGAGATCTCCTCCCGCGAGAGCGAGCGTCCGTAGGGCGTCAGGAGACCTCCCCCCGAGGGGGAGTAGTGGCAGGCGGTGCACCGCGGATACTGCTTCGAGAGGAACGTGGGTTCGGCCACCGCCGGCGCGGCGGACCAGCACGCCACCGATACCAGGACTCCGAGGCCGACGCTCCCGCGCGCGCCCCGCATTCCGGTCACGGGAGCGTCCCGCCGGGCCCCGGATCCACCGCGGCCTCGAAGGTGACCGTGATCCGGACCTCGTCGCGCACCCCCACCCCCAGGTAGCGGGGCGGCGGGATTCCGTACTCCGCGAGGCTCAGGGGGAACTCGGCCTCCACCCACACACGTCCCGCGCCCCGCACCAGGCGCGCCGCTCCCTCGACCCTCCGCTCCATCCCGTGGAGCGACAGCAGGCCCGCGAACCCGGTTTCGTGCTCCCGGGCTCCGGACGGAAACGGGTCGGCCAGCTCCACCCCGATCAGCACCGCCTCGCGGAATCCCTCGCCGCGGTCAACCTCCAGGTACGTCTCGCGAAGGTGACGGTTCCGCAGGCCGATGCCGGTGTCCAGCGAGTCGAGTCTCACCCGGACCTGTCCCGGCAACCCGGCGGCGCCGCCTTCCTCCGGACGCAGCGCGCCGGAGATCCGGGACGTGACCGCGTCGAAGCTGCCCCCCACGGTGAGCCGGCACCGGACGCGCACCTCGCCCGACGTGAGCGTCCAGGACTCCGCGCCCACCGCCGGGGCGGCGATGAGGAGTGCCGCCGCGGCGGCGACGAAGCGGCGGCGGGGAATCATCTCGGCGCTTCGCACCCGGTCCGATCAGGCGCGTCCTTCCACCTCCACCGTCACGATATCCACGTCCGGGTACTTCTGGTGCCGTACCGAACTCGCGTAGTGCTTCAGCAGGCGCAGCGAGATCTCGCTCTCGTCGGGGACTTCGGGCCGGTCGCCCAGCATCGTCATCCGGTCCTCGAGGTTCAGGCCGCCGGCTACCGCCACGAACTCCAGCTCCGCGGAGCGCCGCCCCGTCCGCGCCGTGAGGCGGAGTTGCCGGGCCGCGGCCCCTTCCGTCTCCCCGGCCTCCAGGAGCGTCAGCAGCGCCTCCTCGCCCGCCGAAACGAGCCGGTTCGTGGAACTCCCGTCCCAGCCGCGCCGGGAAGCCTCGGCGGTCAGGAACTCCTCGATCTTCGGTCCCGCGGCCATGTCGAGACTGGTGTCGAGCCGCTTCGGCCGAGCTCCCGTCAGGTTCAGGAACACCATCAGCAGGATGGCCATCAGACCGCCGGCGGTCATGCCGTTGTCGAGGAGGACTCCCCAGAAACCCTCGAGCAGCTCGGGGAAGATCGCAGCGCCCTGGAAGCCGCTGCCGACCCAGAAGGAGAGGCCGACGATCACCGCCTTCTGGAGATTCATCCCGTCCTTCACGACCATGTGCATCCCCAGGCTGAACAGGATCCCGATGAGGCCCATGCCGAAGGCGCCGACCACCGGGCCCGGGATCGCGAGGAAGAGCGCCGCGACCTTGGGCAGCAGCGCGAGCCCGAGGAAGCTGACTCCGATCCAGGTCCCCACCCGGCGCGAGGCCACACCGGTTAACTCGGTCATCGAGATGCTGTTCGAATAGGTGGTGTTGGGCACCGTGGCGAGGACACCCGAGAGCAGGTTGCCGACGCCGTCGGCGGCGACCGCACCGGCCACCACCCGGTAATCCGGCGCCTGGGGTTTCCGCCACGAAACCCGCTGGATGGCGATGGAGTCCCCGATCGTCTCGATGGCGCCGATGAGGGTCACGAAGATGAAGGCGGGCAGGAGCGCCCAGAAGGAGGCTCCAAAGGAGAAGTCCAGTCCCGGCCAGCCGGTGGGGATGCCGATCCAGCCCGCGTTCGCGACCGGCCCGAAGTCGAAGATGCCGGTGAGGACGCCGACCGTGGAGCCGACCGCCACCCCGATGATCGGCGCCCAGAGGCGCCAGAACCCCCTTCCCCGGAGCGCGAGTCCGGCGAAGACCGCGAGGGCCGCTCCCGCGCTCAGCGGTGCCGCCAGCGGGCTGGCTCCCTCGGGCACGTCGCCGAGCAGCGGGAACAGGATGGGCATCACGGTGGCCGCGATCAGCATGATGACGATCCCCGCGACCGTCGGGGTGATCACCCGGCGAAGCCAGGCGAGCCGGAAGGCGAGACCGAACTGGAACAGGGAGGAGACAAGGACCAGTACCGCGAGCAGCGCCGGTCCCCCTTCCCGGAGGGCGGCCACCGAAATCGCGATGAAGGCGCCGGAAGTTCCCATGAGCAGGACGTGCCCGGCCCCGAACCGGCCGACCCGGTTCGCCTGCAGGATGGTGGACAGACCACACACGGTGAGCGCGGCAAAGACGGCCCAGGAGAGGTAGGGCTCTCCCAGTCCGGCCGCGCGGATCACGATGGCGGGCGTGAGGACGATGCCGGCGATCTGCAGGATCGCCATCTGGAGTCCGAGGCCGAAGGCGAGCGCCTCCGGCGGCCGTTCGTCCGGCTGGTAGCGGATCGAGGACGCCGGAGCGCCGCTGCCCGCGGATTGTGCTGCTGTCACCTGGAAACCCCTCCCTGTGAAGACCCTGCCGCTGATTCGGGAGCCCGCTATCCGTCCTCCGGCCCCGTGGTCCCGCTCTCCGGGCCGGTCACTTCCAGCCCGGTGCGCAGATACAGGTTGCGGATCGGGTACGGGATCTCGATCCCGGCCTCATCGTAACGGCGGTGGAGCCGCTTGATGAACGCGCTGGCGACCGCGAACCGGTCGAGTGGCTTCTTCGCCTGCAGGATCGCGTCGAAGGTGATCGCCGAGTCCCCGAACGCGGTCCAGCGGATGTCGCCCTCGAACCCCGGGACGCCGGCATCGGTCTCGTCCTGGACTTCCCGAATCACCGCGCGCGCGATGCGCTCCGCCTCCTCGAGGTCGGTGTCGTAGTGGACGCCCACTCCGATGCTGAGCCGCACGCGCGGATTCGGCGTGTGCAGGTTGGTGAGCACCGACTCCGCGAGCTGCGAATTCGGGATGATCACGTAGTTGTCGAGCAGGGTCCGGAGGGTGGTGGTCCGCCAGCCGATGTCGGTGACGTAGCCCTCGACGCCCGAGTCGTTCACCCGCAGGAAGTCGCCCACCTGGAACTGCCCGGCGGCGACCATCTGGATCCCGGCGAAGATGTTTCCGAGCGTCGGCTGCAGGGCGAGAGCGAGGGCCAGCGCTCCCACTCCCAGCGTCGCGAGCAGCGGCGCCACCGAGATCCCGAGCTGGTCCAGGACGACGAGCACTCCGGCGGTCAGCGCCACGCCGACCAGGGTGTTCCGGAGGATGGAGACTCCCTGGTGGCCGAGGCGCTTCTGCCGGATGCGGAGCGTCGCGAGCCCCAGGTCCACCCCGACCCGGATGGCGGCCAGGACCAGCACGACCTGCAGGCCCGTGGTCACGAGGGGCTCCACCGCGTCCGCCGGCGGCCGGATCGTCATCAGGACCCGGGTGGCGACGACGGCGAGCACCAGGGACGGCACCAGGTGGAACCCTTCCTCCGCGACCCAGTCGTCCCAGTCGGTCTGCGTCTTCGCGGCCTTCTTGCGGAACACCGCGCGCGCGGCGCGCTCGATCACGAGCCCGGCGCCGAAGGCGACGACCAGGACCGCCGCGTAGAGGCTCAGCGCAATGAAGAGTCCGGACATCAGCTTGCCGGCGCGGCGGTCCACATGATCTCGAACAGTTCGTCCTTGACGCCGCTCAGGCGGTGGTCGCCGCCTTCGATCTCGACGAGTTCCGCGGCGGCGCAGGATCCGGCGAAGTCCCGCGAGAGTTCCGGCGGGACCACCGCGTCCTCGTCTCCGTGGATCAGGAGGGACGGAGTCGCGAGATCCGCGGCCAGGCGCTCCATCGGATAGCCGTCCTCGTCCGTGACCATTCCCCAACCAATCTCGAGGTCCCGATCCCCGATCGGCACGGACAGGAACCCCCGATCGGCCCATTCCCGGCGGGCGGCCGCCGAAAGACTGGCGGCAAAGCGGGCCGCCATCAGGAAGGCGGGAGCGATGGCGAACACCCGGCGGACGGCGCCGGGGAAGAGCGAGGCGTACCAGAGCGCCGCGATCCCTCCCATCGAGGATCCCACCAGGACGGGCGGCGCCGCGGGCGCCTCCTCCCGAAGGAAAGAAACCGCGCGGCCGACGTCTTCGAGATTCCGGGTGAGCGAAAGGCCGTGGCAGTCGCCCCCCGAGTCGCCGTGCCCGGTGAAGTCGAGGGACAGGAACCCGGGCCCGCGCCCGGCGAGGTGATCGCGGAACCGGAGCGCCTTCTCTCCCTTCCGGCCGGAGCCCAGCCCGTGAAGGAAGATCCAGACCGGCGCCGCGGTATCGGTTCCCGGGGTCCAGCTCACCGCGAGCCGGGACCTGCCCGGATCGTCAGGCTCGAGGAACTGCTCCGGCGCGGTCATTCGGGATTCCGGCCGCACATTCTGACGGATGCGGCGTCATGATCGTGTCTCCCCGCACGCCCGGCCCATCCACGAAGACGGCGGAAACGGCTCGAACTGGAGCGCCGGCCTCTGGCCGGCATCGCGGCCGCAGGCCGCGAAATGCACGCCGCAGCCGATTCGCATGGGGGCTGCGACAATCGGGGCGCCCGTGACCCTCCCCACCGACTTCCACTCGCGCGTGACCGCGTGCCGGGCCTGTCCGCGCCTCGTGGCCCATCGCGAGGCGGTAGCGCGCGAGCCGCCCCGGCGGTTTCGCGGGTCCGGGTACTGGGCGCGGCCTGTCCCATCTTTCGGGGACGAAGGCTTCCGCCTGCTCATCGTGGGTCTCGCCCCGGCGGCCCACGGCGCGAACCGAACGGGCCGGATGTTCACCGGAGACCGGTCGGGGGAGTGGCTTTACGAAGCGCTCCACCGGTTCGGTTTCTCGTCGGCGCCGTACTCGCCGGATCCGGACGACGGTCTCCGGTTGCTGCGCACCAGGATCACCGCCGCGATCCACTGCGCTCCCCCCGGCAACCGCCCGGCCGCCGAGGAACTCGCCGCCTGCCAACCGTTTCTGGAAGAGGAGATCCGCCGGGCGGCCAGGCTCCGGGTGGTGCTCGCCCTCGGCTCGATCGCCTTCCGGAGCTTCCTTCGCACCTGGAAGGCGCTCGGCCGCGCGGTCCCGACGCCGGTCCCCCGTTTCGGCCACGGCGCCGTGGCCCGGATCGCGCCCGGAGCCCACCTGCTCGCGAGCTACCACCCGAGCCAGCAGAACACCTTCACCGGCCGGCTCACCCGGCCGATGTTCCACGAGGTCTTCGCCACCGCCCGGGAGCTGTGCGCGGAGTGACGATGGAGCTTCGGCCTCCGATCCGGATCGCGGTGTCGGGCTGCCTCCTCGGCGAGGCGGTGCGCTACGACGGCGGCCACCGCCGGAGCAGCTACGTGACCGACGCGCTGGGCGGCGTCTTCGAACTGGTCTCCGAGTGCCCCGAGGTCGGCATCGGGCTGGGGGTGCCGCGGCCGAAGGTCCGGCTTGAACGGAGCGGAAACGTCACCCGGCTGCTCGGCTCCCGGGACGAAGACCTGACCCCGCTCATGGACGGCTACGCGCGGCAGGCCGCCACGAGTTTCGACGCGGCCCGCGTCGCCGGGATCGTGCTCAAGTCCCGTTCACCGAGCTGCGGCATGGGCGACGTGAAGCTTCACGAGGACGGCGCCGTGGTCTCGGAGAACGGGACCGGGATCTTCGCGAGCCGCCTCGCGGCGGCGCTTCCCGAAGCGCCGCGGATCTCGGAAGTGGATCTCGAAAGCCCCGCGCGCCGGGACCACTGGCTGACCCGCGTCTTCGCGCTGGCGGAGCTCCGGGAACTTTCCGCGGGCCCGACCGACGCCGCGAGGCTCTACGACTTCCACGCGCGCTGGAAGATGGTCCTGATGGCGCACTCGGAACGGACCGCCCGCCGGCTCGGCCGCTTTCTCGCCGCCACGCGGAACGTGGCAGGCGCGCTGCCGCGCTACCGGGAAGAGTTCCTCGCCGGGCTCGCCCAACCGGCGTCCGTGGGGACGCACCACAACGTCCTACTCCACTTGGCCGGTCACCTCAGGAAACCGCTCGAGGCGGCGGCGCGGGCACGGCTGGGAAGCGAGATCGCCGCATTCCTGGCGGGGGAGACTCCCCTGGCGGCGCCGGTCCGTTCCCTCGCCGCCTGGGCGAAGCGGCTGGGGGTTCGGAGCCTCGCGGACCAGGCGTACCTGGCCGAGCGCCCGAGGCCCCTCGGCTACCGGGAAGCGATCTACCGCGAGTAGCCGCGGATCGGCCGCGCCGCGGTCAGTCGACCGTGACCGGCAGCGAGCCGGCCGCCACCCTCCGGTAGAGATCCTCGTAGCGCGGCAACACCACCTCGCGCGCGAAGTGGGTGATTGCCCGGGCCCGCCCGGCCTCACCCATCGCCTGGCGCGCCGGCTCGTCGGTCAGGAGCCGGACCGCTTCCGCGGCCATGCCCCGTACTTCGCCCACCGGGAACAGCCGCCCGGATTTGCCGTCGGCAACCACTTCCGGGAGGCCGCCGATCGTGGTCGCGATCACCGGTACCCGGCTCACCATCGCCTCCAGCGCCGTCAGGCCGAAACTCTCCTGCTCGCTCGGCAGCAGCAGGAGGTCCGCGCAGGCGAGGGGTCCCCGGATGTCGTCCTGCTGGCCCAGGAAAACGACGTCCGCGGTCAGCTCCAGTTCCTTGACGAGTTGCTGGGCGAAAAGCCGCTCCGGCCCCTCCCCGACCAGGACCAGCTTCGCGGGGAGCGCCTTGCGTACTTCGGCGAAGACCCGCACCACGTCGCTGATGCGCTTGACGGGCCGGAAGTTCGAGATGTGCATGAGGATCCGTTCGCCGTTCGGCGCCCAGGCCTCACGGGCGTAGCGCTCCGGACCGGGAGCCGGCAGCTCGGTGTCCACGAAGTTGGGGATGACCTCGACCGGGACGTGGGGGGCGAAGTCGCGCTGGGTGCGGTCGGCGAGATAGTCCGAGACCGCGGTCACGGCGTCGGAACGCTCCAGCGCGAAGCGGATCACCCGGTCGAACGACTTGTCCGCTCCCACCAGCGTGATGTCGGTCCCGTGGAGGGTGGTCACGACCCGGGTCCGGCCGTCTCCGATGATCTCGCGTGCGAGGAAGGCGCTGACCGCGTTGGGAACCGCGTAGTGGGCGTGGATGATGTCGAAGCCCCCCTCGCTCGCGACCTCGGCCAGCTTGGTCGCGAGGCCGAGCGTGTACGGGGGGTAGCGGAAGAGCGGATAGGACGCGATCTCCACTTCATGGAGCCGCACCCCCGGGTGGAACCGCCGCAGCCGGAAAGGCACCGCATAGCTGACGACGTGCACCTCGTGTCCGGCATCCGCCATTCCGATCGCCAGCTCGGAGGCGACCGCGCCGCTCCCGCCGTGGGTCGGGTAACAGACGATGGCGAGGCGCATGCGGGAAGTCTTTCTCTGACGAGGAACCGGGCAATTCTGTTCCCTTGCCCGGCGGCGGCACGCGAAAATTGCCATCGCGCCCGCCTTTTGCGAAACTAGCCGTTCTCAAACCACGATCATCGAAGGACAACGTCATGGACCCGCTGCTCAAGATCAGCCACCGGCCGGCCACCTGCGTTCCCCCGGAGGAAACGATCTGCGCGACGGTGCAGGCGATGGTGCGGAACCGCGTAGGGGCGGCCGCGGTCATGAACCCCGATGGGACGCTGGCCGGGATCTTCACCGAGCGCGACCTGATGACGCGCGTGGTCGCGCAGCACCGGGACCCGGAAACCACCCAGGTGGGAGACGCCATGACCGCCGATCCGGTGACCATCAGCCCGGACACGACGCTGGAACAGGCCCTCGAAGTCATGGTCGCCAACCACTTCCGCCACCTGCCGATCATGGACGGCGAGGCGGTGGTCGGCATGGCAACCGTGCGGAAGGTGCTGAAACACAAGCTGGACGAGGGCAAGGAAGAGCTCGAGTCGGTGGTCAGCTTCTTCACCGCCGACGGCATCGGGGGATAGGGGCACCCGCCCCGGAGCGCCTCGGAGCGCCGGCCTCCGGCCGGCATCGCCGACCGCAGGGAGGCGAAACGCGCAACCCGCGACCGCAGGGAGGCGAAACGCGCAATTCGCGACCGCAGGGAGGCGAAAGCCGTCCGTTCAGCGCGCTGCCGGTGGCCGCTTCTTCGAGAGCAGCCATCCGGTAACGAAGAGCGCCGCTCCCGCCCCCGTGAACACGAGCATCCGTCGCTCGGCGTCCGCGCCGAAAAAGAGCGCGGCCGCGCCGGTCACCACCAGCATCCCCGCCATCATCAAGGTCCGGCCGGCGAAGTAACGAATCCAGGCGAGCGTCACCCCGGTGGGCAGCGGCTCCCGGCGGCGCTTCGGTGCGGCGGTCATGTCAAATCCGTCCGAAACGCCGCTCGATGAAGGGCAGATCGAGGCGCAGCACCGTGGGGCGGCCGTGCGGACAGGTCGAGGGATTCGCCGTTCCCCAGAGCGAGGCCAGCACCTCGTTCATCCGCTCGGTCGTGAGGGTGACCCCGGCGGTCACCGCGGCATGGCAGGCGACCCGCGCCATGATCCGGGCGCGGGCGTCGTGAGCGGCGGCAGCCGTGCACTCGCTCTCTTCGGAAGCGAGCGAGCGCATGAGCACGTCCAGCCCGCGGCCCACTCCCAGCGCTTCCGGGACGCCGCGGAGGATCCAGGCGTCCCCCCCGAAGGGTTCGATGTCGAAGCCGGCCGCGGCAAGGCGCTCGCGCTCCTCCGCGAGCGCCGCCCGCTCCACGGGCGAGAGTTCGAGCGGCACCGGCTGCAGGAGTTCCTGGGTCCGCGTCTCGCTCGACACCTCCATCAGCCGGTTGAAGATGACCCGTTCATCCGCGGCGTGCTGGTCGACGACGAGCAGTTCCGAGCGCTCCTCGGCAAGGATATAGGTGCGCCGGAACTGGCCGAGCACTTTCGGAGGCGTGGCCCCGAACTCCAGATAGCTGGCCCGTACCGGCTCCTCCACCCGGTCCGCCCGGTAGAGCAGCTCGCCGACCTTCGCCCCGTCCCAGCCGGCGCGCGCCCGCATCCGGTCCCCGCGCGGGGCGCCGCCCGCCTCGGTGCCCCCGGCGCCGCCCGCGGGCGCCCCGGTTTCCGCGGCCGGCCGTTCGACGCGCCCGCCGCCGGCCACCCCGAGGTCCACCCGCTTCGGGGTTCCCTCGAGGCCGGCCCGGACGCCGCGGAAGACCGCGCCCCACGCGGCTTCGGGATCCGCGAACCGCACCTCCGCCTTCGCCGGGTGGACGTTCACGTCCACGGCGTCCGGCGGCGCCTCGACGAACACGTAGGCCTTCGGGGTTCCGCTCAGGCTCGAGAGCCGCCGGTACGCCTCGGTGACCGCGTGGAAGAGGCGCCGGTCCTTGATGGGCCGTCCGTTCAGGAACAGCAGGAGCCGCGAAGCGGCCCCGCGGCGCGCCATGGGCGGTGACAGGAAGGCCCGGACCGTGAGGTCCCCGGCGCGCGCCTCGATCGGGATGGCGTCCCGGGCCCAGCGGGATTCCGTTTGCCGGAGACGCTCCGCGGCGTCACCCGCCGGCTCGAGGGCGAACACCTGGCAGTCTCCGCTCCGCAGATCGAAGCGGATCTGCGGCCAGGCGAGCGCGAGGTTCGAGACTGCCTGGACGATGTGCGAGTTCTCCGTCTTCTCCGCGCGCAGGAACTTGCGCCGCGCCGGCGTGTTGAAGAACAGGTCGCGGACCTCCACGATGGTGCCCGGCGGGGTCCCGGCCGGCCGCTCGGAAACCGTCGTACCGCCCTCGACCTCGATCTCCCAACCGGAGTCGGCCTCTCTTCCACGGGTTCGCAGCCGGAACCGGGAGACCGAGGCGATCGAAGGCAACGCCTCTCCGCGAAAGCCGAGCGACCCGATCGAGGTCAGGTCGTCCACCGACTCGATCTTGCTGGTGGCGTGGCGCTCGATCGCCAGGCGGGCGTCCTCGCGCGTCATCCCCACCCCGTCGTCGCTCACCCGGATCTCGGTTCTCCCGGCGCCCTTCACGCGCACCGAGACCGCCGTTGCCCCGGCGTCGATCGAGTTCTCGACCAGCTCGCGGACCACCGCCGCCGGCCGCTCCACCACCTCCCCGGCGGCGATCTGGTTGGCCACCGCCGGCGGCAATCGATGAATCCGCCCCACCTGGGGACCTCAGGGAGCGCCGGTCTTCAGACCGGCACGCGCGGCGCAGCGCGCCGCGCACGGCAGGACCCCACCTGACCTCACGACGCGGACGGCTTGGAACGCCGGTCTCCAGACCGGCACGCGCGGCGCTCCGCGCCGCGCACGGCGCAAACCCCATCCGACCTCACGGCACCGCTGGCCCCAGGCCAGCCAAGAGCACACGGGCTTCCTCTCATGACGCCGAGGCTTCAATCTGGCTCAAGTCCCCCACCTCGCTGAACAGCGCATCCAGCCGCGCCAGCAGCGCCAGCCGGTTCGCGCGCACCGCGGGGTCCTCGGCCATGACCAGCACGTCATCGAAGAAGGCGTCCACCCGAGGCGCGAGTCCCGCAATCCGCGCGAACGCTGCGTCGTAGCGCCCGGCCGCCGAGAGATCTTCCACCTCTCGCTCGACCGACCGGAGCGCGTCCCCCAGTTGCACCTCGGCCGCTTCGGAGAAGAGGTCTCGCCGCAGTTCCCCCGCCCGCGCCTCCGGAGTCAGGATGCGCCGCGCTCGCTTGTGGGCTACGGCCAGCGTCGCGTAGTCGCCCACCTTGACCGCCTCTTGAAGCGCCAAGATGCGGCGCCACAAGTCGGCCACAGGGTGCTCCGCCCCGCGTACCGCAAGCACGGCCCGGGGCACTCCTGGCGACATCCGGCGGAGCGAGAGTGCATGGGGGAGCCGGTCGGCCACGAACGCCAAGAGGCGCGTCCACAGTGCGGACCGATCCTCCGCGGAAAGCTGATCGTACGCCGGATCCGAAAGCGCTTCCCGTAACAGCTCGGCCGGCGTCGGCCAGCCGTTGCGGTGATCGGGAAAATCGCCAGGGGCCTCCCGCAGGATGGACAGCATCCCCACGGCAGTTCGACGCAGCCCGAATGGATCGCCTGAACCCGAAGGCGCCTCTCCGGCGACAAACAGCCCAGCGAGCGTCGCGGCGCGGTCGGCGAGGGCAACGACCGCCCCCTCGGGGGCCTCTTGCCGGTCGCCGTGCAGCGCTACTGGGCGGTACTGCTCGTAGACCGCCGTCCCCACTTCAACTCGCCCCCCCTGCGCCTCCAGAATCAGCCCACCCGCCTCTCCTTGAAGCGACGGGAACTCGCCGACGAGAGTGGTCGTGAGGTCGCACTTCGCCAGCCGAGCCGCCTCTTCGGCGACTTCGGCATCGGCACCCACCTGCCCCGCCAGCCAGCGCGCGAGCCGCGCCACCCGCGTGCTGTGCTCACGCAGATTCCCTAGCCGCTGATGGAAGGCGACCCGCTCCAGATCCGCCTGTCGGTCACCGAGCGGTCGAGCAAGCGCCTCGTCCCAGAAGAACCGCGCGTCCCGCAGCCGCGCACGCACGACCCGCTCCGCGCCTCGGCGGATCGCGCGCTGGGGATCGTCCGGCATGTTCACGACCGCAAGGAAAGCGCATTCGCCAGCGATCGGCAGGTACTTCTGGTGATGCACCAACACGGCGCGCCGTACCTCCTCCGGAAGCGCTCGGAACTCGTCGTCGTACCGCCCGAGCACCGCCCCCGGCCACTCGATGAGATGGTGGTGGAGGCCGGGCGTCTCGAACGAGGATCCGCCCAGTTCCTCCGCCGCCTTGCCGAGCGCCGTCAGCAGCAGCCGCTTCCGCTCCTTCGGATCGAGCACCACGCACCGCTCCTTGAGACCCTCCCGGAGCGACGCGAACGAATCCACCGGAAACGGACCACCCACCTCCGCATCTCGAAAACCTCCGGCGTGTCGGGCAAGTTGCCGTCGCCCGGACCGGAACCGGTGCCCCCGGCTCTGGTTCCCCCCCACCACTGGCTGGCCGCCGGCCACCTCGATCCGGAACGGCACCACCGCGCCGTCGAAGAGCGCCACGATCCAGCGGATCGGACGCCCAAAGGGAAACGAGGCTCCGCCAATGGTCGCGTCCCATTGCATCGTCTTCGGAAACGAGAGCCCCCGCAACGCGCGTTCGATGATCGCCGGCAGGAGTTCGCCGGCGGGACGGCCCGGAATGTTCGACTCGATCCCGACGTACGCGCCGCGGTCCGTCTCGAAGACATCCAACGCGTCCTCTGCGGCCGGGCCTTCGAGTCCGAGGCGCCGGGCGAATCCGAAGGCGGCGCGAGTCCACTCCCCATGCTGGGTGCGTCCCACCCGTACGGGCGGACCAAGCTTCCGCTCGACCCGGCCCGGCTGGCTCGCCGCGACCCCCTCGGCGCATGCCACCAGCCGCCGAGGGGTCCCCGCACTATGTACTGCCCCAGCCGGAATCAAGGCCTGGCGCAGTTCGCTCTCCACGCCGGCGGCAAAATCGGTGATCAGGTCGTCCAACCACTCGGCGGGCAGCTCCTCGCAGCCGATCTCGACCAAGAGCTCGCCGGAACTCATGCCTTGCCGTCCTTCTGGTGCTGCTTCGCCGCCGCCATCGCTATCCCACGCACCGCGAGAATCCGGCCCGGGCGGTCGCTCACTGAAACTGCGCCTCGCGCGTCCAGCAGATTGAACAGGTGGGATGCGCGGAGGCACTGCTCGTAGCCGGGAATCACCAACCCCTCCCCGATCAGCCGACGCCCCTCCCGGACCGCCTCCTCAAACCCATCCCGCAGCGCATCAATCGGCGCCTCTTCGAACGCGTACCGTGACGACTGCTGCTCGTCGGCGAGCCGCACCGTCCGGTAGTCCACCCCGCCCGTCCATTCGAGGTCGTACACATCGTCCACATCCTGCAGGTACATCGCGAGCCGCTCCAGCCCGTAGGTGATCTCCACCGAGATCGGGGCGAGCTCGATTCCCCCGGCCTGCTGGAAATAGGTGAACTGGCTGATCTCGAGGCCGTCGAGCACGACCTGCCAGCCCACGCCCCACGCCCCGAGGGTGGGCGCGGCCCAGTTGTCCTCTTCGAAACGGAGGTCGTGTTGCGAGGCGTCCACCCCGCACGCCGCCAGGCTCTCGAGGTAGAGGTCCTGGATGTCCTGGGGCGACGGCTTCAGGATGAGCTGGAGCTGGTGGTGCTTGTAGAGGCGGTTGGGGTTCTCGCCGTAACGCCCGTCGGCGGGCCGGCGGGAGGGCTGCACGTAGACCACCTTCCACGGCATTTCGCCGAGCACCCGGAAGAAGGTCTCCGGGTGCATGGTCCCGGCGCCCATCTCCATGTCGTACGGCTGGACGACGACGGCGCCCTGGTCGGCCCAGTATCCGGTCAGCTTCGCGATCAGCTCCTGAAAGGTCATGGCGCGGGAGCTCCAGCGGGCGCGACGCGGGATTCGAGGAGCCCCTCGAGCGCGTGGCGGGCCGGCAGCGCCCGCTCCGCGAAACCCGCCGTGAGCCGCCCGTGGAACCGGAAGAGCTCACGGGCGGCCGGAGCTTCCGGCGACGAAGCGGAGGGCGGCGCGACCCAGAAGGTTTCCAGCAGGCCGAGCGCTCCGGCGGAGAGCCGGTCGGTCGGTTCGCCGTGGCCGGGGGCGCAGCGGGTGCAGGCGTAGACGGGACCGGCGGCGAAGAACACCGCCCCGTCCTGCTCGAAGCCCGCCCCGCAGGCGCAGCGCCCGGGACGCGGGTAGAGCCCCGAGAGCCGCAGCAGCCACGCTTCGAAATAGGCGACGATGAGTTCCGCCGGCCGCGCGTCGAGGAGCGCGTCCCGGCAGGCGGAGATCAACCGGTACAGCTTCGGGTCGGCTTCCCGGTCGGGGGCGAAGGTGTCCACGAGCCGGGAAAGGTAGCCCAGCGCCGCCGCCCGCACGGGATCGCGGGCGAGCGGCAGCGCGGAAGTGACGAGCTCGCAGCGGTCGAGATGCACGAGTTCCCTGCCCTCGCGCTCGAACCAGGCGGCTTCCACCTCGTTCCCGATGTCGAGGGCGCCCCCGTAGCGCGACCTGGGCTTCCGGGCGCCGCGCGCCCACGCCCGGACCTTCCCCTCGTCGCGGCTGAAGAGCACGGCGACCCGGTCCGCCTCGGCGACCGCGTAGGTGCGGAGCACGAACGCGCGGGATTGTTTGAGCGGCATCGGGAGCGGCAGGTCAGAGGCTAACCGGTGTTCCGCAACCTGCGATGGAGCGGCGGTGGGTGACGGGGTGCGGTTTCGCGGCCCTGCCGGGCCGCGATGCCGGCCGGAGGCCGGCGCTCCGAGGCGCCCCGCGTCAGAGGTGCGTGAGCGCCGTGACCCCGATGCTGAGGAACAGCAGGAAGCCGGAGACGTCCGTGGCCGTGGTGACGAACACCGAGGACGCCAGCGCCGGGTCCACCTTCAGCCAGCGCAGGGTGAGCGGCATCAGCGTCCCCACGACCGCCGCCACCACCATGGTGCCGACCATGGCCAGCGCGAGGGCCAGTCCGATCCGGGGGTCGCCCTTCCAGACCCAGGAGACCCCGGCGATCAGGATGCCGATCATCAGCCCGTTGGCCGAACCCACCGCGAGTTCCTTGAGGAGAGCCTGCCGGCTGTTCTTCCAGCTCAGCTCCCCGAGCGCGATCCCGCGCACCATCACGGTCAGCGTCTGGTTGCCCGCGTTGCCGCCAAGCAGCGGCACCATGGGCATGAACACCGCGAGGATCGCGAAGCGGGCGATGTCCTCCTCGAAGAGGCTGACCACCCAGGCGGCCAGGAACGCGGTCGCGAGGTTCACGGCGAGCCACGGGATGCGCATCCGGATGGAACGCGACGCCTTGGTGAAGACGCTCTCGGAGACCCCGAGCCCGGCCATCCGGTACATGTCCTCGGTGGCCTCTTCCTTGATGACGTCGATGACGTCGTCCACCGTGATGACCCCGACCAGCTTGCCCTGCTGGTTCACCACCGGGACCGCGAGGATGTTGTAGCTGGCCACCAGTTGGGCGACCTCCTCCTGGTCCATCTCGGTGCGCACCCGGAGCACGTCGGTCACCATGACCTCGGAGAGCAGCGCCTCCGGGCGCCGCTGGAGGAGCTGGCGCAGCGAGAGCACCCCCACCAGGGTCCCGTGGCCGTCCACCACGTAGATGTAGAAGACCATCTCCACGTCGGGAGATTCCTGGAGCCGCGCGATGGTCTCGCCGATGGTGGCGTCCTCGGGGACCGAGAACACCTTCGGGCTCATGATCCGGCCGGCGGTCTCCTCCGGGTACTGGAGGAGGTCCTCGACATCGGAGGCCTCGCGGGTCCGCATCCCGCGGAGCACCCGCTCCCGGAGCTCCTCGGGGAGTTCGCTCAGGAACTCGGCGGCGTCGTCGGGGTCGAGCTCCTGGAGAAGCTGGGAGATCTCGGCGGGCTCGAGCCGCGGCATCAGGTCGGCGGCGCGCTCGACCCCGAACTCTCCGAGCGCCGCCGCGGCGAGATTCAGATCCCGCTGGAAGACGACCCGGAACGTCTTCAGCCGGTAGGCCTCCGGCAGGTCGGCGAGAACCTGCGCCACATCCGCCGGATGCAGCTTCTCGAGGATGCGGTGCGCGTTAGCGAAGGCCCCCCGGGACACCAGTTTGCGCACCGTCTCCGCGAGCAGCGGGGTCTTGGTGAGAACCATGGCGGGTACCGGAAGGGCGCACCTCGACGGGGGCGGTTCTCCGGCTGGGTTCCGGAGGTTGGGCGGATTCGTCGAGCTGCATCAGGGGCCGGAGGGTACCACGGCGCGCGCCTTCCGGCGGGCCGTTGCGAGGTCTACGGCGACCGCCCGCCGGAGGGCGGGTTGCCGGTGAGCGGGCAGACGGCCTCGATCTTCGCCGCGACGTCCCGGCCGATCGCGGCGAGCTGTGATGCGTCCAGCTGACTCTGGATTTCCTCGAACAGTTGGCGCTCTTCGGTGCGGATGTGGCCGTGGAGCACCTCTCCGAACCGCCTCAGGAGAGGGATCCGATCCTCGTCGGCAGCTTCCGCGATCCGTCGCATGAGGTCCTCCATCACCCGGTGCTCGGCGATGAGGCGGTCGAGCAACGCCCCGGATCGAAGGAAGGGCCGCACCGCCGGAAAGAGGATCTCCTCCTCGACCCGGAAGTGCCCGAGGAGTTCGGCCTCGGCGGCGCGGGCGACCTTGTCGGCGAGTTCGAGCGCCTTCTCCCGGGTGGGCTCCGCCTTCAGGCCACGGTCGATGAAGACCGTGAGGGCCAGGCCGTGCTGGTGCTGATGGGAGAGCGGGATCAGGCTCGGATCACGGTGGAGCGGCTGCGGAGCCATGCCCGCACTCTAGTGCGTCGGGGAGCCGAGGCCAGGTGCGCCAGGTACCGTGGAGGCGCAGTCATGCCGGGCTGGCCAGGCACGGTGACGGCGCCGCCGGTTGAAACGCCGCTGGCGGTGGGGCCTACCAGAGCTTGTGGACCGTGAGGCCCATCGTTCGTGCCGCTTCGTCGACTTTCCGGCCGAGTTCCTCCCGTCCGGCTTCGTCGAGCCGGCGGCCGATCTGCCGGAAGAGCTCCACTTCCTCCATGCGGATGTGGCGGCGCAGCGATCCCCCGAACTCCCTGAGCAGCGACGCGCGCTCCCGGGCGGAGGACCCCGCGAGGCGCCCGACCAGTTCCTCCATGTTCCGGTGGTGGGCAATCAGCTCGTCGATCAGCGGATCGGAGTCGAGCGCCTCCCGCAGCGCGGGGAAGAGCGCGGTCTCCTCCACCTGAAAGTGGGGGAACAGTTCCTTCTCCGCAAACCCGGCCACCTTGCCGGCGAGGTCCGCCAGGCGCTCGGGCGTGGGATCCACCTTGAGGTAACGGTCGATGAGCACGGCCACGGCCAGGGCGTGCAGATGATGCGCGGATAGCCGGTCGATTCCGGGTTCCCGGGGAAGAGTCGGAGTCACGGCGCGGATTCTACGGGTCAGGTCCGTCCTGCCGGCACCGCCCGGCTGGAGGTCCCTACCCCCGGCGCTGCCGCGTACCGGACGAACCCCTGCCGAGAAGCAGCGCCAGCGAGGCGAGCGCGGCGCGATCCGGAACCCGGGTGGTCTTCATCCGCAGGTCCATTTCGGCGAGCTGCCGGAGCATGGCCCGGAGCTCGGCGGGGCGGAAGCGGCGGGCCGCGCGCTCGAGGTCGTCGGCGACCCGGCGGGGCACCCGCAGGACCTCGGTGAGGGGTTCGTCCCCCCGGTGGGCCTGGGCCAACTGGATCTGGGTGACGAGCCGGTAGAGCAGGGCCATGAGCGCCTGCGGCGACTCTCCATCCCGCAGCAGGGACTCGAGCGACGAAAGCGCCGTCTCGGTGCGGCCCGCCTGCAGTGCATCCGTGAAACGAAAGCGGTCCTGGACGCTGCCGCCGCCGAGCACCTGCTCCATGTCCGCGAGCGTGACCTCCCCGCCCTGATCCCCGGCGGCATAGACCGCGAGCTTTTCGATCTCGTTCACCTGTTGGCGCAGTTCCCGGCCGAACCGCTCGAAGAGCAGCTCCGCGCCCTGTTCGGGCAGTTTGAGACCGCGGTCGCGGGCGGCGCGGCGGATCCACTGGGTCATCCGGGCCGGAGGCGGCGCGTCGCAATCGAGCACCAGCGCCCCGCCGCCGGCGACGGCGTCGCCGAGCGACGAGGCCAGCGCCTTCCAGTCCCTGCGCCTCCGGTCGGGGCTCCGCTCCCATTCGAGAGCGATGACCGCCCGTCCGGGCGGCCGATCGAGCAGTTCCAGCACGACGCCGGAGAGCCCTTTGGCGGTGGCGGGCGGCTGGGCGACCCGCAGGCCGTTTTCGATGAGAACGACGGGGGATCCGCTGAATGAAACCGTGCGCGTGGCGCTCACCACCTGCTCCGCGCCCGCCGTGCGGCCGTCGAAGCGACGGAGCCGGAACGCCGCCGGCTGCGGTCCGAGGTGGTGGTCCGCCAGCTTTCGCAGTGTCTGCTGGCGGAGCCAACTGTCCGCGCCCCCCACGAGATAGAAGGCGCCCGCCTCGGGGGCCGGCAGCCGGTCGGCCATCCTCTCCGCCGGAACGGGCCCGAACGCGGCGAAGGTCTTGCCGAACCCCGTCTCGGCAAAAGCCATCAGAACCCCTCGAGAATGGCCACCAGCAGGGAATCCGCGAAAGCGCTGGCGATCCGCGAGAACGCCAGTCCCTCCCGGTCGAAGGCGGCATCGGGGTCGTCCCCGATCGAGAACTCGTCGCGCAGCGTGAACTCGTCAGACTCGAACAGCACGACGTCATTGACGACGTCCGTGAACTCCACGGTGGCGCGCACGATGATGAGATACGTGGAGGCCGCTCCCGTCGCCGGATCGAGCTGGGCTGGCGAGAAATCCACGCTCAGCACCGTGCCCCGCATCACCGCCTGGGCCCCCTCCTCGATCTCCTGGACCTCATAGCGTCCCCGCCGGTTGAACCCCTCGATGATCTGTTCCGTCATCCCCTCTTCGACTTCGGGGAAGGCGCTCTCGTTGTCGAACGGGAGGATGGCGACGACCTGGATATGACCGGGCAACCCGCCGCCGAGGCCGGCGAGCCGGTAGCCGCACCCGTCGAAGGCGCCGAGGAACAACAACCCGGACAACAGCACCCGGCTCCAGCTCCGGCCGGACTTCCCTCCCCGCTCCCGGCAGGCGGCGCGGGCGGCGGGAATCACGTCGAACTGGACGCCACGAAGTTCACGAGCCGGTCCGGCACCGTCACGATCCGGCGAACCTCGAGTCCCTTGAGGTGCCGGCGGACCCCCGCGTTCTCCCGGGCCTGGCCGACGAGCGTCTCGCGTTCGAGTCCGGCCGGCGCCTCCAGGCGGCCCCGGAGTTTCCCGTTCACC
Source organism: Vicinamibacteria bacterium (assembly GCA_965116805.1). GTDB lineage: Bacteria > Acidobacteriota > Vicinamibacteria > Marinacidobacterales > Marinacidobacteraceae > Marinacidobacterium. The sequence continues at coordinate 2,998,105 of OZ220713.1, forward strand.
TGCAGGACGACGAGCACCTGTTCCTCCCGGGCGAGGTCCTCGTCGCATGCCGGCCACGGCGTCTCCACCAGCATCGTGCCGCCTCCCAGCCGCTCCCAGAGTTCCTCCGTGAGATGCGGCGCCATCGGGTTGAGGAGCGAGATCACCGTTTCGGCCGCCTCCCGCACGGCTCGCCGGGAGGCTTCGCCGGCGGCCTCCGGCAGGCGATGCGAGAACGCGGAGGTCAGTTCCATGATGGCGGCGATCGCGGTGTTGGGATGGATGCGTTCCTCGAGGTCCCGGGTGACCCGCCGGATCGTCTGGTGGGTTTTGCGGCGGAGCGCCACGTCCTCGGGCCCGAAGTCCTCGTCCCCCGCCGGTAGCGGGGTGGAGACGAGCCATTCCGCCTCCCCGGGGATCATGCGTTCCAGCCGTCTCAGGAAGCGCGCCGGCCCGGAGAGACGGGCGTCGGTCCAGTCCATCTCCTTTTCCGGCGGCGACTCGAAGAGGACGTAGAGGCGGATCGCGTCGGCCCCGTGCCGTTCCACCACGGCGTCCGGGTCCACGATGTTGCCCTTGCTCTTGGACATCTTGGCGCCGTCCTTGATGACCATCCCCTGGCTCAGTTGGCGGACCACCGGTTCATCGGTGCCGGCCAGCCCCAGGTCGCGCATCATCTTGGTCCAGAACCGGCAGTAGATGAGGTGCAGGATGGCGTGCTCGACGCCGCCGATGTAGAGATCGATGGGGAACCACGCGCGCGCCTTCTCCGCGTCGAAGGGCGCCCCGGCGTTTTGCGGATCGAGGTAGCGGTAGAAGTACCAGGACGAATCCACGAAGGTGTCCATGGTGTCGGTCTCCCGGCGGGCGGCGGCTCCGCAGCGCGGGCAGTCCACCCGGAGCCAGGACTCGATTCTCGAGAGCACGGACCCTCCCATGCCCGTGATCTCGACGTCACGCGGCAACTCGACGGGGAGGTCGTCCTCGGGCACCGGGACTTCGCCGCACTCCTCGCAGTGGATCATCGGAATGGGCGTGCCCCAGTACCGCTGCCGGGAGATCCCCCAGTCGCGGAACCGCCAGGCGACCTTGGGCTCGCCGTAACCGCCCTCGCGGGCGTGCTCCGCCATCGCGGTCTTCGCTTCCTCGGTGGGCAAGCCGCTGAACGGGCCGGAGTCCACCACCGTGCCGTACTCCACGAAGGCGCCGTCTTCCACCGCCGCGCCGCCGGAATCGTTCGGGATCACGACCGTCCGGATCTCGATCCCGTACGCCTTCGCGAACTCGTAATCCCGCTCGTCGTGCGCCGGAACCGCCATGACGGCGCCCGTCCCGTACTCCATGAGTACGTAGTCGGCGACGAAGACCGGAATCTCCTCTCCCGAAAAAGGGTTCAGCGCCCGGAAGCCGGTGTTCACCCCGGTCTTCCCGGTCTCGCCGGTAGGGTGGCTCTCCCCGGCGCGCGCGGCGGCGGCGGCGCGGACGTAGTCGGCGACCTCCGGGTTCTGGGCCGCGATGGCCTGGGCCGCGGCGTGCCGGGGAGCGAGCACCAGCGCGGTGGCGCCATAGATGGTGTCCACCCGGGTGGTGAACACCGGGACGTCACCGCGGTCTCCAAGGGCAGGAATCCGGAAATGGATCTCCGCGCCCTCCGAACGCCCGATCCAGTTCCGCTGCAGCACCAGCACCTTGTGCGGCCAGCCGGGCATCCGCTCCATCTCGTCGAGCAGCTCGTCCGCGTACTCGGTGATGCGCAGGAACCACTGCGGGAGTTCCCGGTCCTCGACCACCGCCTCGCAGCGCCAGCACCGTCCGGCCTCGACCTGTTCGTTGGCGAGCACGGTTTCGCAACCCGGGCACCAGTTGACCGTGCCGTTCTTCCGGTAGGCGAGTCCCCGCTCCCACATCTTCAGGAAGAACCACTGGTTCCACCGGTAGTAGGACGAATCGCAGGTGGCGAACTCGCGTTCCCAGTCGTAGCTGAACCCGAGCCGGCGGAGCTGGCGCCGCATGTGGTCGATGTTCTGCGTGGTCCAGTCGGCCGGGTGAGCCCCGCGCTGGAGCGCCGCGTTCTCGGCCGGCAGGCCGAGAGCGTCCCACCCGATGGGATGCATCACGGTGAAACCGTTCCGCCGGTAGTAGCGGGCGACCACGTCGCCGATCGAGTAGTTCCGCACGTGGCCCATGTGGATGCGCCCGGACGGATAGGGGAGCATCTCGAGGCAGTAGTAGCGCGGCCCGTCCGGCAGGTCCGGCGTCCGGAACGAACCCGCCCGTTCCCAGCGGTCCTGCCACTTCGTTTCGACGCGTTCGTGGAAAGTGCTCATGGGTCGTCGCGCGCGGAGACTAGCAGCCGCCGCGATGGATTCCCGGGCGTTCGGCGCGTGGATCTGACCCGCTGAAGCGTCTTCCGCAGCATCGAGCCGGACGGGATCCGATCGAGGTCCCGCGGGTGCACGAAACGGCCCCCCGGCACGGTCTCGCCGGGGGCCGGATCCACCAGATCCGCCTCGAACGGAACCACCGCGATCCTGCGGTTCATCACCGTGTGACGGAACCCCGCCACCTCTCGCGCCGGCTCGACCCGGATCCCGTAGCGCGAGGCCGTCTCCCGGACGAGCGCCGTTTCCGGGGACTCATCGCTCCGGCACTCGCCGCACGGCAGTTCGTAGAGGCCCCGCATGGGGCTTTCGCCACGGCGAAACACCAGGATCCGGCCCTCCCCGTCGCGCACGACGGCTACCGCAAGGCGTACGGGAACCGCGGGCGGACCCGGCGGACGTTCGGGGAACTCCGTCTGCCGCCCCGCCATCCGCGACCAGCAGAACTCGCGGACCGGACAGCGGTCGCACCGCGGACCGGCCGGGGTGCAGACCGTCGCGCCGAGTTCCATCACCGCCTGGTTCCAGTCGCCGGGATCCCGGGCGCCGTCCGCCTCCATCAGGCGGTCGGCGAGTTCCCGGACACGCCCCTCGAACGGGGCCCGCCCCCGGAACCCCTCGACCATGAACAGCCGGGACAACACCCGGCGCGCGTTCCCGTCCACCGCGGCAACCGGTTCGCCGAAGGCGATGGAGGCGATCGCCGCCGCGGTGTAGTCGCCGATCCCGGGAAGCCTTCGCAGCGACCCGGCGGTGTCGGGAATTCCCCCGCCCTCCGCGGCCAGGTCCCGCGCGGCCCGGTGGAGCGCCCGGGCCCGGCCGTAGTAGCCGAGGCCCGCCCAGGCGGCCAGGACCTCGTCCTCGGAGGCGTCGGCCAGCGTCCGGGGGTCCGGAAAGCGAGCCACGAACTCCTGGTAGCGCGGCAACATGGCTTCCACCCGGGTCTGCTGGAGCATCACCTCCGACACCCAGACGCGCCAGGCGTCGGGGGATTCGCGGAAGAGGAGCTCGCGTTTGTTCTTTCGGAACCAGGCGAGCAGGGTCCGCCGCAGCAGCCGGAACGGGGACGCGGGGGGAAGGTCGGACATGTGGGATGGAAGCGCGGCCTCCTTGGGGGGATTGCGGTTTCGCGGCCCTTTCGGGCCGCGATGCCGGCCGGAGGCCGGCGCTCCCCGCTCCGGCCTAGAGGAGTTCGTGGGCGATCCGCTGGTAGTAGCCGACGGCGTCCACCAGGTCGCTCTTCAGCACGTGTTCGTGAGCCGTGTGCGCGTCGTGGATGCTCCCCGGCCCGATGAGGAGCGGCGTACCCCAGGAAGGCATGAACGGGATGTCGGTCGAATACGACATCGGGGCTACCGCGAAGCCGGGCAGCGTCCGGCAGAAGACCGCGTCGTTCTGGCCGACGTGCTCGTAGCTGAGGTTTTCGTCGGCACCCAGAATCGCTTCGAGGCGGCGCCGCGCCGGTTCCGCCTCCCCGACGAGCCTCCAGTAGAGGGTGGCCTCGGCGGCAGGGGCGAGGACGTTCCCCGCGACCCCGCCCGAGATGACGCCCACATTCAGGGTCGCCGGGCCGAGCACCTCGCTCTTTCCCCAGTCCAGCGACTGGAGGTGGGAGATCGTCGCGAGGAGGCGGTGGACCGCGGAGTCTCCCGCGTCGGGATAGGCGGAATGGGCCGCCTTCCCGCGCGCCCGGATCCGGACCCGGAGCGTGCCCTTGTGGCCGCTCGCCATGAGCCCCTCCGTGGGCTCGCCGCAGACCAGGTGGACTCCGTCCGCCGCGCCTCCCGGGCCGCGCGCTTCGAGGTGGATGGCGCCGGCGCTGTCCACCTCCTCGCCGACGGTGAAGGCCATCCCGAAGCCGGAGACTCCGTCCTCGCGGAGCCGGCGGGCCGCGAAGAGCATCGCCGCCAGGATGCCCTTGGCGTCGCAGGAACCCCGCCCGGCGATGTGGGTCTCGGTCTCGCTCGAGGGGAAGAAGGGCGGCACGGTGTCCAGGTGCGTGCAGTACCAGAGGCGGGTCGGACCATTCCCGGCGCGCGCGATCAGGTTCGGCCGGCCCGGGGCGGCCTCGTCGAACTCGACGTCGAGTCCGATGGCCTCGAGATCCGCACCGACGCGTTCGGCGACGGCGCTCTCATCGCCGGTCACCGACGGGATGTCCACGATCTCGCGCAGGTATCGGAAGAGGTCGTTCATGGGGCCCTCACTCTGCGTCCGGATGCCGGAACAGCAGGGAGACGTTCGTGCCGCCGAACCCGAACGAGTTGGAAAGCACGCTCCTCACCGTCGCGGGCCGGGCGGTGTTGGGGACGTTGTCGAGATCGCAGTCGGGGTCCGGGGTTTGGTAGTTGATCGTCGGGGGCAGCGTCTGGTGGCGGAGCGTCAGGCAGGCAATGCCGGCCTCCAGCCCTCCCGCGCCGCCGAGCAGATGCCCGGTCATCGACTTCGTGGAACTGACCGCGAGCCGGTCGGCGTGCCCGCCGAAGACCCGCCGGATCGCCGCCGTTTCGATGCGGTCGTTCAGGGGCGTGGAGGTGCCGTGCGCATTCACCGCATCCACGTCTTCCGGCGAAGCTCCGGCTTCGGCGAGCGCCGCCTGCATCACCCGGACCGCGCCGCTCCCATCCTCCGACGGCGCCGTGATGTGGAAGGCGTCGCCGCTCATCCCGTAGCCCAGCACTTCCGCGTAGAGCGTGGCGCCCCGGGCCAGCGCCTCCTCGCGCTCCTCCAGGACGAGGATGCCCGCCCCCTCCCCGACCACGAAGCCGTCCCGGTCCCGGTCGAACGGGCGCGACGCGCGCGAGGGCTCGTCGTTGCGCGTGGAGAGCGCCTTCATCGAGGCGAATCCGCCGATGCACATCGGGGTAATCGTCGCCTCCGCCCCACCGGCGACCATGACGTCGGCGTGACCGTAGCGGATGAGGCGGAAGGCCTCGCCCACCGCGTGCGCGCCGGCGGAACACGCCGTCGCCATGGCTGAATTGGGTCCCCGGGCGCCCAATCGGATCGACACCCAGCCAGCGGCCAGGTTCACCACCATCGCCGGTACGAAGAAGGGAGAGATGCGGCGCGGCCCCTTCTCGAGCAGCTTGCGGTGCTCGCGCTCGATCGTCTCGAAACCGCCGATGCCCGAGGAGATGACCACCCCGACACGATCGGGGTCGGCAAGCGGAGTTTCCAGGCCGGCGTCCTCGGCCGCGAACAGCGAGGCCGCGAGCGCGTACTGGATGAAGGTGTCCATCTTCCGCGCGTCGCGCCGGTCCGCGTAGTCGAGCGGATCGAAGCCCTTGACTTCGCACGCGATCCGCGAAGAGAAGTCGGAGGCGTCGAAACGCGTGATGGGGCCCGCGCCCGAGCGGCCCGCAACCAGGCCCCGCCAGGTTTCAGCGGTCCCGATTCCGAGGGGAGACACGAGTCCCACCCCGGTGACGACCACCCGCCTGGGAGTCATGGGCCCCCCCGTGTCCGTGGCACGCTGATCAGCGGCGCTCCCGCGTACCGGGGGGTCTGGCGGCGGCGGCCCCGGGGGACCGGGACCGGGCGCCGCTCAGTTGATGCGCTGCTCGATGAACGCCACTGCATCGCCGACAGTCTGGATCCGTTCCGCCTGGTCCTCCGAGATGTCGATCCCGAACTGCTCCTCGAGCGCCATCATCAGCTCGACCATGTCCAGCGAATCGGCGCTCAGGTCGCCCACGAAGGTGGCCTCCGGCGTGACCTCGTCGGGGGCTACGGAAAGCTGCTCGCAGATGAGTTCCCGGACGCGCTCGTCCACCGGCAGCTCTTCCGGCTCCGGAGCGCCTTCCGCTTCCCTGGGTTTGTCGGGCATTGGTCTTACTCCTGTCGTTGCTCTTCCGCGCCTGCCGGGTGATCCCGCGGCGCGGGGCTAAAGCGCGAGTCCTCCGGTTACTTCGAGAACTGCGCCGGTGATGTAACTCGCCTCGGCCGAAGCGAGGAATGCGACCGCGGCCGCCACTTCTTCCGGCGATCCGGAACGCCCCATGGCGACGGCGCTTCCGAGCTGGGTCCGCGCCGCCTCGGGCAACTCCCGGGTCATGTCGGTTTCCACGAGCCCCGGAGCCACCGCGTTCACGGTGATGTTCCGGCGCGCCAGTTCCTTCGCGAGCGCCTTCGTGAAACCGACGATGCCGGCCTTCGAAGCTGCGTAGGCGGTCTGACCGGGATTGCCGCGGAGCCCCACGATGGAACTGAGGTTGACGATGCGACCGTAGCGAGCGCGGATCATAGGCCGGACGGCGGCCTGGCAGCAAGCGTGCAGGCCGTCCAGGTTGGTGGCCATGACCTCGCGCCAGGCGTCCGCCGACTGGCGCGCGAGCAGGCCGTCGCGGGAAACGCCGGCGTTGTTGACGAGAACCTGCAGCCCCCGGTTCGCGCTGGCGGCCGCCACGCAGTGCTTGACCGATTCGCGATCGGTCAGGTCGAGCGCCAGCCCGCGCACCCGGCCGCGGCCGGCGTCGAGTTCTTCGGCGGCGGCTTCGGCGCGGGAAGCGTCGGTGCCGGTAAGGAACACCGCCGCCCCCTCGTCGGCGAGCCGGGCGGCGATCGCGTGGCCGATCCCGCGGGTGCCGCCGGTCACGAGGGCGGTCTGCTCCTCAAACCGCCTCGTTCGGGGGTCCTGCGCCGCAGGGACCATCATGCGAGGCTCGCCACCGGCTCCGGCAGCAACTCCCGAAGCCGTTCGACGCCGGCCGGATCGGAGACTCCGAACGCGGAGGCCGCCGGCAGCACCTTGCGGACCATCCCGGTCAGCACCCTGCCCTGACCGATCTCGACGAAGACGCCGGCGCCCGCCGCGGCCATCCCCCGAAGCGTCGCTTCCCAGCGTACCGGCGAGGCCACCTGGCGGCGCAGGGCCTCCCGCGCCTCGGCGCCGGTTCGGATGGGAGCCGCATCCACGTTCGTCCACAGGGGCGCCGCGAGGTCGCGGAAGGGGATCGCGTCGAGCTCCGCCGAAAGGCGTTCCGCTGCCGGTTCCATCAGCCGCGTGTGGAACGGCGCGCTCACCGGGAGCGGGAGTACCCGCCGCGCGCCCCGGGACTTCAACGCCTCCCCGGCCGCGGACACCGCCGCGGTGTGGCCGCCGATGACCACCTGGCCCCCGCCGTTGAAGTTCGCCGGTTCCACGAGCCCCGCACCGCGGCCGGTCACCTCGGACGCGACCTCGGCCACGGTCTCCGCCGGCAGCCCGAGCACCGCGGCCATCGCGCCCTCGCCTTCGGGCACCGCCTCCTGCATGAACTCGGCGCGGCGCCTGGTGAGCCGCAACGCGTCGCCGAAGGAGAGCCCACCCAGCGCGACCAGTGCGGAGTACTCGCCCAGACTGTGCCCGGCGGCCATGTCCGGGGCCGCTCCGCGCGCTGCGGCGGCGCGCCAGGCGGCGAAGCTGACGGTGAGCATGGCGGGCTGGGTGTTCCGGGTGCGCCGGAGGTCCTCGTCCGGGCCTTGGAAACAGAGAGTCGAGAGCGGTTCCCCGAGAACGTCGTCCGCCTCTTCGAAGACCGCCCGCGACTCCGGGAAGGCGTCGCGGAGCGCCCGGCCCATACCGGGCCGCTGCGACCCCTGGCCGGGGAAGAGGAAGGCCGTCTTGCTCAACTCAGGGGTTGTCCATGTCGAGGACTTTCTTGCCCTTGTAGTGGCCGCAATGCGGGCAGACCACGTGCGGCCGGATGCGGCGGTTGCACTCGGTGCACACCGAGAGGCCCGGAGCCTTCAGGCTGTCGTGCGAACGCCGGTTGTTCCGGCGGCCGCGGGAGTGCCGCCTCTTGGGTTGTGGCATTTCGGTTTCTCCTGTCAGTTCACTGGAGGAATGGTGTTGTCGGCTCGCCGCGCGTGGGCGCGGGTCGCCGGGTGCAGCTGACTATCCCGGAGTCTGCGGGAAGCCCGCCAGGTCGCGGAGGGCGCCGAGTCCGCTCCGGTCGGCACGGCCGGTATTGTCGTCGCAACCGCACCGGAGGTGGCGGTTGCGGTCGGTTCCGCAGGAACCGCAGAGCCCCAGACAATCGGCGGAACACAGCGGTTTCACCGGCAGAGCCAGGTGAAGCTGCTCCCACACCGTCTCGGCCAGCTCGAGGCGGTCTTCGTCGTAGAAGGACACGTTCATGTCGGAGGCCTCGAGAGCACGCTCACCGCCTCCCGGAGCGGTCGACTCGGCGATCCGGGGCAGGTACACGAGATCAAGCTCCTCGTCCACGCGAAGCGGAACGGGGCCGAGGCAGCGGACACATTCGAGCCGCAACTCCCCGCGGAGGCCCGCCCGCAGGCGAAAGCCGTCCCGCTCCAGCCGGTCGAGGCGGCCGTGCAACCGGAGGTCGCCCGCGATCTCGAACTCCGCATCCGGGAATCCGAAGGCCTCCCGCGCGGCGGAGACGGCGACCCGGGCGCCGTTCGAAGGCACGGCGGCCAGGTTGACGCTCAGGGCGGAGGGATCGTGAGGTGCGGACAAGGGCGCCGCATTCTACCGTCGGAGAGGTGCCCGGCGGGACGCGCCGGAGCCGGCACGGAGGCGTCGCACCGCGTAAAATCGCGGGCCATGCGTGGTTCGGCACTGCCCTGGATCCTGCTCGCGGCGTCGGTGTCGGTCGGCGCCTGCGACACCGGGCCGCCCGGCGAGGAGCCCCCCGGCGAGGAGCCCGAGGTCCGGCCCTGGGAGTGGACGGAGGCGGAGTGGCGGGCGCCGATCGACGCGGTCCGCGCCGGGCGTCGCCTGGCGCCCTCGGAATGGCCGGGCGGGAACCGGGTCGCGGTCGCCCTCTCCTTCGACTTCGACAACGAAACGGTGTCGCTCCGGGACAACAACACCTCGGCGTCCGTTCTCTCCCGGGGACAGTACGGCTCGAGAGCGGGCCTGCCCCGGGTCCTGGACCTGCTTCGGCGGCACGAAATCCCGGCTTCGTTCTTCATCCCCGCGGTCAGCGCGCTGATCTACCGGGAGGACGTGGCCGAAATCGTCGCCGACGGACACGAGATCGGTGTCCATGGCTGGATCCACGAACGCAACTCCCTCATTCCCGGTGACGTGGAACGGGAACTCATCGAACGCGCGGTCGACACCCTCACCGAACTGACGGGAACGCGCCCGGTCGGACTCCGCACGCCGTCCTGGGACTACAGCCCGAACACCCTGCAGATCGTCCGCGACCTCGGCTTCCTCTACGACTCCAGCCTCATGGCGGACGACTGGCCCTACGAGATCGTGGCGAACGGCGAGCCCACCGGCGTCGTGGAACTCCCGGTGGAATGGATCCTGGACGACGCCCCCTATTTCGGCTTCAGCCGGTACTCGGCGCTGCGGCCGCACAGCACTCCCGACGACGTGCTGTCCATCTGGAAGGCCGAATTCGACATGGCGCACGCCGAGGGCGGCATGTTCCTGCTCACCATGCATCCCCACGTCATCGGCCACCGTTCCCGCATCGCCATGCTGGAGCGGCTGATCGAGCACATGGGCGCCGCCGGCGGCGTCTGGTACGCCACCCACGAAGAGGTGGCCCGCTACGCCCTCGAGAACGCCGGAGGCCCGGACTAGCCGGGCCTGGCTGTGGGGGATGGGATAGAGCAGTTTCGCTTGTACAGCCCGGGATGGGCGGAGGAAACATCATGAAAACGCGACCTATGGGCGCGACGCTGGTCGTGCTCCTTGCTTGCGGCCTCGCGGTACCAACGGCTGCGCTGGCCAGCGAGTCGCCGCCAGCCGCCGCGGTGGCCACCGCCGAACTGGAAGCCGAGATCCGCAGCGAACTGGATTCGTTGCGCGAGCGAATCGAAGATCTCGAAATCCTGCTGGCCACCCTGGTGGCTTCCCGCGGCGTCGAAGCTCCGCCGGCGGACGTGGAGCCCGGCCTGGCCCTCGCGGCGGCGGACGCCGGAGCCTCCTCCGTGTCCGACCTGCCCGCTCCGGCGGCCCAGGAAGATGCCTCGGCAATGCCCGAGGGCTTGGCGAGCACCGGCGGGCAGCCCCTTGCCATCACCGGCCTGGTGGACACCTACTTCACCCACAACGCGAACGACCCCGCCGACGGAAACAACACGCTGTATTACACGAACCCCAACGCCCGCGGATTCGGCCTCAACCAGTTGAAGCTCGAGATCGAGACCACCGGCGACGGCCCCTTCGGCTTCCGGTCCGACATCTGGTTCGGTTCCGGGGCGCGCCTCTTCCGCGACGGACTCGAGCCGGGACCGCTCGCCGACCTGCTGTACGTCCAGCAGGCCTACGGCTACTACCGGTTCGGGAACGGCGCCCAGTTCGACATGGGCGCCTTCGGGACGATCGCCGGACTCGAGGTCGCCGAATCGCATCTGAACTGGAACTACACCCGCGGAATCCTGTGGGCCTGGAACGAGCCCTTCTCGCACGTCGGAGCGCGGCTGGGCGTGCCGCTCACCGACACCTTCACCGGCACCGTGATGCTGGTGAACGGCTTCGACAACGCCTGGGACCAGAACAGCGGCAAGTCCTACGGCGTCCAGGGTTCGCTCGCCCCGAGCGACCAGTTCAACACCACCCTGACCTGGATCAACGGACCCGAGAACGCGGGAACGAACGACGGTTGGCTCCGGGACCTCAGTTGGAACGCCTACGTCGGGCTCAGCGACCGGGTGGAGGCCATGGTGAACATGGACTACATCTCGGCGACCGACGAGATGGGGACCAGCGCCACCTCCTGGGGACTCGGGGGATATCTCCGCTTCCACGTGAACGACCGGGTGCGGATCGCCGAGCGCTACGAGTTCATGAACGACCGCGAGGCCCGCTCCACTGGCCTCGAGCAGATGCTCATGGAAAACACCGTGACGCTGGAGTTCCAGCCGGTGGTGGACGACCCGCGCTTCCTGGCCCGTCTCGAGTTCCGGCGGGACTGGTCGGATGCCGACTTCTTCAGTTGCTCCGGCTGCGGTGAGGGGCTCTCGAAGAGTCAGAACACCTTCACCATCGGGATGTCCTGGGTCTTCGGGCCGAAGTAGGGCCGCGGCGCTCTACCCGGCGCCGATCGAACCCGCGGCGGTGGCCGTGACAAACGCCGCCACCGCCCGGGCGATCTCGTCCCGAACGTCGGCGGAAGTGCGCTCGGTGGCGATGAGAACGGCCTTCGGCACCCGGAATCCGTGGTCACCCCCGGCGATCCAGCGCACCTCGGCGCGTGCTTCGGCAACTACGGGGTTCAGCAGCGGCGGCGGCGCGAAGGGATCCCGGTCGCCACTCACGAACAGCGTGGGGACGCCGATCCGGGAGAGGTGCTCCATCCGCTCGGGCGGGACCTCCGCCTTGCCCGGCGGTTTCAGCGGATAGGCGAGGAGCACCAGACCCGCCACCCGGCGGTGCGCTTCCGCGGTTTCGTCCGCGAGCAGGAGGGATGCCATCCTTCCACCGAACGAGCGGCCGCCGAGGAAGAACGGGCCTTCGAACTCCCGCGCCGCCCAGCCGGCGACCGCGCCGACGCAGGCGATCGCCCGGCCCGCGCGGTCGGGACGCCTCCGTCCGGCTTCGGCCGCCGGCAGGTTGAAGCGAAGCGTCCGGATCCCCTTCTCCGCCAGGGACTCGGCCAGCGAGACGAGCCCCGGCGTGTCCCGGTTTCCGCCGGCCCCGTGGGTGAGCGCGAGCAGCGGGGTGGCGCCCCCGGCGGCGGTGCCTGTTTCGTGAAGGGCCGCGCTGACCGTCCCCGAACCGCCGTCCGGGGCGTGAAGGATCACGGGAGACAAGGGAGAAACCGGCCTATCGGTTCGGGAGCATCCGCTTCCCGAAGGCCGAGGCGACCAGCTCGGCCGCCGCTTCGGCGGTCCGGTTCGCGTCGTCCCGCCGCGGGTTCACTTCACCGATGTCCATCGAGCGCAGGCCGCCGCTCTCCGCGACGCGCTCCATCAGGAGGCAGGCCTCCCGGAAGGTCAGTCCCCCGGACTCGGGCACGCTGACGCCCGGAGCCACCGTCGGATCGAGCGCGTCCATGTCCACGCTGAGGTGCAGCCCGTCGGTGCCGTCCAGCGCCCGCCGAACGGCTTCTTCGACCACGGCGGCCATGCCCCGCCGATTCACCTCCTCCATGGTGCAGGTACGGACGCCGATGTCGGCGATCACTTCGTCCTCGCCTTCGTCCACGCTCCGGACCCCGATGAGGACGGTGTTCTCCGGCCGGAGGCGGCACGCGCCGGGCGCGAAACCGCCGACGCCAGTGTAGGCGCGGCGGCCCCGCCCGAAGAGCGCCGCGAGCGGCATGCCGCTGAGGCTCCCGGTCACCGTTGTCTCCGGAGTGTTGGCATCTGGGTGGGCATCGACCCAGATGAGCCCGAGCGAGGCGGTCCGCCCGCCGGCGCCTCGTCCGGGGTCCCCGGCGCCGGTCATCCCCGACAGGGCGCCCAGTCCCACCGAGTGGTTGCCGCCCAGCACCAGGGGAATCCGTTCCTCGTCCCTGGCGCGCCGGACGGCCGCCGCCAGGTCCTCGAGAACCGGGACCAGTTCGGCGAGATAGCGCGCCTTGGGATCACCGGGCCCGGCGGTGTCGTCCGGCGTTGGCGATGCAATGTCACCCGCGTCTTCGACCCGGTATCCCAGCCGTTCGAGGCGGGCGGCGATCCCGGCCCGGCGAAGCGCGGCCGGACCCAACTCCACGCCCGCAGGGCCATCCGCCAGCGCGACGGGCGCTCCGATGAGACGGACGGTGCTGCTCCCGGACGCCTCCATGATCTCGAGTGCTCAGGATCGGGCAACCCTCGGGAGCGTTCGCTTGCCGAGAGCGGAGGCGACCAGTTCCACCGCGAGTTCGGCGGTCTGGTTGCGCACGTCGCGGATCGGATTGACCTCCGCCACCTCGAGCGACCGGAGTCCGCCGCTTTCCGCCACCGCCTCCATCAGGCTGTGCGCCTCGCGGTAGCTGAGGCCGCCGCGGACGGGAGTCCCGACCCCGGGGGCGATCTCCGGATCGAGTCCGTCCATGTCGAGGCTGAGGTGCATCCCGTCGGTCCCGTCGAGAACCCGGGCGACCGCCTCGTCCACGACGGTCGCGAAACCCCGGCGATCCACCTCTTCCATCGTATACACCCGTACCCCCAGCTCCTCCACTACCCCGGATTCCGCCGGGTCGACGCTCCGGACCCCGATCAGGGCGGTGTTCCGGGGCTCCAGCCGCCTGGTCCGCGCGGCGAAGCCTCCCACCCGGGTGAGGGCCTCGGGACCCCGGCCGAACAGTGCGGCCACCGGCATCCCGTGCAGGTTGCCGGAGGGGGTGGTCTCCGGGGTGTTCGCGTCCGTATGGGCATCCACCCACAGGAGCCCAAGGCGTTGCTCCAGGGGGTAGCCGCCTCCGCGATGCGCGCATCCGGTCATGCCGGAGACCGTGCCGAGTGCGATGGAATGATCGCCGCCGAGCACCACCGGAAGCCGGCCTGCTTCCCGATGCCGGCGCACCTCGGACGCGAGGCGCTCGAGGACGCTGACGACCTCCTCGAGATAGCGGGCGGTCGGTTCGCCCGGTCCGGAGAGCGTCTCGGCGAGCGGCGCCTCGATGTTCCCGGCGTCTTCCACCACGGCCCCGAGCCGCTCGAGCCGCGACGCGATCCCCGCGCGCCGGATCGCCGACGGCCCCATGTCCACGCCCCGGCATCCGGCTCCCAAATCCAGCGGCACACCTATCAGACTGATCGTTTTCTTCTCCATGGCCGCATCCTACTCCGGCGTCGCGGCACCTACGGCTCGGAGCCCCCACCGGGAGAACTGGGCCGGCTTCAGCCGGCACAGCCCGCCGCGGGCGGGCGGCGGGACGACCTCGTTCGCCGGGATGGCGCGGCTGCGCATCCGTCCACTCGGGTTAGCAACGAACCGCCTGCGGGCCGCTGTGCCGGCTGAAGCCGGCGTTCCACGCGGTCCCGGGCGGGCGGAACCGCGCGACGGCCGGCGCCCGGGACGACTGAGACCGATACCCTCCGCCGTGCCCGTGCCCTACCGGTCGCTCTCGGACGCCGTCGCCGACCTCGAACGGAACCGCATGCTGGTCCGGGTTCCCGACGAGGTCGACGGACACCTCGAAGTCGCCGAGATCCAGCGCCGCGCGTACGCCGCCGGAGCGCCCGCCATCCTCTACGAGAACGTGAAGGGATCGGCGTTTCCCTGCGTTTCCAACCTCTTCGGAACCATGGAGCGAGCCCGTTTCCTGCTCCGGCACGGGCTCGACGGGGCAAAAGCCGCGGTCCGCTACCGGGCCGAACCGGGCAGGGTCCTTGCGGATCTCTGGGACCGCCCTTCCGCCCCGCTCGGCGCCGCGACAGCGGCGATCCACTCCCTGCCCCGCCGGGCGGGCACGGCTCCAAGCCAGGCCCATCCCATCACCCTCTCCGATGTCCCCCGCATCACCTCGTGGCCGGACGACGGGGGGCCGTTCATCACCTTGCCCCAGGTCTTCACCGAGGACCCCGACGTTCCCCCTGGCAAGGGGCCGCTCGGCGCCCCCCTCGCCTCCAACGTCGGGATGTACCGCATCCAGCTCGCCGGGGGCGAGTACGCCGAAGCGGAAGCGGGGATGCACTACCAGATCCACCGCGGCATCGGCGTGCACCACACCGCGGCCGAGCGCCGCGGCGAGCCGCTTCGGGTGAGCATCTTCGTCGGCGGACCGCCCGCCCACACCCTGGCAGCGGTGATGCCGCTCCCGGAGGGTCTGAGCGAACTGCTGTTCGCCGGGATGCTGGCCGGACGCCGCTTCGCCTGGAAGCGGCGTGACGACGGTTTCGTGGTCTCGGCGGACGCCGACTTCACGATCACCGGCTGGGTGGATCCGGGCCGCACCCTCCCCGAGGGCCCGTTCGGGGACCACCTCGGGTACTACAGCCTGACCCATCCGTTCCCGGTGCTGCGGGTGACGGCGGTAACGCACCGGAAGGGGGCGATCTGGCCGCTCACCGTCGTCGGCCGTCCCCCGCAGGAGGACACCACCTTCGGTCAGCTCATCCACGAGATCACCGAGCCGATGGTGCCGACCACCCTGCCGGGCGTCCATTCGGTGCACGCGGTGGACGCGGCCGGGGTCCATCCGCTGCTGCTGGCGGTCGGCAGCGAGCGCTATTCGCCCTTCACCGGCCGGCGGCCGCAGGAACTGTGGACCATCGCCAACGCGATCCTCGGGTTCGGACAGTGCTCGCTAGCCAAGTACCTGTTCATCGCGGCCTCGGAAGACGCTCCGGAACTGGCCGCCCACGACATTCCGGGGATGCTGGACCACGTCCTGCGGCGGGTGGACCTGGCCTCCGATCTCCACTTCCAGACCCGCACCACGATCGACACCCTCGACTACTCGGGCACCGGCCTGAACGCCGGTTCCAAGCTGGTGATCGCCGGGGCGGGCCCGGAACGGCGGTCGCTGGCCCGCGAAGTACCGGCGGGAGTGGGCGGGGCGCTTCCCCCGGGGTTTTCGGGCCTTGCCGTAGTGCTGCCGGGCGTCTTCGTGCTGGGAGGTCCGCGGTTCGACTCCCACGAACGGGTGGACCGGGATCTCGCTCCGCTGTGGGACGCCCTCGACACCGCCGAGCGAGCGGGCGCTGACCTCACCGGGATGCCGCTCGTCGTCCTCTGCGACGATCCGGACTTCGCCGCCGAGAGCCTCCGGAACCTGCTCTGGGTGGCTTTCACCCGGTCCAACCCCTCCCACGACGTGCACGGCCGCCGGGCGGTGATCCACCACAAGCACTGGAGCGCCGTCGAACCGGTGCTCATCGACGCCCGCCTGAAGCCCCACCACGCTCCGCCCCTGATCGAGGACCCCGCGGTCGGCCGCCGCGTGGACGCGCTCGCGGCTCCCGGCCGGCCGCTGCACGGGGTGATCTGAAGATTCCGGGTTCAGCGATATGGTGGGCCGCCCATGACGAATAACGGCGGCGCTGGCTCCAGCACCGGGCTCGCCCGGAACCTGGGCCTCATGGGGCTCGCCGCCACCGGGATCTGCTCCATGCTCGGCGCGGCGATCAACGTGATGCCGTTTGCCCTGCTCCGGGGCATCCCGGAGATCGGCCCCTACGTCCTGCCGGCCTACGTCTTCGCGGCCGTGCCAGCCGTGCTGGCCGCGCTTGCCTACGGCAGCCTGGGATCGGCGATGCCCCGCGCCGGGGGAAGCTACGTGTACGCGAGCCGCGCGCTCAGTCCCTGGTGGGGTTTCATCGCCAGTTTCTCCCAGTGGTTCGGGCTGTCCATCGCCATCGGGGTGGTGTCGTACCTGCTCGTTCCCTTCATCCGCGACATGGCCGGCGCGCTGGGCTACTCCGCGGTTGCCGGGGCCCTCGAGCGCGGCCCGGTGCGGGTCGGCATCTCGATCGCCTTCCTCTGGACCTTCGTGCTGGTCAACGTGCGGGGGCTGAAGCTCTACGAGCGGACCCTGGTCCCGATGATGTTCCTCATGTTCGCGCTCGGCGCGGTGGTCATCGTCAGCGGCTTCGCGTTCGACCATGGGGACTTCGCCGCCGCGCTGATGGCGACCGAGGGCCGGCCGGTCCCGGACGCGCCCGCCACGCCGCTCCAGCTCGTCCCGTTCGTGACCGCGGCCGTCGTGCTCTTCGCCACCTTCATCGGGTTCGACTCGATCGCACAGGCCGGCGGCGAGGCGAAGAACCCCGGCCGCAACATCCCGCTCGCCATCGGGATCGCGATCGCCTCGGTCGGCGGTTTCTATTTCCTGTTCACCGCCGCGATGTACCACGCCGTGCCGTGGCAGTTCGTCGCCGGGGAAGCAGCCGTCCGCGATGTGACCGCGCCGGGGCTGCTCGGCTATCTGTTGCCCGCGGCCGGCACCGCCGCGATCCTCGCCGGGGCCGCGGTGGCACTCATCAACGACCTGCCGGCCATGCTGCTCGCCGTCTCCCGCATGATGTTCGCCTGGGCCGAGGACGGCATCTTCCCCAAGGGGGTGGCCGCCGTACACGGGAGCTTCCACACCCCCTGGGTGGCGATCCTGCTGAGCGGCACGATGGCGACGGTGGGGATTGTGGGAAGTCACCTCGCCGGCGACTTCTTCCTGGGGATCGACATCCTGGTGACGTCGATGCTGGTCAACTTCGGCCTCATCTGCCTCTCGCTGGTCACCCTGCCCCGCCGCAACCCGGAACTCGCGGGCGAGGTGAAGGTCCTGCGGCGGCCCGCCCAGGTACTCGTCGGCGGCGGGGGGGCGGCGCTCCTGGGCCTGTTCCTGATCCTCCACATCGTGAAGGACCTCTCCACCGAGACGACTGCCTGGTACTTCCACTCGACCTGGGTGTGGCTGCTCGTGATGGGCGTCGCCTCGCTCATCTACCTCCGGGAGATGTCCCGCCTGCGGCAACGGGGCGTGGACACGGACCGGCTGTTCCGCACGCTGCCGCCCGAGTGAACCGGGCGGTGGAACGCGCCCGGCTTGCACCCGGGCTGGAGATTTCCCGGGTCCTGACCGGGCTCTGGCAGGTCGCGGACCAAGAGCGGGGCGGCGCCGCGCTGGAAACGGAGAAGGCCGCCCGCGCGCTCGAACCCGCGGTGGACGCCGGCTTCACCACCGTGGACGTGGCGGATCACTACGGATCCGCCGAACTCATCGCCGGCGCGCTCCGGAAACGCCGTCCCGGGATCCGGGTGCTGACCAAATGGGTTCCGGAACCCGGGGTTTCGTCCCGAACGGACGTGGAAGCCGCGATACAGCGGTCACTCGACCGCATCGGCACCAATCGGCTCGACGCGCTTCAGTTCCACGCCTGGAGCTATCCCGACCCCGGCTGGCTGGACTGCCTGTTCCACCTGAGGGAGATCCGGTCCGAGGGGCGGATCGGCCACCTCGGGGTCACCAACTTCGACGCGGTCCATCTCGATCTTGCCTCCCGGAGCGGGATCCCCATCGTGTCGAACCAGGTCTGCTACTCGCTCATCGATCGCCGTCCGGCGGGGCGGATGACCGAGGTGTGCCGCACGCACGGGATCGGGATGCTGGTCTACGGGACCCTCGCCGGGGGGCTGCTCAGCGATCGCTGGCTCGGAGCCCCCGAACCGCCGATCGACGACTCGCTCACCTGGTCGCAGATGAAGTACCGCCGCTTCATCGACCGGGCCGGCGGCTGGGACCGCTTCCAGGCGGTGCTGCGCGCCGCGCGCCGTGTCGCGGACCGCGGCGGGGTGTCCATCGCCAATGTCGCCGGGCGCTACGTGCTGGAACAGCCGGCGGTGGCCGGGGTGATCGTCGGAGCCCGGCCGGGAGCGCGCAGCCATCTCGAGGACAACCTGCGGCTCTTCGATTTCTCGCTCGACGAGCGGTCCCAGGCGGAGCTTGCCGAGGCGCAGGCGGCGCTGGACCCGATTCCGGGCGACTGCGGCGACGAGTACCGCCGGCCGCCCTACCTGACCGCGTCCGGCGACCTCCATCACCACGTGACCCACTTCCCGGCGCCCTATGCGGCGCGGAGCACGGCGCGCGGCGTCGAACTGGATCCGGAGGCCGGCTTCCGGGAGGCAGTTCGTTCCGGTGACCACATCCGGATCGCGGGCGTGACTCCAACTCATCGCGACCGCGTCATCGGGGGGGACAGCGTCCGGGCGCAGACGCACTTCGCGCTCGACCGCGCTGAGGGCGCCCTCCAGTCGCTTGACGCCGAGATGGCGCATATCGTTCGGGTGGAAGCGCGCACCCACGAGAAAGATTGGCCGGACGTGCTCGCCGTCCTCCGTGAACGCCTCCCGTCAGGAGTCGACGTCGGGCAGACTGCCGGCCGGCGGCCGAGTGCCCACCGCATCGAAATGGACGTGGAAGCACGGACCTGAAGAAGCCCGGCCAGCGGGATGACGCCGCCGGCTTGGAGCGCCGGCTTTAGCCGGCACAGCCCGCCGGAGGCGGGCGGGAAACGGAACCGCCGCTCGCCGTCGCGGCACGGCCTGCACCCGTCGCCCTCAGGTACAGCAGACCCCTTCGGCCCCTTCCGCGCCCACGTCGGCCCGATCCGCCGAAATGACCACGTTCTGCAACTGCTCCGCGTCCCCCGACTTCACGTACCACTCCCAGCGCGCCCCGTCCGGATCGGTCACCCAGGTCTCCGTCTTCTCCGCGTAGCAGCACACCGTGTCGTCCACCCCCGTCGTCTCCAGCCCCGATTCCCGGAGCCGCCCTTCGGCCGCCCGCACCTGCCGGGCCGCCTCCACCTCCACGCCGAGATGGTTGATCGTGGCCCCCTCCGAACCTTCGAAGAGGACAAGCTTCAGCGGCGGGTCGGCGATGGCGAAGTTCGCGTAACCCGGCTTCACCTTCGCCGGCGCGGTCGCGAACATCCGCGAGTAGAAGTCAATCGCCTTCTCGAGGTTCGTCACATTCAGGGCAAGTTGCAGTCGGGACACAGTCGTTCTCCTCCGTCGATGCGGCCGAAGGCGCACCCGTGCAGCATTCGGCAGTCAGAAAGTCCATGAGCTGGGTCATGGCGGCAAAATCGGGACGCGAACGCACTTCGCGGCCTCGCTGCTCCTGCTCCACGAGGCCGGCCCGGGTCAGGCAGGCGAGGTGGTGGGCGAGCGTGGAAGCGGGGGTGCTCAGCGTGCGGATGAGCGTTCCCACCGGAAGACCGGGCGGTCCGGCCCTGACCAACAGCCGGTAGAGCCTGAGGCGTGTCGGGTTCCCGAGGGCGCCCAGACTCGCAGCCGCGAGGTTCTCGGTCAGCGGGATCGCTCTCGCCATGACAACATAACTATATCACTAGTTATTTCGTTCCGCCATTGTGCATTGATTCCACCCGAGCCTTGACGGCGCCGAGGCGGCTAACCCTTCGGTTCTTCGGAACGGCCGTCCTCGGACAAGGCGTCCCCGTCGGCTTGTTCCACCCGGAGCCGCAGAACTCCCTCGACTCGGGAAACACGCTGTTCCAGGCCGATCAGCCTTTCCTCGATACGGTCCATACGAGCCTCGAGGCGAACCTCCAGGCTATCCAGGCGCGTTTCCAGGCGGTCGATCCGCTCGAAACCGAACGCGGCGATGGTGAGGTTCATCACCGCCATGAAGACCCCGAGCGACACGAACGGAATCCACTCTTTCCTCTTCACGCTGCCTCCGGCCGGCCCTCGGCCGTCGAGCCCTTCGGGGCTCGTCGAGTTGTCAAGCGTCAAGGTGTTCCGTCCGCGTTGCGGACGCCTCAAGATCCTCGTGACCCAGCGCGGACAGTCTACGCCGCCGGCGTGGCGGCGGGGGCTACTGAACCGCCGGTTCCAGGAGTCGGATCGTGCCCGCGTCCGCGTCCATCTCGGCGCGGCCCCCGATGGGCAGCGTGAACTGCTCGGGGAGGTGCCCGATCATGCTCCCCCGGAAGGCCGGAATGCCGAGCGGAGCGATGTGGTCGTCGAGCACCTGCTCCAGAGTGAGCGACCCGAAGCCCGATCCCGGGTCGCAGTCGGTGCAGCGCCCGAAGATGAACCCGGCGATCCGGTCGAGGACTCCGGCGAGCTTCAGGGTGGTCATCATCCGGTCCACCCGGTAGACCGCCTCGTCCACGTCCTCGAGGAACAGGATGGAACCGGTGAAGTCCGGCAGGTACTCGGACCCCATGATTGCGGTGAGCACGGTCAGGTTTCCGCCGAGCAGCGGCCCGGTCACCCGCCCGCCCGTGATGGTGCGGACCCGATGGTCCCGCGGCACGATGTGATCACCCGGATCGTCGACCAGGTTCTCGAGCAGGTCCGCTTCGCCTTCCATCAGGGTCCGGCGGAAGTGTTCGGTCGAGAAACGGTTCCCCGGGCCGGGACCGTGCATGACGATCAGTCCCGTCTTCGCGTGGACCCCGGTGAGGAGCGCGGTGGCGTCGCTGTAGCCGAGCAGGACCTTGGGATTCGCCCGGATCACGTCGTAGTCGAGGAGCGGCAGGACGCGCGCCGAACCCCAGCCGCCCCGGGCGAAGATGCCCTTCACCTCGGGGTCGGCGAAGAACTCCATGATGTCCGCGGCCCGCTCGGCGTCGCTCCCGGCGAAGTAGCCGCGCCGACGGTAGTAGTTGGAGCCGAGCCGCGGTTCGAGCCCGACCGCCCGGAAGGCGTCCGCGAAGATCTCGGTGGGGTCGGTCTCGAAGGCGGCGGTGGCGGGGCTGACGATGCCGAAGACGTCGCCGGGCCGGATGCGGGGGGGACGGATCCGATCCGGCTGTTGGGCACTAGCGCCGGCCGATACCGCGATTGGAACGGCGGCAGCGCCCCCGATCAGTGAGAGCGCGGCCCGCCGCGTGATTGGATGCGCAGGGCTGGTTCGTGTCCGGTAGTGCCGCCGCGAACCGGCGAGCAGACAGCTCGACTCGAGCTTCACGTCTTGCCCTTCATCCGCCAGCTCAACTCGTTTGGCGAAAGGCCTGCGACATCGCGAACTCTCTTGAGCTGTTCGTTCTTTTGGTATGTCGACGAATGTGTGCCAAGCCACCACCCACTAGGCAGCTTCTCCACCGAACGCAGAACCAGTTCGCTACTACCCTCGGGGTAGATCTGATTCCTGTTTCGCGACAGGAAGCGTCGCGTTTTGCCAGCCAAGCGTGGTGCGGCCCGTTCATAGAGTCCTGGATTGTGCTCACCAAGGGCCCTTATGACGCCTACCAGAACTTCCGTGTCGCTGCTACAGGACACGTTAGATCCGAAGAGACTGAACGCGGGCAATTGCGGGTCCTGAGCTGAACCCTTACCCGTTCTGGAAGGCGTCGATCGCCGAGCCCGGCGCCTACTCTCAGTCGGGACGGGCGGGTGTTCGGGTGCACTCGTCGTCCGACCGGACTTCCCCTTTCTGACGACTGTTTTCTCGGACCGAGTGCGCAGATAGTTCTGGACATCCCCTTCATCGGGACGAACTCCGCACCGCGTCTCGACCTCGTCGCAGAACACAGCGACAACGCGGGGATCGGCGTTCGAGACAACAGACTCAAAGACCGGCGGAAACTGCTGTTTGGCGAGGATCTGCTTCTGGTTGGCTGTGTAGTCGCTACGCGCGTTTTCTTCAAATTGGCCCGACGCAACAACGTCAAACGCCAGATAGCGGCACAACCGAGACACGAAGGCAGGCGGTGCACCTCCAACAAGATCTATCACCGAGAAACGCCGGTGTTCGTAGCTCCCTCTTCCTGCGGGCCAGTAGAAGTTCCAAACGCGGCCATCCGTCAACACAGCCAACGGGACACCCTCTCGAAAGCAGTAGTCGAAGAGCTGATCTTCGCCCGCCGGCGTTGCTTTGCCTACGTCTTTGACCTCAATCAGGACGGCGGACCCCAAGGGTCCATGCCTAAGTGCGTAGTCCACCTTCCTGCTGCCAATCCTGAATTCGGAACTCACTTGCGTCGGGTCGTAAACATCCCAGCCGAGTTGCTGAAGCAGTCGCATGACGACTCCCTTCGACACCTGGTCCTCGTTGGAGAACACGCCTCGGCGCAGCTTGTCGCGCACATCCACGATGGTGGCGATCAAATCGTCCATTCTTTATCTCCTCGGCTCATCGGTTCCGCCTCCCGGGCCGCCCCACTTCGGCATGGCGCAGCGCCACCGGCGCGGGTTTCGCGCTCCCGCGCGATGCCGGCCGGAGGCCGGCGCTCCAAGCCTCCTCGTCATAGAGCCGAGCGGCTAAACGCGACGCGGTCGCCCCGCTCGTGCGGGGCGGTGCCGGTCTGAAGACCGGCGGTCCCGGGTCGTACCGCCGTTCTCCCTACTGGCACTGCGCCGTCAGTTCTCCTCCGTGGCGACGAGGACCGCCGGGACGCCGAGGCTGGCCACCCGCTCGTTGAACGGGATCAGGTGCTCGGACATGGCGGTCTCGAGATCCGCGTGGATGGCGTCGAGTTCCGGCTTGAGGTCGTCGAAGCGCTCGTAGGCGCCCGCGGTCGGCTCGTAGTCCCCCTGCACGATGTAGCCGTAGAGCGTCACCAACTGGTTGTCGATCTGCGGCGGGAAGTTGATCGGGTCCTGCGACGACTTGCTGTTCGTCTGCGTGATCGTCTCCTCGATCTCGGTCAGGCGATCCGTGAGCGCCTTGCTGAGGGTCCCGAGCTCCTCGTCGGCCTTGCCGGCCTTCCGGAGCCTCCCGACGATGTCGCCCGCCTGGGACTTGACGTCGCGGAGCCGGTTGAGCGCATCGAAGAGCTTCGTGATCTCGGCGGCGACGGTCTCGCCGAGCTCACGCTGTTGCGCGAGGTCCTCGGCGGTGGAGGAGAGGTTCGGATTCATGGCCACTTCGAGCGGCTGCGTGTGGGTCTCCTCCCCAACGGTCAGCCGGACCTCGTAGCTTCCCGGAACCACCGAGAGTCCCGGCGTGCCGCCCCAATGGACCACCCCCGCGGGGCGCTGGATGCCCTCGCTGCGCAGGTTCCAGCGGAACGAGTTGAGCCCCGCCGCGGCCGGAAGCCGGGCCCGCGCGCCGCCTCCGAAGAAGATCGCGAACGGCGAGACGGGACCGCTCGGGGCCACCGCCCCGGGCTGGCCGGTGACCTTCCGCACCGAGTTGCCGTCCGAATCCAGGATCTCCAGGGTGATGGCGGACTCGGGCTGTTCCTTGAGGTGATACCGGATCTCCGCCGCACCCCCGAAGCCGCCCCGGTAGGCGGTCCGGGGGGCATAGAGCACGGAATCCGCGGCCATCGTCTCGTCGGTGATCTGGTGCAGCGGGCTCAGGTCGTCGAGCACCCAGAAGGACCGGCC
Source organism: Vicinamibacteria bacterium (assembly GCA_965116805.1). Lineage (GTDB taxonomy): Bacteria > Acidobacteriota > Vicinamibacteria > Marinacidobacterales > Marinacidobacteraceae > Marinacidobacterium. The sequence goes on from OZ220713.1 coordinate 3,022,108, forward strand.
CTGGGTCGCGATCACCAGGTCCTTCCGGTGAACCTGCAGGTCGGTAACCGGACTTACCGGGAGGTTATTCTGGAAGCGCTGCCAGTGGGCGCCGTCGTCGAACGACACGTAGAGCCCGAACTCGGTTCCCGCGTAGAGCAGTCCCTTGCGGTCGTGGTCCTCGCGGATGGCCCGGGTGAAGTGCGTCGGCGGAATGCCGTTCGTTCCGTCGGTCAGCAGATCCCAGCTCTCGCCGGCGTTGTTGGTCCGGAAGATGTACGGCCGGAAGTCGTTCTCCCGGTAGCGGTAGACCGCGATGAACACCCGGGCGGGATCGTGGGAGGACATCTCGATGACGTTGACCGTGCCCCCTTCCGGCATGTCCTCGGGGGTGATCTCGGTCCACGTGTCGCCGCGGTCGCGGGAGATGTGGACGCGGCCGTCGTCGCTGCCCGCCCACAGTTCCGCGGGCGTGTGCGGTGACTCCTCGAACGAGAAGAGGGTGTTGTAGACCTCGACGCCGGTGCTGTCGCGGGTGATCGGTCCCCCGGCATAGTCCTGATGCTCGGGGTTGTTGGTGGTCAGATCGGGGCTGATCACCTGCCAGCTCTGGCCCTGGTCCCGGGACATGTGGACCACCTGCGAGGCGTGGTAGAGGATGTCCGGGTCGTGCGGCGAGAGCCGGATCGGCGCGTTCCACTGGAACCGGTAGTTGAGATCCCGGGCCGCCTGACCGAGCTGGAGCTGCGGGTAGTGGAGGATCTGCCGGAACTCTCCGGTCTTCCGGTTCACCCGGGTGATGGAGCCGCCGTAGCAGCCCGCGTAGATGATGTCCGGGTCGCGCGGGTCCACCGCGATGTGGCCGCTCTCGCAGCCGCCGACCTGGTACCAGTCCGGAACGACGCTGAATCCGCCGCGGGACGGCACGGAGATGGTGCTGTTGTCCTGCTGCGAACCGTAGATCCGGTAGGGCCACTGGTCGTCCACGTACACCCGGTACATCTCGGATGTTTCCTGCCCCATCTGGTCGGTCCAGCTCTTCCCGCCGTCGAACGACACGTTGGCGCCACCGTCGTTGGCGTTGATCATGTTGAGCGGGTTGTCCGGGTTGATCCAGAGGTCGTGGTTGTCGCCGTGCGGAACGCGGATGCGCTCGGGGAACGTCCGTCCCCCGTCAATGGACTTGTGGAAGGCCACGTTCAGCACGTAGACGGTGTTCTCATCGTGGGTGTCGGCGTAGAGGTGGATGTAGTACCAGGGACGCTGCCGGAGGGCCGCGTCGCCATTGATCCGGGTGAACGAATCGCCGCCGTCATCCGAGCGGTACAACCCGCCGCGCTCCCCTTCGGCTTCGAGGAGGACCCAGATGCGGTCCGAGTTCGCCGCGGAAATGGCGACCGCGGTCTTCCCGATCATGCCGGTGGGAAGTCCGTTCTCGACCCGCTCCCAGGTGTCCCCGCCGTCGCGGCTGCGGAAGATCCCGCCGTCCTCGCTGCCCGAGATCATGGTCCACGGCTTCCGCTCGGCGCGCCACGCTCCCGCGTAGAGGATGCGTGGGTTGTTGGGATCCATCTGGATCTCCACGAAACCGGTGCGGTCGGAGAGGAATAGGACTTTCTCCCAGGTCTCGCCACCGTCCTTGCTGCGGTAGATGCCGCGATCCTCGTTCGGCCCGAAGATGTAGCCGAGCGCCGCGGCGTAGACGAGGTCCGGATCGTCGGGATGGACCGCGAGGGCGCCGATCTGACCGGCGTGCCGGAGCCCCACGTGGTCCCAGGTCTTGCCCGCGTCGTCGGAGCGGTACATGCCGTCCCCGACCGAGATGTTTCCCCGGGTGGAGGCGGAGCCGGTGCCCACATAGATGACGTTGGTGTCCGAGGGGGCCACCCGGATGGAGCCCACCGAGCCCACGCCGAAGAAGCCGTCGCTGACGTTCGTCCAGCTGTGTCCGGCGTCGGTCGTCTTGAAGACGCCCCCCCCGGTGCCGCCGAAGTAGTAGGTCAGCGGATCGCCCGGAACTCCCGTCGCCGCGGTGGAGCGCCCGCCCCGGGTGAAACCGACGGAGCGGAACCGCATGTCCTCGTAGTACTCCGGCGGCACGGTGACGTTCGCTTCATCGAAGTGCTCGTCGTAGTCGCGATGGCTACCCTGCCCCAGCGCGAGCGGTGCGGCAAGCAGGATGGCCCCTGCGGCGGCCGCCGGAATGCGAAGAAATCGTCCAATGTGCATCGAGAGGTCCCTCCGGAAAGAGCCGGTCAGTGTACCGGGGCGCGCCCGGCGAGGGGGGTTGGACTCAGTCACCCGGTTTTTCGCGGAACGCGACGACCTCGTCGAGCCTCGAAGCCCCGAGAGCCGCCATGACCAGGCGGTCCACCCCGAGGGCCACCCCTGAACAGCGCGGGATGCCCGGATGCTCGAGGGCCGCCAGGAAGCGCTCGTCCGCGTGGGCGGCCGGCTTGCCGGCCCGCTCGCGCGCCCGGTTCTCGGCCGCGAAACGCCGGCGGTGCTCCTCCGGGTCCTGCAACTCGTCGTAGCCGTTCGCGAGTTCGAGTCCGGCCCAGTAGACCTCGAAACGTTCCGCCGTACGGGCATCGTCCTCGCTGAGACGGGCGAGCGCCGCCAGGGGGGCGGGGAACCGGGTCACGATCGCCGGCGCCCGGGTCCCGAGGCCGGGTTCCACGAGCCGTGAGAACAGGTAGTCGAGGGCCGCGGCCCGGTCGTCTGGCCGGCCCGGGTGCCCGTGCGCCTCGGCCAGCGTCCTGAGACGTGCCTCCGGCGCCGACAGCGGGTCCACCCCGACGGCGGCAAGGAAGAGCTCGCGGTAGGTGCGCCGCTCCGCGGGGGGAGTGCCCAGGAGGTCGCCGAGCAGCAGGTCCATTTCCCTGAGCAGTCCCTCGAGCGGACCCGGGCGGTACCACTCGGCGATGGTGAACTCGACGGCATGCTGCCGCCCGGTCTCTCCCGCGCGAAACGCCTTGACGACCTGGAAGATGGGACCGCTGCCCGCCGCCAGCAGGCGCTTCATGGCGAACTCCGGCGAGGTGTGGAGGAAGCCCCCGGCCGCGGGCACCGACTCCAGGTGCCGATCGGGGGTCGCGTGCGGCCCGAGGATCGGGGTCTCGACCTCCAGGTAGCCACGGGCGGTCAGAAAGGCGCGCAGCCGCGCAACGAGCCGGGAGCGCTCCCGGAGGTTCGCGGGGGACGCGCTGGGACCCCACCCGGGGTTGCCCGTGCCGGTCAGTTCTTTACCCGGGAAACGTACTCGCCGGTGCGGGTATCCAGGCGCAGCGTCTCGTCCACCTCGATGAACAGGGGAACCCGCACCACCGCTCCGGTCTCGAGGGTCGCGTTCTTGGATCCCCCGGTCGCGGTGTCGCCACGGATGCCGGGTTCGGTCTCCACGACCTTCAGGTCCACGAAGTGCGGCGGATGAAGGAGCAGGATCGCGTCGTTGTAGAGCGTGACGCTGCAGGTCATCCCCTGGAGCAGCCACTTCTCGTGGCCTCCGAGCGCCGATTGTGCCGCCGAGTACTGCTCGTAGGTGTTGGGATCCATGAAGTGCCAGTCGCTGCCGTCGCTGTAGAGGAACTCCATCTCGGTGTCGAGCACGTCCGCCGCTTCCACCTTTTCGCCGGACTTGAACGTCTTGTCGAGGACCCGCCCGGTCTTGAGGTTCCGGTAGCGGATCCGGGTGAACGCCTGTCCCTTGCCGGGTTTCACGAACTCGCAGTCCAGCAGGACGCACGGATCGGAATCGAGCAGGACCTTGAGCCCGCTGCGGAACTCGTTCGTCGCGTAGGTGTTGGCCAAGAAATCGCTCCCTTCGGGGGGGTGATGGCCGGAATCGTACCAACGGGGGCGCGGCGGGCGATGCCGGCCGCCGGTAACTAGACCTCGGTCAGGAGGTGGCCCATCCGTTCCTTCTTGGTGCGCAGGTACTCGCGGGAGTGCTCGTTCGCCGGGACCTCGATGGCGACGCGCTCCTCGATTACGAGGCCGTGCGCTTCGAGGGCGACGAACTTTCGCGGGTTGTTGGTCAGCAGACGAATCCGCCCGACGCCGAGGTCCCGAAGGATCTGGGCGCCGACGCCGTACTCGCGCTGGTCGGCCCGGAATCCGAGGTGGGTGTTGGCGTCCACCGTGTCGAGGCCATCGTCCTGGGCCGCGTACGCCCGCAGCTTGTTGACGAGTCCGATGCCCCTTCCCTCCTGGTTCAGGTAGAGCAGGACCCCCGAACCCTCCCGGCCGATCCGGGCGAGAGCCGCGTCGAGCTGGGGCCCGCAGTCGCACCGCATCGAGCCGAAGACCTCACCGGTGAGGCATTGGCTGTGGACCCGGACCAGGACCGGAGTGTCCGGGCGCGCTTCTCCCATCTGCAGAACCAGATGCTTGGTCCCGTCGAGGGTGTTCTCGTAGGCAATGGTTCGAAACGCCCCGAACCGGGTGGGGAGCACCGTTGAGGCCAGCCGGCGAACCAGCGACTCGGTGCCCAGCCGATAGCGAATCAGATCGGCGACGCTCACGATCGCCATGCCGTGCTCTTCAGCAAAGGTCTCCAGATCCGGAAGCCGGGCCATCGTCCCGTCTTCCTTCATGACCTCGCAGATCACCGCCGCGGGGTAAAGACCCGCGATCCGCGCGAGATCCACTCCGGCCTCGGTCTGCCCTGCCCGCTGCAGGACCCCGCCCGGACGGGCCCGGAGCGGGAAGACGTGACCGGGACGGACCAGGTCGGCGGGACGGGTTTCCTCGCGGATCGCAACCTGGATCGTGTGGGCCCGGTCGGCAGCCGAAATGCCGGTGGTGACCCCGTCTCTCGCCTCGATCGAAACGCAGAACGCGGTTTCATGGACCGAGGTGTTCTCCCGAACCATGAGCGGGATATCGAGTTCGTCGAGACGCTCGCCGGTCATCGGCAAGCAGATGAGGCCGCGCCCGTGCGTGGCCATGAAGTTGATCGCTTCCGGAGTGACCTTCTCGGCGGCGATCGTCAGGTCGCCCTCGTTCTCGCGGTCCTCGTCGTCCACGACGATGACCATGCGTCCGGCGGCGATTTCGGACACCGCCCGCTCGACCGGCCAGAACCCCGTGGATTCGCTCTTTCCCGTGTCAACCACGCGCACAACACCTCGTCGGGCACCGGAGGCCCTGGTTCGGAATCCGTCTCGACGAGAGTTTAGCCTCGGCCTTCGCCCGTTCCTTCCGGGCTCGCGCCGGGATTCGGGAGGAGCGCACCAACGTATTTCGAGAGGATGTCGTACTCCAGGTTGACCCGGTCCCCCTTCCGGAGCGCCCCGAGGGTGGTGGCCGCGCGGGTGTGAGGGATCAGCATGACCTCGAAGCACGCCTCGCCGGGCGAAGCGGCCGCCACCGTCAGGCTGACGCCGTCGATGGCGACCGAACCCTTGCGGACGATCCAGCGGGGCTCCCGGTGCCGGATCCTCAAGCGGTAGTCGTCGTCGGAACCCCCCGCTTCGATCACGTCGCCGCAGCCGTCCACGTGCCCCTGCACGAAGTGCCCGCCCAGCCGGTCCGACGCGCGCAGCGGCAACTCCAGGTTGACCCGGTTCCCCGGGCGCAGGTCCCCGAGCGTCGTCAGGGAAAGCGTCTCGGCCGCGACGTCGAAGGACGCGGAGGCGGGCTCGACCGACACCGCGGTCAGGCAGACCCCGGACACCGCGACGCTGTCGCCGACCGAGAGCCCCGAGAACTCGCCGCCGCCGTGCCCCACGGTGAGCAGTCGTCCGGCGGCGAGGTCCCGCACCGCGTGCACGTCGCCGACCGCGATGACGAGTCCCGTGAACATCCGGCCGGGAGATTGCCCGATCCGTTCCCGCCGCGCAAGCCGAGGACCATGCCCATACGATCCCCGCGTGGACGATCGCTTCATGCGGCGGGCCCTCGAACTCGCCCGGCTCGGCCAGTACACCGCCCCGCCCAATCCGGCGGTGGGCGCCGTCCTGGTCCGCGACGGGCGGGTCCTTGCCGAGGGCTTCCACGCCCGCGCCGGACGGCCGCATGCGGAAGCCCAGGTGCTCAAGGTGGGACGCGCGGCGCGGGGCGCGACGCTCTACGTCAACCTCGAGCCGTGCTGTCACGTCGGGCGAACTCCACCGTGCGCCGAACGGATCATCGCCTCGGGAGTGCGGCGCGTCGTCGCCTCCCATCCCGATCCCGACCCGCGAGTGCGCGGCGGAGGTTTCGACCGTCTTCGGTCCGCCGGCGTGGAAGTGACGACGGGCGTCCTCCGCGAGGAGGCGCAGGACCTGAATCCGTCGTTCTTCAAGTTCCTCCTGACCGGCACCCCCTGGGTGACGGTGAAGGCCGCAACCTCCGTGGACGGGGTCATGGCCCCACCCGGGACCCGGTGGATCACCCGACCCCGGAGCCGCCGCCACGGGCGAGTGCTGCGCCGGGAGAACGACGCCATCCTCACCGGGATCGCCACCGTGACGGCCGACGACCCCCTGCTGACGCCCCGGCCCCGGCGCGGATCCCGCCCCCTGCTCCGCGTGGTCCTCGATCCCAGCCTTCGGATCTCCCCCAGGGCGCGCGTCCTGCGCGGCCTCGACCGGGACCCGGTGCTCGTCGTCTGCGCGCCCGGCGCGCCGGCCGCGCCTCGCCACCGCCTCGAGAGCCTGGGGGTCGAAGTGGTCGAGGCCACGGTGGACAGCGCCCCGGCCTCCCCGAGCGAGGGCGTCACCCAGCCGATTGCGCTCGCAGCGGTGCTGGCCGAGGTGGCTCGCCGCGGCGCGCACACCCTCCTGGTGGAGGCCGGCCCCCGACTCACGTCGGCATTCCTGCAGCAGGGGCTGGCCGACCGGCTGGTGCTCTACCTGGCGCCGCGTTTCCTGGGCCGTGCGGAAGGAACCGGGCTCTTCGACGCCACCCGGGCTCCGGCCGGCGGCCGGCGCGAGTTGCCACCCGTCCAGCCCGAGCCGCGCTCGGCGCGTTACGCCCGCCTCGGCCCCGACCTCCTCGCCGACTTCCGGCTTGCCGAGCGACGGGGGTAGCAGCCGACGTCCGGTCAGGCCCTCGTCAGGGAGAAACGGTCGAGACGTTCATACACCGCCCCGCCGGGGCCGAGGAAGCTGGCGAACAGGCCGAACTCCCTCACGGTGAACGCGGATGACCAGGCGGCATCCGGTACCGGAGGCCGGGCGGCGTTCAGGTCCCCGGCCGCAAGACGCGCGGGGACACGCAGCCGGCCGAGCGTCACGTGGGGAACGAAGGGTCGTGTTTCCGGAGCGAGCCCGAGGTCGCGGGCAAGCGTCTCCACCTCCCGCTGCAGGGGCAGGAGCCGTCCGGGCTCGCCCTCCGGAACTCCGTCCTCGACGAGCCCCACCCAGACGATCCGGGCGCGGCGGAGCGAGCCGAACGCCGAGACCTCGGCTGCCTTCAGCGACAGGGGCCCCGGGCAACAGGTCTCGAGGCGCTCGCGGAGGCGCGCCGCGATCCGCCCGCGCTCCACCGGACCTCCTTCCGGGCCGAAGAAGCGCAGGGTGAGATGGAGGTTGTCGGGAGGGACCCGGCGGAAGACGGAGGCCGGGAGCAGGCGGGCGATCGCTCCCGAGGCGGCAAAGAGCTCCCGGCGGAGCGGGTCGGGGAGCGGCACCGCGGCGAAGAGCCGCGGCGCGCGGGCCGCCGCTTCACGCTCTCGCCGGACCGGCCCGGACCCCGGCATCGCGGCAGCCGGCCTCAACGGCCGGACGTCTCGCCCCCCTCGGCCTTCACGCCACGTTGTCCGCCGGCCGCCAGCATGCTTTGGCGCAGCAGCTCGAGCGCCGCGGTCGCGGTGAGTTGCCGCACGAGCGACCGGTCTCCCGGCAGGCGGAACCGCCGCGCCCGGGAGACCGGGCCGCTGACCGCGATCCAGACGAGGCCCACCGGTTTCCCGGCGCTTCCTCCCCCCGGCCCGGCGATCCCGGTCACCGCGACGCCCCAGGCGTTGCCGGAGCGCCAGCGCGCGCCGTCGGCCATCGCCGTCGCTACGGGTTCGCTGACCGCTCCGTGCACGGCAAGCGCCTCCTCCGGAACCGCCAGCAGGTCCCGCTTGGCTTCGTTGGCATAGGCCACCACCCCCAGGTCGAACCACGCGGACGATCCCGGGACGCGGGTCAACCGCTCGGTGATCAGTCCTCCGGTGAGGGACTCGGCGAACGCGGCGCGCTCTCCCCGCCGCTCGAGCATTCGTCCCACCGCATGCTCCAGGCGCTCTCCGGCAGTCCGGCTGAAGACCGCGCCTCCCAACCGCTCCACGATTCGGTCCGCGAGCCGCCGGACCTCCGCCGCCCGTCCGGCGGGTCCGGTGACCCGGATTTCGATCTCGCCGCGGGAAGCGAGGATCGCGAGCTCATGCGGCGCATCCCGCGCCGGCGTGAGATCCAGGATCCTCTCCTGCAGGACCGATTCCGGCAGCCCGGCCACCATGACCGTCTCGCGCACGCTGCCCGCCGTCCGTTCGGTCTCGGCCTCGAGACGCGGGCGCACCTCCGCGTCGAACATCGCGGCCAGTTCCGACGGCGGCCCCGGGAGGAGCACGAGCCACGCGCCGGCGCCGGTGCGGGCCAGGACTCCCGGTGCGGTCCCGGCGGGATTGGGCAGCGCCGCCGCTCCCTCGGGAATCAGGGCCTGCCGCCGGTTCACTTCCGGCATCTCGATGCCACGGTCCCGAAACCGCGATTCGACACCGGCAAGCGATGCCGCGTCCTCGACCAGCCGGACCCCGAGGACACTGGCCGCCGCGAAACGCGTCAGGTCGTCGGTCGTGGGGCCGAGTCCGCCGCAGACCAGGACGTACCGGCAGCGGGCGAGGGCCGTGCGCAGGGTTTCCTCCATGATGGATCGTTCGTCCGGAACGACCGCCGAGAACCGAACCGCCACTCCCAGTCGCGCGAGCCGCTCCTTGAGCAGCGGGGTGTTGCGGTCGATGCGTCCGGACGCGAGCAGTTCGGTGCCGACCGCCACCACGGCCGCGCCGGGCGGCAGGCCCCCGCCGTTCGTCAGGGGATCCGCTCCCGGGGGCCCGCCTCTCCCGCACCGCGGACGCGTGGCAGCCTCACCGCAGGGGACAGGACCGGACCGCCGCCGGTTCCGCGGGCCGTCACATGCCCAGGGCGAGCAGCAGGACGATCCGCACGACGCCGCCCGCGACCAGGTCGTCGGCCATGATGCCGATGCCGCCGGGGAGCCTCTCGACCTGCCGTATGGGAGGCGGTTTCACGATGTCCAGGAAGCGGAAGGCCACGAAAGCGGCCACCATCACGAGGACCGACGGGTTGGTGCCGACGAGCGCAAGCCACATCCCGCAGAACTCGTCCACCACCACCGACCGCGGGTCCGGCTGCCGGAGATCCCTGGCGTGGCGCGCACCGGCCCAGAGGCCGACCGCCACGGCTACGCCGAACAGGACCACGGGCAGGCTGCCCGGCAAGTTCCGCGTCAGCAGAAAGGCGACCAGGCCGGCGGCCGCGCCGGCGGTTCCCGGCGCGACCGGGGCCTTCCCGATGAACGCGCAGGTCGCGATGAAGGCGGCGAGTCGCGAGGGTGGGCTGGCCGGCAGGGTCTCCCCGGCTGGCACCGGCGCCTCCTCGTCCCCGGTCCAGTGGGCGTCCCAATCGGGCCTGCCTTCCGGACGGAGTGGCATTTCCTCAGGCCCGGCGCCGGCGGCCGCGCCTCGCTGCCGATCCGACGGAGCCGGCTTCGGCGAAGCGCCTGACGGCGCGGCGCTCCGGCTCCGGCGGTCCTCGGCCTCCTGAAGGCGGCGCTCTACCCGTTCGCGGACCCCCGGAGCCTCCCCGGCCGGGGAGGGCGCATCCTCGTCCTCCGCGTCCGTTGGGGGCGCCTCCCCGTCCTGCGCATCCGGTGCGCCGGCGTCCGGCGCCGTACGCCCTTCGGCCACGCGCCGGCGGATGGTCGAACTCCAGTGTTCCCCCGCCGGGGGCCCCGGAGAAGGATGCGCCGCGGAAACCCCCTCCCGATCGCGGGCGGGATCGGATGCGTCGGCACCGCCCCCGGCCCGGCGGCGGAGCGCCTGCTCGACACGCTCGCGCGTACCCGGCTCCCGGCCTCCATCCGCCTTCCCCGCCGGACCTCCGTCCCGAACTTCGCCCGATTGCGGGTCGGGCGTCGTGACGCCGGCTCTTTCTTCCGGAACGGCTCCGGTCGCGCCCTCTCCCCGATCGTCCGGGCTCACGGAGCGGGACCGGGGAACAGGCGGATCATGAGTCGAATCCCGCACCGGAGGCGGTGCGGAGTAGCGAAACTATACTGCCGGCTTCCGGGACGGAACGGTCGGATTTCTCCCCGAACGGGCCCGGCGAGGAGAGCTGGATGGGCCACGACTCACCGGCGCCGAACGAACTGCTGGAAGCAGTCCCGAACTGCAGTGAGGGGCGATCCCGGCAGACCCTCCGCTGCCTGGCGGGAGCGGCGGGAAGTCCGCTCCTCGACCTGCATGCGGACCCGTCCCACCATCGCTCGGTCCTGACCCTGGCGGGAAGGGCGGCGCAACTGCGGGCGTCGGCGCTTTCCCTCTTCGAGACCGCCGTCCGCCGCATCGACCTGCGGCGCCACCGCGGCGAGCATCCGCGCATCGGCGCCCTCGATGTCCTCCCGATCGTGCCTCTGGGAGAAACCAGGATGGAGCAGGCCGCGCGGCTTGCCGTCTCGCTGGCCGAGGAAGTCGGCGCCGACCGGTCGGTGCCCGTCTTCCTCTACGGCGAAGCCGACCCCGGCGGGCGCACCCTGCCGCAGATTCGGCGAGGCGGGCTTCGCGGCCTCGCGGACCGTCTCGCCCGGGGAGAGATTCGTCCGGACTACGGCCCCCCCGCCCTGCACCGGTCGGCCGGGGGCATCGCGGTGGGCGCGAGGCGGCCGCTCATCGCCTTCAACGTCAACCTCGATACGTCCGACGCCGGAGTCGCGCGGGCCATCGCCGGGCGGATCAGGACGAGCGCAGGAGGTCTTCCCGCGCTCAGGGCCCTCGGGGTGCGGCAGGCCGATCCCGTCAGCCGGCGGGTCCTCGCCCAGGTCTCGATGAACCTGCTGGACTGGCGCCGAACCTCGCTGGCGGACGCGTTCCGCCGCGTCCTGCTGGAGGCGGGCGCGGCCGGTACCGGCGTCGTCCATTCCGAGATCGTCGGACTCGTGCCCCGCGCGGCGACCTGGCCCGGGATGGAAATGGAAATCGCTCTGCGGGAGCCGGCCCGAACGATTGAGGGCGTGTACGCTGCGCACTCCCTGGAGCAACCGTCGTGAAATGCCCGTACTGCGGCAATCCCGAAGACCGGGTCGTGGATTCCCGGGAGAGCCGGGAAGGAGAGGTCATTCGGCGCCGGCGCGAGTGCATCCGGTGCGGGAAGCGGTTCACCAGCTATGAGGCGGTGGAGGAAATTCCGTGCATGGTGGTCAAGAAGAACGGCGACCGGGAGGTCTTCGACCGGGACAAGGTGCTGTCGGGACTGAAGAAGGCGTGCGGAACGCGGGTCGCCGAGGAGAAGATCGGGGCGATCGCCGACCGGGTCGAAGCGCTGGTGGCCAAGAGTCCCGACCGGGAACTCAGCGCCGCCGGAATCGGGGAAGTCCTGATGGAGGAGTTGAAGCGGGAGGACCACGTCTCCTTCGTCCGCTTCGCGTCGGTGTACCGCGACTTTCAGGACACCCGCGATTTCGTGAAGGAGGTTCAATCCCTGCTGCGGAAACGGGCGCCCGCAAAGCGGCGGAAGAAGGTTCAAACAGCCCGCTGAACCCGCAACCTGGCGAAATCTCCACCCCCGCGGGAATCGAGAACCGGCGAACGCCTGGATTCGTTATGTTCGGTTGACGGGGAGAAGACCGAAGCGCCGCCATTGGATTCCCCCGTACAAATCTCCGATGCCCAACTCGTCCGCCAGTGCCTGTCCGGTCACGAGGACGGGTGGCGCAGTTTCGTGGACCGTTTCCGGACGCCGGTCTGGCACATCGCCTATCGCTTCACGGCAACCCCGGACGACGCCGACGAGCTCACCCAGGACGTCTTCATGCGCCTCGTAAACGTCCTGCCCAGCTATCGGCCGAGCGGAGCGCTGGGCGCCTGGGTGCGGCAGGTGGCCACCAACGTGGCCATCGACGCCTACCGGCGCCGGCGGCGGACACCGCTGCTGCTGCCCGACGAGGAGATCCCGGAAGCTCCCGTGCCGGCAGCCTGGCAGCCGGACGCGATCGCCGAACGGCGCGAGGAAGCCACCAGGATCAGGGCGCTTCTGGACCGGTTGCCGCCCGAGCTGTCGGAGCCGCTCATCCTGCGCGACCTGATGGACTGCGATTATCCGGAGATCGCGGAGCGGCTGTCCATTCCGCTCGGGACCGTGAAGTCCCGCATCCACCGGGCCCGCCAGACGCTCGCGCGGGCCCGCCGCGCGCTGGGGCGCGGTGGACCCGTCCGGGTCAGCAGGGGAGGCGACCGATGACGGCCGCTCGTTCGGACGACCGCTTCCGCGACCTGGTGTCCGCCCTCGCCGCGGGAGAACTCGACCGGGCCGAAGCGGAGCGGGTGCGGACCCGGCTGGCGGAGGACCCCGAACTCGCCCATCTCTACGGCGAGATCCGGGCGGTGCGCCGGAGTCTCGGCGACGTTGCCGCCGGGGCGGCGACGCCACCCCCGGGGCTCGAGGGACGCATCCTGGCCGCGACGCTGCCGGCGTTCCGCTCGCTCTACGTACGGCGGACGCACTACTGGCCGACCTGGCTCGCGGCGGCCGCCGCGGCCGCCATGCTGCTGTTCTTCCAGCCTCCGCTGGTCCGGGGGGCGCTCGAATCGCTTCCCCGGGCCTCGGACGGGGTCAGCAGCCTGCGGGCAGCCGCGAATCGTCACACCGACCGGGCGCTGGCCGAGTTCGGCGTGCTTCGCGCCTCGGTTTCCTTCGCGCTGGAAGACCAGATGGACCAACTGGGAGACCGGCTCCGGGATCTGGAACGCGCGACCCGCCACCGTGACCAACTGTTGTCCGCTCCCGAATCGGATGCCGACCCGGCCTCCAGCGGCGACCGGCAAGGAGGAGCCGCCCCATGAACCGTTCACCGGGACTCGCCGGAGTCCTCTCCGTGTTGTTTCCCGGCCTTGGTCATCTCTATGCCGGAGCCACGGCCCGCGGGCTGGCGCTCGCCGGGGCGTTCATCGCCCTGCTGCAGGAGGAACTGGTCCCCTTCGTGCTCGCCGTGTGGATCTTCGGCATCGTGAACGCGATCCGGACCGCGGAAGAGATCGTGCGGGCGCACGCCGAAGGCCGGCCGGCGGCCGTCTCCCTGGATCGGCACTGGGCCACCGGACTCATGGCGGTGGGTGTGCTCGCGACGCTCGCCCTCATTCCCGACCTCGAGTGGGCCCTGAGGTTCTGGCCCCTCCTGCTGGTCTGGATCGGGTTCCGGCTCTACCAGGGACAGCCCGTGATACCCGGATCCGCCGGTCCGGCGGCAGGGGCTTCGGGGGCCGCCACGCCAGCCGGACAGCCGGACGCGGCGCCCGTCGCGGGTCCACCCCCCGCTCCACCCGCACCGGGAGACAACCCGCCCCCGGCCCGGACGGACGAGGAGGCGGACTAGGCATGGCTCGCCGGGACAACTGGTCGGGACCGGTCCTGATCGTCATCGGAATCGTCTTCCTGCTGTCCAATCTCGACCTCGTCGATCTGGGCGATCTCCTGCGTTTCTGGCCGCTCATCCTGATCGCGGTCGGCGCTCGGCTGGTGTTTCGGGGCCGCGGCTCCGGCTCGGGGCCCGGTTCCGGCCCGCCGCCCCCTCCGTGACGGACTCGGGAGTGGCAGCCGATCCGCCACGGTCCGGGGGCGGATGCGGCGCCGCTTTCGGAATCGCGCTGATCGCTCTCGGGGGGCTGTTTCTCTGGGTGAACCTGACGGACACCCCCCTGGCGCTGCTGCTCCTCGACGCGGCGCCGCTGGCCGCCGTCTGGTGGCCGCTCCTGCTGGTGGCGTGGGGTGCCTCGAAGCTCATCACCCGGCTGCGGACCGGGCGCACCCGCCTCGGATTCGGGGAGGTCTTCCTCCTGGCGCTGGTGGTCCTCGGCGGCACCATTCTCACGCTCGCGGAGCGCGCCATCGAGAGCCAGGGGCTCGCGCCCCGGGTGACGGAAGTACGGCGTCTGATCGAACAGCAATCGGACTCGTTTCCCGTCCATTCCTTCGTCACCGAAGAGTCCGTTTCCCTTGCCGCCGAGGGAGAGGTCGAGATCCTGATTTCGCTGCCCGCCGGCAACATCCGGGTAGAGGCGGTTTCCGCCGCCGATCCCGGAGGGTCCGTGCCCCTCGGTCCGGAACCGGAGGGCCAGGACGTTCCTGGCGAGGCGGGGATCGAGGGCCGGCTCCAGCTCGTGAAGCGCGTGTGGGCCACCGACGGCGAAGCGGCCGTCGCCCGGGCCGATGCGGTGCGGCTCCGCGCCGGTCCCCTCGACCCCGGGACCCGGCAGTTTCCCGTCCGGATCGAAGACTCCGGGACGTCGGAAGTGGCCCTCGAGTTGCTCGCGACCCTGCCTCCGGGAGTGCGGATCTCCGCCTTCACCGACGAGGGATGGGTGCGGGTGGACGGTCCGTTCGCCCGGGTGGAAGCCCGCACCAACGACGGTCCCGTCGAGGTCCGGGGCACGGAAGGTCCCGTCTCGCTCACGGTGCGCAACGGAGCGGCGTGGGCCTCGGAGATCGAGGGTGCGCTCGCGATCGAGGCACAGCGCGCGTCCGTCGAGGTGGATGGAGTCGCGGGGACCGCCACGGTCCATGCGGAGGGCGCTCCGGTGTGGATCACGGCGGCGGCAGCTTCGGTAACGGTTCGCGGCCGCAACGCCCCCGTGGCGGTCGAGGACTCGTTCGGCCCGATCGAGGTCGAGACCCGGATCTCTCCCATCCGCCTGGAACGGATCGGCAGTTCCGCGGTATTGCGTTCCGAGTTCGGCGACGTGGTGGCCATGTCCATCGAAGGTCCGCTCGAGATCCGGACCGACTCCGCCGACCTCGAAGTACGGAGGGCGCGTTCCGGGGTAGATGTTCAGGCTGCCGGTGGATCGCTGGTTCTCGACGAGGTCGCGGGCGCGCTGACGGTGGCCAGCGGCCGCGGCGAGGTGCGGGCGTCGCGGCTGTCCGGACCGGCGAGTTTCACCGGGGACGCCGGCGCCATCACCGTCCGCGGTTTCGACGACGCCCTGTCGGTCAGGAGTGGAGACGCCGAGGTGGACGTCGCCACCGACGCACTCGGTGGGGAGGTCGGACTCGTAACGGAGCGCGGGGACGTCCGGCTGGCGCTGCCGTCCACCGGGTCCTTCTCCCTTGCCGCCGAGACTCACGGCGGCGATGTCGACAGCGAGTTCACCCTGGAGCGGCGCGAGGCGGAGGGGACGCCACGATGGGAGGGCCGCGCGGGATCCGGAGCCGAACGGGTGACGATTTCGACCGGGGGAGGCGACATCACGGTGCGGGCGCATCCCCCTGCAGGAGGAGACCGGTGAGGCGTGCCGTTCCCGTTCTCGCCGCCGTCCTGGCGGTGCCGGGCGTTATGTGGTGGGGCTGTCTTCCCGGCGTCGACCAGACGTCGGTGGAGACGATCCGCCAGCCCGGGGTCCCCGAGCTCGCGATCCGCCTCGATCGGGGTTCGGTGATCGTCCGGGAACACCTCGGCGCCGATTTCGAGATCGAGGTCTGGCGAACCGCACAGGCGCCTTCCCGGGAGGCCGCCCTGGCGGCGCTCGAAGCCCTCGTCGTCGATTTCGAGCGCGACCCGGATGCGGGCGCGCTGACGATCACCGGCCGCAGCGCCGCGGCCGGGACCTTTCGGCCCTGGGAAGAACTCGCGCTCAGCTTGAGGATCGCCGTCCCGCCGGGCACGGCGGTGGACGCCCGGACCGGCTCGGGCAGGATCGAACTGGAGGGCCTCACCGGCCCCGTCCGGGCGACCTCCGCCTCCGGCCGCATTGCCGCCACCGACCTCCGGTCGCCGGCGGGGACAGCGGCGGCACCGATCCGGCTGCGCACCGCGGACGGCCGCATCGCGGCGCAGGGCCTCGAGGGGCACGTCCGGGCCGAAAGCGGAGACGGGCGCATCGAGCTCGAGGGACGACTGCAACAGGTCACCGCGGTGACGAGCGACGGACGGATCGAGATCGACGTCCGCGGGGGTGGTCCCCCGCCGGCCGGCGAGTGGTTCCTGCGGACGGGGAGCGGCCCGGTGCGGCTCACCCTGCCCCGAACCACAGACGCCGTGGTGACGGCCGTGGGACGGCCGGATTCCGATGACCGCCGCGATGTTTCCGACTGGCAGCGGGAGGGGCCGCTGGCGCTCGCCACGCTGGGGGATGGGTCGGGGCCCCGCATCCACCTGCGGACCGGTGACGGCTCCGTCCGGGTCAGGTTCGCCGACCGGGACTGATCCGGGGCGGCGACCCGATTCCGGCCCGGACTGCGGCCGCGCGGCGGCTCAGTAGCGCGGAGCCGGCAGGGAGGAACCGGTGATCTGGCGGTAGGCGCTGAGGAAACGTTCGGTCGTGCCGCGCACGATGCTGTCGGGCAGGTGCGGCGCCGGCGGCTCCTTGTTCCAGTCGACCGTTTCCAGGTAGTCCCGGACGTACTGCTTGTCGAAGCTGGACTGGAGTTTCCCGGGGGCGTATTCGTCGGCGGGCCAGAACCGCGACGAGTCCGGCGTCAGGACCTCGTCGATGACGTACAGCTTCCCGTCGTCGTCGTGTCCGAACTCGAACTTGGTGTCGGCGATGATGATGCCCCGCTCGGAGGCCCACTCGACCCCGCTCGCGTAGATCTCCCGGGAGATCTCGTGGAGGCGGGTGGTCAGCTCCCGGCCCAGCGCGTTCGCCATGAAGTCCTCGCTCACGTTCTCGTCGTGTCCGTCCTCGGCCTTGGTCGCCGGCGTGAAGAGGGGCTCGGGGAAACGCTCGGCGAGCTGCATCCCGCTCGGAAGGGAAATGCCGCACACGCTGCCTTCCCGCCCGTACTCCTTCCAGCCTGACCCGTAGAGGAACCCGCGCATCACGCACTCGAAGGGGATCGGGTTCAGCCGGCGCACCAGCATGGAACGGCCGTCCAGCATTCCCTTCGCCGGCGCCAGCACGCCGGGGTACTCGTCGACGTCGTCGGTCACCAGGTGATTGGGAACGATGTGTTCGGTCCGCCGCAGCCACCACGCGCTCAGGCTGTTCAGCACCCGGCCCTTCTCGGGAATCCCCTCCGGGAGCACGACGTCGAAGGCCGACACCCGATCCGTCGTCACCAGCAGGAGCTGATCGCCGACGGCGTAGATGTCGCGGACCTTGCCGCGGGAACGGAGGGTGACACCCTCGAGCGAGGTCGTGAGAACTGCTTCGGCCATCCGGGAATTCTACGGAGGAAGCGGGCGGAAAGGTGACGAAAAACAGGCACGGCGACGGCCTGCCCCCGGTCTCGATGGGCCGTGTGCCGTTCGCCTCGCTCCAGCGGCGCCAGCCGCGGTCCTTGCCGAACGAGCGAAGCACGAAATGGCAGCGAACCTGGGGTTCGCTGCCGGCGTTTTCGGGGGAAAGTGTGAAAGGGGGTCCGCCACCGTCAAACCTGCAACCCGTTGACTCCGCTGGGTTTCAGGGAATCGACGCGCTCCCCTGGCCCCCGGCGCGGCCCCCCGCCCGGATGGGATCGTACGAGGAGTTTTCAGCCTGCGCGGGAACACTGAAGCACTAGACGAGTGGGAAGACGACCTGATTCAGGAGTGCAGTGGGACCTACTCCACCGTGCGCGTACCCAGACTGCCTACGAGAATCGACTGGCGAACGTGTTGGTAAACCATGCGCGGGCGACAGAAATCGCGGCGCAGCGCATCACAAGTGCCATTTCAACCGCCCCAATAGGGACATTGCACAGCCGTGGCCGTGCATCCGCCGAGATTCATTCGGGGTGAGTCCAAACAAGGAGTATCATGCAGGCAAGCGCTTTGAACACCTTCATAATCGTCTGTGTCGGATCGATCATCGGAGCGACTCAACTACCGGTGATAGTTGCAGACAACTGGTGCCAGGGACAGCCGGAGGGAACGGCGTGCTGGCAAGAGTTAGACAACCCACCGGAATGCTACGTCTGGACCAGCGCCTTCAGGGCGGTCAGGAGCCTGACCTGGACGGGTAAGTGTGACGGGACCTTGGCCCAGAGCGCAGGTGAACTCCGATGGGAAAGGATGCCACCCTCAGGGACGGAATCCCGGGGGCTGGAGGCGGGGGTATGGGATCGTTCGTGGACGCAAAATGCACGAACACTGGGATGAGGGCGAGTTTGACGGCGTCTACGGCTTTACGTCAGAAGGTCCCTATGTGCATGGCAAAGGCACGGATACTGGACCATGAATTTCGGAGGATGGCTCGTCCTCGAGGGACCCTACGTGGACGGCAAACGGCATGGCCACTGGGTAGAACGCGAGAATATGCGCGGAACTACAAGCGAGGGACCCTACGCCGACGGCGAGCGCCAAGGACAGTGGCCCGAACGAGACTCAGATGGACAGACGACAACCGTGACCTACGTCACCGGCCGCAGAGGTAGGCCATGACCGGTCAGAACTTTGACGATCCTTGCTATCAGCTGGCAAGCAGAAGTAGAGATCGGGTACTAGGAGATAGGGCTCGCCCACCGCCGAGATCCGGTCGCCGCACTTAACGCCCGGACCTGGGGAGCCGATGAGCCTTGAGCGCGCGACCCGGAGGGTCTGGACCCTCGTCCTCTTCGTTGTCGGCTAGCGGTCTTGGTTACTGTGATCCTCGTATGCGTCCAGTTCTTCCGCTTGGCCTTTTGACGGTTTCCCGTCAATGACTTACTTCGTGCGGACTTCGAGCCGTTACCCCGATTGAACAGGGACACAGACGGGGCCGGATTATCGTCCGGTCTCGTCGCCTCCAGCCCCGAGGAGACCGCGCCCCGGTCAAGAAGAAGATTTGCGAGGCTACGGGAGAAGCAGCCCTAGCGTTCAGGCGACCAGAGGACGTGCAGAACGTATTCTCCCGTTTCGCACACCCAGTCATCCCAGTCATCGAGGATATCGCTTCCCTCCGAGGCGGGGTTGCACTGGCCGCTCACGGTCAGGAAGTAGGGGCCGTCGTCCTCCACCCTCGCCACGATCCGGAAGTTGTGGTCGTGGCGGTCATGCAGCGCAGTGACACGTGGCTCGGTCTCGGATAGAACATAGCCTTCCGTGAGAGAAGCGTCGCCGTCGACGATGATTTCCCCATCCGGCCGGTAGAGAGTGCCAGCCGTGTCGGTCTCCCCGGTCGTCAGGGCCGTCAGGAAGCCTGGCGCCTCGAACTCAAGCCGGAAGTAGTGGACCTTGTCTCCGAGTTGCCCGCTGATGGACGCCGGCGGCTCGATGTTCGTGGCGGTCTCTCGCGAGTTCCCGTGAACCCCGCCTTGGGTCGCCCCCCCGCTCGGGAGAGCCCATGCGAGAGTTGCGAGGACGAGTCCTACTCTTCCGACGATTCTTCCGGGTAGGGCGGCCAGTCTCATGCACCTTGATCCGGATCTGGATCGCGAAGTACGAAACGGGTGAGTGCGACGAGGAGGCGAAGCGACGGATCTCCTGTAGGAATAGAAGGGCAAGATCGTGGCTCTGGAGCGGATGACCGGCCGGCAAGCGTTGAAGATCGAGTTCCAATAGGGGGCGGTCAACAACGGAGCCCAACGGAAAGACGCGCCTACGTTCGCAGTTGCCGGCCCCTCGGCATGTCGGTCGGCAGAGGATGTGACCTGATGGGCTTGCCGCATTCCATCTACTCCGACATACGGAGCATCCCGCTGGACGACACGGGGATCGCCTCGCGGATCCAGGCGGTGCGCGACGAGTTCGAAACCCATAACCAACGCCGGGTCGAGGCAGCGCTCCGACACCGGGTTCACTTCAATCGCTTTTTCTTCGTTCTCTTCTCGTTTGTGTCGGCGGAGAGCTGTCCAATTCGACTGCCATGGCGCTCGGCTTCAATACGCGCTGGATCTCAGACACGAACTGTCTCTTTTCTTCAACGATCCGTCTTCGTGTCGCGGGATTCTCCGCTATCTTCCTGTAGTCCAAAGATTCTACTAGGGCGAGTACTCTCTTCATTATTGATATGACCTCCGGGGCGAGACCTCTAAATGCCCCTTCCTTCCATTGGCCGATATCGCCTTGCTTCGTGTTCTCGAAAAACCACCTTCCCCTATCGATCAACTCCGACAGCCGCGTTCGAAGACGGTTTCGCAACGTGAAGAAATCAATCGCTCTTTCTGGATCTAGCTCGCATGCCGTCGTGCTTTCGCTCATGACAGCGACAACCTCGCGCGCCCATTCTCTTACTTGCGAGAGGTATTCGTTGCGGACCTGAACCCGTTGCAAACGGAGCGCTCGGCGCGCAGAGCGAAGTGTCACTGCCATGGCAACGATGGCGACTAGAGTAGCGAGCCAATCGGTGCTACTGAGTAACTGACGGACGTATGAAAGCATTGCGGCGTGTATGCGTGCTGTCGGTTTCTAGTGAGCACCGCTTGAGTTCCGACCCCAGCGGCCGATTGACAGTGCCATTGAATCTGGTGATGCTCATTCGCTCTGACGCACTCGCGTCACGAATTCCAGGTAGGAACGTCTCCGCGGCCATAGTGGGTCGTCCACCAGCCATGCCGCGGCTCATCCTCATACCGTCCTCCATCGCCAAAGAGGGTCGTCTCTCTCCGTGCTGCGGCACTTGGTCCAACCCGCCAAACGCCCCTTTTCCATTAGGCGGCGATCCGGCACCGCGCACGACTTCCAGGCCATCACAGGGTAGTGGCGCCGGTCAGGGCGAAACCACGATCCGCCCCCAAGAATCGGGCGGTAGGAAATCGTCCGGCCATGTTGCGCGACCCAGCAGGTTGTCGAAGCAGCGAAGATCCACCGTAGCGGTACCGTGCGTACCCACAACAAACCACACGGACCTGTTGCCCGTGACACGCGAGTCGGACACCCACGTTTCTTCTCCCGGACCCAGAATTTGGCGCACGACGCTAATCGGGACATCGGCTTCCAAAGATCCGATTACATCAACACGGAAGCTGCAGTTGTTTCGTAGGCGGGTTTGGAGCACGCGCAGGCCGTGGATGTCAATCCATTCGGTGCGCTCTGCCAAACAATCTGCCTCCGGCACGCGGAAACAGCCGTCTGCGTCGGCGTTGTCTGGCCCCACATGGGGATCGCCGATCCCTACGTCTGGCTTGATCGCTTCAACGGAATCGCTTGCAGGAATCGCGTCCAGCTCCCCCTTCGCCAAACGCGCGGTCGACGTACCGGGAAACACAACCAAGATGTCTTCAAAGATCTCGCGGGCGTCGGATTGATGACCCATCCGCCCGAGAATCAGGCCCTTCTGGTACCAAGCATCGTGCATTCTGCCGCTCTCCGGGAAGTCCCGGATGAGGGCTTCGAACTGCTCGAGAGCCTCGTCGAGACGGTCCTCCGCAAGGTGGCACTCGCCCATGCGGTAGCGAGCGTTGTCCGCGAGTTCGCCACCGAGTTCGACGACCCGCTCGAAACCCGCGTGAGCGAGTTCGTAGCGCCCCTGGACACAGGCCGCGTCGGCCTGCAGATAGATGTCGGTGACGCTCGGCTCATCGGGGGGCGGGTCCGGCTTCGGGGCCTCCACATTGCGCGGAATCGGAAGTGCCGCCGCGTTCGGTCCTTCCCACGGCGGACGATTGGCCACCTCCATGTCCCCTGGCGGTGGTGTGACGGTCATTCGGGGCGGGTTGGCGGCGTATCTGTAATCCACCACTGACGACCTCGAAAACCAAGGGTCCGGGTCGCCGCGCAGCACAACTAGCAATCTCGTCTCGATCAGACTCTCATGCGGAGCCACGACATTGAAGCCGGTTTCCTGAATGAAGCCGGACGTCCCGGCCCATTCGACCAGCGTGGAAAAGTGCGATGTGAGCGTGGCCGAGTCGGGGATGTCCCAGTTGGTGCACTCTGGCCACTCCGACTCGACCTCAAAGTTCGCGATCAAGTGATCGAGCCACCGCCCCGAGCGATTCCGAACCGTGAAGTCGATGCGCCAGATGTCCATTGGTGCTCCATCGTTCTGCTTCCGCCTGTCGTAGCCCGTGTCCGATTCCAACACGTTGCAGGTGCCGCCTCCCGCCTGAACGAGTTGAACTTCACCGTACAGTTCAATGCCGTCTATCTCCAGAAGGCGTTGCCCGCGAGCGTCCGTCACGAGGATGGGCACCAGCAAGACGGCTGTCGCCATGATTCTTCGGAACTGGGACATCGCTACTCTCCTAGACTGGTCGCTTCCAACGCGGCAGGCTGGGGGGCAGGCGAGCCCGTCATGGACTCGAGTAGACGCCCTTGCAGATCGCGCAGCGCCTCCATTTTCCCGTCGAGAAATGCGCGGTTAGTCCTGCACCGCCTGTTTGTTCCCCAGAAGCTACGTGCAACCGGAACGAGCCTCTTCCTTCTCCGCGGTTCGTCCAACCAGGATCGGACCTGCGGGCCACGCCCCGTGTCCAAGGATTCGAGGACACTGACCTCGCACTCTATGGATCCGATTGCGTCGGTCAGCTTTCGGTCTCGCTCGTTGCCCGGGTCAGCAACGGTTGTTGCCCGGAGCTCTGCGAACGTCACAATCACGTTCGTCATATGTTCTAGTTCGTGTTGGCCTTTTGCCATCCGGATGTGGTCAGCCTCGTGTCTTTCGGCCAGCTTGATCACGTTCTCAGTTGCACCTGCGGACCTGTCGCCGGCGGTGACCGACTCGCCCGTGGCCTTCGCTGATTTGGTCACTGCCCCGGAGGACCTCCACGCCGCAATTGCTGCCGCTATGGCAGCTCCAGCCGAAAAGACCCCCGCGAGTGGTTCAAGGGCCGTAAGGATCTGTATGAACATGTCCTGCTCCCGTCCTGCCCACGCGGCTACTGTGAACACTTAACAGACTATTCGTGTCAATTGGGTTCCTATTGCTCATCGGTCGCGTGACAAATTCGTGCTTGGTTGGGACAGACGGCCAGTTACTCAGGATCGCGGACGGCTTAGACGCTGCCCTCGGACACCCATCAGCCCGGAGCATCCTTCCCGCAGCGATCGGTCGCGCCGTCGGCGCGGGCTGGAAGTATGCGAGCGAACCGCAGCGGTGCCAATGGGTTTCGAGAACGGTCATGGAATGGAAGTACGAATGGACGGGGGCCCGTCTTGTTTCGTACGCAAGTGTCCGCGAGGGTGGCCCCACGAAAGGGGAACCACTCGCTGCGAGTCGGGGTCAGTTCGTCATCAACTGGGTGGGCACGTGACCGCATTGGCTGGCCCCACCTAAGCGCCATGAGCCAGCCTACCCCGTGTACGTACACGGGGACTGGCAAGGGGATGCTGCGCCCCCCTTCGAACCCCCGGCCTCTCACGCCGCTGCCGGAGGGCACCTGGCGCACCGGGGGCGCAGCCCCCGGACCCCCGCAACGGCGCACGCCTGGCGCAGCGGCGCACCGTTGTGGTCGCTGCCCACGTCACGCCGGCAGACCAGCTCACCGCGGCGGAGGCCCTGCGGCTCCCCAACGTCGGGGAGCCGGCCGGCGAGGTCGTCAGCGGCCTCGGGGAGCCGTGGCTCGATGCCTTCGACCACATCGAGGCCCACCCGGCGGCCGGAGGCGTCACCGGCCGCCGCCTCCACCCGCCGCAGGCGGGTTCGTGGCCTTCCCGCAGGGATGAATCGCGCCGCAGGCGCGGGCTGGGAGCGACCCCGCCAGCGTTGGCAAAACTGCTGGCATAAGTCCCGATTGCGGGGCTGTACATCCGCCGCAAAACGGGGGGTTGCTCCCAGCCCCACTCTCCGCCCCCGGGCGGAGAGTGGGGTTCGGGAGTATGCGAGCGAACCGCAATGGTACCAACGGGTTTCGTGAGACGCGACGGCGTGAACGCACTAGCGCAACCCCTGGCAAAAGGGGGTGCTGACTTATGCCAACGCGAAAGCGACCCCGAGGGCGACCCCGACTGCTCTCCGGCCACCCGCCGCAGGCGGGTTCCCCTCTTGCCGTCCATGTCCCCGGAATGCCGCACCTCCATCGCCGAGCCCATCATTCGACAGCTACGCGCTTGCGGTACTGCCGCCAGATACAACCATCCTCGTACGATTCACCCTATCGTCACGGCCACCGCTAGCATCAGCACGTATTTGTCATAGATGTTCCACTAGCATCGCACCGTGGTCCAGCCAGGACTAAGAAGAGCTTCCGAAATCAAGCCAATAGGGCGTGCGGATCACCGGGCTGAGGAGCCGCGGAATCGCCGTCAGGTTGAGGCGAACAGCGGCGGCAGCCTGAGGCAAGCGCTCGACGATTTCCTCGAACTCCAGGATCTCACGGCGGCTCAAGACGGTGGTCGCGCCTTGCGCGATCAACCGCAGATGGTGAGTCGTTTCTACGATGTCGTCACCAAGTTCTACGAGTCCGGCTGGGGGCAGTCCTTCCACTTCGCGCCACGACGATCCGGAGAAGGCCTCCGCGCCGCACAGCGCCGTCAGGAGGCCGGGGTGGGCGAACTCCTGGATCTGGGCGCGGGCACCAAAGTCGCCGATATCGGATGCGGAGTCGGCGGGCCGCTGATCCACATCGCGAAGGCCACCGGCGCCAGCATCACGGGGCTGAACCTCAACGCGTACCAGATCGGAAGATGCCGGAGGGCGGCGCGCCGGGCGGGGCTTCAAGGAAGGTGCAGTTTCCTGCTGGCGGACTACCTGGACGTGCCTCTCGCCGACGGCTGCTTCGACGCCGCGTACTCGTTCGAGGCGATTTGCCATGCGCCGGACTGGGGCCTCTGTCTCAGGGAGCTTTGGCGCATGCTGAAACCGGGAGGCCGGATCGCGCTGACAGAGTGGTGCCTCAGCGCGGTTTTCGACGCGAACGACCCTGTCCATCGCGACATCCGCGAGCGGGTCGAATTCGGGAACGCGGTGTCGAATCTCCCCACGACGTCTGAGTTTGTCGCCGCGGTGGCGGCGGCCGGGTTCGAAGTTCTCTCGAGCAGGGATCAGGCCCTCGAGAGCGATCCGGACTTTCCTTGGTACCGGTCGCTGCAGGGGCGCGACGTTTCGCTCGCGTCACTTGCCCGGATTCCCGCCGGCCGTTGGTTCACCGCTGCGGCAACCGGCCTGCTCGAGCAGCTTGGTGTCGCCCCGTCCGGCGCCGGTGAAGCGGCCCGCATCCTCAATGCTGCTGCCGACGCGCTCGTCGAGGCTGGCGAGGCCGGAATCTTCACGCCTTGTTTCCTCGTTCACGCCCGCAAACCTGACAGCGGCAACCCCAATGTCCCCGTAGCGAGTTAGAGCCGCCGGCATGGGTTTCCTGGCTCGCCGTTCGGAACGCCGGGAACCGCAAGTCTCCGACGATCTGCGCCTCGCCAGTTATCCCCCTCCCTTTCCCGACGGGTGGTACCGGCTGCTTGCCTCCACGTCGCTTCGCCGCGGCCAAGTGCGCTACCTCGAGTGTCTGGGCCGCGCCCTGGTCGTCTGGCGCAGCGAGGACGCGGACGACGTTTTCGTGATGGCTGCGTTCTGCCCTCACCTTGGCGCGAACCTCAGGCACGGCCGCGTGTGCCGGGACCGCATCGAGTGCTCGTTTCACCGGTGGCAATTCAAGGGCGACGGACGGGTGGCTACCGTGCCCTACAGCGATTCGGCACCTACCCGCGTCGCGACTGAGAGTTTCCCCGTACAGGAGGTGCACGGCCAGATCTTCATGTATCACCGCAGTGGCGGAGCCAGGCAGCAGGCCGGCGAGGAGGTCCCGTATCCGGTCCCCCGCATACGCGAAGTGGACAATGGGAGCTTCGTCTTCCGCGGGCACTGGGACGCGGGTCGCATTCGCGCGCACATGATCGAACTCATCGAGAACGCGGCCGACCCTGCGCACTTCGGGTGTCTCCATAGCGGAATGAACATTCCCTGGACGCGAATTTCGGTTCCGGGTGTGGAACTCGACTACGCCACGCGCCTGGAGCTCGACGACGACCAGGAGGTTCACAGGATCGCGCTCCTCGTCGAGACGGTGATCCGGGCTTTCGGCCGTCGTATCGAGTCCAGCCGGGCGAGTACTCGAGTGACGTTCACTGGCGCCGGCAGCATCGTGAACATGAGGATCACGATTTCCGGCGTGGGCGATGTCGAGATCGTTCAGACCCAGCTTCCGGTCGGACCGCTCGATCAGCAGGTCGTTTTTCGCTGGTTTGCCGATCGAAGGGTTCCGCGGCTCGCGGTCTGGTACGCAGTCGGGCACTGGGTCTCCCAGTGGCGAAACGATGTCCATATCTGGGAAGACAAGGTCTTCAGGGGGTCCCCACTGCTCTGCCGAGACGACGGTCCCGTGATCCGGCTCCGGCGCTGGTATTCGCGGTTCTTTCCCGAAGTGGCAAGCAACCGCCGATCGTCTGCGGGTCGGACCGGCCGCTAACTGACCACACAACGCTGGACCTGCCCCGCTTGGAGGGTACAGGCGGCCCCCGTTTCCTCGGTCTCGCGATGGCACCCGCACTTTAGGCGCGCGGGGACGCTCGGTATCGATCGCGGGGCCCGGAGCCGGGGCGCCGGGATCACCAGGGTCCAACGGGTGGCGCTATGGGTCGCGTCGGCGGCTCCCGAACCCTTCGCGCCGCTGCGTTTGCGGCTGAGCTCTCCGCACCGTCGTGGTCGTCGCCCGCGCCACGCCGGGCCGGCGCAGCGAGGCGGCATCCGGACCCGGACGAGATCGGGAGATGGCTCGGCTGGGTGGAGGCAGACGACATCGAAGCGCGGCTCCGCCCGCGGCTCCATCGGCCCCCCGCCCGGATCGACCGCTCCACGGTCCACGTCGCGGAGCGCCTGGACGATTCCGACCTCGGCCTCTGCGGCTTCGACCTCGTTTGGGCCGCCTTTCGGACGCAACTAAGCCGCCGCCCCCTTTTGCGACTGCTTGTGCCAGTACCCATGAACGCGATTCCCGTTGTCCCCCTCGGGAATTCGCCCCGCCGACCCCGCAATTCGGGGTCATAGGGAGAGGGGCTGGGAGCGACCCCCCTTTTCGTGTCGAAAAACCGCCCCGGAAGGGAGTGCTTATCGCACTCTCCTCCCGCGGCCGGGGGTCGCTCCCAACCCGCGCCTCCGGCGCGATTGATCCCTGCGGGAAGGCTGTATGGTCTTTCTTTCTTGGGCGATTGCGACTCGCGAAGGGAGGATCGGCGTGAGAGAGTTGGGTATTGCGTCATTAGCGGCACTGAGCGTGGCCTTGACGCTCCTGCTACCGAGTTACGCCCTTGTGCCCGCAGAAATGAACCAGCGGAACTCGTACGGAGCGCTCGCGTTGGGAGATGACGGTCCTCTGGACACCGGATGGGCATACGACTGGCCGTCGCAGGCGGAAGCTGACGCGGCAGCCCTGAACGGCTGCTTCGATTGCGTGATTGCGTTCCGGTTTTGGAATACATGCGCTGCCTAAGACCCCGATGCCGAATAGTGACAACGGCCGGGGAACACCAGCTCTCACCCCTTACGGCTCCGCAACCGGCGGACGCGGCTGCCACCGCCCTGTCCGCGTCGCCGGCGCGGTCCGCGTGTCGTGGCCGCCGGTCCTCCGCCTTCGCGTCGCACTAGGCGACCTTCGCCAGCACCACGACCCGAGTTCTTTGGTTAGCTAGCTATCTGCGTTCCGGATAGTCCGGCCAAGGACACGGCTCCTCCGGCAAGCAAACCTGGAGGTTCCAATCTAGATGGTGAGCCAAGTTGCCGTATTCGGGCGGGGGACCCGGGTAGCGGACCGGGTAGCTACAGGCGGTGCTCAACCAACCGTCTCCGCACAACCAGACGACACTCTCCCGAAAGGTCCGCTGATGCCGGTTGCTACCCACGTACTTGTCGGGACCAAAGCTGTCCCATGATGCACGCTCGTAGATGTTGACGGCCATCCTGAACCGGAGCGGCTGGTCATCGCAGCGGTTCACCAATTGCATGTTGTAAACCAGCCAGCCGTCATGCGAAGCCACATACCAGTACCCGCCGTGGTCGAGACAGTCGTCGGGGAACTTCGGAGTGTAGTTGCTCGGGGGCGGCGGTGGTGGAGGGGGACCCTGACCATACACCGGCGGAGGCGCATCTTCCGGAGCAACGGGCACGTCGTGCTTGCAGCCCGCAAGGAAGGCGAGGGCCAAGGCGGCAACGAAGATTATCCGTGCGCACGTCAAGCTCACCCGGGGCATTCCGCTACGTCGCCTCCAGGTCCTTCAGATTTCCAGTAGTCACGCCCCGTTACTATGCGGCAGTCGCTGTAGAGCGAGGTTTCCTAGACGATTCGTAGACGATGGCGACCGCCTCCTTCGGGGGTATCCCGCAGACCACCTGGCCGCGCGTATCAACTGCTCCGGCGTTCGTCGAGGCGGCGCGCAAGGTCGTCAGCAGCACATCCATCTGGTATCTCCTCTTGCCTCTGTCACGCGATGCTGGCGCGGACCGACTCGCGACGACCGGCGCAGTTTCGCCGTAACGTCGGCCCGACTCAAGATCGTCGGCACAGCTCTAACCGCGATGCGTCAAAGGATCAAGAAGCAGATCGTGAGCCAACCACACTGGAACCCTATGCGGTGGTATGTGAAGTTCTTGGGTAGAACTTGCATGGCGATCGTGAAAAGTGCGTGATACTCGTGACCGGGTCGGAGACGAACCGCGCGCCGGACAAAAGGAGGGTGATGCCATCGGGGGCGCGAGCGGGGCACGGCCTCGCCTAACGCCAGCGGATCTACCAGGGGCTACGCAAAGAACAGGTCGCCGCAACAGTCGCCCGTTGGCCAGCAAGACCGCCGTCACGTCCCCCGTGCCGAGCGATCCACCGGCATTCCCCCGATGTTCGTCTCAGGGGACTCCCGGAGGGTCGGCCCTACGCCCCGACGTACTCCCCCCAGGCGTCCATCATCGGCCTCCGCTCGTCGAACAGATCGGTCCGCCGATAGGCGCCTTCGACCCCCTGGACGACATGGGCCAGCGCCGCCTCCGCCAGCATCGGCGCGTTCCCCTGCTCCGCGCTCCAGTCGCTGAACGTCGAGCGGAACCCGTGAACCGTCGCACGCTCGCCGACACCAGCCGCCCACAGCGCGTTCGTCAGCGCCATGTCCTTCAACTCCCGGTCCCCCGAGCGTCCGGAGAACACCAACTCACACCCCTTCCGGCTCCGCAACCGGCGGGCGCGCTCCAGGACCGCAACCGCCTGCGGACTCAGGGGAACGCGGTGCTCCTTCCCGGCCTTCATCCGCTCGCCGGAGAGCGTCCAAGTGCGCCGGTCCAAGTCGATCTCCGACCAGCGCGCCCCCCGTGCCTCGCCACTGCGGGCCGCCGTCAGGATCAGGAACCGCAGGCAGAGGCGGACCGCCGCCCCCGACCGCGAGCCCTCGACCCTCGCCAGCAGCTCGCGGACCTCGGCGTGCGGCAGCGCACGATGGCTCTTGGCCCGCCGCCGCCGCTTCGGGAGCGCTCCGTCGATGGCCTCGCCCGCCGCGTTCCGCTCCACGAACTCCCGCGCCTGCGCCCAGCCCAGCACGGTGCGGATCTGCTGGCGCACCCGCTGGGCGGTGGTCGGCTTCCGGTTCCACAGGTCATCCTGAAAGAACACCCGGAGCACGTCATCCCCGCGGATCGCGTCCACGCGCATCTGACCGAGCAAGGGGAAGACATACCGCTCCATCGTCCGTTCCCACGCCCGCGCGTACCTGTCGCCCCGCCAGTTGGCCCTCCGCTCCGCCAGCGTCCGCTCCGCCGCTTCCCGAAAGGTCGGGACGGCCCCGCGGCGGCGCTCCGCAATGGGGTCCTTGCCTTCCCACAGGACGCGGCGGTTCTGGAGGGCGACCATGCGGGCCTCGGCGAGGGACACCAGGTCGAAGGGTCCGATGGTGATGTCGCGCCGGACGCCGTTGACGGTGATCCGCTGGACCCATACTTTCGTGGCCCGGATTCGCAGATAGAGGCCGCCGCCGGCACAGTAGCGCCCCGGTTTTCTGAGGGCCTTGGCCCTTGCTGCGGTCATCGTCGCCATATCGCCGCCTCCGAGAAGATAGGGCCCTCCTGCTGGCCCACGAAATCGGCGGGAAGTGTAGCGTATCGGAGAGAAGGGAGCAGGCGGCAAGGGAACCCGGATCAGACAGAGAATCGCTGGTATTCTTGCCGTATAGGGCCACAATTGACTGCTTGGGCACAGTTAGGATCAGACTACTGGGGATGAAAGGGGGTTACCCCCGTTCACAAAAAGGAAACGACAAACCGGAACTCGCCGAAGTGTGCGACAGCACACGAGGGAGTTTCGGTTTGCGCCAGTTCTCCCGGTGGGGGGGCGAAGCGCCGGGCGGTCTCCGGATGGGGCCCAAAAGGCAATCAGACCTGACGGCGCAGCCCCGTTCGTGATCGCGGCCCCATCCGGGGACCGCTCGACGGGGTCGATGCCGGCCGGAGGCCGGCGCTCCGAGTCCCGTTAGCGTCGCCGGTCGCCGCGGTCGCGATCGCGATCGCGTCCGCCACGCCGCCGCGGCGGCCGGGGCGGCAGCGGCGGCAGGCCCGCCCGCTCCCGGATGATGTCCTTGCAGGAAAGGCGCGTCCGTCCGTTGCCGTCCACCTCGATGACCCGGACCTCGACCTCGTCACCCTCCTGGAGCTCGTCCCGCACGCTGTTCACGTGGCGGTCCGCGATCTCCGAGATGTGAAGCAGGCCGTCGGTGCCCGGAAGGATCTCCACGAAGGCGCCGAAGTCCACGATCGTCTTCACGACTCCGTGGTAGTCGCGTCCGACTTCGGGAAGCTGGCTCACCGCGATGGATTCGATCCGCTCCTTCGCCCGCGCCGTCGACTTCGCGTCGAGCCCGGCGATGTGGATGGTCCCGTCGTCCGACACGTCCACCCGCGCTCCGGTCTCGTCGGTGATCGCCCGGATGGTCTTGCCGCCGGGTCCGATGACCTCGCGAATCTTCCGCACGGGAATCTTCATCGTGAGGATCGCCGGTGCGTACTGGGAGGTTTCGCTCCGGGGAGCGGGAATCTCGGCCGCCATGACCTTCAGGATCTCGATGCGCGCCCGCCGCGCCTGCTCGAGCGCGTCGCCGACGATGTCGAGCCGCAGTCCGGAAACCTTGATGTCCATCTGCAGCGCGGTGATCCCGTTGGCGGTGCCCGCGACCTTGAAGTCCATGTCTCCGTAGTGGTCCTCGGCCCCGGCGATGTCGGTCAGCACCCGGTACTCGTCGCCGCGGGTGATGAGACCCATCGCGATTCCGGCGATGGGAGCCTTGAGCGGCACGCCGGCATCCATGAGCGAGAGACACCCCCCGGTCACCGCGGCCATGGAACTCGACCCGTTGGACTCGAGGGTGTCGGAAACCACCCGGATGGCGTAGTTGAACTGGTCCTCGCCCGGAATCGCGGGCAGGAGGGCGCGCTCGGCGAGCGCCCCGTGCCCGATCTCGCGCCGGCCGGGACCCCGCATCATCCGGGCCTCTCCGACGGAGAACGCCGGGAAGTTGTAGTGCAGGAGAAAGCGCTTTTCCCCGGAGCCGTGTACCCAGTCGAGGCGCTGACTCTCGCTGAGCGGCGCCAGGGTGGTAACCACGAGCGCCTGCGTCTCGCCGCGGGTGAACACGGCGGAACCGTGAGTCCTGGGCAGGACGCCAACGTCGCAGGACAACTGGCGAATCTCGTCGAACGCCCGTCCGTCGAGGCGCTTTCCTTCCTCCAGGATCGTGCAGCGGAGGATGTCTTCCTCCATCGCCTTGACGATGCCGGAGGCAGCGGAGCGCTCTTCGTCGCTCCGGTCTTCGAGGCTGGAAGCGATGGCGGTCTTGACCTCGTCGACGGCGCGGGAAGCCTCGATCTTGCCCGGCGTCTGCAACGCATCCTTCAGCCGTTCGCGGAATCCGTCCGCGATTTCGGTGGCCAGGCCGGGATCCGGATCCTTCGCAACGACCACCTGTTTCTTCGGCTGGAGCCGGCTCACGAGTTCCTGCTGGATGCCGACGATGCGGCGGATTCCCTCGTGGGCGAAACCGAGCGCCTCCACCATCCGGGACTCGGGTACGTCTTCGGCGCCCGCCTCGACCATCACGATGGCGTCCTCGGACCCCGCTACCACGAGATTCAGCGCCGACCGATCCAGATCGGAGAACGTCGGGCAGAGAACGAACTCATCGTCCACCAGACCCACGCGCACCGCGCCGATGGAAGTGTCGAAGGGGAGATCCGAGATTCCCAGCGCCGCCGCCGCCCCGGTAATCGCCAGAACGTCGGAATCGTTCTCACGATCCGTCGACAGCAGGAGACAGGTGACCTGCGTCTCGCGCCGCCAGCCGCTCGGGAACAGCGGGCGCAGCGGACGATCGATGAGCCGGCAGGTGAGGATCTCCTTCTCGTTGGGCCGCCCCTCCCGCTTGAAGAAGCCGCCCGGGATCCGGCCCGCTGCGTAGAAGCTCTCCCGATAGTCCACCGCCAGCGGCAGGAAATCGACGTCGGGCCGGTCGCTTCGGGAAGCCGTGACCGCGGCCAGCACGACGGTGTCACCCAGTCGGACGGTCACCGCTCCCGCGGCCTGCCGGGCGAGCCGGCCGGTTTCAATAATCAGATCGTTGCTGCCGATCCGGGTCTGTACCGTTTCAATCAACTTGTTTTCTTCCTTCTCTGGTGCCGGAAACCTGCTTGTGGTTCACGGCGTTCGGTGGCCTGAGCGGCCTGCCGGCAAGTGGGCGCGCGGGAACTACTTTCTGAGGCCGAGGGAGGTGATCAGGGTGCGATACCGCTCCACGTCTTCCCGCCGCAGATAGTCCAGCAGCCGCCGGCGACGGCTGACCATGCGGAGCAAACCCCGCCGCGAGGCGTGGTCCTTCCGATGATCGTTGAAGTGGTCCGCCAGTCCGGTGATCCGCGCCGTCAGCAGCGCGACCTGGACTTCCGGTGAACCGGCGTCCGTTTCGTGCCGCCGGTACTTCTCGACGATGTCACGCCGGGATGTCTGTGTGAGTGCCAATTCCCTGTTTCCCTGTTGCCGCCAGCCGGGCCGGCGCTGCTCCTGGTCTTTCCTGTGCCGCCTGATGAATGCTTCGGTCTGCCGGGCTCGCTGCCCGCCGGCCAAGACGCTCGGTCTTCGTGATCACAATTCCCGGGTCGGCTGGTCGTTCGCGGCGCACCTTACCACACCGGAAGGGACACGCCGCGCGCCGGTCCGGGGACCGGCGATGCAGGACTCAGCCGCCGCCGCTCTCACCCGTGTTCCAGACCACCAGCGGGCGCCAGCCATCCGGCGCTGCCGCAACCACGGCGATCAGCGCCAGCCCGCCCTCGTCACCCGAACCCGCCGGAAGATCGAGGGCCGCCACCGCGCAGCGGACCTCCGCGCCGGATTCCTGGCCCGCGCCTTCGTCGGCGGGTTCACGGGCAACATGGTACGGAACCGGGCGGCCGTGCCCCAGGAGCCCGGCCTCCTCCTCCGATACCGCCAGTCGCGGAATCCCCCGCAGGGCCGCGAGCGGGTCCAGGAGACGCGCGGTGACGGCGTTCCGATCCGGAAGTTCGCCGAGCCGCGCCGCGTCGGACACGTCGAAGGGTCCCACCCCGGTGCGCCGCAGGGCAGCGAGGTGAGCCGCGCCGCCGAGCCGCTCCCCGAGGTCTCGGGCGAGGGCGCGGATGTAGGTCCCGGGCCCCACCTGGCAGGCGAGCTCCGCCACCTTCCCGTCGTAACCGAGGAGCCGGAGTTCGTCCACCCGGACCCGGCTCGGGGCCAACTGCACCGGACGGCCCGCCCGCGCCAGGCGGTATGCCCGGCGGCCGCCAACCTGCTTGGCCGAATAGCGGGGCGGGACCTGGTCGATTTCCCCGAGGAACTCGGGAAGCGCCCGCAGGATCGCCGACGGTTCCGGAGGGGCCGCGGGAGCGCCCAGCGGCTGTCCGGTGCCGTCGTCGGTATCGGTGGCCTGCCCGAAACACACCCGGGCCCGATACCGCTTGGCGCCCGCGGCCACGAACCGGACGAGCCGGGTAGCCCGGCCTACGCAGACGGGCAGCAGTCCGGTTGCGAAGGGGTCGAGGGAGCCGGCGTGACCGGCCCGGACCCCGCCGAGCGCCGCCCGGACCCGCCGTACGACCGCGAAGGAACTGATGCCCTCGTCCTTGTCCACGAGGAGGAGTCCGGAAATCAGTTCTTCTCCTCCCCCGGTGGGACGGGCGGTCCCCGGTCATCGTCCTCCCGGGACTCATCCCCCGATGTCCGGGCATGGGCGGCGCGCTCCCGGTCGAGGATCTGCTCCAGGCGGATCGAGAATTCGACCGATGGATCGAACACGAACCGGATCTCCGGAGTGGCGCGCAGCCGGATTCTTGATCCCAGCAGGGTGCGCACCCGCCCCCGCGCCCGGCCGAGGACGGCGAGCGTCTCCTTCTGGTCGGCATCGCTCCCGTAGACCGAGACATAGACCCGGGCCACGGTGAGATCGCCGGTCAACTCGGCGCGGGTCACCGTCGCCCGCCCGACCCGGGGGTCCGAGAGTTCGAACCGCAGGATGCCGGCCACTTCCCGCCGGATCGCTTCGGCGACCCGTTCGCGTCTTCCCGCGGTTCTCATGTGGTGCTACTCCTGAACGGTCAGCCACTCGATCGCGGTGTCCGCCACCTCCGAAGGGTAAGCGCGGACGGCGATGTTGCGGGCCGTCTCCAGCCGGGCGCCCACGACCTGTTCTCCGAGGCCGACGGCGACCACGGATATTTCCGCCTCCCGCAACATCTCCGGATCTCCGGTCTCGGCCACCGCCACCAGACAGCGGGCGCGCAATCGATCCGACAGGGACCGGACCACGCTGCGCCGATCCTTCCGCGACCGTGCGTACGGGAGGCGCAGGGTGATGCGGAGGAGTCCCACCCGCGTTCCGGGACCGGTCACGAGATGAGCTCCCTACAACCCCTCGCCGCTCGAGCCTCCAACGGGAGAACCGGGCCGCGCGGGTGTTGTCACAGGCTGTTACCGGGCGAGCCGGGCCGCGCGACCACGGTGATGGCGTCCCCGCCCACCGGGTTCAGTCGGCGACCGCGCTGACCTGCTCCTCGCGGAACGCCTCGATGATGTCGCCGATCTTCACGTCGTTGTAGCCGGCGATCCCCACACCGCACTCGAAGCCCTCCCGGACCTGGGCCACGTCTTCCTTGAACCGGCGGAGGCTGCCGATACGCCCGGTGTGAACCAGCCGGCCGTCGCGGACCAACCGCACCCGGGAGTTCCTCGGGACCGTGCCCGCGAGGACGTAGGAACCGGCGACGACGCCCACTCTCGGCACCTGGAACGTGCGCCGCACCTCGATCTTCCCGAGTTCGACGATCTCCGTTTCCGGCTCCAGCAGACCGGCGAGCGCCTTCTCCATCTCCTCGACGAGGTGATAGATGACCGTGTGTCCGCGAATCTCGACCTTCTCCTGCTCGGCAAGCCGCTGCGCCTGGGGATCCGGACGCACCCCGAAGGCGACGATGATGGACTCGGTCGCCGACGCCAGGTTCACGTCGCTCTCCGAGACCGCGCCCGCGCCGGCGTGAATCACCCGGACCTTGACGTCGTCCGTCGACAGCCGTTCCAGCGCGTCCCGAACCGCTTCCACCGTTCCCCCGACATCCGCCTTCACCACGATCGAGAGTTCCTTCAATCCGCCGCTCATCTGGGCGTGCAGGTTCTGGAGGTTCAGCCGCTGGCGTCCCTCGATCAACTGCAGCCGGGCTGCTTCCTTCTTCTGCTCCGCCGCGCGCCGCGCTTCCGCCGGCGTCTGGCTGGCCGAGAAGGGATCGCCGACCACCGGCACCTCGGTGAGTCCGAGCACCTCGCAGGGCGTGGACGGCGGCGCTTTCTTCATCCGCCGCCCCGATTCGTCAAGGAGCGCTCGCACCTTGCCCCATGCCGCACCGGCGCTCACCGTGTCGCCCACGGACAGGGTGCCCTCCTGGACCAGGAACTGGGCCACCGGGCCACGGCCCTTGTCCTTCCGGGCCTCGAGGACCACGCCCTGGGCAGGCCCCCGCGGATTCGCGGTGGGTTCCTCGAGCTCCGCCACGTCCAGCACCGACTGCAGCAGTTCCGGGAGCCCGTCGTGGGTCTTCGCGGAGACCTTGCAGAAGATGGAGTCGCCGCCCCAGTCCTCCGGGGTCACCTCGCGCTCCGCCAACTGACGCATCACGAGGTCGGGGTCGGCCGCCGGCTTGTCCATCTTGTTCACCGCCACCACGATGGGCACGCCAGCCGCACGAGCGTGGTTCAGCGCCTCGATCGTCTGCTCCTTGACCCCGTCATCGGCAGCCACCACCAGGATCACCACGTCGGTGACGCCGGCGCCGCGCGCCCGCATCTTGGTGAAGGCCTCGTGCCCCGGCGTGTCCAGGAAGACCAGCCGGTGGCCGTTGGTTTCCACCGCATAGGCGCTCATGTGCTGGGTGATCCCGCCCGCTTCGGTGTCGACCACCCGCGCGCTGCGGATGGCATCGAGGAGGCTCGTCTTCCCGTGGTCCACGTGACCCATCACGGTGACCACCGGAGCCCGTTCGACCAGATCTTCCTTCTTCGGGTCCTCCTTCGCCTCACTGGCCGGGAGCGCTTCGCCAGCGGGTGTCCCGGCCGCCGCGGCCCCGGCCTCGACGATGGTTCCGCCGTAGTGCCGGACCAGCTTGGTGGCGATCTCCGTATCGAGCGGCTGGTTGATCGACGCCGCGACTCCGTGTTGGAGGAGCAACGCCTTGATCACCTCGACGGTCGGGATGCTCATGGCTTCCGCGAGACCCTTCACGGTGATTCCGTCGCTCAGCGCGACCGATGCACTGGTCCGGTACTCCCGGGTCACCGCCTGGCGCAACCCCGGCGGCAGCGGGCTGTCGAGTCCCTCCAGGACCTCCGGGGTCTCAGCAGGCGCCTGACGCCTCCGTCCCTTGGACCGCCGGCCCGGAGCGGGACGCTGGGCTCTGGGAGGAGCCGCCGGCGACCTTCTGAGCGGCGGCGGAGTAGCGCGGATTCGCGGCGGCGTAGCCCGCCGGACCGGCCGGGTCACGGTGGGCACGATCTTGCGATCGGTGGCGCCGGGCCGGAATCCGGCGGGGCTCGCGGTGGACGCGATGATCCTCGTTTCGATGCGGCGCGGAGGGTCGGGGGACGCCGTTTCGGCGGGTTTCGCGGCAGCCGCCGCCATGCGCTCGGGCCGGGCGGGCGCTCCGGCCGGTCCGGCGCCGACTTCGCTCTCCCCGCGACGGTCCTCTCCGTCGCCGGCCTCCGGAGCGGCCGCGGGAGCCGCCTTCTTCTCTTTCGCCGGCTTGGCGGGTTCCGGGGCCGCTTCGGGTTCGGGTTCGGGAGCGGCGCCCCGGGCGGCCGCCTCGGCGCGACGCGCTTCCTCGGCGCGCTGCTCGGCGGCGGCCGAGAGCCGCGCGGCCTCCTCTTCCGCCTCGGCTCGCGCCTTCGCTTCGGCTTCTTCCCTGGCCTTCGCCTCGGCCTCCTCCCGCGCCTTCCGCTCGGCTTCGCCGCGGGCTTTCGCCTCGGCCGCCTCCCGCAGACGGCGCTGCTCGGCGGCGCGCCGGATGTTGGCCTCCGCCTGCAGGCGGCGGTCGGGACGCGATGCCCGCCGCTGCTGCAGACGAAGCCGGTTCCTGACCTTCCGGGCGTCGCTGTCCCGGATGGAGGACGAGACGGTCCGGACGCGCAGACTGAAATCCGTCTGAAGAACCCGGAGGAGCTCGCCCGGCTCCATCCCGACCTCTTTGGCGAGGTCGCTGACCCTGACGGTGGACGGCATGGTTAACAGCCTGTGGTGAAGCCCACGTGAGCGCCGAGACGGGTGAGGCGCCCGGCTGACAAGGCGCGTGAGGGAGGAATACCGAGTGTATTCCGACCGAAACGCAACGATGAGCGCCTCGCAGAGGCGCGGTTCAGACGGGATGCATCGCCCGTCGAACGCCGCGTGGGCTTTGCCACCGGCTGTTCACGGTCCCGTGCCTCCGGCGCGGGCCGGCCCGTCCGCCCCGACCGATGGTCCCGTGGTCCATGGCGCCGTGGAGGTCCACCGCGCCGCTTGTCGGGCCCTCGCCTGGGCGACTGCGCATCGCGCGGACCGCGCCGGGGAGAACGGGAATCGCGGGAACCGCGTCCCGGAGGACGCCCATCGCGGGGGCCGCGCCGGGAAGGCGCCCCGTCACGGGGACCGCGCCGGGAACGCGCCGCATCGCCGGGACCGCGCCGGCCCCCCCGCGGGGATGCTCCCTCAGCCACGACTTCGATCGGAATGCCGATGAGTTCGGACGCGAGGCGCACGTTCTGGCCGCGCTTGCCGAGGGTGCGGGGCAGCTCGGCTTCGGAAACCGTGACCAGCAGCCCACCGTCCTCACGCAGTCTCCGTGAGCCTCCTTCGCGAGACTCCTCGTCCACTCTACGAATGTCGAGCACTTCCGCCGGGCGCAGCGCGTTCCGCGCAAACCTCTCCACCTGCTCGTTCCACAGGACCACGTCCACGCGTTCCCCGCGAAGTTCACGGCTCACCGCACGAATGCGGGAACCTCCCGGCCCGAGACACGCGGCCACCGCATCCACATCGGGCGCCGCGCTGGATACCGCGACCTTGGCCCGGAGTCCCGGATGACGGGCTACGGCCCGGACCCGGACGACGCCGCGGCGGACCTCCGGCGTCTCGCGTTCGATCAGTCCCGCCAGGACGGACGGAGCGATCCGGGAAAGGATGACGGGAGGATCGTGGGGTTCGATGGAGTGAACGGCGACCCGGATGGTGTCCTCCGGGTTGAAGACCTCGTGGCGGCTCTGCTCCGCCGCCGGCAGCCGGCCCTCGACCGGTCCCAGGTTGACGATGAGATCGTTTCCCTCGCGGCGAGCGACGATGGCGGTTTCCAGCTTTCCGACGCGATCACGGTAGCGTTCGGCGCGGGCGAGCATCCGGGCGGCTCGCAGCCGGGTTTCGAGCACGGCGCGGGCCGCCCTCGCCGCGCTGCGGGCGGCGGTCCCGAAGGGAACGGGGATTTCGACCAGGTCGCCGGGTGCCGCGCCCGCAGGCGCGGCGGCGACGGCCACCTGCGTCTCGGGATCCTGAACCTCCGCGGCCACCCGCTTTCGGGCGTAGCAGACCAGGCGTCCCTTGCCGGCGTCGAGGCGGGCGCTCAGGGAACGGCCGCTGCTCTGCGACGCGGCAAGGCCCGCCGCCTGTTCAACGCCGGCAATGATCTCGGCCCGATCGACCTCCGCGGCGAGTTCCTCGATGGCGGCCATCAGATCGACGGGCGCCTCCGACCGCCGGGACGTTTTCCGAGCAGAGCGGCGTAGTCCGGAGCGAGACGGGCGGCGACCACCGCGCTCCAGGCGATTCGCCGCTCGCCTTCGGGCCCAGTCAGGCAGAGGACGGCGTCCCCGTTCACCGCCCGCAGGGTTCCGGTCACCGTGTCCGGCCGACTCTCCATCCGGTGGCGAATCCGGACTCGACGCCCGAGGAACCGCCGGCACTCCTCGGCCGAGTGCAAAGGACGATCGAGCCCCGGGGTGCTCACTTCCAGGGTGTAGGAACCCGGAATCGGATCCTCCAGATCGAGGAGTGCCGAGAGCTTCTCGTTCACGCGCTCGCAATCGCCCAGCCCGACGGCATCGTCGGGCCGCTCGATGAAGACGCGCACCCGCCGGCCGCTGCGGGGTCCCTTGATCTCGATCCATGCCAACTCGACCTGAGCACTCGCCGCCGCCGTTCGCGCCAGTCGTTCGATGTTTGGGGTGAGATCGTCGCCCGCTTGGCGCAGGAGCAGCGGGTCGGTTTCTTCTTGCGAAATGCGTAGCGCCTCTTGAGATTGGGGAATCGGAGAAAACCCGCCGCACCAATGTGCGACGGGTCATGAAAGAAAACGGGAACGACCCCACCCCGGCCGCACCCGAACGACTGAGTATACCCCACGCGGGAACCGCCGAAGAACGGGCGATTTGCGACCGCGAAAACCGGCCGGATAGCGCGGGTTCGCTTCGCTGGAACCCCGTCGGCAGTCCGTGGAAGAAGCTACGCGGCCCGGTTCACGCGGTCGCGGCCCCAGCAGCCTGTGGACAAAGTCACGCGGCATTCGAACGCCGATGCATCCCGCCTGAACCGCGCCTCTACGAGGCGCTCTGCGTTGCGTTTCGGTCGGAATACGCCCGGTATTCCTCCCTCACGCGCCTTGTCAGCCGGGCGCCTCGGCGTTCTCGGTGCTCACGTCACTTCATCCACAGGCTGCTGGCGTTCCCGGTGACCCGCGCCATGTCCGCGACACTGCCCTCGAGCGCGTGACCCACCAGATCCTCGGGATGCGCCTTGGTGATCTCCACGTCCACGAACCGGCCGACCGGCGCGGCCCCGTCCACGATAAGGACCCGGGCGTCGACGTCGGGCGCCTGCCCCTCGGTGCGGCCGGCCGTGAGCAGCTCGCTTTCCTCGGCGGCGCCGTCGACCAGCACCGGCAGGACGCTCCCGACCATTTCACGGTGCCGGGCCAGGGCGATCCCGCGCTGCAACTCCATCAGGCGGGCCCGGCGGTCTTCCTTCTCCGTCTCCGAGACCACTTCCTCCTCCACGTGCGAGGTTGCGGACTCCTCGTTCGAATAGACGAACGCCCCCATCGCATCGAATCGGGCCGCCTCCACGAAATCGGAGAGTTCCCGGAACTCGTCTTCGGTCTCCCCGGGAAACCCAACGATGAACGTGCTCCGAATGGCGACGCCGGGAACCGCGGCGCGGATCCGGGCCAGCAGGCGCTCGTTGCTCTGCCGGGTTCCGGGGCGGCGCATGTCCAGGAGGACCCGGCGGCTCGCGTGCTGCAACGGGATGTCCACGTAGCGGCAGACCTCGGGGACCTCCGCCATCGCCGACAGCACCTCGTCGTCGAGGGTCGTCGGGTAGGCGTAGAGGAACCGCACCC
Organism: Vicinamibacteria bacterium; assembly: GCA_965116805.1. Classification (GTDB taxonomy): domain Bacteria; phylum Acidobacteriota; class Vicinamibacteria; order Marinacidobacterales; family Marinacidobacteraceae; genus Marinacidobacterium. The sequence continues at coordinate 3,063,014 of OZ220713.1, forward strand.
AGGCGACGCCCTCGACCTGGGCCAGTTCACGCAACAGCCGCGCCAGGCCGTGGCGGATGCCGAGATCCTTGCCGTAGGCCGTCGTGTCCTGCGCCACCAGCACGAGCTCCCGGGTCCCCGTCGCGGCCAGCGAGGCCGCCTCGGCGAGCACCGAATCCGGGTCGCGGCTGCGGAAGTGCCCGCGGATCTGCGGGATCACGCAGAAGGAACAGGGGTAGTCGCATCCCTCCGCCACCTTGATGTAGGCGGTGTGGGACGCCGTCGAGCGGATGCGGGGCGTGGTGTGGTCGTAGAGCCAGGTAACCGACTGATCGGCCCGGAGCGGCGGCGTGCGGCGCCCGGAGGCGGTCAGCACCTCCGCGATGCGCTCGACCTCGTCGAGCCCGATGACCGCGTCGATTTCGGGGATCTCACGGGCGAGCTCCCCCGCGTAGCGCTGCGCGAGGCATCCGGCGACCACGAGCCGGCGGCAGCGGCCCTCGCTCTTGAGGCGGGCCAGGTCCAGAATCGTGTTGATCCCCTCTTCCTTGGCCGGGCCGATGAACCCGCAGGTGTTCACGACCAGGGCGTCGGCGTTCGCCGGATCGGCGGTCATCTCGAAACCGCGCTTGGTGAGGACTCCGGCCATGACTTCGCTGTCGAGCAGGTTCTTCGCGCAGCCCAGGCTCACCAGCCCCACCCGGGGAGTCCGGTCCGGCTTCATGGCGCCAGGCGGTAGAGCGTGCGCGGGAACGGAATCGCTTCCCGGAGGTGTGAGAGACCGGACATCCAGGCGACGAAACGTTCGATTCCGAGCCCGAATCCGGAGTGGGGGGTCGTTCCGTAGCGGCGGAGATCGAGATACCACTCGAAGGCGTCCTCCGGCAGGCCGTGTTCCTTGACCCGCCGGCGCAGGAGTTCCTGGTCATGGATCCGTTGGCCCCCGCCAACGACTTCGCCGTAGCCCTCGGGAGCGATGATGTCGAGGCAGAGGACCCGGTCGGGACGCTCCGGATCGGGCTCCATGTAGAACGCCTTGATGGCGGCCGGAAAGTGGGTGACACAGAGCGGTCGGTCCAGGTCCTCGGTGAGCGCCGTCTCGTCCTGCGCCCCGAAGTCTTCCCCCGGCGTGAAACCGGTCGCCTTGCGGGCCAGGATGTCGGCCGCCTCGTCGTAGGTGACCCGGGGGAACGGCGCCTGGATCCGGCGGAGGGGGCCCGGGTCGCGCTCCAGGATCTCGAGCTCCACCGCGCGATTCTCGAGCACCCGGGAAACCGCGTGGCAGATCAACCCCTCGGCAAGGTCGATGATGTCCGGCAGTTCCGCAAAGGCGACCTCGGGTTCCAGCATCCAGAACTCGATGAGATGCCGGCGGGTCTTCGACTTCTCGGCCCGGAAGGTGGGGCCCAGACAATAGGTCCGCCCCACCGACATGGCCACGGCCTCGTTGTAGAGCTGGCCGCTCTGGCTCAGATAGGCCCGGCGGTCGAAGTAGCGGGTCTCGAAGAGAGTGGTCGTGCCCTCGCAGGCGTTCGGGGTGAAGATGGGCGTGTCGGCGTTCACGAACTCCTGTTCCCGCAGGTACTCGCGGAACGAGTACAGGACCTCGTCGCGAATCCGCAGGAGCGCGTGCTGCTTGCGGGACCGGAGCCACAGATGCCGGTGGTCCAGCAGGAACGATGCTCCGTGTTCCTTCGGCGTGATCGGATACGGATCGGCGGCGTGCAGGACCCGAATGTCCGACGCGCGGATCTCCATTCCTCCCGGGGCGCGCGGCTCCGAAAAAGCGGCGCCGACGACCTCGACGGCGCTTTCGAGCGGGCAGTGCCGGGCGCTCTCGAAGGCCTCGGCGGAAACCGCCGCCTTGGCCACCACCACCTGTGCGAAGCCCGAGCCGTCCCGGAAGTTCAGGAAGAGCAGCTTGCCGCTCGATCGCCGCCCGGCCAGCCATCCCCGCAAAGTCCCGGGCACTCCCTCGGTCGCCGTGTCCCGAGCCAGCCTCCGGTGCAGGGACGCGATCGTGGGGACGCGCCGGTCCTTCCAGGATCCCGCGGGCACGGGGGGAGTGGGTTGCTCAGTCATGGAATCCGCCGGGGCGGGAGTTTACGTTTCAGCCGGCGGGGACGTCCGCAAGCAGGTGCGCGACGCGCCGCCGGTCGGAGCGCCCGGAGTGGCGCTCCAGGTTCTCGCGAACCATTCGCAGAGTGGGGGCGACGTAGCGGCGGTAGATGTCGTTGCCCCGGCGCGCAACCTGGAATCCGTAGGTGCCGAGCGCCTTCAGGTTGCGCTGGAGCGCGACCGCGTCGAACTCGGCACGCAGTTCGGGAAGACTCCCGCGAACCCCTGCCGCCTCCCGAAAGCGGGCAACCAGGTCCGATTCCCGGAACGGCGGCCGCGATGCACCGCCGGTGGCCACGTACGGGTCGCGGATCAGCGACATCAGGTCGTAGGAGCGCGGGCCGATGCGGGAGTCCTGGTGATCGATCACCCAGAGGACGCGGGGCGCGCCGGACGCCACGGGGCTTTCGCCGGCGATCAGATTGCGCGAGTGGAAGTCCCGGTGGGCGAGCGCCGCCGGCCCGCCGGCCGCCTCCTCCGCGAGCGCCCCGAACAGCGATTCGAGTTCGCCGACGGCCTGCCGGCCAAGGCGCAGGCCCGCGTAACCGCCCAGGAAATGCTCGGCGAAGAATCGCAGTTCCCGCGAGAAGAGCGCGGCGTCGAGCCGGGCGGAAAAGGCCCGGAAGCCGCTCGCCGCCGGCGTCTCGGCGAGACGGGCTCCCTCGTGCTGGATCCGGGCGATGATGTCCACGGCTTCGTCGTAGAGCACCGGGACTTCGCCGCCTCCTCCCGCCCAGACCGCCTGCAGGAGATCGTCCCCGAGGTCCTCGAGAGCAATCACGCCAAGTTCCGGAGCTTCTTCCAGAATCCGGGGCGTCCGGACCCCCAGTTCCCGGTAGAGCCGGGTGGAGTTCGCAAACGGCAGGGAGCCCGGCGCGTACGGCTCGGCCATGACGCAGAGCACGACGGTCGCGATCCCCCGGCTGCGGGCAGCCACCCGGGTTGCACCCGCTGGCCGAATCCGGAAATAGACCCGCTCGCCCGCCTCCTTGACGAGGGGCTCGACGGCCACCCCAGTGCGGAGGTTCGGCGCGAGGCTTCGGGACCGCCGCAGAAAGACGTCCAGCCGCGTCCTCGCGTCGGAACCCGGCGCCTTCGGGGCGATCGCGTCTACCGGCACGACACGACCCCCGGCAAACGGACCGGCGTCATAGCGGCATCGCGGCGCCGCCGGCGAAGAGCGCGCCTTCGATCCGGGCGCCGGCCGGGACGGTTTCCGAGGCGGCGACGATCGAATCGCGGACAACCGCCCGGGCCCCGACATGGACGCCCTCGAGAAGCAGGGACGCCTCGACGCGCGCCTGCTCCTCGATCACACTCCCCTCGCCGATCAAATCCGGCCACTGCCCCGCGACGCCGCGCCGGGAACGCGCTTCGGCGGCGCCCGCCGGCCGGGCCGGGGTCTCGGGGAGCGCTCCGTCTTCCAGCGCCCGCCGGGAGGCCGCGAGATAGCGCCGCGGGGTTCCGATCTCGAACCACGGAGCCCGGCTCGGAAAGGCCCGGGCCGTTCGCGCGGCGATCAGGCCGGGGAGAAGGTCCTGCGACAGACCTCCCGGCCCGCCGTGCAGGTGACGCAGTGCCGCGGGTTCCAGCAGCCACGCTCCCGAAAAGCCGAATCCGGGTCCTCCCGGTCCACTCAACCCGGTGATGACGCCGTCCTCGCCGGTCTCCAGACGGCGCTCGCCGGAAAATTCCGGACCGGGGCGCGGATCGCACAGCAGGGTGGCTTCAGCGCCCGCCGCCCCATGGAAACTGGCCATCTCCCCGAGATCGAAGGTGGGGAGCGTGTCGCCGTTCAGGACCAGGAGCGGCCCGCCCGCATCGCTTCCGAGCCCAAAGCGCGCCGCGGCACGCGAGAGCCCGCCCGAGGTGCCGAGCAGTTCCGGCTCGGGTGAGCGCCCGATGGTGAGGCCGGGCATGGTGCGCTCGGCGGAAACCAGGAGCGGCTCCAACGTCTCCGGATGGTGGTGGAGATTCACGACCACGTCGCTCACCCCGGCGCCGGTGAGCCAGCGGAGCAGCCGGGTCAGCAGGGGTACCCCGCAGAAGGGGAGCGCCGGTTTGGCGCGGCGCCTGGTCAGGGGACCCATCCGCTCGCCCCGTCCGGCGGCGAACACCATCGCCCGGCGGGGCAGGCCGGCTGCTCGCCCCCGGCGCCCGGCGCCAGTCACAGGCTGCTAGGCGGACAAGGCGGCGGTGTCCGCGGTGTCCGGGTCCGCCGCCGCAGCGATCCAGTCCTCCACGCCGGCGCCGATCTCCATCGAGATGAGACGAGAAACCCCGGGCTCCTCCATCGTGACTCCGTAGAGATGCTCGCACGCCTCCATCGTCAGCCGGTTGTGGGTGATGACCACGAGCTGGGTGTCCCGCTTGAGTTCATCCAGCATGGATGCGAACCGACGCACGTTCGCGTCGTCGAGCGGAGCATCCACTTCGTCGAGGAGGCAGAAGGGCGCCGGCCGATGCCGGAAGAGGGCGATGAGGAACGCAATGGCCGTCATGGCCTTTTCCCCGCCGGAGAGGAGGCGGACGCTCTGCAGCTTCTTGCCTGGCGGCTGGGCCGCGATCTCCACCCCGAACTGGGCGTCCACCGGCATTTCCGGGGCGAGCGATCCCGCGTCGCGGTTCCAGGCCTCGAACCCCTCCTCGATTCCGGCGGCCGCCGTCGCGTCGACCCCGTTTCCGGAACTCCCGGAGGCCGGCGCGCCCGAATCTTCGCGAGCAGGATCGCCGCCCTGACCCGTCCCGTTCGCCGTATCTGCCGACTCGTGGGAACCGGGAGGGCCGGGCGCCGCGACCAGCCGCAGTTCGGCGCGGCCGCCCCCGAAGAGTTGCCGGAAAGCCTCGTCGAACCCGGTGTTGACCGCTTCGAAACCCTCACGGAAGATGCGGCGGGCCTCGCGGTCCTGGCGGCGGATCGCGGCGAGGCCATCCGCGATGCCGTGTTCCACGTCCTGGAGGTGTGATTCGGGCTCACGGCGTTCCGCCTGCAGTTCGCGGAGCCGTGCTTCGGCAATCTCGTTCACCGGGCCCAGGTTCCGGATGCGGTCCTGCACCTCGGAAATCTCCTCCGCGAGATCCTCCCGGGACCGGCCGCGGAGCGACGCCGGGAGGGACGCGGCCGCGTTCGTGAGCGAACCTCCGGTGGCACGCTGGAACTCGCCCTCCAGCTCCCGCAGGAGACCCTGGGCTTCCTGGGTCCCCGACCGGATCTCGTGCAATTTCCCTTCGAGGTCCCGGATTTCCCCCGCCCGCGTGCGCGCCGCCTCCACGGCGTCTTCGAGCCGGGTCCGCAGGTCCGCGGCCACGCGGGTCAAGGCTTCTTCCCGGGCTTCCCAATCCCGGATCGCGGCTTCGGCCGACTGCCGCTCGCGAAGGGCGGCCGCCCGCCGCGTCAGCCACTCGTTCTCTTCCCGCCCAGCCGCGGCGCGCTCGGCGCGAGCCCGGTCCAGCCGCTGGCGGTCGTCCCGCACCTGCCGCTCGAGAGCCCGCGCCCGGCCCGCGACCTCGTCGGCCACCGCGTTCTGGCGCGCCAGCTCACGGTCGGCTTCGCGCCATTGCGCTTCGCGGGCCTCGAGTTCGCGCCGGCGGGCCGCGTGGGCCGCGTCCCGCTCGGCGAGTTCGCGGGACGCCTCCTGGAGCCGCGCCTCGTCGCGAGCCAGCAGTTCCCCGGCGCGGGCGTCGGCCTGCTCGTTGTCTTCCCGTTCCTCGTCGTGACGGGAGACCTCCGCTTCCAGCTCTTCGATCCTCTTCGAGACGTCTTCGACGGTTTCCGCGTGCCGGTCCGCTTCAAGCTGGAGCCGGTGGGCGAGGTTCTCCGCCCGCCCCAGCGTCTGCCGCAGGTCTTCGACCGCCGATCGCGCTTTGTCCGCCGCCTCCTGCGCGCCGGTCGCGGCGCGGGCCAGCCGGGCCAACTGACGGGTTCCCTCACGCTTGCGGGCTTCGAGTTCGGCCACCTCGCGCCGCGTGCTCAGGAAGCCCTCGCCCGGTCCTCCGTGTCCGAACCGCACGACTCCGGGAGGCGCCACGCTGGCGCCGTCCCGCGTCACGTAGGTGTGTGGTTTGTCCAGGAAAGCGGCGAGCGCCTCCGTGAGGTCTCCGGTCACCACGGCGTCCGGGATAGCGGGATCGAGCCCGGGATCCAGCGGTTTCAGGTGGTCGCCCAACCGGTCGCCTCCATCGTTCGCGGGCCGCTCCCGAGACCCGCAGGCTTCGAGCAGTTCGGACACCAGGACCTCGGACGGACCGGCCTCCTGGCCGCCGAGTTCCTCGACGATTTCCGAGACGTCGGCCACTCGGTCGATGCGGATCCGATGAACGCCGAGGAGCCGCTCCGCCGCCACCTCGTATCCCGGATCCACCTCCACCAGCTCGCCGAGCGCGCCACCGGGCGCGAGTCCGCGGCGGTGAGCCGCCGCAAGGACCCTCGACGTGCTCTCCCCCAGTTGGTTGCGCGAAGCGACCAGCGCGGCGAGCGACCGGTGGCGGTCCGCAAGGGCGGCCTGGTCTTTCTCCGCCCGCACCTCTTCGTCCCGCGCCGCCTCCGCCGCGGAGGTCGCGGAGCGCCACGCCGCTTCGCCGGTTTCGAGTTGGCCGCGCAGCCCGGTGATCTCGTCCTCCTGCGCCCGGACCCGTGAAAGCGCACCGGAGAGGCTCCGGGTCGCGTGATCGAGGCGAGCGGCGAACTCCCGGCGGCTTCCCGAGAGTCCCAATCCGGTCGCCGACAGCCGCTCCCGCTGGGTCGCGTACTGATCCCGAGACATTCGGAACGACCGGACGCTCGCCCGCAGACGATCCACCTCCCGCCGCAGTTCCCAGAGGACGGAGTGGGCTTCGCGTTCCTCGGCCAGTGCCCGATCCCGGGCCGCCGCCCGCCCCGCGGCGGCCTCGGTCAGCTCGGTCAGCCGGTCGGGGAACTCCCCGGCGCGGCGTTCGCTCTCCTGCCGCTGGGTCTCGAGATCGTCGAGCCGGGCTTCGAGCGTCGCAGCCTCCGCGTCGAGGCGGGAGACCTGCGAGGCGCGGACTTCGGCGGCCCGGGCGCCTTCGTCGAGGAGTGCGGCCGCGCGAGCCCGGCGCTCCTTCAGATCTCCGATCTCCCGGGTGGCTTCGCGAAGTTCGACTTCGGTGCCGGTGACCTGCTCCCGGAGAGCCTCCACGAACCGTTCGAAGGCCTGAAGGCTCCGGGACCTCCGGGCGCGTTCCGCGCCGAGGGCGTCGTCCGGGGCCGTGTTTTCGCGGATGCGGGAGAGGAGTTCCTCGCGCCGCGCCGCCTTTTCGGCAACGCCAAGCAACCGAGCCTGATCCGCGGCTTCCCGGACGCGGCTCGCGGTTCGCGAGTCGCGCCGCGCCACCCGGATGAAGCGATCCAGTTCGCGAAGCCGCTCGCGTACCCGCTCGAGGGCCTTTTCGGCGGCCCGCAGGTTCGTCTCGCTCTCCCGCCGGTTCAGGCGGTAGGCGCCGAGCCCAACCGCCTCGTCGACCAGCAGCCGCAGATCGGCGGGCTTGCGGCTGAGCACCTCGTTGGCGCGCCCCTGCTCGATCAGAGCGTAGGACCCGGGGCCGAGTCCGGTGCCGGCGAACAGCCGCCGGATGTCTCTCCGGGTGCACCGCCGGCCGTCCATTTCGTAAACGGACTGTCCGCTGGCGTCCACGCGGCGGCCGACAACCACGTTCCGCCCGAAACCACCGGGCGCCATGCCGTTTTCCGCTACCGGTTCGGCCGCGCCGTTGCCCGCCGGTCCCCGCGGGGTGTCCCGCACCGGCAGACCGCCGTTTCCGGCAACCGCTTCCGCTCCGTTGCGGGCGACGCCGTTTTCGGCCCCCCCCGGCCGCAAATCCCGGGCCCCGCTGACGTGGAGCCGCACTTCAGCGACCGCGAGGGGTTCACGCAGAGCGCTCCCGCTGAAGATGAGTTCCTTCCCCCGCGCCCGGATGGTGCCGGCCCCCAACTCACCCAGCACCCAGAAGACAGCGTCCGCGATGTTGCTCTTGCCGCAGCCGTTCGGCCCCACCACCGCCGTGGCGCCCTGCCCGAATTCAAGCGTCACCGGCTCGGCGAAACTCTTGAATCCGGCGATCTCGAGCCGCTCGATCCTCACTCGCTGGTCACCTGAAGATTGTGGCTGCGGCGCTGCCGAACCCCAGCATATTGTACGCGGTCACCGGGCCAACCCACAACATGTTGTGTTTCGAGGGCCGTGCACCCCCAAGATACGGTGGGTGTGCGATTCAGGATCGGGGCTGGGAACCCTCCCTCCCGAATCCAGTCCCACCGATCTGCCCACAGCCGTGACGGCGCCGCCGGCCGGCTCCTACAATCCGGGAAGTCCGCCGTGGGTCTCCTCAGCCGCTACATCCTCCGGCTCATCGCCCCCGGCGTACTCCTCGGGACCGCCGTCTTCCTGTTCGCACTGCTGCTGAACGAACTGATCGTCAACATCGAGCTGATCGTCACCCAGGGAGCGAACCCGGAAACGGTAGGGCTGGCCTTCGCCCAACTGATCCCGGCGCTCCTGGCCGTGGCCGTCCCGAGCGCCCTGTTGCTCGGGATCCTGCTGGCGCTGAACCGGCTGTCCAGCGGACACGAACTGATCGCGATGCGGGCCGGCGGAGTCTCTCCGTGGCGCCTCCTCGTTCCGATCGCGACCGCGGCGGGAGCGACCTTCGGCCTGTGCCTGTGGTTGATGCTGGAGGTCGTCCCGCTGGCGAACCAGCGGTTCGTCGAACTGAGGGACGACCTCCTGAGCTCCCGGCTGCGCACCGAGATCGAGCCGCGCATGTTCTATGACGAGCTCCTCGACGGCCGGGTCCTGCTGGTGGGCGCCGCGGCTCCGGGCGAGGAAGGCTGGCGGCGCGTCTTTCTCGCCGACACCGCGCGCGCCGACGAGCCGACCATCTTCGTCGCGGAGCGCGGGCGGCTGGTCACCGTCCCCGAAGAGCGTCTGGCGTTCCTGGAACTCACCGGCGTGGAGGTCCACAACGCCGGGCTCGACGATCCGGGGCGGTACCGCATTCAGCGGGCGGAGCGAATCCGCCTGCCGCTCGATGCCGAGGAGGTGTTCGGCCCGGAAACCCCGAGTGTCAGCCGCAGCGCCCGCGCCATGTTGTTGCCGGATCTCGTGGCCGCCTACGAAGGCACCGACCACCCGATCTACCTGGTCGAGATCCACAAGAAGTTCGCCTTCCCCTTCGCCTGCCTCGCCTTCGGCTTGCTCGGCCTGGGCATCGGGATCCGGCCGTCGGCGGGACCGACGCGCGCCGGATCGTTCGCGGTGGCGATCCTCGTGATCCTCGCCTGGTACGCGCCGAACGCGTTTGGCGAACAGCTTGCCGCGGCGGGGGAGCTGTCTCCCTGGATCGCGATGTGGGGAGCCAACATCGCGACGGTGGCCGCCGGCATCGCGCTGCTGGCGCTGGCTTCGAGGGAGCTGCACCCGCTGGAGGCGGCCGGGCGCTTCCTCGGCCGGCTGTGGCGCCTGGTCCCCCGGCGCCGTTCGGCGGTGCTGCGCTGGCGCCGGCCGGGGCTCCCCACGATCCTGGACCGCTACGTGATTGCCCGCTACCTCACGTTTGCGCTGATCGCGCTGGCCGCGCTCCTGTCGTGGGAACTGATCGGCCTGCTGAACGCGGTCATCGGCGACGCCTTCGAGCGGGACATCCCCGCTTCCACCGTGCTTCGCTACCTGGGTCTCTCGATTCCCGGCTACACGGCCCAGATGTTGCCGCTCGCGACCCTCACGGCGACGCTCGTGACCTTCGGACTCCTGAGCCGTCACAACGAGGTGACCGCGTTTCTCGCCGGGGGGATCAGCCGCGCCCGCCTCGTGGCGCCGGCGCTCGCAACCGGACTGCTCGTGAGCGGCGCGGGCTTCGGATTGCAGGAACGGCTGATCCCCCGGACCGCGCCGGAGGCGGAAGATACGGGCGCCCGCATCCGGGGTGAGGCCCGGCGCACCGTCAACCCGCTGGAACGGCACTGGGGGCTCGGGCCCCAGGGTCAGATCTATCACTACGATGACTTCGACGCCGACAACGTGGTCCTGAGCGGGCTGTCCGTATTCCGGCTCAGTCCGGAAGGCGCCTCGCTCGCCGCCCGCAGCTACGCGGCTTCCGCCCACTGGTCGGCGGCGGAAGCGACCTGGACCGGGATCGGAGGCTGGGAGCGCGCCCTCCACGGCGGCCGCGCCGCCGAACCGTTCGCCGTGCGGGAGATTCCGGACGTTTCCGTACCGGACGCGCTCCTCAAGGTGGACCTGGCCACCGACCACCTTCCCTATCGCGACCTGGAGAAACGCATCGAAACGATCGAGGCGGCGGGCCACCGCGATCCGGTGCTTCACGTGGCTCTCGAGACCAAGACCTCCCTGCCCTTCGCATCGCTGGTCACGGTGCTCATCGGGCTCCCGTTCGCCTTCCGGAGAACGAATCAGAGTGCCTGGGCGAGCGCCGCCATCGCCTTCGCGATCGCGATCGTCTATCTGGTGGCCACCCAGTTCTTCCGTTCCATCGGGAACGCAGGGCTCCTCGACCCGGTGCTCGCGGCCTGGTCGCCGAACCTCTTCTTCGGGCTCGCTTCCGTCTTCCTGCTGCTGCAGCGGCGCTGACGCGCTACCTGGCTGTCACCCGAAACGCTCCGCCGGGCCCAGCAGAGTGCCGGGAGGCGTCGCGGAGCCGGCCGCGACGCTGGCGCCCGCTCCCAGGCAGGCCCCGACCACGGGGACTCCCACCCGCGCCGTGTGTTCGAGCACGCGGATCCGCTCGACCGGACCCGAACGAAGGCACGCGCCCTCTCCAATCGAGGCGCCGCGGCCGAGCACGCTGTCGCGGACGATCGCTCCGGCGCCCACGCTCGCCCCTTCCATCAGCACGGCCCGTTCCAACACCGCGCCGGCGGCGATTCGGGCGCCGGCGCCCAGTTCCACCGGTCCCACCAACCGGGCATCGGGATGCACCGATGCTCCCTCGCCAACGAAGACGGCGCCTTCTCCCATCTCCCCCGTGCTGGTCTCGAATCCGAGCGCCCGGGCCCCTTCCCCCGGCGGGTCCCCGCCGAAGAGGGGCACGATCCGTCCGATGACGTCCCACGGGTAGGTCAACGGTATCCAGGGACGCCGGGCGCGCACCGCGCGCACCCCGGGGGAGCGCGCCAGGATTCGAATGAGGTCCGGAAGTTCGAGCTCGCCGCGCACGCTCTCCCGGACTTCCCCGAGGTGTTCGAGGTCCTCCCGCCGCAGCGAATAGGCGCCCACGCTGCTCAGTTCCCAGGGCCGGGCCGCCGGAGGCTTTTCCTGGACATCCACCAGCCAGTCATCCTCGGTGACGGTGACCGTCGCCCGGTTCCAGGGGTCGCTGGCCTCCTTGCACAGAATCGCCGTCGGGTGCTCACTCACCCGCGCCAGGTCATCGTGGTGGTAGAAGTCGTCTCCGTTGAGAACGAGGACCGGTCCGCGGACGACGGCGGCCGCCACCCGCAGCGCGTCGGCGGTCCCGCGGGCGCTCGCCTGCTCGACGGGCACGAGGCGGATTCCCGCGTAGCTCGTTCCGAAGTGGTCGAGGATGCGCTCCTTCTGATACCCAACCACCAGTACCGCGGTATCCACGACGCCGCGCAACTGGTCGAGTACGCGCTCGGTGAGCGGACGGCCCCAGAGCGGCAGGAGCGGTTTCGGAAAGTCGGCGGTCAGCGGCCAGGTCCGCTGGGACCTGCCGGCCAGGAGGATGACGGCGGTGGGCCGGGGGGCGCCTGCCGTCACCGATTCACCCCGGCTCCGGTAGCGGGAAGGCCGCCCCGCACGACGCATTCCGACCCGGACCGGGCTGCTATCATGCCGCGCTCTCTCAAGCTTCGAATCCCGGGACGAGATCGTCTCTCCCTACCAGTCAAGACCGAAGAGCGAGGAAGGCGTCCCGTAAGCGTGCAACAACATCGCGACCTGCGGCTCTTTACCTCGGAGTCGGTGACCGAAGGCCATCCGGACAAGGTTGCGGACCAGATTTCCGACGCCATTCTCGACACGTTCCTGACTCGGGATCCCCTGGCCCGGGTCGCCTGCGAGACGCTCGTCACCGCCGGCCGTGCCGTGATCGCCGGGGAAGCGGCGGCACGGAACGGACCCTCGCCGGAGGAGCTCGAAACCGTGGTGCGCCGGACGATCCGGCGCATCGGATACACCGGGAGAAACGACGACTTCGACGCGGACACGGTGGCCGTCGAAATCCACATGGGCCGGCAGACCGCGGACATCGCGATGGGCGTGGACACGGGAGGCGCGGGGGACCAGGGAATGATGTTCGGCTTCGCCTGCGACGAAACGCCGGAACTGATGCCGCTGCCCATCATGCTGGCTCACCGGGTCACGAGGCGGCTGACCGAGGCGCGCACCAGCGGCGACATTCCGTATCTGGGCCCGGACGGCAAGGCGCAGGTCACGGTGGCCTACAACGGAGACGGGAACCCCGTTGCGGTTCCCACGGTGGTCGCGTCGTCCCAACACGCGGAAGAAGCTACCGGCCGCGTCGCTCGCGACATCGAGGAAAGGGTGGTGCTCCCGGTGCTGCCGGAGGCCTTCCGCGCCGGCTCGCCGGCGGTCCTCGTCAATCCGACCGGCAAGTTCGTGGAGGGCGGCCCGGCGGCCGACTGCGGACTCACGGGCCGGAAGATTATCGTTGACACCTACGGCGGGATGGCCCGCCACGGCGGCGGCGCCTTTTCCGGCAAGGACCCGACGAAGGTAGATCGCTCGGCGGCCTACATGGCGCGGTACATCGCCAAGAACATCGTCGCCGCGGAACTCGCGCGGCGGGCCGAGGTGCAGATCGCGTACGCGATCGGCCGCCCGGAGCCGGTCTCGGTGCGGGTGGATACCTTTGCTACCGGGAAGGCGGGCGACGCGGCCATCGAGCGTGCCGTCCGCGAGGTCTTTGGGTTGACTCCCGCGGAAATCATCGCGCACTTCGACCTGCGCCGGCCCATCTACGAGAACACCGCGAAGGGTGGCCACTTCGGGCACGAAGACCCGGGGTTCCCCTGGGAGAGTCCCGATCGCGCGTCAGCGTTGGTCGCCGCCGTCGGCCGGTAGGCACGAGTTCGCGGCGGGATGAGCACCGGCCCTGCGGACGCCCTCGCAACCCGCCTCGACCCGGCGGCCGTCGAGGCCGAGGGCTGGGACCGGTGGCAAAAGGCGGGGGCCTTCGAGACGGAGGTGGATGCGGCCGGACGGGTGCGGACGGGCGATGATCCGAAGCGCGAGCCGTTCACCATCGTCATCCCTCCTCCCAACATCACCGGCCGGCTCCACATGGGGCACGCACTCAACAACACGATTCAGGATGTGCTCATCCGCTACCGGCGGATGGAAGGCCGGGACGCCCTGTGGGTACCGGGAACCGACCACGCGGGCATTTCCACGCAGACCGTCGTTCGCAAGCACCTCGACGCCCAGGGCGTGGACTACCGGGCGCTGGGGCGCGACGCCTTCATCGATCGGGTGTGGGAATGGCGGGAGGAGTTCGGGGGAGTCATCCTGGAGCAGCTTCGCAAGCTCGGGTGCTCGTGCGACTTCCGACGCACGCGCTTCACGATGGACGAGGGGCTTTCGCGCGCGGTGCGGACGGTCTTCAAGGCGCTGTATGACCGTGGACTGATCTATCGAGGCAAACGGGTCGTCAACTGGTGCCCGGTGGACCGGACCGCGCTCTCCGACGACGAAGTCGAAACGGCGCCCGAAGGAGAACCGGGCCATTTGTGGAGCATCCACTATCCGCTCGCCGACGCGCCCCGCCACCGCCTCACGGTCGCCACCACCCGGCCGGAAACGCTCTTCGGGGACGTCGCGGTCGCCGTGCATCCCGAGGACCCCCGCTACCGCGAGTTCATTGGCCGCGAGGTCCAGCTTCCGCTCACCGGCCGCGTGATTCCGGTGATCGCCGACTCGGGGGTGGAACGGGAATTCGGAACCGGGTGCCTGAAGATCACCCCCGCCCACGATCCGCACGACTTCGAGATCGGCGAGCGTCACGGCCTCGAACCGCTGAACGTGATGAACGAGGACGCGACCCTGAACGACCAGGCGCCCGAGGCGTTCCGCGGGCTCGACCGCTACGAAGCGCGCCGGGAGGCCGTGGCCGCGCTGGAAGCCGCCGGCCTGCTCGAGGCGGTGACCCCCCACCAGGTGCCGCTGGGCCGGGCGCAGCGTTCGGGGGCGCCGATCGAGTACCGCCTCTCCGACCAGTGGTTCGTCCGGATGCGGCCGCTCGCGGACCGGGCGCTCCGCCGCAGCGGTTTCGAGAAGGGCGACGAGGGATGGCGAAAGGTGCGCGATGGCGAACCGCGGTTCCATCCGGCCCGGTGGGAGCAGGTCTACGCGCGCTGGCTCATCGAAATCCGTGACTGGACGATCAGCCGGCAGATCTGGTGGGGACATCGCATCCCGGCCTGGCATCACCGGGAAACGGGGGAGGTGGCGGTCGGGGTCGAAACCCCCGCCGAGGTGCTCGCCGACCCCGGCGCCTGGCGTCAGGACGACGACGTGCTCGACACCTGGTTCAGCTCCTGGCTCTGGCCGATGAGCACCCTGGGCTGGCCGGATGCGACTCCCGATCTCGCCCGCTACTACCCGACCTCGGTGCTGTCCACCGACAAGGGGATCCTCTTTTTCTGGGTCGCGCGGATGAACTTCGCCGGGATCGAGATGACGGGCCGGCTGCCGTACCGCGATGTCTACATTCATCCCACCGTGCTCGACGAACGCGGCGCCGTCATGAGCAAGAGCAAGGGAAACGGAGTCGATCCGCTGGCGGTGATCGACGGGGCCACCCTGGCGGAGCTCCAGCGGCCGGTGGAGGAAGCGCGCCCCACCAACATGAAGGAGCTGCTCCGCCGGGTAGAACGGAACTTCCCGGATGGCTTCGAGGGAGTCGGGGCCGACGCCCTGCGTTTCACCCTCGTCCGCCTCTGCTCCGAAGGACAGGAGATGCGTCTCTCGCTGTCGAAGTTCCACGAAATCGGCCGCCGGTTCCTGACCAAGCTCTGGAATGCGTCCCGCTTCGCCCTCATCGCCCTGGACGAGATCGAAGACGAGGGCCCGATGGGCGAACCGCAGGCCGAGGACCGCTGGATCGTCTCCCGGGCGAACGACTGCGCGAGCGAGGTCCGAAGGGCGCTCGACAGCTTCGACTTCGCCGCCGTGGGCGCCGTCCTCTACCGATTCGTCTGGAATGACTTCTGCGACTGGTACGTCGAGTTGGCCAAGGTACGGCTCCGTTCCGGACCAGAGGCGGCGCGGCGGACCGCGGCCACGCTGGGAAGGGTCCTGAGCGACACCCTGCATCTGCTGCATCCCGTGACTCCCTTCGTGACCGAGCACCTCTTCGCCCGGCTCCGGCTGGCCGTGGACCGGAAGGGCCTGTGGAATGGCGGACGGCCGGGCGCGGATCTGCTGACCCGCTCGGCGTTCCCGGAGGGGACGGGAAGGCGCGACCCGGAGCTCGAGGAGCGCTTCGCGGCGCTTCAGCGGCTGGTGAGCGGGGTCCGCAAGCTCCGCGCCGACGCCGGACTGCCGCCAGACCTGCGACTCCTGGTGCGGGTCGAGGAATCGCCCCGTCTTCCCGGGTTCGGCGCCCTCCTGGCGGAGTGCCGGGAACCCGTTTGTTCCCTGGCCCGGCTCACGTCCGTCTCCGTCGCATCGCCCGGTGGGACCCCGCTCCCGCCCGGCCCGGAGCCCGGCGCCGGCCGGGTTTCCATCGTGGACCCGGCCTTCGAAGCACACACCACCCTGGGGGAAGCCGTCGATCTGGAAGCGCTGCGCCAACGGGTCGAGCGGCAGCTCGGGCGTCTGGGGAAAGAACGCGAAAGCACCCGGAAACGGTTGTCGAACCCCGGCTTTCTCGCCGGCGCGGATCGCGCCGTGGTCGACCGGGCGCGCCAGAAGCTCGCCTCGCTGGAAGACCAGACCGAGCGGCTCCGGGAGCTCGCCGGGCAGCTCGGCGGCGGGCGCTAGCAGCCTGTGGTGAAACCCCCGTGCGCGCCGAGACGGGCGAGGCGCCCGGCTGACAAGGCGCGTGAGGGAGGAATACCGGGTGTATTCCGACTGAAACGCAACGCAGAGCGCCTCGGAGAGGCGCGGTTCAGCCGGGATGCATCGCCCGGCGAACGCCGCGGGGGTTTTGCCATAGGCTGCTAGGCGGGAACGCGTACCGGCGCGCCCGCGCTTCCGCATACAATCGGGCAAGGGCTCCGGTCCCTGCTGGATTCATGAAGTTCTCGCTTGAGGCAGCGGCTTGCGCCTTGGGGGGCCTGCGCCGGAAGTTGGGGAGCGTTGGGGGAGGAGCGCTCCGCAGGGGCGCCAATTGGGGGCGCGCCGGGGTCGAGCTGACGGAGCGCGCGGCGCCCGTCGTCGTGATCGTGCTGATCGGGGTCGCCGCCGCCGCCGTCGGAGTGAGCGGACTCGAATCGCTGAACGAACAGGGACGACTGGAAGACGAACTGGCGATGGAAATCGAGCGGCTCGGCCAGGAAGCCGCCAGCCTGCGGGATTCCATCGCGTCGTTGCGGAACGACCCCGCGGCCTTCGTGGTCCACGCGAAGACCTACCACCACCTGGTCGAGCCCGGCGAGGTCGTGGTGTTGCTCCAGCCACCCGGCCCGGGCGCTCTCACCCGCCGCTGAAGGCCCGGCCGCGAAACGCCCGCCCGCGTTTGCGGCGGACCCTCAGGGGAGCAGCTCCGGAGGGGTTCGGCTACTCGATCCGGTAACGGATGGGAAAGACCTCTCCGTCGCGATCCACCGTGAGTTCGACCTGGCTCGCGGTCTGAAACCGCTGCACCAGCACCGCCAGCGACTCGGCTCCCCGCACTTCCCTGCCGTTGACCTCCAGGAGCACATCCCCGGGGACGAGCCCGGTTTCCCCGAGCACGGTGTCGGTGGGAAAGGCAACGAGTTCCAGCCCCACGATCTCATTCCCGAGCACCCGAGGGGCGACGACGGCGCTGGACAGGATGCGCGGGAGTTCCGACTGAAGCCGCAGCCGCACGTCGTCTCGCGAGAACGTTCGCTCTCCCGCCGCTGGCGGCGACGAAGGCGTTCGCGCCTCACCCGGCGGGGGGGCCGGCGCCGTTTCCGGACCTGTCGGAGTCTCGGCCGGCGGCCGGGATTCGAGCGGGGTCTCGCGGGCAGCCGGGGGCATCTCGATCTCCGGCGGAACGAGGTTCTCCGGAAGACCCACTTCCAGCACCCGCCCGCCGGGCGCCTTCAGCTCGACGCCGTCGTCCAGTACCCGGAGGACCGTGAACCCACGATGGGCTGCTCCGACCCGGAGCGCCAGCGGCCGTCCCTCGGCGAACTGCAGGAGCGCCACGCCCCCGTCCCCCTGCCGCACGACTCCGTAGAGCCGGACCGCGGACTGTTCCGACGTCCCGGCCTGGTGCGCGCCGGCGGGCTCTCCGCCTGCCAAAGCGGCCAGCGCCAGGGCTCCTGCGAGACGGCGATCCAGGAAGCGCATGGAGAAGTGTTCCGCAGGAAGTGTACGGGGATGGCGGGAGCGGCATCCCGGGTCCGTGGGGTCGCCACTGCTAGACTGTCTCCGAGCACTCGGGGTGTCGGCCCGCCCTCCTGGCGGACCGGCGTTCGCCGGCGCTTCCGATCCGCGTTGCGGTAACCGGGCCATTTCCAGGCGGGGCCTTGCCTGGCGGAAATGGCCGGGCGGCCGCCCCTTCGCGTCAGAACCGCCGCCAGACCCGGTGTCTCGGCGCCGCACCGCGCTTCGGCGGATCCTCCGCCCCGCAGCGGCGCCGGGCCCTCGGGTTTCGAGTGCGAGCGCGCGCAACCCCGGAGACGCCCGACCGAACCTCACGGGGAGCGCCCCGGATCCGGCAATCCGGCCAACTGCCGTCCCCAAGACACCCGCACTCCAGAAGATCTCCAACCAAGACCCACCAAAGCCCGCGGGACGCGCCGGACCAGCCTCTCCATCCGCTCCGCCTCCGGCGGCGCCCGCCGATCCCAGGTCCCTGGCGAAGGGCCTGGAACGCGCGGCGAAGGCGCTCACCCACTCATGGCCCGGCCGATTCCTGCTCGGAGTCGGGGCCGTAGCCTCGCTGTCCTCGCTGGGCGCGCTGCCCCCCTCATGGTCGGCGGACGCCTGGATGGTCTTCGTCATCACCCTGGGCGCGGCGCTCGTCTACTTCGGGCGCGACCTTCTCGGATGGCTCCTCTACCCCGTCCGGCGGAAGCTGGCCGTGTCCTATCTGTTCGTGGGGCTGTTGCCGGTCCTGCTGCTGACGTCCTTCTTTCTGCTCGCCTTCTACGTGGTGCTGGGGCTGTTCGGCTCCTACGCCTTCCAGGCGAACCTCGCGGCCCGGGGCACCGCGTTCGCTTCCGCCGCGCAGCAGGCCCTCCTCGAGATCGCACCGGATGCGGACCGGGTGGAGATCGCCCGCGGGCTCCAGGGGGCCGTGGCCCGTGTCGCTCCCTTCGCACCGGGAGCAGCAGCCTGGCACCTCGAGGTCGAGGACGGGCGCATCGTCCGGCTGACCGGTTCGGACGCCGCAGGACCGGTCCGCGAGTCCGATCCGGTGCCCGAATGGGCCCTCACCCCGTACGAGGGGGTGGTCCAGATGGAGGACACCGAATGGTTCGGCGCCGTCTTTCCCGGGCTCCGGGGGGACCGCCTGGCGGTCGTGCTGGCGCCGCTCGCTCCACTCCTCGAAGCGAGCGCCCGGGAGGAGGACCTGATCGTGCGGACGGTCTGGGCGCTCTACCTCGGGGACCAGAACGAGGACCCACCGGCCCCGGCCCCGCTTTCGGCAACGGACAACGATCGCTTCACGATCGACTGGGATGAGCCGCTGCTGCTGGAGGCCCTTCCCTGGGGGCCCGGGATGGAGGGAGGCACGGTCGTGGTGGCCATTGCGTTCGCTCCGATTCACCTGATCCAGGGAACGACGAGCGGGTTCGCCGAGTCGGTGGCGATCAGCAATCCGGACTGGCGGAGCGGCCTGCTCCTGGTCCTCGGCGGGCTGGGCATCGTCTTCGTGCTCATCGAATGCGTCGCTTTCTCCGCCGGACTCCGGCTCGCCCGGTCGATCACGCGGTCCGTCGAAGCCTTGAGCCGGGGGACTGAACTGGTCCGGGGTGGGAACTTCGGGCATCAGGTACGAGCCGCGTCGCCGGATCAGCTCGGAGAGCTCGCCAGCTCGTTCAACATCATGACGGCGAAGATCGCCGACGACATGGGACGTCTGCGGCGGGCGGCGGTGCTGGAGCAGGAAATGGAAACCGCGCGGCAGTCCCAGGCGCGCCTGCTCCCTCCCGAGGGATCCGTGTCGGTACCGGGATTCGCGGTTTCGGCCGTCTGCCGTCCCGCAACCGAAGTCGGGGGCGACTACTACGACCTGATCCCTCTCGGGCCGAACCGGCTCGGGGTGGTGATTGCCGACGTCTCCGGCACCGGCACCCGGGCGGCGTTCATCATGGCCGAACTCAAGGGGCTGATGCTCGCGCTCAGCCGTATTCACGAGTCCCCCCGCCAGGTGCTGGTCGAAGCGAACCGGGTCCTGCACAACGCACTCGATTCACGAACCTTCATCACCATCACCTACGCGGTATTCGACTCCGCGGCGGGGCGCGTGACGTTCGCCCGCGCGGGTCACAGTCCGCTCCTGCACCTGGTGCAACAGGACGGACACTGGCCCCGCTCGGAAGCGCTCGCTCCCCCCGGACTCGGGTTGGCCCTCGACCCGGGACCGGTCTTCGACGAAATCCTGGAAGAGTGTTCGGAACGCCTCCACGGCGGGGAGACCTGGCTCTTTTTCACGGACGGTGTCTCGGAGGCCATGAACGCGGAATCCGACATGTTCGGGGAAGAACGGCTCATGCGGCTCCTGGAAGAGGGGGCGGCCCTCACCCCGGCAGACCTGCAGCGCACGGTCGAAGACGCCGTCCTGGACTTCACCGGGGCCGCGACTCACACGGACGATCTGACGATGGTCCTGGTTCGGGTGGACTGAGATGGGGCGCAGGCGACGCCGGCGCACGCCGGCTTCCGACCACCGGCCGGTCCTCGAGTTTGCCCGGGGTCTCGGATACCGCTTCCAGGACCTCGGACTCCTTGAAGAAGCCCTGACGCACGGCTCGTATCGAAACGACCATGCGGTCGCGGACTACGAGAGGCTGGAATTCGTCGGCGACGCGGCGCTCGGCCTCGTGGTGACCGAGTCCATGCACTTTCAGCGGCCGCGATGGGATGGGCAACGGCGACAGGAGACCAAGTCGGAACTGGTGAGCAACCAGTCGCTGGCCGCGGCGGCCCGCGCCCTTTCGCTCGATGAGGGCATCCGCGTCGGCCGGGGGCGGAACGCCGGGGAAGAGGTCCGGTCTTCCGACCGCATCCTTGCCAACGTCTTCGAAGCCGTACTCGGGGCCGCGTATCTCGACGGTGGGATGCCGGCGGCGCGCGGCGTCCTGGGTGCGGCATTCAGGAAAAAGCTGCAGCGGCTCAGACTGAAACCGCCGGAAGGTGTTCCGGGATGGGTCCGTCGAGCGGGCGCCGGACTGCGTTCCATCGGCCCGCTCGGCATCCGGATCGCCCGCCGGCTTCTCTCTTTGCGCAAGAGGGTCGAACGGGCCCTCGGATACACCTTCGCGAGTCCCGGAATCCTCGCCGTGGCGCTTGACACCGGCGACGCCGGCCGGCAACGCGCCCCGGGAAGCCGCCGGGGCAGAAAGCGGAGAACGAGGGGGCGCCGGGCCCCGGCTCCACCATCCGCCGCCTCCGCGGGGGGCGCCGACTTCGCGAACCGGCCGGCCCTGCGCTTCCTCGGCCGGGACGTCATGCACCTGGTGCTGGCGGAGGCGCTTCACGAACATTTCCCCGAGTGGGACGAAGGGAGGATGACCCTCGCCCGGATGAGGCTGCAGAGCCGGGAGTTCACCCGCACGCTGAACGAACACTGGTCCCTCGGGGACGCGGACGACGCCGCCGCCACCGCGGAGGCGGTGATGGGGGCGCTCTATCTGGACGGCGGCCTGGAAGCCGCGCGCCGCGCCCTGGGCCGGCCGTTCGCAACCGCCCTCGAGGAACTCCGGGATCCCGAACTGGAACTCCTCGACCCCAAGACGCTGCTCCAGAACCGCCTCGCGCAGGCAGGCAAGGACACTCCCAAGTACGAAACAAGGCGCACACCGCGGAACTCCCGGGGCGACGGGACGGTCTCCGTGACCCTGCGGCTGGCCGATGGTCTCACCGAGACGGGTGTCGGCCGAGGCCTCAAGGAAGCCGAGAAGGACGCCGCGCGGCGGACCCTCGAACGCCTTGAACGCCGGTCCGGCCGAAGGCGGAGCCGGACGCGACGAGGATCGGCCGCGGATTCCCCGGCCGAAGCCGCCGGGACGAGCCCGGCCGTCGTCGCCGCGACCGAGAACCCGAAGGGGGCCCTGCAGGAGGCGCTCGTGAAGAAAGAGGGTCGACTCCCCGTGTATCGACTCATCTCGGAAAGCGGCCCGGAGCACGAAAAGACCTTCGTCATCGAAGTGCTTGCTGGCCGTCGCGCGCTCGGAAGAGGGGTCGGTCCCAGCAAGCGCAAGGCCGAAGCCGAAGCGGCGGCCGCCGCCCTGGCCAGCGGGATCTGATCACCCGTGGCGTCGGGTGCAACGGGGATCCCTCCCTCACGCGCCGCGCCGGGAAACGGCCCGGAGCCGCGCCGTATACTCCGCGCTCCGCGCCGGCGGGACGGAGGCGGCAAGGAAACAGCCGGCAGGAACGACCGGAAAGGCGAGGGGAAATTTGGCTGAGCGTCTGAACTTTGATCTGAATGAGGAACACCGCGCGACGGAATCGCTGGTCCGCGATTTCGCTGCCCGTGAGGTGGCGCCGCATATCCGCGACAACGACGACGCCAAGGTGTTCGACCGCGGGATCCTGACGGGACTCGGAGAACTCGGCATCCTGGGGATGTCGGTTCCCGAGCGCTATGGCGGAGCGGGGCTGGACTACATCTCGCTGGGGCTCGCCTGCGAAGAACTCGAGTACGTGGACACGTCGCTGCGGGTCATCATGTCGGTGCATGCCGGCCTGAACTCCCTTTCGCTCCTTGCGTGGGGCAGCGAAGCGCAAAAGGACCGCTACCTGCGGCCGCAGGCTGAAGGGAAGCAGATCGCCACCTACGGACTCACCGAACCCGACGCCGGAAGCGATGCGGTGGGGATCCGGGCCACCGCGCGGCGCGACGGGCCGGACTACGTGCTGCGCGGCGAGAAACACTGGATTTCTCTGGCCGAGATCGCCGACAACTTCCTGGTGATCGCGTGGACGGATCCCGACAAGCGGGCCCGGCGCGACCATTCGGGGCTCTCGGCCTTCATCGTGGAGCGGTCCTTCCCGGGCTTCGAGTCGGGGAACATGACCCACAAGTGGGGGATTCGCGCCGGCAATACCGGCTGGTTCCGCATGCATGACGTCCGGGTCCCGGCCGGAAACCGGCTCGGCGAGGAGGGCGAGGGCTTCAAGATCGCCATGTTCGCGCTCGACCAGGGCCGCTATACCGTCGCCGCCGGGGCCACCGGACTGATCCGCGCCTGCCGCGACGAGAGCGTGCGCTGGGCGCGGTCCCGCAGCACCTTCGGTCAGGAGATCGGCCGGCACCAGCTCGTCAAGCAGATGATCGCGAACATGGAACGCGACTACGAGGTGAGCCGGCTGCTGTGGCTCCGCGCCGGAGAACTGAAGAATCGCGGGCGCCGGAACACCCGCGAGACGTCGCTGGCGAAGTGGGTCTCCACCGTCACGTCGGAAAGGGCGGCCTCGGACGCCATCCAGATCCACGGGTCCTACGGATACTCGGACGAGTATCCCGTGGGACGCTTCTGGCGGAACTCCAAGGGCGCCGTGATCTACGAGGGAACCCGGGAGATCCACACCCTGATGCAGGCCGACTACGCCCTCGGCTACCGGCGGGACCGCCCCAGCCGGGTCAGCCTTCCGGCGCCCGAGGACCATTGAGCGGCGAGACGCGGGCCGACGGCCCGATGGCGGCCGCGGGTCCCCACCTGGTCCGCACGGTGGAAGAAGCGGCGATCGCCTGCGCCGCGACGATCGGCCAGGGAGATCGCCACCATTCGGATCAGGTCGCGGTTTCCGCCATGCGTCGGGTCCTCGACACGGTGCCCGTCCGGGGGCGGGTGGTGATCGGCGAGGGAGAGCGCGACCAGGCCCCCATGTTGTGGAGTGGAGAGCGGTTCGGCAGCGGCGGAGAAGGAGCGCCCGAACTGGACATCGCCGTGGATCCCCTGGAAGGAACGAATCTCTGCGCCACGGGCGGACCCGGGGCCATCGCGGTGCTCGCCGGTTCGGAACGCGGAGGGCTTCTCACCGCGCCCGACGTCTACATGGAGAAGATCATGGTGGGCCCGGCCAGCCGGGACCTTCTCGGGGATGCGATCCGGCTCGAGCACTCGCCCGAGCGGAACGTACGCGCGATCGCCGAAGCCGAGGGGGTCCTCACCGGCGAGATCACCGTGGTCGTGCTCGAACGGCCTCGGCACGAGGATCTGATCGGCGGGCTCCGGCGCGCCGGCGCCCGGGTGCGCCTGATCGGAGACGGGGACCTCTCCGCCGGGATTCTGAGCGCGATGCCGGGCTCGGGAATCCACGCGGCCATGGGATCGGGCGGCGCGCCGGAAGGCGTAATCGCGGCGGCGGCGCTGCGGTGCCTCGGCGGCGGGATGCTGGGGCAGCTCCTCGTGCGCAACGAAGCGGAGCGGCGGCGGCTCGAGGAGACGGGGGTGGAGGACGCGGGACGGGTGCTGACCACGAAGGAGCTGGCGCCCGGCCGGGACCTGATCTTCTGCGCCGCCGGCGTGACCGACGGCGCCCTGGTTGCGGGAGTCCGCTTCAGCCAGGGCGCCGTCGAGACGCACACCCTCCAGATCACGAGCGATCCTCCCGAGCTGACCCGCATCACCCGTCGCCGGCGCCAGTGAACTCCAGCGGAAACCGGATCGTTGCGGCGGATTGGGATTGGCGCGGTCGGGGTCTGTCGTTTAGTCTCTCGCACGGAGGGACCGTCCCTCCCGTAGTTCCAATTGCAACGGTTCTGAGTCCGTGGAGACCGACCCTTCCCTCCTCGAGGCGCTCGTCGCCGCCTTTGTCGACGACGGACCGGAACGGACCTACTACTACGACCGGGATACCTCCCGCATGGTCAGCGTCGCGGAGGATCACGAGGACCCCTCGACCCAGGAAATCGTCTGGCAGCTGGAGTCCGACACCCGGGGGCGTTTCGTCCCGGTGCCGAAGCCCCGGCTGGAAGACACGCTGAGCGAGCAGGACGCGTTTGTCGAATCCCTCCCCGAGGGAGACATGCGCCGGGGGCTGGAGACCCTGCTCGAGGACGATCCCGACGGCAGCAAGCTGGCGCGGCTGGTCAATCGCGACCGCGACGTCCGACCCGCCTGGAGGAGGTTCCGCGCGGCGCGCGCCCGGCTCCAGGCGTCGCAATTCCTCGACCGGCTCGGTTGACGCGGCGGTCAGCAGCCGCTGAGGACGATCGGGCGGTGTCTGGCATAGGGATTGCGGCATCCCGGGTGGCAGCCTCGGGGAGGTGGCCCATGCACGAAAGAGCGAAAAGCCGAAACAAGGTCCTCCGGCATTCAGGCATCCTGAGCCTGCTGCTTTTCCTGGGCGCCTCCTCGCCGGCGCCCGCGCAGTCCGACGAGGGGACCGGGCGGTCGTACGCCTACGGGAATCTCAGCGTCGTCGACGGCGACGTCTGGCACCAGCGGGCGGACGACTTCGGCGCCCATGAGGCGGAACGGGGCAGCCCCTTCCTGCCCGGGGACCGCATCTGGACCCGGGAACCCGGCCAGGTCGAACTGCGCTTTGCGGGCCGGGTCACGGCGTGGATGGACCAGGGAACCAAGCTGGACTACGTGGAAGGGGACTCTCCGCACCGGCTCGGGTTCTGGACCGGGAGCCTCATCGTCTGGCTCGACGGCGATGCCGACGTGGTCGTGGAAACCCCCGGCGGCACTTTCTCCCCGCAGGGCGAAGGTGAGTACCGTACGGATCTCCTGGAAGACGGCCGCACGGTGCAGTTCGTCGTCTATTCGGGTATCGCGACCGTATCCACCGAGTCGGGCTCGGTGCTGGTGGGGTCCGGCCAGCGGACCGTCGCCTCCGAAGGCACTGCTCCGGCTCCGCCCGAGGAGTACCTGGGGAACGACCACTTCTACGCCTGGGCTGAAGACCGTCAGCGGCGCTTCGTGACCACTGCGGACACCCACTACGACGAGCTCCCCGAGGAAGTCAGGGAGCACGCGCCCGATCTCGAGGGACACGGCCGCTGGCACCACGACGTCCACCTGGGATGGGTCTGGTATCCGACGGTGACCGCCGGCTGGGCGCCCTACCGGCTCGGACGATGGGCGCACACGCCATTCGGCCTGACCTGGATCTCCTACGACCCCTGGGGCTGGGCTCCGTATCACTATGGCAGGTGGGGACACGGCCCCCTGGGCTGGTACTGGCTGCCGGGTTCGGTGTGGGGCCCGGGCTGGGTCTCCTGGAGCTACGGATACGACTGGGTCGGTTGGTCTCCTCTCGGCTACTACGGGCACGCGGTGTATCCGTTCCGCGGGTGGTACGGCGGCTATGGCCCGTATGACGGCTACTACTCGAATCGTCCTCGCCTCCGACGGGGACAGGTCCTCGGCAAGGCCGTCCCGCGTGGTTCGGTGAACCGGCAGGCGTGGAGCTTCACCAGCCGGGACGCCATCGGGCGTCCCGCCTCCCGCAACCGCCTGGCGGCGTCCACCCTGCGCAACGTCGAGAACGCCCGGATCCTCTCCGGCGGCGCGGTCCTGGATCGCGGTCTGCGTCAGCGGGCGATCGGCGAAACCGCCATGACCCGGTCGGCCAAGGCGACCACTCGCCGGCTCTCCAACTCACGGGCGCCGGCAGCCGCGCGCCGGGCCGTGGCCGACTCCACCCGCACCACCTCCCGGGGGCAGCGCGTGGCCGTTCCTCGTAGCGCCGCGCGGGCCCGCAGTGCGCGGTCGGCCTACGCGGCGGAAAGGGACCGCGCCACGTTGTCCCGCGGTGCTGCCGGCCGGGACGCGGCCGCCCGCAGCCCGCAAGCGGGCCGGTCCCGGGCAACGAGCCGAGGCCGAGCGGCAACCGGTCCCGCAGCGGCCGGAAACCAAACCGGACGGCCGTCAGCCACTCGCGGCGGCCGGGCCACCACGGGGAACCGCCCAGCCGCCGCTCCCAGGCCGCGCGCCACCGGACGATCAGGCGACAGCGGCGCGAGACGGCCTTCATCGGTGCGGCCCGCCTCTCCCAGGAGTGGGGCTGCTTCCAGGGGGCGTCCGGGAACTTCCCGAGCCCGGCCGAGCGGGGCCTCCCGCAGCCGGCCCAGCGGCGCCTCCCGCAGCCGGCCGAGCGGCGCCTCCCGCAGCCGGCCCAGCGGCGCCTCCCGCAGCCGGCCCAGCGGCGCCTCCCGCAGCCGGCCGAGCGGCGCCTCCCGCAGCCGGCCGAGCGGCGCCTCCCGCAGCCGGCCCAGCGGCGCCTCCCGCAGCCGGCCCAGCGCGGGTTCCCGCAGCCGGCCTAGCGGCGCGTCCCGCAGCCGGCCGAGCGCGGGCTCCCGGAGCCGGCCGAGCGCAAGTTCGCGCAGCCGGCCCAGCGCAAGTTCGCGCAGCCGCCCGAGCGGTTTCTCCCGTTTCGGCGGCGGCAGTGGAGCTTCCGCCAGCCGGGGCGGCGGATCGGGTACCAGCGGTGGCGGCGGCAGCGCCGTCAGCCGTGGCGGCAGCGGCGGCGGCGCCGCCGCGAGTCGTGGCGGTGGCGGCAGCTCGGGGAGCCGCGGGAGCGCCAGCGGCAGCCGGCGCCCGAACAACAACTGAGGCCCTTCGGCCACCACGGTGACCCCCGGCGGCCCCGCCGCCGGGGGTTTTCCTTTCCCGGCGCGGAGCCGCCGGCGAAGCGGGCCCGAGGAGCCGCCCGGCGGCGGCTCCGGGCGACGTCCCGTTTCCGTCAGACCGGCGGCACACCCCGAAAAACCCGGCGGACCGGGGGATTCCCCGTAAGGCTTCGTCCGGGACCCCATCCACAACCGGTTGTGGTCTTGCCGGTTGCATACCGCAAGATGTTGTGCTTTAGTTTGAATCCAATGCTCTTCATCGCATTCCTGGAGGGGCGCCTTCGCGCCACCTCCCGGTTTGCTTCAACCAGGGGATAGTTGTTCGATATGCAGGTAGCCGTAGAGCCCACGACCGTGGGGCCCCGTTCCGAAAAAGAGAAGACTCGCAGGGAGCAAGAGAACGGTCGCGGCGGCGGACTCGAGTTCCGGCGCCGGTTCAGCGAACGCGGCGTCTCACCCTACGACCAGGTCGAGTGGGAAAAGCGCGACGCCGTCATCACCGACGAACACGGCGAGACGATCTTTGCGCAGCACGGCGTGGAGTTCCCGAAGTCGTGGTCCATGATGGCGACCACGATCGTGGCGTCGAAGTACTTCCACGGATCGCTCGACAAGGGAGAGCGCGAATCGAGCGTCCGGCAACTCGTCGGACGGGTCGCCGACCAGATCGCCGCCTGGGGCGTGAAGGATGGCTACTTCGCGGACCAGGAGGCCGCGGACACGTTCCGTGACGAGCTCACCTTCCTGTTGCTGAACCAGTTCGCCGCTTTCAACTCGCCGGTCTGGTTCAACTGCGGCGTCGAGGAGCATCCGCAGTGCTCGGCGTGCTTCATCAACTCGGTCGAGGACACCATGGATTCCATCCTGACGCTCGCCAAGACCGAGGGAATGCTCTTCAAATGGGGATCGGGCACTGGTACCAACCTCTCCACGATCCGCAGTTCCCGGGAGCAGTTATCCAGCGGCGGCAGGGCCTCCGGGCCGGTTTCCTTCATGAAGGGGTACGACTCCTTCGCCGGTGTCATCCGGAGTGGAGGCAAGACCCGGCGGGCCGCCAAGATGGTGATTCTCAACGTGGATCATCCGGACGTCCTCGACTTCGTCGACTGCAAGTCCCGCGAGGAACAAAAGGCCCACGCCCTGATCGAAGCCGGCTATGACGGCTCCCTCAACGGCGAGGCGTACGCGTCGATCCAGTACCAGAACGCGAACCACAGCGTTCGCGTCAGCGACGCCTTCATGCGGGCGGTCGAAAACGACGAGGACTGGTCCACTCGCGCGATTACCAGCGGCGAACCTATGGACACCATGCGGGCCCGGGACCTGTTCCGGCAGATCGCCGAATCGGCGCACCGTTGCGGCGATCCGGGGATGCAGTTCGACGACACCGTCAACCGCTGGCACACCTCGAAGAACAGCGGGCGGATCAACGCTTCGAATCCGTGTTCCGAGTACATGTACCTCGACGACAGCGCCTGCAACCTCGCCTCCCTGAACCTCATGAAGTTCGTCGACGAGGAGGGCGTTTTCGATACCGACGGCTTCGAGCACGCGATCGACGTGGTGCTGACCGGGATGGAGATCATCGTCGGGAACGCGAGCTATCCGACGCCGCGCATCGAGAAGAACTCGCACGAGTACCGGCCCCTCGGTCTCGGCTACGCGAACCTCGGGGCGCTCCTGATGCATCGCGGCGTCCCCTACGACAGCGACGGCGGCCGATCGATCGCGGCCGCCCTGACTTCGCTGATGACGGGCCGGGCGTATCACCAGTCGGCCCGGATTGCGGGGGTAACCGGACCGTTCTCGGGCTATCCGGGGAACGAGCAGCCGTTCCTCGAAGTGATGCGCATGCACCGGGACGCGGCAACGGAGATCGAAGCCGAGGGCGTGCCGGACGAAGTCCTTTCGCGCGCGCAGCAGGTGTGGGACGAGGCCATCGTGCTCGGTGAGGAATACGGCTTCCGGAACGGCCAGGCCTCGGTGTTGGCCCCGACGGGCACCATCGGCCTCATGATGGATTGCGACACGACCGGCGTGGAGCCCGACCTGTCACTCATCAAGCACAAGAAGCTCAGCGGCGGCGGGATCATCCGTATCGTCAACCAGACGGTACGCTCGGCGCTGGAACGGCTCGGTTACGAGGGCGAAGCCCTCCAGCGGATCTGGGACTACGTGGACGAGCACGGTCATGTCGAGGGCGCCCCGGACCTCGCGGAGGAACATCTCCCCGTCTTCGACTGCGCGCTCGAGCCCTTCGGCGGGAAGCGTTCCATCCACTACATGGGCCACGTCAAGATGATGCACGCGGTCCAGCCCTTCCTTTCGGGCGCTATCTCGAAGACGGTCAACATGCCGGAGGAGAGCACCGTCGAGGACATCGAGGAGACGTACCTCGCATCCTGGAAGCTCGGCCTCAAGGCGGTTGCCATCTACCGGGACGGCAGCAAACGCTCCCAGCCGCTGAACCGCGGCGAGTCGGCCACCGAAACGGCGGACGCCGCCGACTCCGCCGAGAAGGAGCACCTGCCGCCCGAGCGCGACGCCATCATCCACAAGTTCGACATCGGCGGACACAAGGGGTATCTCACCGTCGGACTCCGCGAGGACGGCTCTCCCTGCGAGATCTTCCTGCGGATGGCCAAGGAGGGCTCCTTCGTTTCCGGACTGATGGACGCCTTCGCGCGGGCGGTTTCCTACAACCTCCAGCACGGAGTTCCGCTCAAGGTCCTGGTGGACAAGTTCTCGCACACGCGCTTCGAACCGTCGGGGTACACCGGCAACCCGGACATCCCCCATGCGGACTCGATCACCGACTACATCTTCCGCTGGCTGGGGCACCGCTTCCTGACGGATGCCGACGAGCTGGGCGCCGAGGACGACGAGCCGGCCCCAACGCCCACGGCTCGGACGGAGGCCCGCCCACGGCGCCGCGGCACCGTGCTCGAATCGGCTGCCGTCTTCGCGGACGCCCCGCCGTGCTCGACGTGCGGCGCACTGATGGTGAGAAGCGGCACCTGCTTCAAGTGCCTCAACTGCGGGGCAACCTCCGGCTGCTCCTAGGGAACGCCGGCCGGTTCTCGCGGTAGCGGCCTCCAGACCGGCACGCGCGGTGCTCCGCACCGCGCATGAGGCAACCTCACCCGCCCTCACGGCGTGTACGGCCGGGAACGCCCTCTCGGACCTAGACCAGCGTCCCTACCGCGAGGCCCGGCACGTCATCCGCGACGCGGGTGATCCGAACCTCCCTGAGGCAGTTCTCGAGCGGTTCCGCGGCGACCACTCCGACGCGGAGGTAGGAGTCGGTCAGGCCGGTCCAGCGGCCCGAGCGGTCCTGCTGTTCGAACAGGACTTCCACCCGTTGGCCCAGGTGGCGGCGGGCGAACGCGTCCCGGCGCTGGTCGGAGAGTTCCCGCAGCGTTCGGCTCCGCTCGGCGATCACCTCGGGGGGAAGGTGTCCGGAGAGGCCCGCGGCCCGGGTCCCGGCGCGCGACGAGTAGCTGAACACGTGGTAGTAGGCGAACGGCATCGCCTCGAGGCGGTCGCAGGTGCGCCGGAAGGCGTCGTCCGTCTCGCCGGGGAACCCGACGATCACGTCGGTCCCGAGCCCGAGCCCGGGCACCATCTCCACCGCCCGGTCCGCGAACTCGCGATAGTCCCGGAAGGTGTAGCGGCGGCCCATCCCGCCCAGCACGCCATCGTCGCCGCTCTGCACCGGGAGGTGGAGATAGCGGCAGAGGGCTCCGCGCTCGGCCATGCGTTCGAGGAGGCGGTCCTCGACGGTGGTGGGCTCGATCGAGGTGATCCGGATCCTGCGCACCCCGGGTACTTCCTCCAGCCGGTCCGCAACGTCGGCGAGCGTCCGTCCGCCGCTCCGGTAGCGCCCGATGTTCACCCCGGTGAGCACCAGTTCCCGGTAGCCGGCCTCGGCCAGTTCCCCCGCCTCGCGGACCAGGTCGTCGAAGCGCCGGCTGCGCTCCCGGCCGCGCGTGTAGGGGATGATGCAGAACGAGCAGAAGAAGTCGCAGCCGTCCTGCACCTTCAGATTGGCGCGGGTGGCGTCGTAGCGCCCGGTGGAGGGAACCTCGAACTCGTGCCGGGAAATCCGGGCGGAGTGCAGCACGACCGGCTCCGGGAGTTTCCGGGGCCGGTCCAGGTAGTCGGGAAAGCTCTCCTTGAACTCCGTCCCGACGATCATGTCCACCCCCGGGATCTCGCGGAGCGCGTCAAGACCCGACTGGGCGTAGCACCCCGCCACCACCACGAAAGCGTCCGGCGACTGGCGTAGCGCGCGGCGCACGGTGTTGCGGCAGTGCGCTTCGGCCCGGTGAGTCACCGAGCAGGTGTTGATCACCACGAGATCGGTCGGTTCCCCCCAGGGAACGATCGTGTAGCCTTTGCCCGCGAACTGCCCTGCCCAGTTCGCCGCCTCCGTGTGGTTGAGACGACAGCCCAGCGATGTAAACGATGCCCGTGGCACGGCCGGGAGTTTAGTCAGCCCTCCGCTCCTTCCGGAGGGGAAAGCCGGTAGGGGATAGCCGTCATGGGAACCCTCGGTCTCGCCGCGGTGGCGCTCGTCCCGATCGCCGTCGTGGCGCTCTTCCTCGTGGTGCTGCGCTGGCCCGCGTCGCGGGCGATGCCGCTGAGCTGGCTCGCCGCCGCCGGGCTCGCCTGGCTGGTGTGGGACATCTCGGGCGTCCGGATCGCCGCCGCGTCCATCAACGGCCTGGTCGTGGCGGCGACCCTGCTCTACATCATCTTCGGCGCCATCCTGCTCCTGCACACCCTCCAGGAAAGCGGCGCCCTCGCGGTGATCCGCCGCGGTTTCGTGGGGATCACCCCGGACCGGCGCATTCAGGTCCTCGTGATCGCCTGGCTCTTCGGGGCGTTCATCGAGGGCTCGGCCGGCTTCGGCACGCCGGCGGCGGTCGCGGTACCGCTCCTGGTGGGACTCGGATTCCCGCCGCTCGCCGCCGTGGTCGCGGGCATGCTGATCCAGAGCACCCCCGTCTCATTCGGCGCCGCCGGAACCCCGATCCTGGTCGGGGTCTCCACCGGGCTCTCGGGATCGGAGGCGGTGGCCGCCTACGCGGCCAGCCTCGGCCTCGCCGAATGGACCGACTTCATGGCCTTCATCGGCCTCCGGGTCGCGGTGCTCCACACCGTTGCGGGAACGCTGGTCCCACTCATCGTGGTGGCCACCATGACCCGCTTCTTCGGCGCCAACCGGAGCTTCCGCGAGGGTCTCCGGGTCTGGAAATTCGCGCTCTTCGCCGCGCTCGCGATGACCGCGCCCTACATGCTCACCGCCTGGCTGCTCGGGCCGGAGTTCCCGGCGCTCCTCGGCGGCCTGGTCGGCCTCGGGATCGTGGTCACCGCCGCCCGGAAGGGCCTCTTCGTCCCCCCTCCGGAGGAGCATTTCGAGTTCCCGCCGCGCTCGGCCTGGGAAGCGGACTGGACCGGGAACAGGCCGGAGTCCGGGACCGAGCCGGCGGCGGGCCGAACGATCGGCGCCGTCTCCGCGTGGGCTCCCTACGCCGTGGTCGCCGGACTGCTGGTGCTGTCCCGTCTCCCCTCCCTGCCCCTCCGGGACTTCCTGTCCGGCGTGGTCGTCCGCTGGCCGGACATCCTCGGGAGCGGCATCAACGCCAGCGCCGCCCCGCTCTTCCTTCCCGGGACCATCTTCATCGTGGCCTCCCTGTTCGCCGTGGTGGCGCACCGGATGGACCGGGCCCAAGCGACCCGGGCGGTCACCGCCTCGCTCCGGAGTACCGGCCTCGCCTCGGTCGCGCTGGTCTTCACCGTGCCCATGGTGCAGGTGTTCCTGAACACCGGCGGCGGGGCCGCGGGACTGGCCTCGATGCCCATCGCGCTCGCCGAGGGCGCCGCCCAGATCGCGGGGTCGGCCTGGCCGTTCTTCGCTCCCTTCATCGGGGGTCTCGGCGCCTTCGTGGCCGGCAGCAACACCGTGAGCAACATGATGTTCTCGCTCTTCCAGTTCGGGGTCGGCGAGCGGCTCGCGGTGGACCCCGGGTGGGTGGTCGCGCTCCAGGCCGTTGGCGGAGCGGCGGGGAACATGATCTGCGTCCACAACGTGGTGGCCGCCTCGGCGGTGGTCGGGCTGGTCGGCCGGGAGGGCGCCGTGATCCGGCGCACGCTGGCGCCGTTCGTCTACTACGCCCTGCTCCCCGGAGCGCTCGGCTACGCGATCCTGTGGTCCGGCACGCTGGGGCCGGTCAACGCCGGCTCCCTCGTCGTGGCCGGGATCTTCATCGCGGCGGGCGTGTGGATCTTCCGGAACCGCGCCGACTAGAGCCCGCTCCCGCTGCCCGGTTCAGCGGGGCAGCAGCGACGTTCCGTCCATCTCCTCCGGCGGGGTGACCCCGAGCAGGTCGAGGACCGTCGGCGCGATGTCCCGGAGCGACGCGGCTTCCCGCAGGGACAGGTTCGAGAGCAGTACCCCGGCGGTGTCTTCCATCGAGCAGTGGTCGCCGCTCCAGTTGTCCAGGTTCGGGGTGATCGAGGACGGCGGCATCCCGCCGAGCGTGCTCTGCCAGCCGATCCGGTATCCGGGTTCGAGACCGAGGATGAGGTCGGGAGCCTCCTCCACGAACGGGCCCTCGTAGATCTCCTCGCGCCGGTACGCCTCGCGGACGACCGGGTCGCCGGTTTCCGGGTCGCGGAACGCCTTCAGCTCCGCGATGAGCCGCTGGATGAGCTGCTCGCGCTCGGCGCCGGGTGCGACCGTGCCGTCCGGCTCGCGTCCCTCCTGGTTCAGGTAGATTCCGGAAAGACCGAGGGCGAAGGCGCTGGTCCGGCTCCAGTCCACTCCCGGGAAAAAGAGCGCCTCCGGATCGAACAGGTCCTCGAGCCGGCGCTCTCCCGAGTCCCCGGCCGCCCTCAGGTAGCCGTTCTCGGCGAGCCAGGTGTTCACGTTGAACTGCTTGCGGAAGGAGTGGAAGCCGTGATCGGAAACGACCAGGAAGCGCGTATCCGGCGGCGCGGCCGCCATCGCCGCCCCGACGATGCGGTCGATGTCCCGGTAGGTGTCGGCGATCCCTCCGCCGTAGCGCTCGGCGAGTTCCGGGTCGTGGTTCGGGTGCCCGGGATCGGCGAACCGGTAGAGCATGTGCTGGATGCGGTCGGGGAACAGGAAGACGGCCATGAGCAGGCGCCATGAGTCATCCTCCAGCGACTCCATCAGCAGCCGCTCGTTCGACTCCCGGGCGAACCGGGCGTCCTCGAGAAAGGCGTCGAAATCCACGGCCTCGTCGCGGAGCGGATTCGTGATGATCTTCCAGCCGATCGTTTCGTAGGGTCCGGCGCGCCGGGCGAGCTCGCCCGCGAAGTCCGGCGGATGGGAGAGGTCCACGATCGGCGGCAGGCGCTCCGGATCGAAGTTGATCGGCTCCATGTACGCGGTGACGTTCGGTTCGAGCGACAACACCCGGAAACGGACCAGGCCGGCGAGCCGGATGAGCGGATTCAGCGGAAAACGCACCGGGACGAAGTCGGACCACTCGCCGGCGGCAAGGCGCAGGGCGGCGCCCGCGGTCTCGATTTCCAGGGCATCCCCGTGCCTCCGGAAGGTCACCGGGATCTCGACCTCCGGCTGGTCCGTCTCGGCGGCCGCCACGGTGAAATTGCGCGGCCCGCGGATCACGCTCCGCGCCACTCCCTCGTCGAAACGGAGCGGGAACCGGGTGCCCCCGGTCTCGGTCGATTCCTCCTCGAGGAGATCCGTCGTGTACACGGACCACAGGCCGAAGGACTTGCGGACGTCGGGGACCCCGAAACCGGCCAGGATCCGAGCGCCCGGCGACTCCTCCACCGGGAACTCCATGGGCGCCTGGAGCGCGACCGTGGGCACCCCTGCCCCGCCCGCGATCTTCCAGAAGGCGTCTCCCTCCCGCGCCCGGACCGCCTGCGGAACGGCGGCCGGCACCCACGCGGCGACCAGGGCGGCCGCCACCCCGGGAACAGCCGTCAGCACCACCAGGGCGGTCCAGCGCACCCGGGCGCTCGCGCGCACCCGCTGGAGGAGCCAGGCGGCGGTGATCCCGGCGCCGAGCGCGAGGAGCAGGACGAGACCCACCCGGAAGGGCGCCCCCGGGAGTTCGATCGATGCCTGCCGCACCAGGGCGATCTGCGGCACGTAGCTGTCCTCGCGCTTTTCCAGAAAGTCGAAGATCCTGGTACGGCCCGGGTTCATGCCGGTCGCGAACGTCGCCCAGGCAACCGGGGACTCGGACGGCTTCGTGGTGGCCAGGGGAACGAAGGTCCCCTCGCGGGCGAGCCGCGCCAGGTGCGGCAGGTCTCCCCCGGCGATCATCTCCCCGATGGCGTCCGGATCCGCTCCGTCGAACCCCAGCACGACCACCCGGTCCGGCGGCTGCGCGGTGGCCACCCCTGCCGACGCCGCGAAGAGGAGCCCGGGGAGCAGCCGTGCGAACAATGAGCCCCTCCGGGCCCAAGGGCTGCGAGTCGACATGGGCGCCGGGAGGGTACAGCGGACGACCGGCGGTTTCGCCGGCCCCCCGGGCAGCGAAAGAGCAGCGGTGGCGCGCGGCATCGACTCGGGTAGCATTGGGCGGTTATGCCGTTTTCGCGTTTCCGACCGCAACTTCCAACCTTCCTGACCGTCACCCTGCTCCTTCCGGCGCTCGGTGCGGAAGCCCAGGAACTCGAGGTGCTCCCCGAGTACGAGACCGAGATGGCGGCGATCACGGCCGACCCGCGGGTCGCGGCCGCGCTCGACGACGTCCTCGGGATGGACGAGGAGAACGAACGCCTTCTCATCGAGTTGACGGAGATCGAGGCGCCGCCCTTCAAGGAAGAGAAGCGGGCGGCCCACTACCGGGGACTCGTGCGGGAAGCCGGGCTCGACGCCGAACTGGATGAGATCGGGAACGTCGTCGCGCGCCGGGAGGGCCGGGGCGGAGGCCGGACGGTGGCCGTGGTGGCCCACCTCGACACCGTCTTCCCCGAGGGGACCGACGTCACCGTCCGGCGCGACGGGGACAAGCTGATGGCGCCCGGGATCGCCGACGACACCCGCGGCCTGGTGACCATGCTCACCATGGTCAAGCTCATGGACCGGCACGGTCTCGATACGCGGGACGACGTGCTGTTCGTCGGGTCGGTCGGCGAAGAGGGAATCGGCGATCTCCGCGGCGTGAAGCACCTGTTCCGGGACGGCGGACCGGAGATCGACGCCTTCATCGCGATCGACGGCACGAGCAACACGCGCGTGCTCAACCACGCGATCGGTTCCCATCGCTACCGGGTGCGCTTCCTGGGTCCCGGGGGGCATTCGTGGGGCGCGTTCGGCCTCGGGAACCCCGCGCACGCCATGGCGCGGGCCATCAAGCTCTTCGACGACCGCGCCGGCGAGTACGTCACCGCGGGCGCCAAGACCACCTACAACATCGGCCGCATCGGCGGCGGGACGTCGGTGAACTCGATCCCGTTCGAGAACTGGATGGAGGTGGACATGCGGTCCATGGAGCCCGGGCGACTCGAGGAAATCGACGCCATCTTCCAGGCCGCGATGACCGAGGCGCTCGCCGAGCAGAACGAGCTGCGGCGCGACGGCGAGGAACTCACCGTGGACATCGAGATGATCGGCAACCGGCCCTCCGGCATGGTGGCCATCGACACGCCCCTCATTCAGCGGGCCTTCGCCGCCACCCGCGCCGTGGGAGAAGAGCCGGAACTCAGCATGGGGTCCACCGACTCGAACGTCCCCATCTCGCTCGGGATTCCGGCCACCACGATCGGCAGCGGCGGAGAGGGCTTCGGCGCCCACTCGCTCCACGAGTGGTGGGCCAACCGGGACGGGCACCTCGGCATCCAGAAGGCGTTGCTGCTGGTGCTGGCCGAAGCCGGCTTCAAGACCGAAGACTAGGGGCCTGCGCGGTGTCCGCCTGCCAGTTCGATTTCAGTCTGCGGGCTGAGGTCTCCAGCCTCCTCGGGGCGCTGCGGGCCGATTTCGCCCGCTTCGGGGGTACGGTCAGCGGTGACGAGGGCCCCGGGTTCGGAGAGTTCTCGCTTCCCACCCCGCTCGGGACCTTTTCGGGAACCTACGAGGTCTCGAGCGACACCCCGGGCGTCTGCGCCGTCCACATCGAAGTGGACGAGAAGCCGATGTTCGTGCCCTGTTCGGCGATCGAGGAACACCTCGGGCGGCGCCTCAACAAGGCCGCCGCCGGTTAGCGGATCAGCGCCGGGCGACCGGGTTCTCCAGCACGCCGACCGTCTCGACCTCGACCGAGACCAGGTCTCCCTCGTTCATCGCCTGGGTGGTCCCGGGGGTCCCGGTGAAGATCACGTCCCCGGGCATCAGGGCCACGTAGCGGCTCAGGTAGCTCACGATGTAGCTGGTGTCGAAGATCAGGTCGCTGGTCCGCTGCTGCTGGACGACTTCCCCGTTCAGACGGGTGGTGAGTTCGAGGTCGTCGTAGTCAACGCCGCGTGAGATCACCGGGCCGATGGGGCCGTAGGTGTCGGACGCCTTGGCGCGGAACCACTGGAGGTCGGCGCCCTGCCAGTCGCGCTCGCTCACGTCGTTCCCGGCGGTCACCCCGAAGATGTAGTCCTGCGCCTGCTCCATGGGAACGTCCCGGGCTTCTTTCCCGACCACCAGCACCAGTTCGCCCTCGTAGTGGACGTTTCCGGCGTCCTCGGTCATCTCGATGGCGTCGCCCGGGCCGACGATGCTGCCCGGCAGCTTGGCGAAGACGCCGGGATAGGGCGCCGGCTCGCGCCCGCCCAGATGCGAGGCGTAGTTCAGGCCGATGGCGATGACCTTGCCGGGGTCGGCCGGCGCCAGGAGGCTCGCTCCGTCCCGCGCCACCCGGTCTCCGGTGGGTGCGCCACCCGCCCAGGGCGCCGCGTGGAGGACCACGATCTCGCCGCCCTCGATGCGCCCCCAGGCCGCCGCGCCCGAGGCATCCGCGAACCGCACGTACTCCCCGGCCGGCTGGTCGTCCACGGCGACCGCGGCGGGCTCCATGGGCTCTTCTTCCATGGGTGGCGCCCCGCAACCGAGCAGGAGCAGGACCGCGATGAGGGTCAGGAAAAGGGTTCTGGACATGGGAGACCTCCTCGGATACGTCGGAGACGCAGGATATCGGTTCGCTGTCACGAATTGAGGAACCGGCAGTGCCGGTTGCGGGCGACGATCTCGTACGCCGCGAGTTCGGCCAGCAGGAGAGGGGGAAGGACGTAGGCAGCCATTACCAGGAAGCGCGCCGGAAGGCCCGTCCAGCCGGGCGGGGCGGCGTGCAGCACGAACCGGTTGACCGCGAAGGCGCCGCCGTGGAATCTGCCGCGGGCGTCCCGGAAACGAACCCGCTTCTCGCAGGCGGTGCGCGAGACGCCCAGCCGCCGCAACTGGTCGTCCGTCAGCTCCTGGTGCGCGGCGAAGCGGACCGGCCGGTCTCCCGCGAAGCGGGCCGCCGCGACCGCGGCGCGCGTGCAGAAGCCTCAGCCTCCGTCGTAGATGACGACCGGAACGTCCTCCGGGAAGCGATCCCCGGCGTGGCCCGGACTCAACTCAGGTCGAGCCGGGGGGTGTCCCGTCCGCTTCCGTTGAAGCTGTTCTCCGGATACCGGCGCAACAGCCAGACGCGAAAGATCCCCACGCCGAGCCCGATCAGCACGGTGCCGAGGAGCAGCGTTCCGGCGAGCGCGAAGGACTCCAGGATGAGCGTCAGGATCCCGCGCTCCGGTTCCTCGCTCGGGAGAGTGACGTACTCGACGACCTGCCGCTGCTGGAGCATGGCCCAGGAAGCGAGGGAGCCGAGAGAGCCGAACGGCTGGATCATTCCGGACATCGGGCCGGCGCCCGTAGAGGGGCGTCCTCGATCACCCGATGTCTCGGATTGTAGCGGGCGTCCGGGATGGACTGAGGACCCGGTCCAGCGAGCGGTGGAGGGAACGCTCGATGCGCTCCGTCAGCGGCGCGGTGTCGAAGCGGAAGGCGCGCGAAACGTCTTCCCGGATACCCGGCGCATCCTCCACCTCGAACCAGATGGGCGGCTGGTCGTCGGCCAGGGCGAAGAAGGTGAGCATCAGGTGCGCCACCCGGAAGTTCGCGCGCTCGAAGGGTGAGATCTCGAGGAAACGGGCGAAGAAGAGGGCGGCGCGCGGCGCGGTCTCGAGGTCGCGCCCGCTGGCGCCGGAGACCCACTCCAGCAGATTGCCGAGCCGGAGCGCCACGGTCTGGGGCGGCGACAGGCCGGCTCCCTGAAACTGCGGCTCGATCTGGATCGTGCGGAAGGGGCTTGCTCCGGCGACGCCGGCGGAGACCGCGTGAACCTCCGCGATCAACTCCTCGGTGGGATCCCGGTCAGCGGCGGCTTTCCCGATGAGGCCGAGCGCCCCGAGAGCAGGACCGAACGCCGGGGTGGGCGCCCCCTGGCGCGCCGCCTGAATCTCCTCATCGGTGAGGGCGGTCCCGGTCAGTTGCAGCGTCGCCCGCGCCGCCTCCACCACCAGCGCCTCCCGGCCGGAACCCCACCGTTCGCTCCCTGCCTGTTCCCGGATCCGGTCGCGCCGCGCGCGGATCTCCTGTCCGGGCCCCTGCGGGCGCGGCGCGCCGGCGCCCGGATGAAGCGGCAGGGCCTCGCTCATTGGGCGAAGTCTAGGCGCGGGACGTTGCGCGGAGCCGCTTGGGGAGCCTCGCGACACAACGCCCGCAGACCTGCGGCCCGGCGCGCCGGTCGGAACGTCCCCGCCGGGAGGACTGGCCGGCGTTCCCGGCCGGCCGACCTAGAATCGCCCGGTGCTCGCCCGCCGGATCATTCCCTGCCTCGACGTGAAGAACGGCCGCGTGGTCAAGGGCGTGCGCTTCCGGAACCTCACCGACGAGGGAGATCCGGTGGAATGCGCCGTGGCGTACGACGCCGCCGAAGCGGACGAGCTGTGTCTGCTCGACATCACCGCCACCTGGGAGGCGCGCGGGACCGCGCTGAGTACGGTCCGGCGCGTAGCGGAAGCCCTCACGATTCCCTTCACGGTCGGCGGGGGCGTGCGCTCGGTCGCCGACATGGACAACCTGCTCCGGGCCGGCGCGGACAAGGTCTCCCTGAACAGCGCGGCGGTCGAGCGGCCGGAACTCCTCGCCGAATGCAGCCGCCGGTTCGGGTCGCAGTGCCTGGTCCTCGCGGTGGATGCCCGCCGCGCGCCAGGAGGGGGGTTCGAGGTGGTGGTGGCGGGAGGACGGATCCCCACCGGACGGGACGCCATCGAATGGCTCCGGCGCGGCGAGGACCTCGGCGCCGGAGAGATCCTGCTCACCAGCATGGACCGGGACGGGACCGCGGACGGCTACGACCTCGAACAGCTCCGGCAAGCGACCGAAGCCGTTTCCGTGCCGGTGATCGCCTCCGGAGGCGCCGGCCACCCCTCGCACCTGGCCGAGGTGTTCGAAGCGACCGGCGCGAGCGCGGCGCTCGCCGCGTCCATCTTCCATCGCGGCATTCATCCGGTCGCCGAGGTGAAGCGTTTCCTCGCCCGGCGGGGGATTCCCGTCCGGCCGCCCGAGGCCGGTTTTTTCAGCGTTCCCGAACTCGCGGCCGTTCCATGAAGCCGAAGATCCGGTGGAACGAGGCCGGCCTGGTGCCCGCGGTCGTGCAGGACGCCGTGAGCGGCCGGATCCTCATGCTCGCCTGGATGAACGAGGAGGCCCTGGCCCGGACGATCGAGAGCCGCCGCGTCCATTTCTGGTCACGGAGCCGCCGGACCCTCTGGAAGAAGGGCGAGACCTCGGGCAACGAACTCCATCTCCGCTCGCTGACCGCCGACTGTGACGGCGACGCCCTCCTGGTGCAGGCGGACCCCACCGGTCCGGCCTGCCACACCGGCCGGACGTCGTGTTTCTTCGAGCCGGTGTCGGAGGGAGACGAGAGTTCGGAACCCGCGCCCGCCGCGGAACTGGGACCCGCGCTGGGCGCGCTCGCCCGGATCGTCCGGGAACGGGCAGCGAGCCGTCCCGAGGGTTCCTACACCGCGGCCCTCCTGCAGGCGGGCACTCCGCGGATTGCCCAGAAGGTGGGTGAGGAGGCCGTCGAGGTGTCGCTCGCCGCCGTCTCCGGGTCAGCCGGCGCGGTCGTGAACGAGTCGGTGGACCTTCTCTACCACCTGCTCGTCCTGCTCGAGGATCTCGGGATCGACGGGCGGGAGGTGGCGGCGGAGATCACCCGGCGGTTCCCGGCCGAACCTCACTGACGGGACCGGGCGGGAGCGCTCCAGCCGAGCGTCCGTTGCGCCTCGGGAAGCGTAAAGCGCCCCTCGTAGAGCGCCCGCCCCAGAATGACGCCCGCGAGACGGCCCTTCACGGGAGAACGGCCGAGCGTGAGCTGATGCTCCCGGGCGGCGGTACGCACGGCCCGCAAATGCGAGAGCGCCCCGACGCCGCCCGCCACCACCGTCGGCAGTCCGGAGGCGGCGGCCACCCGCAGGGCGGCCTCCGCGTCCGGCCCTTCCATGGTGCCGTCGCGCTCGACGCTCGTGTACATGATGGCGGACGCACCGCACTCGCCCCAGTGGCGCGCCGCGGCCTCCGGTGACGCGCCCGCCCGGGCGGCGCCGCCGGGGACCGGTTCGACCCAGCCCCGGGTCTGCAGCCGGCCGCCGCGCACGTCGAGCGCCACCGCGACCCCGGCCGCGTCCCTCCGGATCGCCTCTTCCACCACCTGGGGAGCCTCGACGGCGACGGTGCCGAACACGACCCGGGCGGCGCCCGCCTCCCGGAGCGCCGCGTAGGACTCCACCGAGCGGACGCCGCCGGCGACCTGCACCCGGAGCGGCGACTCGCGCAGGAGCCGCAGGATCGCCGCCCGGTTCCCACCGTCTCCGAAGGCCGCGTCGAGATCCACCACGTGCAGCCAGCGCGCCCCGGCGTCAGCGAAATCGCCCGCCGTCCGGAGCGGGTCGTCGCCGTACACCGTCTCGCGCTCCCGCGCCCCGCGCAGGAGACGCACCACCCGCCCCCCCGAGAGGTCCACCGCGGGAATGGGTTCGAGCGGCCCGGAGGACACCCCTCAGTTCTCCTCCGCGCCGAACCCGAGAAAGTTGGAGAGCACCCGGGCGCCGAGGCGTCCGCTCTTCTCGGGGTGGAACTGGATCCCGAGGACCCGGCCGTTCCCCGCCGCCGACGCGAACCGGACTCCGTACTCGGTCGCGGCCAGCCGGTGGCGCTCCTCGGCGGGGTCCGCGTAGAACGAGTGGAGGAAATAGGCGTAGCCGCCCTCCGGGATGCCGCGAAACAGGGAGGCTTCGCCGAACGCTTCCAGTTGGTTCCAGCCGATGTGGGGCACGCGGAGCTCACCGCCGAAACGGCGTACGCGTCCCGGCAGCAGGCCGAGCCCGCGGACTCCGGGCGCCTCATCGCTGCCGGTGAAGAGCATCTGCAGGCCGACGCAGATTCCGAGCAGCCAGGCGCCCGAATCGAGCGCGCTCCCGAGAGGCGCTTCCAGCCCGCGCTGCCGGAGAGCCCGCATCGCTTCGCCGAAGTGCCCGTCCCCCGGCAGGACCAGCCGTTTCGCGGCGGCGATCCGCGCGGGATCGGAGGTGAGCTCCACCGCGGCCCCCTGCCTCCCGAGCGCGCGGACCACGCTGGCGAGGTTCCCGGCGCCGTGGTCGACGACGACAGCTTCGGCGCCCACGGGCCGTCAGTCGGAGAGGGTGCCCTTGGTCGAGGGAACGGCGCCGCCCACCACTTCCTTCGCTTCGGCGAAAGCGCGGGCGAAGGCCTTGAAGACGGTTTCGGCCACGTGATGGCTGTTGCGCCCGGTGAGGCCGTCCACGTGCACCGTGAGGCGTCCCCGGTCGGTCAGGGCCCGGAAGAAGTCCTCGAAGAGCTCGGT
This sequence comes from Vicinamibacteria bacterium, assembly GCA_965116805.1. Lineage (GTDB taxonomy): Bacteria > Acidobacteriota > Vicinamibacteria > Marinacidobacterales > Marinacidobacteraceae > Marinacidobacterium. The sequence goes on from OZ220713.1 coordinate 3,105,889, forward strand.
GGGCGTCTCGCCGACCCGCTCGGCGAGGAACGCCACCCGCCAGCCGAGGAAGGGCCGCCCGCAGAGGTCCACCACCACCCGCGAAAGCGCTTCGTCCAGGGGTACGTGGGCGGCGCCGAACCGGCGGACCCCCTTGAGGTCGCCGAGCGCGTCCGCGAGGCACTCGCCGAGGGTCAGACCCACGTCTTCCATGGTGTGGTGGGCGTCCACGTGCAGGTCGCCCTCGGCCTCCACGGTCAGGGAGATCCCGGAATGGCGCGCGAACGCCTCGAGCATGTGGTCGAAGAAGCCGATACCGGTGGAGATCTCCACGGACGGCGCCGCCGGGTCGAGATCGAGGGCGACCCGGACCCGCGTCTCGCGCGTTTCCCGGAGGCGGGAGGCCTGCCGGCGCCGCGCGGCGACGCCCGCCGGGCCGGAGACGCTCATGCGACCGGAGACTCCGGCACTCCCGCGAACCGGAGTTCCGCGTCAGAGGCCGCGGAAGACAGGGAATCGGCGAGCGCGTCCAGGAAGATCGCGTTCTCTTCGGGGGTCCCCACGGTCACGCGGAGCGTTCCCTGGAGCAGCGGATGGCGGGAGAAATCGCGCAGCGCGACGCCCCGGTCGAGAAGCCGGCGCGCCAGCACCGTGCTCTCCATCGGGGTCCGGAAGAGCAGGAAGTTCGTGTGCGACGGCCACACCGAGACGCCCGGCACGGCGGCGAGCCGGGCCGCCAGCGATTCGCGTTCCGCCTTGATCCGGGCGGTCACCTCGAGCAGCGCGTCCCGCTGCCGCATGACCGCCACCGCCGCCCGGCAGGTATAGACCCCGACGGGAAAGGGCGGCTGGGCCCGGCGGAAGCCCGAGATCGCCTGCGGCGCGCCGAGCAGGTAGCCGAGGCGGGCACCCGCCATCGCCATCGCCTTCGAGAAGGTCCGGAGCAGGACGACGTTCCCGAACTCGTCGAGGAGCGGCCGGGCGGTCTGCCCGCTGAACTCGTGGTACGCCTCGTCCACCAGCAGGAAGCCGGGCGCCGCCGCGGCCAGTTCGCGGAGCGCGCCGAGCGGCAGCAGTTGTCCCGTCGGGTTGTGCGGATTCGTGATGAAGACGAGCGACGGCCGCTCGGCCTCGATCCGCCGCAGGAACTCCGGGACGTCGTAGGAGAGGTCGTCGCGGAGGGACACCGGAGACGGTTCGCCGCCCGCGAGCCGGACGGCCCAGGGATACATGGAGAACCCGGGGGACGGATAGAGCGCCCGCCGTCCGGCGCCCGTGGTGGCGAGCCCGGTCAACGCGAGCATGTCGTCCCCGCCGTTGCCGAAGGCCACGCCGTCGGGAGTCCAGCCGGCGAGCCGGGCAATGGCCTCGCGGACGGCCGGATAGCCCCGGTCCGGGTACGGCCGGGCGTCGGTGCCGGCGATCGCGTCCGCCATCGCGCCGAGGACCCCTTCGGGCAGCGGCCAGCGGCTCTCGTTCCAGTCGAGGTAGATCGGGACATCCGGACGGGACCCGATGTCGGGGGCGAGCTCGAGAACCTCGGGCCGGATCGCGTCCAGCGGAACGGGTTTCATGGGGGCAATCTAACCAAACGGGTTCCTAGCGCTCTTCGGTGGCGCGTTCCCCGGCGCCGGTGGGAGCGGTTCCCGGGGAGTCCTCCGCCTCGAAGCGGATGGCCACGGACCGGGCGTGGGCCTCGAATCCCTCGATACGGGCAAAGCGCTCGAAGTCCTCCCGGAGCGACGCGAGCGTGCGTTCCCCGTAGCGGAGGACGCTCTGCCGTTTGAGGAAGTCGCCGACCGAGAGCGGCGAGGCGAAGCGGGCGGCGCCGCCGGTCGGCAGGACGTGGTTGGGGCCCGCCCCGTAGTCCCCGGCGGCGACCGGCGAGTGGGCGCCCAGCAGGACCGCCCCCGCGCTCGGAAAGCGGCCGGCGAGCGCCTCCGGATCCCGGGTCATCACTTCGAGGTGCTCCGGGGCGATCTCCTCGGCGAGCCCGACGGCCTCCTCCAGGTCCTCGACGACCACCACCGCCCCGTGACGGGCGAGCGCGCGGGCGATCGTTTCCTCGTTCGGTTGCCCTTCGGCCTGCCGGCGGAGTTCAGCAACCGTCGTCCGGGCCAGTTCGCGCGAGGTCGTGACCAGGATGGCCCGTTCCTCGCCGGAACCATGCTCGGCCTGGGCCAGAAGGTCCGCGGCGACCCAGTCCGCCCGGGCGCTCGCGTCGGCGAGCACCACGACCTCGGACGGCCCCGCGAACGCATCCGTTCCGATGAGCTGGCCGAGCTGGCGTTTGGCCTCGGCGACCCAGGCGTTCCCCGGACCCACGACCTTGTCCACCCGACGGACGGAGGCCGTCCCGAAAGCGAAGGCGGCAATGGCCTGGGCGCCGCCGATCCGGTAGACCTCGTGGACTCCGGCCGCGAGGACCGCGGCCGCGAGCACCGGGCCGCGTTCGAGCGCCCCGGGAGGCGTGGCGAGCGCAATCCGCGGGACCCCGGCGACCGCAGCCGGCACCGTGTTCATCAACACGGTGGACGGATAGACCGCGGCCCCGCCCGGGACGTACACCCCGGCGGCCGCGATCGGCAGCGGCCTCCACTCGAGACGCGAGCCGTTTCCGAGGTCCATCCAGAACGAGGCTTCCCGCTGGCGCGCGTGGTAGGCGGCGATGCGGGCGCGCGTTCGCTGGAGGAGCGCCCGCTCTTCCGGTCCGGCGCCGTTCGCCCGCTCTTCAAGCTCCTCCCGGGACACCCGGAGCCGGGATGCATCGAAATCGGGCGCGTCGAACCGCCGCGCCAGCGCGACGAGGGCATCGTCCCCTTCCTGCCGGACGCGCTCGAGGATCGCTGCGGTCGCCGCGCGAACGTCCTCGCCGGAGCCGTTGCCCGGCGATCCGGCCCGGCGGGGGTCGGCCCGCCAGGCGGCGGCGCCCTCGAAGAGGGGGACCGCAAAGGGGGAGCCGGAGTCCCCGCCGCTCATCCTTCCTCCGCGGCGGTCTCGAGACGCCGGAGCCACGCCTGGAGCGCCGATCCGCGAAGCCGGAAGGAGGCGCGGTTCACCACCACGCGCGCGGTGCTCTCGAAGAGCGTCTCCTCCTCCACCAGGCCGTTGTCGCGGAGCGTCGCGCCGGTCTCGACCAGGTCCACCACGGCGTCGGCGAGATCCATCGCGGGCGCCAGTTCGATGGCGCCGGAGAGCCGGATCAGTTCCACGGGCGCGCCGCGGGCGCCGAAGTGGCGGGCCGTCACCGACGGGTACTTCGTCGCCACCCTCAGCGGCGGCTCGGGAAGCGGGCGGGCTGCGGGGCGGGCGACCACCATCCGGCAGCGGCCCACCCCGAGGTCGAGCGGCTCGTAGATGTGCGCGGGCGCTTCCTCCAGGATGTCCCGGCCGACCACCCCGAAGTCCGCCACCCCGTGCTCCACGTAGATCGGGACGTCGCGGTCCTTCGCGAACAGCACCTCCATCCCGTTGTCCCGGAGGCGCAGGCGGCGGTCGGCGCTCCCCTCGGGCAGGGGAACGCCGGCGCGCCCGAGCAATCCGGCCACCGCCCGCAGCAGCCGCCCCGTGGGCAGGGCGGCGACGAGCGGCGTGTCCATGGGCGAGCGGGGATTCTAGGGTGACGCGCCGGCGGCTCCCGGGGCGCGGTCCGAGGCGGTCAGGACGGTGGTTCGAAGCGGACGGCCGCGCCGCTCGCGCGGGCGGCCCGGGCGGCCCGGAACCGCGCACCCAGCCCGCTCCGGGTGTCGGGTCCGCGGGCGACGGATTCGGTCGCGCCGTGGCCGGCGTCCGACGTTTCCGGCAGGATTCCGGCGATCCGGTCCACCGAGAGCGAGAAACCGACGGCGGGGCGCGGATCGCCGAAGTTCGCGAGCAGGTCGTTGTAGCGGCCCCCTCCGCCGATCTCCTGCCCGGCGCCGGGGGCGTGCACCTCGAAGATGAGCCCCGTGTAGTAGTCGAAGCCCCGGAGTTCGGCCAGGTCGAACCGGAACCGGCCGGCGAGTTCCAGGTCCTCCAGCACGCGCACGATCGCGGCAAGCCGCTCCACCGCCTCCCCGGCCCCGTCGGGAAGCGGGCGTTTCCGCGCCTCCTCGAGGACTTCCGGCCCGCCGAACAGCTCCAGTGCGCCGACCAGCGGACCCGCCCGTTCGCCGAGCGCGGCCCGGATCCGGGACGGATCGCGCCGCCAGAGACCCCGGAGGGCCTCCGCGCGCCGTTCGCTCCGATCGGAACCCTCGGGGAGCGCTTCGTCGAGCAGCCCCAGCGGGAAACCGGCGTGGCCGAGGGTGAACACGAACCCGTCCACTCCCAGGCGTTCGAGGACCTCGAAGGCCACCAGCAGGATCTCCAGATCGGCCCCGGCCCCTGCCGCGAAGTGCTCGACGCCCACCTCCCGGAACGCCGACGGGCCGAGTCCCCGGCCCGGCCGGCGGACGACCTCGCCGCGGTAGAAGAGCCGTTCCGCCTCGCGGGGCAGCCGGGTGACGGCGGCCCGCGCCGCCAGCGCGGTGAAGTCGGCGCGGAGGGCGAGGAGATCCCCGCCCTCGGTGAACCGGTAGCTGGACCGCTCCGACCAGCGTCCGCCGCCGCGGGCGAAGACCTCCGCGTGGTCGAAGAGCGGCAGCAGGACTTCCTCGTAGCCCCAGCCGCGAAACACCCCGGCGGCGGTCTCCTCGACCCGCCGGCGGCGGCGGGCCGCGTCCCCCACGTGGGTAAGGGCGCCCGCAGGCGCGCGAAGCAACGAATCGCTGGACGTCATGGTCAATTCCCGATGTAGCGCGACACCAGTGTTCTGGCCTCGGCCGGATCGCCGCTTCCGTGGACGATCGTCCTCCCGTCCGGAAAGACAACCAGGCGGCGGCCGGCGACCTCGAACTGCAGCAGATGGCTCGTGAGCCGCACCGACGCGCGCACCTCCGGCAGTTCGGCGAGGCGGCCGCCCAACTGCTCGAGGAAGTCCGGGCCGGCGCCGTTCGGGTCGGGCGAGGCGGCGGGCCGCACCTGCACCGCGTTCCGCCCGCAGAGCGTCAGCAGCGCTCCGCTCGCGTCCCCTTCGAGGAACGGGAACTCGCGCTGGCCGCACGCCGGGCAGTCGGGGTCCGGCTCCCCGATGTCCATGCGGTACGCCGTCCGCTCCCAGACGTCGAGATGCCAGATGCCGGTCGCGAGATCGTCCGCCCGCCCGGCCAGCAGCTTCAGCGCCTCGGTGACCGCGTAGGACGCCACCGCCTGCACCGCCGGCGCGATCACCCCCGCGGTATCGCAGGTCGGAGACGCGCCGGGTGGCGGGACATCGGGAACCACGCACCGCAGGCATCCGGTGCGCCCCGGAAGCACCGTGAGCGTCATCCCGTAGCTGCCGACGCAGGCGGCGTAGATCCAGGGCGTTCCGGTGGAGACCGCGGCGTCGTTGATGAGGTACCTCGTCTCGAAGTTGTCGGTGGCGTCGAGAACCAGGTCCGTTCCCGCCATCACCTCGCGGATGTTCCCCGCGTGGAGATCGAGGGCCAGCGGCTCGAGCGCCACCTCGGGGTTCACGGCGGCCAGGCGCCGGCGCGCTCCCTCCGCTTTCGGGATCCCCTCCCGGGCGTCCTCTTCGTCGTACAGTGACTGCCGCTGCAGGTTGGAAGTCTCCACCGTGTCCCGATCCACGAACCGCACGGTCCCGACGCCGGCCCGCACCAGCATGTCCAGCGCGGCGGAACCGAGCGCCCCGGCCCCGACCACGAGCACACGGCCACCGGCCAGGCGTTCCTGTCCCTCGGGGCCGATGCCGGCGAATAGGGTCTGGCGGGAATAGCGGTCGGACATGGCGTGGGACAGCGGAAAGTGTAGGACTCGGGACTGCCGCGGCACGCGGGGCATCCGCTGGCACGTCGAATGCTTGACCTTCGCCGAGACGATGGAGGGACCGACTCTGAGACTCACCTTCGCCCTGTTCCTGCTGGCCGGGTTCGGCTGCGCGACCATCCAGACGATGATTCCGGACGACAACGTCCCGCATCCGACGGACCTTCCCGGCGGCGAAGTCCCGCTGCGCGCCACCTGCACCGTGCTCGCCAACACCGCGGGACAGCAGATCCCCATCCAGTACCGGGACCGGCTCCGCCAGTCGGTCGAACTGGTCGCGTACCAGGAGTGCATGCAGGTCCTGGTGGTCCTGGTCTCGGTGGCCATGGTTGACGGCGACACCACCCAGGACGGCGTGGACCGGGTCCGGGGCCGGCTTGCCGGAGCCGAATCCCAGTACCTGGCCGACACCTGTGACGAGCACTACCGGGCATTCAGCTTCCTGCTCAACCCCGAACGGGGCTACGAGAACGCGCTTGACGGCGCGGGAATGAGCGCCCGGTACGACGAATGGATGGATCGCTGCTACCGGGTCGTGCGGCCGCTGTCGGTCGCCGGGGAAGGGTCCTAGGAGTCCGGGCCGCCGGTCTGTCCCGCGGGACGTCCCCACTCCGCCTCGCGGGCAGGACCGGATGCGGCGGTAGCATTCCGCCCTTCCGAGATTTCGTCTTGAGAACCCATCTTGCGATGGGGTGCGTGCTCGCCACATTGGCGGGGGGCGCACTCCAGGCCGCCGCCCAGACCGCGATCCTGCCGCTCGAGGAAGTGCGGCCGGGAATGGTCGGGGAGGGCCGCACCGCCTTTGCCGGCGAGGAGGTCGAGAGCTTCGGGGTGGAGATCGTCGGCGTGCTCGACGGCGCGATGCCGGGCCGCAGCATCGTGCTCGCCAACCTGTCCGGCGGCCCCCTCGCCCACACGGGCGTCATGCAGGGGATGAGCGGCAGCCCGGTCTACGTGGACGGACGGCTCCTCGGCGCCGTGGCGTATGCCTTCCCCTTCGCCAAGGATCCCATCTGCGGCATCACTCCGTTCGAGGAGATGGTCCGGTTCACCGAGATGCCGCTGGGCACGGGGGCCGCGCCGGGCGTCGCGGCGGCGCCGGCGCTCCGGTTCTCGCCCGCCGGAGAGCCGTCCTTCGACCCGGCGCCCGTCCCGGAAGTCGGCATCGAGCGCGACGGCCGGCAGTTGCTTCCCATCCGGACGCCGGTCGCGGCCAGCGGCCTGAGCCCCGCCGCGCACCGGGTCCTGGCCCCCCTCTTCCGACAGCTCGGGATGGAGCTGTCTCCCGGGGGCTTCGCTGGCGCCACAGGGGCCGGCGCGGCGCCGCAGACCGGGGATTCCCCGCTGCAACCCGGCAGCCCGGTGGGCGCCACCCTCATCGGGGGCGACCTGGTGCTGATGGCGAGCGGGACGGTCACCCACGTGGACGAGGCCACCGGGGAGGTGTTCGCCTTCGGCCACCCCTTCACCGGCCTCGGCACCATCTCCATCCCGATGCAGGCGGCGCGGGTGGAAGCGAACGTGGCTTCGCTCTCCAACTCGTTCCGGATCACGAGCGCCGGGACGCCGATCGGGGTGTGGCAACAGGACCGGGCCACCGGAGTCCGGGGCCGCCTGGGCGCCCGCGCCCGGACCATCCCGTTGCGGATCCGGGTCGAGGGGAGCCGCGGCGGCCGGCGCGACTACGACCTCGAGATCGTGGATCACGACCTCTACAGTCCCGCCCTGGCCTTCTCCGCGCTGGTGGCCGTCCTTTCCCAGGAAGAGCGGCCCGCGGGAACGCAGACCATCCGGCTCGGCGCCCGCATCGCGGTCGGCGACGGGCGCACGCTCGCGGTCGAGGACGTCTTCGCGTCCGGAACCACCGGAGTCCTGACGGGCGCCGCCGCGCTCGTGGCGGCCCCGGTGGCCCTGCTGCTCGGCAACCCGGTGGAACGGATCCCCGTCCGGGAAATCGAGGTGGACATCTCCGCCAGCGAGGAGGCGCAGGCGGCCACCCTCAGCCGCGCCTGGCTCCGGTCCTCGCGGGTCCGTCCCGGGGGGACGGCCACGCTGCGGGTCGCCCTGAGGGACTACCGGGGGGCGGAAGCGACCCGGGAGCTCGAGGTGCCGATCCCCCGAAGCGCCGCCGGGAGCCGCCTGACGTTGCTGGTGGCGGACGCCCCTTCGGTGGCCGTCGCCGACCAGCGCCAGGGCGTCACGGGGACTCCGGCCCGGGTGGAACAGATCTATCGGGCCATCAGCCGCCACCGCCGGCAGAGCCGGCTCTACGTGCGGCTCGTGGGATCGGGCCGCAGCGCGGCCGTGGTGGGGGGCGAGTACCTCCCGTCGCTGCCGCCGAGCGTGCGCTCGGTGATCTCGCGGGATTCCTCCGGGGGGATGACCCGGGAACTCCCGGCGTCGGTCCTCTGGGAAGGCCACCTCGACTTCGACGCCACGGTGAGCGGATCGCGGCAACTGACCCTGCAGGTGGAAGCCCGGTGACCGTCCCTACCCGATCCCGGCGCCGCGTCCTGGCCGCCCTGCTCCTGGCGTCGGCCGCGGGCCTGGCCTTCGCCGGGAGTCGGGACTTCTGGCGCTTCGAGACCTCGGGCGACTTCCTCGCCGGGGAGAGCGACGGCGTGAGCATCGGCCCCGAGGGCCAGGTCCGGCTGGCGCCGGCCCTCAGGAGCCTGCACGAGTCCGAGCAACCCTTCGTCTGGTCGGTGGCTCCCGACGGTTCCGGCGGAGTCATCGCCGGCGGGGGAGCCGAGGGCGCCCTGATCCGCATCCGGCAAGGCGCTTCCGAGGTACTCGCCGACACCGGGGAGGCGGGGATCCACGCGGTGGCGACCGCTGCCGACGGCGCCGTCTATTTCGCGACCGCGCCGGGGGGAAGCGTGCAGCGCATCCTTCCCGGAGGGGAACGCGGGGTCTTCCACCAGCCGGAGGCCCGCTACATCTGGGCGATCGTCCCCGAACCGGGAGGCAGCCTCCTGGTGGCCACCGGAATGCCCGGCTCCGTGATCCGCGTGCAACCTTCGGGAAGCGCCGAAACCATCTTCACCACGAGCGAAGAGAACGTGACGGCGCTCCATCGCGCGCCCGACGGAACCATCTACCTGGGAACGGAACCCTCCGGGATCGTCTTCCGGATCGACGGCGCATCGGGGTCGATGGCGCTCTACGACAGTCCCCTGGCGGAGATCCGCGCCCTGGCGCTCAACGCCGCGGGCGAGGTCTTCGCCGCGGCGGTCGCGGCGTCTCCGGGTGGCGCGGCGGCGGGCGCCGGTGCGGTTCCGGCGGCGCCCGAGGCTTCGGTGACTGCGGGAGTGGTGGCCACGACGTCCTTCCGGGTGCTCGCACCCGCGGGTCCGGCGCCGGGGCCGGCGGCCACGCCGGCGAATGGACTGGTGGGCGCGCTCTACCGCATCGCGCCGAGCGGGGCGGCCCGGACGATCTGGGAGTCGTCCCGCGACCGGCCGTTGTCCCTCGCGATGCTTCGCGACGAACGCCTCCTCCTCGGCACCGGCGACCGCGGGCGGGTGTATCGCATCACGCGCGACGGCGAGGTCACGCTCCTGTTCCGCGTGGACTCGGAACAGGTCACCGCGGCGGTTGCGGAGGGAGGGGTCACCCTGCTCGGCGCCTCGAATCCGGGGAGGGTGCTCGAACTCGCCGCCTCCCCGCGCACCGAGGGCGCCTATCGCTCGCGCGTTCTGGACGCCGGCGGCGCGGCCAGTTTCGGCCGCATCTCCTGGGAGGCGCGGACGCCCCCCGGTTCCGCGGTCCGCGTCGAAACCCGAACCGGGAACTCGGCGGAGCCGGACGACACCTGGAGCGATTGGGTGTCCGCCGCTACGGACGCCGCCATCGCGAGCCCCGCCGCCCGCTTTCTGCAGTGGCGGGCAACCCTGCGTTCGGACGGCAGTTCCTCTCCGGAGCTGGCGTCGCTCGAAGCGGCGTATCTCCCCGTGAACCTGGCTCCCCGCGTGACCCGGATCACGCTCCACCCTCCCGGACTCGCGTTCGAGGAAATGTTGAACAGCTCGGCGCCCCGTCTTCAGGGAATGGAGCGCCGGCCGGAGGTGACCGACGCCGCCCGCCGGGGACAGTCCGGGTCCGCGCTCCCCGTGGGGAGCGGGCGCCAGCTCTATCTCCATGGTGTGCGCACCGCCACGTTCCGGGCGGACGACCCCAACGGCGACCGGCTTCGCTACCGGATTTCGGTTCGCCGCGAGGGTGATGTTCCCTGGCAACCCCTGCGGTCGGGCCTGTCGGAAACCATCGTCGCCTGGGACACCTCCACGATGCCCGACGGCCGCTATGAACTCCGGGTCGAGGCCGAGGACTCTCCCGACAATCCGCCCGGCGAGACGCTCACCGGAAGCCGGACCAGCCGGCCCTTCACGGTGGACAACACCCCGCCGGTGATCTCGGATCTCACGGTCACCGCCGACGGCGGCATCCGCTTCCGCGCAAGCGACGCCGGCAGCCCGATCCGGCGCGCCTCCGTCTCCGTGGACGGCGGTCCGGCGCGGGTGGTCCGCCCCGTGGACGGGATCGCCGACTCCCCGACCGAGGACTACGACGCGCGCCTGGACGACTTCCCGGCAGGGGCCGGATCCGTCGTCGTGAAGGTGGAGGACGACATGGGGAACGCGGGTGCGGCGGAAGCCCGGGTCGGCAGTTAGTTCGGAGCGCCGGCCTCCGGCCGGCATCGACCGCCGGGAGGCGGTCGAAACCGCAGTCCCTCACCCACTTGCTCCATCGCGAACCGCAACGTGACCCCCACGCGCCGAGCGGGAGACTGATCGGTTGAGCGTTGCGGCTCCGCCCCGGCGGCTCTCGGTCTTCACGCGCGTGCCCGTTCCGGGCGCCGCCAAGACCCGGCTGGTCCCCCCGCTCACCGCGGACCAGGCGGCGGCGCTCCAGCGCGCCATGACGGAGGATTTGCTCGAACGGCTGGATCACACCTTCGGCGCCGCGATCCCGGACGCCCCGCCGCTCTCGCTGGAAGTCCGTTGCGACGGACGGCTCGTGTCCGGAGCTCTGGAGGTCCCCGAGCGTTGGGCGGTCACCAGCCAGGGCCCCGGAGATCTGGGCGAGCGGCTCGCGCTCGCCGCCCGGGAGGCGCGGCGGGACGGAATCGGACGCCTCGTCATCATCGGCTCCGACGCTCCCCTGCTCCCGCTGCCGCTGGTGGAGGCCGCGTTCTCCGGCCTGGCGGACCGCGACGCGCTCCTCGCCCCCGCCGAGGACGGCGGCTACGTCCTGATCGGCCTCGCGCTCGAGCGGGCGGTGCCGGCCGCGGTCGAATCCCTGTTCGCCGGCATTCCGTGGGGCACCGGAGCCGTCCGGGAAGCCACCGCGGCGGCCGCCGCCGGCGCCGGCCTGCGGTTCGGCGAACTGGCCGGCCATTGGGACGTGGACCGTCCGGAAGACCTGCCCCGCCTGCGAGGCGCGATCGAAGCGCTGGGTACAGCCGAGCGTCCCCGCCGCACGGCGGCGGCGCTGGCCGCCGGCGGGTTCTGATGCCTATCGCCGGACCGTGTCCATCGCCTCGTTCAGCCGGGTGCGCAGAGCCTCGAACCGGCGGCGATGGACGATCGTGGGAGCGTCCAGCGTCCCCTGCCGGACGTCGTCGCCGGTGAACTCCCCGTAGAGCCGGCCGAGACGGGCCAGCGTGGAGGGATTCCGGAAGCCGCCGCCGGGCCGGAGCTGCCGGAGAGCCTCCCGGGCGGCGTCGGAGAGGCCCTCCCGGTCTCCGGCGGCCGCGGCCGCCCGGCAGGATTCGCGGATCACGCCGTGAATCTCCGCCAGGAAGGCGGCGCGCTGGTCATACGCGGCCTCGCTTGCCGTGACCGAAGGGTCGAGCCGGACTTCGAGCGGAACCGGCGGGGTTTCCCCGGCGCCGGTCAGGCGGACCTCGTAGGTTCCGGTCGGGACCCGGGGCGGAGATGAGCCGCAGGCGCCCCGCGCTTCCTCCGGCGCGGCGCCCGCCCGGAGGTCCCAGACGATGCGCTGGAAGCCGGACCGCGCCTCGACCGCGGGACGCGCAACGACGTCGCCCGAGGAGTTCCGGATCTCGAGCGTCCGCTCCGCCGGACCGTCGCCACCGGGGAGGAACACCGTCAGCAACGCGCCGGCCGGGGGGTTCTCTCCCGCGTAGCGCGCCTGGCCCTCGTAGCTTTCGTGCTTCCAGGGCAGGAAGACGGACGCCGGGCGGGGCTCGAAGAGTTCGGCTACGGTCGTTTCCGGGTCGTGCCACGCAAGGGGGGCGCTGTCGTCCAGGATGTAGATGGAGCGCCCGTGGGTGCCGAACACGAGGTCCCGCTCGCGCGGATGGATCTCGATGTCATCCACGGGAACGTGCGGGAGTCCCCCGCCCACCCGTACCCAGGAGCCGCCCCGGTCGAAGGAGAGGAAGGCACCCACCTCGGTGCCGGCCACCAGCAGGTTCTCACCCTCGGGGTGTTCCACGACGTCGTTGACCCATCCCCGGGGCAATCCGGCGCCGACCGGAGCGAAACTGGCTCCCCGGTCCTCGGACACGAAGACGTAGGGGGCGAAATCGCCCAGATGATGGCGGTCCACCGCCACGTAGAGGCGGTCCTCCTCATGGGCCGACGGGGTGACCCGGCTGATCGTGGCACGGAGCGCCTCCAGCGGCAGGTTGGCCTCGAGGAACTCCCAGGTGTGGCCGTCGTCGTCGGAGCGGGCCACCCGCCCGTCATCGGAGCCGACGTAGATCAGGCCGGGAACGAGCGGCGATTCCGCGAGCGTGGTGAGGGTGCCCCAGTCGCTCACCCCGTCGTGCATGGAGAGCATCCCCTCGGCGGGGAGCACCCCCAAGATGGGGAGTTCGCTCCGGTCCTCGCGCAGCGTCAGGTCCTCGGTGGCGCGCCAGCCGCTGCCGAGATCGTCGGACAGGAACAGCCGGTTGCCGCCGAAGTAGAGGCGGCCGGGCGTGTGGGGAGAGGAGGCCATCGGCGAGAGCCAGTGGAAGCGGTAGCGGTCCTCGTCCTCGTCGGGGAAGGGACGGACGGTGGTCCGGTTGCCGGTGGCGGTGTCGATCCGCACGGGGTTGCCGTTCTGCGAGGACGCCAGGGCGATCCCGGGCTCGCGGGGAATCGCTTCCTGGTCCATTCCGTCGCCGAAGTTGGTCTGCCTCCAGTCGCTGTTCAGGATCCCCGCCTGATTGCGGGTGGCGGAGGGGCCCACCCAGGAGTGGGTGTCCTGCGCCCCGCCGTAGATGTTGTACGGCGTCTCCATGTCCAGCGAGATCGCGTAGAACTGGGTGAGCGGGATGTTGTTGATCTTCCGCCAGGTCACCGCCCGGTCCCACGACTCGTAGATGCCGCCGTCGTTGCCGAGCAGCAGGTGTTCGGGCGCCTCCGGGTCGATCCAGAGCGCGTGGTGGTCGCCGTGGACGCCGATGTCGTAGGTCGGGGTCATGTCCCGGTTGGTTGAGAAGGTCCGCCCGCCATCCTCGGAGAGATGGAACTGCGAGCCGAGCACGTAGACCCGCCGGATGTCCGTGGGGTCCACTTCGACGTGGGAGTAATACATGGGGCGCGGGTTCAGGTCCGAAATCCGCTCCCAGGACGCGCCGCGGTCGCCGGACAGGTAGAGCCCCGACCTCGTCGCGTGCTCCACGAGCGCGAAGACGCTCAGCGGGTCGGAGCCGGCGATCTCGATGCCGATGCGGCCCAGCGGACCCTCGGGAAGCCCTTCCTCGAGGCGCTCCCAGGTGTCGCCGCCGTCGGTCGTCCGGAAGATGCCGCCTTCGGGACCGCCGCCGTTGAAGCCCCACGGCGTCCGGCGGCGGGTGTAGGCGCCAGCGTAGAGGATGGCCGGATTGCGGGGGTCCATCTCGAGGTCCACCACCCCGGTGTCGGCGGAGATGTCGAGGACGTGCTCCCAGGTCGCGCCCCCGTCCCCGGTGCGGAAGACGCCGCGCTGGCCGCCGGAGCGCCAGAGCGGCCCCACCGCGGCCACGAAAGCGCGCCGCGGCCGGTCCGGATCGGCGACGATCCGCCCGATGTGTTCACTCTCCTCGAGGCCGGCGTGGCGGAAGGTGTCCCCGCCGTCGAAAGACACGTACACCCCGTCGCCGAAGGAGGAGCTCTGCCGGTTCGCCGGCTCCCCGGTGCCCACCCAGACGGTCGCCGGGTCGGAGGGGGAGAGCGCGATCGCACCGATGGAGGTGGTCGTGAAGTGGTCGAAGATGGAGTCCCAGGTGGCGCCGTTGTTCCGGGTCCGGAACAGGCCTCCCGACGCGGTCGCCGCGTAGAACTCCCAGGGACGACCCGGCACGACGGCGAGGTCGGAGACACGCCCGGCCATCACCGCGGGTCCGATCGAGCGGAGCGGCAGGTCGTCCATGACGGGAGTGGTTTCCCCGGTGTCCTGGGCGGCAGCCGGAACCGTGGCGAGAGCGAGGCTCAGAACCATCAGAAAGGAGGTGCGGTACGTCATGCGGATTCTCCGGGCGGATGCGAGCCGGGTAGCGTATGGGACACGCCTGACTTCCCCTCCCGACCCTGATCGCCCGTAGACCGCGGCAGGCGTCGTGAGGCTGCGGGGGGGGGCGACATGCGCGGTGCGGAGCACCGCGCGTGCCGGTCTGGAGACCAGCGTTCCAAGCCGGCGCGCCATCAGGACGTACAGCCCGACGCGCCTTGCGGGCCTGCGGCCCGCGTGCCGGTCTGGAGGCCGCTACCGCGAGAACCGGCCGGCGTTCCAAGCCGGTGGCGCTCCTAGTCGATTCCGTGGCGTCTCAGCTTCTGCCAGAGGCTTTGGCGGGAGATGCCGAGCTCCCGGGCGGCGCGGACCCGGCTCCCGGCGGCACGGCGCAGCGCCCGCAGCAGGACGAGCCGTTCGAAGGCCGCCCGGGCGAGCGCCAGCCGGCGGATCTCCATCACCGCGTGGAGCGGGTCCGGCGCGGCGGCCGCCGGACCGGACGTCCCGGGGCTCTCTCCGGCCACCATCTCGGGGCCGATCACCCGCGTTCCCGGCTGCCGCATCAGTGCCTCCGCGAGCACCGATTCCAGTTCGCGGACATTGCCCGGCCAGTCGCGGCGGACGAGCGCCTCGAGGGCGTCCGCCGACAGCCGGGCGGGCGCGAGACGATGCCGGCGGGCGAGCCGCGTCAGGAGAGTGGCGGCGAGCTCGGGAATCTCCGACCGCCGTTCGCGGAGCGGCGGCAGGGGCAGCCGGACGACCCGCAGCCGATAGAAGAGGTCCCGGCGGAACTCCCCGGCGCCGGCGAGTTCGGCGAGCGGCCGGTGGGTGGCGGCGATCAGGCGGAAGTCGGATCGCCGCGTCCGCGTCTCTCCCACCCGCCGGAACTCCCTCTCCTGCAGCACCCGGAGCAGGGTCGCCTGCCCGTGCGGGGAGAGCTCGCCCACCTCGTCCAGGAACAGGGTGCCCCCGTTCGCGGCCTCGACCAGGCCCGGGCGGGCGGATTCGGCGCCGGTGAACGCGCCCCGGGCGTGGCCGAAGAACTCGGCCTCCAGCAGCCCGTCGGGCAGCGCGCCGCAGTTCACCGCCACCAGCGGCCGGTCCCGCCGCGCGCTCCGGCCGTGCACATACCGGGCGAGAAGTTCCTTTCCCGAGCCCGTCTCCCCTTCGATCAGCACCGGCACGTCGAAGCGGGCCACGCGCGCCGCCTCGTCGAGCAGCGACCGCATGGCTGCCGACGCGGCCACCAGGCCGCCCGGGAGACGCTTCGGTTCAGGCGCGTTCCCGGACGACCGCACCGTGGTTGGCCTTGAACCGCTTCAGGATGGTGCGCCGCACCTTGGCAATGTCGTTCTCGTTCAGCGTCCGGTTCCGGGCCTGGTAGCGGACGGAAATGCCCAGGGACCGCCTCGCCCCTTCCCCTTCCCCCGGAGCGCCCGAATCCTCGAGCAGGTAGTCGTCGAAGACCCGCGCCTCCACGACCAGGGGGTGTCCGAGCGCCTCCCGCACGAGGTCCTGGGCGAGCGTTTCCGGCCCGACCAGCAACGCGAAGTCCTCGATCGCGGACGGGTGGCGCGGCAGCGGGACGGCGGCCCTCGGCTCGGTCATTCCCGGAGCGGCCTCCAGCAGGGCCGTGAGGTCCAGCTCCCACAGGAAAGCGTCCTGCCCGACTCCGAAGACGGCGGCGGCATCGGGGTGGACCTGACCCAGCACGCCGACCGCGTTTCCCTCCACGGAAACCTCGGCCGCTCGTCCCTCGAGCAGCCCGAAAACCGCCGCCGGCCGGAAGCCGGCGGAGACCCGAAGCCCGGCGAGCACGTGCTCGAGGGTCGCCTTGGCGTCGAAGAAGTCGAGTCCGGCTTCCGTGGGGCTGCCGAACCGGTCGGACCGGACCCCCGTGACGAGCCCGACCGCCGCCTCCCGCTCCTCCGGCCGGCCGTCGGCGCTGTCAGCTGCCGGGTGATACGACTTTCCGACCTCGAACAGCCGCACGGCCCGGGCGCCCCGGGCCACGTTGCGCGCGGCGGCGCGCAGGATCCCGGGACGCAGCGACGTCCGCAGGGTGTCGCGGGCCTCTCCCAGGGGGTTCCGGACCTTGAGGAGGGGCGCGTCGCGCATTTCCGGCGGGGTCACCGCGCGAAGGTCCGCATCCGACAGGAGCGAGTAGGTCTGTACCTCGTAGAGCGCGGCTTCCGCCGCGAGATCCCGGACCCGCTCCCGCAGTTCGCGGGCCGGGAGCGGCGGATGATGGGGGATGGCGCCGGCCAGCGGCGCTGCCGGCAGGTCGTCGTAGCCGGCGATGCGCGCGACCTCTTCCACGAGGTCGTCCGGGACCCGCACGTCCCGGCGCCAGTAAGGAACACCGACCGTCAGCGTCCCGTCGCTCTCCTCCACCTCGAACCCGAGGCCGTCCAGCGCCGCCCGCACCGCCGGCGGAGGCACTTCCATGCCGAGGACCTGGGGGATCCGCGACCGGCGCAACCGGATGGTGACCCCCGGTTCCCGCACCGGCCAGGAATCGACCATGCCCGCGGCGACGCGCCCTCCCGCGTACTCGGAGAGCAGCCGGCAGACGCGGGCGGAGGCGATTTCGGGCATCTCGGCGGGCAGCCCCCAGGCGAAGCGCCGGGCGGCGTCGGAGAGCAGGTCGAAGGCCCGGGCGGTCCGCCGGACGCCCGCGGGCTCGAAGTTCGCGACCTCCAGCAGGACGTTCCGGGTGGAATCGGTGATCTCGGTCTCGAGGCCCCCCATCACCCCGGCAAGCGCGATGGCCCCGCCGGGATCGGCGATCACCAGCCGGTCCGGGTCGAGGCGCCGCGTCTTGCCGTCCAGCGTGGTCAGCGTTTCCCCCGGCGCGGCCCGCCGGACGATGATGTGCCCGTCGCGCACGGTGTCGCAGTCGAACGCGTGGACCGGCTGACCCAGCTCGAGCATCACGTAGTTGGTGATGTCCACCAGGTTGTTGATGGGCCGCATGCCGGCGGCGGTCAGGCGCTCCTGCATCCAGGCCGGCGAAGGGGCGACTTCGACATCCTCGATGAGCGCGAGGGTGAAGCGGCGGCAGAGGTCGGGATCGGCGATCTCGACCGCGGCGCGGCCCTCGATGGCGGGCCCCGGACGCGGCGTCGCGATCTCCGGGGGAGTCAGGGGAGCGCCGGTGAGCGCCGAGACCTCGCGGGCCACCCCCAGCACGGACAGCGCGTCCGCCCGGTTCGGGGTGAGATCGAACACGAAGATCCGGTCGCCGAGGACGTCCTGCAGCGGCGTTCCCGGCGGGCGGGAGGTGTCGAGAACCAGGATCCCCTCGTGTTCGGGGGAGAGGCCCAGTTCCGCTTCCGAACACACCATCCCGCCGGAGACCACCCCCCGGATGCGGGATTTCTTCAGCTTGCGCGGAGTCCCGGTCCGCGGGTCGGTGAGCATCGCCCCCTCGGAGGCAAACGCGATGTCCTGACCGGCGGCCACGTTCGGGGCGCCGCAGACGACCGTCTGGTGCTCCCCGCCCTTGTCCACCGTGACCAGCCGGAGACGATCGGCGTCCGGGTGGGGGCGCACTTCCAGCACCCGCCCCACGACCACCCGGTCCCAGTCGCCTCCGACCCGTTCGACAGCGGTGACCTCGAGGCCCGCCAGGGTCAGCCGGCGGGCGAGCGCCTCGACGTCCTCCGGCAACGCCACCATGGTTTCGAGCCACCGGAGCGGAACGCGCACTGTGATCGAACTCCGGGTAGCTAGAACTGGCGCAGGAAGCGCAGATCGTTCTCGTAGAAGCGGCGGATGTCCCGGATCCCGTGCCGGAGCATCGCGATCCGTTCGACTCCGAGTCCCGCCGCGAACCCGGTGTAGATCTCCGGGTCGTACCCCATGTTGGCCAGGATCTCGGGGTGGACCATGCCGGCCCCGAGGATCTCGATCCAGCCGTCGGGACTGCTGATCGAGACCTCGACCCCGGGCTCCACGAACGGGAAGTAATCGCAACGGAAACGAATCTCCCGTTCCTCGCCGAAGAGATGCCGGGCGAACTCGTAGAGCGTCCCCTTGAGATGCGCCAGGGTCAGACCCCGGTCCACCGCCAGCACTTCGGTCTGGGTGATCATCCACTCGTGGGTGGCGTCGGTGGCCTCGTTCCGGTACGTGCGTCCGGGAGCGATGAGCCGGATCGGCGGCTCGTGCCGCTCCATGTAGCGGATCTGGTTCGGTGAGGTGTGGGTACGGAGGAGGAGCGGCGCGGCGCCGTCGGGGCCGTCCAGGTAGAACGTGTCCATGGCGTCCCGCGCCGGGTGGTCGGCGGGAATCCGGAGCGCCTCGAAGTTGTAGTACTCGAGTTCCACCTCGGGCCCCTCGATCACGTGGAACCCCATCGTGGCGAAGGCGGCGACGACGGCCCGCTCCGTTCTCGTAATCGGATGGAGTCCGCCGAGAGGAAGCGGACGCCCCGGAAGACTGACGTCGAGCGACGCCAGGTCCTTCGTCCGGCGCGCCTTCAGCTCGGCCTGTTTCGCCTTCAGCGCCTGCCCGAGCCGGGTCTTCGCGTCATTCAGCAGCCGGCCGGCCTCGGCCCGGCGCGCGGGCTCGAGGCCGCCGAGCGCGCGAAGCGACAGCACCAGCCGCGATTTGCGCCCCAGGTGCGCGGTTCGCCACGACTCGACGTCGCGTTCCCCGCTGAGGCCCGCGAGGATCCCGATCGCCTCGGACACCTCCTCGGGAGAGAGCAGAGAATCCGGATGGGGGACGGTCACGGACGCACTCCGAAGCAGGCAGGTTGGTAGACGGAACGAGCGCCGACGACACTGCCGGTTTCCGCCGGATCTTTTTTCATCTTACCCGCGATCGGGTCTCGGGTTGCTTTGACAGACTCCACCGCTGGAATGTAAAGTGCCGTCCCCCACAATCCGGACGCGGGGTGGAGCAGTCTGGTCAGCTCGTCGGGCTCATAACCCGAAGGTCGCGGGTTCAAATCCCGCCCCCGCCACCGGATTCAGGCTGGGCCCCATGACCGGCGGCCCGGTTCTGGTGCGAAGACGCCCCCTCCGGCCTCAACCGGTTCCATGAGCCTCCCCTTGCCCGGGCAAGCACGCATAGCCAGGGCGCCGCACCGCCCCGAGTCTTCCTCGGCAGGGCGTCCGGGCCGCGGCATTCGATGAACGTTTTCCGGCCCTGGCTGGGCGCCCGTTGGCACTTCGGCTTCGGCGCCGCCGCCACCGCGGCCGCCGGGGTGGTCATCTCCGGCACGCTCGGGTTCATGTGGATCGAGTCGTGGGACCTGGCGGACGCGTTCTACATGACGATCATTACGGTCTCGACGGTGGGGTACGGGGAAGTACAGCCGCTCTCGCCGGCCGGCCGGTTCTTCGCCGTGCTGCTCATCGGCGGCGGGGTGGCGACCCTGGGGTACTCGTTCGGGGCTCTGGCCCAGTGGGTCACCGAAGCGCCGCTGCAGCGGCAGGAAAGGAGAGTGCGACGCATGAAGGATCACACCATCGTCTGCGGCTTCGGGCGGATGGGCCGGCGGGTCACGGCCGGCCTGCTGCGGCACGGGAACGAGGTGTGCGTGATCGAGAACTCCTCGGACGTCGTCGAATCGGCGATCCGGCAGGGAGCCACCGTGATCCACGGGGATGCAACCGCTGAAGAGACGCTCGAACAGGCCGGGGTACGGCGCGCTTCGACCATCGTGGCCCTGCTCCCGAACGACAGCGACAACCTGTCGATCACCATGACCGCCAGCGCCCTCCGTCCCGGGGTCCGCGTCATCGCAAGGTCCGAAGAGGACCGTTCCCGTGCGAACCTCGAGCGGGCCGGCGCCGCCACCCAGGACGTCATCTCGCCTCACCTCACCGCCAGCCGCGCCGTGCTCCGCAACCTCTGCGGTTCGGACACCCACCACCTGCTGCACGGCATCTCCGAGATGGCCCATCCGGGTTTCGGGTCCGGCGAACTCACCGTCGCCTCCGGGTCCGAACTCGCGGGCAGGACGATCGCCGAGTCCGCCCTCGGCCGGGAAGCCAACATCCTCGTCCTGGCGATCCGGCGGGACGGACAGGACCTGCTGGTCGCGCCCCGGGGCAATCGGCGGATCGAGCGCGGCGACCGGCTCATGCTCATCGGAGATACGGAGGACCTGAAGAAGCTGGGAGCCGCGCTCGAGGAATTCCACGCGGATGCGCACTGAGGGGCCGATCGCGCGGGAGAGCGTCCCGCCGCGCTAGCCTGAGTTTCCTCGCGGAAGTCACGATGGCGCCTCCACCCACGCGCGGCTATCGCGCCTGCTTTGCGTACGGCGCCGCCTATACCGGCGTGTTCGTGGTGGTCGCGCTGGGCCGCCTCCTGCTGATGGAAGACGTGGGGCCCCTGTCGGCCGGGGACGCGCTCGGGCTGGCCGGGGGCCTGGTGTTCGCCTACGCCGCCGGGTGCGTCTTCGCCCTGCCGCTGATCTGGACCCTGCGGCGTTTCCGGATGGACCCGAGGATTCCCATCCTGTTCTGGGCGGCCGCGGTTCCGGTCTCGGCGCTCGGAAGCGTTCTCGGAGGGTTGCTCGGCCCGCCCGGCATCCTGCTCCTCGGCGGAATACCCATTCTGGCGGCGCTCGGGCTGGCCCTCGCCGTCCAGGCGGTCTGGACGCGGCGCGGCTCCGCGGCGGGCGGCTGAGCCGGCGAGTGGATTTGAACCACCGACCTGCTGATTACGAATCAGCTGCTCTACCCCTGAGCTACACCGGCTAGCCTTCGCAATTGTAGGCTGGCGCCGGAACCCGGAGCGGCGCCGTCTCAGTCTGGAACCATGGCGAAGCGGTTTGCCTCCAACCTCGCGCTGCTCATGCTGGGGGTGCAGCCCCTGGCGGCCCAGGAGTTTCCGCCGGGTTTCGTCGATCCGGCTCCCCTGCTCGCCGCCGTCGCCGAGCAGATCGGCGAGGCCGACCTGCGCTGCATCACCTTCTCCGGCAACGGCTACGCCGGCGCGGTGGGACAGACCTTCGAGAACGCGGTGAACGTCGACTGGCCGCGCATCGACGCGCTGAGCAACTACACGCGGATCATCGACTGGGAAGCCGGGACCAGCGTGGAGACGTTCGACCGGCAGCCGGGTCTCGCGCCGGCCTCCTGGAAGTACGGTCTGGGCTGGCGCGGCGGCACCCCTACCCAGAAGGAGGTCCGGCAGACGCACGTCACGAACGGCGCGTTCTCCTGGCACCGGGACGGCGACGGTCCGCCGGTCGCGGTGCCTCCCGAGATCGCCGAGGTGTACCAACTCGACATGTGGCTCAACCCGCACGGGTTCCTCAAGGCCGCCCGCCTTCCGGGAGCGAATCCGGTGGCCTTCTGGCGCTGGGAGCAGATCGAGAAGGGACGGGACGGCAATGTCGTGAACCCCGAGAAGATGCACGTCGTCGCGATCACCATGTTCGGCAAGTACCGGGTGGACGCGACGATCAATTCCCGGAACCGGATTCAGCGGCTCAAGACGACGGTGAACATCCCCGCCCTCGGCGACTTCAACATCGAGCACGAGTCGACGAATCACGTCTCGTTCGGCGGAATCGAATGGCCCACCGACTGGCACTCGCATCAGGGCTGGGACGACAACTGGCAGTTCTACCGGCAGAGTACCGGGCACAACGCCTACGGCGGGACATTCGCGGATGTCCGTCCCAACGATTGCGGCGATCCGGTGGTGGCGCCGGACTCGGTTGCCCGGGCCGACTGGTCCGCCGAGGTCTCGGTCGACGAGATCGCGGGCGGGGTGTATCGGCTCGGCGGTGGCCCCGCGAACAGCTACCTGGTGGAGTTCCGCGACTTCGTCGCGGTGTTCGAGGCTCCCGGCGACGAGGAGCGCAGCCTGCGGGTCATCGACCGGATTGCCGAGCTGGCGCCGGACAAGCCGATCCGCTGGGTGATCGCCTCCCACCCGCATTTCGACCACATCGGGGGGCTGCGGACCTACCTGCACATCGGATCGACCATCGTCACCCACCTCCTCAACCTGGAGTTCCTGAACCACGACGTACTGACCTACGAGCCGAGAACGGTCAAGCCGGACATCGTTTCCCGATGGCCGCCCACCGAACTGGCCGAGGGCTACAACTACGAGGCGGTCCAGGAGAACTACGTCATCACCGACAACGCCCGGATTCTGCGCGTCTACTACGTGCAGCCGCTCCAGCACGTCGCCGGGATGCTGATGGCGTACCTCCCGGCCGAGCGCATCGTGTTCCAGGCGGACCTCTTCGACACCCACGAGCCGCCGGGAGCGGCGCAGTTGCCGTCGATGCGCGCCCTCTACACACAGGTGGAGCGGATGCGCCTCGACGTGGAGACGCTGGCCCCCGTGCACGGGACGGCGGTGCCCTGGAGCGACTTCCTCGCGGCGCTCGAGCAGCTCGAGCGGTGAGAACCTTGCCGCCCAGCCCCCCGCACCGGCCGGCAGACGAAGATCTTGCCTATCAGCGGCGCATTCTGGAGGGTGTGGCCCGGACGTTCGCGCTCACCATCCGCCCCCTGCCCGGGAATCTGTATGACGCTACCGGGAACCTCTACCTCCTGTGCCGGATCGCCGACACGATCGAGGACGAGCCGGCCCTCTCGCCGGACGCGAAGGAAGCCTTCTCGGGCCGCCTCGTCGACCTCGTCTCGGGCCAGGGTGACCCGGATGTGTTTTCCCGCGAGCTGGACGCGCGGCTGACCGCCGCCACCGCCAGCGAACGCGACCTGATCGCCAACGCCGGGCGGGTGCTGAGCGTCACCGCCCGCTGCAGCGACGCGCAGCGCGAGGCGGCCCGGCGCTGCGTGCGCATCATGACGCGCGGGATGGTGGAGTTTCAGCGCGGCGCCACCATCCGTGGACTCCGGGACCTCGAGGCATTGAACCGTTACTGCTATCACGTCGCCGGGGTGGTGGGAGAAACGCTGACGGCGTTCTTCTGCGAGTACTCCGCCGAGATGCGCAAGCGGCGCGAGGACCTGCTCGCGCTGTCGGTTTCCTTCGGCCAGGGGCTCCAGATGATCAACGTCCTCAAGGACATCTGGGAGGACCACCGCCGCGGCGCCTGCTGGCTGCCGCGGGACGTGTTCCGCGCCGCGGGTCTCGAGCTCGACTCGCTTCCCGCCGGAAGAACCGACCCGGCGTTCGCCACGGGGCTGCTCGAACTCGTCGCCGTCACCCGGCAGCATCTCGAGGCGGCGCTCCGCTACACGCTCACCATCCCGTCCCGGGAGACCGGCCTCCGGCGGTTCTGCCTGTGGCCCCTGGGACTGGCGATGCTCACCCTGCGGCGCATCCGGCGGACGCCGGCGTTCGCGGGCGCCGCGGAGGTCAAGGTGTCCCGCCGCAGCGTCTGGGCGGTCGTGGTGATCACCAGCGTCTTCGCCCGTTCGGACCTGGCCCTCCGGCTCCTCTTCAGACTGTGCGCCCGCGGTCTCCCGCAACCGTCGGGAGCGTGATGACCGCGTCGCCCGGCAGCGGGAGGGACAGCGACCTCGCCTACCAGGCGAGGATCCTGCAGGCCGTCTCGCGCACCTACGCCCTCACGATCCCGGCCCTCCCCGATCGTCTCCGGCCGGTGGTCGGCAACGCCTATCTGCTGTGCCGCATCACCGACACGATCGAAGACGAGCCCGGGTTCTCGCCGGCGCAGAAAGCGGAGTTCTGGGAACGCCTGATCGAGGCCGTCGCCGGACGCCGGGACGCCGCGTCCTTCGGCCGCGAGCTGGCGGCCGCGCTTACCCCGGCGACGCCGGCGCCGGAGCGGGAACTCGCTGCGGGCGCGCACCGGGTCCTGCGCGTGACCGCGGAGCTTCGCGCCCCGCAGCGGGCCGCCGTCGAACGCTGTATCCGGGTGATGTCACGCGGCATGGCGGAGTTTCAACGGGAGCCGGACGCCGTCGGCGTGAAGGACCTCGATCAACTCGACCGCTATTGCTATTTCGTCGCCGGCGTCGTGGGCGAGACGCTCGTGGACCTGTTCTGCGACTACTCCGGCGAGATCGAGGGCCGCCGGAAGGAACTGACGGCGCTCGCGGTCTCCCACGCCCAGGGGCTGCAGATGGCGAACATTCTCAAGGACCTCTGGGACGACTGGGAGAACGGCGCCTGCTGGCTTCCCCGGGACGTGTTCCGCGCCGCCGGCTTCGACCTCGGCTCCCTCTCCGCGGGCCGGGCCTCCCCCGGGTTCGACGAAGGGCTCTCCCGACTGCTGGCGATCACCCGCGGCCACCTGTCGAACGCGCTCCGGTTCATCCTGTTGATTCCGGCGCACGAAGCCGGGATCCGGCGGCATCTCCTCTGGGCCGTCGGACTGGCGGTGCTCGTGCTGCGGCGCATCCACCGGACCCCGTCCTTCCGGCAGGGCCGGAACATCCGGCTGTCGCGGTTCAGCGTCGGCGCGGTGGTCGCGGTCACCAGCGTCGCGGCCCGCCTGGACTGGGCCCTGAAGTTCCTGTTCCGGGCGGCGACCCGCGGACTGCCGTCGGTCCCCCCGTCGCGACGCTGACGCGGTCTACCGGTTCACGTTGAGGCGGATGACGATCCCCAGGGTCAACGCGGACACCGTGGGACTCCCCACTCCACCTTCCGCGAGCCGCAGCGCGTCGGCTTCCTCGTCCCGGAACTCGATGCGGCGGTAGTCGAAAGCCAGCAAGACCGGAGCGCCCGGGAAGGGCACCTTGATCCCGATACCGACGACGACCGCACCGGATTCGAAGGGCTCGGCTCCCTCGACCTCCGAGGTTCTCCACGCGTAACCGACGACTCCATAGGGAGTGACGGCGGCGCGCGGCCACTGCAACACCGCGGACACCGAGGCCTCCTGGCTCACCTGTTCCAGTGGCTCCGGGAAGACGGTGAACCCGGCCTCCTCATCGGTCACCGAGAACTCGAAATCGGTCGTGGTGCGGGTGAAACCGGCTTCCGCTCCCAGGTAGCGGTTCACGAAGAACGCCCCCCGGGCGCCGAGGTGCTGGCCGAACCCGACGTCTTCGGCTTCGGCGCTCACCGTCTGAAAGATGTTCCGGGAAAACCCCAGGTCCTGATTCACCAGTTGGCTCCCGATGACGACGGCTGCTTCGGCATGCGTCCAGTCCCCCGGCTGCGAGAAGACGGGCCCCTGGCGGCGCGGCGCGGTCTGTGCGGCGGTGGGCGCCTGCTCTGCCGCCTCGCCGAGACTCTGCAGGATCTCGCCGAGTTTGCGGTCATCCGGACCCGGGGCGGCCGCCCCTTCGGGGTCCGGGCCCGAACCCGTCCGCGGGGGCTCCGCGGCGCCCAGGGCCGCCGTCAGCACGATCAGCAGTGCAGCCAGCGGCCCATAGGGGTTCACTGGCTGACCTCGGTCGTCCCGCCTTCCTTGTCCGCCCCCGCTCCTACGGTGTCGGTAGTTTGCGTCACGATCGCGGACACGGATACAAGGCTCCCCGACGCTCTCGGCAGGGTTCCAGAAAGGTAGCACGGCGAAACCGGCCGGAGGCCGGCGCTCCAGACTCCACCCCTCCGCCGTTCTCCCCCGTTAGCATCCTGTCGATGGACCGGTCCGGAACCGTGGTGCGGATCGGCCGCAAGGTAGCGACCGTCCTCATCCCTCCCGGCCCGCGCGGGGAACCGGAGTCCCTGTTCCGCTGCGCCATCGGGGGACGGCTCTTCGGATCGCGGGATCGGCAGCCGGCGGAAACCGGCGCCGTCGTTGGGGACCAGGTCCTCGTCGAGGAGATCGGACCAGGCGGGCGGCCGTCTTCCCGGCCCGGGAAACCCGGCGGGCGCATCACCGCGGTACTTCCCCGCAAGAACGCGCTGCGCCGGGCGGTCGGACCGCCGGAGCGGCGGGAGATGCGTGTCTTCGCGGCGAACCTGGACCGCTGCTACATCGTCTCGGCCTTCGTGGAACCGCCGTACCGGACCGGTTTTCTCGACCGCTCGCTGGTGGTCGCCTACGACGCCGCGGTGACGCCGGTGCTGGTCTTCAACAAGCTCGACCTCGCGGCGGGCGAAGACCTCGCGGCCCTTGATCGGGACCTCGCGCCGTACGCCCCGCTGGACCTGGAGGTGCACCTGACGAGCACTCGCAGCGGTGCGGGCCTCGACGCGCTCCGGGCGAGCGCGGCGGGTGGCCGGGCGGTGCTCTTCGGCCATTCGGGAGTCGGAAAGACCGAACTGCTCGCCGCGCTCGGGGTGCCCGGCCGGCGAAGCGGCGGACTCGACCGCCGGGGCCGGGGCCGCCACACGACGACCGCGGCGGAACTCATCCGGCTTCCCGGCGGCGGCGAGATCGTGGACACCCCGGGAATCCGGGCGCTGGGCCTCGACGGGCTGACCGAAGCCCGTATCCGCGCCGCCCATCCCGACCTGGCCGCGTACGCCGGGGACTGCCGCTTCCCGGACTGTTCCCACCGCACCGAACCCGATTGCGCGGTCCAGGCGGCGGTAGCCGCCGGAAAGGCCGACCCGGCCCGCTACGAGACGCTGCACCGTCTCGCCGGCGAAGCCGCCGGACTCACCGAAGCGGCAGATTCCACTCCGGCCGGGCCGGCGCCGGGAACTCGCGGGGAACACCCGCCGGTTTCGTCGGAATGAGCCGGGCTATCTCGCCCACCAGCTCCTCGAGTCCTTCTCCGGTGACCCCGGAAACGTGCCAGGTCTCGACTCCCGCCAGGCGCTGCGGCAGCGCGGCGCGGGCCGCCTCGTCGAGCCGGTCCACCTTGTTGAGCAGGACGATCCGGGGGATCTCCTCGAACCCCAGCTCGGCGAGCAGCCCCTCCACGGCGGTGGCCCGGGAGTCGAGGCGGGGACTCGAGGCATCCACCACCTGCAACAGCAGCGACGCCGCCGAGATCTCCTCGAGCGTGCCTCGAAACGCCTCGATGAGATCCTCGGGGAGATCGTGGATGAAACCGACGGTGTCCGCGAGCAGCACCTCCCGCTCGACCGGCACCCGCAGCCGGCGGTTCGTCGGGTCGAGGGTTTCGAACATCCGGTCGCCGGCGGCCACTTCGCTGCGGGTCAACCGGTTGAGCAGCGTTGACTTGCCGGCGTTCGTGTAGCCGACGAGGGACACCACCGGCAGACCGCGCATCTCGCGGCGCTTCCGGCGCACGTCGCGCTTGACCGCGACCTGCGCCAGGTCGCGCTGCAGCCGGGCGATGCGCTCGCGCACCCGCCGGCGGTCCACTTCGAGCCGCGTCTCTCCCGGTCCCCGGCCCCCGATCCCGCCGCCGAGCCGCGACAGCGAGTTGTCCCGCTGGACCAGCCGCGGCAGCCGGTAGCGCAACTGGGCGAGCTCGACCTGCAGCTTTCCCTCGCGGCTCGTGGCCCGGCGGGCGAAGATGTCGAGGATCAACTGGGTGCGGTCGAGGACCTTGAGATCGGTGGCCTGCGAGATGTTCCGCGCCTGGGAAGGACTCAGGTCGCACGCGAACAGGATCAGGTCGGCGCCGCGGTCGAGCGCCCGGATCACCAGCGCCTCGAGCTTCCCGCGGCCGACCAGGGTGCGCGGATCGAGGCGGGCCCGGCGCTGCACGAGCGAATCCACCACTTCGAGACCCGCATCGCGCGCCAGTTCCGCCAGCTCGTCCATCACGTCTCCGAGCGGGAGCGCCTTCTCCCCCACTCCGACCAGAATCGCGCGTCCCGAGTACCTCCGGCCCGGGCGGTCCGGAGCGAATCGGGCGAACGACCGCTCCAGGTCGGCGAGCAGTTCGGTGCAATCGAGATCGAGCTGACTCGGCGGGACCGGCGGCAGCAGTTCCCAGGGCGTCTCCGCTTCGGATCCCTCCTGATGGGGGCGGCCGGGCGGCCTCAGGTGAGCAGCGTGGACCACTCCGGGAAGGCCGTCGTCCCGCACCGTCAGGGCCGCCATCAGGTCGAGTCGGAGGAGGACGAGATCGGCCAGGTCGTCGCGGGTCAGCGGTTCGTCGGCGAGGTGGGTGTGGACGAACCGCAGTCCGCGCAGCCGCCGTCCCGCGACCCGCTGGCGCTTCAGGTCGGGCAGCTCGATGCGGTGCGCGTCTCCCACCCCGACCCAGACAACGGTCCCGCGCCGGTCCACGAGCGCCCCCACCTGCCGCCGGATCGCGCGGGAAATGCCCGCGAGCTGCCGGGCGAACTCCTGGGTGAGGAGCGCGGCCGGGGGCAGCCGCCGCTGCCCGAGGCGCTCCAGAACCTTCCGGTCGCGGGACTTGAGGCCCGCGGTTTCCCCTTCTACCCGCAAGGGAACGCGCTGGTCAGGACTGTGGAGTGGTCAGCGGCGCGGGGCGTCGCCGGGCGATTCCCCGCCGCGGGACCGCGCCCGCTGGGCGTCCCGCAGCAGATCGAGCTTGGCGCGCGCGGAGATGTAGTTCGGGTCGATCTCGATCGCCCGCTCGTACTCCCGCATCGCGCGGTCCTCGTCCCCGAGCTTCAACAGCGCCTCGCCGAGGAAGAACCGGGCGTCCGCCATCTGCCGGTCGCGGGAGATGGCCTTGCGGAAATAGTCGGCCGCCTGCCGGTACTTGCCCTCGTGGTAGTGCAGCACCCCGAGGTGATAGACCACGTAGGCGTCGGAGTCGTCGTGCCGCGCCGCGAGCCGGAACTGCTCGATCGCCTGGTCCGTTTCTCCCCGGGAGTAGTAGGCGCTCGCGAGGTTGGCGCGCGCTTCGGTGAAGTCCGGTTCGAGGTCGAGCGCCAGCTGGTACTGCTCGATGGCGTCGTTCACCCGGCCGCGCCGCTTGAAGGCGACCCCCAGGTTGTTCCGGGCGCGATTGAAGTTGGGCCGGATCGAGAGCGCCAGTTCGTACATCTCGATCTCGCGGGCCAGCGGGTCGAAGCCCCCCTGGTCGGCGAGCGCTTCGGCAAAATAGCCGTAGAGGAAGCCCTGGTTGTTGTAGAAATTCGAAATGGCCTCAAAGTCGTCGATGATCTTGGCGCCCGCGTATTCGCGCTCCGGATTCGAGGTGAAGTCCACGAAGATCAGATCGGGGCCGTCCTTGATGCCGCCGGTGATGTGGCCGCTGTTCACGATGACTTCGGCTTCCTTGGTGACCTTCTCGATGGTGGTGACGTCCACGTAGACCGCCTCGACGCCGACCGCCCGCGACATCCCGACGAAGAGGTTCGTGTAGGCGAGACAGTTGCCCCGGCCTTCGCGGAAGACGCTCTTGGCGGTCTTGTTGGAGAGCCAGTCGTACGAGATCGACCCCCCGGTGTGCTGCCGGATCGCGCGGATGATCGCCCGCATCTTCTCCTTGTCGGTGCGGAGGTTCTCGGTGACCCGGAACGCGAGTTCGCGAATCTCGTCGTCGATCTCGAAGGGAATCTCGACGCGGGCCAGGACGTCCGGCGTGATCCGGTGGTTCAGGTCGGCGCGGATCTCCTCCACCGTCCAGGAACGCTTGGGGGCGGTTCCGCAGCCCAGGGCCCAGGGCGCCAGTCCGGCGAGGAGAAGGCCGGCGGCGATCGGGCGGAATCGGCGCGGCGACCGGGGTATTGAAGACGACATCGAAATCGAGTATAGCGTGGTCTCCGCTGCTTGCGGCAGACCCCTCGCGGACGTATTCTTTCAGGTCAATTTCACGGGCTTGCGTGTCGCGTCCGGGGTGGAGCCCCGGCCATGTGGCCGCTCCAGCTTCAGGAGGCCTCATGCCTGATCCAACGCGGGTTGCCCCCCGCTTTTCCCTTTTTGCGGCGGGCGTCGCCGCCCTTGCGATGCTCGCGCTCGCGCTCCCCGCACTGGCCCAGGACAGCCTGAGCCGCGGCGACCGGCGCTGGCTCGAAGAGGTCGAGCCGATCATGACCGCGCAGGAGCGGCAGGCGTTCGAGAACCTCCCGCGGAACCAGCGCAACCGGTTCAAGGAGCACTTCTGGGCCCGCCGCAGCCAGAATCCGCACGACCCGGACCGCGCCGAGGACCGGTTCAACAACTGGCGGGAACAGGCCGACGACCAGTTCGGCCAGCGGGGCCAGCGGGGCTCCCGCACCGACATGGCGCTCGTGATGCTGCTCTTCGGTCCGCCCGACAACCGGGAACGGACCGGAGGCCGGATGTCCACCGGGGGCGGCGGGCGTCCGCCGGCCGGCGCCACCGGTGAGAACCCGGTCGCCGAGGGCGGCGGCGGCGTCGGCGCCGGCGGCGGTGGCCGCGGCGGCGGCGGCGGCATGGGCGGCCCGGGCGGCGGGATGAAGTTCACCTACGTCCCCAATCCGGACCGCGGCCTGCCCGACGGACTCGAACTCGAGTTCCGGACCACGAACCTCGGGATGCGGCTGATCCGCAACGACGAGATCGAAGCCGCCATCGAGCGGTCGCGCGCCCGGCAGATCGTCTGGCCCACCCAGATCAACTTCACCCTGAACGCGGACGGCGAGCTCCCGGACGTCGAAGACCTGTTCGGCGCGGAGACGAGGGCGCTGCTCGATCCCAACAGCCCCGGAAAGACGATCCTGAACGCGCTCCGGGCCGGCGGTGAGCCGGGTACCGGCATCGGAATCGACGCCGCCTACTCGTTCTTCCGCTCGAACGTCGGCGATACCTACGTCGCGGCGGTGTTCGAACTCGATACCGACTCCATCACCTGGAACGGCGACCAGGCCACGCTTTCGGTGTTCTACAACGTGGTGGACGCGCTCGGCACCGTGATCGGCTACGACGAACGCACGGTGGAAGTCCGGAAGGGACCGGCGGGCGGCCCTACCGTCCTGGAGATGCCGATGCAGATGGCGCCCGGCGCCTACTCGGTCTATGCCGGCATCCTGGATCCCGCTACCCAGACCCACGGGACCGTCACCAGCGAAATCGAGAGCCCCAACTTCGGGAGCGGCGAACTCATGCTCTCGTCCGTGGCGCGCTTCTCCGATGGTTCCCGGGTCGAGGACTTCACCCCGGAGCCCGGCCGCGCCCTGCTGGTCGGCGGGTTCCATTTCGTCCCGAAGGTTTCCACGGTTTACGCGCCGGGAGACGCGCTGCGCCTGGTGTTCAACGCCTACGGGTACGACGCGAGCGGCCAGCCGAACCTGTCCTGGCAGATCACCTTCAAGAAGGACGGCGAGCAGTACCTCCGCTACAACCCGACGGCGTTCAACCTCGCCTCCGAGGAACTTTCGATCGCGATCGTGGACGTTCCCCTCGCGAGGCTCTTCCAGGACGGCCGGCGGGAGCCCTTCGAGGCCGGTGACTACGTCGCCGAGATCACCGTCCGGGACGCGGGCAGCGGGAAGTCGGTGACGGAGACGGTCGAGTTCCAGGTATCCGGCTCCTGATCCCACGAACAGCGCAACCGCCGGGCCGGCCTCCCGAGCCGGCCCGGCAGCCGAAGACGGGGGCCAGCGTGCTGGTGACCACCGCGGCGGTCATCGTCCTTGGCGCCGCGGGGGCCGTCCCGGTTGCGGGGGGAGACGGTCCTGAAGCCGGAACGGCTGCCCAGGAGTCCACCTACCAGGCGCTCGAAGTGTTCAACGGCGCCCTGATGCTCATCCGGGACCAGTACCTGGAACCGGTGGACCCGGCGTTCCTGATGGACGGAGCGGTGCGGGGCATCTTCGAGGCGCTCGACGCCGACAGCGCCTACCTGAGCGCCGGTGAACTCGCCCGCTACCGCAGTCGCGACTCGCTGAGCGCCAGCGTCGGATTGGGCCTCCAGAAGCGGTACTACCTGCACGTGGACGACGTCCTGCCCGGCTCGCCGGCGGCGGAGGCCGGGATCGAGCGGGGCGTCGCGATCACGGCGATCGACGGCCGGAACACCCGCGAACTCCGGATTCCCGTCGCCCTGCTGCTACTCGCCGGGGAGCCG
Organism: Vicinamibacteria bacterium; assembly: GCA_965116805.1. Lineage (GTDB taxonomy): Bacteria > Acidobacteriota > Vicinamibacteria > Marinacidobacterales > Marinacidobacteraceae > Marinacidobacterium. The sequence continues at coordinate 3,137,907 of OZ220713.1, forward strand.
GGCACCTCGGTGGAACTGTCGCTCCGCGGCGCCACGGACTCCGAGCCCCGCCCCGTCACACTGGAGCGCGCCGTCCTCGCGGATCCCCCCGTGGAGCACCGCATGCTGGAGGAGGGGATCGGGCTGGTCCGGATCCGGCGGTTTCACGAAGGGACCACCGCCCAGCTGGCGGCCGCCATCCGGTCACTCGAGGAGGGCGGCGCGGACAGCCTGGCGCTCGACCTGCGGGGAAGCCGCGGCCGCGGCGGCTGCGAAGCCGGGGCCGAGGTCGCCGGCGCCTTCACGAAGGGCGAACCGGTCCAGCTCGTCCAGCGCAACGCCGACGGTGAGGAGGTCTCGACGCCCCTCGAAGCGCCGGCGGGTGACCCGCTCTTCGAGGGCCCGCTGGCCGTGGCGATCAACCGCGGCACGGTGTGCGCCGGAGAAGTGCTCGCCGCGGTCCTCAAGTCCCGCGAGGACGTGGATGTGGTCGGACGGCGCACCGCCGGCCGCACCGGACGCCCGCAACTCATCGAGTTGCCGGAGGGGGACGCGATCCTGCTCTCGACCGCCCATATCCGGGGGCCGGACGGCGAGGACATCCTGGGAGTCGGGGTGGGCCCCAGCCTGGGTCCCGCGGACCTCGAGGTCGAGCCCGCCGAACTGGACGACGACGATCCGGAGCTGGACCTGGCGACCCGGGCGCTGAAGCGGCGCCGGGCGGCGAGCGACCCCGGCTGAGGGAGCCATGTCCCGGCCAAGCCGGTGGCTGGTTCTCGTCCTGCTCGGTGGCCTGACCGCCGGGGCTCTCGGGCTGCTGGGCTACCGGTTCTTCCACCTGAGACCGCTTGACGAGGCGCTCGAGCGCCCGTACGCGGGGCAACGGGGCGCCGTGCTCTTCCGGGTGGGGCGGGGCTCGACCGCGGAGACGATCGCGAACCGCCTCGAGGCTTCGGGAATCGTGGTGGACCGCCGGGTCTTCCTGCGGGGAGTCACCCGGGAGAGGTTGGGAAGCCGCCTGCAGGCCGGCCTCTACCGCTTCGAGGGCGCCCTCACTCCCGCCGAGGTCATTGCCCGGATCGTCAGCGGGGAGGTGGCGACGTTGCCCGTCACCGTACCCGAGGGACTCGACCGCCAGGGGACGGCGGCCGTCCTCGCCGAGCAGGGCGCCGGGGGCGCGGACGCGCTCCTGGCCGTCTTCTCGGACCCGGTGGCCGCGGAGCGCCTGATCGGCGACCTGGACCCCGAGGCGAGAGATCTCGAGGGGTATCTCTTCCCGAGCACCTACCGGCTGCCGCCGGAGGCCGGCCCGGAACGGGTGACCGCGGTGCTCGTGGGCCAGTTTCGCGCGCTGTGGACCGAGCGGCGCCGCGCCCGGGCGGAGGAGCTCGACCGCTCCCTGCGCGAGATCGCCACCCTGGCCTCCATCGTGGAGAAGGAGACCGGAAGCCCGGACGAACGCACCCTCATCGCCTCGGTCTTCTGGAACCGGCTCGAGCGCCGGATGCCGCTGCAGTCCGATCCGACCGTCCTGTTCGCGATGCGGGAGGCGGGAGACACCGGGAACAACATCCGCAGGCGGGACCTCGACATCGATTCGCCGTACAACACCTACCGGGTGGGCGGGATCCCGCCGGGACCCATCGCCTCCTTCGGGATCGCCGCGCTCGACGCGGTCCTCTTCCCGGCGGAAACCGACCTCCTCTACTTCGTCTCCCGGAACGACGGCACCCACGAGTTCAACCGCACGCTCCGCGAGCACAACCGCGCGGTGCGCCGGTGGCAGGTGGAGTACTTCCGGCGGTAGCTGTCCCTAGGAGCGCCGGCCTCTGGCCGGCATCGCGCGGGAGCGCGAAACCCGCACGCTCCGCGAGCACAACCGCGCGGTGCGCCGGTGGCAGGTGGAGTACTTCCGGCGGTACCTGTCCCTGGGAGCGCCGGCTCCCTACCGCTCCAGCAACACCGCGACGCCCATGCCGCCGCTGACGCAGAGGGTCGCGATCCCGTAGCGGGCGTCGCGGCGCTCCATCTCGTGTAGCAGGGTGACCACGATCCGGGCGCCGGTGGCACCGATGGGATGGCCGAGGGCAATGGCGCCGCCGTTCACGTTCAGCCGCTCCGGATCGAGGTCGAGGTCGTGGGCGCAGGCGAGCACCTGCGGTGCGAAGGCCTCGTTCAGCTCCACGAGGGCCACGTCTTCGAGGCTCAGTCCCGTCCTTGCCAACAGGTCGCGGACGGCGGGGACGGGTCCGATCCCCATCACCCGGGGGTCCACGCCGGCGGTCGCGTAGCCGGCGAGACGGGCCAGCGGCTCGACCCCGAGCTCGGACGCCCGGGCGGACGAGAGCACCACCACCGCGGCACCGCCATCGGTGATACCCGACGAGTTCCCGGCGTGCACGACGCCGTCTGCACGAAATACGGGCTTGAGCTTCGCGAGCGAATCCGCCGTCACCCCGTCCCGGGGGTGCTCGTCGCGCCCGATTTCGACCTCGCCCTTCCGGGTCGCTACCGTGACCGGCGCGATCTCCCCGTCGAAGCGTCCCGCCGCCCGCGCCGCCTCGGCGCGGTTCTGCGTGGTGGCCGCGTAGCGGTCACATTCGCCGCGGGAGAGGCCGTACTGGTCGGCGAGCGTCTCCGCGGTCTCCCCCATGAGTTGATCCGCGAGGGGACAGTGGAAACCGTCCCGGTACATCCCGTCGTCGAGCGGGCCGTCGCCGAAGCGCTGTCCCCAGCGCGCGGAGGGGAGCAGGAACGGCGTGTTGCTCATGCTCTCGGTACCCCCGGCGAGCACCGCCCGCGCGTCTCCCAGGCGGATGTCGGCGGCCGCGTCCAGGATCGCCCTGAGGCCCGAGGCGCACGCCTGGTTCACGGTGCGCGCCGGGACCCGGTCGGCGAGTCCGGCGCGCCGCCCGACCTGGCGCGCCGGGTTCGGCCCCACGCCCGCCTGGCGGGAGTTCCCGAAGACCACCTGGTCCACCGCCTCGGGCGGCACCCCGGCGGCGTCGAGCGCGCTCCGCGCGGCCGCGGCGCCGAGTTCGGGAGCGGTCAGCGAGGCAAGTTCTCCGCCGAACCTGCCGATGGGGGTGCGGCGCGCGCCGGCAAGGACGATGTCCACAGGATCTACGGACGCTTCACGTATTCGTAGCCGATCGGCTTGCCGTCCACGCCGCCCTTCGGCGGGGCGATCCAGGTCGCCATCTTTCCCGGCTCGTAGACCGGGACCATGAGCTGGCGCACGTACTCGCGGTCGTCCGCGGTCGGCAGCCACTCATCCGACTTCCGCTGCCAGGCCTCCTCGTCGATCAGATGGCCCTCCGGGTCGAACCGATGCCCGGACCAGGCGCCGATCTGCCGGTGGAACCGCCGGTGCGGAAGGGTCAGACGCTCACCGAGCCCCGCGTCCTCCAGAATCCGGTTCCAGCGCGCCAGTCCCCGCTCGCAGTCGCGGACGTAATCGTCGCGCAGGATCTCGTTCATGGCGTTCCGGAGGGGCACGTCCCGCTCCCGGAGCGCCCCGTCCTCCGGGAGCTCCATCCGGTACACCCCGTCGAGGGCGGCGTGGTCCTGCCGGCGCGACTCGCGCGCCCGCCCCTTGAGGCCGTTCGCGAAGTAGTGGGCGGCGTTCGAGGAGACCTCGCCGCCGAAGAGATCGAGGGATGCGCTGAACCAGAAGTTGATGTGGCGCTGGATCAGGGGCAGGTCGAAGACCCCGGCACGCCGGGGATCGTCCTCTCCCGCCGCCATGATCTCGGCGGTGCGCTCCACGACCCGGCCCACTCCGGTCTCTCCGACCGACATGTGGAAGGCCTCTTCAGTGAGCATGAACCGGGTGGTGCGCGACAGCGGATCGAAGGCGCTCTCGGCGAGGGCGAGAAGCTGGTACTTGCCGTCCCGGTCGGTGAACATGGTGAACAGGTAGAAGTTCAGCCAGTCGTCGCAGGGCTCGTTGAACGCCTGCAGGATCCGCGGCCGGTCGGCGTCCCCGCTGTGACGCTCCAGCAGCGCGTCCGCCTCTTCCCGGCCGTCGCGGCCGAAATGGGAGTGCAGCAGGTACACCATGGCCCACAGGTGCCGCCCCTCCTCGACGTTCACCTGGAAGAGGTTCCTGAGGTCGTAGAGACTGGGCGCCGTCTTCCCCAGTTGGCGCTGCTGCTCGACGCTCGCGGGTTCGGTGTCCCCCTGGGTGACGATCAGGCGGCGGAGATCGGTCCGGAACTCGCCCGGTACCTCCTGCCACACCGGCTGGCCCGCCAGGTCTCCGAACCCGATCCGCCGGTCCGCGTCGGGCGGCGCCAGGAAGATCCCCCAGCGGTAGTCGGGCATGCGCACGTAGTCGAAGTGCGACCACCCCGAGGGTTCGACGGAGACCGCGGTGCGGAGAAGCACGTCGTCGCCCTGGAAGCCCTCCGGCCCCATCTCGTTCCACCAGTTGAGGAACGCGGGCTGCCAGCGGAGGAGCGCCCGCTGCAGGCGCGGGTCCTGGGAGAGCGCGACGTTGTTCGGGATGCGGGAGTCGAGTTCGGACATGCGTTCTAGGTTCTTTTCCAGTCGAATGCCGGGCGTTCGGGTTTGCCGTAGGTGGTCAGCGCGCCGCGCTCCCCGATCGCGTTCGGGCGCTGGAAGATCCAGTTCTGCCAGGCCGAGAGGCGGCCGAAGATCCGGGTCTCCATGGTCTCCGGACCGGCGAAGCGGAGCGACGCCTCCATCCCGGTGAGCGCGTCCGGGGAGAACCCGGCCCGCTCCTCGATGGCCACCCGGAGCTCGTCCTCCCAGTCGAGGTCGTCGGGCGCGAAGGTGGCGAGGCCGAGTTCCTCGGCCCTGGCGGCATCGACCGGGCCTCCCCACCGGAGGGCGCGGAATCGGTCGGAGTCGCCGTAGAACCGGGTCTCCAGCCGCGAGAGGCCGTTCGCCATCACGTAGGCGCCGTAGTTCAGCTCCGTCAACTCCACCCCAGCGGGACGGTCCGGGTCGTCGCACAGGTAGGAGCGGTCGGCCGCGAGGAGCAGTTCGGCAAGCGTCCCGACGAACCGCTCGCCGGGTTCGGCCACCGCGAAGAAGCTGCGGGCGGTCTGGTCGAGCCGGCGGAGTGTCCGGCCGACGCGGGAACGGCTCTGGGAGGCCAGCCAGACGAGGCCGCACCCGAGGAGCCGCCGGTCCGCCTCCCGGACGGCGTCGGGGTCACCGGCGGTCCGCAGCAGCACCACCCCGAGTTCGGGCTCGTTGAAGCGGAGCCGGCAGAGCGCGTCATCGAGTTCCCGGGCCATCCGCAGGTGCCAGACCGACGCCCCCGCCGCCGCCAGCGCCGTCCGGTCCTCGGGAAACGGGTCCTCGGGGGCGTGCACGGTCAGCGTCGCGGTCCGCGCGCTCCGGTCGAACCGCAGTTCGACGTGGCGATACCGGACGAAGTCGGCGCCTTCCTCCGGTGCCAGCGGATCCAGGACGATGCCGCGCTTCTTCCGGCCGGCGGTGCCGGGGGCGGGGACGGCGAGCGCCGCCGCCCGTTCCCGGACGCGCTCCTCGAAGCGGCTCCGCGGCGCGAGGCCGTCCACGAGGCCCCACTCGAGCGCCCGGCGGCCGCGGACCCCCTCGGCGAGGGTGGAGAACACGTCGGCTCGGTCCCGCCGCACCTTCCGCTTGTCGATGACCCGCGTCAGCCCGCCGGTCCCGGGGAGCACCCCGAGGAGCGGAACCTCCGGAAGGGAGACCGCCGAGCTCCCGTCGTCCGCCAGCAGGATCTCGTCGCAGGCGAGCGCGAGCTCGTAGCCGCCCCCGGCGCAGGTGCCGGAGAGCGCGGCCAGGTACTTCTGGTTGCTCCCGAGGCTCGCCTCCTCGATGTGGAGCCGGGTCTCGTTCGTGTACTTGCAGAAGTTCACCTTGAAGGCGTGGGAGGAGCCGGCCAGCATAAAGATGTTGGCGCCCGACGAGAACACCCGGTCGAGCCCGCTCCGGATCACCACCGCCCCCACCCACGGGTGCTCGAACCGCAGCCGCTCCACGGCGTCCGCGAGTTCGATGTCCACCCCCAGGTCGTAGCTGTTCAGCTTCAGGGAGTACCCGGGCCGGATGCCGCCGGCCTCGTCCACCTCGAGCGTCAGGGCGGCGGTCTCGCCGTCGACCTCCAGGTTCCAGTGCCGGTAGCGCGACGGATGGGTCTCGAAGCGGATGGGTGGAGGGGAAGAACTCACGTTGAACGGGTCGGGCTGCCGGCATTATCGCGCCCGGACGAGCCGGCGGGCGCCGGACTACGCTTCCCGCATGCGCCCTTCCGCGATCCGGCTTGCCGCCCTCGCCGGAATCGCGGCGCCGCTGCTTCTCGCCCCGGGAGCGGGCGCGGCGATCCAGCCGGCGCCGCCGGGGCAACTCGTCGAGCCGGACCAGGCGCTCGCGCTCGAGACGGCCCTCGGCCTCCCGCAGGCGCTCGGCTTCGGAGTGTCGGCCGACGGGCGCCGGGTCGTTCTCGCGGCGGCGACCCGGAATCGTTCGACCCTGTTCCTGACTGCCGCCGGCGCCCGGCCGGGGAGGCTCACCGAGGGGCGGCGCTGGGACTCGGCGCCGCGGTTCGTGGGCGACACCATGTCGGTCGTCTTCGTCTCCGGGCGGCGGCCCCGGGGTGACGAGAAGGAGACCGGCCGCCTCTTCCGGCTGGAGCTCGGAGGGGAGCCGGCACCCCTCACCGGACCGGATCTCCAGGCGCGAAGCCCCGCCGTGGACCCGGCCGGGGAGCGCGTCGCCTTCCTTGGCAGGCGAGTCCCTGTGGACGAGCCGGACCCCGAGCCGGGCGCTGGATGGGACATCTGGCTGGTGTCCGCGGGCGGCGGGAATGCGGAGCGGCTCACGCAGCATCCAGGCGACGAGGGACCGCCGGTCTGGTCACCGGACGGGACCCGCATCGCCTACAGCCTCGCGTCCGGCGCCGGGCGCGACCTGGCGGTCCTGGCCCTCGGGGACGGAGGCGCGCCCCTCGTGCTGACGGCCGGGAGCGAGCGTCCGGTCCGAGGGGTTCCCGACTGGACCCCCGACGGCGGCGGGCTCACCTGGGCGAGCGGCGCTTCCTGCGACCCGGGGTGCCCGGACGGCGGGTTCGACGCCATCTACTTCGGCGCCTCGGACGGCGGCGCCGAACCGTATCGGCTGCTCGCCGGCGAACGGGACTTCGCCGAGCCCCGCTTCCGGCCCGCGGGAAGCGCGGCGGGCGAACTCGAGATCGCCTGGACCGAGGCCGACCGGGGCAGCCGGCGCATCCACCGGTCGCGGCTCGAGCGCGACGAGCGAGGACGCTGGACCCCGGCGGGCCGGGCCCGGATCGTCACCCGCGGCGGCGGGGTGGCGGACGGCCTCCGCTGGAGCCGCGACGGGTCCAGACTCTTTTCGCTGCATGAAGCGCCGGCCTTCCCGCGCGACGTCTGGTCGTTCCCCGTGACCGGCGGGCGCGAGCGCATCACCGACACCCTGTTCGCCGACATCGACGTCCGCCGCTTCTCGCGGCCGGAGGGGATCGAGCTGGAAAGGGACGACGCCACGGTTCGCGCCTTCCTCTACCGGCCGGCATCGCCGCCGGAGAGCGCACCGGCGCCTCTCCTCGTACATGTCCGCGGGAGAGCGGGCGACGCCTGGCGGAATGGATTCGACCCCATCGTGCAGTTGCTGACGGCGCAGGGATACGCCGTCCTCGCCCCCAACGTGCGGGGAACGGGCGGGCGCGGGGCCGCGTTCGCCGCGCTCAACGACGGCGACTGGGGGGGCGCCGATCTCGAGGACCTCGTGGCGCTCACCCGCGCCGCCCGGGATTTGCCGGGCATTTCGCCGGACGGGGCCTGCGTGTTCGGGACGGGGTACGGCGGCTTCCTCGCCCTGGGAGCATTGGCCCGCCACCCGGACCTCTTCGCCTGCGGCGTGGAGGCGATGGGGTTCGCGGACCCCCGCACCCTGACCCGGACCCTCGACCCCGGGCGCCGCGCCTTCGTGGAAAGCGAACTCGGGCCGGTGCGCGGGAATCTCGAGAACTACCGCCGCCTCTCGCTGAACGGGGAGGGAGCGGCCGTCCGGGCGCCGCTCCTCTCCTTCCACGGCGAGGAGGTGCCGGAGGCGCCGTTCGCGGCGAAGCGCGACTTCCTCGCCGAGCTCCGGTCCCGGGCCGACTATCCCCTCGTGGAGCTCACCTTCCGCGGCGACACCGGCCGCTCCGTCTTCCGCTGGGAGACCGACCGGGGAGCGAACTACGCCTTCTTCCAGAAAGTCCTGGAGTTCCTTTCCGTACACCTTCAGGTCAACTGAGGCACACGTACGGCCTGGAACGCCGACCTCGGAGCGCCGGCCTCCCGCCACAATAGAATTCCCCGCTCGTGCCCAGCGACATCATCATGCCCCAGATGGGGGAGAGCATCACCGAGGGGACGATCACCAAGTGGCGGGTCGCCGTCGGTGACACCGTCGAACGGGATGATCCCCTGTTCGACATCGCCACCGACAAGGTGGACACCGAAGTGCCCGCCGCCCTGACCGGGCGGCTCGTGGAGATCCTCGTGCCCGAGGGCGAAACGGTCACGGTCAATAGCGTGGTCGGACGGATCGCCGCGGAAGGGGAGACCTGGTCCCCCGCCGACACGGCGGAATCGGACGGCGAGCCGGCTCCCGCCGCTGCCGCCGAAACCGATGACGCTCCGGCCGCGGCCGCTCCCGAAACCACAGATTCGGTGTCGGCGGACGAGGAGGCGCCCCCGAAGCCGGTCCGGCGTCAACCCCGCAGCTCGCCGCTCGTGCGGCGCATGGCGCGGGAACACGGGGTGGACCTCGCCGATGTCCCGGGGACCGGCGAGGGCGGCCGGGTCAGCAAGCAGGACATGCTCGCGTTCCTGGAGAGCCGCGAGGCGGCGCCGTCAACTCCCGAACCGGGAGCGGTCGAAGCTCCGCCGGCTCCCGCCGCCGCGCAGACCGCGGACGAAGCCCCGGGTGTCCCGGCGCCGGCGCCCGAACTGCCCCCGGCGGCTCCCGTGAGCCTGGACGGAGACCGTAGTGAACCCCTGACCCACATGCGGCGCTCCATCGCCGACCACATGGTGCGTTCCCGCCGGACCTCGGCGCACGTCACCACGGTGTTCGAGGTGGACATGTCCCGGGTGGTCGCCGTTCGGGCCGCCAACGGGCCGGCCTTCGAGGAGCGGGCCGGGGTCCGGCTCACGCTGATGCCCTTCTTCGCCCAGGCGGCGATCGACGCGCTCGGCGAGTTCCCGGTGCTCAACGCCTCGCTCGGCGAGGACCAGGTCGTGTACCACCGGAACGTGAACCTCGGCGTCGCCGTCGCCCTGCCCGACGGGCTCATCGTGCCGGTCCTCCAGCGCGCGGACGAACGGAACTTCATGGGCCTGGCCCGCGGAATCAACGACCTGGCCGCCCGGGCGCGGGCCGGGGCGCTGGCGCCGGAGGAAGTCCAGGGCGGTACCTTCACGATCACGAATCCCGGACCCTTCGGGGCTCTCTTCGGCACTCCCATCATCGCCCAGCCGCAGGTCGGGATCCTCGGCGTCGGCGGCGTTCACAAGCGGCCGGTGGTGGTGGACGGCGACGCCATCGCGGTGCGGTCGATGGTGTTCCTGGCGCTGTCCTTCGACCACCGCCTCATCGACGGCGCGGTCGCGGACCGGTTCATGGCCGCCGTGAAGTCCCGCCTCGAGAACTGGCCCGAGGACGACCTCAAGCCTTGAGCGCGGTCCCCCTTCCCGTGATCGGCTCGGGAGCGGGTCCCGTCCCGGAGATCGCACCCCGGCCCGCCCGCCGTCCGCGGCCGGACTGGCTCCGGGTGCGGGTCCCGTCCGGCCCCACGTGGGGACGGCTCCGGAGCCTGCTCCGCGAGAAGAACCTCCACACGGTGTGCGAGGAGGCGCGCTGCCCCAACGTTGCGGAGTGCTGGGGCCAGGGCACGGCCACGTTCATGATCCTGGGTGACATCTGCACCCGGGCCTGCCGCTTCTGCGCGGTGACCACGGGACGCCCGGTGGGGCTCGATCTCGAAGAACCGGAACGGGTCGCCGACGCCGTCGAGCTCATGGAGCTCCGCCACGCGGTGATCACTTCGGTGAACCGCGACGACCTCGCGGACGGGGGCGCCGGCATCTTCGCCGAGACCATCCGCGCCGTCCGGCGGCGCTGTCCGGACACCACCGTCGAGGTGCTGATCCCGGACTTCCAGGGGGACTGGGCGGCTCTCGCCATCGTGATGGAGGAGGAGCCGGAGATCCTCAACCACAACGTGGAAACGGTGCCCCGCCTCTACAAGGCGGTGCGGCCCGGGGCACGTTACCAGCGCTCGCTCGATCTGCTGCGGCGCGCCAAGGAACTGCGGCCCGGGGCGCTGACCAAGACCGGGGTGATGCTCGGGCTCGGGGAGACCGCCGAAGAGCTGGACGCGCTCATGGAAGACCTCGTCCGGAACTCGGTGGACATCCTGACCGCCGGCCAGTACCTCCAGCCCACCCCGGCGCACCTGCCGGTCGAGCGGTTCGTGCCGCCCGACGAGTTCCGGGCCGTCGCGGAGCGGGGGAAGGCGATCGGGCTCCGGCACGTGGAGGCGGGGCCGTTGGTACGCAGTTCGTACCACGCGGCGAACCAGATTCCGGACTAGGCGGACGCCCTCCGCGGCCCTACGGGGACCTGGGCGTTTCGCCTCCCTCCGGACCCCCACCGGGAGAACTGGGGCGATGCCGGCCGGAGGCCGGCGCTCCGAAAGGCGCCTTCCGGCGGGCTTTCGCTCAGTAGCGGACCAGGCGGCGGGCCGTCTCCGCCACGCGGGCCGCATTGGGCAGTACTGCGTCCTCGAGTTCGGCGGCGTAGGGCACCGGGGTGTCGGCCGCCGCGACCCGCGCCACCGGGGCGTCGAGGTCGGCGAAGAGGTGCTCCGCCGCGAGCGCCGCGATCTCGCCGCCGAAACCGCCGGTGAGGTTGTCCTCGTGGACCACCAGCAGCCGGCTGGTGCGGCGGACGGAATCGAAGAGCGCCTCCCGGTCGAACGGGACCAGACAGCGCAGATCGATCACCTCGGCTTCCACCCCCTCCGCGGCGAGTCTCTCCGCGGCTTCGAGCGCCACCCAGACGGCGGCCCCGTAGCCGGCGATGGTGAGCGCGTCCCCTGCCCGCCGGACCGCGGCCTTCCCGAGCGGAACCACTTCCGGGGCGCTCTCGAACTCCGCGTCCGGGACCTTCAGGCTCCGGTAGAGACGTTTGTGTTCCAGAAACAGCACCGGATCGTCGTCGCGGATCGCGGCGCGCAGCAGGCCGGCGGCGTCCGGCCCCGTCGCGGGGGCCGCGACCTTGATTCCCGGAGTGTGCGCGAAGTGCGCTTCCGGACTCTGGGAGTGGAAGGGTCCGGCGCGGACTCCGGCGCCCGCGGGGCCGCGCAGCACCAGGGGAACCGCCGCGCCGGTCCGATAGCGGCTCCTGGCGGCGAAGTTCGTGACCATGTTGAAGGCGCTCGCGATGAAATCGATGAACTGGAACTCCACCACCGGACGCAGCCCGGCAAGCGCGGCCCCCACCGCCATCCCGGTGAATCCTTCCTCGCTGATCGGGGTGTCCATGACCCGGTCCGGGCCGAACTCATCGAGGAACCCGTCGGTCAGGCGGAACGCCCCCCCGTAGATGCCGATGTCCTCGCCGAGCAGGATCACCCGCGGGTCGCGCTCCATTTCCGAGCGAAGGGCCCGGCGAACGGCCTCGAAGTAGGTGACCGGCACGGTGCTCGGCCCGTCAGGAGGCGGCGGGGCCGGGGACCAGGCCCGGCAGGTCCTCGGGCGCCGGGACGAGCCGGCGGCCCAGGACCGCCGCGAACGAGTCCGCCAGCCGGTCGGCGACCGCGTCCAGCGATACGGCGCGGCCGGTCTCCGCTTCGAGTGAGGTGGCCGCCGCATCGCGGATGCCGCACGCCACGATGTGCGAGAACCAGCCCAGCTCGGTGGTCACGTTGAACGCCAGTCCGTGAGACGCCACCCACCGGGAGACGCGCACCCCGATGGAGGCCAGTTTGCGGGGAGTCCCACCGGCGCCGCACCACACGCCGGTCAGCCCCTCGCGGCGGCCGGCCGCCGTTCCGAACCGCGCCGCCGTGTCGATGGCCGCCGCCTCGAGCGCCCGCAGGTAGGCGTGGACGTCCTTTCGCCAGCCGCCCAGATGCACGATCGGATAGGCGACCAGCTGGCCCGGGCCGTGGAACGTCACGTCCCCGCCGCGATCCGTCTCGACGACCTCGGCGCCGCGTCCGGCGAGCGCTTCCGGCGGCTCCAGCAGGTTCTCGCGGTGGGCGCTCTTGCCGAGCGTGAAGACCGGCGGGTGCTCGGTGAGCAGCAGGACATCGGGGATCTCGTCGCGCTGGCGGCGCTCGACCAGGTCCCGCTGGAAGTCCCAGGCGGCCCGGTAACCGAGCGGGCGGACGTCGAGCCGCCAGAGCGGCGGCGGCGCGGTCCCGGCTTCGGAATCCACCGGCGGCTACGCGTGGAGCGGCGCGCCGGAGGCGGCGAGCGCCGCTTCGGCCACCGCTTCGGAGAGCGTGGGATGAGGGTGGACGCTGCGCGCGAGCGATTCCAGGGTCGCCTCGTGGTCGAGCGCCACCACCGCTTCCGCGATCAGGTCGGTGGCGTGCGGCCCGACGATGTGCACGCCGAGCACCTCGCCGTACTCGGCCTCCGCCACCACCTTCACGAAACCGGTCGGATCCCCGAGGATGTTGGCCTTGCTGTTCGCGGCAAAGGGGAAGCGGCCGACCTTGAGTTCGTGGCCGGCGGCGGCGGCCGCTTCCTCGGTGAGCCCCACCGAACCCACCTCCGGCACGCAGTAGGTGGCCGCGGGCATCCGGTCCCGGCGCAGCGGCGGCACTTCGCGGCCGGCGATGGTCGCCACCGCCACGTCCGCCTCCGCGGAAGCCACGTGCGCGAGCTGTGCGGTCCCGACCACGTCGCCGATGGCGAAGACCCCCCGCGCCCCGGTTCGGCACCGCCCGTCCACCGGGATGAAGCCGCCCTTCTCGCGCTCGACGCCGACGGTCTCGAGGCCGATGTCCGTCGTGCGCGGCGCCCGCCCCACCGCCACCAGCAACCGGTCGTACTCGGCGGTCCGGGTTTCCTCCCCAGCCCGGTAACGGACCTGCACTCCAGTCTGCACGACCTCGGCGGCCTCCACCCGGGCTTCGGCCCGCACCCGGATCCGGCGCTTCCGGAACGCCTTGCCCACGACCTCGGAGACCTCGGCGTCTTCGAGCGGGAGGACCCGGGGCAGCACCTCGAAGAGCTCCACCTCGGAGCCGTAGCTGCGGAACATGGACGCGAACTCGGCGCCCACCGCGCCGGCGCCGATGATGCCGAGCCGGGCGGGACGCTCGTCGAGCGAGAACATCTCCGCGTTGGTCACGATCCGGTCGCCGTCGAGCGGCAGGAAGGGCAGCGTCCGGGCCTCGGAGCCGGTGGCGATGATGACGTTCCGGGCCTCGAGACGCCGCGTCCCGGACCCGTCGGGGGCCGCGACCTCGACGCGGCCCGGGCCGGCCAGCCGCCCGAAGCCGTGAAGGGCCTCCACCCCGCCCCGCTCCAGAAGCAGGGAAACGCCGCCGGCGAGCTTGGCGATCACCCGGCGGCTGCGGCGCTTCAGTCCGTCCCAGTCGAGGCTCGGGGCGGCCACCTCGATTCCCACTTTCTTCGCCGCCCGGATCTCATCGAGGAGCGATGCGGTGTGAAGGAAGACCTTGCTGGGAATGCAGCCGACGTGCAGGCACGTTCCGCCGAAGCGGGCGTCCTTTTCGACGATCGCGGTCCGGAGTCCGGCGGCCTGCGCCTTGAGGGCGGCCACGTAGCCCCCGGGACCGCTTCCGATCACGACGACGTCGAACGCTTCACTGGTGCTCTGATTCATGAATTGCTTCCAGACGGGAAACGGGAATGTTACGCATCGGCGCGCTATGCGGGTGGTAAGATGGCCGGTTAGGTGATATACGCCGCCGACCGGTGGCTCCGGCTGCCGGCTGCACTTCGTTCCCCGGTTCTACCGGGCGTTGCCGTTGCCGCTTTCGCTGCCGGGGAGATTCGGAACCCCGGCCGCGGGAAGGGAATCTCTTGAGCGATTCCGAGGGCACGGCGCCGTCCACGCAGGCCGAGAGTCCCGCGCGGCGGACCCGGCCGGCCCCCGAGTCGTTCCACGCGCGGCGCCGCGGCGCGGTGGAGTCCAAGCCTCCCGCCGGCGGGTCCGACCCGGTCCCCGAGTTCGAGCCGGTGGTGCTGGGCGAGTCCGAGCCGGCCGACAGCGGCTACGGACGTGAGCGGATGTCGCTCCGCCGGCGCCTGCAGAAGGAGCTCGACAGCGCGCCCCTGGCCGGACAGACCGGGCTCCGGCTGGACTACGCGGACAACGGCGTCTCGCGGATCCATCTTCCGGGCGAGACGCGGAACACCGAGCCGGGACCGCTCGAGGGAGGCGTCATCGGCACGCTCTGCGTCGCGGCGGGTCACCTCGCCGCCGCCTCGGTCGCTCCCGGAGTCGGAATCCGCCTCGTGGAATACAAGGTGAACATCCTGGGAGTCGTCCAGGGCGACCTGCTGGCCATCGGTGAGGTCGTCCGCAAGGGCCGCACCCTGGTCTCCTGCCGCGTCGAGGTCGTGGAAGACAACGACCGCGTCGTGGCGGCGGGCCTCGCCACCTACCTGCTCCAGCAGGCGTAGGGGGAGCGGGGAGCGCCGGTCTTCAGACCGGCACCCGCGATGCAAAGCACCGCGGAACCGCACACCGCCAATCGCGCAGGTGTGCGTGTACAACGCGATCTACGCGACAGGGGTTACAGGGCGTGATGAGCGCTTCGTGCCCTGTCAGCCCTACGCGCTTTGCGGCCCTACGGGCCGCGTGCCGGTCTGAAGACCGGCGCTCCCCCTACCTCCACCAGGTGTCCTGCGGCACCACCGGGGTGCGGCGCTTGTGCCCGGTGGCGCGGTAGAGCGCGTCGATCCGGTCCGCGACCTCCGCCGGCACCGGCAGGCCCTCGAGGTAGTCGTCGATCGCCTGATAGCTGATCCCGAGCGCCTCCTCGTCCGGCAGCCCCGGGCGCAGGTCCTCGAGGTCGGCCGTCGGCGCCTTGGCGACGATCGCTTCCGGCGCGCCGAGATGGGCCGCCACCCGGCGCACCTGGCGCTTGCTGAGCCCGAAGAGCGGGCACACGTCCACCCCGCCGTCGCCGAACTTGGTGAAGAACCCGACGAGCGCTTCCGCCGAGTGGTCCGTCCCCACCACGAGTCCGCCCTCGAGGTTCGCGAGGTGGTACTGCACCGCCATCCGCATCCGGGCCTTCGTGTTTCCACGCGCGACGTCGCGGGCGGTTTCGGAACCCGCCTCCAGCCGCTCCCCGGGCAGTGACGCCTCGAGGGCCCTGACCGCCCCGGCAATGTCCACGCTGACCACTTCCGACGGCTCGATCCACTCCAGGACGCGTTCGGCGTCGGCGGCGTCGCGCTGCTCGCCGTAGGGCAGCCGCACCGCGACGAAGCGGTACGCCCCGCCGTCCCGGTTGGCCGCGGCGACGGCCAGCGAGGCGAGCCGGCCGGTAAGCGCCGAATCCACGCCACCGGACACCGCGAGCCAGAGACTTCGCTGGCGGCTGGCCACGAGATACGCCCGCAGGAAAGCCACCCGGTTCCGCACCTCGCTCTCCGGATCGATCCGCGGGGACACGGCAAGAGCGTTCCTGAGACCGGCGGGGGCGACGCGATCCGGCACCCCCGAATTATGAGGACTTGCGGCGCCCGAACACCGGGAAATCCCGAACGGGAAGCCGAATCGCAATTCGGGTTATTGGAGAATAGCTCCGACAATCCCGTGAAGGCATCGAGAGTTGGCCTTTTTTCAATGAGTTATGGAGTCTCTCCAGCAATCCGTCGCTGGTGCGGGACTTGCTGTTCGACCTTGGTTCCGTTGTCTCATACAGTCCCGAGCCAAATCGTCTCTCGTCAAGGAGGGCCTTGCACATGAAACGACACCTGCTGCGATCGCTGACGGTCGCCGCAATGCTCCTGATTCCGGCGTCGCTCGCGGCGCAGATCACCGCCGGGCGGCTCGACGGCGCCGCCCAGGACGAACAGGGGCTCGTTCTTCCGGGGGTCACCGTGACCCTCGAATCGGACGCCCTGCTGGGCAGCCGCGTCGCGGTCACCGACATCGACGGTTCGTTCCGATTCCAGGGGCTGCCGGCGGGCAGCTACACCATGACCTTCGAGCTGGGCGGGTTCGGCACGGTGGTCCGGGAGGACATCACCGTCATTACGGGACAGACGTTCACGGTGAACCAGACGCTCTCGGTGGCCGCGGTCGCGGAGACGGTGACCGTCACCGGCGAGTCCCCGGTGGTCGACGTGAAGTCCAGCCGCTTCGGCGGGACCTTCGACGACACCGCCATCCTGGAGGTGCCGAACTCCACCGATCCCCACGCCATGCTCGCGCTCACCCCGGGAATCCGCATGCGCGGCTTCGACGTGGCGGGCTCCCACAAGGCCCAGCAGTCCGGTTTCGACGCCTTCGGGCTCCGCAACCAGAACCGCATCGTCATCGACGGCGTGGACTCCAACTTCAGCACCGGCGGTTTCGGCTTCTACATGGATAGCCTGACCGTCAACCAGTTCAACATCTCGAACGCCGGCGCCGACGTGGAAAACGCCTGGGCCGGGAACACGATCGTGATGGACATCAAGACCGGCGGCAACGACCTCTCGGCGCTGCTCTACGCCGACTACCTCGGGGAGAGCTTCGTGGGCGACAACCTCACCTCCGAACTCGAGAACCGGGGGGCCGGAACGAACCACATGCTCACCTACTGGGAGGCCCACGCCGACGTGGGCGGACCCCTGCTGAGGGACCGGGCCTGGTTCTTCCTCGCCTACAACAACAACCTGACCCACCGGGCGATCTCCGGCCTCGATCCGGAAGTGATCAAGGAGGAAGCGATCCTCCGGAACTACTACACGAAGGTCAACATGGCGCTCTCCGAGAAGGACGAGCTGATCGGCTACAGCCAGTGGGGCCTCAAGAACCGGCCCAACCGCGGCATCAACGCCCTGAACTCCCCGGACGTCCGGCTCGCGCAGGACTCGTGGACCTGGGTCCACAAGGCCGAGTGGCAACGCGTCTGGTCGGACCGGGCCTTCTCGAACGTGAAGGCGATGCACTACGGAGTCACCTGGCCGATGGTGCCGGCCGTGGAGCCGGACACCCACCCGCCCCGGGTCGATCTCGATACCTCGCGGCGCACCGGAGCGGGGGTCTGGCCGTTCACCTACGACAAGCAGCGGCCCCAGTTCGTCGGCATCCTGAACTACTACGTCCCCGACGCGGGCGGGAGCCACGACCTCAAGTTCGGCGTGGACTACATGGAGGACTCGCGGCTCTTCTTCTCGAACAACGCCTCGGGGTCCATCCAGTACCGGGACCGTCCGGCAGGCATCTCCGAGATCCTCTTCGTGAACACGCCGACGGCCGTGTCCGACACCCGGGACGCCAACCTGCACTTCTTCGCGCAGGACACCTGGCAGCTCAACCCGCGGCTGACGATCACCGCCGGGATGCGGGTCGCGCACCAGTACGGGTGGTACAACGGGGCGGACCTCGCGCCGGACTATCCCGAGTTCTTCCTGAGCGGGGTGTCCATCCAGGAGAAGGACATCTTCACCTGGACCGACTTCTATCCCCGCTTCGCCGTGACCTACGACCTGACGGGTGAGGGACGAACGGTGGTCAAGGCCTCGGTGAGCCGCTACACCCACAACGTGGGCCCGGACGGCTTCAGGGCCGCGAACCCGGCGGCCCGCCAGCAGGTCATCTTCCAGTTCCTCGATCCCAACGGGAACGGCACCTACGACGGCCAGCACGAACTCGGCGATCTGCTGAGCCAGTCGTCCGGAACCGGCCTTCCGGTGGGTCGCGTCGAGGGCGGCGTCCCGGTGGACTTCTCCAAGAAGCGCTACTACGACGAGGTCACCGCCTCGATCGAGAGCGAGATCATGCCGGAGACCAACCTGCGCCTCTCCTTCGTGCGCAAGATGGACCGGAACGTCTTCGACACCTATCGGGTGGATCTCCTCGACGCGCTGCTCAACAACGCCATCCTCTGCGGCGACGACATCTTCCCCTGCCCGGTCAACCCGATCAACGGACAGCTGGTCACCACGCTGTCCCGCCCGCCCGCGGGCACCGGCACCGCCAACGAGGTGAAGACCGGCCCGGCGGGACTCGACTCCAACGAGTACGACAACATCGAGGTCGGACTCGGCCGGCGGTTCCGGAGCGGGCTCTTCCTACAGGGCAGCTTCCACTACCAGTGGCGGAACGAGCTCGTCTGCTGCGGCAGCAGCGGGAGCGCCGACACCCAGGCCGACCCGTGGACGCTGGGTATCCAGGGCAGCGGACTGAACTGGAACTCGGCGGTGAGCACCAAACAGCAGCACACCAACTGGAACCTGAAGGCCATCGGCCGCTACCAGATCCCGAACATCGGGGCCGCGGTGTCCTTCCAGTACCGCGCGCAGAGCGGCTGGGCCTACGCGCCGATCCTTCCGGTGGTGATTCCCGGCGGCGCCGGGACCAACCAGGTGCCGCTGTCCGACATGACGGAGCGCTCCGACGACGTGTTGATCCTCGACATCCGCGCCGAGAAGGACCTGTCGTTCTGGGATCGCGACAAGCTGTCGGTCTTCTTCGACGCCTACAACGTCACGAACACCAACCCGGTCCTGAACCAGATCATTCGCGCCGGTTCCGCGTACAACCGGGTGATCGGCTTCCTGGAGCCGCGCACCTTCAAGGTGGGCGCGCGCTACCAGTTCTAGGCCGCGTCACCTCGCGGCGGGGCCTCACGGCCCCGCCGCCCGGAGCCGGGAGCGCCGGTGTTCACACCGGCACCGCCCGCCGCAGGCGGGCGAACTCTGCCGCCTCCCGGACACTGGCGGCGCGCCCTCGCGGCCCCGGGGGCCGCGGTGCCGGCCTGAAGGCCGGCGCTTCCCCCTACCTCCGTCGCAGCGCCAGCACCCGCTCGTTCTCCGGGTCCAGCTCGTACGCCTGATCGAGGAACCGGCCCGCACTCTCCTCGTTCCCCAGCACCAGATGCGTGGTGGCGAGCAGCACCAGCAGATCGGCGTCCGGCGCCCGCAGTTCGAGCGCCCGGGTGAGCGGGTCGAGCGCGCCCTCGAAGTCGCCGGTGCGGACGCGCGCCTCGCCGAGCCGCACCGCCGTCTCGTAGCGGTCGGGGTAGGCCTCGAAGACAGGGCCCAGCAGCGTCATGGCCCCGGCGGGATCGTCGGCCTCCAGGAGGAATCCCGCGAGCAGTTCCCGCGCCGGGACGTAGTTCGGACCCACCCGGACCGCCTCCTCGGCGAACCCCCGCGCCATCGCCCGGTCTCCGGCGGCTTCCCATTGCCGGGCCCGCGCCAGCTCCGGCGCTCCCCCCAGTTCCGGCCGGATCTCGCCGAGTCCGCCGTCCACCAGCGGCCGCGCCAGCGTCGCCCGGGGGGAGATCTGGAACGGGACCGCCCGGCGGGCGAGTTCCCTGCCGGTCCCATCCACGAGGCGCACCCCGGCGACGTACCGCCCTCCCGGCAGGCCGGCGAGCGGCTGGCTCACGACCAGGGGGCCGTCACGGTCTCCGTGAGCCGCGACCGTCCCACCGACCGGCGCCGGAGGCTCGTCTCCGAGGAGCGCGGCGGGATCGGGAGCCACCGTCCATTCCACCTGGGCGTCCTCCGGAGCGTTCAACGGTTCCGAAAGCAGGTAGAGGGTCGTCCCCGCGGCGAACACCGCGGAGGGGTTGGGCCGAACGCTGCGCCGCCCGAAGCGGTAGCCGCGGTAGAGCGGATCGCCGCCCAGCAGGTCGCTGCCGTAAGCGAGCACCGGATCGGTCAGCGAAGGCGCGTCGAACCGGAGCTCGGGCACCTCGATCGGCGCCTCGAGCAGGGTGTAGGCCCGGCGGCACTCCTCCTCGTTCCGGCTCGGGCAGGCCCGGTTGCGGACGACGATCCGGAGGTGGTGCGACCCCGGGATCACCGGCACCACGCCCCGGAAGAGGAAGGGCTGCCCGAGCGCCGCCGCCTCCTCCTCGGAGACCGCGAAGAAGGACTCCGCGCGGTCCTCGTAGAGCACCGTCTCCGGGTCGTCCAGGACGCTGATCTCGATCGAACCGATGAAGACCGCGCCGTAGCGGCCGATCTCGGCGTCACGCACCACGATCACCGATTCGTTCGGGATCTCGATCGCCCAGTGCAGGTAGTAGCCCCCGGGCCCGGGCAGCACATGGTGGAAGCCGGCGCTCGGCACGTAGTTGAAGAGGTAGTCGCTCTCCACCGTCCCGAAATCGAAGCGTTCGGCGTAGCCGGTGTCGACGCCGTAGGTCGGGGACCGGTAGATCTCGTCCATGAGCGAGACGGTGCCGAAAGCCCGCACGTCGGCGAAGTTCGTGCCCTCGTCGGTCCTGAACGAGAGGGCCGCCGAGGCGAGTTCGGGGCTGATCTCGTGGAGCTGGTCGAAGGCGAGTTCGATCTGCCGGCGGAAATCACCCTGGACGAACGGCTCCGGCTGAATGAGCAAAGCCCACGGGCCATCCTCCACGGGGCTGTAGAGGCGCATTTCGCCGGCGCCGAACCGCCGGAAGAAGAGCAGGTAGAAGAACGGGGGCACGCCGTGCTCGCGGAGGGCGGGGTCGTTGTAGAACCACAGCTCCGCCGGATAGAGGAAGTTGGAGTAGGAGAAGTCCTCCTTCGTCCGCGGCGGCCCGAGCAGGATGTGGAAGCGGCCGCGGTCGGTGCGCCAGCCGGCCCGTCCGGTGTCGCGGCTGTAGAACTCGTTGGCGTAGGCGATCCGTTCGTAGTGCTCGTCCCGGTACTCGTTCTCCGCGGTGGTCGGGTTGGGGTCGCGCCGCTCCCAGAAGGCCTCGATGAAGGCGTCCCGGAGGTCCTCCCCCTCGAGGCGCAGGAAGGCTTGGCGTTCGGGCTCGGCGATGATGTAGACGACCTCTTCCTCGAGCCAGGCGCGATGGCGGGGCGCCATCCCGTCCTGTGCGGCGGCGGACCCGCAGACCAGCGCACCGAGCGCAGCGGCGGCCAGCCGCATTCCGGACCTCATCGAGCTGCCGGAGCCACGGTGACCGGGCGGCCCTCCTCGTAGAGCGCGATCCGGGCGGCGATCCCGCGGGCGAGTTCCGCATTCCCCGCGTCGATGGCCAGCGCCTCGGCGGTCCGGGCCGCGGTCAGCGCGGCTTCGAAGTCCCCGGCGGCGGCGAGCGCCGCCCCCAGCGTGTCGGCCGCGGACGGGCTGAGATGCCGCGCCAGCTCGGAGGCCCGCCGGGCGTAGCGCACCGCGCGCTCGGGATCGCGGACGTCCGGAACCACCGCCAGGATCCAGCCGGCGGTCTCGAGCGCCACGAAATCGTCGGGAACCGCGGCGAGCGAGACGTCGAGATGGGCCACCGCCGCGGCGTGCTCGCCCCTTCCCGCGAGGATCAGGCCGAGGTTCCGGTGCGCTTCGGGCACCCCCGGGTCCACGGCGAGCGCCGCCTCGAGGACCGGGGCGGCCCCCACGGCGTTGTCGGCGGCGAGCAGCATCCGGGCGAGTCCGAGCCGCGGCTCGACGAGCGCCGGGTCGAGCTCGATGGCGCGGCGGTAGTGGCGCTCGGCTTCGAGGCGCACCCCGACCCGCTCCTGGATGAAACCCAGGTTGTGGTGGGCGGCGGCGTACTCGTCGTCGAGCCGGAGCGCCCGGCGCAGCGCGCCCTCCGCCTCCTCCCATTGCCCCTGCGAGAGCAGCGCGATGCCGAGGTTCGCGTGGGCCCGCGGGTACTCGGGATCGATCTCGATGGCGCGCCGGTAGCGGGCCTCGGCGGCTTCGAGGTCGCCGTTCTCGCGGTAGGCGAAACCGAGGTTGTGGTGGAACTCCGCGCTCTCCGGGACCAGGGTGGTGAGGTTCTCGTAGCGCTCTTCGAGCGGCGCGGCGGCCGCGCGGCGTTCGAGGCCGAAGAGCACCGCCAGCGGCAGGAAGAAGAGGCCGGCCCACTTGAGGGCGTGCGGGGTGAGCCACGGACTCGCCGCCGGGCCCACCGGCGACGGTCCGGCCGCCCGCCGGATCCCGAGCGCGGCGCCCGTCTTCGTCTCGCGAATCTTCCAGATGAAGCCGTCGAAATAGAAGTGGAGCATGGTCGAGGCGGCGACGAGCGCGAGGACGCCGCGCTGCACCGCCGGGTTCGAGACCGCCTCGGGAATGAACCGGAAGAGGCCGTAGCCGAGGACGAGGCCGACGTACACGAAGAGCATCGCCCGTCCGCCGCCGAAGAGCGCCCGGGTGAAGAACCCGGCGTCGTCGTCCCGCGCCCGCTTGCGGTTGAACACCCAGACGATCGACAGGTACTGCACGTCGTGGAAGACCTCGAAGAGGGCGACCCCGAGCACCGCGTAGGGCACGTGGACGGAACACCACCACCAGAAGCCGAAGGACATGGCGGCGGCGAGGAGCTTGACTGGGTGCTGCCCCTTCCCGGCGAGCAGGTCGCGGCCGGCCCGGAACACGAACACCGCGGTGAGCGCGAAGAGGCCGAGGTCGAAGGCGTCGCGGAAGCCGAAGAAGACCGCGGGGGACCAGAGCGGCGCACCGAGCGCGTACCAGAGTTCGAGGAGTTCCCCGAGCCGGCCCGGGGAGTGGAGCACCCCGAAGGCGAACCACCCGATGCACAGGAGCCAGTCGAGCCGCGCCGTCAGCCACCCGGTCGCTCCGACCCGGGCGTCGTAGATCCGGAGGAATCCGTAGACCTGGAGGGCCCCGTGCCAGACCCCCCAGAGGAGCACGATCAGCGAAACGCCGTTCAGGCCGCCCGCCGCGAAACCGAGCGCCGCGCCCGCGAACACGAGCGGGGACACCAGAAAGCGGGTGCGGAAGCGCTGGAAGAGGGCGCGGTCGCCGTACGCGCGCATCATCCCGGGGAGGTGGTGGCCGAGAGCGCCGAAGCCGGCAACCAGGAGCCCCACGGTGTAGGCCGTCTCCCGGCCCTCGAGGGCGAAGGCGAGGGGCAGGATCAGGATCGGGGTGGCGACCAGCAGGAGCAGGTCCCGGACCGGTCCGAACACCCAGAGCTTGCCGCGTGCGCCGGCCGCCGTGTCGCTCGCCAAGGTGGGATCCCGTCAGTGCGGGAATCTACCAAGCGGGGCTGTGGTTCAAGCCGGACGCGCCGTGATGCTGGGGCGCCCTACGCGCTTTGCGGGCCTGTGGCCCGCGTGCCGGCTGAAGCCGGCCCAGTTGCTGCGAAAGTGCGGTCGTGCGGGGTTGGCCAACAGCCCGGGTGGCGCCGCCGGCTTGGAACGCCGGCTTCAGCCGGCACAGCGGCCCGCAGGGCCGCGGGCGGTTGGTTGCTAACCTGGGTGGACGGACGCGCAGCCGCGCCATCCCGGCGAATGAGGTCGTCCCGCCGCCCGCCTGCGGCGGGCTGTGCCGGCTGAAGCCGGCGTTCCAAGCCGTACGCGCCGTGGGGCTGGAGTGCGTCGCGACGTGCGCGGTGCGGAGCACCGCGCGTGCCGGTCTGGAGACCGGCGTTCCCTAGGGCCAGCGTCCCCTGGTGGATTTCTTGAGGATGCGGCCCTTGCTGTTCATCAGGCCGACGGTCTTTCCCGCGAGGATCAGCTTCGCGGTTTCGATGTCGGCGTCGTTCGCGCAGGCGATGTAGACCGGACCGCGGAAGCCGCGGAGCCTGCCGCAGGCGGAGCGCAGGGTACGCGAGGTCTCGACGTTGATGGTGATCCTGTCCGTGCGGATGTCGGGACCCTTGCCGCGGTGGTACCGGCCCCCGTGCTTCTCGGCGAGCTCTTTGGCAACCGCTACCTTGCCTGCCATGGTCCTCCTCCAGCCTTCCGGCCCCTCCGCCGGGTCGGCAACGCTATCACACCGCTACTGTTTCGGAAACATCGGGTTACAACCGATGCAGCAACGTAACACTACGTAAAATCTATGATTTCAGGAGCGTGAAGGCAACCGCGAGGAGCGCGTTTCCTCCCGCCGTCACGTCCTCGTCCCGCGTGAACTCGGTCGGGTTGTGACTGACCCCGCCGACGGACGGTACGAAGACCATTCCGGTGGGGCAGACGCGGGACATCATCTGGGCATCGTGGCCCGCCCCCGAGGGCATCCGCCGGCAGGACCCGCCAAGCGCGGCCGCCGCTTCCTCGACCAGCGCGATCACCCTTTCGTCGAACACCGCGGGGCCGAAACGTGCGAGTTCGCGCCGCTCGATACGGACGCCCTCGCGCTCGGCGGCGGCGTCGAGGCCGCCGAAGAATCCGTCCTCGGCGCGCCGCAGCCGGTCCGGGTCGGGGTTGCGGATGTCCAGCGTGAAGACTGCCCGGCCGGGAACCACGTTGGTCAGCCCGGGCGCGAACGACATGCGCCCGACCGTCGCCACCTGATCCGGAATCTCGCGCGTCAGTTGGCGGGCCAGGAGCACCGCCTCCGCCGCCACCACTCCCGCGTCGTGGCGAAACCGCATGGGAGTGGTGCCGGCGTGGTTGGCCTTCCCGCTCAGGGTGATCTCCTCCCACAGGATCCCCTGGACCCCGGTCACCGCACCGAAGTCGATGCCCTCGGCCTCGAGCACGGGCCCCTGCTCGATGTGGAGTTCGACGTAGGCGGCCGGAACCGGACCGGGGAGCGGCGCCTCCCCGAGATAGCCGATCTCCTCGAGTTCCTCCTTCAGGGTCCGCGTGCCGTCGGGACTCCGGAGCGCCCAGGCGCTCTCGAGGTCGAGTCCGCCGGCATAGACCAGGCTCCCCAGCATGTCGGGGTGGTAGCGCGAGCCCTCCTCGTTCGAGAAGATCGCGACTTCGAGTGGGCGGCGGGTCGAGATGTCCCCGTCGTTCAGCGTGCGGGCGACCTCGAGCGCCGCGAGCACGCCCAGGTTGCCGTCGTAACGGCCGCCGTTCCCGACCGTGTCGGTGTGCGAGCCGAGCATCACCGGGGCGGCGTCCGGATCCTCCCCCGCCCGGCGGCCGATGACGTTCCCGATCCCGTCCACCCGGACCTGAAGTCCGGCGTCCTCCATCCACGACCGGACCAGGTCGCGGCCGGCGCCGTCCTCCGGGGTGAACGCCAGCCGTTCGGCGCCACCGTCGGGGGTGGCGCCGATTTCGGCGAGGCGGGCGATGGAATCGAGGAGTCGGGCGCCGTTGATCCGAAGCGGCGCGCCGCTACCCATCGTCCTACTCGCCGGCTACGCCGGCGTCGGACAGCCGCCTCAGGACGTCGTCGAGCTGGCCGCGCAGTTCCTCGTAGCGAACCGCCGCGTCCCGGCCCGGCGGCTGGTCGGCGGTGTCCAGGTTCGAGTAGAGATAGCTGATCTGGTCCACCAGCATCGGCCGGGAATAGCGCATCGGACGGGTGACCAGCTCCTCGTGGATCGCCTCGAGTGCGTCACCGCCGCCGTCCTCCATCGCCGCCTCCAGCCGGGCCGCCGCCATCCGCGCCTCGGAGAGCATGTCCCGCGCCTTCAGCGCCAGCGCAACCTGGTTGCGGACGTGCTCCGCGGTGACCCAGCCTTCTTCGACCGTCCGCGGGTCCATATTCAGCCGGAAGCTCCGCGCCATGGTGTTGCCGTCCACGGTCAACTCCACCGTGTAGCGGCCGGGCGCCGCCATCACGCCCCGGCCGGCGACGTTGCCTTCACCGTCCCTCGGCCCCGGGTGCCGCATGTCCCAGGTGAAGCGGTGGACGCCCGCGCTGGTCGGCACCGTCGGGGCGCCGCGGCGCATCATCCCCGGGGCCCGCATCTCCTGGGTCATGGCGGTCTCTTCTCCGGGACCGGCGCTCTCGAAGCTGCGGACGAGGTCCCCGTTCTCGTCCCGCACGTCGATCCGGGCGTTCTGCGCGTCCGCCGGCAGCCGGTAGGTGAACCGCGGCCCGGGTGTCGGGTATTCGGGGTCCGCCGGCGCCGGAGCGCCAAAGCCGCGCCCCCCGGCGCGGAGACGGATCGCGTCACGCGGCTGGAAGAAGTGCACCCGGTCCGCGGGCGGCGCCTCGTGCAGCGGGGTGACGTCGTCGAGGATCCAGAAGCTGCGTCCCATGGTGGAGATGGCGAGGTCCTGCTGGACGACCTTGATGTCGGTGATCGGCGTCACCGGGAGATTCTGCTGGAACGAGGTCCAGCTCATGCCGTCGTCGAAGGAGATGAACATCCCCCACTCGGAGCCGAGATAGAGGAGTCCCTCGCGGTCCGGGTCCTCGCGCACCACCCGCACCGGGTGGTCGTTCGGCACCCCGTTGGCGCCGTCGGTGATCCGGGTCCAGGTCTCGCCGTAGTCGGTCGTCTTGTAGGCGTGCGGCGTGAAGTCGCCGAGCTGGTAGCGCAGCACGGCAGCGTAGGCCCGCGCCGGATTGTGCGGCGAGACCTCGATGTTCTGTACCCGGCCGTAGGGGCCGAGCTCCGGCGGGGTGACGTTCTTCCAGGTCCGGCCGTCGTCGCGCGTGACATGGATGGGCCCGTCGTTCGCGCCCGCCCAGATGACCCCCTCCTCGTGGGGGGACTCCTGGACGTCGTAGAGCACTGCGAAGTGCTCCTCGCCGGTCACGTCGAGCGTGATCGGGTCGCCGGAGACCACCTGGGTTTCCGGAGTGAATGCCGTCAGGTCAGGCGAAACCGTCCGCCAGGTGCGGCCGCCGTCCTCCGTCACGTGGACGTACTGCGAAGCGTGGAAGACCCGGTTCGGGCTATGGGGCGAGACGTGGATCGGCACGGTGCGCTGGAAGCGGTACTCGAGGTCCTTGGGGTTGTGCCCGTAGAGGTTCGCGAAACCCACGTAGTACTGCTCCTCCTGGCCGGTCCGCATGTTGTAGAGGCCGAACCGCCCCTTGCAGTTGGCGTAGACGATGTCGGGGTCGCCGGGCTTCGGGACCACCGGGCCGGTCTCGCAGCCGCCGATGGCCTCCCAGTGCGCGGTGTGCCCGCCCGGCCGGTAGTGCTCGGGATAGCTCGGCACCGAAATGGTCGAGTTGTCCTGCTGTCCGGCGTAGAGCCGGTAGGGGAAGTTGTCGCTCACGTCCACCTGGTAGAGCTCGGCGGTGGGCTGGTTCTCCTGGGTGGACCAGGTCTCGCCGCCGTCGATGGAGACGTTCGCGCCGCCGTCGTTCCCCTGGACGTGGATGTTCGGCTGGTCGGGGTTGATCCAGAGGTCGTGGTTGTCGCCGTGGGGGGTGAACTTCCGCTCCCAGCTGACGCCGCCGTCGGTGGACTTCCAGTAGCCCTCGGCCATCCCCCAGAGGGTGTCCGCGTCGGTCGGGTGGGCGTGCAGGTTGTTGTAATAGAAGGGCCGGTTCCGGATCGGCTGGAAGTCGGTGATCTGGCGCCAGGTGTCCCCCTCGTCATCCGAGCGGTAGACGCCGCCGTCGCTGCCCGGCGCCTCGATGAGCACGTAGACGCGCGAGGGATCGGCCGGGGAGACCGCGAGGTCCGACTTGCCGCGGAGGCCCGTGGGGAGCCCGTTCTCGAGCTGTTCCCAGTTGTCGCCGCCGTCCCGTGAGCGGTGCACGCCGCCCTCCATGCCGCCCGAACGGATGGTCCACGGCTTCCGCTCGGCCTCCCACATGGAGGCGTAGATGGTGTCCGGATCGCCGGGCTTGAACTCGAGGTCCACGGCGCCGGTCTGCTCGGACACGAACAGCACCAGTTCCCAGTTCTCCCCGCCGTCCGTCGAGCGGTAGACGCCCCGCTCCGGGTTCGCGATGAAGGGATTCCCGATCTGGGCGATCCAGACGCGGTCCGGATCCTCGGGGTGGATCAGGACGGCGCCGGAACTGCCGGTCTCCTCGAGGCCGAGGTTCCGCCAGGTCTTCCCGGCGTCGTCGGAGCGGTAGACCCCCTTCCCGATGATGACGTTGCTGCGCAGGCCGTCCGAGCCGGTGGTCACGTAGACGATGTCCGGGTCGCTCTCGGCCACCGCGATGGCGCCGATCGAGGGGCTCTTGAAATAGCCGTCGGAGATCGGATGCCAGTTGTGCCCGTAGTCGGTGGTCTTCCAGACCCCGCCGCCGGTGGCGCCCATGTAGAACGTTCCCGGCTGGGAGCGGTGTCCCGCCACCGCGGTGACCCGGCCGCCCCGGGAGGGGCCGACCATGCGGTAGCGCATGGCGCCGAGCACCTCGGGGTCGGGCTGCGCGGCCGCGGGCGCGGCCATCAGCGCCGTCCCGAACGCCGCAAGGAGAAAGGAAGAAAGTCGCCTGCGCATCGCACGTGCCTCCACAAGCTCAGGACCGGAGTGCTTCCGGTCGCCTCGTCCCGCTCGCTGCGGGGGAACGCGATTCTACCGGTGGCGGCGGGGGTTTCGGGTTCCGGAGGCGCCCCGGGGCCGTGCTCTCCCCGTGGGGCCGGCGGCCGCGCCGCGCCGCCCGCCGCCGCGGGGCGGTCCGCCCAGCGCGGGCGTTCCCCGGCGGGGGACCGGCCGGGCGCCGCCGGTGCGCGGCGGTGGCCGGGACGCGCCGAGTCCGAGCGGCGCGAGCCCCCGCGGTGGGCGGGGACGGCCGCGCTCGGCCGGACGGCCGCGGGGGGCGCGGGCGATACGGACGGGCCGCGGGATCCGCGTGCGAACGGGACGCCGCGCCCCGGCGGACCTGGGCAGCGCTCTCTGAAGCGCCGCTTCGAAGCCAAAGCCGCCGAACCGGCCGTCCGCCGGAAGCCCGGGCTCGATGGCGAGGACCGGCACGAACGTGAACCGGGCGTACCCCTCGGAGGCCAGGTCCAGGATGTCCCCCTTCCAGCGCTCCCAGCCGATCAGGAAGTCCAGAGCATCCTCGTCGAGATCGGCGAGGGTGACCTCGAGGACGCGCGGGGTGTTGTCCGCGTCCTGGGCAGAAGCCGCCGATGCCAGGAGGAGGCCCGCGGCCAGCCAAACGCAACCCCGCATCACAGGTGAATCGTACGCAATCCACGTGCCGACCTGCGCACCGGCTTGGAGTTCCGCTCCCGGGTACCCTTGGCCGTCGCTCAGCACCCGGGAGGCGCCTGCACCATGCGAAACCACACTGCTTTTTCCGGCCGCATTCCCGCCGCCGTGCTGGCTGCGCTGCTCGCTGCCCCACTCGCGTTTGCGCAGGGCGGCACCGAGACCGCGCTCGAAGCCGAGTGGGCGCGTCTCGAACCGCTGTCCGGAGGCGTCTTGGGGCTGGCGGCGGTGCACCTGGAGACCGGGCGGACCGCCTACCTCCATCCCGACGATCCCTTCCCGATGGCGAGCACCTACAAGGTCCCCATCGCGGTGGAAGTCCTCCGCCGGGTGGACGCGGGCGAGTTCGGCCTCGACCACATGATCGACCTCGAGCTGTCCGACCTCTCCCCGGGGAGCGGCACCCTCAGCCGGCTCTTCGACGATCCCGGCGTCTCGCTCTCCATCCTCAACCTGATGGAGTTGATGCTGCTGATCAGCGACAACTCGGCGACCGACCTCTGCCTCCGGGCCGCCGGCGGCGGGGAACGGGTCACTGCCCGGATGACGGAGCTGGGCGTCGGGGGGGTGGTGGTCGCCCGCTCGACGGCGGACCTGATCACCGACTACGTGGGCGCCGAGGGACTCCCGCCGCGGAACGAGCGCACCCGCGCGACGTACACCGAGTACTACGGGAAGGTAACGGACGAGGACCGCGCCGCGGCCCGTGACGGGTTCGAAGAAGACCCCCGCGACACCGCGACCCCCCGCGGGATGGCCGACCTGCTGGTCAAGATCTGGAACGGCGAGGGCCTGTCGCGGTCAAGCCGCGACCTCCTGATCGACATCATGGAGCGCTGCGAGACCGGCGCCGGCCGTTTGAAGGGCCGGCTGCCGGAGGGCACCGTGGTCGCCCACAAGACGGGCACCATCGGACGCACCACGAACGACGTGGGGATCATCTACCTGCCGTCCGACGCCGGGCACGTGGTGATGGTCGCCTTCGTGAAGGAATCGGACGACCCCGTGCCCGACCGCGAGCGGGCGATCGCCGAGGCGGCCCGGGCGGCGCACGACTACTTCCTGTTCGTGCGGTAGCAGCGGCCGGGGGCCGGGTTTTCGCTCCCGGCCGTCCCGGTTCCGCCTACTCGGGTTCGGAGCCCTCCAGCGGGGCTTCGCGGCCTGTCTCCCGCACCCACGAGGCGAACTCCGGATCGGCGAGGATCCACCCGCCCGCGGTAGCGTCGGCCAGGTCGAGCCGCACCAGCCGTCGCAGCGCCCCCTGAATGCGAGCCGCGGACGGTGGGGATTCCTGGAGCCGCGCCCCGACCGCTGCCCGGAATTTCCTGGTGAAAGGCCGATCCAGGTCCGTCGCGAGGACGCTGGCCGTTGCCCGTTGCAGTGGACTGAGCGAAAGCCACACCCTCGAGTAGTCAAGACTGGCAGCGATACGGCTGCGTACCTCATCCATTGCCGCTTCGACCGTGAGCGCCGGATCGTGGAGCAGGACATCCAGCAGGGTCCGGAACACGAATGGACTCCGTCGCATCTGCCCGAAGGCGGCGAGCATCTCGGCTGGCGGCAGGGTCCGGCCGGAAGCCGTTCGGAACGCCCCCATCACGTGGTGCACGAACCCATCTCCCAGGACAGGCAGTCCGATTTGCGAGGCGAAGTGGAAGAAGGGGGCGGTCCGCGCGGAAAACATGGCTGCGAGTCCCTCCCGGCTCGAACCCGTGAACACCACCCGAAGGCGGTCCGACCGCCGGTCCAGGCTGGTGCGAAGCGCAGCGACCAGAGCTTCGTTCTCGGGGCGGCGGGCCAGTTCCTGCACCTCGTCCAGCAGGAGAATCGCTGGGCGCCCCCGGCGGGAGACCCGTTCGAGCAGGCCGTCGAGGTGAAGCAGCAGGGAGTCCGGGGGCCGGCCGCGGAGTGCGGACAGGTCAACCTCCGCTTCGACGCCGACGCCGAATGGCGCCGCCGACAGCCGGAGCTTCGGTGCCAAAGCGGTTGCGGCACTCTGTATCCGTCCGCGGACACCCGCCCCCGCCAGCCAGGTTTCGAGCTCGTAGAGCAGCACGCCGAGGGGCGAGAGGGGCGTCTGCCAGAAAGACGCGTAGATGACCGGGTGTTCGCGCTCCTCGGCGAGAGGAGCGAGGTCCTTCAACAGGAACTCGGTCTTGCCGGTGCGCCTGGGCGCGAAGAGGGTCAGCGCCTGAGCGGGCCCCTGGGTGAGCGTGGAAAGAACTTGTTCGGTGAACTCCGGACGGGGAAAGTGCCAGGGATCCTGCTGCATCAGCCAAGTTTAGCCATGTCTGGATAATTTATCCATTGATGGCTAATTCTGGCTAAACGGGGCTTGTCAGAGCATCCGATCGAGGTGTGGAGGACGGCGAACATACGGAGCCAGCCGGTGTAACCGACACTTGGACGCCATTCTGACCGACACTTTGTCCAGGAGCCAAGTTATTGAAGAATCGGTTTCTTTGTGGGCACTGTCCGACACTAACCGACACTTGGACGCTCCGTTAACCGACACTTGGACGCTGGCGTACTTGCACCGGCGCCGCCCTCAGGCGGCCCGGATCTCCCCGAGCGCTCCCAGCAGCGCCTGGTGCTGCTCGGAGAGGCCGACCGAGATCCGGAGGAACGTCGGCAGGCCCCAGCCGCCGCCGTCCTGGACGTAGATCCCGCGCCGGAAGAGTTCCCAGACCACCGGCAGGGCCTCGCTCCCGAGGTCCGTCATCAGGAAGGGCGCCCGGTGCGGCCAGGAGACGCAACCCAGCTCGGTGAGCCCGGCGCGCAGCTCGGCGAGGCCGCCGTCCACGGTCCGCACGTAGTTCTCGACGTGCCCCTGGTCGTCGAGCGCCGGCCCGCAGGCGGTCGCCGCCGCGGTGTTGAGGCCGAAGTCCCCCCACCAGACGCCGGTCGCCTTCTCGAACATCGGGCCCGATCCGATCACGTAACCGAAGCGGAGGCCCGCCATGCCGTACGCCTTGGAGAAGGTGCGGGCCACGATGACCGGCCCGCCGCCGAGCGCCATGGAGACGGCGTCCTCCGGGAGGAACTCGGCGTAGGCCTCGTCCACGATGAGGATGCCGCCCTCGGGTACGGCTTCGGCGAGGCTCGCGATCTCGTCCCCGGACACCGCGGCCCCGGTCGGGTTGTTCGGATTCGCGAGATAGACGATCCGGGTGTCGGGCCGGATGGCGGCGCGCATGGCGCCCACGTCCAGCGTTCCCTCCGGCCCCATCGGGGTGCGGATCACCTCGGCGCCGATCGAGGCCGCCACCCCGCCGCACCACCCGTAGGTGATCTCGGGAAGGACGAGACTCGTCGTGCCCGGCTTCAGGAACCCCCAGGGGAGGAACTGCAGGAACTCGGTGGAGCCGCAGCCGACGAGGACGTTCTCGCGGCGCGCGCCGTGGTGCGCGGCGATCCGGTCGCGGACCGTTTCGGGATAGTTGTAGCGGTGTCCGGCGGCGAGGCCGTCGGCGGCGATGGCGGCGAGCGCTTTCGGGGAGGGGCCGAGCGGGTTCTCGTTGAAGCCGATCCGGACGGCGTCCTCGGCGAAGCCGCCTTCCGGAAAGACGGGAACCGAACTCAGGGCGTCCGCCGCGCTCTCGGCCGGAGCGGGTTCCGGCGCCGCGTCCTGCGTCCCGGGAGCGGTGTCACATCCGGGGAGGGCGCCGGTGGTGGCGGCCCCCGCCGCGGTGGCCGCGACGGCCCGCAGGAACGCGCGGCGGCTCGGGCCGAGGCCGGCGGGGTAGCACTCGAAGCCGAGCGGTCGGGAGAGGGGGGAGAGGGGCGCGTGGGACATGAGGGCCTCCCGGGTGCGGCGTGCCTCGGAGAGGGTAAGGGCTGGCTCCGGGACGGCGCCATCGGGAGCCCCGTGGCGTGTTGTTGTGAGAATGCGGTCCCGCAGGTCGGCCGACGGTCGTGGTGGAGCCGCCGGCCTGGAACGCCGGGCACGTCAGCGGGGGACGCGCCGGGGCGTCAGTGGGCGTCCATCCAGTCGGCCGGCGAGCAGCTGGGATCCTTGCCCGCGACCGCCCGTTCGGTCATGCAGCGCAGCATCGGGAACGGGCCGTTACCGTTGAACAGAATGGAGCCGTCGGCGTCCACGATCAGATACGTGGGGAACCCGCGAACGTCGAGGAGTCGCGTGATCTCGCTGGAGGCGCCCACGTGCCAGTTGTCCCAGGGCATCGGTTCCCTCTCCATGAACTCGGTCACGGTCGAGAGTTCCTGGTCCACGCTGATCGCCAGCAACGCGAACTTGTCCGCGGGCAGGTCGGAGACCAGTTGACGAAGCTCCGGCAGCACGGCGATGCACGGAGGGCACCACGTCGCCCAGAAGTCGATCATCACCACCCGGCCCCGGTAGGCCGACAGGGATTCTTCCGTGCCGTCCAGCCGCCGTCCGGTCCACTCCGGCAGCGTGCCGCCCACGGTCGCGTGCCGGATGGTGGTGAGCAGGTCGGCCTCGGCCTCGGCGAACGTCCGGGGAGCGGAAGCGGAGTCGTCCGGTCGCGGGTCGGGATCGTCGAACGTCACCTCCTCCACCCCGGCGCTCAGGCCCATCGCCACATCGAGGGCACGCTCCCGGTGGGCGGCCCGATCCTCCGGCGACGCCATCAGGGCGTTCGCGCGCCGCGCGAGACCGGCCGCCTGGTAGTAGCGCGCCCCGGCGCGGAGCACCGGGTTTTCGGCATTGGCGGCCATTTCCGCGTAGAACTCGTCCACGGGAGATCCCGGCCCTCCCCGCATGGCGGCGTGCGTACGCGCCTGGTCCAGGGCCGCGAGTACCCGCGGCCAGTCCTCGAAGTCGGGGGACTGCGTCCGGAGCGCCCGGGCGCCGGCGGCGAGGTGCCGGTCCCCGTTGGGCATTCCCACGGTGTGCCGAGCGAGGAACTCCACCGCCTCGCCGGCCTTCTCCCCTGCTTCCGCCGTGTCCAGGATCGCCCGCGCCGCCGCGACCGCCTGGATCGCGCTCGGTTGCCCGTGCATTCCCACGTGTACCACCCCATCCCCCTCCGGGGCGGCACTGTGCTGGCGCTCGAACCAGGCATCGTGTTCGGCCAGATAGTCCTCGACGACGGCCCAGTCCGGACCCACGTGCGCGATCAGCGCCTCCCAGACGGCGTCCTCGGCCGCCCTCATGCGAACGAACGCCTCGGCCCCGTTCTCTCCGGCCGCGGCCTCCATCTCGCGCGCCCTGTCCCGCATCGCGAGCGGACTCGCGGAGTGTTCGATCAGGAATTCGGCCGCGTCGGCCGTGTGCGGCCCGCCCGCGGCGAGGATCTCCCGCGCGGCGGCGATGGCCTCGGCCGCACTCGGCAACTCCCCGTGAGCTGCCTCCGCGCGCCCGAAGCGTTCCGCGAGGGTGCCCGAGCCGCTGACCAGAATCTGCTGGAGACTCCCGGCTTCCGCCTCCCAGGCCGCCTGCCGGTCCAGGTAGTCCTGGACGACCGCCCACCGCGCGCCGTCATCGGGCCCGCATGCAGCGCTGGCGACGACAAGGAAGGTGGCCAACCACGTGTGGGCCGTGAGGAATCCGCGTGGCGTTTCCGTGCCGTCGGCAGCGTCCCGCACTGGAAGGTCGTTGTGCATTCCTCAGCTCCTCAGCGTCCGGTTAGCGTGAAGTCCACGCTCACCGTCATCCGGACGCGGACGGGGTTGCCGTCGACCAACATGGGCTCGTACCGCCACTCGCGGACCGCTGCCATCGCCGCCTCGTCGAGAAGCGGCACCGAGTGCAGTACTTCCACGTCCATCACCTCGCCGGTCGGGCCGATGGTTGCCTTCAGGACTACGATGCCCTCAACCCCAGCCGTAACGGCTTCGGGGGGGTAGACCGGCGCAACACCGTGGATCCTCGTGGGTGCAGCAAATCCGCCCTGGTCCCTCATCGAGCCAATCGAGTGGTCACCGTCCCGGTCGGATCCGCCGAGCGCGGTACGCAGCTCCCCGAGCACACCCCGCAACTCTGCCTGGAGAGCGGCGGCCTTGGCGATGAGTTCCTCGATACGCTCACTCAACGGCTCCGCCGACTGTCGTTCCTCGGCCTCACTGCCGATCGATTCGCCGGGACCCGCCGCGGAAACGAGCCCGACCTGCAGGCCGGCAACGAGAATCGAGGCCGGAACCAGCAGGCTCAGGCTCCCGAAGCGTGCGAGGCGTGACGGCGGACGCCGATTCGTGTGGGAACTCAGAATCACGGACAGCCTTCGCTTCAGGTGTGATGGACGCGCCATGGCCGGCGCCGGCAACCATGTCCGTCGGTTCTTTCGAACCTCTCTGGCGAGTTCGATGAGATGGGTCGCACAGGTGGCGGGCGGAACACCCTGAGCCAGCACGAGGTCGTCGGCGGCGTGCTCGCTCTCGCGCCGGAGTCGTCCACGGACCGCCCACACCAGCGGGTTGAACCACCAGATACAGCGCAGCGCTTCGGCGGCCATCAGCAGCATCCAGTCGCCGCGGCGCACGTGGGCAAGCTCGTGCAGCAGCACGACACGCAGGCGTTCCGCCGACCACCCGGACGCGGACGCCGGCAACAGAACGACCGGCCGCCACCAGCCCCAGGTCGCCACCAGCCCCGAATGCGGACCCAGCAGGAGGTTGACGTCCCGTTTCAGGCCGCAGGACCGCGAAAGGTCGGTGCACTGCCGATGCCACCGCCCCTCCGTAAGTCGGTTCGACGACGCACGGAGCCATCGCAGTCTCGCCAGTCCGACGAGGAGCACACCAGTACTGACGACGGCACCCGCCAGCCAGATCGTCACGGCCGCCCACCCGACGACATCCAGGCTGCCAAGCGCCCTCACCGCAGACCAGAGTCCGTCGAGCGCGGAACCTGCCGGCCACGACAGAACACCTGCTCCGAACCCGGCGCCATCTGCTTGACCGGCGAACGGCAAGCCGAGGCGCAGTCGGAGCCCATCAACTGTCAGGACGCCGAGAGCGGGCATCGCGAGCGCCGACACGACGCCGGCCGCCAGCACCCAGTGTCTTGCGGAAGCGGAGCTCTTGCGCAGACAGAGGCAGGCGATCAGGGCCAGAAACAGGACGGCCGACACCTTGATGGTGAGGCCGGCCAGCAGGCTAGTCACGGTTCCCCCCACCCCCGCTTTCGTCGACTCCTTCCCGCCCTTCTCCGCGTGCCGCTCCAGCGGAATGACCGGGACCCCGCTGCGCCGCTTTCGCATCGGCAACGAACCGTGCGATCCGCTCCAGTTCCGGCTCCGTAAGGTGCTTCGCCTCGCCGCCCAGCAACGCGGCCACTGCCTGCTCGGCAGACCCGTCGAAGAACGTCCCGACGAGATGCCGCAACGCCGATCGGCGCGCAGCGCGGCGCGTTGTCACCGGGCGATAGACGTACCGCAGCCCTTCCTCCTCGTGGCGCACGTACCCCTTCTTCTCGAGGATGCGGAGTTGGGTGCGAACCGTCGACAAGCTCGGGGTGCCGGGGAGTTCTTCCCGAACGACCGTGGCTGCGGCGCGGCCGAGCCGGAACAGAATGTCCATGATCTGTCGCTCACGACGCGACAGGTGGCTGTGCCACGGTCCCGGGATATCCGTGAGAGTTCGGCCCATCGCAACCTCTGCCGGTCGGCAGTGTTATTTTTATAGCACATATGCCAAAAAATTAACACTGGAGCGACGCGCGTGCCGGCTGAAGCCGGCCCAGTTCTCCCGGTGGGGGCTCCAAGCCGGTGGCGCCGTCAGGGCGGTGGAGCGTTGCGCTGTGCGCGGTGCGGAGCACCGGGCGTGCCGGTCTGGAGACCGGCGTTCCAGGCCTCAGCGTTCGCGTTCGGCGAGCTTTCTTTCGAGTTCGCGGAGGCGCTCTTCGGTCGCGGCGAGCCGCTCCTGGAGGGCTTCGTAGTCGAACTCGCTCATGCGCTCGCGGGCTGCCTCGACGGCCTCCCGCATGGCTTCCCGGGTTTCATCGGTGATCGTGGCGGGAAGGTCCCGCAGCGCCTCGAGGCCTTCGAGGTCGGGCATCTCGAAGTGGAACTCCTCGAAGTTCGGGCGGTCTCCACGGCCGAACCAGACGGCTCCCTCCCGCTCGGCGAGCGTGGCGGTCAGGGTGACCGGTGCCCCGTCGCGGACGACCTCGACCGCGACTTCTTCTTCGGCGTCGAACTGCGCCACCGAACGCACCACATCCCAGGAGTTCTCCGTCGGTTCACCGGCAACGGCGGTGATCACGTCGCCAACTTCGAAGCCCGCGGCGGCGGCGGGACTGTCCTCGCCGATCCGGGAAACCAGCGTCCCCGCGTCCCTCGGGGCCCCATAGAACTCGCGCAGTTCCTCGGTGATGTCCATCAGCTGGACTCCCAGGTAACCGTGTCCCGAGCGGCCCACGACCACGCGCGGCCGCATCGGGCCGCGGATCATGATCTGGGGAGCGGGGGATGCCGCTTCGGCGGCGGCGAGCGCCGGGGCCGTGGCCCGGGCGGGCTGGGCGGGTTCCTGCGGCGCCGCGGCGGCGAGCGCCGGGACCGCGAGGGCCGCGGTGACCGCGAGCACGGCGGTGCGGAAGGACTTCCGGTTCACTGTCATCATCTTTTTCTTCTCCTTGAACATCGGGATCAGCGGCGGGGGCGGGTCGAGGCGGGGACGACGAGGGAGGCGCCCGGCGGCCGGGCCGGACGGTCCAGGTAGGACTCGAGGTCCAGGAACAGGTCCACGTCCTCGTCGCCGCCGATCCGGAGGATGGGTCCTTCGACGGTGTCGCCGCCGAGGCGGCGCATGGCGTCGAGTTCTTCGGCGAGCGACCGGTACTCGCGCACGATCTCCTCGAACTCCCGGAGGTCGGGGTCCGCGGGGGCGGCGGCGGTCGGCTCGACCCGGGCCGGCGCCTCCGCGACCAGCGGCTCCTGGGTTCCCGCCCCGTCCCATACGGACCGGACCAGCAGCCCGGAGGCGACCAGCGCCGCCGCGGCGGCGGCCAGCAGCCAGGGGCGGAAGCGGCGCCGGCGCTCTTCGGCCCGCACCCGGGTCATGACGCCCTCGGCGAAGCCGGAGGGCGGCTCGGGACGCGGCAGCGTGCGCAGCATCTCGCGCAGCTCGTCGTCGGTGGGTCTTCCAGACATCAGGAAACTCCCTCGGTAAAGCCTTCTTCGAACATGGGGGCGAGCAGCTCCCGCAGGCGCTGCCGGCCCCTGTGGGCGCGGGACTTCACCGTCCCCTCCTCGACGCCCAGCATTTCCGCGATCTCGCGGTAGGACCGCCCCTCCACGTCACGCAGCAGCACCGCTTCCCGGAACACCAGCGGAAGCCGCGGCAGCGCCCTGGTGAGCGCGTCCCGCACCTCGGCCCGCCAGGTGGCCTCGTCGGGGCGGGCCTCTCGGCCGCGGACCGCGCGTTCCGCCGCCCCCGCGGGCGCTTCCTCGAGCGACAGATGCGGCAACCGCTGGTCGGGCCGGCGCTGCCGGCTCCGCACCAGGTTCGCGGCGATCCGGAACAGCCAGGATTCGAACCGGCCGGACTCCTGGTAGCGCGCGGAAGCGCGGTAGACCCGGACGAAGGTCTCCTGCGCCAGGTCGGCGGCGGCCGCCGGGTCGTCGACGAGATTCAGGAAGTACCCGAAGAGCCGCCGCTCGTAGCGCCGCACCAGCGGCTCGAACGCGTCGAGGTCGCCGGCCTGGACCCGCGCCATCAGCGCGGCGTCGGAATCGAGCGCCGCCGCCCCCGGGCCGGAGGCGGCGAAGGGGATTGCCGGATTCAGGGTGGCCATGCGCTTCGGGAAGACAAAACGCGCGGAAGCACGATCCGTTCCCGGGGCAGCCCTACGCCCTTTGCGGGCCTGCGGCCCGCGTGCCGGTCTGAAGGCCCCCACCGGGAGGACTGGCCGGCGGTTCCCGGCCGGCGTGGTTATCCCGTCAGGGAGAGGCCAGGGTCGTCTGGTAGGCGACGCCGCCCCAGGCGAAGCGGAGCATCCCGTCGCCGGCGGTGATCTCGAAGACGTCGCCGTCGCCGGAGGCCTCGGCTTCGTCGAGGGAGATCCGCGCCTGCTCCTGGTCCTCGATCTGGCCGTAGCCGCTGAGCATCGGCCAGGGCTCGGCGCGCATCGGCTCCGGCGCCTGGTCCCAGAGCTCGCCGAGCGCGATGCCCTGGTGCCGGTTCACGAGCAAGGACCAGCCGCCCGACTCCGGAACGTGGAGATAGAGGCTGTAACGGCCCGCGGGCACCGTCTCGCCGCCGATCTTCACCGCACCCGAGGTCTCCAGGATCGTGACCTGGTTCTCGCCGGCCCGCCACACGCGGTCCTCCGGCAGCATGTTGAGCAGGTCGGGAAGCAGGCGCTCGCCGAGATCGGGACGGCCGTAGTCGATCATGACGGACGCGCCGCCGACGTCGGTGCTCACCGCGCCGCGGGGAAGCGCGTCCTGGGCGGCGGCCGGAAGGGCGAGCGCCGCGGCGAGAAGGACGGCGAGAAGGGGAATTCGGGTCATCGGACAACTCCTTGTTGGGGGAAGACCGGAAACCTAGCAGCGACTAGCCGTGCAGCATGGCGTACACGATCAGGCCGGTCATGGATGCGTAGAGCCAGACCGGGACCGTGACCCGGGCCCAGCGGCGGTGGAAGGCGAACCGGCGGGTCGCGGCGAACGAAACGGTGGTCAGGATGAGCGGCACGGACACCGCGGACGACAGGATGTGGGTGATCAGGAAGAAGAAGTAGACGGGGCGCAGCATCCCGGTCCCCGGGTACGGGGTATCCCCCTGGAAGTGGTGGTAGGTGAGGTAGCCGGCGAGGAAGAGGGCCGCGGAAACGAGGGCGGCGATCTGGAAGCCGATGTGGAGCCGGCGCCGTCCGGCCCGGATCGAAACCACCCCCAGGGCGATGAGCGAGGTGGTGGTCGCGTTGAAGGCGGCGTTCACCGCGGGGAGCGCCGCCGTCCATTCGGGGACCGAGGCCGCCGGCGGGCGGAGGTAGAGCTGCCAGATGATGAACGCGAAGATCGCCCCGCCCGCCGCGAAGGCGATGCGGACGATGCGGCGGACGGAATCGCGGTCGGCGTCGGGCACGGAGTGACGGAGGATAGAAGCTCGTCCTCGGCGGTCAACAGCGGGTGGTGAAACTCACGCTACCCGCGGCCGGTCCGGACTCACCGGCCGCCGCGAGGGAATGTCCCCGGATCAGGAGTCGAATCCCGGAATGCCGTTCCGGGCCACAAAGTTCCGGTAGCCCGCAAACGCGGCATTGACCTCGTTCGCCGTCAGCCCGTAGTCCGCGAGATCGTAGCGATGCGGCGGCTCCTTCCGGCGCTGGGCCGCCTGGACGGAGAGCCACTCCTTCATCGCGGTGACGGCCGCTCCGGGCAACGGCCAGTCGAAGCGCCGGTAGATGCCGTGCACCACCGCGAGCGGATCCTTCACCAGCTGGGCGTAGTCCACATCCGCCCAGCGCCCCTCGAGTTCGGGATGGGCCTCCCGGAAACGCACGGCTCGATCCATCATCCCGCTCATGAAGGCCAGTTGCCCGGCGCCGAGGCTCGCTCGCGGTTCGGGCTCATAGGCCAGCGAGTGCGCCCGTTCCACGAAGCTGTTCCAGGACCCCATGAACCGGGCGGGTTCGCGGTGCGTCTGGATGAAGAGGGCGTCGGGATACGTCCGGATGAGGGTCTCCAGCTCCATCAGGTGGAAGGGCATCTTGAACAACCATTGCCGCTGGCGCCCCGGTGGGCGTTGCCGCCGCTGCCAGGTGTAGTTCTGCATGATGCGCCGGTGGTGGGCGTAGGCATTGTGCGAACCGGTGGTGGACAGCCAGTCTCCGAACTCCGGGATGCGGTATCGGGCAAGGAGCGTCCACGACGCGAAAGCCATGCTCAGGATCGGGAAGTCCTCCGACGGTTCGTCCACGTTGAAGTCGTGGACCCCCTCGAACAGCCCTACGGCATCGGATGAACGGAGCATGTCCTCGACCCACAGCCGCCGGGGATCGTCCGCAGTACACCCGATCGTGGCGTATTGATTCTTCGACAGCCGCGGCGCCGCGAACTCGTAGCCCCGCAACGCCCAGAACCGTGGGTCGCGGGACATCAGGCAGTGCAGATAGGTCGTGCCCGTGCGGTTGATCCCGACGATGAAGACCGGGCGTTTGATCTCCTCCCGCTCGATCTCCGGGTACCGCTGCCGTTCGCGGGTAATGCCCGCATTGATCACCAGGAGACGGCTCAGGTCGAAAGCGGTGTCGACGATCGTGTTCTCCAACAACCTGGCGTCGGACCCCTGAAGGGCCCGAACCAATTGCTTCAGGTTCTGGCGCATCCACGGCGGATACGCCTGATCGAAGTGGACGCCGCAGTCCTGAGCGTAGTGTTCGGCTCGCTCGATCAGGCGGGCGAAATCCAGCTCGCCGTGTGACGCCGGATACGGCCAGTCCTTCCGGTTCTCCTGTCCCCGCCAATAGGAACGCCTGAGTTTGGTGAGCACGCCCGGCCACCGGATCGGGTGCGGACAGTCCTCGCGGAAGGCGCGGTCGCAAATGGGCAGCCTGTCAACCGGCTTTTCCCTGCTGAACCAGTACTCCCCAAAGTGATCGAGCAGCGCCCAGGACCCGTGGAGGGGCGATCGGTCGCCGCGCGCGTGGCAGGCCCGCTTGAAGGCCTCGTAGGAGGTACGCGGGAAATAGACTCCGAAATCGGCGAGTTCAAGCTCGTAGTAGTCGAGCTGCGGGTTGCAGCAGTGGTAGATCGTGAACCGGCGCCTCGAGTTCCGTGAGATGGCCGTACAGGCCTGACTCAACGTGTCCACGACCTCGTGGTTGGAACGAAAGGTGAATCCGTCCGGCA
This sequence comes from Vicinamibacteria bacterium, assembly GCA_965116805.1. Taxonomy (GTDB): domain Bacteria; phylum Acidobacteriota; class Vicinamibacteria; order Marinacidobacterales; family Marinacidobacteraceae; genus Marinacidobacterium. The sequence goes on from OZ220713.1 coordinate 3,179,629, forward strand.
GGGACTCGCAGTCGAGCACGGCGCCCAGAATCTTCATCGTGAGGTCGTTCGGCTGGACGTATCCGGTGCTCGACACCGCCGTCTGCGGCAGCCGGAAAATAGCGAGCGGCATTCCGGCCTGCTGCGCAAAGAGGAGAACCTGCTCCGCGGTCAGCTTGCTCCACGGATAGCCCAGGAATCCGACCGGAAACCTGCGTTTCATGCTGGCGAGATCCGGCTGCATCTGATGACCGATGGCGTGATCCCTGAACTCGCGTGCGAAGGCAAAGAAGTACTCGGGAAACACGGCCATGGTCGAGGCATGGAACAGATGCTTGAAGCGGCGGCGCACACAGAGTTCGACCACATTTCCCAGACTGAGCGTGTTGAGCTTCCGGACGCCGATATAGGAAGAGGTGAGGTTGATGTCGGCCGCCAGGTGGTAAACGGCATCGATCCGCTGACAGAGATCGCTGAAATGCGGTTCGCTCAGGCCGAGCCGCGCGGCGCCGATGTCGCCGGGCACGACGCGGATGCGCGAGGCGAACGTGTCGTCCCAGAGACCGGCATCCGTGAGGGCGGTGCGCAGGCGCTCCCATCCGTCCTCCTCGCTGTCGGTCCGCACCAGACAGTGCACCGTCAGACCGGAATCCCGCTGCAGGAGGTCGCGCAGGAAGAATCGCCCGATGAAGCCGGTCGCTCCCGTCAGCAGGACCTCGCGGAAATCATCCGGCGACACCGGCGCCGCGGGCGACTCGTCACGGACGAGCGTCCGGATGAACCCGCGCAGGGTTGCGACATCCCGTTGACAGGCGGGCGGAAGGGTCCCGCGAAGCGGCGGTGGCGTGCGATCGGAGGCGGCGGCCTCACTCATGGCGCTTCAAGGCCGTGCGGACCGGATCGCAAAGGAAGCGGATCACGCGCCGAAACCTCTCGGTTCACCTGCGGAAAGTGGTCTTCGAGGGCGCTCGCGAAGGCCGACGGCCGTCGGCGGGCGCGCTGCGGGCCCGCGGCGGAATCGGTGTCGAGGCCGGTCTCATCCCGGTCGGCCTGCTTCTCCTCGACCTCCTTCTTCCCGTGGATGATGTCCTGCGCCAGCGAGAGTGCGGAAGCCTCGGTCATCAGTTCGAGGGCGCTGACCTGGAAGTTGAACTCCATCCGGATGAAGGCTCCCAGTTCGGCGACCGAGATCGAGGTGAGCCCGAAGCTGGACAGCGGTTCCTCCGGGCCGCCCTCTTCGTGTCCGCACAGCTCGGCCACCTTGGCCGCGATCTGGGCGACCACCGTGTCCAGCGTGAGTTGGCCGCCCACCTCCACCGAGAACGCGTCCGGGTTGCTCAGCAGGCGCCCGGTGCGCAGGTAGTCCGGCGAGTCCAGGCTCAGCGGCGGCCGGGAGAAGACGGCGGTGATCAGGTGTTCCCGGTCCCCCATCCGCCGCATGGCGTAGTCGAGATTGGTGATGGCGAAGTCGGCGCTGACCGGGGGCATGCCCGACGACCGGGCGAGCCGCAGGACGTGCAGATTGCGCGAAGCCATTCCGGCCTCGGCGACGGCTGCCAGGTTGTAGCTGAGAGCGGGGAGCCCCTCGCGGCGGCGGAAGGCGGCCAGGCCGTCCAGGAAGCCGTTGGCGGCGCTGTAGTTGATCTGTCCCAGGTTGCCGAACGTCGAGGCGACGGAGGAGAACAGCACGAAGTGGTCCAGGGCGCAGTCGGCCGTCGCCCGGTGCAGATTGAGGGCGCCCCGCGCCTTGGGCGCGAAGACCCTGTCGAGCGATTCGGGCGTCAGGTCGGCCAGCAGGCAGTCGTCGAGGGCGCCCGCGAGGTGGAACACGCCCTTCAGGGGCCGCTGCAACGCCTGGACACACCGCCGGACGTCCCCCTCCAGGGCGACGTCCCCCGAAACGATGTCGATCTCCATCGCTTCGGTGAGGTACCACAGAGCGCTCGTCTTGCGGACCCAGTCATCGCTGCGGCGGCGCTCCGGATCGCGGTCCATCAGCGTGACGTGGCGCGCGCCGGCGGCCGCCAGGTAGGGCAGCAGCAGCCGGCCGAATCCGCCGAGCGCTCCGGTGACCAGGTACGTCGCCTCCGGGTCGAGATACGGGCGCAGATCCACGATCGGGAAGCGTTCGCGGCCCGGGTCCCGCGGCGCCTGCAGGACCAGCTTTCCGGTGTGCCGGCCGGTGGTCATCAGGCGCAGCGCCGACGCGTAGTCGCCGTAGCCGAAGCTGGTCATCGGCAAGGGAGGTACGGCGCCCCGCTCCAGCAGGTCCAGACACTCCTGCGAGAGCTCGCGCGCCAGTTCCGGATCGTCGCTCATCAGACGGTCGATGTCGATCGCCGCGAAGCGCAGGTTCTTGCGGAAAACGCTGAGTTGAAGCGCGTTGTCGGCGTAGATGTCCACCTTGCCGATCTCGCAGTGCCACCCTCCGGGTTGTAACGCCTTCAGGCAGAGCGCGAGGTGGTGCCCGGCGAGCGAATTCAGGACCACCTGGACGCCCTCGCCGCCGGTCGCCTTCATCACCCCTTCGTACCAATCGAAACCGTGGGAATCGAATGCCGCGCGCACACCGAGCGCGAGCAGTTGTTCGCGCTTGCTCCCGCTTCCCGCCGTGGCGTAGATCTCGGCGCCCGCGTGTTTGGCCAGGGCGATCGCGGCCTGGCCGACGCCTCCCATCGCCGAGTGGATCAACACCCGCTGGCCCGCGCGCAGGCGGGCGAGATGCACGAGGGAGTAGTACGCCGTGACGTAAACCGAAAGCGCCGAGGCGGCTTCGTCCAGGCTCAGGGCCCCGGGTTTCGGGAACACCAGGTAGTCCGGGACCACCACGCGGTTGGCGATACAGCCGCCCTGGGTGAAGGCCACCTCGTCACCGACACGGCAGGTGCGCACCCCGCTGCCCGCGCGGCGCACGACCCCGCTCGCTTCCATCCCCACCGTACGGCCGAGGGCCGAGCGTTCATAGGAGAGCGCCGGCAGCATCCCCAGCGTCACCATGACGTCGCGGAAATTGAGGGCCGCTGCCGCGACCTCGATCTCCACGTCGCGCGGTCCGAGGGAGGCGGGCTCGTAGGTCTTCATCTGGAGCCCGCCGATCTGGCCCGGGTTGTCGAGCGTCAGCCGGTAGGTGGACTCCTCGCCCGCGGCGACGAGCGGAGAACGCTCCCGTACGGGGAGGAGGCGCGGCGCCCACACCCGGTTGGCGCGGATCGCCAACTCCCGCTCCCGGAGGTCGCACTCGCCGAGCCACCGCAGCGTCGTCAGGTCCTCGGCGCCGCCCATATCCACGAGCCGCAGATCCATCGCGGCCTCCGTACCGAAGTCGGCGGCGATCTCATGGCCGAGACTGCGGATGGCTCCCCAGACCGCGCTCGCCCGCGGTTCCGCCACATCCATCACCGCCCGCCGCGTCACCACGGTCACGCGGCAGGGGCGCCGCGCGTTCTCCACGCGGAAGGGGATCAGCGCCTTGAAAAAGGCCATCAGGCGCGTCACGAGCGCCTGCCCGGTCGGATCCTCGGGATCGGCGCCGCAGAAGATGTCGATCGCCCGCAGGTCGGCCGCGGCGGGCCACTCCGCGAGGGTGCCGACACGATCGTCCTCCAGTTCCCCGTAAGGAATGGAGATCGCCTCGGCATCGTCGAGCCGCGCCAGCCACTCCGCGGCCGGGCTGTCCGGCGCGCCGATGACCCACCGGGGTCCGGGCAATGCACGCGGGTCCTGCGCGTCCGAGCCGGCGTCCCGCGCCCGCAGCAGGGTCGAGCGCGGGCCGGCGTGCACCGTGGTCCAGGCGCCGTCCGCCTCCACGGTCCTGCCGTCGCCATGAACCACCAGCGCCAACCCGCCGGGGACCGCGAGCCGGCGCAACAGGCGCCACTGCTCCGGTCCGAACGCCGCGGCGTCCTCGTGCAGCCACAGCATCTCGGCGGCGTGCGGCCGCAGGAGACCCGTGTCGAGATCCGCCGCCGGCTCCGCGGCGAGATCCAGGGAAACGAAGCGCAGGGCGGTGTCGCGGCCCTGGAAGGCCTCGTAGTGGGCCCGGGTGTGCTCCTCCGTCTCGCCGATCACCCAGAACTCGGTGTGCGTGGGGTCGCGGTCCAGGGAGTCCAGGCACTGGTTCAGGATGGTTTCCTCCGGCGGGCGGCCGCCCGCGAACTCGATGACGTGGCAGGCGCGGCGATCGCTTCCGGGCCGTTCCAGCGCGGCGACCAGGGCCGAGGGCTCGAGTTCGCCGTCCGGCCGAACGGGCGTCAGGGGCAGTTCGTCAGCAACGAACTTGGGTTGCCAGGAGACGATGTGCTTGCTGCGGGGCAGGTCGTTCCAGCGCGGGTTCGAGTTGAACGAGACGTAGGCATCGATGCACGCCACCAGCTCGCCCGTGTCGGAGTCATAGAAGCGGATGCTGCCCCCGGAGCGCTCCCCGCGCCGCTCGGTGAACTGCCCCAGTTCGTTGACGTCCGCCCAGTCCTTTTCCTTCTTCACGTAACACGTCAGCCGCGGCCCGGTCGGCGGGCGCAGGAAGGTCACTCCCTGCGCGCGCCTCGGCATGGCGAAGATGTCCGTCGCCCGCAGCAGGTGATAGAGAAAGATCTGGAGTCCGCCGTCGAGCAGCGCCGGGTTCGCGACGTATCCCTCCTCGCGGCCCGTCGTCCACAACCGCTCGTCCATCTCGACGTCGAACAGATAGTCGGCCGTGGTGCCCTCCCACAGGACGCGCTTGATGGTGCGGAAACAGGGGCCGTACTGGAAGGTCTCGCCCAGGCTGGCGTCGATGCGCTCGTAGAAGTCGCTCTCGCCCACGAAGTAGTAGGGCTCGAAGCCGGTGGTGTCGATGTCCGCGAGGCGCGGCGGCGCGTTCACCGGGTGGTCGCCGGTTACGAGGCGCAGGGTTCCGCGCGAGTGCAGTTCGCTACGGGCATCCGGTTCATACGATCGGGAGGAGATGGTGAACGTGAACTCGTCCGGGGCGTTGGCCACCGGAAACAGCTCCGTCTGGAGCCGCACCGGCGTCCTGGGGATGGGACACGGCTGCAGGAACTCGAGCGTCTCCACATGCAGGGGAACGCCCTCGAACGCCTGCAGGAGCAACTCGATGTAGCCGGCCGCCGGCATGATCGAAGCGTGGTGCACGCGGTGCTCCGCCAACCAGGGGAAATCCGACTCGGAAAGCCGCGCTTCGAACAGCGGGTGCTCGCACGGCACCCGGTGGCCGATCAGCGGGCCGTGGGCGTACTCCCCCAGCTCGAGGAACATCTCGTCGTCGCTCATGTCGTCCGAGGCCGACTGGTCGTCGCGCGGATATCCGGGCAGCAGGTGGCCGATCGGCTCGGGACGGGGATACTGCGCGGCGAAGTCCAGGTGGACGCCAGCCCGGAACAGCGCTCCGAGGGCCTCGTGGAAGCCGCGGCTGGCATCGGTGTCGCGCATCAGCGTCGGAACGCAGACCGAACGGCCGGCATCGCCTTCGAGACACTGCGCGATCGTGGGTTGCAGGGCGCTGTGCGGCGCGATTTCCAGGATGACGTCGGGCCGGTGGTTCCGCACGATGGTCTCCATCGCCTGCGCGAATCGCACCGGCCGGCGGATGTTCGACCACCAGTAGGCGGCGTCCAGCGCCTGCGCCGCGACCCCGGTCACCGAGGAAACCATGGGTACGTCGGCGTCGAACGCGCCGTCGTCCAGGAAGCGCAGCGCCGCGAGGGCGTCCTCGCGGATCGGATCCATGGCGCTGGAGTGGAACGCGATGTTCCCCGGAATCAGCCGATGCTGCACGTTGCGCCCGTCCAGTCCTTCCATGACGGAGCGCACGGCGGCTTCCCGGCCGCAGATCACGGTACTGGCCGGTGCGTTCTCGCAAGCGATCTCGACGTGCAGCGCGGCATCCGCTGCGGGGCGATGGCCCACTCCCAGCGACTCGAGCAACGCCTCGACGCCCGGCCGGTCCAGGCCGATCGCCAGCATGCGGCCGGAACCGGCCGTGCGCTGCTGGAGGGTGGCGCGATGGAACACCAGGCGCGTTGCCTCCGCCAGCGAAAGCGCTCCGCTGGCATAGGCGGCCGCCACCTCGCCGGAGCTGTGTCCGACGACGCACTCGGGATACACGCCCCAGGTCTTGAACAGCTCCACGAGCGCGCACTGGAGCATGAAGATGACGGGCTGGGCGAGCTGGACTTCGTTGAGCGCTTCCTGCGGGGCGGAAAAACAGGCCTCGCGCAACGAACGGGCCGAGTGCTCCCGCCAATGCTCCTCGATGACATCGACGACCCGCCGGAAGACGGGATCGGCGTCGTACAGCGCGCGCCCGCAACCGGCCCACTGCGTGCCCTGTCCGGAAAACACCATGGCGATCCGGCGCTGTTCGGGATCGGCCGTGGCCACGGGGGTTGGATCCCGCTCGAAACCCCGCAGCGCTTCGATCAGCTCGTCCTGGGTGCGGACGGCAAATGAGGTCCGGGTGGCGAAATGGGTGCGGCGGCGGCTGAGATTGCCCGCGAGGGTGTAGAGGTCCATCTCCCGGCGCTCGAGCGTCTCTCGCAGCGCCCGGGCGCTCTTTTCCAGGGCGCCGGACGTCCGCGCCGACAGTGGGACCATGAAACCGGCCCTGCCCGCGAGCGGCACCGACCAGATCCGCCGGGACTCGGGACGGTACTCGCGGACCACGCAGTGCCCGTTGGAGCCGCCGAAGCCGAAGGAGTTGATGCCGACCAGCACCGGGCGGTCCGGGAACGGATCGCAGGCCGTCTGCACCTGCATCGGGCAACTCTCGAAGTCGATGTCCGGATTCGGGACCACGTAGTTCTTCGACACCGGCGCGAAGGTCCGCCGCCGCATCATCAGCACGACCTTGTGGAGGGCGGCCGTGAACGCCGCCGCTTCCATGTGCCCCACGTTGCTCTTGACGCTTGCCACCCGGAGCGGCGCGTCCCGCCCGCCACCGAACGCTTCGGCGATGGCGTTGCCCTCGATGCGGTCGCCGACCACCGTGCCGGTCGCATGGGCTTCGACGTAGTCGAACTCCCGCGGCTCCCGGCCGGCGCGGGCGCAGGCCGTGCGCATCAGGTCCACCTGCGCATGCCGGGTCGGCGCCGTGATGTAGCGCCCCGCCGCGAGGCCCGGAGCACCGTCGGCGGCGCCCGCGGCATTGATCGCGGTGGCCTCCACCACGGCATGGATGGGGTCGCCGTCCCGTTCGGCCGCCGCCAGGGGCTTGACCGCGAAAACGAAGGCTCCTTCCGAACGCATGTAACCGTTCGCCTCCGCGTCGAAGGAGTGGCATCGCCCGTCCGGGCTGATGACCCCCAGCGCGTTGAAGCCCGTGCTGAGGCGGGCGGAGCCCAGGTAGTTGGCCGACGCCACGAAAGCCTGTTCGCAGTCGCCGGAGCGCAGTGCGTTCAACGCGGTATGCAGCGCGGTCAGGCTGGCGGAACAGGCGGTGCAGCAGGCGAGCGAGGGTCCCATCAGGTTGAAGTGATAGGAGATGCGGTTGGCCAGCATGGCCACGCTGATGCTGGCGATGGAAAACTCGGTTGCGCCGAGCGGCCGGCGCCAGTTCGAGGTTGCCGGAACCTGGGCTCCGACGAAGACGCCGGTTCGGCTGTTCCGCAACGACAGCAGGTCCCATCCGGCCTGTTCACAGGCCTCCCAGGTACAGGTCAACAGCATCCGGACGTGCGGATCGGCCGACAGCATTTCGTGGTGCGACATGCCGAAGAGACCGCGATCGAAGAGCTTCTCCCCCTCGTCGCGGATCAGGCCTTCGTAGGCGCTCGCGAAGCGGCCCGGCCCCGAGAACTCTCCGATCGGCCGGTAGCCTCTCCCGTAGCGGCCGGTGACGGGCTCCCGGACGGTTTCCCGTTCGCTCAGGAGTCGCCAGAAATCGTCGTCGGTACGGAGGCCGCCCGGCAGGCGGTGGGAGTATCCAACGATGGCGACGGCATCGTCGGACCTCGGATCATCCATCGTGCGCTCTAACGGGAGGCGCGGGGCCGGGCAGGGCGGGCAAGGCTCGGATCAGGTTGAAGACGCCGCCCGCGACGAGTCCGGCGTTGGCCCCACCTCGCAGGGAAGGAGGCGACGGAGGATCCCGCCGGGAAGCCTTGCGCGATCAGCGGAGTCCCTCCTGAACGGCTGCGCGCAGGTTCCAGGAACGGCGAGGTTCAGGGGATGCCGCGCCGCTTCCGGCGACGCTCACGATCACCTCGACCCCTTGGTTCACACCGGACCCACCGGAGCTATCTTGCCGGACGCCGTCCGGGGAATCAAGCCTCCAGAGAGGCGCCCAGCCCAGGCGGGCACGACGCGCGCGGCCTCGTTTCACCCGATGAGCACCTCGGTTTCGAAGGTGGAGCCCTGCGGTTTTCGTGAGCGGAGCGGCCCACCGTTCCCCGGAACCGGGGCCCTGGAGCGCCTGGCCCGGCAGCTCGCCGGTCGGCTCTCCAGCAACGCCGCTACCTCACCGTCAACCGCGGAGACTCGTGACACCTGGAGTTTTCACGTGGTGAAGGCGGTCCCAATTGAGGGACAATCGGCCTATTGGGGAGGCGTCGGTATCCGGGCCCCGTCATGGACCGGAGTTCACCCGGCGCTGCCGGTCCCCGGAACGGGAGGTCACGATGCTCGAAGAAGGCGGCGCCACAGCCGAACGCGGGGGTTGGCGCGGAACCCTGCAGATCGTCGTCATCGTCGTTGGCGTACTCGTGGCCATCTGGTTCGCCCGCGCTCCCCAGGGGCAGGCGCACACGGACGACCTGAGGCTCGCCGAGCCGGGGGTTCCGACCGTCACCGTCATCCGTCCCGCGGCGGGCGAGGCCGCGCAGAACGTGCGTACGACCGGCGCCGTCACGATCCTGGACGGCGTGCGGCTGTTCAGCCACAACCGCGGCGAAGTGGTGTACGTGGCTCCCGCCCTCCGGAACGGCGGCTCCTTCGCGGCCGGGGAGACCCTCGTCCGGATCGATCAGCGCGACGCCACGAACCGGCTTGAGGCGGCCCGGGCGCGGGTGCGCTACGCCGAGGCGCGCCTGCTGCGGCAGGAGCACAAGGCGGAGGCCGCGGTCCAGGAGTTCCACCGGGACCATCCCGGAGAGGAGCCGCCGCCACTCGTCGCCCGGACGGCCAAGATCGCCGAGAAGCAGGCCGACCTGGACCGCGCGATAAAGGGGGTGGAGCAGGCGGAGATCGTGCTCTCCCGCACCGAGATCTCGGTTCCCTTCGACGGGCAGGTCGCCGGCGCCCGGGCCACGGTCGGCCAGGTCGTGGGGCGGGATACGCCGCTCGGACTGGTGTACCAGAACGGAGCGCTTCAGGTGGAGGCCCAGATCTCCCAGGACGAGCTGGCCAGCCTCGAGCCGATCGTCGGCCGCCGCGCCACGGTCCGCGCCGGAGGACGGGAGTTCGCGGCGTCGGTGGATCGGGTCGCGGCCGTCGTGGATCGGGAGAGCCGGCTCGTCACCCTGTTCCTGGCATTTCGCGGCAACCCCCGCAACCTTCCCCGCCCCGGCACCTTCGCCATCGTCGGCCTCGGAGGGCCCGTCCTCTCGGAAGTCTTCGCGCTTCCCGAGGCCGCCGAACAGCCCGGCGGGAATGTCTGGGTGGTGGACGGCGGCGCCCTGCGGTCGGTCACTCCGAAGACGCTCGGGAGGACCGAAGCGGGCTGGCTGGTCGAAGCGTTCGATCCGCGGCAGGGCGTCGTGGTGGGCCGGGTCGTCGGAGCGCGGCCCGGACTCGCCGTGCGGGTCGCCGAATAGGCGCGGCTCGAGGTCACGGGGATGGACACCATGAACCAACCGGGCGAAGAGCGAATGCCCCCCTCCGGATCGCGTCCGGACACCCCTCGGGGACCGGTCGCCTGGTTCGCGGGGAACCACGTCGCCGCCAACCTCCTCATGCTGCTGCTGCTCGGCGGCGGCCTGTTCGCCGCGTCCCGGCTCACCGTCGAGCGCGCGCCGCACTATGACCCGCGCTCGATCACGGTCGCGGTGCCCTTCCGGGGCGCGACCCCGGCGGAGGTAGAGGCGGACGTCACCGCACGAATCGAGGAGGCGGTCTCCGGCATCGTCGGCGTGGAGCGCGTGCTCGCGACCTCGAGCGATGGACGGAGCCAGGTCACGCTGGAACTGAAGCCCTTCGCGGACGCCGTGGACGTGCTGAACGCCACCCGGACGGCGGTGGAGCGCATCGAGAACTTCCCGCCGGCGCGGGCCGATCAACCCGAAATCGTGCGGACCGAAGTGATCCGGTCGGTCCTGACCTTTGCGTTGACCTCGACGGAACTCGACGAGGACGGGCTGCGCGGAGCCGGCGAGGCGCTCCGGGCGGACCTCCTCGCGCTGCCCTCGGTGTCGTTTGTGTCCCTGGCCGGGGTGCGCGACCGCGAGATCCAGATCGAGCTGAGCGAGGAGGCCCTGAGGCGCTACGGACTCACCATCGCCGGAGTGGTGAGCCGTATTCGCGGGTCGTCCGTGAACGCGACCGGGGGCGAGGTGCGGACGGATGCGGGCGACGTGGTCATCAGCACCCTCGCGAAACGCGAGACCGCAGACGAGTTCCGGGACATCGTCCTGCTCGCCCGCCCGGACGGCTCGCTCGTCCGGACCCGGGACGTGGCGACGGTCCGGGACGGCTTCGACGAAGCGGAGGTGTCCGCCAGGATCGAGGGCAGGCCGGCCGTGTTCGTTCGCGTTCATGCGGGGGCGGGACAGCCCCCCCAGGAGGTCGCGGGAGAGGTCAAGGGTTTCCTCGACGGCTATGTCCCGCCGTCCGGCGCAGACATCGCGCTGTGGGACGACGAGACCCGGATCATCGACTTCCGGCTGTCCCGGATGGCCCGCAACGGGCTCTTCGGGGCCGTCCTGGTGTTCGTCGCGCTGCTGCTGATCTTCGACCTGCGGATGTCGCTCTGGGTCGCGGTGGGTATCCCCGTGTCCTTCGTGGGCTCGTTCCTGCTGTTCGACACCTTCGGTCTCACCCTCAACGTTCTCACCGTGTTCGCCTTCTTCGTGGTGACCGGCATTGTGGTGGACGATGCGATCGTGGTGGGCGAGGCCATCGCCAAGCAGCGGGAGCGGGGACACCGCGGCGCGGCGGCCTCCATTGCCGGGGTGCGGTCGGTCGGGGGACCGGTGGTCGTGGGAGGACTCACCACCATGGTGGCCTTCGCGGCCCTGCTCCCGCTCGAGGGCGCGCTGGGGCAGATGTTCCGGGTGGTGCCCATCGCGGTCATCCTGGTCCTGCTGTTTTCGCTGGTCGAGGCGTTCTTCGTCCTGCCCGGACATCTCGCGGGAGACCGGCGCTGGAGCCTCTCGCCCCTGGCCGAAATCCAGGCGCGGACGCGCGGCGGTTTCGACGAGCTCATTCAGGGCAAGCTGGTGCGGGCCATTGCCCGGGCAGTGCGCGCGCCGTTCGTGGTGATCGCCGCGGTGGCCGGGGCGGTGGTGCTGGCGCTGGTGCTCGTCGTCGTCGAGGCGGTACCGGTCAATCCGTTCCCCGCCAGCCTGGGCTCCGACCGCCTGGCGGCGGAAATCACCATGCCGGCGGGAACCCCGGTCCGGACCACCGCAGCGGCGGCGGAACAGCTCGCCGGGGCGGCTCGCGCCGCGGATCAGGCGGTCGGCGGTGGCCAGCTCGAATCCATCGCGGTGCTCGTCGGCCAGCGGCTGCCCCGGCAGGCGATGGTGGGGACCCGGAACTACCCGAAAGGGACGCACCTGGCCACCGTGGAGGTCAGGTTCGCTCCGTCGCCGCGCCCCCTGGATGAACTGGACTTCCTGAGGCTGTGGCGGGATCGGCTGGGAGAGATCCAGGGCGCGGAGCGGGTCCACTTCGTGACCAGCGCGGACATGTTCTCTCCGAGCGTCTCCTACACGCTGGCGCACGACGATCTGGAGGTCGTCGCCCGAGCAGTGGACGAGTTGCGGGATGCCGCCCTGGACATCGGGGCGGTGCGGGAGGTCCACGACACACTCGCTCCCGGAGCCCGGCGTTACGACATCCAGTTGAGCGAGGCCGGTTTCATGGCCGGACTGACCCCCCGGCGTCTCGCCAACCAGCTCCGGGACGCATTCTTCGGCGCCGAGGCCCAGCGAATCCAGCGCGGGCCGGACGAAATCCGGGTCGTTGTCCGCTATCCGGCGGAACGCCGCCGCAGTCTGCGGGACCTGCTGGACGAGCGCATCTCCCTGGGCCCGGGAAAGGACGCGCCCCTGTCCACGGTCGCGCGGATCACCGAGATCCAGGACTACGCCACGCTGACGCGGCTCGACGGGCGTCGCACTGCCACCGTAACCGCCTACTTCGACCCGGAGGTCGCGGCCGGCCTCCGGCTACAGCGCGCCGTGAGCGGGGAGATCCTCCCGGCACTCGTCGAGCGCCACCCGGGGCTCGAGGTCCACGCGGCTGGATCGACCCGTCAGAGCAGGCTTACCGCCGGGACGCTCGCCTGGACGTTCCCGCTCGCCATGCTCGCGGTCTTCGGGCTGCTGGCGTCCCAGATGCGCAACCTGGCGCAGCCTTTCCTGGCGCTCGCCGGCCTGCCGATGGCCGGCGTGGGCGCCGTGCTGGGGCATTTCGTGCTCGGCTACGAACTGAACTACGTCTCCCTCTTCGGCCTGGTCGCCGTCTCCGGAGTCGTGGTGAACGACACGCTGCTCCTGATGGACCGGTACAACGGAATGCGGCGGGAGAACCCGGACTTCCCGGTCATCGCCGCGATCTCCGCCGCCGCCCGGGATCGCGCGCGTCCCATCGTGATCACGAGCGCCACCACGATCGTCGGTCTCCTGCCGCTGCTCTACGACAAGAGCGAGACCGTGCAGTACACCGTTCCGATGATCATCAGCCTGACGGCGGGACTCGCCTTCGCGAGCATCGGGCTGCTGTTCTTCATTCCGGCGGTCCTGATCGTCGCCGAGATGCTGAAGCTGAACTCCGGCGGCGCGGAAGAAGCCGAAGTGTGATCCGCGAGACGGCCGGGCCCGGCCGTCTCGTCGGGCCCGGGACGCCGGCCGCGCGGTTGGCCGGTTCCGCGCGGCCCGCGATCCGGTAGGTCGGGAGGTCCGGGTGTCGCAGGAAGCCACGCCGGCCGGCGGGGCTCCTTCGCGGGGTGCGGTCGCCTGGTTCGTCAGGAACCGGGTGGCGGCCAACCTGCTCCTGTTCGCGATCTCGCTGGCCGGCATCCTCACGATCCGCGGCGTCCCGCAGGAACTGGTGCCGGAAACGAGCCCTTCGACCCTGACCGTCAGGACCGCCTGGCCGGGGGCCGGCGCCTCCGTCATCGAAGCGAGCGTTCTCAAGCCCATGGAGGAAGCGCTGCGGGACGTCGGCGGGATCCGGGAGGTCTCCGGAACCGCGCGCGACGGGATCGGCACCCTCACCGTCGAGCTGGAGTACTGGGCCGACTTCCAGAACGTCAGCGACGAGGTTCGGGAACGCGTCGAGTCGATCACCAGCCTGCCCGCGGAGGCCGAGGACCCGGTCATCACCGAGAGTTCCGCGCGGCGCCTGCTGCTGCGGGTCGCGGTGCACGGGCAGGCCGACGAGCGGGCCCTCACCGAGGCGGCGCACCGGGTCCGGGAGGACCTCTCCCGGGTTCCGGGCGTCGCGGCGGTGGAGACGGCGAGCGGCCGGGACTACGAGATCGCCATCGAAGTGTCCGAGGACGTCCTGTCCCGCTTCGGACTCACCTTCGATCAGGTCGCGGCGGCGATCCGCCGCGCTTCGACGGACATCCCGGCCGGTTCGGTCCGCACCGGCGTCAGCGAAGTACGGCTCCGGACCGAGGCCGAAGCCGGGAGCGCGGAGGCGTTCGCCGGGATTCCGCTCATCGCCACCCCGGGGGGCGGCTTCGTCACGCTCGGGGACGTGGCCACCGTGACCGACGGCTTCACCGATGTCCAGCGGGCGGCGCGGATGAACGGGGAGCCGGCGGTGTTCGTCGAGGTGATGCTGGCCCCGGACGCGCGGCTGCTCGAGACGGTGACGGCGGTCCAGGAGCAGGTCCGGGAAACCGCCCGGCGGCTGCCGCCCGCGCTCACGCTGACTCCCTGGGCCGACGCCTGGCGGCTCTTCGACAGCCGCATGGAAGTGCTCGTCCGGAACGGTCTGCAGGGTCTGGCGCTCATCTTCCTCGTCCTCTTCTTCACGCTCTCCACCCGGGTCGCGGTCTGGACCGCGGCGGGGTTGCCGGTGGCGTTCTTCGGCGCCTTCCTGCTGATGCCCGGACTCGGCGTGACGTTGAACATGGTGAGCATGTTCGGCTTCATCGTCACCCTCGGCATCGTGGTGGACGACGCCATCGTGGTGGGCGAGAACGTGCACCGGCACATCGCCGCGAGGCGGACGGGGGCTTCGGAAGCGGCGATCCGCGGCGTCCGGCAGGTCCTCTTTCCGGCGTCGTTCGGGGTGTTGACCACCATGGCGGCGTTCTCGCCGCTCCTCGGGCTTCCCGGCGTGTGGGGCGAACTCATGGGGACGCTTCCCCGCATCGTGATCCCGGTGCTGGCGTTCTCGATGCTGGACGCCGCCTGGATCCTGCCCCATCACCTGGCCCACGGCGGGCTCGCCGTTCGCCCGAGCCGGCGGCTCGCGCGCATCCGGGACCGGATCCAGGCCGGGCTCGACTGGACGGTGGAATCGCTCTACCGGCCCGCGCTCCGCTGGTCCATCGACAACCCCGGGGCGACCGTGGCCCTCGGCGTGGTGTCGCTCGCGCTGGCGCTCGGTCTCGTCCGGGGCCGCTGGATCCCGGTGGAGCCGGCGCCCCCCTTCGACTCCGACGCGGTGCGGGTTCAGGTTTCGCTGCCGCCGGGCTCGACCGCGGCGGCCACTGCCGAGGTGGTGGACGAACTCGAGGCGGCGATCGGGCGCGTGCGGCGGGACTTCGAGGCCGAACACGGCATCGATCCGCACGAAAACCTCGCCGTGATGGTGGGGCAGCGGTTTCCGGTGGGGGTCGGCGGCGAGCTCGGCGGAGCGGAGGTCCGCGCGGACGCCCGGATCGGCCAGCTCATCTGGGAACTGGCCCCCGCGGAGGAACGGGCCGAGGTCCCGCCCCGCCGGATCGCCGACCGGCTCCGCGCGCTCGCCGGCTCCCTCCCGCACGGAGGCCAGGCCACCGTGCTCACCTCGGTCATCGGGCAGGGCAGCGACCTGTCGATCCGGATTCGCGGGGACGCGCCCGAGGAACTCCGGGCGGCGGCGGCGGCGCTCGCGGCGTTGATACGGGAGTTCCCGGGGGTCATCTCGGTCTCGGACGACCTCGAGAGCGAGGCTCCCGAACTCGTCGCCCGGGTCCGTTCCGGGGGCCCGGCGACCGGGATCGACGCCGCGGACTTCGGCAGGCAGTTGCGGCAGGCGTTCCACGGTGAAGAGATCCAGCGCATCCAGCGGGGGCGCGACGAGATCCGGGTGCTCCTGCGCTATCCCGAGTCGAGCCGGCGGAGCCTCGACGCCGTCACCGCGATGCGGGTTCGGCGGGACGATGGCGAGGCGGTCCAGATCGGCCAGGTGGCGGAGATCTCGCAGGAGCGGGGCCCGTCCGTCATCCGCTGGCTGGACGATCAGCGCACCGTCACGGTCAACGCGAGCGTCGATCCGGAACGGGCCTCGCCCGGCGGACTGGTCGCCGAAGCCGAGGACCGGATGATCCCCGCCGTCCGCGACCGCTTTCCCGAACTCGGATTCGAAGTCGTCGGAAGCGCCGGCGATCAGCAGGAGACCATGGCGGCGCTCCGCGGACACCTGATCCTGGCCCTGATCCTCGTGTACGTCCTGCTCGCCGTCCCGCTGTCCTCGTGGGCCCAGCCTTTCGTGATCATGGCGGCGGTGCCCTTCGGGCTCGCCGGGGCCGTTTTCGGTCACCAGGTCGTGGGCCTTCCCCTGTCCCTCACCAGCTTCATCGGGATGGTGCCGCTCACCGGAATCGTCGTGAACGACGCGCTGGTGCTCCTCGACTTCATCAACCGGAGCCGCGCGGCCGGGGCCTCGGTCCGGGAAGCGGCGCTCGCCGCGGGGCCGCTCCGCTTCCGGCCCGTGATCCTCACGTCGGTGACCACCTGCGGAGGGCTGGCGCCGTTGATGATCGAAGGGAGCGTGCAGGCGCAGGTGCTCATCCCGATGGCGGTCTCGCTCTCGTTCGGGGTAGCGTTCGCGACGCTCGTCACCCTGCTGCTGGTGCCCGCGATCTACCGCCTGGCGGCGGGGACGGGGTCCGGCCGGCATCCGGAGCCCCCGGCACCCGCGGGCCCGGGCGCCGGAGGTGACCGGGTCGTCCCGACGTGATCGGCACTCGATCTCCACAATGTTTCAAGGAGGAACTCATGGAACACCAACGCAGCCTGACGGGAGCCCGGTGGGTGCTCCCGGCCGCCCTTCCCCTGGTGCTCATCGGTCCGGCGATCCCGGCCGCCGGCGCCATCGGGCACGGGGGCAACGAACGGCAGGAGCAGCAGGCGACGGCGGAACAGGAATCTGAAGAGACCGAGGATCAGCCGGTCGCGTTGCGCTTCACCGACCAGGTGGTGGTTTCGGCGTCCCGCGTCGAGCAGGAGATCGTGAACGCCCCGGCCGCGGTGACGGTGATCGGCAGCGAACAACTGGAGGCCCAGTCCGGCGCGGACTATTCGCAGATGCTCCGTCAGGCGCCGGGGGTCAACGTGACCCGGATGACGAACTCCTCGTACACCGTGACCAGCCGCTCCTCCTCCATCACCGGGGCCCGCCACCAGCTCGTCATGGTGGACGGCAGGCCGGTGCACCAGGAGTACGGGGGCGTTGCCTGGAGCATGCTGTCGGGGGATCTGGACGGCCTCGAGCGGATCGAGGTCGTGAACGGCCCCGCCTCGGCGGTCTGGGGCGCGAACGCCATGACCGGGGTGATCAACATGATCACGAAGGCGCCTCGCGACGCCGCGGGCACGACGCTCGATCTCCGGTTCGGCACGTTCGACCGGAACGTCACCGGAAACCCCATGGACGCCGGGAACTCTTTCTCCGGCGCGCTGAGCCACGCCCAGGCGGTGAGTGACACCTTCGCCTACCGGGTCAGCGTCGGTTTCAGCCGTTCGGACGCGTTCGCCCGCCCGGTCGGCGAAGTCCCGAACGACACGGGCACTCCCTACCCGCCGATCGAGGGGCTGGAGTCCCGGACCCCGAAGGTGGACTTCCGGGCGGACTGGGACAGGCCTGGAAACAGCAAAGTCACGCTGTCCGGCGGCTACGGCGGGAACCAGGGCGTCTTCTACACCGCGCTCGGCCCGTTCGGCTTCGAACCGGGCTCCCGGATCGCCTGGGGACGGGTGCAGTACCGGCGGGACGCGCTGGAGATCGGGGCGTTCGTGAACTCTTCCCGCATGGACATCCTGTCGCTCCTGGTGCGCAGCAGGCCCGATCAGCTCCTGACCGGGCACAGCGACCAGGACACCTACGACCTCAGCGTGAAGGACACCAGGGTTCTCGGCGGCCGTCACGTCCTCTCCTACGGCGGAAACCTGCGGCTGATCAAGGTCGACATGGGGATCGCCCCCGCCGCGGAGGACCGGAACGAACAGGGCTTCTATCTGAACGACGAGATCTTCCTCGGGGACCGCTGGCGCTGGATCGCCGGCGTCCGCGCGGACCGGGTGAGCGTCCTCGACGAGTTCGTCCTCTCGCCGCGGACCACCCTCATCTTCAAGCCCGCCCCGGACCAGGCCTTCCGGGTGTCCTACAACCAGGCCTTCCGTTCCCCGTCGCTCCGCAGTTCCTACGCGGATTTCGGAGTGGGGAACGCGATCCGTTTCGATCTGACTCCCTTCATCCGGAGCCTGCCGGGCGGCGCCCGGATTCCGGAGGCGCTGCTCCCGGCGCCGGTCGGCTTCTTCAGCCCGCTCCACTTCGCCGGCAACCCGGAGCTGCTCGCGGAGCGCCTCTTCGCCTACGAGGTGGGGTGGGCCGGCGCCCTGAACGACTGGATCGGCGCGAGCGCGTCCGTCTATGTCAACGAACGCCGGGACGTCATCGACTCCACCGTGACCGGGCTCTGGTCCACCCGGAACCCGCCCCCCGGGTGGAACCGCGCCTTCGCCGGGGTCCAGCAGTTCATCGCAGGGTACGCCCGGCGCCTCCCTCCCGGGACGCTGCCGCGGCCGGTCGCCGCCATCGCCGTGAACCCGGCGGTGCTGGTGGACATCCTGGGCGCGACGACCGGTCTCGAGCTTCCCTCGGCGCTCGGCTGGGTGAACCGCGAGTCCATCCGCGACTCCGGGTTCGAAGTGGGGCTGAACGGCCGCCGCGGCGGCGTCGGGGGGTACGTCAACTACTCGTGGCAGTCCGAGCCCGAGGCGAAGGGATTCGACGGCGAACCCATCAGCATTCCGGCCGCGCACCGGCTGAACGCCGGGTTCGACGCCACCTCCGGTCCGTGGACCGTCGCGGCCTCGCTGAACTACAGCGACCGCTCCTACTGGGCCGACGTGCTGAACGAGCGGTTCCACGGCTGGACGGAGGCGTTCACCACGGTGAACGCGAACGTGCGCGTGCGTCTGTTCGACGGCCGCATCCAGCCGTCCGTCCAGGTGCTCAACCTGCTGAACCAGGAGATCCAGAACCACATCTTCGGCGACGTCCTCCGCCGGCAGGTCATGGGCCAGATCCGCTACCGCTTCTGAGGCGCGCCGGCCCGTCTCACCGGCGGGGACCCGGAGCCCGGCGTCCCAGGCCGGCGCGCCGTGCGGGCCAGGAAAACAGCCGGCAGCGAACCCGGTTCGCTGCCCGCGATTGCGGGGGAAAGTGTGAAAGGGGATTACCCCCGTTCACACGAAACGGGACGGACGCTCCGCTTGAGCGCTCAGCGAGGACCGGAAGGACTCAAGGGCAAAGTCGACTCCGTCTTCGTCGTGGCGAAGATCGCCGGGGATCTCCCGGTAGCGCTGCTCGGCACGCGCGAAGAGCGCCTGCCGGCGGTCGCGGATGGTTTCCGGGCGCTCCGTGCGGTCTCGAGCGGCCTCCCGAAACAGATCCAGCTCGGCCTCCAGGAACACCTTGAAGTCGTGGATCGCGACCTGCTGTCGGGTGATCTTCTCGAAGTGGTAGCCCAGGCCGGCCAGGCGCAGCGCCAGGGGGAGCAGGCGGGGAGAATCGCGGGAGACTCTGGCAATAAATCGTGAAAAGGCGGGGATCTGCTCCTTCGAAAGCTCCCGGCGCAAGCGCATGGTGGCGACGACGATGGCGTTCCTCCCCATCGGCTTCAACAGGTGGGGCACCGGTTCGAGGTGCTCGAACAGGTTCAGGCAGCGCTGGAAGTAGTTCTCGAGGGTGGCGTCGTAGAGCGTGGCGGTGACCCGCCGAAACCCGTCGAGCAGCACCTCCGGGTCGAGCTCGGGCCTGAAGTTGAGCGTCATCGCGCTGGTGCCGATCGCCGCTTCCAATAGCCGGTTCTCCGAACGCAGCCGCTCGTACATGTCGGTGCCGCGGAGCGCCGTCAACAGGTAGATCGGCGCGACCGGGATTCCCGCCTGCTGAATGAACTCGATCTGCGCGTCGAACACCGTCTCGTCATCGCTGTCGAGTCCCAGAATGAACCCGCCCTGGACCTGCATGCCCTTCCGCTGGATCTTGCGAACCGCGTTGAACAGGAAGTTCCCGTCGCTCCTCGAGGTGTTTTGCTGTTTCTTGGTCTTGATGAGCGCCTTGGGATTGGGCGTCTCGATGCCGAGGAACACGGTGTCGAAGCCGGACGCGACCATGGCATCCATCAACCCGTCCAGGTGCGCCAGGTTGACGCTCGCCTCCGTGGTAAGGGAGAACGGGTATCCGTGGGCCTTTTGCCACTCGGCGATGACGGGCAGCAGCTCCATCGCTTCCCGCTTGTTGCCGATGAAGTTGTCGTCGACCAGGAAGAGGGGTCCCCGCCAGCCCAACCGGTACAGCGCCTCGAACTCGGTCACCAGTTGGGCCGGTGACTTGGTGCGCGGCACCCGGCCGTAGAGCTTGGTGATGTCGCAGAACTCGCAGTTGAACGGGCATCCCCGGGAGAACTGAAGACCCATCGAGTAGTAGCTGTCGAGGTCGATCAGGTCGAAGCGGGGCACGGGCGTCAGGGTGACGTCGGGTTTTCTGGGTTCCCGGTAGATCGCCCTGGCGGTCCCGTTCTCCAGGTCGCGCAGGAATCCCGGAAAGGTCTCCTCCACTTCGTCCAGCACGAAATGGTCGACGCCCGGGATCTCGTCGTGGAACGTGGTGGGATGCGGGCCTCCGGCAATCACCGGGACGCCCGCGCGGTTGCAGCGCTCGATGACCGTCTCCAGAGAAACCCGCTGGACGATCATGGTGGAGGTGAAGACCAGGTCGGCCCATTCCAGATCGGCGTCCGTGAGCGGAGCCACGTTCATGTCGACGACCCGCAGCTCGTATTCCGGCGGAAACATGGCGGCAATGGTGAGCAGACCCAGGGGTGGGAACGCCGACTTGATGTCCACCAATTCCAGGGCATAGTTGCCGCCCCAATAGGTCGGCGGTTGTGCGGGATAGACCAGAAGCGCCCTGGTCATGGACTACCCGGCAGCAGCCTGTGGAGAGAGTGACCTGAGCGGCTTTCCGCGCGCGTTCCCCCGGCGGCGCGCGCCCGGCGCACCGACTCCGGGGATTTCGAAGCTGTCGGCCCGGGATGACGGCCTGACACGGCGTCCGGACGATGCCCACCCATACGGAGAGACTATTTTGTTCCACCGAGGTTTTCGAAGCGCAACACGGTCCGTTGGCGCTCGTTGCTGTGGTATATTGTGCGCATAATATGAAGATTCGAGCCATGCACCCCGACGAGGCCGCCGAGCGCCGGGCCCTCCTGCGCGCCGCGCTGCTTGAGGCCCGGGCTCGCACCCAGGCGGAACTCGTCGCCTATCTCGAGGCGCAGGGGCACTCGGTGACCCAGTCCTGCGTGAGCCGCGACCTCCGCGACATCGGGGCCCGGAAGGTCGGCGGCCGCTACCGGATCGCGCCCGAGCGGCGTTCCGAGCTTCCGGGACTCGCGGCGCTCATCGAGGGATTCTCCTCCGCCGGGCCTCACCTCGTGGTGGTCCGCACGCTGCCCGGGGGCGCCCAGCGGGTCGCACACGCCATCGACACCGAGGCGTGGCCGGAGGCGGCCGGCTCGGTGGCGGGCGACGACACGATCTTCGTCGCGAGCCACACGAAGTCGGGACAACAGGGAATCCTGGACCGCCTGCAAGCGGCCATCGGCCCGGAGAGCCTGGGAGGGATCGCGTGATGGACGACAACGGACAGCTCCCCGTCGGAGCGCTGGTGCTCGGCGCCTCCGGTTACGTGGCCGGGGAGTTGCTCCGCTGGATCGCCGGGCACCCCGGCATGCGCCTCGCCGGCGCCGTCTCGGCGAGCCACGCGGGACTCTCGATCGCGGAGTCCTTCCCCAACCTCGCGGCCAGCTTTCCGGAGGAGACCTTCGTCGCACCGGGCGACCTGCCCGCAATGCTCGCCGCCGCGGCCGGGGAACACTCCGGCCTCGCCGCGTTCTCCGCCGCTCCCCACAAGGCGTCGGCGCCGCAGGTGGCCGCGCTGCTCGGCGCCGCCGAGGCGGCCGGCTGCGATCTGCCGGTGGTGGACCTGTCGGCCGATTTCCGCCACTCCGACCCGGCCCGCTACCAGGAGATCTACGGAGTCCCCCATCCGGAGCCGGACCTCCTCGCCGAGTTCACGTGCGGCCTTCCCGAACTGGCCGGCGTCGACACCGGCGGGGGACCCGGACGGGTCGCGCATCCGGGGTGCTTCGCCACCGCGGTCGCCCTCGCCGCCGCCCCGCTCCGGCGCGCGGGGCTCGTGGAGCCCGAACTCCACGTCTCCGCGGTCACCGGCAGCACCGGATCGGGCGGCATGCCCAAGGAGACGACGCACCACCCGCTCCGGCACGCGAACCTCTTCGCCTACAAGCCGCTCGGGCACCGGCACGCCCCCGAAATGGAGGACCTGCTCGCGGCGCCGGGGGAGCGCCCGGCGCGGGTCCGCTTCGTCCCCCACTCCGGCCCGTTCGCGCGCGGCATCCACGCCACCGTCTTCGCGAGGAGCCGGTCGCCGCTGGGCGCCGGGGACCTCGACGCGGCGTTCCGCGACTTCTACGCCGGGGCGCCGCTGGTCCGGGTCGCCTCCGCGCCGCGGCTCAAGGAGACCGTCGGCTCGGCGATCACCGTCGTGGGAGCCACCACCGACGGCGAGACCGTCGTCGCTTTCGCCGCGCTCGACAACCTCGGGAAGGGCGCCGCGAGCGGCGGCGTCCAGTGGATGAACCTCCTGCTCGGCTTCCCCGAAACCGCGGGACTCACGGTCCCGACGCCCGCCTGGTTGTAGCGACGATGTCCGCGGAATCCCCGGCGCTGTTCCCCGTCTACCCCCAGCTTCCCCTCGAGGTGGTCTCGGGGGAGGGCGTCACGCTGAAGACGGCGGACGGCCGGGAGCTCATCGACTTCTACGGCGGGCACGCGGTCGCCGGGCTCGGCTACCGCCATCCGGCGATCCTCCGCTGCCTCGAGGAAACGGCCACCCGCCTCTTCTTTCAGACCACCGCGATCCCGAGTCCCGAACGCGCCGCCGCCGGCGAGGCGCTGGTGGACTTCGCTCCCGACGGGCTCGACCGCGCCTTCCTCGTGAGCAGCGGCGCCGAGGCGAACGAGAACGCCCTGCGGCTGGCCTTCCGGGCCCGCCCGGGACGGGACACGGTGGTGGCGCTCACCGGCGGCTTCCACGGCCGCACCGCGGCGGCCTCGGCGGCGACCGACGGTTCCGCGAAGTGGTACGCCTTCCCCGAGACGCCGTTCCAGGTGCGGACGGTTCCGCGGGAGGACGCCGAGGCGCTCGCCGCCGCGGTGGATTCCCGGGTCGCGGCGGTGATCATGGAGCCCGTTCTCGGGATGGCGGGCGCGGTGGACCTTTCGGACGGCTTCCTGCGGGCGGCGCGGGAGGCGTGCGACGCCGCCGGGGCGCTCCTCGTGTTCGACGAGGTGCAGTGCGGGATGGGCCGCAGCGGGAAGCCCTTCGCCTGCGAGTGGTCGGGGGTGCGCCCCGACCTGCTGACGACGGCGAAGGCGGTCGCGGGCGGTTTCCCCGCGGGGGCGCTGCTCGCGAGCGAGGAGCTTGCGGGGGGCCTCCCGATGGGGTCCTTCGGGACCACCTTCGGGGGCGGGCCGGTCGCCAGCGCGCTCATCGCCACCGTGATCCGGGTGATCCGCGAGGAGGACCTCCTCGCGCGGGTGCGGCGGCTCTCGGACCGGATCCGGGCGGAGGCGGTGGTGGGACCGGTGCAGCGGATCCAGGGCCGCGGGTTCCTGCTCGGGCTCGTCTGTTCCCGGCCGGCGAAGGAGGTGCGGAACGCGCTTCTCGAGCGGGGCATCTTCTCGGGAACCTCGACCGATCCGGCGGCGCTCCGGCTGATGCCGCCCCTGGTGCTCGGGGACGAGCACGTGGACGCGCTGGTCGCGGCGCTGGCGGACGTTCCCGCCTGAGGCAAAGGGCGATGCGCGAAGTCCACCGGCTCGAAGACCTGGGGGCGGACGGGATCCGGGAGCTGGTCTCGCTCGCCGCCCGCCTCCGCGAGCGGCCCGAACCGCGGGCGCTCGAGGGGAAGGTCCTCGCCCTGCTGTTCCTGAATCCCTCGCTGCGCACCCAGGCGTCCTTCCAGGCGGCGATGTCCCGCCTCGGAGGCGGTTCGTTCGTGATCGCCCCGGACCGGTTCATCCACAAGCTGGAGTTCGACCCGGATGCGGTGATGGACGGGGAGACCGCAGAGAACATCGCGGAGGCGGTGCCGGTCCTCGCGTCCTACGGGGACGCGCTCGGGGTCCGGATGTTCGCGGCGCAGCGCGACCTCGCCGAAGACCTCGCCGACGCGCGCTTCGAGCGCATCCGGGGGCTGTGCGACAAGCCCTTCCTGAACATGGAGTCCGCGGCGCGCCACCCGTGCCAGTCGCTGGCCGACTGGCGGACGCTGGACGACCTCGGGATCCCGGCGTCCGGGGGCCGCCTGGTCCTCTCCTGGACCCAGCACCCGCATCCCCTGCCCCTCGCGGTGGCTTCGGACACCCTGCGGATGGCGGCACTGCGGGGCATGGAGGTCACCGTGCTGCGGCCCGCGGGCTACGAGCTGCCGGAGAGCGTGATGGCGCAGGCGGCCCGGCTCGCCGGCTCGTCGGGAGGCTCGGTGCGCGAGAGCGACGACCCCGCCGAGGCGATGCAGGGCGCCCACGCGCTCTACGCGAAGTCGTGGGCCGCCACGCGGCACTACGGCGACCCCGAGGCGGACCTCGCGCTCCGGGCCGGGCTCTCCGGCTGGACGGTGGACGAGGACTGGTTCGCGGGCGCCCGGGACGACTGCCGGTTCCTCCACTGCCTGCCGGTGCGGCGCGGGGTCGTCGTGGAGGGAGCGGTGCTGGACGGGCCGCGGAGCGCCGTGGTCGGGCAGGCCGAGAACCGCATGTGGGCGCAGATGGCCGCGCTCCACCGGATGCTGTCGTGAGCAGCGTCGAGAACCAGATCCGGATCCGGGCGCTCCGGCACGCGGCGCCCTACCTGAAGCGCTTCGGCGGCAAGACCTTCGTCATCAAGACCGGGGGCGCGGCCGTCGCCGCGGAGCAGAGCATCCGCGACCTCGTGGAGCAGGTGGCCCTGCTCTTCGAACTCGGCGTCCGGGTGGTGCTGGTCCACGGGGGCGGCCCCCAGTCCACCGAGCTGTCGCAGAAGCTCGGGGTCCGCACGCGGTTCGTCGGGGGGCGCCGGGTCACCGATTCGGAGGCGCTCCGGGTCACCACCATGGTGCTGAACGGCGAGATCAACACCCGCATCCTCGCCGCCTGCCGCGACTTCGACCTGCCCGCGATCGGCCTTTCCGGGGTGGACGCCGGGTTGATCCGCGCGCACCGGCGGCCGCCGGTGAAGGTGAAGGAGGGCGCCGCGGAAGAGACGGTGGACTACGGCTACGTCGGGGACATCGACGGGGTGGACGGCGGGCTGCTGGAGCGGCTGCTCGGCATCGGCGCGCTGCCCGTGGTGAGCCCCATCTCGGCGGACGAGGCCGGGACCCTCCTGAACATCAACGCGGACACCGTCGCCTCGGCGCTCGCCGTGGCCCTCGGCGCCGAGAAGCTGATCCTGCTCGGGGAGGCGCCGGGCCTGCTCGCCGATCCGGAGGACCCGGAGAGCGTGGTCTCGTTCCTCGACCTCGCGGGGCTCGAAACAATGAAGGACTCCGGGGCGATCCGCACCGGGATGCTCCCGAAGGCGCTCTGCATCCGGAGGGCGCTCGAAGCCGGGGTGGCCCGGGCCCACGTGCTGCCGGCGGGGATGCCCGACAGCCTCCTGCTCGAGGTCTTCACCCCCGAGGGCTGCGGCACGCTCGTGGTGCCGGATCTGGACGGCCTGTCGGAGGCGGAACGGCAGTTCCGCACCGCGTCGTAGGGACTGGGACCGCCGGCCAGTCCTCCCGGTGGGGGCCTTCAGACCGGCACGCGCGGCGCCCCCCCATCGGGAGAACTGGCGCGCCGCGCACGACGCAACTCCAACCTTCCCTGGCGGCGCTCAGTCAAAGCTGGGAATTTGTGCGGGGTTCGTGCGGCTAGCGATCCCGCTAACGCTCCTCGGACGAGGTACCAGTCGGGGAACTCGTGACCGCGAGGGCCATCACCGGGTAGAGCGTCCCGGTATACGTGATGAAGTGCCATGTCTCGGTATTGAGTGACTTCGTCCACCAGCGGCCCGACTCTCTCTGGTTCCGCCTGAGCCACTCCACGCCTCGCTGCACGGCGGGGTGCGTTGGCGGCACGCCCGCGGACGACAGCACTACGACCGCCAGACCGGTCTGGTGGCCATCGCTCGCGGGATCGCCGAAGTCCGCCTCGGCTCGCAGGCGTTCCGCGCGGTTGCCCCGGCCCCACTCCTCGGGCCGAGCGAACGAGCGAATCGACCAGCCCCCGTCCGGGCGCTGACGGTCCAGGATCACCCTGACGATGTCCTGCTTCTGGTCGGCGCTGACCACGCCCGGGAGATACCGGTCCGCCCAGAGCAACGCCACACGAGCGTAGTCATGGGGAGGAGGGACCTCCCGCAGGTACTCTCGCAGACCGGCTACCTGCCTCTGCAACTCAGGGGAGGTGGCCTGCTCGAGCCATCCCGGAGCCAGACCCAGACTCATGGCCGCGACGGTCGCGAGCTGATACGCGTCGGACTCGAACGGCGGCCATGTGTCCGGCGAGTGCCACGCCCCGTCGTCCCGCTGAAGGCTGAACATGAGCTGAAAGGCCTGCTCGGTTTCGGGGGACAGCCGCCGGTCCACGTACGCATCCCAGGATGCCAGAGACGCGGCCAGATGCACGACTTCCGCGGGGTTCACATCCTGCTGGAGCTCTCCGGGGTCCGCGGCGAGCCTGTCCTGAAGGCGCGCTTCGAGGAAGGCCCGCCAGCTTTCATCGGGCTGACCGAGACTCTCGGCGAGCTGCGGACGAACGATCCCGTACCAGCCCGTGGTGTGACACGAGACGCAGCCCCGGTTGTTCGCCCAGGCCTTGGCTCCATCCTCCAGGTAGGTGATCGCGCGCTCGATGGACAGATTCTCCGCCATCGGTTCATCCGCCGACGCCGGCGGGATGGAGATCTCTCCGAAGTGATACTGGTACCGGCTGTGGTCACCCCACTGCGCGTGAAGCTCGGAGCCGAGAAGCGAAATCCCGGCGGACAGTCCGATGGCGGCGAGCGTGAGTCTCATAACCGATCGCAATCCCAAGAGGTCCTTATGTTGGGGGCTGAGGCTACGATCCATCGTAGACGCTCTTTCGCTGCCACGCAAAGACACGCGCGCGGGCGTGGCTCGTCGCGGAGGATGCGACCGCCGTGGTTCAAGAACTCCGGACCGACATCGCGACCGCGAATGCCCGGCTCGACTCCGTGCAGCGGCAGTTGACGCTGATCTGGACCCTTCTGATCCTGCTGCTCGGGACCTTCCTGGGGACGCTGACGACGGTTCTCCCGCGCGGCTGACGAGACGGAGCTCCGGCGGTCAATACCGCCAGCTCGACGTATCCGCCCCCCGCGGCGCGCTGACCCGGATCCGCTCCACGATCCGCGGCGCGAACATCTGGATGTAGCGCAGCCGGGAGAAACCGTTCCCGCGGGTGTGGTCGCCGTTCCAGCAGTGCTCGTCGCCGTCGCCGTAGTCCACCTCCCCGCCGTAGGGAGGATCCGTCGTGGACTCCAGGAACTCCTCGGTCAGCTCCACCGCGTTGTTCAGGTAGTAGTTGTCCATGTCGCCGACGTAGATGTGCAGCTTGCCGGCGAGCCGCGGCCCGAGCGTCTCCCAGTCGCGCTGCAGGATGTGGCTGAGGTCGTAGTTCTCGCGCCAGTGGGCGGCCACCTCCGGGTCGATCTCGCCGGTCACCTTGTCCCAGATGCGGCGCGGATACCCGTCCTCGCCCACCGGTGAGTAGACCGCCTCCCACACGTCCCACTGCTGGCCCGAGCGGGTGCGGGTACCGAGGACCAGCTCCCGGTGGTTCATCTCCTCGAGCGTGGACGAGACGTGCCCCTTCCCGTCCCGCCGCCCGGGCCGCGCGGTCCGCTTGAAGGCGCTGTCGAGGTAGTAGGCGTTCTTGTCTTCGTAGAGGTTGACCACGGTGAACGCCCGGAAGTCGATGGGGTCCGGACAGGCGACCCACGCCCCGTTGTAGTCGTCGGGATAGAGCACCTGCGCGGCCATGGACTCCCAGCCGCCGGTGGAGCCGCCGTAGAGGAAGCGCGACCACCCCTCCCCGAGCCCGCGGAACCGCCGTTCGATCTCGGGAACGAGTTCGTAGGTGATGGCGTCGCCGTAGGGGCCGAGGTTCTCCGAGTTCACCGCGTAGGAGTCGTCGTAGTAGGGATTCGGGTGCTGGATCTCCACCACCAGCATCCGGGGGAAGTCGTCGCTCGTCCAATCCTGGTAGAGCTGCCAGGCGTGCTCCTGCTGGATCCGGTTGTAGCAGTCGAGGTCGAAGCGGGCGGAGTACTCGCACTCCAGGTCCGGCTCCGGCGGTTCCTCCCGCCAGCCCCCGAAGGTGTAGGGGAAATGGCCGTGGTGGATGGCGATCGGGTAGCGCGCCTCGGGGTTCTCGTCGAAGCCGTGGGGGATGAGCACCCAGGCCCCGAGCTCGGTGGGCGTCCCCCAGAACTCGGTGAGGAGGTCGCTCTGGATCTTCACGTGCTTCACGTACTCCGACTCGGGAGGCACCGGCAGCGGCGGGATCTCCTGGTCGAGGACGACGTCGATGGTGGCCGTCCCGCCCGGTCCGAGCGAGATCGTCACCGGGGCGGAGTAGAGGTTGCCGGGCTTCCGGTTCCACACCTGTCCCTCGCCCCGGTCCG
The DNA here is from genome assembly GCA_965116805.1 of Vicinamibacteria bacterium. Taxonomy (GTDB): domain Bacteria; phylum Acidobacteriota; class Vicinamibacteria; order Marinacidobacterales; family Marinacidobacteraceae; genus Marinacidobacterium. The sequence continues at coordinate 3,207,970 of OZ220713.1, forward strand.
GCGGCAGCTTCACGACGTGGCCGTCGGCGCGCTCGTAGGTCTGGTAGCGGTTCAGGAGCGCCTGGACCCGGTACTTGCCGGGCGGGACGTCGGCCAGGCTGCGGATCGGGTAGCCGAAGGCCCCGCCGTCCACGGTGACCGCCTCGCCGGACCCCCACTCCTCGACGTCCACGCCGAACGCCAACTGGCTGTTCGGGCCGTCCACGATCTGGAAGCGGGGCTCCGCGGCGTCGTCCTGTGAGAGCATGAGAACCAGCCGGCCGTCGAGCGGGTCGGCGCTGCGGTCGGCGGGGAAGGTGACCGAGAACGTGGGACCGCCGGGTCCGGAGCAGCCGAACGCGGCGAGCGCGGCGGTGAGAATGAGCGGGCGGGCGGTACGTGGCTTGGCGTTGCGCATGGGAGGCCCCCTCCACCGGGTCCTCCGGTGTGTCGGGGGATTGTGGCAGGGGGGCTGCCGGGGGCTGGGAACCCACACCGGGAGAAACGGAGCGATCGTGTCCTCGTGCGCACCCGGCCCGTCGTGAAATGGCGCCGCCGGCTTGGAACGCCGGCTTCAGCCGGCACAGCGGCCCGCAGGGCCGCGGGCGGTGCGTCGCTACCCCAGGTAAACGGACGCGCAGCTGCGCCATCCCGGCGAATGAGGTCGTCCCGCCGCCCGCCTGCGGCGGGCTGTGCCGGCTGAAGCCGGCGTTCCAAGCCGGTTGCGCCACCGGCGCACCGCGAAATACACCTCCCGCTCACTCAGCCGGAATGTGGTTGACGCCTGGCAGCGTGTGAGTCGTGACCCGGAGGTCGCAACCCAGCTTCGATCAGGGACGCAGCCAGGCGCCGTTTTGCAATTGGTAGGCGCAGACTAGCACGGTTCGAGCCGCACGATTGAGGTGCCCCGGGCGCCCGATTCCGCCCACCCGAAGCGGGCGTTCCGAGCAGGGTGCACCGCTGCGATCGGGAGCGTTACGACGTGCGCGGTGCGGAGCACCGCGCGTGCCGGTCTGGAGACCGGCGTTCCAAGCCGTACGCGCCACCTGGTGTGAGCAGCATTACGACGTGCGCGGCGCGGAGCGCCGCGCGTGCCGGTCTGAAGGCCCCCACCGGGAGGACTGGCCGGCGGTCCCGGCCTAGCCCCCGAACTTGTCCTTTGCCGCGGTGATGAAGGCCGGCCACTGGGGGGTGGAGGGGTTGTTCTCCGGGTCCCAGACCTTGAGGACGTCCTGCCAGGCCTCCTCCTCGGACATTCCCTTGCGGAGCGTCCGGTAGAGGTAGACGAAGACCGAGACCCGCATGTTGGCGAAGCAGTGGACGTAGACGTTCCGGTCCTCGTTCGCCTCCATGACGTCGAAGAACAGCTCGAGGTCGCGGAGCGAGGGGTCCTGCCAGTCCACCGGGATCTGGATGTAGGTCATCCCCGCCTGCGTCACCCGGAAGCCCTCCTCGAAGTTCCGCTCCCAGCGGGCGGGCGCGAGGTTCACCACCACGTCGAAGCCGGCGGCGTCCACCGACTCGATGTCGTCGAGGGAGATCTGGCCCGAGGTCGAGAGCCGGTTCGAGATCTCGACGAAGTTGTAGACCCCGGAGAAGTCCGGTTCCTGGGCCGCGCCGGCGACCGGAATCAGTGCGGCGGCGAGCAACGCCGCCGCGAAGCGCTTGCCTGAGGACATCGAAGTGCCTCCCCTTCCCGGTTACGGGAATCAGTTCCCGGACGGGTCCTCGTCGTGGACCGCGGCCCCGCCGTCGGCGCGGCGCTGGTCCACGCCCCCCTCGAGGACACCCTCGTCACGAAGGACGACGATGACCTCGGCGGCGCCCTGCGCCTCGGTCTCGCTCAGCCGGTGGCCGTAGGCCTCCAGGATGGAGAGCGTGTCCGGCGAGAACATCTGCTTTTCGTAGCGGATCTGGTCCGGGAGCCACTGGTGGTGCATCCGGCCGGCGTCCACCGCCTCCTGAGCGTTCATGCCGTGGTCCACCACGTTGAGGATGGTCTGCATCACCGTGTTGATGATGGTCCGTCCGCCCGGCGTGCCGGTGACCATGAAGAGTTCGCCGTCCTTCGCCACGATCGTCGGGCTCATGCTGGACAGCATCCGCTTGTTGGGCTCCGCGAGGTTCGGATCGGTGCCGATCAGCCCCCGTTCGTTGGTGAGCCCCGGCGCCCCGTTGAAGTCCCCCATCTCGTTGTTCAGCAGGAAGCCGGCCCCGGGCACCACGATCCCCGAGCCGTAGCCGAACTCCAGCGTGTAGGTGAGGGAGACCGCGTTCCGGTCCTTGTCCACCACCGAGAAGTGGGTGGTCTCGCCGCTCTCGGCGGTCCACTCGAAGCTCTCGGGCGACGAGACGGAGGCTCGCTCCTCGTCGATCGTGGCCCTGAGGTCCTCGGCGTAGTCCTTCGAGGTCAACCGGGCGATGGGGATCCCGGGGTTGAAGTCCGGATCGCCGAGGTGCAGCGCGCGGTCCGCGTAGGCCCGCCGCATCGCCTCCGCCATCAGGTGCATGTTCGCCGCCGAGCCGAAGCCGTTCCGGGCGAGGTCGTAGCCCTCAAGGATGTTCAGCATCTGGACGAGCGCCGTGCCTCCGGAACTCGGCGGGGGCATCGAAAGGATCTCGTAGCCGCGGTATTCGCCCCGGATGGGCTCCCGCACCACGGCGCGGTAGTTCTTCAGGTCCTCGAGGGTGATGAGCCCGCCGTTCGCGGCCATCTCGGCGGCCAGGAGCTCCGCGGTCTCGCCCTCGTAAAACCCCGCCGAGCCGTTCTCCAGGATCCGGTCGAGGCTGTCGGCCAGGTCGGGCTGGCGGAGGATCTCGCCGGGCTCGTACGGCGTCCCCTCCTTCGAGAATTGCGCCACCGAGGCCGGATAGGGCGCCATCCGCTCGAGCACCCGCGCGAGCGATCCGGCGAGCCCGTGCGAGATCCGGAAGCCGTCGCGGGCCAGCTCCACCGCCGGCCGCACGAGGCTCTCCCAGGGCATCGAGCCCTGCTCTTCCCAGGCGAGGCGGAGACCCGCGACCGTTCCCGGAACTCCCACCGCCTTGTGGCTCAGGTGGTGGATCTGGAAGCTGTACTCCCCGTTCTCGTCGAGCCACATCTCGGGGTGTGCCGCCGCGGGGGCCTTCTCGCGGAAGTCGTAGGCGAGCGGCTCGCCGCTCGCCGGCCGCCAGACCAGGAACCCGCCGCCGCCGATGTTGCCGGCAGTGGGATGGGTCACCGCCATCGCGAAGGCGGTCGCCACCGCGGCGTCCACCGCGTTCCCGCCGTCGCGCAGAATCCGGGCGCCCACCTCGGAAGCGATCGCGCTCTGCGAGACCACCATGCCCTGACGCGCGCGGATCGCGGCGCTTTCGGCCCCGGCGAAGCTGGCGGTCAGCGGCAGGGTGAGCGCCAGCGCCGCAAGGAGCGCCGCCGGAATCCGCGCGCGCCCGGCGTTCCAAAGCCTCAGATTCATTCGATTCCCCCGGGCCCGGTGAACCCGGGCGAGCCGAATATCGTAGCAGTGGGCAATGCCCTCAGATCCGGGCCGTCGCGCCCGCCGCTACCATCCCTGCCTCATGAAACACCCGACCTTTCGGTTGGCGGCGCTCGCCCTGCTGCTCGCCGTTCCCGCCCCGCTGTTCGGACAGGCCGCGGTCCCCGTGGAGGAGTTCACGCTCTCGAACGGGATGCGCTTCCTGGCGGTCGTCCGCCCCGAGATGACCACCGTGTCGGCGGGCTGGGCGGCCCACGTCGGCTCCGCCAACGAACGCCCCGGGATCACCGGGATGAGCCACTTCTTCGAACACATGATGTTCAAGGGAACCCCCACCGTCGGCACCACCGACGCCGAGCGGGACCAGGCGATCATCGAGGAGCAGGAGAACGTCCAGGACCAGATCCGGGCGATCTACCGGGACCGGCGGGAGGCGGCCCGGCTGGGCGAGATCGACGATCCCTTCGGCCAGGAGGACCTGCCCGAGGAACTGGTGGCGCTCCGCGAGCAGTTCAACGCGCTCGTGGAGGAGCAGCGGACGCTCATGGTCAAGGACGAGTTCGACCGCATCTACACGGAGGCGGGCGCCACCGGGATGAACGCCTTCACCTCCCACGACCAGACGGTCTACTTCATCACCGTGCCCCAGAACCGGCTGGAACTCTGGTTCTGGATGGAGTCCGAGCGGCTCCTGCGCCCCGTCTTCCGCGAGTTCTACGCCGAGCGCGACGTGGTCCACGAGGAGCGGCGGCTCCGCACCGAGTCCACCCCCACCGGTGAGTTCGACGAGGCGTTCGACGCCATGTTCTGGCAGTCGCACCCCTATTCCTGGCCGGTCATCGGGTGGCCGTCGGACCTCCGGGTCTTCACCCTCGCCCAGGCCGAGGAGTTCTACGACACCTACTACGCCCCGGGGAACCTCACCGGGGCCCTCGTCGGCAACTTCGACATCGACGAGGCGAAGGCGCTCGCCGAGAAGTACTTCGGGCGCCTCTCACCGGGCGCCGAGGCCCCCGATGTCGTCACCCTGGAGATGGAGGCGAACGCCGGGAAGCGGCTCGACGCCTCCTGCGACTGCCAGCCGCAGGTCGCGATCCGCTACCACACGGTGCCCTTCCGGCACCGCGACCAGTACGCGCTCGACGTGCTCGCGGGCCTGCTGAACGGGCGCACCGGGCGGCTCTACAAGACGATGGTGCTCGGGGACGAGATCGCGAGTTCGGCGGCGGCGTTCCAGCAGAACCGCAAGTGGGCCGGACTGATCGAGATCACCGCCGAGGCGAAGGGCGACGCATCGCCCGCCGTTCTCGAGGCCGCCATCGAGCGCGAGCTCCGGCGGATCGTCGAGGAGCCGATCCCCGCCCAGGAGATCCAGAAGGTCAAGAACCAGGTCTCGGCGGCGGCCTGGGAACGCCTCGACGGCGGCTTCTTCCTGCTCGTCCAGCTCCTCGTCTACGACTCGCTCGGCGACTGGGAGTACATCAACACCTGGGCGGACGCGACCCTCGCGGTGACCGAGGAAGACATCAAGCGGGTCGCCGCGGAGTACCTGGTTCCCACCAACCGGGCGGTCGCCCACTACACCCGGAAGGCCGGCACCGCGGCCGTGGAGGTCCCGGCCGAACTCGCGGACCTGCCCGGGCCCGTGCAACAGCAGGTCATGGCCCAGATCCGGCAGATCCGGGAGTCCACCGACCGGGCCGCCCTCGAGGGCATGCTCGCCCAGTTCGGCCAGATGATGGGACAGGCGCCGCCGCAGATGCAGGGGGCGCTCCAGTACGTGGAGCAGGTGATCCGGGAGCGGATCGCCGAGCTTCCGGAGGAAGGAGAGGACGCACGATGAACGGACGCACGGTTTTCTTCCTTGCCGCTCTCCTGGCGCTGGCGCTGCCCGCGGCCGCGCAGGACATACCCGACCGGCCCGAAGAGCTGGTCTTCCCCGACTTCGTCTTCGAGGTCCCCGACGGAAGCGAGTACCACCACACGCTCGGCAGCGGCATCCCGGTGGTCATCGTCGAGGACCACACCCTGCCCCTGATCCGCATGGGGGTCACGCTGCGGATCGGCAGCTTTCTCGACCCCGTGGACCGGGTGGGGCTCTCGTCGCTGACCGCGCGGATGATGCGCGAGGGCGGCGCCGGCGAGCGGGGCCCCGAGGAGCTGGACGAGCGGATCGAGTTCCTCGCCGCCCAGATCTCGACCTCCTCGCGCGACACCGAGGCGCGCGCCTCGCTCCGCACCACCACGCCGGCGTTCGGGGAGAGTCTCGACCTCTTCTTCGACGTGCTGATGCGGCCGCGGTTCGACGAGGCACGGTTCTCGGTCCGGCAGGAGAACGTGCGGGAAGACCTGAAGCAGCGGAACGACGACGGCGACAGCCTGCTGTCGCGGGAGTGGTCCATGCTGCTCTACGGACCGGACACCTACCTCGGCCGGCAGATGACCGTGGCTCACCTCGACGCCATCACCCCCGGCGACCTCGAGGACTTCCACCGCCGCCACTGGCGGCCCGAGCACATGGTCTGGTCGGTTTCCGGGGACGTGGACACCGCGGAGATCCTGGCGGAGCTGGAGGAGCGGCTCGCGGCCTGGCCCGCGGCCGACGACGCGGCGGACGTCCCCTGGCCGCCGCCGCACGAGACGCGGAGCCCGGCGCCGGGCATCTACCACGTCGAGAAGGACATCCCGCAGGGCAAGGTGCGGATCGGCAACCTGGCGCCCCGCTGGGACGACTGGGGGAACCCCGAGCGCGCCGCGATCCAGGTCATGGACCACATCCTGGGCGCGAGCGGGTTCACCTCGCGGCTGATGCAGCGCATCCGCTCCGACGAGGGGCTCGCCTACGGCGCCGGCGGCCGCTTCGGCTTCAACCCGCTGGGTCCGAGCGCCTATTCGCTGGGCTACCAGTCGAAGAGCGAGACGGTGGCGCTGGCCGCCGCGATCGCGCTCGAGGAAGTGAACCGGATGCGGGACGAGGCGGTTTCGGAGGAGGAGCTCGGCCTGGCGAAGCGTTCGCTGGTGGACAGCTTCCCGCGCCGCTTCGAGAGCGCCGGCGCCCGGGCCGGCATCTTCGCGAACGACGCGTTCCTGGACCGCGACCACGGCTACTGGATCCGCTGGCGCGAGCAGATCGAGGCGGTGACCGCGGCGGACGTGCAGGCCGCGGCGCAGAAGTACCTGCAGCCGGATGCGATGGTCATGCTGGTGGTCGGGATCTGGGACGACATCGGCCCCGGAGACCCCGACGGCCGCGCCACCATGGCCGACATCCTGAACGGCGACGTCACCCACCTCCCCGAGCGCGACCCCCTCACCCTCGAGGTCGTCCCCCCGGGCCAGTAGCCAGGAAAGAGAGCGGGGGCTGGGAGCGGGGAGCGCCGGTCTTCAGACCGGCACCCGCTGCGCAGAGCGCAGCGGAACCGCGTTCCGCCAGCCGTAGCCGGACCACGGCCAAGCCTGGGACCGCCGGCCAGTCCTCCCGGTGGGGGCCTTCAGACCGGCACCGCTGCGCGGAGCGCAGCGGAATCACGTAGTTAGAATCAGCCTGAAGCGCGCGGTTTCGCTGCCGACGACCACGGCCAATCCTCCGCTCGTTCGCACAGTCCCGCCTTCACCGGATTGTTCCGGACATAGGCAACAGCCTGGTTCATGTGTCGCTCGTCCCGGATTCGCCGGTCGTGGTAGTCGCGCATCCAGAAGGGCCCGCTGCGTCCGAGGATCTCGTTGGCCCATCGCGCGGTGTACGCCTTCCAACTCTTGACGATCTCGGCCAGCGGGAAACCACTCCGCTGCTCCACAAGCACATGAACGTGGTTCGGCATGACGCACCACTCCAGCAGCCGATAGCGCTCGCCGTCGAAGCGCAGCAGAGCGTCACGCACCAGCGCGGCGATCTCCGGCCGCCGCAGATGGCATTCGCCCCAACCCGCATCCTCAATAGCGGGCGATCCGACTCCGGAGTTCCCGATGGCGGGCCGCGTCGGTCCGCAGGCGTCCGCCGGATCGGATCTCGTCTTTCCAACGATCGATCAACGCCTTGGGCACGCTGTCCGCGAGGCGAAACGTGATTGCCTGCGCAATGCCCGGCCGGTCGGTGTGCGGAAGGTAGCTCCGGGAATAGACCTTCCGGTGTTGCGATCGGCCTGAATGGCCCTCGGAACGGGCAGTCGGATGGGACGCCGGCCAGCGGCGTTTCACCCGGGTGGGGACGTGTGGTTTCCTCGCGGCGACTGCCTGAACGCGGTACATGGCCAATTCCCCGCCAGGACGGGTGGAGCAGCGTAGCGCGGGGCCGAGGTCGGGACTCTGCGCCGACGCCGGGGCCACCCGGGCGAGCCAGCGGAGCGCGGTTCACCCGCCTGCGGCGGGTGGTGCCAGTCTGAAGACCGGCGCTCCCGGGTCCCGGGTCCCGGCTCCCTGCCCCTCAGTCACACACCGCGATGGCGTCGATCTCGACCAGGAAGCCCTTGCCGGGGAGGCGCTCGGGCTGGATGGTGGAACGGGCCGGCCGGTGGCCGTTGAACATCCGCTCGTAGACCTCGTTCATCGCCGCGAACTCGTCCATGTCGGCGACGAAGACGCCGCAGCGGACCACCTTGTCCAGGCTCGAACCCGCCGCCTCCAGGATGGACGCGATGTTCCGGAAGACCTGCTCGGTCTGGGCCGCCACCCCGTGGGGCGCGAAACCGGTTGCCGGGTCCACCCCGACCTGGCCGGAAACGAACACCAGGTTGCCCACCCTGGCGGCGGGGCTGTAGGGGCCGGCCGGCTTCGGCAGGCCCTCGCCGGCGATCAGGGTGATCTCGCTACTCATCTCATGTCTCCATTCAGCGGCGCGCGAACCGGCGCCGGATGACCCCGGGTTCATCGGGGTCGGGGTGCGGGGGACCCGCCAGCCAGCGGGCCTCGTCGATCTTCGGGAAATGGACCGCGCCCTGCCCCGGCTGAAGCCGGACGCGGTCGGGAACATAGGTCAGGTCGAGGAAGTCGGCGTACTCCATCGCTTCCTCGTAGATGCGGGCGCCGCCGAGGAACCAGACGGTCTCCCCCTCGCACGCCGCCAGAGCCTCCGCCAGCGAGCGGAACGACTCGGCGCCCTCCACCGGGCGCGAGCTGATCACGATGTTCCGGCGCCGCCGCATCGGACGGCGCGGCAGCGAGTCCCACGTCAGGCGTCCGAGGATGATCGTGGTGTCCTTCGTCAGCCGCCAGAGTCGCTTCCGGTCGCCCGGGTAGTCCCAGGGGATCCCGCCGTCCACGCCGATGATCCCCTCCGGCGAGACCGCCGCCATGCTCGCCCGGAAGGGGGCCGGCGGAAGCGCCTCGGGGTCCTCCCGCCAACCTCCGCTCATACCGCGACCGCGAACCGGATGCCCGGGTGCGGGTCGTACCCGTCGAGCACGAAGTGGGACATGATCTCGGCAGTGTCCTTGTCGAGCAGTGACATCGTCCCGTCCAGCGTGGACACCGTGTCAGAAAGTGTCAGTCCGGGCAGCGGGCGCGGCTCCCGCGTGAGCTGCTCGCGGAGCCCCGGCACGTGGTCGTACTCGGCCATCGAGCCGTCCGCCTTCCTCGTGTAGATGTGGGCGTCCACCAGCGTGTGGCCCATCACCCCGGGCTTCAGTCCCAACCACAACGAGAACAGGTGCAGCAGCAGCGCGTAGCCCGCGATGTTGTACGGCAGCCCGAGCGCCACGTCACAGCTCCGCTGCGTCAGGTGGAGGTTGAGCCGCGGCTCGCCGGACTCGTCGTACTGCACGTTGAACACGAAGGCGAAGTGGCAGGGCGGAAGCGAGCTCGTGTGCGCGTTCTCCGGCGACCAGGCGCTGATCACCAGCCGCCGCGACGTGGGGTTCCGCCGGATCTCGTCGAGCACCCAGCGGACCTGGTCCGCCGTCCCGTGCGACCCCGGATGGGCCCGCCAGAGATTCCCGTAGGGGCTCGGCACCGCGCCGTGCTCGTCCGCCCACGGGTCCCAGAAGCGGCACCTGTGCTTCTTGAGCAGCGCGATGGTCGGCTCGCCGGAGAGGAACCAGAGGTTCTCGACGACGATGTTCTTCCAACTGATCTTCTTCGTGGTGAGCAGCGGGAAGCCTCCGTCCATCGGGATCACCGAGTTCACGTTGAAGGTGGAGATCGTGTCCACCCCGGTGCGGTTCGGCCGGCGGGTCCCGGTCTCGAGCACCCGGCGGACGGTGTCCAGGTAGACCTTCACCGCTTGCCCCAGAGCGCCGAAGCGAGCGCGGCGACGAACGCCTCGATGTCCTCCACGTCGTTGTAGAGGTGCGGGGTGACCCGGATGGTGTCCCCGCGGATGCTCACGAACACGCGGCGCTCGGAGAGTTTGGCGCGCACCCGGGAGAGACCCTCGGGGCCGCTTTCGGCGGGCAGGCCGAGCGCCAGGTAGTGGGGCGAGCGGTGCAGGTCGTGGCCGGTGTCGCACCCGAGCTCCTTCGCCGCGGCCGCGAGACGGCGGGTCGTCGGCCCGATGGTCCGCAGGATGTTCTGCGGGCCCCACTCCAGCACCTGGCGGGCGGCCGCGAGCGCCGCGGGCACCAGCGCGAAGTTGGAGCGCTCCCCGCAGTCGAGGCGGCGGGCGCCGGGCTGCCAGTCCTCGGTGTAGTCCACGAGCCGCGCGAAATCGCGGGCGTTGGCCTTCTGGATCCAGTTGTGCTCGACCGGCGCGACCTCCTCGAGGTGCGGCGCGACGTAGAGATAGCCGAGCGAGTAGGGCCCCATGAGCCACTTGTAGCCGGCGCCCGCCACGAAGTCGGGCTGGATCTTCGCCGCGTCGAACGGGAGCGCCCCAAGCGACTGGGTGGCGTCCACCACCAGCGCCGCGCCCGCCTCCCGGGCCCGGGCCCCGATCCGCGCCAGGTCGAAGATCCCCCCGTCGGTCCAGTGGACGTTCGGCAACGCGACCACCGCGACCCGATCGTCGAGTTCGGCGAGCACCGCGCGGGTCCAGTCGCCGTCCTCCGGGCGGGGGACGAAGCGGACCTCGCCGCCGGTGCGCCGCGCCTTGTCGGTCCAGGGATAGACGTTCGAGGGGAACTGCTCCTCGGCGAGCAGGATCCGTTGCCCGGGGCCCACCGCCACGTGGTTCGCGGCGAGCGAGATCCCGTAGCCCGCCGAAGGGGTGATGGCGACCGCGTCCGGGCCGGCGCCGAGGAGCTCCGCCCAGGCGGCGCGGAGCGCCTCCGAGTCATCGAAGAAGTCGCTGACCTCGATCTCCCAGGGCCGCGCCTTCCGCCGGAGCCCCGCCGTCCCCGCCTCCACCACGCTGTGGAGGAGCGGCGACATGTAGGCGCAGTTCAGGTAGGCGATCTCGCGCGGCATGTCGAAGAGGTGCCGCTGGGACGGGATCGTGGCGACGGCGGGGGCCGGCGTCATTCGCCGGCGCCGCGCGCGGCGAGCATCTCCCGCACCCGCCGGACCGTGGTCTCGACCTTGAGCTCGATGCCCTTCTCGCCGAGCTCGCGCGAGGCGAGCGTGGGATCGCCGCTCACCCCGCTGCCCTCGAAGCCGCCGTCCCGGACCCGCTTGTCCGGCCGGATCTGCTCGGGCGCCACGTACCAGAGCTGCGAGGTGTCGGTCACGCCCGCGTGGCGCCCGATGGCGTCCTCGGGGATGCCCTGCCCGAGCAGCCAGTCGCGGAAGCCGTTCCCCCGGTAGTACTCGGGGACGTAGAGGACGCGGGAGGGGTTGCCGGCCGCTTCCCACTCCCCGTTCAGCTTCTCGGCGACCGCCGCCATGCCCCGCTGGTTCCCCCCGCTGTCCCCGATGAAGATGACGTTCTCCAGGCCGTGGAGCGCGAAGCCGCGCGCGGTGTACTCGAGAAGCGCCTCGAAGTGCTCCTGGGGAAGGGTGATGGCGCCGGCGTAGCGCATGTGGCCGGTCGGGGGATCGATGCCGCCCTCGGGCACGTAGGCCACCACCGGTGCCACCAGGGTGTTCCCGAGTTCGCGGGCGATCCGCTCCGAGGCCTCCCGGATGATGAAGTTGTGCTTCCCGAGCACCATGTGGGGCCCGTTCTGCTCGGTGCCGCCGGTGGGGACGATCACCGACCGGGTGCCGGCGCGCACCCGCGCCGCGACCTCGGTCCAGGTCAGCTCCTGGACGAAGACGGTGTCGGGGCCGGTCGTGGCGTCGGCGGGCGCCGGGACGATCTCCTGCGCGGCGGCCGCGGGGGCGAGAAGGAGGGAAAAGAGAGCGAGGAAACGGGACATAGGCAACCGCGCCGGATCGTACAACGGCCGAGGCGCTGGACCCCCGCCTGGGGACCCTGGCCGGAGTTCATCCCGGCACCACGCACCGAGGATGAACGAAACGGCCCTCGGTTACCGGCGGGCCGGAAACAAAAAAGGCGTCCGGGCGAGAACATTGTCTCAACGGACCGCGACAAGGCAGCCCTCCCGAACGCGCTTGGCAGCCTAGTTGCCACACGCATGGTTGTCAATGACCCGACCCTTGCCGAGGCGAGGAGTCCCGGACGGAACACCCCGAGGCGAACTCCGACGACAGAAGGCTTGCCTTCCGGGGAGCGGTCAGTGGGACACGGATAGGTAATAGAGGGCCCCCGCAGGGGCCCTCGAATAGGCCGCCAGCCCCGGGAATAGATAGTCGGGGCCGCCCGGCAGCGAGGAATCTAACGTCTCTTGGCGCTGTTGAATCACGAACGGCGGTACCCGAATGTGATAACCAATGTGATACCAGCGATTCGGAGGTGCGTCCGCCGAGGGCCGTGATGGCGCCGCCGGCCTGGAACGCCGACCCCCGGTCGGCACGCGCGGTGCTCCGCACCGCGCACGTCGTGACCCCACCCGGAACGAGTGGCTCCCGCCTCGGCGTGGAGCTCAAGAGCGGAGGTGGCACGCACGGCTTGGAACGCCGGCTTCAGCCGGCACAGCCCGCCGCAGGTGGGCGGCAGCGCGGACTTCATCCGTGGAGATGGGCGACCGCCTCGGACTCCGGCAACACGCCGGTTCGCTGTTCCGCTGCGCTCCGCGCAGCGGGTGCCGGCTAAAGCCGGCGCTCCAAGCCGCCGCGACATCCACGTCACTGGCGTCACGCTGTTCCGCTGCGCTCCGCGCAGCGGGTGCCGGCTGAAGCCGGCGTTCCAAGCCGCCGCGACATCCACGTCACTGGCGTCACGCTGTTCCGCTGCGCTCCGCGCAGCGGGTGCCGGCTAAAGCCGGCGCTCCAAGCCGCCGCGACATCCACGCCACTGGCGTCACGCTGTTCCGCTGCGCTCCGCGCAGCGGGTGCCGGCTGAAGCCGGCGTTCCAAGCCGCCGCGACATCCACGTCACTGGCGTCACGCTGTTCCGCTGCGCTCCGCGCAGCGGGTGCCGGCTGAAGCCGGCGCTCCAAGCCGTACCCGTCTACTCGGCTGGGGTGCCCCCCGCGGCCTGAAACGCTTCGACGATGCGGTTCTGGCGGAGGAGGGCGAGGCCCACCAACACCGTGGCCAGGACCGCGAAGACGAACACCAGGTAGCCGGCGGCGGTGTGGATGATGGCCGGGAAGGCGCGGGTGTGGGCGCCGCCGCCCAGGATGAAGGCGACCATCGGCAGGATCATGCCGCCCATCGCCCAGGGCATGGCGCTCGCCTTGAGCCGCCGGCTCCGCGCCAGCAACTCCGGGCCGCGCGGGTCGTCCGCCAGCACCGGCGGGCCGCTCTCGCCCGCCAGCGCCTTCCGCATCATGCTGGTCATGGCGACCAGGTAGAAGTAGCTCATGGTGTGGGCGAACACCACCAGCATCACCGCGATGAGTCCGGCCCCGATGTGGTACGCCAGCGTCCCGTCCCCCACCCCGAAGCAGGTGTAGGCGAAGAAGGCGAGCCCCGCCAGGTGGACGGTCAGCAGACCAAGCGCCACTGCGGAAGAACTACGGGATCAGAGCCGGCTCAGGCGTCGGCAGGCTCTTCGACCACGAGGTCCGGAACCACGAACTCGCTGCGCCGGCGGATCAGGTCGATGAAGTCGTGGATGAAGGACACCACCTCGTCGTGCGAGAGGCCGTGGGAGCGCGCCAGCTCCTCGAGGTCGTCGGCGTCGAGTTCGGCGCGCGCGGCGGCGACGGAGCCCGGTCCGAACTTCTCGGAGAGCGCGGCGAGCAGCGGCTTCGCCAGGCCCTCGGGGACCGCGCCCATGATCGCCTTCGGCAGGACGGCCCCTTCCCCCTGCCCCTCGCCGTCGCCGGCGTCCGGGCCGGCGTCCGGCGCGGCGGGGACCTCCACCGCCCGGGCCGCCCGCGGCGGCGCCAGCTCCCCCGCCGCCGGCTCCGGGCCGACCGCGGCGCGCTTCAGGCGCAGCTGCGCCACGTCCCAACGGGCATAGTGGCCCATGCAGTCGAAGACGTTCTTGGCCACGATCCGGTCGGCGAGGTCGAGATCGGCGATCACCAGCCCCTCCTCGCCGAAGAGCGGCTCCGCCGCGTAGGTCCCGAACGGCGTCGCGATGGCGCTGCCGCCCATCGCCCACTTCCAGTTCGTCGTCTTCTTGTAGGGGAAGTCGTCGGGCACGTCGTCCTCGGTCAGGAAGAGCGACGCCGAGACCACGAACGTCTGGGTCTCGAAGGCGTACTCGCGCACCGCGGCGTCCTGATCCGAGCGGTGGAGCGGGTGGAGCCTCCCCGTCATGTCGCGGACGGTGTTCCCCGGCCCCCCGTAGGCCCAGTAGCCCGGCCAGCAGGCGGCGTGCACTTCCTCGCCCTTCACCGCCATCGCCGCCTTCAGCAGCGTCATGTGGTTCTCGAAGCAGATCAGCCCGCCGAGCCTCCCGAACCGCGTCTCGAAGACCCGGAGGTCGCTCGCGTCGCCGCGTCCCCAGAAGATCCGCTCCTGGTGGGTGGGCATCAGCTTCCGGTGGCGGCCCATCACCTCCCCGTCGGGGCCGATGAACAGCATCGTGTTGTAGAGGGTGCGGGAGCCCGGCCGGTCGTCCTGCTCGTTCAGGCCGATGACCGCGGTGAGCCCGGCCGCCTTGACGGCGCGTCCGAGCTCCTCGGTCTCCGGCCCCGGGATGCGCACCGCCTCGTCGTAGAAGGCGACCACCGTCTCCTTCCAGCGCCGCGCCGACTCGGGATCCGTGTAGCCGAAGTTATTCCGCCAGTAGGGATAGGCCGGGATCCCGGTCTCCGGCGTCACGATGAGGTCCACGCCCTGCCGGCCGGCCTCGCGGATCGTCTCGGCGTACTTCTCGACGCTCGCCTTCTTGTCCATGAAGACGGGGCTGATCTGGGCGGCGCAGGCGCGCAGGCTTCGCTTCTTCGTCAAACCGTCAGTGCTGGTGATTGTGGTGATCGGGGTCGTGGTGGTCGTGGTGCGGGTGGCCCTCCCCGGAACGCCAGTCGTCGGGACAACTGCAGATCAGGTTCCGGTCGCCCCGTGTGTTGTCCACCCGGCCCACCGGCGGCCAGTACTTGTGGGCGCCCAGCCACGGCGCCGGGAAGGCCGCCGCTTCACGGCTGTAGGGCCGGTCCCACGAGTCCGAAACGACGTCGCGGGCGGTGTGCGGAGCGAGCCGCAGCGGGTTCCGCTCCGGGTCGGCCCGTCCCTCCTCGATGTCGCGGATCTCGGCGCGGATCCGGATCATCGCGTCGCAGAAGCGGTCCAGTTCCTCGCGCGACTCGCTCTCGGTGGGCTCGATCATCAGCGTGCCCGCCACCGGGAAGGACATCGTGGGCGCGTGGAAGCCGTAGTCCATGAGCCGCTTCGCGATGTCGTTCGCCTCGATCCCGGCGGTCTTCTTGAACGGCCGGCAGTCGAGGATGAACTCGTGGGCCACCCGGCCCTGTTTGCCCACGTAGAGCAGCGGGTAGTGGGACTTCAGCCGGTGCGCCATGTAGTTCGCCGACAGGATCGAGACCTCGCTGGCCTCCTTGAGGCCCGCCGCCCCCATCATCCGGATGTAGGCCCAGGAGATGGGCAGGATCGCCGGGCTGCCCCAGGGCGCCGCCGAAATCGCGCCGACCCGCTGGGGGTCCTGCGGACCGTAGGGGTGCCCCGGCAGGAACGGGGCCAGCGCCTCGGTGGCCGCCACCGGCCCCATGCCGGGTCCGCCTCCCCCGTGGGGGATGCAGAAGGTCTTGTGCAGGTTGATGTGGCAGACGTCGGCCCCGATCTCCCCGGGACTCGTGAGCCCCACCTGGGCGTTCAGGTTGGCGCCATCGAGATAGACGAGGCCGCCCGCCTCCCGGACCATGGAGCAGATCTCGCGGACCCGCTCCTCGAAGACCCCGTGGGTCGAGGGGTAGGTGATCATCAGCGCCGCGATCTGGTCCGGATAGGCCTCGATCTTCCAGCCGAGGTCCTCGACGTCGATGTCCCCCGCCTCGGTGGTCGTCACCGGCACCACCTGGAGCCCCGCCATGGCGGCGCTCGCCGGGTTCGTGCCGTGGGCCGAGAGCGGGATCAGGCAGACGTTCCGCTTCCCCTCGCCGCGGCTCTCGTGGTACGCCCGGATCATCAGCAGGCCGGTGAACTCGCCCTGCGAGCCGGCGTTCGGCTGCAGGCTGACGGCGTGGAAGCCGGTCATCTCGGCGAGCTGCGCCTCGAGGTCGGCGGCGATCCGGGCGAACCCCGCCTGCTGCTCCGGCGGCGCGAAGGGGTGGACGTCGGCGAACTCCGGCCAGGTCACCGGCAGCATCTCGGCGGTCGCGTTCAGCTTCATGGTGCAGGAGCCGAGCGGGATCATCGAGGTGGTGAGCGAGAGGTCGCGCTCCTTCAGCTTGTGGAGGTAGCGGAGCATCTCGTGCTCCGACCGGTGGACGTGGAAGACCTCGTGATCGAGGAAGATGCTCCGCCGCTGGAGCTTCGGCGGCAGGCGCGTCTCGGCTCCCTCCTCGGGGAGCAGGTCGGCGACGGCGGGCGCCTCGCGGTCGCCCGCGAAGACGGCGAGGATGGCGTCCACGTCGTCGAGGGTCGCCGTCTCGTCGAGCGAGACGCCGACGCCCCCGCCTTCCTGCCGGCCCAGGTTGATGCCCCGGGCCTCGGCGGCGGCCAGGATCCGCGACGTCTCCTCGCCTTCGGTCTCCACCGTGAGGGTGTCGAAGACCGGCGCCCCGCCCGTGGAGTAGCGGAGACGGGACAGCCCGTCGCGGAGCGCCAGGGTGAGCGCGCGCACCCGGCGGGCGATCCGGAGGAGCCCCTCCGGCCCGTGCCAGGCGGCGTACGCCGACGCGACCAGCGCGGGGAGCACCTGCGCCGTGCAGATGTTGCTGGTGGCGCGGTCCCGCCGGATGTGCTGCTCCCGCGTCTGGAGGGCGAGGCGGAAGCCCACCCGCCCGGCGGAGTCGTGGGAGACGCCCACCACCCGTCCGGGGGTCCGGCGGGCGTGCGCGGCGGTGGTGGCGAGGAACGCGGCGTGGGGTCCGCCGCCGCCCATGGGCATCCCGAAGCGCTGGGTGGAGCCGACTGCGACGTCGGCGCCGAAGGCCCCCGGCGGCTCGAGCATGGTGAGCGCCAGCAGGTCGGTGGCGACCACCGTGCGGGCCCCCGCTGCCTGGACCCGTTCGACGAGGGGACGCCACTCGCGGATCCGGCCCCGCGTGTCCGGGTACTGGACCATGACCCCCGAGACCTCCTTCGAGATCTGGACCTGAGGATCGCCCAGGTCCCGGACCTCGAGGCGGATGCCCGCCGCCCGGGCGCGGGTCTCCATCACCGCGAGCGTCTGCGGGTGGAGCCAGCGGTCGGCGAGGAAGGTCGTCCGGCCCTTGCCGGAGCGCTGGCACATCGCCATCGCCTCGGCCGCCGCCGTCGCCTCGTCGAGGAGCGAGGCGCCGGCGACCGGGAGGCCGGTCAGGTCCCCGACCATGGTCTGGAAGTTGAGCAGGATCTCGAGCCGGCCCTGCGAGATCTCCGACTGGTACGGCGTGTACTGAGTGTACCAGCCCGGATCCTCGAGGATGTTCCGGAGGATGACGGGCGGCGTGATGGCGCCGTAGTAGCCCCGGCCGATGAAGTTCCGGCAGGTCCGGTTCTGCCGCGCGATCCCCCGCAGTTCCTCGAGGAGCTCGCCCTCGGCGAGGGGCGCCGGAAGGTCGAGTTCCCCCCGGATCCGGATGTCTTCCGGGATCGTCTGGGCGATCAGCTCGTCCCGCGACGCGAGGCCGAGGTCGTGCAGCATCTCCACCTGCTGCGTGAGACTGGGCCCGACGTGGCGGCGGACGAACGGCGCGGCGCCGCGCGGCAGCGAGGGGGCCGCGGTGGCGGGGGGCGACTTCAGGGTGGCGGGGGATGCGGTCAAGGGAACTCGGGAGATGCGGGGGTCAACTCAGTGCCGGGACAGCGCCGGGAAACCCCGGCCCGGTGGGGGCCGTCCCGCCCATTCGGCCTTCCAGCCGGACCGGCGATTTTAGCAGCCGGTAGGGAAACTGGACGTGGCATTCCCGAGCTGTGAAACCTGCCGGCCGGCGGCAGCCGCCAAACCGCGGCGCCGGCGCGCGACGGGCCTCCATGGATGGATCCCGTGCGGCCAGAGTCGCAGATTTATCGCACTTGAAGTTCGCTCTGGTGCCCGCACGTCACACAAAACCCGGTATCGTTCGCCGGTTCGTCTTCCGGAGCCCCTCCGAAAGCGCCAGGGGGTTCGCGACCGGGCACCCTGATGACACACGGCGAAACCCTCCACCGATGGCAGGTGCCCGAACCGCGCGCCGTCGGCGAGGTGGAAGCGCCCGACGGCGCCCGCATCATCCTTCGCCGGCACGGCAACGCCGGCGGCCCGCGGCTCGTGCTGAGCCATGGGAACGGTCTCGCGACCGACCTGTACTACCCGTTCTGGTCCCTGCTCGAAGACCGGTTCGATCTCGTGCTCTACGACCTGCGGAACCACGGGTGGAATCCGCCGGGCGAACATCGAAACCACAACGTGGCGACGTTCGCGGCGGATGACGAACATGTCCTGCGAGGCATTTCCGGTCACTTCGGAGAGAAGCCGGCGATCGGTGTCTATCACTCCGTCTCGGCGGTCGCGGCGCTCAACCATCGGACGCCCGGGGACGGATTCGACGCTCTCGTCCTCTTCGACCCGCCGATCTATACGCCCGGGGCCGACCGGCACGCGACCGAGGTCCTCTGGCAAAGGATCGCCCGCGCCACCAGGCTGCGCTCGGAACGGTTCGAGAACCGCGAGGCGCTCCTGCGCGAGATGCGTGGGAAGCTGGTTTTCTCGCGGCTGCTGCCCGGGGTGGCGGACCTGTACGCGGAGACGACGCTCCGTCCCGCGCCTGACGGGAACGGCTACCAGACCTGCTGTCCGCGCGAGTGCGAAGCGCGGGTGTTCGATCACGCCTTCGCCTACAGCCTGGAGCCGGACGCCTCCGAGTTCCGCTGCCCGGTAAAGGTCATCGGCGCCGACCCGGCGGGGCCATACGCGTTCCTTCCCAGCCTCGAGTTGGACCGCCTCGTCGCGGTGGACTACGACTTCGTTCCCGAAACCACCCATTTCCTGCAGCTCGAGAACCCGGACGCCTGCGTCACCCTGATGCTGGATTTCCTCGAGCGCCACGGCTTGGTCTGACGCGGGCCCTGCCGGGCTCCGGGCGGGGACGCCGCCGAACGCGCGCCCCGCGGCGCCGGTTCCGGGAGATCCGCGCGGTTCCCGGATCGGGTCACACGCATCCGGATGCGGTCCAGGTCACGACAACATCGACCGCAAGCCGAAGTCAATCGGAGCGTTGCGAAACTGCCGCTCGCTCTGTGACCCGAAACGGAAGGATGTGGTCCGGAGGAGAGGGATATTCGGGTGGCTGGAAGGGACAGCAGGGCGATACGATGCCGCGCTCTTCTCCGTGCCGCGCCCGATCCCGACAGCCCGAAATGACCCGGGCGGGGTGCGCCGGACGGCGCTGCCGAGGCTGTCGGGGACGGTCGGGACGGAGCCGCAGTGAGCACGCTCATCGTCCCCTGCCGCTGCGACGGCGGCGCGGATCGCCTGGGCGCGGAACTCGGGCTCCGGCAATCCGGCTCCGAGTGGATCGGCGACTGTCCCGCCTGCGAGGGCTCCGGGGCCCTCGCGGTGCGGCCGTCCGGCGATGGCCGCCCGGCGCAGGTCCTGTGCGTCTGCCGGGGCGCGTGCGCGGACGCGAAGGCCCTCCGCGCCGTCCTCGCCGGGGTCCTCGGTCCCGAGTCTGGCGCCGGCCCCGGGGGAGACACCCGCACGCCGCCCGACCTCAGGGACTTCGGTGGGGCGTTGCCGCGGAAACGCGCGTAGGACTGATCGGGCGGACGGCCCGTACGGCTTGGAACGCC
Organism: Vicinamibacteria bacterium; assembly: GCA_965116805.1. Taxonomy (GTDB): domain Bacteria; phylum Acidobacteriota; class Vicinamibacteria; order Marinacidobacterales; family Marinacidobacteraceae; genus Marinacidobacterium. The sequence continues at coordinate 3,227,688 of OZ220713.1, forward strand.
GGCTTCAGCCGGCACAGCGGCCCGCAGGGCCGCGGGCGGTTCGTCGCTACCCCGAGCGCGCAGCCGAGCCATCCCGGCGATCGAGGTCCGTGCGGCCGCCCGCCTGCGGCGGGCTGTGCCGGCTGAAGCCGGCGTTCCAAGCCGGCCGGAGGCCGGCGCTCCGACCCTACTCCTCGCTCGCGACGTGCGCTTCGTACTGAGCGGCGGAGAGCATCGTGGCCGCCACCGACCCCGCGTCGTCCAGCGTCAGCCGGATCAGCCAGCCGTCGCCGTAGGGGTCCGAGTTGACCACCTCGGGAGCGTCCTCGAGGGACTCGTTGACCGCCGCCACCGTGCCCGCCACCGGGCAGAAGATCTCGGAGACCGCCTTCACGGACTCCACGCTGCCCATGACGTCATCCGCCTCGAGCGCGGTATCCGGGTCGGGAAGCTCGACGTAGACGATGTCCCCGAGTTCCTGCTGGGCGTGGTCGGTGATGCCGATCGTCGCGGTGCCGTCCCCTTCGAGGCGCAGCCATTCGTGCTCTTTGCTGTAGTAGAGATCGTCGGGGGTCATCGGTTCTCCGGGAGGGTTCTCCGGGGTCAGACGGCAGCCGCCGCTGCGCGTTTCTTCTTCTTCTTTTTCTTGCCGGGCCGCACGTAGAACGGCGTGGGCACCACTTCGGCGGGGACGGGACGTCCCCGGATCACGACCTCGAAGGCCTGGCCGGGCTCGCAGGCGTCCGCCGGCAGGTAGGCGAGCCCGAGGCTCTTCTTCAGGAAGGGGGCGTGCCCGCCGCTCGTCACCTCGCCGAAGGGCTCGCCGTTCACCACGATGGGATAGCCGTGGCGCGGCACCCCCCGGTCCCGCAGCTCGAAACCGACGAGCTTCCGGGTGACCCCGTTCTCGCGCTGGGCCACCAGGACGTCGCGGCCGATGAACTCGCCCTTGTCGGGCTTCACGATCCAGCCGAGGTCCGCCTCCTCGACGGAGTGGTCCTCGTCGATGTCGTTCCCGTGGAGCGCCATCTTGGCCTCGAGCCGCAGGGTGTCGCGGGCGCCGAGCCCGGTGGACACCAGCCCCTCCGGCGCCCCGGCCTCGAGGAGCCGCCGCGCGAGCCCCTCGGCCCGGTCGGCCGGCACCATGATCTCGAAGCCGTCCTCCCCGGTGTACCCCATCCGGGCGACGGTCCCCGGGACCCCCGCGACCTCCCCCTCGGCGAACCGGTAGTAACGGATCGTCGCGAGATCCAGGTCGGTCAGCGTCTGCAGGATCGCCTGCGAACGCGGCCCCTGGAGCGCCAGCAACGCCGTCTCGTCGCTCAGGTCCTCGACGCACTCGGCGGCCGCTCCGCCCCGCTCCCGGATCCAGGCGAGGTCCCGGGCGGTGTTCGCGGCGTTCGTGACCACCAGGAAGGACTCCTCCCCGCGCCGGTAGACGATGATGTCGTCCACGAAGCCGCCCGAATCGGTGGTGAGCGCCGAGTAGTGCGCCCGGCCCGGAACCAGCCGCGACACGTCGTTCGGGGTCAGCCGCTGCAGCAGCGGCAGCGCGTCCGGCCCGCTGACCCGCAGCTCGCCCATGTGGCTCACGTCGAAGAGCCCCGCCTGTTGCCGCACCGCGAGGTGCTCCGAGACCACCCCGCCGAACTGCACCGGCATCTCCCAGCCGGCGAACGGCACGAGGCGGCCGCCGAGTTCCTTGTGGAGCGCGTGGAGCGGGGTGCGGCGGAGCGACATCCGGGCGATTATAGGAACGACGGCTCCCACCGTAGGCGCATCGCGCGTTGGCGAGCAGCCGTGATGGCGCCGCCGGCTTGGAACGCCGGCTTCAGCCGGCACAGCGGCCCGCAGGGCCGCGGACGGTTTGTCGCTACCGCGGGAGCATTGGCGGGCGCGCCCGAACCATCCCGGCGAATGAGCTCCATCCCGCCGCCCGCCTCCGGCGGGCTGTGCCGGCTGAAGCCGGCGTTCCAAGCCGTAGGCGCCACCTTGCGTGAGCGGCGGTACGCGGTTGCGCTGGGCTGGGCCCAGCGCGTGCCGGCTGAAGCCGGCGCTCCAAGCCGTACGGGCTGTCGGGCCGGGTGAGAGCCGTCCGGGGCCGCGTCCGGCGCAGCTCCTCCGCCCACTCGCCGAGGACCTAGTCGGCGTCGTCCCGGACGACGTGTCCGTGGTCGGTGAGCACCGTGCCGCGCTGGACGGCTCCATATCGCGCGTTCCCCCTGCCGCCCCCGTTGAGGGGAGACGACGGGGTCAAGAGGTCATCGACGGTTCATGCTGCCAGCCGCGCCGGAGGGCCGATTCGCGTCCTTCCTGGTGGGCCTGAACGCTTGGGAGGAGACTCGGCCCTCTCGGATCCAGTGAGGGTTGACTTGCCGCCAGAGTGGTGTTTCGCCCGTCACCCAAGACCCCGAGACATGTCGTGAACCCGCCGGACCAGCCACTGCCAGTCCGGCGTCTCATCGCATCGGAGCTGCCGCTCGTCAGCGTCGTCTGTCTCAAGGTTCAGGGCAAACCAGTTGCCGCAACGGGTCCGGAGGTTGATCTCCAACGACACACGCCAGTGCGCGAGGGACCATTCCGCTTGTACCCCACCCTCTTCGGTCGGATAGAGATGGGGCCGGGGCGCATCATCGGGGAGATTGAGCCGAAAGGTCTCGGCCAGCCAGTCCAGTCCGTCGGCCTTCGGGGCAATCCCGCTGCCCTCCAACCAGCCGTCGCTCAGGTTTCGCATCGAGTCCAACTGGGCGGAAATGTCCGAACGGGCCGCCCCGGAAACTGCGGCGTTCTCCTCGATGAGGGGCTCTTGCTCGATCAGCATGGACTCGGCGCGATAGCGCCCTTCAATGCTACTGCGGAGGAGGGAGCTACGGAGTCGCGGGTCGGGGTTTCAAGCTGTGCGCGGCGAGGGGCACGGGCGGTACGACGTGCGCGGTGCGGAGCACCGCGCGTGCCGGTCTGGAGGGCCCCACCGGGAGAACTGCCCGGCGTTCCAAGCCTTACCCGCCACCTTGCGTGAGCGGCGGTACGCGGTTGCGCTGGGCTGCGCCCAGCGCGTGCCGGCTGAAGCCGGCGTTCCAAGCCGTACGGGCTACCGCTCGGGGTGCGACCCTGCCGGGGCCGCGTCCGGCCAGGGCGCCCGGCGCAGCTCCTCCGCCCACTCGCCGAGCACGGGATCGGCATCGTCGCGGACGACGCGCCCGTAGTCGGTGAGCGCGGTGCCCCGTTTCCCGGCGCCGTCCCGGGCGTTCCCGCGCCGGAAGAGCAGGATCGCCCGCACCTCGGGGTTCGGTCCGGCCTCCAGGCCCTGGCTGAACACCGCCTCGGCCTCCTCCCAGCGCTCCGCGAACAGGAGCGCCTCGCCGAGCCGGGCCTCGGTGAGCCCCGGCAGTGCCAGCCGGTAGTTCCCGAAGCCGGATTCCCGGCGTTCGAGGACCCGTTCGGCGAGTTCGCGCGCGGCCTCGAAATCGCCCAGCGCGGTCAGGATGCTGACCTCGTCGAGCACGAAGTCCGGGTTCTTGGGGAACCGCGTGTTCAGCCGCCGGATCGCCGCGAGCGCCTCGTCCTCCCGCTCCTCCCGCTGCATCAGCAGCGCCCAGGTCCACAGCCCGCCCCACCGCGCCCGCCGGCCCTCCTCGGCGGTGATCCGCACCCCGTCCAGCCCCCCGTCCCGATCGCCGCGCATCCCGAACAGGAAGGCGAGCCAGCGGAGCGGCCGCGGCAGGGTGGCGATCCCGTAGTCGTAGGCGCCCGGAACCGCGAAGGCGTCCCGGAAGCCGGGATCGAGTTCCTGCACCCGCCGGTGGCGGCCCACCCCGCGCCGGATCTGCCGGGCGGCGCGGAACCAGGCCCGGTCCACGATCACCGACCAGCCGGACTCGAGCGCCTCGGTAGCGCCGAGGTAGTAGAGCGCCTCCACGTCGTCGGGATCGCGTTCGAGGAGCGCCCGGCCCCGCCGGTACGCCTCCTCGAGGTGCTCGCGGAAGGCGGCCTCCTCCTCCGGCGTCGCGTCCGGACGGCCCTGCTGGGAGAAGAAGCGGTCGTTGCGGAGGCTCGACCCGCGCATCCCGTTGCTGCGCTGGGCCAGCCGGGTCCAGATGGTGGTGGCGAGGTTATAGGGGCCGGTGGGGTGTTCCGGGTAGCGCTCGCTGACCCGCGCGTAGTGCTCGAGGGCTTCGTCGAAGTCGTAGTCGAAGAGGAGTTGCGAGCCGGCGGTCTCGAGCGCGGCGAGCTCCTCCGCCTGCCCCCCGGCGGCCGGCGCCGCCAGGGCGGCGGCCAGCAGGAGAGCGGCTCGGAAGATCACGGCGCGGGAGTGTCGCACGGGAGGCGCGCCCGCGATGGGTCAACAAGCCGTGACGGCGGCGCCCCCTTGCGTGAGCGGCGGTACGCGGTTGCGCTGGGCTCCGCCCAGCGCGTGCCGGTCTGAAGACCGGCGCTCCCTTACCGCGCCGGGTAGGAGCCCGGGGGCGCCGCGTCCGGCCAGGGGGCCTGCCGGAGGGCGTTCGCCCAGTCCTTCACGATGTCGTCCGCGTCGATGCGGATGACCTCGCCGTAGTCGCGGAGCGCCTCGGGCCGCCGCCCGGCGCCGTCCCGGGCGTTCGCCCGGCGAAGGAGCAGTTGCGCCCGGACCTCGGGGCTCGGCCCGGCCGCGAGACCCCGGCTCAGGACCGCCTCGGCCTCCTCCCAGCGCTCCGCGAACAGGAGGGCCTCGCCGAGTCCTGCTTCGGCAAGGCCCGGGAGCAGGAGGTGGTAGTTCCCGAACCCGGCGTCGCGCCGCCCGATGGCCTCCTCGCCGAGGGTCCGGGCCGCCTCGAACTCCCCGAGCGCCGTCAGCACGGTGATCTCGTCGAGCGCGAAGTCGGGGTTTTTCGGGAACTCGCGCCGGAGCCGCCGGATCGCCGCGAGCGCCTCGTCCTCGCGGCCTTCGCGCTGCATCAGCAGCTCGTAAGTCCACAGGCTCCCCCACCGTGCCCGCCGTCCCTCGTCGGCGGTGAGCCGAATCTCGAGCAGCCCGCCCTCGAGGTCGCCGCGCATCCCGAACAGGAAGGCAATCATCCGGAGCGCGCGCGGTAGCCGGGCGATCGAGTAGACGTAGGTCCCGGGAACCACGTAGGCGTCCCGGAAGCCGGGGTCCAGCTCCTGGAGCCGCCGGTGGCGGCCCACCGCGCGCCGGATCAACCGGGTGGCGCGGAACCAGGCGCGGTCCACGATCACCGCCCACCCGGCTTCGAGGCCTTCGCCGGCGCCGAGGAAGTAGAGCGCCTCCCGGTGGTCCGGGTCCCGTTCGAGCAGCGCCTCGGACCTCCGGTAGGTCTCCTCCAGGTTCTCGCGGAAAGCCGTCTCCTCCCCGGGCGTGGGCTCCGGCCGCCCGTCCTGCGAGAAGAAACGGTCGTTCCGCAGGCTGGGCCCGCGGACCGCGTTGCTGCGCTGGGCGAGCCGGCTCCAGACGGTGACGGCCGCGTTGTAGGGCCCGCTGGGATGCCCGGGGAATCGCTCGCCTAGCTCCCGGTAGGTCCGGAGCGCGTCCTCGTAGTCGTAGTTGAAGAGGAACTGTGCCCCCGCGTCCTCGGCGGCGGCGATTTCGGCATCGGGATCGGGGGGCGGGGGCCCTGGGACCTGGCCGGCGACCAGCGAGCTGGCGACGAGGATTCCGCCGGCGGCCAGCGGGGCGGTCCACGGAATGCGGCGGGCGACATGTCGCCGGCTGATCCTCACACGTCGGACAGCGGGATGACCTCGATGCCCTCGAACCGCGTCAGGTCCTTCGGATTCGCGCTGACCACCCGCGTGACCCCGTGTTCCAGCATGGTGGCGGCGATGTTCGCGTCGTGGAGCTGCTTCCCCCGGCACCCGGCCGCCTCCGCGACGCGAGGGAGGCGGTTCGCCACGCCGCGGGTTTCCTCCAGCACCGTGGCCCGCTCGGCGAACGCCCGGTTGTTCCCCACCGCCGCGGCGAGCGTCAGCCCCAGTCCGTTCGCTTCGACCGGGCGCGTGCTGACCACCAGGCACTCCCGCAGCACCTGTCCGCTCACGCAGAGTTCCACTCCCTGGTTGGGAACCTCGTTCAGGACCCGAAACGCGCGCGAGTGGAGGGGGCGTCGCCGGTCCACGGCGCTCAGCAGCACGTTCGTGTCGCAGAACAGCCGTTCACCGGCCCTGGTCGCCATAGATGTCCTCGCGGGTCCAGGGGATGCCGCTCCCGACCTCCACGTGCTTCAGCCGGATCGGCGGATAGCCCTGTTCCGGCGGAGCCGCGCGCGCGGCGGCGTCGAGAATCGCCCGAATCTCGCCCTGGACGGAGCGGTGGTGGGCCCTCGCGCGGCGCGACAGCGCCCGCAGCGTTTCCGGCGGTACGTCCCGGACGTGAAGGGCAGGCATGGAGCAATTATGCCACCAGTAGCGTTACGCTAGCAGCGGGTCCCGCGCCCCCCGCCCCCTCAGAAGATCCACCTCCACCCCGCCAGCGCCGCCGCCTGCGCCCCGAGGACCTCCCGGTGGCCGGGCCAGTGGCTCCACACGGCGCCGAGCCGCAGCTCCCCGAGCGGGAGCGCCCGGTTCCACTGCGCCGCGAAATCGAGCTGCCGCTCCCCAGGGGCAAGGTCCGCCCGGAAGGAGCGGTAGAGCACTTCGCCCTGCTTCGTGCGCGCCGCCGGCGCCGTCAGCGCCGCCCAGCCGTTCTCCACCCGTAGAGGTTGGGACAGCGAGAAGGAGAAGGACCCCGCCCGCGCCAAACTCCGGCTCGCGTGCACCGCGAAGGTGCTGGTCGCGAGCGGCGTGATCTCCTGGATCAGTCCGCCGATGGCCGCCGGGTTCACCATCCCGAACTCGCCGCTCGCCCCGAGGTCCCAGCCGCGGAACTCCACGCCCCCGTCGAAGCCGAAGAATGCCGTGCCCGCCGACAGGCCGCCGAAGGCGCCGGTCCCCAGGCTGCCGAGCATCGTCTCCCGCTCCGAGATCCAGCCGGCGCGGAACCCCAACGGAAGACTTCCCGGATGCCAGGCCAGCGACGCACCGGTCGTCGGCATCGCGGAGCGCAGCGGTCCCGTCGTGAAGGCAGTCGCCGACAACCCTCCGGCCTCGTAGGCACTCACCTGCACCGCCCCCTCGGCGAGCGCCAGGTGGCCGTTTCCCGCCGCCGTCGGCATCCGCACCACCCCGGCGGTCATCCCGAAGGCGGCGGGCATCCCGCCCGAGCTCCCGCCGGCCGCCGTCAGGCCGCGGGAACCGGCGCCCAGGAACGTGCGGAGGCGCGCCGACAGCGCCGGCCCGTCGGTGGTCGCCGTGAAGCTCCCCATGTCGTACCAGAACGGCGCCCCGTAGTCGTCGAGCGCCATGATCTCGTCTCCGTCGAATGCCGCCGCCAACCCGTCGCCGAAGGGAGCCCCGAGGCGAAGCCCCGTGCTCCCCAGCGAAGCGTGCGCCGCGGTCGCGACTCCGCTCGTGATCGGCACGTCCAGCACGCCCACCGGCGAGGTGGCGGCGCCGAGGTCCATCTTCCCCTGGCCGTAGACCTCCCGGTCGGCGTAGACGCCGGTCTTGTCGGCGGTCGCGAACAGCCGGGTCACGAGTTCCTCGTTCGAGAGCTGGTCCCGGAAGAGCTGCTTCATGATCGCGAGCCCCCCGGCCACCATCGGCGCGGCAAAGGAGGTTCCGCCGCCCGTGGCGTATCCCCGGAAGACTTCGCCCATGTAGGGCCCGAAGTAGGCGAACCGGACCCCGTAGCCGGGCGCCGCGATGCAGAAGTCGGCGGCGATGCCGCAGCGGTTCGAGAACTCCGAGATCGCCCCATCGTGGGGGTTCAGCGCCACCGCCGCCACGGAGTGTCCCCGGAGTTCCTCGAAATAGGCGGGCAGTCCCGCCAGGATCGAAGCCGAAGTGGCGTTGACGTAGCCATTCACGCAGCCCGGCAGGCCGGGGGCGCAGCGCCGGCCATGCGTGTTTCCGGCCGCCCAGACGAGAATGGTCTTCTCGTGGGCAGTCGCCTGCGCCAGGGTCGCGACGATCTCCGGCATGTTGGTTCGCAGGTCTTCCGCGCCATAGTGCTCGGTCAGGCCGTTGTAGCCGATGCTCAGGTTCAGGATGTCGAGGGAGTTCCCCGCGTCGCGCCAAGCGAACGCGGTCTTGAAGATGTGGGCGAAGGCGGGGTCGGTTTCGCCGATCTGCTCCAGCGTGATCGGCTCGTAGGGACCGCCCCCTTCGCCGAGCGGGATGGACCACATGGCGAGGTCGGCGCCCCACGCGACGCCGTGATTGCCGGTCCGGGTGTCGATCCTGCTGCCCGCGGCGACGCTCGCCACCGCCGTGCCGTGGGAGAAGCTCTCGCCGGTCTCCGGTTCCGCGCCGAACAGCGGCTCGAAATAGATCGACCTGCCCGCGAACACGGGGTGTTCCACGTCGATGCCGCTGTCGACGAACCCGATGGTGACGCCGGCGCCTGGCGCCGCGTCCGGACCCTCGAGCAGGCGCAGGTGCGCATAGGCGCGGTGGGCGCCGATCTCCTCGAGGCCCCACTGGTTCTGGAAGCCGGGATGCAGGGTCATCCACCCCGAAATGGCCTCGGCCTGCTCCTCGAACTCCGGCACCGGGAGGCAGTCGCCCCCGTGGGTGGGCACGCAGGGGTCCGGCGCGGGGGTTGGCGCCGGGGGCGGTGGCGCCGGCGCGGTCGTGGTCCCGGAGCGCGAGGAACAGCCGCCGAGCGCGGCGGCGATGAGCAGGAGCGAAGAGAGGCTGCGACGTGTCATTCCTGTCAACATAGTCCAAACCGTCCTCGGTTGGGAACCCACCAGCCACCTGCCGGTGAGGGTCTCCAGTCCGGCACGGGCGGCGCCCCCCACCGGGAGAGCTGGCGCCCCGCGCACGTCGCAACCCCGCGCAGCCTCGCGGCACGAGGCCGCCGCGCTGTCCCTAGAACGTCCAGCGCCAGCCGGCCAGCGCGGCAACCTGCGGCCCCGGCACGGTTCGGTGGCCCGGCCAGTGGCTCCAGACCGTCCCCAGTCGCAACTCGCCGAGCGGCAGCGTCCGGTTCCACTGCGCCGCCAGGTCCAGTTGCCGCTCGGCCGGCGCCAGGTCCGCCCGGAAGGAGCGATACAAAACTCCGCCCTGCTTCGTGCGCGCCGACGGCGCCGTCAGCGCCGCCCAGCCGTTCTCCACCCGGAGCGGCTGCGACACCGAGAAGCTCAAGGACCCGGCCCGCGCGAACCTCCGGCTCGCGTGCATCGCGAAGGTGCTCGTCGCGAGCGGCGTGATCTCCCGGATCAGTCCGCCGGTGACTGCCGGGTTGACCATTCCGAACTCGCCGCTCGCCCCGAGGTCCCACCCGGCGAAGTGCACGCCCCCGTCGAAGCCGAAGAACGCCGTCCCCGCCGACAGGCCGCCGAAGGCGCCGGTCCCCAGGCTGCCGAGCATCGTCTCCCGCTCGGAGATCCAGCCGGCGTGGAACCCCACCGGCAGCGTCCCCGGACGCCACGCCAGCGCCGCGCCCGTCGCCGGCATGACGGGGCGCCACGGACCCGTCGTGAAGGCCGCCGCCGAGAGCCCGCCCCGCTCGAGGACGCCCACCTGCACCGCACCCTCAGCGAGCGCCAGGTGCCCGTTCCCGGCCGCCGTCGGCATCCGGACGATGCCCGCGGCCGTCCCGAGGGCGGCGGGCATCCCGCCCGAACCGCCGCTCCCGGTCAGACCATCCGTCCCCGGTCCGAGGAACGTCCGGAGACGCGCCAACAGCGCCGGCCCCTCCGTAGTCGCCGCGAAGCTGTCCAACCCGTACCAGAACGGCGCCCCGTAGTCGTCGAGCGCCATCAGCTCGTCCCCGTCGAAAGCCGCCGCCAGCCCGTCCCCGAACGCCGCCCCGAGGCGCAGCCCGGTGGATCCCAGCGACGCGTGGGCGGCGGTCGCCAACCCCGTCGCGAGCGGCACCTCCAGCACCCCCACCGGCGAAGTCGCCGCCCCGAGGTCCATCCGGCCCTGGCCGTAGATGTCCCGGTCCGCGTAGATGCCCGTCTTGTCGGCGGTCGCGAAGAGCCGGGTCACCAGCTCCTCGTTCGAGAGCTGGTCCCGGAAGAGCTGCTTCATGATCGCGAGCCCCCCGGACACCATGGGGGTCGCGTAGGAAGTGCCCCGGCCCCGGGCGTAGCCCTGGATGCCGACCTCGTCCTCGCGAGGCCCGAAATAGGCGAGCGCCACGTCCTCCCCCGGCGCCGCAATGCAGAACGCGGCAGCGAGCCCGCAGCGGTTCGAGAAGTCCGCGATCCCGCCGCCCGGCGCGAGCGCCGCCACCGCGACCGAATGACCCTGGAGTTCCTCGATGCGGGCCACGAGGCCCGGCAGGACGCCGACGGAGACCGCATCCACGACGCCGTTCACGCAGTTCGCGACGCCGGCCTCGCAGGCGTCGTTGTTCGCGTTGCCCGCCGCCCACAGCAGGATCGTCTTGTCGGGGGCGTCCGCCTGCGCCAGGGTGGCGATCGTGTCGCCGAAGTTCGCGCGGAGATCCTCCTCGCTGTAGCCGCTGATGAGGCCGTCGTAGCCGAAGCTCAGGTTCAGGATGTCGAGGTCGTTTCCCTCGTCGCGCCAGGCGAACACCTGCTCGAACATGTAGGTGAACCCGTGGTCCGCCCGGGCGAGCGTTTCGAGCGGAATCGGCTCGTAGACCTGGTCGGCCTCACCGAGGGGGATCGCCCAGACCGCGAGGTCCGCACCCCAGGCGATCCCGTGCGGCGCGTTCGGATCCTCGGTCTTCGCGCCCGCGGCGATGCTCGCCACCGCGGTGCCGTGCGAGAACCGCTCCCCGGTCTCCGGCTCTGCGCCGAAAAGGAACCCCCGATGGATCGTCTTGCCCGCGAAGATCGGATGTTCGGCGTCGATCCCGCTGTCGATCACCCCGATGGTCACCCCGGCCCCCGGAGCCGTCTCGGGCCCCTTGAGCAGGTTCACGTGACCGTAGGCGCGGCCGGCGCCCACGAAGTCGAGACCCCATTGGTTGTCGAAGCCCGGACCCTGCCGATACTCCGCGGCGAGGTCCTCAGCGGCGCTTCGGAACGCCGGAGCGGGCAGGCAGCTCCCATCGTGGGTCGGGATGCAGTTCCGCGGTGGCGGCGGGGCAGCGGGCGGCGGCGCCGTGCCGGGCCCCGATCCGGAGGCGCAGCCGCCGAGCGCCAGTAGCAGGGGGAGCCAGGTGGCGCGGGCCACCCTCGGCGGAGCGGGGCGGGCGGAAACGCCCCGACCCGTCAAAAAGTCCAGCGCCACCCTGACAACAATGCCATCTGGGGCCCGAGTACCTCCCGGTGCCCCGGCCAGTGGCTCCAGATCGCCCCGAGCCGCAGCTCGCCTAGCGGAAGCGCCCGGTTCCACTGCGCCGCGAGGTCGAGCTGCCGCTCGCCCGGCGCCAGGTCGGCCCGGAGCGCGCTGTGGACCACCTCGCGCGACTTGGTCCGCGCCGAAGGCACCGCCAGCGCCGCCCAGCCGTTCTCCACCCGGAGCGGCTGCGACAGCGAGAAGCTCAGCGACCCCGCGCGTTCGAACCCCCGAGTCGCGTGGACCGCGAAGGTGCTGGTCAGGAGCACCGAGATCTCCCGGATCATGCCGCCGTGAGCCACCGGGTTCGCCATCCCGAACTCGCCGCCGGCGCCGAACCGCCAGCCGCCGAGGCCCACGCTTCCGTCGAAGCCGGCGAACGCGGTCCCCGCCGAGAGGTTCCCGAAGGCCCCCTGCCCCAGGCTCCCGAGCATCGTCTCGCGTTCCGAGATCCACCCGGCGCGCAGACCCACCGGGAGATCACCCGGCCGCCAGGCGAACGCCGCCCCGGCTGCCGGCATGGCGGGACGGAACGGCCCGGTGGTGAAGGCCATCGCCGAGAAGCCGTGGCCCTGAGCGGCATTCACTGCCACCGCGCCCTCGGCGAGCGCCAAGTGCCCGTTGCCGGTAGCCGTCGGCATCCGCAGCACTGGCCCCGCGACCCCGAAGGCCGTGAGACCCGGGCCACCGCCGGCCGCCGCGAGCCCGGTTCCCGGACCCATGAACGTCCTCAGGCGCGCCGCCATGGACGGCCCGTCGGTGGTCGCCGTGAAGCTGTCCAGCTCGTACCAGAACGGCGCCCCGTAGTCGTCGAGCGCCATCAGCTCGTCCCCGTCGAACGCCGCCGCCGGCCCGTCGCCGAAAGCCGCGCCGAGCCGAAGCCCGGTGCTGCCCAGCGACGCATGCGCGGCGGTCGCGAGCCCGGTGGTGATCGGCACGTCCAGCACGCCGACCGGCGAGGTGGCGGCGCCGAGGTCCATCCGGCCGTGGCCGTAGATGTCCGGATCGGCGTAAATCCCGGTGCTGTCGGCGGTAGCGAAGAGCCGGGTCACCAGCTCCTCGTTCGCGAGCTGGTCCCGGAAGAGCTGCTTCATGATCGCGAGGCCCCCGGCCACCATGGGCGCAGCGAACGAGGTTCCGCCACCTTCGGCGTAGCCGCGCACGCCGTCCTCCCCCTGGTCGGGCCCGAAGTAGGCAAAGACCACGTCATCCCCCGGCGCGGCGATGCACCACTCGGCGGCGATCCCACAGCGGTTCGAGAAGTCGGCGATGGCCCCCCCGTCCGGCTGGAGCGCCACCACCGCGACGGAGTGCCCCTGGAGTTCCTCCATGTAGGCGAGCAGCCCCGGCAGAATCCCCACGGAGACGGCTTCGATCCGGCCGTCCACGCAGTTCGGGACGCCGAACCCGCAGCGGTCGCCGTTCTGGTTGCCCGCCGCCCAGACGAGGATCGTCTTCTCGTCGGCGCCCGCCTGGGCCAGGGTCGCGATCGTCTGTGCAAAGTTCGCACGGAGGTCTTCCTGTGCGTAGTGGTCGATGAGACCCTCGAAACCGAAGCTCAGGTTCAGGATGTCGAGCTGGTTTCCGGCGTCGCGCCAGGCGAACACCGGCTGGAAGATCTCGGAGAACCCCTCGTCGTACTGGGCGAGTTCCTCCAGCGTGATCGGGTCGTAGATGTCGTCCGGATCGCCGAGCGGGATCGCCCACAGCGCAATGTCGGCGCCCCAGGCCACGCCGTGCGGGGCGTTGGGATTCGCGGTCTGCACCCCGGCGGCGATGCCCGCCACCGCGGTGCCGTGCGAGAACTCGTCCCCGATCTCCTCTTCGGCGCCGAACAGGAACTCCTTGCGGATGGTCTTCCCCTCGAAGATGGGGTGCTCGTCGTCGATGCCGGAGTCGATGACACCGATGGTCACGCCGGCACCCGGCTCGGCGTCGGGCCCCTTCAGCAGGTTCACGTGGCCGTAGGCGAGGTGGGCGTTGGTGGAGTCGAGTCCCCACTGCGCCTCGAAGTTCCGGTCGGCCGCATACTCCGCGGACAGCTCCGTCGCCATCGCGTTGAACTGAGGGGCGGGCACGCACTCGCCGCTGTGGATGGTCACGCAGGTGTCTTCCGGCGCTTCCGGCAGGGGCTGCGGCGCCTGCGGCGGTTCGGGCGGGGGCGGCGGCTCCGGGGGCGGCGCCGGTGGGGGCGCCGCGGGCCGCGCGGCGTTGGACGCGCCGGACCGGGCGGTACACCCGGTGAGCGCCATCAGGACAGCGAGACAGGAAAGGACGAGCCAGACACGCATCGCGGCGCACCCTATCGCAGTGCCGCGCGCCCCGCTCGCCACCAGATGCCGCGCCCGCCAACCCCCCCTCCTCGTGCCGATCGCGGCCTGGAGCCTCCTGTACGATCGGAGAGGTCATGCGAGTGTTGCCGGCCATTGCACTCGCTTGGCTGGCCGGCTGCTCCGGGGACGCCGCTCCGCCCGTCCCGTCGCCCACCCCGGAGCCGCCCGCCCCGGAACCGGCGGCGCCCGCCCCGAGCTACCGCGCGGAAATCCGCCGTACCGAGTACGGCATCCCCCACGTCAGGGCCGACGACTGGGGCAGCCTGGGCTACGGCTACGGCTACGCGTACGCCCGGGACAACTTCTGCGTCGCGATGCGGGCCTTCGTCTCGGCGACGAGCCGGTCCGCCGAGTTCTTCGGCCCGGAACGCGGCAACCTCGCCTCCGACTTCGTGCTGCGGCTGCTGTTCGGCGCCCGGGAGGAGTTCCGCGCCACCTACCTCGCCGATTCGGGCGCCCGCGCGCTGCGGCTGGCCGAGGGCTACGCCGCCGGCATGAACCGCTACCTGCGGGAAACCGGCGCCGCCAACCTTCCCGCCGGCGATGAGGGCTGCCGGGACGCCGACTGGGTGTACGAGATCGATGCGGCCGACGTCTGGATGCGCATGTTCCGGATCCTGCTCTCCGGTAGCTCGGACCAGCCCATCGTTCGGCGCGCGATCTTCGGCGTCACCCGGCCGGACGGCACGGCCGCGACCGGCTTCAGCCGTTCCGAGCGCCTCGAACTGGAGCGCGCCCTGCACCGGAACCGCCACGCCTTCCGGACCGGCGGCCTCGGCAGCAACGCGCTGGCGGTCGGCCGCGGCCTCAGCCAGACCGGCAAGGGTTTGCTGCTCGGCAACCCGCACCGCGGCTGGAGCGGCGCGGGCGGTTTCCACCAGGTGCACCTGACCCTGCCCGGCGAGTACGACGTGGCGGGCGCCGCGCTCCACGGCATGCCCTGGGTGGGGATCGGTTTCAACGGCGACCTGGCCTGGACCCACACCACCTCGTTCGCCGCGCGTTTCACGCTCTACGAACTGCAACTGAATCCGGACGACCCGATGCAGTACCGCTACGAGGATTCGTGGCGGGACATCACGTCGGAAGAAGCCACCATCAGGGTGAGGCTCGAGGACGGGACTGTCGAGGAACGGTCGCACACCTTCTACCGGTCGCATTTCGGCCCCATCGTGAGCCTCAGGGAGATCACCCCGTTGCTCGGCGGCTGGCCGCTCCCGAACGGCCGTCTCCTCACCCTTCGCGACGCCAACGCTCCGCGTGGCACCTCCGCGATCGACCAGTACCTCGACATGGGCCAGGCGCGCTCCCTGGCCGGGTTCATGGAAGCGCTGAAGGGAATCGGCGTTCCGGTCTTCCATACCCTGGCGGCCGACCGCTACGGCGACGCCTTCTACGGCGAGGTCGCCGGCGTGCCCCATGTGACCGAGCGGCAACTGGACGTCTGCGCGACGGATTTCGGACGTTTTCTCGGCGCCGCCTCCAACCAGGCGCTGACGGTCCTCGACGGCAGCTCCCGCGCCTGCGAGTGGGGCGAGGATCCGGACAGCCCTCCCGATTCGAACCTCTACGGCTACGAGGCGCGGCCCCGGCTCCTGACGACCGACTACGCCGGCAACGGCAACGACAGTTACTGGCTGAGCAACGCCGACAACCCGCTGACCGGCTACCCCCTGGTGTTCGGCTGGCTCGGACGCGAGAACACCCAGCAATCGCTGCGCACCCGCATCGGCCACCTGATGGTGCGCGAACGCCGCGAGGCCAGCGACGGGCTGGATCCGGCGCCGGGGTTCACGCTGGATTCC
This sequence comes from Vicinamibacteria bacterium, assembly GCA_965116805.1. GTDB lineage: Bacteria > Acidobacteriota > Vicinamibacteria > Marinacidobacterales > Marinacidobacteraceae > Marinacidobacterium. The sequence continues at coordinate 3,243,097 of OZ220713.1, forward strand.
CTGAAGGCGCTCATGTACCGCAATCGCGTCTACGGAGCCGAGATCGTCCTCGACGACGTTCTGGCGCTCTGCAAGGAGCTGGGAGGGGCCGGCGCCGAAACCGAGCGCGCCCGCCGCGCCTGCTCCGTGCTGGCCGACTGGGACCGGGAAGTGGATCCCGACAGCCGCGGCGCCCAGGTGTTCACCGAGTTCTGGCGCCGCGTGCACCGTGAACTGGGCAGCGAGTTCGCGCAGCTCATCGCCTCCCGTGACTTCTGGGAGATCGACTTCGACCCCGCCGACCCGCTCCATACCCCCCGGGGCATCGACCGCTCGCGGCCGGACAACCGGGAACTCGTGATCGAGGCGTTGAGCGGCGCCGTGCAGTCACTCGAGGCGGCCGGCGTCGCGCTGGACGCCCCGTGGCGCGACGTGCAGTTCGTCACCAGGAACGGGGTGCGCATCCCCGTGCACGGCGGGGACCCGCGAGCCGGTGTCTACGGAGCGATCTCCGCGAGCCTCGGCGACGGCCGCTACACCCCCTGGTCGGGGAACTCCTACCTGCAGGCCGTGACCTGGAACGACGAGTGTCCGATCGCGGACACGGTCCTCGCCCCGTCCCAGTCGAGCGACCCCGAATCACCCCACTACGCCGACCAGACCGAGCTGTACAGCCGCAAGGAGTGGGTGCGCTTTCCGTACTGCGAGGCGGAGATCGAGGCGGCGCAGATCGGGGACACGATCATCATCGAGCAGTAACGCGGTCGCACGTACAGCTTGGAACGCCAAGTCAGCGTTTCGCCTCGCTACGCACCCCCACCGGGAGAACTGGGGCGATGCCGGCCGGAGGCCGGCGCTCCGATACAGAGGCTGACGACCGCACCCGTACACACAAAAAACCCGCGCGACGGCGGGCGCCGAGGGGAGCGGCAGGCGCCGCTCCCCAGGGACAGTCCGGCCCTGACCGGCCGGAATCAGCGGGTCCTTACTTGGACGCCGCGATCGAGGTCACCTTGATGGTGTTGGTCGCCTCGTCGAGGGTGCCCATCACCGTGACCTCCATGCCGAGTTTCTCGATGGCCTTCTCGTTCGTGATGTCGAGCAGGTGGAAACCGGCCTCGCTCACGAGCGCGACGCCGCCGCCCCGGCTCAGGCAACCGGTGGCGCAACCCTTGTGCTCGGCGTTGCCGGCCTTGGCGAAGTCCTTCGCGCAGGCCTCGTCGGCGACCCAGCCCTTGAAGGTCATGTCTTCCGCGGCGGCGAACGCGACGGAGGCAAACAGCACGAGGGCGAGGATGAGAAGCTTCTTCATCGGGGTTCTCCTTGGTGGCTGGGGCGCGGCATTTCCGAGCCCGGAAAGGAAAATGAGACCCGCGATTGTACCCGGACGCGTTACCGATCGCACGCGCGGATCGGGCCCGGCCGGCTACCAGGTCTGGGTCTCGTCGGAATACAGCTTGGGCGGCAGCCGGTACGAGATCAGCGGATCGCGCAACTGCGAGTTGTCCACCAGCGCCTTGAACCGGTCCACCTTCACCCGAGCCTCCCAGCGCGGGAACAGGCTGCGGACCCGCTTCCCCAGGCGGCGCTTCGTCCGCAGGTAGAACAGGAGGCCCCAGGTGGACTGGCGCGGGTAGTTGAGCCGGTCCGCGAGTTCGTCGCCGATCAGGGCCCGGGAGACGCGATACACGTAGTCGGCGAGCTTCTGCCGCTCCCGGGGATCCTGAATCCCGACCACCACCGGCGAAGAGTTCACGAGCGCGTTCCCCATCACGAGGCTCTCGATCTCCGGCCGCGGCTCGCACGCGAAGGCGACCCGGCACAGCTCGAGCGCCTCCGCCTCGCTCCTGAACAGGATCGTCTCCGGAACGCCCATCAGGTAGCCCGAATAGCGCCAGATCTGCACGAACGCCTCGCGCTCCTCCGGCGTCGGTTCGGCGCCGAGCCGCATCGCCGCCTCGAGCACCCGCGCCGAGAAGTTGGCGGCGGCGAGCCCCACGTGGCCGGCGTGGATCGGCACGCCGAACTCCGCCTCGTCCCACTCGTCCGACCGACGCAGGAAACCGCGGACCTGGGCGTGGATGAGGCGGATGCGGACGCTCAGTTTCCAGCCCTCGCCGTACCGCTCGAGGCCGCCCGGCATCATGATCTCGATGAGCTGCCGGATGTTCTGCCGGAGACGGCGCACCCCGTGGTCGGTCAGCCGCCCCGTCGTGAAGAACGACTTGCTGATGAGGGTGGTGAATCCGCGGACGATGCTCGAGCCCACCAGCGCCTCGACGTAGAGATCCGAATCGGCGTGGAACGCCCGGCACCCGGGGTACACCGCCCGCGAATCGAACCAGTCGGGGACCTCCGCACTGGCTTCGAGAAGTCGCCGGAGTTCGGCGGGCGCGTCGCGGAAGCCGGCCGCATCCTCGTCCATTCCGGCGGTGATGAGCTCGTGGATCCGCTCCTGGGGCATGCCGGCCATGCCCTCGACGGCGGCCTCCGCGAGGGGATCCCCAAGCATGGTGTGCTCGCAGTAGCGATCCGCCAGCTCCGGGTCCGTCCGGCGCGCTTTCGCGTGGCCAGGCCGGTACGCGGCAGGGACCTCGAGAGCCATCGGCGAAAGGGCTTACGCGCTCGTCACGGTCATGGTTCCGCCCAGTTCGACCGCGCGAAGCCGCCGGCGCCACCGCCTTCCGGGATCGGGGTCCGGAGCCCATTCCCGGGGGCGGCCCTGCCGGCGCGGTGAGTAGGCGGCCGGCGCGCTCGCGTGGGCATACACGAACCAGCGACAGGACGTGCAGGGATGATGAGGAGGAAAGAGCCCAGGAGCACCCGGTGCGCCAGCCGCCACGGTCTCCGGGTAACGGGCGAGATTAGCCGGTGTCAGAGAGCAGTGTCAAAGCAAATTCGTGATAATTGAGCGCCATAACAGCCTCAAAAAATGATAATGTGGCGACTTCGAGGGAGTCGCCTGGATCGGCCAGTTCTGGCGGCGCCCGGTCATCCGCACGGTCCGCGGAGGTGAGCCCTTGAACGAACATCCCGACGAGCTGAGGCAACAGATCGAAGCGCTCCAGGAACGCGTTTCCCGGCTGAGCGCGGCTGTCCTGCGTATCAGCGCGAGCCTCGACCTGGATACCGTCCTGCAGGAGGTCGTCGACAGCGCCGGCGCCCTCACCGGCGCCCGCTACGGGGCGATCGTGACCGTCGACGAAACGGGACAACCCGAGGACTTCGTCACCTTCGGCTTCACGCCCGACGAGCACCAGGAACTGCTGGGCTGGCCGGAGGGGCTGCAGTTCTTCGAGTACCTCCGGAACATCGAGGCCCCGCTGCGGGTCGCGGACCTCCCCGCCTATGTCCGGACACTCGGTTTCTCGTCGGAGCTGATGCGCTCGAAGAGCCTCCTGGGTACGGCGATCCGCCACCGGGGCGAGCAGGTGGGCCACTTCTTTCTCGCCGAAAGGGAAGGCGGAGACGGCTTCACGGCCGCGGACGAGGAGGTCCTGATGCTGTTCGCGGCGCAGGCCGCCACCGCCATCGCCAACGCCCGGACGCACCGGGACGAGCGGCGGGCCCGCACCGACCTCGAGACGCTGGTCGAGACCTCGCCGGTGGGCGTCGTGGTCTTCGACGTCAGGACCGGCAGGCTCGTGACGGTCAACCGGGAGGCGAGGCGGATCATTGAGGGGCTCCGTTCGCCGGACGGCCCCATCGAGGAGTTGCTGCAGACCGTGGTCTGGCGGCGCGCGAACGGGCCGGAAGTCGCGCTGGCGGAGTTCCCGCTCGTGCAGCAACTGGGCATCGGGGAGACGGTGCGCGCCGAGGAGTTCACGCTCGCGGTCCCCGACCGCGGAAGCGTCAAGGTGCTGATCAACGCCACCCCCATCCTCACCGCGGACGGCAAGGTCGAATCGTACGTAATCACGATCCAGGACCTCGCGCCCCTGGAGGAAGTCGAGCGGCAGCGGACGCAGTTCCTGAGCCTCGTGAGCCACGAACTGCGGGCCCCGCTGATCTCCATCAAGGGCTCGACCGCCACCGTGCTCGGCAACGCCCCGCTCCCGGACCCCGCCGAGATGGTGCAGTTCTTCCGGATCATCGACGAACAGGCCGATCACATGCGCGGCCTGATCGCGGACCTCCTGGACCAGGGGCGCATCGAATCCGGAACGCTGTCGGTGTCTCCGGAACCGGCGGAGGTGGGCGCGCTGGTGGACCAGGCCAGGAGCACCTTCCTGAACGGCGGGGGCAGGCACCCGCTGCACATCGATCTGCCCGAGGATCTGCCGCGGGTGCTGGTCGATCGGGGACGCATCGTCCAGGTCCTGAACAACCTGCTCGCGAACGCGGCAAGGCACTCTCCCGAGTCGTCCCCGATCGGGGTCACGGCAGCGCTCAGCGGCGTGCACGTGGCCATATCGGTGTCCGACGAAGGCCGGGGCGTGCCGCCCGATCGGCTGCCGCACCTGTTCCGGAAACAGGCGGGCGGTGGGGCCGGGGATGCCGGACTCGGCGGGAACGGCCTGGGTCTCGTCATCTGCAAGGGATTGGTGGAGGCGCAGGGGGGGCGCATCTGGGCGGAAAGCGGCGGGTTGGGCCGTGGCACCCGGTTCACCTTCACGGTGCCAGTCGCCGAAGAGCCCGGCCGCGGCGCCGTCGCGGCGGGCCCGGGCCGGTCCCGCCCATCCCGGGACGTCCACGGACAGACGCGGATCCTGGTGGTGGACGACGATCCCCAGACCCTTCGTTACGTTCGCGACGCCCTCACGGAGGCAGGCTACGCCGTGTTCGTGACGGGTGACCCGGAAGCGCTGCCCGAGCTCATCCGAAGCCACCAGCCCAGTCTGGTCCTGCTCGACGTCGTGCTCCCCGGCACCGACGGCATCGAACTTATGGAATCCGTGCCCGAACTGGCCGACCTCCCGGTGATCTTTATCTCCGTCTACGGCCGCGACGAGACGATCGTCAGGGCGCTGGACGCAGGAGCCGCCGACTACATCGTCAAGCCCTTCTCGCCCTCCGAGCTGACCGCGCGGGTGCGGGCCGCCCTGCGCGTGCGGGCCGAGCCGGAGCCCTTCGTGCTCGGGGAGCTGTCCATCGACTACGACGCGCGCCGCGTCGAGGTGGCCGGGGACCCGGTGGACCTGACGGCGACCGAGTACCAGTTGCTGCGGGTGCTCTCGATGAACGCGGGACGGGTCCTGACGTTCGACTCGCTGCTCCGCCAGGCCTGGCGCGGGCGGAAGAGCGCGGACGATCCGAAGCTGGTGCGCGCCGTGGTGAAGCGGCTCCGCCGCAAGCTCGGCGACGACGCGACCGACCCGACCTACGTCCGCAACGAGCGTGGCGTCGGCTACCGCATGCCGAACCAGGACTAGCGAACGGCCGGGACCGCCGGCTTCAGCCGGCACGGCGGGCCGCAGGCCCGCACAGCGCGCAGGGCTGCAACGTCCTGATCGCGCAACGGCTTGGAACGCCGGCTTCAGCCGGCACAGCCCGCCGGAGGCGGGCGGCGGGATGGACCTCATGCGCCGGGATGGCTCGGCCGCGCGCGCCAGTGGACCCGGAGTAGCGACGAGCCGCCGGGCGGCCCCGTGGTTCAGGGCCCGGCCGGATCCCGGACGTCCGAAGCCGGAACGAGGTGCGTCTCGAGCAGTGTCTCGATGCGCGTCATCCGCTCGGAGAGTTCACCGATCTCCTCGCGCATTTCCGCGCGGAGGCCGCCGATCTCCTTGTGCATCTCGGTGCGGATCCCCTCCACTTCGGTGTGAAGTCCGCCGATCCGCCGCTCCATGTCCAGAAGCTGACCGCCGATCGTCACGAATCCGATGAGCGTGCTGCCGACGAGCGTCGCGAGCAGACCGACGATGTACCGATCCGCGCGGGCCAGCGGCTCGCGGGAAGCTGCCGGGCGCCCGGCGAGGCGCCCCGCTTCCGTGCTCGTCATCGCTCTACCCTGTTCTCTCTCTCCCGGAGTATAGGAGCGGCCCCGCTGCTCCGGCAACGGGACGGCGGTCTCCGCCGCATCGGTGGTTCGTTTGTGCATGGGGAAGGCCTCCACCATGCATAGACGTAATTCGGCGCGGTTTTTTCCCACTCCGCGGCCGATTGTGGAAAAGTCGATGCGAAGCGGCACTTTGCGTGCCGGCTGAGATCGGCCCAGTTCTCCCCGTGGGGGCTCCAAGCCGTTTCTACCAACGTCGGTAGGGCATCGGGCGGCGATTCCCGGCATGTTCGTGCTGCTGCCAACCCAGCTTGATGGCAGCAAGGCCGCACGGCCCGCTGCGCCTTGCCGAACAGGATCGGAATCTTCGCCCTCTCCTTGCCGCTGGGCCTCCTCGCCGGGTGCAGCGGAGTCACGGACGGGACGCCCACCACCCCGCCACCAGCACCGACGCGGACTCCGGCAAGGCTCCTCCCCCCGGGCGCCCCGTCCGGTCCCGTCGAGACCGTCCGCCACGCCCCGATTCGGTGAGCGGACCGGTGACCGACAGGCGCATCACGCTCTACCGCGACACGGCCGGCCGCGCGCACGTGACGGGCCTGCGCCGACCGCGAACCGACGCCGCGCCCGCCTGGTACGAATGGGGCTACGGGGGCGCCGGCTCCGCCACGCTGGCGCGGGACCTCCTGCGGGCGGCCGGCGCGACCGCCCGGGAAGCCGACCGCTGGCATCAGTCCTTCCAGTGGGCCCTGATCGCCAACCTGCCGCTCCACGGCGCAAGGCTGAACCTGGACGCGATGCGTCGCACCGTCCAGGAGCTGCGCGGGCGGCGCCTGGGCATGGAGGAGTGCGTGAAGGAACTGGCCGCCGCCGCCGCGCCCGAGCGCCTGACCGAGGCGCCCTACCGTCACCGCACACCAGGCCCGAGTAGCGGCCCGCATTCCCCAAAACGAATCCACAACGCGAGCCCACCAGCCGGCGGGGGCAGCTCCGAGTCTTGTGACGAGAAGGGATGAGTGACGCATATGGAACCTATCGCTGTCGGTTCCGTTGCCCTCCGGGGTGTTCCACGTAGATCCCGGAACCGAGGAAGAGGCCCGCGGATCCGATCGTCAGGGGAGCCGCGTACGCCACCTTGCGGGATCCGGTCTCCTCGTCACCCTCGACCGCCGGGTTGTTGTGCAGATACTCGACGAATCCCCCGCCGGCCAGCGCCGCCGCGCGGAGTTCCTGGTTGATCAGGACTCCGTTCGCGTCCTGGCTGTTCGTGCGGTCCCGCCCCTCGACGTGAGGCGCCGCCGCGTGGAAGAAGCTGGACAGCTCCATCGTCTCGACGAACACGTAGATCTCCCCCTGCCGCCACTCGCCCTCCGGGCGGAAGTTCGCGTCCAGAAAGGCGTACGCCGTTTCCAGATCGGGACCGTTGTCCATGACGACCCTCGCCGCCCGCTCCACGAAGGACTTCAGCGTTCCCCGGTTCCGCACGTCCGCGGCGGTGACCGGCGGGTAGATTCCGGCTGCGAAGACGAACTCCCGGCCGCCCAGCGTCGCGGGGGCCGCGTAGCTGACCTTGGGAGATCCCGTCTCCTCGTCGCCCTCGACCGCCGGGTTGGGCCAGAGGTACTCCACGTATCCCCCGCCAGCCGCCGCCGCGGCAAGGAGTTCCTCGGTGGCGTGGACGCCTTCGACGTCCACGAACTCCGAGAGGTCCTCACCCTCGAGTTCCGGGAGCACGGGTTGGAAGAAGCTGACGCCGTTCAGGTCCAGCACGAACACGTAGATCTCGCCGTGCCGCCACTGGCCCTCGGGCCGAAGGTTGGCGTCCAGGTAGGCATAGGCCTCATCCGCCGAGGAGACCGCGGCGGACACGATCCGGATGGCCTCCTCCACGAAGCGGCGCAGCGTTTCGCGGTCCACCACCTCCTCCGCCGCGATCTGCGGCGGGGCCGGGGTTTCGGCCGCAGGCGGCGGCGCGGGAGCCGGCGCGGGAGCCGTCGGGCCCGCTTCGTCGCCGCAGCCGCCGGCCAGGAGCGAGGCCAGCGCCAGGACGATCCCGATTGACGCGATTCTGGTCTTCAGGGACGAGCCCATCACAGCATTCCTCCGTTCGTTCTCAGTTCGCGTGCCACCTCCGTGTCTTGCCGGCAGTGAGGGATCGAAGCGGGTCCCGACCTCGTCTGCCTCGGTGTTTCCTTCCCCTGCAATCCCGCCGGCCCCGCGCGGTGCGCTCGCGTTTGAATAGCAACCGGGCCACCATAGGACGATCACGGTGACTTGTGTGGCTTGATCTGGCCTGGCTTGGTGACAATCGGGTGGCTTCCGGCCGCTTTCCCGGCGAGCACCGTGCGGTTGCCTGCGGATGGCGCCGGCGGCCTGCCGGGCGAATCGGCCCTCGGCGGGTTCGGCTCGGGTCCTACGTGGAACCGCCGGACGAATCGTCCGGCCGTGGCATGCGGTAGCCGACGCCGCGCTCGCTGAGGATGTAGGTGGGTGTCGCGGCTTCGTCGCCCAGCTTGCGGCGTAGCCGCTTTACCACCGCCTGCACCAGCTTGCGATCGGGTGAGTTCCGCCAATGCCGGCCCCATGCCTGGCGAAGCAGGGCATCGTAGGTCACGACGCCGCCGGCGTTCAGCGAGAGCACGCGGAGCAGCTCGTACTCGGTGGCCGTCAACTTCACGGGACGGCCCGCGACGGTGACCCGGCGTTCGTCATAGGCGATCGCCAACTTGCCGAACACGAAGGGTTCGGACTCGCCATGGCGCCGCAGTGCGGCGCGGACTCTGGCGGTCAGCTCGATCCGCGAGAACGGCTTCACGATGTAGTCGGCGGCCCCCGAGTCCAGGGCGCGGGCGATGGTTTCGTCCCTGCCGTAGGCGGAGATGAAGATCACCGGCAGATCGGCGAGTTCGGGAGTCTGCTCCATCAGTTCGATCCCGTCGACCTCCGGGAGGCGCAGGTCGAGAATGACCAGCGCCGGCCTTTTCGTCCTGACGAGGCTGGCCACCTCGTTCGGGTCGCCCGTAACGATCGGGGCGTAGCCCTCCGCCATCAGCACGTCGCGGAAGTAGCGCAGCATCTGCGGATCGTCGTCCACGACCAGGACTTGCGCCCGCTGGCCCTCCTGTCGGCCGGGAAGGAGCGGGCGCCCGTTGCCTGGGGTTGCCGCCGTACCGCCGACCCCCTCGGCAACCGGAACCGTAAAGGTGATCCGCGTGCCGTGGCCCACGCCCGCGCTCTCGGCCCAGATTCGACCGCCGTGCGCCTCGACCAGCCCGCGGCAGATGAGCAGGCCAAGACCGAACCCGTCCTGCCCGGTCTGAGCGCCGCCCGCGGTCTCGGCGTGCTTCCGAAACAGGTGGGGCAGGCGATCGGGCGGCACTCCCCGGCCCTGATCGGCGACGGAGACCGCAACGGACATCCCGTCCCGCACCGCCGAGACATGGATCGGCGACGACCCGCGGGAGTGTCTTGCCGCGTTCGAGAACAGGTTGTTGAGGACCTGAACGACGCGTTGCCGGTCGGCCATCACCCGCGGCAGGTCCTCGGGCAGGTCCACGCGGACGGTATGGCGGATCCCCGAACTCAGCAGCGTCTTCCGGGCCTGGTCCACGAGGCCGGCGACTTCTGCCGGCTCGGGGGAAACCGACAGCGTGCCGGCCTCGATACGCCCCTGGTCCAGCAGATCTGCGATGAGGCCGATCATGTGATCGGCCTGCTCGTCGATGACCCGGAAGAACGGCAACGTCTCCGCCGGATTCGGGGTCAGGGAGGCACTCAGGGCGGTGGTCGTCGAGCCCTTGATCGACATCAGCGGTGCGCGCAGCTCGTGGCTCACCATGCCGATGAAGTCCGCCCGCATCCGCTCCAGTTCCTCGAGCGGCGCCAGGTCCTGCATGGTGACCACGACCGATTCGACCTCGCCGTCCGCTCCCCGGATCGGAGTGCCGTTGACCAGCATCCTGGCGCTTCGCCCGTCCGCCACCGAAATCACGATCTGCTCTGCCCGCACCGTCTCGCCGCTACTGAGTTGCTCCGGCAGAGACATTTCTCCGAGAGCCACCTCGCGACCGTCCGCCCGCTGGCACGTCGCCCCCTGAAGCAGCTGCTCTGCCGGCTGATCCGGCTGGCGGAGTGGCTCGACAATCCGCCTCGCTTCGCGATTGATCGATTCCGGCTGGCCGGTCCGGGCGTTGAACACCACGACGCCGACCGGCGAGGTATCGATCAGCGCCTCGAGGTCGGCGCGGGCGCGCTGCTCGTTCCGGTAGGTGCGGGCGTTCACGATGGCCGTCGCCGCCTGCGATGCGAACAGCAGCAGGACTTCTTCGTCCTCGTCCGTGAAGTCCAACCCGCCCTCCTTCTCGGCCAGGAAGAAAGTGCCCAGATGTGCCTGCCGGTGACGGAGTGGAGTCCCCTGAAGCGTCCTGTTCAGAAAGGGATCCGTCGGGATTCCCAGCGAGCGTAGGTAGGCGGGGAAATCGCGCAACCGCATCGCCCCGGGCAGGTCCCGGAGGTGCTCGAAGAGCCGTGGCCCTTCCGGCCAGTCCAGCAACTGCTGGCGCTCTTCCGGCGTGAAGCCGGCGGTGACGAGGTCCCGCGGTTGACCCGAGTCGTCGACGGTCGTGATGAGGCCGTAGCGGGAACCGGTCAGGGTCCGGGCCGTCTCGACGATTTCCTGAAGGACGGTGCCGAGATCGAGGCTTGCGTTGACCCGCTGGAAGGCCCCGCAGAGCGCCGAGAAGCGCTGCTGCAACGCGTCGATCCGTCGCAGCGGGTCGTCGGAATGCTGGGGCATGGGCTGGTTTTTCCGGCGCCTATCGGTACCGCTCTGTGCATCCATGTGCCCGAATGTTCGCTTCTTCCCGGGTCGTCACGGGTAGTGGCCGATGACCAGCAGCAGGCCGGTCACGACACGCGCCGCGCGGACAGCGACGATCGTCCATGCGATGGTTGACCGTGGCGCCCGGTTGGTCCCGGTCCGCTCCGGACCGCGCTCAAGCGGGATCGCCGGGCGTCCGACAGTGGTCCGGCGTCCTGTTTCCGCCCAACGGAGCGCACCAACATATTCCAATCATCGGTGATGATCGGTGATCTTTCGGTCCTTGAATTCGGCCTGTATGGTGACGACAAGGTGACGTACGAGAGGAGCCTGAAGGGGAGCGGGCGTTGCGGATACGCGTCGCTCGGAAACGCGTCAGGGCGGGCCGGGCGCCTGCGATGGGACTGCTACTGGCGGTCGGAGCGGGCGGCTGCGACGCGCGCGGCGATGCTTCCGGCCCGGTCCCCACCGCACCCGCTCCGCCGCCGGCACCTCCGCCGCCGGAGCCCGCACTTCCACCGCTTCCGCCGGAGCCACGGTCCGCGCTTCCGTAGGCACGATGCGTCCCGCGGGGCCGGCCATCGTGCGCCTCGGAGTTGACCGGCCCGGGGGAGAGACAGCGCGTAACACCGATCCGGCCCATGGCCCCACCGGCTCGGAACGCCGGCCTCGGGCCGGCATCGCGCGGGAGCGCGAAACCCGCGCCTGCAGCGCAGCAATCCGCTAACGTCGGGGCCGGCACGTGGCCCGCGGGCCCGCTGCTGGGATGCGATAACTCGTTGATTTATCGTGTATTGCTGCACGGTGCCAAAGTCTCGGTATCGCTCTCTCTATCGCTCGGTAGCCAAGCGAGAATCGCCAAGAGTCGGCATATCACTTGCACGTCACGTCTTTCCGGCCGGCTCTTCCTCTGGAATCGACTGGTCGTGGGAAGGGGAACTTGAATGATGAACCGACTGGTGGCCACATCGATTTGCCTCTGTGCCCTCGTCGCTTGCGGAGGCGATCAAACGCCGGCGCCTTCGGCACCTCCACCGACAACGTCAGCGCCTCCTCCTGCTCCGCCTCCGAGCACGCCGGATACCCCCACATTTGCGAGTGACGCGGCGGAATTCCTGGCCACCTGTCCGACCCCGTCTGAAGTGGCTGCCATAGATGCAGAACTGGAGGTCGTGTTTATTGACCGTGCTGGTTCACTGGCCTGCACAGAGAGCGCCGGATCAGTAGACCTCACGGTGAACCAGATGGGCGCCTATCAGACTTTGAGACTGATGAAGGCTGCCCGGTTCTCGGAGCCGTTACCCTGGACGGAACTCTCGCTCTGGGATTGGCTGGTGGCAGCCATCGACGGGATTGAGTTCGACTCGACCGTGGCGGAATCCAGCTGCTGTCGCGGGGGCAATATTGTGATTGCCTTTGAGGGTTCCAGTTGGAGCACTGCGTATCACCGTCCGGAATCGCTGCCACTGGGTGCCGCGGCCATCGATTGGACTCAGCTCTTCGTGCACATGGCCCGCCACGCCGAAGGGCCCCGCCATACCTGCGATGGCGGTGATCAGACATTTGCCGAAATGGGGGCCTGGGCTTACGTGTACAACACTTTGTTGTGGTTTGAGCAGAAGTCCCTTCCGGCGGACTTTTTCAGCCAGGAGACTCGGGGCTACGTGCAGCAGTGGCGAAGCGGGGTTTGTGAGCGCATTTGCGGCGACGACTGTCCGGGATAGACCATGGCGTTGTGTTCCCGGTCTCTCTATGACGAGTACAGGAAGGCGAGTCCCCCGACAACGTTCGTGAACGTGTGGCCCAGGACGAGCGGGAAGAGACGCTTGGTCCGTAGATAAACCCAGCCGAAACCAAGGCTCACGAGGAAAGTGTGGAGATACATCGGGGGCGCGTGTATGAGTGCGAACGCGAGACTGGTCACCATTAGCAAGGCCGGGGCGGAAAGCCAGCCCAGCCGCTCGAACAGAAAGCCACGGAAGTACAGCTCTTCACCGATTCCGGCGGTAACCGCGCCGATCGTGGTCCACCAGAGAATCGCCCAGGTCGGAAACGGCACGGGCATCTCACCGACGAGCTGCTCCATCACGAGGAGAGACAACATGACGACGGCGGACGCCGCCCCCGCCAAGACCACGCCAAGGCCCAGGTCGCGGCTCAGGCGCCCCCGTTCGAATCCGACCAGCTTCCGAACGGATGTCCGGGAGACCCGGAGCTGACGCCAGGCGATCCAGAGCAGCAACAACTGCAAGACAGACAAGGTCACGGGTAGTACGGCCAGGCTCGCTGCGCCGGCAGCCTCGTAGTCGGCGAGACGCATCATGAACATCCCGAAGACGAGTTGTCCGACGAGGAATATCAGAAGCGCCGGCAGCAGGAGCCAACCCCAACCTCCTCGCTGATGCGATCCTTCGCCAGCCGTTCGCGGTGAATGTTCCATTTCGCTGAGTTCCGCCTTTTCCATTGCGAACAGTCCGCTGATGGCGGAGCGCCGAGCCCCGCGCCGCGGATCTATTGGCCGGGGCCGTCCGTGTCGAACAACGAGGAATAGAACGGAAGGATGGTGGTCGGACCCGTTTCCTCAAAGTGGATGATCACGTCATACAGCTCGGTCATCCGCTCGGAACCCCAGTAGTTCTCCGGTTCCTCCTGCTCATAGCAGCAGCCGATGTGGCGTGTCTGGCGGGGCTCGGTGAGCCACGAACCGCCCGCTGTGTTTTCGTCCACCTCGCGGATGTCCAGAATGAACTGGGGAGCGGAGGCGGCCGACAGGTAGTGCTCAACCGAATCCGGGAGCGGGGGATCGAGGGTCCACGCACGATTGTCCCGCGCGGTGCGGCTATACGCGCTGAAGCTGCCATTCTCGTGGGTGAAGGCGAGCACGACATAGTCGTCGCCGTAGGTCTCCTTCAGGTACGAACCCTGCGCGTACCGCTGATCCGAGATGTGGTAGTTGTGCGCCCAGAGCACCATCCGGCCGTCCGGACCGATCTGGTCCATGACCCACTCGGTGTTTTCCGCCATGGACTCGTCGCGGCCCTGGTGGCCGGTGGCGCCGAGGTGGTACTGGAACGCGACGCGCATGCTCTGGAGGGCCACTTCGAAGGCGTCCTCGCTGGATGCCGCCTCATAGTCCTCCCGGCTCGCCAGGAGCAACTGGTTCGCCTCGGAGAGGGACTGCCCACACTCGGCCCGGTAGGTGGCGCTCAGATCGCGGTATCTGTCCGTTGGGAACCGGCCGCCGACCTCGTTGGCGTAGAGCTGGAGGCAGTCCACCAAACTGGTGAATACGGCGACGCTTCCGGGGTCCACCTCCCCGAGGTAGTCCAGGACGTTCTGGAAAGCCAACCCGGGGTACTGCATGTCGACTCCGTGGAAACCAACGTCGCCGCCGGCCTCGTTGTGGTCGCGCATCCACTCGATCATTTCGAGCACCGATTCCGTGTTCCAGGTCCAGAAGTAGAGCCCGGCGAGGAGTCGGGCGGAATCACCCTCCCCGGTGCGCACGTAGTCGTCCACGAGGCGTGACTCCGGCCAGGTCGCCTCGATGGCGAAGGTGTTGAAACCCATCTCCTCCACGAGGAAGCGGAGTATCCGGGCTTTCATCTCGAAGAAATCTCGGGTGCCGTGGGTGTTCTCTCCGAGGGCGACGATCCGGGCGTCGCCCACCAGATCCCGCAGAAACTCGATGTCGGTGTGGGGAAGCGACAGGTGGGTCCCCTCGAACGGCAGTGCGTTGGCCTCGACCCACGCCGCGATCTCGGGCGGAACGGGACCGGGGCCGGGGTCGGGCTCCGGGGCAGGAGGCGGCGTCGGCATCCGCGGCGGGCTGGTGGGCGCCGTCGAGTCTTCGCAGCCCGGCAACGCGAGCAGGATTCCCAGAGTAACGAGCGGTCGGATCATTGTCTCCATCCTTTGCGTTCGGGGTTTCGTCCGCCCGGCCCGTCCCGCAAGGCCTTTAGCCAGCGGCGACCGGGCGCTCCTCGCGCTTGTCGCAAGCAAACCGTATGCCGGTCGATCCGCCTCCGGGGGCTCCCGAGTCGTTGGCTTCGCCCACGGCCCGCACGGCCGCAGAACGTGTCACGCCGGTCCTGCTCATGGCGCCGCCGGCTTGGAACGCCGGCTCGGAGCGCCGGGCTCTGGCCGGCATCGCGGCTCGAGAGGGCCGCGAAACCACAGCGTCCCCCCGGCGTGACAGCAGAGAAGGCAGGGACCGCTGGTCTCACGTCCGCCTGGCGGCGCCATTTGCGGCCGCTTCGCTTCGACTTCTCCACGAAGCGCCTCCAGGTGGGAAGAATCCGGCCCGATTTGCGTCTGAGCATGGTGGAGGACCTCCCCATGAACGAAGCGATCACGAAACCGGAAAACCACCCGTCGACGCCACCGGCCCACGTACCGGACCCGTCCTATACTCAGGCTCAGGACGCGCGGGGACGACCGATGACCGGCAGAGAAGCGGAGCACTCCACCGGACGCGGCGAGCCGCTCACCCGGACCGAGAGGCTCCTCGTCACGATGTTCGTCACCATGTTCGCGACGATGGTTGCGGCGGGCGCGCTCGGGTTCACCACGCTGAGCGGCCAACTCCTGGACATGCAGAAGCAGATCGGCGGCCTCCGCGTGGAAATGCGTGACGAGATCAGTGGACTCCGCGCGGAAATGCGCGAGGAGATCGGCGAACTCTCCGAACGGATGGCCCGCGTCGAGGAACGGCTGACCGGCATCGAGTCTTTCATTCGGACCCACCACGGACCGCCCGCCGGTCCCTGACCCGCTCCGCCCGATGCGTCGGGCCCATCCGCGTGACAGCGCGCCGGCCTGGAGCGCCGGCCTCTGGCCGGCATCGCGGCCCAACGGGCCGCGAAACGAAACGAGCCCCCGCCCCGCCAGCAGCAGCGGAAGGGAACGCCGGGCAGTTCTCCCGGTGGGGCCCTTCAGACCCTCAGCAGCTCATGCCGGCGGCGCTAAATCGCACTTCCGGAACAGCGGCCTGAAGTGGAGACCATCGGCCAGCGCCCGGCCCCTCCAGTCCATCGTCGTCAGGATCTCCTCGGCGGCCCTCAGTTCCAGGCGGTCCACGTTTCCGGCGTCGTCCACCTCCCGGCCACTCCGCACCGAGACGCAGACCTTGGGGTCGGTCAAGCGCCTGATGTCCTCGGCCAGCCTGTCCCGGCGGGGGCGCTTCAACCTCCTGGAGTCGCGTAGACCGAACTCCTCGAGCTCCTCCTGCGCCCGCTCATCGAGCGCGACCCCCGCGTCCTTGCCCAAACCCGCCTCGGGCGCGTCATTTGGCGCCTCCGCAGGATCAACCGGCCTACTGCCGGGGGCTGTTGCCGCCATCGCGCTCGGCGATCTGCACAGCGCCGGGCGGCGAGGACGGGGCGGTCCGGACGCCGCGACGCGGCTCCGGCCAATCGATCCGGGTGTTGTCGAGAATGTCGTCGATCAAATCTCTGATCTGAGTGTTGTAGCTGGGTTCGGGCCTCAGCCGGCGGTTGAAGAGCACGACATAGTTCACGCCGTCCCAGCGTTGGCGAGCGACCGTGTCCGTGCCCGGCAGGCTCCCCGTGTGATTCCACCGCCAGCCGGTTGGCTCGGCGCCGCGTCGGCGGCGTGTGCCGATGGCGTCCCCAGCGACCTGGTAGACGTCGAGGAACGTCACGATCGGTTGCGTGGAGGCGACCAATCCGCCGTGAGCGATCTTGGTCTCGTGGTCCCATCCACCATCGGGCCAACGAATCCGCGGTCCTCCGGGATCGAACACGTTGCGGGTGAGCCCGTCATGGTCGTACCAGGGCTCGCGGTCGCTGCGGTCCTTCGGGAAGGTCCGCCCCCCGATGACCTCGTCGCTCCGCACCCCGAGGGGCGCGAGCACGGCCTCGAAGACATGGTCCAGGTAGTCGTTATCCGAGACCTCCTCGATCACGAGGCCAAGCACCAGATACCCGATGTTCGAATAGACGCGCTGCGATCCGGGGACGAACTGGAGCGGCTGCCCCAGGATGTATCGGACTGTGTTCCGCCGCCCCGGAGGGCTCGGTACCGATATGGCTCCGGCGATCTCGATCTCACGAAACGCGAGATCGCCGGCGACATCGCGGTCCCAACCGCCCCGATGCTGGAGCAGGTGCCGCACGGTGATCTCTGCAAGGCGCACGTCCCCCAGCGACGGGAAAGGCGCGAGATCCAGCACACCGCCTCCGGGTTGGCCGAGGTCGAACACGAAAGCGTCGGGTTCAAGCGCCCCATCCCGCGCGAGTTCATGGATCGCCGCCGCCGTGATCGGCTTCGTCACACTCGCCAGCCGCATCATCACGTCCTGCCGAATGGGGATCGTGCGATCCCGATCCATCCAGCCGAACGCCCGGTCATAAACGATCTCGCCGTCCTTCATGATCCCGAGCGCCGCCGCGCCGATCGAGTGTTTCTCGGTGAACTCGATCATCAGCGAGTCGAACACCGCCTCCGCCGGTTGACCGGGCTCCTCGACCGTCACGGCGAACTCCGAGGTGGCCGACAGGCCCCCAGGATCTGTCGCGGTGACCGTCACGGCGGCGCTTCCGGCGGCAACCCCAGTCACCGTCACCTCGTTTCCCGAGACACCGACCGTCGCTATCCCGAGGCCCGAGGAGGCGGCGCTATAGGCGAGTGGATCCCCGTCGGGATCGGAGAAGCGCGACGCGATGTCCACCGACTCCGAACGACCTTCGACGACGGTCAGGGGCGGGATCGAGCCGACCGCCACCGGCACCCGATTCGGGGCCGGCATAGGGGGGCCGGGGCTCGCCGGAGACGGACTGGTGCCGTTTTCGTCGCAGGCCGTGGCTCCGGCGACGACGGTCGCGAGGACTAGCCAGCGCAGGATGCGGACGATGTTCAACCGTCCACCTCCGGCGATTCGAGCAGCAAAGCAGTAGCAGCCAGCGTCGGTGTTCCCCCGACATGATCGTTGATCTCCAAAGCCTACAGTCCTGCGCGGCAAGAGTGAGCAGAGTGGAGCGATGACGAGCGCGGGAGTGCGCCCCGATCCGGACGCCGACGCGAGGGCCCGGCGCGAGGCGCTCGCCGTGTTTCTGGACAACGTCAGCAACGATCGTGGACCCAGGTATGAGGACCTGGACGATCATTGGGATTCGTTGATGGAGGGAGTGTCCTGCGCAACGTGATCCTCCTGCGCACAGCGTTTGTCCTGGCGCTATGCGCGACCCTCATGGCGCTGGTCGGGAAAGAGGGCCGAAGACGCCGTTGCTTGAAATCGCCCGGAAGCGACTTCCGGCCCAGCATGACCGTCGGGACTTCATCGACAAAGATCTCTTCCGGGAGGCGAAACTCGCCGCCGCCTTCTTTGAGATACATCTCGACGGGCTTGGGGTTGGAAGTGTTGAGTCCCGGGGCCGCGAAGACGTCCTCGTCGCCGTCTCCGTCGAAGTCTCCGTAGGCGACCGCATCGGAGCCGGAGAGGCCCCGGGCGCGGCGTAGCGCGCCCCAGTCGGTTCGAAGCCGCGAGTACTGGAGTTCGTAGGAGGTCGGCGGCGCCGTGAATACGGGCGGTGGCGGTGGGGGAGGTGGCGTCGCCGGCGGCGCGACCGGCAAAGGGGCAGAAGTGCTTGTGGTTGGCGCCTCTCCGTTGCATCCGGTGGTGATCCAGAGGGCCATCAGGGCTATTCCGGGCGCTCGCTTTGGAGGCAGCACCGTTCCTGGTCTCAGAGGTCGAACCGGCGGAACGCTCCACCGGCGGCGGCCAGCCCTCCGAGGGTCAGAAGGACCCCGAGGAAGATCGCCAGTCGGACTCCTCCAAGCATTCCCGCGACAAACGCGGCGATCAACAGGAGGACAGCACAGCCCGTCATACGCAAGGGAAGTGATGGTTCAGTTCGAAGAACGTGAGAGTTCGCGCCTGACGTGGGAGCGCCACGGGCTCCGGATGCCGCGATCATTGCGTCCCGTGTTCATACCCATCTGCCTCGAAGCGAAACGGCCGGTTTCTCAAACTCAGGCACCACGCTCCACCCTCAATGCCGTGACCGATGTGCGCAAGCCGCCTACGCTAATGGTTTGTTTATGTTCATTAGGGTCTTAGACAACCGTCATACAGTGCTATTTACGTGACTTTCCGTGTCTTGGAGTTGATATGGTCAGGTGGTGGGCACTTTTTTCGAACGTCTGGTTCATGAACGCGTGTTCTTGGGGGTTGGATGACTCTGAACACCACCGCACCCTCGTGGCTCGTGGGCAAGCAGCCGAACTCGTCCACCACCTGCAAGGAATCACGCCTCACGGATTTCGGGCTCCCTTTCCTCCCGCGGGAAGTGAGATAGCGATGAACGCGGACGAACTGAGGGCGGAGAACGAGACCCTTCGCCATCGACTGTCCACCCTGACAGCGGCGATTCTGCGGGTCGGCGGGAGCCTGGATCTGGGCACGGTGTTGCAGGAGGTTGTGGACGGTGCGCGGGAGCTAACCCAAGCCCGCTACGGCGTGATTGCGACGGTCGGTCCCGGGGGGGATCCCGAACCGCTCTTCGTCACCTCTGGACTGAGTGCAGAACAGCGCCACAGCTGGGCGGGGTGGTCCGACGCGCCAGCGCTGTGTAAGCGGCTCCGGAGCGTGTCCGAGGTAGTGAGAGTGCGCGACCTCCCGGGCTACGTCTCGTCGCTCGGTTTCTCGCCGGCACTGTTGCCAACGGAGGCCTACCAGGGGACCCCGATGCGCCACCGGGGGGTGTACATCGGCCATTTCTTCCTGGCGGGCAAGGAGGGCGGCGGCGAGTTCACGGCCGAGGATGAAGCGGCGCTGGTGCTGTTCGCGTCGCAGGCGGCGGCGGCGATCGCCAACGCGCGGACGTTCCGGGACGAGCAGCGGGCTCGCGCCGATCTGCAAGCCCTGATCGACACATCACCGGTTGGAGTCGCAGTCTTCGACGCCCGAAAGCGTCGACTGGTCTCGCTGAATCGGGAAGCGAAGCGGATCGGGGCCGCGCTGGCTGCGCCCGACCAGTCCACCGAGCGTCTGCTGGAGGAGGCGCGGTATCGACGCGGGGACGGGCGTGAGGTCGCTTTCGAGGACTTCTGGATCGCGTGTGCCCGTGGGGAGACCGAGTTCGTGCGGGCCGAGGAGATTGTGCTCTCTGTCCCGGACGGCCGTAGCGTTACCACGCTTGTGAACGCAACGCCGATCCGGTCGCAGGACGGCTCCGTCGAATCGGTGGTGGTGACGATGCAGGACCTGGCGCCGCTTGAGGAACTGGAGAGACTCCGCACCGAGTTCCTTGGCTTGGTGGGGCATGAACTGCGAGCCCCGCTCTCGTCCATCAAGGGTTCGGCGGCCACCGTCCTGGGCGCAACGCCGGCCCCCCGGGCGGCCGAGATGCTCCAGTTCTTCCGGCTCATCAACCAGCAGGCCGACTCCATGCACGGCCTGATCGGCGACCTTCTGGACGCGGGTCGCATCGAGGCGGGCACGCTATCGGTTGCACCGGAGCCGGTCGAAGTGGTCGATGTCGTGGAACAGGCACGCACCCTGTTTCTGAGCGGCGGAGGGAGGCACACCATCCAGATTGACCTCCCGCCGGAACTGACGCCAGTGATGGCTGACGGGCCGCGGATCGTGCAGGTGTTGAACAATCTGTTCGCCAACGCGGCAAGACACTCATCCGAGTCGTCACCCATCCGCGTGCGGGCGCGACAGGACGGGGTTCACATCGCGATTGAAGTCTCGGACCAGGGCCGTGGAATTTCTCCGGAGCTGATGCCGCACCTGTTCCGAAAGTACAGCCTCGCCCGGGAAGGGGAACAGCCGTCCGGCATCCGGGCGACTGGTCTTGGTTTGTCGATCTGTCGGGGTCTCGTCGAGGCCCATGGTGGTCGGATCTGGGCCGAGAGCGACGGACTGGGCCACGGCTCTCAGTTCACCTTCACCATGCCGGTAGCGGAAGCGCCCGCCGTCCTGCCCCGGCGGCCTGCGGGACCGTCGGTCGGCGCTCCGGAGGGCACCCGAATTCTCGTGGTGGACGACGACACACAGACGCTGCGCTACGTTCGGGACGCCCTGGCGGCGGCGCGCTATTCCCCGGTGGTGACGAGCGATCCGGGGGAGGTGCCCCACCTGCTGCAGAAGAAGAGGCCGAAGCTGGTGCTGCTCGACCTGGTGTTGCCCGGAACCAATGGCATCGCACTCATGGAGGACATCCCGGACCTGGCCGATGTGCCCGTCATCTTCATCTCGGCGTACGGCAGGGACGAAACGATTGCGCGGGCGCTCGAGGGTGGTGCCAGCGACTACATCGTCAAGCCCTTCTCCCCGACGGAACTCGTGGCGAGGGTGCGCGCGGCCCTTCGCCGATCGATGGAGCCGGAACCCTTCCGGCTCAGAGACCTCGCGATTCACTATGAGGAACGCCGCGTTACCTTCGCCGGTAGCCCGATTCAGTTGACCGCGACGGAGTACGAGTTGCTCCGGGTGCTGTCCGTGAACGCGGGACGGGTCGCGACCTACGGCGCCCTACTGCGCCGGGTGTGGGGCCGGCGGGACCGCGGTGACGTTCGCTTGGTGCGAAGCTTCGTCAAGAGGCTCCGGCGGAGGTTGGGCGACGATCCGCATAGTCCGATCTACATCATTACCGAGCGCGGAGTGGGCTATCGGATGCCGAAGCCGGGCGACGCCTGCAACAGGGATTGACGCAGTCGGTTCCGATTCCGTCTGCCCCGGTGCTGCGCGCTTCCGGTTCGCGGGTGCGAAGCCGTCCCCCACGGTTTCGTCCACGCTTCCGACAGCGTTGCAAGCGTTAGCGGTCGACAGATAGGCTGGCACGCGCTAGGGGCCGGACCACTCTTCCAGGTGCCCGGACGGATCTACACGGACGGGTTCATAGCGAGACAGCAGCGGACTGAGCCCAAAACCATCGGTCACGAGACCGACGACCAACAACTGATCCGGGGGCTTCCTCGGCGACTCGTTCGGCTCGGCGTGTCGCCACAGCGTCCCGTGCCTAGCGTCCATCAGTAGCATCTGTACTTCACTTCCCGGCAGCGTCCACCCGTGCTTCGTGAGCGGGAGTGTCGTTCGCGCCAGGGCGTCCCACGCATCATCGGTCCGCCTCCTCAATTGGCTGAGTCTTCGCCTTTCGAGTCACTGATCCCCAGGCCGTGGCCGATGCCCACCTCGGACACCGGACGGCCGCCGTGGATAGCGTCAGAAGGAACGACAACAGAGATCTGCAGCCTTCCGCGAGCGGGAACGGGAAGCTCCGGTTGCAACCGGAAGGTCACGCAAGTTTCGCGGTTTGCACGGTAATCGACACCCCCAGTGCCACATTCCATCAACTAGTGTTGGTTGGGATGTCAATGGCAACCGGAAACTGCACGTTTTTGGCAACTGAAAACTGCACACTTCGGGTGGGGGCATTTCGGTCCGAGCGGACATGCTTCCAGTGATGTTCCCGGGGCGTCTTGGCCAGGACGGAGGGAGCGGAGCGACCGGAGTCGTGGCCGGAACGCCCCGGGAAGCGGCGCTGCCGACGGTCACTTGGGGGCTCCCTCACGCTGCTGTTCGGCGGCGGCGCGCAGCCAATGCTGATGCTCCCGCATCCGGTAGCTGTTCCCGCGGATGTTCACGATGTGGCAGTGGTGCAGCAAGCGGTCGGTGAGCGCTGCCGCCATCACCTCGTCGCCGAGCACGTTGCCCCATTCCTCGAAGCCCTTGCCAAGGGCTCCGGAAGGCACGCGAATCCTCGTGGTGGACGACGACACACAGACGCAGCGCTACCTGCGGGACGTTCTGGCGGCGGCGCGCTATTCCCCGGTGGTGACTGGCGATCCGGGTGAGGTGCCTCACCTGCTAAGGAAGAAGAAGCCCAAGCTGGTACTGCTCGATCTCATGTTGCCCGGAACCGATGGCATTGAATTGATGGAGGCCATCCCGGACCTGGCCGATGTGCCCGTCATCTTCATATCGGCGTACGGCGGGGGTGAAACGATCGCGCGGGCACTCGAGTGTGGTGCCAGCGACTACATCGTGAAGCCCTTTTCCCCGACGGAGCTCGTGGCGAGGGTGCGCGCGGCACTTCGTCGGTCGACGGCGCCTGAACCCTTCCGGCTGGGCGATCTAGCGATTCACTATGAGGAACGCCGCGTTACCTTTGCCGGTGGCCAGATTCAGCTGACCCCGACGGAGTTCGAAGTGCTCCGCGTGCTGTCCATTAACGCGGGGCGGGTCGCGACCTACGGCGCGCTACTAGGCCGGGTTTGGGATCGGCGCGATCGCGGTGACGTACGCGTGGTGCGAAGCTTCGTCAAGAGGCTCCGGCGGAAGCTGGGCGACGATCCGAATAGTCCGACGTACATCATCACCGAGCGCGGAGTGGGCTATCGGATGGCGAAACCGGGCCACAGATGAGTCGGGGGCTGGCGCTCTCCGGATCCTTGGGCGAGCGTTGCGACTATAGCTACCGCCACTGGGAAGCTGGGATGCGTACGGCGGGCCCCTCAGGCTTGCGCGACAACAAATCGACACCGTAGGCGCCCTCCACCTGTCTGAGCCAACTCGCTGGCTGGAGGATGTTGACTACCTCACTTACAGACGCTCGCCTAGCGGAAACGATTAGATCCATCAGCCGGATGCCGTTGTTCTTCGTGAGTTTCTCAGCCAGCCGACTCTGCTCAGGCTGCGACAAGTGCCGGAAGGCCGAGCACAAGTGCCCCTGACTTCCTGGCGCAACCGTGGTTAGTGTCTCCCAACCGATCCAAGATTCCCCGTTACGATCGAGTGGTCATAGTCGGTTGCCCCGCATGACGAACGGACTCCGCTTAGAACCGTCCAGATCAACGGACCGTCACCCGAAAGCTCTCGAGCCAAAGCTCGCCCGTGCCGTTCATGACCTCATTGCCCAACTCGACGTGGGTCAAGTAGTGGTCATCGGGCACGTGTCCATTCTCCACGAGGTAGTCGAGGAAAGCACCTAGGTCGAGCAGGCCCGAGAATCGGTCCGTGTGCAGGGCGAAGCCAAGATACTTCTGACCGATCAGGCTGGGATGGACGGCCGGAGCGTTCTCATGCTGCCGGACGTAGAGGCTGAATCCAGACCCGTCAATCTCGCCATCCGCGACGTGGTCCTGCTCGCCACTCGGATAGAAGCCCTGCCAATCGACCCACACCATGATTTCGTGCAACTCGTCCTGTGGCGAGGGCGGGTTGTCGCTCGCTACCCACATCGAAAACGCCAGGTTGAACGCCCCTTCCGCGGTCATGTAGGCCTCGTAGTCCACTTCCAGGTGCGCGAGCGAGGAAATCCGTTTCGGAAGCTGGGGCGTCGTGGACCGCGACTCCCAGGGCGTGCGTCCGTACACGATCTTCGGATAGGCCCTGACATCGTCGATTGAAGGTGGCCAGCTCCATCGCCACCCGTATTGATCGGCTCCGTCCACGACCCGCCGCATGATGCAATTCTCGTAACCGGTGACATTGCCCTTGTTCCACACGTTATTCATGTAGATTCGCGTCCGCAGTCGGAATTCGTCCCAATCGCCGCACGCCTCCTCGACGGGGGCGATCCCGAGCGGATCAGCCGGCGGAAGGGTCGGATCTGGTCGCGGAATGACCAGACGGCCGCTCGGAGAAACGGAGCTTTCCGCCTGGATCGCGTAGTCGCCGATCCAAACCTCGCCGGACCCACCCATGACCTCGGTACCCATTTCCACCACGGCAACGTAGTGATCGGGCGAAAGGTGGCCGGTCCCGATCAGGTGGTCCAGGAATTCGAGAAGGTCGAGTTGCGTATTGATCTCGTCCGTCAGGCTCTCGAAGACGACATCCGTTCGCCCTCCCGGAGTGGCCGACCCGCCTCGGGTTACGTTGAAACGAATGCCGTCGATGCTGACCTGCTCACTGCCGGGGGCCGGAGCGGACCCGCTCCGGTAGACCTGGATCTTGACGTTGTGCGAGACGGTTTCCGGAGTCGGAGGGTCGGCGTTGGTCAGCCACAGGATGAAGGCCAGGCTGAAGTCCCCCTCCGCCGCGATGTACAGCTCGTAGTCCACCCGCAGGGTTTCGAGAGCCGAGATCTGGCGGGGTAACGATGCAGTCGTCGATGAATTGCGCCACGGCGACTGTCCGAAGAGCACCTGGGGAAGCGCCTTTACTTCGCCGCCTCCGTTCGGCCATCGCCATCGCCAGCCGTACTGATCCTCCCCATCCACAACGCGCCGCATGACGCACTGCTCGTAGTCGGCGCTGGTTCCCTTGTTCCAGACGTTGTTGAGGTACTGGTAGTCGCCAGCCAGCAGCTCTCCCCAATCCGCGCAGGCCACTTCGACCGGCGGGGTCGGCGTCGGATCGACTGGCAGCGCCGAGGGAGGGCCGGACGGCGGCGGGACACGCGACGGAACAGACGGTGATGTCGGCGGCGTGGTCTGGCTAACGCCGTCACCGCCACCACATGCGGATAGCATGGCCCAGGCACTCAGTACGAGGATCGCCCGCAACGGTGATAGGCGTCGGGAGCGCATGTAGTCCGGAACCGGAAGACGATGACGCAGTCGAAACAGCCCCTCAGGGCTGCTGCGTCGGCCTCCGCCTGCGACCGCCAGTCGTACGCCTATCCGGTGTCCAGAGGGCCGTCGCCACGCCCAGCGCCGCAAATGGCGTCGAGTGCAACTCTCTCACGACGATCTTCTCCTCGGCGGTTCACAATCGCCGAAGAGACAAGGTCGATCTTTATAGCAAGTGACGCGTGACGTTTGGGCAAGTGATCTCGTCGGTAATGGTGATTTTCTTGTGATCGTCGAATCGAAGCGGTGTGGTCGTTCTGCGTCTATCCCGCGACGGTTCTGGCGTACGAGGGTCTAGCTAGTCCCGCCGTCGTGCCGGACCGGCAAGGTGCGTGGCGCGCGGCAACTGGCCAACGAGGTTATCAGCGGCCTCGGGAAACGGTGGCTCGATGCCTTGGTCCACATCGAGGACACGGGAGTTCACAACAAAGTCACGAGTTCAGGCGAGTCCGACCACCCGAGTTTCACGCGCAGGGTGATAGTTCTTTCGAAGATGGCTGGAAGAGCCGCAGGCACCACTGGAGCCGGGTGCATTTGGCATCCTTCAACGCTCAGTCCACCGCGCAGAGGCGCCCCGAGAAGGGCATCCCGTCCCGGTTTACCGAAGGGGGCGCCGTCGGGACTCAAGTCCGCAACGTTCGGCTCGCGGAATCCAGTGCGTGACGAGTAGAACTACGGCCCCGCAAGAGGTGGCTAGCTCGCGGGGTGGCCCGGTCCAATCGAGGCGATTGGCGAACCGGGCCGGAGGCACTCGATGAAGCATCTGACCACCATCCTTCTCGCCGCGGCAACTGTGGCGCTGGCAGGTTGCGAGGATGTCCCGTCAGCCCCGATACCGGTCGACCCGCGGACTCCCGTGCCGGAGCCGGAGCCCGCGCCACCGCCGGCACCAGAATCCGGACCGGGGACGGACATCTTCGACTTCCCTTTCCGTGCCCTGTCCCTTTCAGGTTACTGGGGAACGAACCGAAACCTGGTGGAGCCGTGGGAGGACCGCGGCGCCAGGGGTGCAATCGTTCCTTCGGAGTTCATCGAATGGCTCCACGGCCTGCATGTGAATTGGGTACTGCTGTCGGTCGCGTTGCACTACGACAACTCGATGGATTCGACCGTCTCCCGGGAGGCAGGGCGGGATCGCATCATTCCGACCTGGCGCGACGAATCCGTGCGGCAGGTGATCCGGGATTTCCGGGGACATGGACTCAATGTCTATCTGACGCTCGCTTTCGAGGCTCTGGAGGCGGAGGAAGCGGCACGCCCCGTCCGCCGGTGGCAGCTCGGAGATCCAACGTCCGTCCACACCGGCGGTATTCCTCCGGACGATCCGGCCCTTGTCGGCCGGATGCTGCCCGAGAACTGGCCGTGGCGCCCCGACCATCCCGACCACCAGCGGTTCGTGGCCGAGTTTTGGGAGACCTACACGGACCAGGCGGTGCACTTCGCCCGCATCGCCGAAGAGGAGGGTGTGGCCCTGTATTCACTGGGTACCGAAACCGACCGCCTGTTCCGGACGCGATCGGACCCGCACGATCCGGACCGGCAGTTGTCGGGCTACATGAGCAACCATTTCGGTGAGGAGCTGCGGACCATGGTGGAGCGGGTACGTGCCGTCTACTCCGGCCGCGTCACCTATGACATGCATGCCTTCACGCTGATCTACGGCGACCAACACGGAATCGGCTCCGGCGCCGGCCACCTGTGGGAGGACCTGGACCTGGACATCGTCGGCGTCAGCGGGTGGTGGCCGCTCACCGACAGTCCTCCAGACCGTGTCCTGGAGGTCCAGGAGCTACAGCGCTCGTACGAGGCCATTTTCCGGGACCACCTGATACCCCTCGGGAACCGGAATCCCGGCCGCGCGGTCGTGTTCACCGAGTACGGGTCGATGGACCTGGTATCAGCGCCGGCCGATCCAGGCGACCCCACTCGGATTGCGGAGGAGAAGATCTTTCTCGACACGAACCGCAACGGCCTGGACGACGGCGAGGAACAGCAGGCCAACATCTTCCGGGCCTTCTTCGAGACCGCCGAACGGTATCCGGGCGTAGTGAACGGGGCGTTCTTCTGGGACAACTGGATGACGACCGAGGACTTGTGGGCCGACTACTGGCTCCGACGTCGCAGCTTCGCCATCCGCGACAAGCTCGCCGAAGCGGTGGTTCGGGATGCCTACGCCCGGCTTGCGGCGACGGAGTGACCCCGCGGACATGAACCGAACCCCGCGCGAACCGACGGAATCCGGAGGATGAGGCGACCGATCGGCCTCGCACTGGCGGTCCTGTTCGGGGCGCTGCCGGCAAGCCGCGACGTCAGCGAAGCGTATCGGCTTGCGAGGGATCGCGACGACGTGCTGGTTCCCAAAACCATGGAACTCCAGCACTGGGCCCCACACGTATGGGCGCCCGGCGCGGAAACTGGTGATTCACGTCGCCGATGACCCGGACTGGGCCGCGCTTCGACTCACCCGAGGATGCGTTGCCCTATGTCGAGGAGGCGCTTGCCTTCTGGACCGCTGTCGCCGGAACGGACATCCGCTGACGCATCGGGGGACTCCACGAAGGGGAAGAGACGGCACCCGACGGCCGCCACGTGGTCTCGGTGGGCCACGAAGGTTCCTATGCCCTCCCGTGGTACACAACCAACGAACAAGGAGGGTGGGAGATTGTTGAGTGCGACATGGTCCTTGACGCCGGGCACGTCGCGATTCGAGACGATCGCCCACTCCGACCGGGACGACCGGCAGGGCGCCGCCCTGATTCATGAACTCGGACACTGCCTTGGGATTGACCACCCGGCGATCAGCCCGACAGTCGTGGCGACCCTCCCGTGGTCGAAGTCGTCGATGTGGAGCGAAGATCCGAGAATGTCCTACGGCGTACACCGCGGCGAAGCGCTCCTCCCCGACGATCGGACCCCGGCTTGCCGGCCGCTATGCCGTCACATTCATGGAGTGTCGCGTGGTGGGGTGGGGAAGAGCCGACGAAAAGGCGGGCGCTGTCGGGCCGCTGGCCTCGAGCGAACGCGGGGGCACGAAGGCCGAACGGAAGAGAGCATGACCGCGCCAGCACGGCGGAGATGGCACACGCCATGACGTGCGCCTGTCGTTCGCCGGCATTCTTCTACGGCGGCGCCGGGGACAGACGGCCGAGCGCCGCGATGTCCGCCTCGGCCGTAGCGCCGCGTCCGGGAGCGGCCCGATGCGGGTCTAGCCGCCCAGCAGGTCCGCTTCCAGCTCGGGACGGGAGGCGGTGGCCACGAATCGGACCTCTCCGAGGATCTCGGCGTCCTCCGGCCACACGGCCGGTTCGCCGGTGGGCGGCTCCGGGTCCGGGTCGCGCACCATCACCCACTCGCCCGTCGTCCAGGCCGCCCGGCGCACGAGCAACCGGCCCTCGACCCGCACCAGGAAGATCCGCCCCGCTTCCAGCTTCCGGCGGCCCCGGTCCAGCACCAGCGAACTGACGGGCGGCAGGGGCGGGTCGATCAACTCGCCCGGGATGGCGAGCGTCGCGCAGTCCTCGCTGATCCCGCGCCTGGCGAGCCAGTCCTTCTTGAACGCGACGTACCGCGCAGCCGCCTCGAAACGTCCGTCGCGGACGAAGAACGCATCCAGGACCACCCAATCGCTGCCCTCGTCCGGGCTGGTCCCGCCGCCAGTCCTGACCTCCTTGACGAAGTCCCCCAGCAGCTTCTTGCGGTGGCTCTGGAGCAGCAGGCTGGTGTCGTGCCGGACTCCGGCCCGCAGGTCCGTGCGGAAGGCGTGCGCCCACTGCGGGATGGGTGACCTCGGGCCTGGCGCGGCTGGCGCCCGGGGCGGGCCGATGTAGAACTCGACCCCCAGGGCCGCGCAGATTTCGGCGGCGCGGGTGAAGGTCGGTGGGTGGCCGCGCAGGACGGAGCGGATCGCGTCCCGCGGCAGCCCCGCGTTCAGGGCAGCGCTCGATGCGCTCTGGCCGGCCTCCTTGAGCCGGCTCCGAACCAAGTCCGCGAAGGTTTCGAGGTCCATCGGGGCGCCCATCTTTACCACATCCGGGCAGGGGTTCCGAAGCCCGCGCCGCGCGCGTTTTGGCGGGGGCCGACGGACGGAAAGCGTAGGTGGTTGGCATTAATTCACCATCTACGTATATGTCCCATCTTGAACTCTCGTAGAAGATGGTATATGTACCTCACTTCTAACCGCGAAATACAAGCATGTATCGCGCTATACGAGTGTCTAGCTCCCGCCAGGGAAAAGAAGAGATACCCATAAATCGGGTTTATATACCGCGCGGTGTCATACCGCGTGCGGTCGATCTTGTGCTGCTCGCGGCCCTGCTGCCCGCCGCCGGCTGCGGTGCGGACGGTTCGACACCCACCATCCCCGCGCCGGTCCCGCCCCCGCCGCCCCCGCCACCCGAAGACCTGATCGTGCCGCCCGCCGAAGCCGGAAAGGTCGCCGGAGACCGGATCAGGCTGACACTCACTTCGGAGGCGGGCGCCCCGCTCCCCCACACGAGCTACGAGTGGACCACCGACGAGCACTCGGGGTGGGTGTTTCCGGCCGAGGGCCGTACGGATGACGAAGGCGCGATCGATGCCGCGTGGATTCCCGGGTTTCCGGGCGTGGGAGAGCTGACCCTGGAGTTCGTGGAAGGGGGGGAAGAAAAGACGCTTGAGTTCCAGACGTTCAGCGTGGCGCCTCCGCATCCCCCGAACTCCGCCATCAACGCCGCGTTCAGCACGCCACTCGCGACGGGCTACGCCATCGACATGACGCCGCTCGCGGAGCCTCGCGGAACCTTCTATACAGCACTCCATTGGGACGGCGGCTACGCCGGGCTGCAACGGGAAGGGCACCGTTTCGACCGGCAACTCCAGTTCTCGGTATGGGATCGCCCGCAAGGGGACGCTTCTGTGGTCGAGGAGGGAGAGGGCGTGGACTGCCGGGACTTCGGCAACGAAGGAACGGGAGTGGCGTGCGAAGCGGAGCACCCATGGGCCGTCGGCGAGACCTTCCGTTTCGTCATGACCGAGGAGGTGGAACAGGGGGCCAGCGTGATCTCACTGACGGTGACGGATGTGGAGACAGGTGAGCAGCGCTACATGGGAACGCTGAAGTACGCCCGGAAGGCGGACATGACCCGATTCGGGGTGTTCGTCGAGGACTTCGAACGCAGCCGTCCGACGTGTCTCGATCAGCCGGTCAGGAGCGCGGCGTTCCGGCGGGCGATGGCCCGCACCACGACGGGATGGGTGCCGCTGCCGACCATCCGGCTGGAGCCGCACCGGGAAGACGCCTCCAATCCGGAGACTCCGGCGTGCGCGAACTTCGATGCCCGGCCGCACCCGGCTGGCCTGGAGATCGTCATGGGGGGCACGAACGTGCGGGATCCCCATGCAGGCCGAGTACTCACCGTCCCGGAGTAGCCGGATGCGCGCCCGGTGGCTGCTGGCCGCCCTGCTCGCCGCCGGCTGCGGCGGCGGCACGGACGGCACACCCGTCGCGCCGCCCACCACCCCCGCGCCCGCGCCGGCCCCGCCGCCGCCGGAGCCCCCGCCGGAGCCGCGGGTCTGCACCGATGAGCGGGACGTGGCCCTCGGGTATCTCACGTCACTCGGGCACCATCCCCCCCTCCTGGTCGAGCATTGGGACGGGACGCCGGTCCTCGTCCAGTTGGACGAGACGCGGATCCCGGAGAACGAGCGGCCCGCCGCGGAACGCATGCTGGCGGCCGTGGGACGGTTGGCGGAGCAGATCGAGGACCAGGTCGGATACCCGATCCTCGAAACGGGGGGCTGGATCGCCGACGGCGGGGACTACCGGATCGAGATTGAGGGCACGGACGTCGTGCGCTGCTGGCTCCTGCCCCCGGGGCGCCTGGCCGTCATCACCACGATCCCGGACGATGCCGCCCTGGGGTCCGCGTTCCCGGCGTGCGGCGTGGTCCTCTTCAAGATGTTCGACCTGCCCGATTTCGCGGGACCGCACGAGCTCTTCCACCTGTTCGGCTTCGGGCACAACGACGAGACGCACCCGCACGAGCGGCACTTCGGGGGCGTCCCGATGTCCCGTAGCCTGACCACCGGGGTAAACGCCGCCGGCACCGCCTACGTCGAGGGCTTGGGCGTCACCTTCGACGACGTCGACGCGCTGCGCTGCATCTTCCCGAAGCGGGGCTAGAAGTCGAACAGGGGGGAGAGGGCGTGGCCTGCCGGGACTTCGGCGGAGAAGGCACGGGAGTGGCGTGCGAAGCGGAGCATCCGTGGGCCGGCGGCGAAACCTTTCGTTTCGTCGTGACCGAGGAGGTGGAACAGGGGGCCAGCGTGATCTCGCTGACCGTCACGGATGTGGAGACAAGGTGAGCGACGCCACGTAGGAACGCTGAAGTACGGCCGGAAGGCGGACAGGACCCGGTTCGGGGTGTTCGTCGAGGACTCCGACCGCAGCCGCCCGAAGTGCCTCGATCAGCCGGTCAGGAGCGTCGCATTCCGGCGGGCGATGGCCCGCACCACGATAGGTCGGCCACCAGCGACGATGACGCCGCCGGCCCGGCGTCAGAACAGCGTCGGCCGGAACCCCTCCGCGTTGACGATGCGGGCCGTCCCACCCAGCACCTGGATCAGGTAGAGCCCGGCGGCCTCCGCCGCTCGCGCGGCCCGGACTTCGGTCGTCAGGCAGGCCACCGCGCCCGCGATCCGGGCACGCGCGTAGTCCGGTCGCCACTCGCGAAAATCGCGCATCTGCCGCTCGAAGCGGCTCACGTCCGACGACTTCAGGTTCGTCTTCACCTCCACGACGACCGCATCGTGTTCCCCGTAGGCCACCAGGTCGTACTCGCGCGTCTCACCGCCGCGCTGGACCCACACGGCGTGCCTGGCGTCCACCACCCCGATGCCGGCATCGCGGAGCAGCTTCACCAGGTCCTCCTTGACCAGTCCTTCCGCGAGCCGTCCCCAGCGGTTGTCCACCTCCCCGCCGATCCGCCGGAACAGCCGGTCCAGGTGCCGCTCGCGTTTCTCCGCCGCCTGCTTGCGTTCGGCATCCAGCCGGGCGATCTCGCGCATCGCCTCCGCGTACTCGCGGCGCGCGATCCGCGCCTCGCGGGCGGTGGCGTGCAGAATCCGCCAGATCTGGGCGGGGGTCGGAGTCGGGCGGCGGCGGCGGGCCATCCCCTCGATTCTACGTTCGGCCGCACCCGTCGGAGGGTGGAACCCGCCACCGCGTGGCGCGACGCCGACCCGCGCAGGGCCAGCGCATCCGGCTACTCCGGAATCGTCACCCGCACCGGCAGGTGGGGGTCGCGCACGTTCGTCCCGCCGATCAGGAGTTCGAGGCCTGCCGGGTGGTCCCGCACGTCGTAGTTGGCGCACCCCGGGGTACCGGGGTTTCCGGCGTCCTCGAAGAGGTGCGGCCTTACCGCGGCATTCACGAGCGGAACCCACCCCGCGTCGGTTCGGGCCATCGCCCGGCGGAACGCGGCGCTCCTCACCTCCTGGTCGAGACAGGTCGGCGCCACGCGGCGGAAATCCTCGACAAACGGAATGAACCCGGTGTGGAAGCCGCGCCCGCTGGCGCGCAGCGTTCCGACGTAGCGGCGAACGCCTGATTCGAGATCCGTGACGTGCAGCGAAAAATGGGTGAACCCGGAGGGGCCCGGTTCCGTGGTCATCTCGAAGCGATAGGTCTTCCCGACGGCCCATGGGTACTCCATCCCGCACTGGACGCCGGATCCCTCGTGGGTGAAGCGCCGGCAGTGGACTCCGTCCGCCACGTCCACGACTTCCGGCGGCGTGCCGCCGCTCGCGTCCCATTGGGAGAACTGCAACTGCCGGTCGTAGAGGTCGCCCTTCCGCTGGAGGCCGGTGTATCCGCGAGCCCAGTTCATCGCCGCGTAGTAGGTCTGGGGCGGTTCGGTCAGGGGCGTCATGTCGATGGAGTAGCCCGTCGCCACGGGGGACGAGACCGAGAGCGCGTGCCCGCCCCACGGGGGGTTGGCCGGGACGAGGCTGTTCGTCGCGAACGCATGGGTCAGTTGCTCTTCGTTCTCGGTGAACGCCAGCACCAGCTCCCCCTCCCCGGGAAATCCGGGAATCCAGGCGGCATCGATGACCCCTTGCGCGTTCGTACGGCCCGCGGCGGGAAACACCCAGCCCGAGCGCGCGTCCGGGACCCAGTGGTAGGACGTGTCGGGGAGCGGGGCGCCCGCCTCCGACGTGAGCGTGAGCCGGATCCGGTTCGCGGTGAGTTTTCCAGCCTCGGCTGGCGGAATGACCAGGTCTTCGGGTGGCGGCGGTGGCGCGGCCTCCACCCTCGGCGTGGTGGGAACGGTGGGCGCGCCGTCCGTGCCCCCGCCGCACGCTGCGGCGAGCAGCAGCGCCGCGAGCGCCCAACGCTGCATCGCGCGAAGTCCGGGTGCGTCGGGGGGCCGAATCGTCAACGCGGGGACCGCCGAAAGCGAGCCGTCAGCCTTCCCGGCAGAGCTGTTCGGGGCTGGCCCGGAGCCGCATCCTGATGTCCGTGATGCCGGCCGGGGGGACCTCGAAGCGCCGCTCGAGTTCGAAAGCCCAGTTCCGTGCCTCGGTGAATCTGTCCTGGGTGAAGAAGATCTCCTTGTCGCACTGCGGCATCGTGATCGACAGCGGCCGGTGCAGACGGTGCATCCACCATCCCTCGAAGAGGCCGCGGTGTTTCCAGCTCCGATCCTGATCCGTACGGACGCCGAAGCGATGAAACCAGACCCAAACTACCTCGACCGGCCGGTCTCCCGAGCCCACCACGACTCCGCCGAGCGTTCGGTCCGGGTTGCACGACTCGCCCGGCGTCAGTGGCAGCGTCACTTCGATCGGTTCGGGATTGCTGGTAGCGGAGCAGTTGCAGGTCACCAGCGCCAGAACCGCGAGCAGTCGGCAGAACTCCAATCCAGAAACCGTCGTGTTCGTCATTATGTACGCCTTACCCAGCCCCTTGGAGCGATTGCCGGGCCGTTGTGACGACGTTCGCGCAACCGCTTGTACCACGCACATACGTTCCCGGGGAATGCCGAATGTTCCTGGCGGTGCCGGTCAGATCCGGCCGCCGTAGCTTGTCGCGCGTTCCGTGTCGGACCGCCGAAAAACGGAGCCTGACAACTGATTCCGGCCTCATACTGAAACGTAGCTGCCTTCGTCGTTCGTGGGTCGCACTATCGCCTCGGCTCTGCGGCGCCGACTTGGCGTGTGTGTACGGTTTGAAGGCCGCTACTGCGAGAAGCGGCTGGCGTTCCAAGCCGTACGCGTCACCGTCTGGAATCACGCTCCGTCCGGACATACCGCTGACGTATCGTCTATCGTTCGAAACATCGATCCGAAGGACAGCCATAGTGATATTTCTTGTCGTGTGTAACCAGGAACAACACGGAGTCAGCGCGTAGACATCGCACTTGTCGCGGCGGCTCTACTTGGCGCCACTTCGTTGCGTGCGATGCAGCGCACGACCGATCGGTGGCCGTGCTAGATTCATCACGCACGACGGAGAACCCCGGGGTCTCGGCCCCGGGGTTCTTCCCAGTTACGAGTGTCCGTTCTCATGGCGCCGCCTCGAAACCGGCAGCAACTCGGCGGCCGCGGCATCCCGATCGCGTGCGCGCTCGTCCTCCTGACAGCCTGTGGCGGAGACGGGGGATCGGCGCCGGCGACTCCATCGATCCCGCCATCCCCCGCTCCCGCTCCAGCGCCGCCCCCGGTTCCGCCGCCGTCGGCTCCGTCGCCCGGATCGGACGACGTCCGCTTCCTGCTTGACGAGGTCTCGGAGATCGCTGCTCCGGGGATCCCCGGTCGCCTGTGCGTCTATGGCCCCGACGCCTTCCCGGTCGTCGTCGGCAGCTTCCACGACGAGCCTTCGGTGGCTGCCCCGGTCGTCGCCGCCGGCAGGTGGGAGTCGGGACGGGTCGTCGTCTTCGGTCATGACGGCTACTTCCAGCGCGCAACCCTCCGGACCGGAGGCACGGGACGCTTGATGGCGAACGCGTTCTCCTGGGTCACGGGCGAGCCTGGTCGCGCGAGTCCCCGGATCGGGATCGTGGGTGCGCCCGAGCTGCGCGACTGGCTCGTGAGCACCGGTCTTTCGGCCGTTGCCATAACGCTCACGCCACAGTCGCTCGCCACGGTGGACGTCGTGGCAGCCGTCATGTGGGATCAGAGCGTGCGGGAAGTCGAAGCGCTGCAGGCGTTCGTGCGCGGCGGCGGCGGTCTCGTCGCCGCGGCCACGCCGTGGGCCTGGGACTACCTGAATCCGTACGAGAATCTGGTCGGTGGCTACGCCGGGAACCGCCTTCTGGCGCCGCTCGGAATCCAGTGGGCCTACGGGCTGCTGGTCCCGACGTCCCGGAGCGGTTTCTCCGCGACCGGGCCGCCCCCCGGGGTAGCGCACGCCCGCGGGGCCCTGGATGTGGTCGCGGCGAACCTGGAGGGCGACTTCGACCTGCTGAGCGACCGCGAGCTGGCCCAGTCCTTCGCAACCGTGATCCTCACCGCCGCGTGCATGCCTCCGGACGACATTTCGCTCGCGGCCGGCCTGGACGCACTGGCCGACCGCGTCGGCGTCCAGGGCCGTTGGCCCTCAGCGGCGCGACCGATGGGCAGGGCCGATGGCGCCGAACAACTCGGGGCCGCCGTGTACGTTCTCGGACAGCGCCACGCGCCGCCCGAGGAGGTACGGGCGCACCCGGCGGCGGCGGACTTCCCCGGCTCGATTCCGGCCGGGACCCCACGCGTCAATCGCACCATCGAGGTTGACACGGGTACGCCGCGCTGGCATTCCACGGGCCTCTACGCCGCTCCCGGCGAGGTGGTGACTGTCACGATGCCGGCGTCCGTGGCTGCAGTGGGCGGCTTCCAGGTGCGCGTCGGGGCCCATACCGACGGCATCTGGCTGCGGCCCGATTGGACCCGGTTGCCTGAAATCACCCGCAGCTTTCCCGCCTCCGCGGCAACCACCCCCGTGGCCAACGCATTTGGCGGCTTGATCTATATCGACGTCCCCGAGCACGCCGGCCTGGGCCGCATCGATGTCCGGATCGACGGCGCCGTGGCCGCGCCCCTGTTCGTGCTGGGCGAGACGGATCTCGCCGCCTGGCGCAACGAGATTCGGCACGCCCCGGCGCCGTGGGCCGAGATCGCCGGCCTCCACATGATCGTCACGACCCACTCGCGGGAAGTGCGAGGCCTCGACGACCCGACCGCCGTGGCGAATGCGTGGGACCGGGTGGTCGATCTGACCCGGGAGCTGGCGGCCTGGGGCTCGCAGGCGGCGTCGAGCCCCGAACGGTTCGTCGTCGATCGCCAGATCTCCGTCGGCTACATGCATGCCGGCTATCCGTTGATGGCGCACCTCGACCAGGCGGTCAACCTGGTCGACGCCGAGCACCTGGTCCGTGAGGGCAACTGGGGTTTCTTCCACGAAGTCGGCCACAACCACCAGAACTACGACTGGACCTTCGACGGGGCTGTCGAGGTGACCGTCAACCTCTTCACCCTCTATGTCTATGAACGGTTGTTGGGGATCCGGGCGAACGGCCACTTCCCCGGCTCCTCGAGGTCCCATGCGGAGCTGCTGGCCCGCTACGACTTCAACAACCCTGACTTCGACCAGTGGAAGCGCGAGCCCTTTCTGGCTCTGATCATGTACGCGCAGTTGCAGGAGGCATTCGGCTGGAACGCCTACCGGCGGGTGTTCGCGACCTACCTCGCGCTACCGGACGCCGAGCGCCCGAGGACCGACGCGGAGAAACGCGACCAATGGCTCGTCCGCTTCTCGCGGACCGTAGGCCGGAACCTCGGCCCGTTCTTCGAGGCCTGGGGTGTGCCCACTTCCCAAGCGGCTCGGGACTCGATCGCCGGCCTCCCGGAATGGTTGCCGCCCGACTTTCCGCCGGAGCGGTGAAGCCGGCACGCGGATGCGTCGCGCGGATGCCCGGTCTCATGTCCGCGTGGCGGCGCCGATTTCGGCCGCTTCGCTTCGACTTTTCCACAAAGCGCCTCCAGGTGGGAAGAATCCGGCCCGATTTGCGTCTGAGCATGGTGGAGGACCTCCCCATGAACGAACGGATCACGAAGTCGGAAGCCCACGCGCCAGCGCCACGGGCCGACCTGCCCGGCCAGCCCTATACTCAGGCTCAGGACGCGCAGGAACGACCGATGAAGGGCAGCGAAACGGAGCGCCTCGCCCAACGCGGCGAACCGCTCACACGGGCCGAGAAGCTCCTCGTCACGGTGTTCATCACGATGTTCGCGACGCTGGGAACGGGAGGCGCGCTCGCGTTCACCACGCTGAGCGGCCAGCTTGTAGACATGCAAGGGCAGACCAGCGCCCAACTCCTGGACATGCAGAAGCAGATCGGCGCCCTCCGCACGGAAATGCACGAGGAGATCGCCAACCTCTCCGAACGGATGGCCCGCGTCGAGGAACGGCTGAGCGGCATCGACTCTTTCATTCGGACCCACCACGGACCGCCCGCCGGTCCCTGACCCGCTCCGCCCGATGCGTCGGGCTCGTCTTCCCGGGGGGAAAGCGCGACCCGGACGTCGGGCTACGGGAGCGCCCGAGGGGTCCGGTCGCCAGCTGCCGCCACCGCCGGTAGTTCCCGCGGCCGCCAGCGAGCAAGAGACTTGAGAACTACTCTCACATGCTGCCGCTGTTCAGCCCGACGCGCCGTGCGGGCCTCCGGCCCGCGTGCCGGTAGAAGCCGGCGTTCCAAGCCGGCGGTGCCTGACGCCCGTGCTAACCTGCTTGACGCCGTGTCAGAAGCGTCCGGGAGTCGTGTACTTGGGTCCGCCTGGACCCTTCGGCGAGGCGTTCCCGGGTTGCTCCTGCTGGCGCTGGCGGGGATGCTCGAAGCCTCCACCGTACGCTTCCTCCCGCTCGACCAGATGGCCGTCCGCGCCGACCAGATCTTTACCGGCGAAGTGGTCGGCATCGCCAGCCAGGTGGATGCCCGGCGCACCGGTATCTTCACCTTCGTCACCATCGAGGTCGACGAGTACCTGAAGGGAGGCCGTCGCGGCGTCCTGACACTGAGATTCCTGGGCGGAGAGGCCGAGGGATACCGTCTCACGGTGCCGGGATCTCCCGAGTTCCACCTCGGCGAGGAGGTCCTCGTGTTCACCGACGGCGGCGCGGGCCGGATCCCCACCGTCCTCGGGATGGCGGCCGGCAAGTTCAGGCTCCAGCGGGATCCGGTCAGCGGCGAACGCTTGCTGGAACGGTCGCTCGACGGCCTGAACCTCGAGGACTCCGGCGGGTCTCGGGTGACGGCGAATCAGGCCGGAGCGCAAGCGCCCGCCTCACTGGAGGCGGTGCGGCTCATCGTGCGCGAGGCGCTGGCTGCACAGTAAGGATGCTGCCTTCCACCACGCCTTCGCCCCGGTGGCTGACCGGGACCGTGGTTCTCGCGGCTGTCATGTCCCTTGGCACCCCGACGGTCTCCGGGTACCAGTTGATCCGTGGTCCCGATTTCGTCTGGGCCCCGGAGCTTCGGCCGGTGGGTTACTGGGTCGCGAATACGGGCAACTACTGGTTGACGGTGGACCAGGTCGTCACCGAAACCAGGGCGGCATTCGACACCTGGCAGCAGTCCGACCAGATGGGGCTTTCGTTCTCCTACCGCGGAAAGACAAACCAGCGCCCCTTCGACTTCTTCGACGCGACGAACACCGTCGGCTTCTCGACCAGGGAGCGCATGGCGCAACTGGGCCTTTCGGAGGTCACGCTGGCGGTGACGAGCTGGCTTTCGGTGATCGGGAGGGGCGTGATTGCCGAAGCGGACGTTCTCGTGAACCCGGCATACAACTGGACCGACGTCCTCGACAGCGGCCACTGGGATCTGCGCACGACGCTCGTTCACGAAGCAGGGCACTTCCTCGGCCTTGGGCATTCGGGCGTGGGTCGGGTCGGGGACGGTGGACTCGTGGCGGGTTCCTCGGTCATGTGGCCGTACACGTTCGGTAGGGGATCCGCACTCGGCCGGACGCTTACCGCCGACGATGTCACGGGTGCTGCTGTCCTGTACCCGGGTCCTGCAGCCCAAACCGGGAGCATTCACGGCATCGTCCATCGGGCTTCGGGCGAACTCGTCCGTTACGCGCACGTGGTGGCCTACGAGCCGATACGCGATCACACGGTGGGGGGATGGGCCGACGGCGAAGGCAACTATGAGATCGCGGGCCTCCCCGACGGCCAGTACCTGCTGCGCGTGAATCCGATTCCCTCCCACCATAGCGACGGCGCCTACTTCTTTCCCTATGGCCGAACGGACCGGGACTTCAGCGTCACGGTCCTGGCGCGGCTTGTGGTGGTCTCGGGCGGGCAGGCGACCGAGGTCAACATCGAAGTCGTTCCGTAAAAGCCGGGGCGGCTGGGACCGCCGTCCGGTTCTCGCGGTAGCGGCCTTCAGACCGGCACGCGCTGGGCGGAGCCGTGCGCAACCGCAATCACCTGCTCACGCAGGATGACGCACACGGCTCGGACGCCGGCCTCCGGGCGGCACGCGGCCCGCAGGACCGTTGCTGTGTCCGGACAAGAAGTTGATCGATCTATCTGTTATGTGCCGTCCGGCAGCCCTTCACCGGCGCCTCGGGTTGATCCGCACTTGAGACACCTAACGGGACGGCGCCTCCACGAGCAGCCTCGGCAACTCCGACGCCAGGTCATCCAACGTCGTGAGGGTTCGCGTTATGCCGGCGCTCACGTCAGGCAACGCAAAGCTTGGCAGGATCATCATCGCTCCATCCTGCCCAACGCGGAGATGACGCTTCCCCGCTTCACCCCCCACGACTCTCGGCAAACGGCCGCTCTCTCCCGAAAGGAACACGAGCGCCCGTTCTCCGACGGCGAAGACCGGCGTGTGCGTTACCAGCATGCGGGTGTCGCCAACGGTGCCGCCCGGAACGCGAAAGCGGATGAGACTCCTCCCGCCGCCGCGAAAGCGGCGATCAGGCCGGAGCGTGACTGTCGTGAAGATCTCGCGTCGATCGGACGTGTACGCGGAACGCATGTCGAGAACTTCGCCGGCCACGATCGTGTCGGCCTGCTCCACCAGTTCCTCGAGAGGCGGCCAGGCGTAGGGGTCGCGAAACCGTTCCGAAGGCCGAATCGGGTCCTGTTGCCCGGAGGCCGCGACGCCACCCCAGAGAGCCATCCCGGCCGCGAAGATGGATACCGGAAGATACGGAATCCGCGAGACGCCGAAGCGTCTCCGTGAAGCGATAGGGGACATGCACCGAAGCATACCGATATTACGGATTCTCCACCGTGAGACAGCAAGACGACGTCTCAGTGAGATCGTATCGCAAACCAGTTGTCGTAGCGGCGGTGCTAATCGCTATTCGTTCGTTCATATCACAGCGTCAGGCGATCATGTGATATAAGCGCGCGCCCATGTGCTCGCGAAGAACCGACTCTCCGGGCTCGGCACGCAGCACTCCTCGGCTGGTGATCGCAGCGGCGGTCGTCGCTGCGGTCGTATCGGTTTCAGGCGATCGGGTCGCGGCGTATGTGTTCTATGACAGGAGAGCGCAGGACTACATCGTGGGATCCGATCGAGCGCTTCGGGAGCTGGTCCGTTGAGCGCATGGCCCCCGGGAGAGACGCTCGAATGGCACATCGAGGACGGATCGCATTGGGCCGCGCTGCCGGACCTGTCTGCAGAGGACTTCGCGCCGCCCATCGACGAGGCGCTGTCGGACTGGTCGGAGATCCCTACCGCCGACATCTCGTGGCGGGTGGCCGGGGTGGTCGAGCCGTCAGAAGAGTCCCGTTTCGGTGATTCCCGGAACGTGGTGTTCCTCGATGAGGACTATCGCTGGCCATCCACCGCAGTCCTCTGGTGGATTCGGAGCGCGACCACGCGAACCTGGGAACTCACGAGAGTGCGACATTGCCGCTTCACATAGGGATTTCGAGCGGGCAGCAGAGTGGGACTGGGAGTCCCGAGGACCTCAAAGCGAACCTTGAGTGGGATTTGCGTCGTCGAGCTGGCCGACTGTCTCGGCCTCGGGCCACGCCAGCCTTCGCCCGCGACCTTCTCGGTACGAACGTCTCCTGCCGAGGATGACACCGAGTGGGTCGGGAGCCGCGCACTCGGCCAACTATCGAGACGAGCACGTGGGCGCGTCCCTGTTACGTCCGCGCGCCAATTGGTCGTCCGAGGTCGGAACATTGGCCGGCAGAGTGGAGGCGGATGGCCTTCCGTTGCCCTTCGTCTCCGTGTGGGCAGTCCGGTCGAGAGGCGGCTCGCTCATCGGAGCGTTCTCGAACGCCGCCGGGGATTTCCTGATCGAGGGACTCGAGCCCGACGACTACTTGCTCTGGGCGCACCCCATCCGCTCCAAGTCGCGACTACGCGGCGTTGATCCAGGCGGGAGCTGCGATGGAGGTGAAGGACGTCGTCTCGGTCCACCCGGTGCGCGTGGAGGCCGGACGCGCAACCGCTGGTGTCCGCATCACCATGCGGCGGGGACGCGAATGACGGTCGGTCGGACGGTACGATTGCCGCCACGTGCCCGGACCTCTCCGTGAGTCAGCTTCGACGCACGGTGGTGCTCGGTCTGGGATGTCTCCTGGCCGCTTCCGCGTGTGACGACGGTCGCCCATACCCCAATCCAGCCGTGCCGGGCCATCGACCGAGCGCGGCTCACGACGCAGCCGCGCGGCAGCCACGTCCAGGCAGCGGCCGCGGTAGCCCTGGGCGGCGCCGACGCTGTCCCGCGAAGCGTGGAGGCGGGAACCGTCGGCGGGGCCGCGGCCGGAACAACGGGAGGAAGTGCGCAGCTTGCGATCCACCACCCACCGATGAGGGCGTTTTTCCCGGGCGACGAACTGGAGATTCGGGAAGGAGAAACCAAGGACATCGAGATCCGCTATCAGGGCTATGACCTGCGGCTGCCCTGGGACCTTGATCTGTGGTTCCTGCCGCTTACGGCCTCGCTGACGGATTTCCGAATCGGGGGAAGGAGCGTACGGCACCTGGAGGATCCCGACGCGCCGCTCCTCCGAGCGAGGCTACGGATCCCCGCGGGCCAGAGCGGGACCGGAGCGGTCGTCGTTTCCCTGACGGCGGTTTCGGATCTGTCGTTCGACGAGGGCGAGGAGAGCCTCCGCCATCGTCTTCGCTCCAACTCCACGGACAAGCGGCATAGGAGATCGCGAGGCAGGCCTCCACTGACGGTAACGATCTCCGACCGAAGGATCGCGCCCTTGCGACGGAATCGTGTTCGAGGCGGATCCACCGGTCGGAGTTCGTCCGAGGGCATTCGGACCACGACGGTGACGGTCCGTGTCCCGGAGGACTTGTCCGATGTTGTCCTCGACTGGTCCGGCCCGTACGACTCGGGGTGGTATGGCGATCACCCGTACCTTGAGGCTGCGGTTATGGACTGGCAGGTCGAGAGCGCGCCCGCGGGGACGCAACAGTCCTTCGAGATTGCCTGGCCGGGATTCCAGGAGGTGGGGCTCCGTCCGTACGCCGCCGGGAGTCCCCTGCGATCACCTCGTTCGTCTGCGATGCCGATGGCTGCGAAACCAGGCCATAGTCAAGGTGATGTGAGACCACCTGGAGATGAACGGTTCCGGCCACGGTCGCCGCCTCAGATGGACGGGGGCGAATTGTGGTGACTGGCCTCGCGGCCGTCCTCGGCGTCCTGGCCAGCGTTTGGAGCGGCAGAGGCGTATCGCTTCTGGACTTCGCGGTGGGACGAGGTACGCGTCCCCACCGCGGAGTTCGGGCGAAAGTGGTCCGCCGACGCGTGGGGTCCGGGAGAGGTCCTGGAGTTCGACGTGGCGCAGCAGCCGGGTTGGGCGATCCTCTTCGATTCGCCGGAAGGAGTACTCCCCTACATCGAGCGGGCGTTCGCGATGTGGTCGGAACTTCCAACCGCCGGACATTCGAGCTGAGGGTGGCTGGTGTCCGTGAGGTGGGACCGGGCGAGGTGCCGTTCGGACAGGACGGGCGGAGCCGGATCAGTGTAGGGGAACGGTTGTTGCGGCGGCCAGGCGCCGAGCTGGTCGGAAACCGGCGAAGACGGAGTGGACAGAGTCAACGAGTGTGACATCGTGATGTGGTACACACCCAGCTGGGATCTGACCGAACAGGATCGGGAGCGTTTGAGAGATTCCTTTTTTTCGATTCTGCTGCACGAGATCGGCCACTGTCTGGGATTGGCCCACGCCGGCACGGTCTCATTGATTGGACGCTGGAGTGGAGATCCGCTCCGTCCCGGCTCGGAATTCCTGCATCCGCGCGATCCCAAGATGTCCTACGGTTTTGACGAGCCGGAGGTCCTGCCCGCCGATGACGTCATCGGGGCGTCTCTGCTGCGTCCCGCCGCAGGCATGCGGGAAGCGCGGGGAGACATCGCGGGAACGCTCCTGCTGGATGGCGAGCCGCTTCCAATGACCCAGGTGTGGGCGCTCCCCGCTCGGGGAGACGCCCTGCGCGACCGGGTTGGGGCGTTCACCAACGGAGACGGGGATTTCCTGATCGAAGGTCTGGAACCGGGCGACTATGCCCTCTGGGCGCAACCCCTGTACATTCTGGGTGGCATCGAGAACTTCTACGACCCGCCTCTGGACCTGGACGAAACGGTGCTGGGTCGACTGATCCGCGTCGAGGCCGGGAAGACGGTCGCCGGCACAGACATCTCGAT
Source organism: Vicinamibacteria bacterium (assembly GCA_965116805.1). Taxonomy (GTDB): domain Bacteria; phylum Acidobacteriota; class Vicinamibacteria; order Marinacidobacterales; family Marinacidobacteraceae; genus Marinacidobacterium. The sequence goes on from OZ220713.1 coordinate 3,287,034, forward strand.
GCGGCAGGGGCGCCGGGTTCGTGAGCCGCCACCGAGCGTCGTGGCAACCGCGACGAACGAGGGGGAGCTCTCATCGATAACAACGCGGTGGGGTCGCCCGTGTTCCGGGGTTCGCGTTCGCGCCGAGAAGCCGCGCCTCGCGCTGGAAGGCCCGCGGCCGTTTACCCGACCGCCCCTGCCCGGATCGTCGTCTTGGCGCGCGGATGGCGAGCCCTGGTTCACAACCGAACTCACCATCCAGTCCACGCGCAATGTGTACTTCGACTGGGCCTTTCCCTACCGTGACTGGGCGTGGTTGGACTGGGCCCCCCCGGCGCGGTACCGGGACATCTACGGAGGTTTGTCCGCCCGCCAATCGCATCTCGATATCAACATCTCCGATTTCCGAATAACACGGGATGGACCCGCGGCACGCTACTCCATGGACGTCGCCTACCCCGGCACGGCAGGCGTGGCCCTTCGTTTCCGCTCGGATTCCGGGAACTGCGCTGGCGAACCCATCGTCGTCTGCGATGGCGAGCGGTGCGGGATCAATCCGTAGCGGCAGGCATTCGGCGCGGCTAGCTGGTTCCGGCCGTCGGTCAACTCCGGAACATGCCGTGCCGGCCTCGGCGAAGGCCGCCCGGCATCCTCTCCGTGGAGCGCCAGCCGGATGTCAGTGGTCCCTCGCGGATTCGGTAAGAGGTACGTCGAAGAAAGCCGCGATTTCCCGGGAACGGCGAACGAAGACGCGTTCGGCGTGGTCGACGAGTTCCTGGCCGGCCCCGGGGTCGTCGAACCGGATCACGTCGTCGGATTCGAAGTCGAGACGGAGGATCCGGCGCGGTCTGGCGGGGTCTTCCCCGAGAAGGTGGCAGAGCGTCTCGTGGGTCGCGGTGGACTGGGTGGCCAGGCTGAACTCGACAAGCCGTTCGCGCCTCCAGCCGGTGGCGAGCCCCCAGCCCATCCATCGGTCCCGGAGACGTCCGAAGCGGCGTCCGGGTGCGGCGGCGCGATAGTAGTGGCGGCTCCGGCCCGTCCCGATCGAGACGATGCGAAGGGACCGGGAGGGAAACCGGAACCGCAACCGCGCCTCCGCATAGGCAGCCAGTGCCGGATTGTTGGCCCAGAGCCCGCCGTCCGCGAGTGGAGTTCCCTCGCGCGGAATCCAGGGGTCAAACCAGGTGGGTGGCGCACACGAAGCCAGCACCGCGTCCCGCAGGTCATGTGGCGAGGCCGGTGACCCTCGCGTGCCAAGGCCGGCGGACCGCAGGACCGAAGGCCGTCCGGAGGCGATGTCGGCGACGGGGATGAGGAGCGGAACCGGAAACTGCGCGAGATCCACGTCCGGCAGGACCTCGCCGAGGTGTGCCCGCAGCACTCGCGCATCGTGCCGGCTGGCGAGCAGACCGGAAGGCCAGGACCGCAGACGGCGGCGGAACACCGCGGGCCCCCGTTGCCGGTAAAAGCCCACCAGAGATGCGGCAGGCACTCCGGCGGCAAGGCCGGCGGCGAGGATGGCCCCACTGCTGGCGCCGGCGAAAAGATCGAAGCGGCTGGTCCAGTCGAGTTCCCAACGTTCCTCAATGCACCGGAGCAGCTCCGCCGCGAAGAGCCCGCGGAAACCGCCTCCGTCGATTGCGAGAACGAACAACCGCCGTCACCCGAGCCCTCGACGCGCCGCCCTGCCGGCCACCTTGGTACCAGAGCACACCTTACGAGCTGGCCGCGCCGCCGCGCGCCAACAAGCGCCGGAAGTAGTCATCCGCCTCCCCCGGGGGCGCCGCTCAGAACAGGCGGATCCGGGCGACCGAGTGGCTGAGCGGGGCGGCGGCCGTTTCGCCGGCGCCCGGCGGCGGCGCGATCTTCTGTTCGCCGTAGAGCCGGAACCACGCCTCCCCGCTTCCGGGGTCCACGCTGATGAGCGCATAGGAGCTGTCGGCGTAGAGCGCGAGCCGCTCGAACCGGTAGCCGTCCTCGGTCTCCCCCTCGTCCGCCGCCCCCAGGCGCAGCACCCATGACAGCGGACGGGGAATGTTGTAGGTGATCGCGCTGGAGGTGAGTTGCCAGATACGGTTTCCTGACCTGTCACGGATCGTGAAGGCCGCGGAGACGTGGACGTCCCCGCTCAGGATCGCCACCCGGAATCCCCGCGACGCCGCGTCGAACAGAACGTCCAGGAGCGAGGCGCGCTCTTCGTCGTGGAGGGAGTGCTCCCAGGAATCGCGGAGATCGTCGCCGAGTCCCGCCGCCCGCATCACCACGGTCTGGTCGGCGCCAACCAGCGCGGCGCGGGCGTGCAGTACCGGAACCGCCGACACAACGAAGAGAAACGGCGTTTCCTCCGGATCGAGTCCCGCCGCCCAGGCGGCAAAACGGTCGAACTGTTCGCGGCCGAGAATGCGGTAGCTCTCGCGCTCGACGTTCCGGTGGCCGCGTCCATCGAGCACGTAGAACGCCGCTCCGCCCCGCCGGACCGGATAGTCCCAGACACCCGGCTCGGTCTCCGGGTTGTGGGAATGCTGGTACTCCAGGTAGACGCGGCTTGCGGCGCGGAACATCCGCACCGCGAGTTCGCGGCCATCGTCACGGGTAAGGCCGCGCTCCTCGAGGTCCGGGAACACCCGCGCCAGCCCGTCGTCCGGGCCGCCGTCCGCCAGGTAGTGGGAACCCCAGCCGTCGCCGATCTCATGGTCGTCCCACATCATGCAGGTGGGAAAGCTGTCGAACACCCGGCGCACGCCCTCGAAGCCCCAGTAGCCGCGGTAGATGTCCCGGTACCAGCTTCGCATCGCTTCTTCGTCAGGAAGCAGGAGATCCCCCTCACGGCGCATGGCGCGATTCAGCTTCTTCCAGATGTCGAGCGTCGGAACTCCGTCGGTGTAGCACTGGTCGCCGCCCCCGATGACGAGGTCCACTTCGTCCTGGTGCCGCCGGAGGGTGGCGCCAAGGAAGTCCCACATGTCGAGGTTGGCCAGCTCGGTGCGCTTCTTGAACAACCCGCTGACCTTGTACGGCATGTGGCAGGAGAAGAGCGCGAACTGGAACGGGCGCCGCTCCTCCTCAGCCGGCGGCGTCCGGAAGCGGCGCAGCCGGTTGTGACCGAACACCATCCGCTCCTCGTCGCGGGCGAAAAGCGCGTAGCCGTAGCGTGTGTTCGGGCGCAGCCCGTCGAGATCGAGAACCTGAGTGGTGTCCGTCCCGTAGTCGGAAACCCCGAAGTCGAGCCGCCGCGCTTCGGGCGCCCGTTGGAGCGCTTCCTCGAGCGGCAACGGGACCTCGCCGAGCGCCGCGCGGAATTCCCGGGCCGCCGGTCCCGACGCGAGGTCTTCGGCCCAGTCGTAGAGCACGAGCGAGAAGTCTCCCGTCCGCCCGGTGCGCACCCACAGCCGGACCGAGGTGGGGGTCGCGTGGCCGACGACCGCCCCGGTCTTGAGCCGCGGATTCGGCCATGGCCGGTCGGCCCTAAAGACCAGCGAATCTGATGGCGCCGCCATGGCGCCGCATCATTTCACATCATCGCGTGACAGCCGAGCACTCTGGTGGACACGTACGTGACTTTATGAACCAGTTTTCCGCGCAGATCAATGTCGTCCCGTTGATCGCATGGAATTTCTCCAATAATCTGTCAATGTGCGTGATGCTCGGTCACCGACAGCCGTTTTGCTCATCCTGATGCGGTCGCGTTTTCCCGGTGGACGGTCCCGTTCGGGCCGCTGGCTGTGGAGTCCAGCGTGAGCCTCACGAGCGGCAGGGCCTTCCGGAATCACTGGGAGTGGTCGATCCTGTTTCTCCCGGGCGCGGCTTTCCTGCTCCTCGTGCTGTCGCAGCTATGGATCACCGACGGCCTGGTCCGGGCCATCGCGCCGCCGGCGGCGGGCTCCGGAGAGATGGCGGAGTTCGCTCGGGGGTTCATGCAGATCAGCGCGGTCATGCTCATCTACATCCTCATCTGCCTGGCGGCGATTCAGTACTTCTGGCGCGAGGTGCGAGCGGTCACCGGCACGGACCTGAGCGCCGCGCGCAGTCGCGCCGTGAGCGCCGCTTGCGCGGCCATCGGCGTGTTCGGCGCCGCCCTGATCGTCGTTCACACGTTCTTCCCATCGTTCTTCGCGATCAGCAGGATCACCCTGGAGCCCACGATCGCCGCCTACGGGGCAGCCACTGACGCCATCGGTATATCGAGGCTGCGGGGCCAGTTGCTGGCGTTCGCGCCGAACCTGGCGGGCGTCGCCACCGCGGTAATCGGTTCTTTCCACGCGGCGCTCGTCACGAAGGGAGCCGTGGCGGAACTGGATCGGGCCCCGGAGGGGAACGGCGCGACTCCCGGTGAAGTGCCGGCGTCCTTGCTGAACGGCATGGTGGTCGTGAGCGGGATCCTGGTCGCCAGTGTCCTGCTGGTGAGCCTGCACGTCCACGCTCACGGTCCCCTGTACGGCGCCGGCGCGTCGGAAGCCCAGGCGGAGTTCGCGAACTTCGTTTCCGTCATCTGGGGTATCGGGCTCAGCATCATCGTGGCGTTGATCTACGTACCGCATCTCGTTCTGCTCGCCTACGCAGGCGGGTCCGCGCCCGCCGGGGCCGCTGCCGACGGCGCTGATGGACCGCGAGGGGCGCCCCTCTTCCAGAAGGTTCAGATGGCGCTCGCCGTCTTCGGCCCGGTGATCATCGCCCTGCTGACGAAGTCTCTGGACCGCCTCCTCAAGGCCGCAGGCGCCTGATCCGGTCCCGCGGCACAGCCACACGGGAAACCGCGTCTCGAGCCGGTCGAGCTCGGCCGCATGGCGTAACGCCGTGGAACGCCGGCCCGTTCTCCCGGTAGGGGCCTCCAGACCGGCACGCGCGGAGCTCCGCTCCGCGTCGCGCACGCCGCAGCGCGGACCGGGGCGACGGCGTCTGCTCCGCAGCCGCTCGCGTCTTTGCCTCGCTGGCGCCGGCCCTCGACCGGACCGCTACCGCGGCTGCCCGGTTCCGAGAAGGCGGGGCATGGCGCCCGCCAGCTCGTCCAGGGTGCTGAGTCGCGTCCTGCCCCCGGTCCCAGCCTCGGAAAGGGGGAATCCCGGCAGGAATACCTCTTCCCCATCCTCACCGATCCTGATGTGGCGCTTTCCGGCCTCTCCGCCAACCAGTCGCAGCAACCGGCCCCCGTCTCCAGTGAGGAAGACAAGGGCCTTTTCTCCAATGGCGAAGACCGGGGAATGCGTGACCATCAGCCGAACATCTCCGACGGTCCCTCCGGGAATGCGAAACCGGACCGGGCCCTGCCCGCCACCCTTGAAACGCCGGTCAGGCCGGAGGGTGACAGCGGTGAAGATCTGGCCCCGGTCCGCGGTCCAGGCGGACCGCACGTCGAGGACCTCACCGGACACAATGGTGTCGGAGCGCTCCACCAACTCGTCGAGCGAGAGCCAGGCGGCCGGATCACGGAACTGCTCCTCCGGCTGGATCCGTTCGCGCTGCGCCAGTGCGGACATGCTGCCGAACAGGATTCCGCCCCCGACGAGAGCAGCCGCGACTGCGCCCGGGACGTGACGCATTCGGCGGGTGCGGATCATGCGTCAAGCATACCCAGCGTCGCCGTGACCGGTGACCGGCCAATCCCTCCCGTGCGCTCGTTGGGGCGGAAGCGGACCGCACCCTGGATACGGGCCGGCACTCAGGGTTTCACCGTCGCCCCGGCCGGTTCCGCGGGTCGTCTTCGCGCCGCGGGCGGGGGATCGGATCGCCCGGCGGAAGCAACCGCTCACGGTCCACCTGGCTGATGGTGTGCAAACCGCCGCCTGCGGGGGATACGCGGTAGGTCGCATCAGGCGTCCACACCAGACCGGCGACAGCGCCGCCGTTCACCACCAGCGTCACGGTACCGAATTCCACGCCGTCCAGCCTGCCCGACAGGACAAAGCCGCCCGAAAGGGTTGGTTCCGTTTCCTCCACGAGCCCGGTGAACACGGCGTCATCGAACAGGTTCAACGACACTACGGCAGCGGCCGCACCCAGTTGGCCGAAGTCAACGGCCACCAGACGCTGCCGTAGCGACGGGAATTCCGAAGGGCCGGGGGACCCCGGCGCGACCACCGCGCCGGGACCTGGCGTCTGCGCCGCAAGGAGGGCGTCGGCGAAAATGCCGCCGGGCGACCCCCGCGGCGTCCGGACCCCGCCGACGACCCGTTGCTGTCGTCCGGCTGGGAGCGCCGCCGTCACGACCTGAGCGGCATCGGGCGGGCGATCCCGCCACGCCGCCAACACGGGGCCGGTGACGTCGATGACCGCCGCTGCGTCGGCGGGTCCGATCAGGCCCGGCAATGCGGCTTCGTCGTCGAGGGGAACACCCAACCGGTCGCCGTTGTAGCGTTGGCGCGGGTTCGAGAATCGGGGCACGCGCGTGCAGTAGGTGAAGCGATCCCGGCATTGAAGAAGGTAGGCCATGATCGTCCTCCACTGGCTGGACCGGGACGCAACCGGCTCCAGCGCGCCGGGGTTGACATAGCCATAGGCCGGATCGGAACGCAGGCGGTACTTTCCGACGACCTCATAGCGGTCATGCCGAAGTCCCAGGTTGTGCCCGAGTTCGTGAGGGAAGGATCCGCCGGGCCATCTCGAGAGCCCGAAGGCGCCGGGGCGTCGGGCAATCCCCCCGACGTTCGCCTCATCGACGATCAGATGCACGAGGTCCGCGCCGACCTCCTCCCGCATTCCATGAATGTCGTCCATGTGGCCATCTGACGGGTCCGCGAAACGACGAAGATCAGTGAGAGAGACGCCGGTCTCGGAGTACTCCACTTCGGATCGGGCTACCAGCGCCACGCGGGTACGCACGTCGCTGTCCCGAAAGGCCTGGTTGGTGACGGCGATCATGAGATCGATCCCCGCCTCGACCGCCTCGGTCCCTCCCGCCGCTTCCCGCGCGGAAGGGGTATAGAAGACCGCGACGTCAATGGTCCGGTTTTCTTCCTCCGTTCCACAGACCGTCCCCCGGAAATCAATCGTCGCCAGTTGGTCCTGCCAGCTCTCCGGGGCGCAGGTCCGGGTGAGAAAGATGTCCAGGTGATCGAGATCCGGCAGTTCCCAATCCGCGGGGATGGATCCCGAAAGTCCGAAGTTGTAGTCGAGACTCAGGTGGGTCAGGCCCGTCAGGCCGCCCAGTTCGTCCGGGATTTCCCCCGTGAGCGCGTTGCCCCAGAGACTCAGGTCGCGAAGGTTCGCCAGGCTCCCCAACTCCGCCGGGATCGGGCCGGTCCGGTTGGCCCCGCCGAGCCACAGCCGTTCGAGACGGTCCAGATCACCCAGCTCCCCGGGAATCGGCCCGGGAGTCAGATCATTGGAACCGAGCATCAGGTATCGCAGTTCCGACAGGGCGCCCAGCCCGGTCGGGATCGGCCCGGTGAGTTCGTTCCGGTAAAGCCACAGCCCGCGAAGGTTGGTGAAATTCGTCACCCACGACGGGATCGGTCCCGTCAGGTTGTTCCAGCCCAGCGACAGCCATTCGAGATTCCCCAGGTTTCGGAGGGCGTCGGGGATCGCCCCGGTCAACTCGTTGCCGGCGAGGTCAAGTTGCCGGAGATCCCGCAGGTCTCCGAGTTCCGCGGGGATGGGGCCCGTCAACTCATTCCACGCGAGCGCGAGCCATCGGAGGCTCGACATGCCTCCCAACCAGGGAGGGATCGGGCCGGCCAGGGAGTTGTCGCCAAGTTGCGCATCGTCAAGTTCGGCCAGACTCCGCAGCGCGACCGGAATCGCGCCGGTCAGCCCGTTTCCCCGGAGGTCCAGCCCGGTCACCCGGCCGGAGGGACCGGTCGTCACGCCGTACCAGGAGTCGAGCGCCGCGCCCGTCTTCCAGTTGGTGTTGTCGGTCCAGCCGTCGCCGCCGGTCGCGTCGTAAAACGCCTCGAGCGCCTCACGGTCGCTCTGCGAGGCCGTGGGCTCCGTTTGTACCGTCACCCGCAGGATCTGGTCAGCGCAGAGGCGGTCCGGATCGCACGCCGTCACCGCCACGCTCGCCTCGCCTGCTTCCCGCGCCGACAACCAGACAGTGTCGCCGGACACGATGGCCGTCACCTGGGCGGTCTGGGCCGACTCCGCCATGTAGGTCAACTCGTCGTCATCGGGATCGGTGAAATACGCCGCAACGGACACACCTCGCGATTCCGGCGCCGTCAGAGTCTCCGCGGGTATCGAGTCAACGGTCGCCGGCGCGCGATTGCACGTTTCTCCACGGAAGTCGATGGTGGCGAGCCAGGCCAGAAACGGATCGTCGGCAGGCGCGCACACCGCGGTCGCACGGATGCGCAAATCCGTGAGCCGCGGTAGCCGCATCAGGTCCTGCGGGAGGATCCCGGTCAGGGGGTTGTAGTCCAGATACAGCGCCTCGAGGTCCTGAAGTCGCCCGAGTGCGGACGGGACCGTGCCCGTCAAGTCGTTCTGCCACAGCCCAATCCAGGTGAGGCGCGAAAGGTCGCCCAACCAGGTCGGGACAACGCCGGTCAGGTCGTTCCCGCCGAGGTTCAGGAACTCGAGCTCATCCAGGTTCCGCAGGGATGCCGGGATCGTGCCGGTCAACCCGTTCTGCCATAGCCCGAGCCAGGTGAGGCGCGACAGGTCGCCCAACCAGGTGGGGACAGCGCCGGTCAGGTCGTTCCCGCCGAGGTTCAGCGAATTCAGTCTGTCCAGGTTCCGGAGTGAGGCCGGGATCGTGCCGGTCAGCTCGTTTGCGGCGAGGTCGAGGAACCAGAGGTTCGACCGGTCCCCCAGCCATGGCGGAATGGCGCCCTCCAGGTCGTTCGCATAGAGATGCAGTATTCCCAGTCTTCGCAGGTTCCCCAGGGCGGCGGGGATCGTGCCGGTCAACCCGTTCTCGGCGAGCAGGATGTCCTGGAGGTTCGGGAGCTCGCCCAGCCAGGCGGGAATGGAGCCGGTCAGGGCGTTCTCGGCCAGGTTCAGCCGCTCGAGTCTTCGCAGGTTCCGCAGCGCCGACGGGATCGCGCCCGTCAACTCGTTCCCCCAGAGCGAAAGCCGGTAGACGTGGGTCAGATCTCCCAGCGCCGCGGGGAGCGGGCCGCGCAGGCCGTTTTCGCCGAGGTTGAGCACGGTCACGCGTCCGGTGGCGTCCGTCTGCACCCCCCACCACTGGTTGAGCGGCGCGCTCGTCTTCCAGTTCGTGCTGTTTTCCCAGTTCGGACCGCCAGTCGCGTCGTACAGAGCCGCGAGAGCTGCCCGATCCGCTGCGGCACTGCCCTGGGCATGCGCTTCGGTCACGAGACCCGCCGACCCGACGCCGGCCGCCAAGGCGAGCAATGCCGGAGTGCGCCACGAAATCATGGGCGACGTAAGTTACCAACATCTTTCGTGACGTGTCCGTGATCGCCAGGATCGGTCACCCGATATTCACGTCCTGTGGAACGGGCACTACACCGCCGGGCGATTGGTCGCGATCGCGAGGCCCTGCCCCCACAGCCTGTTTCTTTCCCTGGCCGAACGGACCGGGATTTCAGTGCCACCGTCGTGGCGCGGCTCGTGGTGGTCTCGGGCGGGCAGCCGACCGAGATCAACATCGAACTCCTTCCGTGAACCTGGGGCGGCTAGGCCCCGCCGCATGGCGGAACGGCTTGGAGCGCCGACCTCTGGTCGGCACAGCGGGTCGAAGGCCCGCGGACGACGAGCCGCTATCCGCCCTGGGCGGCCAAGGTTCGGGAACGTCCCATCTGTCGAGCTCCACCGAGAGAAAGAACCATCCCGCACATGGGTGCCGCGACGCGCGCTGCGCGGACGCGCGGCGCGATGCCGGCTCAGCTGCGCCAAGTGGGTCTCAATGCGCTCGTCAACGTGAGATGTTCTCTCCGGGTAGGTTCGCTGGCAGTTGTTCCATTCTTGCTCCTCCCTTGATGAGGATTGACCCTATGAGTCAACGGACGTTCACTTCGAACTCCTTGAGCCACAACTCGCCTGTACCATGTTTCACCTCATTGCCGAGTTCGACAACGCTCACATAGTCGTCGGCAGCGATTACGTCCCGATTCACCAAGTAGACGGGGAACTTCTTCAGGTCAAGCGTGCCGATGAACTGATCCGTATGACTGACAAGAGCCACGTACACGTGACGTACGCCGGAGGCAGAAACATGCTCCGGCCTTACATACAGTGCGAACGTTTCCGACTCCCTGCGGGCTACCCGCTCAACATGAGCCGCCCAGCGGCGAACCGGCGGAAAACCCGCCCCCAGTGAGACGCTCGCAGCGGCCCGGTCCCGGCCGGCACGGGAAAGTGGCGTTTCAACCTCCAGCGGGACGCTGTGCCTTGGTTCTGGCGATTCTTGCCACATTCTCGGCAGCCTGTAACGAACAGGGAGGCGCACCCGCAGCGCCGCGGCCTCCACCGCTGAATCCTCTGTCGTGGATCGACGTGCCGGAATCACTCGCGCTTCAAGTTGGCGAAGTCAAGTCCGCCACGCTCCTGCTTTCATCCGCAGTCGCAGCCACCCATGCGGTCACCGTGGACCCGCCGAAGGTGTCCGTTTCGAGTACGTCTCCCAGAACTGGGGTCTACGAGTTCACCTTCACGGGCCTGGAGGCGGGGGAGGCCACGGTGTCGCTCACCGCAACAGCACCCGGCTTCGTCACGGCGACCGCCTCTTTCCCGGTCGCCGTGAGCCTGCGCCCCCTCGCCTGGAGCCGAGTGCCCGCGGCTATAGAGGTTCCGCTCGGACAGCGCCAGAGCGTCGCGCTCGGCCTGTCAGTACCCGTGCGGCCCGAGGTCAAGGTGGAAGTGGACAACATGAACGCCGAAGCCGATGTCGACTGCTCCACAGGCTCCTGCACCCTGTACGTCACGGGTAATCAGGAGGGAGAATCGTCCATCACCCTTACCGCAACGGCGGAGGGCTACACGGACGCCACGGCCACGATTCCGGTCACTGTCCTCCTGCGGGAACTCCGCTGGGAACGGTTGCCGCGGACGATCTCTGTCGTAGTGGGAGAACGGCGCGAGGTTTCCCCGCTCCGCCTGTCCGCCAGTGTGGATCCAGAACTGAATGTAACGCCCTCCAATACCAACATCGCCACCACCGGGGGACGGTGTTTCACCGGATGGTGTGAGTTCACCCTGATCGGCCTGGAAGCCGGGGATGCCTCCGTTTCCATCACGGCCACCGCGCCGGGCTACCAGGAAGCCACCGCGACCATCGAAGTGGAGGTGGAACCAGCCGACCTCGGTCCCATGACCGTCTACGGGATCGTCTCGGCGAGGGCCGGCCCCACGAACCGGATCCGAGGCGCCTTGGTTGCGGCGATCAATCCCGACACCGGGGTCTTCGAGGTGGTCGTCCAGACCGGCTATCAGGGCAGCTACCGCATTGAAAACCTCGAGGGGGAGGAGTACGTGATTGCGGTCCTCCCTCCAGCCAACTATGCCGAACCCGTCGGGCAACTGGTCCAGAAGCCGACCCGCGGGGAGCCGTTGGTAGAGGTCAACTTCTCGTTGACCTACGACCCCATCACGGACGGCCGGTTCGACCGGGGTTTCTGGAACGCGTTTGCCTTCAACGCCTACGAGTGCCCCCGCTCAGCGTCGTGTGAACTCTTGAACGGTCTGCCGTACCCCGCCCTGGAGGACAGGTTCCTCTGGATTCTGGAGGATCAGCCGAACTACTACATCCGCACGACGGGTTTCAGCGCGAGCCAGATCCGAACCATCCGCGCCGGCATTCGAGAGGCCCACCGGGACCTGACCGGGGTTTCCTTCTTCGGGGAGATCGAAGAGGGAACCGTCTCGCGCATTGACAGGCAGGGGTGGGTGAGCGTCGAGAGTGACCCGGATGCCGAGTACTGCGGGTATGCGTACATCGGCGCGGACCCTGGCCGGATCATCCTTCATCCGGGCTGCTTGCGTGACCTGGGCGAAGAACTCGTCCTGCATGAGGTCGGGCACGCCCTGGGTTTCTTCCACGTGCGCGGCCGACACATCATGCATGCGGAGATCCGGGCCGGCTCCCGATTCACCAGCGACGAGCGCTATCACGCTCAACTCGCCTACGAACTCTGGCGTGGGATGCCGTTCCTCCTCGGTCCAAAGCGACGAAGGGCGGAAACGTTCGGCCATTTGATGGAGCCGCGCGGCGCGCGCCGGCCACGCGTATCGGTGCACTGTCTACGCCGCTGATGGGACTCGAGGTTGACATCCGAATACCCGCCGGGCTGAAAACGGCCTGGTTGTTCCATAACCCGGCGAGGCAATCCCTATGACAACGCCCAGGCTGGCGCTCGCCTTCTTCGGCCCGGTGATCATTGGCGTCCTGATCAGGTCTCTGGACCGCTTGCTCAAGGCAGCGGGCGCCTGAGGCGGTCCCGCCGCGGAGCTACAGAACCGGCGTCTCGGACCGGCTGAGCTCTGACCGACGTCTAGGGTGTGGAGGGCGGATTCGGCACCACCAGCATGCGACCGTCCGTAGCCCGGAAGAAGTACTCGGCGACCGCCGCCGAGATTCCGCGCGCTTTCCGGAGCAGGGCCGGCCGGGGCGCGCCGCCGGCGTGCAGCAGGTAGACCCCCAGCCGGAACTCCTTGCGGGACTCATCTGTGGCAGGCAAGCGCGGCCCCATCGCCGCGATCACGTCCTCGATGCGGACGGGCACCTTTGTGGCCCGGACGGTTCCCCGCGGCTCCGTGCCCGTGGCGACGCGCAAGAGGAACGTATCCGGTACCTCTTCCGGCGGAATCATCCCCATCGCGTAGAGATCGAGCGCTGAAAGGCCACGCGCCAACGCTGTCCCGTCGTCCCGCCGGGTGAATGTCCCGTTCCCGTTGTCCGTCCAGACGCCCCCGCTATTGACCGACCCCTCCACGTAGCTCTCACCCGAAAAACCCGGCCACACCGGATACACCGCAGGTGCGTGAAGGAACTCGCTCCAGTGGGAATGATCGAACCGCAAGGACTCGATCCGTCCGGAGAGTGGATTCCGGAACCGCATGAACGCGAGCCACCGGTGCGTGGTCTCGTGCGCGATCCACCAGACTCCCTCCGCAAAGTTGCGGAAGGGATGGCCGTTGTCGCCAAGGCCGGTTTCCCGCCAGAGGTTCTCGGCGCCGATGAACTGCGGCGACATGCTGACCAGCAGGCTTTCCGAGCCGAAGTTTTCACCCGTCCGGGGATTGGCCGGATCATCGCCGATCCCTTGGACCGGCACGTTCATCGCTCCCGTGCTCGGTCCGTGGCCGTACAGGTCGTCGATGCGGAAGTCCGTGAACAGCACGGCGATTTCGTCGTTTGCCGGGAGTTGTTCGTAGATGTACGAGGCAACGTGCCACCTCAGCTTCGGAAACACCGGGTAGTGGAACACCTCGAACACGTTGCCGTTCACCGTGCCCGCCGGCGCGCCGAGGTCGAGGTCCGTCCGATCGATCTGCGCCGTGCCGACCTCGGGTATCTGGTCGAATTGCCCCCTTCCCCACCACACGGCGTCGGCGTCCCACTCAAGGCTCTCCGCGCCGTGCAACAGCGTCTTGGATACGAACAGCTCGATGGTCGATCCGCGCACCCGATGGCCGAATCTCCGCGGTTCCGGGCCACAGCCCCACATGAACGCTTCCCGTCCGGCCGCGTTCACTTCGAGTCCGATCCCGCAGGCATACGCACCGAAACGAGGGAAGATCCGATAGTCGATCTCGCCGTCGTCCACCCGTTCCGGGACGTCCTCGGCCAGGGTCATCCGGAACAGCAGGGTGCTGCCGGTGTCGACCAGCTCCAGGCCGGTCATGTCCAGCACCGGCTCCTCGACGTCCCCCGCAGGTTCGGCAGGCGTGTCCAGGGTCCGGCCGCGTCCGCTCGGGACACGGAACAGGCCCACGAGGCCGTCCCGTTCCGCCACCGCGCGGTAGGCCAGTTCAATCCTTCCGGAGGGGTAGAGCCGCGCCTGGAACACGTTGGGGCCCCGCGGCGCGTTGAACCTATAGCCGGGCGTTGGACGGGTGGCCGACCAAGTGAACACGGCCCGGGCGGGTGTGGAGTCGACGGCGAGCGTCAGGTCCCCGTAGATGGCCCAGAGCGCCGCAATCTTCGCTTCCAGCCCGGCGGCCGAGCGGGAGTCGATGGCGGCAGCCAGGGAACGCATCGTTCCGTCCGCCCAGGGAGCGCGCTCCGGCCAGTTCTCATACTCCGGCCGCTGGAAGGAGAGGTGTCCGTTCGCGTTCGCGTAGACGCGGCTCCAGGTTGCCCCGGCGAAGGAAAAGGAAAACGGCAGATCGACCACCACGAACTGATGATGGTCGCCGCGCAGCTGGTGGGCAGGAGCCGCTGGCCCCGGCTGTTCCCAGTTCAGATCGCCCACCGCGACCGCGTAACCGTCGCCATCCGGAGTGAAGCTCACGGACTTCCCTTCGAGATCGAAGAAGTTGGCGGGCTTGTAGATCAGGCGGCCGGCAGGCAAGGCGGTCGCGGTTCCGTCGGGGAGGGTGTAGTAGTGCAGCGACAGGTCAGCGCTCACTTCCAGCTCGCCGCTTTCCGGCCGGTTGACGAGCACCGGGGCGGGCGAGAGATACCCGGACGGGGGCCTGACCTCGATGGAGTAACGGTCCCCCTGCAGCCCCTCGATGGCGTAGGAGCCGTCCATACCCGTGGTGGCTTCACCGTCCACCGCCCCGGTGCCGAGATTCCTGGCCCGCACCACCGCGCCCGCCACGACGGAGACCGGCCCGCCACTGGTGCGCACGGTCCCGGTCACGGTCATGGGAGGCGACGGAGGCGGCAGGGTTTCCCCCGTTGCCGGGTCCGACCACGGGCCGACCGCTCGTCCTCCTGCCGTTTCCCGGATGGCGCGCACGAAGAACACCATCACCGTGTCGGGCTCCAGTCCGTCCGCCCGGAAGGTCGGCTCCACCGTGACCTGGAGCGGTGGCCGTTCCGACACGGGAGTGCCGTCCGGGAACGCATGGCCCTCGTAGCCGGTCGCGTTTTCCACGGGGTCCCAGGCCCATACGAGGAAGTCGAGGCCAACGTCGACCACCCGAGTCCCGGTCGGCTGGCCCGGGGGCGCTGGCGGTGGCGTGGGCGCCGGTGCGGTCGCCGGCGCGACGGAGGTGCCTTCCGTGCCGCCACCACAGCCGGCGGCGGCGATCAGGAGGAGGACGACAGGCCAGGACGCCCTGTTCACGAACCCCGTCGTCCTGGCCCGGGGCGCTTCCGGGTACTGGGCGTTCGGGGGAGAGGTCACGGCGCGGTCATCGTAGTGTCATCGGCGAAGGAACGGGCCCGGGGACGAACGTTCGAGTCAGCGGCGACGGCAGGTCGTCCCCCGGAATCGTTGTCGTGTCGAATCGGTATCATGCGGCTGTCGTCGACATCCCAAGCCCGCAGTGTCCAAACAAGGATATGTGTCACTTACATCACATATTGCGATAACTCAACACCGTCTCAACACGGAAATATCGAAGACGCGCC
This sequence comes from Vicinamibacteria bacterium, assembly GCA_965116805.1. Lineage (GTDB taxonomy): Bacteria > Acidobacteriota > Vicinamibacteria > Marinacidobacterales > Marinacidobacteraceae > Marinacidobacterium. The sequence continues at coordinate 3,302,434 of OZ220713.1, forward strand.
GCGTTGTCGCCGGCGTGGACTGACGGTCGGGCACCGGAGGCAGGTCCGGATTCCGTCGCGGGGACCTCGCTCCGTCAGGCGGCCGACTCGGCATCCCGGCCGGGGCGGACGATGTCCGGGACCGCTCGGGAGAGCATCTCGATCCGGTCCGCGATGTTCTGCGCCGGCCCGCGGAGCTGCTCGACCGTCCAGTCGGCGGCGTAGCCCTCGGTCACGTCGTCCGTCCGCACGTGGTTCACGAGGCGTTTCGTGAGCGACCGGGGCAGCATGAGTTCGCGTTCGGCCACGGTGATGAAGCAGTTCCGGAGACCGTGGAACCAGAACTTGGTTCCGGCGGCGCGTCCAATGCGCGCGTAGAGATGTTGCAGCTCCTCGGCATGTCCTGATGCGCTGGTGGTGGACGGAAAGACCCAGGGACCGGACGGGCCGGCTCCGTTTCCGTCCTCCGCAAGCCGGCGGGCGAGAATCCGGGAGAGCTGGCGGGTGATGGGAAGCTCGAGGGGATTGCCGGTCTTGGTCTCCTCGATCCGGAAGATCCCGCGTTCCAGGTCCACGTGGTCCCAGCGGAGTCCGAAGATCTCCCCCACACGCATTCCGGTGTAGAACCCGAACCAGAAGATGTCCCGGGTGCACGGGACGATGACCTCCGTCTCGATGCCGACCCGCCACCGCGGCAGGACTTCGGCGGGGGCCGAGACGCGCCGCCGGACGCTGCGGTGGTAACGGCCGCCCCCGGCGAGCCACAGATCGACGGGGTTGCGGAGTCCCTGGTGGTCCACGCAGGGCCGCCGGTACGCCGAGCGCAGCAGCGACGTCGCGTGGTTGGCGATCGCCCAGCCGTGCCGCTCGGTGAGGACGTGGAACCGGGATTCCACATCCCGGCGCGTGATGGTGTCGAGCGGCCGCGAGAGCCAGTCGCCGAAGCAGTACCGGATCTGGCCACGGTACAGCCGGAGAGTGGTGGGCTTGCGGTTCGGGTTGGCGGTCATGTATTCCGCGAACGCCTCCCGCAGGAGCGGCATCCGGCGCGCGGCGCCGCGCTCCGCCGCGGGGTCGTCCCCCACCGCGACCCGGCCCAGCACCTCCTGCGCCTTTCGCCGCGCGCGGTCGGGCGTCATCGCGCCGTAGCGTCCGAGCACCACGCGCCGGTTGGGTGCCCGCCGCCCACCCTTTCCCGACCGGTAGTTCACGACGAACGCCTTGATGCCGCTGGGCTGGACCCGGACGCCGAAGCCGGTCAGCCGGTCGTCCCAGGCGATCCAGGGTCTGGCGCCGGGTTCCAGGGACTCGACGGTTCGCTTGGTGAGGGTCAGCTTGACCCGGGCGATGCGCTTTTGCGACGGCTGTGTCATGGAGGGTTCGCTCTCGGGATTCGTGCGCCGGCGATCAACCCGTGATCAACACCCGAAAGGCAATCCCTTGAGAATCGGCGGCGCGAGGTGAGAGGGGAGACTGCAATTCGGGCGGAGCAGTATATGTCACACGTGACACGGACTCCTTCTCCTTCTTGCCATGTTCCTGGGTGCCGGTCTCGTGCTCTCAGGCTGTGGCGACGACGACACGGCGACGACGCCGGCACCGGCCCCGCCACCGCCGCCACCGCCGGCTCCTGAGCCGGAGCCCGAGCCGGAGCCTCCTTCGGCTCCCGCCACGCCTACCGGATTCCACGTCGACACGACCGAGACGTCCCTGACTTGGCACTGGAACGCGGTCGAGGGCGCCATCGGTTATGCGGTGCAGGTGAGCACGGACGAGATGTTCGACGACACCGACACCATCAATCCGACGGCCGAGACCTCGTTCACGGTTGCGGACCTTCCGCCCCAGACCACCCTGTATGCCCGGGTCGCGGCCGCCGCCGGGACGCTCGAGGCACCGATCCTGAGCGCCTGGACGACCCACGTGACCGGCACCACGGACATGCCTCCGCCGCCGCCACCGCCGCCGATGGCCCCCGCCACTCCGACCGGTTTCATGGTCGAGTCGGATATGACGTCCATCACCTGGTCCTGGGACGCCGTCGAGGGCGCCCTCGGCTACGCGATCCAGGTCAGCGAGGACGAAATGTTCGACGACATGGACCATCTCGGACTCACGCTGGAGACATCGCACACGGTGAGTCCGCTTCCTCCCGGGACGACCCTGTTTGCGCGGGTGGCCTCTGGCACGGGGACGCCCGAGGCGATTGCCGCCGCGGTGGCCACGGGTTCTCTCGAAGGACTGCTGGTCAGCGCCTGGACGACCCACATGACAGGCATGACGATGACCCCGCCGCCGCCACCGCCGCCGATGCCGGATCCCGTCGAAGTGACCTTCATGGTGCCGGATGATGCGGACGATCCGTATCCGATGGTTCCGGATGACGGGACCCGCGAAGAGACCGCCATGGCGCATGTGAACGACGAGATGATGGTCATGTCGAACACCGACGCGATCATCACGCCGATGTTCGTGGAGAACGCAAACGGCATCAGCGTGATGGAGGGCGACAACACACCGTTCGGCCGCGTGGATTGGGGAATGCTGCAGTCCGCCGTCCTCGACGGTGGCGCGACCTTCATGGTGCAGCGGGCCGTGATCGGCGCGAACCAGGAGATGGAGCCGGACGGTGACGTGGCCTACGTGACCTGTGGTCCGTTCTCGTGCCAGGACGGCATGGATGCGCCGATGATTTCTGTCGACGACTCGGCGGTTTGCGCCGCCTGGGATCCGGAGCTCGAGCTTCAGGTCGGCCTCGTTGACAACGACGTGGTGGCCCCCGACACCGGCGAGGAAGCCACTGACGGCGTCGCGACCGATGACGGTCTGGACATCGGCTGGATCACGAGTTCCACCGCCGCGATGACGGTGAAGCACATCTTCTCCGGGGTCACCAACGGCAACAACTACAGCACCTCCGGCCCGGGCGCCGGCAAAGGTTCCAACAAGCCGCTCCCGATGAACAAGCGGGACTCGAAGACCGCAGCGTTGAACGAGAATGCCTCCTACAACCCCGGCATCGCCGTCGAAACGTTGGTCGCAGAAGGCGGAACCTACCCGGCGGACGCCGACATGATGAGTGCCTGTGTCGCCGAGGAAACGTACGACGAGACCATCGGTGGCAACCACCGGCCGGACACCTGCTTCCGGATCCGGGTGGTTGGCGATGCGAGTGCGAACAGTCCGAGCTTGGCGAACTACCTCTCCGGTTACAGCGTGGAAGTCGCTGCCGAGGACTCCGCGGTTTCCTGGGGCGACGTGGACTGGGAAGACAACCCGTTCGTTGATGAGAATGGCGACGATCTCGAGTGCGAGTCCATGACCTTCGAAGCCGCCGACATGGTGGACGTCTGCGACATGTTCACGGCCGAGGTTGACCAGGCCCTCTCCGCTGGCTGGGGCCCCCGGCCCTCGCGCAAGGTCACCGTCATGGTGACCGGTACCGGTGGCGGCCCGGCCGACACCGCAGACTCGAACGTGGACGGCGCCAAGGTGTCCCGGTGGGAGGTTGCGGCCTCCAGCGCTAGCGCCGACCGCTTCAAGACGCTCTGGTTCGACCACAACCTGAACGGCAAGCTCAAGCGGGATACGGGTCCGAGGTACAACGCCGACGACACCACGGGACTGCACGACCTGTATAACGACAATGACTCCACGGGCAACGTCGAAGTCATCTTCAAGTCCCTGATGGACGGCGACGGCGATCCGACCATGGGCGACTTCGGCAAGGTGGACCTCTACGGCGCCGACAGCACGCCGGGCGACGGCGCCAACGACGGAATGATTCCGGATGGCAAGGCCGACAACTACCTGTCCGGCGACGACGCCAGAGCTTGTAGTGACGACGACAACGGCGAGGACGACGAGATCTGCGACGCCTCGTGGTCGGAGAGCTACGACATCATCTTCGCCGACGGCACCTTCGGATGCTCCGAGACGCGCAGTGTGACCATCACCTGCTCGTGGGATGCCCAGGGCCAGCAGAAGTCGAATCCTCCGGACACGCCGAACGGCGCGCTTGAGGCAGCGGGCAACATCGACAACTTCGCCAAGTGCACGGTGAGCTGATCGGAACTCCGCGATAGTCACGAAGACCTACTGATCGGGAACCCCGGGGCCAGCCGGCCCCGGGGTTCTTCCTTTGTACGCGGGAGGGCACCCACGGCTTGGACCGCCGGCTTCAGCCGGCACGCGGCCCGCAAGCGTGCCGACGGTTCCGCGCTCTGCCGCCCCGCCCGCGACTCCAGGAGCGTTTCCAGCCGGGTCATCCGTTCCCGCAGGACGCCGATCTCAGTCCGGAGGTCATCGCGCAGGTCGCCGATCTCGCGGTGGAAGTCCGTCCGCAGATCACCGATCTGCTGTTGCAGGCTGACCATCTGGAAGACGATCACGGCGGCGATCCCCGACACCGGCACCCCGGAACGCACAGCCTCCCTCCTTCAGGGGACGCGCCGAGTGTATGGAGTTCCCGCCAGCCGATCCATCAAGTGCATGGAGTTCCAGCCGAGCCGACGCGTCAACTGCATGGAGTTCCGGGCCAGCAGACCCGCCAGGTGCATGGAGTTCTCCTCAGCCGACCCGCGCGGAGTGCATGGAGTTCCCGGTCAGCCGACCCGCCGAGCGCATGGAGTTCCCCGCGATCCGGAGCTCCCGGTCCGGCGGGCCGCCAGCGCGCCATCCGACCCGCTCGTGACAGAAGGCGAACGAAACCCGGTACACACGTAAGTTACACCGTAACATCAACACAAAAAAGGCCATACAAGTCCCTTCCGGGGTCGAAAACCGTTGATTTTTTCCTGTCGTCATTCGGTAGCCTCGCCCGTGTATGTCGACCCTCAATCTTCTCGACTATCGGGAAGAGGACCCACCGGCCAGTCCCGACGAGGAACGTCCCCTCCCCGAAACTCCTCCGGGACTCGACGCCATCCGCGCGTGGCTCCGGAAGCCGCGCCCCTGGCTTCGCGGCGTCCGGCTCTGGATCGCGTGGATCCGCTCCGAAGCTCCGGAGGCCTGGCGGCGGCTCCGGAAGCACGGCGCCCGCATCGCGAAGTCGCTGCGCCGGCTCGCCGCCGAAGGCACCGTTACCCGGCGGGTCCTCGAACGGGCCGGCCACCTCCTCCGGGAAACGGCCGTCAAGCTGGATGCCGCGTTCCGGGCCTTCCGCGATCCCCGCGGCGAGAGCCACGGGGCGACCGGCGAACTCGATCAGCTCGGCGACACCTTCCGGCGCCTCGGCGAACGGGTCACGCTCGGCGCGAGGATCGTCGGGATCGTCGTCTCCGCCCTGAACCGCTCGGCGGGTTTCTTCCCGGAAAGCCGCGCCGCCACTCCCGTGCCAACGCCGGAGCCGGAATCCGCACCCCGCCCCACACCCGGGCCGCCCTCCCTCCCGCCCGGCAGGCCGCCGAAGCAGCCTCCTCCCCAGCCGCCCGTCGCCGCGTCTCCCGGAACGCACTGCCCACCGCCTGACGCTCCCGGGACCGATCGATCCCCGCCCGAAACTCCCGGAACCAACCCACCCGCATCCGCGGCCATCCCCCGCCCGGTGGACTGGGAAGCGCGTCTCAAGGGACTGCCACCGATCCTGCACAGGTGGGTCCGCGAGCTCGGCCCGCAGCCACGGCGGGACACGGTCCACGCCCTGATCCTGCAGATCTGCAGCCTCCGCGAGTGGACCACCAGCGAGGAGCTGGCCCGTTTCCTCGACATGCACAAGCCGAGCCTGGTCTACCGGCACCTCCGCCCGCTCGTGGACGCCGGCTCTCTGGAACTCAAGTACCCCGACCAGCCCAACCATCCCCGCCAGGCGTACCGCACCCACCCGGAGGCCGCGGCGGCCCCCATGTGACGCCGGCTTCAGGCGGCACACGGGCCGCAGGCCCGCAAGCCGCGCAGGACTGCAACGTCCTGATCACGCAACGGCTTGGAACGCCGGCTTCAGCCGGCACGCGAGCCGCAGGCCCGCAAGCCGCGTAGGACTGCAACGTCCTGATCGCGCAACGGCGTGGCCTTTTCCACAATTCGTCTCCGCGCGGGAAAAACCTCCCCCGACTTACGTCTGTACATGGTGGAGGACTTTCCCATGCACGAACGAACCACCGATGCGGCGGAAACCGCTGGCCCGTTGCCGGAGCAGCAGAGCCGCTCCTATTCTCCGGGAGCGAGTCAACAGGGGAGAGCGATGACGAGCACGGAAGCGGGGCGCCTCGCCGGACGCCCGGCAGCTTCCCGCGAGCCGCTCGGCCGGGTAGAACGTCTCCAACTCGCGGTGCTGGCCGGGATTCTCGTCCTGCTGGCCGCGATGTTGAGCGCCGGCGTCATCGCGTTCACCAGCCTCAGCGGCCAGATCCTCGGCCTCCAGGAACAGATGGGCGGCATCCACGAGGAGATCGGCGGCCTTCGGGCAGAGATGCACGAGGAGATCGCAGGCCTGCGCGCGGAAATGCGCGAGGAGATCGGTGAGCTCTCCGAGCGGATGACGCGCATCGAAATGCTGCTCGAGACGCACCTCGTCCCGGCTTCGCACGCCCGCGATCCGGCCGGTCCCTGAGCCACCGCGGTCCGCCCCCGGCAGCGCCACCGGCTTGGAACCCCCACCGGGACAACTGGGCCGGGTTCCCGAGCTACGAGAAATGGGCGCCGGCTTTCGCCGCCGTCCATCCCTCGTGCTCAAGGGGTCTGCGCAAAGCTATCGCTCTGCTCCGAAACAGCCGGCACGCGGGCCGCAGGCCCGCAAGCCGCGTAGGGCTGCAACATCCTGATCGCGCAACGGCTTGCCCCCGACCGGCACGCGCGGCGCTCCGCACCGCGCACGTCGTAATCCCACCCACCCTGACGGCGCGACGGCCCGGGAACGACGGCTCAGCCGACCGCTGGATCAGCCACAATTGCTGGCAACGCAAGCAACTGACGGTTCGGAAGCGTGCCGTACCGTCAGGAGGAACAACCGATGGCGACCGTCACGATCCGCAATCTCGACGACGACGTGAAGACGCGGCTTCGCCTACGCGCCGCCGAGCACCGCCGTTCGATGGAGGAAGAGGTCCGCATCATCCTGCGCGCCGCCGTGCATCGCGGGCAAGCGAGTCCCCGGGATCTGGCGAGGTTCACGCGCGAGTGTTTCGCTCCCGTCGGCGGCGTGGAACTCGAACTTCCCCCGCGCGGCCCGATGCGCGAGCCGTAGATGCACCAGAGCCGTGTCCGTGTCCCACCCACCCACTACCACCCTTTCGACGAAGGGTCGGGGCACCCTCCCGAAACCGATTCGCGATGCGCTGGGTTGGGACGCCGGGGCGCGGCTGGCGGTTGAGCTGGCCTCCGACGGCGTCCTGCTGAAGCCCGTGTCGAACTTCCCGGAGACCGACCCGTAGGAGGTCTTCGGATGCCTCCCGTTCGGCGGCGGGCCAAAGTCGCTCGCGGAGATGGAGGCGGGGGTCATGACGGAAGCCAGGCGGCGCCACGCCGACGGCTGATGCCTACGCTGTCGTCCGGCTTCTGACGGGCGAACACCCGGCGCAGGCAACGCGAGGGACGGGTTCAGAGCCCGGCAGCATTCTCCCCGTCACGGATCGTCCCACCACCCCTCGGGGAGCTCCTCCCCGTCCCACCCCGCATCCTCCGGGACCTCCGCGTGCATCAGCTCCTCGATCCGGTCGGCGATGCGCTGTGCCGGTTCACGGAGTTGCCGGATGGTCCAGTCCGCGGCGTAATCCTCGGTCACTTCGGCGTGCCGGGCGTGGTTCACCAGCCGCTTGGTCAGCGAGCGCGGCAGCATGAGCTCGCGCTCCGCGACGCTGATGAAGGCGTTGCGGAGCCCGTGGAACCAGAACTTCGTTCCCGCCACCCGGGAGATCCGCCCGTACAGGTGGAAGAGTTCCTCCACGTGGCCGGAGGCGCTGGTCGCTGAGGGGAACACCCAGCCGCTCGGCCGGGTGCCGGCGCCGTCCCGAGCGGTCCCTTCCAGGCAGTCGGCCCGCCGCCGCTCGAGAACGGTGGCGAGCTGCCGGGTGACCGGCAGGAGCAGCGGCTTCCCGGTCTTGGTCTCGTCGATCCGCAGGAGGCGCCGCGAGAGGCTCACCCGGTCCCAGTGCAGGCCGAAGACCTCGCTGACGCGCAGGCCGGTGTAGAGGCCGCACCAGAAGATGTCGCGCGTCGCCGGCACGATGACCTCCGCTTCGATCCCCCGGCGCCATCGCGGCAGCACATCGGACGGCGCGGAGATGCGCCGCCGGACGACACGGTGGTAGCGGCCGCCCCCGGCGAGCCACAGCTCGACGGGATTCCGCAGGCCATCGAAGTCCACACAGGGCCGGCGGTACACCGAGCGCAGCAGCGACATCGCGTGGTTGCCGACGGTCCGGCCGCGCAGTCTCGACACCAGGTGGAAGCGCGCCTCCACCTCCCGGCGCGCGATGTTGTCGAGCGACCGCGCCAGCCAGTCGGCGAAGCAGTTGCGCATCAGGGCGCGGTAGAACTTCGCGGTCTGCTCCTTGCGGTCCGGGTTGGCCGTCAGGTACTCCTCGAAGGCCTCCTCGAGCGTCGGGTACCCGGACCGGTTGGCCCGCGCCTGGGCCGGGTCCTCCCCCCGCCCGACCCGGATCAGCACCTCCCGCGCCTGGCGCCGGGCGTCCTCGGGCTCCATCGCGTCGGTCCGGCCGAGAACGAGGCGCCGGTGCGGCGCGGTGCGGCCGCCGTTCCCGGCGCGGTAGTTGACGATGAAGGACTTGATCCCGCTCGGATGGACCTTGACCCCGAACCCGGTGACCCGGTCGTCCCACGCGATCCAGGGCCGCGCCAGGGGCGTCAGGGCCTCGATCGTCCGCTCGGTCAGGGTCACCCTGACCCTGGCGGTGCGCTTATGTCCGGTGCCCGGCATGTTCCTCAAAACGGGGACCCGTGGCGGCAAAAGACCCACCACTTTCCGGGAAAGTCAACACACCGAGGAGCGGACCCATGGCGCGGGGGCGGCGGGGGGACGGTTCGGGAGGGGGTGTTCACTCGGGGCGGACGGCACGTTTGTCGCACAATCAGCGACATAAATCAATGAAAAACCTGTAACTTACAGACGTGAAGACCCGTACCTCCCGTCAGTCATGCTACGTCATGTCTGTCACAAAAATTTTCTCCTTCTTGCCATGTTCCTGGGTGCCGGTCTCGTGCTCTCAGGCTGTGGCGACGACGACACGGCGACGACGCCGGCACCGGCGCCGCCACCGCCACCGCCGCCGGCACCTGAGCCGGAGCCCGAGCCGGAGCCTCCTCAGGCTCCCGCCACGCCTACCGGTCTCCACGTCGACGAAACGACCCAGACGTCCATCACCTGGCACTGGTCCGCCGTCGAGGGCGCCATCGGTTACGCGGTGCAGGTCAGCATGGACGAGACGTTCGATGACGCCGACGCCATCACGCCGACCGTCGAGACCCATTTCACGGTTTCGGACCTGGCGCCCGAGACCAGCGTGTACCTCCGGGTGGCGGCCGCCGCCGGGACGCTCGAGGCGCCGGTCCTGAGCGCCTGGACGACCCACGTGACCGGGATGTCCGCCGTGCCTCCTCCGCCCCCACCGCCGCCGGCGGCGCCCGCCACCCCGACCGGATTCATGGCCGAGGCCGGTGAGGGCTCCATCACCTGGAGCTGGGACGCGGTCGAGGGCGCCGACGGGTATGCGGTCCAGGTCAGCATGGACGAGATGTTCGACGACATGGACGAGACGACGTACACCGCCGAGACCTCGCACAGCGTCATGGATCTGGGCTACTCGGAGACGCGGTATGCACGGGTTGCGTCCACCGCCGGTGAGGGCGAGGCGATGCTGATGAGCATGTGGACCACCCACATGACCGGCACGACGATGGCGGAGCCGCCGCCCCCGCCGCCGCCGGCCCCCGACCCGGTCATGGTGACCTTCTCGCTGTCCGAGGACGCGGACAGCCCGCATTTCCTGGTCGCGGATGACGACGACGACGAGGCGACCGCAATGGCCTCGGTGAACTCCGAGATCATGGTGAACTCGAACAGCGACGCGATCATCACCCCGATGTTCGTGGACGGCGCCAACGGGGTCAGCGTGATGGCCGGCGACAACATGCCGTTCGGCCGGGTGAGCTGGAGCCTGATGCAGTCCGCCGTCCTCAGCGACGGCGCGACCTTCATGGTGCAGCGGGCCGTGATCGGCGCGAACCAGATGGAGGACTCGGGTGACGTGGCCTACGTGACCTGCGGTCCGTTCGAGTGCGTGGACGGCATGGACGCTCCCGAACTCTCGATCGCCAACTCCTCGGTCTGCACTGCCTGGGATCCGTCCGTCGAGATCATGGTCGGCAAGGTGGACAACGACGTCCTCGGACGCGCGGTCGATGGCGAACTCGAGTCCAACGACGGCGTTGACCTCGGCATCGCGACCAGCTCCAGCATCGCCATGAAGGTGAAGCACGTCTTCTCCGGCGTCGCGAACGGCACGAACACCTCCTCGACCGTCGACGCGGCCAAGGGCAGCAACAAGACGCTCGCCATGAAGGCGGTCACCGGCGGTGGAAGGGACGTCATCATGATCAGTGCCGACGCCGACGACACGGACACGGCCAACATCGACGACTCCGTCGTCTGCGACAACATGTACACAACGGAGGACGTGAGCAGCAAGGTCGACCGGCCCGGCGGCTCCAACTGTTTCCGGCTGGTCGGTCCCGGCGCGGGCCGGACCGACAACGACGCCAGCAAGGGTCCCGACTACCTGGCCGGGTGGACCATCGAGCTGAGTCCGGTGGATGCCGACGTGAGCTGGGGCGCCGTGGACTGGGACGACGATCCGTTCGAGGATCTCGAGTGCGGCGACGCGGAGTCCATCACGGTGGCCGACCACGTGGACATCTGCGAGATGTTCGACGCCGAGGTCGACTACGCCACCGGCAAGGGCTGGAGCCCCGAGGTGGTGTTCGACGCCAACGACCGCGTCGTGATGTGGCGCGCCGGCGCGACCAGGGCGAGCAGCGGAGAACAGATGTTCAAGACGATCTGGTTCGACGACAACCTCAACGGCAAGATCCTGAAGGACACGACCGGCAGGGGTGCGCGCCGGCCGGATCCGGACGGCGCCGGGGCCGGCACCGCAGAGGGCGCCCAGGCCACCATTCACGACCTCTACGACCAGGACGCGAGTGACAACAACATCGACAAGATCTGGCAGTTCCTCACCGACGACGACGGCGATCTGCTCGACAGCGTCGGCGACCTCGGCAAGGTTGACCTCGTGAGTGACGACGACGACCCGAAGACGGCCGACAACGAGACCACCATCGCGCTCGAGGGGTGCGATGCGGGCGTCACCTGGAGGGCGACCACTGCGGCTCAGATCGCTACCGGTTGCGGCGGAACCGACGGCACGGACGGAACCGCGGCGGCGGCGCAAGGGACACAGGTCAAGACGAACCCGGACGGCAACGCAGACAACTATGTCGATGCTGCCGATTCGGTTGCCTTCTCCGACTTCCGCGGCTGCAGCGAGGATGACGGCGGCGATGACGCCGACGGGTCCGAGTGCGATGCGGAATGGGTGAACGAGGTCGAGATCCTGTTCGCGGACGGCACCTTCGGTTGCTCCACAACCCGCACGGTCACCGTTACCTGCACGTGGGACGCCGACGGCGGAATGGCGCAGGGCCGTAACGCTCTGCCTACCGCGGCCGTGAACTTCGACAACGATCCCGACGACGGAACCAACAACCTGGGGCACTTCCTCAAGTGCGAGGCGGAGTAAGGATCTGCGTCTCCTGAAAACCGTCTGATTCCGAAATCAAACGGGAACCCCGGGGCCATCCGGCCCCGGGGTTCTTCCTTGTACGGCTTGGAACGCCGGCTTTAGCCGGCACGCGCGGTGCGCTGCACCGCGCACACCGTGACCCCACCCAGCCTCACGACGCGTACGGCTTGGAACGCCGGCTTCAGCCGGCACCGCGGGCCGCAGGCCCGCAAAGCGCGTCGGGCCCATTCGCGCAGTGGCGCACCGGCTGGAACCCCGGTCTCTGACCGGGAGACGGAACACGGCGACAGACCCCGACATCACCCGGGCGACGATCCCGCAGTGATCCCGCCGCACCTCTACCAACTTCGGTAGGGCACCGAGTAACGATCTTCGTCATGTTCGGATGTTCGTTCCGCTGTCTGCGGGAAAGAGAGCCTCGAGAATGAACCGGATTCTGGCCGTATCGATTTGCATTGCTGCCCTCGCCGGTTGCGGCGGCGATAGCGCGGCACCCACGACCGCACCGCCGCCCGCACCAGCGCCGTCGCCTCCGGCCCCGCCACCACCACCGACGCCCGAGCCGCCCGCCACACCCACCGGGCTCGCGGTTTCCGACAGTGGGAGTGACTTCATCGAGTGGAGCTGGAATCCGGTGGCTGGGGCCCTCGGCTACGTGGTGCAGGTCAGCACGGACGATACGTTCGATGATGCGATTCTGGGCAACGCCGAGACGGCGCTGTTCGACGGGCTACCGTTCACGACGGAGACGAGTTACACGGCGGCCGACCTCGAAGCCGACACCACACTGTACGTCCGGGTGGCGGCAGCCGCCGGGACGCCGACAACCCCGCTGGTGGGCGCGTTCACGACCCATGTGACAGGGATGACGATGGCGCCCCCGCCGCCGGAGCCGCCCGCCACACCCACCGGGCTCGAGGTGTCCGACCGTGGGAGTGACTTCATCGAGTGGAGTTGGGATCCGGTGCCTGGCGCCCTCGGCTACGTGGTGCAGGTCAGCACGGACGCGATGTTCGATGACGCGATTCTGGGCAACGCCGAGACGGTGCTGTTCGACGGGCTGCCGTTCACGACGGAGACGAGTTACACCGCGGCCGACCTCGAAGCCGGCGCCACGCTGTACGTCCGGGTGGCCGCCGCCGCCGGGACGCCCACGGCCCCGCTGGTGAGCGCATTCACGACCCATGCGACAGGGATGACACCGGCGGTCGCGCCGCCCCCGCCGGAGGCTCCGGCCACCCCGACCGACTTCAGGGTTTCCGCCGAGACGGCGGACTCGATCACGTGGACGTGGAACGCCGTGGCGGGCGCTCAGGGCTATCTGGTGCAGATCAGCACCGACGAAATGTTCGAGGACATGTTCGAAGGGGACGATGAGTACGCGGTGCGGGTGGGGACCTCCAATACTTCGTTCACCGCAACCGACCTTGAGCCGGCGACGACGCTGCATGTCCGGGTCGCAGCAGGCGTGCTGACGGCCGCGACACCCTCACTGAATCCCGAGGACTACCTGCTGAGCGCGTGGACGGCGCCCGCGACGGGCATGACGGCAGCCACCGCCCAGGTCACGGGCTTCGTTCGGAGCCGGAACCTAGCTGGTCAGCGAGGATATCGAGCCCGGTCGTTACTTCACGAACCCGAGGGACGGGTGCCATTGGGAACGGCTCTCGGAGCTCGGCAGCACGCTCGCGGACATCGTTAACGAGTTCATCAGCTTCGACTCCCCCCAGGAGATCATGATATTGACCCGTCCGACCTGGCGTTCAACACGAACGAGGACTGCGGAACGTGGGACCAGAGCCTGGAGTCGCCGCCCCCCAGCGGGAACGATCCCGCCGGGGACTTAGCTGGTCGGTGAGCGGGTGGAGCCGGGGGTCTATGCGGTCGACGTGGGGCGTGCTACTGCAAGGGCCGCAATCTCACGGGTTCCTCGTCACTACTCCGCCCGTCCTCGTAAAACTCCGACGCTTGGGTAAGACGAAAGAAAACGCCAACCTCGGTCCGATGAACGGCGAAGCTGGGCGCTCTGAGTGAACCCCAAGAGTTCACTCAGAGCAAAACCTCGCCCCTCTCGGGTCTCTAGTTACTTATCTGCGCTCGGGATGAGGGCCTACTCACCAGGCTTGAGCCACCAACCGTGGCTGTCGCAGTGACCCAGTAGTAGAACGTTTCACCCGCGGAAGGCGTGGTGGTGATTGTGCAACTAGTGTCCGCAGCCGTTGACGTCGAACAGTCGTTGCCGCTGTTCGTGAAATCGTACTGAGACGTTGTAGAGCCGCCGCGGACCTGGTAGCCCGCCGCACCTGCAACACGGTTCCAAGTTATCGAGTAGGCGCCATTGGACTCAGTAATCCTCACGCCTCCGGGGTTCGGCAACGTTCGGCTAAACCGTGTCGCGCCGCTAATGGCCCAAGGACCATGATCCGTATTGGCGGTGTTCGGAGTGCCATCAGTGGTATCAGGCTCGGCTCGGACGCATGCGAAGAAATAGTACTCATCAGGTTCGCCGCTGCCGGTTGTCCCAATCAAATCGGCGGCCGTATCATCCGCCCCGGACAACATAACCTCGATCTCGATACCACCAGGAGCGTTCCTACGAGCACGGTTGTTGGCAACTGCAGGATAGTCAGCGTGGTCTGTCGCATCACACACGTCGTCAACAATTGTGCGCGGCACCGAGCTTTCCTCAGAAACCACGATCTTGAACACGTAGTCAGTCTGGTCCCTCGGAGTACCGTCCGTCTCGCCGACAGACCAAACGAGGCGCCTGACGATCTGACTGCCGCTGACGTGGTTTTGTACGTCGCTGACGGGAGGACCCTGGTACCTCGGGACATTCGGCGCTCCGGGAAGCGTGGTTTGACTTGCAGCAGTGACCACCCAATCAGACATTCCTTGACCGTCGTTCTTGACGCGGACGCACAGATCATAGTGGGTGTGCGGCTGCGGCGAATTCTCGCGGTGAGTTACGGGAACGTTGTCATGGGACGAACTCGCAGGGCCCGCGCGAGAATCGCCGGCGTCGCAAGTGTCCACAGAAGGACGATTGGCAGCTCTATCGATATCGCCGCTCACTGTAAGGGCCCGAACCTCGTATTGAAAACCAGAGTCCACGTTGAAGGTCCAGGACAATGCAGTGGTTTGGCGCGCGCTCCGGTTGACGGAGGGACTGCCGGCTGCATTTGCAGGTGGGGCGGGCGATGTGGATGCCAGAAGTACCGACGGAGTGCCGAACCGCTGAGTCATAACGCCGTTACCTAGGTCTTCCTCCCACGTCCGAACGACGCACAGTCTCCGAACCTCGCCATTATCGAGTGCGCTTCGTGTCACGGATATGTTACGCCCCAGATTCGTCCAACTGTTTGCCGTGGAATCGGCAGCCAGTGTGGTACTAATGGGAGGCGCTGGCGCGGAATACGTGACGGATCCACAAGTGGAACTGCTGGTCACGTGTACGAGGTGTTCAATCCTCGCTCTGTCATCCCGGTTCCCGACCGGGTCCCAGTTCCACGTGATCGAAGCGTCGCTGCCGCTAGTGGTTTCCGCAGTTGAAGTCCACTGCACGTTCAACTCGTCGTCCCCACCTGTGACGGGCGGCGGCGGGGCGACGCCGGTCGTCTCAACCGAAGCCGTGGGGTCACTCCACGCACTCGCGGTCGACGTCGTGTCGGCACTGTCGGGGATCGCCCTGACCTGGAAGCGATACGCCGTGCGTTCATCCAGCCCGCTCGCAACGCACTCTTCATCCGTGACGATGCTGCTGCCGGTTGCGGACCCACAGTTGGCGTCCTCGAACGACCCGCCCGCCTCGCTCTGCTGCACCTGGTACTCCTCGGCGCCGTCCACGTCGTCCCAGGTCACGGTGATCGAGTTGTCCTGCCGATCCGAGGTCCCGACGTTCTCCGGGGCGTCAAGCGGCTCGGCGGGTGGCGGCGGCGGCGGCTCCTCGGTCGTGGCCATGTCAGCCTCGCTCCAATCGCCGAACATCCGATCGGTCACCGTTCCCGCATAGGCCCGAACACGGAAGTAGCCGTCGCTCTCGGCGTCCAGATTCGCCACGCGCTGCGTGGTGCTGCTTGCGCCGCGTATCTCGAAGGGGTTGGGATCGGAGAACCCGGAGTCGGTGCTGAAGTGAGCCTGGTAACCGTCCGCGCCCTCGACTTCGTCCCATTCCCACTCGATGAAGTTGGCGCCCTTGCTCTTCACGCGGACGTTGGCGGGAGCCGCTAGTGTGGCGGCCATCGTCATTCCCGTCACGTGGGTCGTGAACGCGCTCACCAGCGGAGCTTCAACCGTCCCGGCGGCGGCAGCCACCCGGACGTACAGCGTGGTGTCCGCTTCGAGGTCGGCCGCCGTAAAGCTCGTGTCCGTCGTGTACGGCATCCCGTCGAACAACACCGTCTCGGTCGCGTCGAACATCTCGTCCGTGCTGGCCTGCACCACATAGCCGGTAGCGCCCTCAACCGCGTTCCAGGTCCAGGTGATGGAGGTCTCGGTGGTGTCGGAAACCATGAGGCCGGTCGGGGTCGCAGGAGGCTCCGGTGGAGGCGGCGCCTCCATCGTCATGCCGGTCACGTGGGTGGACCAGTCACTCGTGACCCGGTCATCGTCCGCACCGGTGGCGGACCGCACGCGGAGGTAGGCGCTCGTCCCGGCCTCGAGCCCGTCCTTGCGATAGGAGATCTCCTCCGCCGTCCGGGCGATGATTTCGTCCTCGTCCGTGAACGCCTCGTTGGCGCTGAACTGGACGTCGTAGCCGCTCACGTCCTCGACGGGCGTCCAGCTCCACTCGATGAAGTCCATGCCGGTGGCCGAGATTCGGAGGCCGGTCGGAACAGCGGGCGGCTCGGGCTCGGGTTCTGGCTCCGGCGCCGGAGGCGGGGCCGGTGGAGGCGGCGCCGGGGTCGTCGGCGCCGGCACCTCTTCGTCCCCGCAGGCTGAGAACATCATGCCCGCGCCGAGCAGCAACGCAAGGAGAAGCGCCCATCCGCGGACGGATGTGAACTTGCCAGTGAACGACTTCATACCACCTACCTCCCGGTGCGGTGCTTGAGGATCAAGTAATGCTTGAACCTTTGGACATAAGTCTTTCGGCAGCCTAACACACTTTGAGGGCCGACTTCTACCGCAACGCCAGCAACCGACGGGAAGTCAGGGGGCGCGCGGCCCAATGCATCCGTGTCCCTCAGCGCCCCCATTGTACGCGTATTGGGTGAGCAATTGCTGCCGCGAGTCGAAGGACTGCATCCGGCGGCCCGGCTCCCTCCTCCCGGTTCGGCGCGCCCGCGGGCGCGGCCGTTCGGCGGCTACCCGCCGACCGGAGCCTGCCTCCCCGCCGTTCCGGTCAGGAAACCCGCCCACTGCTCCATGAGGTCGCGCCGCCGCTCAAACAGGTCGCTGCGGCGGTACGCCGCCTCGACAGCGTTCGTGTTCACGTGCGCCAGCGCCAACTCGCACACCTCCCGCGGCGCGTTCGTGCATTCCGCTGCCCAGTCCCGAAAGCTCGACCGGAACCCGTGCGGCACCGCCTCGATTCCCAGTTGCTGGACCAGCTTCGAGATGGCCGCCCGGGAGTGTTTTCGGCCGGTCGCCGAAGGAAACACGAGTCCCGAGCCGCCCGTCAGAGCCTTGGCCTCGCCGAGCACCTCGAGCGCCCGCGGGGAAAGCGGCACCCGGTGATCGCGGTTCGCCTTCATCCGCCCCGCCGGAATCCGCCACTCACGCCGCTCGAGGTCCATCTCGTCCCACCGCGCGCCGCGCACCTCGCCGCTCCGGCAGGCCGTCAGCACCAGGAACTCGAACGCCAGCACGACCGCGGCGTCGGCCCCGGACCCGCGCACGGCAGCGATGGCCCCGGCGACCCTCCCGTATGGGAGCGCCGCGAGATGCCGTGGCCGGACTCCCTTCTTCGGCAGCGCCGCGCCGATCGCGTCGCCCGCCGGGTTGTCCTCCCGGTAGCCCTGCGCCACCGCCCAGCGCATCACCGCCCCGATGCGCTGCCGCACCTTCCGCGCCGTGACCCTCTTCTCGTTCCAGATCGGCACCAAGACCGCCATCACGTCCGCGGTGCTGATCCGGTCCACCGGCCGCGTCCCGAGCTTCGGCATCGCGTAGTTGTCGAGCGTCCACCGCCAGTCCATCTCGGATCGGCCGCCGCGCTTCCACCCCGCCGCGTGGATGGCGAGGACCTTCTCCGCTGCTTCCTCGAAGGTGGGGACGGTCCGCTCGCGGCCCGTCACCAGTTCGCCCCGGCTGCGGGCCACCAGGTTGAGGACGCACTTCTGGCGCGCCTCGGCCAGGCTGACGTGGGGCCAGACGCCGAGGCCGAGATTGCGGGGCCGCCCGTCCACCTGGATGCGCTGCGCCCACGACTTGGCGAGCTGGCCACGGGCGGTGCGCTTGACCAGCAGGGAGAGCCCTCCGGACCCGCGCCCGTCCCCGTAGCGACCCGGTTCCCGGACGGTGGCGACGAAGCGTGCGGAGAGGCGGTAGGGGCGGGTGGTCATGGTGTGTGCGGCGCCGGTTTCCGAGGTTAGATGGGTATCACATCTTGCGCGGGACGGCGCTCGAAACCGGTGTCAGGTCGAGAATGGGACAGCGCCATAACCGACTGACATTGGGCCAGTAACGGCACAGACGACGGAAGAGGAAACCTGAAGGACCGGCCACGTACCGCACCGGGAGGTTGGTGGTATGAAGTCGTTCACTGGCAAGTTCGCGTCCGCCCGCGGCTGGAGTTCGCGTCCGCCCGCGGCTGGACCCTGCTGCTGATCCTGTTCCTCGGTGCGGGTCTTTTCCTTTCCGCCTGCGGGGACGAAGAGGTGCCGGCGCCGACGACCCCGGCCCCGCCTCCACCGGCCCCGCCTCCGGCGCCAGAGCCGGAGCCCGAGCCCGAGCCCGAGGCGCCTGCGGTTCCGACCGGACTCCGGGTCTCCGCCACCGGCATGGACTTCATCGAGTGGAGTTGGACTCCCGTCGAGGACGTGAGCGGCTACGACGTGCAGTTCAGCGCGAACGAGGCGTTCACCGACGAGGACGAGATCATCGCCCGGACCGCGGAGGAGATCTCCTATCGCCGGGACGGACTCGAGGCCGGGACGAGCGCCTACCTCCGGGTGCGGTCCGCCACCGGTGCGGACGACGACCGGGTGACGAGTGACTGGTCCACCCACGTGACCGGCATGACGATGGAGGCACCGCCTCCGCCCATGGCTCCGGCCACACCGACCGGCCTCGAGGTCTCCGCGACGACGCAGAACTCGATCACCTGGACATGGAATGCGTCCGAGGGTGCGGTCGGCTACGTGGTGCAGGCCAGCGCGGACGAGATGTTCGAGCTGACCGACACGGTGTTGTTCGACGGCGTGCCGTTCACGACGGAGACGAGCTACACGGCCACGGACCTCGAGCCCGAGACGACGCTCTACGTGCGCGTCGCCGCCGGTGTCGGGACGCCAACGGATCCGGTGCTGAGCGCCTGGACGACCCACGTGACGGGAACGACGATGGCCGCCAGGTTGGCGGCTCCCGCCAACGTCCGGGACACCGATCGGGGTTCCGACTTCATCGAGTGGGAGTGGGACGAGGTCCCGGGTGCCAGCGGTTACCAGGGAGAGTTCAGTACTGACTCGGGGTTCTCCGATAGTGCCACCTTCGAACGGCCGGGCATGAGCAACACCACCGTGCGAGTCTCACGTCTGGATCCAGAGTCGGATGGCTACTTCCGTGTCCGCGCTTATGCGGGAAGCGTTAGCGACCGGATGTTCGGCGATTGGAGCGAGGCTGACATGGCTACGACCGAGGAACCTCCTCCGCCACCACCCGCCGAGCCGCTGGACGCCCCAGGGGGTCTCCGGAGCACGGGTCGCGACGAGAGCTCGATCAGCCTGGCATGGGATGAAGTGGACGACGCCGCCACCTATTTGGTCCAGGAGCGCGAAGCCGGCGACTCCGGCTGGGATGACTCCAGTTGCGGCGGCGGCGACAACGAGGTGACCGACACCACCTGCGTGGCCAGCGGCCTCGCCGAAGGCACCGCCTACGACTTCCGCGTCCGTGCGCTGCCAGACTCTGGGGACACCGAGTTTGAGGAGAGCGCGTGGACCCAGACCACCGATGCCATCACGACGCTCGGTACGAGCGATCCTGGCACTACGGGTGGTGGCGGTGAGTTGGAGATCACCTGGTCGAGTGAGGCGTCCACTTCGCTGGTCTTCACCTGGAACCGGATGGGCGACGCGCGGTACGAGACCGTGGAACTCGATGTCGGCGACATGGCCTCCGCGAATCCTTGCGAGGGCAAGACGTTCGGATCCGCGACGGTGAACACGTTCTTCAGCGCCAGCAGCCCGGCTGCCGGCCAAGTGAATGGAGTCTGCGTGCGGGTCGAAGACGACGAATCGACCACCTCCTACGCCTTCGGAGTGGCCCTGCCCGACGCACACGCTCCGGACACTGACGGTGAAGGCGACGACACGGACGCGGACCGGAACCGGTATGTGACGACCCGTCTGAACTGGACCGGGATCCGCGTCGTCGAGGGCTTCGATTTCGAGCTCCGCCTGGTCGCCGATCCGGGAAGGATGAACGAAATCCAAGACACCACCGCCGACGATGACATCCAGGCCGCGTGCGCTGACGGCACCTTTCTTGCGCAGCGCACGGCCACTCGGACCATTCAGATCAGTCACGCCGTGACGAGCGGCCTGACTCCGTACACCGGATACCTGCTCTGCGCCCGGCACCTGAACGGCGCCGGTTCGACCAGTTGGATCGTGCCCGCGAGTGAGGCGGAGCACCACACCCTCCCGGCGGCTCCTCCCATGCCGACTCCGGATTCTTCACGCACCGGCACTCGCGACGGCGGTGAGATGTTCGACGTCGCTTGGGAAGTGGATCTCCAGAATCGCGCGGACGTACCCTGGCCGAAGGAAGGCTTCATGGTGTTCCGGACCCTGCGCCTGACCAGTTCCGCCACGCCGAAAGCGGCGGCGTGCGACCAGGCAATTGCGGACGCGGACGTCAACGAAACCCTCGACGGAATCGACTTCGACGCGGAGTACCGGCGTCCGATGGCGCACTTGGCCAGCCACTACGCTTTTGCCTGCATCCGGGCCGAGGCCGAGGACGCCGCTACCAGGCTGGGGCCCTGGACGATCGGCGGTCGCGTCACCATCCCGAAGAAGGTTGCCGACCTGACCTCGGAACAGGCGAACGCGGGTGACCCCGTGGTGCTGACCCTTGACGGCCACACGGACGACAGCGGGTCCGCTGCAACTTGGTATTACAAGGCCAACACGGGGCCACACACCACGTGTTCCAGCGGGACCACGGGCACGGAGTCGCTGAGCGTTGGGACCAATGCAACCGATCTGACGGTTGGCAGGAGCTACAGCTATACCGCGTATGGTGACGACATGTGCACGCAGAGGATTGACGCGGTCAGTTTCCGGGTGAACTAGCGCCACGGGCGTGCACTAACCCCACGGCGGGGGCGGCTTCGGCCGCCCCCGCTTCGTGTGTACTGACGGCACCGAGCACAACCGATTCGTCCCACGCGGCATGCTTGGACCAGCCGCCGGACTCAGAACACCGCGCAGGCGTCCCTGTTCTCCTTCTTACCGTGACCCTGGGCGCCGGTCTCGTGCTCTCGGGTTGTGGGGACGACGATACGGCGACGACGCCGGCACCGGCGCCGCCACCGCCTCCACCGCCGGCTCCTGAGCCGGAGCCCGAGCCGGAGCCCGAACCCCAGGCTCCCGCCACGCCGACGGGATTCCACGTCGACACGACCCAGACGTCCCTCACCTGGCACTGGAACGCGGTCGAGGGCGCTATCGGTTATGCGGTGCAGGTGAGTACGGACGAGATGTTCGACGACACCGACACCATCACGCCGACGGCCGAGACCTCTTTCACGGTTGCGGACCTTCCGCCCCAGACCACCCTGTATGCCCGCGTGGCGGCCGCCGCGGGGACGCTCGAGGCGCCACTCCTGAGCGCCTGGACGACCCATGTGACCGGCACGACGGACATGCCGCCTCCGCCGCCACCGCCGCCGATGGCGCCCGCCACCCCGACCGGCCTAATGGCCGAGGAGGGTGAGGGTTCCATCACCTGGATGTGGGATGCGGTCGAGGGCGCCGACGGCTACGCGGTCCAGGTGAGCATGGACGAGATGTTCGACGACATGGACGAGACGACCTACACCATGGAGACGATGCACACCGTTTCGGACCTGGGCTACGGAGAAACGCGGTTTGCGCGCGTTGCCTCCACCTCCGGCGAGGGTGAGGACATGCTCATGAGCATGTATACGACCCACGTGACCGGGATGTCGATGGCGGAGCCGCCGCCACCGCCGCCGCCGGCCCCGGATCCGGTCATGGTGACCTTCTCGCTGGAAAAGGGTCACTACCTTGAAGCGGATGATGGCCGGAACGCGGCTACCGCGAAGGCCTACGTGAACAAGAAGATCATGGTCGAGTCAAACACCAGCGCCGTGATCACACCAATGTTCGTGGAGGATGCGAACGGGGTCGGCGTGACCGCCGGCAGCGGCAACATGCCGTTCGCGTTCGTGGAGTGGGGATTGCTCCAGTCCGCCGTGCTCGATACAGGCGCCACCTTCATGATCCAGCGGACCGCGATGGGCGCGAATCAGGAGATGGAGCCGACCGGTGACATGGCCTACGTGACCTGCGGTCCCTTCGAGTGCACCGAGAGCAGCAACGATGAGCCCCCGCCGGCCCCGGAGATCTCGATCGAGAACTCGACGGTCTGCAGCGACTTCGATCCGGACGTCAGCCTTCAGGTCGGCTTCGTCGATAACGACGGGGTAAAAGTCAATCCCGCCGACTATGCCGTCTCCGACACGGCCGCCGACAACACCCTAGCCAACAATGGCGTGGATGTCGGCTGGATCACCACTTCGAAGGTTGAGATGACGGTCAAGCACCACTTCGACGGTGTCGCGCGCGGCCAGAACTTCAGCGTGACTGGCGTGAACGCGGGGGACGGAAGTGACCAGGCCCTCGCGATGCACAACGCGACAGCTGCCAACGTGGGAGCAAGCAGTCGTATCGATGACACTGACTACAAGGGAGCGTTGCTCGTTGGAGACCACACCACGGATCTAGATCCAGAGACCGGGGACCCGGTGAAGGATCCTTGCGCCACCAGCGCCTACAGCAACCCGATCGCTGGCCTCCACCGGCCGGACACCTGCTTCCGGGCCGTCACAGCTGGTGACACCAAGACCGGGATCAACTATCTGGGCGGCTACAGCCTTGAGCTCGCGGCGAAGGACTCAGGGGTGTCCTGGGGCAAGGTGGCATGGGATCCCAACCCCTTCAAAGACCTCAAGTGCGAGAGCATGTCGTTCATGGCCACCGAGGTCATGGAAGCGGACGTGTGCGACCTCTTCGAGGACGAAGTGGATGCCGCAGTGGAGAAGATGTGGGGTGGGTCCAAGGGAACGACCGTCAGTGTTCTCGCCGCAGACTCCTCCCGCACCACAGGTCGACCCGCTCGAACCGCCTACGCTGTTCTCCCGGCGGCCGATCCAGGGGCCGGGGTCAACACGAATCTCCACCTGGTTGCGCTCCAGATTGAGGCCCCCGCCGCCGAGTCCAGGCGTTTCGCATCTCTGTGGTACAACGACAACGACAAGAGGACCGATTCAAAGGACAAGTCCAACCACGACCTGTACGCGGACATCGATACCACTACCGACGGTGTGCAGCGGGCCCCCTTGCACATTGAACTCGTGGATAGCGACGGAGACCCGAAGTACGGAGATTTCGGCAAGGTGGACTTCGTCAAGCCGGACGGCACCGACGCCAATTTCGACAACGAATACGGTGAGGACGGGGTGGCCGAGAGCCCGGCCGGTGGAGAGACAACGTGCTCCCACTCTGATGGCGAGGGGTGTGACGGGATGTTGGAGGAGACGATCACTGTCACCTTCGACGCCGGTCTCGCACTCGGTTGCTCGACCAAGCGGGACGTGATGATCACGTGCGAGTGGGATGCGAACGGTGAGATGGGCCGTTACCGGGCCGACGATCACGTCGATCAGATCAATCTGGGCCGCGCCGACGATCCTTCCACAACCGGAGCGGGAAACGACGAAAGCGTTACTGCTACATTTGATGGCTTCGTAGCAACCCCCGCGGCGGGTGCGGCTCGTCTAGACGGTGACATCAGCGCCTTTGTGAGTTGCAAGGTGAGCGGTAGCTAGCGATCACCTAGCCTCGCTACGGAACCCCGGGGCCATCCGGCCCCGGGGTTCTTCCGTCTACGCGCGTGGCGCGCCGGCCTGGACCGCCCGGTTCGCTGACCGCCACGGTGACGCCTCGCGCCGCCGCGGTCAGGAACCCGCGTCGTCGAGACGGGCAAAGAAACTGGCGAAGCCGTTCGCCCCCACCGCCGCAGAGATGACCTGCCAGCCGGGGGTTAGCACCGTGACCAACGAACGACATGGGGCATTTCTCGAAAACGGGACGCCGCTCCCGATCGGGGACAACCGCCACCTCTACGAACGGGGCACCCGCCGGGCAGCCAGCGGCGAAAGAAACGACGTCGGCGCCCGCGCCAAGCGGGTCCTCACCCCGGCTGTCCGGGTCCCGCTGCCCGCCTATCTGGCCGAAGTCCCGGCAGCCGCTAGCGAGGCGAAGCGCGTGGTTTTGGACGGCAAGGGACAGATGCTGCTGCAGTCGGACTAGCGGTGGGACGGCGCCTCCGGACTCACCATCGACACGGTGAGCTGTCGCCGCGCCGCCCTCGCCCACGACGCCTGCTGCACCATGCTCCGGCAGCGGAGACTCGGCCCCTCGGAAGGGACCGGGCGGAAGCTCGCCGATCTCTGGCCGTGGGACCTCCTCCTCGAGGACGGCATGCGGAGGTTCCGGGCGGGGTACCGGCACTGGGCCGTCCGCCGCTTCGGCGCGTCCGCTGCAGGGATGTAGCGTGAGCGCCAAGGCTGGCCATCACGGCTGTCAGCCGACCCGCGGGACCGTACCTATACGGCAACTGTTCGGCGCGCGAAGCCGGTACGGCGCCCACGTACAAAGAAGAACCCCGGGGCCGGATGGCCCCGGGGTTCCGTGTCGAATCAGTGAATCAACTCAGAAACAGAGCAGACCCTACTCCGACGTGACCGAGCACTTCACGAAGGCCGCGATATCGCCAGCCGTGCGGCCCGTCTCGGACGTTCTGAAGCCGCCGAATGAGCTAGCAGTGCTTTGGTCTCCGGATTGGGCAGGATCGTCGTCGAGGCCCGGAGTGACCAAGGGGGTCCCGGCCGAGATGTTGTGGTGGTCGTCGGCGCGGTAGCGCCCCATCTCACCGTTCGCATCCCACTCACACGTGATCATCACGTCCCGCGTGGTCGAGCAACCGAGTGCGAGACCGGCGTCGAACTTGACCGTGATCGTCTCCTCCAACATACCGTCGCAGTTCTCACCGTCGGAATGGGTGCACTTTGACTCTCCGCCCGGCGCGGTCTCGGCGACTCCGTCCTCACCGAAGTCCCTCGTGAGGCCGGCGTCAGTACCGTCCGGCTTGACGAAGTCCACCTTGCCAAAGTCTCCGTACTTGGGATCTCCGTCCTCGTCCAGGAGTTCAATGTGCAAGGGTGCAGCAGCGGCGGCATACAGGTTGTGGTTGGACTTGTCCTTCGAATCCACCCTCTTGTCGTTGTCGTTGTACCAGAGAGATGCGAAACGCCTGGACTCGGCGGCGGGGGCCTCAATCTGGAGCGCAACGAGGTGGTTCGTATTGGTGGTGCTGAGTGCGGCGTAGTTGGTGTTGTTGGTGGGAGGGTCGGCAAGGGGGGTGTCATACCGGGCGGGTCGGCTGGTGGTAGCCGGTCCGGTGAGGAACGTGACCGTGTCTCCGTCCTCTCCACCCCACATCTTCTCAATCGCCCTGTCCACTTCCTCTCCGAAGAGTTCGCACACGTCCTCTTCCGCGACATCGGTGGCCGTGAACGTCATGCTCTCGCACTTGAGGTCCTTGAAGGGGTCGGGATCCCAGGCCACCTTGCCCCAGGACACACCCGAGTCCTTCGCGGCGAGCTCGATGCTGTAGCCACCGTAATAGTCGATACCGGTCTTGGTGTCACCCGCCGTGACGACCCGGAAACAACTGTCCGGCTTGTGCAGACCCGCGATCGGGTTGGTGTACGGGTCAGTGGCGCACGCAGAGCTAGCGACGATACCGTCGCCGGCACCGTCCGACGACTCCGCTTGGGCCAAGGCTCCCACGAGCAACGCGCCCTTGAAGTCGTTGTCGTCAATGGTGCTGCGGGCTACCGTGTTGCCGACCCGGTTAGTCATCGTCAGCGCCTTCGAAGTTCCCTTGGACGCTTCGACGCCTGTGACGTTGAAGTTCTGGCCGCGCGCGACACCGTCGAAGTGGTGCTTGACCGTCATCGAAACGTCCGAGGTGGTCACCCAGCCGACATCGATACCATCATTGGCTCTTCTGTTGTCGCCCGTAGTGACCTCGGTGTAGTCGCTAGCGGTGGCGGAGTAAGGGCCGACCTGCACCCCGTTGTTATCGACGAAGCCGACCTGAAGGCTGACGTCCGGATCGAAGTCGCTGCAGACCGTCGAGTTCTCGATCGAGATCTCCGGGGCCGGCGGGGGCTCATCGTTGCTGCTCTCGGTGCACTCGAAGGGACCGCAGGTCACGTAGGCCATGTCACCGGTCGGCTCCATCTCCTGATTCGCGCCCATCGCGGTCCGCTGGATCATGAAGGTGGCGCCTGTATCGAGCACGGCGGACTGGAGCAATCCCCACTCCACGAACGCGAACGGCATGTTGCCGCTGCCGGCGGTCACGCCGACCCCGTTCGCATCCTCCACGAACATTGGTGTGATCACGGCGCTGGTGTTTGACTCGACCATGATCTTCTTGTTCACGTAGGCCTTCGCGGTAGCCGCGTTCCGGCCATCATCCGCTTCAAGGTAGTGACCCTTTTCCAGCGAGAAGGTCACCATGACCGGATCCGGGGCCGGCGGCGGCGGTGGCGGCGGCTCCGCCATCGACATCCCGGTCACGTGGGTCGTATACATGCTCATGAGCATGTCCTCACCCTCG
The DNA here is from genome assembly GCA_965116805.1 of Vicinamibacteria bacterium. Lineage (GTDB taxonomy): Bacteria > Acidobacteriota > Vicinamibacteria > Marinacidobacterales > Marinacidobacteraceae > Marinacidobacterium. The sequence continues at coordinate 3,329,277 of OZ220713.1, forward strand.
CCGGAGGTGGAGGCAACGCGCGCAAACCGCGTTTCTCCGTAGCCCAGGTCCGAAACGGTGTGCATCGTCTCCATGGTGTAGGTCGTCTCGTCCATGTCGTCGAACATCTCGTCCATGCTCACCTGGACCGCGTAGCCGTCGGCGCCCTCGACCGCATCCCACATCCAGGTGATGGAACCCTCACCCTCCTCGGCCATTAGGCCGGTCGGGGTGGCGGGCGCCATCGGCGGCGGTGGCGGCGGAGGCGGCATGTCCGTCGTGCCGGTCACATGGGTCGTCCAGGCGCTCAGGAGTGGCGCCTCGAGCGTCCCCGCGGCGGCCGCCACGCGGGCATACAGGGTGGTCTGGGGCGGAAGGTCCGCAACCGTGAAAGAGGTCTCGGCCGTCGGCGTGATGGTGTCGGTGTCGTCGAACATCTCGTCCGTACTCACCTGCACCGCATAACCGATAGCGCCCTCGACCGCGTTCCAGTGCCAGGTGAGGGACGTCTGGGTCGTGTCGACGTGGAATCCCGTCGGCGTGGCGGGAGCCTGGGGTTCGGGCTCCGGCTCGGGCTCCGGCTCAGGAGCCGGCGGTGGAGGCGGTGGCGGCGCCGGTGCCGGCGTCGTCGCCGTATCGTCGTCCCCACAACCCGAGAGCACGAGACCGGCGCCCAGGGTCACGGTAAGAAGGAGAATCAGCCCGCGCATTGGGACCGACTTCCTTGTGATCTGCGTCATTTCGCCTACCTCCTGTAGGGCGTATTGGGACAGTTCCGGCTCCCCGTGGGGAGCCAGGCGCCGTCTCGTGTGATTCTTCCTACCTCCAGTAGGACAGGGATTGCCGATGCGTTCCCGCACCCGCCATCCGGGCGGCAAGTATATGCGCCGCCGGATCAAGGGGCAAGAACCCAGTTGGGAATGTCTCCGCGCGAACCCTGCCCGGGGATCGGACATAGGTGCTCTGGGCGAACATGCGCGGTAACTCCATCACATCCAATTTGGGAATGTCAAGAAGCAAAGACAAGAGAATAGGGACACCCGCCCCGCCGCGGAACGCCAGCGTGACCGTCGGAAGATACTTGTTGCGACAAGGTGGCGGGAGTCAAGGGAGAAGCGAACCGTCCCTGCTGGGGGACGGGCGAAGTGAGCGCGCGCCCGGCTGAGCCGGGTTCCGTGGCCGCCTGGGACCGGGACCCGTCCTCCGGGACGGGCCGCGTCGGGGCGGCAGGATTTGAACCTGCGACCCCCTGATCCCGAACCAGGTGCTCTGCCAGACTGAGCCACGCCCCGGCGGCCGGAGAGGATTGTAGCCGGGCGGCGGGCGTTGTGAGAGCGCTCATTCCTGGGTGCGTGAGGGGGCGGCGCGGGTGCGCGGCGAGGTCGTTCCGCACCGCGATTCCGGTCCCTGTTTCGCTGATCAGAACGACGGCGGGGAGACCCCGGTTCCCGATCAGCGGAGGGGACACCGGACCATCCCTTCCAGCGGAATGTCCTCGACTCGCAGCACCGGACCGCTGGAGAAGACATCCGTGGTCAGAAAGGATGTCCTGGACGTTTTCCGGGGATCCGGCGTGAAAGGCGCTCCGCGGCCCAGCTCCCACGCGAGCCGGGCGTGGAACTGCTCCGTCTCGGTGAAGACCGCGGGAATCTCGGTCAGCAGGGGAGACATCAGGTAGTCGCCCAGGTTGAGCGCGTGATAGAAGCCGAGCGCGTGCCCCACTTCGTGCATCGTCACGGGCAGCAGGTCGCAATCGTCCAGCCGGTCCGTGTTGATGAGGATCACGCCCTCCGTGGCGCCCACAGACGCGGCGCCGCACGGGGGCCGGCCCTCCCAGAACGCATTCCCGAGAGGAACAACGTCCACCCATCCGTATTCGTCCTTCAGACCGGTTCCGGTGGTGATCCGGCCGCGGAACGGAATGCCGGTGAGCTGCTCCACGGCGTCGTGGATGGCTTCCTCGATGGTGTCGAGCTGCCGGCTGGTGAAGCGCCAGGTTCCGGACCGGGTTACGGCCTGTCTCAGGATGTGGAAGTTCGGCGGGGCGGGAAGCACGGCGGTGATCCTTTCCTCGACGGTTCGATCGCCCCAGAAACTGCGGCAGGACTCGTCCGTGAAGCCGGTCGGGCAGTCGAAGGCGTCGTAGACCAGTTCTCGCCAGAGGGCGGGGTCGAACGGGTCGTCCACGAAGACGTCGATCTCTCCCGTCGCTTCGGTGTAGCCGTCGGCGGCGGCGGTGACGGTGATCACGGACTCGCCTCCCGCGAGGCCGGCGACGGTCATCTCGCATGCTCCGATCACGCATTCCGCCGTGGCGGCGACGATGTCGCCCGGCGTCTCGATCTCGAGCTCCGGGAGGACCGGGCTGTTCAGGTCGAGCTGAACGGTGCGCTCCTCGCCGACTTCCATTTCGATCCCGTCGGGAAGGACGGTCCATTCGAGGGTCCGGAGTTCCACCGTGAGCGGAAACGAGGCGGTCGCCGTCTCGTAGCCATCCGCCATCGCCGTGACGGTGATGGTGGTTTCTCCGGCCTCCAGACCGGTGATCCCCAGGCCGTAGATCCCGTCGCGGGGACTTTCGCCGGAGATCTCCACGATCCCGTCACCGTCCGAGTGTTCGTAGGTAGCGGCCACCGAGGCGCTGAGCGCAAGGGAGATCTCCTTCCGCTCCCCCACCTCGATGGTCTCCGACTCGGGAGCGTCGGTCCATGAGAGCCGGTTCAGCACCGTGAGGGGGAACGTCGCGGTCGCGGTCGCGTAGCCGTCCGCCGTGGCGGTCACGGTGACGGCCGTCGCTCCGGGCTCCACGCCCGTGACCCGCAGCCGGTAAACCCCCGGGCCGGGACTGTCGCCGGCGATCGTTACGTTGGCGTTGCTGGCGGAGTGGGTGAAGGTGGCGGGCGCCTCCGCACTGAGGGCCAGGGAGATCTCCTTCCGCTCCCCGAGCCTGACGGTCTCCGACTCGGGAACGCCGGTCCACGAGAGAGCTCTCACCACCGTGGCCGGAAACGTGGCGGTGGCGGTCGCGTAGCCGTCCGCAGTGGCCGTGACCGTGATGGTGGTCTCTCCGGGTTCCGCGCCCGTGATCCGCAGGCGGTAGATGCCGGCGCGGGGACTCTCGCCGGTGATCGTCACGCGGGCGTCGCTGGCGGAGTGGGAAAAGGTGGCGGCCACCGCCGAGCTGAGGGAAAGGGAGATCTCGGTCTGCTCGCCGAGTGCGATGGTTACGGACTCGGGAACGCCGGCCCACGAGAGCGGTTGTGGCGGGGGCGGCGGTGGCGGCGCGGTAGGGGCGCTGCCGCCGCTGTCTCCCCCGCAGGCCGCGATGGCAAGGAGAGGAAACAGGGCCAGGATCAGTCGGGGCATGGACATTCCCGTCCGCGCTCCGTTCGCATTCATGGGTCGCCCGTTCCCGGTGATCCCTTCGGGGTGGCGCGATGTTACGGCACGCCGCTGGAGGTGACGCATGCGGCTTGGAACGCCGGCTTCAGCCGGCACAGCGGCCCGCAGGGCCGCGGGCGGTTCGCTGCTAACCCCAGTGGACGGACGCACACCCGCGCCATCCCGGCGAATGAGGTCGTCCTGCCGCCCGCCTGCGGCGGGCTGTGCCGGCTGAAGCCGGCGTTCCAAGCCGTACTGCCTCGTCGTCAGGAGCCGAAGAGGCGCACCAGGATGGCGGTGAGAGTGGGAACCGCGAGGAAGAGCGCCGCCCAGATCAGGCGGACCTCGCGCTTCAGCACCGCGACATCCGACTTGAGGGTCTCGAGGTTCTCGAGGCGGTTCTCCACCTTCTCGAGACGGTTCTCCAACCGGTCCGCCAACCCCTGGATCTGCGCGCCGAGCTGCGTGACGACGCTCTGGCCAGCCATGGACTCCATTTCCCGCACCGCAGTATAGGCTGCTGCCGGTTCCACCCCGGCGGCGAGCAGGGCGCGAAGCCGAGCGCCGTCCTCGGCTGAAAACGAGAGCGCGCGTACGGCTTGGAACGCCGGCTTCAGCCGGCACCCGCTGCGCCGCGCGCAGCGGAACAGCGAATCGCGGTGTTGCCGGATGTTCCGGGCAGTAGCCCGTCTGCACGGATGAGGTGCGTCCCGCCGCCCGCCTGCGGCGGGCTGTGCCGGCTGAAGCCGGCGTTCCAAGCCGTACTGCCTCGTCGTCAGGAGCCGAAGAGGCGCACCAGGATGGCGGTGAGAGTGGGAACCGCGAGGAAGAGCGCCGCCCAGATCAGGCGGGCCTCGCGCTTCAGCACCGCGACATCCGTCTTGAGGGTCTCGAGGTCCTCGAGCCGGTGCTCCACGTTCTCAAGCCGGTGCTCCACGTTCTCGAACCGGCTCTCCAACCGTTCCAGGGTGGTCGCCAACCCCTGGATCTGCGCGCCGAGCTGCGTGACGACGCTCTGGCCGGCCATGGACTCCATTTCCCGCACCGCAGTATAGGCTGCTGCCGGTTCCACCCCGGCGGCCAGTAGGGCGCGAAACAGGGCGCCGTCGTCGGCCGAAAAAGAGCGCGAGTACGGCTTGGAACGCCGGCTTCAGCCGGCACAGCGGCCCGCAGGGCCGCGGGCGGTTCGCTGCTAACCCGAGTGGATGGACGCGCACCCGCGCCATCCCGGCGAATGAGGTCGTCCCGCCGCCCGCCTGCGGCGGGCTGTGCCGGCTGAAGCCGGCGTTCCAAGCCGGTGGGACATCTGCGCGAGAGAGCGTTGCGGACCGTGAGGCGGAGTGGGGTTACGACGTGCGCGGCGCGGAGCGCCGCGGTGCCGGTCTGGAGACCGCTACCGCGAGAACCGGCCGGCGTTCCAAGCCGGTGCGCCATCAAGGTGCGCAGCCCGACGCGCCTGCGGGCCTCCGGCCCGCGTGCCGGCTGAAGCCGGCGTTCCAAGCCGTACGCGCGCTCCTTGACGAGGACAAGAGAAATAACGATGGCAGCGAACTTGTTCGCTGGCGGCGTGTCTGGGGGGAAAGTGTGAAAGGGGCCCCCTTTCACAAAAGGAAACGACCAATCGGGACTCGGCGAACCAACGCTGAACCCAGCCCACGGCCCCCTCCGGAATCGGCTTGGTGGTCGGGACGGCCGGATTTGAACCGACGACCACTTGCACCCCAAGCAAGTGCGCTACCAGACTGCGCCACGTCCCGACGGGTCGGGGCGGATTTTAGTCGTCGAGGCTGGCGAGGAGCTTGTCGTTTCGCTCCATCAACTCCAGCGCCTGCCGCACTTCCTTCAAAACCTCGGGGGAGACGGAGGCCGGCTCGGGCTTCAGCTCGGGGGGCGGCGGCGGCGCCACCGGCCGGGCGCGTTTGCCGCTCTTCGCGCTGAGCAGCCGCCGGGCGCCGGCGGTCGTGTACCCCTCGCTGTGCAGCAGGCGCTGGATGGTGTGCACCATCTCGATGTCTTCCTTGCGGTAGAGGCGCTGTCCCGACTCGTTCTTCTTCGGACTCAGCGTCGGGAACTCCATCTCCCAGTGCCGCAGCGTGTACGGCTGCACTCCGGTGATCTCGCTGACCTCGCCGATCCGGAAGTAGAGCTTGTTCGGGATCTGGAGCCCGCCGTCCCTGGCCGTCATCAGTTCTGCAGACTCTCGAGCAGCCCGCGGGCGGGACGGAAGAAGGGCGTCCGGTGCGCCGCGGCAACGAAGACCCGCCCGGTCCGGGGGTCGCCTCCCCGCCGGGGACGGCGCGAGCGCACCTCGAGCGACCCGAAGCGCCGGATCCGCAGCGGGTTGCCCGTGGCCAGCCCGTCCGCCGCGCTCCGGAAGATGGTGTCCACGACCCGGAGCGCCTCGGCCCCGGTCATGCCGCCGTGGAAGGTCCGGACGGCCTCCGCCAGATCCGCCTTGTTCAATGTGGAACCCCGTTGCGCCGCGTCTCCCCGGTGGGAGCGAAGCGGCGTCACGAATTGTAGGGCAGCCCCGGGAGCCCTACCGGGACAGTTTCTTCTTGTATTCCAGCGTGAGCCGGACCGGGGTTCCGGCAAAGCCGTAGCGGCGGCGCAACTCGCCGACCAGGAAGCGGGGGTACGAGGGCAGGATGTCCGCGCGGGGGCAGTTCGTGAGCACCCGGAACCGGGGCGGCGCCACTCCCGACTGGAAGCCGTAGAGCAGCTTCACCTCCTTGCCCCGGCGCGAACGGGGGGCGAAGCGTTCCGAGGCGCGCGCCAGGAACCGGTTCACCTCCGGGGTGGGGATCCGCCGGCTCCCCTCCGCCGCAACGCGGAAGACCGACTTCCAGATCGCCGCCACCCCCTGGCCGGTCAGCGCCGACATCCGGAGGATGGGCGCGTGCCCGATGTGCCGGAGCCGCTCCCGCACGTCGAGCCGGAGTCCCTTCCAGCGCGCCGCGCGGGAGGTCACGAGGTCCCAGCGGTTCAGGAGGACCACGACCGAGCAGCCGGCGTCCTCGATCAGCCGGGCGATCTGCGCGTCGCGGGCCGTGGGCCCTTTCACGGCATCAGTAATTAAGAGGGACACCCGGGCCCGGCGGATCGCCTTCTCCGACATCAGGACCGCGAGCGCGTCGGCCTCCTCGAAGGCGTCCACCGACCGGCGGCGGGCGCCGCGCCGGATCCCCGCGGTGTCCACCAGCACCACCTCGCGGCCGGCGACCGCGATGCGCTCGTCCACCGGGTCGCGGGTGGTGCCGGCCACCGCCGAGACCAGCGCCCGCTCGTAGCCGCAGAAGCGGTTCAGCAGCGTGGACTTCCCCACGTTCGCGCGCCCCACGATCGCTACCCGGAGCGCCTTCCCCTCCTCCACGGACTCCCCGGGCGCCGCCGCCTGGCCGAGATCCGGTTCGAGAATCTCGACGACGCGGTCGAGCACCTCCGCGATTCCGAGCCCGTGCTCGGCGGAGATCGGGAGCGGGTCCCCGAGCCCGAGGGCGTGGAACTCGGCGGCCGCCGCCTCGTGGACGCCCTCGGCCTTGTTGGCGACCACAACCACCGGAGGCCGGTCCTGCTGCCGGCGGAGACCATCGGCCAGCTCCTCGTCGGCGGGCGTCAGGCCCGCGCGGGCGTCCGCCAGGAACACGACGGCGTCGCTCCGCGCCGCCGTGCGTTCGGCGAGAGCCCGGATCTCCCGGGCGAAGGGCGAGGCGTCCGGCGCCCCCGCCCCGCCGGTGTCGTGGAGCCGGAAGCCGACGCCGCGCCACTCCACCGGCTCCAGCCGGCCGTCGCGGGTGGATCCCGGCCGCGCGTGCACGATGGCGGGCCGGCCGCCGACGATCCGGTTGAAAAGGGTGGACTTCCCCACGTTCGGCCGCCCGAACAGCGCTACGACCTTCATGCGGGACAAACGGCGCGCACACTCCGCGCCCGTGAGAAACGCGCGCGGCGGCGGAACGCCGGCGCTACGAAATGTTGCGGAGACTCTGTCCGGGACGGAAGCGGACCACGCGCCCCCGCGGGATCCCGACCGGTTCGCCGGTACGTGGGTTGCGCGCCACTCCGGTCTTGCGGGGCGCGGCGTGGAACACGCCGAACCGTCGCAGGACGACGCGGTGCCCCTTCTCCAGACCCACTCGCAGACCCTCGAACAATGCCTCCACGGCATCGCGGGCGTCCTGCGCCGACAAGTCCGTCGCCGCCATCGCCCGATTGATGAGGTCGATCTTCACCATCGCCACCGCATGGTACGCGAAACGCAACACGCCGGTCGCATGCCATTCTCAACACGAAACGGCTGTGGGAGGATGGTGTAACAAAGCTGTAATTTGCCGATCGTCGCCGGGCGTTCCGAGTCGCTTGCAACACTCCGGCCAAGGGTTTGACTCCCGGTAGGGTTCGCCGTTCCTTAACGCCGGCAGCCGGGTGGGAGGCGACAGCGTCCTAGGGATCGTCGTTGATGGTAAGCCCGCGGGCAAGGGCCGGAGACTCGAGCAGGCGCCGAAGACGCCGCCGCAGCCCCGGGTGCGCCGCGGGGGCCGTCCTGACGAGCATCTGCCAGCGCCAGGACCCCTCCGGCCGGGGCCCCGGAGCGGGCGCCGGACCGGCGACCTCGACCGATTCGGGAGCGTCCGGGGTGACGATCTTCCGGGCGAGCGCGGAGGCGGCCTCCTCGGCCTTCCGGGAGGAGCGGGCGCTGACCGTAAGGCTCGTCAGCCGGACGAACGGCGGGTAGCGGAAGCGGCGCCGCATCTCCGCTTCGACGGCGGCGAAAGCGGGGTAGTCCTGGCGGGCGGCGGCGGCGACCGCGTAGTGGTCCGGCTTCATCGTCTGGACGACGACCCGTCCGGGATCCTCTCCCCGGCCCGCCCGGCCGGCGACCTGGGTCAGGAGCTGGAACGTGCGCTCGGCGGCCCGGAAGTCCGGCGCCCCGAGCCCGCCGTCGGCGGCCACCACGCCGACGAGGGTGACCGCGGGGAAGTCGTGTCCCTTGGCGATCATCTGGGTCCCCACCAGCACCCGGATCGCGCCCTCCCGGAACGCGTCGAGCGTCCGCGCGTGGCTGCCGCGGGCGCGGGTGGTGTCGCGGTCGAAACGCGCCACCCGGACGTCCGGCAGCAGGCGGGAGACCTCTTCCTCCACGCGTTCGGTGCCGAAACCCTCGGACCGCAGGACATCGCCGCCGCAGCCCGGACAGTCCTCCGGAGGAGCCATGCCGGTCCCGCAGGCGTGGCAGACGGCGAGGCTCCCGCGCCGGTGCAGGGTGAAGGCGACGCCGCAGCGGCGGCATTCGATGATCTCCCCGCAGCGGAGGCAGCCCATCCGGCCTCCGTAGCCGCGCCGGTTCAGGAGGACGAGCGCCTGCCGGCCGGCGGCGACGGTCTCCCGGAGCGCGGTCTCGAGCGCCGGGGCGAGGATCAGGGGCCCCCGTCCGGCGTTCCGGGCCGGATCCTTGTAATAGGCGCGCAGCAGCGGGCGCATGTCCACGATCTGCACCTCGGGCAGCGCGCGGCCCGCGATGCGGTGCGGGAGCCGGAGCCGGGTGAGCGCCTTCCGCTCGGCGGCGTGCGCCGCTTCGAGCGAGGGAGTGGCCGAACCGAGCACCATCACCGCCCCGGCGGCGCGGGCGCGGAGCCAGGCGGCCTGGCGGGCGTGGTAGCGGGGCGCCTCGTCCTGCTTGTAGGCGGCGTCGTGCTCCTCGTCGAGGATCACCAGCCCGAGATCGCGGACGGGGGCGAGCACCGCGGAGCGGGCGCCGAGCACGATGCGCGCCTCGCCTCTCCGGATCCTCCAGAAGGCGGCGCGGCGCTCGGCGGCGCCGAGCCCGCTGTGGAACACGGCGATGTCCGGCCCGAAGCGGGCGCGGAGGAGCGCTTCCTGCTGGGAGGCGAGCGCGATCTCGGGAACCAGCAGCAGCGCGCTGCGGCCCGTGTCGAGGCAGGCGGCGATCGCGTTGAAATAGACCTCGGTCTTCCCGCTGCCGGTGACCCCGTCGAGGAGGAAGGCGCCGAAGACGCGTGCTTCGAGGGCCTCCCGGAGGGCGCGCGCGGCGTCCCGCTGGGGTGCGGTGAGCGCCGGAGCGCGCGACGGCGGCCGGCCTTCGGGATCCGCGGAGCCGCCGGGGGTTGTGGACTCGGGAGTGACCCGCTCGGCGCCGATGGCGAGAAACCCCTCGCGTTCGAGGCGGGCGAAGCTCCGCCCCGGGGAGAGGTCGAGTTCGCGGCGGATGCGGACCAGCGGGACGGCGCCCCGGGAGACCGCCAGCAGGGTGAGGATGCGCCGGTCGTCCTCGCTCAGCCGCGGCAACGCGCCTCCGGGGCCGCCGGCGGTCCGGTCGTCGGGCTCCCGGAGGCGCGCGGAGCCCTCCGCGGTGATGAGCGCCGTCCGGAGCATCCGGCCGGGGGGCGCGGAGGCCGGGAGCATCGCCTTGAGGACGAGGCCGAGCGGGGCGACCGTCACCTCGGCGAGGCGGCGCGCCAGGGCGAGGAGGTCTTCCGGGAGCGGCGGCAGCGGATCGTCGAAGCGCGAGCGGACGGTCTTGAGGACGACCTTCTGTTTCGCTCCGCGCTCCGCCGGAGGCGGCGCGCCGGGGCCGAGGACCACCCCGGTGAGTTCGCCGGGGCCGAAGGGGACCCGCACCCGGGTGCCGGGTGGCAGCGTGGTCTCGCCGGGCTCGAGCAGCGCCCGCGGCGCCTCGTACGCGTACGTGCGGGGCACCGGACGCGGCACCGCGACCTCGACGGCGATCAATGCAGACGGGACCGCCGGCCGTTTCAACCCGGCCGCCCCAGGATCTCCAGCGCGGTCCGCGCGTCGTCGAGCACCTGCCGCTTCAACTGCTGCAGCCGCTCCCCCTCCGCGCGCAGCAGGTAGGCCGGATGGAAGGTCGGCACCACCGGGATCCCGGCGAACTCCCACACCGTGCCGCGCGCCGCGCCGATCCCCCGGGCGCCCGGCAAGAGGGCCTTGACGGCGACGCTGCCGAGCAGGCAGATGACCCGGGGGCGGACCGAAGCGATCTGCCGTTTCAGGAACGGCAGGCAGGTGGCGACCTCGTCCGCCTCCGGATTCCGGTTGCCCGGCGGCCAGCACTTCACGATGTTCGTGATGTAGACGTCGGCCCGCCGCCGCTGGAAGCACTTCTCGATCATCTCGTTCAGCAACCTGCCGGCGCGGCCCACGAACGGCTCGCCCTGCCGGTCTTCGTCCCTGCCGGGGCCCTCCCCGATGAACATGAGGTCGGCGTCGGGCCGGCCGACCCCGAACACGATGGTCTTGCGCTTCTCGGAAAGCCGGCAGCGGGTGCATCCGTCCAGGTCCGCCGAGATCGCCGCCAGGGTTTCGGCGGGCGGCGGCGGAAGCGGCGGACCCGGCAGGAAGTCGGTGAACCCCTGGAGGAGCCGCAGGCGGGCGGCGAGCTGGGCGCGGAGATCGGCGTCCGGTCCCGGCACGGATCAGCAGCGTCGCAGGACAGGCGGACCCGGCGGGTTCACGCGCCGTTCCCCAGCCGACGGACGATGACGTCGCAGACGGCGTCCGCGAGCGAGCGCTTCGATTCGGGGTCCCGGCGGCTCACGGAGGGGGACTGCCCGTCGTGGTTCTCGACCAGCACCGCCTGGGTGGAGTCGAGGCCGAACACCCGCCCCTGACCCACCTGGTTGCCGACGATCAGGTCGCACTGCTTTTCCGTGAGCTTCCGGATCGACTCGCCCTCCGGCTCGCCGGTCTCGGCCGCGAAACCGACCAGCACCGCCGGGCCCGAACCGGAGTTCGTGGCCCGGGCGGCGCCGAGCTCGCCGAGGATGTCCGGGTTCGCAACGAGCGCCAGGGAGGAGGTGGCGTTCTCGCGGCGGAGACCGGTGGACTTGAGCTTGGACCCGGAGTTGTGCGCCGGCCGGAAGTCGGCAACCGCCGCCGCCATGATCACCGCGTCGGCCTCGGGGGCGGCGGCGAACATCCGATCGCGCATCTCCCGCGCGGTTTCCACGCGAACCACCTCGTGGCCCGGTGGAGGTTCGAGGTCGGTCGGCCCGAGGACCAGGGTGACCTCCGCGCCGCGGGCGGCGGCGACCTCCGCCAGCTCGAAGCCCATCCGGCCGGACGAGCGGTTCGTCAGGTACCGCACCGGATCGATCGGCTCACGGGTCGGCCCCGCGGCGACCACGACCTTCCGGTCCGCCAGGTCCTGCCGGGTTGCCGTCTCTTCCAGGGTCTGCCCGACCGCCTCCACGATGTCGGGAATCTCCGCGAGGCGGCCCGGCCCGAGCCAGCCGCACGCGAGCTCCCCCTCCCCCGGCTCGATGATGGTCGCGCCCCGCTCGCGAAGCGTCCGGAGGTGTCCCCGGGTCGCCTCATGCGCCAGCATGTTGGTGTTCATCGCGGGTGCGATCAGGATCGGCGCCCGGACGGCGAGATGGAAGGTGGTGAGGAAGTCGTCCGCGAGCCCGAGCGCCATCCGGGCGATGACGTGAGCGGTGGCCGGGGCCACCAGGAAGACGTCGGTCTCCTCAGTGAGCGAGATGTGCCGAACCCCGCCGGTCGGGTCCGGCTCCTCACCCGCCGTTTCCCCGGGCCCGCCGTCGGGAAACAGGTGCTCGAGGACCGGCTCCCCGGAGACGGTCGCCAGGGAGAGCGGCGAGACGAACTCGCGGGCGGCCCGGGTGAGGATCACCTGCACCCGCAGGTCGCGCTTCCTGAGGGCGCGCACCAGATCGGGCGCCTTGTACGCCCCGATGCACCCGGTAACCCCGAGAACGACCTTCTTCATGCACCCCCCATCTTAGAAGCAATGACACGCAGCGGCCTGGAACGCCGGCTTCAGACCGGCACCGCCCGCCCCAGGCGGGCGGACTCACGTACGGCCATTCCCCCGGACGGCGCAACGGCTTGGAACGCCGGCTTCAGCCGGCACCGCCCGCCGCAGGCGGGCGAACTCGCGTAGGGCCATCCCCCCGGACCGCGCAACGGCTTGGAACGCCGGCTTCAGCCGGCACAGCCCGCCCCAGGCGGGCGAACTCGCGTAGGGCCATCCCCCCGGACCGCGCAACGGCTTGGAACGCCGGCTTCAGCCGGCACAGCCCGCCCCAGGCGGGCGGAGTCGCGTAGGGCCATTCCCACGGACCGCGCAACGGCTTGGAACGCCGGCTTCAGCCGGCACAGCCCGCCCCAGGCGGGCGGAGTCGCGTAGGGCCGTCCCTCCGGACAGCGCAACGGCTTGGAACGCCGGCTTCAGCCGGCACCGCCCGCCGCAGGCGGGCGAAGTCACGTACGGCCACCCCCCCGAACAGCGCAATGGCTTGGAACGCCGGCTTCAGCCGGCACAGCCCGCCCCAGGCGGGCGAAGTCACGTACGGCCATTCCCCCCGGACAGCGCAATGGCTTGGAACGCCGGCTTCAGCCGGCACCGCCCGCCGCAGGCGGGCGAAGTCCCGTACGGCCACTCCCCCGGACGACGCAACGGCTTGGAACGCCGGCTTCGGCCGGCACAGCCCGCCGCAGGCGGGCGAAGTCACGTAGGGCCACTCCCCCCGGACGACGCAACGGCTTGGAACGCCGGCTTCAGCCGGCACAGCCCGCCGCAGGCGGGCGAAGTCGCTTACGGCCACCCCCCCCGGACAGCGCAATGGCTTGGAACGCCGGCTTCAGCCGGCACAGCCCGCCGCAGGCGGGCGAAGTCGCGTAGGGCCGTCCCCCCGGATGGCGCAACGGCTTGGAACGCCGGCTTCAGCCGGCACAGCCCGCCGCAGGCGGACGAAGTCGCGTAGGGCCGTCCCTCCGGATGGCGTCAAGAGACACGAACTTTTGCGCAGTTGGGAGACACGAGCTTTTGCGCACCCCGTGTCAAGAGACACCCACTTTGCGCAGTTGGGAGACATCCACTTTTGCGCACCCTGGGTTGTGTCTGGGGCAGTCGATTCGGATCGGTGAGGGGCGCGGCGGAGGGAGCGGAGCGACCGGAGCCACGCCCCTCGCCGACCCGGAACGCCAACGGCCAGGTGCTGGACGAACCCCCCGCGGCCCTCCGGGCCGCTGTGCCGGCTGAAGCCGGCGCTCCAAGCCGTCGCGCCGCCAACCCGAAGAGCAGTGCGCTGCCCGCGGCCCTCCGGGCCGCTGTGCCGGCTGAAGCCGGCGTTCCAAGCCTTCGCGCCACCGACGCGAAAAGCAATGCGTCCCCCGCGGCCCTGCGGGCCGCTGTGCCGGCTGAAGCCGGCGTTCCAAGCCACGGCGCCGCTAGAGCCGGCGTTCCGGATCCCGGCCCCATGACGCGGACGACCAGGGCCAATCTTCCGGGCGCTCGCACAGACCTGCCTTCACGGGGTTGTTCCGGACGTATGCCCTCGCACGGTCCAGGTGTTGCCCGTCTCGAATTCGCCGGTCGTGGTACTCGCGCATCCAGAACGGGCCGCGCCGGCCCAGGATGGCATTCGCTTCGCGCGCAGTGGTGCCCTTCCATCTCCTCACCACGTCCCCCAGCGGGAAACCCTGGAACTGCTTCAGGAGCACATGGACGTGGTTCGGCATGACGCACCACTCCCAGAGCCGGTAGCGCTGGCCGTCGAGGCGCACGATCGCTTCACACACCAGGGTGGCGATCTCGGGCCGCCTGAGATGGCACTCCCCCCATCCGGCGTCTTCGTAACGGGCGATTCGGCGCAGGAGTTCCTGGTACCGGACTTCCTCCGTCCGCAATACCGCACTCAGAGCGATTTCCTCCCGCCAACGGTCGATGACGGACCGCGGGACGCTGTCCGCGAGGCGGAACGTCACGCCCTGGGCGGCGTACGGCGCATCGATGTGTGGCAGATAGCTCCGCGAATAGACGGAGCGATGTTCCCGGGGGCGCCGGTGACCCTGCGACCGGGCCGAGGGCTGGGAGAGGGGCCAGCGCCGGTGCACGCGGTCCGGGATCCTGGACCTGGCACATCGGGCCGGCCGAGGGCGTGCGGTCATCCGAACGGCGCCATCACTCCCGTCATCTTCGCACGGCGCCGGGAGCGGGCGCCGGTGTTTCCGGGCCGGCGCTCTGCGGATCCGCGGAACGTTGGGCTGTCCGCGGCCCTCCGGGCCGCTGTGCCGGCTGAAGCCGGCGTTCCAAGCCGTTGCGCCATCCGGAAACGTTGGCCGTACGCGACTTCGCCCGCCTGCGGCGGGCTGTGCCGGCTGAAGCCGGCGTTCCAAGCCTGAGGTGCCAGTCGGGAAACCCGCGTTGCGGGGCGTTATGTCTGGCGGACCTGCTTCACCAGGGCGGCGAGGCGGTCGACGGTGTCGTCGATCCGGTCGTTCGTGATGCGGTGGTCGTAGGAGGCCGCGCGGGGCATCTCCTCGCGGGCGGTCCGGAGCCTTCGCTCGACTTCCGGACCCGACTCCCGGCCCCGCCCGGCGAGCCGCGCTTCGAGGTCCGCGAACGCCGGGGGCTTGATGAACACGGTCACCGCCGCGGGAATCTCCCGGCGCAGCGCGTCGGCTCCCTGCACGTCCACTTCGATCAGGAGGTCGTCGTCACCGCCCGCCCGGAGCGCCTCCCTGCTGGTGCCGTAGCGGTGGTTGTGGACCACCGCCCACTCCACGAAAGCACCCTCATCGATCAACTGCTGGAACCGCTCCTCGCTCACGAAGTGGTAGTCGCTGCCGTTCCGCTCGCCGACGCGCTGCGGCCGGGTGGTGTGCGAGACCGCGAACGACAACCCCGGGACCCGCGCCACCAGCTTCCGCAGGATCGTGGACTTGCCGACTCCCGAGGGGCCGGAGACGACAAAGAGGCGGGGCAAGGTCAGGAACCGACGGTCTCCCTCAGCGCCTCCCCCAGCCGGTCGATGGCTTCGGGGATGAGGTCCTCGGCAACGTAGCTGTAGGAGAGACGCAGCGAGACGCGCGCCACGGGCGAATTCGGATCGGCAAAGAAGCAGTTCCCGGCCACGAAGGCGACGCCGTGCCGCTCGATGGAGCGGAGCAGCAGCTTCTCCGTATCGCAGTCCACCTCGCTCCACAGGAAGAACCCGCCGTCCGGCCGCAGCCACGGCGTGCGGCACGGGAAGTCCGCGAGCGCGTCGATCATGGCGTCGCGTTTCCTCCGGTAGAGGTCCTGCGCCCGCTCCACCTGGGCGTCCAGCCCGCCGGCGGTGCCGTAGGCGAGCGCGAGCCGCTGGGCGAGGGCGCCGGAACACTGGTCGGTGCCCAGCTTGAGCAGGCCGAGGCGCTCGATGAAGTCCCGGTCCGCCGCGACCCAGCCGAGGCGCAGGCCGGGCCCGAAGATCTTCGAGAACGTGTGGACGAAGATCACCCGCTCGGGCGCGAGCGACTTGAGCGACGGCAGCCACTCCCCCTCGTAGCGGAGTTCGCCGTAGGCGTGGTCCTCGACGACCGCCAGGTCGTGGCGCTCCGCGACCTCCAGCACCTCGCGGCGCCGCCCGAGGCTCCAGGTGCGGCCCGTCGGGTTCTGGAAGCTCGGTCCCACGTAGAGGACCCGGGGGGAACGGCCCTCGCGGGCCAGCCGCCGCACCGTGTCGTCGAGCGCCTCCGGGATCATCCCCGCGTCGTCGCTGGCGACCCCGACGGGCATCCCGGCGAGCTCCCGGCAGACCTGGAGCGCGACCATGTAGGTCGGGTCCTCGACGAGCACCGGGTCGCCCGGGTTGGTGAGCGCGTTGAAGGCGTGCCGGATCCCCTCGAGACCCCCGCTGCAGACGAGGATCTCCTCGGGGGTGCAGCGGATGCGCTCGATGCGGGCCATCCGCGTGGCGAGGAACTCGCGCAGTTCGGTGATCCCGGGGTTCGGCGAGTAGTTGAGCGCCTCGGGGCCGTGATCCGTGAGGACCCGGGCCATCGCCTCCTGCGTCTCCTCCATCCGGAACACCCGCGGATCGGGAAGCCCGCCGGCGAGCGAGATGATCCCCGGCTGCTCGGCCAGCTTCAGGATCCCGATGACCGCATCGGCGTCGGCGACCCGGGAGGCGGCGTCCGAGAAGCGGGTGCTCCAGTTCATCCGGTGACAACCTCCAGGCACAAGGTAGCCGTTTCGCCCTCCACCTCGATCTCGCGCCGCTCGGCGCCGGGAAGTTCCCCGGCCACGAGCTCCACCGCGAGGGTCTCGTTCAGGAAATGGGCCTCGCGTTCCCGCACCACCGCGAGCAGCGAGCCGTCCCCCTCCGCCCCGGCGAGCGCGACGCGAATCCGCGCCACGTAGGGCAGGTCGAGGTCCTTCCGGAAGTTCTGCACGCGGTTGAGCAGCTCCCGGTAGCGGCCTTCGGCGAGGAGTCCGGGAGTCAGCACGGTGTCGAGAGCCACGGTCGCCAGCGGACTCCCGGCAATGGCGCGTCCCTCGCGGGGGCGCGACTCGATCGCGAGGTCCTCGGCGTCGATGGCCACGGTCTCGCCGTCCGGCAGCTCGAGCGCCAGCGGTCCGGCGGCGAGCGCGTCCCGGGCCGCGCGGCCGTCGAGCGCGAAGATCGCCTGCCGGGCCGCCTGCATCCGGCGGCCGAGCCTGGGACCCAGACGCCGGAATTTGGGCTTCACCACGAACTCGAGGTCGGCTTCCGGATCCTCCCGGAAGCGGACCTCGCGGACGTTCAGCTCGTCGGCGATCAGGTCGCGGTGGCGGTCGAGCCGGGCCCGCAGCCCCTCCTCGGCCACCGCGACGCTGGCGCCCGCGAGCGGCTGCCGCACCCGGATCTCGTGCTCCTTCCGCACCCGGAGCCCGAGCGAGGCGATCTCGCGGACCGCCGCCATCTCCTCGTTCAGCCCGGCGTCGAGCGGGAACTCCCGCTCCGGCCAGTCGGTGAGATGGACGCTCTCGGGCGCTTCCTCCCCGTACGGGCCGGCCACCAGGTTGCGGTGGATCTCCTCGGCCAGGAAGGGCACGAACGGGGCGGCGAGCCGCGAGAGGCGGACCAGCGCGTCGTAGAGCGTCCGGTAGGCGTCCAGCTTGTCCGCGCCGCGCCCCGCTTCCCAGAAGCGGCGCCGGCTGCGGCGGAGCCACCAGTTGGAGAGCGACTCGGCGAAGGCGGCGAGCGAGCGGGCGGCGTCGTAGGCGCGGATCTCCTCGAGGCCCGCGGTGACCCCGGCGGTCGTCTCCTCGAGGTGCGAGAGGATCCAGCGGTCGAGCGCGGGGCGCTCCGGGACCGGGCGGCCCCGGTCGGTGCGGGGGTCGAAACCGTCGATCTCCGCGTAGATGGTGAAGAAGGAATAGACGTTCCGGAGCTTCAGCGGGAACTCGCGGGCGGCGGCGCGCACGTTCGGAAGCGAGTGGCGCTTGTTGGCCCAGGGCGCGGCGCCGGCGAGGAAGAACCAGCGGAAGGCGTCCGCGCCGGCCTCGGCGAGCGTCTCTTCGGGCGGGGTGTAGTTGCCGCGCGACTTGGACTCCTTGCGGCCCTCGGGGTCGGTGACGTGGCCGAGCACCAGGCACGACCGGTACGGATGGGACCCGTCCGGGGCCGGGAGGCCGAGGCGGCCGCAGGTGTCCTCGTCGAAGAGCAGCGTCGAGATCATCAGCAGCGAGTAGAACCAGCCGCGGGTCTGGTCCACCGCTTCGACGATGTAGTCGGCGGGAAAGGCCTTCTCGAACCGGTCGCGGTTCCGGTGCGGGAATCCCCACTGCGCGAAGGGCATCGCCCCCGAGTCGAACCAGCAGTCGATGACCTCGGGGACCCGCCGGTACACCCCGGGCTCGCCCGGGTTCGTCCAGGTCACTTCGTCCACCCAGGGCTTGTGGACCAGGAGGTCGGGGTCGAGGTCCGGCCTCTCCGCCCGCGCCTTCCGGAAGGCGGCGAAGGCGTCCGGGTTCTTCGCCTCGATCTCGGCCACCGAGGCGGGCGCCTCCAGCCGGCCGGTCTCGTCGTTGATCCAGATGTTCAGCGGGGTGCCCCAGAACCGTTCCCGGGAGAGCGCCCAGTCCACGTTGTTCCGGAGGAAGTCGCCGAAGCGGCCCTCCTTGATGTGCTCGGGCAGCCAGTTCACCGCGCCGCTGTTGGTGAGCGCCGCGTCCTTCCTCGCGGTGGTGCGGATGAACCACGCGGGGCGGGCGTATTGGATGAGCGGGTCCTCGTCCGAACGCCAGCAGAAGGGGTACTCGTGGCGGATGGTCTCGTGGTGGAGCAGGCGGCCCTCCTCCCGGAGGCGGCGGACGATCGCCTTGTCCGCCTCCTTGACCCACTGGCCCTCGAGCCACGGGACCTCGGCGGTGAACCGTCCGTCGGCCCCCACCGCGCAGGGCAGCGGGATCTCGCCGGCGTTCTCGTAGCCGGAGACCGTCTTCCGGTGGAGGTCGTGGTCCACCTCGCCGAAGGCGGGGGCCTCGTGCACGAGCCCGGTGCCCTGGTCGAGCTCCACGAAGTCGGCGGCGAGGATCCGCCAGAAGGCGGGGACCGAACTCCCGCCCGGCAGGCGGCCCTCGAGGGCGTGAAGCCGGTTCCAGAAGTCGTCGAAGGGCGGCCGGTAACGGCGGCCGACGAGTTCCTCGCCGGCGAAGGTGCGGCGCACCGGGAGGGGGCGGCCGAGGCGCCCAGCGAGGTCTTCCCGGAGCGCGGCGGCGACCACCAGCCGGCGCGTCTCGCCGCCTGCGGGCGCGTCCTCGACCTCCACGTAGTCGGTGCCGGGCCGGACCGCCGAGTAGAGGTTCGAGGGGAGCGTCCAGGGGGTGGTGGTCCAGACGACGAGCGAGAGGCCCGGGTCGTCCACCAGCGGCAGGGTCACGTACACCGCGGGGTCGTCCACCTCGCGGTAGCCGAGTCCGACCTCAGCGGAGGAAAGCGCGGTGCCGCCCTGCGCCCACCACCAGACGACCTTCTCCCCGCGGTAGAGGAGTCCCTTGCGATGGAGCTCGGCGAGCGCCCACCAGACGCTCTCCACGTAGGAGCGCCGGTAGGTGACGTAGGCGTGGTCGAGGTCCACCCAGTGCCCGATGCGGGAGGTCATCTCCTCCCAGTCGCGGATGTAGCGGAAGACGCTCGCCATGCACTTCTCGACGAACGGGCCCACGCCGTATTCCTCGATGCCGGCGCGGCCGTGGATGCCGAGTTCCTTCTCGACCTCGACCTCCACCGGCAGGCCGTGGGTGTCCCAGCCCGCGATCCGTTCGGCGTAGCGGCCCCGCATGGTGTGGAAGCGGGGGAAGACGTCCTTGAAGACGCGGGTGAGGACGTGCCCGTTGTGGGGACGCCCGTTCGCGGTCGGCGGACCGTCGTGCCAGACCCAGGGCTCCCCGCCGGCGCGCCGGCGAACGCTCTTCCCGAAGATGTCCCGCTCCTGCCAGAAGGCGCGGGTCTCGTCCTCGACGGCGGCGATCTCGGCGACGGAGCGGGCGGGCCGGAAGAGGGTCACGGGGCTTTCGGGAAGTGTCGCAAGGGTACGGGGAAACCGCCTCGCGGGGAGTCTGTCGCGGCAGCGCTCCCGGAACGGCTCTTCCGGCGCTGCTTCCGGAAGAGCCCGCGTCCCCAACGGGAGTCGAACCCGTGTTTTCGCCGTGAAAGGGCGACGTCCTGGGCCTCTAGACGATGGGGACCCGAGGGGTAGGCCGTGCAGGTTTCGAACCTGCGACATCTCGCTTAAAAGGCGAGCGCTCTGCCAACTGAGCTAACGGCCCGACCGCGAGAAGGGCGGGAATACTAGCAGGGGAACACCGCTCTCCAGAGCGGCGCCGCGGTGCTCCGGACGGCGCACGTCGCGACGCCCCCTGCCCCTGCAGCACAACGGCTTGGAGCCCCCACGGCTGCTGGCCGCCCCGCCGTCAGTCCCCGAAGACTCCGGTCTTCCGGCGGCGCACGAACGCTTCCCGGTCCGGCCCGGTCGAGACGAGCGTGACCGGCACCCCGGAGAGCTCCTCCAGCGTGTCGAGGTAGCGCCGCGCCTCCGGCGGGAGATCCTCCAGCCGGGTGGCCCCCGCCGTCGGCCGGTCCCAGCCGGGCATCGTGCGGTACTCGACCTCGCAGCGCGCGAGCGCCCCGAACTCGCCGGGGAACTCCTCCACGGCGTCCCCATCCAGCCGGTAACGGACCCCGATCCGGACCTCGTCCAGCCCGTCCAGGACGTCCAGCTTGGTGATCGCGAGCTCGTCCAGCCCGTTCACCCGGCGCGCGTAGCGCAGGACCACGCTGTCGAACCAGCCGCAGCGCCGCGGCCGGCGGGTGGTGGCGCCGAACTCGTTGCCCTTCTCCTGGATCGTGCGGTTCCGCTCCGGATCCATCTCGGTCGGGAACGGCCCCTCGCCCACCCGGGTCATGTAGGCCTTCGATACCCCGAGCACCCTCCCCACGGCGCCGGGGCCGACGCCCGCCCCCACCGCGGCCCCCGCCGCCACCGCGGTCGAGGACGTGACGAAGGGATAGGTCCCGTGATCGAGGTCGAGGAGGGTGGCCTGCGCGCCCTCGAACAGGACCCCGTGCCCGGCCTCGAGCGTCTCGTGGATCACCAGCGAGGTGTCCGCGATCAGCGGCAGGACCCGGGCCGCGAAGCGGTCGAGCAGTTCCCGCGTGCCGGCGACGTCCGCCGCGATCCGCTCCGCGCTCCAGCCGAGCAGCTCGCCGTGCCCGGCGATCAGGTGGGCGAGCCGCTCGTCGCGATACTCCGGATGGCGCAGATCCCCGAGCCGGAGGCCCCGGCGGGCCGCCTTGTCGGCGTACGCCGGGCCGATGCCCCGGCGGGTGGTGCCGATCCGGTGCTTCCCGAGCCGTTCCTCCTCCCGCGCCTCGATCGCCCGGTGCACCGGGAGGATGATCTGGGCCCGGTCCGAGAGGAGCAGGTCGGGCGAGGGATCGCGCCCGGCCGCCTCCAGCATCTCCACTTCCTCGAAGAAGGCGAGCGGGTCCACGACGCAGCCGTTGCCGACGATGGAGCGGACGCCCGGGTGGAGCACCGCGGAGGGAAGCAGGTGCAGGATGAACTCCCGGCCTCCGGCGACGACGGTGTGTCCCGCGTTGTGGCCGCCCCCGAACCGCACCACCGTGTGGAAGCGCGGGGCGAGGATGTCGACGAACTTCCCCTTCCCCTCGTCACCCCACTGGGTCCCGACGACCGCCAGTCCGGGCACAGTGCGGAGCCCTATATATAAGGATGAGACCCGGAGCGGGCTCTATTCGAGGCCGAGGAGGTCCCGGACTTCCTGCTCGAGCCGCTCGGGCGTGCGGCTCGGGTTGAATCCGATGTGGCGCAGGCGGACGACGCCGTCCCGGTCGGTGATGTAGGTGGTCGGCATCGCGAAGATGCGGAACGCCTCGTCGGCCTCGACCGTCGAGAGCAGGTTCACGTACTTCGCCCCGTGCTCGTCGAGGAAAGCCTGCACTTCCTCGACGGAGGGGACGTTGTCGTCCACGTGCAGCCCGACGACCACGAGCCCCTCGTCGCGATAGCGGTCCTCGAGTTCCTGCAGGAACGGCAGCGAGTCCACGCAGGGGCCGCACCAGACCGCCCAGAAGTCGTACACCACGATCTTCCCGGGGAACGACCGCAGGGAAACCAGGTTGCCGTCGAGGTCGGGGAGTTCGAGGTCGGGCGCCGGCTCGTCGATGACGCCGCGGCGCTCGGACTGCGGCGGCGCCTCCGCGGGGGCCGCCGCGGGGAGGATGAGGGCAAGAGGCAGGACGAGGGCGAAGGAACTGTGCTTCATGCGGAAACCTCCTGCGCCGCTTGGGCGGGAGCGGCGGACTCCTGCTCGGCAAGCCAGCGCTCGCAGGCGATCGCCGCCATGCAGCCGGTCCCGGCGGCGGTCACCGCCTGCCGGTAGGTGGGATCCATGACGTCTCCGCAGGCGAAGACCCCTTCCACCGAGGTAGTGGTGGCGCCCGGGGTGACGACCACGTAGCCGTTGCCGTCTAGCTCGAGCGCGCCGGTGAGGATCTCGGTGTTCGGGACGTGACCGATGGCGATGAAGAGCGCTCCCACCGGGAGCCGGGACTCGGCGCCGGTCTTCAGGTTCCGGAGCCGGAGATCGGTGACCCCTTCCTCGTTCCCGAGCACCTCTTCGACGACCGAGTCCCAGACGAACCGGATCTTCGGGTTGTCCAGCGCCCGCTGGGCCATGATCTTCGAGGCCCGGAGCGCGTCCCGGCGGTGGATCACGTGGACGGTGGTCGCGAAACGGGTGAGGAAGAGGGCCTCTTCCATGGCGGTGTCGCCCCCGCCCACGACGGCCATCTCCTTGCCGCGGTAGAGCGCCCCGTCGCAGGTCGCGCAGGCCGAGACGCCGCGGTTCATGAACTCCTTCTCCGAGGGAAGGCCGAGCCAGCGGGCGCGAGCGCCGGTGGCGACGATCACCGAGTCCGCGGTGTAGGTGGTTCCGGCGGCGGTCACCGCGAACGGCCGCGACGACAGGTCCACGGCGGTCGCGTCCACCTGGAGGACCTCGGTCCCGAACCGCTCCGCCTGGCGGCGGAAGAGGTCCATCATTTCGTAGCCGGTGACGCCGTCGGGAAAGCCGGGGTAGTTCTCCACGTCGGTGGTGAGCATGAGCTGCCCGCCCGGCAGGCCGATGTCGGGATCCATGCCCGACCCGGCCAGCAGGAGCGGCTGGAGTTCGGCGCGGGCGGCATAGAGCGCCGCGGTGTATCCGGCGGGGCCGCTGCCGACGATGACAAGGCGGCGGGGCTCAGCAGTCATTCCCTTCCCTTCTCTCTTTTCTTCGTTCTTGCGTGGTTCGCGGCAGGGGCCAGACTAGCACGCAGGCGGGAGCCGCCCCTATCGGCTGGTCAGCCGCGAAAGCGCCGCGAACTCCTCGACCGCGACCTCCTCCGGGCGGACCCCCGGATCGATGTCCAGCTCGCCGAGCGCCGCTTCCACGCGGCCGGCCAGCTCCTTGTCCGGAAGCCGGCTGACGCAGTTTCGCAGGGTCTTCCGGCGATGCGCGAAGAGGCCGCGCACGAGCGCCCGGAAGTGGCTCTCCCGCCCGACCGCGGGCGGGTCCGGACGCGGCGTGAGGCGGATCACCGCGGACACCACCCGCGGCCGCGGCCGGAAGGCGCCCGGGTGGATCCGGAAGGCGAGCTCGGCGCGGAGCGCCTGCTGGACCACCACGCTGAGCGCGCTGTAGTCGCGCTCGCCGCGCCGGGCCACCACCCGGTCGGCCACCTCTTTCTGGAGGGTCAGGGTGAGGGCGTCGAACAGGGGCGGGGCGCCGGGGGCCGCATGCCCTTCGATGAGGCGCAGGAGAAGGGGCGAGGCCACCGAGAACGGCAGGTTCCCGCAGATCGGCAGCGGCGGGGCGGCCCCGAAATCGGCGATGGCCGCGGCGAGGTCCAGCTCGAGCGCGTCCCCGACCAGGACCCGGAGGTTTTCGGAGAGGCCCCGTTCCCGGGCGTGCTCCTCCACGCGACCGGCGAGCCGCGGGTCCACCTCGATCGCGAGCACCCGGACCCCGGCGGTCAGTAGCGGGAACGTCAGGGCGCCCTTCCCGGGGCCGATCTCCACGATCGTCTCCGGCTCTCCGGAGCCGATCGCCGCGGCCACGAAGCGCTCGGCCACCGACCGGTCGTGGAGGAAGTTCTGGCCACGCGCCCGCGTCGGAAAGAACGTCACGCCGGGCATTCTCGCGTAGGGGGGTTGGCGCCCACGGGGGGGGAGGGACCGCCGGTCTTCAGACCGGCACACCCCGCCGCAGCTGCACAAGAGTGGGTGTCTCTCGCCAGCGACGCACCGCCCGCGGCCCTGCGGGCCGCTGTGCCGGCTGAAGCCGGCGTTCCAAGCCGTGGTGCGACCCGCGCGCTGGAGCATTGTGCCGTGCGCGGTGCGGAGCACCGCGCGTGCCGGTCTGAAGGCCCCCACCGGGAGAACTGGCCGGCGCTCCCCGCTCCCGGACCCCCCATCCCCTTGCGGCAGTGCTTTAGGTTGAATACCATAACTTACCCTTGTACTTGGGTAAACCCGATGAACATCGGCGCTTCGCTACTCCTCGGAATCGTGCAGGGTCTGACCGAGTTCCTGCCGGTGTCCAGTTCGGGACACCTGGTGCTCGGCCGGGCGCTCCTGCCGGATGAGGCACTCCGCAGTCCGGGGGTCCTCTTCGAGATCGTGGTTCATCTGGGAACGCTGGCCGCCGCGCTGATCTACCTGCGGCGCGAGGTCTTCGGGCTGTTGCGCTCCCTCGCGGGAACGGGCGAGGCCACTCCCGAGGGCCGGGAAGCCGTCCGGGCGGGCCGGCGGCTCGTCGGCCTGCTGCTCGTCGCATCGGTTCCGGCAGCCGTGGTCGGGGTCGCGTTCCAGGACCAGATCCACCACGCGTTCGGCGGCATCGGCTTCGCCGCCGGCGGCCTCGTGCTGACCGGCGCGGTGCTGCTCTGTTTCCGCCGGCCCCCCGCGAAGACCGACGGAGCGGCCACCCGCACCCGGACGATCCCGCTGCTCCCCCGTGGTCTCGCCGACGCGCTCTGGATCGGAATCGCGCAGGCGGCGGCCATTTTTCCCGGAGTGTCGCGGTCCGGGCTCACGATCGTCGCGGGCCGTCAGCGCGGCGTCTCGCCCGGCGACGCCGCCCGCTTCAGCTTCCTGCTGTCCGCTCCCGCGATCGCCGGGGCCACCCTGCTCGAGAGCGCTTCCGCCTTCGGCAGCGGAGCCCTCGCGGAAGCCGGGGGCGTCGTCGCGCTGGAGCTGACGGTCGGGTTCCTCGCCGCGTTCGTCGCCGGAACGTTCGCGCTGCGCTGGGTTTTCGACTGGCTCGCCCGGGAGCGGTTCCACCAGTTCGGCTGGTACTGCCTCTCGGTCGGAGGAATCGGCATTGGTCTTTCAAGCGCTTAGGACGGCATTCGGCCGGCGGAAAGTCGTCGGCATCGCCCTGCTCGCCCTCGGCGCCCTGATCCTGCTGTCGCTCGTTTCGTATTCGCACTCGGATCCCGTGCTGCTCCTCAAGGCGGGCACCGGCGAGACCGTGACGAACTGGCTGGGGCCGACCGGGGCGCTTCTCGCCGAGGTCATCCTGCAACTCGTCGGCGTCGTCGGTTTCGTGATCCCGCTGGTGCTGTTCCAGGCGGCGCGGCGGCGCCTGCAGCCCGTACCTCCGGAAGGGGACGACTCCACCGCGGTCCGGGTGCTCATCCTCGCGAGCCTCGCGGTCAGCGCCACCGGCCTCGCCTCGCTCGCGCAGCAGTTCTTCGGCGACGGGACCGGTGGCGGGTTCGCGTGGGGCGGCGTCGGGGGCTCGCTGCTGGCGACCGCGCTCGCGGGCGCCATGAACCCGCTCGGCGCGGGAGTGGTGTTGGGAGCGATCGGACTGATGGGTTACGCCGCCCTCCAGGAATGGGGGTTCGGCGGACCCGTGCTCAAGGAACACGACGCCAGCCACGGACCCGGGCGGATCCGGCGGCTCCTCCTCCGGCTGCGTCCCACCGGGCGTCCGGCGGAGGACCTGGAGGTCATGGACCCGGAGGCCGCGGAAGTCACCAGGCGGCCCTTCGTGGTGCGCTTTCCGAAGCGGCGCCCGAAACCGGACCCGGACGCGGACCCCGCCAAGGAACCCGTTCCGGTGGCCCGGCCGCCCGCCCGCCCCGACCTGCTCAAGAAGCCGGCCAAACCGGGGGCCCGGCCGGCGCCCGGCGCCTGGAAGCTGCCCTCGCTGCAGCTCCTGACGCGCCGCGCCCATCAGCCGGCGCCCGCCAAACGGGCGCTCGAAGAGCGCCGCAAGGCCCTCGAGGCCGCCTGTCTCGAACACGGGGTGCGGGGCCAGGTGGACCGCATCCAGCCGGGGCCGGTGGTCACGACGTTCGAGTTCCGGCTGGGCGAGGGCGAGACGCTCAAGAAGATCCGGAACCGCCACGAAGAGATCTGCATGGCGCTCCGCGCCCCCGCCATCCGGGTGGAGCGGGTGAAAGGCAAGGGGGTGGTGGGGATCGAAGTGCCGAACGAATCGCCCTCGGTCGTCGGCCTTCGGGAGATCCTCGAGTCGCCCGACTTCCAGGACGAGACCGGCGCGCTCCCCGTCGCGATCGGCCGGCTCGTGGACGGACGGCCGCTGGTCAAGGACCTCGCCGAGATGCCGCACCTGCTCATCGCCGGGGCAACCGGCGCGGGCAAGTCGGTGCAGATCAACACCCTGCTCTGCTCCCTGCTCACGCGGCGCACGCCGGACGAGCTGCGGCTCATCCTGATCGACCCGAAACGGGTGGAACTGCGGCCCTACCGGGGCATCCCGCACCTGCTGACCCCGCTCATCCTCGAACCCGACCAGGCCAAGACGGTGCTGCAGCACGCCTGCCGCGAGCTGGACCGGCGCACCCGGATCCTCGAGGAGCACGGAGTGCGGAACATCGACGGATTCAACCGGCTGGTCGAGAAGATGGCCGCGCAGCAGGCGAGAAAGCGCCGCAAGAAGAACGAGCCGGAACCCGAGATCCCGTCGCCCCTGCCGCGGCTGGTGATCGTGGTGGACGAGCTGGCCGACCTCTTCATCCACGCCAAGGCGGAGGTGACGCCGGCGATCCAGCGGCTGCTCAGCCTGGGCCGCGCCGAGGGCATCCACCTCGTCCTCGCCACCCAGCGGCCCTCGACCGACATCATCAGCGGGACGCTCAAGGCGAACCTGCCCACCCGCATCGCCTTCCGGGTGGCCAGCTACGTGGACTCGAGGACCATCCTGGACCGGGTGGGCGCCGAAATGCTGCTCGGCAAGGGCGACATGCTGATGATGCGGCCGGGCGCCGACCTGCCCCGGGCGCAGGGGGCGTACGTGGACGAACGGGAGGTCGGCAAGCTCGTCCGGTTCTGGGAGAGCGCGGCGGAACCGGTCTTCGATACCGGGATGCTGGAGGAAGAGCAGCCGCTTCCCTTCGTCGGTCCGGGAAACGGCGCGGTGGCGAAGGCCAACGGCGCCGCCCGGAGCGCGAAGGGCGGGGACTCGCTCCTGCCCCAGGCCCGCGAACTCATCATCCGGGAACAGAAGGCCTCCACGTCGATGCTCCAGACCGAAATGGGCCTCGGCTACCAGCGGGCGCGCCGCATCGTGGCCGAACTAGAACGCCAGGGCGTCGTGGGCCCGGCCCGCGGCGCCCAGCCGCGCGACGTCCTGGTCGCACCGCCCTCGTGAGGTTCCGGTGATCGCAGCGACCCGATGCGGCGCCGCGGCGCTGGCCGCGCTGCTGTGCGCCGGCCCGGCGCTGGCCGGCTCCGGCTCCGCCCGCCCGGAAGCCGGCGCCGTCAGCGCCAGCGCGAAACAGCTCTACGAGGCGGCGCGGCGGGCCGAGGAGACGCTCCGCGGTTCCGAGACGGCGATGCGCGACAAGGACCGGTGGCAGGCCGTCGCGCGGAAGTACCGGTCGGTGGTCCTCTCCTTTCCCCGAAGCGGCTATTGCGACGACGCGCTCCACTACGAGGGCGGGATCTACCGCGATGCCGCCGAGCGTTTCGATGACCGGCGCTTTGCGGTGCGGGCCGCCGACGCCTTTGCGCTCCTGGTGCGCGGATACCCGGCGAGCCGCTGGGTCCCGAAGGCGCTCTATGAACACGTACGCCTCTACGCCGGCCGTCTCGACGACGAAGCCGAGGCGCGGCGCGCCCTCGAACGGCTCCGGGAGCGCGCGCCGCGCGCCGCCGAGACCCGGATGGCGGCCGCGGTCCTGGCGAGGCCCGAGACCCCGGCCCGCCCGGCGGAGCGGCCGGCGGACGGGACGCCGCGAACCGTCGCGGTCCGGCAGGCCGTGCAGCCCGCCGATCCCCCGACAACGGTGCGGAACATCCGCCACTGGGTCGGGGATTCGCACACCCGGGTGGTGATCGACCTGAGCGGCCCGACGCCGCACACCGAGGGCCGGCTCACCGGCCCGGACCGCGTGTTCTTCGATCTCCACGGGGCGACGCCGGACGACGGACTCGAACGCCGGGCGTTCCCGATCGAGGGCTCGCACCTCCGGCGCATCCGGCTCGGCGTTCCGGAAGAGAAGGTCACCCGGGTGGTGCTCGACTTCTCGAGCATCCGGGAGGTCAGCGTGTTCGCCCTTCCCGACCCCTACCGGCTGGTGGTGGATATCCACGGGGCGCCTCCCGTAACGGTCGCGGACGCCTCCGACGACGAAACAGCGCCACCAGCCGACGACGCTCCGGCCGGGACGGCGCGGAGCGCCGCCGCCGAGACTCCGGAGACCGGGGATGCGGCCTCGCCCTCGCTGCCGCACCCGACCGAGGGGGGCTACTCGCTGGCGCGGCAACTGGGGGCCGGCGTGCACCGCATCGTCATCGACGCGGGCCACGGCGGCAAGGACCCGGGGACGAGCGCCGGCAGCCTGCGCGAGAAGGACATCGCGCTCGATATCGCGAAGCGGGTCCGCGACGACCTCGAGGAGCGCGGGTTCGAAGTGATCATGACCCGCGACAAGGACGTGTTCATACCCTTGGAGCAGCGCGCCTTCATCGCCAACAGCCGCGACGCGGACCTCTTCGTGTCCATCCACGTGAACGCCGCCCGGAACCGGAAGGCCCGGGGTCTCGAGACCTTCTACCTGAACCTGGCCACTTCGGCGGACGCCGCGGAGGTCGCGGCCCGGGAGAACGCTTCCACCGGCATGGTGCGGATGGCCGATGTCCGCAAGCTCGTGGACCAGATCGTCAATCACAGCCGGAAAGAGGAATCCCGCGAACTCGCGACCGCCATGCAGGCGGCGATGACCAGCAGCATTCTGGGCCGGGAGGAACATCCGCTGAACCGGGGCGTGAAGACGGCGGGATTCCATGTGCTGCTCGGCGCCCAGATGCCCGCCGTGCTCGTCGAAGTGGGTTTCGTCAGCAACCGCGAGGAAGCGCGGCAGCTCCGCAGCGCCTCCCACCGGAAGAAGCTCGCGTCCGCCATCGCCGACGGCGTGGACCGCTACGCGGAGACGCTCGGCCAGGTCGTCCGGACCACGGCCACCCAGAACGAGCGGTAGCCGGAGCGGCGCGCCGGCCTGGAACGCCGGTCTCCAGACCGGCACCGCGGTGCTCCGCACCGCGCACGTCGCAATCCCACGCGGAAGCGTGGCTCCCATCTCGGCGTGGCGCTCCACAGCACAGGTGACGCGTACGGCTTGGAACGCCGGTCTCCAGACCGGCACCGCGGTGCTCCGCACCGCGCACGTCGTGACGCCACCCACCCTTGTCGCCCCATCAACCCACCCAACCCATAGTGCGCGCGGCCCGCGAGCGCCTGGCCGAACCACCCTCGGTGGACAAGGCGACGGCGTGGGACGCGGAGCCGGATGTGGGCTTTGCAGGCAATTGGGCCGTGAGGGTGGGTGGAAACACGACGTGCGCGGTGCGGAGCACCGCGCGTGCCGGTCTGGTCCGGACGGGAGCCACCTTTCAGTGTGGAGTTACTACGTGCGCGGTGCGGAGCACCGCGGTGCCGGTCTGGAGACCGGCGTTCCAAGCCCGCGCGGCCTGGGTGCCGGGGGGCGGAATTGAACCGCCGACACAAGGATTTTCAGTCCTCTGCTCTACCGTCTGAGCTACCCCGGCTACGGGCGCCCGTCATCTCACGCGGGCGCGGTAGTTTGGCACAGGCTCAGGCTTTCTGCGGCTCCGCCTCCTCGCCGTCTTCCTCGCCGTCCAGGCCGAGCGCCTTCCGGACGCGGGCTTCCACCTCGGCCATCAGCGGCTCGTCATCGAGCAGCGTCCGGCGGGTCCGTTCCCGCCCCTGTCCGATCTGTTCGCCCTGGTAGGAATACCAGGCCCCGCTCTTCTCGATGATCCGCTCGCGCACCGCGAGATCGATGAGGTCTCCCGCCCGCGAGATCCCTTCCCCGTAGCGGACGTCGAACTCGGCCTGCCGGAAGGGAGGGGCCACCTTGTTCTTGACCACCTTGATCCGGGTTCGGTTCCCGATCACCGCGTCGCCTTCCTTGAGCGCGCCGATCCGCCGGATGTCCACCCGCACCGACGAATAGAACTTGAGCGCGCGCCCGCCCGTCGTCGTCTCGGGGTTGCCGAACATGATCCCGATCTTCTCCCGAAGCTGGTTGATGAACACGAGGCAGGTGGACGACTTCGAGACGATCCCGGTGAGCTTGCGGAGCGCCTTCGACATGAGCCGCGCCTGCAGACCGACCTGCGCGTCGCCCATTTCGCCGTCGAGTTCGGCACGCGGCACGAGCGCGGCCACCGAGTCCACCACCACGACGTCCACCGACCCGCTCCGCACCAGCGTCTCGGTGATCTCGAGCGCCTGCTCGCCGTCGTCGGGCTGGGACACCAGCAGTTCGTCGGTGTTCACCCCGAGCGCCCGGCAGTAGTCCGGGTCGAGGGCGTGCTCGGCGTCCACGAACGCGGCGACCCCGCCGAGCGCCTGGGCGGAGGCCACCACGGTGAGCGCCAGGGTGGTCTTTCCGGAGGATTCCGGGCCGAACACCTCGACCACCCGACCGCGGGGAAAGCCCCCCACCCCGAGCGCGGCGTCCACCGAAATCACGCCGGTCGGGATGGCGGACACGTCCATCGCGGACGAACCGAGGCGCATGATGGCCCCCCGGCCGTGCTGTTTTTCGATCTGCCCGAGGGCGATGTCGAGGGCGCGGGAACGCTGGTCGGCGCTCCTCGAATTCTTGGCGGCTGGCGACATGGCTGGCGGGAGTCTCCTCGTGGGATATGGGCGCCCCGGACCCGGGGCCGGCGGCGCGGCTTCGAGTTCTCTAGAGGCTAAGACGTAGTTGAGCCAAATTCTGTCCCACCCTCCGCGCCGGGAACCTCCAGAATCTCTTTAACTGCCGTAGTCGTGAAACCCGCGGCCCGTCTTGCGGCCGAGCCGGCCGCCGTCCACCAGCTTCACGAGCAGCGGGCACGGGCGGTAGCGGGGGTCTCCGAACCCCTCCTGCAGCACCCGCAGGATGTCGAGCACCACGTCGAGGCCGATGAGGTCGGCGAGCGCCAGCGGCCCCATGGGATGCCGCATGCCGAGCTTCATGATCCGGTCGATGTCCCCGGCGCTGCCCACGCCCTCCATGAGCGCGAAGGCGGCCTCGTTGATGAGCGGCATGAGGACCCGGTTGGAGACGAACCCGGGCGCGTCGTTGACCGCGCAGGGCGTCTTTCCGAGCCGCCGCGACAGATCCATGGTGGCCTCGAACGTTTCGTCCGAGGTCTCGAGCCCCCGGATCACTTCCACCAGCTCCATGACCGGCACCGGGTTCATGAAGTGCATGCCGATGAAGCGGTCGGCGCGGCCGCAGGCGGCCCCGAGCCGGGTGATCGAGATCGAGGAGGTGTTCGACGCCAGGACCGTCCTGGGCGGCAGCAGCGTTTCGAGCCGGGCGTAGAGCGCGAGCTTCTTCGCCTCGTTCTCGACGATGGCCTCGACCACGAACTCCGCGTCGGCGGCGGGCGCCATTTCGGTCCCGGGCTCGATGCGCGCGTAGGCGGTCTTCGCCTCCGCATCCGTCAGGGTCCCGCGCTTCACCTGGCGCCCCAGGTTCTTCTCTATGGTCGCCATGCCGCGCGCCGTGAACTCCTCCCGGACGTCCACGAGGTTCACGTCCACGCCGGAGGCGGCGAAGACCTGGGCGATGCCGTTCCCCATGGTCCCGGCGCCCACCACCAGGACCCGCGCCGGCGCGCCCGGATCAGGCACGTTCCACTCCCAGGGCGACCCCGTTGCCGCCGCCCAGGCAGAGGCTGGCGACGCCCCGGTCGAGGCCGTGCTCGCGGAGCAGGTGGAGCAGCGTGGTGAGGATGCGGGCGCCGCTCGCCCCGATGGGGTGGCCGAGCGCGACGGCGCCCCCGTTCACGTTCGTGCGGTCCGCCGGGAGTCCGAGTTCGGACCGCACCGCCACCGCCTGGGCGGCGAAGGCCTCGTTGATCTCGAAGAGGTCCACCCCGTCGACGCTCCAGCCCAGGCGTTCGAGCAGCTTCCGGACCGCGGGCACCGGGGTCATCATGACCCACCCGGGCTCGAGGCCCGAGACCGCCTGGCCGGTGATCCGCGCGAGCCGGGGCAGGCGGTGCCGGCGCACCGCCGCATCCGAGGCGATCACCAGGGCGGACGCCCCGTCGTTCACCCCCGGGGCGTTCCCCGCGGTGACCCGGCCGTCTTTCCGAAAGACGGGCCGGAGCCGCGACAGCGACTCCGCGGTCGCGTCCGGCCGGATGCTCTCGTCGCGCTCGATGACCACCGTGCCCTTTCGCGCCGGGACTTCCACGGGGAGGATCTCGGCGGCGAAACGCCCGGCCTCCGTGGCCGCGTGGGCGCGCCGCTGGCTCTCGGCGGCGTAGTCGTCCATCGCCTCGCGGCTCACTCCGTAGCGGTCGGCCACCCGCTCGGCGGTCTCGCCCATGTGGATATCCTCGAAGGCGTCGGTGAGCCCGTCGTGCACCATCGAGTCCACGAGGCTGCCGTCCCCCATCTTCGACCCGGTCCGCATTCCGGCGAGGAGATGCGGAGCGTTCGACATGGACTCCATCCCGCCCGCCACCACCAGGTCGGCGTCGCCGGCGAGGATCGCCTGGCGGGCGAGCATGACCGCCTTCAGCCCCGATCCGCAGACCTTGTTGATGGTGAGGGCGGCCACCCCGGCGGGGAGGCCGGCGCCGATCGCGGCCTGGCGGGCGGGGTTCTGGCCGAGCCCGGCGGTCAGCACGTTCCCGAGGATGACCTCGTCGACGGCGTCCGCGGGCGCCCCGGCGCGCTCCACCGCCTCGCGCACCACCAGCGCCCCGAGCTTCGGGGCGGGGAGCGGGGAGAGACCGCCGAGCAGCTTTCCGATCGGGGTGCGCACCGCGGAGGAGATCCAGACCGGCGGACCCCCGTTCGCCCCGGTCACTCCCCTCGCCTTCCCCGGCCGGAAGCGTCCTCCGCCAGCTCCGGAACCCCGAGTTCGACCCGCACCCGCAGCCGGGCCTCCGGGAGCCCGGCGGCGCTCACCAGGCGCCGCGCGATCTCTGTCCTCCGCCGCTGCGCCTCGGCCCGGGTCGCCGGGTCGGCGGTGACGATCGTCAGGACGCGCCTCTCGACGCGCACCGGAACGGCCTTCCGCGCGATTTCCGCGGGCGCCGCCCGGTCCCAGAGGGCCCTCAGGAACTCGATGTCCAGGATCGCCCCCTGCTCCCGGCTCGGGAACACGAGGCCGAGCAGATCCCCGACCGGCGCCGGGTCTTTCGGGCGCCGGCCCGGCGGCGGGGGAACGCGCTGCATACCCGGGATCGTAACCGCCGCCAGGGCGGGACCGCTGGTATAGTGACCCACTTGGAAACTCGATCCGGAGGGACTTCAATGGCCCAGACCAGGTATCCGAAAACGCCTCGCGAGGAGCAACCCGAAGCGAGCCCAGCAACGAGTCCTGACGAGAGAATCGACAGCGCCGAGACCGGGGCGCGCGGTCCGTTTTCCCGCCGCCAGTTCCTGCGGGGAAGCGCCGCCGCCGGCGCCGCCTCCGCGGGCCTGCTGTCCGGCATTCTGGACGACGCCGAGGCCCAGGGCGAACCGGGAGTCGCCGGGCCGGGCGCCGTGGACATGGCCTTCAAGATCAACGGCAAGGCCTACGTGGCGACCCTCGAACCAAGGGTCACGCTGCTGGACGCGCTCCGCAACCACCTCGACCTGACCGGCGCCAAGAAGGTCTGCGACCGCGGCACCTGCGGCGCCTGCACCGTCCTCCTGAACGGCGACCCGGTGTACGCCTGCTCGGTGCTCGCGATCGAGGCGCAGGGCTCGGATATCACCACCGTGGAAGGCATCGGATCGCCGGCGAACATGCACCCCATCCAGCAGGCGTTCGTGGACCACGACGCCCAGCAGTGCGGTTTCTGCACGCCGGGCTTCGTGGTCGCCAGCGCGGCGCTCCTGAACCGTCATCCGAATCCCGATCAGGACACCGTCCACCGGGAGCTCGGCGGCAACCTCTGCCGCTGCGGCACCTACGCCGGCGTCCGGGCGGCCGTCGCCCAGGCGGCCGGAGGAGGAACCACCAATGGCTGAGTACACCTGGCCCGCTGCCGGCGACCGGCTGCACATCGGCAAACACATCAGCCGCCTTGACGGCCCGGTCAAGGCGACCGGACGGGCGAAGTACGCCTATGACATGAACCGCCGCGGGATGCTCTGGGCGGTCATGGTCCAGAGCCCGCACGCCCACGCCCGCATCACCGCCATCGACACGTCGGCGGCGGAGGCCATGGACGGGGTGGTCAAGGTCCACGTCATCCAGGACGTGGGGACCGAGATCCAGTGGGCCCACGACGAGATCGTGGCGGTGGCCGCTACCTCGGAAGAGGTCGCCCGCGACGGCGCGGCGGCCGTGAAGATCGAATACGAGGTGCTGTCGCACTTCGTGAACGAGCGCGCCGTGGACGAGGCCCCCGACGCCCAGCCCGCCCAGGCGGAGACCACCGGGGATCCGGCGGCGGCGATGGCCTCGGCCGCGACGAAGTCGAGCGGGAGCTACCACGTCGCGCAGATTGCCCACTGCTCCCTCGAGTCCCACGGCCAGGTCGCCGAGTGGCAGGACGAGGAGACGGTCACGCTCTGGGCCTCCACCCAGGCGATTTCCGGCGTCGCTTCGCAGCTCGGCGAGCAGATCGGCATTCCGGCTTCCAACGTCCACGTCGAGACCCAGTACATGGGCGGCGGCTTCGGCAGCAAGTTCAGCGTGGACCGCTGGGGCGTCGTCTGCGCCCAGCTCGCGAAAGACACCGGACGTCCGGTGAAGCTGATGCTCGACCGGGATCAGGAAGTCAGCGTCGCCGGCGCGCGTCCCTCGACCCACGCCGAGGTTGCGACGGGCGCCGACGCGGACGGCAACGTCGTGGCCTGGGACTCGAAGAGCTGGGGTTCGGGAGGCCCGGCGGGCGCCAACTCGCCGCCGCTGCCCTACGTCTTCGCGTTCGACAACCAGACCCACATGCACACCTCGGTGCCGACGAACACCGGACCGGCGCGGGCCTGGCGGGCCCCGCGGCATCCACAGGCGTGCCTCGTCACCATGCGGGCGCTCGAGGACCTCGCCCACGCGGCGGGCATGGATCCGCTCGACTTCTTCCTGAAGAACATCGAGAAGACCGGCGAGCGCTCGGGCACTTACACCGAGGAACTCGAGAAGGGCGCCGAACTGATGGGCTGGCGCGACCGCTGGCGGCCGCGCGGCTCGGGGACCGGCACCGTGCGCTCCGGACTCGGCCTCGCGCTCCACACCTGGGGCGGCCGCGGCCACCGGAGCAACTGCGAGGTGCTCGCCTACCGCGACGGCCTCGTGGAAGCCCGCATCGGGAGCCAGGACCTCGGGACCGGAACCCGCACCATCATCGCCATGGTGCTGGCCGAGACCTTCGGAGTCGGCCTGGACCAGGTCAAGGTGACCATGGGCCGGAGCGTGCTTCCGGCCTCCGGCGCTTCGGGCGGGAGCACCACGGTGGGAGGCGTCAGCGGCTCCACCCGCCGGGCGGCGCTCAACGCGGTGGACGCCGTGTTCGAGCGGATCGCGCCGCGCCTCGGGACCGAGATGGCCAACCTGGAGCTCAGGAACGGCCAGCTCCACTTCAAGGACGGCTCCATGGCCGCGATGCCCTGGCGGCAGGCGGCGGCGCTCATCGGGGTGAACCCGGTGTCCGCCACCGGCGCCAACCCCGGCCCGGGTCAGTTGAACGACAGCGGGGTGGGCGGCATCCAGATGGCCGACGTCAGCGTGGACATGGAGACCGGCGTGGTTTCCATCAACCGCATGGTCGCGGTCCAGGACTGCGGGCTCATCCTCGACATGAAGCTCGCGGAGAGCCAGGTGTACGGGTCGCTCATCATGGGCGTCACCTACGCCCTGACCGAGGAGCGGGTCTTCGATCCGCACACCGGCCAGATGCTGAACGCCGACATGGAGTTCTACAAGCTCGCCGGAATCGAGGACGTGGGCGAGATGATCGTCCACATGATGACCGGACCCGGCTACGACGAACGCGGGGTGATCGGACTCGGTGAGCCCCCGGTCATCGCGCCGGGAGCGGCGATCGCCAACGCCGCGACCAACGCGACCGGCGTTCCGATCAACGAGATGCCGATGACCCCCGAGCGGGTGCTCGCCGCAATCAACGGAGGGATGGCCTGATGCGCGCCTTCGAATACTCAAGTCCCCGGACCACCGAGGACGCCATCCGGATGCTGTCGGCCGAGGGGGCGGTAGCGCTCGCGGGCGGCACCGACCTGCTGAGCCTGATGAAGGACGGGGCGGCGGCGCCGTCCCGTCTCGTCAACCTGAAGGCGATTCCGGATCTGACCGGGGCTCACCAGACCGACGGCGGACTGCACATCGGCGCCACCACCCGGCTGGGACCGCTCGGGGAGCACCGGGTGATCCGCGAGTCGTTCCCGGCGGTCGCGCAGGCCATCGCCGGGGTCCGCAGCCGGCAGGTGCTCTCGATGCGCACGGTCGGCGGCGACCTCCTGCAGCGGCCCCGCTGCTGGTACTTCCGGGCGGGCTTCGGGCTGGTGCCGATGCACGACGGCCAGTCCATGGCGAAGACGGGCGACAACCGCTATCACGCGATCTTCGGGAACGCGGGCGACGCGGTCTTCGTGAACCCCTCGAGCCTCGCGCCGCCGCTGATCGCGCTCGGCGCCTCGGCGACGGTCCTCGGGCCGGACGGCGAGCGCACCGTCGCGGTCGAGGATCTCTACCGGACGCCGGCTTCCAGCGACGAGAGCGAGTTCACGCTCGGCGCCGCCGAGATCGTGACCGGGGTGACCATTCCGATGCGCTCGAGCAGCAACGCTACCTACGAGATCCGGAACCGGAAGGGCTTCGACTGGCCGCTGGCCGCGGCTTCGGTCGCCGCCTCGGACGGGGGCGCCCGGGTGGTGCTCGGTCACGCGGCGCCCACCCCGTGGATGAGCGCCGCGGCGGGCGGCGCGCTGGCCGGCGGCATCAGCGAGGCGAGCGCCGAGGCCGCGGCTGACGCCGCGGTGGCCGACGCCGCCGCGCTCTCCGGAAACGGCTACAAGATCCAGCTCGCGCGGGTCGCGGTGAAACGCGCCGCGCTCGCTGCCATGTGAGGAGAACGACGATGGCCACGAAGACCACCGCTCCGAAGAGCGCCATTCCCGGGGCTACCGGACGCGCCGCTTTCTCGCTCTGCCACCGTCTGCGCTCCAAGGCGATGTACATGGACATGGAGTACGACCCGAGCGTCCCGGGCGGGCATCCCGGCGACGACCACTTCTGGTGTACCCACACCATGAACTGCCTCGGCCCGGACGGGCGGGTCGCCGACAAGGAACGCTGCAGCGAGGGTTCCGGACGGTCCTGTTTCGAGAGCGCCTGGTAGAGGGACACAAATCGCCCGCAGGCCGGATGAACCGGGGCGTTAGCCCTGTTAGACTGTCGCTCTTCGGTCTGGACCGCACCGAGCCGCGGTCACCCGATGGAGGTAGCGTCATGAAGATTTCCCGTTTCCTGCTGGCAGCCGCCCTCCTCGCGCTGGGCGCGACGGCTTTCGCCGCCACGGCCTTCGCTGAAGGTCCCGGCGAGGCGGACACCTCGCTCACCGGCCTCTACCTCGAGGCCCGCACTGCCGACGTGTACGCGGGCCACTGCTACGCGAACAGCGAGGTCGGGCTGGACGGCGAGGAAGCCGTGCTCGCGTGGAACGTCTCCGAGGGGATGTACGAGGGCGTCGAGCTTTCCGGCCTTTCGGTGGTCGCGGTCGTGAAGGCGCAGGCCACTCTGGGAGATCCGCACGACAACCCCTACCCGGTCGAGTCGGTGCTCATCGTGGACGAGGCCGCAGACGCCGACCAGCGGAGCGCCCTCATCCAGCTCGCGCACGACATGGGCGGCGAGCTGCTCGACAACGTCAGGAACATCCGGGACGCACCGGTGGCCGCGGACTTCGAGAGCACGCCGGGCCACGCCGCGCTGACCGCCGGCGAGCTGGTGGAGATCAAGACCCGGGCGATCACCCACAAGGATCACCTCTGCGGCAGCGAGTTCGTCTACTACCCGCCACTGACCGAGATCGCGGACGCGATGCCGGCCTACACCGAGGCGCACGCGTTCCGGGGCGACGACTTCGACACCACCTGGAGCTGCCCGCTCAAGCGGAGCGCTTTCCTGGGTACCTTCGTCCGCTAACGGCGGGCCCTGCTACCGCGCCATGAAGGTTCGTCCGCGTTTCGCCTATCTGCTGCCCGCCGGGCTGCTCGCCGCCACTCTCGCTCTCGGAAGCGATCAACCGATGCTCGGCGCCGCCGACGGCGCCCCCCCGAGGGCGTCTCGGACGAGATCCGGGCGGTGATCGGGGCGGACGGCATCCGGGCGACGCTTGCTTCGGGAGTCAACCTGGACTTCTGGCTCCGCACCGAGCAACCTTCCGGCACCAACCCGAATCCCGCCGTAACCTTCCCCGATCTCGGCGTGGGGACGCTGGTCGGAGTGGTCCGGATCGACGGCCCCTGGTCCGACTACAAGGGGAACCCGATCGAGCCGAACGTCTTCACCATGCGCTACGGGATCCGTCCCGAGGACGGGAACCACATGGGCGTCTCCGTGCACCTCGACTACGTGCTGCTGGTGCCGGTCGCGGAGGACATGACGGTGGACGTCGAGTGGGGCCAGGACGACCTCAACATCATGAGCTTCGCCGCCACCGGCATCGGCCATCCGGCGGTCATGAGCCTGGCGCCGAACTGGGAAGGGATCAGCGAGCCGGCGATCTTCCAGGACGACGCCGGCGGCTGGGCGCTCGGCTACCCCTGGGCGGACGGCCTCACCCTCGGCTTCGTGGTCGAGGGCCACGGCGAGCATTAAAGTCCGAGCGGACCCGGGAGGGGGCGCTCCACCAGGACCCGCGCCGCAGCCCTCTCTCGTCCGTTGTAGTTGCGCCCCCTCCCAGGTCCGCACGGCGCTTCGCGCCGTGCATCGAAACTCCCTCGCGCGCTACCGCGCGCTTCGGCGAGTTCCGATGCCAGGTTGCTTTCTTTTGCGAGAGGGGGGCTTGCCCCCCTCTCGCGCTCTCCCCCCGGTTTCTGTCCTTTTGGGAGCCGGCATGGCGCAACGGCTTGGAGCCCCCACCGGAGCACTGGGCCGGCTTCAGCCGGCACGCGGGCCAGAGGCCCGCAAAGCGCGTCGGGCTGCGTGCCCGGATGGCAGACCGGCTTGGAACGCCGGCTTCAGCCGGCACAGCCCGCCGCAGGCGGGCGGCGGGACGGACCTCATTCACCGGGATCGCGCGGCTGCGCGTCCGTCCACCCGGATTAGCAACGAACCGGCTGCGGGCCGCTGTGCCGGCTGAAGCCGGCGCTCCCGGCTCCTAATGCTCCAGTTCGCAGCGGAGCGGCCAGTCCCCGGCGGGAAGGCGCACCTCCACGGTGCGCGAGCCGGCGACGACCCCGTGCGCCGGCTCCAGGAACCGGCTGCGGCTGACATCGTTGCAATCCGGGCGCCCGTGGCCGTAGTAGTCGTCGCGGCCGACGTCAATGAAGGTCTCGCCCCCGCGGGGTTCCCGGTCCACCCCCGCATACATCATGTCGTTCTCCACGTCGTCCACGTGTCCGGTTCCGTCGTAGTTCGGCGCACAGCTCGCCACCGCGCCGAAGACGTGAAACAGCTCGTGCACCATCACCACCTCGAACGTTGAGACGGACTCTTCATCAAAGCCGAGTTCCGCGTCGCTGCACTCGAGGTAGACCGCGCCACCCAACTCGAAAACGGCCGTGCCGCAGAGCCCCGTGACCTGACCCTCGTAGTAGAAGACCGGTAGCTTGTCGCCCGTGAGCCCGAGCCGGGACGCCGCCTCCCGGAGGCGAAACACGATGTTGCCGCTGAATCCGTCGCCTTCCTGGCGGGTAAACGGAAGGCGCAGGAACGAAACATCGGGTCGTCCCTCGTAGGTGTCCACCCGCAGCCGCTGTCCAATCTCCTCCGGCAGCCAGTTCTGGATGGCCACCACCGAGCGTTCCATTTCTCCGAACCGGTCGCGGTTCATATCCTCGATGTCGCTCGGGACCGCGTAGATGAAATGGATCTGCGGGCCGCTGATGTCGTCCGGGCGGTCCCTGGTGCTCCGCGGGATCGGATCCTCCACGACG
Organism: Vicinamibacteria bacterium; assembly: GCA_965116805.1. Taxonomy (GTDB): domain Bacteria; phylum Acidobacteriota; class Vicinamibacteria; order Marinacidobacterales; family Marinacidobacteraceae; genus Marinacidobacterium. The sequence goes on from OZ220713.1 coordinate 3,369,571, forward strand.
AAGTCCAGGTCCACCTCGAAGCCCTCGAAGGTGGCGGTCAACACCGCCGTCCCGGCCCCGACGCCTTCCGCGAAGCCGTCCTCGTCGATCGCCACCACGTCCGGGTCCGAGGAGGTCCACTCGGCGTTCACGGTGCCGGTGGTGCCGTCGTCGTAGTTCCCGTAGACGACCAGCGGTCCGACCTTCTGCCCGACCCGGATATCGGTGCGGGGAGCGAACGGTTCGAGACCGGTCAGCGCCCGCGGCGGCCGCGGCGGCGCCTTCGGGGGAGTGGTGGGCGACACGCCGCCCCCACAGGAGGCGACAAACGCATACAGCAGGACGAACGGGAGCAGCCGTTTCACGCCTTCAGCCTACCGCTAAGTTCCCCTCGCCTCCAGGGGTGAGCAATCCTGGAAGGTTCCCGCAATACACTCGCCGCCGAGGATCTCCCCATCCCCCAAGCCGCTCGGGAAACTCCGGGAAACGCCGCCGGCATCCTGCTCGCCGCCGGCGAGTCGAAGCGGATGCGCCGCGTCAAGGCCCTCCTGCCCCATCCGGACGGCTCCGGCCGCACGCTGATCCGCGCCGCCGCGGAGACGCTGGCCGTTGCCGGCCTCTCCCCGCTGATCGCCGTGCTCGGCCACGCCCACCGCGAAATCGCGCCCGAGCTACGGGGACTCGCGGTGCGCGCCGTCCAGAACCCCGCCTACCAGCGGGGCATGCTCTCCTCCCTCCAGGCCGGAATCCGCGCGCTCGCGGCCGACCGGCACGTCTTCTGGGCGTTGGTGGCCCCCCTCGACCAGCCGTTCCTCTCCACCGGCCTGGTCCAGCGGCTCGTCGCCGCCGCCGCCGGGCCGCGGCAACCCCCCGCCGCGGTCGTTCCGGCGACTCCGGCGATGGAACGGACGGGGACCTGGGGCCTCCCCGTGGTGCTCCGGCGGCGCCTCTTCCCGGAGGTGCTGGAACTTTCAGGAACCCGGGCGGCGGAAGGGGAAGGCAGGGACCGGGGCGCCAGCCGCGTCCTTACGCGGCACCGCCCGGAGGTGGTGGTCGTCCGGGCCAGCGAGCGGGAGCTTCTCGACCTCGACGACTGGGCGAGCTACGAACGGGCGCGGCGTTCCCCGCCGGACGCATGACCCTTCCGCTGTCCCATCCCGCCGCCCTGCTGCTCAGCTTCGGCTCGGTCGGGGCGCTGCTGCTCGTCACGGAGCTCCTCCGCCGCGCCGGCAGGGTCTCTCCGGACGCGGCGCGGAAGATCGTGCACGTGGGCGTTGGACTGTGGGTGGTCCCCACGGTGTTCGTCTTCGCCGACTGGCGGGTGGCCATCGTGCCGCCCCTCACGTTCCTGGTGCTGAACTACGTGATCCACCGGTTCCGGCTGTCCCCCCTCGACAGCGATCCGGCAAACCTCGGGACCGTGTTCTTCCCCGTCTCGTTCGCGGTGCTCCTCGCCGTCTTCTTCCGGCCGGGGGAGCCCGGAGACCAGGCGTTTCTGGCGGTGGCCGGGCTGCTGACGATGGCGCTCGGGGACGCGGCCGCCGCGGTCTTCGGGAAACGCCACGGGACCCGGCGCTACACCATCCTCGGACACTCGCGGACCATGGAGGGAAGCATGGCGATGTTCCTGGTCACCGGGGTCGTGATCGCCGTGGTGCTCAACACGATGGCGGGCTACTCCTGGCATCCCGCGGTCGCCTTCGGCCTGGTGACCGGGACCGCGGCCGCCGGGATTGAGGCGGTATGCCCCTTCGGCAGCGACAACCTGTTCGTGCCGCTCGGGACCGCGGGAATCCTGTGGGCGCTCGTGGAGGTGAGCGGCGCGGCCCTCGGAGTCGGGTAGGGTTTTCCGCTGCCCCGCCGCCCCCATGTCCATCATCTCCCTCGAAAAAGGGCGCGCGGCCGGGATTGAAATCGCGCGGGTGACGTGGCGCTCGCTACAGGTCGCCGCCGTCATCGCGGTGGTGGTCGTCCCGTTCGGATACGCCATCACGGACGTCCGCGACGACGTCCTGATGGGCGCGTTCGCGGGCCTGATCGTCGGGATCGGCCTCAACCTGCGGATGGGAGCGAGGAACGGCCGGTCGGTCGGCATCCTGATCGGCTCGTCCGTGGGAGTGGCGGGGGCGCTCATCGCCGGCCTCGTTCCGGAGAATCCCTGGGGCACCTTCGTCACCCCCGTGCTGGCGCTGAGCATCGGCCTGACCGACGGACTCGGAGAAACCCGGATCCGGGGCTACCGCGAGGCGCTCCTGGAAGCGTCTCTCGTTTCGGGCCTCCTCGGGGCCGGACTGCTGTTCGTGCCCGGAGGAGTGGTCGGAGCAGTGGGATGCGCCCTGATGATCGCACCCAACGCGCTCTACGTGGGGTTCTTCAACCGCAACCACGATGGCCGGCGCTTTTCGCGTCCGCCCATCGGGCTCCTGTTCGCCCTGGTGGTCGTGGTGGCCGCGATCACCTGGCTCGTGATGCACGAGACCGAACCGCACCGATCCCTGGAAGTGAGCCTGCTTTCGGCATTGAGCGCCGTGGTGGCCATCCCCATCCTGGTTTTCCTCGGCGCCCGGACCTTCGCGATCTGGGTGCAGCCGCGGCTGCGCCTCTACGTCCAGCTTGCCGACTACCTGCGGGTGATGTGGGTCCCGATCGGCGGCTTCGCCGTCGGCTACCTCGCGATCATCGTCATCTTTTCCGGGTTCTTCGGCATGCTCGAGCGCTTCGTTCCGGGGTCGTTCAGCGGCGCCGCGGACGCGGGCGTGCTGGACTGGATCGCCTTCTCCTTCTACTCGGCGATCGCCGACCCCAGCTCGGCGATCCGGGCGGCCTCCGGATTCGCCCGCTTCCTGGTTGGAACCCAGCTCGTGTTCTCCATCGGCTGGGCGCTCGTGGTGTTCGCCGCGGTGATGTCGGCCATCCAGCCGCAACTGGACGCGATCTCCCGCCGCCGCGCGCAGGACGGCGAGTGATCGCTCAACCGAGGGAACGGCCGATCAGCGACAGGACGGTTCCCGCTTCCGCTTCGGTGAGCGAGAGATTCGGCCGCACCCGCACCGAGCGCGAGCCGCAGCCCAGGATCAACAGCCGGTTCTCGTAGGCGCGCGCCAGGAAGGCGTCCCGCTCCGCCGTATCGGGGAGGTCGAACGCGCACATCAGCCCGCGCCCGCGGACGGAGGTCATCCGGCCTCCGGCCTCCCGGGCCAGGTCGTGGAGCCCGTCGAGGATCACCTGCCCGACCCGCACCGCGTTCCCGACCAGGTCCTCCTCCTCGATGATCTCCAGGTAGCGGCCGAACCGGACCATGTCCACGAGGTTGCCCCCGAAAGTGGAGTTGATCCGGGAGGGAAGCCGGAAGACGTTGTCGTCCACCTCGTCCACCCGGCGGCTCGCGAGGATGCCGCAGACCTGGGTCTTCTTGCCGAAAACGAGGATGTCCGGCTCCACCCCGAAGTGCTGGTGGCACCACATCCGGCCGGTCATCCCCACCCCGGTCTGGACCTCGTCGAAGATCAGCAGGAACTCGTGCTCGTCGGCGAGCCGGCGGAGTTCGCGGAGGAACTCGCCCCGGAAGTGGAGGTCGCCGCCCTCGCCCTGGATGGGCTCGATGATGAGGCCGGCGACGTCGTCGGGGTTCGCGGCCACCGCCGCCTCGATCGCGGCGATCGCCCGCGCCTCCGCGGCTTCGGTCTCGGCAAGGTGCTCCGCCTCGGGAAACCGGATGTAGGGGTTCTCGATGCGCGGCCAGTCGAACTTGGGGAAGTAGGCCACCTTCATCGGCTCGGTGTTGGTGAGGGACAGCGTGTAGCCGCTGCGCCCGTGAAAGGCCTGCCGGAAGTGGATGATCTGGCTGCCCCGCTCCCCCTTCCCGGCGGCGAGGTTCTTTCGCACCTTCCAGTCGAACGCGGTCTTGAGCGCGTTCCCCACTGCCACCCCCCCGCCCGCAATGAAGAAGGTGTGCGGCAGGTTCCTGGGAATCGCGATCCGGGAGAAGGTGTCCACGAACCGCGCCATCTCCACCGTGTAGAAGTCGGAGTTCGAGGGGTTGTGGACCGCCACCCGGCCCAACCGCTCGACGAAGGCGGGGTCCCGGACCCCCGGGTGGTTGTGGCCGATGGGGTTCGTCGCGAAGTAGGAAAAGCAGTCGAGGAAGTCGCGCCCGGTGCGGGCGCAGCGCATCCACGCGCCGTGACTCTCTTCGAGATCGAGGACGAGATCGAGTCCGTCCGTGATGAGGTGCCGGCGGAGGATGCCGTGGACCTCGGCGGGACTCGGATCCCGGGTGACGGCGGCAGGAACGTGACTCACGCCCATCCCGGAAGCGTACCAAGCGCGCGGCCCGGCCGGAGCCCCGGAAAACCCGTAGACTCCGGCGGATGCGAAGGCGTACCGCCCGGCGGATCGTCGCCGCCGCGATCCTGTTCGGGGTTCCGGCCGGCGCCGCTGCGACTACGGACGGCCAAGGCGGTTCCGCGCCGCTGGCCGTCGAGGTGCGGGTCTTCGAAATCCGGCGGCTCAACTCCGACTTCAGCCCCATCGAAGATCTCGCCTTCCTGGTGGACAGCGACGGAGCGGCGGTCCAGGTCTCGGAGTGGCTCGCGACCCTCGCCCGGCGGGTTCCGGACGCCTATTTCGCGCAGCTCCTGACGTTCGGTCCCACCCCGGCGGAATCCGAAGCGGAGTGGCAGATCACCCGGCGAGACCCCAGGCGCGCCATCCGGCTTCGCATGGACTTCTCCCGGCCCGAACCTCACCTGCCCGAGAGCGGAGCGCCGAAACCCCGCTTCCGGCTCGACTTCGACCTGCTCCGCATGGGGACCGCGGCCCAGCGGATCCGGGTGGAAGGTCCGGTCGAGGCGGACATGACCCGGATGGCGAGCGGCCGCGACTTCGAACTGCCGCTGAGCCGGTACCTGTCGTGGTTCAGGGATCCCAGCGACCTCGAGGCCCGCGGCGAGCTCTACGAGAAGATCCGGGACCGCAATATCTACCTGGCGCTCGGGATCACCTTCCGGAAGGCCGAACCACGCGCGCTCCCCGTTCGGCTGCGCCCTCCCCCGGACCCGCAGCTCGCCGGACTCCGGTCGCCGCTCCTGGGGAACGCCGAGGGGATCCTGCGCCTGCGCGTCCACCTGGACGAGGTGGGGGCGGTGAATCACACCGAAGTGCTGGAGACCACGCTCCCCGAGGTCACGCCCCGGGTCCTCGGCGTCGTGTTGGGCTGGCGGTTCCCCCAGGCCGCGGGACGGGAGGGCCGGCTGTTCTTCCCGGTCCGGACCGTGGTTCCGGTTCCGTCGAACTGAGCCCGTCCCCGGGACAGGGGTGATTCCGGGGGTTCGCTTGCCCACCGCGCGGAGGGTCTGGTACAAGGGTGCGTTCCGCTCGTTCCGGACTCAAAGGAGAACATTCATGACTTCCCGTACGCTCTGTATCTGTAGGCGGGCTGCGCTGGGCGCGGCCCTCCTCGCTCTCGCAGCCCCCCTCGCCCTCGCCCAGTCGGGCGGCCTCGGCACCATCGACTTCCCGAACTCCGGCAACGAGGCGGCCCAGAAGGACTTCCTCGACGGCGTCCGCCTCCTCCACAGCTTCGAGTGGGAGGACGCCGCCGAGGCCTTCCAGCGCGCTCAGGCAGCCGACCCGGACTTCGCGCTCGCCTACTGGGGCGAGGCGCTCAGCCACAGCGGCGGTCATCACTATCCGCCGGGTCAGGACATGTCGAAGGCCCGGGAAGCGCTGCTGAAGCTCGCCAAGACCCGCGCGGAGCGGGTCGCGAAGGCGCCGACCGACCGCGAGAAGCAATACCTGGAGTCGGTGCACATCCTGTACGGACCCGGCGACGTCCTGGAACGGAGCGAGGGCTACGAGCAGGCGCTCGCCAAGCTCTCGGCCGACTATCCCGATGACCTCGAAGCCGCCGCGTTCCACTCGCTGGCGCTGATGCGCACCAAGGTGCGGGGCAAGGAGAGCCTGCGCGTGGACATGCGCGCCGGCGCCATCGCCCAGCGGGTGTTCCGCGAGAACCCCGATCATCCCGGCGCGGCGCACTACGTGATCCACGCCTTCGACAACCCGGTGCAGGCCCCGGTGGCGCTCTACGCCGCCGAGAAGTACGCGGACATCGCCCCGGCGGCGGTGCACGCGCTCCACATGCCCTCGCACATCTTCGTGCAGCACGGGATGTGGGACCAGGTTCGCAGCCTCAACGACCGCTCCTACCAGGCTTCGGTGGCCCGGGCCGAGCGCAAGGGACTCTCCCCGGCGCGCTACTCGTACCACGCGCTGTACTGGCTCCTCTACGCCTATCTCGAGGAAGGCCGCTATGAAGACGGCCAGAACCTGCTCGACGAGTTCGAGGAACTCACCAAGCGCGACGAAATGACCTCCGGCATGAAGGAGACCTGGATGCGCATGGACGCGCTCAACACGGTCGAGACCCGCCGCTGGAAGCCCCAGCCGGTGGACGACCTGGTGGCGCAGCTCGACAGCGACGAGCCCCAGGTCGGCCACCGCACCGCCGGCGCCATGCTCTATGCGCGCGGAGCGAGCGCCGCGGAGACCGGCGACGTGGACACCGCCATGAAGGCCCATGAGGGACTCACGAAGATCCACGAGATGCTCGCCAGCGACGAAAACCCGCGCGGCGCCGAACAGGCGCTCGTGATGGCGCACGAGATGGCGGGCCTCATCGCCAAGGCGAAGGGCGACAAGGACGGGGCGGTCGCCGCGTTCCGCAAGGCGGTGATGGTGGCCGAGAGCATGGAGCCGCCCTCCGGGCCTCCGGGCGAATCCCCGATCGACTCTCCCATCCAGCCGGCCCACGAACTGCTGGGTGAGATGCTGCTCGACACGGGCGACGCGGAAGAAGCCCTCGCCGTCTTCGAGACCTCGCTCGAGCGGACCGCCAAGCGGCCCCACTCGCTCTACGGCGCGGCGCGCGCCGCGGCTGCGATCGGGGACGAGAAAGCGGCGGCCGACTACTACGAGCAGCTTCTGGCGACGCCGGAGCGGGGCCCGGACCTTCCCGGTCTCGCGGACGCGGAAGCGATGGTCGGCGATACCACGATGGAGCAGAACTAGATCGGACTACCAAGTGGGGGCGGCCGCACCTCGCGGCCGCACCCGTTTCGTGCCCGGCGGGCGGTTACTCGTCGCCGCCCAGCAGGCCTGATCGCAGCAGGTAATAGAGCAGGGTGACGATGCCGGTGAGGGCGGCGGCCACGTAGGTCATCGCGGCGGCGCTCAGGACTTTGGACACCCCGCGGCGTTCGTCGGGGGTGATGAGACCGGTGTCCCACACGAGCGCCTTGGCCCGCCGCGAAGCGTTCAGCTCCACGGGAAGCGTCACCACCTGGAAGAGCACCACCAGCGAGAAGAGCGCGATCCCGAGCTGGACGAGCCCGAACGCGCCCAGCAGGAAGCCGCCGAGCAGCAGGATCCATGAGACGCTGGAGGCGAAGCTCGCCGGCCGGGCGAGCACCTGACGGAACATCAGCGGCTGGTAGCCGCTGTGGTGCTGGAGGGCGTGCCCCACTTCGTGGGCGGCCACCGCCACCGCGCCGACGGTCCGTCCGCCGTACACCTCGGGCGAGAGCCGGAGCACCCGGACCCGCGGGTCATAGTGGTCGGAGAGCGCCCCGGGATGCTGTTCCACGGGGATGTGGATTCCCTGCCGGCGAAGCAGCAGCTCGGCGGTTTCCCGGCCGCTCCGCCCGCTCGAGACCGGCACCCGGTTGTAGCGGGCGAAGGTGCGCTTGACCTTGAACGTCGCCCACAGGGTGAGGGCGATGGCCGGGGCCAGCATGATGAAGTAGAGGGGATCGAAGAAGAACATGGAGGTTTGATCGGACTCCGCGAGAGAATGGACGCCGTATGGATATAACACTAGACGGCGACAGAAAGTTTCCCAACCCGGAGAACGCCGGCGAAGCCGCGCTCGGAATCAACGCCCGGCGCCTCCGTGATTCGCTCATCGCGCTCTCCCGCTTCGGCGCGCACCCCGGCGGCGGCGCCCACCGGTTCGCCTTCTCGAAGGAGGAACTCGCGGCCCGCGCCTGGATCACGGGCGAGATGGAAGGCGCCGAACTCACCGTGCGCACCGATCCCGCGGGCAACCTCTTCGGCCGGCGCGAGGGGAAGGAGCCCCTGCCCGCCATCCTCTTCGGATCCCACCTCGACACCGTCCCGCAGGGCGGCCACTACGACGGCACGCTCGGCGTTCTGGGGGCGCTCGAGGTGCTGCGGGCGCTCGGGGAGCAGCGGATCGAGACCCGCCACCCGCTGGAAATGGTCGTCTGGTGCGACGAGGAGGGCGCCCACTTCGGCAACGGCCTCTTCGGGAGCCGGGCGGCGACCGGGGCCGTCCACGACGGCGAGCTGGACCGGTTGGGCGAAGACGGGCTCAGCCTCCACGAGTGGATCGAGCGCTACGGACTCGACCCCGGAGCGCTGGAGCGCGCCGTCCTCGACCCGCGAAGGGTCCGGGCCGTCTTCGAGCTCCACATCGAGCAGGGCGGGAACCTCGAGCGGGAGGGCTGCCGGATCGCGGTGGTGGAGGGCATCGTGGGGATCCACCGTTTCGAGGTGAACGTCGGCGGCTTCCAAAACCACGCCGGAACCACCCCGATGGCCGAGCGGAAGGACGCCATGCTCAGCGCCGCGCACCTGATCGTGGCGGTCCACGAGGAGATCCGCGCCCTGCCGGGAGATCAGGTGGGAAACGTCGGCCAGCTCGCCGTCTCGCCCGACGCCGCCAACGTGGTGCCGGGCGCCGTCCGGTTCCCGATCGAGCTGCGCGACCTGAAGGACGAGGTGGTGGACGACATCATCGAGCGGATCGGCGCGCGGGGCGCCCGGCTTGCCGAGGAGACGGGCTGCACCGTCGGGATCCACCGGACGCTCCGCGAGCCCCCCGCCGACATGGATCCCGGGCTCCGGGCGCTCCTCTACCGGGTGGCCCGGGAGGCGGGGCACGAGCCGCTGTCGCTCCCGAGCCGGGCCGGCCACGACGCCCAGAACACCGCGCGGCACGGCATCCCCACCGCGATGATCTTCGTCCCCAGCCGGGCCGGGATCAGCCACTCCCCCGAGGAGTGGACATCGTGGGAAGACTGCGCCCGGGGCGTGGACCTGCTGCGGCGCGCCGTGCTGGCGGTGGACGCGGCGTAGGGTCGGAGCGCCGGTGTTCACACCGGCACCGCCCGCGAAGCGGGCGAAACCGCGGCGCTTCGCGCCGCGGGTGCCGGTCTGAAGGCCCCCACCGGGAGGACTGGCCGGCGCTCCCGGCTCCCGGCGTCTACGTCTTCAGGAACACCTCGCGGCCCAGGGCGGACGACTCCTGGATCGCCTTCACCACCCGTAGGGAGCGGAGCGCCTCCTCACCGGTGAGCACCGGATCACGGCCCTCCCTCACCGCGTCGGCCATGTCCTGAAGCTGCACCCGGTGCCGCGTCTGCGGGTAGGCCCAGGGATCGTCCGTGTCAACCCACGCGGTGCTCTCGGGCAACCCCTCCGGCCCGGGCGCGCCTTCCACGTCCCAGACCAGGAACTGGTCGTACTGCGCGTTCGCCACCACCGTTCCCCGCTCTCCGTGGATCTCGAGCCGCGAGCGGAGGGCCGGGCGGATCGCGGTGGTGCTCTCCACCACCCCCATGGCGCCGTTCTCGAACCGGAGCAGCGCGGTGGCGAGATCCTCCACTTCGATGTTGTGGCGGCGGGTGGCGGTGCGCCCGATCACCGAAGCCACCGGTCCCACGAGGTGCTGCAGCAGGTCGATGATGTGGATGGACTGGGTCATCAGGCAGCCGCCGCCCTCGAGCGCCGCGGTGCCGCGCCACGCCGCCCTCCGGTAGTAGGCCGGGGACCGGCTGGCCTTGTCGAAGGCGTCCGCCAGCCAGATCTCGCCCAGCCCTCCGCCGCCGAGCAGTTCCCGGAGTTTGTCGGCGACCCGCCCGAACCGCATCTGGAAGATGACCCCGAGGCGCACGCCCCGCTTCCGGCAGTGCTCGACCATCCGCTCACCCGCTTCGACCGTCGCTTCGAGCGGCTTTTCCACCAGCACATGCTTCCCCGCGTCCGCCGCCGCGAGGGTCATCTCGGCGTGGAGGCCGGTGGGCGACGTGATGATCACCACGTCCACCTCCGGATCAGCGATCAGCTCCCGGTAGTCGGTGTGGGCGCGCGGGCTCCCGTGCTCGGCGGCGAACGCACGGACCCCCCCTGGGTCCCGCGAGCAGACCGCGGCCAGGAACCCGCCCTCGACGAACTCCAGCTCGCGGGCGCTGAAGCCGCCCGCCATCCCGGTCCCGATCAGGCCGAACCCGACCGGTTTCCGTTCCATGCCGCCTCGCGACTCAGCGCTGGAGTTCGAGGACGATGACCTCCATGGGATCGTCGCCCCGGTTCACGTCGCCGTGCAACTCGCCGGGCGGGTCGGCGTCCAGCCAGTAAGCCTTCCCGCTCTCCCAGTGCATGGCCTTCTCGTCGCCCGCCTCGGTCACCACGTGGAGCGTCCCCCCGCGGATGGCGACGATGGCCCGGCCGTTCTCGTGCCGGTGCATGGAGAGCGGCTGGTCGGGATAGATGTAGGTCTTCCAGACCTTCAGGTGTTCGTTCTCGAACTGCGGCTCCCGGCGGGTGCGCGCCTCCTGACCGCCCGCGAACCGCGAACCCGAGACGAAGCCGACGAGCAAGCCGAGGGACAGGACGAGAAGAAGACGCAGCATGGGAGTTCCTCCGGGCGGACAGTTAGGCTAATCCCATCATGTTTGAGCTCCCAAGGGAAACACTCGCCGGAACCCTGGTGGCAGCCGCGGTTCTCTCCGGCCTGGCGGGGTGCGGCGGAACCAGCGACATCACGCTGCCCTCGGCCGAGCCGCGCACGCCCTACCGGCTGGCCACCTACCGGGCCTCCGACGCCGGGGACGGCTCGCCCCGCCCGGCCATCGTCATCGGGGAGACCATTCTGGACCTGGCAGCGGCCGACGCCCTCTTCGCCACCGAGATCAGCGCCCAGCCCTACGGTTTTCCCGCCGACCTGATCGCGGTCATCGCCGCCGGCGACCGGGCGCGGAACCGGCTGAACCAGCTCGCGAACCACTTCGCGGGCCGCGAGGACGGGTTCCGGTTCCGCATCGAGCCCCATCGCCTCACCGCGCCACTCCTCTACCCCGCACACCTGCTGGCGGCGGCGGCCAACTACCGCTCCCATGCCGCCGAGATGGACGTGGAGCAGGAGGTGGACCCCGACCGGGACGCGCCCTACCTGTTCGCCAAGTCTCCCCGCTCCGGGATCATCGGCCCGGGCGAGCCCTACCGGATCCCGCCCGGCCGCGACCGGATCGACTGGGAGGGCGAACTCGGGGTGGTCATCGGGAAGACCGCCCTGCGGGTGCCGCTGGAGGAAGCGCTCGACTACGTGTTCGGCTACACGGTCGTCTTCGACGTGAGCGACCGCGGCGGCCGCTACCGCGAAAACCCCATGCTCCCGGGCCCGGACTGGTTCTCCGGGAAGAGCGGGGACCGCGCCGCCCCGATGGGGCCGTACGTCACGCCGGCCGCCTTCCTGCCGGACCCGCAGGCGCTTCGCCTCACCACCCGGATCGACGACCGGGTGGTCCAGGACGACACCACGGCCAGCATGATCTACTCGGTCGCGCACCTCGTCGCCTACGCCAGTGAGATCGTGACCCTCCACCCGGGGGACGTGATCGCCACCGGCACCCCGGACGGGGTCGGCTCGGCGCGCGAGCCGCCCGAGTTCCTGAGCCCCGGCCAGACCGTCCACATCGAGATCGAGGGGATCGGGACGCTCTCGACGCCGATCGAGGGGAGCAGCGGTTCGTGAGACGCCTGGGATTCATGGCAATCGCCATTGTCTTTCTCACGGCGGTCGGGCCGGCGAATGGCTACCGGCTGATCGCTTTCGGAGACCCGGTGCCGACCGCCGCTACGGCCGTCCGCTGGCAGGAGTCCGACTTCCCGCTTCGCTTCCGGATCCTGGAGAACGACAACCTGCCTCGCGACGTGGAACTCGGCCAGGAGAGGTGGACCGAAATCGTGCGGCGAAGCCTGGTCCCCTGGACCGACATCCCGACGGCCCGGATTGAACTGGTGCTGGAGGAAGAGACCGTTTCGATCTCGCAGGCGGATCAGGACGACGGCGTCAATACGATCGGGTTCTCTTCCCACGAGAACTTCGTGGATTCGTGGTTCACGGCCTGGGCGGCATGGCAGTTCGAGGAAGGCCGGTTCGTCGGCTGCGACATCGAAGTCAACCCGGACTTTGTCAAGAACTGGGCACCGCAGGATCCCTACCGGCTGCTGGAAGTCGTGGCGATCCACGAGATGGGTCACTGTCTCGGCCTCTTCCACACCGAGCCCCATCCAATGCCTCTCTGGACGAGCCTCCCGGTGAACGCGGACCCTTCGTTCCTGCCGGATCCGGTGATGTCCTACTCGAATTCCTACGGACTGAATCTGCCGGAGGATGACGTGGTCGCGGTCTCGCTCCTTTATCCGGCGCCCGGCTTCCTCGACTCGCGCGGATCAGTGCGCGGGACCGTCGTCCTCCAGGACCGGCCCGCGGCGTTCGCGTACGTACAGGCCGTCCGACCCGGCGCCTCGGCGATCCCCGTCCGCCCCGGCCCCGGTGCGTTCACGGACGACAACGGTGAATTCCACCTCGAAGGCCTTGCGCCGGGCGACTGGATGCTCTGGGTGCACCCGATCCTCGTGACCCGCCGCAATGCCCACGGAAGGCTGCTCGAGGCGGCTGACGAGGCCTCCGCCTCGAACTTCCTCGACCAGTTGCGGTGGGTGCGGGTGAGCGCGGGAGAGGTGCTCGACGACGTGAAGATCGTTGTCCGCGGCGGCCGGGAGACAACCCCGTGAAACTGGGGCTCGCATCCGCCATCCGCACGGCGCTGATCCCGGCCGGACTCATGGTGCTCGCGGGGTGCACCGGGAATTCCCCCGGAACTCCGGCGCCCCCTCCGGCTCGGCCACCCGCTGCGGAACCGGTTGCGGTCTGCGGTGTCAGTTCGCTGCGGGTAGATGTCCTCGGCCCGGGCGGTGCGGCGGGGATCGTCCACGCCGAGCTGACGCTCGAAGCCGAGGATCCCAAGGTCGGGCTGGAGTTCGCCTCGCCCTACACCATCCAGGTGCCGGACGGCGGCGCCAACCTCGACGTCCCGGGCCTCCGTCCCACGATCGGGGTGTTCGTCTCGGATCTCGCCTTCACGCCGCTCGGCGCCGGATTCCGGCAGACCATGACGATCGAGTGGATCTCGGAACTGGAGGTCCGGGCCGGCGGGCCGGACTGCGAACCGGTCAGCGTGTCCTGCGACCTCGCGGGTTGCTCGGCTCCCTAGTTGCCGCCGACTGGGACCCGGCGCTCCAGCAGCACCCGGCTGTCGGGAGCCGGGGGTTCGAATCGCTCCTCGACCCCATCGGGCCAGCGGACGCTCAGACCCGTGATCTCCGCGCCGGCCGGGATCCCGAAATGGGCCACCGGTTCGCTGCTCGTCAGGTAGCCGGCCTCCGGGTTCAGGGCGCGGACCAGGCTCCGGCCGCCGAGTTCGAGCGTCACTACCGCGCCCGGGCTCGCCCGCGAGAACTCGCGCGGCTGCACGATGAGGAATCCGCCTTCCCTTGACGAGCGGTTCTCGAGGAGGCGCGCGGGCCCTGCCACGGCGGTGATCAGGATGTCGAGGTCCCCGTCGCGGTCCCAGTCTCCGGTGACGAGCCCCCTGCCCACCCACCGGACATCCGTGAAGCCCTCGATGGGCACTTCCTCGAACCGGCCGCTCCCGTCGCCCAGGAACGCCTGCGCGGGCTCCGCATAGGCGTCGAGTCCGCCGGCGGCCGGCGTCCCGCCCTCCCGGGCGACCGCCCCGTTCACCAGCAGCAGGTCGAGGTCCCCGTCCAGTTCGAGATCGAGGAAGCGCGTTCCGAAGCCGGTCCAGGGAAGGCTCGGCAGCGCCAGCCCCAGCGCCGGAGTGTCGTCGAGATATCCCCCTCCCTGGTTCCGGTAGAGCGTGTTCGTCTGGGCGCGAAGGTGGGTCATGAAGAGGTCGAGGTCCGCGTCCCCGTCCACGTCCCCGAGCAGCACCCCCATGCTGGCCTCGGAGCGTCCCTGCGCGTTCAGCGCGACGCCCAGAAACAGAGCGGCGTCGGAGAAGGTCCCGTCTTCGGTCTGTTCCCAGAGCAGGTTGGGCTCGCCGTCGTTCGCCACGTAGAAGTCGGGCCGTCCGTCGCCGGTAAAGTCGTGGCAGAGGACGCCGAGCGCCGGGCGGCGCTCCGCCAGGATCCCGGCCGCACCGGATACGTCCTCGAAAGTCCCGTCACCCCGGTTCCGGAAGAGGCCGTCGCGTTCGTAGGGAAGGCTCTGGGGAGAACAGAAGTCGGGTTCGCCGGAGGCCGAAACGCAGTCCCGGTCCGGATCGTCCACCAGATAACCGCCCACGTAGAGGTCGAGATCCGTGTCGCCGTCGTAGTCGCAAAGCGCCGCCGAACTGGACCAGCGCTCGCCGAACACCGCGGAGTCCATCCGCAGGAACGACCCGCCGCTCCCGAAGTAGAGGGCGTCCTCTCCGTGGTTCGCGACGAAGACGTCGGCGCCGCCGTCACCGTTCACGTCCCCCACCGCGACGCCGGCGCCGTACCCCCGGTCGAAGAGCCCGCGGGCGCCGGCGTCATCCCGGAACCTGCCGTCCGGCTGCTGCAGGAAGAGGCGGTTGCCGGGGAGTTCCGCGAAAGGGATCCCGCCCCGATCCTCCGGGAGCGGACCGGCCTGGATCAGGTAGATGTCGAGGTCCCCGTCCCCGTCGGCGTCGAAGAGCGCGGCGCCCGAACCCATGATCGCGGGCAGCGGGAACCGGGAGAGGTCTCCGGGCTCGTGGACGAACGCCACTCCGGAACTCTCGGTGACGTCCACGAGGACCGGCCCGGATTGCCCCGCGGCGCCCGGCATCCCGCCGAACGCCAGCAAAGCGGCGACTCCGCTGAGCCGGACCGGCGTCGCCCGCAAGATCAGAAGTTGCGGGGCTCGAATCCGGGAGGACTCACGATGCTGGCGCTCGACCCCACCACCCGGATCAGCAGCAAGCCCCGCCGGACCGCCATCACGGGCGCGGATTCCGTCGCCGTCAGGTAGGCCATCGCGCCGTGGACGGCTCCGGCGGCATACTCCTGGAACAGTTCCCGGAACCGCTCCATCTTGCGGGCGAAGTGCTTGACGTATTCCGGGCGCAGCGTCGTCTTCACCTCCACCCCGACGGACACGGACCTTCCGTAGGCGATCAGGTCCATTTCGGCGAGCGGCATCCCGTCCCTCAGCACGGCCCGCCGCCGGACCGGCTCGCCCCTGACCTCGAAACCGGCCCGCTGCAGCAGAGGAATCAGGTCTCCGTCGGTAAGGGCTTCCATCAGACGGCCGAAGCGCTCGTCGCCCTCGCCGATCATGCGGTGGATGGCCCGGTCCAGGCGGCGTTCCGCCTGCTTCCGCTCCGCCTCGTACGCGGTCCGCCGGGCCGCTTCCTCGGCTGCCCGCTGCTTCTCTTCCTGTTCCACCTGTTGGCGCCAGGCCGCTTTCTCCGCCTCCCGCTTCCGCCTCTCCTCCACCAGCAGCGCCTCTTCCCGGGCCTGCTGTTCCCGCCACGCCGCTTCCCTGGCCTCGCGCTCCTTCTTCTCCTCCGCGAACTGGTTGCGCCAAGCCGCTTCCTCGGATCGCATCCTCCGGCGGAAGGCGCGTTCGCGCGCCCGTTCCTCAGCCTCGAACCGGCGCAGCCATTCCTCGTGCTGCCGGGCATCCCGGGCGAGACGGCGCAGGATGCGCCAGACGGACTCGGGTCCGGAGCGGTGGCGGCGTTGTCTCTTCAAGCGGCGGGCGCCGGCAATTCTAGTCAGCGACCCGGCTCGGGAACCTTCTCCCGGAGCGCGGCCAGAAACCCCTCGGGGACTTCGGCGCCCAGCGCCTGCGCCTCGTGGACGGCGCGCCACGCTTCCTCGAACCGGCCGAGCTCGGCGAGCGCGACCGCGGCCAGCACCCGGGAGGAACCGTCCTCCGGATCGAGCCGATGCGCGCGCTCCAGCGCCGCGAGCGCCGGCTCGAAGCGCCGCTGGCGGAGCAGCACGTCGCCGAGCGCCGCGTGGGTCTGCGGCTCGTCGGGCCGGGACTCGAGCGACTGGCGGAACTCGTACTCCGCGGCGGGCAGGTTCCCCTCGCGCGCCCGGAGCGCGCCCAGCCCGAAGCGGGCGAGTGCCTGCCCCGAGTTGAGCGCCACCGCGTCGCGGTACAGGGGCTCGGCCTCCCCGGCCCGGCCCCGTTGATCCAACACCGCGGCGAACTCCGCCAACACGTCGGCGTCGCGGGGGCGGATCTCAGCCAGGTCCCGGTAGAGGATCTCGGCGTCCTCCAGGCGACCGGCGCCCCTCGCCGTCCGGGCGCGCTCCAGCAGGCGCGGGGAAGAAATATCCCGCTCGGTCATCCGGAAATGGATCGGGTCCTCGATTGGTGGGAGACCGGCGTCCGGCCGGCCCTCGCCGGCGCCGAGCACCTCGCGGCCGCGGTCCCGGTCCCCCGCCGCGTTCCAGGCGCGCGCAAGCGCCGCACGGACGGCGCCGGCTTCCGGCGCGAGCGCCAGCGCCCGCTCGAGGAGCGGGATGGCCTCCCGGGCGCCTCCCGCCGCCAGTTCGATCGAGCCGAGCCGGAAGAACGCGAGCGCCGATCCGGGATCGAGTTCGAGCGCCTGCCGGTAGATGGCTTCGGCGGCCGACCGGTCACCGAGTTCTTCCAGTAGTTCACCGAGGAACAGGAGGCTTGGCGGGTATCCGGGATGCTTCGCCACTGCCGCGGCGAGGATCTCGGCGGCTCCGGCACGGTCGGATCCCCGCAGGGCGTGGGCGAGCAGATAGCGCGCGGTGAGGCGCGTCACGTCTCCAGCGGGCAGGAGGTGGAGGGCCGCCCGGTAGCACTCCGCCGCCTCGCCAACGAGCCCGTGGGCGTGGAGAGTCTCCCCGTACTCCAGCCAGCGGGCCGGGTCCTCGGGTCGGACCCTCAACTCTTCCACGAGCCGGTCGAGCAGCAGGGCGACCTGCGGCTCCATGTTGCGGGCGTGCGGTGCGGGAGGTTGCGGGGTCTGCCCGAAGGCCCCTTGAGCGGCGAGCGCGAGTACGAAGCCGCCGAGGAGGCCGCAGCGCCGGGCCGTCGGGGTCACGGTCCGATCGTACTCCGGTGGGTTGGGAAGAGGGAGCCTGGCGCGGTTGCCTGTTGGTGTTGCGCCGTCGGGACGGATGGCGTGGGTTTCGCCCGCTGCGCGGGCGATGCCGGCCGGAGGCCGGCGCTCCGAGGCGTGGGTGGGGGGTCCCGGGGGGGTTGTGCCGGGCGCGGTGTGGGGCGGCGTGCGTGCCGGTCTGGAGGGCCCCACCGGGAGAACTGCCCGGCGTTCCAAGCCGTTGCGCCACCTGCGCTCTTGGGTGCCGCGCTGAGGTGGGGCCCCCTTTGGCCGGGTGGGGTTGTGCTGTGCGCGGTGCGGAGCACCGCGCGTGCCGGTCTGAAGACCGGCGCTCCCCCACCAAAAAGGGGGGCGGGCCCGAAGGCCCGCCCCCCGTGTTCAGGGTTAGAGGTCGCCTAGAAGGTGACCTTGGCCATGAACTGGAAGGTCCTCGGGTACCCGCGGGTACCCGGGATGCTCCCGAAGGTGCTGGCGCCGAGGACCGTGCGAGGTCCGCGCCAGTTCACGTGGTTGAAGGCGTCGATGAACTCGAACCGCAGGGTCAGGTTCATGTCCTCGTACATCCGCGTGGTCTTCTCGAGCGCGACGTCCCAGTTGATGAGAACCGGGCTGCGCACCGAATCCGTGGTGTTCGGAGAGTTGCTGATCGTGAGTCCCTGGGTCAGTTGCGCGTCGCCAGCCGAGAGGTAGGTCGTGTGGCTCCCCTTCGGGTTGCCGCCACCGCTCAGGTTGGCGCTCGTCGGCCGCTGGTGGTTGAAGCCGTAGGCGCCCAGCGGGTTCGAGTTCTGCGTCACCACCAGCGGGAAACCGCTCCGCATGATCGTCACCACCGAGAGCGCCCAGCCGCCGAAGATCGGGTTGTCGCCGGGTGTGCGCCAGGTGCCGTTGATGTTGAACTGGTGCGGCACGTGGACCCGCGACGGGCCGTAGTCGGCGTCCGACAGCGGTCCGCACTTGGCGAAGGCGCACTCGTCCGGTGTGTTGTAGATCGTGCTGGTCTCGTTCTCGAGCAACTGGTTGTTCTCGTAGATGTTGTCGTCGTGCTTCGTGAAGGTGTAGTTGATCCGGGCGCCCCAGTTGCCGCGGAAGCGCTTCTCGAACTCGACCCGGAGGGCGTTGTAGAGCGACTTCCCGGAACTCACGTGACGGGCGAGCACGTCCCGGAAGTGCGGATACGGACGCAGGAGCTGGCCGAGCGGGAGGGTTTCGTCACCAGCGAAGCTCCCGAAGCGCGAGTCGCCGTAGAACGGGTTGGGGTACTGGTCGTTCAGCCGGTCGCCGAGCGCCAGGTACTGGTCGGCGAGCTGGTTGATGTTGATCACCGAGTTGTTCGTGCCCCCGATCGGGATGTCGGCGCCCTGGCTGCCGACGTAACCGATCTTCAACGCGAGGTCGTTCCCGATGTCGCGCTGGAAGTCGAGGGACCACTTGTTGATGTAGGGCGAGGCGCGGAACTGCTCGTTGAAGTACACGTTTCCGCCAATGTTCTGGAGCCGGCCGTTGGCGTTCCCGACCGGGTTTCCGAGGCCATTCGGGAACGGGTTCGAGGCGGTCGTCGTCGGCGGCGTGATGCCGTCCGTGCTGGTCTCCAGCGAAGTCACCGCGGTGTAACCGAAGGTCCCGGTGTGGGAGGCGCCGGTGCCGCTCGGGATCGCGTAAGGCGCCCAGAACACCGCGTAGCCGCCGCGAATGACGGTCTCCGGGTTGATCGTGTAGGCGAAGCCGAGCCGGGGCCCGAGCTTGATGCCCGGGGGATCCCACTGGTGGGTCGGGTTGCCGTCGAGGCCCGCATACATGAGTCCGCCGCGCAGCGGGAAGCCCGGAAGCGATCCTTCGATCGCCGGGTCCAACCCGACCTGCATCGGGAACGGGTTGGTGCGGTCCCAGCCGACGGCGAAGCCGTTGTCGTCCTCCATGAGGCCGGTCTCGTGTTCGACGCGGAGGCCAAGGTTCAGGACCAGGTTCTGGCTCGGGCGCCAGTCGTCCTGGATGAAACCGCCGTAGTAGTCGATGAAGACATCCGCCGCCTGGGCGATCGTCGCGTTGCCGCCGTTCGGGATTCCGAGCAGCAGGTCGGCCATCGCGCTGCCGGAGCCGCTGTCCGGGGCGGTCGGGCTCGGGCCCTGGGTGAACTTCTGCGCGAAGCTCATCGAGAAGCCGTTTCCGAACCCGGCGGCGTGGAGGCCCATCCGGCGGTACTGTCCGCCGTACTTCAGCGTGTGATTCCCGAGGAACTGGGAAAACGTCCCGCTGACTTCGCGTGAGGTCCACTGGACGTCCGTGTTGGACCACGAGCCGTGGGTCGAGCCGCCGTCGCCGAAGTTGGCGACGCTGATCGAGGGGAACTGACCGACGTAGCCGTCCTGGGCGAAGATCTGGTCGAGGAACCCGCCCTGGACGCCGAGTTCACTGCGGATCTGGTCAACCCCGTACTCCGGATTGATGACGGAGTCGTTGAAGTACGTCTGTCCGTAGCGCAGCGTCAGGACCGAGGTATCGCCGGTGATGAACGTGTTGTTGAAGGCGACGGCATGCACGTCGCGCAGCAGGTCCGCCGCGCCAATGCCGAAAGCGGGAGCGCTGTCCGCGCCCAGCAGGTCCGTGTACTGCTGGAAGGCGCCTTCCTTTGAGGTGTAGTAAAGGTAGGTCAGCGACGACTGCCACGCGTCAGAGAAGGTGTGGCTGACGTTGCCGGTGGACTGGAGCGCGGTCGTGGTCTGGGCGCCGGACGAACTGACGCCGCCACCGGGTCCCAGAGTCGTCAGCAACTGCGCGAGCCCGCGGCCTGCCGGGTCGATCATGTGGGCCGGGATCACGTTCCCGGGGAACGGCCGGCGGTTCCCGTTCGCGTCGAGGTCGAAGGGGTTGTAGATCGTCGTGCCGCTGGCCGAAAAATCACCTGACGCCTCGGCCGCCGTGGGGAGGATGACCTCCGTGTTCTCCGCGAGGACGTCGTTGTTCCCTTCCGCCGACCACCAGAAGAAGGTGCGGTCCTGCAGGATGGGGCCGCCGAAGGAGCCTCCCCAGAGCCAGAAGGGACGGTCGGCGAAGGTCCTCGAGCTGTCGGCGTCGTACGCCAACTGGTCCGTGTAGGAGAGGGCGCGCCAGAACGTGTTCACCGGGCCCGGACGACGCTGGTAGAGGGCGCTGCCCGCCCAGTTGTTCGTGCCGGTGCGGTGGATCACGTTGAAGACCCCGCCGCCGGTGCGGCCCATTTCGGCGTCGTAGGTGTTGACCTGGACCTTCAGCTCCTGGACCGCCTCGAACACCGGGATGATGACGGTGCGGTTCCGGAGGTCGGTGGTCGAGACGCCGTCCACGGTGTAGTTGTTGCCGCGGAGCGGTCCGCCGCCCAGCGAGAGCAGGGACGAGTTCGTCTGGTCGGACTGCTTCACCCACACCGGGTTGCCGGTGTGGACCACGTTCGGCGTTCCGACGCCGAGGATGAACACGTTGCGGCCCGGGGTGGGAAGCACCTCGAGTTCGGCGCGGCTCACCGCGGAGGACACCGAGGCGGTCGCGGTCTCGATCAGCGGCGTCTCGCCGATGACGGTGACCGTCTCCTCGATGCCGCCGATGTTGAGGGTGGCGTCCACCACCAGGAACGAGGAAACACCCACGATGAGCCCCTCGCTCACGTACGGCGCAAAGCCGCTGAGCTCGGCGCGCAGGGTGTAGGTGCCCGGCTGGACGTTGGCGAAGTTGTACTCGCCGATCGCGTTGGCAACCGCGGTCCGCGAGACGCCGGTGTCCTCGTTTGCGATGGTCACCGTGACGCCGGGAAGGACGCCCCCATCGGCGTCCTGAATCACGCCACGGATGCCGCCCTGGAACGTCTGGGCGAAAGCGCCCGACGCAAGTCCCAGGACGCCGAGCACCGCGGCGGTCCTAAACAAAAGCGATCTCATGAGTCCCTCCTCAGGTCGTATGAGTCCATGAGCTGACGCCCGAACGTGCGGGCGGTCCAAGACATTTGATTGGCGAAGAGCCGAAACGACAAGTCCACGCGGTAGATCGTGGAACTTTAGGCGATTCGGACCCGTTTCTCCAATGTCACGGGGGGCAAGGGCCGGGCCGCCGAGGCAGGGATTGCCACGATGCGTCACAAGTTATTGATTCCATTAACTCTTGTGCCCCTTCTTGGCGGTCTTCGACCCGGGGGCGGCGAAGCGCACGAGTCCAAGAAACCGAAGCGAATACGACGAATCAGATTCCTTCGGCTGCACTCGAAATATCACCAGAGTCACGTACGGAGCGGTCCGGACCTGCCGCCTTCCCGGTCAGGCGCCGGCCATCTCCGCCATGCGGCCGAAGAAGTCGGCGTGGCCGGCCAGGATGCGCTCCTCGGCCTCGCGGTTCGGCTCGAGCGACCACTCTCCCCGCTCCCGGGTTCCGCCCAGCAGGATGCCGTCCGCCCGCGGCATCATGTAGAGCCCCTGGTAGAGCGCGATGTAGCGGATCTCGGGCTGCGGGAGCAGGACGGTCAACTGTCCCTTGAGCGGAACGAGCTCCTCGTCGCCGACCAGGTCCCGGGCGCCGATGCCGGTGCAGTTCACCACGCGGCGTTCCGCGAGACCGGCGATCTCGTCGAGGGAGCCGAAGCCGCGGATCCGGATCCGGCCGCCGGCGAGCTGGAAGTCGCGCATGACCGCGCCCAGGTACACCGGCGGCTCGATCATCATGGTCGTGTACTCGCGGGCGTGGCGGACCGGGAACGGATGCGTCCCGGGTTCGAGATCGCGGGTCCCGGGGAAGAGGTCGGCGAGCCGGTCCGGCTGGCCCGGCCCTCCGAAAGGCACGTCGCTCAGGGGGTAGTTGGGGAGCCAGTGGACGCCGTAGCGGACCCCCGCCATTTCCTGGAAGATGCGATGGGAGATCCGGGCGGCCCGCTCCAGCCGGTCCTGGAACGCCTCGGTGTGCACGCGGGCGTCCGACACCGAGTAGGGGCCCCACTGGGCGCAGGCCACGTTCGAGGTGGTGTCCGGCGGGAGGTCCTTCGTGTAGATGGTCACCTCCACGCCGCGACGCTGGAGCAGGCGGGCGGTCGCGAGCCCGACCGCGCCGCAACCGATCACCGCCGCCCGCGCCGGAGGCGGAGCGTCGCCGATCAATTCCTCGACGGCCAGCCAGGCGCTGCCCCAGGAAAGGGTCACCCCGGCTCCGCCGTGGCCGTAGTTGTGAACCAGCAGCCGCCCGCCGCCGAGGTCCTCCCTCTCCACCCGAAAACCCGAGGGGCGGTACGGCCGGAGCCCGGCCACCGTGCGGATGATCCGGTCCCGGGAGACGTTGACCGCCGGGAGGCGGAACCCGGGGGTGGGAAGGGGGTCCGGGGCGGTCCGGGAGGCGGGAACCGGCCGGCTGGCGCAGGCCGCGGCAGCGCTGGCGGCGAGCCCGGAACCGAGCTTCGCGGCGACCCCGAGCACCCGGCGGCGGGACGGCAAACGGGACGTTTCCACGGATCGGCCGGCGTTGATCGGCGAGGGTGGCAACAGGTTTTCTATACTAGGCCAGCACGGCCCGCCGAAAGCCCCGCCGCACGACGGAACCGGGAGTTCGCCGGCCCGCCAGGAGGTGAACGACATGGATCGCAGACTCTTTCTGAAGGCCGCCGCCACGGTGAGCGGCGCCGGGATCGTGGGCGTGAACGACCGCGCCGAAGCGCTCGAGCACGAGATGATGCACCTGCTCGAAGCCCCCGAGCGTCCTCCGCTCTCGAAGTCGGAGGGCGAGGAACCGCTCTCCGTCATGCCGGCGAAGCCGACGCTCCTCGATTTCTTCGAGCACCGGTTCGCGCCCGCCTCCCACGTGCTGCAGAGCGCGACCCGGGCCATGAAGCACGGCATGAGCGAGGAGATCATCCTCGCCTGCCTGCTCCACGACCTCTCGGTGATGAACCTGGTGCGGGCGGACCACGGCTGGTGGGGCGCGCAGATGCTCGCGCCGTACGTGCCCGAGAAGGTCTCCTGGGCCATCCGCTACCACCAGGCGCTGCGCTTTTTCCCCGACCCGTCCGTCGGCTACGAATATCCCGAAATGTATGTGCGGATCTTCGGCGCCGACCACGAACCGGAGCCGTACGTCAAGGCCGCCTACGAGTACGCGCGGAACCACAAGTGGTACATGGAAGCGCGGTCCATCACCATGCACGACGACTACAGCTTCGAGCGCGGCGCCGAGGTCTCGATCGAGCCGTTCGTGGACATCATCGGCCGGCACTTCAAGCAGCCGAAGGAGGGGCTCGGCAACGACAACAGCCCCACGGCGCACATGTGGCGGACGATGATCAACCCGAGGCGGCGGCTGTAGGCAGAAGCGCCGGGAGCGTCGGAGCGCCGGCCCGGAGCGCCGGCCTCCGGCCGGCATCGACCGCCGGGAGGCGGTCGAGACCGCACACCCCAACCCTCCCTCGCGGCCGGAACGGCCTGGAGCGCGATCCCGCCTGACCGCAGCGCGTGTTTCGCCTCCCTACGGACCCCCACCGGGAGAAACCGTCATGATCGGTCCTCCTGCACACCCCGCCGGGAATGGAAGTGGGGGCGGGATGCTGAGGCCCAGGGTGGCCCGGACCGCTTGGAACGCCGGCTTCAGCCGGCACAGCCCGCCGCAGGCGGGCGGCGGGATGACCTCATTCGCCAGGATGGCGCGGCTGCGCGTCCGTCCGGGTTAGCAACGAACCGCCCGCGGCCCTGCGGGCCGCTGTGCCGGCTGAAGCCGGCGTTCCAAGCCGGCGGCGCCAGCCACACTGTTGGCGAACCCCGCACGGCCGCACTTTCACAGCAACTGGGGCGATGCCGGCCGGAGGCCGGCGCTCCGAGCCGTCAGCCGCGGTACGAGGAGCGCTTGGCCAGCAGGTAGAGCACCGCGCCGGCGCTCGCGGTAGCGAGCCCGAGCAGCGATTCGGCGGGGCGCTCCAGCAGCGTGTAGCCGAGCGTCCAGGCGCTCATCCCGAGGAAGAACAGCGGTACGGCCGGGTACAGCGGGGTCCGGAACCGGCCGGGGACGGCGCCCGGGATCCTGCCGGCGCGCAGCCGGAAGACCCCGGCGACGGCGGCCGCCGTCATCAGGTTCAGGGTGAACCCGGCGTAGAGCAGGATCTGCTCGAAGGTGCCCGAATAGAGCAACACCAGCGTGATGCCGAGCTGCAGGAGCAGCGCCCGATGCGGGATGCCCCCCGCGGTGGCGCGTCCGAGCGGCCTGAGGAAGGGCTCGTCCTCTCCCATGGCGCGGACGACCCGCGGGCCGAGGAACACCATGGCGCTGACCGTGGAGGCCAGGACCAGCCCGAGCACCGCGGCCATCACCCGGCCCCCGGTGGCGCCCAGGATCCGTTCCGCCGCCAGGTACCCGATCTCGATCCTGCCGGCGAGGTCCTCCAGCGGGACGGCCCGCAGGATGACGAAGTTCACCAGGACATAGAGGACGGTGACGAGCAGGGTGCCGGCCACCAGCGCCCGGGCGAGCCGTTCGGGACGCCTCAGGTCCCCGACGATGTAGACCGCGGCGTTCCAGCCGGTGTAGGCGTAGGAAACGAACACGAGGGAGACCGCGAACCCCGGGCTGAGGAGCAGCCCGAAGTCCCCCGGTTTCGGAACGAGCGGCGTCGAGACGCCTCCAGCCCAGAACCCCATGCAGCAGAACGCGATGACGAGCAGGATCTTCGCGGCGGTGAGGGTGTTGTTGACCCCGCTGCTCCACCCGACCGGCAGCGAGTGCACGGCGGTGAAGGCGATCACCGTCCCCGCCGCGAAGTGGACCGGCTCGATCCCCGGGAAGAGCGGCTGCAGGTAGGTGGCCATGGCCACCGCCGCGAGCGCGGTGGGCGCCGCGAAACCCATGGTCGCGGAAACGCAGCCGCCGGCGAATCCGGCGGCGGGATGGAAGCTCCGCCGGAGCAGGTTGTACTCGCCCCCGGACCGGGGCAGCGCGGCTCCGAGCTCGCCGTAGACGAGCGCCCCGGCGAGGGCGACCAGACCGCCGACCACCCAGAGGAGGAGCGCCGGGAAGGCCGAGGGAACCGCCGCGACCTGGAAGCCGAGACTCGTGAACACCCCGGTGCCGATCATGTTCGCCACCACGAACATGGCGGCGGTCCAGAGCGAGAGGCCGAGCCCGCGAGCCGGGCCCCCGGGACCGCTCGTCACGATGCGGCCGGCCTCGCGCAACCGCCGGTCGATGGGTGGGTCAGCGGACCGCGATCATGTCGATTTCGAGGAGCGCGCCGAGCGGGATGTCGGCCACCGCCACCGTGGTGCGAACCGGCGGGATCGCCCCCTCGGGGAAGTAGGAGGCGTACACCTCGTTCATCGCCCCGAAATCGTTCACGTCGGCAAGGAACACGCCGCTCCGGACCACGTCCCCGAACCCGAGACCCGCCTCCTCGAGAACGGCCTGGAGGTTCTGCATGACCTGGTGGGTCTGCTCGGCGATCCCGCCCTCGACGAGTCCCCCGCCCTCGTGGTTGAGCGCGATCTGCCCGGCGAGGAAAACGATGTCGCCGTACTCGATTCCCGCGGAATAGGGACCGACGGGAGGAATGCGGCCGGCCAGGCGGGACTTTTCCGGTTTCGGGACTTCCATGTCCACGTTCACCGGCCCGGTGCAGGAAAGGACCAGGACGGGCAGCAGGGCGCAACCGAGAGCGAGACGGAGAGTAGAAGAGCGCATGGACAGATCCTCCGGGGATGGGGCCGATGGTACCGGGGCATCTCGCTTACGATCCATCGCATGTGGAAGAAGCCCCAATCCGGCGAATGCGCCGACTACTACCACGGCTACGTCCGCCAGGTGCCGGACGGCGACGACCTCCCGGGGGCGGCGCTCCGGGAAATGGAGACCCTCCGCGACCTCCTGGCCGGCGTTTCCGAAGCGGCGTCAGCCCGGGGATACGCGCCGGGGAAATGGTCCATTCGGGAGGTCGTGGGCCACGTGGCCGACGTGGAGCGGATCATGTCGGTGCGGGCGCTCCGCTTCGCCCGGGGCGACGAGTCGGCGCTGCCCGGCATGGAACAGGACCCCTACGTGGCCGCGTCCGGCCACGGCGAACGCTCGCTCGAATCCCTGCTTGACGAGCTGGAGACGATCCGCCACGCCACCGTGAGCCTGATGCGGTCGTTCGACGGGGCGGCGCTCGCCCGGAGCGGGGAAGCGAGCGGCGCCCGGACCACCGTCCGCGCGATCTGCTATCTCACGGTGGGTCACGCCATCCACCACCGGCGGGTGCTGGAGGAGCGGTACCTCTAGTTGCCGCCGGGACTGTTCGCGGCGCTGGTCGTCGCGGCCCTGACGCTCTTCGGCATCGGGGCCCGCTACCAGCTGCATGGGGACTGGAACGCCCTTCATGCCGTCCTCAGCGCGTTCCTCTCGATCAACCTGCTGATCGCCTACTGGGAGATCTGTCTCTTCTTCCGGCGGGACCTGGTCGAGACGCGCACCGCGTACTGGGGCGAGTGGAGGAAGCGGACGGGAAGGACCCCGGCCGTCGAGTTCCTTTGGGCGAGCGTGCCGTTGGGCCGGCTGCTGTCGCCGACGCTCTGGGCCGACGTCTGGGCGGTCTACTCGCAGTACGACAGTTCCTACGCGGACCGCCGCACGTTCGGGTTCAACGTGGACATCGTCAACGGGTTCCTCACGCCGATCCCCACGCTGATCGTGTACGCGGCCCTTACGTTCCACGCTCTGCCGGCCCTCCTGACCGGCATCGTCGGCGTCATCCTGTTCTGGCAGGTGATGTACGGGGCCTGGGTCTACCTGATCAGCTTCTTCGTGGCGGGACGGCAAACGCGGATCAGCCGGCGGGAGCTGTACACCTACATCGTGGCGCCCAACTCCCCCTGGATCGCGGGCGGACTGCTCGGGGTGTACGTCTCCATCCGCCTGATCACGGACGGCGACTACGGCGTCCTGGGCTATCCGCCGCTTCCGCCCTGACCCGCGCCGGGAGAGTGTCTCTCCGGGCTGGGATGGCCCCGCGAGGCCAGCGCGGCGACCAGCGAGACCGCGCCCATCCCGACGCACGCGAAGGCGACCGCCTGGAACCCGAGCCGGGTCATCAGGACTCCGGAGACCACGCAGGCGACCCCCGCGCCCAGCCAGTTCAGCGCGTCGGCGAGCCCCTGCCGGCGGACCTTGGCGGGTGAGTCGGGGCCCTCGGAAATCAGCGTGCTCGCCGCCACGAAAGCCAGGGACCAGCCGAGACCCACGAGGTAGAGCGCGATCCCGAGCTCCAGACCGCGGCCGGGACCGAACGCGGCCAACAGGCCGGCCGCCGCCAGCATCGCGCCGCCGAGCGCGATGATGGGACGCTCCCCGAAGCGGTCGCAAAGCATGCCGACGACCGGAGACAGGGCGAACATGCCCAGGTTGTGGGCGCCCATCATGGCGCCGAGCGCGGCCAGGGACCCGCCGCTGCCCATCATCTGGAGCGGCGCCATCGTCATCAGGATCATCATCGAGGCCTGCGCCGCCACCAGCGAGACGATGGCGAGCCCGAACGTCCGGCCGGGCGACGTTCCCGCCGCGGAGGGATCCGAGGGTCCGGCGCTCGCCTCGATGGGGCGGGGCCCGAGGGAAGGCCGCGCCCGCAGCGAGCGGCTCCTGAGGAACAGGATCCCGCCGAGGCCGTAGAACACCGCCGCGCACAGGTAGGCGAGCGAGAACGCCGCTCCCTGGCCGGGCCCGGCGATGCGCTCGATCCAACCGAAGAGGAGCGGCGCGATGAAGGCGCCGGCCACCGCTACCCAGACCACCAGCCCGATGGCGCGCCCGCTCTTGCTGGCCGGGACCAGGAGCGCAGCGGTGTAGCGGGTGAGGTGATACGCGGCGTACCCGCAGCCGAGCATCAGGCTCGCCCCGAGGTGGATGACAAAGCCCGCTTCCCACCACGCCGACAGCGCGAGGCCCACCGCGGCGCAGGCGGCGAAGCTGAGGCCGAGGCCCAGGGAGAAAGGCCGGCCGCGCCGCGAGAAGAGCCAGGTGAGGACGGGGGTTCCGGCCGCCACTCCCAGGATCAGGGCGGCGTTCGGGAGGCCGATCCAGGCGGAGTCCGGGAGGTACCTGCGGGAAAGGAGCGGCGTGATCGACAGCACCAGCAGGTACGCCGTCGAAGCGAACATCGCTCCGGCGAGCAGGACGCCGAAGGCCCGCGCCGGACGCTTCCTCGCGGCCACCCGACGCCCTGACCGCTAGGGGGTGGAATCCTGCAGGCGCGCGTTCAGGTCGGTCAGGGCTCGCTGGACTTCGGGCGCCAGGCTACGCCCCGAGGCGAGCGCCGCGCGGTCCGCTTCGGACAGGCCGAGTTCCGCGGCCCAGGCCTGCAGTTCCTCCACCGCGTCGTCCCCGGGGCCGACGCCCCACGCTCCCGGCACGAGGCGCAGTTCGTGAACCCCGGTCATCCCGGCCGCCTGGATGCGGTCGCGGTAGGAGAGCACTTCCGGCAGCACGAAGTCGTCGAGGGTCCCGACGACCTCGATGACCGGGCGCTCGAGGGCGACTGGCGGCGCCGGCAGCACGGGGCTCGGCGCCGCCGCGACGGCGTCGTAGAAGGGCCAGAACCGGCTTCCCTCGAGGCCGATCCCGGCAGCCTCGGCGTAGGCGGCGAGGCCGGCGTCGGAGGTCTCCCGATCCGCGGCGAGGGCGAGTCGGGCGCTGCGGCGGCGGGACGCTCCCTCCGGATCACCGAGCGTCGCCGCCACCAGCACCACTCCGGCGAAGGTCTCGTCGGTCGCCGCGGCGCCGTAGCGCGCCAGCCCGCCTCCTTCCCCGTAGCCGAGGAGGATCGTCCGCTCGGGATCCATCGCGAGCCGCGGCCGGATCTGGTCGAACATCAACCGGGCGAACGCCTCGGTGAGCCGGTAGCCGTCCGGGCCCGCCCCCACCCCGGCCCGGTCGAAACTCGCCCAGGCGAACCCGTGGTCGAGGGCCCACCAGCCGATCAGGTCGTCCAGCTCGGTCTCGCCGCTCCCGAGGTCGGCGCCCTCGAGGCCGCGCCGGATCCCTCCGAGGCCGCGATGAGCCCCGATGACCAGGGCGCCGTTCCAGTCGGGCGGCCGCAGCGGATGCCGCAGGACGAAGCGGCGCGGGGGCTCGCCGGGCGGCAGCCCCCGGCCCGGCGGGACGGACGCCAGAAACCCCTGGGTGACCAGCGCGTCGCCGTAGGCGCGTCCCGGAAGGAGCGTCTCGCGCCCCCCGTGGATGTAGAGATAGAGGCGGGCATCGCAGGAGAGGCTGACGAAGGCCCCCAGCAGCACCGCGAGCGCCAGCAGGGGACCGCGGCGTACAGAAAAGAGCCCCGGGGTCCCTCGGAAGGCGCTGGGCCTCATCGCAGTGCGGAGCGGCAGGGGCGGGCGCTGTCTGCGCTCCTGCCCCTGACCGTCGGCCCCGCTTCTGCCGTCGTCAGTGGTCAGGACCCCGGGAACTCGTCCCGTGAGTTCCGGGCCCCGGTACGGCTCGGGAAGTCCTCTTCAGACCCTCCCGGAACCCCGGTTGGGGCCCGGATCGCAAAGTCGTCCGGCGGTGCGGTCATTTCCGACCCCCTTTCCGAGAATGGGTCAATGCCGTATCTCTGATTCCTGTTTGTACCGCTGCCCGGACGCCCATGTCAACCCCATCGGAGCCCGGAATGGACGATCTATGGCGAAGGGAGCGCGCCGTGCACGATCTCCCCCTCCACCATGGTGGCGACGATGCGTTCGCGCATCGAGAAGAGAAGTTCGGGGTCCTCCTCGAGGGCGTCGAGCCCGGGAAGGTCGAGCACCACGAGATCCGCGAGCCGTCCCGGCTCCAGGCTCCCGCGGTCCGCCTCGTCGTGGGTCAGGAAAGCGCCGTTCCAGGTGTACGAGCGGAGCGCCTCGGCGATGGTGACGGTCTCGTCCTCGCCGTGCGCAACCCCGGACTTCTGGTCCTTCCGCGTCAGCAGCGCGTAGAACCCCATCCAGGGGTTGTGGGTGGTCACGCCGTAGTCGGAGCCGGAGGCCATGATGACGCCGCCCCGCATGTAGCTGCGGAACGGCTGGAGGCGGGCCATCCGTTCCGGACCCGAGTTGGCGGCGAACGAGAAACCCTGCTGCCAGTTGAAGACCGGGTTCGTGGCGGCCACGATGCCGTAGCGGGCCATGTCGTCGAGGACCCGCGTCCTGGGCTCGATCGGGAAGTAGGCGTGGATGACGCTCCAGCGCAGGTCGGGGAGTTCGCCGCTTTCCACCTGCACCTCGTCGAGCAGCTTCATGTAGAGATCGACGGTCTGGCGCATGGCCTGGTCCCCGCAACTGTGCGTGTGGAGGTCCCAGCCGTGGCTGCGGATCGCGCGGTACTGCGCCTCCCGCTCCGGGTAGCTCTCGACCACCGGATTGCCCAGGTTGCGCTCCCCCTCAAGTTCGTCCCACATGTGGAAGGGTTCGGACATCCAGGCGCTCCGGGTCCCCACGCCCCCGTCGCCGTACACCTTGACCCCGCGCCAGCGGAGGAAGCGGTCGCCCAGGTTGTTGACCTTGATCCCGTCGAGGTGGGTGGAGATCGCCTCGGGGGCATGGGTGTTGAAGGTCCCCTCGTACACCGCGGCGATGCGCAGCCGCAGGTAGCCGCGGTTGAAGGCCTCCTGGTAGACCCGCATGTTGTGGCCCATCCGGGACGAGGGGTCCACGATGGAGGTGACTCCCAATGACAGCAGTTCCTCGACCCCGAGCCGGACGCTCTCCACGTCGTCCTCGAAGTCGTTGGGCGGCGGCCGCTCGGTCACGAGACGGGAGGCCCTCGACCCCAGAAAGACTCCGGTGGGGACTGCCCGGGTGACGGACTCTCCGTCCACCAGCAGCTCGCGCGACTCGCGGAGAATCTGATCCTCGAAGGTGAAGTTGTCGGGATCCTCGAGCCACCACGACGGCCAGGTGGAGGAGTCGCCGTCCTCGATCCCCATCCGGCGGAAGACCTCGGTGTTGACCGCCACGCCGCGGTACACCCGGTAGAGCGCCACCGGGTGGTCGGGGGCCGCCTCGTCGAGCTGCCAGCGGGTGACCATCTGCGGGTACTTGAACTGGTCCCAGCGGCGGCCGACGACCCACTCGCCGGCGGGGACCCGGCTCTCCGCGATCCGATCGCGCACTCCGGCGACGATGTCTTCGGCCGACTCGGCGTAGCTCAGCTCCACCCCGGTCGTGATGTCGCGACCGAGCGAGAGGAAGTGGATGTGGGAGTCCTGGATACCGGGGATCACCGTCTTCCCGGAGAGGTCCACCGTCCGCGTGCGGGGGCCGGCCAGCGCGCCGACTTCGGCGGCGGTCCCGGCGGCCACGATCCGGCCGTCCTTGATGGCGAGGGCCTCGGCGAGCGAGTCCTCCGCGTCCACCGTCCGCACCTCCGCGCCGGTGAGCACGAGGTCGGGTTCGGGGTACCACTGGGCGGCGGCAATCCCCGGCGCCGCCAGGAACAGGAAACCGATGGGAAGGGAACGGAGCCTGCGCATAGCGCGCCACTCTAACGAAGAACCGCGGCCTCGCTACGCTTTCCGGTTCCGCGGAGGCCTCGCATGCGTTTCCTGTCCTTTCTCGTTCTTCCCGCCTCGTTTCTCCTTGCCTCGGCCTGCGGCCCGCAGGCCCCCGACATCGGCGGACCCGCCGACCTGGTGCTGCTGGGCGGCCGGGTGGTGACCGTGGATCCCGACCAACCGGAGGCGGAGGCCGTGGCGGTCAGGAACGGAAAGATCGCGGCCGTCGGCGCCACCGCCGAAATCGAGGCGACCGCCGGCCCGGACACCGAGGTCATCCAACTCGACGGACGCCTCGCCATCCCCGGATTCATCGAGGGCCACGGCCACTTCATGGGCGTGGGGAACGCCCAGATGATCCTGAGGCTCGGGGAAGCGGCGAACTGGAACCGGATCGTGGACATGGTGGCCGAGGCGGTCGCGGAGGCCTCTCCCGGCGGCTGGATCGAGGGGCGCGGCTGGCACCAGGAGAAGTGGGACGAGATTCCAGGCGGCGCGGTCGAGGACCTGCCGCATCACCTCGGGCTGTCAGAGATCTCGCCTGACAACCCGGTACTGCTTCGGCATGCGAGCGGCCACGCCGCCTTCGCGAACGCGCTCGCCATGGAACTGGCCGGGATCGACCGCAACACACCGGACCCGCCGGGCGGCACCATCGTGCGCGACGCCGACGGCAACGCCACCGGCGCGCTGCGGGAGACGGCCCAGCGCCTCGTCGCCCGGGCCCGCGACCGGGCGATGGCCGAGCGGAGCGAAGAGGAGATCCGGGCCGAGCTGGAGCTGCAGCTCCGGTTGGCGGCCGAGGAATCCCTCCGGAAGGGAGTCACGTCCTTCCAGGACGCGGGGTCTTCCTTCGCGACGATCGACTTCTTCCGGGAAATGGCGGAGGCCGGGCAGCTTCCGGTCCGCCTCTACGTGATGGTGCGCGGCCAGTCGAACGAGGAGATGGACGCCCGGCTCCCGGACTACCTGATGACGGATCACGCCGGCGGGTTCCTCACCGTCCGCTCCATCAAGCGGGTGGTGGACGGGGCGCTCGGCGCGCACGGCGCCTGGCTCCTCGAGCCCTACGACGACATGCAGTCGAGCGTCGGCCTGGTCATCGATGAGGTCGCCGACATCGAGGAGACCGCCCGGATCGCCATCGGGCACGGCTTCCAGGTGAACACCCACGCCATCGGCGACCGGGGCAACCGGGAGATCCTCGACGCCTACGAACGGGCGTTCGCGGACGCGGGGGTGAACGGGGCGGACCTGCGATTCCGCATCGAACACTCGCAGCACATCCACCCGGACGACATCCCGCGGTTCGGTGAACTGGGGGTGATCGCCTCGATGCAGGCCGTGCACGCCACCTCGGACGGCCCCTGGGTGCCGGAGAAGCTCGGTGACGAGCGGGCGCGGACCGGCGCCTACGTGTGGCGGTCGCTCCTCGATTCCGGGGCGGTGGTGACCAACGGCACCGACGCGCCCGTCGAGGACCTGGATCCCATTCCGAGCTACTTCGCGACGGTGACCCGCGAACTGGCGGACGGGACGCGGTTCTACCCGGAAGAAGTCCTGACCCGGGAGGAGGCGCTCTATTCCTACACGATGGCGAACGCCTGGGCGGCATTCGAGGAGGACGTGAAGGGGAGCCTGACGCCCGGCAAGTACGCCGACATCGTCGTGCTCACCAGGGACATCCTCACGGTGCCGGACGACGAGATCCGGGACGCGAAGGTGGCCCTGACCATCGTGGGCGGCCAAGTGGCGTACCGGGCCGAGGAGTGATGGGGACACCGGGAGAGCAAGGCATCCTGGTCGGGGTTTACGGCACCCTGAAGCGCGGCCACGCGAACCACGCGGCGTTCCTCGCCCGCTGCCCCCTCGTCCGCGCCGGCACGGTCCGGATTCCGTACCGCCTGTTCGGCAACGAGGAGTACCCGATGCTGGTCCCCGCCCGGGCGGTGAACCCGGTCGTCGTGGAGACCTACCGGGTTGACGCGGAAACGGTGTCAGCGCTCGACGCTTTCGAAGGGCAGTTCGGCTACCGGCGGGTGGAAGTGGTTCCGGAGGGCGAGACCGAGCCGGTCGCGGTCTATGTCCACCCCGGGCCGCCGCCGCCCGATTTCGTCCCCGCCCCCGGCGGGGAGTGGAACGGCGAACCGGCGGCCTTCGCCGGCGCGCTCGCCCGGGTGCGGAACGCGGACCGGTAGGACCCGGCCCGCCCCCGGACCGCGCAACGGCTTGGAACGCCGGCCGGTTCTCGCGGTAGCGGCCTCCAGACCGGCACGCGCAGTGCTCCGCACCGCGCACGTCGCGACCTCACCCACCCTCACGGCGCGTACGCAGACCCCGCTACTGCTACATGTTCCTCCCGGAGGTCCGGCTACTGCTACATGTAACCCGCCAGCCGGCCCCGCTAGTGCTACATGTTCCTCCCGGAGATCCGGCTACTGCTACATGTAACCGGCCAGCGGGATCCGCTAGTGCTGCATGTTCCTCCCGCAGGACCGGCTACTGCTACATGTAACCGGCCAGCCGGCCCCGCTAGTGCTACATGTTCCTCCCGGAGAACCAGCTACTGCTACATGTAACCGGCCAGCCGGATCCGCTAGTGCTGCATGTTCCTCCCGAAGGACCGCCCACCGCGGTTGAGACACGCCCTGCCCTTGAACAGCCGGGAGACACCAACGATTGCGCACCGGTAGTCGCGCATGGCGTTGCGACGTGCGCGGTGCGGAGCACCGCGCGTGCCGGTCTGGAGACCGGCGTTCCAAGCCGTACGCGCCACCGGGGCTGTTGAGACCCGTGCCGAGGCGGAAAACGCCTCTTCCGAGGAGGGTTACGACGTGCGCGGTGCGGAGCACCGCGCGTGCCGGTCTGGAGACCGGCGTTCCAAGCCGTACGCGCCGCCGGGGCTGTTGAGATCCGTGCCGAGGCGGAAACCGCCTTTGCCGGGTAGGGTCGCGACGTGCGCGGTGCGGAGCACCGCGCGTGCCGGTCTGGAGACCGGCGTTCCAAGCCGTACGCGCCACCCCGCGGCTGTTGGGACCCGTGCCGAGGCGGAAAACGCCTTTTCCGAGGAGGGTCGCGACGTGCGCGGTGCGGAGCACCGCGCGTGCCGGTCTGGAGGCCGCTACCGCGAGAACCGGCCGGCGTTCCAGGCCGCCATTCCGCCCAACGGCCATGCGCGTAACGGATTCGCACCCGACACCGGTAGCATCCGCCGCCTCATGCGCTACGCCACCCTGCTCGTCCCCGGAAGGGGTGAAACCGTCGCCGCCGTCTCTCCTGACGGCGCCCGCTACCTGCCGCTCGACGGAACGGGATCGCTGGCCGAACGGTTGGCCGCTCCCCTGCCCCGGGTGGACGCCGACTGGGAGACCGCGCCCCGGATCTCCGATGTCCGGTTCCTGCCCCTCATCCCCCGCCCCGGGGCGCTCTGGTGCGTGGGGCTCAACTACGAGGACCACCGGCTCGAGACGGGACGGGCGAAGGCCGACTACCCCACTCTCTTCACCCGGTTCCCGGCCAGCCTCGTCGGTCACGGAGAGCCGCTGGTGCGTCCGTCCGTCTCCCACCTGCTCGACTACGAAGCCGAGCTGGCGGTGGTGATCGGCCGGACCGCGCGGCACGTCGCCGAAGAGTCCGCGCTCGACCACGTCGCGGGCTACGCCTGCTTCAACGACGCCTCGGTGCGCGACTACCAGGGGCACAGCAGCCAGTTCGGACCCGGCAAGAACTTCTGGCGGACCGGGGGATTCGGCCCCTTCCTCGTCACCCCGGACGAAGTGCCCGATCCGCAGGACCTTTCCATCGGGACCCGGCTGAACGGCGAAGTGGTCCAGGCGAGCCACACCTCGCAGATGACCTATCCGGTCCGGGAGCTGATCGCCTACCTGTCCCGGATCCACCCCCTCCATCCCGGCGACGTGATCGCCACCGGCACGCCGTCAGGAGTGGGCGTCGCCCGCGATCCCCAGCTCTTCATGAAGCCGGGGGACACCGTCGAGGTGGAGATCGGAAGCGTCGGCCTGCTGCGGAACGGGGTGGAGGACGAGGCGCAGGCGGATCAGTAGCCCCGCCGCCGGTTCACCACGTTCCGGAGGCGCCGCCCCGCGAAGAAGCGGGCCAGGTTGTCGAGGGCGATCGAGAACACCACCGGGATGTAGTTCTCGATGTCGTCGGCCCCCACGTGCGGCGTGATGAAGAGGTTGGGGGCGTCCCAGAGCGTGCTCTCCGGGGGA
Organism: Vicinamibacteria bacterium; assembly: GCA_965116805.1. Taxonomy (GTDB): domain Bacteria; phylum Acidobacteriota; class Vicinamibacteria; order Marinacidobacterales; family Marinacidobacteraceae; genus Marinacidobacterium. Next base: position 3,405,483 of record OZ220713.1, read on the forward strand.
TGCGGTTCCGGCCACACCACGTCGAGGAAAGCGCCCCCGAGCCGTCCGCTCCGGAGACCGGCTTCGAGCGCCGGCTGGTGGATCAGCCGGCCCCGGCCCAGGTTCACGATCCCCGCCCCCTCGGGCAAGAGCGCCAGTTCCCGTTCGCCGAGGATCTCCTTCGTGTCGGACGTCAGCGGCGCGGCGAGCACCACGTAGTCGGCCCGCGGCAGGGCCGCCGGCAGCTCCTCGGGCCGGAACAGTTCGTCCACGAACCGATGTGGCCGGGCCGTGCGGCGGACTCCCAGGACCCGCATGCCGAGCGTACGCGCGGCTTCCGCCGCGCCCGTCCCCACCGCCCCCAGCCCGATCACGAGCGCCGACTTCCCGGGCAGCGTGCCCGTCTGGATCTTCTTCCAGGTCCGCGCCCGCTGGTGCGCGGCGAGCCGGGGCAGCCGCGTATGGAGGGCGATGAGGCCCATCAGGACGTATTCGAAGGACTTCTTCGTGTGGACGCCGCTCGCGGTGATCAGCTTGACGCCGGCGGGGAGCCAGTCCAGCGGATACAGGTGGTCCACGCCGGCGCCGATGAGCTGCACCCAGCGGAGCTTCGGGGCGCGCTCGGCGAGACCCGGCCGCGGGAACTTCCAGCCGATGAGCACGTCCGCGTCCCGAACGCCCCGCACGAAGCCGGCCTCGTCATCCGAATAGCTGGGCCGGAGCCGCCGGAAGGCGTCCGGAAACGCCTTTCCCGCGTTCTCGAAGCGCTCCCGGTCGAGCCGGTAGTCGTCGGACTCGCTCGGGTCGGTGGCCAGATGAACGCGGAGAGTTTCGGGAATGCTCATTGGGGGGGGCGGGTTCCTTTGGCCGATGGGCCGGTGGCGCGCTAGCGATGGAGAGACTAAGCCAGCACAATGGGCCGATGGCTGACACTCGCTCCTCCTCCTCTTCCCTGCCGCCGCCCGGACCCGAGCGGCTCGACTGGAACCGGCGCCGCTTCGTCGCCGGACTCTCCGGGCTGGGTCTCGGTTCCACCCTGCTCCCCGGCGCGCTCACCGCCTGCGCCGGAGACGCGGACGCCGTCTCGATCGGCATGTTGCGCACCGCCCAGCAGCTCGCCGGACTGGACTTTTCCGACGACGAACTCGCGCTGGTGGCCGAACGGCTGAACGGCGAGCGCAACCCGCTGGAGGCGTACGAGGGCATTCGGGATCCGGAGATCCACAACCACCAGCCGCCGTCGTTCGTCTTCCATCCGCTGCCGCCGGGGAAGCCGATGCCGGCAACGGCCGGCGGAATGCAGCCGTCCCGGCCGGAGGTCTCCCGCCCCGAGTCGGACACCGACCTCGCCTTCCTGCCGGTGACCCACCTCGCGCGGCTCGTGGAGACCCGCCAGGTCAGCTCGGCGGAGCTCACCGAGCTCTACCTGGCGCGGCTGAAGGAGTTCGATCCGGTGCTGCTGTGCGTGGTGAACCTGACCGAGGACCTCGCCCGCGAGCAGGCGGCCCGCGCCGACGAGGAGATCGCCGCCGGGAACTACCGCGGACCGCTCCACGGAATCCCCTGGGGAGCGAAGGACCTGCTCGCGGTCAAGGGCACGAAGACCACCTGGGGGGCCACCCCCTACCGCGACCAGGTGATCGACGAGGACTCGACCGTCTACACGAAGCTCACGGAAGCGGGCGCGGTGCTGGTCGCCAAGCTGACGATGGGCGCGCTGGCGTCGGGGGACCGCTGGTTCGGCGGCCGGACCCGGAATCCCTGGAACACCGAACAGGGGTCGAGCGGTTCCTCCGCCGGACCGGGGTCGGCGACCGCCGCGGGCCTAGTGGGGTTCTCCATCGGTACTGAGACCCGGGGGTCGATCATCTCGCCGTCCACCCGCAACGGCATCACCGGGCACCGGCCGACCTTCGGCCGGGTCAGCCGGGCGGGCGCCATGGCGCTCTCCTGGACCATGGACAAGATCGGTCCCATGTGCCGGAGCGCCGAGGACTGCGCGCTGGTGTTCGAGGCCATCCGGGGCGCCGACGACCTGGACCGGGCGGTTCAGGACCCGCCGTTCGCCTGGGACGCGTCCGCGGACCCCACGGCGCTGCGGGTGGGGTACGACCGGGCGGCGGTCGAGGACGAGATCGAGGACGACCCGGAGAACCCGGATCAGGTGGCGGCCCGCCGCACGGCGCAGACGAACACCCGGGCGGCGATCGAGGCGCTCCGCGGGGCGGGAATCACCATCACCCCGTTCGACCTTCCCGAGCTCGACTGGAACGACCTCTCCTTCGTCCTGTCCACCGAGTCCGCCGCCGCGCACGACGCCCTGTCCCGGAGCGGCGCCGACCTCGCCATGAAGGAGCCCCCGGAGGAAAGCCGCTGGCCGGACACCTTCCGCACCCAGCGCTTCGTGCCCGCGGTGGAGTACATCCAGGCGATGCGGGTGCGGACCCGGATCATGCGGGAGTTCGACGAGGCGCTCGGCGACCTGGACCTCTTCATCGGTTCGAACCTGGGCCTGACGAACCTGACCGGACACCCCGAGGTCTGCATGCCCGACGGATACCACGAGGGGTCGCCGACGAGCCTGCGCATGACCGGGAAGCTCTACGGGGACACCGAGATCCTGACCCTGGCGCACGCGTACCAGCAGGTCACCGACTTCCATCTGAGGAAGCCGCCGGTAGGAGGCTGAGGAACCGTGACCGACCGCTACGTGCGCCCGGCAGAGCGCTGCCCGCCCCCCGCCGACCGGCCGCTTCTCGACCTCGAGGCCCGCTGCCCGCCGGAACGCCGGGAGGCGCTCGAGCGACTCGAAGTCCGAAGCACCCATCGGTGCCGAACCGCGGACCGGCGGACGCTCGCCCGGGACGGGGTCTCCATGCTGGGCCACCTGATGGGACGCGGGCCGGAACCGGCCTCGTTCGAAGCTCTGGCGCTGTTCGGCGAGCGGGCGTTCCGGATCGCGCTGCACCATGCGCACCCGGGCGCCATCAGCCCGCTGCTGTGGAAGTACTGGCACCTGCGGCTCCACGGGGAACCGCCCCGCCGGCCCGCGCCCACCGTCATCAGTGAGATGAAGGCGGCGAAGGCGCTGCCGGATGACTACCCGGAACCGGCGCCCGCGCAGTGGCCCCCGCGCCGCCCGGGAGGACCGGTGGACCACCGGACGTGCCTCCAACTCTTCGGCTGAGCCGCCTGCCTCCGGCCCAGCGAGCGCTCTTTCCGCGGCTTTCGTTCCTGCGCTCCGGTTTTGTGCTCTACGGTGGCACCGCAGTGGCACTGCAAACCGGCCACCGGGACTCCGAGGACTTCGATTTCTTTTCCTCGGCGGCGCTGCCGGAGGCGGCGAAACGCTCGCTGGCGGCCGAGTTCGCGGACCGTCCCCTCGAGGTGTTGCAGGACACCGGGGACACGCTGACCCTTGACGTCGGACCCGCCGATGCCGCGGTGCGCCTGTCGTTCTTCGGGCGCATCCGGGTTCCCCGGCTGGATCTGCCGTGCGCCGCCGCCACCGGGCCCCGGGTGGCGTCCCGCCTGGACCTCGCCGGGTTCAAACTGGCGATGGCCTACCAGCGCCACGAAGAGAACGACGTAGCCGATGTGGCCGCGCTCCTCGAGAGCGGGACAACGCTGGCGGAGGCGGTGGGCGCCATGCGCCGCATCTACGGCGACCAGGCGCCGGTGGGCGCCGCGGTGGCAGCGCTTGCCTATTTCGAGGGACGGACTCCTTCGCCGCAGGGCGCCCTGAGTCAGGACCGCAGGATCACCATCGAGCGGGCGGTCGCGAGCTGGCGCGGCGAGATCCCGGAACTGCCCGTGGAGGACCCGGACCTGAGCGCGCCGGGGTTCCGGGAGGCGGTTGCGAGGTAGCGCGGATTGGTTCCCCCCGGGCTTGGAGCCCCCAGCGGGAGAACTGGGCCGGCTTCAGCCGGCACAGCGGCCCGCAGGGCCGCGGGCGGTTCGTTGCCACCCCGGATGGACAAGCAGCCGCGCCATCCCGGCGAATGAGGTCGTCCCGCCGCCCGCCTGCGGCGGGCTGTGCCGGCTGAAGCCGGCGTTCCAGGTGCAGCTACATGTACTGCGTTGGGTTGGCGGCGATGTGGCGGACGCTCGCGATGAGGCGGTCCACCTCGTGCGGCATGTTGTAGAGGTGGGTGGAGGCCCGCACCGCGTTGAGGTTCCCGGTGCTCATGGTGCGGATGAACACGCGGTCGCGGTCCAGGATCGCCTGCTGGACGTTCTCCATCGGCAGGTCGTGGACCGAGAACAGCGTGAGGCCGGCGGCGAGGTCCTCGCTCATCGAGGTCCAGAGCTTGACGCCCGGGGTCTCCCGGAGACCTTCCCGGAGACGCCGCGAGAGCATGCGCACCCGCGCCTCGATGAGGTCCTTCCCGAGGACGTTCTGGAACTCGACCGACTTCACCAGCGCGTACTGGCTCGGCACGTGGCGCTGGCCGGTGTTCTCGTACTTCCGGGAGTCCTCGCGGAAACGGCGCTCCCCGTCCTCCCGGTAGGTGCCGGCGCCGATGAGGGGCCAGATGTCGCCCATGGTGTCCCGCCGAATGAAGGAGACGCCGGTGCCGGTGCCCGCCATGAGCCACTTCTGGCCCGCCCCCGCGTAGTGGTGGCAGCCGAGGTCCTTCATGTCGAGGGCGATCATCCCGAGCGGATGGGCGCCGTCCACCGAGAGCAGCAGGTTCTTCCGGTTGCAGAGTTCGGTGAGCTCCTTCACCGGCATCAGCAGGCCGGTCACGTAGGTGATGTGGCTCACCATGATGGCCCGCGTCCGGGGCCCGATCGCCGCTTCGTAGATGGAGAGGATCTGGTCGGTGCTTTCGGGCGGTGACGGGATGTCCACCCACTTGATGACCGCGCCGTAGCGTTCCCGGGCGTGGATGTAGGGCTCGATGCCGCCGTTGTGCTCGTGGGTGCACATGAGCACTTCGTCCCCTTCGCGCCAGTCGAGACCCCGCCCGAAGATGTTCATGCCCTCGGTGGTGCTGCGGGTGTAGGTGACCTCGTCGGGCTCGGCGCCGATGAACGAGGCGAGCGTTTCCCGCTTCTCGTGGAGTTCCGCCCGGCGGTAGCCGTTCGTGGGGTCGGCGGCGATCTCGGCGTAGATCCGCGCTTCCTCGTCGGCCACCACCCGCGGGGTGGGACCCAGCGTGCCGTTGTTCATGAACGCCATCCCGTCGACGACGTTGAACTGCGAGCGCACTTTCCACCAGAAGTCCTCGCCTGGGCTCGCCGGGGGCGCGAGGTCTCCGAGCGGCAGGGGAGGCACCGGCCGCTGGCCGGCCGCCACCGCGGCCAGCGCCCCGCCGGGAAGGGCGGCAGCGCCGACGGCAGCCGCCGACGCTCCGAGAAAACGGCGACGCGATACTGTCTTGTTCATCGAGGTCCCCTTTCCATAAGGAAAAACCGAAACTAACGGAACCCAATCCGGGCTTCAACCGCCGCTGGAGCCGCACCGCCGGGAGAGACGGCCCCGGCGTGAGATAATTTCAAGTTCATGATTGAGCCCTGCACGATCCTGGTGGTCGACGACGAACCAGATCTCGAGACGCTGATCCGCCAGCGGTTCCGCCGCCGCATCCGCAAGGACGAGATGCGCTTCGTGTTCGCGCACGACGGCGTCCAGGCGCTCGAGGCTCTCGAAGGCCACCCGGAAATCGAGCTCATCATGACCGACATCAACATGCCCCGGATGGACGGTCTGACGCTGCTGAACGAGTTGCGGACCATTCGCCCGAAGTGCCGGGCGGTGGTGGTCTCCGCGTACGGCGACATGGCGAACATCCGGACCGCCATGAACCGCGGCGCCTTCGACTTCGTCACCAAGCCCATCGACTTCAAGGACCTCGAACTCACCATCGAGAAGACGATGACCCACCTCGCCATGATGCGCGAGGCGCTCAAGCATCGGGCCCAGCTCCTGGCGCTCCATCAGGAACTGCGCGTCGCCCGCGACATGCAGATGTCCATCCTGCCGCAGCGGTTCCCGTCCACCGCGAACGCCGACACGCACGCGATCATGACTCCGGCACAGGACGTAGGCGGGGACTTCTACGACGTGTTCCACCTCCCCGGACAAAAGCTCGGGGTGGTCATGGCGGACGTTTCGGGCAAGGGCGTGCCGGCCGCCCTCTTCATGATGGTCAGCCGGACCCTCGTCAAGGGAAACGCGGTGAGCGCGCTCTCCCCCGGGGAAGCGCTTACCCAGGTCAACAACCTGCTCGGGGAAGAGAACGAGCGGGCCATGTTCGTGACCCTGTTGTTCGGGGTATTCGACACGCAGAACGGCACCTTCACCTACGCGAACGCGGGCCACTGCGCCCCGTATCTGGTTCGCGACGGCGAGAAGCCGCAGGAACTTCCCCTGACGCAGGGGATCGCGCTCGGGGTGATGCCGGATTTCCCCTACACCGAGGACAAGGTGCAGCTCCAGCCCGGTGACCGGGTCTTCCTCTACACGGACGGTGTGCCCGAAGCCGAGGCTCCTGACAAGGAATTGTTCGAGAACCATCGCCTCGAAGAGACGCTGGAAGGCGTCGCCGACCGGTCCCCCGAGGAGATCAACCGGGCCGTCATCGAGGCAGTCCGGCTATTCTCGGGCGGTGAACATCAGTCCGACGACATCACCTGCCTGACGCTCGCCTATCGCGGAAGCTGAGGCCTATGCGCTCTGGGCGGGCGGGACCATCGCCGGCGTCGGGACGTCGCTCCCGGGCTCGCTGGGCCTCGATTCTCTCCCTGGCCGCCGTCCTGGCCCCGGGAAGCGCGGCTCCCGCATTCGCCCAGGACGGGGAACCGACCCCCGGAGTCAGCCCGGACCGCGTCCTCTTCGGACAGTCGGCGGCGCTGAGCGGCCCGGCCGCCGCGCTCGGGCAGGGCATGCGGCTCGGCATCCAGGCCGCGTTCGCCGAGATCAACCGCCGCGGAGGCGTTCACGGCCGCACGCTGGAGCTCGTTTCGCTCGACGACGGCTACGAGCCCGAGGCGGCGCTGGCGAACACCCGCCGGCTACTGCAGGAGGAGAACGTCTTCGCCCTGATCGGCCCGGTCGGGACCCCGACCTCGCGGGCGGCCGAACCCGTGGTGGCCCAGGCCGGCGCGCCGTACATCGGCCCGTTCACGGGCGCGGAGTTCCTCCGGGAACCGGACGAGGCTCCCACCGCGGTCAACATCCGCGCTTCCTATTTCCAGGAAACCGACGAGATGGTCGAACGGCTCATCGAGGATCTGGGCATTTCCCGGATCGCCGTCCTCTATCAGGACGACTCCTACGGGAACGCGGGGTTGACGGGCGTGCGGATGGCGCTCGCCAGCCGGCGGCGGGAACTGAGCGGGCTGGCCGCGTACCAGCGGAACACGACGGCCATCAAGGTCGCCGTGCTCGAACTGCGGCGCGCCGATCCCGAAGCGGTGATCATCATCGGCGCCTACCGCCCGGTGGCGGAGTTCGTGCGCTGGGCCCGGCGCATCGATTTCAACCCCATCCTGATGAACATCTCCTTCGTGGGGAGCGAAGCGCTCGCCGCCGATCTCGGATCGGCCGGAGAAGGGGTACTGATCACCCAGGTGGTTCCCTTCCCCGAAGACAACTCGCTCCGGGTGGTGCGGAACTACCGCGACGCGCTCCGGCGGCAGGAGCGGGGAGCCCCGCCCAGCTTCGTCTCCCTCGAGGGGTACATCGCGGGCCGGCTGGCGGGCGAGGTTCTCGAACGATCGGGTCCGGCACTCACCCGGGCCGGTTTTCTCGAGACGCTCGCCACGGTCCGGAACCTGGACTTCGGTGGCTTCTCGCTCACTTACGGACCCGGTGACACCCAGGGCTCGGACCGTGTCTTCCTGACCCGAATCGAAGCGAACGGCACGTTGAGGCCCCTCACCTCGCTGAGGTAACGGGATGGCCGACAAGGAACCGGAAGACCGGCAGGACGGCGCTCCGGACCCCGAGGCGAGTCCCACCGCCGGAGAGCCGCCGCCGGAGCCGGAGGAAGAACCGGAAGGGCCGGGCGGACTCTCGATCGTCGGGGCGCTCCGCGAAGCGCTGTCGGGGAAGACGCCGCTCTCAGCCGACGATGGCGGCGCGGGGCCCGAAGGCACCGATGGCGGCGCGGGGCCCGAAGGCACCGGTGGCGGGCCGTCAGACGAGCCGGCGGCCGCGCCCGAACCCGCCGCCGCCGAGAACGGTGGCTGGTTTCGCCGGAAGTTCGCGCTCCGCCGGAGCCTGCGGGTACAGGTCGCCGCCGGCCTCGGCGCGGCCATCGTCTTCACCCTCATCGCCAGCATCATCGCCCTCGTCGCCTTCTTCCAGGTCGGCCGGATCCAGCGCGAGATCAACACCGAGCACGTCCCGGCGCTGACCAACGCCGTCCAGATCGGACAGCTCGCCACCACCCTCGCCGCCGCCGCGCCGCGCCTGGTGGCGGAGGCCCGCAACCGGCAGCTCGCGGCCGACCCGGAGGCGGAGGCCACGCCGGACGAGGCCGCGCCCGGTCTCGACCTGCTGGAGGCCGCCGCGCGGATCATCGAACTGTCCTCCGAACTGGGCGCCGGCGAGCGGACGGCGGGACTCCGGGAGTTCTCCGAGGCGCTCGCCGGCAACCTGCGGGACATCCAGGTCTCGGTCGAGAGCGGCGTCGTCCTGCAGGAACGGCTGGGCCAGCTCCAGGAAGCGACCGTCGTCCGGAGCCGCGAACTCAACGAGCTCATCGTTCCCCTGCTGGATGACCAGGTCTTCTTCATGGCGACCGGGCTCAGGGAACTCGGTGACGATCCGGCGCCGCTGGAGGTGCGCGGCGCGGAGGTGGAGGTGATGTACCAGCAGGCGTTGAGCGCCGTGGACGCGCGCGGGAACCTGGCGGGCAGCCTGATCGCCGACGTCGTCGTGCAGGACGACCTGGAACTGGTGGAAACGCTGGAGGAGAGGTTCCGGGCGGCCACCGCCGGCACCTTCCGGGCGCTCGACACGATCGGTGACCGGGCGCCCCGGCAGTTGCGGCAGACCCTCGACGCCATCTACGACCTGGGTCTGGCCGAGGACGGTGCGTTCCCGGTCCGGCGGGAATACCTCGCCGAACTCCGGAACCAGCTCGGCTATCTCGCCCGCAACGAGTCGATCACCGACTCGCTCGAGGTCGCGGTCGGCACCCTTACGGTCGGGCTGGAGCAGGAGGCGCTGGCCGCCACCGAGGAGTCGGAGGCGGCCCTGGACCTCGGGAGATCGCTGCTGGTGGCCCTGAACGTCCTGGGAATCAGCAGCGCCGCGCTGATCCTCTGGCTCTTCGTCGGCCGCTTCCTGATCGCCCGGCTTACCGCGTTGTCACGCGCCATGCGCCGGATGGCCGGCGGTGACCTGGAGACGCGCGTCGAAGTCCGCGGCCAGGACGAGGTGGGCGAGATGGCGCAGGCGCTCGAGGTCTTCCGGAAGCACGCCCTCGAGGTGCAGCGTCTCAACCTGGTCGAGGAGCTGGCGACGCGCGTGGAAGCGCAGAACGAGGAGCTGGCCAAGACCCTTGAGGACCTGGAGAAGGCGCAGGACCAGATGGTGATGCAGGAGAAGCTGGCCTCGCTCGGCCAGTTGACCGCCGGCATCGCGCACGAGATCAAGAACCCGCTGAACTTCGTCAACAACTTCGCCGATGTTTCGAGCGAACTGCTGGAGGATCTGAAGGAGGAACTGGAGACCGTCAAGGAGAACGTGCCCGAGGAGTCCATCGCCGAGATCGAGGACATCAGCGGCGACCTGTCGGGGAACCTCGAACGGATCGTTCACCACGGCAAGCGAGCCAGTTCCATCGTCTACGGCATGCTGGAACACGCGCGCAAGGAAGGCGGCGAAATGCGTCCCACCGAGATCAACGCCATGCTGGAGGAGTACATCGCCCTCGCCTTCCATTCCATGCGCGCGGTGGACAGCCGCTTCCAGATGACGATCCAGAAGGACTTCGGGGACGACGTGGGCGCCATCCAGGCGGTACCGCAGGACCTCAGCCGGGTGTTCCTGAACATCGTCACGAACGCCTGCCAGGCCACCTTCGAAAAGCAGCTCGCCGAGGACTCGGACCCCAACTACCAGCCGGAACTCGAGGTCACGAGCCGCAAGGAGAACGGCGAGATCGAGGTGCGGATCAAGGACAACGGACCGGGCATCCCCGAGGAACACCTGAAGAAGATCTTCGAGCCGTTCTTCACCACGAAGGACACGGACAAGGGCACCGGCCTCGGCCTTTCCCTGTGCCACGACATCATCCGGGGCCACGGCGGCACCCTGGCGGTGAACTCGGAAGTCGGGAACGGCGCCGAATTCGTCATCACCCTGCCGACGGCGTCGTCGTCGACGAGTGGCCCCCAACCGGGGCCATAAGTCCGAACCACGCTCCATCCATCAACCCCCTCCAGGATCCGGCCCCGGCTGGGGACCACCCGGCGCTTCGCGCCGGAAACCGAAACTCCCTCGCGCGCCTCCGGCGCGCCACGGCGAGTTCCGATTTGACGACGTCTCTTTGTGAAAGGGGGGCGGTGGCCCCCCTTTCACACTTTCCCCCCGGTCACGCCAGCAGCGAACCAGAGGTTCGCTGCCATTGTTCTTGGCTCGTTCAGCGCTTCAACGTTACCTACGGAGCGAATCGCCGCCTCGGCCCCCGTGCCGGTCTCGGGGCCCCCAACCGGGGCCATAAGTCCGAACCACGCTCCATCCATCAACCCCCTCCAGGATCCGGCCCCGGCTGGGGACCACCCGGCGCTTCGCGCCGGAAACCGAAACTCCCTCGCGCGCCTCCGGCGCGCCACGGCGAGTTCCGGTTTGACGACTTCTTCTTGTGAAAGGGGGGCGGCGGCCCCCCTTTCACACTTTCCCCCCGGTCACGCCGGCAGCGAACCGAAGGTTCGCCGCCATTCTTTTTCGCTCGTTCAGAGCCTCAACTTCACCTACAGGGCAATTCGCCGCCTCGGTCCCCGTGCCGGTCTCGGGGTCCCTAACCGGGGCCGTAAGTCCAACCTCACGCCGGTCATCGACGCCACGCCGAGGCGGAGGACGCCCGTTTCCGGGTGAGGTTGTGACGTGCGCGGTGCGGAGCACCGCGCGTGCCGGTCTGAAGGCCGCTACCGCGAGAACCGGCCGGCGGTCCCGGCCGGCGCTGCTAGAACCTCGCGGCGGTCAGGACGATGTCGGCGCGGCTCCAGGCGCGCAGGAAGCGGCGCTGCACCCGGTTGGCCTCGTCGGTCTTGCCCTGGGCGCGGAGCGACTCGAGCAGCCCGAAGAGCGACCACCCGTTCTCCGGCCAGTCCTTCAGGTCCTCGCGAAACGCCACTTCGGCATGGTCGGGCTGACCCGCTTCGAGCAGGACGGCGCCGAGGGTCTGCCGCATGGGCATGTACCAGGGCGGCGGCTCGGTGTACGCCAGGTTGTCCTGGATGTGGATGGCCTCTTCGAGCAGCGGGATCGCTTTCTCCGGGGCATCGTGGCGCGACACGATGTCGGCTTCGAGCGCGGTGGCGGCGAGCCGGAGCATGTCCTTGGCCGAGACCCGTCCCATTCCGGGGAGATCCTCGTCAGCCGCGATGGCGGCGACCCGTGTCTGGTGTTCCCGGGCCTGCTCCACGTCGCCGGTGGCCGAGTGGGCGAGTCCCCGCACGTAGTGCCAGATCGCCGTCTCGAAGAGGTATTCGGCGCGCGGCTGCGGCTCGCTCATGATGTCGTTCCAGCGGCCGAAGCGGGCCTGCGCGAACAGCGGTATGGAGAGGAAGAGTTGCGGCCGCGAGGACTCCTCGATCCGGTTGGGACCGACCTGGACCCGCACCTTGTCCCGCAGCTTGTAGGCCTGCTGCAGCGCCACCGCGCTCCGGCCTTCGAACTGCGCCGCGGACCAGGCGAAGTGGACGTTGTGCTGGTAGGAACCGACCGGATAGCGGCCCTCCTGATCGGGCATGCCGATGTACAGCTCGTCCACCGCGGCGGCATCCAGGTTGAAGTCGGCCGCCTCGTCGTAGTTGCCGGTCTGGATCAGGATGTGCGCGCCCATGTGGACGAGGTGGGCGGCGCCCGGCATGGTCCGGGGCAGGTTCCGCGCGTGCGGGACCGCGCGCCCGAGGTCGTCGGAAGCCTCGACCCCGTGGATGTAGTAGTGGATGGCGCCGGGGTGGTCCGGGTCCATCTCCAGGGCGCGCTCGATCTGCTCCACCAGCCAGAGGGTGCCGTCGTTCAGGGGCTTCCCGTCATCGTCCCAGTAGTTCCAGCGGGTGGTGTTCATGTAGGAAGCCGCGGCGAGCACCTGCAGTTCGATGTCGTCGGGATACGCCTCCGCGAGGGCGCGGGCCTTCTCGTGGTACGCCTGGTCGAGCGGTTCGCGCTCCGCCGCCGGGTCCTCCGCGTAGCGGGCCGCCAGCGCCTCGATCATCGCCTTTTCCTTCTCGGTCGCCGTCCCGGAGAGCTCCCGGGCGCGGGTGATGGCTTCCCAGGCGGTCTCGAGCTGGTCCTCGGGTGGCTCTCCCTGGTTGAGGTACGGCCCGTAGGCGAGGGCCCGGCCCCAGTGCGACATCGCGTTGTCGTCGAGACGCGCCGCCTCGTCGAAGGAGCGCCGCGCTTCCGCCATCCAGAAGGCGTACACCAGGCGGAGCCCCTGATCGAAGTACTGCTGACCCAGTTCCGAAGCGCCGCTCACCGGGTAGCTGACGGTGCCGAGCTTGGCGTGGAGGGGCACCGCCAGGTCGGTGGTGTTCGTCTCCTCCTCTTCCCAGGCGGGCGCCGCGGCGGCGCACAGCAGGGCCAGGACGATCAGCAACGAGGTACATCGGCTGGTTCGGGTCATCTCGGAAAGTCTCCTCATTCGGACAGATTGCGGTAGAGGACACGGATGATGGCGTAGCCCTCCGCCATGTCCCCGGCTTCGAAGCGCACCGTATCCGGGGCGATTCGTTCGATTTGCGGCAGCAGCGAGGCGATCTCCGCCAGGTCCGGCCGCGTGTACTGGATCTCGATGGCCACGGGAGATTCCGGGGCCGCAAGCGGCTCGGGTATGGCCTGGAGCGATCGGGAGGCCGCTTCGCGGATCATGCGCGCCGTCTCCTGCGGATGGATCAGTTCGGCCGTGGTCCGCCGGATGGCCCGCTTCACGGAGACGAATTCGGCGTCCGGGAGCAGCTCGCCGAGTTCCTTCGCGAACGCCTCGTCACCGGTCGCGAGCGCCACCGGAACCCCGTGATGCGCCGCCAGCAGGGCGTTCATGTCCCCCTCGCCGGCCGGCCGGCCGTCCACCCGGATCTCGCGGATGGACGCGCCCGATCCCGTGTGGGCCATGAGTCCGTCGGGATTTCCGGCGCGGGCGTGGTAGCCGATGAAGAAGACGGCGTCGAAGTCCCCGGAGATTCCCTGCATCATGCCGAACGGCTTCGAGTTGTGACTGATCAGCCGCGCCGGCGGCAGGAGTTGCTCCACCCGGACGTTGCGCATGCTGCCGTGGCTGTCGTTCACCAGGATCTCGGTGGCGCCGGCGTCGAGCGCCCCCTGGATGGCGGCGTTCACGTCGCTCATCATGAGATCGCGGCCGCGGCCGTACTCGGCGCCGGAAGCCGACGTCATCTCGGAATGGGCGATGCCGCTGAGACCCTCCATGTCGGCCGAGATGAAAACCCGCAGGCCGTCATCCTGCGCGGACCCGGTGGCTGCCCAGAGCGCGGCAAGAGCGACGACGGCGAACCGGCGCCCGGCGCGCGGGTGCATCGGCTGTCAGGACCCGGGATTGCGGAGCTGGTCGAGGATCTCCTGCACCATCACCGCCTGCGCTCCGTCCGGGTCCAGCTCGAGGAAACGCTCGAAGGCGGCGATCGCTCCCTCGCGATCTTCCTCGCGCGCTCGCGCCATCCCGATCTGCAGTTGCGCGGGAGCGAACTCGGGATCGGCCTCCGCCGCCTTGGCGTAGAACTCATCCGCCAGCTCCACGTTGCCGGCGTTGCTCGCATAGACCGCGTAGTTGAACAGGTTGACCGCGTTCCCCTCGACCAGCTCCATGGCGCGGTCGAAGGCGGCGAGGGCCTGGTCCCACTCCCTCTGTTGGCCGTGCAGGTCGCCGACCGCCATGATCGCCTCGAGCATCGACTCGTCGAGTTCGGCGGCTTTCTCGTAGGCCTCGATGGCCGCGGCGTGGTCATCCATCCGCTCGTACGCAGCCGCGAGGTTGAAATACAGGTTGGCCGAATCCGGGGTCAATTCGATGAGTTTGTGGAACTCGGCGATCGCCGCCGCAAAGTCACCCGCCGCAAAGGCATCCTGGGCCTGTTGGCTTGCCGCGTTGAACTGGTCCGCCTGCGCCTGGCTCAACACCCCCTCGGGGAGGGGATAGAGGGTCTCGTTGATGACGCTCTGGCCGCCATTCGAGACGGTCACCATCGCCTGGAGCGGCTCCCAGCCCTCGAGTTCGAAGGACACCCGGTACATCTGCACCGGGATGCCGGCCCGGAGGAACTCTCCCTTGTCGTTGGTCTTGACGCGGATGGGCCGTCCGCCGCCATCGAGCAGCACGATGGAGACCTGGACGTCCGGTACTGGATTGCCGTCCGGATCAACGATCTTTCCGCGAATCGCGCCCCGCTGGGCAAGCGCCGGCGCCGCTGCCGACAGCAGCAACGCGGCCGCCAGCACGAACAGGCCGCCTTTCCGGGCGGTCCAATGAACACTCTGCACGATACGAACTCCTCCTGGGGCCGCCGCGGCCGGGTCGGCACGGCTCCGGCGGAGACGCCGACCCGGGGCGAAGGGCGAACGATTCTAGCAATCGCCGTTGCCGGCGATCCGAAACAGCCCCACCCAAATCCGCCATAATCCGGGCCATGGCCAAGAACCGGGACAGCGGCGGGCTGCCCTCGCGCCGCGAGCTGCTCGCGGGGGTCGTAGGGACCGCTGCCGTCGGCGCCGGAGCCGTCGCGGGCGCCCAGCAGGGGGATGCCCCGAAACCCCGGCCCCGGGCGCCCGAGGACCCCACCAAGATGCAGGGCCTCGTGCCCCGTCCGCTGGGCGAGCGCTCGGCGTTCGAGACCCCGCGGCGGCTGGTCCGGGTGCTGGAGCCTTCCTCGTCGTCGCGCACCCCGCTCCAGTATCTCCAGGGAATCGTCACCCCGGCCGACCTCCACTTCGAACGGCACCACGGAGGGATTCCCAACATCGATCCGGAGCGCTACGAACTCCTCATCCACGGGATGGTGGAACGCCCGCAGACGTTCACCCTGGCCGACCTGAAGCGTTTCCCGGCCGAGTCGAAGCTGCGGTTCCTGGAGTGCTCGGGGAACGGGGGGACGGCCTTCCAGAACCAGGGCCGCTACCCGCGCATGAGTCCCCAGGAGATGGACGGCCTCACCAGCAGCAGCGAGTGGACCGGGGTCCCGCTGAAACTCCTGTTCCGGGAGGTGGGCGCCCGCCCCGAGGCCACCTGGTTCCTCGCCGAGGGGATGGACGCCGCGGTGATGACGCGCTCGATCCCCATGGAAAAGGCCTGGGACGACGCCATCGTCGCCTACGCGCAGAACGGAGAGCCGCTGCGCCCCGAGCAGGGCTACCCCGTCCGGCTCTTCCTTCCGGGCTGGGAGGGCAACGCGAGCGTGAAGTGGCTGCGCCGGCTCGAGCTGTCCGACCGGCCCTTCATGACCCGCGAGGAGACTTCCAAGTACACCGATCCCCTCCCCGGGGGAAAGGCGCGGATGTTCAGCTTCGGGATGGACGCGAAGTCGCTGATCACCTTTCCCACGTTCCCCGAGCGCCTCGGCGGGCCTGGCTGGTGGGAGATCCGGGGTATCGCGTGGACCGGCCGGGGCCGGATCACCCGCGTGGAGATCTCGACGGACGGCGGCCGGAACTGGGAGGATGCGGAGCTCCAGGATCCGGTGCTCCCGAAGTGCCACGTCCGCTTCCGCAGGCTCTGGAACTGGGACGGCCGCGAGGCCACCCTGATGAGCCGGGCAACCGACGAGACCGGGTATGTCCAACCGACCCGGGACGCGCTGCTCGCGGCCCGCGGGTCGTACACGCGCTATCACTACAACCAGATCCGTTCCTGGCGCGTGGAGTCCGACGGACAGGTCTTCTTTGCGGGCTGAACTCGCTGCCGCAGCCGCCCTGTTCCTGCTGCTCCCGGCGTGCGCCCCGGAGCCGGAGACCGGCTCGTTGGCCGCGGCGGCGGACGACGCCGTCCCGCCGGTTCCGTCCGGAGCGGGGCGCGCCCCGCCCCGGCCTGAACTCCACCCCGGAATGCCGGGACTGCTGAACGAGGCGGAACGGGAAGCGCTCGCGGCGGCCCGCGCAGACGGCCTCGCGGACATCGGCCACCTCCCCGACTTCGGGTTCGGCGAGACCGCGAGTCCGGAACGGATCGCCGCCTGGGACATCGACATCGGGCCCGACGGCGAGGGACTGCCCCCGGGCAGCGGTTCGGTGGAACGGGGCGAGACGCTCTACCGGCTGCAGTGCGTCCAGTGTCACGGCGCGCGGGGCGAGGGCTCCCAGTTCGAGGCCCTGGCCGGCCGCGTGCCCGGCGACCGTTTCCCCTTCGCCGAGGACCGGCGGTACCGGATCACGGTGGGCAGCTACTGGCCCTACGCGACGACGCTCTTCGACTACATCCGGCGGGCGATGCCGCAGGCGGCGCCCGGCAGCCTGCCTCCCGACGACGTGTACGCCCTGACCGCGTTCATCCTCCAGTTGAACGGCATCCTCGAGCCGGGAGACTCCCTCGACGCCGAGTCCCTGCCACGGATCAGGATGCCCGCCCGCGACCGTTTCGTCCGGGACGACCGGCGCGGCGGACCGGAGGTGCGATGAAACCGGCGCGGGGCCAGGAAGGTGACGGGGAAGCGGTGAACCGGCCGGGCCCCGCGCCCGGAACCGATCCGCCGCCCGACTTCATCCGGGCCATCGTCGCAGCAGACCGGGCGGCCGGCAAGCACGGCGGACGGGTCGGCACCCGCTTTCCCCCGGAGCCGAACGGCTTCCTCCACATCGGACACGCCAAGTCCATCGTCCTCAACTTCGGGGTGGCGGCCGAGAACGGCGGAACCTGCAACCTCCGCTACGACGACACCAACCCGGCGAAGGAGGAGACCCTCTACGTCGAATCCATCGCCGCGGACGTCCGCTGGCTGGGCTACGGGTGGGAGGGGCCGCGGAAGTTCGCTTCCGACTACTTCGAGCGGCTCTACGAGTTCGCGGAGACGCTGATCCGCCGCGGCAAGGCGTACGTGGACAGCCTGAGTGCGGAAGAGGTCCGGGCGACCCGCGGGACGCTCGATACTCCGGGCGCCGAGAGCCCCTACCGGAAGCGCACCGTTGAAGAGAACCTCGACCTGTTCCGGCGCATGCGGGCGGGAGAGTTTCCCGACGGGACGCACGTGCTGCGCGCCCGGATCGACATGGCCTCCGGGAATCTCAACCTGCGCGACCCGACCCTCTACCGCATCCGGCGGCTGCGCCACCACCGGACGGGGGACGACTGGTGCATCTATCCGATGTACGACTTCGCGCACGCGCTCTCCGACTCCATCGAGGGCATCACGCACTCGCTCTGCACGCTCGAGTTCGAGGACCACCGGCCGCTCTACGACTGGTGCGTCGCGGAGAGCCGGGCGGAGTTCGTGCCCCGCCAGATCGAGTTCGCCCGCCTGAACGTCAGCTACACCGTGCTCAGCAAACGCCGCCTGCTGCGGCTGGTGTCGGAGGGTCACGTCTCGGGATGGGACGACCCCCGGATGCCGACCATCGCCGGCCTCCGCCGGCGGGGCGTGCCCCCGGCGGCCATCCGCGCCTTCTGCGCGCGGGTCGGGGTGGCGAAGCGGGACAGCACGGTGGACATCGCGCTCCTCGAACACGCCGTCCGCGAGGAACTGAACCGGACGAGCCCCCGGCTCATGGGAGTCCTCGACCCGGTCCGGCTGGTGGTCGAGAACTACCCGGAGGACCGCGCGGAAACGCTCGACGCGGTGAACAACCCGGAGGATCCGGCGGCCGGCGCCCGGCGGGTGCCGTTCTGCGCGGGAGCTGCTGATCGAGCGGGCCGACTTCATGGAGGACCCGCCGCGGAAGTTCTTCCGGCTCGCCCCCGGACGGGAAGTGCGGCTCCGCTATGCGTACCTGGTGACCTGCACCGGGTTCACGAAAGACGCGGACGGAAGGGTGGAAGAGGTCCGCTGCCGGCTCGATCCCGAAAGCCGCGGCGGAGACGCTCCCGACGGGCGGCGGGTTCGGGCCACCCTGCACTGGGTCTCGGCGCGCCACGCCGTCCCCACCACCGTCCGCCTCTACGACCGGCTCTTCCGCGTCGAGGAGCCGGGACGGGACGGGGACTTCACGGCCGACCTGAATCCCGACTCGATGCGGGTCAACCACGACGCGCGCATCGAACCGTCCGTGCAGGACCTGGATCCCGGAGACCGCATCCAGTTGGAGCGCCTCGGCTATTTCGTGGCCGACTCCGGGGACCACCAGCCGGAGAGCCCGGTCCTGAACCGGACCGTGAGCCTCCGCGACACCTGGGCCCGGATCGCGAAGCGGGGCTTGGAACGCCGGTCTCCAGACCGGCACGCGCGGCGCTCCGCGCCGCGCACGTCGTGACGCTACCCACTCCCACGGCGCTGCAACGCTACCCATCCACACGGCGCCGCGGCCCGCACGGTCGCCGAACCCCCGAAGCCGCCACTTACGATTCCTTGACGGAGGATCGCCCGATGCGTTTTCCTGTGCTGCTCGTCATGTCCCTTCTCGTAACCGGCGCGCCCGCCGTGGACGCCGCGACCGCTCCCGGCGACCGGCCGGCCAAGGACACGAAGCTCGGACGCTCGCCGGTGCTCGCCCGGAACGGCATGATCGCCACCAGCCAGCCGCTGGCCTCGGCGGCGGGCCTCCGGGTGCTCATGGAGGGCGGCAACGCGGTGGACGCCGCGATCACCGCGGCGGCGGTGCTGAACGTGGTCGAACCGATGATGTGCGGCATCGGCGGCGACCTCTTCGCGCTCTACTACGAGGCGGAAACGGGGACGCTCCACGGCCTGAACGCCACCGGACGCGCCGGGGCGCGGTCGGACGCCGCGAAGCTCCGCGCCGACGGGCTCACCCGGATGCCGGGAAGCGGCCCCCTCGCGGTCACCGTGCCCGGAGCGCTCGACGGCTGGGAGGAACTGGTGAGCCGCTTCGGAACGCGGCCGCTCGGCGAGCTGCTCCAGCCGGCCATCCGGCACGCCGAGGAGGGGTTTCCGGTGTCCGAGGTCATCTCGGTCCAGTGGAAGCAGGCCGAGGACAAGCTCGCCCGCCATCCGGCGACCGCCGCCGCCTACCTCGTGGACGGGAAGCGCGCGCCCGAGCACGGCGAGGTGTTCCGCTCGCCGGACTTCGCGAAGACCCTGCGCAAGATCGCCGAGACGGGCACGGACGTCTTCTACCGGGGCGAGATCGCGCAGGCCATCCACGACTTCATGGAGGCGGAAGGCGGCTTCGTGACCATGGACGACCTCGCGGCCCACGACTCCACCTGGGTGGACCCGATCAGCACCACCTACCGGGGCGTGGAGATCTTCCAGATCCCGCCGAACTCCCAGGGGTTCGTGGCGCTCGAGATGCTGAACATCCTCGAGGGGTACGAGGACCTCGCGGAACTCCGCCACAACTCGGCGGGGTACCTCCACCGGCTCATCGAGGCCAAGAAGCTGGCATTCGCCGACCGGGACGCGTATCTCGGAGACCCCGAGCACATGCGGGTTCCGGTCGAGACCCTCATTTCCAAGGAGTACGCGGCCACCCGGCGCACCGCCATCGAGCCGGAGCGGGCGGCGCGGGAAGTCGCTCCCGGAATGACCGACGACGGCGACACCATCTACCTCACGGTGGTGGACAAGGACCGGAACGCCATCTCGCTCATCTACAGCATCTTCGGGAGCTTCGGCTCCGGCCTCGTGGTGCCGGGGACCGGCATCACCCTCCAGAACCGGGGCACCGGCTTCTCGCTTCACGAGGGACACCCGAACGAACTCGAGCCCGGCAAGCGCGCCCTCCACACCAACATGCCCGGGATGGCGTTCCGGGACGGCCGGCCCTGGCTCGCCTACGGGGTCATGGGAGGCGACATGCAGCCCCAGGGACATACCCAGGTCCTCCTCAACATGATCGACTTCGGGATGCACGTGCAGAAGGCGGGCGAAATGCCGCGCTTCCGTCACAGCGCCTCGGGAGTCGGCATCGAGTCCGGGGTGGACCCGGACGACCTGGCCGCCCTCTCCCGCATGGGACACAACGTGGTCACCCGGTTCGGCGCCTACGGGGGCTACCAAGCCATCATGATCGACTGGGAGAACGGGGTGCTGCTCGGCGGTTCCGATCCGCGGAAAGACGGCGCCGCGATGGGCTACTGACGAACGGCGCCTGCCGACGCTCGCCGAGCCACCCATCACGCCATTCCGGCTAGCCTTCCGGGTCCAATGCTCCTGCGGTTTCCCGACCGGATCCGGATGGCCGGAAGCCGGTGTCCGCTGAGCGTCCTTTCGGCGGCCCTCGTCATGGTGTGGGTCTCCGCCGGGGCTGCCCATCCCGCCTCGCAGCAGGCGGCGCTCGGCCAGGATCAGCGGAGCGGGGAGGAAGAGTCCCCCGAAGACGAAGAGCAGCCGGAACTCCCCGTACTTTCGGAGACGGTGGTCGTCACCGCCTCCCGGGCCGAGTCTCCGCTCCTGACGGCGCCCGCGGCCATCGCGGTGCGCACCGAGGAGGAGCTGGCCGCCGAGGCGGCCCGCACCTTCGCGGACCTCTTCGAGGGCGTTCCGGGGATCTCGATCCAGGGGAATGCCCGCCGGATCACCGAGGCCCCGAACATCCGCGGCTTCGCCGACCAGCAGGTGGTGGTTCGCCAGGACGGGGGAAGGCAGAACTTCAACGCCGCGCACGGCGGCCGGTTCTTCACCGACCCGGACCTCCTCCAGCGGGTCGAGGTGCTGCGCGGGGCCAACTCGGCCGTCTTCGGCAGCGGGGCGCTGGGCGGGGTGGTCTCGCTGACCACCCGGGGCGCCCGCGACCTGCTGGAGGCGGGCGAGCAGTTCGGCGGCCGCTACCGGGTCGGCTACCAGTCGAACGGGGGGGACCTCATCCAGTCCTTCTCGGGCTTTGCGGCAAGCGACACGCTCGACGCGCTGGTCAACGTCGGTCTCGGCGGCACCCGCGCGCCGATCCGCGACGGGAATGGGGACGCCATCCCGAACACCGAGGACGAACTCCGGAACGGACTCGTGAAGCTGGGGTGGAGCCCCAGCCTCGCGACCCGCTGGGAGGTCTCCTGGCAGGGGTTCGACAACCGGGCGGCGGAACCCACGAACGCGAACGATCTGACGGGAACCCTGGTGGACCGGGATACCCGCTTCGAGGCGCTGCGGGCGCGCTTCACCGTCCGCTCGCCGGAATCCGAGTGGCTCGACCTCTCGATCCTCGGCTACCGCAACGGGGTCGAGGTCGGAGAGGACATGCGGATCCGGCCGCGCCGGGACGACACGGCGTTCGAGACGCTGGGGATGGAGGCGCACAACAGCTCCCGGTTCCGCTGGGGGAACGACGTCCGGTTCACCCTCAACCTGGGCGCCGAGGCCTACCGCGATACGCAGTCCGGAACCCGGGACGGGGCGCCGCGGCTCCAATTCCCGGATGCGGAGGCCTCGTACGCCGGCGCCTTCGTCTACGGCGAGGCCGAGGTCCGCGGCCGGCTGCAGCTCGCGGCCGGCCTGCGGCGCGACCAATGGCGCATCCGGGCGGACCGCTTCGCCGGGCGCGACGAAGGCGACTTCTCGCCGCGGGCCAGCGCCGGTTACCGGATCGGCGAGGCCGCGTTCGTCTGGGTCGGCGCTTCCCGGGGTTTCCGGGTGCCGAGCCTGACCGAGCTGTATGCCGACGGGCTCCACTTCCAGTTCCCGGTCGGGCCGGGGATCGACGTCCTGAACTGGTTCCGGTCGGACCCGACGCTGGCGGCCGAACGGGGCACTTCGTGGGAGGCCGGACTCCGCGGCGGTCGGGGCCCGCTCTCCTTCGAGACCACCTGCTTCGACCAGACCGTGGCCGACTACGTGGACCAGGTGGTGGTGGTCTCGGATCCGAGCCTCGACCTCGAGGTGGATCCGGTCACCGGGAGGACGATCATCCGGGGAATCACCTACAACGCGTCGCTCGACGCCCGCCTGCGCGGGTGCGAAGCCGCAGGGCTCTTCGAGCGGCCCCGGTTCCGGATGCGCGCGAGCGGTTCGCTGCTCGACACCGAGAACCTCGATACCGGCGAAGCCCTCGGCAGGGCGCCGGCCAACGCCCTGCACCTGATGGCCAGCACCCGCCTCCCGTCCCTCGACCTCGAGGTCGGCGGCCGCGCGACGCTGGCCGGGAGCCGGACCCGGGGTCTCGCGGCCAGCCGCTCGGCCGAAGCGGACGGGGAGTCACCCGGCTACCGGGTCCTGGACCTCTTCCTCCGCTTCACCCCGGACAGCGGCCCGCTCGCCGGCGTGGACTGGACCCTGGCCGTCAACAACCTGACGGACGAGTACTACGCGGTCTTCCCGGCGGTGGTCCCGCAGCCGGGGCGCAGTCTGAGGGTCTCCGCGGCGTACCGGTTCGGATTCAGCCGCTAGTCCTGCGGACGGGCTCCTTCCACCGGGTGGAAGGCGGCATCCACGCCGATCATGCCCTGGTCGGTGAAGAACGCGGACCAGAAGTCCCGGAGCGCCAGCTCGTCCACCAGCCCGTCGCGGCTCGGAGGGAGCTGGAGGACGGTGAGCGCCGCCCCGGTGAGGCCGCGGCTCCGGACCTCGCGGTAGAGCGAGGTCGCGCGGAAGTCCTCGAATCGCGGGATCCCCCGGTAGAAATCCACCCCCACGTTCTGCATCAGGTCCGAGATCAGGATGAGGCGTCCCCGCGCCTCCTCTGAATCCACGAACCGGCGGGCAGCGGCCTGCACCGCCTGGAGGATCGCGGAGGAATCGCTCGGGCCGGCCCGGGACGTCGAACCCAGCGCGTCCCGGAGCGGCCGGAGATAGAGCGGCGCCCACTGTGCGGCGCGCTGGTCGGGGTTGTCCGACCAGTGGCTCACTTCGCAGGGATGCGGCGGGCGCGCTATCTGCGCCGCCTCGCGGACGCCGCCCGGCGCTTCCGAGCGGACCTCGAACACGTGAAACACGGACCCGGCCGGCGCGCGTTCCGCCACGCCGCGAATCCGGGTCCAGAGGTCCGCGCGCTGTGGGCCGGAAAGCCCGTCCGTCGCGTCCACGACCACGGCAACGACCTCCGGCGGCAGCCCGGCCGGCCAATCGGCGCACTCCTCGCGTTCCCCGCCGCAACCCGCGGCAAGGGAGAGGAGGGATGCCGCCAGCAGCGCGGCGAGGCGGCGGGGCGTCAGGAAGCGATCTCCAAACGACGATCGGACTTCACCTCGGGGCTCGGCACCAGACGAACCTCCTTCCCGCCCGGCGGCGACGGAGGACTCCCGCCGGGCGGGACCGGCGCCCGGCGGCGGGACCCGGGGACGCGCGCGGCATGGGCAAGCCGTTCCCGGGCCTCCGCGAAGGCGGAAGCGATCCGGTCCGCGTGGGCTTCGTTGGCCAGCCGGACCCGCTCCGCCGCCTGCGCGATCTCGAACAGGCCCGCTTCCTGATCCCGGTCCCAGGCCGCCGCGTGGTCGTCGCTCCGGGGCGAATCACCCGGCGCCCAGGGAGCGCTCCAGAACCGGGGCGCCGGATCGTGGGAGAGACGCCGGCCTCGGTTGGCCTGGCGGAAATCGGCGACCGCCGTCGCCCCGGCCGCGGCGCTGCGGGCAAGGAGTTCCGCCTCGGCCGCGAGGACGCGCCGCCGGGTTCCGTCGAGTTCGGTGAGGCGGCCGCCGAGGGACAACAGGCCGGCCTCGTGGTCTCCGAGCCGTTGCCGGTGCCGGCCTTCCTCGTCGTTCAGGCGCTGTAGCGACCGCGCGTACCCGTCGCGAAGCGCCTCGGACGCGCTGGCGCGGGCGCGGTGCAGCCGCGCGAAATGGGGGATCGGCTCGCGGCCGCCGTACCACTTCCAGGCGGCGAGGAGCAGCGCCGCGAAACCGACGCCGAGCAGAAGCACCGAGCGCCAGCCCTCGAACCTCCCCGCGAGCGGATCCTCGGCGAGCACCAACCCGCCGTCGGCGGCGCGATAGCCGACGTTCCCGGCCGCAAGCGTGCGGGTCGTGTCGAGCGAGTGGTCGTCCGCCGGCGCCTCGGGTGGATGCTCGGCCAGGGTCGTCCCCGGCCGCCACCAGAGGAACTGCGCCCGGAGTTCGGAGATGACCGCTTCCTCCACGGTGAGCGGCTCGGGCGGATGCGGATCGGCCCCGGCCGTCCCGCCGGCGATGCCGGCGTCAATGTCGTCGAGGTCGAGGACGGAGGCGGCCCGGGCGCCGTCGAGCGCCTGGACCGCGTCCCGGTAGTGAGCGAAGCCGAAGTGAAGGAGGACGGCGAGCGCCAGACACGGCAGCAGGGCCGCCGCCAGCAGGCTCCGCCGCAGCGCGCCGGCTCCCAGCATCCGCCGGAAGACCAGGTCGCCGATCAGCCAGCCGAGCAGGCCGACGTTCATGGCGGTGACCAGCCCCGCGAAGAGCCAGTTGGAGACCACCCCCTCGGTCGACGCCGCGTGCAGCAGCAGTCCGTTCGCCGTGGTCTCGGCAAGCGCGACCGCCAGCAGCAGCCAGACCCAGCCGCGGCCGGATGCCCGCGGGGTGGCGTAGTCGGGCAGTCCATGGCGCCGCCGGAAACCGGCGAGTTCCCGGTCGGCGGCCTGGGACCGGAGGTAGCGGGCCTCGATCCGCTGACAGACGGGCTCCACGGCCGCGAGCGAGCCGACGCGTTCCCGTTCACGGACCGCCTCGGCCTCGATCCGAATGGCGTCCGTTCGCGCCCGGTGCTGCTCGGCCTGCAGCCGGTCGAGCGCGCTGTCCGCGGCGGCCCGAATCCGGCCGATCGCCTGCAGGAAGCGGCTCTCCACCCGGCGTTCCCCCGGCGATGGAGCGGCAGCGTCGGGCCCGGGGATCCCCTCGCGTCCTTCCGCCTCGGCCTCCTGCCGCTCCGCGGCGGTGAGGGCGGGGTCGGGCACGCCGAAGGCGTCGCCCGCGAAGGGGTTGAACGATGCGGGATCTTCGGCGGGACGGGCCTCGTTGCCGGACGGGCCGGCGGTTCCACCGTCCGCGGCGCCTCGCTTCGGCTTCGGCAACCGCACTCGGACTCGATGACGCATGGTCCCCTCCGACGCGAAAGCGGGCACACGACGGCCCGGCGTTTTCTTCCTTAACGAGCGGGGAGCGGCGCCGGTTCCCGCGAAGTCCCGCGCCGGGGCGGACCTACTCGATCCGCCGCCAGTTCCCGACGATCCGGGTCCCTTCGCCGCCCGGCGCCCAGATCACCAGCGCCCGGACCGTCCCGCCGTCGGGCGAGGTGATGTGGTTCACCTCGGACGGCGGACGGACGAAGCCGAGATCGCCGGGACCGAGGACCTCGGAGACCCCGTCCACCACGTGCTCGAGTTCTCCTTCCAGCACGTAGAAGACCTCGGTGGCGCCGTGCGGGTGGTTCCCGGAGTTGGCGCCGGGCGGCCAGGTGATCACCCCGATCTGGACCTCGCCGCCGCCGAGGTTCGACTCCGAGAGCAGGAGTTCGAGCTCGGTGCCGCCGGCGCTTACGAAGCGCCCGAGATCGGCGGGCTGGACCGCCGCTGAAGAGCGTCCTGCCGCGAACCCGGCGGCGAGGCCAAGGCCCGCAACGAGCGAAAGCGCAAGGGCGACGCGGCGGCGGGTCATCGGTCGGTCTCCCCGGCCGGATCCCGCGTGTAGCGGGAGAACCAGTCCAGCATGTAGAGCTGGGTGCGGATGAAGTTCGAGGGCTGTGAACTCGTGCCGTGATATTCGTCGTGGAAGCGCACCATCTCGGTCGGAACGCCGAGCGCCTTGAGTGCCTGGTAGTACTCCTCGGTCTGGCTCATCGGCGTCCGCAGGTCGAGTTCACCGGTCATCAGCAGCGTCGGGGTGGTGACCCGGTCCACGTACATCAGCGGCGAATGCTCCAGGTACTTCTCGGCGTTGTCCCACGGGAAGCCGTGGTAGCGGCTGTAGCCCCACCGGGGAATGTCGGCGGTGCCCGCGAAGCTCATCCAGTTCACGACCGGGCAGCGCACCGCGGCGCCGGCGAAGCGGTTCGTCTGGCCAATCACCCAGGAGGACAGCACGCCGCCTCCGCTGCAGCCCGTGACGTACATCCGGCTCTCGTCCACGTAGCCGCGCTCGATGGTGGCGTCCACGCCGGCGATCAGGTCGTCGTAGTCCACGCTCGGGTAACCGTTGTCGATCGCGTTGCCGAAATCGGTTCCGTAGCCGGTGCTGCCCCGCGGGTTCGTGTAGAGCAGCAGGTAGTCGTTGGCGGCGAAGTTCTGGAAGGCGTTGTTGAAGCCCACGTTGTACATCCCGTGGGGACCACCGTGGATCTGGAGGACCAGGGGGTACTGCCGGGCGGGGTCGAAGCCGGGCGGCTTGATGACCCAGCCCTGCGCCCGGGTCCCGTCCGTCGAGTCGTACCAGAGTTCCTCCACCTCGCCGAGTTCGATCCCGGCGAGCACGTCGTCGTTCACCGCGGTGACCCGGGTCCGCTGCGACGGATCGGATACCGGGAAGACCACCACGTCGGCCGGCTCATGGAAGGAGGTCCGGACCGCGGCGGCGACTCCCGTGGCCGAGATCGTGTTCACGGTGAGCATGTGGGTGCCCTCGGTCACCGGGCTGGTCCCGCCCTCGAGCGACGCCACGTGCAGGTTCCGGGAGCCGCGGTCATCGGCAGTGAAGTAGATCCGGTCGCTGTCGGGGCCCCAGATCGGGTTGTTGGCGTCCCGGTCGAGGCTTGCCGAGAGGGAGCGCATGGCGGAGCCGTCGAAGCCGATCACCTGGAGGTCGCTCACCTTGTAGGTCTGGTCCGTCCAGTCGTAGCCGCTGAAGGCGACGTGCTGCCCGTCCGGCGACACCACCGGGCCCGCCCACGGACCACGCTTGTCGGTGATCTGGCGGATGGCGCCGGTTGCGAGGTCCACGAAGTGGATGTGCGACTCGCGGTAACGGAGGTCGGCGTCGTCCGCCCGGGAGGCGTCGAAGACGAGGCCCTTTCCGTCCGGGGTCCAGTCGAGACCGGCTCCGTAGTCGAGGCCGACCGCGCCGCGCGACCCGACGTGCCAGCCGCCTTCGGTGAGCTGGCGCGCCGCCCCGCCGTCAGCGGGGACCACGAACAGATGGCGGTAGCCCTCCTCGAGGAACCCCACCCGGTCCTGGCGGAAGTGCATCTTGCGGACGATCCGGGGGGTCTTGGTCCAGGTGGCGCCTTCGGGAGCGCGGGGCATCGAGGGGAGGTCCCAGGTCTCCGGAGCGGCGACCATCCGGGTGAAGGCGATGTGCTTCGAGTCCGGGGACCAGTGAATGTCCCGCGGGGTCGGGCCGTCCCGGGTGACCTGCGAGGTGGCGCCCTCGGCATCCATCCAGCGCACGAAGATCTGGCTCCCGTCGTCCCCCGCGTCCGCGAGGTGGGCGATACGGGTGCCGTCGGGCGACCACACCGGACCCGACCCCTTGGTCAGGAAGCGGTTGCGGCTGCCGTCGGCGTTCACGATCCACAGTTCCGAGGCCCAGCGGTCCTTCGTCTGGTCCACGTGGCTGCGGGTGTAGATCACGACCGAGCCGTCGGGGGAGATGGCCGGCCCGCTCACCCGTTCCCAGTCGAGGATGTGCGAGGCAGTCAGCCGTCCGTCCCCGGCGGTCTCCTGGGCGGCGGCGCCGCCGGCGGCGAGCAGCACGGCAAGCACGGTCAGGGCGTTCTTCATGGGGATTCCTCCGGAGCCGGTCTAGTGTGGAGTTTCCCGTCCCGGTTCACAACCCCGGTGACGGACGGTACCCGGTGGCGCCGCCGGCTTGGAACGCCGGCTTCAGCCGGCACAGCGGCCCGCAGGGCCGCGGGCGGTTCGTTGCTAACCCGGATGGACGCGCAGCCGAACCATCCCGGCGAATGAGGTCCCGCCGCCCGCCTGCGGCGGGCTGTGCCGGCTGAAGCCGGCGTTCCAAGCCGTACGTGCCTTCCCGCGAACCGCGGACCGAAGGACGGAACAAGATCGGCCGCCGGGTCGTTCGGCTCATCCAACGTCCCTTTTCCAACTCCCAAGGAGGAGCTTCATGGACCGCGTTTGCCACTTCGAGATTCCCTTTGACGACAAGTCCCGCGCCACCGACTTCTACCGGAAGGTCTTCGGCTGGGAGGTCTCCGACGTGCCGGGAGACATGCCCTACACCTTCGTGATCACGACTCCGATCGACGAACGGGGGAATCCGACCACCGCCGGCGGCATCAACGGGGGGATGTACCCCCGGGGCGAGGGCGGAGGCAGCGGGTCTCCGGTCGTCGTGATCGAGGTTCCTTCGTGCGAGGAACGCGTCGGAGACGTCGAGGCAGGCGGCGGGGAGCGCCTCATGGGTCCGGCGGAGATCCCGGGAATGGGGATCTACGCCCAGGTGAAGGACCCGGAGGGCAACATCATCGGCCTCTGGCAGCCACTGACCTGACCCTGGCCAGGCTCGGGTCCGCGAACCGGCGGACCCGGGCGCGATTCCCCGCACCGGCAGGGAAGGTCGGGGCGGCGGCGCCCTATGCGAAGACCTGTTCCAGCAGTTCCCGGTTGTAGCCCACCACGAGGCGGTCGCCGACGCGCATGGTCGGGGCGCGGAGCTTGCCCGAGCGGCCCAGCAGCAGGTCCGGGAGGTTCGTGTAGCTACCGACCATTGCCCCGCTCAGCGTGGCGTCGTCCGGGCGGTCGCCGGTGAGGTCGAACCGCTCCACCTTGCGGCCCTTGGCGACCAGCAGTTCGCTCACGCCGTCCAGCAACGTGAGGGCCTCGTCGCCCTGGATCGGGGCCTTGTTGGCGTTCTGGATGTCTCCGTCCGCAATGTCGTTCGCCGCAAGAAACTCCTGCGTCTTCTTGCAGCTCATTCAACCGGGGCGGTGGTACCGCCAGGTCAGGTTGCCGCCGGCCACGGTCACTCCTCCTGCACGCGGTCGTAGGTGGCGCGCGTCACCCGGGTGATCTTCCCCTCGGCATCCACCCGGACGTAGTCGTTGTCGATCCGGTTGCCGTCCTCGGAGAGGGTGTTGATGATCACCTGGTACACCGAGCCGTTCCGGGCGTTCAGAATGCGCGTGCTTCGCTCGGTCACGATCTCGACCGCCGTCTCGGAATTCTCGATCCCCTCGACCGGGCGGAAGACGCCGTCGAACATCGTGACGTAGCTCCACACCGAGGTGTTGCCCTCCGCGTTCGTGGTGGCGACCTCGATGCTCATGCCCCCGTCGCCGTGGGGCGCGTAGGTCATGACGTTCTTGTAGGGCGGCGGGTTGTCCGACCGGAGCCGCCAGACGCCGTAGCGCTCGGTGGCGTTGGCGCCGCCCTGGGCCTGGGCGTGGGCGGCGAGCCCGAGTCCGAGCCCGAGCACGGTCAGGACGGCGGCAATCCGCGAAGTGCGCATGGATGGGTCCTCCTGGGGGAGGCGGGATTCTGTCAGACCAGGCGGTGGGTTACCGGCCCGGCCGTAGCCCCCGGCCGGCGAGGGCGCCGGTGTGCTCGCCGTCACGGATCGCGAACTCCCCGTTCACCAGCACGTGGACCGTGCCCTCGGAGTACTGGTGCGGCTCGTCGTAGGTGGCCCGGTCCCGGATCCGGTCCGGGTCGAGGATGGCGAGGTCCGCCTTCAGGCCCTCCCGCAGGAAGCCGCGGTCGTCGAGCTCGAGGAACTCGGCGGCGAGGCCGGTCATGCTGCGGACCGCGAACGCCATCGAGATGCGTTCTTCATCGATCACGTAGTCGCGCAGCTTCTTGGTGAAGGCGCCGTAGACCCGGGGATGGCCCACGGGGGTGCCGGGGGCGATGTCGCGGCCGTCGGTGCAGGTCATCATCCAGTCCTGCTCGGCGAGGAAGCCGGTGTTCACGGGGTCGTAGAGCCCGACGTTCATCACCGAAGCGTTCCCCTCGGCGAGGATCCGGCGGGCCGCCTCCGGCGCCGGGACGCCCCATTCCTCCGCGACGTCGGCGAGCGTGCGGCCGTTCAGGTGCGGCCGGGGATCGGAGAAGCGGATCTTGTCGGCGCCCCCGCGGATGGCCAGCATTTCGGCGGTGGCCTCGTCGAGGACGCGGGCGGTGTCCGGGTCGTCGAAGCGTTCGAGCATGGCGCCCCGTCCCCCGGCGGACGCCCAGCGGGGCACGGTGTAGGCCCGCAGGCTCGACTGGGTGGCGGTATAGACGTGCTGGGCCCCGGCGACGAGGACGCCCCGGGCGCGGGCTTCGTCGATCAGTGCGGCGCCTTCCGGCGCCCGGCCGTAGTTGGCGGCTCCCTGCGCGTTGAAGTGGCTGAAGATGACCTTGGTCCCGGACTCCTCGCCGATCCGGATGGCCTCCTCGATGGACGCCAGGTAGCCGAAGCTCGGATAGGCCGCTCCCAGGTCGCGGTCGTGGGTGTCATAGATGGCCGGACGGTACTCGGCGGCCACCCGGGCCAGCTCGATGACCTCCTCGGTGGTCGCGTAGTTGCCCGGGATGTAGAAGAGCCCGCTGGAAAGCCCGAAGGCCCCCTCCTCGAGGCCCTTCCGGACGAGGGTTCGCATCCGGTCCAGCTCCTCGCCGGTGGGGGCCCGGTTCTCCTCGCCGAGCACGAGCCGCCGCACCGCCCCGTGACCCACGTAGGTGAGCGCGTTCACCCCGATGCCGCTCGCCTCCCAGCCCGCCAGGGTGTCGGCGACGTCGGGCGAGCCGCCGCCGTCCACCCCGAGAACCACCGTCGTGATCCCCTGATACAGGAACGGCAGCGCCTCCTTCGCCCAGTCCTCGCCGATCTGCGAATGGGCGTGCATGTCGATGAACCCGGGGGCCACGACGAGCCCCTCGGCATCCACCGTCTCGGTGGCGGTCACGCCTTCCGCACCGGCGTCGCCGATGAAGCTGATGCGGTCGCCGGTGACCGCGACGTCGGCGCTGACGGGATCACCAGCGCCGCCGTCAACCACGAGGCCGCCACGAATCAGGAGGTCGTGCGGTTCCTGACCACAGGCGGCGGCCAGGACGAAAAGCAGCGGAAGCGCGATCCGGAGGTTCGGGAAGGACATGGGCGATTTCAGTCTCCGGCCAGGCGGCCGGTGCGACAATACCGCCCGGCGCGGGAAAGCGCGGGAGTCCAAGGATGCGCATGAGGAACTGTTTGCTGGCGTTCGCGCTCTTCTCTGCTGCCGGCGCCGGCGCGCAGGACTGGCCGCAGTGGCGGGGTCCCGCACGCGACGGCGCGGTGTCCGGGTTCGAGGCGCCCGCCGCGTGGCCGGAGGCACTGACCCCGGTATGGACTGCCGACGTCGGCACCGGCTACGCCACCCCGCTCCTCGTGGACGGGAATCTCTTTCAGTTCGCCCGTTGGGGCGAGGAGGAGGTCCTCTATTCCATGGATCCCGAAACCGGCGAGGTCCGCTGGCGTTCGGCGTATCCCGCTCCGTTCGACATGAGCCCCGCGACCCAGCGGCACGGTCCCGGACCGAAGTCCACCCCCGCATACGCCGCCGGGCGGCTGTTCGTCCACGGCATGACCGGATCGGTCAGCGCCTTCGATGCGGCCGGCGGCGAGCAGCTCTGGCACGTCCCGGGCACCGGGGTCGAGCCGCTCTACCACACGAGCGCCTCGCCGCTCGTTCACGGCGGACTCGTCATCGTCCACGTCGGGGGACACGACGACGGCGCGCTGACGGCGTTCGATACCGAGACCGGCGACGTCCGCTGGTCCTGGGACGGCGACGGCCCCGCCTACGGCTCCCCGATGCTGTTCGTCTTCGACGGCGTGGAGCAGGTGGTGACCTTCACCCAGGAACACTTCGTGGGGGTCTCGGTCGCCGACGGCTCGCTGCTCTGGAGCCGGCCCTTCACCACCCAGTCCGACACGACCTCGCAGACGCCCGTCCGCTACCGGGACCTCGTGATCGAAAACGGCAGGGGAAACGGAGTGACGGCCTTCCGCGTTCTCCGGGACGGCGGCGGCTGGACCACCGAGGACGCCTGGCGGACGCGCGAGTACTCCCTCCACATGGCCAACCCGGTGGTCCGGGACGGGGTGATGTTCGGCCTTTCCCACCGGAACCGGGGCCAGTACTTCGCCCTGGATCTGGACTCCGGGGAAGCGCTCTGGGAGAGCACGCCGCGGCAGGCCGAGAACGCCGCGCTGGTGCGGGCGGGGAACATCGTCTTCTCGCTGCAGGAGGATGCCGAACTGGTGATCTTCGAGGCGAGCCGCGCCGGGCTCGAGGAGATCCGGCGCTATGAGGTCGCGGACAGCGAGACCTGGACCCAGCCCACGGTGGCGGGCGACCGGGTTTACGTGAAGGACGTTTCGCGGCTGCACCGCTGGGACATTCGCTGAACCCGGGGCGGAGCGCGGTGCCGGCCGCGCTTCAGGCGGGTTGACGGGAGGCGACCACGCCCGCTACGCGGGCGATGCCGGTCTGAAGACCGGCGCTCCCTGGCGATGGGTGGCTTCGAGTTGCTTCTCGGGGCACGCCGCCGAGGGCCGTGCGGGCGCGGCGCAGGCGCATCCGGGTCATCGCGCTGCCGAGGAGGACCATCGACCCGAAGAGCGGAGTGGATGAGGCCGAACCGCTGAGGGCGACGTAGAGCGGGCGGGTGAACTTCCTGAGCTTCACGCCGAGCGACTCGGAGAGCGCCCGGAGCGCCTGGTGGACCGCTTCGCCCGTGAACTCCGGAAGATCCTCGAGCGCCCATTCCGCGAGCAGGAGCCATTCCGCGACCTCGGAGGGCTCGAGGCCTCCGGCGAGAGTGTCCGGATCGCGGGGCGTCTCATCGGCGAAGAAGAGCGACGCCAGCGGTCCGAAGTCTCCCAGGGTGCGCATCCGCGGCTGCGCCAGCCCGGCGGCGGTTTCCAGGGTGTGGTCGTCGAAACGCCAGTTGCGCAGCAAACCGGCGAGTTCCGCCGGAGCGTAGTCCTCCCGCAGGTAGCGGCCGTTCAGCCACGCCAGCTTCTCGGTGTCGAAGACGGCGCCCGCCCGCGAGAGCGATCCGAGCTCGAAGTGCTCGACGAACGCATCCAGGGGGAACTTTTCTTCTCCCTCCGCCCGGGTCCAGGCGAGCATTCCCAGGAAGTTGAGGAGCGCCTCGGGCAGGAAACCCGCCTGTCGGTAGAAGTCGATCGAGGTCGGGCTCTTCCGCTTGCTGAGCTTGGTGCGGTTCTTGTCGTTGTTGCGGAGAAGCGGAACGTGCCAGAAGGAGGGCGGCTCCCATCCGAGCGTCTCGTAGAGCAGGAGGTGCTTGGGAAGCGACGCGATCCACTCCTCGCCGCGGATCACGTCCGTGATCTCCATCAGGTGGTCGTCCACGACGTTCGCGAGGTGGTACGTCGGGAAACCGTCGGACTTCAGGAGCACCGGATCGTCCACCGATTCCCAGTCCTTCGACAGCCCCTGCCGGAGCCGATCGGGAAGCGCGATCCGGCCCGTGTCCGGGGTGCGGAGCCGGATGGCGTAGGCCCTGCCGGGGTCCTCCCCGTAGTCCCGATACGCGTTCCCTCCACTCAGGAGCCGCTCGGCCACCTCCCGGCAGGCCTCGACCCGCTCGCTCTGGCGGTAGGGCGCGAAGGGGCCGCCGACGTCGGGGCCCTCGTCCCAGGCGAGCCCGAGCCAGCGCAGCGACCGGAGGATGGCGACCTCGGAGGCCTTGGTGGAACGCGCCCGGTCGGTGTCCTCGACCCGGAGCACGAAAGCGCCTCCATGCTTCCTGGCGTGGGCGTAGTTGAGGAGCGCCTGGTACGCCGTTCCGACGTGCGGATCGCCGGTCGGCGACGGAGCGATCCGGGTCCGGACCGTCATGCTCTCAAACCGTGGCGTGGCGGTGGAACGCGACCCACTCGGCGACGATCAGCAGGAGCGCGAACAGCGCCAGGATCGGCCAGATGGCGCTCGCGACGGTTCCCGCCGGCGCGAGCGTCGCCGGCGGTTCGCCGGCCCACGCGGACTGGTTGAGGTCCGAGGCACGCCGGTCGAGCAGGCTCGCCGCCACCACGACCTCCCGCCCGCCCCCGGCGGCGTAGTAGAGGGAAGGCTCGCTGGCGTCGAAGGAAATCTCGGAGCCCAGGCGGCGCGACGGCACTTCCCGGCCCTCGGCATCGAAGACGGAGCCGGCGGCCATCGCCACCCGGGCCTGTCCCAGCCCGACGCGGCGGACCTCCACGTCCGTCAGCCAGCTCAGGGCGCGGGAGAGCAGCAGGGGGAAATCCGCCTGGAGCGGCAGATTGGACCGGGCGATCGGGAAAGCGAACGCCAGGCTGCGCAAGGGGCTCTCCCGGGCCGCGAGCAGCCCGAGACGCGAGTCACCGAGCAGCAGCGTCCACGGGCTCCGGTCCCCGAGCGAGGCCGCGTCGAACGCTTCCACGTCCCTGGCCAGCGCGTCCTCGAAGTTGAGATCCCGGAGGAGCGGGTGTTCCGTCTGCCCCCGCACCACCGGCAGCATGACCGTCGTCCCCTCGTCGTCCCCCGGGCCGGCGGCCTCGCTCCCGAGACGTGACGGGAGCCACCCGGCGCTTCCGGACCCGGCGAAGAGCACCGGCACCGCGGGCATCGCCTCCGGAGGCGCGCCCTCGACGACCACGAGGTCCAGCGAGCCGGAATCGAGATCGGCAAGCGCGTCCGGACCCGGGGGCGCCATCGACAGACTGACCCGGGGGTCGAGACGCAGGGCCGCCTCCCAGAAGGGATTCGGTCCCCCGGCGAGGAGCACCCGGAGCCGGTTCCGGGCCGGGATGTAGGCGTGGGCCACATCGTCGGCAGGCAGGCCGTCCTCGCCGGAGATCGCAATCACGGCGCGCACCGGTCCGGCGACGAATCCGGTCAGCGGCACCGTCTCGCCGAGCGGCGTTCCGGGATCGGGCCGGAGCGTCCGGCGCGCGGAGGCGCCGCCCGCACCGTCGATCTGGAGGACGACGACGCCGGCGTCCTCCTCGCCCGCCGGATGCCGGACGACCTCGATGAACGCCTCGAAGCGGCCCGGATCGGACGGCAGCGGGCGGACGTCGAACGCCGTGATCCCGGCGTTCGGCACCGACTCGAAGACCGAGAGGCGTTCCACGCCTTCGGGCGCTTCCGGCACGTACACCCCATCCCCGACAAAGATCACGTCGGCCGCCGGGGCGGCAGCGGAGCCCGGCCCGAGCAGATCCGCCACCTCGGGAAAGCGGTGTTCCCGGCCGTGCACCGGGCCGAGGTCGTCGAGGGCCTCGAGCGCCTCCCGCCGGCCGATGAAGGAACGCCCGCCGCGATCTCCGGCGGTGTCGAGCAGCAGAAACTCGCTCGTCTCGCTGCTGCCGGTCAGGATGCGGCGCACCTGCTCCGCCGCCTGATCCCAGCGCGTCCCGCCTCCGGGGAGCGCGGCCGCCATGCTCGGCGCGGTGTCCATCACCACGACGATCCGGCCGCCCCGGGCGGCGCCCTCGGGCAGCGGTTGCGCCATCGCCAGGATCACGGCGAGTCCGGCCAGGAGCGCGATCACCAGCGAAACGAGCCAACGCCAGAAGTCCTCGCGGCGCCGGCGTTCGTCGAGGACCCGGCGCCAGATGAGGTTCGAGGGAACCACCACCGGCTGAGGCTCCGGCCGCACCCAGTAGAGCACCACGATGATGCCGGCGGTCAGCAGGACGCCCAGCGCGATCAGCAGCGGGGCGGCGCCGAATCCCATTCGGGTGCCTGCTAACGGATGAACCGGTCCGTCTTGAAGATCGCCATGACGGCGTCCTCGAAGGGCTCACCGCTGTTCGCGACGCAGAATCCGAAGCCGTAGCGGGAGCAGTACTCCTCGACCTTCTCCTGATGCTGGGCGAGCGCTTTCTGGTAGCGGTCCAGCAGTCTCGGGGTGACCCGGACCCGGCGCTCGGAGCCGTCTTCGCTGTCCGTGAGCAGCGCCTCGTCGGGAAGCGCCGGGTCGAGTTCCTCCGGCGTGAGCACCTGGACCACGAACAGGTCGTGCTTCTGGTAGCGGCAGGCGTCGAGCGCCCCCAGCAGGTCCTCCTCGTCCATGAGGTCCGAGAGCACCACCGCCAGTCCGCGCTTCCGGCGTGAGCCGAAGAAGGTCCGGAAACACGCCGCGAGCGAGGTCGCGCCACCGGTGTCGCCCGCATCGAGGAACCGGAAGGCGCGGAAGATCTGGTTCCGTCCCCGTTTCGGCGCCATCCACCCGTCGATCTTCCGGCCGTACCAGACGATCGATATGAGATCGTGATTCATCAGGCCGATGTAGGACAGCGCCCCGGCCATCTTGCGGGCGAAGTCGAACTTGGGAGGGCTCCCGAACGCCATCGAGGCGCTGCGGTCCACGAACAGGTAAACCGGCAGGTCCGCCTCCTCGTCGAAGATCCGCAGCACCAGCTTGTCGAGCCGGAGGAAGGCCTTCCAGTCCACGTCGCGCGTGTCGTCGCCGTCCACGTAGGGCCGGTAGTCGGCGAGTTCGATGCCGGACCCGCGCTTGCGGGCGCGGTGTTCCCCGCGGTGCCGGCTCGGGAGCATCCGGGTGGCCATGAGCTTCAGGTACTCGAGCCGCTCCATGAAGTCGTTGTCGAAGAGCGTGCCCGAATTGCTCATGCCGGGTGCCTGTCCGCTCCTCGGGATCGATGGTGCTGGCCGCTTCGGCGGCGGTCAGGCGCCGGGCGGATCGATCGTGGCGATGATCTCGCGAAGGATGTCGTCGGTGTCCACCTTGTCGGCCTCGCCCTCGAAGTTGAGGAGCAACCGGTGTCGAAGCGTCGGAAAGACGCTGTCCCTGACATCCTCCGCGGCGACGTGCACGCGGCCTCGAAGGAGCGCCAGGAACTTCCCGGACAGGACCAGCGCCTGGGTCCCCCGCGGACTGGCCCCGAACTTGACGTAGCGGTTCGTGAGCGCGTGCGCGTACTTCGACCCCGGGTGGGTCCCCATGGTGAGCCGGATGGCGTAGTCCTCGATGGGGCGGGCGATGGGCACCGACAGCACGGTGTCCCGCATCTCCAGGACCTCGTCCCGGGTCACCATCGGCCGGGCCTGCAACTCTTCCACCGTGGTCGTCCGCTCGACGATCTCCCGCAGCTCGTCTTCGCTCGGGTAGCCGATCCGGAGCTTCATCAGGAAGCGGTCCATCTGGGCCTCGGGCAGCGGGTAGGTGCCTTCGAGCTCGATGGGGTTCTGGGTGGCCATCACGAAGAAGGGCTCTTCGAGCTTGTGGGTCTTGTTGCCGACCGAAACGCTCTTCTCCTGCATGGCTTCGAGGAGGGCCGACTGCGACTTCGGGGTCGCCCGGTTGACCTCGTCGGCGAGCATCAGGTTGCAGAAGATGGGCCCCGGCTGGAAGTCCAGGATCTTGGCGCCGGTGTCCGTCTCCCGCACCACGTTGGTCCCCAGGATGTCGCCCGGCATGAGGTCCGGCGTGAACTGCACCCGGTTGAACTTGAGGTGCATCGCCTCGGAGAGGGTCTGGACGATCTTGGTCTTGCCGAGCCCCGGGATGCCCTCGAGCAGCACGTGTCCGCGCGTGAGCAGGCAGGTGATGATCCCGCTGACGACTTCCTGATTGCCGACGATGACGCGTCCGACCTCGGCCTGGATGCGATCGTGGCGATCGCGAAACGCCTCGACCCGGCTCTCGATATCGAAAGCCGGGTCCGCCAGTGCGGTTTCCGGGGTCATTCGTCTTGTGCTCCTTCGGGGGCGTCCGCCTTGGCCGTCTCGCGGATCATGAGGAAGTAGGCTCGGACCAGCGGGCGGAGCCCGGTGGGGATCGGGCGGGTCCGGGAAACGTTCTCGTCGGCGTACTCGGAAAGGGAGCTGACCGAGTCGTAGGCGACGGTCGCCTCCTCGCGGCGGCTCTGCCGCTCGATCATCTGCTCGGGGACCGGCTCCTCATCGAGGGGAGCCGGAATCGCCTCCATCTCGAGCTGGACCTCAAGACTGGTGGCGGCGCCGAACACCTCGGACTCGCCGCCTCCGCCGGGACCGGTCATGTTTCCGGCCGGGCCGGCGTCCATCGGGATCGGGGCTCCCATCTGGCCTTCGGCGGCCATCATCTGCACCTGCCCCGAGAGGCCGGCCGCTCCCTGGGGCATTCCCGCGGCGGGTTCACCGCCTTCCCCGGCCTGCGGCTGTCCCCCTTCCCCATCGCCGGGGAAGGGCATCTGCTGCGCATCGCCCTCGCCCTGGCCGTTCATGGCCTGGCCGTCCATCGCCTGCATGTTCTCGGCGAGCTGCTGCAGGGCCTCGTCGGCGCTCAAGCCGCCCTCCATCAGCTCCATCATCTCCGCGGCGGCCGCGCTCAGCGCGTCGCCGTCGGCGCCCTGCTCGAGCGATTCGAGAAGCGCCTGGAGTTCTTCCGGCGTGTTCGCGGAGCGCATGGCCTCGGTCAGGCTCTCGAGCCATTCGGCGGCGGTGAGCGAGTCCGCGTCCATCGCCTCGGCGAGGCCCGCGAGCGCGGCGGAAACCTCTTCGCTGGTCTCCTGCAGGGCCCGCTCCTCCATCGCCGCCGTGAGCGCCGCCTGGAGCGCGTCCAGGTCATCGGCGGATTCCTCGGGAAGCCGCAACTCGCCGGCCCTCAACTCGGCGAGGATCTCCTCGGGCGAGCGGGCTTCCACCCGGGCGTCCGCGGCGTCCTCGAACGCGTCCGGTCCCGCCGCCGGGTCCTCGGCCGCCGGGTCGCCGCCAAGACTGCCGAGTCCGGCGGCGATCCGGGCCCGGAGCGCTTCCGAAACGAGCGGCCCGTGGGTGAAGGGAAGGATCACGGCCAGCGCCGCAAGCGCCGCGGTCGCCGCGATACTCGCCCGGGGAACCTCGAAGGGAAGGAGCGCCGCGGCGTCGAGTGTGTCGGCCCGCTCACGCGCGCGCTCGATCTGGTGAGCCTCCCACCTGGTCGGCGACGAGGCGTCGGAAAAACACTGCGCGGATGAGAGCTCGTCGTGCAGGTCGCCCGCGCGGTCTCCGGCGGCGGCGGCCCTCCCGAGGCCGGCGCCCGTCCGCAGGCCCGACAGGCCGCGGTAGCAGAGGATGCCCGCGCCAGCCGCGGCCACCACCACCGGGAGCCAGGGGATGCCGTCGCCGACGAGCCGGGGGAGCAGGAGGGAGAGCGCCACGGCCCCGGCGACGAAAGCGAAATCCCGCACCAAGGCCAGCACCCGCAGCCGGAGGTCCAGCCGCCGGACGAGATCGTGGAAGGGGAGTCGCGGAGAATCGTTCAAGAGATCACCCCGCCCACCGGACCCGCCGGTGGACAGAATTTGCGGAGTGTATTCGCTCGGGATTGCCTCCCGCCACTCCCGCGCCGGGGGCGGCTGCGCCGGTCAGGGCCGGTCGAACCGGACGCAATAGACCGGAGCGAGTTCCGCCGTCACCAGGTCCCACGAATCGCCGAGATCCTCGGAGATCCAGAGCGCTCCGGTGGTGGTGGCCATGGCGAGGACCGCTTCGCCGGGATGGATGTCGAGACCGTGGCGGTAGACCACCGCGAAGGAATCGCCCGCGGGCAGGCCGCGGCCGACCGACTCCCAGCTCGCTCCGCCGTCCCGGGTGCGCGCCACCACCATCCGGCGATCGACCGGGACGCGGCATTCGTCCTTTACCAGGGGAACGCTCCAGGCAACCTGCGGATCACCCGGATGGGCGGCGACCGCAAACCCGAACGACGAGGGCGGCACTTCGAGGCTCGTCCAGGTCTCGCCTCCGTCGTCGGAACGAAAGAAACCGTTGTGGTGCTGACACCAGATCCGGCGTCGGTCCCCGTCGCACCACGCGAGCCGGTGCGGATCCTGGATGGCGGGGTCCTCCCGCATCTCGGGCGGCATGTACTCCGCGAACATCCCCTCGGTCCGGACCCGCCAGGATGCGCCGGCGTCCTCGCTGATCCAGACGCCGCCGCAGGAAACCCCGGCGACGACCCGCTTGCCGTCCGGCGCAACCAGCACCGAGTGGATCCCGGGATGCGGATAACCGCCGCCGAACCACCGCTCGCGGCTCGGCTGGTTCCACAGCGCCTCGTTCAGGACCCAGGAACGGCCCCCGTCATCCGAACGGAAGAGTCCGCCGGGGATGGTTCCGCACCAGAGCGAACCGGGATCGGGACCGGCGGGTTCGAGGCACCAGAGGAGATCCACCGACGGCGCCTTCTCCGCCGAGGCCTCCTGCTTCGCGTAGGCGGGCGCGGGCAGCTCGGTGAACGAGGCGCCGCCGTCTTCCGAGAGCCGGAGCTTGACGCCGAAGTGCCCGAGGTTGAGCGCCGCGTAGAGCCGCCCGTCCCGCGGGTCGGGCAGCAACTGGGAGACCGGATCCCCGATGAAGGCGGTGCGTTCGCACCGCCAGTCGCCTCTCCCGAAGCGCCGGAGGGCCAGATAACCCTTGCGGGTGCCGAGGTGAAGCAGCACGGGGTCCCGTCTATCCGCCCGACAGCGCCTGCATGACGTGGATCTCCGCACCCTCCCGGACCGCATCGCCAAGCGCCGTCCGGTCCCGAACGGGCCGGCCGTCCACGTAGATCGCGACGTGGGTGCGGAGGCGCCCCTGATCGTCGAGGACGTAGGAGCGAAGGCCGGGGTTGTCGCGGAACACCCGGGAAAGCGCGTCCGACACCGTGTGGCCCTCGACCTCGGTGCTGTCTACGACGAGGTGCCGGCGAAGGTTCGGTGTGAAATGGACGGACGGCACGCAGGGGAACCGGGGTGGGGTGCGCTGGCGAAGGGTCGGCGTGCGGCCGCTAGAACGGTGCGCCCCCCGCGCGGAGGCGCTCGGCCAGTCCGCGCGCCGCCTCCTGGACCCGGGCCTGGTTCTCCGGCCCGAACCGGAGCAGGTGCTTGCTCGCGTCATCCAGATCCTCCAGGGCGGGATCGCGGTACTCGTAGCGCATGACCTGCTCGTCGAGCAGAACGGGCGGCTCGGGCATCGGGACCGCCCCGATCCGGTCGAGCGCCTCGAGCAGCGCCCCCGCGAACGTCCGGTCGGGACGGCCCAGCTCGGCGTAGGCGGCGTCGAGGATCGGCAGCACCTCCCGGATCACCCGGGCCATTCCCGGGCTGTCGGCTCCCTCCAGCGCGGCCGCGACCGCGTCGTAGCGGGCGAACGCGGCCGGATGGACGTGGAGTTCCTCCCCTTCGCCACCGGCGCGGAAAGAACCGGTGGGCGAAAGCGCGGCCAGCGCCCGCCGGGGCGAAATCCCGTCGGCGACGTTGTCCGTGGCCACGGCGATGCGCCGCGCCAGGTCGTCACCGAGCAGCCACGCCAGGGCGTCGGGGTTGTCGGTGATCGCCGCGAACAGCGACCGGAGGAAGGGATCGCTCGCGTCAAGGGCCGGCAGTACCAGCTCGGGCTCCTCCTCCACGACGGGTTCGGGCTCGGCCTCCACCACCGGCGGAGGCGGCGGGGGAGGCTTGCCCGGCCCGTAGACGAAGTACCAGACTCCGGCGCCAGCCGCGACCAGGAGAGCGATGACGGCCGCGAGAATCGTGTTGCGCCGGTTCCCGTCCGAAGCGGAATCGGCCGTTTCCGCAACCGCGGCTCCGCCCTCGTCGGGGTCTTCGCCCCAGGCGTCCTCTTCCTCGATCTCGTCCGCCCGCACTTCATCGTCTGGCATCGTCGTACTCCCGGAATCAGCGGTCGCCACCGCCCGAATCAAGCCGCTGCGATGCAACGGATCATACCGTTCGGGAGGGGCCGCGAACGTCGATTCGCCCGGCGCCGCGCGGATTCCCGGGAAGATCGGCGTCCCGGCGGGGAGACCGGGGACACGATCGGCGGACGCGGTCCCCTGCGGGCACCGAGGACTATCATGGAAGGCGGCGGGAGTTCCCAGTCCTTGTTCCCTGAACAGCCTGTGAAAAAAGTGACGTGGCAGTCGAACGGCGATGCATCCCGACTGAACCGCGCCTCTCCGAGGCGCTCATCGTTGCGTTTCGGTCGGAATACACTCGGTATTCCTCCCTCACGCGCCTTGTCAGACGGGCGCCTCGCCGTTCTCGATGCTCACGTCACTTTCTCCACAGGCTGTTAAACCCCCCGGACGATGATCCGGATCCGCAACGTCGCTATCGTGGCGGTGCTCGCCACGGTGATCTACGCGCTGATCCCGGCCGCCCGGAAGGCGCGGTTCCTTGACAAGCTCCGGGAATTCGGACGGGCCCTGGTGCTCTCGCTCATCCTCTACTGGCTGCTCATCCTCGGCCGCGCGTACTTCGCGGGGTAGCCGCCCACCACCGAGCCATCCGACGACACCATGACCAAGCCCGGAAGGATCGAGAAGACAAGCGCGGAATGGCGCGCCCAACTGACCCCGGAACAGTTCGCCGTCACCCGCCGCGGCGCCACCGAGCCGGCGTTCACGGGGGCCCACTACGGGAACCGCGCCGACGGGGAGTACCGGTGCGTCTGCTGCGGAGCGCTCCTTTTCTCCTCGAAGGACAAGTACGACTCCGGGAGCGGCTGGCCGAGCTTCACGCGGCCCGCGGACCGGGATGCGACCGCCACCTCGGTGGACCGCAGTCTGGGCATGGTGCGCACCGAGGCCACCTGTGCGCGTTGCGACGCGCATCTCGGGCACGTGTTCCCGGACGGGCCGCCACAGGACAGCGGCGAGCGCTGGTGCATCAACTCGGCCGCCCTCGACTTCCGCAGCTCGGAAGGTGGCGACGATCGCTGACCCGGTCCTCGCCGCCCTGCTGCTGATTCCGGCGGGATTCGTCGCCGGTGCGCTCAACACGGTCGCGGGCGGCGGATCGTTCCTCACCCTGCCGCTGCTGATCCTGCTGGGGCTGCCCCATACCGTCGCCAACGGCACCAACCGGCTCGCGATCCTGATCCAGACCGCCGGCGCCACCGCCGCCTTCCGCCGCGCCGACGTGTTGCCGGTGGGCGTGCTGGTCCGGCTGGGTCTCGCGGCGATCCTCGGCGCGGGCCTGGGCAGCACCCTGGCGGTGCACGTGGGGGAGACGGTCTTCCTGCGCTTCCTGTCCATCGTCATGGTGCTGTTCACGCTGTTTCCGCTCCTCCACGTCGGTGCGCGAACGAGCGAGGGGCCGCCCCGAAACGGGATCGGACTCCTCGCGGGATTCGTGGTCGTGGGGTTTTACGGCGGCTTCTTGCAGGCCGGGGTCGGGTTCCTTTCGCTCGGCGCCACCAGTTGGGCGGGGTACGGCCTGGTGGCCGGGAACGCCATCAAGGTGGCCTGCATCTTCCTGTTCTCCAT
The DNA here is from genome assembly GCA_965116805.1 of Vicinamibacteria bacterium. GTDB lineage: Bacteria > Acidobacteriota > Vicinamibacteria > Marinacidobacterales > Marinacidobacteraceae > Marinacidobacterium. The sequence goes on from OZ220713.1 coordinate 3,448,753, forward strand.
CGTGTCGCTCTCGGTGTTCGCCGCGAACGGGGCCGTGGACTGGAGGGTCGGCGTGGCGCTCGGCATCGGGACCCTCGCCGGGGCCCTCGTCGGGGCCCGGCTGACCCTCAAGGCCGGCGACCGGATCCTTCGCTTCGTGGTGGCCGCCGCGACCCTCACTTTCGCGGTCGCCCTGTGGCTCAGGACGTGAGCCCGGACGCGGGACGTCCGCGGCGGGAGCCGTGGGAAATCCCGGCGAACGCCACTCCCCACCGCCGGCTGCGTCTGACCCCGCCGGGCCCCTTCCCGCTCGAGAGCGGCGCCGTGCTGCCCGAGCTGGAGATCGCGTGCGAGACCTGGGGCGAACGCGACCCGGACGGCGCGAACACCGTCCTGATCGCTCCGGCGCTCTCCGCCGACGCGCACGCGGCCGGGCGCGGCGGAGGGGCGGAGTCGGCGGTGGACGGGTTCGGGGCCGAACGCGGCACCGGGAACGCGGGACTCGGCTGGTGGGACCCCATGATCGGACCCGGCAAGGCGTTCGACACCGACCGGTTTCACGTGGTCTGCATGAGCCTCCTGGGCGGGTGCGGCGGCACGACCGGCCCGCCCAGCCTGAATCCGGACACCGGGCGTCCCTACGGGGCGGACTTCCCGGCGATCACGGTGGGAGACATCGTCCGGGCTTCCCGCGCCGGGCTCCACCAACTCGGAGTCCGCCGGCTTCGGGGAATCTCGGGCGGCTCCCTCGGCGGGATGCAGGCGTTCGAATGGGCGGCCGCGTTTCCGAAGGAGGTGGACGCCATCGTTTCCGTCGCGAGCACCCCCGGCCTCTCGGCCCAGGGGATCGGCTGGAACTGGGTCGCGAGGAGCGCGATCACGGGCGACCCGGCCTGGCGCGGCGGCCGCTACGCCGAGCACGGGGTGGGGCCGGTCCACGGCCTGGCCACCGCCCGCATGCTGGGGCACCTGACCTACCTGTCGGCGCCCGGTATGGAGGCCAGGTTCGGACGCCGCCTCCAGGAAAGGCGGGACTTCGCCGGCGACCTCCAGGCGGCGGACTTCCAGATCGAGTCCTACCTCGTCCACCAGGCCGCGAAGTTCAACCGCCGCTTCGACGCGAACGCGTACCTGTTCCTCTCCTACGCGCTCACGCGGTTCGATCTCGCGGAGCGCCACGGCGGCGGCGATCTCGAGGCGGCGGTGGAACGGTTCCGCTGCCGCACCCTGCTCCTCTCCTTCTCCTCGGATTGGCTATACCCTTCCGGCGATTCCCGAAGACTCGCGGCCGCGCTCGAAGCCCGCCGGAAGAGCGTGGTCCACCACGAGATCGAAACGACCTACGGACATGACTCCTTCCTCCTGGAGGCGGGCCGCATGACTCCCCTGGTTCGCGGGTTCCTGAGTCCGGAGAGGTAGACGCGCCATGAGCGAAAAGGAAGTCGGCGCCGAGACCCGCGAGTTCGGTTTCGCCACCCGGGCGGTGCACGCCGGCGCCCGGCCCGAGCCGCACAGCGGGGCGCGCGCCACGCCCATCTTCCAGACCACCAGCTACGTGTTCGAGGACCCCGAAGCCGCAGCGGCCTATTTCAACCTGCAGGAATACGGGAACACGTACTCGCGGATCATGAACCCGACCGTGGCCGCGTTCGAAGAGCGGATCGCGAACCTCGAGGGAGGGGTGGGCGCGGTCGCCTTCGCGTCGGGTCTCGCCGCCCAGGCGGGCGCGTTCTTCACCGCGCTCCAACCCGGCGACCACGTGGTGGCGTCCCGGGCCCTCTACGGCGGCACCCTCACCCAGATCAAGCATCTCGAACGCAAACTGGGATTCGAGGTCACGTTCGTGGACCCGGATGAGCCGGACAACTGGAAGGACGCCGTCCGTCCCGAAACGAGGCTGTTCTTCGGCGAAACGATCGGCAACCCCGGCGGCAACGTCCTTGACATCGAGGCCGTCGCGGCGATCGCCCACCGCCACGGGGCGCCCCTCATGGTGGACAGCACGTTCGCGACCCCCTGGCTCTGCCGGCCTCTCGAGTGGGGCGCCGACATCGTGGTCCATTCGACGACGAAGTTCATCGGCGGCCACGGAAACAGCATCGGCGGGGTGGTGGTCGAGTCGGGGCGGTTCCCCTGGGACAACGGCAAGTTTCCGGGAATCGCGGATCCGTCGCCGGCCTACCATGGCCTCGCGTTCCAGGCGACCTTCGGCGAGTACGGATTCCTGATGAAGCTGCGCGCCGAGACGCTGCGGGATCTCGGGGCCTGCATGTCCCCGTTCAACGCCTTCCTGTTCGGACTGGGCGCCGAGACGCTGCCGCTCCGGATGGAACGGCACACGGCCAACGCTCTCGAGATCGCCACCTTCCTCACGGGCAGGCCCGAGGTCGAGACGGTGGCGCACCCGGCACTCCCCGGGAGCCGCTACGCCGCGCTGGTCGCGAAGTACCTTCCCCGGGGAGCGGGCGCGGTGTTCTCCTTCGACCTGAAGGGAGGGCGCGAGGCGGGGGCCCGGTTCATTCGCGAACTCAACCTCTTTTCCCATCTCGCGAACGTCGGCGACGCGAAGAGCCTGGTGATCCATCCGGCGAGCACCACCCACCGGCAGCTCGACGACGAAGAACTCCGGGGCGCCGGGATCTCGCCGGGCACGATCCGCCTCTCGGTCGGCATCGAAGACCCGCGGGACCTGATCTGGGACCTGACCCGCGGCCTCGAAGCGGCCGCCGGGACCGGGACCGACGACGAAACCCCCACCGGGGAAGCCATGGCATGTCCTCTGTAATCGCTTGCGAACTTCCGCCGCCGCTGCCCGCGGACGGCTCGGGGCCGGATCTCGGCCAGTACCAGGATGCCGGGACTATCCGCCGGCTGCTGACGTCCGCCCGGACGGTGGCCGTGGTCGGCCTCTCTCCGAAGGAACTGCGCGCCAGCTACTTCGTCGGCTTCTACCTGCAGCGGAACGGATACCAGGTGGTCCCCGTAAACCCGCGCGAGAACGAAATCCTGGGAGAGAAGTGCTATCCGAGCGTCGCGGCGATCGAGGGGCCGGTGGACATCGTGAACGTGTTCCGGGCTCCGGCAGCGGTCCCCGGCATCGTCGAGGAGTGCGCCGGCCGCGCGAAGGCGATCTGGCTGCAGTACGGGGTCATCCACCCGGAGGCGGCCGAACGGGCCCGCGCACTCGGGATTGAGGTGGTCATGGACCGTTGCATGAAGGTGGAACACGCCCGGCACCTGGGGCGGCTCCACTGGCTCGGATTCACCACCCGCCGCATCACCGCGCGACGGGGGTAGCCGCGGTCTCCCGACGTTCGCCGCGAGCCCATGCCGAAGAAGAACGGAACGGTGTCCGCCGACTCGACGATCCTCAAGCAGTTCGTAGCGCGGCCCCGCGAGATCGGCGCCGTCTGGCGCAGTTCGCCGGCGCTCGGCATGGCGATGGCGGAGGCGGTCCGCTGGCCGGAAAAAGCCGCGGTGGTCGAGGCCGGAGCGGGCGACGGCGCCATCACCGAACACCTGCTCGCGGCGAAGCCCCCGGGCACCCCGTTCCTGGCGGTCGAACTCAACCAGATGTGCGCTCACGAACTCGCGCGCCGCCTGCCCGGCCTCAAGATCGTCGTGGACGATCTCGCCAACCTGTGCTCCATCTGTGCCCGCGAGCAGGTGGGCGAGGTGGGCGCGGTCGTCGCGACCCTGCCCTGGTCGGTCGTTCCGCAGGACAAGCAGACCAGCATGCTGGAGGCGATCCTGGAGACGCTCGGTCCCGGCGGGCAGTTGCTCTTCTACATCTACATCCAGGCGCTGCCGTTCTGGCGCCGTTCGCCTTTCGCCAGGCGGCTCCAGGAGAGCTTCGAGACCATCGAGCACGGGTCCGTCGTCTGGAGGAACGTGCCCCCGGCGGTCGTCTTCTCGTGCCGGGGACTCCGGTAGCCAGCCCGGTCGCGATCCGTCCGGACCGCGGGCGCGCTGACGTCATCACCAGAGTCACCGCGGCATGGCCGCCACCAAAGCCGGCAGCCTTTCGACCAGGTACAGCGGCAGCGACAGCAGTCGATACTCGACATCCGCCGGCGCACCGTCACGCCGCACGGTGGTCCTCACCGTCTGCACCGAGGGCGGGGCCGTGTCGAATCGGACCGCGAGGCCGGTGTGCCTCTCCGCGGCGAACTGGTGGAGGGATTTGAGGCTGCCGCTGGCGCCGGCCTTGACCTCGATCGGCACGATGCGCCCGTCGAACGCCATCACGTAGTCCACCTCGGCGTTCGTGGCCCGGCCCTCCCGCAACCAGTAGCTCAGTTCGCGGGTGGGGGAAGCCGCGAGCAACTCCTGGAGGTGCTGTCCGATGAACTGTTCCGCCACCGCGCCTTCGTTCACCAGCCGCGTTTCCTCCAGGTTCCCGATCGCGGTCCAGCCGAGGCCGCACACCGCGTTCATCAGGCCGACGTCCATGAACAGGAGCTTGTAGATCCGCGGATTGGCGTCGGCGCCGAGCGGCAGTCCATTCGCGTGGCTGTGGACGACCTTCGACAGCACGCGCGCAAGGCACAGCCGTTCGATGTCCGTTCGGATCGTTCCCGGCCTTTCCTCCCGGGAGAAGTGGACGTACCGGACCTTTCTGCCCACCTGCCGGGCGGCCCGGTCGAATACGCCCGCGATGCGGGGAAGGCTGCGCGAACCGAGGTAGCGGGGGAAATCCTCGCGATAGGTCTCGATGATCGAGTGATGGACTTCGCTCACTTCCCGGTACCGGCCGGAACGCGCGAACGCTTCGACGGCTTCCGGCATCCCGCCGGTGAACAGATAGGTCCGCAGCAGGTCGAGAAGCCGCCGGTGGATCACGGGGTCCAGCCCGCGCTCCGTCTCGAAATCGGTGATGCGGGAAGCGAGCGGTTCCGCGCCGACGGCCTTCAGGAACTCGGTGAAGGTCATGGGCCCCATGTGCAGGTAGGACACGCGGCCGACCGGCATGGGAAGCCGGTGGTTGGCGAGTGCGAAGTCAAGGAGGGAGCCAGCCGCCAGGACTGGCAGGTCCGCCTTCTCCTCGCGCAGGTAGCGCAGTGCGGGGATCGCTTCGGGCACGGCCTGGATCTCGTCGAGAAAGAGGAGACCGTCAGGTCCGACGGCCCCGACGCCCGGCAACGCTTCCAGGACACCCAGCAGGTGAACGGGGTCATTGCGCGCGAAGACGGGCGCGAGGTCGGGGTGGCGTTCGAGGTTGACCTCGGCCAGCGGGCGGCGGCAGCGTTCGGCGAAGAGGCGCACCAGGGTGGACTTGCCCACCTGGCGGGCGCCCCGCAGGATCAACGGCTTCCGCGTTGGCCGCGCCAGCCAGTCGTCGAGCAGCGGCAGTTGCTTGCGGTCCATTCCGGAGTGGGCGGCCGGAGGCGCAACCCAAGGGCATGGTAACAAACAGGGGTCTGATTTAAGTCATAGAGTGCTGAAACAGGGGTCTGTTTCAGCAGACCAGGCGATGAAACCGAGGAGTGTCTTGCGGTCAGAGGCGGGGCTCGCCGGTCGCTGCGGTCCGGATGCGCCCCGATCCGAGGCAGCGGGTACCCCGGTAGAGGACCGCGAACTGACCCGGAGCAAGGCCCGCGTCCGGCTCCTCGAGCACGACGTCTCCTTCCCCGTTCTCGTCCCACGACACCAGCGCCGGGACCAGTTCCGGTCCGTGCCGCACGCGAACGTGGAGGCGCTCCGAGCCGGGCGGCGCGGCGCCCCCGATCCAGTGAAGGTCCTCGACCCGGCAGCGGTTCGCGGGCCGGCCGGCGCCCCGGCGCACGAGGACCCGGTTCGCCCGCGGATCCTTGCCGGCGACGAACCAGGGGCCGCCCGACAGGCCGAGGCCGCGCCGCTGGCCGATCGTGAACAGCCAGTGCCCGCGGTGGGTTCCGATTTCCTCTCCCGTCGCCTCGTCCACGACCGGCCCCGGCCGGTCGCCGAGGTGGGCGGTGACGAAGTCGCGGTAACGCACGCCCCCGAGAAAGCAGATGCCCTGGCTGTCCCGGCGGTCCTGCGGCGCGAGGCCGAACCGGGCGGCGAGCAGCCGGACCTCGGTCTTCCGCAGGTCGCCTACCGGAAACGACGACCGCTCGAGCTGGCGTCCGCTGATCCGGGAGAGGAAGTAGGTCTGGTCCTTCACCGGGTCGGGGGCGCGGTGCAGTTCGACGCCGTCCGACGTCTCGACCCGCCGCGCGTAGTGTCCGGTCGCCACCCTTTCGAAACGGCCGCCGGAAACCTCGGCGTCCACCCAATCCGCAAAGGCGCCGAACTTGATCCGCGCGTTGCAGAAGAGATCGGGACTGGGCGTCCCTCCCCGCTCGAGTTCCGCGAGGAGGTAGGCGACGACGCCCTCCCGGTAGGCGCGCTGCAACGGGATCACGGTGAGCGGGACCCCGAACTGTGCGGCGACGGCGCGGGCGTAGCGGAGGTCCTCCTCCCAGGGGCACTCGCCGAGATGCTCGAGTTCGTCTTCGAGCCAGACCTTCAGGTAGAAGGCGTGCACGTCGTGACCCGACTGCGCCAGCGTGGCGAGGGCGACGGAGCTGTCCACCCCTCCCGATGTGAGCACGGCGATGCGCATCCCGGTCGAATCCCGCCGCGAATCATGTCGCGGCGCCGGAACGGCGGTAGGATTCCGCCGGGTTCCCGCGGCGCTCCGCCGCGCCCCCAGGACCATCCATGGCAGAACCATCCACCAACCACCAGGACGGCAGCCTCCTCGCCATCTGGGCGAAGGGAGCCCGGGGTGAACCCATGATGTCCCGCCCCGAAGGGGAACTGATCGCCGGGGAAGGGCTTCGAAACTCCGCACCTGCCCGGGGGAAGCGCCAGGTCACCGTCCTTTCGCGGGAAGCCTGGGAACGCGCGGCCGACGAAGCCGGTCAGCCCGACGCGGATCCGGCCCTCCGCCGGGCAAACCTGCTCGTGACCGGGGTCGACTTCCGGCAGACCATCGGGCGGACGCTCGCGGTGGGTGAAACCCGGATCCTGATCCACGGGGAAACAAAGCCCTGCGAACGTATGGACGGCGCCGCGCTGCGGATGCGCGACGCGCTGGCCCCCGACTGGCGCGGAGGGGCTTTCGGCGAGGTGGTGAACGGCGGAAGAATTCGGATCGGCGATCCGGTCGGTTGGGCGGAACCCGGACCTCCCGGTCCTTGACCCGGCGAGACGAGAGCACCGAGGGGTCGGCAGCGGCCCGGTTCCGGCTGGCGCCGGTAGGCCCGATCCCGGAGGGAGCCGCCGGCCCTGCGGGGGATGCCCGCCGGGTTGCGGTCACCGTCCGGCGGGCCGGCGGGCGCGTTCTGGTCGTCGGGGGCTTCGTCCGGGACGGCATGCTTGGGTGTTCCACGGGCGAGCCGGACCTTGAGGTGTTCGGCCTGCCGCTTCGAAAACTCGAACGGGCGCTGCGGCCACTGGGAAAGGTCCGCCGCATCGGCCGGGCCTTTCCGGTGCTTCGCGTCGGCGGTCTCGCCCTGGAAGTCGCCCTGCCGCGCCGGGAATCGAAGACCGGTCCGGGACACCTGGGTTTCGAGGTCGTGGTGGACCCGGACATGAGCTTCGAGGAGGCGGCCAGGCGCCGCGACCTCACCCTCAACGCCATGGGACTCGACCCCCTGACCGGTGAGCTGTTCGATCCCTACGGAGGGGCGCGCGATCTCGCCCGCGGGGTGATGCGCGCCACGGATTCGGGGAAGTTCCCCGAAGATCCGCTCCGCGGACTGCGGGTGGCCGCTTTCGCTTCCCGCTTCGGGTTCGCGGCCGACGACGAACTGCACGGTCTGTGTGCCGCACTGGACCTCTCCGAGCTCAGTCCGGAACGGATCCTGGACGAGCTCGAAAAGCTGCTCCACGGCCAGGAACCGTCACGCGGCCTCCGTTTTCTCGCCGCCACCCGGCTCCTTCGGTTCCTGCCGGAGGTGGACGCCCTTCGCGGGGTTCCCCAGGATTCCGAGTGGCATCCGGAGGGAGATGTCTTCGAGCACACCCTGCTGTCGGTGGACCGGGCGGCGGAGTTGGCCCCCGGCGATCGCGAAGCCAGGCGGGCCCTGCTGTTCGCCACCCTCTGCCACGACTTCGGCAAGCCGGCCACCACCCGGGAACGGCGCGGACGCATCACCGCCTACGCCCACGATGCCGCCGGAGCGCCGCTCGCCCGCCGCTTCCTCGAAGGGCTGCGGGCGCCGCGCGCGCTGGTGGACGAGGTCGAGGCTCTGACTCGCCGCCACCTGGCGCCGGCGTTTTATCCGAGGCAGGGCGCGAAGCGCGCCGCCTACCGGCGACTGGCCCGCGAGATGGCCGCGGCTGGGACCACCCTCGAGGCCCTGTTGCGGGTCGCCACCGCAGACCAGCTCGGGCGCACCACGGAAAACGCGCTGGCCGGACGGTTCCCCGAGGGCGAGGTGTTCCGGGAGCGGGCGGAAGCCGCAGGAGTGTTCCGCGGGCCACCGGAGGACGCGGTCGGCGGACGGCACGTGCTGGCGCGCAATATCGCGCCGGGCAAGGCGGTCGGGCGGATTCTCGACCGCAGCCGCGAAGTGCAGGACGAGAGCGGTGAAACCGACCCGGAGAAGATCCTGGACCGGGTGATCCCGGAAACCCCCGGAGGAAGGGAAAAATGAACCTGACCGTCCCCGACCGCCCCTTCGCGGTGCGGCCCACCACCTGGATCGAGCCGGAGAGGCTGAGGGCGGCGCTCGGCCTCCGCGTCACCCTGGTGAGCGAGACCTTCCAGCGCACCGGGAGCTTCAAGTTCCGCGCCGCTTTCCACCGGGCTCGCACGTCATCGGCCCGGCACCTGATCGCCGCCTCGTCCGGGAACTTCGGTCAGGCGCTGGCGCTCGCGTGCCGCCTGCTGCGGAAGCAGGCCACCATCGTGATGCCGTCCATCTCCGCCCGGGTGAAGATCGAGGCGGTTCAGAGTCACGGGGCCGCCGTGGAGTTCACGGACGTCGAGAAGGAATCGCGGGAGGAAGGCGTGGAGCGGGTTCTCCGGACCTTCCCCGAGGCGGAGGTCGCGAGCGCCTACGCCGATCCGGCGGTCATCGCCGGCAACGCGACGCTCGGGGTCGAGATCGCGGCCCGGCTGAGCCGCTTCTCGCCGGCCCGGCGGCGGAAGGCGGTGGTCGTGGTGCCGATCGGCGGCGGGGGGATCAGCTCCGGCATCCTCACCGGCCTGCGCTCCGCGGGACTTCCCGAAGTTCCCGTGGTGGGCGCCGAGCCATTGCTGGCGAACGACGCCGCCGAGTCCCTCCGCCGCGGCGAACTGGTGAGCCACGCCGGCGAGGCGCTCTCGCTCGCCGACGGGGCCCGGCTGCCTCAACTCGGCGAGAACAACTGGACGATCCTGAGCGAGGGGATCCAGGACATCGTGGAAGTGCCCGAGGCGCAGATCGCGGGGGGAGTACGGGCGCTCTTCACCCAGGCCAACCTCAAGGCGGAGCCCACCGGGGCGCTGGGGATCGGGGCGCTGCTCGCCAGTCCCGAACGGTTCGAGGACCGGCAGGTCTTCGTCGTCGTCACCGGAGGCAACGTGGACCCGGCCGTGTACTCCCGGATTCTCGCCGGCGCTAACTCGGTGGCGGAGGCCTACGCAGCCCCCTGATGTTGCAGCTGCTCCTGCTGCGGCACGCCAAGTCCGCCTGGAACCACCCGGGCCTCCGGGATCACGACCGGCCGCTCGCGCCGCGCGGTCTCCGGGATGCGCCCCGCATGGGCCGCTACCTCCGGGATCAGGGGTTCACCCCGGCGGCGGCGCTCGTCTCCACGGCGGTTCGGGCAAGGACCACCGCCGAACTCGCGCTCGAAGCAGCCGGCGCCGCGCCCGACACCCTGCGGCTCGTCCCCGATCTCTACGGGTCGAGTCCGGACGAGATCGTGGAGATCGTGGCCGGGGAGGGCGGGAGCGCGTCCCCTCTGCTGGTGGTGGCGCACAACCCCGGCATGGAAGACCTCGCGGCCCGGTTCCTGGGCCACCATGAGCATTTCCCCACCGCCGCGCTGCTGGTGGCGCGGGTCCCGGCGCCCGACTGGGCGGGACTCTCCCCCGCCGCGGTCACGGTCGAGGCGTTCGTCCGGCCCCGCGAACTCCCCAGTGACTGACGATGCTGGAGTGACCAGTTCTGTCGTTCGTCCCGACTAGAGTCCGAGTCGTGCCCGGAATGAGGACGGCTCTATGAGTTCCACCGCAGACAGTCTTCCCCTGACCTTCGGCGGTGGCTGGACGAGGATGAAGCTGGACACCATTGAGAGGCACCTCGATGCCTATTCGACAGCGCTGAAGAAAACCCCGTTCAAGTTGCTCTACATCGATGCGCTTGCCGGAACGGGCCAAGTGCACATCTCAACGGTCGCCGAGGAGGCCAGGGCTCTTCTTCGCGGTTCCGCGGAGCGTGCGATGTCAGCCCTGCAGCGTCTGACCCGGAACTGGCGCGGGCGACGCGGGGTGCTCTTTCTCGATCCCTTCGCGACGGAGTTGGAGTGGGCCGCCGTCAGATCTGCCTGCGGGGCAGGCGGCTCCCGCGCGGACAGCGGCTACTGCGGAGGCTACACATGATGGCCGGCGACTGCGGTTGGGGCGCCGAGAGGTGCGCCGAGCTCGCCGAGCAATCGTCCTGGATCCTCTACATGCTCGCCAACTGGCCCGCGACGTTCGGGTTCGGGATTCTCCTTCTCGTCGTCGCGTTCCGGCTCCCCGCGGATGCGTGGGCCGCGCTCCTCAGCGACAGCAACCCCAACAAGGTGGGCAAACCATGAACGCACAGAAACCCCCCTGTGCGCTCCCGCTGGCGCCACAGAGCGCTTGACACACGGATCCTCTTTCCTATCGGCCCCATTGGGCGCCCTCAATCGGATCATGGAGGAGACTCGTGGGCCGAGATTGTCACTCGATGGAGTTGACTGGGTAATCGCCGGAGGAGAGTCCGGTCCTGGCGCCCGACCCATGCACGCGGACTGGGTCCGGCACATCCGCGACCGGTGTGTGGATAGCGATGTCCCCTTCTTCTTCAAGCAGTGGGGCGGCGTCTTCAAGAAACGGACCGGCCGCACGCTCGACGGCAGGGTGTGGGACCAGTTCCCGGATCTGCCGCCGCCATGAGCCCACCGCCATCGGACACCCCGTGACCCGAGGGAACGACACCAACCGTTTCGCCGCCTGATTCCCCCGATGCTGACCCAGAGGTCGGCGGTCTCTCTCTCCTGGGCCAAAGCCGGTCGCCGGGTATCCTTGGCCGCCCGTCCCCACGGACAACCCCTGTGAAGAACCCGTTCCGCTCCGACTGGTTCCAGCGCTACCTGCTGCCCGGTTTCTGCTTCCAGTCCATGGTGATTGCGGGCGGGTACGGCACCGGCCGGGAACTCGTGGACTTCTTCCTCACGAAGGGCGTCCTGGGCGGGCTCCTGGGGATGCTCCTGATCACGACGCCGCTCTGGTCCATCGTGTGCGCCCTCACCTTCGAGATCGCCCGGCGGGCCGGTTCGTACGACTACCGGACCATGACGCGCGAACTCCTGGGCCGCTGGAACTGGCTCTACGAGGTCATCTACCTCGCCGCGATGCTGGTGGTGGTTTCGGTGGTGGCGGCGGCGGGCGGCGAGATCGTCTCGCGCTCGCTCGGGCTCCCCTACGCCGCCGGGGTGCTCGCCATCATGGTCGCGGTGGGTTACCTCGTCCTGAAGGGCACCAGCACCGTCGAGAACTTCCTGTCCTTCTGGTCGATGGCCCTCTACGCGGTGTACGTCGTGGTGCTCATCGCCGCCTTCCGCGTCTTCGGGACGGAAATCGGTGCGGCCCTCGGCAGCGGCGAAGCCTCGAGCGACTGGGTCCTCGGCGGCATCGAGTACATGGCCTACAACGTGGGCACGCTTCCGGCGGTGCTCTTCTGCGCGCACCACCTGAGGACGCGCCGCGACGCCATGGTGGCGGGGATGCTCGCCGGGCCCATCGCCATCATTCCCGCGGTCCTCTTCTTCATCGCGATCGCCGGCCTCGGGTCCGGAATGATCGAGGAGACGGTCCCCTCCCTCACCCTGCTGGCGGAGATCGGTTCCCCGCTGCTCCTGTTCGGCTTCCAGGTGGTCCTGTTCGGCACCCTGATCGAGACCGCGACCAGCCTGATCCACGCGGTCAACGAGCGGGTGGCGCGCGCGATGGAGGAGGGAGGCCGCGAGCTGAGGACGTGGCTGCGTCCCGCGACCTCCACGGTCGTACTGCTGGCCGCGATCCTGCTCGCCCAGGCGGGGCTCGAGGACCTGATCGGAATCGGGTACCGGATCCTCACCTACGGGTTCTGGGTCATCTTCATCATCCCGCTGCTCTGGTACGGAATTCGGCGGCTGCGCTGAACGGCATCGGCCCCGTTCCGCGGCCCGCGCGGGCGTAGAGAGCGGACAGTATTGATGATGTGTGGGTAAAAACGCGGCTAAAATACCCACGTGTACGAACGGAGTCTGGCTCGCCTGTTGCGCAGGACCGGCCGCAACGCCCTGGTTCTGGGGCCGAGACAGGTCGGCAAGTCCACCCTCCTTGCCTCACTCCGTCCGGATTCGACGCTCAATTTCGCCAGCCCACGGGTCTTTCGCGACTACGTGGGGCATCCCGAACGGCTTGAGCGGGAACTCGACGTGGCTCCCGAGAGCACCCGAACCGTTTTCCTCGACGAGGTGCAGCGGATCCCTGAGCTGCTGGACGCGGTTCAGGTCATCGTTGACCGCGAGCCGTCCCGTTTTCGTTTCCTGCTTTCGGGATCAAGCGCCCGGAAACTGCGCCGCGGTCAAGCCAACCTGCTTCCGGGGCGGGTGCAGGTCCACGGCCTGCATCCCCTCACCGTCCGCGAACTCGGCGCGGATTTCGATCTGGACCGCGTTCTCGCCCACGGGACGCTCCCCGGGATCTATCGGGAGCCCGATCCGGAGACCCGGGCCACCGACCTCCGCAGCTATACGGACGCCTACCTCCAGGAGGAAGTCCAAGCCGAGGCGCTGGTCCGCAACGTCGGCGGATTCTCACGGCTTCTCGATCTGGTCGCGGCAGCGTCGGGGCGGATCCTGAACGTCCACAACCTGTCGCAGGATTCGGGGCTCGGCTACGAGACCGCGCGCCGCTACCTTGAGGTCCTCGAGGACACATTGGTCGCGTTCCGGGTGCCGGCGTGGAGCGGCTCGGACCGCGCCAACCTGATCCGGCACGGCAAGCTGTTCCTGTTCGACATCGGGGTACGGAACGCGGTGCTCCGGCGGCCGTTGGATCGTCCACTGCCCGACGAGCGCGGTCTCCTGCTGGAGCATCTGGTCGCTGTAGAGATCTACCGGCGCCTCGGCTCCTTTTGGCCCGAAGCGACGCTCCACCACTACCGGACGCGTCATGGGGTCGAGGTGGACTTCGTCCTCTCTTTCGGCCGCGAGACGTGGGGAATCGAAGTGAAGTCCGGCCGGCGGGTCCATACCAGCATGCTGCGCGGCCTGAAGGGACTCGCCTACCGGAACCCCCAGGTGACCCGGAAGATCCTCGTGTTTCTGGGACCGAGGCCCCAGGTGGTGGACGGAGTCGAAGTGCTGCCGCTCAAGGACTTCCTCGACCTGCTTCCCGGTTGAGAAGGGCGGTCCGACGCAACGATCGCCGCGAAGATGCCGCGTTTCCTACAATCAGGGGTCCGGCTACCTCGGCCGGAAAGGAGTTTCCATGAAGCGTGCTTTGTTCTTCCTCCTGATCGCCGGAGCAATCCCGGCGCTCGTCGCGTTTTCGTCCGCCCCGGCGCCGGCGCCCGCTGCCCAGTCGGACATGACCTTCTTCCTCACCAGCCGCGGACCCGGTGACGGCGCGAACCTCGGCGGCCTCGATGGCGCCGACGCCCACTGCGCCATGCTGGCCGCCGAAGCCGGCGCCGCGGACGGCCTCACCTGGCGCGCCTACCTCAGCACCACCGGCGAGGGCGGCGTGAACGCAAGAGACCGGATCGGCAGCGGGCCCTGGCACAACGCGAACGGCGTCCTGGTGGCGAGCGACGTCGCCGACCTCCACAGCGAAGACAACAAGCTGAGCAAGGAGAACTCGATCACCGAGAAAGGCGAGGTGATCAGCGGACGGGGCGACGACGTGAACCGCCACGACATCATCACCGGCTCCACCCCGAACGGGATGGCGGCGATGGGTGACGACGACACCACCTGCTCCGACTGGACGAGCAACTCCTCGGACGGCAGCGCCCTGGTGGGCCACCACGACCGGGTGGGCGGCGGCGCCAACCCCACGTCCTGGAACGCGTCGCACGGCTCGCGCGGCTGCGGGCAGGAGGACCTGCGCGGCACGGGAGGGGACGGCCTCTTCTACTGCTTCGCGATGCGGTAGTCGGTAGTGCGGCGCGCTAACGTGCGCGCCGCCGCCCATGACCGATCACAGCCCGTCGCAGGCCGGCCCCGGACCCCTGCTCGAAGCCTTCCAGGAGATCGGGCGGAGCCTTGAGATCGGCCGGACCGCGGATACCATCCTGGCCGGCCTGCGGCACGTCCTGCCGGCGTGCGACCGGGCCACCTTGTGCGCCGTGGACCTTGGCGGGAAGACGGTTCTCTGCCGCCGGAACCGCGGCCGGGACAGCGGGTCGGCGGACTCGTCCACCTCGAGCCCGCCGGATCTGGCGCCGGGCGGGATCACTCGCCGCGTGCTCGACAGCGGCCGGCCGGAACTGCTCGAGGTCACGGGCGATGATGCGGCGTCGGACCCGGAACTGAGCGCCGGCTCGCGCGCCGCGGTGGCGACACCGCTCCTGGGGGCCGGCGGCCGGCGGGTCGGAGCCCTGATCGCGGAGTCGGCGGATTCCGGCGCGTTCTCCGAGCGGGACCGGGGGGCACTGGCCTCCTACGCGGCCGGGGCCGCCCCCGCGCTCGAACGGATCCTGTTCTACGAGAAAGCGGTCGAGGGACGGGAACTCGTCTCCGAGATGGAAGTGGCGGGAAAAGTGCTCCAGGACCTCCTTCCGCACGGGTGCCCGGCGCTCGAAGGGATGGAGGTGGCCGCGGCCTACGAACCGTGCTCGCAGGTCGGGGGCGACTACTACGACCTGATTCCGCTCGGCGAGGACCGCTGGGGCTTCGCGATGGCCGACGTGGCGGGGAAAGGGATTCCCGCGGCGCTGTTGGTGGCCGCGCTCCACGCTTCGGTGTTCTCGCTCGCCAAGTCGAGCCTCACGCTCCGCGTCATCGTGGGGCGCACCAACCAGTTGCTCTACGAGAGCGTGGGAGAGACCCGCTACGCGACGTTCTTCTTCGGCCTGCTCGACGTTCCGCTGCGCCGGCTGATCCACATCAACGCGGGACATCCGCCCCCGATCCTGGTCCGGGCGAGCGGCGAGGTCGAGATGATTCACGCCAGCGGATTGCCGCTCGGGCTGTTCCCCGCGCCCCGATATTTCGAGGAGGTCGTCCAGCTCGACGAAGGGGACCTGCTCGCCTTCTACACCGACGGGATCACCGAGAGCGCCGACCGGCACGGGGACCTCTTCGGGAGAGACCGGCTCGCCGAGGTGCTCCGGCGCGAACGGGACCGCGGAACCCCCGCCGCCGAGGTCTGCGACAGCGTGCTGAAGGCGGCGCGCCGGTTCCGGAAGGGCGCCCCCGACGACGACCAGACGGTCGTGGTCATCAGGGCCGACTAGTCAGAGAACTGGCTCAGGAAGTCGCTCACCGCTTCGTGCATCGCGCCGAAGCTGGGCGCGACGAAGTAGAACGGCTGGAAGTCGGTGGGGTCGTAGGGGGTGTCGGCCATCGTGCGGCAGTCGAAGCGCCGGAGCTCCGCGTCCCGGAGGCGGTCCATCTCGCCGACAGAAGACAGGAGTCCCGCGCCGTAGGCCTTGGGGACGCCGTCTTCGATCGCCGCTCCGAACTCCAGGGTGAACCAGTAGAGGCGGGCGATCCGTTCGACGTCCTCGTCGCTCGCCACCCGGGCGGCGCGGCCGAAATGGGAGCTCAGTCCGCAGTAGAGCGGGTGGGCGAAGGAGGCGGCGTGACCGACGAGTTCGTGGATCACGTCCGGCTCGGGGGTGTACAACGGGCGGCTCGCGTGCCGGATGTACTGGGTGGCGAGGAAGATCCGGTCGGCGAGGAACGACAGGAACGCCCGCGCCGTCACGAGACCGGCAACCGGGAGCATGCGGAACCCGGTGAGCGGCCGGATGCGGGCGTTCACGTCCTCGAGCTGGGGGATCCGGGTGCGGTCGAGCGCTACCGCGTCCACGCACTCGAGGTACTCGGCGCAGGCGAAGTCCCGGTGCCGCGGATCGAGAAGTTCCCGGACGTGGCTCCAGACGGCGTGCTCCTCGTCGGAGTAAGCGACGGTCGGGGCCGGGTCTCCCGTGACGTAGTCGAAGGCGAGCTTCGCGATGGCGTTCCGCCGGGCGCGGTAGACCGGGTCCCGGAAGCCGGGGTGATCGGGATCGAGCGGAACGAGTTCCGGGCCGCCGCCGGCGCCCGGCCGCACCTCGTCGGCGAGCGTGTCGAGGAGTGCGTTCTGGGACATGGGGCCCGCGATTCTAAAGGTCGCCAGCCCGTCAGGAAGCGAGCCCGGCGGCCAGGAACAGGACCGTGGCGGCAACCCCGCCCAGCACCGCGTAGGGAAGCTGGGTGTTCACGTGGTCCACGAGGTCGGAACCGGACGCCATGGAAGCGATGATCGTGGTGTCCGAGATCGGGGAGCAGTGATCGCCGAATATGCCGCCCGAGAGGACCGCCCCCACCACCAGCGGAAGATCGAGGCCGAGGACGGCGGCAGCCGGAACCGCGATCGGGAGCATGATGGCGAACGTGCCCCATGACGTCCCGGTGGAGAACGCCACCACGGAGGTCACGAGGAAGAGAACCGCCGGAACGAGCCAGGCCGGCATCGCAGCCTCCGCGACTCCCGCGAGATAGACGCCGGTGCCCAGATCGCGCGCCACCGCGGAGATGGCGAAGGAAACCAGCAGAACGGTGACCACCGGCACCATCCCGCCCGCACCCTGCATCACCAGGTCCATCGTTTTGGATACCCGGAGGACGCGCTGGAACATCCCCATTGCCGCCGCGGTCACCACCGCCGCCAGCACGGCCCAGAGGACGGACGTGCCTCCGCTTCCCTCCAGCAGGTTCCCCTCCCCGGTGATCCACAACCCCACGAAGATCATGACCAGCAGCACGGCGAGGGGCACGACCATGTTCCGGGCCCGATCGGGCACTCCCGGCCCGGGAGGCAGGGCGAGGACTTCCGTGGAGACGAGCGGCCGGGCGCCCTCCCGGATGACCTGCCCCGTCTCGCGCGCCCGCCGCTCAGCGCGCGCCATGGGGCCGAAGTCCCGTCCCGACAGGCCGAAGAAGAAGGCCAGTGCCAGAGCGGCCAGCGAGTAGAAGTTGAGGGGGATGCTGGCGACCAGCACCGAGACTCCGCTCTCGATGCCGAGGGTCGCCAGGATCGTGATGATCAACGCCCCCCAACCGTTCATCGGCAGCAGGATACAGACCGGCGCCGAGGTCGAATCCGTCAGGTAGGCCAGCTTCTCGCGGGAAAGCCGGAAGCGGTCGAAGAGCGGGCGCGCCACGGTGCCGCTCACCAGGCAGGTGATGCTCGACTCGACGAAGATGCCCAGCCCGAGCAGCAACGCCAGCCCCTGCGCCCCCCGCGGACCCGCCACCAGGCGCCGCTCCGTGACCCATTTCACGAAGCCGGTGACGCCGCCCGTGAACCCGATCAGCGCCAGCACACTCCCGACCAGCATGCTGAACAGCAGGATGGACGGGTTGCCCGCGAACGCGTCAGTGATCCGCCCCACCGTGCCGGCAAGCGCGGCGAAGACGTTCCCGCTCCCGAGAACCAGCTCTCCGAACAGGACGCCCGCGAGCAGGGCAAGCACTGCCTGGCGGGTCGCCAGGGCGACCAGGATCGCGAGGATCGGGGGAAGGACGCTGAGAAAGCCGGGGTCTTCCAAGATCGCGGACCGTTGTGGGCGGCCCCTATCGTTGCACATCCGCCGGTACTGCGAACCGGGCGGTAGACTTCCGGCCGGGTGATCCTGGGCAGGCGCCCGGCGCCCGTGGGGAAGGACGATCTACGGAGAGCCTTGGAAGAACACAGCAAGTTCCGGAAGCGAACCGGGCGCGACGGGTCCGGCGCCCGGGGCTCGGCGGCGGCGGCCGTCCGTGAGCGACCCGCCGGGGACGGTGCGAAGCCGCCTTCCCGGCGGGGCTCCCGGGACGCGTCCGGAGCCAAGGCCGCTTCGCCCGCGCAGATCGGCGGAGTCCGGATCGTCCAGGACCAGTCGGGGCTCGACGGGCTCGTGGCGGACCTGCGCGCCGCCGGCGAATTCGCCCTCGACACCGAGTTCATCCCGGAGAACCGGCTGTTCCCGGAACTCGGACTGATCCAGGTCGCGGCTCCGGGGGTGGAGGCCGTGGTCGATCCGCTCGAGGTGAAACAGCTCGACCCGCTCCTCGCGCTCATCGCGGATCCCGGCATCCTCAAGGTCGTTCACTCCGGCAAGCACGACTTCGACATCTTCTACGGACTTGCCTCCGTGGTGCCGAAGAACGTCTTCGACACCCAGATCGCCGCCGCGGTGATCGGCCACGGAAAGAAGGTCCAGATCGCCCTGCGCACGCTGGTCGCCGGCTTCGTGGGGCGCGAACTCTCCAAGCAGGAGCAGATGTCCAACTGGCTGCGGCGGCCGCTCACTCCCCGCCAGGTGGAATACGCGATCGCGGACGTCCGCTACCTGCTCCCGCTGCGGAACAAGCTGACCGAGCGGGCGAAAGCACTCCGGCGCCTGGACTGGCTCCGCGAAGAGATGATTCCGCTCACCGAGGAGGCCTCCTACGTCATGCCTCCCGCCGAGGAGTGCTATCGCGCCCTCGACAGCCCGAGCCTCAACCCGTCGCAGCGCGGTTCGCTGCGGGAGCTGGCGGCCTGGAGGGAGCGACGGGCCCGGGCTTCGAACCGCCCCCGGGGCTGGATCCTGAAGGACGGCGCGGTGCGCGACCTCGCGCGGCGCCAGCCCCGAAACCGGGAGCAGTTGCTCGCTCCCTACGAATCGGCTGCCGGGCGGCCCCCGAAGGGAGACCCGAAGACGATCCAGCAGACCCGCGCGGTGCTGCAGAAGAACCCGGACGCAATCCTCCGGATGCTCGGCGCCGGCGCCCGAAAGCCGGTGGCCTTCACGGGGAAGGGCAAGAAGGAGCGGCGCCCGGCGCCCGAATCCCTGGCGCTGCTGCTGGAGACCTGGCTGAAGCTGCGCGCCAGCGAACACGGGGTGGCCCCCGAACTGCTCGCCACCCAGGAGGAACTCCGCGCCATCGTTGCCGCCTACCCCCGGGAGGCCGAGGACGCCCGGCCGCTCAGGGGATACCGCCGGCGCATCCTGGGGGAGGACCTGCTGCTCATCCTCTCCGGCGAGGCGGTCATCCAGGTCGGGGCGGCCAGCCGGAAGAGCGGTGGCCAGCCGCCGATCCGGCTCGCGCGTCTCGGCCGCCTGGGGCGGTTCGTCCTCCGGGATTCGGCTCCGAAGAACTGAAACCGTGGCGGGCCGGGTAGAGTCTCCGGCCCGAGCTCTGGCCGCAGGTGGGTCCGGAGCCTGCTGCCCGGGTCGATGCGGTGGGAACCCCGGTTCCGGGGAGCCACGAAAGGACGCGCATATCCCATGAAGAACACTCCCTGGTATCGCAAACTCTGGGTGCAGATCGTTCTCGGTCTCGCCCTCGGCGTCATCTACGGAATCGTGGCCGCCGCCAACGGCTGGAGCGAGTTCACCGACGACTGGATCTCGCCGTTCGGAGACGTCTTCTTCAACGGGCTCCAGTTGATCGCGGTGCCGCTGGTCATCGCGTCGCTGGTCATCGGCGTGGCCTCGCTCAGCGACATGCGCAAGGTCAGCCGGATCGGCGGCAAGACGATCGTCATCTACGTGGCCACGACGGCACTCGCAGTGTGCATCGGCCTCGGCTACGCCAACCTGGTCCGGCCCGGCGACTACGTGCCGGAGGCCCTGCGCAGCGAACTGGCGACGCAGTACGAAGACGCGGCCGCCAGCCGTCAGGGAGCCGCGGAGGCGATGATGGAGGAGCGGGGTCCGCTGAGCATCCTCCAGGACATCGTGCCGGACAACGTCATCTCCTCGACGTCCAGCAACCGGAACATGCTCCAGGTGGTGTTCCTGGCGCTCATGTTCGGGATCGCGCTCCTGCGGATCCCGAAGGAGAAGGGCGCTCCGCTGCTCGCCTTCTTCCAGGGACTCGAAGCGGTCGTCGTGGAGTTCGTCGGGATCGTGATGAAGGTCGCGCCGCTCGGGGTCTTCGCCCTGATCGCGCGGGCGATCACGGGAATGGCCGGCGACGACCCGCAGCAGGTGGCGCAGCTCCTCGGGGCGCTCGGCTTCTACTGCATCGTGGTGGTCGCCGGCCTCGCCACCCAGATGCTCGTCGTCTATCCGCTAGTCCTCAAGTTCCTGACGCCCATCCGCTGGCGGCGCTTCTTCCCGGCGGCCGCCCAGGTGCAGCTCGTGGCCTTCTCGACCAGTTCGAGCGGCGCCACGCTGCCGGTGACCATGGACCGGGCCCAGCGCGACCTCGGGGTCTCCGAGGAGGTCTCTTCCTTCGTGCTGCCGCTCGGGGCCACCATCAACATGGATGGGACCGCCCTCTACCAGGCCGTCGCGGCGCTCTTCATCGCCCAGTCGCTCGGGTTGTCCATCGGTCTGGAAGGTCAGCTCACCATCGTCCTGACCGCGGTGCTGGTCTCCATCGGGACCGCCGCCGTCCCTGGCGCCGGCATCATCATGCTGGTCATCATCCTGCAGGCGATCGGGGTGCCCGCGGAGGGCGTGGCCCTCATCCTGGGAGTGGACCGGGTCCTGGACATGATCCGGACGGCGACGAACGTCACCGGCGACCTCACGGTGGCCTCGGCGGTCGCGGCGTCGGAGGGACAGCTCAGCGACGTGGCGCGCTGACCCCGGACCGGCGCCGGCGGAACCCGTCGGATGCCCCGTGGCGACGCGTGGCCTGCGTAGGAGGGCCGTACGCGGTTCCGCCCACGGTGCGGGCGGGTGCCGGCTGAAGCCGGCGTTCCAAGCCGGAAGCGTCACCTCCGCCGTTGAGTGCCACGCCGAGGGGGGAACCATCCTGTCCGGGTGGGGTTGCGACGTGCGCAGCGCGGAGCGCTGCGCGTGCCGGTCTGGAGACCGGCGTTCCAGGCCGGCGCGCGGCCTGTGCTGGAGGGCCGTACGCGGTTCCGCCCGCCGTGCGGGCGGGTGCCGGTCTGAAGGCCCCCACCGGGAGGACTGGCCGGCGCTCCCCGCTCCCCGCTCCGTCAGTCGAGCGAGCCGGTTTCGATGAGCTTGCCGATTTCCTCGTTCAGGATCTCGCCGACGGCGCCGAGGTAACGCTTCACCAGGTTGCCGTCGCGGTCGATGAGGTACTTCGTCGGATAACCGAGGAACGGTCCGAACGAATCGCGCACCTCGCCGGATCCCATCACGTTCGGGTAGGTGAGGCCCTTGTCCGCGATGAACGGGGCCACGTCTTCCGCGTCACCCGACTCGAGCAGGATCCCGAGCATCAGGAAGTCGTCATCGGGAAGCTCCTCCGACAGTTCCTGCAGATGGGGGAGTTCGGCGACACAGGGGACGCACCAGGTCGCCCACAGATCCACCAGGACGACCTTGCCGGCGCCGTCGCCCCGGAGGCTCACGTCACCGCTCCCGTCAACGAGCGGCAGCGTGACGTCCGGGGCGGTTGCCGCCATCCCTCCGGCGCCGCCGCCGGCCCCCGGCGGGGGCGGGCCGCACGCGGAAAGTGCGAACCCGATGGCGAGAACCAAAGCGACCCGGCCGGCGGGCGCATTCCTGGGAGCGGGCATGATCGTCATCCTCCGTCGTCTGGTCAGCGCGGCGGCTGCAGCGTCCGCACGTAGTGGACGACCTGCCAGCGTTCCTCGTCGCTGAGCGTCCGGGCCATGCCCGGCATCGGTTTCTTGCCCTCGGTGATCTTGTAGAAGATCTCGCCGTCGGTCATCCGGTCCCGCGCCTCGACGGTCGAGAAGTCCGCGGGCGCCGGCTTGATGAACCGGGTGGCCTTGCCGTCGCCCTTTCCGGTATCGCCGTGGCAGGAGGCGCACCGGGCGCCGTAGGACTCCTCGCCCGCGGCCAGCGCCTCGTCGGTCAGCGCGACCGGATTCTCGACCGCCCGGGCCTCGTCCGGAACGACCCAGACCTCCTGGGCCGGCGAGCCGGCGACGAACATCAGGAAGACCGGCAGGAAGACAGGGGGCAAGGTCGGCATGGAGTACTCCTCCTGGTTTCAACCAAGTACCGGAAGGAAGGTCAGGTATTGCGAAAGCGCCTGCAGGCTGTCGGTGAACACCAGCACCCCGATCACGACCAGGAGCACGCCGGCGACCACTTCCACCACCCGCATGTGACGCTTGATTTTCTTCGATATCGCGAAGAACCGGTCCACCGCGATCCCGGTGAGCAGGAAGGGCACCCCGAGCCCCAGCGAATAGCCGCTCAGGAGGATGATGCCCTGGTTCACGGTCTCGTAGTTCGCCGCGACCACCAGGACGGTCGCCAGAATCGGCCCGATGCAGGGGGACCAGCCGAAGGCGAAGGCGAGCCCGATCACGAACGAGCCGAGCAGGCTCACGGGCTCCCGGTTCGAGTGGAAGCGCTTCTCCACGTTCAGGAAGGGGATCTTCAGCACGCCCATCACGTGGAGCCCGAACAGGACGATGATCGTCCCGGCAATGCGGCCGAGGAAGACCCGGTTCCCGGCGAGCCACTGCCCGGCGTAGGTCGCCGACGCTCCCATCGCCACGAAGACGATCGAGAAGCCCAGCACGAAGGCGACGGTGTTCACGATGACCCGCCGCCGGCGGGCCGCCGCGTCTCCGGTGGGCGCTCCGTCCGCCAGTTCGCTGAGCGAAGTCCCCGAAACGAAGGAGATGTAGCCGGGAACGAGCGGCAACACGCAGGGCGACAGGAACGACAGTACACCGGCTCCCACGGCGTAGAGCAGGGTGACTAGGTCCATGAGTTGACGGGGCGGCCGGGGCGCCGGCTCCGGGCCGGCCCTCCCGGCAGGGCCTCCGGGCCGGGTGATCCGCCCGGAAAAACCGTCCGGCGAAGCGCTCGCCGGGCCTGAATCGTATCCCGTGGGGAAAAAGCAGGCGAAAAACGGCCGCTTAGTGCCGCTTCGCTTCGACTTTTCCACAATTGCCGCGCCGGCGGGAAGAAATCGTCCGGAATTACGTCTGTGTTTCCGTGCGACAAGTCGAGAACACCGACGCGGGGCGGAATCCCCGCCGGGGACGGCTGCTGGCGGTCACCCGCACGGGGACGGTCCGCGGCGTGGAGGGACTGCTGATTCGCGTCGAAGTGGACCTGCAGCGGGCCGACCGGAGTTCGTTCCGCACGGTTGGCCTCCCGGACGCCGTTATCCGCGAAGCCCAGTTGCGGGTCATGGCGGCGCTGCGGCACAGCGGCTTCCACGTCCCCCCCGGGCACGTGGTGGTCAACCTGGCGCCCGCGGGGGTCCGCAAGGAAGGAGCGGGATTCGATCTCGCGGTCGCGCTCGGGATCCTGGCGGCGACCGGCATCGCGCCCCGGCACCGCCTGGCGGACACCCTGCTGCTCGGTGAGCTGGCGCTCGACGGCTCGCTTCGGCCCGTCCCCGGCGGACTGCCGATCGCCTGGGAAGCGGCGGCGGCCGGGATGCGCTCCGCCGTCGTCCACCCGGAAAATGCCGCCGAGGCCGCCATGGCCCCCGGGATCCGGGTGTACCCGGCTGTCAGCCTGCACGCCGCGGCGGACCTGCTTGCCGCCGAACAATTGCCCCCGCCGTTTCGGCCGCCGGCGGAAACGCGGGCGGCATCCCGCACCGGCGTGGACCTGGCCCAGGTCCGGGGCCAGCCGCGGGGCCGGCGGGCCCTCGAGATCGCCGCCGCCGGCGCGCACAACCTCCTCTTCACCGGACCTCCGGGGAGTGGGAAGACGCTGCTGGTGGGCATCCTGCCGGACCTGCTCCCGGGGCTCGCGCCCGAGCAGGCAATGGACGTGGCCCGGATCCGCTCGGCCATCGGCCAGCCGCTCTGCGCTCCCCCGAGCCGGCCCCCTTTCCGGGCGCCGCACCACACGATCTCCTATGCCGGGATGGCGGGCGGGGGGCCGGGACCCCGGCCGGGCGAAGTGACCCTCGCGCACCACGGAGTGCTGTTCCTCGACGAGCTGCCGGAGTTCCAGCGACCGGTCCTGGAATGCCTCCGTCAACCGCTCGAAAGCGGTGACATTCACGTGGGCCGGGTCCGTCACTCCGTCCGCTTTCCCGCGTCCTTCCAACTGGCCGCGGCCATGAATCCGTGCCCGTGCGGCTTCCACGGCGAGGGAGGGAGGCCCTGCCGCTGTCCCCCCGCCTTCGTGGCGCGCTACCGCTCGCGGATTTCCGGCCCCCTGCTGGACCGGGTCGACCTCCACCTCACGGTCCGGCCGGTAACCTCCGGAGATGTACTGGGCCCGGCCGCCGGAGAAACCACCGCTACCGTCCGGGAACGGGTGCGCCTGGCCCGCGAGGCGCGGTCCGAGCGGTTCCGCACCGCGAAGACGTCTGCCGGGATGTCCCTCCTCGAAGTGAAAGCGGCGTCGGCCTCCGGCCCCTTCCGGTCGCTGGTCTCGTGGGCGATGGACGGGCTCGGGATGTCGGCGCGCGGAGTCACCCGCGCGTTCCGGGTAGCGCGTACGATCGCCGACCTCGCGGGGAGCGGCCGGATCGAGCCGTTGCACTTCGAGGAGGCGATCCAGTTCCGGGCGGCCGCCGATCTGAGTGATCCGGGAGGCGCCCCGTACGCGAGTGGGGCCTCCGGAGCCCGAAGAACGGAGGGAACGACGTGAGCGAAGGAGCGCGGCCCGCTCCCGCCGCCGATTCCGCCATGCTCGACGCGGCCAGGCTCTTCAACGAGCGGGCCTACTACGAAAGCCACGATGTGCTGGAGGAGGAATGGGCCGAATCCCGCGGGGTCCGGCGCGAGGTCCTGAAGGCGCTCGTGAAACTCGCCGCCGGGATGTATCACCTCCAGACCTCCGGATTCCGGGGGGCCGGCAGCCTGCTCTCGAGTGGGGTGGCGGCGCTCGATGCATTGCCGCCCAACGCGCTGTTCTTCGAAGTCTCCCCCCTGCGGGATCCGGTCGCGCGCTGCCTCGAGAAACTCGCGACCCTGGAGTCCGGGGGGGCCGTCGAGTGGGTCGAGGACGACCTGCCGCGCCTCCAGCTTCGGCCCGGCGGCTCCGCGCGTTGCACCCCCCCTCCCCGCGTGCGAGGCGAAAGTTGAAATACCGAGTCCGCCGGGTCAGAATCCGTCCGTTACTCCCTATGTTCGGGCGAGATGTACCCATGCTCCGACGGCTTCGTAGCCGGGCTGCGTCTCGCAAGCCGGACGCGGATTCGGACGGAACACCTACGCGAATCATCGTCTTCGGGGCGCGGAACCACACGCCGCGCGAGGTTCGGATCACACCGGGAATCCGGCGGATCGCGGCCGTCGCGGGTCTGGTCCTGCTCGGATTCGCCGGGCACTATGTCTGGCTGCTGGTGAGTCCCGGGCCGGCTTCGGTGGCGCTGGTCGAGGAACGCGACGCTCTCCGGCAGTTGAATCGGGACTACGCCGACGATACGGAGCGGATGGCCAGCCGGGTCGAGTCCCTCGAGATGCAGATGCGGAAGCTGGCCGTAATCGCGGGAGCCGAGCCGATTCCGACTCCGATCGGCGGCGTCGGTGGCGCGGTGAGTTCACCCGCCGGGTACGACTACGTGAGCGACCGCCTCGAGGATCTGTCGGGCCGGATCGCCACGCTGGACCAGCAGAGCGTGGCGCTCGAGCGGACGATGCGGGAGAAGAGCAGGCTGCTCGCCTCGACCCCGTCCATCTGGCCGATTCGCGGGTACATGTCGTCCGGGTTCGGAATGCGCAACGATCCGTTCACCGGAGAGATCGAACGGCACTACGGGCTGGACCTCAACGCGAGAACCGGAACCCCGGTTCGCGTGACCGCCGACGGGCTCGTCATCGAGACGGCCACCTCGCCGACGTACGGCAAGTACGTCGTGGTGTCTCACGGCTTCGGCGCCGTGACCCGGTATGCGCACCTGTCCCGGATCGATGTTCGGCGAAGCCAGCGGTTGCGCCGCGGCCAGGTCCTGGGTCTGGTGGGGAACACCGGGCGCAGCCGGGCGCCCCACCTCCACTACGAGGTGTGGATCAACGAACGCGCCCAGGACCCGCTCAACTACATCGTGGACTACACCCCGTAGGGACCGGGAGCGCCCGCCAGCCCTCCCGGTGGGGGCCTTCAGACCGGCATCGCGCGGGAGCGCGAAACCCGCGCTGGTCGCGCTGCTTCCATCCATCGAGGGCTCCGCTCGGCTCATTCGGGCGGCGGTGACGTGCGTTTCTTTCGGGCGGTGGCGACGTGCGTTTCGCGGCCTGCGGCCGCGGTGCCGGTCTGGAGACCGGCGTTCCAGCAACGTGCGTTTCGCGGCCTGCGGCCGCGGTGCCGGTCTGGAGACCGGCGCTCCAGGCTCCCCGCTCCTGCTAAATTCATTCGGTTTACCCGGCTTCGACGAGTGTTCCAGAACGTCCTGACCAAAATCGTCGGGAAGAAATCCGACCGGGAACTGAAACGGCTCCGGCAGCTCGTCGCCGAGGTCGGCACCCTTGAGCCCGAGCTGAAGGAACTCGAGGATCCGGAACTCGCCGGCCGGATCGCGTTGCTCCGCAACCGCGCGCAGAACGGCGAGCCCCTTGACGAGCTGATGCCCGAGGTGTTCGCCGTGTGCCGGGAAGGCGCGCGGCGCACGCTCGCCGGCCGGATCGCGTTGCTCCGCAACCGCGGGAAGGCGCGCGGCGCACGCTGGGGATGCGCCACTTCGACGTGCAGCTCCTCGGCGGCACCATCCTGCACCGCGGCCGCATCGCCGAAATGAAGACCGGCGAGGGCAAGACGCTGGTGGCGACCCTTCCCGCGGTCCTGAACGCGCTCTCCGGCAAGGGCGTCCACGTCGTCACCGTGAACGACTACCTCGCGCGCCGCGACTCGGAGTGGATGGGCCGCCTCTACAAGTTCCTGGGCCTCAGCGTCGGGGTGATCCAGCACGACCTGAGCGACGAGGAGCGGCGCGCGGCCTACGGGGCGGACATCACCTACGGCACCAACAACGAGTTCGGTTTCGACTACCTGCGGGACAACATGAAGTTCCGCGCCGAGAACTTCGTCCATCGCACCTACCCCCGCACCGAACGCGACCGCGACGGCAAGCAGGTGGAGCGGCTCTTCCACTACGCGATCGTGGACGAGGTGGACTCGATCCTGATCGACGAGGCGCGCACCCCCCTGATCATCAGCGGTCCCGCCGAGGACTCCACCGACCTCTACTACACGGTGGACCGGATCATCCCGAGGCTTCGCCGCGACCTCGATTTCACGGTGGACGAGAAGTCGCGCTCCGTGACCCTGACCGAGGAGGGAGTGCCGAAAGCCGAGGAACTCCTGCACGTCGACAACCTCTACGACCCGGGCCAGATGACGCTCCTCCATCACCTGCTCCAGGCGCTCCGGGCCCACGCCCTCTACAAGCGGGAGAAGGACTACACGGTGAAGGACGGCCAGGTTGTCATCGTGGACGAGTTCACGGGACGCCTGATGCCGGGGCGGCGCTGGTCCGACGGCCTCCACCAGGCGGTCGAAGCCAAGGAGAACGTGAAGATCGAGCGGGAGAACCAGACGCTCGCCACCATCACCTTCCAGAACTACTTCCGCATGTACGGGAAGCTGGCGGGCATGACCGGCACCGCCGAGACCGAGGCCGCGGAGTTCGAGAAGATCTACGACCTCGAAGTCGTCCCGATCCCGACGAACCGCGAACTGGTGCGGGTCGAGCATGCGGACGTCGTGTACCGGACCGAGCGGGAGAAGCTCAACGCCATCGCCGAGGAGATCAAGACCGAGCAGCAGCGCGGCCGTCCCATCCTCGTCGGGACCACTTCGATCGAGAAGAGCGAGCGGCTCTCCCGGGTGCTGAAGCGCCAGCAGGTGCAGCACGTGGTGCTGAACGCCAAATACCACCAGAAAGAGGCCGAGATCGTCGCCCAGGCGGGACGGAGCGGCTCGGTCACGATCTCGACGAACATGGCGGGCCGCGGGACGGACATCCTGCTCGGCGGGAACCCGGACGAAATCGCCAAGGCGCGCCTTCGCAAGGAAGGCGTGGACTGGGCGGAGGCCGAGGCCGCGGTCTGGGAAAGCGCGGTGTCCCGGGCGCGGGACGAAACGAAAGCGGCCCACGACGACGTGGTCGCTCTCGGCGGTCTTCACATCGTGGGCACCGAACGCCACGAGGCCCGCCGCATCGACAACCAGCTCCGGGGCCGCGCCGGTCGCCAGGGCGACCCGGGCAGTTCCCGTTTCTTCCTCTCGCTCGAGGACGACCTGATGCGGATCTTCGGCAGCGACCGGATGAGCGGACTGATGCAGCGGCTGGGGATGGAGGAAGGCGTTCCGGTGGAGGCCGGAATGGTGACGCGCGCCATCGAGCGCGCGCAGAAGCAGGTCGAGGCGCAGAACTTCGCCTACCGCAAGCACCTCCTCGAATACGACGACGTGATGAACAAGCAGCGGGTCGCGATCT
This sequence comes from Vicinamibacteria bacterium, assembly GCA_965116805.1. Lineage (GTDB taxonomy): Bacteria > Acidobacteriota > Vicinamibacteria > Marinacidobacterales > Marinacidobacteraceae > Marinacidobacterium. Next base: position 3,477,424 of record OZ220713.1, read on the forward strand.
ACGGCCTCCGCCGCCGCATCCTGGAGGGGCAGGACCAGCGCGACTACGTCCTGGACCTCGCCGCGGTCGCCGCCGAGTCGCTCATCGACAACTGGCTCTCGACCGAGGTGGACCCGGACGACTGGGACTACGCGGGTCTGAGGGAAGGGATCCGCGGGCAGTACGGATTCGTCCCGGACTCGCCGGCCGGACACGCCTTCGACGAACTGGGCCGCGACGAGATGAAGTCGCTGCTCGAGGAAGCCGTGCCCGCCCGGTACGCGGAGAAGGAAGAGGAGATCGGCGCCGAACTGATGCGCGTCCAGGAGCGCTACATCATGCTCCACATCCTGGATGCGCAGTGGAAGGACCATCTCCACGCGATGGACCACCTCAAGCAGGGGATCGGACTCCGCGGTTACGGCCAGCGCAACCCGCTCATCGAATACAAGAAGGAGTCCTTCGTCCTCTTCGAGGAGATGTGGGACCGCATCGAGCGGGAGACGGTCCGGCTCCTGTTCGTGCTCAAGGCGGTCCGGGCCGCCCCCGCCCCGAAACCGGCCCCGGCGGAAAGGCGGCCGCTTACGTTCAGCGGCGCGGGTTCGAGCGCGGGCGCCGGCCTCGCCGCGGTGGGGGCGGGCGGCGGCGGCCTGCAGGCGCCCGAGGGAGCTCCGGCGCCCGCCGCGGCGCCGGCGGGCGGACGCCTGGTCGAGGTGAAGAGCGGCCAGAAGAAGGTGGGGAGGAATGACCCGTGCCCCTGCGGCAGCGGAAAGAAGTACAAGAAGTGCCACGCCGCGTGATGACCGAACTGCCGAACCTGCCGCGCCCGGCCCTGACCTTCGACGATGTCCTGCTGCGTCCGCGCTATTCGGACGTCCTCCCGGCCGAAGCCGACCTCGGCACCCGGTTCAGCCGCCACATCGGCCTCGCGATTCCTCTGGTGAGCGCCGCGATGGACACGGTGACCGAAGCCCGCCTCGCGATCGCCATCGCGCAGCTCGGAGGCATCGGGGTCATCCACCGCAACCTCTCGGCCGAGGCGCAGGCCGCCGAGGTCGCCAAGGTGAAGCGCTCGGAGAGCGGGATGGTCGTGGATCCGGTGACCGTCCCTCCCGACGCCCCCATCTCGGCCGCCTTCGAGTTGATGCAGCGGCACGGCATCTCCGGGCTCCCGGTGATCGAGGACGGCCGGCTGGTGGGTATCCTGACCAGCCGGGACCTGCGTTTCGAATCCCGCTACGACCTCCGGGTTCACGAACTCATGACCCGGGCGCCGCTCCACACCGCACCCCTTGGCACCACGCTCGAGGAGGCCAAGGCCATCCTCCATGAGCACCGGGTGGAGAAGCTGCCGGTGCTGGATGAAGAGGGTTCGCTGGCCGGACTCCTCACCGTCAAGGACATCCAGAAGGCCATGGCGTATCCGAACGCGACCAAGGACGGTCTGGGCAGGCTCCGCTGCGCCGCCGCCGTGGGAGTCGGGGACGACGCAATCGCCCGCGCCCGGTTGCTGGCCGAGCGGCAGGTGGACGCGATCGTGATGGACACCGCTCACGGCCACACCGCGAGCGGACTCGAAACCGTGCGGCGGCTCAAGGCGGCGCTTCCCGATTCGGTGGACGTGGTGGCCGGGAACATCGCCACCCCCGAAGCGGCGCGCGATCTCATGGAAGCCGGCGCCGACGGGTTGAAGGTCGGCATGGGCCCCGGCTCGATCTGCACCACCCGGGTGGTCGCGGGAACGGGAATGCCCCAGTTCTCGGCGATCCGGCAGGTGCGCACGGCCGCCGAAGTGCCGGTCATCGCCGACGGCGGGATCCGCTTTAGTGGCGACATCGTGAAGGCGATCGCCGCCGGGGCGGAGTGCGTCATGGCCGGCAACCTGCTCGCCGGCAGCGACGAGAGCCCCGGCGAGACGATCCTCTACCAGGGGCGCACCTTCAAGAGCTATCGCGGGATGGGATCGCTCGGCGCCATGAGCGGCGAGTCAGCCGACCGCTACTACCAGGCCGGCCGGCCCGCTTCGAAGCTGGTGCCGGAGGGCATCGAGGGCCGGGTGCCGACCAAGGGACCGCTCGCCGGAGTGGTGGAGCAGCTCATCGGGGGCCTGCGTTCCGGCATGGGCTACACCGGCTGCCGCAACATCCGGGAGCTGATGCAGTACGAGGACTTCGTCCAGGTGACCGGCGCCGGCCACCGGGAGAGCCACGCGCACGACGTGGTCGTCACCAAGGAAGCCCCGAACTACCGGTTGGAATAGCCAGCGCGAGAACGGAGTGCTGACGTGAGACGTTTCCTGGTCCTGGCGCTCGGGACGACCCTTTCGCTCTCCTGCCTGCCAACCGGCCAGCCGCGCCTCATCACGGTGTACGTGCCGGACATCGCCGTGTCCCTCCCGCTTCCGCAGGGATGGACCTCGGCCGCCAACCAGCAGGGCGGCTACCGGATGACCACCTTCAGCGGTCCCTCGGTGGACGTCCCCGAGCGCGACGGAATCCAGGTGCAGGTCATGGCCGGTCCGGCCCCGCCGGACCAGACGCTCCGGGAGGTCGCGGACCGGTTCTATATCGGCGAACAGATCGTGCTCTCGGAGGAGCCGGTCCGGATCGGCGCGGAAGAGGGCTTCCTCTGGACCTTTCAGTGGGAACGGCGGCCGCAGTCGGGCCGGTTGCTCCTCATCGAGCGGGAGGGGCTCCTCTACGGGGTCTTCGCCACCGGCGAGTCGCGGAGCGTCCAGGCCTATGGGCCGACGCTCGACCGCATGTACGAGGGGTTCTCCATCGAGTCCTCCGACTACTTCAATGTGTACGAGGATCCGGAGTTCGATCTCGCCCTGCGCTACCCGCAGAGCTGGACGCGCTCCCACTTCCTCCGCGAACCCGGAGAAACGCTCTTCGTCGGTTTCCGGAGCGGGCCGCTCGCGGTCGATACCGACGGCACCACCGTGCACGCGACCCTCGAGGTCACCGTCGCCAACGCGGAACCGGGGACGACGCTCGAGGGCTTCTACAGCGCCGCCGCCGACAGCCTCGGCGAGAACTACCGGATGCTCCGCCACGACATCCTCGAGGACGGCCGCGGGATCGCCGTGCTCTACTCGGTGGAAACCCAGCTTGCCGACTATCTGGAGTGGGTGATCTACAACCTGGTGGATGGCAGGACCTACCTGTACCGCTTCCACTGCCGCAACACCCTCTACCGCGCCATCGAGCCGTGGCTCGCCGAGATCGCCACCCGGTTCGCGAGCAGTGCTCCGGGCGTGAGCGCCGGCCCGGACAACTAGCGTTCGGGAGGGACTGGTGACGATGCGCGCGCGGAGTGTTTGCGCGTCGGCCATCGTGGCGCTCGGTCTGGCGGCGGCCGGCGCGGCACAGGACGGCCGCGACCGCGTACAGGGCGACCAACTGCAGGGCGGGACCGCTGCGGGCCGTTCGTCGGCGGCCGCCCGGCTGCCGGCGCCTCCGGCAACCTCGCCGAGCGCGGCGGAACTCCGCCACATGACCCGGGAGGAACGGGTACGGGCCCTCAGAGCCCGAACCTGGGAGATTCGCGCCGAGCGGGTCCGGGAACCCATCGAGATGGACGGCTGGCTGGACGAGGCGGCCTGGGAACGCGCCCGGCCGGTCGGCGACTTCTACGAGCAGGAAACCGACGAGGGGCTGCCTTCCACGGAACGGACCATCGTGCGGGTCGTCTACGACGACGAGAACCTCTACTTCGGGTTCTACTGCACGCTCGGCGAGAACATGGACGAAGGGCACGAGACGGCGCACGCGCGGCACGCCGCCGAAGACAGCCGCCCGCGCACGATGTTCCGCGACGAGAACATCGGCAGCGACGACGCGGTGGCCATCATGCTGGACGCCTACAACGACCAGCGCAGCGCCATCTTCCTGGCGACCAATGCGAACGGCATCCTGTTCGACATGAGCCAGAACGGCCAGGGGCCGGAGACCCGCAACATGAACTGGGACGCGGTCTGGGAGTCGCGCGGACAGACGATCCCCGGCGGCTGGACGGCGGAGGTGAGGATCCCGTTCAAGTCCCTCCGCTTCCGGCGGCGGCTGCCGGGCCAGGAGGTGGTGTTCGGAGTCGGCTTCAAACGGAACATCCCCGTGAAGACGGAGGAGGTCTACTGGCCCTTCGTTCCCAACGACTCCACCTGGTACCGGCCGGCCGAACTCGGCAAGCTCCGGGGAATCGAAGGAATCCAGCCCGGCCGCCACGTGGAGATCCGGCCCTACGCGCTCGGCCAGGTGAACGGCGGCGGCGATTGGACCGGCGACCGGGGCCACGGCGACGGCGGGCTCGACCTCAAGTGGGGCGTGACTCCCGGCCTTACCGCGGACTTCACCTGGAACACCGACTTCGCCCAGGAGGAAGTGGACGACCTCCAGATCAACTTCACCCGGTTCTCGCTGCGTTTTCCCGAGAAACGGCAGATCTTCCTCGAGGGCCAGCGGAACTTCACCTTCAGCGAACGGCGCGACGCGGACATCGTCTTCACCCGCCGGATCGGGCTCTCCGACGACGGCCACGCGGTCCCGATCACGGGCGGGGCCCGGCTCTCCGGACGCCAGGGCGCGTACACCGTGGGTCTGATGGGAATGGCGACCGGCGCTACCGAAGACGCGGTCGCCGAGCGGTTCACCGTCGCCAGGGTGCGGCGGGACATCTTTTCCCGCTCGACGGTCGGCGCCGTCTTCACCGACCGCAGCAGCGACGGCGCCTTCAACCGGGTGGCCGGGCTGGACACCAGTCTCCATTTTCGCGATGCGTGGAGCTTCGAGGGCATCTGGGCCCAGGTGTTCGAGGAGACCGGGCAGAGCAGCACGGGGCTCGCCACCGGGCGGCTGGACTACAACGACGACCTGCTCGGCGGGACGGTCAAGTTCATCGAGATCGGCGAGAACTTCGATCCCGGAATCGGCTTCGTGCAGCGGAAGGGGATGCGCAAGACGTACCTGCAGGCACGGGTCTCGCCCCGTCCGGAGATCCCGCGGCTCCGGCAGTTCCACCTCCAGGCGAGCCTGAACAACACCCTGAACCTCGAGAACGTCCTGGAAACGCGCCGCGCCAGCCTGACCGGGCGCGCCACCTTCGAGAGCGGCGACGAAGTCTCGGTGGAAGTCACCGACCAGTACGAGTTCACCACCTCCGACTACTTGATCAGTGACGTGGTCGTCCCCGCGGGGGAGTACCCGTTCCGGAGGATGCAGTTCTCGCTGAACACCTATCGCCGCCGCTACGCCGGGGTCCGCGCGAGCTACGAGTTCGGCGGTTTCTGGGGCGGGACGCGGGACCTCTGGCAGCTCGGGGGCAATTACCGGATCAACAAGAACTTCGGGCTGCGCGGCAACTACGCCTACAACCGGATCCGGCTGCCGCGTGGGGACCTGGACACGCATCTCGTTTCCACGCGGATGCAGCTCGCGTTTCGCAACGACCTGATCCTGCTCGGACTCTTCCAGTACAACAACACGACCGGCGATCTGGCCTCGAACGTCCGCTTCAACTGGATTCCGAAGCCGGGAACCGACTTTTTCCTCGTCTACACGGAGGTGGACGAGTGGTCCGACGTGTTCTTCGTGCGGAACCGCAGCCTCTCGGTCAAGCTGAACTACCTGTTCCGAATCTGAGCTGTCCGGAAGGGGGGGCACACGCTGGCAGAGCGTTGAATCCTCAGGTCCGCCGAAGGAGCGCCCCCCCTTCCGGACAGCCCGCGCTTCGCGCGGGCATCGAAACTCCCTTGCGCGCTCGCGCGCGCTTCGGCGAGTTCCGATGCATCGATTCTTTCTTCTTGTGAAAGGGGGGATGCCCCCCTTTCACACTTTCCCCCCGATCTCGCGGGCAGCGAACAAAGTTCGCTGCCGTCAGTCTTCTCGCTGGGCTCCGGGCCGGCGCTCGTGGCAACGAAATTGCAGGGGACGTGACATCCCGTTACGCCCGGACCTTCGGGTCCGGACGTCCTCTTCGCATCGTGATCCGGACGGAGGTCGCTCCCATGCCGAAGAAGCTGCAGGCCCTTGCCGACGTGTGCACGCGAACGGAGGGGAGGCCGCCGCCCCTCGTCACGCTCTGGTCGCTGGTCGCCGTCCTGCTGGCGGCCTCACCCGCGCCGGGCCAGGACGGCCTCGTCATGGTGGACGCTCTGGTGGTCGACCGGGACGGGAACCCGGTTCCCGGATTGAACCGCGGCGACTTCGAGATCATGGTCGGAGACCGCATCGGGCCGGTGGCCGCGGTGCGCATGGCGACCCCGGCGACGGATACCCGCCGCTTCGTCTTCGTGCTCAACCGGCGCGGGGCGCTGCCAGCCCCGTTGCAGCGCGTGAAGGAGGGCCTTGCCGAGTTCGTTTCGACACGCTTCCGCGGCCAGGACGAGGCGCTCGTCGTCGACTTCGCCGAAGTCCCGCGAATCACGCGCGGTTGGCGGCAGGGGCCGGACGACCTGCTTCCCGAGGTCGAGCGCATCCCCGCGATGGGCTTCCGGAGCCCCGTCGGTCCGGCTGAGGACGCCGCGGACGCCGCGTTCATGCTCTCCGCGCTCGCCGAGCGTCTGCGGGAGCTTCCGGGCAGGAAAGTGGTCGTGCTCTTCTCCGGGAGCCTCGGCACCTTCGTCGGCAACCCGGGAGGCGATCTCGAACCGGTAGCGCCCTGGGGCTGGGCGGACTTTCCCTCGTCCCGGGCAGGCCTGGACGACACCCCAAGCGTACTCGCTCACGCCTTCAGCGCGGCGAACGCGTCCCTCTACACGATCCACCTCGAAGGCGCACGCCGCCAGGAGGAAGGCATCCTCGTGGCCAATCGGGACGAGTACTCCGGTCCGATCAGGAACTATGGGGACGACCGCGGGACTACCACAAACCGGGTGCGGAACTCATCCGCTTCGCTGTCCGGCAGAAGGAGGAGCGCTTTCGACCGGCCTACCGATGGTTTCCTCTCTTCCCTCGCTTCCGACACCGGCGGCACCCATACGGCCTGGGCAACCGACTTCGCGCAGGTCCTCAGGACGATCGAGGCTTCGAACCGGCTTTGGTACGAGCTCAGCTTCCCCCCCTTCGGAACCAACATTCCGGGGCGCTACCAGGCCCATGAGGTGAGGGTCCGGAACCGCCCCGACCTGCGGGTGGTCGTCCGTCCGGGACACGTCGTCCCGAACTGACCGGCGCCGGACGGAGGACCTCCCATGGCTCGGATCGCCCTGATGGCGGCGGCACCGACTGGCGCCGTCTACCGCCTGACGCTGGTTGGAGAAGTGAGGGCTGCCGAGAGAGAATCCGGAGTCCTGCAGGTTCGGGTTCCGGGATGCAGCGGCTGCATCGTGCCTCCTGCTCCCGTTTTGCGGAACCGCCTGACGCTGGTTGGAGAAGTGAGGGCTGCCGAGAGAGAATCCGGAGTCCTGCAGGTTCGGGTTCCGGGATGCAGCGGCTGCATCGTGCTGCCGGCGCTGAACTCCACCCCGGAATAGGGCCGCGGGCGCACTGTCCATGCTCCGGAATCCCCACCCGGCGAAGATTCTCCGAGGAAAGAGGCTCGCCTGCGGGCTGATCGTCCTCGCGGCCGTCATCGCGGCGGCTGCCGCCGCGGCCCAGACCTTCCGTTTCCGCGCCGCCGCCACCCGGGTCATCGTGGACGTGCTGGTCCTGGACGACGACGGGAACCCGGTGCCCGGCCTGGCTCCGGACGACTTCGAGTTGTTCGAGGACGGGGAGCCCCAGCGGGTGGCGAGCCTCGACGTGGTGGACTGGGAGCGCTACCAACTGGGCGAGGCCGTTCCGGCGAACGTCGCACCGGCGCCCGCCGCCGCTCCCGACCTGGAGGCCTCCGCTACCGGTGCCGGCAACGCCTCGCCCCGGCGATTCGTGATCGTCTTCAACCGGCGCCGTGCGGATCCGGTGAACCTGCGCCGCGCGAAACGCGGACTCGAGGAGTTCGTGTCCCAGCAGATGGTGGACGGGGACGAGACGATGATCCTGGAGTTCGCCCACACCGTTCGCGTGCTGCAGGAGTTCTACTCCGGGAAAGAGCAGACGCTCGCGAACGTCCGCCGGATCATCCCCGGAACCTACGAGAGCCCGGTGGGGCCTGAAATCGACGCCCGCGACTCCTTCCAGATGCTCTACGCACTCGCGGAGGCGCTCGAGCGAGTCGAGGGACGCAAGATCGTCGTGTTCATGTCCATGGGACTCCAGACCTTCGCAGATCCCCGTCAGGTCGTCGGGGAAATCGCCGGCGACGAGGTGGATGAGTTCCCGGGGCGGCGTGCGCTGGACGAAACGGGCACCCTGCAGGCCGCCATCCGCCAGTTGAACCATGCCAACGCCACGCTCTACGCCGTGGATCTGGTGGGCGTATACGGGAACGAGAACCGGATCCTGACGCCCTCGCTGAACGCCTTCGACGTCCTGGGCAACCCCATTCCGGTTGAATCGAGCGACCACCCGCTGGCCCGGATGGACGTCGCCGCCAACATTCCGGCCGAGGGCGGCACCGCTTCGCTCGCCGTCGCCACCGGCGGCACCTACTTCCCGAACCAGACGAACTTCGCGGTCGCGCTGAACCGGATCGGCATCCAGAACCAGCTCTACTACCTGTTGTCCTTCTCTCCCACCAGGACCGAGCTGGACGGCGAATACCGCCAGATCGAAGTGCGCGTGCGGGGTCGGCCCGACCTCCGGGTCATCGCCCGGCCGGGCTACTTCGCCCGGCGCCGCGGCGACGTGGTCGAGGCGGCGGCTCGCGGCGACTACGACTACGCCTTCCCGGAGGACCTGAACACCTACGCCTACCTGTTGAATCCCAGTCCGCACGGCGCCTTCGGGGTGCTCGCCGCCGCGCTGCCGGAGTCGTACCTGGAAGAGCCCGCCGAGGTGCGGCTCCGCGTGGTGGGGCCCGGCGGGGCCGTCCTGAGCGAGGCGTCCGGACCGGTGGACATCCGGCGGTTCTGGATTTCAACGCCCGCGGAGCTGCCGTCCGGAGAACACCGGCTCGAGTTGGTGGTGGAACGGGGGGGAGAAAGGGTGCACGCGGGGTCGTCCGCGTTGACCATCCCCACCGCGTTCGGCGAGACCTTCTCGCTCTCGAGCGTCTTTCCCTTCGTCGCCGAGGCTCACGCGCCGGAAGCGGTCGGGCCGCCAGTGCGGCCCGTGGCCACGTTCGCGCAGGCGGAGGACGCCCGGGTGGCGTTCTTCATCTTTCCCGGGCGCGAGGATCCGGTTTCCCAGGTTCGGGTGGCCTACGAGATCCGGAACGCGATCGGGGATATTTCCGTGGAAGCGGAACGTCCGGGGCGCTTCGATCTCGACCCGCGCCGCCTGGAGGGGACGCCGATCATGCTGCCGCTCCAGACCGGGCCGCTGCGGGCCGGGCGGTACACCGCGGTGATCCGGGTCACCGACGACAGCCGCAATCGTTCGGCGGTCGGCGAACTCCCCTTCCTGATTCGCTGAGCGGCGCCCGGACCGGGTCGCGCGGTGAGTCCGCCAGCGCCTGCGTTAACGTGGCGGCACATGCTTCCTTCAGCCACGGGCGCCTCCCGCCGGGGGACGTTCGCCTGTCTCGTCCTCGCTCTGTTCGCGCTGGCGTGCGGGTCCGATGCACCTTCCACGCCGGCTCCTCCTCCACCGGCGCCGGCGCCGGCGCCCCCGGCTCCGCCGGGTCCGACTCCGATGCCGGAACCCGAACCCGAGTGCCCGGATTCAGCAACCTACTCGGTGACGTTCCGGGCCGTCTGGAACGCCTCTTCGCACGGCGAACGACCACCCTTCCCATCCAACCCGCACTTCTCGCGGGTCGTGGGCTCGGCGCACGCGCTGGAGGTCTCGTTCTGGAACTCCGGCGGAATCGCCACTCCGGGCATCGAGAGCATGGCCGAGACCGGCAGCGTGTCTTCGCTCTGCCGGGAGATCGACGGGGAAGCGGAGCGCGGCGGGAGCACTGGCTGCATCAGGGGCGCGGAAGGCTCGTTCCCGTCGCCGGGATCGGCCAGACTGCGCTTCGAGGCGACGCAAGAACACCCGTTGCTGACCCTGGTCTCGATGATCGCGCCGAGCCCCGACTGGTTCGTCGGCGTGAGCGGGATGGACCTGATGGAGGACGGCTGCTGGGCGGAACGGCTCGAGGTGGACCTGGTCGGCTACGACGCGGGAACCGACAGCGGGGCGACGTTCACCGCCCGGGACGCCGACGTGACGCCCCACGAGCCGATCGGCCTCATCTGGGAGCTTCCGGCGGCGGTTCGGGAAGTGCCGTTCGTGACGTTGGCGGTGGCGCTGAGCGAGGAACCGGGATAGATCAGGCCGACTCCGTAGAGAACCCGTGGCCGAGGCGGTCGCGGGGATCGAGGGGGAACTGGTGGAACCCGGTGACGTGCGCGGAACCGGTGATTTCCGGCACGACGGCCTCCCGGTCGCCAACCTGGGTCTCCCCGAGCATCCGCGCCACGAACATCCCGCCGGTCACGCTCTCGACGCGCACCGAGCGGTCGGGGCCCAGCTCCCCTTTCCGGTGGAGCACCGCCAGGCGGGCGCAGTTGCCGGTGCCGCCGGGCGAGCGGTCGAACTGACCGGGTCCGAAGACGTGCACGTTCCTGTACGTCGCTGCGGAATCCTCGGGCCGCGCCAGCACGGTGGCGATGTTTATGTGATCGCTTCCGGGAATCTCGGGATGCCGGACCGGCAGGGTGCGGTTGGCGGCTTCCCGCACCCGCATTCCCAGATCCACGACCTCGCGGATGTTCCCGAGCGACACCTCGAGTCCCAGCTCGCCGGCGTCCACGTAGACGAACCAGTTGCCACCGTAGGCGACGTCCACCTTCAGGTCGCCGATCTTGGGCACCGGCAGGGAGGCGTCGAGGTGCGCCGCGAACGAGGGGACGCCGCGGAAGGTGACCGAGACGGCCCGTCCGTCCTCTACCGCCACCACCGATTCGACGGGGCCGGCCGGGGTCTCGAAGCGGATGCGGCGGCGCGGGCCCTCACCGGCGGCCATCCCCAGCTCGACGAGCGCGGTCGATACCCCGATCGTGGCATGGCCGCACATGTCCTGATAGCCGCCGTTGTCCATGAAGAACATGCCGAACTCGGCATCCGGCCCCGCCGGCTCGGTCAGCACGCACCCGAACATGTCCTTGTGCCCCCGCGGCTCGGCGACGAGCGCGGTGCGCAGGTGGTCGAGGTCGCGCCGGAAGGTGTCCCGCTTCGCGGAGACCGAGTCGCCGGCCAGATGGCCGACCCCGCCCGTGATGATCCGGGTGGGTTCCCCCTCGGTGTGGGTATCCACGGCGTTCAGCCAACGCGATGCCTGCATGCTCGCTCCTCCGGATCAGCCACGCTCCGCGCGGAGCGGCTTGTGGCGCCAGAGCAGAGCGTTCAGAACGGTCGCCACCGAAGCCATCGCCACGATGATGCCAAACGCGCCGTCCCAGCCATAGGCATCGATCAGGTATCCCATCCCGACGCCCGCGAAAATGGCGCCCGCCGCCCCGATCCCGTCCACGATCCCCGAGGCGGACGCCGAGGCCTTCTTCCCGCCGAAATCCATGACCATGGCCCCCGACATCAGCGAGTACGGGCCATAGAGCGTGAAACCCACGAGTCCGAGGGCGGCCGCGAGCCCGAGCACCTCGCCGGCGGGCAAGCGGCTGAAGACGTAGATGGAAAGGGTCAGCACCCCACACATGACGGCGAGCACCGGCCCACGGCGGGCGCCCAGCCGGTCCGAGACCCACCCCGCGGTGACCGAACCGGCCGAGCCGAGCAGCGGAAAGAGCGCGGACGTGGCGGCCGCAACGCCGATCCCGGCGCCGGCCTGGACCAGATAGTCCACGGACCAGCCCCAGAAGCTGTAGCGGACGATGGAGAGCAGGACGTAGCTCGTGCACAGGATCCAGAACGCGGGGCTCCGGAGCATCCGGCGGCGCGATCGGCTCCGCGCGGCTCCTGAAGTAGCCGGCGACGGCTGCGCCTCCCAAGGACCCGACGGATGCGTCGCCGGCGGCGGCTCGGGTTTGATGAGACGGTAGAGAGCCAGGCCCAGCAGGGCGAGCAGGGCCGCGTGCGCCCAGAAGAGTCCCGACCACCCGAGCGCCACGATCAGCACCGCCGCCGAGGCGCGGGCGAGGAAGTCGCCGAGCTGATAGCTGATGGACATGAAACCCATCACCCGGCCGCTCTCCCGGCTGGGGTACCAGCGGGCCATGATCGGCATGATGGCCAGCCAGCCCATCGTCTGGAAATAGGCGTTGACCCCCCAGATCGCGACGAAGAAGAAGAGTTCCCGGCCGAACCCGAAGGCCGCATTCATCACTGCCGAGCCGAACAGCCCGATGAAGAACATCGCCTTGCCGCCGATCCGGTCGCCCAGGAAACCGTTCACGAGTTTCGAGGCCGCGTACACGGCGAAGTACACGGAGAGGATCACCCCGGTCTCGGTGTGCGAATAGTCGAAGGCTTCGCCGAAGAGCGGCAGCGCCACCGGAACGGTGACCCGGCCGAGGTAGTAGCCCGCGTAGCCGGCGAAGAGGAGCGCCGTCAGGGCCAGCCGCAACCGCCGGAAGACGTGTCCCGTCCCGTCGTCAGGCACGTCTGTGGTCTGACCTCCTGGCGAGCCGCATCTTCAGAGCGGTCGGCGAGCTGGCCGGCTCAGTACTTCCACCCGCGGGTGTCGGCGCCGGGCGGCGCGCTCCGCGTCAGGTGCGCCGCCATCTCCCGGAACAGTTCCGCGTTCGTGATCGGCGTCCAGCCGTGTCCCTTGTTGGGCCGTCCGTAGCGGAACGAACCTCCGTAGTGGGGGCTCTCGGTGGCCTCCAGGAATTCTTCCGCGAGATAGACCGGGTGGTTGAAGTAGTAGTTGTCCATGTCTCCGCAGATGAAGTGGAGTTTGCCCACCAGGTCGGGGCCGATCTCTCCCCAGTTCGTTTCGAGGTAGTGGCGGAGGTCGTAGCCGTTTTCCCGCCAGTAGCGCGCCACCTCGCGGTCGATGACACCGGTCCGCTTGTCCCAGAGCGGACGCGGATAGCCGTCGTCGCCGACGGGCCCGAAGGACGCTTCCCACGCTTCCAGATAGTCGGTTGACCTGCCACGGCTACCAAGCACGGACGCCAGCCGGCTCAGCTCGCGGATGCTCTGGAGAGGCTGCCCGTCGTCACCGCGGAACGCATAGCGCTCGGGAGCGAGCTGTCCGTCGCTCCAGCCGGGCGCGCGAAACGCGTTCTCGTCCTCGTAGATGTTGATCAGGAAGAACCGCCGGAAGTCGATGGGATCCGGATAGAAGACCCAGGCGCCCCCAAATTCGGTCGGCCGGTGCGCCTGGAGGGCAAGCGCTTCGTATCCGCCGGTGGATCCGCCGGTGAGCAGGCGCGCCCACCCCTCGGGGATCATCCGGAACCGCTCCTCGAGGTAAGGGATCAACTCGGTCATGAGGGCGTCCTGGTAGGGGCCGTTGTTGGCCGAATTCACCGCGTAGGAGTCGTCGAAATAGGGCGTCGGGTGCTGGAAGGTGACCGCGATCATCCGCGGGAAGCCTGGAGACCGCCAGGACTCGAAGAACTCGAATCCGTTCTCGACGCCGCGTTCCAGCCGCGCGGCACGGGCGGCTTCCGATTCCTCCACCGGTTCGGCCGAAAAGCCGAACGGCGGCTCGAGGCTGAAATGGCCTTGCTGATACACCGTGGGGTACCAGGTGTCGGGATGGGAGTCGTAGCCCTCCGGGAGCAGCACCGTAGCGCCGAGATAGACCGGCTGGCCCCAGAAGTCGCTGAGCATGGGGCTCTCGAGTTTCACCCGCCGCACCCACGTGTCGTCGGGCGGGACCTCGATCTGCGGAAGCTCCTCGACGAGGCGCAACGGGACCGAGAACCCACTCGCGGGATCGAGCCGGACGCTCTCCGCGTTACTGAGCAGGGTGCCGGGGGCCCAGTTGAAGTGCTGCCCTTCCCACTCGTCGCGGTGAGCCCAGATCACGTGCCCGTCGGCACGGCGAAACTCGGTGTAGCGGACGAAGAGCGCCTGCACGTAGTAGTCCCCGGCGGGAAGCTCGGCGAGGCGCTCAACCGGATATCCCAAGGTAGAACCGTCGATCACCGCAGGTTGGCCGGGCGCCAGCTCCTCGACGTCCACCGCGAAGAAAGGGACGCCGCGCGCGCTGGAAACCGGCTGGTGGCCGAGGCTCCGCTGCCGGATTGCCGCAATGTCCGGCTCGGTCCCGATAACCACGTAGGCCCGGCCGGTGATCGGTCCGTCGTGAAGCTCCGCCGGGAAATAGACCTCGAAGCGGGTTTCCGCCGGCCCCGGCGCGCAACCGGCGAACCCGAGGAGGCCCGCAACGAGAAGATGGCGAAGCGTCACCAACTGGCGGCGGCTCCTTCACGGTGGTAATCCGGGCCTCCGGAGAGCACCCCGGATACCGCCAGAAACGGGAAGACCTGGCGTTTCCTGCGCATCCGTCCATCTCCTTCGGCGTGGTGCCGGGGTCTGTAACGCCTCCAGTAGACTATCCACTGCCTTGGGGAGGAGGGAAATCCGGGTTCCGGTTGACGTTGTGGCGATACGCCCTCCGTCTCCGCAACCACTCGCGGAACCGCGACGGGCGGGTCCCTGTCTTCGTCTGCCCCCGGCGTCCCCATGAAGCTCACGAGGGAAATCCGTGAACTGTCCGATGGGCTGAAAGCCGCGTTCGAAGAATCGGACGTCCCCAACCGCGTGCGGGACTTCGAAGGATGGACCGCCAGGGCATCCCGGGCGGACGGTGCCGACGAGGCGTACGACCACACGCGGACCGTTCAGGAGTACTACGACCTTTGTACCGGGTTCATGGTCTGGGGTTGGGGAGAATCCCTGCACTTCGCGCCACTGTCGCCCGGCGAGAGTCTGGAGGACTCCAAGGTCCGGCTCCAGAGACTCATGATCTCCAAGCTCGAACTGCGTCCGGGCATGACGGTCGTGGATATCGGCTGCGGGATCGGCGGTCCGATGCGCCGCGTCGCCCGGGAGGCCGGAGTCCGGGTCGTCGGGATCAACGCCAGTGAAGTACAGGGCAACCGCGCAACGCGTTTGAACGCGGCTGCGGGGCTTGCTGACGTGACCGACTGCCTTCGGTGCAGTTTCATGGACATGAGCGCGATCGCGGACCAGACGTTCGACCGCGGCTACGCCATCGAATCAACCTGCCACGCGGACGACAAGGCGGCCGCGTTCGCCGAGATCTACCGGGTGCTGAAGCCCGGGGCCCTCTTCTGGGGCCACGAAATGTGCATGACGGACCTGTACGACCCCGAAAGCGACCGGCACCGCGCCATCAAGCAGGAGCTCATGCGCGGCATCGCGCTCAAGGACATCGCCACGTTCGGGGAGGTGAACCAGGCGCTTGCAAGCGCCGGATTCGAGGTCCTGGAGAGCGGAGACCTCGCCGATCACGAGCACCGTCGGGACACGCCGTGGTACCAGCCGATGGAAACCCCGCGCGGGCTGCCCGGCGGCGCTCTCCGCCGGATTCCGCTGGTACGCCGGGCAATCCGGTGGGGAGTCCGGATGGCCGAGTTCCTCGGCGCGTTCCCGAGGGGCTCGGCGGAGGTGGTCGCGCTCCTGGATCGGACCGGGAACGCCTATGTCGCGGGGGGCAAGGCGGGAGTCTTCACGCCCCTCTATTGTTTCCTGGCGCGCCGTCCCTTTTCGGATTAGCCCGGTCCCCCGGCGGAACCTTCCTCCGCCCGCCGGTCAACCGGAAACCCCGCCCGCCAGTGCTCGCCGGGCCGAGGTGAGGCGCAGGTGGATCGAGGAGAGCGCGGGCACCAGAAACATGATGATCGCCGTGGTGAAGAGGATGCCGCAGCCGATCGAGGCGGAGAAGGGAACGAAGAACTGCGCCTGAATCGCGTCCTCGAGAATCAGGGGAGTGAAGCCCAGGAAGGTCGTCAGGGAGGTCAGCATGATCGGGCGGAAGCGTCCCTTCGCGCCCTCGATGATCGCGGTTCGCACCGGGACACCGTCCCGGAGCTTGTGGTCGGTGAAATCGATCATCACGAGGGAGTCGTTGACGACCACGCCGGCGAGCCCGAAGATCCCGACAAAGGACTCCGCGCTGACGGCGACGCCCAGCATCCAGTGACCCAGGATCACCCCGACGAACCCGAACGGGATGATCGCCATGACGATGAACGGTTTGGTGTAGGAGCGCAGGGGAATGGCCAGCAGCGCGAAGATCAGGAGCAGGGCGATCGCGAATCCGCGATAGAGACCGCCCAGGGAGTCGAGTTGCTGCTGCTGTTCCCCTCCGAACGTGTACGTGAGTTCCGGATTCTCGGCGATGAGGCCCGCGAGGATGGTGTTCTCCAGAATGTCGTTGGCGGTCGCGGCGGAAACCACGCTGGGGTCCACGTCCGCGCTGACCGTGACCACGCGCTGGCCGTCCTGGCGCCGAATGACGGGCGGCGAGGTGCCCGAACTCAGCGCGGCCACCCGGCTGACCGGCACGTCAGCGCCGACCGGCGTGCGGAGCCGGTAGCTCTCGACGTCGGTAATCGAGTTCCGCTGCTCCTCGGGGAGCCGCACGTAGACCCGAACTTCGTCACGTCCTCGCTGCAGCCGGACGGCCTCCGCACCAAAGAAGGCCGCTCGCGTCTGCCACGCCAGATCGTCAAGCGTCAGCCCGAGGGTCCGCGCTTCGGGGAGCAATCCCACCTGCACTTCCGGGATCCCGGGCGTGTGGTCCGAGCGAATGTCGAAGACGCCTCCGACGCCGCCGAGGCCGGCGACGGTGGAATCCGCGATCTCTGTCAGACGTTCCGGGTCCGGATGGGAGAGCGCAGCCTCGACCGGATTGCCCAAGGTGTAGATCTGGCTGATGTAGGTGATCGCGCGCGCCTGCGGCAGGTCCCCCACCTCCTCACGCCATGCCTGCACGACGTCTCCCGAACTGATGCGCCGCTGCTGGGCGCTCAGGAGCTTGAACTCGATGGTGGCGACATTGGCTTCCGGATTCAGGGTGGGCGAGGGGTTGAGACCCCCGGTCTCGAGCCGTGACCGCTGGCCTACGACGACCGTGACACCGGACAGCAGCGGAGGCGCGTCGGCGGGCCGGCTTTCGGAAAGCCGCTCCACGGCCCGGCGACCGGCCGCTTCCAGGTCTTGCGCCACGGCGTATGTCTGCGGCGCGGTCGTCCCGTCCGGCATCTCGAGGGTAGCGATTGCGAAGTCGCCTTCAACCTCCGTTGCGAAGGTGGTCGGAACGATGCCGGCCGGAAGGAGGGAAACGCTCAGGATGAGCAGGGCGACGGCCCCCGAAAGCGTCACCCCGGGCCAGTCCGTCGCGAACTGGATCCCGCGATCCAGGGGTCCCTGTATGAAGCGGTTCAACAGGGAATCGACGCGATTCTGGATCCTCGCGACGAATCGTTCCCTGCCCGTACCGGGCGTCCAGTCCGGGCCGTGCAGATGATGGGACAGATGGTTGGGCAGCACCAGCAGTGATTCGACCAGCGAAAAGAGCAGCGTGGCGATGGCGACGATCGGCAGCGCCTTCCACACCTCTCCGAACCCCGCGGGTATGAAGAGCAGGGGAAGGAACGCCACGATCGTCGTCAGCACCGCGAAGACCAGCGGCACCTTGATGCGTCGCGCCCCCCGGATCGCCGCCACAACCCCCGGCGTCCCGCGCTTTCGTTCCAGGTGGATGTGCTCGGACACGACGATCGCGTCGTCCACGACGATGCCGATAGCGAGCACGAAAGCGAAGAGCGACACCTCATGGAGGGGGATCTCGAACAGCATCATGGCGGCCAGGGCGCCGATCGCGGACACGCCCAGGCCGACGGCGACCCAGAACGCCAGCCGAAGTTGGAGAAACAGACCCAGCGCGATCAGGACCAGCAACAGCCCCAAGGCTCCGTTCTTGAGAAGAAGGAGGGCGCGTTCCGTGAAGACCGAAGAGTCGTCGTTCCAGATGCTGATGCCCACGCCAGCCGGGAGCGAGGGGACGACCCCGTTCGCGACGTGGTCCCGAACGGCGCGCGCCACGTCCATCACCCTCTCGCCGTCGGCTTGCGAAACCTCGACGAACACCGCGGGGTGACCTTGGTGCCGGACGAGCAAACCCGAGTCCTCGAAGCCGTCGCGGACTTCGGCAATGTCACCCAGGCGCACCACGGTGCCGTCCTCGCGGCCGAGGATGATGATGTCCTCGAAGTCCTGCTGGTCGTAGCTCTGGCCGAGGGTCCGGATCCGCACCTGGGACCGCTCGGTATCGATGCTGCCCGCGGACAGGTCCAGGGAACCGCGGCGGATCGTGTTGGCGATGTCGGTCAGTGTGAGCCCAAGGGCCCGCAGCCGCTCGAGCGGCACTTCGATCGAGATCTCGTAGTTGCGCACCCCGCCGGTGTCGACCAGGGACACGTTAGGGAGCGCTGCGAGATCGTCCTCAATGCGGTAGGCGAGCTCCTTCAGTGCGCGCTCGGGAACGTCGCCGTAGAGGACGAGACGCATCATGCTCTGGGCGTTGGTCATTTCCCGGATTCGGGGCCGCTCGGCCCCGCCCGGGAACGTCTGGATCCGCCCCACCGCCGACTCGATCTCATCCTTCTTGGCGCCCATATCCGTCCCGGAGTTGACTTCGACCCTGACGGACGCGATCCCGGGGGCCGCTACGGACCTGACCGTCTTCACGTCGGCCAGTCCCCGGACCTCGTCCTCGATCTTGACGACGATGGCCTCCTCCACCTCCTCGGGCGTGGCGCCGGGGAACGGCACCGAGATCTCGAACTGGTTGAAGGGCACCGTGGGCCACGCTTGCTGCTCGAGGCCGGTCAGCGACACAAGGCCCACCGCGAGGATGCCGAACATCAACAGATTGGACGCCACGCCGTTGCCCGCCATGTAGGCGATCGGGCCACCGGGTTCGGCGTGGCTACTTCGATCGGAACTCATCGGCAGGCGTGGGAGCGGGTCTTGACAGGTACTCGGGGATCGGCCGCGCCGCTTCGCGCCTTCGCCTCACACGGGATTCGGGATCTGGGCGACGCGGAACTTCAGTTTCCTGTTGGGGGCCAGAGTCGGGAACGGATTGATTCCCATCCTGTAGTTACCGGGCACCACTTCGAGCTGCAGGTGATATGCGATGAGCAGGATGTTGACGGCCATCTGGAGCTCCACCCACCGGTGGCCGAGGCACATGTGCGTACCCAGGCCGTAGGGCGCGTAGGCGCCCGCTTGCAGATGCTCGGCCCGGTCCGGCAGGTACCGGTCGATATCGAACGTCAACGGATCCCTGTACAGGTCCTCGGCATAGTGCGGCGCCGTCTGGCAAATCAGCAACATCGTCTTCGGCGGTATCTCGTAACCATTGACGATGCACTCGTTCATGACCGTTCTCAACTGCCAGGGAATCACCGGGTACATACGCGAGGATTCCATGCAGAGACGCACCGTGACGTCGGCGCTCTGGTGATTGAAGTCATCCCCCCCCAGGTCACGACCGTTACCGAAGAGGGCCTCGGCTTCACCCCGGACCCTCGCGTACACGTCCGGGTTTCGAACCATGTTGTAGACGGCGAAGGCCAGTCCGCTGCCGAGATAGATGCTGGCCACCATGGAGGCCACGAAGGGAAACGTGAGGTCCGTTTCGGGAAGGAACTGCGGGTCTCGCTTGTGGAGATCGAGAATCGCGTCGGCGAGGTCCCGGGGCTTTCCCTTGCGCAGCGCCGCCGTATGTCCCGCGGTGATCGCCTCCTGGAGTTCCCGGACGCGTTTCCCGTACCGTTTCATTCTTGGGGTGGCCAGCATGAAATCCGGCAGGGCGCCCTGGACCCGCGTTATCAGCGCACGGTGCTCAAAGGCCAAGAGTTCGTCGACATAGTGGCTGCAATCCACTCCCATCGCGAAGTTGGAGATCTGACTGCTGATGTGGTTCTGAAAGCTCTCGGTGGCGCGGAAGACATCCCCTTCCTTCCAACGACGCAGCGACTTCCGGCAGTCGTCGATCAGCTCCGGTAACCGTTGCGCCAGCGTGGCGCGGGAATACGCGGTCTGGAGCTCCTTGCGCATCCGATAGTGTTCGGCGCCGTCCATTCCGGGAAGACTCCGGGACGCACCGAACGCGTGTTCCAGCCCTTCGATGTAGTCCTTCGAGCGGAGATAGAACCGCCCGTGCCGGTTGACCCAGTGATTGACGTCGGCGCCCATCAACGAAACCACGGTCTTGCCGCGGATCTTGAAGGGCATTCTGACGACGGGCCCGTGCTTTCGATAGATGCCGTACATCGCCTTCGAGATGTTGCCCGAGAGGAAGTCGCGCTGTAGCAGCATGTCGAGATACCCAAGCCTGGGAATGGGCTTGGTCCGAACGACGCGGCGAGTCTTGGGCCTCGCCGTGCTGTCCTTCACGGCAGCCGCGACCGTCCGTCCGATGAGGTCCAGCTTGGCGACGAGTTCGATCCGGCCGACCCGCTCTTCGTAGTCCTCTTCCTCCAACAGCAGCTTGAAGCCGCCGCAGGTGTGCATCAGGGCGACCAGGATGGCGTCCCGCGGGTCCGGGATCTCGTCGTTCAGGATGACGCTCAGGATCCTCACCTTGGACTCCCGGCGGGCCTCGACTGCCTGGGTGGGAAAGGTCCCGGAACGGGCGACCGAGCGCGAGAGCCCCCAGAATCCGCCGCTCTCGTGGGTAAGGATGTTCCGCTCCACCAGGCGCTCGAGGGCGGACGCGACGATCTCGTCGGACTGCTGGGTGTTCCGTTCGATCCAGAACTGAGCGTCCGATTTCTCGTCGGACTCGGCGATTTCCTTGAGCGTCGGGTCGAGCAGTTCGTCTCCGGTCGGGGTGGGATCGACCAGGTACAGCCGCTCCAGGTCTGTCTCGATGCGACGCTCGAGGGCGAGATCGGCGAGCACGGCCCCGGCCATGACGCAGGAGAAGTCCCAGTTCGGGACCATCTCGAGGTAGCCGCTCTGCTCGTCCAGCATGAGGAGGATCAACTCCTCGGCGATCCGGATCGGAAACTGGGTGGCCCCGCTCATGGTGCTCGACCTCCAGCCTGGCCGGCTCGACGGTCCAGCCGCTCCGCCCCCCCTGGTGGTCGGGGTCAAAGTCTAGTCCATGGACAGGGCGTGCCGGGGGCCGGCAGGGTCCGGGGGCCGGCTCCTCCCGCGGCGGGCAAACGGCGGGCAAACGGCCGCTCCCCGGGAGTAGAGTAGGAGCATGGGGACAGCGCCCGGCGGCGCGCCGCGAAGGATCGCCATCGTGGGTGGGGGCGTCTCGAGACTCGGGACGGCATGGGCGCTCAACCACCACCCGGATCGCTTCGATTTCCGGCTGTTCGAGGCACAGGCGCAGCTCGGCGGCAATGCGATCACCGCGGACATGCCGCAGGACGACGGCAGCGCGATCCCCTTCGACATCTCGGTTACCGCGTGCATACCGTCGGCATACCACCACTTTGTCCTGCTCATGCGGCAGCACGGCATCGCACTCCTCGAAACGCAGTTCAACTACAGCGTGAAGTACCGGGGCGGAATCTATGCCCACGACTTCGACTCCGACATCAGGCAGGAGTTGCAACCGGAGATCCAGAGGTTCCAGCGTCTGCTGAAACGTCTCAAGTGGTTCGGCCGGCTCAACCTCTCGAGGTCGAAGCTGCTCGGCGCGCTCAATCCGTTCAACTACGTCAGCATGGGAGCGCTGCTGAACCTGGGCCGGTATTCGGGAGACTTCCGCTACAAGGTCCTGAAGCCCATGTTCGTCAACTTCCTGATGGCGACGAACGTGTTCGACATGCCGGCGTCGCTCTTCTCGCGGTACCTGGACTTCTTCGACATCGAGACCGCGACGCCGATGCAGACCTGGGACCAGGGCACGCGGCGCATCTATCGGGAGCTGTCCGCCGCCTTTCACGAGAAGATCTATCTGAACCGGCCAGTACGAAAGGTCCACCGGCGCCGTAACGAGGTTGTCGTGGAGGACGAGAACGGAACGACCGAGACCTTCGACGACGTCGTCTTCGCGTGCAACGCGAACCAGACGCTGATGCTCCTCGACCGGCCGACACGGCTGGAGGGTTGGCTTCTTTCCTCGATCCGCTACGAAAGCGAGCTGCACAACCACACGGTCGTGCATTCCGACGCCTCCGTCCTCCCCGACAACGAGGCCCGGCCGCTCGCCACCCGGAGCAACCACATCGAGCAGTACGGCGCGCGGCCGGACAACTACGAAATCACCTACATCATGCACAACCAGCAGCCGTGGGCGAACGAGTCGGACAAGCCGTGCCTCGTCACCTACAACCCGATCAGCCGCATCGATGAGAGCAAGATCGTCAGGAAGTGGTGGTTTCAGCACATCGTGCACGACGTGCCCCACGTCGCCTTCCTGACCCAGTTGTTCCGTTTCGTCCAGGGCAAGCGGCGGAGTTGGCACTGCGGCGCGCACACGCTGGTCAACAGCCAGGAGACCTGTTTCGTGTCCGGTCTCGTCACGGCGAGACAGCTCGGCGCGGACTATCCGTTCCGGGACCCCGAGGCCAGGAAGTGGTTCAACTTCTACGGCCGCGTGATGTACGGCTGGCGGTTCAGAAGCGCCTGAACCCGGCGGGCAGCCAGCCGCCCTAGTAGAACTGTTTGCAGTAGCGCCGGTACATCCCGATCTCGCCGTCGGCCCGGCTGAGGCTCGGGCGCGGCCGGTACCGCTTCCGGCTCCAGATCTCCACGTCCTGCAGGACGTCGTGCCTCTGGAAGTAGAGCATCAGCCTGTTCATGGCCACGGTGCGGAGCGCCGGCGGCAGGAACCGCAAACCGACGACCAGCCGCTTCGGTTTCCGGATCCTTCGCAACTGGCCGACCAGCACCAGGTCGATGAGCGTGCCGTCGACAGGCGTCGCGAGGACCCAGAGCCGACCGTCCATTCCAATCGAGCGCTCGTGGAACTCCACGAGCGAGTATCCCAGCCCGATGACGTGCGCGGTGGCGGAGACGTCGAACGTCAAACTGACGGCTCCGGCGATGCGCTGGGTGCGCCTGAAGTCGAAGCAGCTCCGCAGAACCGCGCCGTCCACCGTCACCTTGCCGACCCGGCCGACGTTGCCGTAGCCGTGCACGTACCGGAGATGCGCCATGTCCACGGCGTTCTCGCTCGTTTCCTGGGGGTGCCCCCGAAACCGGAGAGTCCGGAACGCCATTTCGCACCAGTCGCCTCCGGCCGGCGGGTCCTCGGGAAGGCCCCACTGCGGGGGCCTTCCGTCGATTCCCCACCAGGCGAAGACGATGCCGAGGACTTCCCGCGTCTCGAAGGACTTCAGCCTCGCGGTCTTCGGCGGCGGGGCGAAGGGCGTGGCGACGCACTGCCCGCTGACGTCGAACTCGTAGCCGTGAAAGGGACACACGAGACGGCCGTCCCGCACCCGGCCGCCGGCGGCGGGGCCCAGTTCGGACCCGAGGTGCGGACAGACCGACTCCGCCACCGAGACCCGGCCGGCATCGTCCCGCCAGGCGACGATTTGCTTCCCCATCCAGGTCTTCTGGATCAGCTTCGTCTTCCGCAGGGATTCCCGGCTGGTGACGAAGTACCAACCCTCCGGGAACGGGGAGAGCGTGTCTTCATTCATGCGTTCGGCCCGCGTTTTCGCCCGGGATTCGTGGATGCTCCCGTCCCACCCCGACGGATCTCACTCGCTGGCGATCGAACTGCGTTCGAGCGCTACTCCGCGGTCCGCACCCTGAGTCCCTCGGTCGCGAACTGGATCCCACTCAGGACGACTTCCTGGCCTTCCCGTAGCGCGCCGGTGACGTAAACGGTGTCGTCGAAGCGCTGCAGCACGCGGACCGGGACGATGGTCACCGCCTCGCCGTCCACCGCCCAGACTTCGTTGCCCGGCCGGAGCCCGAGCCGCCGGATCCGGAAGTACTCCGACGGGGCGACGCCCGATATCTCGACGCTCGCGAACTGGCCGATCAGCAGCGGCGGCGGGGATCCGGCGTCCGCGCTCGCGTCTCCGGGCTGGACCCGGGAACCACCGGTGAAGGGGTCCGGCACGCGAACGATCACATCGAGGGTCCGGGTGGTTTCGTCGAGCGCAGCCTCGACCCGGTCCACATACCCCTCCCAGGCGTAGCCGCCGGTCCCGTAGTCCGCGGTGACGCGGGCCGCCGCCCGGCGGTCCACGACTCCCGGCCTCAGGTCCCACAGACCGGGGACGAGCGCGGCGTCGGCGTCGGACAGCGGGACGACGATCTCGACGGCGTCGGACGCGTAGATCTGGCCGACGCCGACTCCCGCGGTCACGAACTGCCCGACCCCGACCCGCTCGGAGCGCACGACGGCGTCGAAGGGCGCTCGAACTTCGGTGCGCCCGAGTAGGAGTTCAGCTTCCGCCAGGACCGCGCGAGCCCGTTCCACCCCTGCCCGCGCCGCTTCGAGCTGCGGCTCCCAGTGCGCCAGCGGACTCGGCTCCGCGCCCTCCGCAGCGGCGCCGCGGCGGCTCTGGAACGCCTCGTACTGCTCGCGGGCGACCCGGGCCTCCTCCTCCACCCTCAGCAGCTCCACCTGCTGCACGGCGACGCCGGCGCGCGCCTGCTCCATCCGGTGCCGGTAGTCGGCGTCGTCGAGGCGGAAGAGCGCCTGGCCCTCGCTGACCCGCCCGCCGCTCTCGAAGGCCGGATCAACCCAGACGACCCGTCCGCTCACCCCGGCGGCCACGTCGATCTGGACGCGGGGCCGGACCGTGCCGGCGCCGTGGACCGGGATCGGGCCGGAACCCGCAGCCGCGGGTGCGGTGACCACGAACGGAACCTGGGAGGGAGGGTCGCGCCGCTCGGGCTCGGGCCGTTGCGCAATCAGCAGGGTTGCGATCCCGAACGATCCGAGCAGGATGATCGCCGCCAGGCCGTACCCCTTGGCTCGATTCATCGGCCCGTCGGTCCTTTCGCCCGGGTGTCCGGAGCGCCCGCCGGCGCGCTGGCCATCTCGTCCGGGGCGGTCCAGGCGCCGCCCAGGGCCCGATGGATGGCCAGCCGGGCGAGCGCCAGGTTGCGCGCCGAACTCGCGAGCGCCGCTTCCGCATCCAGCAGCCTGGCGTCGGCATCGAGCAGATCCTCATAGCCGCTGATGCCCGCCTCGTAGCGCCTGGACTGGGCGTCGACGGACGCCCGGGCCTCCTCGTGCCGGGCAGCGAGGGATTCCTGGCGCCGGCCTTCGTTCCTCAGGGTGGCCAAGGCCGCTTCCACCTCGTTGACCGCCGTCACGATGGTCCGGCCGTAGGCGGCGGCCAACTCGTCGAACCGGGCCTCGGCCAGCTCCACGCCGCTCGCGAGCCGGCCGCCGTCGAACACCGGCCGGAGCAGGTTGCCGGCGAGGTTCGTGAACCACTGCTTGACGTCGAAGAGGCCTCCGGCGTCCGTGCTCCGGAGTCCAATGGATCCGGAGAGCGAGAGTTGCGGCATCAGGGCCGCACGCCGGGCTTCGACGGCGTGTCCGGCGGCTTCCAGCCGGTGACCGGCGGCCTGAACGTCCGGCCGCTGCGAAAGGAGGTCGGCCGGAATGCCGGCCGGCACGGGTTCGGCCGGCGCCTCCGGCGACAGGGAGTCGGGAAGAATCGCCCGGACATCCTCCCGGTAGCCCCCCAGCAGCACGGCGAGCCGCGACTCGGTTTCGGCGAGCTGGTTCTCGACCTGTGGCACGCCGGCCTGCGCGCTCGAGAGGGCCTGGCGAACCCCATGCAACTCGAGCGAGACGGCGAGTCCGCGCTCATAGCGGCTCTCGACCAGCCGCTCGCGTTCCTCGAGCAGTTCCACCTGCCGGCGAGCGATGGCGAGTTGTTGCCGCAGGTGGCCGATTTCGAAATAGGCCGAGATCGTCTCGGCCAGGATCCCGATGCGCGCGACCCGCAGGTCGAACTCGGAGGCCAACAGCTCGGATCCCGCCGCGAGTGCGGTGTGCCGGGCGCGGCCCCAGAAATCAGCTTCGTAGGCGAAGTCGGCGCCCAGGGTGTAGGTCGGGAAACCCAACCGGTCGGGAAGCGGGAAATCAAGGCCCAGGTCCTCGAGTTGAGCGCCGATCGCGGCATTCGTCGGCAGGTCGAAGGTTTCCGCCGTGAGGGTCGCTCCGACCGTGGGCAGGATCGCCGCGTCGGCCAGTCGGGCCCGGGTTCGGGCCTGCTCGACCCGGGCAACCGCTTCCGCCACGGAGAAGTTGGAGTCCAATACCGATTCGACCACCTGGTCGAGCGAGGGATCCGCGAACGCCCGCCACCACTCCTGCGCCTCGTGGGCGCCGTCGGCCGGACTTTCGGCAAAGTCGGTGGGCAGTTCCGGAGCGGCCTCCGGCGCCGGGCGCGGAGGGGAAGTCCCGGACAGGAGGGCGCAGCCGCCGGCGGCGGCCAACAAGAGCCCCGCGACGAGAGTGTTCAACACCGCGAAGCGAAGATTCCTCGGGCCGACGGGCACCGCTTCCCCGAACCCCATGAACTGAGTTTATTTCAGGGAAAGCGGGGCCGGAAACGAGAGAGCCCGGCGGTGCAGGGCGGTTACCAGCCGGCGGCGGCACCCTCGCGGCGCTTGTCCGGCCCCCCGGACAGAACTCCCGAGCCGGGGAAAATCCTGATCGCGTTCAGCATCCCGATCCGGTTGGGAGGCTCGCGGAGACGGTGCCCCCTGGCGTTCAGCGCCTCCCGCACCTCATCCGAGAAGTCCTTCTCCAGCACCAGATCGGTCCCGTCCATGTAGGGAATCGAGTTCGCCAGGTAGCGGACCACGAAACGCGGCGCGTCCACCGCCGCAGGGGCGTCCATGTCGTAGTCGAGCGCCCGCACCAGCACCTGCAGGATCGTCTGGGGAATCGTCCAGCCTCCCGCTGATCCGAGGGCGAAGTAGGGCTTGTCGTAGCGGGTCACGATCGTGGGGCTCATCACGAAGCGCGGGCGCTGGCCACCCTCGATCAGGTTCACGCTCTCGGGATCGAGGCTGAAGTAGGACATGCCGTTGTTGAAGATGATCCCGGTCTCGGGCACCACCACCCCGGCGGGGAGCATCAGCGTCTGGGTGATCGTCACCACGTTGTGGTCCTTGTCGACCACGGTGTGGTGCGTGGTGTGCTCCACCGCGGTGGGAGCGTCGCTCTCGGGACGGACCGCCGCGTGGAACTGCGCCCGGGAGAGGTCGATCCGAGCCGCCTGCTGCTCCGCGTATTCCTTGGACAGCAGCCGGTCGAGCGGAATGTCGGCGTAGTCCTTGCCGGTGTTCCAGGTGTCCTCGTCCACGAAGGCCAGCTTCATCGCTTCCGCAACCAGATGGACGAACTCCTCGGAGTTGTGCTCGAGCGCCGGCACGTCGAATTGCTCGAGGATATTCAGGGTCTGCAGGATCGTCATCCCCGAGCCGCCCGGGGGATTGCTGTACACCGTGTAGCCCCGGTAGGTGGTCGAGAGCGGCTCGCTCCACCGCGCCCGGTAGTTCGCGAAGTCCTCCACGGTGAGGATGCCGCCGTTCTGCTGGAAGAAGTTCACCACGGTTTCGGCGATCGCCCCCCCGTAGAGGACCTCGGGCCCGTCGGCCGCAATGGCCTTGAAGGTCTTGGCCAGATCGGGCTGCTTCAGCACCTCGCCCACCGGCCAGGGCTTCCCCTCCTTGAAGAAGATGCCGGCACCGTACGGGTAGCGGGCCACGTCGGCCCCGAAGCCGCTGGTCCCGAAAGGCCCGTTCACCGCGGGAGTCACCGCGAAGCCGCCCTCGGCGTACTCGATTGCCGGCGCCAGTACCTCCGCCCAGGACATGGAGCCGTACTCTTCGAGGAGCGCCGCCCAACCGGCGAGGTTTCCGGGCACCAGCGGCGCCAGGAAGCTGTCGCGGGCGGGATGCGTCCGGTCCCAGAGCCGGCTGCCAGCAGTGAAGGCTTCGGGGGCCGCAGCCGCCGGCGCCGCACCGATGAAGTCCACCGAACGGATGTCTCCGGTTTTTGCGTCGTGGATCAGCGCGTAGCCGCCCACCCCGCCCAAACCGGACATGAGCGGTTCGACCACGGCCTTCACGGCCGCGCTCGCCACCGCCGCGTCAAAGGCGTTCCCGCCGGCCTGGAGCATCCGGAGTCCGGCCTGCGCCGCGAGCGGGTGGGAGGTCACCACCATCCCGTTGACGCTCATCCCGGCGCCTTCGGCGGGCTCACGGAGCACCGGTCCGATCAGTAGCGCGAGGCCCAGCCCCGCACCCGCCATGGTCAGCAAAAGTCGTTTTCTGCTCATCCGTCCGTCTCCCTTGCCTGAAGGCCGATCCGGAGGTTCGCGGCCGGCCGAATCTCCATCATACGCGCCCCGACGGGTCGGGGGCCCGTTGAGCGGAGCGCTGGCCGGTTTCCCAGCGCTCCGCATGGATGAGGACCTCAGAAGTGGATCCTTGCCGCCAGTTCGACCTGGCGGGGGAACCCGGCGCTGACCGACGTTCCGAAGGCGCCGGAACGCACGTTGCCGACCGGAATGGCGAAGTGCGCCCGGTTGAGCAGGTTGAACGCCTGGACGAAGAGTTCCAGATCCCGGGGTCCCCCGATGTTGAAACGCTTGCTCAGCCGGAAGTCCACGTTGAAGTAGTTCGGGCATTCGAAGGCGCCCTCGTTCACCGTGGAGAGGCCGATGGACTGCCGGTAGGCGTTCACCGCGCCGAAATCGAGATCGCGGCAGCCCTGGTTTCGGGTCACCCCCGGCGGCCGGTCACCGCTGATCGCATCTCCGTTCAGGTCGGTGCCCGCGGTGATGTTCACCGGGCGCGCGGACCGGATGTCGGCGATGCCGCTCAGTTCGATGCCGTAGGGAAGCATCCAGATCCCGCTGATCACCGCCCGATGGCGCCGGTCGGTGCTGTCGGGGCCCCAATCGTTGTCCACGTTGGTGTGGTCCTGTGGAAAACCGTCCGGATAGTCGTCCGACTTCGAGAGGGTGTAGGAGGCCATCAACTGCCAGTCGTCGGCGAACCGCTTGTCGAGGCGGATGAACATGGCTTTGTATTCCGTCCCCCCGAGGTTGCCGATCTCCCTGATCCGGCCGTATTCCGGGTTGGGGCGCGGGAGCCCCGGTCCGGGGAAGATGTTGATGTCGCGCTGCGAGCGATACGCCTTCCCCCGGGTGTAGTTGAAGTCCACCGACATGGCGAGGTCGGAGCTGATCTGCCGGGTGAAGCTGACGTTCGCCTGGTGCGAATACGGGTTCACATAGCTGTTGTCGGTGATCTGGATGCCCGGCGGGGCCGTCGAGGCGAACTCGAGGAAGTCCCGGCCGCCGAACGGATCCGGATACCCGGGATTCCGGATCTGCAGGTTGAGGTACTGGAAGTTCCGGCGCTCGCCGAACTGCGGCAGAGTACGGATGTTGTCGTAGTAGAGCCCGTAGCCACCGCGCATCACCGACCGGCCGTCCCCCGTCAGGTCGTAGGCGAAGCCGAACCGGGGGCCGAAGTTGTTGTTGTCACCCCGGGCGTCCGCATCGATGAAGGGGGAAATGGAGCTATCAAGGTCCTTGTTGAAGACCCCGGTCTGGAGGTCGTAGCGCAACCCGAGGTTCAGCGTCATCCGGTCGTTGGGCTTCCAGTCGTCCTGGATGTAGGCGGAGTAGTACGCCGACTTGACGTTCGTGTTCCACTCGGCCGGGAAGCCGCCGTACTGGAACGCATGGAGCAGCGCGAAGGGCCCCGACGCGGTGAACAGGGTGGGATGGGTATCCGGATTGTCGGGATCGTAGGGCGCGTCGGTGGGGAAGCGGAAGGTGCCCCGGGGGTTCCCCGACCAGTCGTCGCTGAAGTCCACCCAGGAGTAGTCCACGCCCATCTTGATGGCGTGCTCGCCTCCGCGGCCGGTCACGAAGTAGGAGAAGTCGTCCCGAAACTGGAGGCGCACCTCCGGTCCCACGTCGGCCCACGAGAACCCGCGGCGCGAACTGGGCCGGATGATGACCTGGTCGAGCGCATTGAAGCGCGCCTCGCTCCAGATCCCGTTCTCGGTGAAGTTCTGGGAAGAACTGCCCGGCCAGATCTGGTAGGCGGCGAATGCCCACTGGACCCGGAACTCGTTCAGCGCGTCGTTGTTCGGGATCCACGAATAGGTGCCGACCACCGCGCGGCGGGGGATGTGCTGGGTAAAGCCGGACCCCTTGAGTCGGGTCCCGCCGGCGCCGATGTCCTCCTGCCGTTCGTCCTCCTGCGCGTAGCGGACCATCATGGAGTTATAGGGGTTGAAGACGTGATCAAACCGCAGCACATACATCTGGCGGTAGTCGTTCCGGGGGAAGGTGCCCTCCTCTTCGGGGACGGCTCCACCGGTGTTCACGGTGAAGAAGTGGTCCAGCTCCGTGCGCTCGTAGGAGAAGAAGAAGTGGGTCCGGTCCTCGACGATGGGACCGCCGAGGCTGCCCCCGAACTGGTAGCGCTTGAAGTCGGGTTTTTCGTCCTCGAACTCCCCGAGCGCGTTGAGCGCCTTGTCCCGCATATAGAGGAAGGTGCTGCCGGTCAGCGTGTTGGTCCCGGACTTCGTCACCGCAGTGAGGAGTCCGCCGCTCGCGAGCCCTTCCTCGGCCTTGTAGAGCGACTGGGTGACCTTGAATTCCGCGATCGAGTCCATCGGGAAGTTCTGGCGCGGCTCTCCCTGCTCCGCCCACGTGTTCCGTACTCCGTCCACCACGAAGGCATTGGAGTACCAGCGCGAGCCGCCGCCGATGTTGGCGTTGTTGTAGTAGCCCCGGATGTTGTCCTGGCTCACACCGGCCGCGAGCATCGCCAGGTTGATCCACTCGCGGGTGTTCACCGGGAGGGTCTGGATCTGGAGGTCGGTGACCGCCTGGGCGATCTCCGACTTGGTGGTCTCGATCAGCGGCGACTCCCCGGTCACGGTGACCGTCTCCTCGATGGAGCGGACTCCGAGGGTGAAGTCGAGGCTCGCCTCCTGGCCGATCTGCAGCGTGATGTCGGTCATGGTGAGCGTCTCGAACCCGGAGATCTGTCCGGTGAACTGGTAGACGCCCGGTATCAGTGCGGGCAGCCGGTAGCGGCCGAGCTCGTCGGTGACCGTGATCCGCTGGACACCGCTCTCCTGGTTCGTCGCGGTCACCGTGGCGCCGGGCAAGACGGCACCCGTCTCATCCTCAACCGTACCGGTGACGAGCGCCGAGGCGCCCTGAGCAGCCGCCGGCGGCGCCGCGGCGACAAGGAAGATCAGGCCGGCCGCCAAGGCGACCAGCATCGGTCTGGTCCTGAAGCGCATACTTGTCTCCTCCCTGGATTGACTGAAACGACGGCTGAACAACCGGGATTCCCCGGAAACCCGCCCGGGAATGGCCATCACCCGAAGGCTGACCCGCCTTACGCATCCCATGGAACACCGCCCGCTACGCGCCATCCTCGGCATCCTCCGGGGAGGCAGCGCAGACCTCTAGAGGTCATTTGCGAATATGCAAATTTTATGCCCATTCGCCGTATCCGCAATGGTAATATAAGTCATTGATAAATAAGGCTTTATTTGTCGTGCAGCATCCCCCGTCGGGTAGCGGATGGCGCTGAGTTCATGACATTGGATTCCGGGCCTCCAAGGGTTCGAAGTCCGGTCGGTGTCGCTCGCCTGGAGAGGTGCGTCAGGATTCCCCGGATCCCATGCATCCGCTGACCCTTGTACTCCTCATGTTGCAACCCTCACCCGCCTACGAGACGCAGAGGACCTCGGCGGACGCCGCCGCCCTGCTGCCCGCGGCCGCCGCAGCCTGGGACGGCGCTCGGGAGGTGAGTTGGGGACCCGAGCCCTACCGGACCCGGTTCCGGGCGCTGTGGAACGAGCACGGCCTCCACCTGCGGTTCGACGCGGAGGACGATGCGCCGTGGTACACCATGACGGAGCGCGACGACCGCCTTTGGGAAGAGGAGGTGGTCGAGATCTTCCTCGATCCCCTCGGCGACGGCCGCTACGTCGAGGTGGAGCTCAACCCGGCAAACGTGGTCTGCGATCTGAGGAGGCTCGGACCGGGAGAGGCGGCCGCCGATCCGATCGGACCGATGGACCGGGGGTTTTCGGTCACCGGGATGCAGACGGCGGTGACGGCGTCGGATGATCGCTGGATCGGGACGCTCTATCTCCCCTGGGAGGGTCTGGATCTGCCGGTTGCTCCCGCCGCGGGCGCCGAAATCCCCTTCAACGTCTTCCGCATCAAGCGGCCCGGCGGTCCCGAGGACCCGGAAGCGGGCGCCGTGTTCGCCGCCTGGTCCCCGACCGGCGGCCCCAGCTTCCACGTGCCGGAGGCCTTCCGTCCGTTGCGTCTGGTCCCCTGACAGACATTCGTCCCGGCGTCGCCCCTTGCGACAGAACCCTGACGCCCGACCCGTATAGCCTCTCCCGGCCAGACGAGATGCTTTCCCCACGCCCTCCGACGCTGCTGACGGCGCTGTTTCTCGGCGCCGGCGTTTCCGTTTCCACGGCGGCCCAGGAGCCGGTCCGCGTCTGGGAAGGCGAGCTCACTCTTCCGACCTACGCGCTCCTTCCCGACGACCCGAACCCGCAGTTCCGCGAGACCGACAACTCCATCGTCTACCCGTACACGATGCAGGACAACCTCGGCACCGAGCGGGCCGACCACACCTGGCGGGCGTTCTTCCTCGAGAACGAGCACCTGAAGGTCGCGTGCCTTCCCGAGATCGGGGGCCGCATCCAGTGGGTGCTCGACAAGCGCGAGAACGAACAGATGTTCTACAACAACCGGGTCATCCGGCCCGGGCTGATCGCCCTCCGCGGCGCCTGGGTCTCGGGCGGCATCGAGTGGAACCGGGGTCCCCAGGGCCACACGGTGACCAGCTATTCGCCGGTGAACGTCACCGGCGTCCAGAACGAGGACGGGTCCGCGACGCTGGTGATCGGCGAGGTCGAGCAGAGCTTCCGGACCGGCTGGGAGGTGCGTCTCACGCTCCGTCCGGGAGTGGCGCGGCTCGACCAGGAGATCACCATCTTCAACCCGACCGATCTCCCCCACCCCTACTACTTCTGGAACAACACCGCCTTCCCGCAGCGCGACGGCACCCGCTTCATCTATCCGATGTCGCTCGCCACCGACCACTTCGGGACCACCTTCTACCGCTTCCCCGAGGACAACGGGGTGGACATGACCCGGCTGCCCAACTACCCGGAGCCGACCTCGATCTTCGCCTACCGGGCGGTCCACGACTTCTTCGGCGCCTACGACTCGGGGGACGACCGGGGGATCGTCCAGACCGCCGACCATCGCGAACTGCCCGGCAAGAAGGGCTGGACCTGGGGCCAGGGCGACGACGGCATGATGAACCAGCGGGCCCTCACGGACGAGGACGGCCCCTACATCGAGGTCCAGAGCGGCCCTCTGCCCACCCAGTCGGACTACGCCTGGGTCTATCCGGGCCAACGGGTCTTCTGGCGCGAAGAATGGACGCCGGTATTCGGGCTCGGCGAGGGCTTCGAATACGCGACGCCCGACCTGGTGGTCGAGCGCGTCGAGGGGGATGCGGGGACGCGGTTCCTGTTCCTCGCCACGAGGGCGCTGCCCGGGGCCGAAATCCGGCTGAGCGGCGGTGGAACGGACCACTCGGCGACCCTCGACCTGGATCCGGAGGCGGTCACGACCGTTGATTGGCCGGGGCCGGCCGCGGCGTCGATCGAGGTCGCGGTGACCGCTGACGGCGGCAGCATCCTCGCCTACCGGTCTCCGCTCGAGATTCCCGCCGAGGAGCCTCCGCCGCTCCTCCACGCGACCGAGCCGGCGAACGCCGAGGAAGCGTTCCAGGCCGGCGAACGCGCCGACAAGGACCTGAACCGCGCCGAGGCCCGCCGGCTCTACGAGCGGGCGCTCGCGCTGGCGCCCGGTCACGCCGACGCCGCGGTCGGCCTCGCCGTGCTGGAACTGAAGGCCGGACTCTACGAGCGGGCGACCGACCGGCTGGCCGGGGTCGCCGCCGCGGATCCCGAGCACGGTTTCGCGCGCTTCTTCCACGCGGTCGCCCGTTACCGCGCCGGCGACGATGCGGGCGCCCTCGACTCGGCCTACCTGGCCACCAAGCTCGCTGGCGTCGAGGCCTCGGCCTGGCGCCTGATCGGCCGGGTGAAGGTTCGCCAGGGCGATGCCGCCGAAGCGATCCCGGCGTTCCGCCGCGGTGGCCGCGACCTGCTGCCGCTCGCGCACCTTCGCGCCGGGGACCGGGAACGGGCCGCAGCGCTGGCCGGACGCATGATCGAACGGGGCACCGTCGAGCTGATTCCCTGGGCCGTCCGCCTCCACACCGCCGACGGCCGCGGTCGGACCGAGGCCGCGCGGGCCATGACGTCCCTGGCAGGCGAACCGGAGTTCGCGTTCACCGAACTGCTCGTGACCCTCGCCGAGCTCGGGCTTGGGGAGGTGGCGCTCGAGGTGCTCGACGGGCTCCGCGAGGACGGCGGGTTCCAGCCGGGGCCGGTGCTCCTGTTCCACGCGGCCGAGTGGACCGCGGGCGAACGGGCCGCGCGCTTCCGGGACGAAGCGCTCGCGGCGCCGCTCGACTACGCCTTCCCCTCGCGCCCCGAATCGCTACCGGTGCTGCGGTCGGCGGCGGAGCGGCTCCCGGCATCGGCGGCCCCCCGCCTCCTCCAGGGCCACCTGCTCGCCGGACTCGGCCGCTACGAGGAGGCGACCGCGGCCTGGGAAGCGGCGACGGCGCTCGACCCGGGCCTCTCCACGGCCCACCGGGCGCTCGGAATGGTTCACTGGAAGGTCGCGGGCCGGTCGGCGGAGGCCGAGAGCCGCCTCCGGCAGGCGATCGCGGCCCGGCCGGCAGACCAGACCCTCTACCGGGACCTCGCGCGGCTGCTGCTCGCCGAGGGACGTCCGGCGGACGCGGTGCAAGCGCTGCGGATGGTTCCGGAGGACGTTCGCCGCCGCCACGACGTCACCATCGAGCTGGCCCGGGCGCTGAACGCCACCGGCCGGTTCGAGGAAACGATCGCCATGCTGGAAGCGACCCGGATCAACTTCCGGGAGGGCGACGCCACCGTGTGGCAGCTCTTCTCGCGGGCCGAGGTGGAACTCGGCCGCCGGGCGCTCGAGACCGGAGATGCCGAAACGGCGCTCGCCCACTTCGACCGGGCGCTTACCTACCCCGAAAACCTCGGCGTCGGCCGTCCCCATCGGGCGCAGGAGGCGCGGGCCCTCTGGTTCCGCGCCGAAGCGCTCACCGCACTCGACCGTTTCGACGAGGCGGCGGTCACCCTCACCCGGTGCGCCGAAAACCCGCCCCTGAGCGACGAACAGGAACATTTCATCGCCCGCTGCGCCGCCGCCCGATAGGCGGGCCGTGTTGCCGGCTGGCGGCGGTATGCTCCGATTCGTGAGCCGCCGGCCCCGCGTCTTCCCGAGATTCGCGGCGGGAATCGTGCTGCTGACCCTGGGGTGGGCGCTGTCCGCGGCAGCCGGCCCGGCCCAGGACGGGGAAGCCGAACCCGGCGGGCGGGAAGTCGCGGAACGCTGGTTCCGGCTGGTGGACGCCCTGGACGGCAGCGAGGAGAGCCGGACGGCCTTTCTGGCCCTCTACGCCGAGGACGCGCTCCACATCCAGGGTCCGGCCGGCGACCACCAGCGGGGAACCGCGACCTACTGGGGGCGCGACAAGGTCGGGCTGCTGGTGGACCGGCTGCTGGAAGAGTGGAAGGACCACTCCATCCGTCCCGAGGTGGCGACCGCCGCCGAGGTCTCCGACACCGTCTGGGCCGAGGCGGACGGGCCGTGGGGCGGGCCGCTGGTCGCGGCCCAGTTCACGATCGCCGCCACCCGCCTCGACGACGGGATCCGCTGGTACATCCCGGGCGCCGCGTTCTTCCGGGTCCGCGGGAGCGAACTGGTCCGTGTCCGGATCTACCTCGCGCTCGGAGAAGCCGCCGAGGTGGAAATCCAGCGGTGAGCCGGAAACCGGGAGCGGGTTCCACGCTGCTGCGGCTGGCCGCTCTCGGGTGCGTGACCGCCGCCGCGCCGGCGGCCTGCACCGCCCCGGAACCGGTGGACCTCCTGCTCCACTCCGGGACCGTCCTCGCTCTTGACGAGGCGGGCGCCACCGGCACCGCGCTCGCGGTGCGGGACGGGAAGGTGCTGGCGGTGGGCGGCGACGACTTCCGCGACCGGTATGCCGCGGAGCGCGAAGTGGATCTCAGCGGGCGGACCGCCATGCCCGGCTTCAACGACGCGCACATCCACATCCGCGGCCGGGCGCGGCGGCACATCCCGCTCGGCGGGATCGCCTCCATCGAGGAACTCCAGGACCTGGTGGCGGCCAAGGCCGACGAGCTGGGGCCGGGCGAATGGATCACCGGCTACGGCTGGTCGGAGGACGAGGTCCGCGAGCAGCGGCGGCCACTCCGGGCCGATCTCGACGCCGCCGCTCCGGAGAACCCGGTCATCCTGACCCGGGCGGGCGGCCACAGCGCGGTGGCGTCGAGCCTCGCGCTGTCGCTCGCGGGCGTGGACCGGAGCACGCCGCAGCCGGACGGCGGGGTCATCGAGCGCGGACCCGGCGGCGAGCTGAACGGGGTGATCCGGGAACGGCAGGACCTCGTCTCCCGGCTCGTCCCCGACGCGACGCCCGAGGAGCTCCGGGAGAGTTTCGTCGCCGCGCTCCGCGGCCTGCTGCGTCTCGGCATCACGAGCATCGTGCAGGCGGGCGTGGCGCCCTCGGGTTTCGGGGAGTGGGAGTCGGTCTATGCCGAGTTCGGCGAAGAGCTGCCGCGGGCCGCCGTGCAGATCCGCTGGGCCGGGACCGAAGCGATGGAGGGGTTCGGGCGGCTGAGCGGCGAGGGCAACGAACGCCTGCGGGTGGGCCCGCTCAAGGTCTTCGTGGATGGAGGCTTCACCGGGCCGGCGGCCTACACCAAGGAGCCCTACCGGGGCGAGGAGACCTACCGCGGCAGCCTCGTACGCCCAGAGGAGGAATTCCGGGAGATCGTCCGCGAAGCGCACGCGATGGGCTGGCAGTTCGCGTTCCACGCGATCGGGGACGCGGCGATCGAGCTCGCGGTGGACGCCTTCGCTGAAGTCCTGGCGGCGGAGCCCCGGGCCGACCACCGCCACGCCCTGAACCACTTCACGGTGCCGCCCTCCGACGAGACCATGGACCGCATGGCCGATCTCGGGATCCTGATCATCCAGCAGCCCAACTTCACCTACACGCTGGAGGGGCGCTACCGCGAATACCTGGACGGCTACCGGGTGGAACGGAACAACCCGGTCCGCTCGGCGATGGACCGGGGGGTCTTCATGGCCCTTTCCAGCGACATCCTCCCCATCGGTCCGATGGTGGGGCTCTACGCCGCGACCACGCGCAAGGGAATGTCCGGCGAGGTGTACGGGCCGGACGAGGCGATCTCCATGGAAGAGGCGCTGGTCGGCTACACCCGGAACGGGGCCTTCGTGACCCGGGAGGAAGACATCAAGGGAACGCTGGCGCCCGGCATGCTCGCCGACGTGGTGGTGCTTTCGGATGATCCGCGCGCCGTGGACCCGGAAGCGATCCTCGGGATCGAGGTCGACATGACGATCATCGGAGGCCGGGTCCTCTGGGAACGCCGGTCTCCAGACCGGCACGCGCGGCGCTCCGCGCCGCGCACGGCGCAACATTGACCCGCGCGACAGTGGATGCAGCGCAACTCTGCCTACAGGCTGTTAACTTCCGAACCATGCATCGCCTCCTCCCCGTCCTGATCCTCGCCGCCGCCTGCTCGGCGCCCCCGGAAACGGCGGAACCGCCAGCCGAGACCACGGATCCGGTGCTGCCGGATCTGCCCCCGATCCTCGCCCAGAACGCTTTCCTCTACTACAGCGACCTGGCTGAGGCCGAGGCGTTCTATCGCGACACGCTCGGGCTCCCGCTCGCCTCCGATTTCGGGTTCGCCAAGATCTTCCAGGTCGCGGAGTCCGCTTACCTGACGCTCGTGGACGAGGCCGAGGGGATGCACAGCGCCGACGAGCCGAAGACCGTTGCCTTCGCGCTCATCACCGACCGCCTGGCCGACTGGCAGGCGCGGCTCGACGAGGCGGGCGCGAATTTCCGGAGCCGCTTCGATCCGGATGCTGCCGATCCGGAGGCGCCGCACCACGGCTTCACGGTGTTCGATCCGGGTGGCTACATCCTGGAGTTCGAGCGTTTCCTTTCCCACGCCGAGAACGTGGACCTGATGCCGATCCTCGACACCACCGAGCCGCTCGGCGGGGACGAGGCGGCGGCCGGCCCCGGCATGGGTTTCGAGGCGATGATCGTCTGGCTCTACTACCCCAACATTCCGGAGATGCTCGACTGGTACCAGACGACGTTCGGCTTCCCCGAGAGCCTGGACCAGGGTTGGGTGAAGGGGCTGCGCACCTCCTACGCCGGCTTCATCGGTCTTGTCGACTCGACCCGCGGCATGCACTCCTTCACCGAGGACAAGGCGGTGACGGTGAGCTTCTTCGTGGAGGACGTGGCGCCCTGGCACGAGCACCTCGAAGGAGCCGAGGGATACCGCTCGCGCACCGGAATCACCAGCGAGAGCGACCGGGTGACCGTCTTCGTGGGCTACGACCCGGGGAACTACTTCCTGGAGTTCGATACGTTCGTGGACGCGCCGGGGAACGAGGAGCTCCGCGCGCAGCTCGCCGCGGTCCGGATCGCGGAGTAACGCGGGCCGGGGAGCGCGCGGTGGAGAGTCGCGGTTTCGCTGCGCTCTCGCGCAGCGATGCCGGCCAGAGGCCGGCGCTCCGAGGCGGAGCGGCGGCGGCAGCGCGCCTACGGCACGCGGGGGCGGATCGGCGCCGCTTCCGACGTGATCTCGACGGCGGTGGACTCGAGTCCCGGCGACTCCGCGGTCAGGCGGATCGTTCCGGGCTCTTTGGAAGCCTGGACGATGACGAGGGCGAGGCCGTTGAACGCACGGCGACTCTTGGCCAAGTCCGGCTCGTGGCTCGACGGATCGCCGTTGCCCACCCCGATGATCGCTCCCGGTCCGTCCACCCGGAACTGCACTTCGTTGCCGGCGGTGGGAACGTTCCGACCCTCTGAATCCACGATCAGGACCTTGACCAGCGAGACGTCCTCGCCGTCCGCACGGATGGCTGACCGGTCCGGCTCCAGCATGACTCCGGCCGGCTCGCCGGTGGTCTCGCGCCGGGTCGCCGCTACCGCTTCCCCATCCCGGTAACAGGTCGCCGTGAGGGACCCGGGCTCCCACGGGACGTCCCAGGCGAGGCCGGAGTAGGGCTCGCGGTCCTTCCGACCCTGGCTCTTGCCGTTGAGGAACAGCTCGACGGCGTCGCAGTTGTTGAAGGACCGCACTTCCACCGTCCCGTCTTCCCGGGTGGGGGGCTCGTTCCAGTGCGGGAACAGGTGGACGAACGGGTCCGGGCTCCAGGCGGACCGGTAGTAGTAGTAGTTGTCCTTCGGGAAGGCGCAGGTGTCCAGGAAGCCGTACTGGGCGGTGACGACCGGCCAGTCGAAGGGGAACGGCTCGCCCCGGTAGTCCATTCCGTTCCAGACGAAACCCCCCGCCACGTAGCCGGTCTCGGCGATCCGGCCCCACGTCTCCGCTGCCGAGGTGTCGTAGGAGCTGTGGTGGCCCCTGGCTTCGTCATCCGTATAGACGCCGCGGGTGGTGAGGTCGTAGCCGGTCTCGAGCGCCAGCATCGGCCGGTCCGGGTTGGCGGCGTGGTAGTCGTCGTAGTTGGCCGGATCGAATCCCCGGACGTCGATGACCTCCGCCAGGCTGATGAGATCCCGCTCCGTCCCGATCTCGTCCGGAGAGGTGGCGCCGGTCAGCGGGCCCACGTTCCCCGTCGTCGGCCGGGTGGGGTCCAGCCGCTTGATGGCGGCGTGCATCGCCCGCAGCTGCTCGCCGGCCACCTCGGGACCCTGGCGCAGGCCCTCGTTGTTCATGCTCCAGCCGATGACGCTCGGATGGTTCCGGTCGCGCCGCACCATGCTCTCGACCGCGCCGATCACGTCCTCCGAGGTACCCATGTGGCGGTTCTCGACGAGGACGAGCATGCCGAGCCGGTCCGCCGCGTCCAGCACCTCGGGCGCGGGCGGGTTGTGCGAGGTGCGGATGGCGTTCGCTCCCATCGCCTTGAGCTTCTCGAGCCGGTAGACGTTGATCCGGTCCGGGAGGGCCACACCGACCCCGGCGAAGTCGGTGTGGAGATTGGCGCCGTTGATCTTCACGTGCCGTCCGTTCAGGAAGAACCCGCTCCCGTCGAAGCGGAACGTCCGCACGCCGAAGGGCGTCCCGGTCCGGTCGGTGATCCGTCCGCCCGCCTCCACGGTGGTCTGCACGGTGTAGAGATGGGGATTGCGCAACGACCAGAGCGTCGGGTCTTCGATCTCCAGCTCCTGGCGGAATGCCCGTTCGCCCCCGCCGGGAATGGCGCCGGCCGTCTCCGCCGTCGCGACCGTGTTTCCCTCCGCGTCGATCAGCGCGATCCGGAGCGTTCCGTCCGCCGGCTGCGCCCCACGATTGACGAGCGTGGTCTCGACCTGCACCAGGGCCGATTCGTCGGTGACCTGCGGCGTGGTCACGAAGGTGCCCCAGCGGCCAACGTGCAGCGGGTCGAGCTTCGTCAGCCAGACGTGGCGGTAGATCCCCCCGCCCTCGTACCACCAGCCCTCGTCCCAGTCGGCGTCGGCGCGCACGGTGACCACGTTCCGGCCGCCGAACCTGGCCACGTCCGTCATGTCGTAGTGGAACCCGGTATAGCCGCTCCAGTGGTGGCCCAGCCACTCGCCGTTCACCCAGACATCGCTGTTCCGGTAGACCCCGTCGAACTCGAGCCGGACCCGCTTCCCCTCGTCGGCGGCCGGCAGGTCGAAGGACCGGCGGTACCACCCGACGCCCTTCGGCTTGTAGCCGTGGTCCCGGTCGTACCAGAGCTCATTGAACCCGGGACGCTTCCCACCGGGCCTGTCGGCCCCCTTCGGATCGAACTCCTCGTCCACCACGAAATCGTGGGGCACCCGGACTTCCTCCCAGCCACTGTCGTCAAAGTCCACCGCCGCGGTCGCGACGGAACGCATCGCCGGGTCGTCTTGCCAGAGGGCCGGACGGTTGTAGACCGAGGCCCCCGCAATTCCGCCGGGTCCGCCGGTGTTCTCCACGAGCACCGCGAGCGCGTTGGGGCCGCCAAGGTTCCAGGCCTGACCGGAGTCCAGGGTGACCTCGAAGGGCGCTCCGGCCCCCTCGTGGTACACGAGCCGGTTGCCGTTCAGGTACACGGTGGCGTTGTCGTCCACCGACTGGAAGTAGATCCGGGGCCGGCCGGTCGGGCCCGGGGGCAGCGCGCCGAGCTCCGCCCGGAACCAGGCGAATCCGGGCCGTTCCGCGAAGACATCGTCGCCCGGCGCCGCTTCCGGCCACCGGGAGACATCGAGCCCCGGGGCCGCCATCGTTTCCGCCTCCGCTTCCCCCGCCTCGCTCACCCGGAAGCGCCAGGTTTCGACGGAATTCCCTTGCGGCAGCGGCACGAACCCCTCGGCCCGGCCGCGGAAGAAACGCCAACCTTCGTCCATCAGCAGCCTCGTTCGCGGGGCCTGGTCCGGAGCGCAGGCGAGCGCCGGCAGCAAACCGCAACCGAGTGCCGCGGCGAGCGGCCATGCCAAAAGAGTCCCCGTCCGACCGTGCCTCATATCCGTCGCCTCCCAGCAGAGGCAATTTGGGTCCGCGCCGCGGTCCGGCGCAACCGCGTTTCCGGCCGGCGGGTCGCCGCGGCAGCCGCCGTTCCCTTCCCTGCGTCGCGCGAGGATAAATGGCGATGTGCGGTTTCGCCCAGCTATCGCGGAGCGATGCCGGCCGGAGGCCGGCGCTCCTGGGCCGATGCGACCGAATTCACCACCCAGGCGAGATAGTCCGGGGCGCCCGCGCCGACCTCGAACGCGAGGAACTCGGGGGTGTCGTAGGGGTGGAGTTCGAGCACCCGCGTCTGCAGCGGGGCGACGCCGGCCTCCGTGGTCTTGATGAAGAGGAGAACCTCCTCGTCACGCTCCACCTTGCCCTCCCACCGGTAGATGGACGCCACCGGTCCGAGCACGTTGACGCAGGCGGCGAAGCGTTCCGCCACCAGCGCCTCGGCCAGTTGCTCGGCCTGCTCCCGGCTCGACAGGGTCGTCAGCGCGATCCAGCAGCCAGCCATCGGATCCCGGGTCCTGTCCCCCGGCGCCTCAGGCGGCTACCGCTTCCGCGGCCTGGGCCTCGCTGGCCAGCGTTCCCGTCAGCGTGAACGTCTCCCGCGCGGCGCGGACGGCGGCGTCGGGATCGGAAAGCGTCGCGCCGATCCGGTCGATGGCGCTCCGGAACTCTTTCCAGCGGGCGCGCTGATCAGGGCCGTAGGGGTCGAAGTAACGCAGGCACCCGGCCAGCTCCGGACGGTTTTCCACCAGCGCGCGGCGGATGAAGCGGTTGCCGTTCATGGAGCCCTCGATCACGTAGAAGACCGCCAGACTCGCTTCCGGACTCCAGTGCGCGCCGCCGAGCGCGCCCGCGAACTCCATGACCGCCCGGGAGGGACGATCGTGAGGTCCGCCGCCGAGGTCCTCCAGATCGCGGGCCAGCCGCCCGGCGTGGTCACCCATGGCCTGGGCGAGGTCCTGCCAGTCCGGCCCCCGGGCGAGGAGGCGGGCGTGCATCAGGCGGACGAGATCGAGCATCGCGGACTGGTGCGCGGCGAGCGCCGTACGGGAAACCTCGCCGCGCACCAGGGCGCGCTGGAAGTCGTGGTTCTCCGCCGCGGCGTGCTGGTCGGCGGTCGCCGCCTTGAGGCGGTCCGCGAGTCCTTCGGACATGGCCGGCAACCCGGGGCTACTTCATCAGAGCCCACGCCCCGGCCGCGATCACGCCGAGCCAGACGAGGCCCTTGATCAGGAAGAAGAGGAACGCCGCGCCGGCAATCTTCTTGACGATCGGGCGATCCGCGCCGGGGAGGCGGTGCCAGAAACTGGTATTGGATTTCATTTTCGGCTGAGGAGAATAGGAAGGAACGGCAGTCCCGTCAAGGCTAGCCGCCTGTGGTGAAACCCACGTGAGCGCCGAGGCGGGCGAGGCGCCCGGCTGACAAGGCGCGTGAGGGAGGAATACCGAGTGTATTCCGACCGAAACGCAACGCAGAGCGCCTCGTAGAGGCGCGGTTCAGCCGGGATGAATCGCCCGCCGAACGCCGCGTGGGTTTTGCCACAGGCTGCTAGTCCGCGACGCGGCGGAACCGCGTTTCACCCAGCGAAAGGGCGGCGGGGTTCCCCGCCGGGTCGAGGTCGAAGGTCACCAGCAGCTCGCCGCGCCAGCGGGCGTCCCAGGCCACCCGGAACGTCTCGTGGCTCCAATGGGTGAGCGGCCCCTGAAGGCCCGGGCCGTACTCGAGGCGGAGGCCGTCGTCACCCGCAGTCACCGTGATCTCGCCTCCCACTTCGTGGCGGTAGGTCCCGGCGTACCCGGACGGGGGGAGATGGGGACGCGAACCCTCGACCCGCGCGGCGCGAACGGCCTCCATGGCCTTCGCCTGCGCGGCGGCCAGCCCGTCGTAGAGCTCCTTCAGCTCCGCGCTCCAGTCCCGGAACGGCTTCCCCAGCAGGGCGTCGAGTCCGCGAAGCATCAGCGCGTGCCGCACCTCCACGTGGTCGCGGTTGCCGAGGACATAGACGCCGATCCCCTCGTCCCGGATCAGGCCGGCGATGGCCACCATCCCGTCGATGCTCCCGGTGTGGAAGTCGAGGGCCTCCCCGTCGTAGTCCTGCTGGAACCAGCCGAGGCCGTAGGTCACCCACTTGGGATTCGTGAGGCTCTGGGTCGGGTAGAAGCCGGCCCGGTCCACCAGCGACTGGGGACGGAACATCTCTTCCACCACCGCTTCGCTGAGGATGCGCGTCCCATCGGCCGCCACTCCCGACGCGAGGAGCATCCGCAGCCAGAGCGACATCTCGCGGACGGAACTCCACACCGATCCGGCCGCCGCCACCGAATCCACCGGCGCGTTCTCGATCACCACCGTCTCGCCGTCCACGACGTGGTGGGGAGAGGCGAGGTTGCCGCGGCCGCGGGTGAGCGCGAGCAGGGGCACCGTGCGGTCCATCCCCAGCCGGTCGAAGATGCGCGCGTCCACGAAGTCGTGCCACGGCATCCCGGAGACGCGCTTCACGACCTCGCCGGCAGTCGCGTACATCACGTTCTGGTAGACGAACCCGGACCGCATCGAGTAGGCGGGCTCGACGTGGCGCAACCGCGACAGCATCTCCTCCATGTCGGTGTCCTGGCCGTACCAGAAGAGATCGGTGTTCGGGAGGCCGCCCCGGTGGGTCAGGAGATCCCGCACGGTCATCGCCTCGCTGACCCAGGAATCCCCAACTTGGAACTCGGGGATGTGACGGCGCACCGGGTCGTCCCAGTCCAGCTTCCCCTCGTCCACCAGGACGCCGAGCGTCGCCGCGGTCATGGCCTTGGTGGTGGAGCCGATCGAGAACAGGGTGTCCGGGTCCACGGCTTCTGGTTTTCCGAGCTCAAGGACGCCGTAGCCCCGGGCGAACAGCAGTTCCGGCCCCCGGACGACGGCGACCGCGAGACCGGTCGCGTCCCAGTCGGCGACCGCGCGCTCCACGTAGGCGTGGAACTCCCCGGCGTCGAAGTCCTGGAATGCCGCAACGGGAGCCGGC
Source organism: Vicinamibacteria bacterium (assembly GCA_965116805.1). GTDB lineage: Bacteria > Acidobacteriota > Vicinamibacteria > Marinacidobacterales > Marinacidobacteraceae > Marinacidobacterium. The sequence continues at coordinate 3,522,036 of OZ220713.1, forward strand.
CAGAGCGCCGCCGCGAACAGCAGCGCTGCCGGAGGCCGGAAGCGGTTCCCGGTGCTCAAGAGGCCGGGCACCCCTCCTCGTGAGGCAGCAGGGAACGGGCGAGGATCTGGTGAAGGGCGCCGTGGTAGTCCCACCGCGTTCCATGATTGGCGTCCGCGAAGGTCTCGAGGAGGTCGGCGGCAACCTGCCCCCCGTACACCCGGCACTCGAAGCCCTCCGCATCCTCCTCGTCCGGCGGCGGGTCCGGAAGCGGCCACGGCCGCTCGTTCAGCACCGACGGCTCGGGGGGCATAGGGCCCACGCTGACGTACACCTGCACGCGCTCGCCGAGGTAGACCTCGGCGGCGGTGTCGGCGGTGGCGTGATCGAGGCGCTGCATCAGTTCGCGGACCGCGAGGACCCGGGGATCGGTGTGCGATATCGCGCCGAGGGCCTCGATGCGGAGCAGATGCAAGCCCTGCCGGTCCCGTAGCACCACCTCGTAGGCCGGCGCATCCGCGATGACGGGACCCGTGGTGGGCTGGGGAATGTTCACCTCCCCGAGCTGGGAGATTCCGGTCGCCGCGGTCGCCGCGACGATCGCGGCCAGATCCTCCGCCAGGAGCCGCCCGACCTGGATGTTCGGGAGCAGCGGGCCGGGAAAGATCTCGAAGGTCGGCCCCTCGCTGTAGAGCTCGCCGCCGACGGTCACCGCGTAGCGGGGCGGCCGTCCCAGCGAGTATTCGATGGGAACGAAACCCGGGCCCTCCCAGACTTCCAGGAAGAAATGTCCCGGGTCGTCGGGAAGATCCAGCGTGTCCGGCGGCGGCCCGACCGGGGGCGGCTCCGGAGGTGGGGGCGCCGTAGGTGCGGGGGCCTCATCCGATCCGCATCCGGCGACGAGCGCCAACAGGAACGGGAGGGCGACGAGCGCGGCGCGGAGCGCCCGCCGGCTGAACATGACCCCCTCAGCCGCCGAGGCTCGCCCGGACGAGGAGTCCGAGACCGTAGAGGACGCCGGAGAGCGCGAGCCCCACCGAGGCCAGCCGGAGACCGCTGCGCACGCCGGACCGGCCCGTGAAGAGGCTCGTCGCCGCTCCCGAGACGAAGAGCGCCACGCCGCTCAGGGCAACCGCCCCCAGCAGCGCGGGGCCGCTGCCCAGGCCCAGCGCCGGGAGCAGCGCCAGGGGAAGCAGCGGAACCAGCGCCCCGCCCCCGAAACTCAGCAGCGAGGCCAGCGCCGACGCCCACGGCGAACCGAGATCGTCCGGGTTCAGGCCGAGTTCCTCGCGGGTGAGCACGTCGAGCGCCCGGGCGGGTTCACTGATCAGGCGCTTGCCGAGGTCGCGCGCGGCTTCGCGCTCGAGACCGCGCGCCTCGAAGATCATCGCCAGCTCTTCCGCCTCGTCGTCCGGGTAGAGCCGCAACTCCTCCTCCTCGAGAGCGATCTGCCGCTCGTAGAGTTCGATCCGCGAACGCACCCCGAGGTACTCCCCGGTGGCCATCGATACCGCGCCCGCCACCATCCCGGCGGCGCCGATGAGAAGCGCCGTGCCCGTGGAGGCGCCGGCGCCGGTCGCGGCCAGGATCAGGGCGGTGTTCGACACCAGCCCGTCGTTCGCCCCGAAGATCGCGGCGTGCAGCGCGACCGCTCCGCGGGTGTAGAGGTGGCGCTGCTCCTCGCCCAGCAGGTGATCGCGGGACTCCGCGCGGACGCTCGAACCGGCCTCCTGCGCGATGAGGACCTCGAGGCTCGACGGCGCCGCCCGGTAGACGGAGAGGCCGCGCACCTTCAGCGCGGCGAGCGCGGGCAGCAGCGAGCGCGGGCCGATGCGCCGGATCAGCGTCCCCACGAGCCGCACCCGGAAGGGCGCCTCGTAGGGTCCCGGGGGCGGACCCCCCGCCTCCTCGATCGCCTTGACCCAGGCCTTGCTCTGTTCGAGCGCGTCCGCCGAAAGCGCTTCGAAGAGGCGCTTGTTCTCTCCGGTTTCGATCTCCGCGAGCACCAGGTAGAGCCAGGCCGCCTGGACCTCGCTCTCCCAACTGTCGAGCAGCGAGGCCGTGTCGGCCATCAGTGGATGCTCTCTCCCGGGAGGTGCGCTCGGCGGATCGGCCTCATGGTGTTTAGCAGCCTGTGGATGAAGTGACGTGAGCACCGAGAACGCCGAGGCGCCCGGCTGACAAGGCGCGTGAGGGAGGAATACCGAGTGTATTCCGACCGAAACGCAACGCAGAGCGCCTCGTAGAGGCGCGGTTCAGGCGGGATGCATCGGCGTTCGAATGCCACGTGACTTTGTCCACAGGCTGCTAAGGCAGGGTACCCGAAGGAGGAGCGATGCCGGAGGGCGCTTCCGGAAGCCGCATCCGGTAGAGCGGCAGGGCGTCCACCAGGCGCACGATCTGCGCCTCGACATCGCGGAAGCCCGCGCCTGCCACCCCGCCGAATTCGGCCTCCAGCCGGGCGGCGCTGAGCCCCTCGGGCAACCCGGCAGCGGTCGGCGCAAGATCGTCTTCCCGGACGCCGTTGGCGAGCCGCACCTGCATCCAGCGCGCCCGCGCCACATCGCGGGTCGCGGTGAGCCCGAAGCGCGTCCCCGCCTCGTCCATCAACAGGTCGGCAAAGGAGAACCCGGTCCCGCCTTCCGCGGCATCGAGCTGTTCCTTCAAGAGTCCGGCCCCGCCCGAGACGCCGTCGGGCGCCACCTGCACGATCCCGGCGCTCAGGAAGAAATGGCGCGCCCAGTCGCGGCGCCCGTGCAGGCTGAGCGGAAGGCGGTCCAGCAGTCCACGCGCTTCCTCCCCGCCACCGGGAACCCGCGCCAGGTCGAGCAGCGAGGGATGGCCGAACGCGCCCCCGAGGGCGAGCAGGGCGGCCCGGTTTTCGGCCAGCGCGTCGCCTCCCACCGAACGCACGGCGGCGAGCGCGAACGTGCGGCGCAGCACCGCCGAGGTCCGGTCCGGCTGCTCCCGGAGGAGGTCGGCGTCCCGGGCGAGCAGCGTCAGGTAACCGCCCACCCGCGCGTGGATTCCCGCTTCCGTGTCCTCCCGCTCCCGCCAGCGCACCACGATCGTCGAGTCCGCCACCCGGACCTCGTCGAAGGGCGCGAGCAGCGCCGCCACCGCGGCGTTCCGGCGCAGCCAGCGCGAGAGGACCCGGGACGAGGACCGGACCAGTACGGGCGGCGCCTCGATGCCTCCCACGCGGACGGACCGGAACGCCGCGCGGAACTCGCCGTCCTCGACGGTCGGCTGCGCGGTCGCAGCGATGTTCAGGAAACGGGCGCCGAACGCGGGGACCGCCACCGGCATCGAGCCGGCGATCTCCATCGCATCGCCGGCCGGGGCCGCGTGGAGCCGCACGCCCGGGTCCACCCCCACGGCGGCAAGCGCGAGGCGGAAGCCGGCGGCGAAGGTGGCCGCGTTCAGCTCCGCCCGGGAACCCGGCGCTCCGTCCCGATAGAAGTCGGCAAAGGCGTCGCGGTACCGGCCGTCCGGCGATCCGGGCGGGCCGATGGGATCCGTCACCGCGACCCGGTCGGTGATCAGCAGCAGCAGCACGGCGACGCTCGCGAGGAGCACCGCGGCAATGGCGACCAGCACCGGAATGAGGACCAGCGCCGAGCCGGGTCCCCGCGCGATGACGGCCCCGAACAGCGCGCCGACGAACATCCCGGTCAGCGGCGCGAGCAGCGTCGCGACTTCCGGAAAGACGAAGCTCTCCAGCACCAGCCAGGGAGCCGCGTCCGGAGCCGCGACGACGAGCGCCGTCACGACGGCTCCGATCAGGAGCGAGGGGAGCAGCACCAGGAAGAAACCGGTCAGGACGCCCCGCATCCGGGGAAGCACCAGCGGGACGAGGATCCCGATCGGCAGGAACCAGAGGCCCTGCCGGGAGAGCCCGTAGGCGAGCGATCCGAAGTCCGATCCGGGGAACGAACCGTCGGGCCCGTAGGCGGCGGCGAACCAGCCGTAGGCGGTGAGCGCGACGGCCGCCAGGAGATTCCGGGACCCGAAGCGGGCGCGCTCTTCGCTCATCAATCCGGACCGCCGTCTCCCGCGCGCGCCTCGGCGAGCGCCCTCCAGAAGGGCGGCAGTTGTTCGTCCATGAGCCGGCGGTACTCCCCGCGGGCCGCCTCGAAGCGCTCGGTCAGGAGCTGATGGACCTCGCGCTGCTGGTCGGTGGGAGCGAAGTCGGCGCCGTCCCAGCCGGCGTCGTTCGCGAGGGCGCCGAGCCGGCCGTAGAGGCGCATCGGCGCCCGGAAGGCGTCCTCGCGAGCTCCGGTGAGCCCGACGTCGAAGAAACGCCCCTCGATGGCGACCGCCGTTCCCGCGATTTCGCCGGCGCTCTCGAGCAGCGCGGTGAACCGTTCGTCACCGGCGTGGCGCTCCCGGAGCCCCTCGATCTCCCGACGCACCCACTCGAGCTCGTCCACCATCTCCGCCAGCTCGTTCAACTGCGCGTGGATCGCGTTCAGGAACGCGTACTTCTCCCGGATGTCGCCGGGGGTGGCGGCGGATGCGGGATCGACCTCCACCCGCAGGGTGGTCTCCGCGGTGTACTCCCCCACCGTGACCCGGGCGGTGTAGGAACCGGGGGGCTGCAGGAGACCGCGATAGCCGGGGAAGATGTCGAGGTCCCAGGTGCGGATCCGGCGCTGCTGGTCCTCGCCCATTTCCACCCAGTCCCGGTCGGGGGGCCGGGTGCGGAGGGTGGCCCGGTCGGGGGTGTCGCCGCGGAGGTCCCAGTACACCCGGGAGAGCCCGGCGGTTCCGGGTCCGCGAAGCGTCCGCACGGTCTCCCCGGCGGCGTTCACGATCGCGATTTCGGCCCGCTCGGCGGCGGCGTCCTCGTCGAGCCACCAGGAGATGGGAGCGCCGTAGGGAGCGTTCCGGCCGGTCACCAGGCTGCCCGGCTCCGACTTGATGCTCTGCCGCGGCAGGAACCTCCAGGAGGTCGGCGAATCGAACACCCGGAGCGGCTCCTCCGACGCTTCCGCGAGACCCCGGAGCGGCCCGATGCCGTCCAGGATGTAGAAGCCGCGGCCGTAGGTCGCGACCACCAGGTCCTCGAACCGCTCCTGAATCACGATCCCGTAAATCGGGGCGGGCGGCATGTCCCGTTGCAACGAGAACCAGGAGGCGCCGTCGTCGAGGCTCGCCCAAACCTTGTTGTCGGTGCCGGCGAAGAGCAGTCCGGCGCGCTCCGGGTCCTCCCGCACCACGTGGACGAACGAGAACGGGGACTCCGGAATCCCGCCGCTGATGCGTTCCCAGGTCTCCCCAAGATCCCGGGTGCGGTAGATGTGCGGGCGGAAGTCGCCGGACTGGTGCCAGCTCACCGCGAGGTAGGCGGTCTCCGGATCGTGGTGCGAAGGCTCGATGAACTTGATCCAGGCGTCCTGGTCGAGCCCCGGGACGTTTCCGCTCCGGTCGAGCCAGGTCTCGCCGCCGTCGGTGGTGACGTGGACCTTCCCGTCCACGCTCCCGGCCCAGAGCTGGCCGGCCCGTAGCGGCGACTCGGCGAGCGCGAAGAGCACCGAACCGTCGAAGGTGTAGAGGTTGTCGATCGTGATGCCGCCGGAGTCCTGCTGGCGCGACTTGTCGTTCGTGGTGAGGTCGGGGCTGATGGTCTCCCACGACTGGCCCCGGTTCCGGCTCCGGTGCACGAACTGGCTCCCGACCCAGGTGGTGCCCGGTTCGTGGCGCGACAGGACCATCGGGAAGTTCCAGTGCCAGCGCACCTTCAGGTCCGCGGGCGCCCAGCCGTAGCCCGCCTCCGGCCAGACCCGGACGTCCCGGACGTGCCCGGTGCGGTCGTCGTAGATCTCGAGCCCGCCGTCGTAGCACCCCGACCAGACCACGTTGTCGTCGTGGGGCTCCGGGGTGGCCCAGCCGCTCTCGCAGCCCCCGACCCCGTGCCAGAGCCCGAGCGGAATCCCGCCGCCGGGAGTACGGCTCGGCCCCCGGTAGGAGTAGCCGTCCTGGCGGTTCCCGTAGACCCGGTAGGGGATCCGGTCGTCCACGGTGACGTGGTACATCTGGGCCACCGGCGGCACCACCCGGCGCCAGCTCTCGCCGCGGTTCTCGGAGATGCTGCCGCCCCCGTCGTGTCCGACCAGAATCCGCTCCGGCATCCAGGGGTCCACCCAGACGTCGTGGTTGTCGCCGCCGGCGCGGTAGGAGGTCTCGATCAGCGTGCGGCCCCCGTCCACGGTGGTGCTGAAGAGCACCGAAGCGAAGTACACGCGGTCGGCGTTCGCCGAGTCCACGGCAATCCGGACGTAGTAGGGGGCGCGCTCGGCGAGATCGTGGTGGGTCATCATGAGCCGCCACGAATCCCCGCCGTCGTCGGAGCGATAGAAGCCCGGACTCTCGTCCTCGATCAGGGCGTACCAGCGGTCGGGGTCGCTCGGCGCGATCGCGACGGCGACCTTGCCGATGGGATGCGCCTCCCCGCCGGGGAGCCCCCGGCCGCCGCCGTCGTCGGATTTCTCACCCGAAATCCGCTCCCAGGAGTCGCCGCCGTCACGCGAGCGGTAGAGCCCGCTGCCCGGACCGCCGCTCCGGAGCCCACCGGTGTCGATCCGGAGCTGCCACATCCCGGCAAGCAGGCGCTCGGGATGCCGGAGATCCATGGTGAGGTCGGAGCAGCCGGCGTGCTCGTCCACGTGGAGGACCAGCTCCCAGTTGGCGCCGCCGTCCCGGGTCCGATAGACGCCGCGCTCCGGCTGCGGCGCGTAGGAATGCCCGAGTGCGCAGGCGTACACCAGGTTCGGGTCCTCGGGATGGACCAGGATCCGGGCGATGCGCCCGGTGGCCTCGAGTCCCCGGTGGTGGAAGGACCGCCCGCCGTCAGTGGAGCGGTAGATGCCGTTCCCCATGGCGAGCGCCGGCCGGATGATGAAGGTCTCGCCGGTCCCGGCCCACACCTGCCCGGGATGCGACGGTGAAACGGCGAGCGCGCTGATGGAAGCCGCCTCCTGATCGTCGAAGACCGGCTCCCAGGTGACCCCGCGGTCGCTGGTCTTCCAGATCCCCCCGGACGCGGCGCCGAAGTAGATGACGTCGGGGTTGCCCCACTCGCCGGCGGCCGCGCTCAGCCGGTTCCCGTCGGGCCCGATGGTGCGCCAGCGGAGGCCGCCCAGTTGGGCCGGGTCGATGGTGACCGGTTGCGCCGCGGCGGAACCGGCGGGCGCCAGCGCCAGACCGGCCGTCAGCGCGAGGATGAAAGATGCGGAGAGTCGGTCCAGCATGTCGGGTGGACGTTAGCAGTCCGCCAAGCAACCGCCGCCATCCGGCGACCGTAGCGTCGCGTTGCATGGCGTGCGGGACGAAAGGCGCCGTGACGAGCGAGAACGACGTTGGCCAGGCAGCCTACCGGACCGCGCGGCGTTTTCGTGGAGGACCGATGAACCGGGGACGGAGGCGAAACGAACTCGACAGCGAACACTTCTCGCCCGTATACTGTCCCGTTCGATTCGACAGCAATGCGACGAGGACGCGAACACCCGAGGCTCGCCGGGCGCAGCCTTGGCTGGAGCGCCTGGATCGCTGCCCTGGTGTTGGTGGTGGCCAGCGCCGCCGCCGCGGAGGTCTTCTGTCACGAAGAGCACGCCGTCGATGAGCACTGCGCGGTCTGCCAGACGCCGCACCAGCCTGCCACCGAACTCTCCGGCTCGTTGCAGATCGGATTCGCCGATGCCGCGGATCCGCTGGAACAGGCGCGCGATGCCGTCCGGGCCCCGTCCCGGCTCTACCTTCGCCAGCCCGCCCGCGCTCCTCCCGCGTAGTTCCGAGAAAACGCCGTGCTCGTCCGCCGCCAAGCGGCGGGCGTCGGGCCGGCACGCGCCGGCGGTCGTCTGACCGGGCGCGTCCCCCCGCGGCTACCGCGTTTCCCGGCGCCGTTCGGGACGCCCTCAGAACGAGGTTCGCCGCGGTACGCACGGTGTCTGCCGGAACCGTCTTGCCGAGGGCAGGCAATCGGGAGGAGAACCATGTACCGATCCAGATTCACTCACTTACTGACTTCTTTCCTGACCGCCAGTCTGGTGACGGCCGTCGGGGCTGCGCCGGTGGCGGCGCAGGAGACCGGCACGGTGCGCGGCACCGTGACCCTCGAGGACTACGGACCCGTTCACGGCGCCGTCGTCCTCTTTGTGGGCACGGGCAGGTTCGCGTTGACCGACGAACAGGGGAGGTTCGCGATCGCCGGAGTGCCGGCTGGTCCCTACGACGTCCTCGCACAACGCGAGCTCCTCACCGCAGGACGGCAGACGGTGACCGTCCTCCCCGGCGGGACCGCGACGGTGGACTTCGAACTCAGTCTCTCACCCGTTCGCGAGGACGTGACGGTGACCGCCTCGGTGGACGGAACCGAGACCGCACTCGAGGCATTCAACGCGGTCACCACCATGGACTCGTTCGATATCGCCAAGGAGTCGGCCACCAATCTCGCCGACGCCTTGCGGAACGAGCCGGGCATCGCGGTGCGCGGCTTCGGTCCCGGAGCGAACCGGCCGATCATCCGCGGCTTCGACGGCGACCGGGTCATGATCCTGGAGGACGGCGTCCGCACCGGAGACCTGTCAAGCGAGTCCGGCGACCATGGAGTCGCGATCGACCCCAACGGCGTGGAACGCGTCGAAATCGTCCGCGGGCCGGCGACCTTGCTGTACGGCTCGAACGCGGTCGGCGGTCTCGTCAACGTGATCACGCCCCAGGAGAGCTACCGGGCATCGCCGCCGGAAGGTACGCGGGCGCTCCTGAGCGCCGACCTGGGGAGCCCGAACGCTCAGGCGGGCGGGAACGTCAGCGTGCAGCATGCGCAGCAGAACGGAGTCCACTACTGGGCCTCCGGCAGCACGCGGCGGACGGAGGACTACGACACGCCCGCGGGGGTCGTCGAGAACTCCGCTACCGAGGCGACCCACGCCCAGGCCGGGCTGGGCTGGACCGGCGACCGGTTCTTCACCAGCGCCGGCGTCACGGTGAACGACGGCCGCTACGGAGTGCCGATCGTGGGCGAGTTCCATGTGCACCACGATGACCACGGAGACGAGCACGGCGGACACGAAGACGAACATCATGACGAGCACGAGGAAGAGGCCCATGGGGATACCGATATCGCTCTCGACTGGCAGCGTCGCGCCGGACGCTTCGACTTCGGGCTCAGGGACCTCGACAACAGTGTCATCGAGGGAGGCCGGCTCAGCCTGAGCGTCGTGGACTGGGGACATGACGAGCTGGAGACCGAAGCCGGGCAGGAGCGCCTCGGCACGCGCTACGACAACCGGGTCTACATCCTCCGGGCGGACGTGGACCAGCGGCAGACGGAGCGTCTTTCGGGGAGATTCGGCGCCTGGGCGCAGGTGCGGGACTTCGAGGCGGCCGGGGCCGAGGCGCTGGCGCCGCGGACCGACCTGAGTTCCTTCGCGGCCTTCGCCTACGAAGAACTGACCTTCGGGCGGTTTCGGGTGCAGTTCGGCGCCCGGATCGACCGCGATGACTACGCCGTGGCGGCGCGCAGCGGTGGAGCTGGGCACGAAGAGGAGCATGGGCACGAAGAACCCGAACACGAGGAGCACGGGCACGAGGAGCACGGGCACGAGGAGGAAGCGCCTCGGCCCGAGGCGCCCGACGTGCGCGACCGCAGCTTTGCGGGTCTCTCGGCGTCAGTCGGAGTCCACGCGGATCTCGGCGCCGGCAACGCGCTGGTGGCCAACCTGACGCGCTCCCACCGCGCCCCGGCCATCGAGGAGCTGTACAACTTCGGCGCCCACGCCGGCACGTTCTCCTTCGACATCGGCAACCCGGACCTCGACGCCGAGTCCACCCTCGGACTGGACGTGAGCCTGCGGCACCGGGGGAGCCGCGCCCGTGGCGACCTGAACTTCTTCACGTACGAGATCGACAACTTCATCTTCGGCAGCCGCAGGGATGCGATCATCGACAACCTGCCGGTGTTCGACATCCTGCAGGGCGACAGCCGCTTCGCCGGGTTCGACGCGGAGGCCGGCGCCCGGCTCGCCGGACGGACCTGGCTGACTCTCGGCATCGGGTACGTGGACGCGCGGCTGACCGCGAACGATGAAGCGCTGCCGCGGATTCCGCCCCTAAGGGGCTCGGTGAAACTCGACCTCCCCTACGGCGGGTTCACGCTGAGCCCGCAGGTGGAATTCGCGGGACGGCAAACCGACGTGTTCCGGGGCGAGACCGAAACCGACGGCTATGCCGTCGTCAACGTGCGCGGCTCGTACGTGTGGCCGCGGCAGCACCTGTCCCACATCCTGTCGTTCTCGGGCTACAACCTCACGAACGAGCTGTATCGCAACCACACGTCGTACATCAAGGACCGGGCCCCCGAGATGGGTCGCGGGTTCCGGTTGAGCTACGCGGTGCGGTTCCACTAGAGCCACCGTCTTGATCCCTGCGGCCGCGCGAGCCATAGTCCGCTCCACCCTGGCGCCCGGGGCACGTGGCCGCAACCATCATGAGCGTTCCCCGCTCGTCAGACCGAAAGAGAAGACCGATGCGCGATTTGCCGCCAGGCCTCCGCAACACCCTGCTGATCGCGCGGCGGCAGTTGGGAGCGATCCGCCAGGACGGCTACGCCGTGTTCCTGCTGGGGCTCGTGGTCGCTCTGGGCCTGGTCGCGGTGATGGGCGCCCGGCATCACGCCACGGGCGAGACCGAGCAGCGCGACCGCTACCAGGCAATGGTCGATCGGCAGTGGCTGGACCAGCCCGAACGTCATCCGCACCGGGTCATCCACTACGGGTTCCTGGTCTTTCGCGAACAGGCGCCGCTCGAGTTCGTCGATCCCGGGGTGAGCGATTACGCGGGAACCTCGATCTTCCTCGAAGGCCATCGCCAGAACACGGCCAACTTCGGCGAGGCGCGTCATTCCACCGGGATGTCGCGCTTCGGACGCCTCACGCCGGCGAGCGTGCTCGCGCTCCTGTTGCCGCTCCTGGTGGTGGTCGCCGGTTTCGCCGCGGTCAGCGCCGAGCGGGAGGGGGGAACCCTGGGCGTGCTCCTGACGCAGGGGGCGACGCCGGCGCAGATCCTCGCGGGCAAGATCCTCGCCACGGGAGCGGTCGGAGCGCTCGCGACGCTTCCGGTCGCGCTGGCCGTCGGCGTCATGGCCGGGCCGGGGCTCGACAGCCCCGCTTCCCTGACGCGTCTGGGCGCCCTGGCCGGCATCTACGGCATCTATCTCGCGGGCTGGGTGCTCGTGACGGTTCTGGTCTCGGCCGTCCGGACCTCTTCGCGGAGCGCGCTGGCGCAACTGCTCGCGCTGTGGGTGGTGATCTGCGTCGCCACCCCCCGCGTGGCGGCATCCGTCGCCGGGGCGCTCCATCCGCTGCCCTCGCGCGCCGAGCTCACCGCGCAGGTGGAGCAGGCGCTGAACGAGGTCGGAGACAGCCACCGCCCGGACGACCCCTTCTTCAACGCGCTCCGGGAGGAGTACCTGGAGCGCTACGAGGTCGGCGCCGTCGAGGATCTCCCGGTGAACTGGAGGGGGGTGCTCAGCCGGGAATCGGAAGCGCTCACCAGCCGGGTCTTCGAGGACCACCGGCAGGAGCTGGTCCAGGGTCATCTTCGCCAGAACGGGGTCATGGCGTGGTCGGGATTCCTCTCCCCGTACCTGGCGGCGCGGGACCTGTCGATGGGCATCGCCGGTAGCGGTCCGGAGGCGATGGAAGCGTTCCTGGCCCAGGCCGAGGCGCACCGCTACACGATCATTCAGCGTCTCAACGAACTTCACATCCACGAGATCCGCAACGAGAACGACCGGGCGCAACGGCTGTCGCGCGACAACTGGGGGCAGTTCCCCGTCTTCGCGACCGAGCCGCCGCCCCTCGGTGGAGCGCTGGCGGATCGTCCCGTCTCCCTGGCCGCGCTCGGGCTGTGGATCGGCCTGCCGCTGACCGGACTCGGGTTGGCGCGGAGACGGCTGGCCCTGGTCGGAACGGACCGGGCCTCGTGAGAGGCTGGGCGCGGCTGCTGGCGCTGGACCTGCGGCGGCTGACCCGGTCGGCCGGGACCGCGGCCGCGATCGTCCTGCTGCTCGTCCTGGGAATCTACGGCGCGTGGCGCGCCGGGCGGAACGCGGAAGCCGCGCGGGCTTCGCTGGCGGCGGCCGAGACCGCCTACGACGACCAGTTGGACTTTCTGCTCTCCGTCTATCCGCCGACCACTGACGCGGGAGAGGTGCTCTACTACTTGGCCTTCCCCGCGCCGCAGCCCCCGCTGGCGGCTTCCTCCCTCGCTCGGGGCCGGGCCGCGGTGGAAACCGAGAGCCTCCGGATCCGTCTCCTGGCGCTCGAAGGACAGCTCTACGAGCACGAGACCGTGAATCCACGGCTTGCCGCGTCGGGCTATCTGGACCTTGCCTTCCTCCTCATCGCGCTGCTGCCGCTCTTCATCATCGCGGTCAGCTACGACCTGATCTCCGGCGAGCGGGAGGGCGGCACCTGGAACCTGGTCCGCCTGTTCGCCCCCCGCCGGAGGCTCCTGGCCGCAAAGCTCGCCTCCCGCGCGATGCTGGTCGGCGCGGTCGCGGCGGTGGTGATGGCCGCCGGAGCGCTGATGGCGGGCATCGACCTGGACGGCCGGGCCGGCTGGATGTTCGCGCTCGTGGCGCTGCACACGGTCTTCTGGTTCGCCCTCTGCCTCGGTGTCGCGCTGGGAAACCGGTCATCGACCGCCAACGCCATGATCCTCGCGGGAATCTGGGTCGTGCTGACGATTCTGGCTCCGGCGGCCCTCAGCCTCGCCAACGCGGTCCTCCACCCCGTTCCGGAAGCGCTGGAGCTGACGGTGCAGCAGCGCCAGGGGTACCACGAGGCCTGGGACCTGCCGCCCAGCACGACGATGGAGTCGTTCTACCAGGACTATCCCGAGTGGAGCGACCAGGCCATTCCCGAAGACGTGTTCACCTGGGGTTGGTACTACGCCATGAACCACCGGGGAGACCAGGCCGCCCGCGATGCCTCCCGGGCCTACCGCGAGGTGCTGCGCCGCCGGGATGCGTGGGCTCGCCGGTGGTCGCTGTTCGCGCCCCCGCTCGCGACCCAGCTCGCCCTCGATCGCCTCGCCGGGACCGACCTTGCGGCCCAGCTCGACTACCAGGACGCGGTGCGCCGTTTCCACGAACGCCTCAAGGACCACTTCTTTCCGCACTTCTTCGCCACCGCGCCCATCGATGCGGTGGCCTGGGACCAGGTGCCCCGCTTCGAGCCTGCCGCGCCCGCGGAGAGCCCGGCCCGGGCCGGGGTCCCGCCCGCGATCGCCCTGATCCTGGCTTCCGGGCTGGCGCTGGCGGTTGGGGCGCGCCGGGCCGGGGCCTGACAGCCGGCAGTGAAGCCCTCGCGGCGTTGGGCCGTGCGGGTATCGCGACCGGCTGTCAGGTTGGGCGCATCCCCTCCGGTACGATGGACGACCCACCCGGGCGGAGGAATGCCATGAAGAAAGTCCTCGGAAGCGCGCTGTTTGCGGCGGCCGCAAGCCTCCTGGCGGCGCCTGGGCTCGCCCAGCCGGCCTACGACCTGCTGCTCGTCGGCGGGATGGTCTTCGACGGGAGCGGCAACCCCGCCATCCGGGCGGACATCGGCATCCGGGGCGACGAGGTCGTGGCGGTGGGCCGGCTCGCCGGGAAGGAGGGGCACGAGGCGGCCCGCACCATCGACGTCACCGGACTCCATGTGTCCCCGGGCTGGGTGGATCTTCATTCCCACGCCGACCGGTCGCTGGTCGGCGACGACATAGAGGAGCGAAAGGCGGTGAACCTGGTCGCCCAGGGGATCACCACGGTGGTGATGGGCGCCGACGGACGGAACCCCATCTGGCCGATCCGGGACGAGATCGCCGCCTACGAGAGCCAGGGAACGGGACTCAACGTGGTGCCCGTGGTGGGGCATTCGACGGTGCGCCTCCAGGTGATGGGCGCCGACCACGAGCGGCCCGCCACCGACGAAGAGGTGGCCCGGATGACCGAGCTGGTGCGCGAGGGCATGGAGGACGGAGCGTGGGGCCTCGGAGCGGGTCCGGAATACCGCCCGGCTCGCTTCTCGGAGACCGAGGAGATCATCGCGCTCGCCCACGTCGTCGCGGAGTACGACGGCTTCTACTACTCGCACCAGCGCAGCCAGTCGCCGATGCCGCGCTGGCAGGTGCCGAGCATCGTGGACGGGCCGACCCTGACCGGGACCGACGGCATGGCCGAGACCATCCGGATCGGCCGCGAGACCGGAATTCGGGTGGTCGGAACCCACATCAAGGCGAAGGGACCGTCGAGCTGGGGGCACTCCGCGAAGGACGTTCAGGCGATCAACCTTGCCCGGGCGCAGGGGGTCCAGGTCTTCCTGGACCAGTACCCCTTCGAGACCTTCGGCGGCGGGCCGGTGGGGGTGATCCCCGTGTGGGGCTTCGCGCCGCCGGGCACCGACCGTTCCGGGGGGCTCGACGACCCGAAGTGGCGGCGGACGCCGGGGCTGCTGAGCCTGGCGAACCTGGAGGCGAACCTCGCCGACGAAGCCATCCGCGCCGAGTTGATGACGGACCTCGAGCAGCAGATCGATCTCTTCGGTGGCGCGGACCGGCTGATCATCGTGCTCTTCCCGGAGGATCCGTCGCTCGTGGGCCAGACGGTGGCCGCTGTCGCCGGGGACAGCGGCAGGAGCGTCGCCGAGACGCTGATCGACTTCGCGCGGACCGGAAACGAGGAACTCCTCCACGGGGTGCTGATCCGGCCGATCGCCGGGGACCGGTTCGACGTGGAGATGTACATGGCGCAGGACTACACGGCGACCTCGACGGACGCCGGCATCGCGCTCGAAGCGACGCCGGGCCGGCACCCACGGTACTGGGGCAGCTACACCCGCAAGATCGCCCACTACACGCGGGACCGCGGGCTCATCACCCTGCCCTTCATGGTGCGCTCCTCCACCAGCCTGCCGGCGGCCATCGTGGGCATGACGGACCGCGGCTGTCTGAGGGTCGGCTGCAAGGCCGACGTCGTGGCATTCGACTATGACCGGGTGGAGGACAACTCCACGATCATGAACCCCGACGGCGCCCCGAAGGGCATCCCCTGGGTGCTGATCAACGGCCAGATCGCCATCGAGAACGGCCAGGCGACCGGCGCGCTGACGGGGGTGGTCATCAAGCGCGGCGGGTAGAGGCCGTATTCCAGCGGCTTGACACCGCGGGGCGACTGTTCGTTTGGAGGCCGAGTCCGATGTCTCCGGACCTCCAGTTCGGCGGTGCGGCGACGGTCGGCGCGCGGCGGCGCCAGGAGGACGCCTGGGGGACGCGGGTACTCCCACCGGACGAAAACGGCGTCCAGCTTGTGGGAGTGGTCGCGGATGGGCTGGGCGGGCATCCCGCTGGCGACCAGGCGAGCCGGACTGCTTGCGACGCATTCCTGGCGGCGTTCCCCGGCGCTTCCGGTTCTCCCGGCGAACGGCTCCGTGAGGCCCTCCAGTCCGCGAACGCCGAGGTCCGGGCGGCGATCGAGGCTTTGCCGGGGCTATGGGGCATGGGCACCACGCTGGTGGCCACCTGCTTCCACTCCGGCGGCTGCGACTGGGTCAGCGTTGGGGATTCCTTCCTGTTCCACGACCGGAACGGCCGGATCCGGCGCGTGAACCCGCTCCACACGGTCGGGGCCGAGCTGGACGAACGGGCGCGGCGCGGCGAGATCACCGCCGCCCAGGCGGCCGCCGATCCGGAACGCGCACTCATCACCAGCGTGGTCATGGGCTTCCCACTCGACGAAGTGGCGGAAGGGAGTCTGCCGCTCGAACCGGGCGACCTCCTCATTCTGGCGACCGACGGAGTGGAGACTCTGGGCGAGGACGGGATCGCGGCCGCGTGCGGCAAACAGACGGGAGCCGGCGCAGAGGAACTCGCGACGGCGATCATTCGCCGGATCGCAGAGATCGGATCCTCGAATCAGGACAACGCCGCGGTGGTGGTGGTGCGGCGGCCGTCAACCTGAGGCGCCGTATACGCTTCCCGCACCGCGAGAGGTTCACGAGATGAGCAGATTCACGAGATTTCTTGCGGCGTTCGTCGTTTACACCGTCATCGACCTGGCATGGAGCCTGTCGCCTCCCGCGGTGGCGATGCACGCCAGTCTGCACGAGGCCAGCGGCAACGACTGGAGCTTCGGAAAGCCGATGGACACCTGGGGCGCCATGGAGATGGTCGCCCTGTTGGTGTTCTTTGGCCTGATCGCGCTCGCGAACAGCCAACTGGCGATAGCACCGGCCATACGGGAGCGAAACCTCTCGCGGGCGATGAAGAACGCGTTCCTGCTCGGCTGCGCGGCCTACGCCACCTACAGCGTGCCCATCTTCGCCGCGATCGCCAACTGGCCGGCGGCACTTGTTCCCATCGACATCCTGACCGGCGGCCTGTTGAGCTTCGTCACCTCGACGATCGTCACCTGGTGGGCGCTCCGCCGTCAGGCAGCCTGAACCGACCGCGCGCGATCGGCACGCGCGGAGGGTAGGAGCCAGCGCGGAACTGGCCGCATTTGGGGGCGGAGGAGTAAGACGCCATCCCGGCGAATGAGATCCGTGTCGCCGCCCGCCTTCGGCCGGCTGCGCCGGGTGAAGCCGGCCCAGTTCTCCCGGCGGGGGCTCCAGGCCGTACGTGCCGTCTTTCCCTGACCGGGCGGGTCCTGTGGGACCCGCCCGGAGGGAGTTTGCCCGTGGCTAGAAGGAGTAGCGGAGGGCCAGTTCGATCTGGCGGGAGGGGGCGTTGATGTTGGCCGCCAAGCCGCCCTCGTTGTCGCCGAACGCGCCGGAACGCAGGTTGCCGTTCGTACTCCCAAAGTTCGCCCGGTCGAAGGCGTTCAACACCTGGAAGACCAGCTCGATGCCGTGGGTTCCGCTCAGGTAGAAGTTCCTTGAGGCGCGGAAGTCCACGTTCAGGAAGTTCGAACAGGCGAAGCTGTTCACGGGATCGCGGCCAATGGACTGACGGTAGGCGTTCGCCAGCCCCAGATCCAGGTCGCGGCACCCGTAGGTGTTCGAGGCGTTGAACCCGGGAGGCAGGTCGCCCGAATAGTCATCGTCATTCAGTCGCGTTCCCGAAGTCACCAGCACGGGGAGCGGGGACCGGTAGTCGATGATCGCGGAAACCCGCACGTCGAGCGGTAGCATCAGGATCGCGCTGCTCACCAGGCGGTGGCGGCGGTCGGTGCCGCCCGGATGGGTAACCTTGGTGTAGCCGGGAAAGTCGGGCTCCCAGCCGGAGGGATCAATGTTGCGGGTCCAGAGCTCCGTCGAGTCACTCTTGGCCAGCGTGTAGCTGACCAGGAACTGCCAGCCGTCGGCGTAGCGCTTTTCGAACTTGGCGTAAAGGGCTTGGTAGTCGTGATCGAGGAGCGAATAGGACGCGTCCACCCGCCGGAACTGGGGCCAGGGGCGCACGCCGTTCACTGGATAGTTGACGTCGATCCGCCGCAAGGCGTCGGCGCGGGTCGCCACCCGGGTCAGGTCGACCGAGAGCGCCATGTCGTCCCGAAGCTGGTGCGCCATCCCCAGGTTGAAGTGGTGCGCGTAGGGCTGCTCGTAGTCGTTGTCCAGGATCGTGATGTTCGGCGGCGCCGTAGAGAGGAACTCCTCGCGGGAACGCCCGCCGAGCGGATCCAGGAAGTCGGGGTTGTTGATGACGATCGATTGTCCCTGGTGCCACCAGCGCTCCCCGAAGTTGGTAAGCGTCCGGATGTTCTCGAAGAATTTCCCGTAGCCGCCCTTGACCGTGGTCCGGCCGGTGTTGTCGCCTGAGAGGTCGTAGACGAACCCGATCCGCGGACCCCAGTTGTTCTTGTCGCCCCGGGCGTCGGCGCCGTCGTGCCACGGGATATGCAGCGGGAACTGGATGTCCCGGATGTCCTCGTTGAAAGTGCCCACCTGGAGGTCGTAGCGCAGACCCAGGTTGAGGGTCAGGCGGTCGCTGGTCCAGTCGTCCTGGGTATAGATCGAGAAGTGGTGCACCGGAACGTCATCGAACCGCGGTTGGCTCTGGGTGTACTGGATCGGGTGGGTCTCCGGGTTGTTGGGATCGAAGGGTTCGTCGGTGTCGAAGGTGAAGCGTCCGGCCAGTCCGCCGACGCTATCCGCTGCGAACTCGATGTAGTTGTAATCCACCCCGAACTTGACCTGGTGGTCGCCGCCCATGCCGCGGGTGAACCAGGTGAAGTCGTCCTTGAACTGCCAGCGGGTCTCGGGGCCCATCTGGTCGTTACAGGAACCCAGGTTGAGGCTGGGCCGCCGGATGTTCGGCTCGCAGAGGGCCAGCCGCTCGGCGTTGAAATCGCCCGGGTCGAAGGATCCATGGCTCCAGGCCGGGCTGACCTCGTACTTGGAGAATGCCCGCTGGAAGCGGAACTCGTTCAGTGAGTTGGCGCCGGTCACCGACGTGACCCCGAAGACCTCGGCGTTCCGGGGCACCGCAAAGTCGAAGCCGTGGATCCGAGATCCGCCCGCGGTGAGGTTCGGGCGGTACTCGTTCTCCCAGGCGACCCGCAGCCAGACCTGGTGGTCCTCGTTGAGCTGGTGATTGATCCGGGCGAGCCACATGTAGCGCCACTCGTCCTTGGGGAAGGTTCCATCGTACTCGGGGAAGACACCGCGGGTGTCGATGTCGTAGAAGAGCTCCTCGTTCGTCCGCTCGTAGGCGAAGAAAAAGTGGGTGCGGTCCTCCACGATGGGGCCGCCGAAGGAACCGCCGAACTGGTGGCGGCGGTACTCCGGCTTTTCGAAGGTTGGATCATTCTCCTGGAATTCCTTCTGCTGGTGGGTCAGCTCGGTCAGCGACTTGTCGCGGAAGAACCAGAAGGCACTTCCGGCGAAGTCGTTCGTTCCCGTCTTCGTCGCCACGGTCATCAGCCCGCCGGTCGCGAGCCCGTACTCGGCCTTGAAGTTGCTGGTCGTCACCTGGAACTCACCGATGGCGTCCATCGGGAAGTTCTGCCGCGCTTCGCCCATCTCGGCCCAGGTGTTGTTCACCCCGTCCACGATGAAGGCGTTCGCGTAGTAGCGGCCGCCGGCGCCCATGTTGACGTTGCCGCGGTAGTAGTAACCGCGGATCGCATCCTGGCTGGTGCCGGGGGTCAGCAGCGCGAGGTCCACCCAGCGGCGGGACGCCACCGGGAGATCCTGGATCTGGAGGTCGGACACCGACGTGGAGATGTCGGAGCGCCGGGTGTCGAGCAGCGGCGCGGTTCCCGTGACGGTCACCGTCTCCTCGACCTGGGCGAGCGCCAGCTCCTGATTCAGGATGATCGTCTGCTGGATGGTCAGGATGACTCCGGTTGTCTCTACCGTCTGGAAGCCGGAGAGTTCGGCCCGGATCGTGTAGGCCCCGGGCAGCAGCGCCGGAAGCCGGTAGTCGCCGCTCGCGTCGGAGGTCGAACTCCGGGAAACCCCGGTGTCCTCGTTGACGGCGGTGACGGTGGCGCCCGGCAGGACGGCCCCGGTCGAGTCGACGACCTGGCCCTCGATCTGCCCGTACTGGGCGAGGGCCGGGGTGGCGAAGAGGAGGGCGGCCACCACTACGGCCGCCCACGAACAGATACAAGCTCTCCGGCACCTCCCATTGGGCACTGTCCTGCTGTATCTCGTCGCGGTTGCCATCTTGGCGGTCCTCCTGAGTGGAATGAAAACGACGGAGTCAGGCCCGGCCGGGTGGCCGGGCCGGTTGAGAAAGTGTCAGGTTCCGGAGATCCTGCCTCCTACTCGGCCTTGAACATGGCCATGAGGACGGTCTCGCCCCACTCGAAGTGGAGCATGCCGTCGCCGCCCTGTCCGTGGAGGACGACGGTGAACTGTTCGCGCGCCTCGCCCGGATGGACCATGAGCGGGATCTCGGCGATGTCCATCGAGGCGTCGTGTTCGGTGCCCCACTGCCCGGTCTGCGAGTTCACGAGCAGCGTCCAGCCGTCTCCCATCTTCTTCGCGAAGAGGCTGTAGGAACCGGCCGCGATCTTCGTCCCCGCGAAGTCGAGGTCGCCGCTGGTGGTCAGAGTGGTGGAAGCGTCGGCGCCGAGCCGCCACACCATGCCGTCGGTGGCCTGGCCCAGCATGTCGCGGCCTTGGAGGCTCGGACGGCCGTACTCGATCGAGACCTGGGCGCCGCCCACCGTGGCCTCGGCGGTTCCCCGCGGGCTCTGGGCGAATGCTGTCGAAACGGTGATGAGGATGGCGGCGGCAACGACGCCGCCGAGAACACGGGTCTTCATGAGGGACTCCTTAGTTTCTGGTGGTTGGGTGGTTGATTTCAAACGCCGACCGGAATGCGGCGGGGAAGAGATTTCGAGGGAGACCGCCGGCGGATGCCGATCACGCGGCCCCTCTCGCGGGGCTCCGGCAGACCCTCCAGGCGCCGGGAAATCTCCTCGAGCAGCGCGTAGTACTCGTCCGGCATCCGCGCGGAGCGGCGGGTCCGCATGTCCACGTAGACGCCGATGTGCTCGCAGGTGGCGGCCAGCACCGGCTCGCCGCCTGCCGACTCCGGCTCGCCGAAGAGGCGCAGGAAGGCGTGGACCAGCTTCTCGCTGAAGTCGAGGAGCTGGTAGGTGACGAAGAACTCCCGTCCGGGATGCAGTTCGTGCTGGTAGGTGACGTGGTCTTCGAGCGCGAACGTGGACCCGTGGTCGTTGTCGTTGTCCCAGAGCCCAATGCGGCTCAGCATGTGCTGGGTCGCCTGGTCGAAGGCCCGCCGGTAGTAGACGACGTTCATGTGGCCGTTCCGGTCGGTCCAGTCGGGGGCGACGACGCCCTCGTAGATGCGGAACCCGCGTTCGGGGTCGAGGACCAGGTCGGGAGGCAGGCGGAAGGGCACGGCAACCCGGTAGATTACGTGAACGGGGGGCCGGTGGTTCGGGTTGGGCTCCATAATGAGAGGTGAGGTTCTGCGTTTTCGCCCGCCGGGGGCGGGTGATGCCGGCCAGAGGCCGGCGCTCCGAGGAGGGCTCGTCATGCCATTTGCCGTTCGCCGTTCCGCCTGCGCGCTGTCCATCGCGGCGCTGCTCGCCTCCGGATGCGCGCCCGACTGGGCGCCGCCGCCGGAGACCCGCACCGAGGTGGTCGTCGACACCATCCACGGCGTCGAGATCCCGGATCCCTACCGGTGGTTGGAGGATCAGGACAGTCCCGAGACCCGGGCCTGGATCGACGCCCAGAACGAGTACGCCCGCCAGATCGTCTCGGACACCGCTCTCGAAGCCCGGATCGCGGCCCGGATGAGCGAGCTGATGGAGGTCGCGCAGGTCTCGGCGCCGCGGGAAGCCGGGGAACATGAGCTCTTCACCCTGCGGCGGCCCGGGGAGCTCCAGGCGCGCGTCTACCGGCGGGAGAAGGTCGAGGGGGAACCCACCGGGGAGCGCCCCGATCCGGACGGGGACTACGAACTCCTGCTCGACGCCCAGGCGCTCGGGTTCGACGACTGGGCGAGCGTCGACATCGTGGACATCTCGCCCGACGGGAAGCTCCTCCTCTACCGGATCCGGGACGGGGGGCTGGACGAGGTCCTGGTGCGCCTCTTCGACCTCGAGACGCTGGAGGACCGGCCCGAGCGGCTCCCCGAGGCGCTCTACGGGGCGATCGCCTTCGACGGGAAGGGCGAGGGCTTCTACTACATCCACCGGTCCCGGCAGGACGGCCCGCGCGCCCGCTACCACCGCATCGGCACGGCGATGAGCGAGGACCGGGAGATCTTCGGCGAGGGCTACGGGCCGGAGACCTTCCTGCGGCTCGAGGAGATCGAGGACGGACGCCTGCTGCTGCTCGGCGTCCAGCACGGCTGGATGCGGAACGACATCTTCGTGATGGACCGGCAAAGCGGCGAGGTCCACCCCGTCATCGAGGGCGAGCGCGCGCACGGTAACGCCCGCTACGAGGAAGGACGGCTCCTCCTCACCACCGACCTCGATGCGTCCAACTACCGGGTGATCGCGATCCCCACCGCGGGCGTGGACCCGTCTCGCTGGTCGGACCGCTCCCGCTGGACCGACTGGATCCCCGAGCAGGAACACCTGCTCCGCGGCTACACCACGATCGGGGACCGGACCTACGTGGAGCTGCTCGCGAACGTCGCGTCGCGCATCCTCGTCTTCGAGGCGGGCGACGGAGCGGCCCTTGAGCCGGTGGACGAGATCCCCCTGCCCGAGTACCACACCGCCAGCCTGAGCAGGCTGGGCGAGGACGGGGCGATGCTCACCCTGTCCTCCTTCGCCGTCCCGCAAACCCGCTACCGCCTGGATCTGGAGACCTGGGAGCGGGAACTCATCGAGCCGCCCCGCCCCGAGTACGACGGGAGCGACGTCCTCGTGGAACAGGTCTGGTACACCTCGAAGGACGGAACCGAGGCGCCGATCTACATCATGCGGCCGCGCGGGGTGGAACTGGACGGGAACCTCCCCACCCTGCTGCACGGCTACGGCGGCTTCAACGTGAGCGTCACCCCCTCCTTCCGGGCGCAGGCGGCGGTTTGGGTCGAGGCGGGGGGTGTCTTCGCGGTGGCGACGCTCCGGGGCGGAAGCGAGTTCGGAGAGGACTGGCACCGCGACGGGATGCTGGAGAACAAGCAGAACGTCTTCGACGACTTCATCTCCTCGGCCGAGTGGCTGATCGCGAACGGCTACACGAACCCGGACCGGCTCGCGATCATGGGCGGGAGCAACGGCGGGCTACTGGTGGCGAGCTCCTTCACCCAGCGGCCCGAGCTCTTCCGCGCGGTCTACTGCGGGTTCCCGGACCTCGACATGGTGCGGTTCTACACCTTCACCGAGACGAACAACATGCCGGCGCTGCTCGAGTACGGAAACGCCGGGATCCCCGAGCAGTTCGAGTTCCTGCGGCAGTACTCGCCCTACCAGGCGGTCGAGGACGGCACCGACTACCCGGCGGTGATGTTCACCCAGGGCGACCTCGACACCCGGGTGCCGCCGCTCCAGGGCCGGAAGATGGCGGCGCGGGTGCAGGCCGCCTCCACGTCAGGCCTGCCGGTGATCCTCCGCTACCGCCCGCGCGCGGGACACGCCGGCGGCCGCAGCCGCGTCCCCGACCGCGCCATGGACACCGCCTTCCTGATGATGCAACTCGGCATGAGCTACGGGGAGGACGAGCCGGAGTCCTAGGCGGGAGCGCCGGCCAGTCCTCCCGGTGGGGGCCTTCAGACGGGCACAGCGGGCCGCAGGCCCGCGGGCGGTTCACCGCCCCCTGTCCAGAGTGGCGAACTAACCCAGCGTCGGCGCGAAGGTCGGGGCCCGGCGCTGCTGGGTCGCCTGCTCGTAGGCGTAGGCGATCCGGATCAGCACCGGCTCGCTCCACGCCCGCCCGAAGAAGGAGACGCCCGCCGGCAGCCCCGAGACGAACCCCATGGGCACGCTGATGTCCGGATACCCGGCGATGGCCGCCGGTCCGGCGCTGCTGCCGCCGTCCAGCCGGTCGCCCTTGATGTGGTCGGTGACCCAGGGCAGGTCGCGGGTGGGGGCGATGATGGCGTCGAGCTGGTGCTCGTCCATGAGCGCGTCGATGCCGTCTTCGCGGTTGGCGCGCTGGATCGTTCGCTTCGCGTTGAGGTAGGCCTCGTCCGTGAGCGGACCACGGGCCTCGGACGCGATCATGCGCTCCTGGCCGAAGTGGGGCATCTCGCGGTCGGCGTTCGCTTCGTTGAACGCGATGATCTCCGCGAGCGTCCGCACCGGGGCGTCGGGGCCGAGGGTCGCCAGGTAGGCGTTCAAGTCGGCCTTGAACTCGTACTCGAGGAGGAGCAGCGGCAGTTCGTCGTTCCAGGCTGCCTGGGGCAGGTTCGCGGGGTCCACGACCACCGCTCCGGCGTCCGCCATCGCCTGGATGGCGTCCTCGAAGAGCGCCGTGACTCGCGGGTCGAAGCCGGTGAAGCTGCGAGCCACCCCGATGCGCGCTCCCTGGAGACCAGCCGGATCGCAGAACTGCGCGTAGTCGGTGTGGAAGTTGCCGTCGCTCGCGGAGGTCGCCTCGTCCCGGGGATCCACGCCCACCGCGCCGCCGAGCAGGATGGCGGCGTCGCGCACCGTGCGGGTCATGGGCCCCGCGGTGTCCTGGGAGTGGGAGATGGGGATGATGCCGGAGCGGCTCCAGAGCCCCACCGTGGGCTTGATGCCCACGATGCCGTTGCTGGAGGAGGGACACATGATGGAGCCGCCGGTCTCGGTGCCGACGGTCAGCGCGCAGAGGTTGGCGGAGGCCGCGGTTCCCGAGCCGGAACTCGACCCGCACGGGTTGCGGTCGAGGGCGTAGGGGTTCTTGCACTGGCCGCCCCGCGCGCTCCAGCCGCTGGTCGCGCGCTCCCCGCGGAAGTAGGCCCATTCGCTCATGTTGAGCTTGCCCAGGATGATCGCGCCGGCGGCGCGCAGGCGCCCGGCCACGAAGGAGTCCTGCGGCGGGATGGAGCCTTCGAGGGCGAGCGACCCCGCCGTGGTGGTCATGCGGTCGTGGGTGTCGAGGTTGTCCTTGAGCGCAACCGGGATCCCGTGCAGCGGCCCGCGCGGACCGTTGGCCTGACGTTCGGCGTCGAGTCCGTCCGCGATGGCAAGCGCGTCCGGGTTGATCTCGATCATCGAACGCAGCTCGGGACCCTGCCGGTCCATGGCCTCGAGGCGCCCGAGATAGGCCTCGGTGATGGACCGGGCGGTGTGTTCGCCCGACTCCATCATTCCCTGGAGGCCGTCGGCGGTGATCTCGTCGAATTCGAACGGCGGGATCTCGCCCTGTCCGCCGGCGCCCGAGGGCGGCTCGGAGGCGGGCGGGGCGCACCCGAGGCTCGCGGTCAGGCCGGCGCCGCCGGCCGCGGTGGTCTTCAGGAATGCTCTTCGGTCCATGGATCGTCTCCCGTTCGGCGCAGCATACCGATCACGCGATCAGCCAGGCGAGGGCGCTGCGGTCTTCGCCCAAGCTGGGAGTCATCGGCCATCAAGCCGTGATGGCGCGGCGGCTTGGAACGCCGGCTTCAGCCGGCACAGCCCGCCGAAGGCGGGCGGCGGGACGGACCTCATGCGCCCGAACGCTCGGCTGCACGCGCCAATACTGCAGGGGTAGCGAGGAACCGCCCGCGGCCCTGCGGGCCGCTGTGCCGGCTGAAGCCGGCGTTCCAAGCCGTGCGTGCCACCAGGCCGGGGAGAAGCCGAGCCGGGTCTTCCGGCGCTTCCCGCGCCCCTTCTATTCGCTCGCCGTCCAGCCGGCCGCCGGGAGGTCGAACCAGACGTGGACCTGTCCGGTGCCGACGGCGTTCTCGTACTCCGAGAACAGCCGGCCGGGTGCGGTGCAGCCGGCGCCGCCGGCGGCGGCGACCGCCATCAGGTAGTGGCCGAAACGGCCCTCGGGGGCGAAGCGCGCGTAGTCGTCCATCGTCTGGATGACCCGCCGGTGGTCGCCCGCCTGCAGCCATTCGAGCCGCTCCTCGTCGGCGGCGCGGGCCTCCGGAGTCCGCACATGCACGGGATCGGACGCCTCGTGGAGCGGGAGTTCGGGGAGCGGCCAGAAGCGGTGGCTCATCCCCCCGGAGGCGAGCAGCACCGTCCGCCGGCCGGTCTCCTCCACCGCCTCGCCGATCGCCTGCCCCATGGCCAGGAAGTCCGGCGTGGTCCCCGTCTGGCAGCAACTCACGGAGACCACCCGCTCGCCGCGCCAGAGGTAGTGGAGCAGGTTGATCGTCGGGTAGTGGACGGGGAGGTAGGGGTCCTCCGAAGCGTGCGCGGGTTGCCCGAGCCGGTGCGCCGCGGCCTCGGCGGCGTGGGCCAGTTCGGGATCGCCGGGATAGTCGTAGGGAACGCCGTGCATTCCGCGGGGCAGCTCGTCCGAGGTGTAGCGGCCGGAACGGCGCGTCTGCGCCGCGAGCAGGTGCTCCACGGTGCTCGCCCAGTGGGTGTCGAAGATGACGAACGTCTCGGGCTCGAGCTCGTCGAACACCTCGTTCCGGAGGCGGCGGAGCCCGGGAACGAGGCTGATCTCCTTGCCTTCGTTCAGCTCCCGGCGGGTCTCCTCGGGCAGCATGATCGTGGGGACGTGGGAGAGGAGGCCGAAGCCGACAACCGCCATGGACTAGTCCTCGCTGCGGGCGAGAGTCTCGCCCCCGCGGAAGGTAAGGCCGACCCGCCGCCAGCAGCCGCCGAGCATCTCGCGGGGCGCCAGCGACAGGAGTTCCTCGGTGGGTGACGGGAAGACACGGAGCGAGGCGTCGCCGACGTAGGCGGTCCCGAGTTCCACCTCCGAACTCACCTTGACGATCTCGTGGAGGGCGTCGCCGCCGTCGGCTTCCACGGTCGGCAGGAGCCGGTGGTGGAGCATGGGATGGGCGTTGACGAAACCCGCGCTTTCGGCCTCGCCCGTGATGGTGAACTCCGCCTCCATGAGCCGGCGGGAACCCGCCGCCACGGTCGCTCCGAAGCGGCCGCCGGGCGCCAGCCGGGGTCCGGCGCGGCCGATGAGCGCCGGCCGGGTCATCCAGATCTCCCCGAGCTTCTTGGGATAGCCCTGGATGTGGCCGCGCAGGAGCGAGGCGTCCTGGTCCACCCAGATGAAGACGCAGCGCGACCAGTCCTGGTCCCGGTAGCGGCAGCGGACCACCAGCAGGCACTCCTTGTACTGGGAACGCACCGGGTCGAGCTCCTCGTTTCCCGATTCGCTCTTCCACTGCCACTCGGCCCAGACGGCGGCCACCGCGTCCGGGCGGTCGGCCACCGGCTCGAGCGGTGAGGGAAGCAGCGCCGCCACCGCACCGGGAGCGGCGAGGTACTCGATGGTCAGCATCTCGCCCGAGTAGTGCCAGGGCGGCGGCGGAAGCAGCGACGCCTGCCCGGTGGGCGTCCGGGGGAAGAGGAATCCGGTGGTCACGGTGCTGCTCAAGTGTCCCAGACGACCCTGACGCTCTTCGGCCCCCGGAACTCGAATCCGCGGAGTTCCACCTCGTCCTCGGGATCGAGGCGGAGACCGGGCAGATTTCGGAACAGCCGCTCGGCGCCGACCCGGATCTCCTGCCGTCCGAGCCACTCGCCGATGCAGCGGTGGACGCCGAGCGCGAACGCGGCATTCCCGCCCTCGGTGCGCGTGGGATCGAGCCGTTCCGGGTCCGAGAAGCGGGCCGGGTCAAGGTTCGCGGCACGGAGGATGCCGGAGACGAGAACGCCTTCGGGAAGCCGCACCCCGGCGAGTTCGGTCTCCCGGGTGGTGGTGCGGGTGATGGTGCCGACCGGCGTGTAGCGGCGGAGCACTTCGTCCACCAGCCGGCGCATGCCCGCGGGGCTCGCGAGCGCCTGCTCGCGGAGGCGGCCGTCGGAGAGCATCGTCCAGACCACGAGGCCGATGCCGTCGCGCGGTTCGTTGATCCCCCCGGAGATCATCAGCCGCACATTGTTCACGATCTCTGCCGCCGTGAGGTTCTGTTCGGCCTGGAGGATGTGCAGGAGTCCACACGCCTCGGGACGCTCGCGCAACTCGTCGAGCCGCCCCAGCACCGCCGCTTCCACGGCGTCGGCGGCGCGCCGGCCGACCGCGAACGCCTCCGGTTCCTGCTCGAAGTTGGCGACGCCGACGCAGAGACCCTCACACCAGTCCCAGACCTCCCGGAAGTCGTAGGCGTCGAGCCCCAGCACGGTGGCGAGCGAGCCGGCGCTCACCAGCGCCGCGTAGCCGGCGATGATGTCCGCCTCCCCGTCCTCCCGCATCGACTCGATGAGGCGGTCGCACATCGCGGGGAGTTCGGTCTCCGCGAAGGAGCCGCTGCGTCCGGCCCGCAGGAACGGCGGCTTGCAGGCCTTCTGGAGCCGGGTGCAGGCTGGCGGATCCAGGGTCAGCATGTTCTCCCCGAGCGTCCGCGCCAGAAAGCTCGGCTCGGTGCACGCGCTGAAGACCTCGGGGTGGTCCTCCATGGACTGGACGTCGTCCCAGCGGGTCACGAACCACATCTCGAGCGCCGGGATCCAGGCCACCGGCTCCTCCTCGCGCAAACGCGCGAGGATGGGGTCGGGATCCCGGTCGAGTTCCTCGGCGGTGACGGTGGCGGCGAAGCTCACGGGCAGGCTGCCGTCCGGAAGCGAATCAGAGATACGGGAGGTATTCCCGCTTCTCCCAGTCGCTGGTGTGGGCGCGGAACCGCTCCCACTCCCGGCGCTTCACCGTGACGTGCATCTGCACGAACTCCTTGCCCAGGGCCACCACCAGGTTGGTGTCGGCCTCGAGGTCGTCGAGAGCGCGGGCCAGGTCCTCGGCGACAGTGACTTGGGTCTCCGAAGCCTCCAGGCAGTCGCCCTTCTCTTCGGGGGGCGGCTCGAGCTCGCGCTGGATTCCAAGCCGCGCCGCCAGCAGCGCGGCCGCCACCCCGAGATGCGGTCCGCAGGCGCCGTCCGCAAGCCGGTGCTCCACCCGCGCCCCGGCCCCGCGCTCCAGCGGGATCCGCACCGCGCACCCACGGTGGTCGTGGCCCCAGTTGGCCCAGTAGCCGCTCATCTGACCCGGGCGGAGCCGCCGGTAGGCGTTCACCGTGGGCGCCACCGCACCGGCCAGTCCCCGGTGGTGGTGCAGCAGGCCGGCCACCGCGGACCAGGCGAGCTTCGAGAGCCCGCCCTCGCCGTCCGGATCGCCGAAGACGTTCTTGCCTCCCTCTTCCAGGCTGAGGTTCACGTGCAGACCGGAGCCGCCGCGGTCGCTGAAGGGCTTGCCGATGAAGGTGAGGTGGTAGCCGCGCTCGGCGGCCACCTCGCGGGCGAGCAGCTTGAAGAGGAACGCCTCGTCGGCGGCGGCGAGGGCGTCGTTCTTCCCGAGAGTCAGCTCGAACTGCCCGTCGTCGTACTCGCTGTGGAAGGACTCGAGCACGATGCCGCAGCGGTCGGCGGCGGCGAGCACCGCCTCCATGACTCCGCCGGGATCCATCAGCGGGCCGGAACCGTAGACGTGCGAACCGGGAGTGTGGACCGCCTGGAAACCGCCCTCGCCGTCCGGCTTGAGCAGGAACGCTTCCAGCTCGATGCCGACCACCGGATCGCGGCCGTCGGCCTCATGCTCGGCGATGGCGCGCTTCAGGATGCGGCGGGAGGAGCGTTCGAGGGGCTTGCCGTGCTGCTCCAGGTCGGCGACCACCACGCCGGTGCCCTCGCTCCAGCCCGGCCGGATCGCGGCCGGGTCGAAGACCGCGCGCATGTCCGGCAGCCCGTCGAGGAGACCCGAGTTGGGATACGCGTCCATCTCCCGGTCGAAGCCGAGCGCGAAGGTGGCGAGGCAGTGCCCCGTCTCGGCGGATCCGGGAAGGAGGAGCTTGCCGCGGGCGAGCCCGAGGTGGTCGGGCCAGAGCGCCCGGATGCGACGGTACGGTTGGTCGGTCACGGCGCGGGGGGTTGTATCACTTGCCTCGGGGACGGAGGACGAGCGCCGCGATCGTTCCGCTCGCGAGGAAGAAGTAGATCGGGTAGATCGCGATGGCGAACTTCCAGCGATCCACCGCCAGCAGGTTGCAGGTGTTCCCCGCGATGAAGAGCGCCCAGGCGAGGCGGTCCTCGGTGTGCGGCGCGACCCAGGCCTTCCTGATGGTCGGGACCGCGCCCGCGAAGTCGACGCCGAGCGTGGTGACGAGGGCGACGACCGGGCTGTCGAACAGCCACCAGAGCAGCAATCCCGCGCCGGCGCCCATGAGGCAGCCGCGGTCGAGGGGAGTCGAACCACCCTCGCCGTAGCGGATGCTCAGCAGCGCCGTCACCAGGGAAGCGACGAAGTAGCTCACCGCCACCCAGATGGTGGTGTCGGCGCCGGAGAAGTAGTAGCTGGCCAGGAGCACGCCGCCGGTCGTGGTCCAGATCCACCAGGTGGCCCGGTTCGGACGGGTCTCGCCGCGCAGGATGGCCGCGATGTAGGGGACGAACGCCACCAGCGACAGCACGCCGGCCACCCACCCGGCGACGACGGTGAACGGCGGCATCAGGGGTCCAAGACTATGCGGCGGGCAGTCCCTTACGCTAGGCAGTGTGACTCCGCTGCGGTTTGCCTCGGTAACGCTGTGTCTGACGGCTGCCTGTGGGTGGACGGCCTGCGGAACGCCGGACCAAACGCCCGGCACGCCGCTCGAGGTCTCCGCGGACCAGTTGGGGACGCTCTTCGACGAGATCGTCGAGAAGACCGAGCGGCGCGAAGCGTTCTCCGAAGTCAAGGAGGAGGCCGGTTCGTATTCCGCGCTCGACGAGATGAGGGCGCTCCGTTCGGAATTCCTCGCCGCCGAGACCGAGGAAGACCTCTTCTACGCGCTGGTGAAGCTCTCGAACGCGCGCCGGGACCGCCACCTGAGCGTGAACCCCGTCGAGGGCGGCCTGACGGTGCCCGAGATCCCCGACCTCGTGGCGCCGATCCTCGTGCTGCCCGATTTCTCGGACCTGAACGAGCCGCAGTTCTTCGTGGCTGGCGTCGGCCTCGACCTGCCTTCCCCGGAACCCGGCGATCTCGTCGTGGCCGTGAACGGCCGGCCTACGCCCGAATACGTCGCCGAGTTCACCCGGTGGATCCGGCACTCCACGCGCTACGGCCTCTATTGGCACATGGCGCGGGAACTCCCGCTGATCGTGCGGAACGTCCCGCCCGACCTCTACCGAGAGACCCTGGACCTCACCCTGGAGGATGCCGCCGGCGACCGCTACGACGTGTCCCTGCCCTACGGGGACCGCGGCACGCACACGGTCGCGCTGGAACCCGAGTACGAGGGGTTTCAAAGGGCAATGGAGCGGGAGAACTTCCACGTTCACGTGAACACGGCGGAGCGGATCGTCCTGCTCCAGTGGCTGGACTTCGAGCGCTCGCTGATTCAGGACGTCATGGACCTCATGGACCTCGCGGAGCGCGACGAACTGCTCGACCACGACCTGATCATCGACGTGCGGGGGAGCAGCGGCGGGTCCTTCGGCGCCTACGCGATCCAGCGGCTCGTGAGCCGGCCCTTCCGCACGACGTTCGGAAACGTCCGCGTCAGCGACGCCGGCGAGGCGCTCATCGAACGCTTCCAGAACCTCGAGGCGGATGAGGACGCGCCCGACATCTTCGGGCTCAACCTCAGCCGGAGCTGGCTCATCGACTGGGCCCGGACGGACGCCGCGGAAGCGATCCGCCGGGGCGACGCATACACCCCGCCCACCCCGTTCAAGCTGGCCCACCTGCCCCGCGACGCCGGCGGCATCCTGGAGCCGGCGCCGGTCCACTTCCGGGGCCGCACCGCCATCCTCGGCGGGCCGCACGGAGGCTCGCACCTGGACCAGTTCCTCTCGATGTTCGCCGACAACGAGTTGGCCGTGGTCATCGGCATGCCGACCGGCGGCTACAGCAACACCTGGGAACACGAGGAGGTGCTCACCTTCCCGGGCACGGATCGGCCGGTGGCGGAGTTCATGTGGAACATCGGGCACACCCTGCGCCCGAATACCGAGATCCTCGAAGGCAACCCGGTCGTGCCGGACATCTACGTGCCCCTGACCCGGGAGAACTTCCGGACCTACGACCGGGAGCTCCTGCGCCTGGCGCTGGACGCGCTGCGGAACCCATGACGGCCCTGCCGAACCGGCTCCGCTCCCTCGACGCGTTCCGCGGCGCGACGATCGCCGGGATGATCCTGGTGAACAACCCGGGAAGCTGGGCCCATGTCTATCCGCCGCTCCTCCACGCCCCCTGGCACGGCTGGACGCCGACCGACCTCATCTTCCCGTTCTTCCTGTTCATCGTCGGGGTGGCGATCCCCTTCTCGCTGGGCCGGCGGGTGGAAGCCGGCGCCGAACCCGGCAGGCTGTTCCTCCGGGTCCTGCGCCGGAGCGCCATCCTGATCGGGCTCGGGCTCTTCCTCGCGGCATGGCCGTTCCTGGATCTCGGATCGCTCCGGCTTCCCGGCGTCCTGCAGCGGATCGGGGTGGTCTACCTGGCGGCCGGCGCGGCGTTCCTGTGGCTGGGCCGGCGGGGGCTCGCCGCCCTGACGGCCGTCTGCCTCGCCGGCTTCGCCGCGGTGATGCGGTTCGTGCCGACGCCGGGCGGGGTGGCGGGCGACCTGGAGCCCGGGACGAACATCGCGGCCTTCCTGGACCGCGTCCTGTTGCCCGGAACCCTCTACCAGGGCACCTGGGACCCCGAGGGAGTGCTCTCCACGGTCCCGGCGATCGCGACCGCGCTCCTCGGGATCTTCTGCGGGCAGTGGCTGCGGTCGGCAAGCCTCCCGTCCCAGAAGACGACCGGCCTGCTCGCCGCCGGCTTCGCGCTCCTGACCCTGGGCTGGGTCTGGAGCTTCTGGCTGCCCATCAACAAGAACCTCTGGACGAGTTCCTACGTGCTCTTCACCGCGGGCATCGCGCTCTCGATGCTGGCGTGCTGCGTCCTCATCATGGACCTGCGGCAGCCGCCGCGCTGGACCGCGCCGCTGGAGTCGCTCGGGAAGAACGCAATCCTGGTGTTCGTTGGGTCAGGGCTGGTCATCAAGACCATGCTCCTCTTCCCCGAACGGGGCGACGGCTCGGCCTACACCTGGACCTATGAGGCCTTCTTCGCCTCCTGGCTCGGCCCGCTGAACGGATCGCTCGGTTTCGCGCTCGCGAACGTGGCCGTCTGGACGGCGATCGCGGTGTTCCTCGACCGCAAGCGGATCTATCTGAAGGTCTGACCGGCTGGCTTCCCGGCTGCGTTTGCGGCGGCCGCCAGGCAGCGGGTACGTTCCGAACGGGCATCCAGGGTCGTGTCACTTCTCGCTGCGGTTTCGATCACGACCGCCCTGACGGGCGCCCAGGAGCCCGTCACCTTCGCCCGGGACGTCGCGCCGATCCTCTTCGAGCACTGCGTCGCCTGCCACCGCGAGGGCGGCATCGGTCCCTTCAGCCTGGAGACCTACGCCGGAGCGCGGGAGCGCGCCGGGCTGATCGCGGCGAAGACCGAGGCGCGCACCATGCCGCCCTGGTTGCCGGAGCCGGCGCCTGAGTCATTCGTCGGCGAACGCCGGCTCTCGGAGGACGCGATCGAGACGCTTCGGCGTTGGGCCGACGGCGGGGCGCCCGAAGGCGATCCGGCGGTGCTCCCCGCGGTCCCGCGGTTCGCCGCCGGTTGGCAGTTGGGCGAACCCGACCTGGTGGTGACCATGGCGGAGCCCTACGTCGTCCCCGCGTCCGGACGGGACGTCTTCCGGAGCTTCGTAGTCCCGGTTCCGACCGAGCGCGACCGGTTCGTCGCGGCGATGGAGTTCCGGCCCGGCAACCACGAGGTGGTCCATCACGCGGTGGTCCTGGTGGACGGAGCGCGTTCCACCCGCCATCTCGACGCGCTCGACCCCGAGCCGGGGTGGGCCGGGATGCAGGCCGGCCTCGCGGAGAGCCCGGACGGCCACTTCCTCGGCTGGACCCCGGGCAAGACATCGCTCGAGGTTCCC